>CBDCRJ010000002.1:0-3777722 GCA_965221025.1 Dehalococcoidia bacterium
ATCGACGGCTTCACCGGGATCATCACCGGCGTCACGCTGTATATCGATGGACGCGTGTGCTACTGCATTGAGGCTAAGGCCTCTCACGGCAAGTCGGGGTCCCATGCTTGGACCGACGCGACCAGGGTGGCCATCGACACGTCCGCGCCGCCGATCTCGCTCGACGACTGAGCCCGGCTTCTAACCAAGGAGGAAATGATGGCGAATCCCAACTTCCGATACCGAATCCTGTCCCGCGCCTTCGGGCTTTCCGCGTTCGCGGCGCTGGGACTCATGGTTTTCTTGAACGCGGGCATCGGCTTCGCGGCGAGCGACCATACCGGCCTTACCGGATGGGAGATGCCGAGCGTGGAGTACGTCATCGTGGTGGATCGCGATCCGCTCTATGACCTGCTCTTCAGCCTCGACTTCGAGACGCTGCCGCCGACTGCGCTTCCCGAGGCGCCCCTGGTGATCGAGCCGCCGCTTGCGGTTGTGGTCACGGTGCGGGGCGACGTGAGCGACGAGCCGATGTCCGGTGCCTGGGGCCACGGAGCCGATCCTCCGCAGCTTGAGTAGCTGCACAGGGACGAATGGCTGGGGCCGTCCTTCGGGGCGGCCCTTCTTGCTTCAGGGTGGCTCTCAGTCGGATTCCGATTGGCACTTGGCGATGGCGGCGCGGGCGTCCGCCAGCCGGTCCTCCTCCATTTGGCAGAGCGGCGGCATCGTGTCGCTGGCCTCCCGGATTTCGAGAAGCTCCATCAGACCTTCCAGCGCCATCCACAGCGCATCTCGCTCGCGCCTGTCTTGCTCTGCCACGTCGTCGCGAACGTACAGGGTCTCATCGTAGGGGAGACCCGCATAGCCCGGTGTCACGGGTCGCCAGCCACCTCGATGCAGCACGATCTTCTCGGGCGCCTTGACAGGGGTGGGGTCGAAGGCGGGCTTGTCCAGTCGAGCGGCGATCTTGTCACCCAGAGAGGGCTTTTGCTTCGGCGTCATTGGTCGTTCTCGCATTCGGCCAGGGCGGTGCGGGCCGTCTCCATTGCAGGAAGCAGGCCGTCCCCTGATCGTGTTCCGCCGCCGGCGCTGCCGCCATCCTCCAGGCACATGACGAGCTTTGCGAGGGCGCCTTGCAGAATGTTCCGCTCGTGCTTGAGCTGGTCGATCTCTTCGGCTCTAGCCCGTGAAGACGGCAATAGGCACGGTTGCCAGTGAGTCGGGTTGCGGATGACGGTGCGCGGTTCGTCCAATGTCTCCCATCGTTTTCTCAATTCGGAGAAGTAGCCGACCATGCTGTAGTGAGCATCCGCGATCCAGATGTACTTCGCCCCTCCCGGCGCGGTCTCGATGGGCTGCCACTGCGGCGCAAGAGCCTCGAGGATGTAGGGGGTCTCGAAGCCGTCCTGCTTCTTGGGCAGCGCCAGGTACGCGGTTCCTTCGATGTGCTTCCCTGTGAACTCGGCGACCCACAGGCGGGCTCTGGTCTCAGGCATCGCTCGTCTCCTCCTCGCACTCGGCGTTGGCGGCGTCGTCCCTCTTAGCGTCCTCCCCCCATATTTTGGTACAAACTCTAAGTGCCGCCTCTAAATCGTCCCTTTCGGCGACAATCCGCTGCAGATGACCATTGGCGGCCTCAACCCGCCTGTTGGCTTGATCGAGTGATATTTGCAGATTTTCCCTGATTTCTGTCGTATCCATAATTACTCCTCCCCGCACTCGGCGATGACGGCCTCACGACGGCGGCAGAACTCTGAATGGTTCCGCACCAAGGGATGGCCGATGCAACGCTGGCAGCCGCCGTTGCCGGCCAGCTTCACCAGTTCCAGCAGCATGTCGCGCTGGCGCGTGAGCCGGTCGAGCTCGCGGGCGGCGGCGGCCGGCAGGTTCGGCCGCAGTTCTCCTATCCGCTCGCCTTCGCGACGTAGTGCGGCGCTGAGTTCGTGCCGAGTTTCATCAGTCATCGCCCTTCTCCCGCGCCTTGGCCTTGGCAAGGGCGGCTTTGGCAGTATTACGCGCCTTCGTAGCCGCTGTCGTGAGGTTGGTGAACGTCATGATGTCGTCGATCTCAGTGACCAACGGACCCAACGCCTCCACGAGCTCCCGGTTGAGTTCCCGCTCGGCCTCGTAGAGCGAGGCGGGCAGGTAGCGGTTGACGCCGTTCTCATCTTCGATCTCGACGAACGCCGGGGGCGGTACGGGCTCATCAAATGTGAGTTGCACGCCGCGCTCGCCTGGCGCGGCCTCGGGCATTTTGATCAGAAGTTCAGCCATCGGAATCCTCCTTGCAGTCGGCCAGAGCGGCACGGAGTTTGGCATTCAACGTCTTGCCCCCTGCACCGTGTATTAGGTGCCATTGCAGACCGGCCGTTTCGCTGAGTCCCTTCACCAATTCCAGAAGTGTGTTCCGCTCGCGCTTGTTCCGGTCAGCGATTGAGGCGAGGACGTATTCGGTGCTGACGCCGCCCCCGCGCATCCCGATCACTTCGGACGGGGTGGCGATCAGCGCCCCGTAACGGTTGGGGGTGATCCAGATCCTCTTTCTCGGCTCGTCGCTCATGGTGTTTCTCCATCCGGCGGGAGAACCGCCGCGTGCAGGCCGTCGCGGGCTGAGGTCAGGACCTCGATGGCGTCATCCAATTCCCCAAATCGGTGAGAGAGAAGGTTGCGGCGATGGCGAGGGTTGGGGTCGGGCGGCGCCGAGGCGATCTGCCGGATGTTGACGATCGCCTTGCGCGCGTTGGTGCAGCCGATATTGAACAGCCTCGCGCTCGCGGTCGCTTCCTTACTCCAAGTCCTCATCGTTCTCCTCCCCTTCTTCCAGCAGACCCATGTGTTTCAGCAACCTCAGGAGCTTTGGATCGTCGAGCTCGATCGCGCGCTCCGCGATCAACTTCAGATCGCCGGCGAGCGGGGCGAGTAAAAGCCCGTAGCCTTCCCCGGCGAGGGCTTTGAACACCCCTGGCACGTGGCAATGGAACCGGGGTGGCCAGTCATCTGAGGTGAGTTCGGGGGCAGCTTTAGCCATCGGGGTTCTCCGTGTCGGAAATTGCCTTGACCATCTGGCCGACGGCGTCGGCATCGCGGCAGGATTGGCGGTTGCGCCCCCACCAGACGAATTCGCCGGTGCGGACGCCGGCGTCGTCCGGGCGGGAGGCGGCGAGGATGATGACGTAGTCGGCGTCGATCGCCTTGGCGACCTCGCGGGCTCGGGCCATCGGGAGGCGCTTCATAGTCAGAGCCAGCCGCCCTCGGCGGCGCGCTTCGCCTGTTCCATCCACCGCCTGAGCTCGGCCAATTGCTGCTCGGGGGCCAGCCCTTTGGCCTCCAGGTCGTCCATCTTCTTGATCAGGCGCTCAAGGAGCACCTTTTCCGCGATGCCTCCCACCATCTCTCTCCTCCTCACACAGCGCGCGCGGCGCGCTCCAGGGGGCTCTGGTGCCATCCCCAGACCACCTTGTTGCGCCCCTTTCGGCCCGAGCGGGCATCGTTGCCGCTGCGCGAGGTGCCGATGCGGACCCAGCCGTCGTGCCGGTAGAGGTTGCCGGTGTGGAGCACGGCGTCTTGGTAGGAGATCGCCCATCCCCACCCGTGGGCACGGCAGAGGTCGGGAAAGACGAACTCGCGCCAGAGGCGGAGCATGACGCGGTTCAAGCCCGGCCGCGCGGCGCACAGGCGGGCGAGCTCGAAGGCATGCTCGCGAGTTAGTCCATCCACGGTGTTCGGGCGAATCAAGTCGCCAGCGGCACTTACGGCGACGAGTTCGTCATGGTGGAAGAGTCCGTGGAACCAGCCCCGGAAAGTAGGCCGGGTCCAGGGGCCCATCTTGTGCTCCCAGGCGACGAGGCGGCCGTTCAGGGTGACCTTGTCGATCGCCTCGATCCGGGCGATGGGAGCTACGAGCATGCTATTCAGCGGCCACCAAGCGGCCGGCGGTCACGAAGTCGTCGTCGAAGTCCGGCGCCTTCTCCTCCCATCCGCAGTCGAGGCAGCGCCATGGTCCGGTCTGGGTGCCGACGCCGATATCCACCTCGTCGCGATCGAGGGCGTTGCTCCCGCAGTCGGGGCAATTATTCATGGCCAAAGCTCGGCGCGATGTAGACGAGAAGCTCGTTGTTCACCTCGGGATTGGAATTCCAGTTGAGGACCATGTTTTTGATTCGAGCTTCGCCTCGACCGACGGTTCCATCTGGCTTGCGGCCGATCAGCGTTACACGGTCATGGTTCTCACACAGCGCTGGCAAGATGGAGTTTGGAAACGTGAACCGAAGTCCGAAGTTCAAATCGAGCGGCGCATCGATAGTCTCCACATCGAAGGGAAACGGGAGATAGGTCTCGCCGTCGATCTCGACTGCCTCAGTGTCGTTGCACATCCGCACATAGGGCTTGCCGTGGCCGAGCTTCGTGAACTTGACGGCCCATCGGCCTTCGCTCAATTCCATCGCATTTTTTCCTCGGGTAAGCGATACCAGGATTCGAGGCCTTCTCTCTTGAGCCGCGCGCGATGCGCCTCGGGATTGAGCCTTTCGCGCAGTCCACGCGGCTTGGCCGCATCGTGCAGGCGTAGCCATTCCTTCTGGACCGCCGTGCCTCTGTTCGTGATGAAGGATCGGAGTTCGGGGTGAACCTCATCGGGAAAAGGCATGGTCATCGGAGCCCGGCTACCGTGGGCGCGCGGCGGGCGATGAACCGAGGCAGCTTCCACGCGCCCTGCTGGCCGCGCACCGCCGGCATGAAGCGGGTGATCAGCTCGGCGTGAAAGACCTGAAGATTCGGGGCGCCGGCGCTCTCGTCTACCCAGATGTCGTGCCAAGCGCAGTCCCAGCGGTCTCTTACGTTGATGGGGTAGGTGAGCGCGTCGCCTTCGATCAGGTTCACCCGATCGTCGGAGTTCTCGCCCGATCCGGCGAATTCCGGCCCGATCACGTCGCAGATGTCCCGGTCGATCTCGATCACGTCTATGCGCTCGACGCGAGGATTGGCGAGCAGGCCGCGAACGACGCAGCCGAGTCCGAGCCCGGTGACGAGCACGCGGCCGTGGGCGCGCAGCCAAATCGGCAGATGCTGGCGGAGCTCGCCGAGGCTGTCCTCCATCACCACCTCGCCGGGCGACTCGAGGTGGATGGTGGCCTCGGTGTAGCGGAAGAGCGCGGCGGTCCAGATTCGGAGGGAGGAGCAGCGGCTCAGGCTCGGCACCATCGGCGCGCGCCAGATTTCCCAGAGCCCGAATTTCTGCGCTTCGAGGGTGGCGGGGCAGCGCGCGGCGCGCAGGTAGGCGTCAGGGGTCATCCTACCACCTCTCCCCCATCGAAAACGTGCCAGACAAAGGGATCGTCCATGACGGTGCCGAGGTGACGTGCTGAATCGGGTGGTGCCTCATGCCCAGTGCCCCGCAGATGAATACGGCGTTGAACTATCAGTGCTTCGCTGTCGACGATCGCCCAGATGACGATCTTCCGACTTTCCTGCACACCGACGCTGAGGATTTCCGCGTCCTTCGGCATGGCGACATAGGACGAGTCCAGAATCGCAATGCAATACTTGTAGATCACCTTCATGGGCATGCGTTTTCTCCGCTATCAGCAGGATGGAAGTGGCAGTCGAAGGCCTCCTGGTACTCGACCAGATAGTCTTTGCACTTCGCACAGACCGGCACCGGATCGATGGTGGGGTCGGGGGCGACGTGCATGAAGCCTCGCGCCGGCACGAAGGTCTCCTGGCAGGTGAAGCAGTTGAGCGTGAGCTGGACATGAATCTCATCATCCTCTGGCGGCAGGGGATGTCGAATTATGCCGCCACGATGACGATGGAGGCCGAAAAAAGCGGCGAGGCCGGCGAACATCAATCGGGGTAGCTCTCGCGGGCGTCCTCGGAGAGGGCTTCGAGGAGTAGGCGGGCAGCGGCCACACGGTTGGAGCCATCTTCGACTGTCGGGCTGCGTGCCAGCGACAACAGCTCATCCCCGACGTGCTTCGCGAGCTCCGATCGCTGTTCGCGGGTCCACAGCCCGTTCCGCTCCGGGGCCTTGCCTTGGGGCGCGGGCGCCGGGCGGGGTGCCGATCGAGGCGCCATAGTAGAACTCCGCATGGGAGCGGCCGATTCAGTCGGAGCCGGGATGCCGATCTTGATGACGTTGACGTTGGTGGCCGCTCGCTTGCCGTCCGGGCGCGTCTCGATATCGAAACCGAGCTCGGTCCCGCGCGGCAGCGAATCGTGTTCGAGCGGCAGCTCGCTCGCGTGGAGAAACACGTCGGCCAAGCCGTCATCAGGGATGATGAAGCCGTAGCCCCGCTCGTCGTTCCATCTCTTCAGCGTACCCTGCATGTGTCAGACGATCCTTTCAGGTCTCCTGCGGTGGCCACCCGGACACCCCATCCCACTTGTTGCCCTTCGCGACATTGCAGGTGGAGTGCGTGAGCTGCTTGTTGAGCGCGCTGTTGTCACCGCCGAGCGAGATCGGCCTGATGTGGTCGATATCGACGGGGCGCCCGTCATGAAGATGCCCGCCGCAGAGCGGACACGTCCATTCCTGTTTGATGGCCATCTCGCGAAACACACCATTCCATCGACGCTTCCCCTTCCCGAGGCGGGTCTTCTTGCGAGGTCTTTTGCGTCCTCTGCGCATGAGCCGTCATGCGCCATCGTGCCCGAGTGGCTCGCGGCCGAGCGCGGCCTCGTACTCGTTGGTGGTGAGGTCGTAGTTCTCGACGACGGCTCGACGCATCGTGGGGCTCGGGCGGCCGAGTTTCGCGCCGCTGTCAGAACCCGACGACTTGATATAGCCGGCGGAGAAGCCGAGGCGGGCACCTTGCTCGGCATAGGTCTCGAAATGGCGCTTGCGGAGTCGGAGCAGCAGGATGCCGAATTCGGACTTGCCGGCGTGGTCGTGGTCGCCCTCGAAGGAGCGGCGCCCGGCCATCAAAAGGGGCCTTCCCCATAGGTGAGATACCTCGCTTCGACGGCCGCTTGTTCGGCCTCTTCTCGGAGCTCGGCGCGCCGGGCGTGGCGTCGGTACGGTTCCCACGATGCGGTGTTGCAGCATTCATGGGGCCGACTCGGCGTCTCGCGCCCGCACCGATGCCCCGACCACCGGCTGCAATTCTCGATCAAAAATGACTCGTGCAATTCCTCGATGGCGGCGCGTTCACCCATCGTCCCGGCCCCCTCCCTCCTTCGGCCAGATGGGCGGCCAGAGGTGATCGAGCTTCTCCGCGCTCTCGCTGCGCGGGAGGATCACCATCTCAAGATCGTCCTCCCAGCCGCAGCCGGGCCTTGCCTCAAGGATGATCGAAGCCGGCCGCCGGCCGTGCCCGCAGCACGAGCCGACCGTCTGGAATCCGTCGTGGTTGAGCGCCCTCACCAGGTCGGCGAGGCAGGGGTCAACCCCGGCCACCTGACTGCCATCGCTCCGTGGGCGGTGCAGCAACACCTTCTCCCAGCGATCGGGCTGGGAATCGTCCTGGCAGCGCGCGCACCGCTTCTCGCCGATCCGGACCAGCCTTGTCGGTTCTTCAGCCACACTCATTCGCTGAGCCTCTCTTCGATGTCACGGTCGATCGCGAGGCGGACCATCGAGAATGCGGGGATCGAATCTATGTCGCCCTTCGTGTAGTCCCATTGCTTCGCCAAGGTGAAATCGGGGCGGTAGACCTCGATCTCCGCCCTCACCGGATTGTTTTCGATCCTGTAGCCGCGGTGCAGGGCGCACAGCCTATTCGTGGACTTGGGAACGACGTAGTCGCTGATGTCCGCACCGTGATCCTTCATCCATTTCAGAAGCGTCTCGATCAGAACGGGGCGCAGTTCTTGGTCGTAGAGGCCAACGGCGTGCTCGTTCTCGTGTTTTTTCGGGACATCACCGCCGCTTTGTTGGATCGTTTTGCCTTGATTCCAGTGCTGCATATGCCGGTCGTTCTGGCCCGGCCCGACGGCACCGAAGATGTGCCTGATCACCTCCTGCGCTTCCAGGCTCGGCACCATCGGCACGAGCGCGGAAAGGAAGGCGGACATAGGATTGTGGAAATCAGCTTCGGCTTGTTCTGTCATCGGGAGTTCTCCAGCGTCTGGTAATAGAACGTGTGCAGGAAGCTGAGCGGGACGCAGTCGAGCCCGCCCATGTCGCGCAGCCAGAGCACGCGGCCCGAGCGCCCGTTGCCATCCTGGAAGGGATGCAGGTTCTCGTAGGCGATGTGACGCTCGTAGGCCTCAATGGGGTCGGTGAGCAGTGCCGCGAGTTCTTTCTCGATATCCGGCCCGCCGCGCGGGGCGACGAAGCTGCGGACGCGGACGTTCATGCCCTTGCGGCGCCTGAGCTTGGCGCCCGGCTGCACCGCCTTGACGAAGCGCTCGAGCGTCTTGACGGTCACCTCGGCGCTTTCGAGGAACTCGATATGGGCGTTGATCTCGCGCGCATAGGGCTCGCGGTGGATGCCCTCGATCGCGTTGCTCTCGGCGACGAAGCGGATCATGGAGGCGGTCAGCATCACGACTCGTCGTGTTGATGCAGGCCGAGCATCCGGGAGGACATGCTATGAGCAAGGACGTGGGCTTCGCCCACCATGCTCATGTTGAACTCGCCCGCGAGCCCGGCGGTTGTGTCCCCATCCCAGTGCCCCGTGACGAAGGCGAGGGCGACCAGGTTTCCGGCGCGCGCCTCTCGCAGAAGTTCCTCCACCATCTTGCAGAGCATCTCGTCGACCTTCTTCTCGGCCGGTGGCCCGTCGGTCGGCCTGCCCTTCATGTCCACAACGTCGGTCATGGGATCACCAGATCGGCCGAATCGTCAAAGGGCTTGGGGTCGGGGCTCAGCTTGATCGCGATCTCAACGCCCTGGGTCGGATAGCGCGAGCTGCCGCCGGTCATGGCGATTATCTCGGTGGTGGCGACCTCACCGCTGTCGAGCTTGGGCGCGAGGTGGGCGGCGAGCGCCTTCGGGACGTAGCCGATCTGGCCGAACTTGCTGTCGACCGCGATGGCGTTCCGGTCATAGCGGTTCTCGGGCTCGCGGCGGAGCGTCACGTCGTCGCCGGCGTGGCAGAAAGCGATGACGGACTGGCGTCCCTCATAGGTCACGCCGGCGACCTTGGCGGAGTGCTTGCTCATAGGTTCAAACTCCTGGTGGAAATCTTCGTCGTAGGGGTCTTGGAGAGGCGGTGCCATGTCCTAATTCTTGGTCCCGACCGCCACGCGGATTTGCTCGACCGCCTTCTTGATGCTGATGGCCAGCGCTTCATTCAGGCCCTTTTCGAGCGTCGGCAGAGCACTCCCCACGACGGCCTCCATCGCCCGTTGCATGTGGAAGTTCAGGTGCTTGTCGATGTAGAAGGCCATCCGCGTGGACTTAGACCGCCAGTGGTAGCTGTCGCGCGGGTTCTTGGCCTTCCCCTCGTGATCGACCTCCTCACCGATCCACTGGGTTGTGCGCTCGACCAAGTATTCGGTGAACGTCTTGGGCTCGCCCTTCGCCTCGCCCCATTCGTTGGTCTTCTGGAGGCAGTAGCCCTCAATGAACTCCTCGATATTCGGGAGCACATGCTTCGCGGCGACGTTGTCGATCGCCTCGTCGATCTTCTCGTTGATGCGCTTCTCGAGCCGCTCGCGGAAGTGGCCGGTGTCTGAGACATCACCGAGAACGTCGGCGGGCTCTTCGTACAGACCGCGGCCAACGTCGCTCATCGCGTTGCGGGCGATCAGCTCGGCAGCGCTCTCCAGCAGCTTCTCCTCGCTGATCTCGATGCCGAGGTCTTCGAGCTTGATTCTCGTCATGATGGTTCTCCCTGGTTGATGGCGTCGACTGCCTCCTGGCAGAGGTTGTAGAGGGTGTCCGCGTCCATGCCCGTCGGCGGGGCGCCGTCGAGCATCTCGCGCAGGCTGTAGAGCCGGTCCAGCGTGTTGCGGAGGTGGTGCTCCACCGCTCGGAAGCGGCGCAGCTCGGCGCGGATGTGCTCGCCGCCGAGCTTGCAGGCCGGGATGGCATCGGGGTCGATGCCGAAGTGATTGCGGGCGGAGTTCTCGGTGTGGAACGTCTCGCCGCAGTGAAAGCACATCCACCCGTGCACCGGCGCCGGATAGGTGTCCTCGCTCACGTATGTCTCCCGCCGCCCTGCGGATCGACGGCGCCCCGTATCTCCGGCGTGTCGGTGCGCTCAATCAGCTCGGCCGACGAGATGGCGGCCGGCGCCCCGTCGTCGGGATCCGCGTCGGGATGCTCTGCTTCCATCGCTTCCAGAGCCTCTTGCTTTATCTTCCATTTCATCATGGCCTGGGCGACTTTCTCGGCCTGCATCGCCTTATCGACGCAGCGCTGCATGTCATCGACCGAGAGGGATCTGTCCGCCGTCTTGGTCTCCAGGTAGCGGCTGAGCCAGAAGCGCACGACCTCGGGCGCGATCGGGTCGTTGGCGCGCAGCGTGAAGGTCGGCTCGTCGGGAGCGGCGGCGGCGTGGCAGTCGAACTCGCCGGGTTCGGCCTTGGTGCCCATCACGCATGCCCCTCGTCATCTGGGGCGCCCTCGAAGCGACGCAGTTGCTCCCGCAGGAGCACCACCACGTCCTCACGGGACGCATTGGAAGCGTAGTTGCAGCGCCCGTCATGGTCGTTGAAAGGAAACACCAGCATCACGAAGCCGGTGTGACGCCTGCCACGCGGGAGGGCGCCGTTGAACTCCCGATTCAGCCGCTTCGCCAGCCGCCGCATATGCTTGCGGTAGCGCTTCTCAATGGGCGCGTCGCCCAAGCCGCCACTGTGTCCAGGCATCAGAACGGTATCCAGTCTGTGGTCCAGTCGTTGGCGTTGAGGTCCTCGGCGCCGAGCCTGCGATCGGCGCCGCCGTTGATTTGAATCTCGGCCGAGCGGACCCGTGAGCCGCAGGGGTAGACCGGCTGGATATCTTCGACGACGGCCACCTCGGGACCGCCGGCGCCGCGGTGCATGTACCAGTCCCCCCGCTCGGGGTCGGTGATGCGGGCGAGCGCCTCTTGGAAGGTCATGAGCCATCCTTCCCGTCGAGGTGCCGCGCATCCCAGGCGCCCAACTCGATGGTCAGCACGTCGCCGCTGCCCGTCTCGACCTCGATCTCACGGATGAAGGGCATCTGGATATCGCTTCGTCCGACCGCCTTTGGAGGGCCGATCTTGAGGCTGACCACGTTGCCGATCCTGACGCGCATCACCCGCCCTCCTTGTGCTCAGCAGGCTCTTTCCCATTCAGGATGTCCTCGATGCTGCACGTCTCCCCGTTCTTAGTGAGCGGGAAAACGTCACGCGCGACCTCGAGCCAGCGCATGGCCTCTTCCTGAAAGCGTGTCGTGAGGAAATTGCCGGGCAGGCGTTGAGACTGGACGCCCATCATCATCGTCTGATACGCCTGCCAGCGGGCGTAGTAGAAGAACCGCCGCCGCTCCGCGTGGCTAAGCAGGACGGGCTCCGGCTCGATTTCCTGAAAGGATATGAGGTCAGGCATTGGCGTTCCTATTCATCCGCTTTCTGTGCGAATCGTGCTGCCGGATCTTTCAGCAACTCCTTCATTTTCGCCTCGGCCTCACTCCAGTCGTGGAAAACTCGCGCCCTGCGTTCGTCATACGTCCAATGCGAGCCTCCCCTTACGGAACTCAAGCTCGGTTATTGGTGTAAGTGAGAACGCGTCCCGTTGAAATATTCGCAACGCCGTATTCATCAAACTTGGATTGGCTAGCGCAAAGGTAGCGATCTGGGCCGCTTGTGGGTCTTGATCTCCAGCGAAAACGGATGCCGCTGCTTCTTCGGGCGATACGTTCGCATTCAGCTTCTGCTCAAGTGCCGCTCGTGCAATGGTCCCGCTTCCGCAACAGGGGTCTAGAAGGCGGTCGTTCACAATATCTCTAATACATAGATTTACGAGAATTCGCGCGAGCGGCATGGGCGTCGGGTATTGGCCGCGAAGTTTTCTTCTAGCAACCTCGACCGTGGCCTCGAGTATCCCGCCGAGCTGGCTTTGATCGACCGCCCCTACTCTCAGGTCGGTCAGCAGGCTGTTGAATTGCTTGAGTTCGCGCCATGGTTTGTCCGGAAGAGTAGCCAGGCCTAAACTGTCCGAAAATATGGTCCAAAAATTACAATCGTGCGATAGCGTGCGAAACAGTTGTAATGCTTGGGTTGGCGTTGTCTCCTCCTGGATATCTGCAACGCGCTGTGCTCTTGCATCGTTTTCTCTCAAGATATGCGCGAACAATATCTTCGCAACCCAATTCGCGATAACGGCTTGGGCGAGTAAAAGTTCCATGGAAGTGCCAATATATTCGCTTTGATATCTACCCCACCAAAGTGTCATTTCAGCTCGAAGTCGCGCATCTCGTTTTGAGGCCTCCTTGAGCGTGTATTCCACCAGGCCCGTATTTTCCATGATAAGAGCCGTGATGCCGCCACTACGATAAGAGTCAATAAACGGCCGACCTTCCAGCACATCTCTATCAAATAGATCGTTAAGATAGCTGACAATATCAGCTGCCAATTGTTCCCATCGTTGTCGATTGGGAACCACGCTTGCTCGGTCCGTAATATCGATCAGGTCTGACCACGTGTTTTCTAGGGCGTAGTTCTCCGTTTCCGGATAACGCACATACAGGTGTGCGTTCGATACATTCCATAGTAGAAAACTGTCCAAACCAAGCGCTCTTGCCTTCGCCTCTGCATTTTGCCGGAACTCGGCGTCAAGGATGCTCGTGTCGGGCATCTTGAGTTCCCAGCCTTGAAGGATGCGCGCTGTCGCTCTGTCGCCGAAAAGAAGGACGTCTGGGAACAACACGCCGCCCTCGGCACGTATTGTTTGTTCTCCCCCAGCATCTTTGATGGAACGATCTCTTTCTTGGGCGAGTTGCTTCAAGTGACCAATGAGGTCGATCGCCCAGGAACGTTCGTTGTAGACTGGTCCAAGCGGGGTCATACGGCTTCCCTCAAGGGTGGGCGAATGATTGCGTCGACGTCGACCATGCCCCTTCGGCCAGTCAAGACAGGCTTTGCGCGAGGTTGTAGATCTGAATACAAGGGTGCAGGATCTTCCTTGTTTCTAATAGCGGTCTCAACCTCCGCTAGGCGCAATCTAGCAACCTCCATGTAATCAATCCGCTGTTCTTTGAAGAGATGAACTTCTTCGTTTTTTTCAATTCCAACAAAACGTCGGCCTTCGAGCGCGGCCGCCACAAGAAAGCTACCACTCCCGAAGGCATTATCCAAGACGACATCGCCTTCCCCGGTGAACAATCGAATAAGATAGCGCCCGAGAGCTACTGGCTTTTGTGTTGGATGCCAAACACGGCCGCCAGCCTCGCTCTCGGCCGTTTTACAATAGAGTGTGTCTGTCGGGAAACGTTGACCATCACTTTTAACTTGAACTGGTTTGAAATCTCCGTAGCTACCGGTGTATTGAGCTTTCCTAGTTCCCTTGTCATAAGGTTCGCCTTGCGACATCACGGGTCGGTACTCGGGCTGACTCCCATAGAAAATACATATGTCTTCGTGTTGTCGTAAGGGCTGTCGCCTTGCATTGAGAAAATTAGTTGGCTTACTCTTTACCCAAACAAACTTATACCGAAACCAAGCTTCGTTGCTAAGTATGAGGCGCGCGGTGAAAATACCTTGGGAAGAGAGCGCAATAACTCCTCGTGGCCTGACAACTCGGCGATATTGTTTCCACAATTCTTCAAGGTGAATGACGCTATCCCATTTGTTTTGCGTTGTGCCGTAGGGTAGGTCACACAGAACCAAATCCACCGAATGATCGTCGAGTGCCTTCATTACGTCCAGGCAATCACCCTGGTGAAGAGTCCCTCCCAGATAGATGCTCGCATGCGCATCGCCGACGACGATGTGATAGGATGGCAACGAAGGTTCGGCACTGCCACGGGGCTCAGAGTGAAGAAGCACCTGGCCTTCCGGCCCAAGCTCCAGACGATTTGAGCCGTACTGATCGATCATCTTCTCGAGCTCGGCGATGGAGGGCTTGGTCGCGATGATGTCGGGTCTGGAATCAGTGCTCATTTCAGGTCCCCTCGTCCGCCGGGGCGCTTGAAGGCGCCGGCTCGAACGGACGGTCGCCCCGCACCAAGAGGGGCGGATGCGTCGTCCCCACCACATGCAGCCAGACCACGCCGGTCCTGGCGACCTCCGCAATCTCCTCGGGCGTCAGCCGCCAGCACGATATGACTCCGGCCTCGCTGCGGTGCACGGGCAGGTCGTAGACGTTCTCGCTGCCGGGCGGCGCGAGGAGCGCGCTGTTCGATTCCGGGAAGTCCGTGCCCTCAGCCATCATCTTTCTCCATCGGTATCGCCGCCGGCGCGCCCTCGCAGCAGCTCTCGGGGAAGCAGTCTTCGTAGCGGACGTTCGCGCCTGGCGGCGGCGTCACCAGCTTGCGGTAGCCATCGGGCGGCTGCGCAGATACCGGCATCTCGTGGCCGCAGCGGCATCGCCAGACCGAGCCGTACAGGATGAAGCCGATGAAGCCGCACTGGCGGCATTTCTGGTAGCCCATCACTCAATCCTCGATCAGGTAGGGGCCCTGGTATCCCCTCTTGGCGCGGTCGCGCTCGAGCGCCTTGGTCTGAATCGCCTCGATCGTCAGAGTCGGCATCATGTCTTCGAGCGAAGGCAACTTGGACAGGAACGTGAGCGCGGCATCGCTCAGCCGGCCCTTCTGGCGTACATGAACTGGCGAATCTCGCGGATGCGAATCAGATATGCCTGATCTATGGCGTTTACCGTGTCCGTCTTCGCCATCCTTGCGCACGTGAGGTCTATGGCGAAGGTCTCCATGGCGACGCGCATGGTCATGGCCTGACCTGTGTTGAGCGTCTGTCCGTTCACCGTGATCGTCGGCTCCGGGGATCCGTCAGCCATCGTCCTTCCTTTCTTCATCCTCCCGCCTCATCGCGGCGCCGACGCAGGGGCGGCAGGCCCAGGGGCCGCCAGGATCGTTCGGGGGCAGCTTGTCGGCGATGTTGATCGCCTTGCTCAGCCTGACGAGCTTGCGGCAGCCGCGGCACCGGACCAGCGTGCCGGAGGCCACCGCCATCGGCCCTTGTGCATCGTCAAGGCGGTCGTTGTCCGATCGCCACGCGCTGCGGACGACGGTATCAACACGGCTCGCGCGGTGCTTCGGCATCAGAGACCCAGGCCTCCCTGCGGCTGGTCGGGATCGTCGGGCCGGTCGTCCTGGCCGTCCTGGCCGTCAAGAGCCGGCATGGCTCCCTCGTCTCCGAGATATTCGGTGCCCTCCTCGGGCTCATTGTTCTCCTCGTAGCGCTCGGAATAGTCATCGGCGGCCGGCCGGTCCGGCTCGTCCTCGACGGGCTCGGGCGGAGCGAGCGTGCCGGCGAGATTGAAGTCCGCCTTCTTCGCCGTCTCGATCAGCTTGCGACGGTAGGGGGTGAGCTGCACGCGGTCGTCCTCGCTCGTCGAGTGCGACCAGTCGCGGAAGCGCACACTGCCCTGCTGGGCGGCGTTCATGGCGTCGCTCAGGAGCTCGCGCGGCCACGGCAGCGTTGCACCGTTGCACCACTTTCGCAGGTTGTGACCTGCCTCGCTGCTGATCTGCGTCCCCGGCATAAACTGGGGCCTAAACTTGTCCGGGCATTTTCCCGGAAGAGAGTCCTGGATGACGCCCGGCTCGTCGGGAATCAGCGTGAAGGACAGGGTTAGTTCGTACATGAAATCGCGCTCGCAAATCGGCTGCCAGCCGATCGGCACCACGATATTCTTCTTCGGGTTCTCCGGGTTGGGCACGAACTTGATTTTCTCGCGGGCCCGGAGGCAGAAGATGATGTGGATATCGGCCTGGAGCAGGCCGTTGAGCATCTTGAAATGCTCCTCCTTCGGCTTCGCCCATTTCGCCGCCGACTCTCCACTCGCGTTCTCCGCCATGTTGCGGACGCCGCCAATGCCGCTCCATTCATGGCTGGTGCTGTCGATGATGGCGGCTGGGAATCCGCGCTTCTCGATTTCCTTCACCTTCTCCAGGAAGCGCGCCGGCGCGAAGGGCGGGCCGAGCGGGAAATGCTCGAAATCGAAGTCATCGCTGTAGTGTTTCGCGCGGTTGCGCTCGGTGTCGACGCACGCGAAGGGGAGATTGCCGCTGAGCGCATCCGCCAGGACCATGCTCGACCAGGTCTTGCCGCCCTCCGATGCGGCAGCGATCCCGATGAGCACCTTGACATCGTCGCGCTTTGCCTTGGTGTAGCGGAACTGGCTCATGTGGCGGTGGCCTCTGGCGGGGTGCGGAGACCGCCCTCATAGACCGTCCGGCCGCCCGAGCCTTCCTCCTTGAAGATCACCAGCTCGTGGTCGCATTCGCGACAGTGGATCACGACCTTCGTGTCGAGCGCGTCGATGTTGTCGATGAGAGTCGTATCGAAGACGTTGAGCGTCCTGCAGTGATTGCAGTCCACGCCCATGACTGGGCAGCCGTCAAGAGGAGACGACGGCGAGGTCCAAACGATCTCAGCCATCGTTCCGGCCCCCCGCCTTGGCGATGGCGGCGTCTATCGCGCGCGCTCGGTCACCCATATCACCAGTATGCAGGCGATATGCCTCGTAAAATTGGAGTGCGCCCTTCAACGCCGCCAGCATGTCAGGTGAGGCTTCTCTCTCGTGCGTTTCCAGCACATACACGACTGCGCCGCCGGCCAAGTCGTCGCAGCATTCCTCAAACGGCGTGACGCCGGGCCAGTCCTCTTGCCGGTTGAGGTCGTCTACCGACGCATAGAGCTTGTCTGGCGTGTGCTTGCCCTCGGTCATGCGGCGAACTCCATGTCGTCGGTGATGTTGAAGTAGCGCCCGGCTTGCTTGGGCGTGATCTTGTTGCCCCAGGTGCGCGTCCATTCGGCCGCAGCAGCCTTGTTCTCCTCCCATCTGTCGCTGAGAGGCAGGATGTGGAAGGCCTCGTAGCAGCGCCATCCATCGGGGCCGCGCAGGAGCACGGCGACGCGGGTGAGGTTCGCAATCGGGCTGGCGGCGCCCTGGGTCTCGATCGCCATGACCTCAGACATCATCCCGGCCCTCCGGCTTGTAGCCGCGTCTGTAGCCCAGCCAGAAAGCGAGCGGGCCTATGATCGCAAGAACTGCGAGCATGACCAGGAGCGAGGAACACGCTGCGCAGAGATCACCCATCGTCCCGGCCCTCCGGCTTGGCGATGAACGCCTTGGAGGAGACCCAGACTATGAGCGCGTTGAGCTTGTGGACCGCAATGTCGACGCCTAGAGAGAGGCAGAACGCCACAAGGAACTCTCTCCAGGCGTCCCCCATATTGCAGAGGGCCTCCTCCGTACTGCCCGGCGGCGGCTTGTCTGGGTCGAACGTCGTCATCGGTTTGTCTCCCTGTCGAGCAAATCCTCACGTCGGTAATCAGGGTCCGGCTCGGGCGGCCCTTCCTCCCCAGCCTTGACGCTCGCCGTCTCGAAGGCCCGCTCAACGGCCTCATCCCCGATGATCTTGAGCACCTCGTCCTCGACCGGCTGCTCGTCCTGCCAGCAGAGCACCATGTCCTCGAGCCCGCCGCTCATGACGCCGACGCTCTCGTCCGGGCCCACCCACTCGCCCATGACGATCAGCTCGATCTCGGCCTCGTGGACCGTGACGGTCACGTCGTAACTCTGGCTCATGGGGCGCCCCCTGTCGCCAGCCTGCTCGCCATTTCGGCAACTACGTGGATGCCGTAGAAGACAAGGCCTATCCCGAGACCCAGCGCGATTTTCGATATGACTCTCTTCATAGGCCGCACATCCCCTCGCATTCGGCGAGGGCCGCGCGGGCGAGCGTGTGCACGCGAATAAGGTTACGCGAGAGAGTCCCGACGATGAGTGCCTCCTGGACAGCCTTTGGGCCGCTGCAGTCCTCAATCTCCTTCAACGCCTTCGCCATCGTCTCCTCCACGTCCTTGTCCACCACCTTGTCCGCGCGGCAGTATTCGATCGAATTGCGAACCCCGGCTCGCGCCGCGTCTTCGGGCGTGCGATGCGCCTCGATCAGTTCGCGATCTTCCACGAAGTCTTCCATGTCCGCCCAAAGCCGTTCCGTTGCGGCAGACTTCGCCGGCTCTCCGGTCCCGCCGCAGACCGGGCAGTCGATCGGCTTCACGAGGCCAGCGACGACAGCGCCGGCGCTCTGAAGCGGCAGCGCGGTCCAAGCCGTCCACGGCTCTTGATCGTCGGTGTCGGCGACCTGGCCGCAGCCATGGCACTTTGCGCACTTCATTCCGCTTCTCCTTGCCGGTGCTAGTCAGGAACGCGATCGGGGAGGAGGTGGTGGTGGCGGCAGGTGGTTCGGCCGCCTGATCGGGAGAATCGGCAACGGCTTCTCCACAAGAAGCCGCTTCCACCAGGGCATACGGTTGTAGGCCTCCCACAACTTCTGTCTCTCGCGCGGAGTCGGGCTGATGTAGGGCATCAGGCTGATTGCTCGCCGAAGAGAGTGCCCTGGTCATCTTTGAGCCGGCCCTCTTCGATCACGAAGCCAATTTTCCCCGACGTATCGACCCGCTCAATCCAGATTTGGAAGTCGGCCTCCTCCGCCATCTCGCGGAGCACGGCGAGGCTGTCCTCGTCAAGCAGCGAGCCGGAGCGCACGCGAATGACCCGCAGCTTGGGGGCGCCCCGCATGGCGATTGCGCATGACACGCGGAGTTGATCGGCATCGGACGCCTGCTCGAAGGGGAAGCCGTCGAAGATGACCCTGCCCTCGGTGAGGCTGAGGCCTTTGACGGGCATGTCGGCCTCCTCGATGCGCTTGCGCGCCTGTTCCAGGCACTCCGATATCGTCGTGCTGCACTCGGCTGCCTTGCCCTCGGCAATGGTAGCCTCGCCCATGAGCTTCGCCTTCTCAGACGCCTTGCGGTGAACCTCGTTCCGGGCGTCGGCGCTAGCGATTCCCTCGTGGAGCGGCGCGAGGTCCTTGCGGTCGGGGATCTCGGGGAAGCTGTCGATGGCCTCGATCGCCTCGGCTACCTCCGCCTCGATTTCCTGCGCGCGACTCTTGGCTTCGGCGAGAGCCCGTTCCGCCGCCTCCGCATCACGAGAGGCGATTTCCAGGCGCGTCTTCGCTTCGTTCGCGAGCGCTGTCCGGCGAGCGAGCGTCCGCTCCTGCTCTACGATGGCCGCGTTCTCCCGCTCGCCTTCCTGAATCTTCCTGGAGAGGGCGGACACGTCCACGATCTCTGCCGGCACCTCATCGGGCAGGACGATCTGCTCTGCCGCGGCGCGCTTCTCCTTGACCGTCCGGTTGTGGCCGGTGCGCTCCTCGTAGGCAGCCTTCTGCTTCACGTTGAGGTCGGTGAAGTCGAGCCCCACGAGGCTCTTGAGCGCCTCGTACCGCGCCTTCTCGTCCATCCGCGCGAAGGCGAGCGGATCGAAGCTCAGGCTGTCGAGCAGCTTGTCGAGAATGGCCTGCGGGCTCGGGAACTTGGCGCCATCGACAGTCTCGACCACGATGCTGGTGGCGATCCGCTCCTCGGTCTCGCCGTCCTTCTTGTCATCGATCTTGCGCTGGGAGCGCCGGAACTTGCGCTTCACCAGCACCTTGCCGAGGTCGAGCGTGATGCGTGCCTCATCCTCGCCACGGCGGATCGGCTCGCGCTGGTGCGAGCGGACGCCGGCGAGCGCCCAAAATATCGAGTCCAGGACGCTAGTCTTTCCAGAATTATTGCGGCCGGTGATTTCGACCAGGTTTCCGTCTGGCTTGATCTCCACAGCAACGAGCCGCTTCACATTCTCCGCTTGGAGCGAGATGATCTTCATGGTGATTCCTCGATCTGCTGCCGGTCGATCTGCGGATTGAGTTCGAGCGCCATCGAGATCGCCTCGCCGGCCAACAGCATCATCGCGGTGGCTATCGTCAGCGGGCCGCACTTCAACATCGCGTCGCTCAGAACCAACTGCAGGTCACCGTCCATGCCGCGAAACTCGGCCAGTACGTTCTCGTCTTGACGATCGGCGGGCATCAGTTGTCGCCAACCAGTGTGAGTTCCGGCGCCGGGCCGAGGCGCATCTGACAGTGCCCGGCCTCTTTGAGCAGCCAGAACTCGTCGTCGCGCTGGCCGTACTGGGGCAGGCCGAGCGCCCTGGCGGTTGCGACCTCCGCGAGCGAATTAGGCCAGCACTCATGCCCCGGCAATAGCACCTGCGCGGTCGCGGCTTCGCAGATGAAGACGAGGTTCTGCAACAGCAAGATGCGATCGTCGGTCTGCGCACTGATGTTGATGGGATTCCAGACATCGTGGCCTAGCGCACGCACGAGCCTCTCGGCCGCCTCGAAGGCCTCCGCGTTTCTGTTGGGCAGCCCGATCATCGGGCCGCTTAAATGCACTCGATGTCGCTTCATCCCGCCCTCCAGTGCTCGCCGAATTCCTCCTTCGCAGCGGCGACATAGGCCGCGTGTGCCTCCTCCGCCGTATCGAACACGCCGATGTGTCGCTGTTTGATGTAGGCCCGAAAGCGTCCGTTCTTCATCTTGTTGACGCTTTTGAAGCCGGTGGAATTGTCAGCCCTCGTGCGGGTGTTCCCCTTGTTTTGGGACGACGAAGCGAGACGCAGATTGCCGATTCTGTTATTGAGGCCGTCTCCATCTTCGTGATCTAGCTCGCCGACAGGCCATTCTCCCTTCACCCACAACCATGCCAGCCGGTGGGCCCGGTACTTTCTCGCGTTGATGCAAATTATCCAGTACGCAGGCTGACCATCAACACGCCTGAGATTTCCCGCCCGCTTCCCGGCGAACCTGTTGTTCCACCGGGCATCGAACTCAATCCGGTGCCGCCAAGTGAAGTGGCCCGTCTCTGGATCGTAGTCGAGGATTCTGCGGAGGTATTCCGCAGTCAGGTCTGATCTCGTAGGATAGGTCTTAGCCATCGGCTGTTCCTCATGATTGCCGCTGGTCAGGATTGCAGCGCGAGTGCCCACTCCGCTGCAATCCGTCCACTCTAGCAAATCCAGAACGTGACCTCCATCCATCCCTCGGTATGATCCGGTGTCCCACGTGAAACACCGCATCCGGTGACGGCCCGGCAGGGAGGAACCGGGCCGCCCCCGGCCGCCTACGACGCCGGGTCGCCAGAACCGGTGCCGTCTCCCGCGGCGTGTTCACCCTCGGTGGGTTTCTCGGGTGAATGCTCTTCTCCCTCGCCGGTCGAGGAATCTTGGGATTTCAAAGGGTCGAACCTCTCCGCTTCGTCCGGCACCGCCCAGTCGCCCAGCCGCTTGATCTTGCCGTTCTTGTAGCGCTCAACCGAGCGCCACGTGTCGACCACGATCGGCTGCACCGCCGACGGCTCCGGCCTTTCCGTCAGCCAGATCACGCCCTGCATCACCGCCGTCTGGCCGTGCTGCCAGTCGTTGTCCGGCAAACCATCATCGGGAACCGGCATAGAAGTGACGGCAGCCCAGCGCCGCTCGCACTCCAGCCACTCCGCGAGCACCTCGGGCGGCTCGAAGTCGCCGAGCACGGAAACGTTGCCATCGGCGTCGCGATCGACCGACCGCTTCGCTCCCAGGACGAAGGGCAATTCCTCGGTGGGCAGCGGCTCTTCTTTCACCCAGACGAAGCCGGGAACACCGCCGCTCTGGCCATGCGGCCACTTGTTGTCGGGCAGGTGATCGTCCGCGACCTCGCTCGTGGCCGACGCCAGATAGACGCGGTCGAACTCTTCCTCATCCATCTCCCCGAGGCCCAGCGATCCCTGATCGTGGCCGACCTCTGGCCGGCCCTCGGTGCCGGTGAAAGCCTCTGCGTCTGCGACGATGATCTGCACCTTCTTGCCAGACGCGGAGAACATGGCGTGGCCGTCCTCATCGTCATCCTCGTGCATGAGCAGCGTCACGTCCGACTTCACTTCATCGCCGTTCCGCGTGACCTTGCCCAGCGTCGCCTTGATGACCTGCTTGCCTTCGTCGTTGATCGCCTCGGCGATATCCCTGACGAGGTTGATGCCGAAGGCCTGCGCCTGGTCGATCGTAAGCTCCTGATCCTCGGCCGGGCGCTGATCCCAGGCGCGGCCGTCGTGGCCGTCCTTGAGCCGGTCGAGGAGCCAGTTCCTGACCTCGCCGGCCAACTGATCTATCCGCTTCGAGTCGAAACGGAGTTCGGTTTTGATTGTCATTCTCGTCTCCATTCAATTGGGGCTTGCCAGTCAAGCGCGAGATCGAGAGGATCTTTGCCTTCGTTCTGCATGATGGCTTGCTCGGCATCCTTCTCCGCGATCTGCTGGGTCTCGTGCCATGGCGGCACCGAGATTTCGGTGGTCCGGTTGATGTAGCCGGGCCAGGTATTCGTCATGGTGCACCGCGCCCAAATCTGCATCGCACGCTGCCGGCGCATCCGGCCGGCGCCGGTGAAGGCGTCTTGCAGCTTGAGCACCCTCGTCAAGTAGGGCGGCTGCGACTCCTGGAAGGCGAAAAATTGGACCGGGTCGTGGCCGGTCAGCGCTTTCACGCCCGCCTCGTAGTGGGCGGCGATGAACTCCCACCCGAGACCGGCCGCGTACCGCGGCAGCCCAGGCGTATTGATCTGGTTGTCCGTCGTCTTGTAGTGGACGATGAGCGGCTGGCTGGTGGTGCTGAGCAGACAGAAGTCCGGTCGGCAGCGGCAGGCGATGTTCATCTCGCGCCAGAAGATCGAGCCCTCCCGGATTACCGAATCGGCGTGCTTCCCGAAGAGGTCGCCGATGTCGGGGTTCTTGGCGAATGCTTCTATCCCAGCCTCCGCCATCTCGTTCACCCGATCCATGTCGTCCTCCAGGATGGGCGTATGGCCCCTGTCATAGGCCTCGTCCCTCATCTCCTTGGCGTCCTTCTTGCGGAAGCTGTCGTAGGGGATGATGTTGATCTTCTCGCCCATCCCGACGAGCACTGCGTGAGCCGCCGTACCGAGCGCAAACTCGCGTTTCCGCTTGTCCTTCGCCGCCGGGTTGAGGCGCTTCGTCTCGAACCAGACCCGCTTGGGCGCCGTCTGAAGGAGCGCCTTCACCGTTGAACTCGACAGGCTCGGCATGTCGGCCGGATCCTCCAGGTAGGTTGGGAAGTCCATGCCCCTATGGAGGGTGGGCCTGCTAGTGTCGATGAGGGTGTCGTCTGTCATGTGTCCTCCAAGCATCGCCGCCGGATGAGGCTGACTAGTTGGTACATGACACACAACATGATCGTGACTGTCAAGCTACATTTTCCCGACATTCATATATTGACCTTTATGCCGGGTCTGTGCCAGTTTCCAGCCACTAACCTTCTAGGAGGTAGCAATGACCGTTGATGGCACGAGAAAGTCGAGGACGTTTCAACTGACTGATCGGGAGTTCGATCTGCTGGCGAAGTGGGGTGCTGAGCAGGATCGGTCCCGCACCGGGATGATTCGTCAGTTGATCCGCGAAGAGGAAGAGCGCCGGCGCGAAGTCGCCAGTGAGGCGGAGGCGGCTTAGCGAAGTCGCCGCGATGAGTGCGCGGGAATGCCCATGGTGCAAATCGTGGGAGCAGGTGACGGAAGAGGACGGCATATCCGAGCCGGGCGACTTCACGATCTGCTACCGGTGCTTGAACCTCGTCGTCCTGAAGAAGGACGGGGCCTTCCGGCGCGCGACCGGAGGAGAGTCGAGTTGGATTTTCCGGCGGGCGGATGTCCGGCAAGAAATGGTCGATGCCCACATGAGGCGCAAGTGTGAATTGGGAGCGATGATTCAATGACCGAGGTGGCCGATGGGTAGCAGGGCTGGAGCTGTGAAGGTCGCGGCGAATAGAACAGGGCTTTCCGTCGACGCCTATCAGGCGCGGATCGGCGCTGGCGAGAAATGGTGTGCCCGCTGCAAGGCATGGCACCAGCGCCCCGAGTTCGGCGCTGATCGGAGCCGGGGCGATGGCTTGTCGTCATCCTGCAGGGACTCGAAGAATGCTCACGGGCGCAAGAACTACACGCCGAAACCTGGTCCTGAAACTGGACGTGCATTCGTGCCGGCTCGGAATGGTGATCGGAAGGGGGATTACAAAGATAGGTTGACAGTCGTTCCGACTAAGGGCAGGCTAGAAGGATGGTGTTCCTTCGAATTCTTCTCCGCATCGCGAGCGGGTACGAGGTGTGTGGTGGCCTCGGCTCCGCTGGAGTGGCTTGCGCTGTGATTGCCGCACTGACTGACCCTTACATCTGGGCTGTAATCGCCAGCGGACTTGTAGGTGCTGCCCTAACCTCTCTCATAACACGGGCAATACCAACAGCAAGAAGAAGAAACAGGAAGAAAATTGCGCAAGAAATGCGAGAGTTATCCTATCATTTCGAACAAGAAAGACTGCATAACCCTATGAGTGTATCCCGGCGCCACCTAATCCGTGAGCATCTTGAAAGGAAAGGTATAAGCCTACCGGATCATTACGCATTGCCGGACTCCAATGAGGATAAAGAAGCGAAAGACATTCACAGTCTTATTAATCGAATGATTCCATTTGTCGAAGCCTTTGGAATTAAACGAGGAATGCAAGAATTCCTCAAGAGTCCCGACGGTTGATCGTCAAAGTACTAAAGGAAAATGATCTATGAAACCTATGCTTGATCCAGCCCGTGATCTTGTAGGCGCAACACCGAAGACACTGGCAAAGGCGCTGTTCCGTCGCGTAGAACCTCTACGACCGCGCGTCCGAGGAAAGCCCGTTGTCGGCGATCAGGTCGCGATAGAGGAGGTTTCTACCGACCAACCGCGCGACGGTGTCACGCATCTGGAAGATGGTTCCTGAGTTGCGGATGTTGTGCTTACCAGCGAACTCAGAAACGTACCGTTGCAAGTGCTTAGGGCTGATTTTGTGGAAGGTGCCCTTGTGCGCCCGCTTCAACATGCTCCAGAAACTCTCAATCCCGTTGGTGTGCACCATTCCATCAACGTACTCACCAACACCATGGCAGACGGTTTGATGATTGAAGGGCAACCCGTGATAGCCGCCACCTTCATCGGTGTAGATCGTGGCGCCAGGGGTCGCATGATCGGCCACGAAGCCATGCAGGGTGGCCTTGGTTGTGTCAGGAATCACTTCGCCGCGTATGGCGCCCGTGGCGCGATCCTTGGCCCCTGCGACAGCAGTCTTGCCGATGCCACCGCGCCCAACCCGCATTTTCTTTGCGCTGTGCTTGTTCTTTTCCAGACCGCCAATGTAGGTCTCGTCGACTTCAACCGGACCATCGAAGGGACCGCCGCTTTCCGAAGCCCACGCTTCCCGAATGCGATGCAGCATGAACCAAGCCGTCGGCTGCGACACGCCAATGTCCCGATGCAGTTTCATGGACGAAACAGACTTGAGGTTGGTCAGGCAGAGGTAGATCGCAATCACCCACTTGCGGAGCGGAACCTTGGACGCCTGCATTGCAGTGCCGGTCTTGGCGCTGAAGTAAGAGCGGCAGTCCGTGCACCAGTAGGGCATCTTCTTGTGGCTCGCCTCGCGAGTGCGCTCAGAACCGCACTTCGGGCAATGGCGGCCATTCGGCCAGATGATAGATTCAAACCACTCCGTCGCGGCTTCCTCGGTCGGAAACAGGTCCATCAACTGAACAACGGTGAGACCTTCGCGGTGAGCTTTGCCGGGTGCCTTGCGTGCCATTTCTCGTCTCCCCTTCAACACCTTGGAATATAGGGAGTCTGGCGAGCGATGTCAACCCTTCTTTGTAATCCCCATCGGAAGCAGGCACGTCGGAGGATAAATTATTTCGTCGAAGCGGGCTTGATCCCGCACCCGAATGATCCGCCGTGCACTGATTGCGGTCATGTTTGGCACGAAGGCGACCCGAGGCATGAATACGACCATTATCTTGGGTATGCGGCCGAGCATCACGAGGATGTCGAGCAAGTCTGCTTACCCTGTCACCGCGTGAGGGATAAGGAGAGAAGGCGCCATGCCAACCAAGATTGAGTGGGTAAAAAACCCCGATGGCTCAGCAGGGGAAACCTGGAACCCAATCCGAGCCCGCAACAAGGAGACCGGCCGCGCGGGGCATTTCTGTGTCCACGTCTCGCCCGCCTGCCAGCACTGCTATGCCGAGGTGATGCAGCCGCGGCTGTTCGGAAATCCGATCCGCTACGCGGCCCAGGATGCGGACAAGGTCGAGCTGTTCCTGCACCAGAACGCCCTGTGGCAGCCGCTGCGGTGGCGGCGCCCAAGGCGGATATTCGTCTGTTCCATGACCGACCTCTTCTACGAAGGACACAGCGAGGAGATGATCGACCAGGTGTTCGCCATGATGGCGCTCGCCTCACACCACCAATTCCAGGTGCTGACCAAGCGGCCGGAGCGCATGGCGCAGTACCTCACGAGCATTGAGACCGGGGAGAGCGGAGAGACCCGGATGGAGGGTTTTCGGGACGCGCTGATCGAAGGCACGGCACAGAAGCTGTATGCCGAACGAACTGGCGAGGACCCGTCGCTCTGGCTGGCGGTGAACCTGCCGCTGCCGAACGTCTGGCTGGGCGTGAGCGTCGAGGACCGCGCGCGGAAGGAGCGGATCGACCGCTTGCGTGAGACCGAGGCTGCCGTCCGATTCCTGTCGATCGAGCCTCTGCTTGAGAACCTGGGCGAGCTGGACCTCACCGGCATCGACTGGGTCATTTCCGGGGGTGAGAGCGGTTGCCACGCGCGTCCTTCCCACCCCGACTGGTTCCGCTCGGTCCGCGACCAGTGCATCGCGGCCGGGGTCCCGTACCTGCACAAGCAGAACGGCGAATGGGCTTGGTACGAGAACATGACCTTTGACGAGGCCGAGCGGTCGGCGGCGCAGAACTGTCCCGGCAAGAAGATCGAACACCACTCTTGCGGTCGGACGGCGGTGCGCGTGGGCAAGAAGAAGGCCGGCCGCCAGATCGACGGCCGCATGTGGGATGAGTTCCCGAGGGAGAGAGAGGCATGATCGAAGGCCTAGTCATCGACAATTTCGCCGGCGGCGGCGGTGCATCGCTCGGTATCGAGCGTGCGCTCGGGCGCCTCGACATCGCCATCAATCACGATGCCGAGGCCATCACCATGCACCGGGCAAACCATCCGGCGACAAAGCATTTCGAGCAGAACATCTGGCAGGTGGACCCGCTCGATGCGACCGGCGGGCGCCCCTGCGCGCTCGCGTGGTTTTCGCCTGACTGCAAGCACTTCTCCAAGGCCAAGGGGAGCCGGCCGCTGCAGCGGAACATCCGCGACCTCGCCTGGGTCGCGACGCCATCCTCATAGAGATCAATGAAGCCTACGCCGAGATGGCGCAGAAGCGCATCGACGAGGATGTGCCGAGGAGCCCGACCGAGCGCCCGCCAGGACCGGTCTGCGGTCCCGAGGACCTGCCGCTCTTCGCGGAGACGGCAGAATGAATTTGGCAGAGCCCCAGCTCGAGCCCTGGATGGATGACGAATGCGTTGCGGGCTACCTCGACGGCCTCGACCTGACTTCGCCCGATCCCGGCAGCAATCGGTCGGGCTTCTATCGGCACGGCTGGTTGAACGGCCGGGACGATCACCGAGGACAGCCGCGCCAGAGCTACGAGGCCAGCATGCGAGACCTTGAGCGGCTGGTCGCCGAGGCGGAGGTCGCAAAGTGAAGCTCTCCAAGTGGTCGAAGGGCATCGTCGAGTGGCGCGAGGGCGACACGATGAACCTCTCGGTCGTCTTCTCGTGGGATGTCGGCGAGGCAATGGCACGTGCGACCTGGCACATCTTGGCTGGCCACCGTGTCAGGATCGGAGGGCCCGGCATCTTCGCGCGGCGCAACGAGTTCCGCCCGATGTCGAAGCACGGGTTGCTCAAGGTCGGCGGCGACGCCGGTGACGTGGTTGCCCGCCACAATCCCATGGCGACGTTCGCCTCCCGCGGCTGCCCGGTCGGCTGCTGGTTCTGCATCGTTCCGGCCATGGAGGGGCGCGACTTCACCCTGATAGACGACTTCACCCCGCGCCCGATCCTCTGCGACAACAACCTGAGCGCGCTGCCGGCCGAGTTCCAGGAACACATCGTCGCCCGCTATCGCAGCGCCGGCGTGCCCCTGCTCGACGCCAACTCGGGCTTCGAGCCCCGCACCTTCGACGAGGAGGTCTATGAGCGCTGGGAGCCGATCAATCGCGGGCCCTGGCGCTTCGCGCTCGACGACCAGGGAGACCTTCCCCACGTCATCCGCGTCCTCGACATGCTCCGCGAGCGGGTCCCGAACAATCGCCGCAAGCGCGTCTACGTCCTGATCGGAAACGAGCCGTTCCACTCCTGCATGGAGCGGATCAAGCTGGTCATCGATCGGGGCGCCGAGCCCCATGTGCAGCCGGTCATCAAGCTCAACGCGCGCCAGAAGCGCCCCTGGGTGCGGCACGACTGGACGCCGGGTCTGCTACGCGACGTGACGCGGTGGGCGAACCGGCGCCTGTGGAAGTACACGGATTTCGCAGGCTACCGCTATGGCACGAAAGGACACCCCGAGCCGATGCCACTGTTCGAGGCGACAGTATGAAGCACCCGAAGACGAGGCAGTGCGAGGTCTGCGGCAAGGCCAGCGTGCAGAACATCTGCCCCTTCTGTCAGAGCAACCACTGCCCGGTGCCCGAGCACCACGTCCCCGCTGAGCGGCCGTGCATCCGGTGCCGCGAGCCCTTCGACAGCACGTGGGCGGGCGACCGCATCTGCGGCGACTGCCGGCTCGCCGAGAGTGACGCAGACCGCAAGGGCCACGGGATCGACAGGAGCGAGGACTACTCCGTCGTGAGGCCGGCGGCATGACAGCATTCGAGTATCGCCAGACGGATCAGGGTGGCTGGCGTGGCAGTTTTCCGCTGCGCAAAGGCGAACTGGCGGTCGCGCCGATGCTGCGCGCGAAAGGGCTGACCGGCGAGACCATGCACGCTTGCTGCCTGCTCGGCTTCGTCGCTCTCAAGAGTGGCGTCGCCACGATCGACGAGGTGTTGGGCGATTACGGGCTGGTCCATGAAGCAGCACACGCTCTTCATATCGGGGAACCGGACCACACGGCTGAGACTGTCGCCGGGCTCGCCGACGACCTTGAGAAGAGAATCCGGGCGTTGTCGGATGACGCGCTTCAGGCTGGCTTTGACGTTGTGGACCAGGAGGCAGAGATGCGTCGCACACGGGATGACGCAGCGGCATGAAGGCGCGCGATATAGCCGTCCTATGCCGGCGGAGCGAACAGCCACCGCTGCGAGTGGGACTGCTGACCTACGAGGCTGACCGCCGATACTGGCGTTATGTGGCGGACCCTCATTCACGGAGATGGACCGACTATGAGAGCGTTCCCGCACACTTCCTGCTTGGCGAGTCAGACCCGAGCCTAACGAAGCTCAAGCGCCGCCTGAAGGGCGCGATCTTCCGGGAACTCGGCGGGTGAGCCACCACATCTAGCGGATCAACGCCCACCTTAGACTACAATATGTAACGTCGTAATTTATTGTAGCTTCGTTCCGCGAATGCTATCGTTCCCGCGTTCGGAATGGAGATTGGCATGCCAGACGTGCACGCAACCACAATGAGCATCACTCTGTATCCCGAGGAATTGGCAGCCATCGAACAATGGGCTGAACAAGAGGGGCGGTCGAAATCCAACATGATTCGTCGGCTGATCCAACAAGAGCGGGACCGCCGCTCCGAAAGGACGCCTAAAGCCGCCTGAGGGGGGGGGCAGGTGGACCGTCTCCCCTCCGCTGTGGAGATAGCACGCGCCCTGGAGGCGAAGAAAACGGGTGGCGGGTGGAGCGCGCGCTGCCCTTCTCACGACGATCGCAGTCCGAGTCTGTCGATTGGAGTCGGTAGGGACGGGCGGCCGCTTGTTCACTGTCACTCCGGCTGCACCCAAGCCGAGGTGATCGGGGCACTCCGGGTGCTCGGTATCTGGCCCGAACGGGGCGATGCCTCAAAGGAACCGCCCCGCTCAGGATCCATCTCTAATAGCACGGCGAATCACGATGAGGCCAAGCGTCGCGAGGCCGCGCGGCTGATATGGAAAAACGCACAGCCGATCGCCGACACTCTTGGAGAGGCCTACCTGCGCGAGCGAGGTATCAAGATTCCTCTGCCGCCCACACTGCGCTTCGCCCGCCTGTTTCACACGGCTGACCGCCGGGAGAAGCCCGCCGTAGTCTGCGCCATCCAGGATGGCCATGGTCGGGTGACGGCCGTACAGCGAATCTTCCTGCGCCCCGACGGACTGGCGAAGACCGACGCAAAGCCCAACAAGCCGACGCTCGGCCCAATGCGGGATGGTGCCGTGCGGTTGGGGCCGCCAGGCAGATCGCTTGGGTTAGCTGAAGGGCCGGAGACAGCGCTTTCAGCCCAACAACGATTCTGTCTGCCTGTTTGGTGCTCCTGTGGCGCAGGACGGATGAACAAGGTGAAAATCCCAGACAGGGTTCAAGATATCTACATCTTTGCCGACGCGGGAGTCGCGGGGATAAAAGCCGCGGAGAAGACCGCCGCCTCTCTCGCGCGGCAAGGCTTCAGAACCTTAGTTCAACCGCCGGAAGAGGGCGATTGGAACGATGTGGTCAAGATTGCGCAATGATGAGAGAGGATTACGGAGAGCCTCTACGAGAGATTCCGCCCTTCGTGCGGTTCTCTCCCACGAAATGGCAGGATGAAGCCGTGCCCCCCCGTCAGTGGATCATAGAAGGCATCCTCGCGCGAGGGTCGGTAACTCTCCTGACTGGCGATGGCGGGGTCGGAAAATCTCTGCTCGCTCAACAACTGCAAACGGCCGCTGCGCTCGGGGGAGAATACTGGGCAGGAATCCGTTTGCCCGAAGACCCTATCCCATCCGTCGCACTCTACTGCGAGGACGATGAAGATGAGCTGCATCGTCGCCAAGCTCCAATAAATCAAACCTACGGTATCGAGATGAGCGCGCTATCCGGCGTCCATATGTCCTCGGGAGTCGGAAAAGACAACATCTTGGCCAACTTTTCGCGGGACGATCTAATCACGCCCACACCGCTGTTCGAACAGCTCACAACTGTCATCCGCGAAAGCGGTGCGCAGCTCGTCATCATAGATACGGCGGCGGACACATTCGGGGGAAACGAGAACATCCGGGCCCAGGTTCGGAGTTTTATCAACCTGCTCCGACGCTGGCCTATGGAATTCAATGGCGGCCTTATTCTGACCGCTCACCCAAGCAACTTCGGCATAACCCAGGGAACCGGGATATCCGGGTCAACCGCGTGGAACAACTCAGTACGGGCACGTGTATATCTGACAAAGCCGAAGGATGATCTCGAACAATATGGGGAGGATGAGGACACGAACGAGCGAGTTCTAAAGGTGATGAAATCCAACTATGGACCGTCGGGGCACCAGATTCGCTTGCGATGGGAACACGGGGTGTTCGCTCCCATTGCAACCGGCGGACGTTCGCAGTTGGAAAAACTGGAAATCAACGATCTGTTTCTTCGTGAGCTGTCCAATCTCATGGAGGATGGCGTGCAGGTTCTGGCAGCGGATCGCGGCTCTCCCAACACGTTCATAAAGCTCTTGGGCGGAAGGCCATCGTTGAAGCGATGCACGGTATCCGATCTGTACGCGGCGAAGGAACGGTTGCTCGAGAACGGCAGGCTTACCAGGGTGCAGATGAGGGTGCGCGGCAAGACGCGAAAGCTCATCCGGCCGGCCGACAAGCGGTATCCAGGGGAGGCCTGACGGGGCCGTACGGGAGGGGTGCGAAAGATGTTGCGAAACATGTTGCGCATTAGGTGCGAACTTGCGCGAAAGTAGGTCCGTAACAAGGGGGGATATGTATATATACCCCCCTTGTCGGAACATCTCGCGCAAAACGTGACGGGGAGAGAGACGACACCATGCTCACGGTGGCCATCGCATATTGCTCGGATTGCGACGATCCCATCGACGCCGCAAGCGAGTGGGGCGAGCAATGGTCACCCCAAGACGGCTTGCTGTTCGTCTGCGAGAACTGCTTGAGGTTCTACCCAGAGCGTCCGCGGCGGGAGTGGGGCAGCGAAACCGCTTTCCAAGCCAGCGTGATTGATCTTGCCGAGGAAAACCGCTGGCGCGTCTACCATGTCAGTAATGTGAAGGGACGCTTGATCAACGTCACTGCGGCAGGTTTTCCGGATCTGGTGCTGGCTCGCAGGGGCGAACGCCGTCTATTGGTGGCCGAACTCAAGACTGACACCAGTGATATCAGCCTGACACAGGAGCGGTGGCTGAAGGTGCTTCGCTCGATTCCCGGCGTGGACGTGCACATCTGGCGTCCATCGGATTGGGCGAGGATCAGGAGAATTCTGGCGGCGGGGAAGGAGGGGATTGATGGCTGAGCCCATCATCGAGGACGAGGCCAATGCTCTGGCGGCGGACATCGCGGCCGACATCCTGTGCGCCGCGGGCCGGCCGTGGCTGCTCGTGCAGGCCTACCGGATGGCGAAGTGGTGCGCGCGGAAGGCGCGGGAATGGAGGCTCGATGACTGACTTCAACATCAAGTGGACCGACGGCGGCCGTGAGCCGCAGTGTCCTGCCAACCCGGTCTATCCCAATGGCAAGGACATCGACACATCGCACGATGCCTGGCCGTCGTGCAGGACGGAGCTGCCCTATCCGGCCAAGCGCTGCGGCCACTTCCTCGTGCGCTGCCGGACCTGCGGCTTGAAGGTGGCTCTCACCACGGCTGGGCGGCCGGACGACCCGCGCTCGCTGACCGTCAACTGCTTGCAGACGGTGCAGTGATGGCGGGGGAGCGATGGACCAGGAAGGACGCGGAGGCTGTCTACCGGGGCTACGAATCAGGCGTGCCGGTGGAGGATATGGCTCGCCGGCTCGGCCGGAGCGAGAACTCGATCATCGGGTATGCGAACGCTCATGGTCTGTGTCGCCGCCCGAAGAGCTCCGCCGCCGAGAAGGCGAAGAAGCCGACGCCGAAGAGTCGCGGCGAGGAGATGCTCTGGCTTCACCTCCGGGCTCTCGGCCAGCAGCGGCTGTGGAAGCGGCAGATGCGGTTCCACCCGACGCGCCAGTGGCGGTTCGATTTCGCGAGGCCGGACCTCAAGATCGCGGTCGAGGTGGACGGCTTGCGGGCTCCCTGGCTGTACAAATCCGAGAAGGGCAAGAAGCACCATCCGGGGGATCACCGCTCGGTCGAGGGCGTCACCAAGGGATGTGAGCGCGCGGCGGAGGCGATGATCCTGGGCTGGCGGATACTGCGCGTCACGCCGGCGCAGGTGAAGTCCGGTCAGGCCATCGCCTGGATTGAGCGCTTGACGACCCAGCGCGTGTGACGGCAGGGTTGTCACATGGCAGCACTCGACTGGCCTTGGAACCTAGCGACGATACTGCTGGAAGACTACGGGCTCGGGAGAGAACCCGACACGCGGCGCACGCCGTTCGAGGATGGCGCCATTGCTCAGCACACCTTCACGACGCGCTCGTTCAAGCGGCGGATGGCGAAGATCGCGGTGACGCACGCGAACCTCGCGGCGTTCAACTCCTGGCTCGAGACCAACGGAAACAAGATATTCAACTACACGGACCTTGAGGACCAGACGAGCCGGGAGGTGAAGATCAGGGGCGGGCAGGGGGCGGTGAACCTCCGCTATGTGCGAAATCAGCGGCTAGGGGGCGAGCGCTACTTCATGGCCACGGTCGAGCTTGAGGGCTACGTTTGACCCATGAAGGCGGCGGAATTCATGCGAATGACGCTCTGTGACTGCTTCGTGGAGGTCTACCCTGAGCGTGCTGCCGAGAAGGACGCCAGCGTCGCTCGCGTCAAATTCGTGGGCAGAGACGCCGACAAACGTGCTCGTGGACCGTCAATCCTCTGGTGGGTCTTCGTCCCGGAGCGCGAACCTCTGATCGACGGTGCGGCGCCGCCGAACGGGATAGGCTTCCGCATCGAATGCCGCGCCGAAGAGATCGCCGGGTCCGATACAGGCGCTGCTCGCCTCCTGGAGTGTGCCCTGGAAAGGCTGGGCCCCCACCTCATCGCGATCGAGGCCCAGTACGACGAGGACGACAGCCCATCGCAGCAACGCCTCGACTATTTCGCGTGCGTTGCCCGCTTGATCCTCCCGGAGGAGATCGAGATTGCCTAGCCGATATCCGCTCTACATGCCTCCGCCGCTCACGCTGAGGGTATGGCTGCGCGACCCGGATGCGCGGCCCGACGGTGTGGACCGCTTCGAGACCGACCGGGAGCAAGCGCTGTCGTGGGGCGATGTCGTGTGGGCAGCGAGGCGCGACCGGCATGCGCGGTTTCAGACCGAGGAGGATGTCGGAATCCTTGAGGCTGACGTGATATTCACCATCCGCTGGCGTGACGGGGTGGTGTCGGGTGCCGAAGTTGTCTACCGTGACAAAATCCACGAGGCGCAAGGCGAGCCTCTCGAGCGCGGTGGACCAACGGGGGGCCGCTCGGCGCGGTACTTGGAAATCGTGACCAAGCTGAGGCAGTGATGGCAAATGTTATCGAGGTGACGTGCACCATCGTAACCACCGAACGGGGTGGTTACGAACAAGCGAGGCAGCGCGCAAGCGCAGTTGAGGAAGCCCTGCACAAGGTCGCTCGGGAATTCGCGCCGGGCGATCTCGACAGCGGGATGTTGAGCATGACCACCTCGCTCAATCCAGAGCGCGCCCCCCAATCACGTTCCCAACCGCGTTCTGACTAATGGCAGGACTCCTTGACGACCCTGCCGACCCCGTGAAGATCGAGCTTGCCCAGATCGTCAACGGCGAGTGCGCCAACAAGGACGAGGCCTACGACATGGTACACCGGCTGCAGCGCCGCATCGACGAGGTGCTGGCAGACGAGTTCCCAGAACTCTCGGTGAGCCTGAGCGCCGCGACCTACGGCAACGCGGAGGACTTCGATGCCGCAAGTGGCGATTGAAGTTCTCGGCCTCGGCGAGATCGAGGCCGCAATCAACGAGTTCGGGAACCCGCGCTACATGGGCGCCCTGCAGGGCCCAGCGTTGCTCGCGGCAGCCAGGGTTGTTCGCAACCGGGCGCGCAAGCGCGGCTTTGAGTTCACGGACCGGACCGGGCGGCTGCGGAAGTCGATTCGCTCACGACGCATCGCCGCGCGCTATCTCGGGCGCCGGGTGCGCGGCGGCCGGGCGGCCGTTTACGCCGGTGGGGCCGGCGCGCGGCAGGCAGCTCAGGTCCATGAAGGGCACGGCCCGCCGGTTGGCCCGCAGGGCTCGCCGCCCTATGCGTACCTGACCGAGGCCGTGATTCAGACTCAAGGCGCCCAGGGGCAGGCATACGGACGGAAGGCACAAGAGGTTTTCCCGAACATCGCCCGTCGGTACATCATTGCTGCAGCCAGGCGGGGCAGCACATCCCGCGATGCAGTGTTCGGGCGGACAGTCGCCCGCCGAGGGCGGAGACGATAATCGACGGTAGTGTCTCAGTTTGAAATCTTGCGCTTGCGGTAGGGACCGCGCGGGCCGGGCTTCGGTGCCCTCGCGTCGATCAGCCCGACGATCCATTCCATGTCCCGCAGCGTGTCGCTCACGCCAGCCGCCATCGCAGGCGTGCAGCGCAGCGTCTTGTGGATGCGCACGAAGTTGTAGTGCACCGCGTACAATGCGCACATGTGAACGTGGTTCTCCAGCTTCTTGGAAAACGCATTGGTCAGCCGCGTGAAGCGGCGCATCGACATCCGCATCGTGAGATTCTGCCGCTCGACGTAGCTGGTCGAGATGTGGTCCGGGTCCGGGCTGCCCTCGACGCGGCGCTTGCGCGTCCCGATGCACTCGCCAGGGCTGTAGCGCTTCTCAGCGTCCGGCGCGTCGCCATACAGCTTGATTAGCTGGGCATAGTCCACGTCGCCCCCGAATGCGCCCTCAACGGCCTCCAGGTACGCCTTGTGGCCGTCCGTCGTCAGTTGCACGCGGTTCGCCAGCCGCTCGCGCAGATCGTCCATGAGCTCCATGGCGGTGCCGCCAGAGCGGTCGCCAACGGTCCATGAGACCAGCATCTTGTGATCGGCCTCAAGCGCTGTCCACGTCCACACGTCGCCAGCCTCCGCCGGAGCGCTCTTGGCGCGCGGGGCGTTCTTCTCCTTGGCGTAAATGAACGACCAGATTTCGTCGCACTGGACACGGCTGGCAGGCACGTCGTGCACGGCCTCGTCGTGATAGGCCGCGCACGCCTCGCCAGCCTCGACCAGCAGCTTGGAGACGGTGTTGATGGAGACCCCGACAGTGCGGGAGATCGAGCGCATCGACATGCCCTCGACCATCATGGTCAGGATCATTACGCGCTTGGCAGCGGGGAGCTTGTTCATGCCCCTAATATAATGACACTATCTCATATTGTCAAGCATAGTTGCATTAAGAATTGTTGGACTCGCACCGCAACATCTCGTAGAAATAGGTGAGGCCCCCCCACAAGGACTAGTCATAGGGGGGCCTCGGTATCGCGTATGGCTTGAGGACCGCGCGATGGCTTCCTTCATAGGCCATCCCTCGCCCATCTTCAAGCTCTGCGCGGTGCTCAAAGAGAACCCGCGACCCCATCAAGGAGTCGCGGGTTCCGACAGAGGGCCGGGTGACAGAATGGCAATGTGCAGGGTTTGCAACCCTTGGCCTGCTGGTCAACCCCAGCAGAGCGGGTTCGATTCCCGCCCCGGTCTCCCGTCTAGCGAAGCCGATTGCAACACAGGGGATGCAACTCCCCTCCGACTCCGCGTGCAGCGATGGGGGCGTGGCGAAACTGGTAAACGCGGGCGACTCGCAATCGTCCGGGCTCTGCTGCACAAACAGCATCCCTTGCGGGTTCGAGTCCCGCCGCCCCCACCACTGTTCGGATTAGCGTTCCCACCTGGCGGCTGCCGCCGCCGCCGCGATCTCGCGGCGGCGCTCCGGCGCGAGGGCCGTCGCGCGGGCCTTACCGCCGGCCCGGCCGCCCTTGGCGCGGTTCGGATTGCGCTTCGGCTCGTCCAGGGTTTCCGTGATCTCGCCGGTGGCGATCTTCATCACGTGGACGGCGCACCCCACCACGTCGGCTGGGCGCTTCTGGCCTTGCGGCCCCCTGGGCACGGCTAGAGCCGCACCATCATGGCCGCTCGCTCGGCATCATCCATCATCATGATCGGAGCTCCCACCTGCATCGTTCCCCATTGCGGTCCATCATGGTGTTCATCATGATCGACCTTATCGACGTGTCGTCATCGTCACGTCGTCGTCACGTCATAATATAGTGATCGGTCGGATCATCCGTCAATCACTCGCTCACAGGGAGAGAGGGTAGTGGGTCAGTTTGAACCCGGTTGACTTTTCCCCGCGCACGGCCTCGCGCGCCGCGTCGCGCACCATGTCGCGCAATGCGAGGGCGAAGCGTTCCGTGCTCCCGTTCAACTTGCCTTGCATCGTCGAGTCCCTTCGATCACATGGCGTCGGTCTCAGGTTCCGCTGGCGGTGTGAAAAACAGGAAATCCGTTGCGTCCAGATCGCCCGCCGCCGAGGTGTGGCTATGCACCGGCTCCAGCGTGATCGTCCCGCCGCCATATTCGGTCAGGTCGATCATGGTGCCCCGGTCTGTCTCTATGACGGTCAGATCGCCGAAGCCACTGATGGCAGTGAAGGCAGTCAGGTCGATTCTGTCCTCGCCGTCCTTGAAATTCCCGATTGTGTCGTGGCCGTGGCCCGCGGCGAAGACGAACGTATCGACGCTTCCTGGATCCGGCTCCGACTCCGACGAGAAGTAGTTGTCCCCCAGAAGGTAATCGTTGCCTTCCCCGCCGACGAGCGTATCGGAGCCCTCGTTGCCGGACATGTAGTCGTTGCCGGTCCCTCCATAGAGGGTGTCGTCGCCGGCGCCGCCGCGCACATCGTCCGCACCGGCATCGCCGTAGACGAAATCGTCTCCGTCTCCCCCATCGAGTATGTCTCGGTCCTGGCCGCCATGCAGCGTATCTGCGCCTTTGTCGCCGAATATCTTGTCGTTGCCGGTGCCGCCGTGCAGCGTGTCGCTGCCTTCCCCTCCGAGAAGCCGGTCGTCGCCAGCACCGCCATCGAGCAGATCATCCCCCTTGCCGCCCTTCAGCCAGTCGAAGCCCTGTCCTCCATAGAGTTGATCGTTGCCATCTCCACCGTAGAGGATGTCGCGGCCATCGGCATCGCCGCCGCCGTAGAGCTTGTCGTTTCCGGCACCGCCGTTGAGTTTGTCCAACCAGCCCCCATGGCCGTAGATGAGGTCGTTGCCGTCCGTGCCATTCAGAACGTCGTTGCCGTCCGTGCCATGGATGGGATCGGGGTCGGGATCGGGGTCGGGGTCCGGCGTCGCGGCCGGCGCCCCTGGAAGTTTGGTCATCGGTCCTCTCCCTCCAGCAAGATTTTCTTGATCGTCGCGATGTCGCCCTTCATCTCAGAGACATCGGTCTTGAGCGTCGCCACGTCGGTCTTGAGCGTCGCCACGTCGGTCTTGAGCGTCGCCACGTCGGTCTCAAGTTTCTCCATGCGCTTCTCGAAGCGGTCCATGCGCTTCTCGAAGCGGTCCATGCGCTCGTTGAGCCCGCGCAGGCCGGCGTTGATCTCCTTGAGATGCGGGACCATGGCCTGAGCCACGGCCTGTGATATTGCCTCGGCGAAGAGGGTGTTGGAGTCTGGCTTCCGAGCTGGCTCAGCGGTCATCGGTGAGTCCTTCCATCGCGCATCTTATCACGGCCACTCTTCACGGTGGCAGGGGGAGCGATAATATCATGTTCCCGTCATCGGGCAATCGTGCCATGCTCCCCCTCATCGCCAAACACGTCAGAGTGGCGGCCTATGCCGGGCCGCCTGCGGAACGCATTCCCTCTTGACAGCCCGCTCATCATCATTGACCATCATCGACATGCTTGTGGCATGCGGCACTCCCTCCCATCTTGGGCCGGGTCTCCCATCGAATAAAAAAGCCGTTGCGCACCCTATGGGTGCAGGCGAATAGATGGGGCGATTCCGCGTCGCAGCCCACAAGCATTGACCCGGCACCCAGGGAGTTCGCGCTCGCAGGTGCGCAGTAGTCAGGTCCACGGAACCGATGGAGGGACGACGATGAATTACGCAGACATTCCGAGGTTCGCGCGTGTGAGCGCGCTGGCCCTCGCGCTGGCAGGCGGGTTTGCGCTCGCGGCCTGCGTCCATAGCGACGGTGACGATCCGGTTGCGGCTCCGGCGCCCGATCCAGACCCTGATCCCCCGGCAATGCCTGAGCCTGAGCCTGAGCCTGAGCCCGAGCCCGAGCCTGAGCCCGAGCCCGAGCCCGAGCCCGAGCCCGAGCCCATGCCTGATCCGGTCAGCTTGCCGTCCAACCTTCCCATGGGCGACGACTTCGCCCTGACGGCTGGCAGCTTCACCATCGCGGCCGGTGCATCGACGGCCAATGGCGGCGTGATGTTCAGTTGCGCGGCCGGCGGCGAAGATTGCGTGGTCACCGTCGCGGCGATCGGCACCGCCACCTCGACCGGCGGGATGGTCACCGCAACGCTCACCGCAGCGTCCATCGCCGAGAACGGGCGCATCGAGCGTGAAATGAACGCCGAGATGCTCGGGCGCGCGCTGGGGTTGTCGAAGGCGCTGCGGACAGTGACAACCGACGGCTCTCCCCCGGGAGTGTCGAGAGATGAAGCCGGCAAGGTCATGCTCAGCAGCAGTGACTATTCCGACGGAATGGCGATGTCGGATGCCGATGGCTGGGCCAGCGGCGAGTTGATGATGAGCTCGAAGACATCCGACAGCATGATTATGGCCTACACCAACATCGACAAGCCGGGTCGCGAGCCCATCGGCGAAGTATATGGAGGGGACGATCCCACGCTGCCCTCGGGCCTGACTTATGATGGGGAATCCAGGACCATCACCATCGTCGGACCGGTAGGCGAGGGCATCACGCTTGATTCGACCCGCTTCCCCTCACCCAAGCCCGGAGCTGGCGGAACCACTATGTGGACCTATGGCGACGGTGATGACGATCAACACGAAGCTACCTTCTCAGGGAGATTGAACGGGGCGCCGGGAGATTATATTTGCACTGGCGAGACATGCTCCGTGACCGTTGCCGATCAAAACCACGGCGGCGGCTTTACGCTTGCTGGCACCTGGACCTTCGTGCACGACCCATCCGCCTCCGTTCTCGTTCCCGACTCCGATTACATGAGTTTCGGCTATTGGATCGAGACACCCAAGGCGGCAAACAGTGCCGGCGATTATGTCGGATACGCTGTGAAGACGTTTGCGATGGGAAGTGATGCCTTCACCTTTAACAGTGTCGCGGCCTTGGAAATGACGGCGACCTATGAAGGACCGGCAACGGGCCTTTACGCAACTCGCGATGTGGTGAACGGCAACATCGTTACTGGAGCCCATGGAAGCTTCACGGCAGACGCCACGCTCGTTGCAAACTTCGATATGAGCATCGCCGACGACGGCAACCAGGTTGACGCAACCGCAACTAATCCTGGATTCATCTCCGGTATGATCGACAATTTCCGGGGCGGTTCAGGCATGGGAGAATGGTCGATCGATCTGAAATCGACGAACATCTCTGCCGATGACGGCAACGCCGTTGTGGACGATGACGCTGGGGTGGCCGTAGGCAGCATGGGCAGCAACATGAGCACCGACGGCAGCTGGGCAGCCGGCTTGTACGGCAACAGCGAAACTGGAGCCGCTCCCACGGGCATCGCCGGCACGTTCAACGCCGACTTCTCGACGGCGGAGATCGCAGGAGCCTTCGGCGCCGAGCGCCAGTAGCACGTTCCAAGGGACGGCGGCTTCGGCTGCCGCCCCTTTCCTTCCCACCGGGAGTTGAACCGATGGGGTGACTGCTCTAAGAGAGATGAGGCCGGGGCGGGACTCGAACCCGCATCTCCCCGAATGCGACTCGGGGTACATAGCCGTTCTGCCACCTGGCCTTGCTATGTTGGCCAACGAATCGGAGGGCCGCCCGCAGGATACCGCGGGCGGCTTCTTCTTCTGATGGTTTCCTCGCTCACCGTCTTCGGCTTCATCGTGGCCGTGCTGGCCGTGGCGGCCGTGATTGTCGTCATCAAGCGGTGAGCGATGCCGTCCCCGCGCCGCAGGCCACGGGAGAGCAAGGCCCAGGCAAGGGCCCGGTGGAAGCGGACCGGGCTCTGCGAGAGCTGCGGGGCTCGCAAGAACTCAGGCGAGCGGGAGTGCAGCGGTTGCCGGGCGAAGCGCTCCAAGCGCCGTGGGCGCTGGCGGGACAGGTGAAGGAGACAGGGTAGTGCCCAGGAAAGAGGAAAATCTGATTGAGCCGATCGCGGTGTCGATGGACACGCTCACGACGACGGTATTTTCCGGACGCCGCACCGTCCAGGCGTCGGAGATCGCGTTGCTCGGCTTGAAGGCACCGTCAATACCCTCAAGGTTCTGGATTCCTCGTCAGTAAGCGTAATCGGGGTTCTCATCGCGCATGCGTTCCCGGAACTCTGCCTGCGATTCAGGCCACTCCTGCTGCGGCTCCTCTTTCGGCGGACTCAGTCGATCAATGGTGTCGTGTAGCCCTTCGAATCGACCAATCGCCTCAATAGCGGGATGGTGCGTCGGCACTGAGCAAAGTCTCAGCGCTTCCTGAACTCGATCACTGTCAAAGAATACATCGCGATGGAGCAACCTTACGCGACGCTCAGCCGCTACGAGGTTTTCGATTCGGCGATGATGATCTCTCAGGGTTTCTGCGGCTGATTGCATCGACCGCAAATCAGCACGCAATTTCTCAGAGCCTGAGCGCACCACCTCGTCCAAACGGTCGGACGCTAAGGTGATGTTGAATCCGGCGGCTTTCTGACCAGTCATGCACCCTCCTTCGAGGGCGCACTTGACCGACGGCCGGAAGCGGGTATTATCCCGCTCAGCTTCACGGCGGCCGGGCAAGCCACCCTACTTCAGTTCAACTCAGATTCGTCGATGGGCCGGTGGTGAGACACCGGCCCTCGGCAATTTTGAGCCGCTGCGAATCTCCGCAGCTAGGACGCCGCGGATACCGTTAATAATCGAAGGCGTCAATCACCTAACGGCCCGCAACGAGCGGTGCCTAGCATGAGCGTGCGCCGCTCGAGAGCCCGTTATCGGCGATCAGCGCCTCGTAGTCGGAAGATGGTCCGAGAATGAAGCCAGAGAGCTCTTGAACGAAATGCGGGATCTGGAGGAGCACCAAGCCGGAACCCCCGCGCGACGACGTGCCCACTGAGTGCGAGACCGAGTAAGCTGCATTCTGTGAAGACAGGGCGAGCCGGCGGAGACCGGCCGCCTCAATGATGGAGGGACACCGTGGACGAGAGAGCTAAATCGAGAAGAATTCTAAACCTTGTATCTCTACAGGCCCTTCCTCTAGCCGCGCACCATCGGGACGAGACAAATCCTCTTGTGGGGATAAAAGCCAATTTTCGGGAATTAGAATTGTCCGGCGATCTCCCTCTCGGGGAAAACCAAGTATATCTATTGCTCGAAGTCCCGGTTGCCCGGACGTTGCTAGAGGAACTCCAGGATTCTCTGAGGCGGATCGACGACGATGATTATTCCGACCCTTTGGAACGCCCTCAATAGTCGTTGTCGAGGTAGACATGCACGCACCCTTCGGGTATAGATGTCGAGAGGGTTGCTCGCCTTCGATTGTCCGCCCCGCACTGGCTGCCAACCTGCGGGGCGGTGTTGCTTCAGACGCCGACCTATCTTGTCGTGGAAAAAGGGAAAGCGCAATCCTGGCCAAAGACAAGTTGAGCGGATGACTGACCGAACGGACGGCGGCTCGCCAGGCGGCTTCGCTCCCTGCCTGCCGCCGTCCCAGGCACCCCGCTTCGGCAGCCTGCAATGCTCCAGACGGGGTGCCGCACCCTATTTCATCTATCCAGTTTCAAACTGACCCACTACCGAAGGTCCGCGATGTCTTCATCATTGAGTTGCGCGACGCCATTCTGAGATTGCGCTAGGTACCCGCGATATTTCAAACTGAGACACTACCTAATCGACTTGCATCGGTGCTCTCATCCGTGGAATACTCGCGGCTAGGGCGGAATGAGTCGCCCGCCAGCGTGAAAGTCCTCTAGGAGGCTCGACATGGCCCTGAACCGCCTACCAACATCCATTCAGGTCAACGGCGTTGCGCTTTTGGTGAGGGGGGGTAGCGCGGACGGTCTGTTCTCGCAATGGCAGCGCATTCCCGGCTTGGCGAACTTTACGCTCCCGGATGAGACCGGATCGACCAATGAGACGCAGCTCCAGGATGGTGCGATCTCGTTCGCGCAGATCGCTGGCGTGGGCACCATCACGGGCAGCATCGGCGCGATCACGGGTCACGCCGCACACCGGTTCCTCGCCGGGAAGAGGCGCACCGGCGATGAGATCACGATCACGATTCTTCGGCCGGCGGGCTCCAATGTGGAGGTGCCCAATACCGACAACGCAGTCGCAGCGGAGGCGGCCGCGGCAGGAAAGGCCAAATGGACCGTCGATGCGGGCGCTCAAAATTCGGTGAAAGCTGCCCTCAAGGAGGGGACGCTTGTCGCGGCTGGAGCTACGGCACCAGCCTTCGGTGACTTCGCTTCGGTTTTCCGGGTAAACGCCGATGGAGATTTCTTCGAGACGGAACCCGGACCTGCGGCGGCGGTGGCGAAGGCCTCTGGCGTCGATCTCTACACTCGTCGCCCAGGGATTATCTATGCGAACGTCGCCTGCTCGGTGAATGGCTTTGGTGATGGCGATTTCCAGGCCGGTGGCGCTATCGCGGCCAACGTCAGCTTTGCGCCATCGGAAGCACTGCCGGCACAGCAGGTGTGGTTCAAGGACGTGACCGAGACGGCGGCTGACGCAACCTACGGCAGCGTCTTCACCGACATCGCCTAATGTCCTTCGACTTCAAGGCCCTCGCTGAGAGGGCCGTCACGGTCAAGGTGGGCGGCAAACCCGTCCACCTCCGCCTGCCGTCGCGGGAGGCCAAAAAGGCGGTCGTCGAAGCCTTCGCGGTGCCGATCGGTGCCCCGCCCGACGAGGCTGCTCAATCGCCCGACGAGGCCATTCACAGATGGAATATCGCGTGCGGCAAGGCACTCGCCGCAACCGTCGTCGGTCACGACGACACGACCGAAGAAGTGTGGTCGCGAATCGCCGTCGCTTCAGGCACTGAACACGACGAGGATTTTGCAAAGCTCACGATGGCCGCCATGAGTCTCTGCGGCTTCCAGCAGGCGGTGGAGACGCTGCGTCAGACCACGAAGGACTCTGAGAGCGGGGTCATTGATCACGTCCAAGACGCGGACGCCTCGTTGGGAAACTTGCCTACGAAATAGTCATGGCGACGGGGCTGCCGTTCCAGGTTGTTCTCGACAATCCAGCACTGATGGCCATGTTCGGGCACTTCTTCGACCGGCGCCCGCCCGGTGACGCCATCGTGCGCGTCCTGGTCGCACGCATCGGCATGATGCTTGAGAACTTCATGTCCGACCCGAATGCCCCGCCCAGGCCGATGACGCCCGAGGACATCCGCAGGTATCAAAGCTGGTTCTTCTGGGAGAAGCACGAGGACCTGCTGCAAATCGAGCGCGAAGCGCAGGATGAGATCGCTGATGTGTGGGGGCCGGCCTACCAGAAACTTCTGGGCGAAACGGTAGGGCCGCCCAACTGAGCGGCCCTTCGCGCCTCACTCAGCCATCGGAAGCTGCTACTCGAGCCGCCAAGCATAGTGCTGCCGAATCACGTCAGCATGTTCTAGCGTCACGGCCAAACTGGCTTGGCCCCTCGAGGCACGCGATCTGACCCGCAGCATCGGTATCCCCAACTTGATAACGGCTTTGCGCAACGAACTGCGGTCGAGGTCAAGTTCCTTTGAGAGCCTCAAAATGGTGATATGCTTTGCCACTTTCACCTCCTTCTTCTAGGGGCGGCAAGCATGGCACAAAAGGCAAGGTTGGGCAAGGTGAGTAGCGATGCCTGGTGATATCCGAGTCGGCGGCGCTTTCGTCACTTTGTCAGCGCAATCAGGCCCTTACGTCGCCGGCGTTGGTGCGGCGACCGCAGCCAACCGGCGCCTGATTGCCTCCTACGGCGGCTTCAACGCCGCGCTCGCGGTCAGCAACCGTGCGTTCGGGCGGCTGTCGGCTTCGATCACCTCGTCTCTGATCGCCACCCTCGGCTACGCGGCCGGGGTGGGGCTCGTCGCCTCGTCGCTGCGCTCCGTCTTCACGGGGTTCCTCGACTACGACCAAGCGCTGATCCGCATCTCGAAGACGACCGGGGTCGCCAATGTGGAGCTGGAACGGCTCGGCGCGAACCTAGCTGGGATCGGCACCGAGCGCTTCCGGGGGCGGCGCCCGCTGGATATCAGCAGGGCCGACATCTTCAACATCGCCGTCGCGGCCGGGCAGGCTGGCGTCGCGGACCCACGGGAGATCGAAGAGATCACCCGTGCGTCGGCAGCGCTGCAATCGTCGTCTGACCTGATCGGGAGCGCTGCCGTCCGCGCGCTCACCCGCTACCTCCAGGTGACGAACCAAGGCATTGAGCGAACGAACGCGATTGCCTCGGCGTTCACGCACCTCGGCAACAACGTGGTCGGCACCGAGTCGGAGATATCGCGCTTCTCCGTGCGCGTGGCGCAGAACCTCTCGGCGGTGGGGCAGGCCTCGGATGCGGTGATTCTCGGGATCTCGGCCACGCTCCTGGAGGCCGGGGTCGAGATGGAGGCGGCCGGGTCGGCGCTGCAGCGCGCGCAATTGGGCATCCTGCGCCAGGCAGCGGACCCATCGGCGTTTCGGTTCATCGCGCAGATTGCCGGAGAGTCCGTCGATGACTTCGAGGCGTTGCGCCAGCGCTTCGTCGATGGCACGGCGAGCGCCGACGACTACGACACGGCGCTGCTGGCGCTCCTGCGCACCTACAACCGGCTGCCCGATGTGGCGACCGACGCTCTTCCCGGCCGGCCGCAGTTTCTGGCGGCTTTCGTCGGCGGCGGCGAGCAGAACGTCCGCAACACGAGGGTCCTGGCCGCGCTCGCGAACCGGGAGGAGCGGCTCAGTCGCAACATCGCGCTCGCCAACGATGGCATCGAGGACCAGAATCAGCACTTCACTGAAGCGGAACGCGCCTCCGAAGCGTATCGCGCCCGCCTGGAGGTCGTGGGCAGGCAGATTGAGGAGTTCGGGACCAATCTCGGCGCTGGGGTTGTCCCGCCGGTCGCCGCGCTGGCCGAGAACCTGGACATCCTCGGGACCGCGGCGCTGGCTGCCACGGCCGCGCTTGCGACGGGATTCGGCCAGCGGCGCGTGCGGGCCATCCGCGAGGTTGCACGTGAAACGCAGAGGGCTGCCCGTGCGGAAGTGGCGGCGGCGCGCACCGCTACCTCGGCGGCGCGGCAACGGCAGGTTACGACCAGGCGCCAGATCGTCGGCGCACAACAGGTCACCCAGGCGAGCCGGCAGATCGAGCGGCAGCAGCGGGTCCTCGCAGGGACGTACATTGCGACCGAGCGTGCGCAGCGCCGACTGACCGTAGCGCAGACCCACGCTGCCCGCGTCCAGAGGAACTTCGCTCAGCTCGGGCGTCCCGCATTGCAGCGCGCCGGCATCGGTGTCACTGCCGCGCAGGCGGAGGTCGATCGACAACTGCGGCGCCAAGCCGAAGCACAGCGCCAGCTTGCGGGAACCCAGGCGGTGGTGGCTGGCGGCCGGCCGCAGGACACGCGGCAACTGCTGCGGGGCCTCCGGCGCTATGAGCAGCGCGCGAACCAAAGCCGTGCCGCAGCGATGCGTCTCAATGTGGCGCTGCAGAACCAAGCGGTGGTCACGCGGAGCCTTGGCCGACGGTTCCTCACGCTCGGCGCGGGGCTGTTCAACTTCTTCGGCGGGGGGCTCGGCCTTCTGATCGGGAGTTTGGCCGCGCTACCGCTGATTTTCTCGCAGATACACGAAGAAGGCGACGAGGCGGCCGATACCTTCGAGAGACTGAGGGACGGGCTTGTCGGTATTCGCGATGCCTTGGCGCAGCAAGAAGCTGGCCTCACGGATGAAGGGGAGACCGGCCGCCAAACCCGCGAGTTCATTGAAGAGCAGTTGAGGCAACAAGAAGCGATATTGGCTGACCTTCTGATGCGAGCTAGGCGGCGCTTTGAGGATGAGACGCTGTTGAACGCGGCTCTCGGCGCAAGCCCGGAGTCTATATCGCGCTTACGAAGAAGGTTTACGGCAGCACTCCGCTCCTTGGAGGGAGACCTCAGCAGTTTGACCCCGGAAGTCATCGATCTCTTCGAGCGTGCCGGACTTGGGGACATTGCTCAGGCTCTCGCGACCAGCCGCGACCGAGTCGCGGAATTGCGGCAACTACTCGCAGAAACAAACCTCACCGCTGCCGACGTAGGAGAAACAGCGGCGGAGACCGGCGAACTCCTGGGTCGGACCTTCGAGGCTCTGCCGCCGTCCCTGCTGCGAGCCGAGCAGGCATTCCGGGCGTTCAGCCAAGCGCTCGCAGATGCCAGGGGCGATGCGCTCACCGCGGCGCGCTTCGATGCGTCGGTTGCAGGGCTTGGGCCGATTGAGCAAATCCAACGCCGTCTCATTGAGGGCGAGCGGCTGCGCATCGTCCAATTCCAGCGCGCGAACGACCTTGCTGCAGAACAGGCCACAGCAGCACGCGAGGAAGCTGTAGCAAGACGCGACGCGCTCAGGGAGCAGGTGCCCCTGGTCGCGATCGGAACGGATGCGCGCAAAGAGGCTGAGGCCGCACTCGCGGCTGAGGAAAAGAAAGTTGTCACGCTGACGGCGCAAGAGGCGGTCGCCCAGCGGCTCAAGGAACTCTCCGCCGGTCTAGTCGTGGACGCGGAACAGCTGGTCGAGCTCGGCGAGCAGGCGCTCGAGCAGCGGCGCTCGCAGATAGCGACGTTCGAGGCAGGGACGGTCCGGCAGCTCGCCGGCATCCGGCCCGATCTCGATCCCGTCGTGTTGCAGGCTCTGCGTGACCGACTCGAGCTGGAAAACCAGTTGGAGGATTCCCAGCGCGACGTGACGCAGGCTCGCGAGATCGACGCTCAGTCGTCGGTGGCGCACCAGCAGGCCCTGCGCGAGTTCTACCGCGTCCAAAACGCCGGCGCCAACGCGCTCCGCTCCGCTCAACAGGACCTCCTGGTCAACGAGCGGGCGCGTGAACTTGCCGCACGCCGTGTTCTGGAACTCAATGAACGGCGCGTTGCGGCCGGTGATCAGGTGACGGATTCTCTGCTGGAGCAAGTCCGCGCGGCGCAGACCAGCCTTGCCTCGCTACGGGCGGAGCAGCTGCAGCTTGAACTCACCGCCGCTGCCGCCACTCTTATGCGCGAGGAATACGAGCGCATAGCCCGTGCGTCCGCCGCTCTGATCGAAGCGCAACGGGATAATCCCTTCGACGAACTGGTGCAGAGCAACATAGAAATTCTTGGAGAGCTGGAAAGAGTTGGCGCGGAGACCTTTGCAGGCTTGGCAGAGGAGGCTGCGAACGCCCTATTTACCGGAGAAGATAACTGGCGAGACTTCGCTGATTCCGTCATACAAGAACTTCTCCGCATTGCCATACAAGCGACCATTGTCAACAACTTAGTTGCTGGTCTCGGCTTGAGCGAGCGAGGGGGAGGCGGCAGTCTCTTCGGCGCTCTAGGTAGCATCTTCGGAAACCTCTTCCACGAAGGCGGGCGCACCGAGGGCGGCGGCCAGCGGAGGCAGCTGCGCGGTGGGCTTCGCTCGGACGAGCTGTTCGCAGTCCTGCAGAAGGGCGAGGTGGTGATTCCGCGCCATCTTGCGGGGCACCTGCTCTCGGGCAACTTCGATGCGCTGCGCGGCTGGCTCGCGCGGCTTCCGCGCTTCCACGAAGGCGGTATCGCCGGCGGGGGCCACCTGCCGCGCGAGGATGTGGCGCGCCTGATCGCCGCAATCAGCCGGCTCACCGCCGCCGTGCGCCAGTTGCAAACTCAGCTCGGGCAGGCGCCGCTCCCGCAAGCCGATCTGCCATCAGACATGCCGGTTCTGGAACGGGTGGAGGAGGGGATCAACGCCGTGCATGAGCGGCTTGGTCTGCCGCCGGTCGAAGGCGAGCGCGAGCAGGACATCCTGCGCAACCAGGAGGAGATGGTTCGCGAACTCCGCGAGCAGCGGCGGTTTGCTGAGTCGCGCGTGTCCGAGACGCGAGAGAGGGACCGCGAGCCGGTCGAGATCACGCCCGAGATACTGGAGCGGATGCGCCGCGACTTCGGCGACGACGAGCGCTTCTTCCGCATGTTCCCGGACCTGCGGCCCCAGGCGGAGCGCATTGCAGACGAGGTGCGTGCTCTGCGCTTGGCCGTGGGCCGCATATCCGGCGCAGACGACACCACGCAGGAGCCACCGAGAGACGACAGAATTAGCGGGGCCTCGACAGATATTGTCATGTCACCGCGGATAGTCGACCTTGAAAACTTCCCAGGCTTCGACGCCGACACCATCTGGAATCTGAAGCCGCAAGAGTTCAGAGACATCATCGTGGAGATCAGGGATAGGGCGCGGCGGCCCGGCGACCCCAGCGAATTCAACCGCCTCCGCGAGCTGAGAGATCAGATCGTCGTTGATACCCCGATACCCCCGTTCCGGCCGGAACCAGGGGCAATCGCACCAGGGGGACGCGGTTTTGCCGCGCTGCCGCCAGGTTTCGCGCTGGTCCGCGTTGGCGGCTTTGGGCCGCAAACGGTCGGAGATACGCCGCGGCCCGACCTGTTCCCGGATTCCGAAAACGCCATCGTGCTGTTCCGGCAGCAGAGCGACGCTGCCTTCGGCGAGAGTGCCGAGGCGTTGACAGGCACCTTCGGCGCCGGCGGCGTCGCCGGCACGGTGCTCAATGAGGAGGTGCCGAGGCTCCTTCAGGGCACCTTCGGTGCCGCCGGGACGATGGGGCAGGTCACGACCGAATCGCGGGGACTCCTGACCGATCTGTTCAACGCCTTCGGGGGGCAGCTCAGCGGGGTCCTCAACAACGTCCTGGGCGATATTGGAGGCAGCGGCACCGGTGTCGGGAGTGTCATCGGAAACCTGTTCCGCTTCCATGAGGGCAGCGGCGATGTCGGGCACGGCACGCGGCGCTATCACCGCCCGGCCGGCCTGCGTAGCGACGAATTGCTGGCGGTGTTGCAGAAGGGCGAGATCGTGCTGCCACGGCACCTCGCCCAGCGCGTGAGGGATGGCGGCTACCAGAACATGGACGAGCTGCGGATGTGGATCACTCGCTTGCCGCGCTTCCATGAAGGCGGTCATGTGGGCGGCGCTGGCGGCGGCGGTCTCGGCGGCGCACCGACGCGGATCGAACTCATCAACACCACGAGCACGCCGATCGAGGCTGTGGACAATGGGCAGAGGGTTGACGCCGGCGCCCGCGTTCAGTCATTGATCCTGCGCGACATCCGGCGGAACGGCCCGGTCACGCAGGGCATGAGGCTGGCGCTGAGATGAGGATTTCCAGATAGGAGGGGAACATGGCTTTTCGGGTGAGAAACACGGACACGCTCTCGTTCGGCATCATGGCAGCCGCCGTCGCGGCGACGCACGTGCGGTTTCGTCGGGCGAGCGACGATGGCCAGCCAGTCGTGCATCCGCTGAATGCGACCGTGAATGTTGCAATCGGGGAGCGCCTTCGCCTTCCGGCCAACATGCTCGCGGTCAAATACAATTCGGGAGATTTGCCAGACGCCCATATGGACGAGGCAATCCGGGATTACTGGAATGGCGTCTCGTTCGAGGTCGACATGATGACGAGCGCGAACGCCGTGGTTGGCGACAGCGCATATTCGCAGCAGGCCACCGACGCCTGGACGTTCGACACGCCGGCTGACGACTAGCCGGGAACTTTCTAGATGGCCATGCGGGCGGGCTCCGAATGGGGAGTCCGCGCCTTGCGCGCGGATGGAACCACTTAGGGAGAGTACGATATGGCGAATCGCCTCTTGATCGCGGACAACAGCGGCGACGAGCTGTTCGAGATCGACCCGGACGGCGCGGACTCGCAGGGCACGCGGCTGCGCGCGCTGCCCTCGGGACTGACCGCGCCTTCCGCCATGACCGTGTTGGGCACGCGACTTTTGATCGCGGACGCCGGCGCCAGCCTTCCACGGGAGCTGTTCGAGATCGACCCGGACGGCGCGGACTCGCAGGGCGGCACGCCGCTGCGCGCGCTGCCCTCGGGACTGACCGCGCCTTCCGCCATGACCGTGTTGGGCACGCGACTTTTGATCGCGGACGCCGTCGCCAGCCTTCCACGGGAGCTGTTCGAGATCGACCCGGACGGCGCGGACTCGCAGGGCGGCACGCCGCTGCGCGCGCTGCCCTCGGGACTGACCGCGCCTTCCGCCATGACCGTGTTGGGCACGCGACTTTTGATCACGGACCTCACTGGTATTGAGTTGTTCGAGATCGACCCGGACGGCGCGGACTCGCAGAGCACGCGGCTGCGCGCGCTGCCCTCGGGACTGACCTCACCCAATGCCATGACTGCGCTGGGCACGCGACTTTTGATCGCGGACAACAGCGGCGACGAGCTGTTCGAGATCGACCCGGACGGCGCGGACTCGCAGGGCACGCGGCTGCGCGCGCTGCCCTCGGGACTGGTCACGCCCGCCGCTATGACCGTGTTTATTGGCGCGCCGGGAGCGCCGGGCATACCCACCGGAGCGGCAGACGGGGCGACGGTGATTGACTGGTCCTGGACAGCTCCATCTGGGACATGATCCATGGCGGTCTCCCGCTACGATCTTCGCTGGCGCAGATATGGTGACGACGACTGGACGCTTATTGAGAACCTTCCGGTGCAGACCTCGTACCGGATGGAGGGGCTGCGCCCGCTCACGTTCTATGAAATTCAGGTTCGGGCAACCGACGAAGAGGGAACAGGCCGTTGGTCCGCAACGGGTCTGGCATCGACGGACCCCGGCATCGCGTACAACTTTCGGCACCGCCCCACGGGAACGACCGATTGGACGACGGTCGCCGAGTTCCTCCCGGACACAGCCTATAGAGCGGAAGGGCTAACCCAGGCAACAGAGTACGAAGCACAAGCACGCACCGTAACCCCCGCCGACGAGAGCGAGTGGACCGCATCCGGCACGGCTTCCACTGAAAGCCAGGCGATCGCGCCGGTCTTCGCGGACGACACGGGCGACGAGATCAGCGGCACCGTCGGGCAGGCCATCGCCGATGTCACGGTGCCGGAAGCGACGGGGATGCCCGCGCCGACCTACGCCGCCGTGGGCGACCTCCCGGCTGGCGTTTCCTTCGACCCCGACACCCGCGAGATCAGCTTCGACGAAGACGCCATCGAGGTCGGCTCCGGCACGATCACGGTCCGCGCCACGAACAGCGAAGGCGACGATGACTGGACGGTGGACTATGCGTTCACCGCTCCGCTGACCGCTCCCTCGTTCTCTGACGATACAGGCGACGAGATCAGCGGCACGATAGGCACGGCCATTGCCGATGTCATCGTGCCGGCCGCTGTCCGGGTGCCGGGGAACGAACAGGAACTCAGTCTCCTGGCCGAGAATTACGTCGGGAATCTATCGTCCATCCGTTATTGGGATTTCCCGGCCAATAGCCGGCCGGCAATAGACGCCGCCCTGACTGGCGGGCCTGCTCGAACAGCTAGGCGTGCCGGAGTCCACTCCGACGGTACAGTGGATCTGACCTTCAGCGTCGGACAAACCGACGCCTCTCTTGGAAACGACCTATCAAGTATATTTGAGCAATACGGTTCTATCGTCTTCACCGCTGATGGCACTACGCTACAAGTCAATCTTGCTGGCGCGGACACCACCGAACCCTATAACTGGGTTCCTTCTAATAGTTCCGATGTAATCGCATTCTTCAACACGCTTCCAGACACGAGTGGATCGCAAGCCGGTACACTTGCCCTCCGCGATTACGATGCCGACGCTGCGCCCAATCCGGCCCCCACTTATGCGGTAGTCGGGGACCTCCCGGCGGGCGTTACCTTCGATGCCGATACCCGTGCCCTGAGCTTCGACGAGGATGTCATCGTCGTTGGTTCCGGCACCATCCGCATCCGCGCCATGAATAGCGAGGACTCCGACGACTGGACCGTCGCCTACAGCTTCGCGGCGGCTCTGGCAGCCCCCGTCTTTGCCGACGACACCGGAGACGCTATCGCCGGAACGGTCGGGACGGCCATCGCCGCCGTCGCGGTGCCGGCGGCCACCGGGAACCCCGCCCCGACCTACGCCGTGGTCGGAAACCTGCCGGCCGGGCTCAACTTCAACACCGGCACCCGCGTCCTCAGCGGGACGCCGACGGCGGCCGGCTCCGGCACCATCACCATCCGGGCCACGAACAGCGAGGGCGACGACGACTGGACCGTCGCCTACAGCTTCGCGGCGGCTCTGGCAGCCCCCGTCTTTGCCGACGACACCGGAGACGCTATCAGCGGAACGGTCGGCACCGCCATCGCCGCCGTCACGGTGCCGGCGGCCACCGGGAACCCCGCCCCGACCTACGCCGTGGTCGGAAACCTGCCGGCCGGGCTCAACTTCAACACCGGCACCCGCGTCCTCAGCGGGACGCCGACGGCGGCCGGCTCCGGCACCATCACCATCCGGGCCACGAACAGCGAGGGCGACGACGACTGGACCGTCGCCTACAGCTTCGCGGCGGCTCTGGCAGCCCCCGTCTTTGCCGACGACACCGGAGACGCTATCAGCGGAACGGTCGGCACCGCCATCGCCGCCGTCACGGTGCCGGCGGCCACCGGGAACCCCGCCCCGACCTACGCCGTGGTCGGAAACCTGCCGGCCGGGCTCAACTTCAACACCGGCACCCGCGTCCTCAGCGGGACGCCGACGGCGGCCGGCTCCGGCACCATCACCATCCGGGCCACGAACAGCGAGGGCGACGACGACTGGACCGTCGCCTACAGCTTCGCGGCGGCGGGCCCAGCGCTCGTGCTGGCGGACCTGGACGATGCTGGGCTGCTCGTAGACTGCAAGGTTCTGATCGAGGCTGGCGCACCGCCGGCCGTCTGGGGCATCGCACCCCGCACCGTCTCCGGCATGCTGATCGATGGCGAGTTTGGCCTCGGCTCCACCGACGAGACCGCGACCTTGCTGCGCTTCCGCAACGCCTTGTTCGGCAGCGATGGTGGCGGCACCCACATCACGATCAACGATAACGGGTCTTTCAATCTCAGCGCGTACTTCGTCAGCCCCGAAGCAGGCGCCGAAAACACCCTAACGATAATGAATGCCGCGCGGCAGATGGTCGCCTTCTCTGCGGGCGATACGCGCGCGGCGGGCGCGGGAAACTACGTCACCTTCGCGGTCCCTGATGGGCCTGATCCTGATGAGCCTGAAGAGCTCCGAGACTTCGTCGATGCCATCGCCGCCGGCGAGCGTTTCATCTTCGCGCTACGGCGCCCGGCCATCGTCACCGATCGCGATGCGGCTGCGGACCTGTCTTCGGGCGTGCCGGCCATCTCGGCCGCCGCGGAGGCGGAGGCGGAGGCAGTCACGGATCGAGATGCTACGGCGGAACTGTCCTCCGGTGCCCCGTCTGTCTCCGCCGCCGCACAGGCGCAGAGCATCACAAACCGCGATGCGGCGGCATCGCTTTCTTCCGGTGCGCCCTCGATAGATGCCACCGGCGATGCCTCGGAGCCCGATGCGGCAAACAGCGAGACCTATGAAATCGGCGCGCCGGAAAGCTATTCGACCACGCGCATCCGTCTCGCTTTCAACGTGCCCCTGACCGGCCTGCAGATACCCGCATCACTCCGTCCTGCGGGAGCGACCGGCGACGCTTTCGGAAAGGTCGTGACCTTCGATTCCACCGCGGGGTCCTCTTATTTCTGGACGGCAGATAACGACGGTGCCAGTGAGTACGGTGGTAGCGCCGGACCGGAAATGTCGACCGCATTCGAGAACGCCGGTGCCGCCTTCACTCTGATTTCGGCCAACGGGCAAGTCTCTTTGGGTGGCCCTGAAACGTGGGGCCTGACCAACGCCGCCGAACCCTACACGGGACAGCTTTCGGGCGACGACAAAACCGCTTTGGCAGCGTGGCTGGCGACGTATACCGGCACGGACATCACGTTTGTCCTGAGCGACGGCGACACCCCTCCAACCCTTCCAGTAGAGAACCGCGATGCGGCTGCCGCCCTCGCGAGCGGATCGCCGACGATTAGCGCGGCGGGCGAGGCGCAAGACCTCAATCGCGATGCGGCTGCGGACTTGTCCTCCGGCGCGCCGGCCGTTTCCGCATCCGCCGAAGCGCAAGCCTTCACGAACCGAGACGCTGCGGCCTCCCTGGCGACGGGCGCGCCCACCGTCTCGGCAGCGGGCGATGCTCAGGCGCTCCTGACTCTGGACGCTTTCCCGACAGCGGGACGCGAAACGGACGCGCTCGCGCTGATCGAAGCCGGGGCACCGCCCGGCGTCTTCGGCCGCTCGCCGCGCGCGGTCGGGGGCACGTTGCTCGACGGCGAGCTCGACCTGTCGGGCAGCGGGGAGTCGATCAACTGGCTTCGGTTCCGCGACGCTACCAGCGGGATCGCCGGCAGTGAGCGGATCAGCCTCAATGACGATGGCCCGCTCAATTTGCAGACGTACTTCGCCGCTGGCGGTGACGGCAACGATCTGACCGTCACCGTTCAGACGGCCTCCAGCACCGCCTCATTCCCGGTCGCCGGCAACATCGACGGCTCCGGGGGCAACTATGTGATCTTCAACATTCCCGCCGGCGATCAGTCGGTAATCGCCTCGATCGGCGCCGGCGAGCGGTTCATCTTCGCCCTGTGGCGCGACATCCCCGCCACCAACCGCGATGCCGCTGCCGATCTATCCTCTGGCGCGCCCGCTGTCTCCGCCGCCGCAGACGCCGAGACATTCACGAACCGAGACGCTGCGGCCTCCCTGGCAACAGGCGCCCCCGCTGTTTCGGCCGCCGCAGTCGCCGAGGTCGTCACGAACCAGGATGCTGCGGCCGATCTGTCTTCGGGCGCGCCTGCCATCAGCGCCACCGCCGATGCCCAAGTTCCCGCGAACCGCGACGCCGCTGCCGCCCTAGCGACGGGCGCGCCCGCCATCTCGGCAGCGGGCGATGCCCAGGCGCTCACGAACCGCGATGCGGCGGCCGACCTGGCAACAGGCGCACCGGCAGTCAGCGTCGCAGGCCTAGCCGAATCGCCGTTCAATACCGCGGACTATGCGCAGGCGCAGGCCCGCTCGCTGGCCGGGACGGCGCCCCGCTACGCGCTGGAGATCACCCATCCCGACATCGACGAGCCGGTGCGGGTGGTCGGTGATAACGCCGAGCACATGATCGAAGGCAACCGCTACCTCGCGCTCGCATTCCGCGCACAGCCGCCGCAATTCAAGGAGGGCGAGATACCACGCGCGACGCTCGAAATCGACAACGTGGGCAGGGAACTCACGCAATGGGTCGAGACCACGGGCGGCGGGCGCGGGGCCAAGATGCGGGTGATGATGGTTCACAAGGACCCGACAGCGGCTCAGAGCCATATCGCTTGGGAGCTCCCGGCGCTCGCGGTCGGCGTCACCGAGTTGACCAACGAAGTCGTTTCCGTGCAACTCGTCTATCGATCCGGGAAAAGTCGACCGGGGATCAAGATGCGCCACACTCCAACCGTTTCTCCAGGCTTGTTCTGAAGAAGGCTATACCGATGATGTTTCCCGATCCGTGGGGCGAGGAGTTCGCGGCGCATGGCGTCGGCGCCATGGCGTGGGAGACCTACAACGAGGGGAAGCCCGACGAAGGCGAGCGGCTGATCGTCATCGTGCCCCACCCCAAGCGCGGCACGGAATGGATACAGGTCTACCCGATGCACGAGCCGAACAATTGGGCGCAGCCAGGACCCGTCAACGGATGGGACGGGAACCGCGAAGCGCCGACCTTCAGCCCCTCGATCGACTGCTCCTGTAAAGGGAAACGTGGCGGTTGGCATGGGTACATCGTCGCGGGCCGCGTCTGTGACGCGAACAAAAATCCGATCGCCTAATCATGACCCATTGGGCCGAGGCCTACGTCGGGCACCAGTGGACCAAGCAGCAGGATTGCGGCTGGCTGGTGAAGACGGTGCTCAAGGAGCAGTTCGGCAAGGAGGTCCGGCTGCCCGGTGGCTTCGACTGGCGCAAGACGCAGCCCGAGGATCTGTTCTCGATCGCGGACGCTTTCGCGGTCCAGACTATCAGCCCCGAGGAGCCGGACGGCGTGCTCATGCGCATCTGCGGCAATCGGCGCTCGCTCGGCAGTCATATCGGCATCTTCACGAGATGGACCGGTGCACCCTGGGTGCTCCACAATGTCGAGAAGATGGGCGTGCGCTTTCAGCCGATCCAGCAGCTCGCCTGGGTCCAGCTTGAGGTCATGGGGTTCTACCGGTGGAAATGACGCCGCGTGATCAGAGGCCGGAGTCGACACTCCCGATAGACTTCTGGCCGCACCCGCTGACGACAGACGAGCGGTGCGTGATCTTCGCCGAGCCCGGCAAGACCCTCCGCGAAGTCCTCGAGCCGCACCTGTCCCTCGACCATCCGGCGGTGGCGGCCATCAACGGCGAGCTGGTGGTCAAGGAGCGCTGGGGCAACGTGGTGCTGCGCCAGGGCGATGTCGTGCAGGTTCGCCTCACGGTTGCTGACGGCGATGGCGGGTCCAACCCGATCGCTGTGGTTCTCAGCCTCGCGGTCTTGGTGGCGGCGCCCTACCTCGCGGGCTTCGCGCTCACGGGGCAGTTTGGCGGCTTCGGACTGATCGCCGCCGGAGAGACCGCGTTGGGCCAAATCTTGACGGCCGCCATCGGCATCGGTGGCATCCTGATTATCAATTCGCTGTTCCCACCGCGTCTGCCGGACCGGAATACCGAAGAACCCAAGCCCATCTACAGTCTGAGCGGCGGGTCTAATCGAGCGCGTCCCTATGAGCCGCTGCAATTGCTCCTTGGGAACCACAGGATGTTCCCGGATCTGGCGGCTCGGGAATACACCGAATACGACAGCCAAGGAGACCAGTACCTCAACCAGATTGTCGATTTCGGCTTGGGTGATCTGGAGATCGAGAACCGGCGTGTCGCCGATACGCCGTTGGCGGATTTCGAGGACGTATCCACCCAGCAGCAGGTGCGACACATCACGTTGGTAAAGGGGAACGTCGACACGATCCAAGGCGGTGAGTTCGATGTCGAGGCGCGCGACCATTGGGACATCGAGCGGACCACGGCCGATGATACTACGCGGCTCTCCTTCGACATCGTGAGCCAGCACTTTGTCGCCAACAACGAAGGTGCTCTTGAGGGGCGAACATCGACATTCGACCTTGCATGGAGGGAGGAGGGGTCCTCGGGTTCGTGGAACAACGAGCGCGTCGATGTGACCTCGCCGAATGGTGCCGAGGCTCGCAACCCTGTGCGGCGGACCTTTAGCTACGCTGTGCCCGAAAACCAATATGATGTGCGCGCCCGGATCAGGACCTTCTATGAAGAGGATGCCAATCTAACGCGCATCACCTTCAAGGCCTCCCTGCCTCAGATTCGTGCCTATCAGGACGACCAGGCGGACTTCACCGGACGCAACCCGCTCGCGTTGCGCATCAAAGCCTCCGGGCAGCTCTACGGCCGCATCCAGACACTGAATGCCGATGTCTCCCAACTGATCGACGATTGGGTGAACGGTGCATGGATACCGGCACGGATCACCAGCAATCCCGCTTCGATTCTGCTCAAGTGGCTTCGCGGCTTCCGCGTCGGCGGCACGTTGGTTGCGGGGTACGGGTTGGAAGATGATCTGATCGACTTCGAGGGTATCCAGCAGTGGCATGCCTTCTGCGTAGCGGAAGGGCTGGAGTGCAATGTCGTCATCCAAGACAACCGCGATGAAGATGCCGTGGCAAGACTGATCTGCCAGTGCGGGTGGGGTCGCCTCGACATCTCGACGGGCAAGTACGGCGTGGCTTGGGAAGACGCCGGCCGCCCGGTGACGGCGGTGGTGACGCCGGCCAACATCGTCGCGGGCTCGCTCTCGGTGGGCTACGACAACGAGAATCTAGCCGACGAGATTATCGGGACCTTTATCGACCGCGACTCTGACTATCAAGATAACACGCTGCGGCGACCGGTGCCGAACCTGACGATCACCGGTGAGTTCCCGATCAACATCCCCTTAGAAGCGGTCACGAACGGCACGCAGGCCGCGAAGGAGATCAACCGCACGGCGGCGGCGCAGTTCTACCATCAGCGCATCATCGGTTGGGAGATGACTGAGGAGGGCTTCCTCGGCATCGGCGTCGGCGACGTGGTGGGCATGGCGAACGGGCTGATCGGGAACGGCGTTGGCGGACGGCTGATGACGATCTCCGCCGATCGGAGGACGGTGGAGACCTCGTTCGGGGTGGAGAATTCGAGCGGAACGTGCTGGGTCGGGCAGCTTGACGGCACCGTGCTGAATACCAGTTGGGCGAGGCTCAGCGATGGACGAATCAGATTGGCGTCGCCGATTGTAGACGCACCGACTGATGTGGTGGACACCCCGCTCGACTACCGCATCATGCTGTTCCCCAGCTTGAGCACGGCCTATACGAAAGTGCGGGTCACGGGGATCGCGCCGGCGGGCCCTGGCCGTTATCGCTATCAAGCGCGTGATGAGGTTGCGCAATTCTATGACGCGCGCGTTGCGGACCTGACCTACGACCTCCTGCCGGTCGAGCTTCTGCCTCGTCCTCCGGTTTCCGGTTTCTCGGTGGATGAGAGCGAGCACGGAGTCCGGCTGTTCTCGTGGTCGGCCTATGACGGGCAGGTCGTGGGCCACGAAATCCGCTATGGCGCGGTGGGCAGCACGTTCGCCAACATGACGAGGCTCCACGAGGTGGGTTTCGTCGCGGCTTCACCTTACGAGAGCATCGACCGCCCGCGCGAGGGAACTTGGCTCTTCGGCGTTGTCGCCATCCTACGCGACGGGCGCACGAGCCGGCCCGCTTACACCACGGCGACGCTGGGCGTGCCACGGATCGACCGGCTGTTCACGGTCGGCGCGGAGCGGCCGGACAATCCCCGGTTCGGCGACAAGCACATCGATCCCGATGGCGTCATCTATGAGTGGGACGGCGACGATTGGGTCTCGACCGGCGTTGATCTGACCGGGCCGACGCAGGCGGGCGTGTTCTCTGGTGCGGTGGACGCGGGCGAGGCGCCGACAATTGACGGTGAGGTCGAAGGGTCTGTCTTCATAGCCTTCGACGGCCGCTTCTGGGGCTGGGAGGTCACGGGCGGCACGGGTGCCTGGGTCTACCGCGGCGACCTCTCCGGCCGCGACGGCCTCGATGGGAAGGGCATTGAGTTCATTTTCCGGCGCACGAACAGTCTCACGTCGCCGGGCACGCCGTCCTCCTCGGCCGCGAACCGAGTGGACGACGACTATGTGCCGTCCGACTGGACGGACGACGCATCCGGCACGAACGCGACGAACCGCTACGAATGGGTCGCGCGCCGTGTGAAGGCGACCGGGGCGGCGAGCTGGGGCGAATTCTCGAGCCCGGCGCTTTGGGGGGTCTTCTCCGAGGATGGTGAGGACGGCGTTGACGGTGCGGGCATCCAGTTCATTTTCCGGCGCACGAACAGTCTCACATCGCCGGGCACGCCGGCCTCCTCGACCGCGCAACGCCAGACCGACACCGAATATGTGCCGTCCGGCTGGCTGGACGATGCGGCCGGCACGAGCGCGACGAACCGCTACGAATGGGTGTCGAAGCGGGTGCTCGCGCGCGGCGGCACGCTGTGGAGCGAATTCACCAACCCGGTGCTTTGGGGGGTCTTCTCCGAGGACGGTGAGGACGGTGAGGACGGCGTTGACGGCGTTAGCGGCGCGGGCATCCAGTTCATCTTCCAGCGCACCACTTCCATCTCGCGGCCGGGCACGCCGTCCTCCTCGACCGCGAACCGCCAGCCCAACACCGAATATGTGCCGTCCGGCTGGACGGACGACGCGGCCGGCACGAACGCGACGAACCGCTACGAATGGGTGTCGAAGCGGGTGCTCGCGCGCGGCGGCATGCTGTGGAGCAACTTCACCAGCCCGGCGCTCTGGGGGGTCTTCTCCGCGGACGGTGACGACGGCGTTGACGGCGTTGACGGCGTTAGCGGCGCGGGCATCCAGTTCATCTTCCGGCGCACCGTTTCCTCAACGCCGGGCAGGCCGTCCTCTTCGACCGCGCAACGCCAGCCCGACACCGAATATGTGCCGTCCGGCTGGACGGACGATCCGATAGGACCGAGCGCATCGGTGCCGTTGGAGTGGGTGTCGAAGCGGGTGCTCGCGCCCGGCGGCACGCTGTGGACGAACTTCACGAGCCCGACGAGGTGGGCCGTTTACATCGAGGGACCCCCCGGCGAAGACGGCCTGCCAGGGCCCAGGATTTGGAGGAGGCTGTGGAGCGGCAACGCGGGTATCCTGGCTAGTGAATCGGCAGGCACTCCAGAGATCGTCCCCGTGGGCATCACCGATTGGACGTGGGACTTCATAGTATTCATTGGATCCTACCAAGGCGGAAACTTCTCGACCGGGGTGTCGCAGGCTATCAGCACAAGCGGGACGTTCGCTAATATGACGAACGTCCATGGAATCGGGAACTCCCAAGCTAAGGTTTCCCGCTCAGGTAGCACAAGTTTGCGAATGCGCAGAAACGAAGGAACCTTCGTTCTGCGACAGATTTGGGGCGTGAATCATGTCGCAAGCTGACGAAACGCGCGCTGAGAGGAGACTCCGGCTCCATATCGAGGAGTCTGGAATATCCTTCTTGCGTCTGCATGAGGTCATTCCTGGGACGGTGGTTCCGTATGGATTCGGCGGCGGGGGTGGGGGTGCGAGGTTCTCAGGTTCCAACAAGCCGAACTCGACGACGGAAGGAGAGTGGGGGTTCGTCCCGTGGGTACATGGGACATATTCGGAGCAAGACAGGGATGACATTGAGGAAATATATGGCGTCTATCCTCCGCCTCCGCTAGGGAGAAAGCCGACCTGGGACGAGGTTCTGCAATCTACTCGTCTAGCCGCTTTGCCAACCGCGCGACCTTCCCATTCGAATTATCTCTACTTTATCAGCGAGGCATTCAGGGCCACGCACCCTGAGTCCATCGAATACCGCACGGATGCTGGAGCCTACATCGGTAAAGGCATCGAACATATGTCCGCCCTTCTCAGCATCGCGGAGGAAGCGACCGTCTCGGGCTTTTTCCTGCCCAATGTCGTGCTGCGATCGGCAGACAGAAGCACGCTACGCACGATCCACACCCAGGACGAATTGCGCAGTTTTCTGACCAACGCAACGCAACTCCAGAATCGATACGAGTCCGCCAAGAATGCCGCGCTCGGTCCGTATAACGCTGCCATCAACCGGATGCAGGACACCAGCCTTACCGTCGCCGAACGCGGAGCTGCCGCCGACCAGTTGGAGATTCTAGCCGAGGGGCTGACAGATTCGATCAAGGCGCACTTCGCTGCCTACGATCCCGATGCTCTCCCCGACGACCTTCCCACCCTCAAGGCTGTTCTCCTTGAGCGCCTCGAGGCGGCGGCCATGAAGCGCGTCAAGGAGCTCAAGAGCGTGTCGACTCAGCAGGGCGTTGACCTCCCCGAAAGCTGCTCAGACGAAGGTGTGGCCCTGGTGAAGGTGGCGGAGTTACGCAAGCACGGGTTCCTTGCCATCAGGAACGCCGACGACACGATCTGGCTCAAGTCGTCCGGCGCCTGGGCCAAGCTCGCGGACGACGCCGACGAGCCGGCTGCCGAAGAGCACGAGGGCGCCGCCGCGCCCGCCGCCGCGCTCGGTAGTGATGGCGAGCACTACCGCCAGGTCACCGGGATTCCCAATGCCAAGGCCACCTACGCCGCCAGCGTATCGGCGATCGAGGCGGTGGGGGTTGAGAACGTGCCGGTATGGTTGGACGCTGAAGACAATCCGGTATCCAGCCCGATCAACGCCTCGGCATCGGTCGTCCTGAAAGCCAAGCACCCCAAAGCTGATATTCCTGGCGTCGTGTCGGCGATCTACTCTGCCGTGCAAGACCGGGAGGGCGTGAGGGTGGTTATGCGCCCGATCGCCGATGGCGACGGCAACTTCGATCGCCTCCAGGTGCGCATCACGCCGCCTGACGCTGCAGGGGAGACGGCGGAACTCGACCTGACCGCGATCAACATCTGCGGCCCGACCACGCCTCTGCGCGTGAAGATCACCAACGCACCGCCCCCAGCTTCCTAAGAGGAGTTCCCCATGGACATCGACGTACCTGCTGCACGGCAGGCCGTGCTTCCGTCGCAACCCGATCTCCCCGAGGCTTCGGATTACCTCGCGGAGCTGATCAAGATCGACGACCCGCCCGAGGCGCCCGAGGCCTCAGAGGACGAGGCCTCAGAGGACGAGGACTCAAAGGGGCCCTTCAAGCTCCGCTGGCGCTTCGAGGACCGCAACGGGCGGACCTGGGAGTGGGATCATGAGGTCCCGACGATAGACATGCCGGAGATCGCGGTGGACCTGGGCCTCGCGGGCCAGACGGTGAGCACGGAAGCGATGGTCGGCCGCCGGGCGATCGTCAAGGTGCGGACCTTCGCCGGGCGCAAGTCGGCCAAGATCGTGGACGTGGCGCCCGCGCCGGCGGAGGATTGACGCGGCTCGGGCGACGCGACTTGCGGGTCCGTGTAACGTTCCGGCCGGGTCGTGCTCGAAGGCTACCGTTGATGGGTGAGAGCCAATCCCCGCCGAGTGGTTGACTCCGGCAGGGCAGCCATCCATGGTTGCGCGCGTCGGCGAGAGGGAATCGCTAGGATCTAACATCCGAGTTGACGGATGACTGCTGAGACCGGGAATCGCTTACGGCGTCGGGGACTGGCGCTGGTGCACGGGGAGGGGCGTTCCGACTTGCGGACCCCGATGAACCGTGAAACGGATCGGGAGCTGGCAGCGTGAGTCGCCAAGCCCTCGATATAAGTCCCAAGCGAGGGCGCAATGACGCAGCAGGTTCTTGAAGCCACCGAGACGGACGGAGCGCCCTTCAGGTCGTTCGGTGGGCAGTATCAGGTCATCGTGGATCACGGTGGCGGTACGGTGAAGCTGCAAATCGAGATCCCCAATACCGACCCGCCGGAATACATCGACACCGACGAGACCTGGACCGCCGATGGCGTGCGCGCCATGTGGCTCGCATTTGAAGCGAGCTATCGCATGCAGGCTTCCGTAGCCGGCAGCGTCGCATATCTCCAGGCAGTCCATCGGCTCGCAAGCGACTGAGCATGGCGAGCTCCAACATCAGCCTCGGCGGTCAAGGCGACGGAGGCGCAGCCGCGTTCGGCGGTGTTGCTCCGATCTACGCGCCCGACGCGGCCCAGAGCCTGGCGCTCTATCTGTTCTCGCCGATCGTCGATGACCACGAGGTCCTGGATTGGGAGCTGCGCGCGACCGAGCGCGCCGCGGCGGTCGTCGGCGTGGCCGATACTCCCGCGACCCGCCTGCTTTATGCGGACGCGGCCGAGACTTCAGGGCTTCGAGTGTCGCTGCTGGACCCAGCCGGGGCGGCGGGTAACGCATGGGCGATCTCGCGAGGCGTGAACAACGGCGCCATCCGGTTCGAGCACGTTGAAGACCTGCAACTTATCCGTCTGGCGGGAGAGATTTTCAACAACGCCACCACGTTCGCTCAGCTCCTGGCGGCGGCGAATTCCGTCGACTTCATATCGGCGGAATATTTCGGCGGCGCAGGCGACGCGACCCTCGTTATCAGCTCCAATATCCTGATCCCGCCAGGCAATCACTTGTTCCTCAACGGCGTAGACGGCACCCCCGCGGTCGCGGAGGAAGCGATCGGCGCGACGGTCGACGCCGACAACGAGGCGGTCCTGTTGCGCATCCGCACCACGGACACCGCAGGCGACATCAAGGCTGTCGTGGACGCGGTGGACGGGCTGGGGAGCGACTATCAAGGCGGCATCCTGGCCGATGCCGTCGCCAATCGGGCTCTTCCCTGGACCGAGCCTTTCACCCTCGTCACCGTCGTCGGCGGGCCGGAGGGCCCAGAGGGGATGCTGACTGCGGCCGACCGCCAGACGGTCAACGATGCACGCGACGCGGCGCAGACGGCGGCTACGGAAGCTGCGGCATCGGCCACGGACGCCGACAGCTCCGAAACCGATGCGGAGACTGCTCAGGCCGCCTCGGAGGCGGCACGAGACTCCTCCGGCGTTGCCCAGCAAGCGTCCGAGAGCGCTCGAGACCAATCCGTCGTGGCGCGAATGGCGGCTGCGGCAAGTGCGAACGATGCCGACGCAGATCGGATTGCTGCAGGGACCGCCCGCGCCGGCGCTGAAGCAGCGCAGGCGGCGGCTGAGGTCGCGCGCGACGCCGCGCAGGCGCAGACGGGCTTCACCGCCGCGCTAACCGAGGCGGTGACGGGCAACGAAGAGACCGGAATCGACGTGACGGTGGACGCTGACGGCAAGCTCAACTTCGTCGTGACGGGAGGGGGAACGCCCCCGGTGACTGCCCATTCGCGGTATCTGGCCCTCACGACGGTCGATATATCGACCTTGGACGATGCCGATAGAGCAGCGGCTTTTCTTGATGACAGTCACGGCGCCACGAGCGAGACGGAAGACATCACCATCCCGGTGTTCGCCCAAAACCTCTATCTTACCTTCACCCGCCAAGCCGATCTCGCCGCTCCCACCTTCATCGGGGTGAAGAACGGGCAGAACCAGATCGGGGCATTCATCCAGCTTGCGCCGACGCACAATGTCGTTCTCGGCGGCGCGGAACAGGCGCTTTGGGAGCATGTAGACAGCAACGGCGAGGCCGAGGTGGTATATCCTGTGCTCTCCGGCACGGTCTGGACGATCAGGTAGATGTCTGAGCCGATCATCACACGCTTCGTGAAGGGCGGGCCCTCGGGCGCGATCGAGACCGCGCTGCTTGCCGGCGCGTACCTCAAGACCGTCGCAAAGAGCACCGACGGCAAGAAGCTCACGTTCACCCTCGAGAACGCGGACGAAACCTCGGCCAGCGTCTCCTTCGTGGGCACCGCTGCCGCGCGCCTTTTCGAGCAGCACGCGCGGGTCCCGGCCGATCAGCAGACCGCCATCGTCTATGTGCCGCAGGACTATGTGGACGGCGACCCGCAGGCGCAGACCGTCACTGTCGGTCAGGTCGATGAGTTCGGCACCGTCTATCGCGGGTTCTCGCACGGCGATAACGCCTTCGAGGCTTTTGGCGCCTTTCCCGGCCGCCGGGCCGTAGACGAGATATTCGGCCCGACAGCGGCCGACGGCCTCACCTTCACGTTGAGCGTTCTGACGAGCTTCAACGTCGGCTTCATACGCGACATCAGCAAGGTCGTAATCAACGGCGTCGAGTACAACGTCGGTCCGGTGACAGAGCTCGAGGGCGCCCACCAGCGCACCATCATCGATGCTGCGGCGCTCCCGGTGGCGACCGTCGATTTCACGGTCAACTTCATTTTCGCCGACGGCGAGAACTACTACCGCAACGGCGCGACGATCCTCCACAAGGCCGGGCTCTACCTGTGGAACAAGGACCTGACGCCGCCGGCCTACGAATTCGTCGGGGTGAACAGCCGCGTCATCGTCACCGATGGCGACCCGCCCCCACCATCTGCCGCCAACAACGGGGCGCTGGTGATCTCGCCGAACGGCGTCTACCAATACTTCAGCGAGCCAGTTCACAGATTAGAGCCCGTCGTCGCCTGGGAGGGCTATGCGGCGGCGGACTACCGGGGCGCCTACAACTCGGATGAGCGGATCGGCGACGCGCAGGATCAGCCCGCCAATTCCCGCTACTACAACACCAGACGGCGCCGGTTCCGCGTGCGGCACGAGATCGCCGGAACGGGCCCGGACTTCCTCTATCGCTGGGTGGACACCTCGAGCCCGGCGAACAGCCTCTATCCCTTCCATTTCCACAGTCGAGACGAAGCCGCAACTCACGCCTCGGCGGTCGGACAGATCGCGTTCACGGGCTACCGCGTCGAGGTGGTCAGTGCCTATGCGGCGGCGATTCCCGCGTCCACGCTCTACCACTCCCGGCGCCTGCTCACGGCCGGCGAGGAGCTGGATGTCATCGTGCATCGCGCCACGCTGCCCTTGGCGGCGGAGGCGACCTTCGACAGACTCTACGGCCTCGGCGCCGAGGAAACCGATAGCCTGCACTACAAGCGGCGCTCGGAGCTCGACGAGCTCTACCTCCGCGCCGACAACCTGGTCGCCTCGTCGTTCAACACGATCGAGATCGTCGGCTTCACGACCCTTAGTGGCATCCTCTTCCATGCGGGCGGCGCGGTCCTGCCGGCGCGGCCGGACTGGTTGAACGGAATCTCGCAAGAGTTCGTGATCGGCGGAGCCAGCTACGAGGTCTTCCTTCAGACCAACGGCGAAGGGCCGGTACTCCCGGCGACCGATACCGTCCGCATGGACGTGAACGCGATCGGGAGCGATGTCGTCACGACGGTCTTCCTCGCGAACTCCCCGGACGGCAACGCCTGGACGGCTGTGCTCAACAACCGGCTGTTCACCGCCGGCCTGCGCTACCGCATCCGGCTGCGGCTCGGCGACGCTGGCGACGACTACCTCACGATCGGCACGGAGGATCATCTTTCCAAGATCGCCGGCGATCACGAGGTTGACGAGTTGGAGGGCGAGGTCCGGGCCGAGGTCAAGGCCCAGCGCACGGCGGTCGACGGCGAGATTCGCGGGAAGGTCGATCTCAACCTCCAGAACGTCTCTGCCGCGCTCTCCGATCAGGAGCAGGGCAATGTCCGGACTCGGATCGGCGCTGCGGCGGCGGATCTGCGTGGGCAGATCCGGACGAAGGGCGAAATCTGGGCCACGTCGCCGATCATTCCAGATGTACCTGACGCTGACAGGGTGGCTGGCGCGGGACTTCCGTTCGCGGCCGGCGAACGATGGGCGGTTACGCAGCACGCCCCCGCCGGGGTCGTCGGTGACGATACCGATCTTCTCTCACACCAGCTTGAGGGGTTGCCGCTCGTCGCGCCCGATGGCATCGAGGGTCTGTGGATTGAGCTGCTCATCGACGGCGCGCTGGTCGACGACGTGCGGGTTCCGTGGGGCATGTATCCGGTCCCGAGTGATACCGGCGGTGAGTTTAATGCGACCTTCCTGTTGAAGACCGGGCCTAACCGAGGCATCCAGGTCAACCTTCAAGTCCATCTGGCGAGCGCCACGCACCAGCTCAATCTGGCCCAGACGGGAACGTCGGTTCCCGACAACACGCGCATCCGCGTCCGCGAAGCGCGCCCGTCGTTCCCGGCGATCTCCGGAGGGATGCCGGGCGATGTCGTCGGGCCGAGGGTGGCGCATATCTCGTCGCCCGAAGGCACTGAGGTTGTGCTCTCCAACAACCTTGAATTGTTTGCGGCTGCCTTCGGCGACCAGATTGACGGGAACGCGATCTGGACGATCGAGGCTGACGCCCCGGCCGGCTTCGCCGCCATCGCCACCGGCGACACCCCGGCCACGGTGGTTGCGCGCCTCGCGGTGCCGCGAAACCGGCCGGCCGACAATGTTTCCGGGTTCGTCGTGCGGTCCTGGGCGCGCCCGACTTATGCTCGCCTGGGCGCGACTTTGCCATCACTCGGGCTGACCAGTACCAGCATGATCCTTACGGCTGCCCCGCTTCGTCCCATCGTGGTCGGTGCGAAGTTCCGTATCGAGCGCGAGATTATCGAGATCGCCGCGGTCGGCAGCGATACGACCTATACCGTGATACGCGCTCAAGACGGGACGGACATCGCTACTCATACCGTTGTGGCGGGTTCGCAAAATCCGCGCGTGAGCGGCCTCGATCTCGAACTCTACGACGACGCGGACTTCGAGTGGGGTCCGGGCAACATCTACAACTCGAATCAGGGCGGAGGGCTCAACACCGCGCTCACGCCGCTGAAGCTCGACGCCGATACGATGGTGCACGCCCGCTATGTCGAGCTCAGTGACGAAGACGAGAAATACATCTCGCTCTGGGGGCGCTCCGGCCGGGCGCCGGTCGGCACGCGGATCGACGTTCACCTGAAGATCGAGGAGATTCCCGATCCAGACGTAGTGGACGGGCGCCTGAACGGGCTCGGCACACCGGCGGCCGACGGGTCCGAGGACAACAAGGTCGGCATCACGAACGACGGTCTGCACCACGTCCACCTGACCGCCGACGTGCCACCCGTGCGCTCCTGGCTCTTGTCCGGCCCGAGCACGAGCCAGCAGTCGGCGGAACAGATCGATGGCGTAACGTCGACCGGCTCCGGGCATTTCCACTTCCGGTTCTACCGGGCTTCCCCGGACGATCCGGGGACACGGAACGACTGGATATGGGGCGACGACGGCTTCTCCCGCTCGCCAACGCTCGACCTGTGGAATGCCGACCGCAACATCGTCGAGCAGCAGAACAGCGACAACCATCCCATCTGGATTCTGATCGGCTCGGTCACACGGGCGGCGAACGGGAACTACTCTTACGCGCCCTGGAGCACCCACGCGGAGTTCGGGGCTCCTCTCTACTCGGTCGAGCCCGACGCCGATTCGGTCGCTCGGCACCCGGTCAGAGTGGCAGCCGACAACTGGCTCTGGCTGCGCGATGCGAACGGCGGCCTGGTCGGGCCGATCCCGCTGACGGATCGCAACTACTCTCGCCAGCTCCTGTTCAACGACTACCTCTACGCTTCGACCCCAAATGGTCACAACACCAAGCCCTTCGTGCGCGATCTTTCCAGCTACGACGCGATTGGGATCGAGATCCGGCCCTATGAGGACTATGACAGCGACCCCGCCGCGCCGTGCAGCACGCTCCTGTTCCGGCCGGCCGACGGCTTCCTTGTCGCCACGGCCACATCGGATGCCGAGGATCGGTATCAGGTGCGCGCCTGGGATCAGGACGTATTGAAGATCCTGGGGGGCGATTCTCCGGTTCGCGACGACGATTTTCTTGTCAGCGCGAGCGGCGAGTACAAGATTCACTTCCGGTTCATCTTCAAGGTGGCCGGCGCCAACAGCGACGACCGGCACATCACGGAAATCGTCGCGTTCGATCACGGCGCGCTCTACAACCGCTGCCGGTTCCTCGTCTGGGGCATAAACTTCTAAGGGCTGGCCGATGGCGTTCAACTCCTTCGTGGTCTACGAGACGGTCGGGCGCAGGGTCCGCTATCTGAGGCCAACACATGCTCAGGCGAGCGCAGATGTAGGGGCGGACGCTGATTTGTCCACGCACGTCGCAGCGGTCTCGACACCGGATTGGGTGCTGCCGGGCCACTACTTCAACCCGGCCGATCTGTCCTTCACCGCCGACCCGGTGCTTACCGGGCTGGACCTTCTCAAGAGCAAGGCGCGGTTCACGCACAACCGGATGGGATACTGGACGACGCTGCTGGAGGCCTCGGCTCTCACCCATTCGTCGGCCCATGTGAATTACGGGCACGACATCCTGTTTCGCGGGCACCAGGGCATGTACATCGTCTGCCATCGCACCACGGGGGATTTCACGATCCCCTACCGGATCACCTACTGCGAGCAGATGGCGATCGGCGCATCGAACGTGACCACGATCCAGGAGTTCTTCGAGCACGTTCACGATCTCGCGGCGACGTCGCCGCTCACCGGCCCCGTCACCTGGGTCGATCCCGACACCAACATGCGCATACTGTTCTCCGAAATCCCTGGCACCACGGAGGGGAGATTCCCGATCATGATCGCCGGCAACGCCCCGCCGGGACCCGACGTTCTTCGCGAAGGAGCCTGGATAGAGGATCTGGCGGCATGACCGAAGAAACCCCGACCGTTCTCTCGCTCGGCGACACCCTTACCGAGACATCCGTTCTGCCGGAGGGCGTCCGCAACGGGTTCATAGTCCACCTCGACCCGGACGGCTCGCGCCGCATCCATAACTACTCAGGCTATACAGGGGCGCCGGAGCACCTGACGAGCGTGCTCGCTCTGGGCCTCCCCATAATCTATTGGGGCCCCTCATATGGCAGCCAAATGCCAGCCGGGCTGGGTACGGCGCTCTACAAGCACAAGGGCTATGTGTTCCTGCCCTACCCGCCCGCCGACGGCATCGCCATCCTGCCTACGCACGAGCCGGTCAATCAGGTCGGCTATCTCCAGGGCTACGACTCAAGGCCCGGCGGGTACGGGACTCCAGTGACCCACCACAAGGGCTGGATGCGCCACGCCGCCACCTTCGCCCACGAGATCGACACGCAATACGCCGATCACACGCACCAGCTCCGGCAGGAGGACAGCTACCGGACCCTGCCGGACATGCCACACAGCGACGAGTCGAACCTGCGCAACCAGAACGGCCTCCAGTACGGGCGCGGCATCTGCGGCTACGTCTACGACAAGCTGGATCTCTGGTCGAAGCTCCGGGGCGAGGACGGCGGCAGCGGAAGCATCGCGACGGACTGGAGGATGCAGATGCCCGGCGTCCTCGAGGATGTCGAGGCGCTTTGCCTGTCCTGCCCACACCCCTACTGGCTGCGCCAGTTCATCAGAAGGCACGACGAGAACCTCTGGCGCACGGCTCTGGACGAGCTTCTCGTGAGGACGGCCGGCGGCCGGGAGTTCCGCTACATGCGCTGCCCCAAGATCGACAAGAGCGGCGAGAAGTGGGTGCCGGCCGCAGGCAACGTCGCCACCTTCGCCGGCAACGCGCCGCTCAACTGGTGGAAGCGGCAGATGGTGAATTGGGGCAGGGCCGTCGATTACTACGACGATCACTACGCCGCCCGTGCCGAATGAATCTAAAATCGTTCTGCACGGCCGTTGGATTCCCCGCCCTAAAAACATGGTCGGAGGCGGTTGACCGAGTTCGGAAGATCAGTGGGGCGCCCGCACTTGAAACTGGCCGGTACACCGTTCGCCCGACAGGCAGCGGCGAGTCCATGTGGCTCGACTGCGACGGCATCTACCTTGGCCTTCTGTTGTGGAAAAAAGACCGCTGGACATATGGCGGCGGCCCGTCAGAGGGGATCAAGAGGTGCGGCTTCCGAGATCTGTTCGATGTTCAAGAGCGCATTGACGGCTACCTGCAAAATCTGGCACCGCCGCAATGAGACATCTCGGGATCCTCGTTGCCTCGATCGCGCTGGCCACCCGCCCCGTCTGATCGCGGCTTGACGCCTCAATCTGCGCGTGCAACCTTGGTTGCATGAGCGGCGAAGACAGCACTGACACCACCGTCCTGCATGTCCGCCACTTCCCTGCGGACCTTCACAAGCACGCCCGTATGCGCGCTCTTGAAGATGGCGTGACGCTGCGCGAGTTCGTCATCACGGCACTTCGGGACTATCTGGAGGACAGCGAGTAACAAATGGGGCTTGTTCCGGTGACTGAGCGATGACCCATCGAGCGCTGACGCGCACCGCTTCGTTGAGCGTGTCGACCCATCGCGGGCTCGACGCATTCCTGCGGCAGCAGACAGAGCTGTGGAACGCCGCCCTCCAAGAGCGGATTGATTGCTACGCCAAGACGGGCAAGACGATAACGGCCTTCGATCAAATGAAGTCGCTCACGGTTATCAGGGCCGAAGACGAGGCTTTCTGTGCGTTCCCCGTCGCCGCGCAGCGCTCCGTTTTGCGGCGTCTCGACCGCGCGTTTCAGGCCTTCTTCCGCCGCGTGAAGGCCGGGGAAAAGCCGGGCTTCCCGCGCTTCAAGGGCCGGGACCGGGGCATCCGCTCGTTCGACATCCCGTCGCCCGTTATCCGCGACGGCTCGCTCTGGGTGAAGGGCGTCGGCCGGTTCCGGCTGCGCGAGGTGCCCGAGAACGGGATCGTTGCGGCCCGCGTCGTGAAGACGCCGCTGCGCGTCTGCGTCCAGTTCATCGTTCCAGCCGAGGCGGAAGCCCGCGCGCCTGCCGTGCCAATCGGGATCGACATGGGCATCAAGGACCGGGCGATCCTTTCGACCGGCGAGACCATTCCCGCCGTGCGCCTCGACCGTCGGAACCTCAAGCGCAAGCAGCGGGTTCTCGCCAGGGCAAAGCGCGGATCGCAGACGCGCCGGAAGAAACTACGCGCGCTACAAAGGGAATCGGAGCGGCTTCGCCTGCGCGAGTGCGGGAAGCTGCACGAGATTTCGGCGATGGTCGTGAAGCGGTCGAACCGGCTCGCGATCGAGAACTTGCTGATCGGGAACATGGTGAAGAACCCGACGCTCGCACGTCCGATCGCCGAACAGCAATGGGGACGGCTCGCCGAGCAACTGAGCTACAAGGCTGAAAGTGCCGGTGGCGAGGTTGTGCGGGTCGATCCCCGCCACACGAGCACGGACTGTCATGCCTGCGGGCATCGGCAGGCCATGCCGCTTCGTGTGCGGGAGTTTGCCTGCGAAGGCTGCGGTCTGGTCACGGACCGCGATGTCAACGCGGCACGGAATATCCTCCAGCGCGGCGTTGCGCTGGCCGGGTGGGAAATCGGCCCGTCGGGCCGTCCCGGTGCGTCCGAGGATATTGCGCTCGATCATGTCGCCGGGTTGCCGGGGCAGGACGCGGAAAGATATCCGGCTGGACGATCCTTCGGGAGCGTTCAGTGACGGATATAAGGCCCCTCCACCGCAGGGCGAAGCTGCGCGCCGTCCAGGACGACATGGACATGAACGAGCTCGTCGTCGCGGCGCTCGAGCGCTACCTGGCAAAGGACGACGCCCCATGAGAACGCGCGACATCATCGAGCCGACCGTCCGCAAGATGTGCCACCTGATCGTCCAGTCGGGCGCCCCGATCAGCGGGAAGTGGGCGGGCTACACCGAAGACGAGGACCTGATCCCGCTGCACACCGAATCGGACAGCGAGCAGCAATATGTCCGTGCGCGCGAGGGCCAGGCCCGCGTCGTCGCCTACAACATCTGCCCCATGCCGGCCGACGCGCGCGCGATCAAGCTCTACCCGCAGACGATCCGGGGATCCTCGCCCAAGGCCGCGTTCATCGGCGAGGTCGATAACCTGGGCAACTCCTTCCCGCAGGATTCGGCCGAGTGGCAGAAGACCTTCGACAACGCCAAGAACGAGCTGCTGGCGATCGAGGCCGGCTGGGAGCACGAATCGACGATCGAGGCGAAGGCCACCGCCGGCCTCGACGGGGTTGCCGAGGTCGAGGCCAAGGCCACGGTGCGCGACCGCCTCTACGGCTCGGTCAACCGCCAGACCGGCAACACGAGCGAGACCGGCAGCCAGGCCACGTGGAAGTTCACCGCGCCGCCCTACACCAAGGTCGAGGGCTTCCTGGAGTGGAACGAGCAGGACATCCTGCGCCACACCGAGAACTTCTCGAGCTACGGCTTCGGGCTGACGATCGGACGCCGGTACAAGCCGAAGCGCCGCGGCTGGCGATGGGCGTCCGGCCTGCTCGGCTGGGACAGCATCGACCTGTTCTGCTCGACCGCCGCAGGTAACGGCAGCGTGAAGTTCGCGCTCTATGACTATTGGAGCGACAACCCGATCGAGCCGGGCCATGTTCTCTGGCCGATGCTCCAGGCGGTCAGAAACGGCCCCCGGCAGCCCATCCACAAGTACATCGAGTTCAAGGGCGCGGACGCGATCAAGACCTCGGTCAAGATCATCGACAGCGACGAACCGGAGGAAGAGGAATGACCGCACAGGTACACGGCCACAAGATGGACTATTGGGGGCGGAACCGCGAAATCGTCTCCCTCGAGGATCACGTCCTCGTCCGTCCCATCGCCAAGGAGATCGACTGGAAGATATCCGAGGCCATCAGCTTCGAGGGCGTCGATCGCCGCTTCCTGCTGGAGGAGATGCCGAACGGCCGCACCAAGTTCACGATCGCGAAGGAAAACGTGGCGGCGTTCCGCGAAGCCGGCACGGAGCGTGCCCGGAGGAGCGCCGAGCAGCACGAGAAGCGGCTGCGCGAGGACGCGGCCTACCAGAAGCGTGTCGAGCGCCAAGGGAAGGAGAGCGCGATCTACGCCGAGCATCGGCGCGAGACCGCCGATGCGCTGGCGGAGTATCAGGCCGAAACCTCGGCGGCGGACACAGACTACGGCGAGGCCCGCATCAAGGCCGGCGAGATTGCCGCGGCGCGCAAGAAAACCGCCAGCGCCGCGTACAACGAGGCCATCACCGAGGCCGACGAGGACCGCGCCGAGGCCTTGGCGGCTCTCAACGACTGAGCGGGCGCCATCGCGCACGTCGAGTGGCTTTCGCTGCCGATCTCCGATATTCTCCACACGATGGTCGGCTGGCTCACTGGCCGGCAGACACCACCCCACACCCAGGAGAAGAGAACCATGACGACAGCCGAGAAAACCCAGGCCGAACAGGGCGCGGCAGCGGCAGCGGCAGCGGACGCACCGGCACCGGGAGCGGCGGCACCGGCGGCGGCGGCGGCGGCGGCGGCAACGGCAGCGGCAGAGGCGGCGGCGGCAGCAGCAGCAGCAGCGGCGGAGGCGGCGGCGGCAGCGGCAGAGGCGGCACCGGCACCGGCACCGGCACCGGCACCGGCCGCACCCGTGGAGACGACCGAGCAACCGAAGACGAAAACCACGCCGGCGAAGGCCGAACAGCCCCTCGTCTTCGCCGATATCTACGGCGCCGGCTCGCAGGCGGTGATGGAATCGATCGGCGAGTTGCGCAGTGCCGAGGCCAGGGTCGAGGACGCCAAGACCAATGCGCTCGAGGCGGAGACCGCGCTGAGCTCAAGCCGGGATACCGTGACGCTCGCCACCACAGCGGTCGCGGAGAAGAAGGCTAAGGCGGTGGAGGCCGCAAGGGCGCAGATCGGGCTCCTCAACGGCTTTATCGACACGAACGCGCCGGGCAGCGGCTCCTAGCGCCGCCCGGCACCATATGCCGGCCGCCAAGGGTCGCGCGCTAGGGCCTCGGCGGCCGGCAACGACTGACCGATGAATCTCTGGCCCCTCAGCTACGTCGCCCTCGTCGGCATCTGCATGGCGCTGGCGGAATTGACGCGATGACCGAGACCCGCATCCGCGTCGAGCCGTCCAATCTCGGCAAGATTCTCGGATGGGGCAGTGTCGGCGTCGGCGTGCTTGGTGTCGCTGGCCTCACCATCGCCTTCGCGGTTGGCTTGCAGGCAGAGGTCGAGAGCGGCCATACCGATCTGGGCACGAGGATTGACGCGCTCACCAAGGCGGTCAACGAGATCAAAAGCAATCAGGACCGCCTCGACTCTGAGGTGGGCACCATCCGCACGGAGATCGCGCGCGACCTCGGCTACCATGAGGGCGAGCACGGGCGGATTGAGGGCGCTGCGGATACGCTGGAGGGCATCCTGCGGGGACTGACCGTCGATGAATGACGCCCTCGCCGAGCTTCTCGCGATCGAGAGAATGCTAGGCGTCGGCGCCGTCGCCGTCCTGGGCGGGATCGTAGTCTTGGCGGTTGCGGAATACATCCGCAACCTGTCTCGCTCGCTCGCGGCGATCAGGCGGTTCAAGGACCAGGGGTTCGCCGAGCTCGATGATGTCGAAATCGACGGCGAACACGCCATCATCAGCAAAATGGACCATCACGCGGTGCAGTTCCGCCTGCTCATACCGAGACCCGCCGAGAACGGTGGCGGTTATTGGGAGCGCGTGAGGACCGTCGATAATGTGAGGCTGAGCGCCGTCAACATCTGCCGCTTGGTCCGGCGCTACGGTCAGTCTGACAGCGCACGAGATTAGCGTTTCTATGCGTTCCCTTGACAATAAGACATGACGACGCTCAGGATGTCGTCATGTCACACGATCATCGGACATGACGATGCGCATTCTCGGGTTGGTCATCGCTCGCGGCTTGACGTGGGACAGGACCCAGGCGGTCGTGCGCTCGCACGACTCTCGGATCAACGGGCTCAACGGTCAGGTCGAATCCGAGAGACAGGAGCGCATCGCGACGCAAGAGCGTCTCGGCACCGCTATCAACGAGCGTGACGCCGCCAGGCAGGAGCTCTCGCACTGTCGGGAGAGTCTTGAGGTTCTCCGCGACATGGACGAGGTGCGCGAGGTGCTCGCCGCCGAGATACAGGTCACGACGAACCGTGGCCACACCAAGCATCGTTTCCAGGTGTTCGACGCCGCAGGCAAAGTCGTCACTCAGGAGCCGATGAACAAGCACGACAAGAAGGCCGATGCCCTGGCTTCTGCCCGGCGATTGGCCGCGGCCAAGATTGAGGTGAAGGAATGACGCAGAGACAAGGCGACGCCACCTGGTGGAAGCACGAGCGCGCTCGTGTCGAGGGGATGCTGAAGGAGAAGACCGACGGCATCAACGATCTCCTCCGGTCCGTCCCGGCCAACACCACGCTCCCGTTCGAGGGGATCGTCGGGGGCTTCGCCGACACGGCGAAGCGGATCGATGAGGCGCTGCCCGACGGCCCCCAGAAGTTCGGCGTCATGTTGAACCTCGTGGAGTGCGAGGAGGATGTCATAAAGACGATGCTCGATGCCGCCTCGCAGGTGCCGCCGAGCGGAGGCACCGCCCAGGGCTGATCGTCGCTCGCCGGCGCCGCGTAAACGCAGACGAGGAGATCGACGATGCCGAAGACGATGCCGAAGACGAAGCGGGCCCCCAGCCCGATTATCCAGCACTTCGGCTACGAGCACCTCCCCGAGGAATTGCAGGCGATCTCGAAGCCCATCTGCAACCTCGCGAAGCGGATGGACCGCGCGCTGCCGGACGGCCCTCAGAAACGGGAAGGGCTACAGCGGTTGCTCGAAGCCAAGGACTGCCTAGTCCGCGCAGCTCGCGAGGAAGGTCAAAGCGTGTCCGACGTGGCGATAGCCGCCGTCACCGCCGACATCAGAGCGCACGGCCCGATCACGCAGGCGCTTCGCCGGAGGTTTTCCTTATAGCCACCCAACCGAACGGAGCTATCCATCATGCTCGAAGCACCTTCGCTCAATCAGAGCACCGCAACTCCCGGCCCGGTGGGCGAGGAGCGCGTGGTGAAGGAGCCACGCTCGTTCTTCTCGCGCGGCTGGGGCGGCATCAAAAAGCTGCCCTGGCAGAGCTCCGTCATGCTGGTCGGCATACTCGCCGTCGTCGGCGCGATCGGCTACTTCGGCGGTGGCACGGAGTCTTGGGGTTTCAAGAAGCTCGGCCACATCGCCGCCGGCATCGCTTATGGCATCGGCGGGTTCATCGTGGCGTTCCTGGCGCTCTGGACGCTCAACCGGGTGGTCTGGATCCGCGAGCGCGCGACGCCGGCGGCCGATGACAGCAGCAAGTCGATCGCGGAATGGCGGATACAGCGCGAGGCGAATCCGGAGGCGCCGTGGACCGAGGCCGATGCGCGCATGTCGAATTCGTCCTCGGTACGCTACGGCGCGTCCATCCTGGTCTTCGGGATCATCATGGCCGTCTCCATCCTGCTCGCGAAATGACGCGCCCCTTCCCGCTGATAGCCCTTCTCGGGATGGCGGCGGCGGCCATCGTCCTCTCCGGCTGCTACTACGAGATGGAGCCGCCCGAGCCCCTGATCGAGCAGCACCCGCGCCAAGACGGGCTTGAGACCCTGCCGAAGGGTGACGGCCTGGAAACCTATGAGCCGGGCTGCGAGCCGATCGTCACCGATCCGCCCCTGGCTCACCTCGACCAGTACGACTGCATGATCCGCGATGCGATCACGCATGGGTTTCCGGCGGGCGATCCGGCCGAGATCAAGAGGCAAATGCAGCAGGAGTCCTCGGGCCGCGAGCGCGTGGTGAGCCATGCCGACGCCCACGGCCTCATGCAGCTCAAGCCGGGCACCTTCCGCCAGATGCTCCCGCGGGCCCAGGACATCTACGATCCGGAGGACAACATCCGGGCCGGCGTCTCCTACCGGCAATTTGGAGCCGATTTTTGGCACAAGGGCCTGCGCACCGAGGAAGAGCGCAACGGCCCCCTCTCGCTCATGGTCTACAACGCCGGCCCGAAGGGAGGCCTCGACTCCCAGGCCGAGTGCGGAGGCTACACCTGGGTGGAGATCGGGCCGTGCGCGCCGCGTGAGACCCAGCACTACGTCGCAATCATCTACGTGCCAGCCAATGTTGCCGCCGCGAGATAATCTGACTGCGGAATATGTCCGTAGCCTCCTTGACTATGACCCCGATACGGGGGTGTTCATTTGGTGCGTGCGGCCGGATCAAAGGCGTGAATGGAACACCCGCTACGCTGGCTATCTAGCAGGTTGCCCAGGCGTCAACGGCTATTGGCAGTTGACGATAGATGACGTTCACTACTTAGCCCATCGCGTAGCCTGGCTGTTCGTGCATGGCTATTGGCCACCCGAGCAGGTCGACCACATTGATGGGAATCGCATGAACAATGCGATATTGAACCTGAGACCTGCAGCGCACTCCGAAAACTTGCACAACAGAGGTGCCCAGAAGAACAATCGAAGTGGCCTGAAGGGGGTAAGTCGGCGCCCATCGGGAAAGTGGTACGCCCGCATAGCGGTCAACGGCAAGCACAGTTATCTTGGTAACTTCGACAGCGCCGAAAAAGCCCACGGCGCCTACTGTGCTGCTGCAGTCGAACTCCATAGGGAATTTGCGAGGTCGTCATGAGGCTTCTGATCGGGGGCATCATCCTCATCGTGCTCATAGGGGCTATCTTCCTCTCTGATCGTAATGGCTACGAGAGGGGCTTTGCTGCCCACGAGTCCGCCGCGCAGCAAGTGGCCCTTCAGCGCACCCAGGATGCGCTTGAGGCGAGGGACGCGGACCTCGCGACTGAGCGCCAGCTTCGGCACCAGGCCAATCAGCAAGTCGAGGAGGTTCGTGAGAAGGCCGACAGAGACGTCGCCCTGATTGGCGCAGCGCACGCCAGGGCCGTGTCCGAGCGGGAGGTGGCGCACCAGACGATCGCCGAGATGAGCGCGCAGAAATGCCCCGAGCCGAACAAGTTCTGCGCCTGGGATTGTCTTCTTCCACCCGTCCGTCCGTCCTCTTGAGAACTCGTAAATGACCGACAGACACGAGGCCAAGAACGATCTGACGGCGGAATACGTCCGCAGCATCCTCGACTATGACCCCAAGACCGGCGAGTTCCGCTGGAAAGTGCGCCCCGACAAGTCAGCGAGGGTCAACACCCGGTGGGCCGGCAGGATCGCCGGAACCATCAAGAACATGAACGGGAAACTCTACCGCGTCATCACCATCGACTTTGTGAAGTACATGGCGCACCGCTTGGCTTGGCTCTACGTGAAGGGCGAGTGGCCCGACGGTGATCTCGACCATCGCGACTGTGAGGGCCTGCATAACGCCTTCGTCAATCTGCGTCCTGCGACGAGCACAGACAATGGTGCCAACAAAAGAATGAGCCGACGAAATACCGTAGGGTACAAGGGCGTAGATTGGAGGCCGGAGAAAGGGAAATATCGGGCGTCGATGCAACGCAATCGACAGTGGAAGTTCCTCGGCTACTTCGACACTCCCGAACAAGCCCACGCTGCCTACGTCGCTGCGGCCAAGAAATTCCACGGAGAGTTTGCGAGGGCCGGCTGATGCACATTGCACTCCTTGCCGCCGCTGCGGCCCTCGTCCTGAGCGGCTGCGGCCCCATCTTCGGGGGGGGCGATGAAAAGATCGTGATTCCGGGCGAGATCACGCGGGTCTTCTGTCCGGATCAACTGGTCAACGTGAATCTGCCGGCGCGGCCGGCCAAGCCCGCTTGGGGCGACGGCGCGGCCGATCTGGCTGACGAGGGCACCTTCACCACCCGGCTGGAGGCCTATCTCGACGCGCTCGAGCGGCAGGCAGCGGCGCGGGAGCAGCAGGTGGCCGAGTGCAAGGAATCGAGGAGACGACCATGAAAAAACTCACGCGGCGCAGCCTCTTCGGCGTGCTCGCCGGCGCTCCCGTCGCCGGCGCCTTGTCCGTCATTGGGGGGAGCGCGCAGGCGATCAATGTCGTCTCGGTGCGCAACCAATCGAGCGCCGCCAGTTACGAAGTCGTGGATGGCGGCCGGAGGTTTGAAGCTGGGCGCATGATCCAGCAGTTTATCTTGCGCGACGTGCGTCGGCGTGAACCGATTCCGGATGCAATGGAGCTGATCGAAGAGGCATTACGCCGCGCGCGGTGACATGCGCGCCGAGGCCTACCTCCCTGCTGCGATCCAGACCGCCACGGGGCTCCAGCCGCACCGCTCCCGCTTCCCAAACCCCCGCGAAGCTGCAGGACCGGCCATCAAGTGGCGCAGGCTCGGCGACCAGCGCGGACAAGTCATAGATGGGCCGATGGAGCCCGACGTGTTGTTCTTCGAGATCGAGTGTCGAGCGGAAAGCCCACCCGCCGCGCGCGACCTCGGCCAGCAAATCCTAGGGCGCGTGGCACCGCACATGACGCACCTGGTGACGCGGTACGACAGCCCGGACGATCGCTCGAAGCAGCTTTCCCGCACCTTCGCCCACGTGCTCGTGATCGGGTTGCCGGCGACGGTTGAGGACCCGCAGGTGAGTGCGTAAGAGGGGGGGGGTTGACGCAAGCCGAGAAATCCCCTATACAGGCTCTGCCGTAGCGTAGCCATCGGATACTTCGGCTGAAAGAACCGACGGCGCTTGTTCTCGGCGACGGATCAGAAATGCGGGTAGCGTAGGGTACGGTTACTTCGCCTTGGGAGCGAGAGGTCGCGGGTTCGAGTCCCGTCACCCCGGCGAGAGCCGGGGTGTAGCTCAGTTGGTTAGAGCGCTTCGTCACCGTCCCCGCCCGTTCTCCCGCATTTCATCCCTCTCCGGGAACGCCACCGTCCGGCGGTTGACCTGGGATGCAGTAGCGTAGGGTACGGGTACTTCGTCACGAGCCCCTTCGGGGGAGACAAGCCGGCCCGACAGTCGGCAGCCGGGCTTACGCCCGGTGGAACCGTCCCCGCCCGATCTCTGCATTCCAAGCCAGCCGCCGGGCCAACCCCCCGGAGGGGATCATGAAACTCAATCGACAGTACAAGCACCCGAGGTCGCGCACCCATGAGGGAGCGCCGGCCGCATTGCACGTCTCCCTTGAAGACCAGCTCCGCCGCTCGGTCATGGCCTGCATGCTCTGGGAGGACGAGTTCTACGAGGACGGCGTCGCGATCTCCGATCGCATCGCGCAACTCGCGCGCGAGGCCCCGGCGCCGTCGGTTTCCCGGATCGCGATCGAGGCTCGCACCGAGCAGAACCTGCGCCACGTGCCGCTGCTCCTCTGTGCGGTGCTCGCCAGCGTGGCGCGCGGCACCTCGCTCGTCTCCGACACGCTGGAGCAGGTCATCCTGCGGGCCGACGAGCTCGCCGAGTTCCTCGTGATCTATGCCAAGCTCAACGAGGTCACGCCGGACAAGCTCAAGCCGGTGCTCTCCAACCAGGTCAGGAAGGGGCTCGCCCGCGCGCTCGCCAAGTTCGACGCCTACCAGCTCGCCAAGTACGACCGCGGTGGTGCAGTGAAACTCAGGGACGTGCTCTTTCTCTCCCACGCCAAGGCGAAGGACGACAAGCAGAAGGCGCTCTGGGATCAGCTCATCGCCGGCACGTTGCCGGTCCCGGATACGTGGGAAATCGCTCTCCTCCGCAGCGGGAAGGCGGTCGAGGAAGGCGAGGAGCCGAGGGAGACCAAGGCGGAGGCGTTCACCCGCCTGCTCACGGAGCGCAAGCTCGGCTACATGGCCTTGCTCCGCAATCTGCGGAACATGATCGAGGCCGGGGTAGACGAGACGCTGATCGCCGAGGCGATCGGCGTCCGCAAGGGGGCCCAGCGTGTCCTGCCGTTCCGCTACGTCGCGGCGGCGCGCGCCGTCCCGCGGCTCGAGCGGCACCTCGACGCTGCGATGCTCGCCGCCCAGGATGAGCAGCCGGCGTGGCCGGGGCGCACCGCCATCCTGGTCGATGTCTCGGGCTCGATGAGCCATGTCCTGTCGGCGCGCTCCGACATGCAGCGCATGGATGCGGCGTGCGCTCTTGCGGCGCTGGTCCCGGCTGAGACCAAGCGCGTCTTCTCGTTTTCGCAGTCCGTCGTCGAGGTGCCGCCGCGCCGCGGCATGGCGATGATCGACGCCATCCAGCAGTCCCAGCCGCACGGCGGGACCTTTCTGGGCGCGGCGGTCGCGGCCGTCTGCCGCGAGGTGCCGCACGATCGGCTGATCGTCATCACCGATGAGCAGTCGCATGATCCGGTGGGCTCGCCGAAGGAGCCCAACTCCTGGATGGTGAACGTCGCGAGCGACCGGAACGGCGTGGGCTACGGGCAGAAGACGGTCACGCACGTCCATGCTTCCGCCTATTATCTCGGCACCGGGGTTGGCGTGCCGAGCAAGAAGGAGCAGGTCCAGACCGGCTGGATGCACGTCGATGGCTGGTCGGAGAGCATCATCCGCTACATCGCGGCGGTTGAGGGAGTTGACGAAACCCACTAATTCTGTCCGCCATGGCTACTCGTCAGGGCAAATGGCTCGCCGTCACTCGCGCAGAGCGGGTGGCGGCGGGCCTTTGTCGTGACTGCGGCAAGGACTCCAAAGGCCAGTACCGCTGCAAGGGCTGCAACAAGAAGCGGAATGCCCGGCGCCGGGAGAAACGCAACGAGTAGCGGGGGGCTTCTGTTGCCCGGTGCCCCCCAAACCGCGCTTACCTATGGTCAGGCAGCGAGAGCCATATCGCCATTGTCGTTGGCAGCTCTAGGTCGGCCCGATAACGGCGGTGCCATGCCGGGCGAAGACGATCCCTTTACCACGCACGTCGATCCTGGTTCGCCCCCGCAGAGTGGTGGAGGCGGCGGGTACTGCCCCCGCGTCCGCAACGCTTATTCCGAACAGCGTTTATCGCCATAGTTGACGGTCTCCCGTCGACCCCGACATGATAACGACTGTCAGGCGGGACACAACGATGGGAGAGAGACCATGAAAATACCGCTCCGCATCCGGCTTGCGTTCTGGCTCCGCAGGCGCGGCTTCATCCGGCTTTCTAACCTGGTGCACCCCCAGCGGGGCGCCTTCTATCGCCTCGGTCTCATCGACGCGGTTTTGTTGCAGGCCTACGAGGAAGGTGGCTTCAAGGCCGTGGATGCTACATACAAGCGGATGATCCAGAGCGACTGAGTCCCAAAAAAACCGCCCCAGCTTTGTGGGCCGGAGCGAGGTTGGAAAGGACTCAGTCGGGAGAGCCCCGACGCGACCTATAACACCATGCTGGCGGTCTGATGTCAACTCTTTTCGACGTGCGGGCAGCGCGCAGCTCGGCCCGCTACAAACGGCTTCGCCTTAACTTTCGCCGGGCGCACCCGCTCTGTGCGGAGTGCAAACGCCGCGGCATCATCAAGGCGGCTGACGAGATCGACCACATCATCCCGGTCGAGAAGGCTCCCGAGCTCTTCTGGGATCAAACCAACTGGCAGGCTCTCTGCCGGCGCCCTTGTCACGAAGCTAAAACAGCGAACGAGAACCGGCGTGAGGAGACGCTGGCGGAACGCGCCTGGCGCGAGCGCATCGAGAGGGTCTACGGGGGATGAAGCTGCGACCGGAAGCGATCATCGCCGACATCGAGCGGCTGAAGATCAGCCAGGGGCCGCTCGCCGGCCAGATGATGGAGGTTCTGCCATGGCAGAACGAGATCGTTTACGCGCTCTGTGACTATCGGCGCTTTGCCTTCTCCATCGCGCGCGCCAATGCGAAAACGACGTTCGTTTCTGCGCTCGCGACCTCCGCCATCCTGCCGGACGGTGCTCTCTTCGTCCCCCGCGGCGAGGTGCTGCTCGTGGCGTCGGCCCTGAAGCAGGCGGGCATCGCCTTCAAGCACATCCTCCACTTCATCAAGCCATGGACCCATGACGACCGCGGCCGGCTCAAGCGCAAAGAGTGGAGCATCCGCAATAGCACCCAATCGAAGGAAATCGAGCACCTTCCCACGGGCACGTTGTTGGTTGCTCTTGGCTCAGATTCGGGCCGTGCCCACGGCTATGCGCCGCACCTCGCAATTCTTGATGAGCCCGCGAAATGGGTTGGCGGAGGCGAGGACATGTACATCGCTTTGCGCACGGCGATGGGCAAGCAGGTCAATCCTAAACTGTTCGCGATCGGTACACAGTCCGATCAACTTGAGCACTGGTTTCAGAAGTTGCTGCGCTCGCCGTCAGACTCGACGTGGACGAAGATATACGCAGCCGAGCAGGGCGACGACGATTTTGCAGAAGCGACCATACGTAAGGCGAATCCCAGCATCGACCATATCCCGTCTGTGCTGGTGGAGATCAACTCCGCGATTGACGACGTGAACTCTGGCGCCATGACGATCCACGCCTTCCGTGCGCTCCACCTCAACACCGGCACGCCGGAGACCGAGGGGCGCGAGTCGATTGTCGGGCCTGAGTTCTGGGAGGATGTCGTGAGCGAGGAGCCTCGGCCGCGAAAGGGCCCGGTTGCGATCGCTGCCGACCTGGGCGGCGGCACGTCGATGAGCGCCATGGCGTTCTACTGGCCGACATTGGGATCGGGCCGGCTCGAGGTCTATGCCGCCTATCCCAAGGAGCCCGATCTGATCGAACGCGGTAAGAAAGACGGGGTGGCTGACCTCTATGAGAGGATGTACAAACGTCGCGAGATAGTGCTGCTGGGCAGATACACGACGGACAACATCGCCTTCGTCAAATGGTGTCTCTCAAAGGTGAAGGGCTACGAAAGAATCGGTGGGATCGTCGCCGACGACTATGCCAAGCTGGGCCTCAAGCAGGCGATGCACGAGGTGGGGCTCGACCCGGAGTACGATATCGACCCGCGCCGGGTCGGCCGAGGATCCTCCGGGAAGGAGGATGTGGAGGCCTTCCAGGAGGAGGTGCTGACCTGCCACATGAGCGTCGGCTACAATCTCTGCCTGGAACATGCTATCAGCAAAGCCGCCCTCGGCCGCGACAGGAATGGGAACCCGTCCTTGGACAAGAGTGAACAGCGTGGGCGCATCGACGTGCTGCAAGCTGCGATCCTCGCCGTCGGGCAAGGCCACCGCTGGCGCAAACCGTCTGAAGGCCCAGGTCTGAGTTCGCTTTATGACCGGCTGTTGGCCAAGGGCGAATTGGTGGCTGCGGTCTAATGCCCTGGCGTTTGCCCGTCCCCTGGGTCTCGAAGTCCTCCCTCCAGCGCGAGGCGGTGCGCGCGGGCATTACCGTCAACGACCAGGCCACCGGCGTTACTCTGAGGCACGAAGGAGACGGCTTCCTATCCTTCGCCTACCGGGGCACCCGCAGCCAGATTCAGGCGGTGCCTGCGGCCTACGCGGCGGTGAACCTGCTGACCGACCAGCTCTCCATGCTGCCGCGGCGCGTGGTGGACGAGAAAGGGATGTCGGTCGATCACTGGATCAATGCGCTGCTCGCGCATCCGTCGCGGATCGTCGATACCTTCCAGTTCTGGCAGATCATGCACAGGGCGTACATCGCCCATGGCAACTCTTACGCCTGGATCAGGCGGGACTTCGTGACGAAGCGCCCGATCGAGCTAGTACCGGCGCTGTGCAACCGGGCCGAATTCATGCAGTCGCGCTGGGCGCCCTACGTTCGCTACAGTCTGCATCTGCTGGGGAGCGGGGCGGGCTACGGCTTCGGGTATGCCTTCAACCGGCACATCGAGGCCAACTCGCCTGACGTGATCGCCTTCCATGCCCCCGGCTTTGACGGGCTCTACTCGCCGTCGCCGATCCGCTACGCGGCGCAGAACATGCTGGAGGCGATGCAGCAGGTCACCGAGCACCACAAGAACCTGCTCCAGGAAGGCATCAACGCCGGCATGGCGCTCACCATGGAGCCGGACGCGAAGAAGAGCTACCAGTACGCGATCGACGAGTTCGACAGGATCAACAAGTCGATCAAGGAGCAGTACAAGGGCGCGCGGAACAGCGGCAAGCTGCCCTTCCTGCCGCCCGGTGTCACTCTCACCCGCGTCCAGGCGCTCTCAGCGCTGGACCTCCAGCTCATCGAGTTGCTCAAATGGGGTGTGGAGGACATCGCGAGGGTCTTCGGCCTCTCGCCCATAAGGTTGGGGCATTATTATGAGGGGATGCGGGTCGCCGGCTTTGAGATGCAGTCGGCCGACTTCGAGCGCTACTCGATCGCGAACCACGTCTGCCGCACGGACAGCCAACTCACCCGGAAGCTGTTGGACGTGGAGGACATGATGATGAATCGCCGGATCGGCGCCGACACCGATATGATAAAGCAGGGCACGCTCAGCGAGCGGGCCCAGATCGCCAAGGACTTGGTGACCGGCGGCATATGGCTGGCGAACGATGGTCGGGATCTCACTGGTAAGCAGCCGCACCCGGACGGCAATCGGCTGCTCGATCCACGGGGCGCCCCGCGTCAGTCGCGGTCCGGCTCACCCCAAGATATGCCCGAAGGAGGCTCCAATGGAGACTAGATTTGCGGACGTGCGCACATCAGACCCCTTGACAAAGACCCGCATTCGGCGAAAAGGTGCCGCTGATGGCCAGCGTTCGCGCGTTTCGGTGCGGCGCAAGGGCGAGAAGCTCAAGAAGCTGAAGAAGCTGATGGGACCTACATCAAATGCCTGACGGCTGGCGCGGCAGGCGTTTCGAATGCGTGGCGTGCGGCCACGCGGACCATGCGGACGTGAACGCGGCCGCGAATGTACGGCGTCGGGGACTGGCGCTGGTGCACGGGGAGGGGCGTTCCGACTTGCGGACCCCGATGAACCGTGAAATGAATCGGGAGCTGGCAGCGTGAGCTGTCAAGCAGTCGATTAAGTCCCACCGGAGAAAGCCCAATGAATCCTGACGACTTGGCGAGGCTCATCAAGTCCTACCGGGCGGTGGAGATGCGCTCGGGCATCAGGTTCCCCTGCCTCGAAGAGGGCGGCGTCAGGGCGGACGCTCTGGAGACCGAGAGCGAAGACGACAAGGTGACCATCCGGCTGCAGGGCCCGATGGACGGCTGGTTCGGCGCCTCGGCCCGCGACATCATCGAAGTGCTCGACGAGCACGACCCCAAGGAGATCATGCTGCTGATCGAGAGTCCCGGCGGCTTCGTGCACGAGGGTCTCGCGCTCTACAGCGACCTCCGCGCCCGCGCCGAGAAGGACGTGGTCGTGAAGGCGGAGGCGCGCGGCGTCGTCGCCAGTGCGGCTGTCCTGCCCTACCTCGCCGGCGACACCCGTACCATGGGCGATGGCTCCATGCTGATGGTCCACAACCCATGGGGGGTCCTGATCGCCGTCGGCGACTATGCCGACACCGAGAAGGCGTCGAAACAGCAGCTCAACGGGCTCAAGAGCCACACGACGAACTACCTCGAAATCCTTGCCAAGCGCACCAAGATGACGAAACAGGCGGCGAGGAAGGCAATGGATGACGAGACCTGGTACACGGCCGACCAGGCGATCGACTCCGGTTACGCCGCGAAGGCAGTGCCGGAGATGGTGGCCACGGCGGAGCGTGATCTCATGGCGGATCGGCGCGACTCGCTGGCTGCGTCCCTCATCAAACAGTATCGCTAAGGAGGAATCCCATGTCGGGTGCAACACCTGATCTTTCGCAGTCTGGCGGCGTCGTCAACCCGATGATGGCGCATTTCCCCGAGGAGACCATCGCTGCGGAGACCGATTTCGGGGAGAAGTCGGTCGAGCAGTGCGTCGCCGAAGACAAAAAGCTCATCGGCGTGCTGAAGAAGGCCACCGAGCAGGCCACGACCGACGAGGGCACGCTCGACTTCGACGGCCTCGATATGTGGGCCGGCGACACCCAGGAGAAGACCTACAAATTCATCAAGATTCACTCCCGCCTGTGCGGCGTGCGCAACGTCATCAACGCGAAGAAACGTGCAGCGCAGGAAGAGGAGCTGAAGAAAAAGCAGATCATCGAGCAGAACACCAAGATGCCGCCGTTCATGGTCGACGAGAACGGCGCTCTGGCGGTGCGTTTGCAGGCGGGGCCGACGAATGCTGAGGCCTACGATGCCATCTGCCAGGAGCAGCTGGGCATGCCACTCGCCCAGGCGCTCGAGGAGAATCGCGGGCGGACGCTGACCCTGACGCGCGAGCACCCGCTCAGCACGCCGGCGCACAAGTTCCGGGCGGACACCTTCGAGACGGATCACTGGGACCCCTTCATCACGCGCGAGCCGGGCTGGGTGCCGAAGCGCACCACACCGCTCCAGGTCTACGACATCGTGCCGATGTTCATGACCGGCAGGGACGCGGTGCAGTGGATGGAGGAAGTGACCTATGGCCCGGCCGCCGCCGAGACGGCGGAAGGCACGAACGTTCCCGAGGCGAACTATGTCCTCCAGGAACGCTCCCAGGATGTGAAGCGTATCGCGCACCACCTGCCGGTGACCGAGGAATCGCTTACCGACGAGCCGCAGGTCAGGGGCTACCTTGACTACGTCATGCCGCTCGGCGTCCGCCAGCGTCTCGACCTGCAGATCATCAACGGAACCGGCCAGAGCTCGCAACTCGACGGTGTCCTTGCCTACGGTGCGCGAGCTGCCCGCACGGTCATTACCGATGCACTGGGTGCTGGCGGCAGAACGCAGGTCAAGCGGTACGGCTACGCCCGCGTCAACAACAACATCACCAAGCCGTGGAATGTGCTGCTCCAGGCCAACTATCTGATCCGCGACCATGGCATGGGCATCCTCGGCATGCAGATGCCGACGCACGCGGTGCTGCACCCGAACATCTACCTGCAATGCCTGCTCTCGGAGAGCTCGTCCGGTGGCTACTACGTCGGCGGCCCGGCCTCCCCGCTGCTGGGGATGGCTTGGGGCATGGACGTGGTCCAGACCACGCACCTCACCGATGGCGATTCGGCGGATGCTGCGGACCGTTCGATGCACGCGATCGGCGGGATCATCGGCGACTTCAGCCCGATGTTCATCCGGCTCTACATGCGGCACGACGTGCGCACGGAGTTCGGTTATCAGGGCGCCGATTTCATCCAATACAAGATGACCATCCGGTCGAGCGTGCGCTGCGCGCTCGCCGTCTGCCGGGCCGAGGCGTTCGCCGTCCTCGTCAACCCGATCGCCGCCGGCACCGCGGTTACCGCCGGTCTCGACAACTAAGGGACTTACATCGAATGCTTGACCAATGAGCGGTGGGACCGAGCATCGCCAGATGGTCTACCGTGTCCACTGCGGCCACGCGGACAATGCGGACCTGAATGTGGCCGCGAATGTACGGCGTCGGGGACTGGCGCCGCTGCACGGGGAGGGGCGTTCCGACTTGCGGACCCCGGTGAGCCGTGAAACGGATCGGGAGTTGGCAGCGTGAGCCGCCAAGCCCTCGATATAAGTCCCACAACTAAGCCGGCAACGGCTGACGGTTGCACGGGGCGCCTCCGCTAGGGGGCGCGCCCGTACAACCCAACCCAGACGGAAAGACTAGCAATGGCTCAGAAGCCGAAGAAGATGCCGAAGATCGGCGACATGGTGGTCGGCGATATCGACGCGAACCGCTACTCGGGCTATGAGGTCGATGTCGATGTCATCGCCCCGGTCGCCGTCGAAGCCGTGAGGGTCGAGGAGGATGGCAGCGTCGTGGTCGACGGCATCGCGCTCACCTCGAAGAGCAACCTGCTCAACGCCGCCGGCAATAACAGCGTGCCCATCGAGGGTCTGGTCTACGGTGCCGAGGAGCACTCCTGGGCGTGGCCGGACGATGCCGAGAAGACCGCCGCAGCCGCAGCCGCAGCCGAACAGGCCAAGAAGGACGCCGCCGCGTCGGCCACCTGACCGAACAATCCTGAGAGAAGGGCGGGTCGCAGGATCGCCTCGCGATTGGGATCCGGGCCCGCCCGTGTCATTCCATGACCGAACCCGAGGCGCCCACCTCCCCGACTTGCCGAAAGCTGGTGCGCCGCGAGTTCAAGTCGGACAGCAAGCCCTTTGTCGCCTTCTTCGTCTATTGCCCCGCCTGTGTGCGAGCGCACCGGTTCATCACCGAGAACGGGGCGGACCCGAGAGAAGTCTGGCACTTCGACGGCAATCTGGAATATCCGACCTTCAGCCCATCGCTGCAGGTCGAGAGCGGTCCGCTCAAGCCGGGCGGCCGGGACGAAATCTGCCATTCCTATCTGACCTGCGGCGTGTGGGACTTCCGGCCGGACAGCACGCACGCGATGGCCGGACAGAAGGTGCCGATGATCGCCTTCCCCGAGAACTACCGGGTGTGACATGGCCGAGGTCGAATATCGCCTGATCAAGGGGACAGTGCTTCCGAAGAAGCCGGGCCCGGTCGTGGCGATCGAGGGGGCGGTGCACGAGGGCGAAACCTACGGCCCCGGCTGCATCTTCTGGTGCCCGTGTCTGGAGCGCCGCATCGTCATCCGCACGCCGCCGCACAACAGCATCACCTACGATGCGGAAGGGCGGCCGACCATCAAGGACTCGATCGGAAGCGAGCCCGCCCCGCCGGAGTTCCCCGAGGAGCACTGGTGCCACGCGCACATGACCGCCGGCCGGTTCAAGCTGACCGACGACGCGCGCTGTCCGGGCGCGAGCAAATGAGGCTGATCGACCTGGCCCCTGAATGGTTGGGGATGCCGTATGAGATCAACGGCGCGAAATTCATCCCCAGGGTGACGAAGAGCGAAGACGCGCACGGCATCTGGTTTCAATGCCCGATCTGCTATCGGGAGAAGGGGACGCTAGTCGGCGTCCACGCGATCATGGTATGGAACCCGACCGTCCCGGAGGACCAAGAGCCGAATCCCGGCCGGTGGAATTTCGTCGGCAATTCGTTCCATGATCTGACCCTCAAGGGGGCGACCAGCACGGACTCGGTCAACCTTGAGAAGGTGGTCGACGGCGTGGCGGTCGGCTGCCAGGCGCACTTCTTCATCCGGGCCGGAGCGATCGAATGACCGGCACCCCTCGCCTCGGGCACGCACCGATCGCCATGCGTCACGTCGGACCGCCGCCCTACCAGACCAACAGCGTCTACGACGGCTGCGAGCTCCTCAAGAGACGCGGCGACTTCTACTGGCAGGTCCACGGCGACAAGCGCCGCTTGGTCATCGCCATGCCGTGCCAGCCCGAGTACCGCGCGCGCTGTGGCCTCAAGGACGGTGCCGACTTCATCCACTCCTACTGGACCATCGACTACCCAAACGCCGGTAGCCACCGTTGGTCATGGGACGGCAACGAAGGGGTGCCGACCGTCACCCCGAGCCTGCACGCTGAAGGCGTCTGGCACGGCCACGCCACCGCCGGCCACCTCAAGGAGGCCTGAGCCATGGCTGAGAATGCGACGGACATCCTGTCCATCGAGGCCGCGCGGCAACAGATTCGGGTCGACGGCGACGTGGAAAACTCGATCATTGAGCAGGCGGTCAAGAGCGCGGTCAGCTACATCGCCCGCCGCACCAACATCCCCCTCCTCGATCGCTCCATGACCTTCGATGCCTATCCCTGCGACAAGACGCGCGATGGATACATCGAAATCCCCACAAGAGACGTGAAGTCGATCACCTCAATCCAGTTCTGGGGCGTCACCGACCACTTCAATCGCGACCCCACCGGAACGGTCGATGTCAGTACGCTCGGCCGCATCAAGGAGGTGGGCAGGGTCACGCGCATCTGGGGCCCAGATGCCGGCTGGCCGGCCGACGCCGACGAGCTTGAGCGGGCGCGCGAATGGATCATCGTTGCCAACGTCGGCTTCGACATCGACAAGCACAGCGAGGATCTGCGCGACGCCGTGATCCTGATGGCGAGGCACTATTTCGAGCACCCTGACCGGTTGGAGAGCGACTTCGCCATCATGGCGCTCATCGGTCCTTGGATGCGCTGGTCGGATATCGTCTGACAGCGGCTGCTCAAGGACTGTGCTTGCCAGGCCTCTCGCACTCGGTGAGCACGTCGTCGGGGAGCGAGACCGTGAACGGCTCGGTGCAATCGACGCCAAGCTCGACCCGTTCCGGGGGTGGCTCGTCCAGTCCCGATATCACCTCATCGAGCCAATCAAGATCGATCGGGGAAGCGATGGTTGGGGGCTTCTTCTCGACATGCAGCCACGGCGCGCATTCGCGGGCCGCCCGGAGCTTCGCAAGTCTTAGGACATGTCGCCAGTTGCGAGAGCTCACGCCAGCGGCCTCCAACTGCGGGATAGCATCTTTCGCCAAGTCCCGCAGAGCCAAAGCCCCCTCACACTCTAAGGAGCGCTCGTGCCAGTGATCGGCGACCACTTGATGTGCGGGAGAGCAGAAACCGAGGACTAAAATAGCGACGACCAATCCCCTCCTCATCGGCTTGCTCCGAACGCGGCCGTGAGGTCCGCCCGCTCGAGCGTTCCGGCCGCGCCCTCGTGGGCGGCGCCGGTGAAGATGCCCGTGAGCGTGCCGTCATCGCCGCCGGTCTCGCGGAACGTGTTGCCGCGCACCGCGATGGTGTAGTCGAGGTCGCCGTCAAGCCATGTAGTGCCGGTGCCTGCCGCGCCCGGCGCTGCGCCCGCCGCCCAGCTCTCAAGCGCGACAAAAGAGGTCGAGCCGGTGAGCTCCAGAAGATCGACGATGATCGCAGCGTCGCCGGCGACGGCCTCGGCCGCTGGCGTGAGCCCGAGAAGCGCACCCGTCCATGTCGCCGAGCCCGATAGGCTCCGGTTGTTCGCGAGCGTGGTGCGCGGCATCGGACCGTGCGCCCACGGCTCGGCGTAGCCGTTTCGCAGCGCCACGCCGAAGTTGGCGTGCTCGCCGTTGCCGGCGATGTGGAGCGACATACTCGCCCAAGAGCCGAACGAGGTCGGATCATCGCCCGGCTCCAGGCGCCGGTAGAGCGCGTTGAGCGCCTCGCGATCGAGCGGCGTCAAGATCGAGGGCGTCCCCCCGTTCTGGTACAAGGTGGCCCGCATGATCGAGTCGAACTGCGCGCTCACATGCTTGTCCATGCCGACGACGTGCAGGAGTTCGTGCGCCATCACGATGCGCGCGAACCGATCGTCGTCATGGGCGGCGGTGCTGCGCGAGAACTGCAGGTAGCCCCCCCGCGCGCCGTCGCCTTGCCCGCCCGAGGCCCAGGCGGTTGCGGCGGCCCGACCGCACTTCACGTAATCGGCGCAGTCGAGGAACTCGACGTGGATGACGTTGGGGCTGTGCCCCCCGTAGAAGCGGCCATCGGAGTGGACGGTGTGCCGGAGACTGGTCTCCTGATCGAAAGGTGCGATCTGCATCCGCAGATCCGCCGGCAGCGAGAGATTGATGGCCTCGACGGACGCGGCCACGATCTCGCGCTCGCGCGCCGTTGAGGGGCCGATCACCCGGACCTCGGGCGCCGAGGTGAACCTGCCAGCGACGCCGAGCCACGCTTGGGCGAGATAGGCCGCAACGGTCTCGCGGCCGGCGCCATCATTGAGCGTGCCGTAGTGAATGGTGGCGCCGCCGCGCTCGTCCATGGACGGAAGGCGCGCGAGCTGCGAGCCCGCTTGGTCGATGCCGGCGTAGTGGATGTCTCCTGTTGTGAGCGGGAAATCCAGATGCGCGGGAGCGGGTCCCGGCGTGATCACGGGGCTGCCGCCTCCGCCTCCGCCGCATGCGGCAAGCACGAGAACCAAGATAGGTACGATGATGAGGAACCTGTTGCGCATTGTCTCTCTCCTTTGGTGATTTTCACCGCCCTACGGGATGGGCGAATTTCCAAACATCGGCCGGGGTCGCCAAGACTTCGCCCCTCAGCCCTTGTCGATCCGCTCGAGGATCAGGTTGGTCATGCGATTGGTGTGCATACACCCCATGTCGCTGTGCTCGCTGCTGGTGCTGTGGGAGCATGGCTCGCAGAACCACGCCCAGGGACCGAATGTACTACGGTCGGACTGGCCATATCGGGTGAGCTTGTCGGTCCCCCACCCGCAGCCCTGGCACTCTCCCGGATTCTCGGTGTTGTCCGGCTCGTCTCGCACGGGGTCGTAGAAGCGCAGGTAGACCCAATCTCCCACGACCCAGAGCGGGCCGTCCTGATGCGTCGGTGCCTCCGCCCGCCAGAGCGGGTCCCGGCCCTCGGGTGTCGGGATGCCGGAAGGGTGCGGGATTTTCCAGCGCCCGCGCGCCCTCCATTGTCGATCGAGATCGTGGAAGTGGATACTGGGCGCCACCGGCGGCCGGCCGTTCACGAGCTCCGTGTCCGCGAAGCGGCCGACGCAGACGATGGACTGCGGGTTGCGGTGTAGCTCAGCCATCGGCTTTCCCCCTCATAATTTCCGCGTGATCCATTATCATGTTGGCTACGCGGTTGACGTGCAGGGCCAGCGGTTCCGTGGCGATGGCGAGCGGGGTGTAGTAGCAGGGGAAACAGACCACGCCCTCGATGATCCTGTCGGTCTCGTAACAGCAGCGCGTGCACTTCTTCAGCCGCCGCTTCCCCTTGGTCTCCGGCTGGTCAGCCATCGGTCTCCTCCTCTCCGAGTGGGATGGTCAGACTCCATGGACAGTCGGGAGCCGTCTTGAATCGCATGTAGCGGTCCCAATCCGGGGTGACCCAGAACGGGAACACGCGGTAGAGCCAACGCCGCCACCATGTCCCGTTATCCCTTCCCTTGTGCCAGGAGACGCCATCTTTCGAGAACTCGGCCCAGATGGCGTCAGGTTTCGGCGGAGCCGGGGGCGACTGTTCGTGCCGCCTGTAGATCGTGATCGGTTCCATGGCTTCCTCTAGTCGGCTATCTCGAAGCCAAGAACCTCTGTGCGCGTCTGCGTTACCGCGCGCGTCTTGACAGGGGTCAGCTTGTAGACCTGGGCGCCCGAGCTACGCCCCGAGAGCCATTCCTTCAGCTCCCTTTGCGAGCCGAACGTCTTGTGGCCCTCCACCACATTGTCGGTCTCGGTGCCGGGCATCCCGATCTGCACGTTGAAAATCGCGATGTACATCGTTCTCTCCTTCAGTAGGGGCGGATCGTCCGCCGCACGACGCGGGCCCGCACGTTGAACGACGCGAGCCGCTTGACCCACTCGGGCAGCATGACCCGACGCCGACCGGGTGCGATCTCGATGAGCAACTCGCCATCCTGGTGATGGTGCTTGCACCTGCGCGCGCACCAGCGCTCCATGTCGGGGCGCACGAGGTCGTCGTAGGACTCGGGGTTCTCAATCAGCACCAGCAGCATTGCCTGCCTCCCTCCCCAACTCCAGCCGCCATGATTCGACGATCTTCTCGACCTGCGGGCGGGCGACATCGCTGTAATAGTCGTTGTCGAGGAGGCGCTGATAGAAAGCGATGTTCTCCCGCAACTGATGCTCGTGGAACGGGTCGATGTCTGGGCTTCTCACGCTCCCCTCCCTCAGAATCCCGTCTTGACGATGCTGTCGATGACGGCCCAAAGCCCGAGCTGGCCGAGCACGAACAGGACGGCCCCGGCCACCACGCCCTGTGCGATCCAGGACGCTATGGCAGCGGTATTCCCGATTGGCTCCATCGCCGTCTCCCTCACGTCATTACACGGGAGAGAAAAGGGAACGGCGTCGGCTTCGTGATAAGCAGGCCGTCGAAGGCGCGATCCCGAGCCGCCTTGAACTGCGGACTCTCTGGGCCGTAGCGCTCCGCGGCGCGGCTCATGCCGTTCCCCCGGCAATACCATTCGACGAAGCGCGGGCCGTTGGCGAGCTCTATCAACCTGTCGACAAACCTGTCGATATCCGGGGCACCGGGCATGCCGATCGTGAATAACTTCCGCCGCCGTTTCGAGAGTACGGCGCCGATCCCGGTGGCAGCGTAGGCCGTGCTCATGATCTCTCCCCTTATGTCGGCGTGAAGATCGGCTTGCCGGCGCGGAGCCGAACCGTGCCGATCTGGTGCGCCCGATCCCAGTTGTCGTGAGCGGTGCCCCCGGCCGTGAAGATCGAAACCACGTCCCCCTCACCGTCCCCCACTCCGCGCTGGAGGAACGCCGAGACGCCAATGGTCGGGCTCTGCGCGACGATGTGGACGATCTGCCCGTCCGATACGACCTTGATGTGGTCGCCGTCCGTCCGGTCGATCTGGCACCGGAAATAGGCATCATCCGGCTTCACTTGCTCGCCGGCCGTCGCCGCCATGTGACGCCTTCTTGTGAATCCGAGCATCAGTCCCCCTTCTTTTTCATCCTGTTCTCGCAAATTATCCAAAGACCGGCGCCCATAGTGACAAACCATGTGAGCACGCCTGAGTCCGCGTGATCTAAGGTGTTGGCCAGCGAGAGGCCGACGCCATAGGCGACGACGAGAAAGCCGGAGAGGTCCTCAACCGTCCTCATCGCTTCGCCTCATCTCTCGTCACTTGGTCGTAGACCTCAAGGGCATCCATGGCGTCGTCCAGCCCGCACTTGCACTCACGGGGCAGGCCGACATCTCCCAATGCCTTCGGGCATGTGCCTGGGTGGTGCGGAAGGTCTGTGAGCCGCCGCAGCGACGCCGCCAAGGCATCCGCATAGACCTTGTCGACCACCGGCGGCTTCTCCCGCAGCGGGTACGTCTCGATGTCGTCCTCGTGGGACTGGATCACCAGAGCGCCCTCGTGCGGGTCGTACCATGGGAGGCTCCGCACGAGCTTCACGAACTCCTCCTGATAGGTCACCAGCCAATTGAAGCCGCCGATATGGGCTTCGATCTCGAAGCCCTTGCGCCCGCCGGCGTGATCGCTGACCTCGACGAGAGAGCCAAAGCCGCCCCCCTCGAGCCATTCGTTGACCTTGCCGACGTTCTCGGCGTTGTTGAAGCTCGGGCAGAAGAGCGCCACGCTGCTGACGTAGCTCATTAGAAATCCTCCCCCTTGATCTCGTAGCCGAGCTTGCGCCAAAGCGGGTGCCAGATGTCGGCGAGATCGGCCTTCATCATGATCTTCATGTGGTCGCTGCTGTTGCAGTTGCGGCACCACTCCCACTGCGGGTGGTAAGGCGTCTCGCGGAAGCATTCCTCGTCCGCGCGCCCGCACTTGGAGCAGCCGGTGATGAAGCTGCCGGCGCTCCCCAGGACGTACTCATCGCGCGGCCGGACTTCGTGCCAGGCGGCTGTGCAGGCGTCCTTCCAGCACTTCTCAAGGCGGTCGGCCTCGATCGGCTCGGGCGCCCCGCCCGGCTCGCCATAGTCCACGAGTGGCCGGCTGGCGTCGCTGCCGTCGAAGCCGACAATCTCGCCCGTCTTCCGCCCGTCTGGCGCGCGCACGCGGGCGCCCATGTTGAAGCGCTTGTCCATCACGTCCTCCTCGGCCGCTACCAGATGCGCCGAATGCGCGCGGTCACGTTGCCGATCTCCAGCTTGTCGTCACGGGTGAGCCTGTTCGTCAGGTCCTCCAGCTCGTCAGGGCTTGGATCCTGGAGTCCGTGGTTCTTGCGGTACACCATGGCGGCTGCATCACACGCCTTGTCATAGAGCGCGTCGTCTCCGGGCCAGCGCACGTGCCATGCGTATTTCAGGTCATCCATCGCTCTCTCCTCAGAATTTCCAAGTCTGGCGCGAAAGCCCAAGGCTCACCGCGCTTGGGCGAAGCGGTCGAAGCACCTCGGCATCCCGCCCAGGAACACCACCTCGAAATAGGGCGCCGGGCCCACCGGCACATACTCGACGCTGCACACCTCCTGGCGATCGAGGGCGCCGAGCAACAGCTCTCTCAGGCGCACGGCCTCGTCACGGTCCTGCGGCGCGAACCGAACGAATTGATCATCCGACGGGGGCACCGGGAGCCCCGTCACGCTGATCGTGAACGTCTGGTGCTTCGTCATCACGCCTTCCTAGCGCCGCGCACGAAGCCCATGCCGACGCCGAAGGCTGCTGGCGTGCTCGCCAGAATCGGCACAAGCCGCCAGTACGGGTGAGGCTCTACCGGGAAGCCGCAGGCCGGCCACTTGAGGCGGCCCCAGGAGCTCCCACCCTCCAAGTCGATGGCCGGATATTTCAGTGCCTCGAAGTCCTCGCCGGTCTCCCAGTCCTCGCCGGTCTCGAATTCGTAATTTTCGCGCGTTGTGGCGACATCGCCGAATTCAAGCGCCAGGTTCAGCACGATGTGCTCGACGTAATCGACGAACGCCGGCGCCTCGTAGGGGCTGAACTCCGCGTCGATCGCCCACCGGCTGTCGACGCGCACGATCCAGTAGGCCGGCCGATCGTTGAGCGTGGTGATCTTCATCAGCGCCCGGCCGTCGCCGTAGACGACATCGGAGACCGCAGGCGTGAACGTGATCGCATCGCTCGGCACCCAGAGATAGCGCGTGGTGGGCACCTTCAAGGCCTGCTTGAGCGCTTGGTGGCGCACGTCTGCGGCTGTCGCGACGCGCTGGGCGAAGGCGGGTCCCCCGAACCAGTCTGGTGGGTAGATGTCGATCATCTGCTTGTCCTTTCTCGGGTCAGAATTTTTCAACTCTCGCGAGAATCGCCAAGGCGGGCCCGGCCCCCAGACCCAGAGCGATCCACCTCGAGGAACTCGGGGTGCTCAGCCTTGATGTGCTGGATCAGGGCGCCCCGCAGCTTGTTGCCCTCGCGCATGCCCCATCCTCGGCCCGGCCGACGCTCTTTCTGCTTGGTCACGCCGAAGCCGCAGAGGGTGCATGATCGGCCGATGGCGATGGGGCCGTTGATCTCGCGGATGTACTTCTGCGCCGGGTGGGACCCGCGCCCGCGCGCGGCCGTCATGCCGTCGCCTTCGACGATCTGATCTCGCGCAACCGTTCGCTCGTGACATATTCGGTGTACACGCGCGGGCAGCGGTCGCAGTACCAGTTGATAAAATTGGCGTAGCCGTTCCAACCGGCGCCCCAATCCCACCGCCAGCCGCCGCACTTGCAGGGCCGGTGCGCGCGCCTTTTGGTTTCGGTGCGACGGTTCACGCGGACACACTCGCCGTCAAAGGTGTTGCCTGAGTAGATCAGTCTATTGAAAGGCGGATCTGGCAGCTTGCCGGCAAGGGCGGCTTCCACGACTTCAAGGGCGCGATGCGGGTAGCCGAAGGCCGAATCCCACACCTCGGAAGCCGCTCGCCTGCTGAAACCGTTTGTGCGGAGCACGGCCTCGGCCCATGTCCTTGCATCGTGCCAAGCGTAACGGACGCCTGTAGAGTTGCCGCCCCTCCCCACACGATAGCTTTCGCCGCAGACTGTCAGGCGCCGCTTGGGGCCGTAGTGTGGGACGAAGCGCCCGTTGGGGTGGGCGTCGCAAATCCGCTCACCCGCCGCGATGCGGACCTTGCAGATACGACTCCAGGTTCTCCCCTGGAAGGAGTGGACATGAGGAGCCTGTATCGCGGCCTCCAGCTCATCCGCAGTGGATGCCTCGCTCATGCCATTGAGATATTCGGTGAGCGTCATGGTGCCTCTCCCAGTCATGCCGGCAACGCATCGTCCATGGTGAGCCCGTGCCCGTCCGCCACGGCCGCCGCCGTGATCAGCGCGCCATAGGCGTAGCGGGGCCGGGCCGCGTCCAGGCGGTCCCGGTGGACGCCCAGCGCCTGGCGCTCGCGCGTCACGACCACGGCGGAGCCGTCGCGCGCCTCGAAGCGGCGCACGTCGTGCCCGCAGTCGATCACCCGCGCGGCCGTGATTGCCAGCCATGCCAGGCTTGCGCGACCTTGGTCGAGGTAGTGGTGAGCCTGCGTCGGATATTGCGTCATCGTTTCCTCCATCATTGCCGAACGGCCGGGATCGGCGCTCGATGGGACGGGCCCTCGCGAGCCCGCCCGGTCGAACGTCAGTCGTCGTCGCCGTCGTCTCGCCACTCGAAGCTGAGGCTATCGCCTTCGCTCGCTTCGGCCTCGGCGATCTCGTGCGCGTCGCTGTGGGCGAGCAACGTGGCGATGTCGTTCTCGTAGGGTGAGTCGACGGTACAGCTCGCAAGCTCGCCGCCATGGCTCGCGGTGAGGGTCAATTTCCAGGGCATCCACAGCCTCCTCTAGTTCGAGCATCCACAGGATCGCGGCGCCCGTGAGTGCCGCCCCAGTGCGGAGCGGCACCCGCTGGCGTCGCCTACCAACCCCACTGCTGGTTGCGGCCGTCCTTCCACACGCGCAAAATGACCGTGTTGACGTTGGTTCCCACCTCGGAGAACGAGCCCGGCGGCAGGTCCCGCCACTTGGCATTCATCGCCGCCATGCGGTCACGGAACGCCCGCGCCTTCTTCGTCTCGCGGAACTCCGTGCCCGCCGACATGATCGCCACCAGTTGCCCATCGGGCTTCAGGAAGCGCAGCGCGTGCGTCACGTGGTCGATGTCCCGCTCCAGGTCAAAGGGCGGGTTCATCACGACGCGGTCATAGAGCGTCGCCGGGTGGCGGGCGAGGAAGTCGCCGCACCAGACGTTGCGATAGAGCCCGGACGCCGAGAGCGTGCGCGCAAGGTGCGGCTGGATCTCTACGCAGTCCACAACCTCCCCTTCATCGGCCACGAGGCGGGCGAGGTTGCCGGCGCCTGCGCTGGGCTCCAGGACGGTCAGCGGCTCGCCGCTCCGGTTGTAGAACGCCGTTCCCTTGATGACCTCGCGCGCCGCGGCCGGCGGGGTCGGGAAGTGGCCGAAGTTCTTGGCAACGGCCGTCTTCGGCGGCGGCACGTCCTCGCCTTCGTCGGTGCTGTCGGCCAGGACCTCGCCATAGTATTCGGCGAGAATCTTGTTTGCCTTCTCAACCAAGTCGTCCCGCTGAAACCAGACATGGCAGTTGCCATTCATAAAGATGCGGAGCTTGAAAAACTCGGTCTCGACGATGCTCTGGCGGGCGCCATAGCTTCCAGACCGCTCCCGGTCGATCGCCTCCACGATGCCGTAGTAGTGTGGCGGCGGGGTCAGGCCGTCGAGGATGTAAAAGGCGCGCTCGACATCAAGAAGCGTGTCCTGGTGGTTCCGGTAATGGCACCAGTGCCCCGTATCGTTGAAGGCGCCGTTGATGATGATGCGGCTTCCGATCTTCCAGCCGGTGTGCGAGCGAAAGCGCCGGTCCAGCTTCGAGAAGCAGTTGGCAAGGCCGCGCTGCCAGATGGTGTCTGCATCCTGGGCGAAGCGCTGGAGCGTCGCGAAGATGTTGTCGACCGTCACCTCGGGCGGGTTCTCGTTGAGCTCCGCCCTGAGCTTGTCTTTCTCTTCCTTGTCCATGACGGTTTCGAGCTCCGTCATTTCGACGATATGGGACCAAACGGCGATGTCCGTGAGGCGCCGCGCGCGCTCGCGAAACTCGTCAGTCCCGGCAATCTCCAGCGTGCACAGGAAGCGCTGCCGGTCGTTGTGGGACCCATAGGTGTAGCTGCTGATCTGATCGGGCGCCGCTTCCTTCGCCGCAGTGCGCGCCGCCTTCATCGCCTCGTCAGCGCCCACCAGGGCGGTGTAGGCGTCATCGAAGCGCGCGAGCGCCACGTTGCGCCGCGCAACAATGGTCTCGATGGTGTCGCGCGGGATCAGCTCTGCCGGCCCGCTCGGGGCCTCATCGTCCATCGGCTCGCCGTCAAGCACCACGGGGGCGCACTGCTCTGTATGAGTGGTCTAGCATCGTCTGAGTCCTTTCTCGGGTCCTAGTCCGCTCTGTCGTTGCGACGGTCACATATTATCGCCCCCTTTGCCGCCAGAGTCGAATATATTATCGCCCCCCCCCATCCCCTTTATTTTCGCCCCCGGTTGTGGTAATTGTCTCCCCATGAGCACGATGAACGCACTGAGCGCTGCAGCATGCTGCTACGAGGGCAGATGCAGAGCATGAGACTTGGCTGGCCGTCGCTCAGACTGTGCTCGAGCGCCTGGACGGCGAGAGCGATGCACGCTACGCGCTGCGCGCTGCGCGCGCGGCGTATCGTCATGCGCACAAGCGGGGCCTGCCTACGCGGCACCCGCATTCGACGATCAGGCGGCGCGGGCGGCCGAGAATTTCCAAGAATTCGGATTCGGCCCAAGACCAGGCCGGCGCTGCTGCGCCCGTCTGAGCTCATATTTCTCAACTATCGCGAAGATCGCCAAGACCAGCGCGCCCCACCGGCGCCGAGCCCGGCGCCCAGCCTCCAGCGCCGGGACCCGCTCAGGCTGGCCGGCGGGCGAGCTTCGGGCGCAAAGCGGGCGGCATGCTGCAGCGCGGTTGCGCGGGGCATGCCACGCAGACCGGATGTGCCGCGAGCGCCCGAGCTGTCACCCGGTCGGCGCTCGGCACCGTAGCCGACGCTGCGGCATGCCACGCAGACGCGGCAGCGAACCCCAATCAGCGCCCGCGAGGGAATGCCCCGGCGCTAGCCCGCACGCTCCGCCGTCCGCTCGCAAGCGATAGTCTCGGCCGATCTGTCTGGCTTCCCCGGCCGCACTGGCGCGCGCTCATCGGGGCGCTCAGGCGGCGCTCACGAGAAAGGCCGGCGGGATCGCTCCCGCCGGCCTCATGCCAGCCGCTCTCAGCGGCTCGGCGTTAGATGGCGATCTCCGCCGCGATCCGGTCTAGCTGGGCCAGACCTTTCGTGACGTTGGCATCTGATGGGCAGCATTCACCGCGATCTGCACGCGGCGGCTGTTCACGTAGAAGCATCCGTTAGCGTCTGCCGCAGCGCGTGCCAGCACATCGCCATAGATCGCCTCCGCCTTAGTTGGGCGTCGCGCATCGCCAACACCGCACACGCGCCAAACGTCCTGCAGCGTGGCGTAGTGCACGGCGCCCGATGACAATAGCCCGTGGTAGGCGTCGGCTTGCGGCGCGGCTTCCGCTTCCGCTTGCGCCTGCCCCGCTTGTAAGTGTGGACGGCTTCACTCATGGCGATTGTCTCCTTTCGGTTCGGGCTAGGGGTCGAGGTGGGACCAAAGCTGCGCACGCAGCGATCACGAGCACCGCGAGCACGCTTCGGCCACGCCAGAGAACACTTGCACCCACTCCGCCATGATCCAGGCCCTCACGCGATACCGTATAGGCCGGCCAGGCGGTTCGCCTCAGCCTCGCACCCATAGCTTGACTTTCTCCGCTCGGGCATGGCCTCGCCTGTACTCCGCATCATCGGAGCGAGGCCGCAGGCACTGCAGCGCATCGGCATAGCCCGAGTCGTAGGGGCGCCGGCGCCTATCCTCGCGCGTCGATCCGCCCCATACGTCGCTCAGCTTTGCGCGGGTCATTGGTCGGATCTCCGCGCGGCCTCGCAATCGAACCGGTGCATGGCCACGTCCGCCCAGCCGACACCCTCAACCATGATGCCGTCGGCGCCGCTCATGTAGGCGTAGCCATCCTCTCCAACCGCAGAGACACCGTGCCGGCCCGGATCGCTTCGGCGAGCTGGTCGCCGTAGCGCGTGGCGTAAGCGCGCATGAGCGTGGCGAGATAGCCTACCGTCTTGCCCCGCTGGCCATGGACATAGGACACACTGAAGCGGGCGGGAATCGCCTCACGGTCATCGGCCGGGCGATTGTAGGCGGGCGACGATCCGCCGCTACACTCTCCGCACCTTGCGAGGTGCGAAAGCCCGCCGAGCCATCGGGATAGAGCCATGCGCCCTTTAGATATTCCATGTCGATCATGCCGTCGAAGCCGCAGCCGGCATATGGCGCGATCACGTCCCGCACGTCCGACTCATGCGGACCATCGTTCCATCGCACATCGATGGACGATCCGCCCGCAGTATCGCGTCAGCTGCGGACACTGAATTTGATGCCCGGAAAGCGCACCTTGAGCGTGGCGCGAATCAGCTTCGCCGTATCGGGCAGGCTGATATCGGCAGTATGCGCCCCGCCTCTAGCGGCAACGGCCGCGCGGTAAATCGGATGCTGTTTCATGGTCTGAGTCCCTTCAAGGTTCTGCCGGCTTGCTCTGCCGGCACCATCGAGAGCTGCCCACCATGGGCGCCCGGTGCGAGCCGGCGCTCGGCACCGGCCGCCGCTCTGCCGAACGTCCTAAGCCGTGCCGTATGGGCGCCACGGGAAGCCCGTAGCGACGATTATCGCCAGCGTGCCGAGTAGAACGGCCAACATCTCCGCGCCGGTCATGACTTGTCCCCTTTCGTTTTCGGCCAGAACGCCACCAGCATCATTAGGATGCCAAGGCAGAAAAGGCAGAGTGCCGTGATATCAAGCCAATTCATGACAGCGCCCCTAGCCGATGGTCTGGACGGTCAAGCCGTCGCAGATCGCGCTGGAGTAGATCGCGCTCGCCATGTCGGCAGTCTCGACCACGAAAGCCGCCATCGTCTTCGCGCTGCCACGGATCAACGTGCACATTCTCGTCAAGCCAGTTCCGCCCGGCTGCGCTATCGGGCCGGCAGTGCACCAAGCTCGTCGGGTGCGGGCGCCACATCTGAATATCCGATCATGTCTAGATCCCTTCCATGGTTGCCGGGGCGCTCTTGCGGTGCCCCTGGTCGAGCGCTAGGGCGCTCGGTAGAGCGGGCGCAGCGCACCCGCTCCGCCTAGCGTCCTAGCCCGTCTGCGGCGGCAGCGGCGGGTGCAGGAAGCCGGGCGAATGCCAAGCGTGCATGCCAATCCGTATGACAGTGCCAATCGGCACGGCAACCCACGGCAAGGGCGAGTCCCACTTCACCAGCACGTCGCCCATTTCGCCCGTATCGTCGAAACTCTCGACCGTGCCGAGAATGCCGGCCGCGGCCGGGTCGGAATGGCTAACCCTGTCGCCTACCGCGCCCGATGGCGGTGAGCACGTCGGTCTTCAGAAGGAACGCTGCGTCGCCGACTGCAAGAAGGATATCGCGCAGGTCCTTCGCGGTCTTAAGGAATTGGCCAATTGGGGAACCCGAGAGCGCATGAGATGAGAGTTGCTCTAACGCGGTGGAGGTCAAGTGTGCAGCTGGAAGGGTTACGGCTGCTTCGGGGGGAGCCTCGTGGCTGTAGAGCAGGTTGACGAAGGTATCTTCAGAGCCACGGAACAAAGCGGAGGCATCTCTTGCCTCCCCGAGAAGGCGAACGAATCGCCGTTGCACTGCTAGGCCAAGGCCCCGATCGAGAATCTTGTGGCCAACATCAAACGTCAGCACGCTGGGCGGAGGAGGGAGCGTGGTCTTCCTAAAGATGCACATAGAGTTCGCTGCGTATCCAGCGAGCTGGAACAGCGCGGCCGAAAGCAACACGCTGGTCCCGTGCCCCGGCCCCTCATCCAGGTCGGCTAAATACTCAAGCACTTCCGCTGCACGGCGGAGGCCGTCACTGGTCGATGAATCGAGTGGCTGAGTCTCCGCTAGTCGCATCGCGCGCTGCAGTATCGCGGTGGTTCGCCGCACTAACTGCGTTGTGGAATAGTTGTAGCCGATGCTCTCGATTGACGCCGGCGCTACTGCTGCCAGGAGATGCTTGGAACGGAGTTGAGCCCAACCGTTCAAGTACGTCTGATCGGACTCTGCGCTCCCGACAGTCTCGCGCAGCCTTTCCAGAAACGTCTCGCTCATCATAGATGCACCGCGAGTTCAGCCATCTTCCCGAAAGAATCATTCACAAGGGTGCGTAGGTCGGCCCGAGTGACCAGATAACACACAAACGAGTCGTCTGGTGGAGCATCTTGTTCAACTGCAGCGGCGACGGCGTCGAGTACGGAGTCCGCCCAAGCCACTTCGTCGAAGATCAAGACGAGGCGTAGCAGTTGGGGAACTGGAGTCGAGCTGGACATTGCACGGTCCAGGCGGTCATAGTCATCGATTCGTTGAGCTTCCCATAAGCGCTCCGCTGTGAAGTGTAGTATCTCGGGCGTCTTCTCCCTCCAAACCTTGAGTAGGTCTTTGTAACCTTTGGCACCCACATCAGAGTCCGGTGCAGTCGTACCCGCCTTCACTTCGCAATACGCGAAAGTGATAATCTCGTCATCTTCGACCAAGACGGCAAAGACATCGGTGAGGTGTGGAGACCACTCGTGGTTGAAGGTATAGCGGAGCTTTTCGATTGGGCGGAGCAGGTCCTCCTCTTCTTCGAGCAGATGCCCTGACGTTACCTCCCCAAAGTTCGCCACTCGGATGTTCAGCTTGGTGGGAACTCGGCGCTCTTGCACGTACTGTGCAACGCGTGCAAAGCCGTGTCGAGCCATCAGGGCTCCAAGATGATCGGTATCCGTTAGGCCGTGAAGCAAGAACTGTCCGAGCGTCTCAGCGGTTTTTGAGCCGTCGATAATGGAGGCGCGTATGAGGTTGAACGGCTTGCTGGCCCGCTCACCCAACTTGTACCAGCCCTCTTTGGTCATTATTCCTCTACGTACTAGTACGCAATTTGTCATGAATGCTTTGATATGTTTCGCTGGGCCAGGTTGAGGATAGCCTTAGCGGTACTAGCCTCGGCTTGATGTATGCCTGCTTATCTGTTACCGCTCTCCCTCTCTCATTCTCTACCAGTCGGCTCCTAGGCCCCGCTTCCTCCGCCTGCTCCAGTATACTCGCTTGTTTCCAAATCGACCGCCCATGAGTACCGTAATTTCCCGTTGCTATTGAGTCTGACGGATGAAGGTTCTCGATTTTGCCCAGTCTGGTGGGCCTAAGTTGACGGTAGACAGAACCGTCTTTGAGATGTGGCTGGGGGGACTGTGAGACCAATGGGCCTTCGGCTCAGACATACTCTGCGCCTTTAGGGCTGGCGAAGGCACATTCCTACCCGCAAGGCCTAGGGTGCTATGGGGAGGTAGTCCGGCACCAGTCCTAGTCGTAGGTAACCCCCACCAGCCAGATTCATCGTCATGGGTGCTCTGAAGGTGCTGGCAATAACACCGCGACGCGTTGCCCCTTGTCGCTTTCTCCCGGTACGAGATTCAGGTGTGGAACTGATCCAGACGTGAGGGCTCGCTCGACGGCACCGAGATTAGCGAGACGGGCGGACTCAAGGTGGGTTTGGGTCCGTACTATTGCAACAGTCACCCCCTCAAGTTCGATCCGCACGTCTTGTCTTGAGAGAAAGGCGCGCGAATAGCCATCAATCAGTTCCTTAAGCACTGGTTCCGAATGGTCCAAGCGAAGGTTCCACGATTTCCATGTGAAGTCAATGGTTTCCTCCTTTAGCATGGTCGCAGCTGCCAGTATCTGTTGGCCTTCCTCGGGAGTAAGTGAAGGAGACATCTCCCAGTAAATGCCGCAGCGTTTCTGCAAATAGTCGAGTGCCTCAACGACCCTGCTGAGGCTGTCATCTGCCAAGAAGGGCTTTCGTATCTCAATGCGCGGTTCTAATCCGCCTTGCCAACGGAACCGAAGATGATGGGGTGGCTTACATGCGTCTACCCATCGGAAGAGCGGCAACAGAGCCCCTGACATGGTGGACTGGGGGGTCAACCAGAACTTCGCCTCAAGGCCCTTGGTTTCTACGTCCACCTTGATGCGAGCTTGCAGCCACCCAGTGCTATCGGCTCCAGTGAAGGTGGATCCTCTTAGGCCACTTGTCCGTTCTGTGAGATGTACCGGCCAACTGGCCAAAATTATGTCTCCGTCCATGATGTCGAGTGAGAGGGTGACAGGCTCGTCTAGGCTATTGATCGGAATTAGGGTGAGTTCCGTTTCTGTGAAGTCACCTGCGAGGCCAAACGGCGCATCAACCGTGACACTGTCGACCATGTGGGGAGGTATGGTCGCCTCCAAACCATAGTTGAGAGCGTTCTGCACCACTTCGTCGTTGGTATCCACGAGAATCTTGACGTTCACGGTGACAGGTCGATCCTTGGTGGCACCCAAGTACTTCGGATAGACATCGACCCTCATGTCACAGAATCCGACTGCGAAGACTACGTCCGTTGGCCTGCCATCGGCCGCATCTTTCCCTGTGGATAGCTCATATCTGTAGTGGGGATCAATCTCATTCAGGCGCTCGCGGAGCCTCCGTAATCGCCCCAATGCGTCAGGGACATCCGTGACAATCGCCTGCTCTTTCTGAAGTTCCCGGAACAAACGAACCACCTCATCGCTTGCGTCTTCCAGGAAGTATCGCCGAATGTCCGGAAACGCCGACATCTTTTCGTCAAGCCATGTTTTTCCGTACCATTCTATCGGGAAGGAGTAACCCTTGCTGAGCTTGCGAAACCAGTTGTCCTCGGCAGGAGTGGGATCGATAGGCACGACGAGTATCCATCGCGCTGGTCCAAGGGACGCCGCCCGTTTGAGAGAGCGTTCCACTTGCCTGCGCCGTCCCGTAGTCATCCGGCCTGTGAAGGACTTCAACTCAAAGGCGCAGGTGATCGGACCGTCTTGTCCGTCAACAATCTGCACGTCCCGACCGCCGTCACCACCCTTGCCGTCAATTCGCTGGGCATCTGGATGTAGTCGGCTGAGCAAGACTGAAACCATATCCTCGTATCCTTGAGGCTCGGAGCCGTCCCACTGAATCTGCATGCACTCTCCTCGCTTCTTGCTGTCAGCGTACTGCGAAGACCCCGCTGGACCCCAATTCCTTTTCGCTCACTCGAACAACGTCCTGGCCAGCCCCGACTGCCGGATAATCGACATCAACGTTCCCATGCGGAGTTCCCTATGGTCCGGCACCGGCACGGTCGTAGTGTCCCCACTTTCGGCCCTTTGCATCAGAATGTGGCTACCCCTACGCCGTATCTCAGAAAACCCGTGCGCCGCGAGTATGGCGCAGACCTCTCGGCCCGATAGCACCCGAAGTCTAACCAACCGCCACCTCGATGTGCGTCACATAGATTTCATCGTGAAGTCGCCGTTGGATTTCGTTGGCAGATGCAGCCTCGTAAAAGAGCTCAAGCGCTTCCTTGAGATTGGCGCGAGCCTCCGACACGCTTGCCCCTTGACTGGCGATGTCCAGCTCGGGACAGAGCGCGACATAGGAGTCGCCTTCACGCTCAATGATCGCGGTCATCTGTCTAGTCATCTCTTACCTCCTTCTTGTCCATCTCGTATTCCTCCGACTCTCTTCCCAACCTGTGAACTGGTGAAGCCCCCTCATTAGTAAGCATTCGTCCCGGCGTTAAAATGACCCTTAGGTTGCCTACGGACGCGGTGTCTACAGCTAGTTAGCCACCAGACTTAGAGCTAGTATCCCATCTCTCACGTACTGTTTGAGGGATTCCACGTCGGTGTAGAGGGATAGAGATCCTGTTGGTGGTTCTCGGTTACCCATCAATGAGCTCCCTGTAACCAATGACCAGCCGACTTGATGGCTTCTCTTTGCTCGCCGAAGCTATGTCTGGATGAATGTCTATAGGGATAACGAAAAAGGTTTTGCCGCCGCACACAATACGAGGCGGGAATTCGGCTCCCGATGGCTCCTCAGAAGAGATAGCCAGTTGCCTATCCGAGCAGTTGAATATTACCAAGTAGCCTAGGCCCTGGTTGTAATCACCTGCATATCGCAAGACTTGGTGAAATCCCTGTTGCAAGTGACTCTTGCCCCTACTAAGGACAGGATCGAAGACCTTGACTTCAAGGACCAGTGGGTCGTCCGAGCCAAGCAGAGCGACGATGTCTGCCTTCCCTGAGGGCGAGGATGGTTGTGAGAACGGATAATCGATTCCTCCCTCAAAGAGGTTGGCACGCAACTCCTGGTCGAGACTGGCTTCGCCAGACGAAGTGTCCCCCTTATAGAGAGCGTACAAATCCTTTCGCCTGAACCATTCTGCCTTCAGTTTGAACCGCTCAATCAGATACAAGACGTTTCCGCCATCGTCAATCTGATCGTGAAGGAAGTTGATAAGTGGGTCCACGACTGCTTCTGTAAAGTCGCGGAGCATCGCATCAAAGTTGCTCTCAGAACTGAAGTATCGTGACCACCCCAGCGTGTTGTCTCCATGCTCGTCGCCGGCGCTTCGTCTGAGGATGCCGTAACAAACCTTTGCTCTTCCCTCTTCATGTTGAGGAAACTGGACTTCCCGCATGTCGGATAGTTCTGTAGCCCATTGCTCGAAATCCACGGAGGTGTTCGCATCCAGCATAGTCAGCAAAGAACGAATGTAGGCGTTGTCATCCAAGAACCGAAGGAAGTATCGAAGCTCGGCATCATAGGTTCTAAAGTCCGTCTTGTAAAGGCGGTTTCTTCTTTCTTGAAGCCGAACCCGGAGATTACGAAGATAGAACACTGTTCCCCCTATATCTCGAAGCGTATTGTTCTATTCAGTTTCTTGAGCTGTTTGTCGAAGTCTTTCATCGCAGATTCAACTTCTTCCTGGGCTCCGTGCACGCTAGCTTCAGCATCCACCAACTGGACCATCACTTTGCAACATGGACAGAATATTGTCGCCTCCAAGCGCACGGAGAGTATTTCCACATCCATCCCATAGTTGCAGTTAGGACATGCAAGTGTCACGAACAGGCCATCGAAGAGATCCATAACTATGCCACTCCCATCAGTACAAGCACGGCCACAATGCGCCGGGCGGTGTCCGTGAAGTGCTGAACCTCCTCGGTCGCAGGGGGCGATCCAGGACCCCGTGTTCCCTGTAGGAGAGCCACTTCTTCAGCGCCTGGTACCCGCCCAGCTTGTAGCTGCCAGACCGCCGCCGGGCACGTTTCGCCAGTAGGCGCGGTCGTTGAGGTGGATGTCAAAAGTGGTGTCTGCCGAGGGCGCTCTGCCGCGCTGCCCAGGGCCGCCCGCTCCTCCGCGGTGTACGGACGCTCCACGACGCGCCCCTGGCCCGGCATGACGGCCTCCCCCTGCCCGAAATGCCCCCAGCCTGCCGTCAGCGAGAAGTCGTCCGCGGCCATGTTGCCGCCGTCCGCGGTTGTGGGCACGGCAATCGACGGTCATCTCCGGCCGCAGCGCGCCGGTCGTGACGCCGGCCACGGGCGTCTCCGAGTCCAGCAGCGCGGCAAGCTCCCGGCCCCTGGCAGCCGAGGCAACTTCAGTTCTTCTGCTGCTCCCGGCGAATCGCCCTCCGGCCAGCCGGGCAGCGGGATGCGAGGTCCACTCCATGCTCTGAGGGCCCCGGCGTTGTCTTTCCGGTAAGAGCGGGATCGTGGAGGACGGCGAGGACGTGGTGGAAGAGGTCCTCCACACGCCAAGGCCCAGACGGTCTAGGTAGCGCTGCGCCGGGTCCGACAGGTTGGGGCGGCGCTGCTCCCCGTATCTCCATCAAGGGCTTCAAGACCTTCCTTACGAAGCCATAGCAGAAATGCAGGTAGGCACCGCTATTCAATGAGGTCCAGGTCATCCAATGTCGTGAAATGATCAAGCGGCGGCGACCATTCAGGTCCGAGGTTTCTGCTGGTGCAACTAGCCAAATGATTGCTCGTCAAAAACGTGGGGTCTGTATAGTCTGGTTCGGGGACGATCGAGCCAGTTTCTCTCTAGACGTCCCAGTATATCCATCGGTTGAGTCAAAGGGACGGTAGGAGTAAGACGGACATGAAACTGTCCTCATTCGGACCGCCAGCCGTGCTAGCAATCTGTCACGTACTAAACGGACTTCGCGTGACCACGTACTCCTGAAGGGTTGCTTCATAGAAAGCGGGTATCGGCGTTCCATCTCGTCATGGCTCAGTCCCGCATCTGAAGTAGTCAGTTGATTCGCTGACCTAAGCCGGTCTTTGTCTATAGTCAGATTACAAACGGGTCACGCCCGCTCTTGTACACCAGGGAAACGAGACGGGAAAGAGTTCCGGCAGAGCGAAGGCCAGTCCGGGCCATTCAGCACTGATCAGTCATCTGGCGCAAAAGGCAGTCCCAACGGCAGGCTAGGCCCAAAGGTAGTCGTAAAGCTCAGACGGCCTCCGCTTCGGCAGTCGCCGTCAGGTCGGAGAGCTTGGCCTGTCCCCACAGGTGCCGGAAGCCGACCTCCTTCGCGGGGTTGTGGTCGGCTTTGCGCACAAGGGTAGTTATCGCCGTCCCCACCTGTATCCCCACAGGATCACCCGGCGTGGAGAATATGCTCGGATCGGGTGCGCCGTCGGGAGTCGTCTTGCCAGTCTTGTATTTGTCGCCGTTGAGATTGTCAATGCGGACGGCGTCAAAGGCCTCCAGGTATCGCTCCCTCATACCTGTGAAGGAGAGGCCGTCCAGCCAGGAGTAGTTGGAGATGAAGCACACCACGCCCCGGCCCGTCTTCTCGGCTATGCGACGCTCCGCCATGCGGAAGAAGCGCACGTACAGGTCGTTCAGTCCCTGGCCCTCCGGCCTCCGCACCCGCTTTGTGGTCCGATAGGCGGTGGTGAGCTCCCGCTCTTCGTCATCGGATGAGGCCATGCCTGCAAAGCCGTTGTACGGGGGATTGCCCAGGATGACCAGGACTGGCGTTTCCCGCTTCACCTTCTCTGCGCGGTCCCGCTCCTCCTCAAGCTCCGGGAAGGGCAGTGGCTTCTGCACGCTTGGCTCCCAGCCGGTGAGGGCGTTGGTGAGGTATACCCCGGCCCGCTCCGTCCCGTCATCCGACAGCGGGGCGTCCAGCGCCTGCATGGTAAGGCCCACCTGCAGATGCGACACGACGAAGGGCGCGGGCATTATCTCGAATCCGAACACCCTCTGAGTGGCGGCCTGTTTCACCTGCGCTCCGACCAAGGCTCCCCGTCCTCTTCTCTTGGAGGTTGGCGGCGATGCGACGCAGCACCTCGGCGAGGTATGTCCCCGTCCCGCAACAGGGGTCCAGGACGAAAACGTTGTCGGCGGCGAGGCCGTCGGCGATGCCCAGATCCTCCTTCAGCGACATGTCGACACGAGCGACCATGTATCTCACGACCTCGGCGGGCGTGTACCAGACGCCAAGCTGCTTGCGAAGGTCGGGGTCGAAGGCCTCCAGGAACGGCTCGTAGAAGTAGGGCACGGCCTCGCCGGCGTCGAAGCGGTCGAAGAAGGACGCGCGGTCGACCCGGTCCAGGGCCGCCGCCGTCCAGTCCAGCAGCTCGACAAGTCCCAGGGGCTGAAGCTGTGAGGGCGAGGACAGCTGCTGGAAGAGGGCGCGCAGGACGGGAGCGCGGAGATGCCAGACGGCGTCGTGCCAGTTGAAGGGTCCGGTAGGAGGAGGCGTCTGGCGCCCCCAGAGCACCCATGCGGAGAAGACGCCGTAGAAGAGGGTCTGCACCAGTGTGGAGCGGAAGAAGGCCGCGCCCCTCTCGCCCTCGAAGCGCACGCCCAGGGCCTCCTCCAGGGCGGAGCGCACGGCGTTGAGCTGTGGCGCGTCACCGGCGGCCTCCACCCTCGCCAGCCCGTCCCTGGCGTATGACGCCAAGAGCCACGCCAAGTCCCTCGGTTCTACGATGGACGTTGTGTGGGAGAGTGCACGGCACAGGTACTCTCCAAGTCCGGCGCCCACATCGCGGGCAAAGGCGCGAGGCTTCTTTAGCTTGGCCTCAAACTCCTGCTCCGACTCCGCGAGTCGAAACGTCTCCAGCTTCGCCGAGTTGCTTAGGGCGTCCTCGCCCAGCAGCACGAAATCCCGAGTATTGGTGACCAGCACGAGCTTGTACAGGTCCCAATATCGGCTCACCTGGTCGCTTGATGCTGTCAGCCATGCATCGTCGCCAGCGGGCTTGACCTCCACGACACCTCGCTCCGGGACCTGGCCTGGACGCGGCGTTCCCTTCTGCACCTGCCGCCTGGCGTAGAGGCCCAGGTCCGGGTGGCCCGCGCCCTGCTCGGCAAGCTCGCTTACGCAGAACACCTGTGGCTTGAGCGCGCTGCCGACGGCGTTGAGCAGGTTGGTCAGGGCTGGATAGTACGACCGTTCACCGGTGGCCCCACCCGACGCCTTTATCTGGCGCAGATCGGCCAGGTATGCCTCAACTGCCGACGTTAGATTTGTTGTAGTTCCTGACACGCCTATCTTGCCTTCTTGTCATTGCGACTCATCAAGGGCTGTTCAAGAAGCGACTCCGGTTCAATGAGAAGCTCTGGGACGCGTATCCCCAATGCCTGGGCAATTGCCTCAAGCGTCTTGAATCTTGGGGTCTGCTCCCCTTTCTCCAACCGCACCAACGTCACTCGCCCAATATCCGCCGCGCGGGCGAGCGACACCTGCGTCAGCCCGGCAGACTCTCTGTGATAGCGGATGCGTCCGCCAAGGGTCCGTCTTCCCTGCATGGCAATGGCTTCTATGGTCGGTCGATAGGATTCATCACAGTAGTGTCGGGCGAAGTCCCAAGGAATCTCGACGCGCTCCCCCTCGTTCGTATCCACCACCATCTCGTACGGATTGGGCAACGCTAGGCTAGACACAGCGGCACGCGCTTCGATCTCAGGAACATCAGCGTACGGAATGAGACCCTTGGATCCGTCTGCGAAGTTCAGTGCGATGCCATCCTCCAGCAGGCTGGCAGCCGTCATCATCCGATCGGCGTTCGCGACGATCACAGCGTCTACCATCTGCTACCTCCGTGAGTGGCGTTCCACGTTTGATGACGAATCTGAGTGGCCTTCTATCGACTGTCACTGTTGGCAGTCGAGGTCCTAAACAAACCAAACAGGCAATGATGACCTTATGCGCGACAGTGTATCATGTAACGACACACCCTGTGAAGTCCTCGTCTTCCGTGGCATTAGGGCCTTCTCCTTCTTTATCGCCACCACACCCCCAGGGTGACGGCGCGTCGCAGCCAGCGTCCTCGGACAGTCCGGGCCAACTCCCGCCTGGCCTCGGCCAATGCTTCCAGCCGCCATCGGACGTGATCGGCCCTCCGGGAATCGTCCAGGGGCTCGGTTTCCGGCGGGAAGGTGGGATGGGAAGCCCCCTTAGCAGCTCGACCTCCAACTCCCACCGGCGTACTGCGGCCTTGGCCCTGCTCCACGCCCAGATGCGCAACTTGCAACCAACCTCGTTTCTCTTTACAGCCCCCTGACGTCCCGGAGGCCGTCTTCATCCTGTAATCCCTCGGTAGGAATTTCATCGCCGTAGTCCCTCAAGAGTCACATTACACTCGTGTAGTCCCTTCTAGGGGATACCGCCCGCTCTCCCAGGTCCGCAGACTGGACATTGAATGCCCAGGACTGACGAGGCATCCGTCAAGCCAGCCCGCGTTCCCGCCGACGCCGCCTGGAGAAGCATGACACGAGTGACTAACCGAAAGAGACCATCTAACAGCATCTCCACGTCCTCGAATGGATCGGCGGTGGCGTACACCGCTGAGCAGAGGGAACAGATGCGACGTGGGCTGCGCATCCTGGCCCGCATGGTCGTCCGCGCCCACCTCCGGCGGGAGGCGTCCCGAACCGCATCGTCTCAGCCGGAGTAGCCATTGGACAGAGAGGCTGGCGGTTGAGCCGCCTGCGAAGCCAGCATGTCCTTCTCAATCCACTCCCGTTTGTGCGATGGCTCAAGACATGGTGTTGGCAACCCTGGCCTTTACCACAAAACCGCCCTCAAAACAATGGCTTGCAAGCCATTACATTCGACCAATTTCCCGTTCAAGATGGGATGGTGGGAGATTTTTGGCGAGCGGAGCATCGGATTGGCTGTCACGAATCCACAAGTTGCAAAAGTGAACGGCACGACACAAGCCGGACCAGACCTTGAGAGGGCGATCCGCGCCTACGTGCGGACGTATGCCGTGTGGCATGGACGGCCCAAAGCGGCCGAGGACTTCGGCGTGTCCCGCCACACCCTCTGGCGGTTCCTGGCGCGGGGCCACACGGGGCGGGCCATTCCACGCGCGGTCATGGACAGCGTGGGCCGCAGCGTCGAGGAAGTGGAAGCGGCCAGGGAGACGCTGATTGCAGAGGCGCGTCTTTGGGAGGCGACCCGGCGGCGGCTGGCCGACAACGGGCGAGGGAATGGGTCCGCACCCGGTGTCATGCGTCTGTCCATGGGTCTTGAGGACACGCTCAGGCTGCTGTGCGCCGAGCCCCTAGCCACCGTGGACGAATTGTCCCGCTTCGGCCGCGTTCCCGCATCCACCCTGCGAGACCGATTGAAGAGGCTGGCCGAGCGGGGCCTCGCGGACTCCGTGTCGCACCACCTGGGCAGCCTGGGGCCGCACCCCAAGCGCCGCTACTTCCCCACGGAGCGGGGCATCATCGCCGGAGGGAGGATCGAGCACGGCGCGGAATACTTCCTCACCGAGTACCCGGTGTCGAAGCAGTGGTTCCGGCTGCTGGCTGAGCGCATGGACGCCGTAGCCGTCCTCTACCGCGTGGCCGCTATGACCGCCGACGCCGATACGCACGAAGACCCCGTGCGCGTGGACCACTACCGCCAGGGTCCCTACGACATGCTCCTCACCCTGTCCGGGGGCCGCTCCATCGGCATCATCCGCCAGGGAGCGACGCTGCCCACGTCCAACCTGCGCTACCGCCTCAGGAGCGTCGAGCGGATGCGCAGCAGAGACAGACCCTTCGTCACCCTGGCGTTAACCCACGCAGACCAGGCCACCCGCAGAGCCATTCGCTCTCTGGGAGACCCGTCGGAGCACCGCAGGACCTTCGTTGCGACGGAGGGGGAGCTTCTCGCCGGAGACCACACGGGAGCCGTCTGGCAGCAGTGCGGGAGCGGCCTGGGCGAGAACCCGCCCGTGCGCATCGACGGCGACACGTCCCTGGCGGACATCCTGGCCTGGATGGATCGCCTGCTGGATAAGTCCTACTCATTCCTGCGGGACAGGCCGAAGGCAAATCCCGAAGCGCTGTATCCCTCCAGCGTGAAGACCGCCATGCCGGAGCCTACTCAGCAACTCGCACTGGCTCTCTCCGTGCAGCTGACCCGCGCCGAGAAGGATGCCCTCGACCTGCTGGCCGCATGGCCCCTGTGCGCCCGGGAGCAGCTCGCGGGACTGATGGGCGGCGTCACCCTGCGCCGTGTCAACCAGGTGCTCCGCTCCCTGGCCCAACACGGCCTCGTGCGATCAGATGAGCCCCTGCACATGCTCACCGACGAGGGGCTGACGCACCTGGCCCGCAGGGACCGTGCAGCCGTTGGACTAACCCTTGACCGCTGGAGCGCCGAGCCTCTGTACCTGAACACCGACATCTACGCAGGGACTGCCGTGCGCGCCCTGGCCTCCCAGATGCGGCACCACGCCGGAGTCACCGACTTCGCCGCCGCCCTGTCCGCCGAGGTCGCCCGTTCCACGGACTATGACATGTGGGACCTGCTGCCCACATCCCGCTCCACCATCGGCTACCGCTATGACCGGACGACCTACGTCATCCACCCCGACGTCTCCTTCACCCTGGAGTACAAAGGTCAATGGCGTCCCTTCCTGCTGGAGTTCGAGCGGCGGGCCACGACGCCGAAGCGCATCCCCAAACGCCTGAAGTCCTACCGCCGCTATTTCCGAAGCGGCTGGGCTAAGCGGGATCATGGAGGACACCTGCCGAGTGTGCTCTTCGTCTTCGAGTCCCCCGGCAACGAGTCCGCCTTCCTCGACATCGCCGACGCAGTGGACGAGGCGCCCATCATCGTCTCCAACGCCAACACCCTTGCCGAACACGGCATCCTGGGCGACGCATGGATACTTCCGCCACCCCATTCCCTCGACAGACGCCCGCTGTCCCTGACGTATCAGGTTGCACAATGACCACCTTCGCCGTCCACGACACTTCCTGTAGGGGTTGTCCCAGCAGCCTTGCTGGGACAACTTGCAGAGGCGACACGTCACACATCTACCGTTACGCCCATCCGAGTACAATTCGTCGCAGAACCAACAGGTCAGACTGCGTCGCTCACCCGGCACACGCCGCCCATCCCTATGCCTCATCAGCTACGGTTCCCAGCTACAGTCGCCCTGACCACCACCTTCACCACACGGACATTGGAACCCCGCAACATGCCGCCAACTTGTCACCGGAGCCGTTCTCAGGACTTCCTGTAGGGGACAAAAGGGCATTCCCTTTACTTACCGTGTCTGCCCCCAACAGCTCCCTAAATGACAATTCGTTGCAGAACCGGCGGGATCGCAGAGTTGTTCGGAGACCTCGCCGCCCACTGCTTTCTCGACCTGTTCGACTCTCTCGACGGGTTGACATGTCACCATTTACGGCGAATGGAGGGCTGCGGCGCGGCCCCTGGTCGGCAGTTGAAGACCGGTTGTCCGGTGGTGTATAGTAAGACTCAGTGATATTACGGCCTCCAAGAGGGGAGACGATGCCGCCCAACTCCAGGAACACCGTGACCTTGACCTTCTCCCTGCCGCCGGAGATGGCCGAACATCTCCGCCAAGTGGCACAGGAAGAGCAGCGCACTGCGAGCGAGTTGCTCCGGGAGGCCATCCGCCTCTACATGGAGGAGAGGGAGTGGCGCATACAGGAGCGAATGCAGCGACGGCGCTCGCGCCAGCACGAACGGCAATGAACCGAGAGGAGACGCACCAATGAATCAGACGAATGACTACACCCCCGTTGCCCTGTACGCCAGGGTGTCCAGCGACCGGCAGGACGTGGACCTGTCCGTGGCAGCCCAACTGCGGGCGCTGAGGGACTACGCCGAGAAGAACGGCTACGTCGTCGCCCGAGAGTACGTGGACGAGGCCGAGAGCGGCAGGATCGCCGACCGGCCGGAGTTCAGAAAGATGCTGGACGAGGCTGCGAAGCAGGAGGCCCCTTTCAGCGAAATTCTTGTGTGGAAATTTTCGAGGTTCACCCGCAAACGGGAGCACGCCGTCGCCTTCAAGTCCATGCTCCGGCGCAAGGGAGTCCGCGTCGTCTCCATCACCGAGCACGCCGACGACTCCCCCACCGGCAAGCTGATGGAGGCCATCATCGAGTCGGTCGATGAGTTCTACAGCGAGAATCTTGCCGAGGAGGTTCGGCGGGGAATGCGGGAGGCGGCGTCCAGGGGCTTCTGGGTCGCCAGCCGGGCGCCCTATGGCTACAACCGCGTCATGGTGCAGGACGGGGCCAAGAAGCGGCCAACCCTGGAACCAGATCCCGCCACCGCTCCCGTTGTGCAGCGCATCTTCTCAATGGCCGAGTCGGGCAGGGGAATCCTGGACATCACGCAGACCCTCAACTCCGAGGGCATCGCCAACCCCACGGGCAGGCTCTGGTCCAAGAACGGCATCCACATCATCCTGAGAAACGAAGCCTACACCGGCACCCTTCTCTGGGGCGTCGGCGGGAAGGACAAGGCCGAGCCGGTGCGGGTGGACAAGGCGTTCCCCCGGCATCGTCTCCAAGGCGCAGTTCAAGCGGGTCAACAGGCGGATGCGCTCCCGCGCCCCCCAGGAGGAGCCACCCCCGCCGGGTCGGAAGCTCCTACCTGCTCAGCGGATTGGTCAGGTGCCGGACGTGCAACGGGGCGCTCAGCGGCCAGGACGCCAAGAGCGGCCGGTACGCCTACTACGTCTGCCAGTCGATCATGAAGCGGGGCAAGGACGCCTGCGCGACCCCCAGGCTGAACGCCAGGAGCTTCGAGGAGATGGTGGTGGGGAAGATTCGGGAGAACGTCCTCACCGAGTCCAACATCAGGGAGCTGGTGCGGCTGGTGGACGAGGAGATGGACGGCATCGCCCACCAGCAGCGGCAGAAGCTGGAGACTGTCGAGTCAGAGCTTGCGGACGTGAAGCGCAGGCTGGAGCGGCTCTACGACCTGGCGGAGACCACAGACCTGGACATCGACGACTTCAAGCCCCGCATCAGAGACCACCGGGAGCGGCAGGAGAAGCTGGAGGCGTCGGCGCAGGAGGCGAGGGCGATCCTCTCCCAGCGGCGGGAGGTCCTGGACGACGTGGAAACCATCACGGCCTACGCCCAGGACATGAGCGTGTTCCTGAATGAGAGCGAGTTGACGGAGCGCCGAGCCTTCATCGAGTCCTTCGTCAAGGAGATCGTGGTGCAGCCCGACAATGCCCTGCTGCGCTACAGCATTCCCATGCCGGAGGATTCACCGATAGGGGAAAGGGACGCCGAGGAGGTGGCCCTGCACGCCCCGGTTCTGTCTACCGTCAAGTCTGGTGGGCCTGAGCGTACCGAATTGAGCTTGTCTCAGAAGTCTCCGCGCCCCTGTCTGCGGCAAAATGGTGCGACGATAGGCGTAACAATACTTGACAGTACTGCGATATACGACTATCGGGGACGTTGGTGACACCATATATCGTTTTGAACGAACGAGGTCAAAGCCTTCGGTACTACTTCTGAGACAAGCTCAATTGCGAACTGTTCGGTGGGAGGTCCTGTTATGACGATTCCAGGTTGGCGGACCGAAGATTGGTTTCTCAAAGTTCTACATCGCTAGACCACTCTTGCCTTGAGTTCACGATGAAGTCCGATGGGCTTGCTCTTAAGGCGGTACCTGAGGAGACAGGACAACCTGATGATGTTCGACTCCAACCAATTCGAGCCATGGAGCCCCATGCTGGTGGTCTTCCCTGCTTGACTGGATGTCGTGCTGGTCGGCAAAAAGGACGTAAGAAGCGTGCCCTGGGTTGACGACGCTGGAGTACTTGATACCATCAACGTGGGAGCCTTCCCATGTCACCCGGTCTCGAATATACTCGGCTACGACCTGTGTGGGCACGTAGCCGATGTGTGCTCCGTCGGTCCTTTTATGGTACGCGTCGTCCAGATTACGGTCAACCTTCTCCACCACCGACAAGCGGCATCAACACAGGTAGAGGCAGGGCCGGGTATGCTTGAAAAGCGGTTAACCCTGTTGGATACTTGCCCAGACATCGAATTTAGTCCCCGACAAGGAGCTTCCCATGACGGCAGTAGACGAGATTCTGAGCAACAATGCCCGCTACGCCGAAGGCTTTGACAAGGGGGATTTACCCGTGCCCCCGGCGCGCAGTTTGGCCGTCGTTGCGTGCATGGACGCCCGACTGGATACCCACAAGCTTCTGGGTCTAGAAGAGGGCGGCGCCCACGTGATTCGCAACGCAGGAGGGGTGGTCACGGACGACGTTATTCGTTCGCTGGTTATTTCCCAACGCTTGCTGGGCACCCGCGAGGTGTTGCTGGTGCACCACACTGACTGCGGAATGCTGACCTTCAGAGACGACGACGTGAAGGACGCGATAGAAGCGGACACCGGCCTACGGCCCGCCTTCGCACTGGAGGCGTTTGGAAACCTGGAACAGGACGTGAAGCAGTCCATTGGCCGCATTAAGGCCAGTCCGTTCATCCCCAACAAGGACCAGATTCGCGGCTTCATATACGACTGCGCCACGGGAAGGTTGAACGAGGTCAGTGGGGCCTGACCGGGAACGGCGGGCCGCTTGAGCGCCGGGACGCACCGGAGGCGCGAATGATGAAACCACCCCTACCTTAGGAGGCGTACCTAATCATGTAGCGGGCTAACGTCCCTCGGGTTCTGTACGAGTGGTGGCCTGAGCAGAAGTACGGCGGTCCATTGGCCCTTTCGGGCACCCAAAGGACAGGTCATTCGTTTTGCCTCAGGACAGGGTTGCGATATTCCCGCTTTCGTGGGACTGACGGGTATGGGGACGGCCAAGAACGGGTGAGGCATGGAGGGGGCGCCGTTCTTGTCCTTCGAGAGCCTCAGGACGAACGGGTAGCTCAGGCGCGGGCTGTGCAATGGTCTTCGTGCGAGAGAATGACAGTTGTGCAAATGTCTCATGCCTACAGGGCAGACGATTGGGAATTGACATCTAGATTGAGGTTGTCCTTGCATCTGAAGACGATGGTTTTTTGCGCCGGGTTGGCCGTATTGATTGCCGTCCTGGCCGCGGCGTGCGGCTCATCAGACCCGGAGGAGTTGGAGATTAGCGTTTCGCTGCGAGACAAGAACATGACGCCGGAAACGGTCCGAGTGAGCCAGCATGACACGGTGACTTTGAAAATCGACAGCGACGCGCCGGGGTCTTTGCATCTGCACGGGTACGACATCGAACAGACAGTCACGCCCGGCACGGTTGCTGATTTCGTGTTCGTCGCCGACGCGACCGGGCGTTACCGTATGGCCTTCCACCCTGCGGCCGCCGGCGGACACGGCGATTCCGGGGATTCCCCGGCAAGCGGGAGTCACGATGTCCTGGAGTCTGAAACTCCCGTGAGCGTTTCGGTTACGGCCGAACAAGACGGTGCAGGCGGCGTGTACGTGCGCATAATCACCGACGGCTGGCGGTGGGCCCCGGAAGAGGTCAACATGGCCAACGCTCCGGGTGCGGGCCACGCCCACGTCTACGTGGACGGCGTCAAGATCAACCGGGTCTACGGTCCATATTACTACTTGACCGGCCTGGAGCCGGGGATGCGGGAAATTCGGGTAAGCTTGAACACCAACGGCCACGGCGAGCTGACGTACGGCGGACAGCCGTTGGAAGACACGACCGCGGTCGAGGTAAGCGAGGGCGGTATGGCGGGCTTCGTCGACTTGCCGGCCATGGACGCCGACGCCGCGATGTCGGTGGAAGTCATGGTCCATCCCGACCCCTTAGGCGGGTACAACCTGCAAGTCGTACCCACGGGGTTCGAGTTCACGCCCCAGAACGTGGACGGCGACCACGTAGCCGGAGAGGGGTTCGGGTACGTGCTAATAGACGGCGAGTTCCACGCCAGGCTCTACACACCATGGCTGAAGCTGCCAGGCCTGGAGCAAGGGATGCACGAAATTACGGTTTCTCTCGCCAACAACCAGGGCCAACCCTACCAGAGGCAGGGCAACCCGGTGGAGGCATCGGTTACGATCCACGCGGGGGCAGAGGAGCAACCGGAAGGGTCGCACGACCACGGTGGGGCAGAACAAGGAAACGGGGCCAGCGCCGAAACTCCGGCTGCGGAGGCCGAATATGACGTGGGTTACCTAGAGGTGCACCCCAGGTAATTGAGCCTTGGGCGGGCGGCCCGCCCCGCAAGGGCGTCGGGCGTTGCGGGAACCAATTCGCTTCGGCCTGCGTCCATACGGATATAGCCAATCTTGAAGCCATGGCCGAGTATTTCCGATGAAGACCAAAGCAGTCCCAGCAGTATTGTCCATCATCGCCACCTGGGCCGTGCTGGCGGCGGCGTGCCAGGGGGGGTCTACTCCCGGCAATGCGACGGTGGAAGTTGCGTCGGGCCGGACCCCCAACGCATCGGTGACGGGCAGCGTCACGTACCGGGAGCGGCTGCCACTTAGTCCTGAAGCGACACTCATCGTAGAGTTAAGGGACGTTTCATACGCCGATGCGTCGGGTATGCTTATCGCGCGTCAGACCATCCCAAACCCCGGTCAGGTTCCCATCACCTTCAAAGTCGAATATAACCGGGATGACATCGACCCGCGGAACACATATGCGATAAGCGCCCGAATCGTCGAGTCCGACGGCCGCCTGGCCTTCACCGACGACACGGCGTATGACGTCATCACCGGCGGAAATCCCCGCAAGGTGGACATGCTGCTGGTGCTGGTGGAGCCCCCGCCCGACCTGATCGAGAGCGGCGAAGACTGGAGGACCTGGGTGGAGGTCCCGGCGCCGATCATCCGGGCCAACCTCATACCCAACGAACCGGAGCCCTTATTGCGGATCGCCTATGACCAGTCAACGATCGAAAACTGCGCACGTCCCGGCAACCAGGAACTGAAGCTGGACGGCTACGACATCATCGCCGAGGTGACGCTGATGCAGCCGCCGTCAACTGCCTGGGCGATCCCATGCGGCGAAGAGGTGGTGGAACTGGACACCGTCCTGGCAATCGGAGATGCTGCGGCTCTTGAGCCGGGGGAGACCTACCGGGTAATCGTGAACGAGCGGGAGACCACGACTTTCACAGTACCGGAGACCCACCTGGAGTACACCTTCATCGCAGAGTCACCCATTGAAAGCGTGGAGGTGATGAGCATTGACGGAGACGGGGAAAGCGGTCAGGCCCAGTACCAGCTGCGGGTTGTGTCGGGGATGCCAAGAGGCAGCGGCTGCTCCCAGTTCAACGGGTACGAAATCCAGCGGCGAGAGCCGAATAGCATAGAGGTGACCATCACCCACCATCAGGTAGCAGACCAGGATGTGGTCTGCACCGCGGACTACCCCATCATTGAGACCTTCGTTCCGCTGGGCTCGGAGTTCGAGCCGGGAGTGGAATACGCCGTTAGCGTGAACTCGGGTGACGCCCAACGGTTTGTGGCGCAGTAGCCTCGGCCAGCGCCCAAGGCCGGCGGCCTATGGTTGGGCCGCCGGGGTCGGCAAGGCGCTCAGGTCAGAGGGTACGTAGCCAACCATCTCCACGAAGCCGTTGCCCGACACGGCCGCGCCGCTTCTGCTTCCCGTCGCAGCCACCGCTCCTTCCCAGTACACCACGGGTATTAATTCGCTGTCGGCGAACTCCGATTCCTCTATGACCGGCGCCAAAGCGAGGTCAAGGCCCAGAGAGTCGATGCGCAGGTTCCAGCCCATGGGATAGACGCCCCCGGTGTCTGGGCTGGTCCATGTGCCTGTGGGTTCCAGGGAAATGTCGCCGGCGGGCAAATGCACCGGGCTGGAGTCCGGCGGGACGTAGGTGCCGTAGGTGGCGATATGCCCGCGGCCGTCCTGCTCCCAGACCACCGACACCATGAGGTCGGAGCCGTCGTCCAGGTTGAGGCTAAGCCAGTCCCACCCGATGTCCACGATGGTGAAATCGCCCCACTGGTGGTCCATCCAGGAGACCCCGTTGACTGGGTGGGAGACGCCGGATACTGATACAGTGCCAGACGTCTTCAAATCTGTGCGGGAATAGTAGTAGGTCTTGCCTGCTATTGCCAGGTCCACCAATCCGCCGCCGTGGTGAAGGACCGCCGGTTTTTCTGAATTCGCTTCAAGCTCGACAACGTAGTCCCCCATCTGGAAAGAGAGTTGGTAGGTATCGCCATCCCCACTCATGCGCCAAGAGTTGGACGATAGGCCAAAGCTCCCAGACGAGGCCTCCGCAGAAGCAAAGACAGCCTGCTCACCGGTCAAGTGCAAGTCCTGTTGGTGGTCAGCCCAACTCAACTGGGCCACGCGGGGCGTGATACCGGAGGACAGCGCCGATTGGAAGGTCACAAAGTGGTAGCTGAAGCTCTGGCCGGTGTCGGTGGTCAAGCGGCCATTGAAGTACCACCATTCCAAAGGCGAGAGGTGAATGCCTTCGTCGCGGGGCAACTGCACGACACCATTGGGCTCCACAGGGGTGAGGGTCGGTCCAGGAGAAAGAGTGGGGTCCAGTGAGGGCTGAGATGCGGCAGTGGCGGTGGGAGCGGGTGACGGAGTTGCGACAGGGGAAGAGTCCGGCGAGTCACCGGCTCCGCCGCCGCACGCGGCTAGGATGAGGGCCAATATCGCTGCCGCAAGCAACAAGGGGACGGGGCGTACCACACAGGATGGGTGCATATACTTATCATATTACGGCAACGGCCCGGCTGTCGCCGATGGCAGGGAGGCTTGTTGCGCTGTCAGAGAGGGCTGATATAGCGTACCGACCGGAATCCGGTTGCGCCGAGGGTGTCAACATCGAGCTTTGGGTGGGCGATGGCAGCGGCCATGCGCCGGGCTACGGAGACGCCTTCGTGGACGCCCTGTTGGACTGGCTTCTGTCACCATAGTGATTGTCCACTAAGCCTGAGTTCGCCGGGTGGCCGAGCTAAGGCCAGGTAACGCAGAGAAAGGAGAGCTTATCCTTGGCGCTTCAGCCGGATGCGCTCCGCCGAACGGCTCTTGTTCTAGTTATTGCTGGTCTGGTCTGGAACCTGGTAGAGGCCGGGGTTGCCCTGTGGGCAGGAGTGCAGGCCGGAAGCGTAGCCCTGCTGGCTTTCAGTCTAGACAGCATTGTCGAGCTATTCGCCGGCGGCGTCCTGGTGGCGCGATTACGGCAAGAGCGGGAGGGTGTAGAGGACGAGGCGGCGGAACGCCGGGCGCAGAGACTGCTGGGCATCAGCTTCTTTCTGCTGGCGGCATACATTGCTCTTCATTCCGGGGCCAGCATACTGGGGTGGCTGCCCGAGCCGCAGCCCAGCCTAGCAGGCGTGGGGATAGTGGTGGCCAGCGCCGTGGTGATGGGCGGGCTTTACGTGGGCAAGATGCGCGTCGCCGCCCGGATGCAGTCCCGGTCATTGAGAGCAGAAGCGATGGAAAGCCTGTTCTGCGACATGCAGGACCTGACCATCTTGATAGGACTGGGGTTCAACGCTTTGTTTTCCTGGTGGTGGGCCGACCCGGTGTCGGCATTGTTCTTGATTCCCTTCCTGGTCAAGGAGGGCAGGGAGAACTTCTCGGGTCATGAGGAACACGATGAGGAGAATGAAGGGCATGAGGGGCACGAAAACAGGGGCGCCCCGGTCTGCTTTTGCCCCGTTTGTTTCTTTGGCCTGCGCCGGTGTCGAGCAGCCTGCTGCCAGGCCTAAGTTGCGAGCGGTCCTTGTCTGACGGTTGGGTCCTATTTGGGGCCGGATACCGGCCGGGTCGTTTGGCGCTTCAGCCGGCTTTGATGCCGTCTACGACCACTACCCCGGCGTCCACCAGCCTTTGATAATCCCCGCCCAGGCCGTGCTCTTCCAGGATCTCGCGAGCGTGCCGCCCCGGCTTGGGCGCAGGGTGCCCCGCCTGCACCGGAGTCCGGGACAGGCGGAAGGCCGGGCCGCAGGTTGTGAGCAGTCCGATTTCGTCGTGTTCACGGGTAAGGCTCAGGCCGTGGGCCTTCACCCAGGAGTCGAACATCAATTCGGTGAAGTCGGCGACGACCCGGTGGGCGCCGATACCGGCGGCGTTGAGATCCCTGACCCAGGTTTCCACGGATTTCGCCGGAAAGCGGGTTTCCAAGGCCCCGGCCAGGGCCTGGCCCCGCAGCGGCTCGATGCCGTCCAGCCCGACGATCTTCGCTATGCGGGGCAGGTCGCCCGTCCGGGCGCCTAGGAATAACCAGCCGTCCTGCGCCCGGTAGGCACGGTGAAGAGGGCCGCTCCCCAGGGCGTCCTGGCCTTGAGGCTCGTCCCAGGCCTTGCCCTGGTACGACTGCATAAACGGGGACTGGAAGGTCAGGGCCGTGTATGCCAGCGAAGCGTCGACCAGTTGGCCCTCGCCGGTGCGCCGCCGGTGGAGCAGGGCCAAGGCCACGCCGTAGGCTCCCATGAAGCCGGTGCCGTAGTCGTTTATGGGACTTGGCTGCTGCACCGGGACGCCGCTGCCTCCAAAGCGCACGGCCATTCCGGTCACCGACTGCACAAAGGGGTCGTGGGCCGGACGACCGGCCCAAGGCCCCGTATGACCGTAGGCTTTGAGAGAAGCGTAAATAATGTCCGGCTTGCGCTGGCGTACTTCATCGTAGCCCAGGCCCAGCTTTTGCAGCTTGCCCGCCCTGTAGTTCTCGACCACCACGTCGGCGTCCTCGAGCAACCTCCAGAACACCTCGCGGCCTTCCTCGGTCTGCAGGTCCAGGAGAATGCTGCGTTTGCCCTGGTTGATGTCGTTGTGCAGGACCACTACCGGTTCCCGGCTGGGGTGGTTGATTTTGATGACGCCGGCCCCAAACTCGGCCATGGTGCGTCCCAGGGTGGGACCGGCCAACTCGATGCACAGGTCCAGCACTCGCACTCCGTCCATGGCGGCCCGCACGGTTGCCTCTGCCGCAGGGCGGCCGTTGTCCGGCAGGTGGGAGGCAAGCGAAGAGAGAATCTCCTCCCGGTGCTGGTCCGGGGCCGGCGCTGGGCCTCTCACCTTGCCCGGCGATCGCGACATGCGGACGTTGACGTTGGGTTGCAGCATCTTGCCGTAGACCGGGTCGTCCACCTGCACCATCATCTTGGATTCACGGGTGTGGGGATGCCTGGTCCACTCTTCGCTGGTGCGGCAGAGGGCTCCCTCTCCGCCCACCTCGGCCACCAGGTCTTCCCACTCCTGGGCCGTGCGGGTCTTGAACAACTTCTCGCCCCGCCGGATGGCTTCTGCCGCCACTGCCGGATCTCTTGCCAATAGGTCGAAATCGGTCAGGCCTTCGGCGTCCCAGGAGACGATTCCAGCCGCCTCAACGACCTGCCGCCAGTTCCGGTTGGACGTGCCGTTGAAGTAGAACCAGCAGCCGTCCTTCCACTTGTAGAAACCGTTCCAAGGGCCGTAATGCTGGGGTTCGCCGAACCTGCCGTTGCTGTAGGGATAGGTGACGCCGCCGGAAGGGTCGTGGTGGCTCATGGCACGGTAAGCGTCGGTGGTGAACATGGCGCCGAACAATGGGAGTTCGACGTACTGGCCGACGCCGTCCCGCTCCCGCGTGTTCAAGGCCATGGCGATGCTGACGACGCCTTGGAAGGCGGCAAAAGTCGAGGCTATGGGGAGGGCGGTATAGACGGGCCGGTCGCTGTCGTGGTTACCCGACTCCACCAGGAACATTGCGGCGGCGGCGCCCACCACGCCTTCATATGCGGGCACGGCGGCGCGAGGGTCGTCGGACGCGAATCCCGGAAGGGAGCAGTACACCAGCCGGGGGTTGGACTTGATCATGGCCGACGGCCCCAAGCCCAGGCGGTCCATCACTCCGGGGCGGAAGTTCTCCACCACCACGTCGGCGGTTTGGACCAGAGCCCGGGCGGTTGCCAGGTCGGCTTCCCGTTTCAGGTCCAGGACGATGCTGCGCTTGCCCCGGTTCCAGGTGGCGTTGCCTGGGGTATTCCAGCGGGGGCCTCCCGGCGGGTCGACCTTGATGACGTGGGCCCCCTGGTCTGCCAGGAGCATGCCGGCCAAGGGGCCGGCTATGTATTGTCCGAAGTCGATGACGCGGATGCCGTCGAGGGCGCCTGGCATCTGGGCCTCCCAGGGGGAATGCCGGAGCCGATTGTATGGGCACCGAGCATCTTACCCTAGGCGGAGCCTGCCAACAAGGTAAGACATACCTGCCTGGAGAGGGCAGGGGGCAGGGGCGACCTGTTCTGCGAGTACGAGAACACCCGCAGCTACTTACTTCTGATGCGGGATCTGATACGGAGCTACGGCATACCTCTCGCGCTCTATTCAGACCGCCATGGCGTCTTCAAGCACACGCCGCCGTCAGAGACCGCCTCCGCCCCCACGCAGTTCTCTCGAGCGATGGGTGAGATCGGGGTACAGCTGATATTCGCACGGTCGCCGCAGGCCAAAGGCCCGCGTGGAACGCACCGCGGGCACACTTCAGGACAGGTTGGTCACGGAGCTGAGGCTCGCAGGCTCGACCACCATCGATGACGCCAACCGCGTGCTCAACGACTTCCTTCCCCGCTTCAATGAACGTTTTCGTGTGCCGTCTGAGCGCACGGACACCGCGTATCGGGTCCCTGACCCGGAGCTGTGCCTGGACACAGTCCTATGCGTGAAGTACAGGCGCCGGGTTGCACGGGACAACACTGTTAAGTACCGCTGGCGCACCCTGCAGTTGCTTCCCGATCAGGCTCGACCGAGCTTTGCCGGGTCGGCGGTGGAAGTGCTTGAAGCACTGGACGGACGACTGGCAGTGCAGCACGAAGGGCGTATCGTCGCCTCCCAGGAAGCGCCTCCGCGACCAGGTATCCTGCGCAGCTTCGGCACACGGACTGTACACACGACTGTTCCCAGCCACTACACCAACGGTGTCATCAGGAGGCCGGAGGACGATGTGGAGTCAATGGGCAAAATGCTCGAAGCGGACAGACTCCGCGACGATGCCGATCGCAACGGCGCTGCAAGAGTTCGCAAGACTGCGACTCCGCGACCCAGAAAGCCCACCCCGCTACAGACGGCGAGATGGAAGGCCGTGCAGAAGGCGAAGCGCAAGGGGTTGTCCATCCGCGGGATCGCCCGGGAAGTGGGCATACACAGAGAAACCGTGAGGAAGTACATGCATGCCGAAAGCCCACCCATGCCGCGCCCGCGCAACGTCGGAAGTACCCCAGCCTGATAGCATGGCAATCTACTCGGAGGACATTTTCCCTTGACACTTAAGCGGACATAATCGCCGAGCGTCGAGCGTCGAGCGTCGACACCCCGTGGCCTAATATCCCTCCGCCCTTGACATCCCATTACTGAAATAGAGAATCTCAGAACCGTCGGGAGACCAGTCTGGAGCCCCCGTCCGAGCGTCGATCACGGGACGGTGGCGGCGAGTATGAAAGGGGAAGGATGTCCTGGCGGGTGCGGGACGCGTTGAAGCGCAGGCTACTCGACGAGAACCCCGCCGCCCATGCCTTGCTCCACTGCCGCTCTCAGGAATCGGCGGCGCCAACCGAGGCGGCGGACCGGAACGTGCGAGTCAGCGGCCACACCTTCTTCAGCGCAGCCGCTATCCCGAATGCGCCTGTCGCAACCAGGGCCATGGCGGGTCCGGAGGGCAGGTCGGCGTGGAAGGAGAGATACAGGCCCGCCACCGCCGAGACAGCACCTATCAGTGCACCGACGAACATGACTCCCACGAATCGTCTGGCCAGCAGATAAGCGGTCGCCGCGGGTGTGATGAGCATCGCCATGACCAGAACGATTCCGGCGGCCTGAATGCCTATGACGATGACGAGGGCGAGAAGGGTAAGGAGCATGAATTCGACCAAGCTCGTCCTGATTCCGACCACCATAGCACCCACCGGGTCGAAGGTGGTGTACATCAGTTGCTGGTGAAACATATAGAGCCCGACCAGAACCAGAGCCGCCAGCCCGAGGGAGACATAAACGTCCGTTTGCGACACTCCCAGCACCTGGCCAAGCAGCAAGTCTTCGATGTTGACGTTGACATTAGTGGCTCTTGAAAGCATTACGAGGCCCAGCGCGAACATACCAGCGAAGACGATGCCAATGGATGTGTCTTCGCTGATGCCGGTGCGCCGGCTGACTGAGCCCATCAACAGGGCGATTGCGATTCCCGTCGGCACGGCTGCGAAGAACGGACTGATTCCCAGCAGGAAAGCGACCACCATCCCCGGCAGAACCGAGTGGGCAAGCGCGTCCCCCATGAATGCACGCCCGCGCGTGATGACGTAGGCTCCCAGAACCGGACACATCACCCCGACGAGCACGGATACAATCAACGCCCGCACCATAAAGCTGTATTGGAATGGCCCAGCAATGTAGTCAATCACGGCATACGCCCCGTGGGCCTGTAGTGATTTTGGTCGAATTCGATTCCGTGTGAGCCGTACAACTCTTCAAGCACGTCGGCGGTGAATGATTCCTCGGGAGGGCCGCAGGCGCACACATGGTGGTTGATGCACAGAACCTGGTCAAAGCGCTGGGCGAGGTTCGTCAGGTCGTGGGTGGCCAGAAGTACGATCCTATTCTCGTCGCGCAAAGACTGGAGGACTTCCACGATGCCCTCCTGGGCACCCACGTCGACGCCGCTGAATGCCTCGTCCAGCAGGATGATGCTCGCCTCTTGGGCCAGCGCACGGGCTATGAAGACCCTCTGACGCTGGCCGCCGGAAAGCTCAGTCATCAGGGCAGAGCGCCGTTCCCACAGCCCGACCCGGCCCAGGCAGACCCGAACCATCTCTCGGTCTCGCTTGCCGGGGCGCCGGAACAACCCGACGTTGCAGCACCCCATAGTCACCACGTCCTGCACGGTGGCTGGGAAGACCCAATTGATGCTATCCCGTTGAGGGACGTACGCCAGCGCGCCCTTTCGGTCCTCCACGCCGTGCAGGTCCACCTTACCCTGTGTGACCGGCAAGACCCCCGCAATGGCGTCAAACAACGTGCTCTTGCCTGCACCGTTGGGACCCAAGACACCCATGAGGACGCCTGGACCCACATCGAAAGTGACGTCGGTTAGCGCCATGTGCCCACCGCGCACGACGGCCAAGTCCTCGACCGTTATTCCCGGTTCGAAAGTCGTCTTCACTAGCCCCCACCTCCAACGTCAGTACCATGAAAATAGGCGATTTTCATGGTACTTATGCAGCGTGCACAAGGCCGTAGGTAATTACGGCACAGGCCGCACCAACCCTCTGGCTCAGCCTGGGTTTCCCGGGCTGCCGGAGCATCGTCATCTCAGCACCTCAACTATCCTCTCGACGTTCGTCCGTATCATATCAATGTAGGTTTCCGCGCCGCTGTCCTCAAGTCCGAGGGAGCCTGAGTAGAGCCGAACGAGCTTTGCACCCGATTCCGTCGCCACAGCAGCGGCCAGGCGTTCGCTCACCGTCGTTTCGCCGAACACCGCCGGGATACCATTCTCAGTGACCTCTTCAACCAGTTCTATAAGGTCTCCAGCCGACGGCTCCACCTCGGTGGTGATGGATAGAACAACCCCCACCACCTCGAACCCGTAGAGATTCGCAAAGTACCCGAGGCTGTCATGGGAAGTTACAAGAAGCCTGCGGTCTTCCGGCACGGCGCTGACCTGCTGCTTCGTCCAGGCGTGCAGTTCGTCGAGCCGCACATTATATGCGGAGGCGTTAGCGCGGTAGGTATCGCCCCGATCGGGATCGAGAGCCGACAGGCGTGCCGCGATGTCGTTGACCACCAGCTTCACACGAAGGGGGTCGAACCAGAAGTGGGGGTCTTCAATGCCGTGGCCGTGGCCGGCGTGCTCGTCCTCGCCTTCAGCGGTGAGGGCCTCGATAGCCTCTATCGCGTCACTGGCGTCCATCCGGCCGTCTTCGACATCTTTGACTATAGCAAGCGCCATAGCGGGCAGTTCGTCTTCATCGCCATGATCCTCATCCTCTTCTTCAGCCTCATCACCTTCCTTTTCCCCTTCGTCACCGTGGTCTTCATCTTCTTCCTCTTCCCCGGAGCTCTCAAGCAACTCTTTGATCTCTTCCAGGGCAGCCTCCGGACTGATCTCACCCTCTTCTACCTCATGGACCACATGACTTAGCGCTTCTATGATGGCGACTTCGTCAGCATGGGACTCTGCGAACTCCATGGGATCGACGATTTCGCCCATTTCTATGATCGTCGAGGGGTCTCGTGCGGCGTTCTGCAAGAGTTCTTTAAGCCAGGACTCCTCCAGCCCCATCCCGACGCTCAGCACAAGGTCGGCGTCGGCGATTTTGGCAACGTCCTCGGCGCCCGGTTGGAATGCGTGCGGGTCGGCTCCGGTTGGGACCAAGCTGAAGACCTCCACGCCATCCCCACCGATGTTCTCGACCCAGTCTGCCATGATGCTGGTCGTTGTAACCACGCTGATGGCAGGAGCCATGGCAGTCGGGCCTATAGACTCGGACGTGGGATTCGCGGACGAGATGGTCTGGGTGGGTGTAGCGCCGCCGGCGTCGTTGGAGCAAGCGGATAGGGCGAAAAGGAACAGGAGCACAAGGAGCGCCTTCTTCCACAGGTGCGATAGGCCGTTGTTAGTACCTAGTATCATCATAGCTTGATGTTCTTCATTCGTTGTTCTATTAAGTTGAGTCTGGCTATGCAGGGGTGAGTCTCGTCTTAGCTATTGATATTGAATCTCAAGTCGAGGCGCGGCAAATTCAACTTGTCGGTCCATGTGGTCCTCTTTGTCGTCCTCGTCCCTAAATGCAACGTTCGCAAATGATGTAGAGTTCAATGCGGTGGCCGACGATATCAGCGGACATGTTGTTGCCTAAAGCCCGCATCAAGCGTTCAACCGTAGCGGTTCGGAACTCGCCGACGTTCCCGCATCTGACGCAGACCGTGTGGTGATGGTGCCCGACACGAGCGAGGCTGTACTTGGGGGCTCCGTCTATAAGGTTCAGCCTGCATATGACGCCGACCTCCATGAGGAGCTTGATGGTCCGGAAGACGGTCGCCCTTCCAATGCCCGGCAGTTCACTGCTGAGTTCTTCGGCCGTAAAGCCCTCTTGCTTCCCCTCCAGGACCCGGATGATCGCACGTCGCGGAGCTGTGGACCGGTAGCCCAGGTCTTCTAGGGTGGCCATGATGTCTTGGGGTGAAGTTAAGGGCGTTGTCATGGTACTGAGTATCGGTAACTCTCTCGATTTACCTCAGTTGAATTTCCGGAATGCTCTATTCTTGCATGCTTCCGACAGCTTGTCAACCTCCCGAATCGACCCAAGAGATACTGCTGCTACTTTGTATCATAAGTTGCCTCATACACACGAGGCAACTACCCTCGCCTGGAGGCCCCGTTGTCTCCAATGGTCCCTGGGTGACTGAGAGCTGTGGGGAACGGCCGCTACGCGAGAGGCAGACGGGAGGCACCGTAGCCTGAGTGAGGCTCAGGACTCAGTGGAAATGGTTTAGCCCGGTGCGTGTGGCGATGGCCTTCGAGTGTTTCTTCATCACGAGCCCCAAAGGCCTTCTCCAGATGCGCCCTTTCCAGATGCGAATCACCGCGTCTTCGGAAAGCCCCAGCGCCTCTGACACGATACGGCAGCCGGAGATACAACGACCCCTCGGCAATACTCCAACCCTGAGCAGGACCGCGATTGTGAACTGAATCTGGATGTCACGCAGGAGGATGACCCAATTGACGGGGCGATTGGGCGGGATAGGTTCGCCGGCGGGAGAGAATCCCGGATCGACGAGACTCCGAACTGATCTGCATTGGCTTCGGGTTCTGTACGGTGATGCTGGGGAGAACCCCTTGGCCTACAGGTCCAGTCTGAACCTCAAGCTGAAGGTCCTTGGTTTTGTACAGTTGGGAACCCTATCCAACAGCGGCCTTTCGTGCTGAGGTACTCTTGGACCAGCGTCCTAGAGTTTGTACAGGATTTGTACCCTATAGTAACTGTTCAGAGTTGCTGAGTCGAACGCCTGCGGAGCGTTGGAATACGACCTTGCCCAAAGCTAAGTCTTCCTATCGGTGACACTGTTGGTCGACAAGGTCCCTTCAAGTCTGAACAGTTACACCCTATAAGGGGGTCCATGTGCGCCCCCTTGTGGGGAGGCGCGTGATAGAGTCCCAGGAAGTGGTGTAAGAGGGAGAGGGTCTGGAGAAAGAGAGACCACCGCGTCATCCTTAGCGGGCAAAGAAGAAAGCTCGAGAAAGGAGGACAACAGTGGTCAAGGAAAGGATGGACCTGCTGGAGCTATTGCGCAAGGGGGGAATGGACGGTGACGTGGACTTCCTACGGGAGGCACTGAGAGTGCTGGTAGAGGGGATCATGGATGCGGAGGTGTCATCGAGGATCGGTGCTGAGTATGGAGAACGCAGCCCTGAGCGGGTGACCCAGCGCAACGGGTATCGGTCCCGGGCGTGGGATACCCGTGTAGGGACGATGGATCTGCACATCCCGAAGCTCAGAGAGGGGAGCTACTTCCCGAGCCTGCTGGAGCCACGGCGTCGCAGCGAGCGAGCTCTGCTGGCTGTGATCCAGCAGGCCTACGTGGAAGGTGTATCCACAAGGCGGGTGGACGATCTGGTCAAGGCCCTGGGGTGTGAGGGTATCTCCAAGAGCCAGGTGTCGCGCATCTGTCAGGAACTGGACGTGGTGGTGGATGGCTTCATGGGCCGTCCGCTGGACGGTGGACCCTACCCCTACCTGTGGCTGGACGCACTGACCCAGAAGGTCAGGGAGGACGGCAGGATCGTCAACGTCAGCGTGGTGGTGGCGACGGCGGTCAATGGCGAGGGCAAGCGGGAGATCATCGGGATGGACGTGGGTACGAGTGAAGACGGCGCCTTCTGGCTGGCCTTCCTACGCTCGCTGTCCGCCAGGGGCCTCAGCGGGGTGGAGCTGGTGGTATCGGACGCTCATCAGGGACTCCGAGGCGCCATCGCCGCAGTCTTCGGCGGAGCCAGCTGGCAACGGTGCCGCACCCACTTCATGACCAACCTGCTCACTCGGGTCCCCAGGCGCGCCCAGCCATGGGTAGCCACCATGGTGCGCACCATCTACCAGCAACCCTCCCCCGATGAGGTACACGCCCAGCTCGACAGGGTGACCGATCAACTCCAGAACCGGTTCCCTCAGGTCGCCTCTCTACTGGACGAGGCCGGACCCGACGTCCTGGCCTTCTCCAGCTTCCCACTCGCCCACTGGAAGAAGATCTGGTCCAACAACCCACAGGAGCGTCTCAACAAGGAGATCCGGCGACGCACCGATGTGGTGGGCATCTTCCCTAACCGGCCGGCCGTGCGCCGCCTCGTTGGCGCCGTCCTGGCTGAGCAGCACGACGAATGGGCCGTTGGCCGTCGATACATCACACCTGTCGTGCTGACCTTCAACGAAGCTCTTCCAGAGGCCGATCTCGCGGAGGCGACAGCCGCCTAAACAACATCAACAGGATGACGCACTCTTACACCACTTGACGGGACGTACGGTCTGCCGTCAAGGTCAGGTTCGCGGGCTGCGCAGCCATATCTAAGAGTCGGTACCACATACCGTGCAAGGTCGACCATCAGACAAGGAGCGGACCGGTGGTAGGAGATCAGGTGGGCACATCCGTCTAGCGATGCGCTTTGCCTATCCGGTTGCATCCAATTCGACCACGCACGAGTACCTGAGTTTTCCGAAGCTGTTGTGTCTGACCCATGGGGATGATTCAGGTGCGCCTGCAACAGGATCGTCCTTGGCGGGATCATTCCCAATGGGTATAGCTAGCGTGACGTCCACTTTGTCGTTGCTGTGGACGATGACCTCCTCCACGACCATCTGCAGAAACTCCTTTCGCTGCTCGGGGGTCAACTCGTCCAAACTCGGGCCGATGTCCCTCGCCCATGCGATGACAGCCTCCATTAGCCGCAGTTTCTCAGCTCCGCTCGCCGACCAAGCACGGTAATCGTCCAGCTTCGCCCTGGCGTTCTCAAGCCGCTCGGTGATGAACTTGAGCTGATTGTCGAGCTGGGCCTCGGTGATCTTCCCAGACACGAACAGCGTGATGGCGCGTTCCTCTCTTGTCTGAACGCTCTGCAGGTCTCGCTCGGCCTGGGCGATATTCTCCTCCAAGCTGCTGCTCTCCTGGGAATCGAGAGGGGCGATACCGGTGACAAGGAGGTCGGGGTGCTGGATTACCCGCTTCACCTCGCGCCATATCGGCTCCTCCACCTGCTCAGCCCGGATGTAGGGCCGCTTCCGGCAGCGCAGCCGGAGGCTCTGCATCCCGTTGCACAGGTAGTAGCGGCGGGGGGTGGTCAGGTCGTAGGTGTAAGCCTTGCCGTTGCGAACGCTGGTGTTTATCCAGGAGGCCCTCGTATAGAAGTTGCGGCCGCACTCGCCGCACTTAAGAAGGTGCTGCAACAGGTAGAGCACCTTCGTGTTCCTCTTGGCCATCCTGCTCCGCTGCTTCTTCAACTTCTGCGCCAGCTCCCAGGTCTTGTCGTCGACCACCTGCGGGACCGGAATTTCTATCCAGGTGTCCTTCGGCTGGTCGTAGACCTTAATGCCGTCTTCTGTGGAGACGTGGCGGTACTTGCCGTAGACCCAGGATCCCTTGTAGGTAGGATTCCCCAGGATGTGGTGCACGCGGGACTGAAGCCACCGCAGCTTGCCGGTCTGGGTTGGGATCCCCTCGTCGGTCAGCCTCACGGCGATGGAAGGGGACCCCATCCCCTCATGGACGTACATGTGGAAGATGTGCCGGATCACCTCCGCCTGCTCCTCAATCACCTCGGGCCTGCCGTCGTCTCCGATGCGGTATCCGTAGGGGAGGCGGCCCGTAGGCGCTCGCCCCTGCTTGGCCGTCCCACGCTTGCCCATAGTGGACCGCTCCCGGAAGTTGTCCAGCTCGATCTTGGCGATGGCCGCCATCAGGCCGAACGTCTTCATGTCTATGGCGTCCATGACGGCTTCGAGACATATCTGGTGGGCCTCGACGACCTCCATGAGGGCGGCGGCGGGGTACATGCCCCTGCTGAGGCGGTCGGACTTCCAGCAGACGATGGTGTCGAAGAGTCCGCGTCTGGCGTCGGCCAGCATCCTTTGGAACTCGGGGCGCTTCTTGGACCAGCCTCTGCCCACCTCCTGGTAGCCGATTGTGATGGTCAGCCCCTTGCGCTCGCAGTAGGCTTCCATGTCGCCCATCTGCTCGGAGATCGAGGTCTTCTCCTCTTCGTCTTGGCTCTTGTCCGACACGCGGGCATAGATGGCCGCCCGATTCGCCTCCGGCTTCCCCCTGTTGGTAGTTCTGGGCAACACTGCCTCCTTTCAAATCACACAAAATAAAAAGACCCGCCTCTGACAGGGGCGGGTCCGCGAACAGTACGATCCATTCCATATCATCTGCCTCCATAAATGGTGCCACGGCCCGTGGAGGTTCCAGCATCGTGGTGCGAGATGACAGGCTTGGTTTTCGGGTGGCGGCAGGCGTTGACCTCACTCATTGCCGCTGGGGAGCGGCTGAGCTTAGCCATGGATGGGGATAGGGCGGCGAGTCCTTCCGCCCTTGACGAGAAGACTGAGGCTCCTTCCAAGTCTAGTGCTTCGAGTTCAGCACTGCTCCTGTGGTTGCCAACGAGGATAGCGTGGTAGCTGTCCCGGTCAACGGTCACAATTTGGGAGGCTAGGAGTCGCAGAGGTCGTCGTTCTCTTGGCGGATGTTCATGAACCGGTGAGAGCTGCTCTCTCAGCAGGGATACTGTATTCAATATCAACTCTAGGCTATACGCAGCTGGCATCGGGGTTAGATGGATCAGAGCTATATCAAGAAGTCGTGCTTGAAGACAACGACGCTTGAACTGCTCATTGACGTCGTCACGCTAGAGAGGGAAACGACGGGTTCCCCTCTAGTGCGACAGCACGTATCCGAAGCTACTCGTAGCGAGTGGCTCGATCTCTCTGTTGACATACGTGGGCATCGTCACCAAGACCAGGGAGTATCACTCACGCTGACCGACTCAGCCTCCCGTTTCCATCTCCAAGGCGAGCGCCCCAACATGAGAGGCTACGGGCCAGGGTTCTAATCCCCGCAGGGGGCCGGGGCATACCCAGTTGAGCCTGTCCCAAAAGTGATGTAGAGGGTAGGAGGTAGGAGCAGTTGGATTAAGCCGGTGGGATTTATTGGACAACCCTTGCCGGGAGAGTTGAAGGTGGCGATAGATTGGCGAAGGGTGATTTCCGGCCCAGTTGGGATCAGGAAGTGGGATGGAGATTCGGCCCGTGGGGTAGCTGGATGAAGGAGCTGGAGCGCCAGGCCCGCCACAGGGTGCGCAGGTTGAAAGCGGTGGCCAGTACGGTCCACTCGGCCGCCACGTTGGCGAGGCCACGCAGCAGGAATCTCCGGGCTCCCTGTTGCTCCTTGATGATTCCGAAGACCGGCTCGACCAGCTGCTTTCTCAGCCCGTAAGCCTCTTTGGCTGCTGAGGTGGACATCCAGGCGCGATGGCGACGTAGCACTGCGTCGTGCGGCCCTATGGCCAGACTTCGCCCAATCTCCTTGGCCTTGGTACAGACCCTGAAGACTGGGCATGCCTGACAAACGGCCCCGGAAGCCCGGTACAGGCGCAACGGGACTCTGTTCGCATGCTGTATCCGGACGAACTCGAGCGTCTGCCCCTGTGGACACGTAAAGCTGTCGCTGTGCTCGTCATAGGTGAATCTGTCCTTGTGATACGGGTCTTTGAGGAACCGTTGTCTTGCCTCTGACACCACCACCTGCTGACCTCGACGGTCGCACTCTGCCAGGTGACTCGCAGCGAAATATCCGGCGTCGGCCAACGTCATCTGCGCCCTCGTCCCCGTCGTCTCTTCGGCCTGCTCAACCATCGGCGCCAGCAGGGCATTGTCATTGGCCTGGTCCACCACGTCCACGGCGGTGACCAACATGCCGGAAGCTCCCTCTTTAGTGTCCGTGGGCGAGACCATAGCCTGGGCGTTGTAGCCAGCCACGATGCCCTGTCTGCCCTTCATCAGACGGGCGTCTCTGTCGGTCAGATTGATACGCTTATGGCGCTTCTGACTCCCAAGGTCGGCCATCGCCTGCCTCACCTTCTCTCTCAAGACCTCCTTGTCGGCCAACTCACCAGGCAGATGGGCAACGGCAGCGTCTCCTCCTGCTTCGTTCTGAGCCTCAAGGTCGTCTATCGCCTTGTCCAACCGACCCAGCAGCCCTCTCAGTCCCTCGGCATCGTAGCTTCTGTTCACTGAGGCGTTGGCAACCACCTTTGTACCATCCACCGCCTGGACCGCCAGGTCCACCAGCTTCATGGCCACCGCCGTGCGCACCGTCTGCTCGAACAGCTTCCTCATGGCTTGCCGATGCCCTTGTAGAACCTCCACAGGGTGTTGTGGTCCGGATGCTGCCACCCGGTCAGCCACAGGTATGGTATCTGGTCCCGGCAGGCCGCCTCCAGCTTCCGGCACGAGCGCACCCCGGTCATGAAGCCGTACAGCCACACACTCAACAGTGCACGGGGGTGGTAGGCTGGCGCTCCCAGTGAATCACTCTCTATCGCCACGCCAAGCTCCGCCCACGCACCCCTGTCCAAAACGTCGACGAACTCGGCCACGAATCGCGCAGGATGATCCAACGGCAACAGCTCGTCAAGCCTTGGCGGCAACATCCACATCTGCTCTCTGTTCATCGGTCGAAGCGGCATCTCAGAATCTCCCTAACTAATGTCGCATCAAAGGTACACCGGAAGACATACCTGTTGCCAGATCAGACTTTTGAGACAGGCTCAGTTGCGAACTTTTCGGTGGGAGGTCAGGCTGTAGACCCAACTGAGTTGAGGTCGCTCCGGTTGCTTCAAGCCGTCGCCCAGCCTTCTGACAGGACCTCAGCCTGTTCCAGCACTGTTTGAGTCGCCTTCTCCTGCTTGTCGGGCGGGTAGCCGTGTTTGCGAAGGATGCGGCGGACCAACCGGCGAAGGTTTGCGCGGACGTTCTCACGCAGTGTCCAGTCTATGGTGACGTTCTGCCGGACGGATTGGACCAGCTCCCGTGCGATGTTGCGGAGCGTTTCGTCGCCGAGCACCTGAACCGCGCTATCGTTGGTTTCCAGTGCGTCGTAGAAGGCCAACTCGTCCTCGTCCAGTCCCAGCCGCTCGCCGCGTGCGTTGGCCTCCCGCATGTCCTTCGCAAGCTCGATCAGTTCCTCAATAACCTGTGCTGCCTCAATCGCCCGATTCTGATAACGGCGTAGGGTATGCTCAAGCATCTCGGCGAAGGAACGTGCCTGCACCACGTTCTTGCGCCGTCTGGTGGACACCTCGCCCTTGAGCAACTTCTGCAGCAATTCCACGGCGAGGTTGCGGTGGGGCATCCCTCTCACCTCCGCCAGGAACTCATCTGACAGCACGGAAATGTCCGGCTTGTCCAGGCCTGCAGCCGCGAAGATGTCCATCACACCCTCGGACGCGACCGCCCGCGAGATTATCTGGCGCATGGCTAGGTCTAGGTCTTCCTCCAGACGAGCCTCAGGCGCAGACTGCTTAGACAACGCAGCTCGCACCGTCTGGAAGAATCCCACGTCGTCCCTGATGCGCAACGCGTCCCGGTGAGGCACTGCCAACGCAAAGGCTTGCGACAGCTCTCGGACGGCGTTCAGACAGCGTTCCTTACCGTCCTCTTGGGCTAGGACATGCTCCTGGGCTGCCGGAAGCAGTCCCAACTTCTCCTGGGGCGTGCCCGTAGTCCACTTGGACCAGTCCAAACCGTGGAACAGGGCGCAGCATACCTCGTATTTCTCCAGCATGACGGCCACCGCTTCGTCCTGGTCCAGCGCCGTCCGCCCCGTACCCCCGCTCTCGGTGTAGGTGGCCAGTGCCTGCTTCAGGTCTTGAGCCAACCCCAGGTAGTCCACAACCAGTCCGCCTGGCTTGTCCTTGAACACCCGGTTCACCCGGGCTATGGCCTGCATCAGGCCGTGTCCGCGCATCGGCTTGTCGACGTACATCGTGTGCAGGCTGGGTGCGTCAAATCCTGTCAGCCACATGTCGCGCACCAGCACGACCTTCAGCGGGTCGTCGGGGTCCCGGAACCGCTGAGCCAACTCCTCTCGCCGCGCCTTGTTCCTGATGTGCGACTGCCACTCCACGGGGTCGGATGCCGAGCCGGTCATCACCACCTTGATCGCACCCTTGCCGTCATCATCGTCGTGCCAGTCGGGGCGCAGGCGCGTCAGCTCCCGGTAGAGGTCGATGCAGATGCGTCGGCTCATGCAAACGATCATCGCTTTGCCATCGAGGGCTTCCAGCCGTTGCTCGAAGTGGGCCGCGATGTCCTCGGCAATCTGCTTCACCCGCTTCTCCGAGCCAACGACGGCCTCCAGCTGTGCCCACTTCGTCTTGAGCTTCTCCCTGCGGTCCACTTCCTCGCCCTCTGTGGCCTCCTCGAAGTCCGGGTCTATCTTGGGCTTCTCGTGCTCGTCCAGGGCGAGTTTGGCCAGGCGGCTCTCGTAGTAGATAGGCACCGTGGCCCCGTCCTCGACGGAACGCTGGATGTCGTAGATGCTGATGTAGTCGCCGAACACGGCGCGCGTGTTGGCGTCCTGTAGCTCGATGGGCGTCCCAGTGAAGCCGACGAACGACGCGTTGGGCAGCGCGTCCCGCATGTGCCGGGCGAACCCGTCGATGAAGTCGTACTGACTGCGGTGGGCCTCGTCAGCGATGACGACGATGTTGCGCCGCTCCGATAGTGTGGGGTGCGTGTCGCCCCTCTCTTCTGGAAAGAACTTCTGGATGGTGGTGAAGACCACGCCCCCGGCGTTGACCGACAGCTTGCTGCGCAGGTCGGCTCGGCTCTCCGCCTGGGTTGGCGGCTGGCGCAGCAGGTCCTGGCAACGGGAGAAGGTGCCGAATAGCTGGTCGTCGAGGTCGTTGCGGTCCGTGAGCACCACGACTGTCGGGTTCTCCATGGCCGGCTCGCGGATGACGGCCCCGGTATAGAAAGCCATCGTCAGGCTCTTACCCGACCCCTGGGTATGCCACACTACCCCGATGCGGCGGTCACCGGGTTCTCCACCCGGCTTGCGTCCCGCTTCGTAGTGTCCCTGTTCCTCGGCGACTCGCGCCTCCGCCCGTTGCAGCTTCGCTGCCCGCAGGGTCTCATCAACCGCAACCCTGACGGCGTGGAACTGGTGGTAACCCGCCATCTTCTTGACCAGCGCGCCGCTGCCGTCGTCCTCGAAGACGATGAAGTCGCGTACGAGAGCCAGGAAGCGGCCCGGATTTAAGACTCCTTCCAACATCACCTGAAGCTCTGTGAGGTGTGGGTCGGTCAGCGTTTCCCCGGTGACGGTGCGCCAGGGCTTGAACCACTCCCTGCCAACGGTCAGTGTGCCGATGCGGGCCTCTGTACCGTCCGAGACCACCAGCGCCTCGTTCATGGAAAACAGGGTGGGCAGCTCGGCCTTGTACGTCTGAAGCTGCTGCCACGCCGTCCAGATGGTGGCGTCCTCGTCGGCGGGATTCTTCAACTCGATGATGCCCAGAGGCAGGCCGTTGACGAACAACACGACGTCCGGCCTGCGAGTGTTTCGGTCCTCGGTGACGGTGAACTGGTTGACAGCCAACCAGTCGTTGTTGGCGGATATGTCGAAGTCTATGACCTGTACCTGCGCCCCGCGAATGCGTCCTTCACTGTCCCGATGCTCCACCGTCACGCCTTCGACGAGCATCCGGTGGAAGACTCGGTTGCGGGCCCCAAGGGTCGCCCCTTCCGGGCGGGTGAGCTTGCGGAAGGCGTCGTCCAGCGCCGACACAGGCAGCGCAGGGTTGAGTTTGGCTAAGGCATCTCGCAACCGTCTCTCCAGCACAACTTGCCCGTAGTCAGCTCGCTCGGCGTTGGGTGTGTCAGGCGCGATGTCCGGGCCGTGTGCCACACCCCAACCGAGGCCAGACAGCCATTCAAGGGCGGCCTGTTCAACATCAGCTTCGCTGAGCGTAGTCATGCGGTCACTCCCTGATGCGCACCTGTAGGTCTTCCACGATCCAAAGCTGGCCTTGAATGGAAGTTTCAGGCAGCGTTTCAAGGAACCTTGCAGCAACCTCAAGGACGCGCCCCGGGCCGTGTCTGCTGAGCCTGAAGACCAACAAGCCAGGGTAGTCCTGTGGCGGATAGACTCTGATATCTGCAAAGTCCATGTCCAATGTCACCAGTACACGCGATTCGTTGCGGCATACGGACGCTATGTGCGGATCACTCGCGCCGGTCATCTCCTGCTCCAGGACCGTTACGGCGTCGTGCCCCGCCTCCGCGAAGAGATCGGCCAGCGATCCAGGCAGATTCTCGTCCAGCTTGAACAGCACGGAGAACCCTATTCGCTCATGGGCACTACGCGTTCCTTCGCCAATTCGGCAGCGTAGAGCAGTGTTGCCTGCACGGCCTCACGAGACACGGAGGGGTAGTGTTCAATGATCTCCTCGACTCCCAACCCTTCGGCCAAGCTGTCCAGGATGACGGTTACCATCACACGAGTGCCGGCGATGCAGGCCTTGCCGTGGCAAACATTCGGATCGACGGATATGTACTCACGCCAGTTCATTCTCAGTCCTCCTCATGCGGGACGGAAGTTCAATGCTCCGCTCGGCGTTGGGTGTGTCGGGAGCGATGTCCGGGCCGTGGGCCACCTGCCATCCTAGGCCGGACAGCCAGTCAAGGGCGGCCTGTTCGACATCGGCTTCGGTGAGGGTGGTCATGGGTCAACACTGCTAGATTTCAAGTGACCGACATTGACTAGCCTATCTCTGGAAACTCTCTCTTCAATGTAGCCAAAACATCACCAAAGGTTTCCTTGATATTGCCCTTGGTGAAACGTATCTGATGGACACCATGAATGTTCGAGAACTCTTGAGTACCTTATACTTTGGCTATGTGTGAGGCCAAAGACTTCCCTTCCTCTGAGCGCGACGAGCTGATGGGGCTGGTGACGCAGTTGCAAGGGCAGGTTGCGCAGTTGACGGCGGCCAAGGAAGAGTTGCACAAGCAAGTCGCCGAGCTCAAGCGAGCAGGAAAGCGCCAGGCGGCTCCGTTCTCCAAGGGTGAGCGAAGCAGCAGACCCAAGCGTCCCGGCCGCAAGCCGGGTATGGGGTCGTTCAGCTACCGAAAGTCGCCGTCTCCCGATGAAGTCACCGAGCCGCTTGTAGAGGTGGCGGTGGCTGAGGACACCTGCCCCGGATGTGGAGGCAGACTCGAGCATGAGGGAGTGGGGGTTGTCTACGCAACCGACATTCCTCCGATTCCCAGACCCCAGGTGACGGGGTACCGGGTGCAGATATGTCGGTGCCGGTCCTGCGGTAAGCAGGTCCGAGGGCGGCATCCCGATGTTGCGCCGGACCAGTACGGGGCCAGCGCGCACCGGGTAGGGAGACGAGTGATGGCGGCGGCCCACGTGCTCCACTATGGAGTGGGCGTTCCGGTACGGAAGGTCCCCGCTGTGCTCAGAGCGCTGACTGGTGTGGAGCTGAGCCAGGGGGCGATCAGCCAGGACGCGCTGCGACGTGCCAGGGGTGCAGTGGGGGATGCCTACCATAAGCTGCGGGGTTCGGTGCGTGCCAGTCCACTCGTCCACACCGACGACACGGGATGGCGAGTGGACGGCGGGCCTGCTTTTCTGATGGCGTTCGAAACGGATGAGGCTACGGTGTACCAGGTTCGTGCTCGTCACCGCAACGAAGAGGTGCGTGAGGTGGTGCCCTCGGACTATGGAGGGGTGATGGTAACGGATCGAGGACGGAGCTACGATGCTCAGGCTCTGTCGGGGGTGAAGCAGCAGAAATGTCTGGCCCACGTGCTGCGCTCGATCAGTGAGGTGGTGGAGACCAAGAGAGGGAGAGGTCGCAGCTTCGGCAATCGTCTGAGCCGTCTGCTCAGAGAAGCGATGGAGCTCCGGCAGGCATATCACCGAGGAGAGGCGGCGGACTTTGCCGCCGAGGCCGAGCGGCTGCTGCAGAACGAACTCGGTTGGCACGATGACCGGGGCAACCTGCTGCGTTTCCTGGATGATCCAAGCATTGAGCCGACCAACAACCGTGCTGAGAGAGCGCTCCGTGGGGCAGTGATCGCGCGGAAGGTATCGCACTGCTCGAAGAACGCCGGTGGTGCGGATGCGTTCTCGGCCTTCACCAGCGTGATCAGGACCCTGGCTCGGAATGGCGGCGATCACTCGCTGGTCAACGGGCTCTGCGGTGTGTTCAGCGGTGCTCCGGTCCCCACCCCTTCCTTCTGACTGAACCCCTCCTCGCACTCCGCTCCGCTAATCAATTACACCCATTGGGTGCCTCCAGGGTGGGTACGTTGTCAAGAAGTAAAGCAGTCTATCACGACCAGTCTAGCACTCATGATAAACCACTGTGCTCTGCTATTCGGCTACATTAGGTGCAGATGTTACTGTTTACGACACACCTTGCAGGGTTGATATGGGAAATGTGGGATTGGGTGAAGAGTTGACCGGGCATCAAATCCTCCTGGTGGCATGTGGAGGCGTCAAGTTGCTCCGTTGACAAACACTGTTCTTTTTCAGTGGTTTCTTAACTTTCACATACTACTCCATCCCCGTCCCCGTCTCTTGCGCTCGGGACCATCGCCCTCGGGAACCCACGTCCTTCGCCCTTGCTCCCCTGCACCCTTTGCTCCCCCGCTTCTGTGGCCTCTTCGCACGACCCGTACACCGAACTCACTGGCTCCTCCGTCGGCTCCAGCTTGAGCGACTCCATGGTCGTCCCCAGAGACTTCCGGACCTCCACCGCCGGCGGGTCCTCGCAGGTCCCCAGTATATCCATCACGATTTCCGACTCACGCATGGTCATCGTCAGTCCCCACCGGGCCTTCACTTCCGTCCAGTCCGTGGCGTACTGGCACCAGTAGTCCAGGTCCGGCGGTCCCCACTCCTCCGGCCCCTTTGCTCCCTTCGACCGGTTGGCGCCCTTGGTCACTGCAATCAGGTGGTTTTCCTCCTGAAGGTAGTTGGGCGTACTCCTCCCTCATGTCGGCGTCCCATCTCCACCCGCCCGACAGGTGGGCGTTCTTGAGGGGGACCAGGTGGTCGATGTCCAGGTCCCCGGGGTCGTCTGTGTAGACGCCGGTGAAGGCTCCGTACCACCGGCCTGTTTCCACTCTGCATTCCCTGTCGGTCTTGAAGGACACGGAGACTAAGCTCTCAGTGATGAGGACCTCCTGCCGGGCGTCCTGGCAGTCTCCGTCCTCATCGACCCAGTGTTTCCAGTCGTCCCGGTCATAGTCAGGGATGTCCTCCGGGATGGGGGCGACGGTGATCACCAAGGTGGGCGTGGGCGCTGCCCTTGTCGGGACCGGTGTGGACGTGGCAGTTGCCGGCACGGGCGTAGTGGGCGCTTCCCCGGTCGCCGTGGGCGTCGGAGGAGGCGTTACGGGCGCCTGGTCGCGTACAGGTCCCATGTCCTCCAGCCCGCAGTCCACCCCCGCCTGGGCCAGGCCGGTGAAGTCTCCTTCCCCCGCCGCTTTCATCGCCTCTGCCATCTGGCCCGGTCCGCCCAGTTGGTCCAAGAGGCACCGCATCCCCTCCCGTTCCTCCGGTCGCATCCCCATCATTGACGCGGCCGCGTCCCACTCCTCATCGTTCAGGCACGCTATCGTTACAGAGAGCGCCGTCATGCTCCCGGCCATGGCCCTCCTCCCCGGGTCGCCCTCCATGCCTGCGGTCATGACCGTCCTGGGGTCGATGACGGCGAACCCAGCCCGGACGCAGTCGGACGTCTCCTGGCTGAGCGGCCCTGGACCAGGTACGAACCCGGCTAGGAAAAGCCGAGCGATTGTCTCGTCTTCGAGACACCCGATGAACTTGGCCTGTTCTTCCCTGGATGCCTGGCCGGGCCCGGCAAGCGACCGGGCCAGTTTCTCGGGGTCATCGCCGATACACTCCAGTTCGGTATCGGCTAGTTCGGAGAGCATTGCCCCGGAGTCCTGCAACCGGAGGGGAGCCAGTACTCCTGGGGGCGCCGGGGTTGTTGTTGGTTCTGGGGTCGGAGGACTGGCCGGCGTCGCCCTTGGCGCGGCGGTGGGTCTCTCCGTCGGGGCCTGGGTGGAAACGGGGGCGCCAGTGGACGCCGGTGCTGCGGTCCCGGACGATACCTGGGTCGGAGTCGGGACTTCTTCCGTGGCAGGTGTTGTGTCGGAGCAGGCTGTCAGGGTCGCCAAGGCTACCAGGAGAGTGATGGTTGCCAGTAGGAGTAGTCTCTGCACTTGAAGCTTCCTCTTTCTCGATGGGATTTGCCATCCATTATACTGGTTGCCAGCCTCATTCCTCGCGCCTGGGCTGTCACCAATCTTTGTAGCCGTGGGCTAATTGGTGGTTCCAAAAGCTGGACTTTACGCAAAAGTTAGAAAAAGTAAAAAGAAACGGAATCCCTTCCAACAAGAGTATGATCCCACATTTCCCATATCAACCCTGCAGGGCGGTTATCGCCGGCGCCAAGCTGAGGGAGGGTACAACCACGATCTTGCCAAGAGGGGGAGAGCGCTCCAGGGAGTCGGCTTGTCTTCAATGCGCTTTCACCCCACTGGCGGGGGACCCGAAGACGACAAAGACGGACAAGTAGCATGGTTCACGGCAAGAATCGCATCCCTTATTGGATAGACCGGAGATTGATAGCTGCTTCGCCCACCCTTGGAGAACGGAGCCGCCTGGCGCTTTCCTGCTCGCTTGAGCTCGGCGACTTGCTTGTGCAACTCTTCCTTGGCCGCCGTCAACTGCGCAACCTGCCCTTGCAACTGCGTCACCAGCCCCATCAGCTCGTCGCGCTCAGAGGAAGGGAAGTCTTTGGCCTCACACATAGCCAAAGTATAAAAACTTGTCCAGTACCCCACAACCCCCTACCGACGCCGATCCCGCTAATCAATTACGAAATTCCTCTTTCCTGGAGTATCGTCTTGCAGCAGGTTTCGATCAGTTCCTTTGCTGTTCCGATTGCAAGATCCGGGTCGGTTTCAACTGCAGCCGTCATACGGCTAATTTCTTGCTTGAGATGCCTCGCGTCGAACCTGACTGCGATTGCAGCCAGAGGAGCAAGGTGTGGTCCCCCGGCGATCAGCCGACTTACGATACTCTGGCAGTCCTCGAATAGCTGTGGGTCTATGGAATCGCTGGATTCCTTGGCTTCAAGAATGAGTTGCTGCAGTACTTGCCCGACAGAGTTATCGGATTCCATCTCCCAAAAAGCACGAAACTTATTTGCTTTTGAGGTCCCCTTAGAAAGGTACTTTTCTGAGTGAATGTCAAAGCCAGTTAGTTCGCCGACTAGGTTTCCGAACGTCGAGTTAGAGTGGTTAAGCACATAGCCAGAACTCATCCCTAACAACTTCTCAAGTTTTCGCTTTTCTTGATACTCTAGCGTGCTCAATTAAGATGTGCTCCCATTACGCCTGCACCCCCACCGCCCCCGACACCAACTTAGGCAGCAGCGCGTCACGCTGGGCGGCCAGGCTACGGGATTCCCCGATGAATTGCTCCTGCCTAACGCGGGCGGCTTCGGCGGTGGCGCTGAAGGCCATGATAAGCTGATTGGGCGGTACTGAGATCGACGGAATTCTTAACGCATCTATCGGCAGCATATTGACTGTTGTGCCATTAGCGTAGCCGCTGACAGTGTCGTGCATCGTCTGAGTGTTCAGCAAATGGCAAAGAAAGTCAGGAGTGATTGACATCGAACTCTTGGGACGCACACTGTATATATGATGACTGAACAGCCCGTGGTCACCAAACCGTTTTGGGACGATTGCCGCAAAACCGATAAGCAGTCGATCGTGTCCTTGCTCGGTGTTGGCGACTATCAGATCTCCGGGTTGAATTACGTGTCTGCCCTGATAGTCACCTTTATAGTACTTAATTCCGTCGTTCTTATACCCTCCGCCTTCGTAGATGGAGTTGAGGTTGTGCATGGGCATACCGCTTGATGACAGACCAGACCCCTTATAGGACAGACCCTTTTCCACGTCTATAACATCCCCCAGCCCCTTCACCACCCACCCCTCCGGGATCTCCCCTAGCTCCGAGTCCACGAGGCGGTCGGGGAAGAGGTCGTAGAGGTCAGCTGGGAGGCCGGGGAGGGACTCGCCCCTACGCCAGCACCCCTCCATCTTGGCCCGTACTGGATCGAAGTCCACGAACCACGACTTGAACAGCGCCCGCGCCATCGCTTCCAGCGTCTCGTTCATCCGGCGGTTCAGCTCAATCTCGTCGTCCAGCGTGCCGAGGACGTGGGCGATGGCCCGCTGTTCAGGGAGGGGTGGAACTCTGAAGCGCAGGCGATCAAGTGTTTGAAGATTGATGTTGTCTTGTACGCTACCAGTGCCAACATTCTCGTGTTGGATGTCGCTCCGTAGCAGCCTAAAAGTGTATTCAAGGAACCTAACGTCGCACTTGGACTCGTCCGCCACAAATCCAACAACGCTGTCAGGAAAGCAGGCCGGATAAGTAAGAATCGCCGTCTCTGCTATATTTGCCGCTATGGTGATTACCATTGTGCCTGCAGGCCATAGTCGGCTCTGTGCAAGCCCGATTTCGCTATACGTTTGCGTATGGGACGTGACTCGACCCTGAGAGGCTTTAATATCACCCGTTTGTACGAATGGATATGGTCCTCCGTAAAGCTCGGATGCATTTCTAGGGCGATGCCTGGACCTGCCACGATCTACCTTTCCTAGCTCACCAAGCGTCACTTCGCGCCACTGGTCCCGCACCGCCGTTGGCTTGGCCGCCTCCTGCACAACCACGTAGTCCCCCTCAGCCATTGACGCTGTTCCCATCAGTTCGACACCCTCCGCAGGACAAGCGCTTCGACCACATTGGCATCGTCCGTTAGACCGTTCGGGTCCCCGTGTTGACCTTCCCACCGGTGTTTCCCTGTTTTCAGGGCCACTCTGACCACGGAGAGTTGCTCAGGCGCAAGTCCGTCGTAGCCATCCTCGTAGCCGTTTACAACCACCCGCAGGTCGGGCCGGTAACCGTTCAATAGCTGTATAAGCTCATTGACTGTCATGGGCATTCCTTCGCTCACTCCAACGGCTCTATCTTTCCGGGCGGTTCCATGCGTTGCGCCCGGTCCCAGGCTTCCTGAAGCTCGTCCTGGTGAAGAGAAGCCTATTCAATGACTAGGCCTCGGGCGCGTGGTGGAAGTCGCCCTTCCAGTATGAAGAGGTTGCCTATATCTATCGGGGCTCTGTCCCCGCTATAAGTTGCGTGAAAGTGGGGCGGACCGTGTTCCCTGAAGTGGATGTTTATGACTATGCCGTAGAACCGGCAGAGCTCAGGCATCTTGCATCCTGAACCGAACGCCGGGCATTACCTCTTCAACGGATTTACCCGTGAGGTCGATGTACAGGGATTCCGGGCAGAGGTCGATCTCATCGCCCCACGCTATAGCTCCAGTGGAGGCGATGTACACCTTTTCGAAGAACCCTGGCTCGTTCCATTTTTCGAAGACGCCCCGTCCGGCAATGTCTGACAGGTCGACTTCGCCCATGGTCCCGTCCGAGTATCTGAGCCAAATCCGGTCTCCCTCTTGGGCCTCGACTTCAATCGGGCGTATCATCTCGTGTCCTCCTTATTCCCTATTCGTGCCAAACCCCAGGCGGGTCAAGTTCGCCTCGATCTCCGCGTCCAGCCGATGGGCCTCGGCCTGCTGCTCCCGCCATTGCGCGGAGAGACGGGCCATCTTCTCCTCGAAGGGTTCGCCGTCGTCCTCTTGCGGCGCCGCGCCGACGTAGCGGCCGGGGGTGACCACGTGGCCGTGCTTACGAATCTCCTCCAGCGTCGCGCTTTTGCAGAAGCCGAGAACGTCGCCGTAGCCCTCACCCACAGGGAAAGGGGAGTTAGTGGCGTGGCCGCGCCAGGCGTGGTAGGTGTCGGCGACGCGAGCAATGTCCTCCTGGGATAGGTCGCGGCGAGTGCGGTCGAGCATGTGCCCCAGCTTGCGGGCGTCTATGAAGAGCGTTTCGCCCGGGCGGTCTCCCTCCTGCCGCCCACGGCGCAGGAACCATAAGCAGGCGGGTATCTGCGTGGATCGGAAGAGCTGCCCCGGCAAGGCGATGATGCAATCCACGAGACCGGCTTCGATGATGTTCTTGCGAATCTCACCCTCGCCGGACTGGTTAGACGACATGGAGCCATTGGCCAGCACGAATCCCGCAGCGGCGCGAGGCGCCAGGTGGTGCAAGAAGTGCTGCACCCAGGCGAAGTTGGCGTTGCCCACCGGCGGGACGCCGAACTCCCACCTCTTGTCGTCCCGCAGCCGCTCGCCGCCCCAGTCGGAGACGTTGAAGGGTGGATTGGCGAGGATGTAGTCGGCTCGAAGGTCAGGGTGACGGTCGTTGTTGAAGCTGTCGCCGTACTCAATTCGGCCTTCGATGCCCCGAATGGCAAGGTTCATCTTGGCCATACGCCAGGTCGTGTAGTTGGACTCCTGGCCGTAGATGGAGATGTCCCCTCTGGCTCTGCCGCCGTTGCCGTTGCCGCTGGCGTGGGCTCGGATGAACTCCACCGACTGGACGAACATGCCCGAGGAGCCGCAGCAAGGGTCATAGACCCTGCCTTGGTAAGGCTCCAACATTTCCACGAGGAGCCGCACCACAGAGCGCGGAGTGTAGAACTCGCCGCCCTTACGGCCCTCAGTCAGTGCGAACTGCTCCAGGAAGTACTCGTAGACGGCGCCCAGCACGTCCGTGGCGCGGGCCTCGGCCCCGCCTACCTTGATGTTGCTCACCAGGTCGATCACCTGTCCCAAACGGGTCTTGTCCAGGGCTGGCCGGGCGTAGTCCTTGGGCAACACGTCCTTGAGCGCCGGGTTGTCTCGCTCGATGGCGGTCATGGCGTCGTCCACACCCCGCCCTATGTCCGACTGTCGAGCTTGGGATTGCAGCTTCGGCCAGCGGGCCTCGGGAGGCACCCAAAAGATGTTTTGGGCGCGATACTCATCCGGGTCTTCAGGGTCTGCTCCCTCGTCACGTTCGGTCTCCAGCTTGGCGTAAACCTCTTCGAAGGCGTCTGAAATGTACTTGAGGAAGATGAGGCCGAGGACGACGTGCTTGTATTCAGCGGCGTCCATACTGCCCCGCAGGGCGTCGGCCATGCGCCAGTATTCAGCCTCATGGCCTTTGTTGATGGCATCGTCTTTCGACCTTGCTGTCTGAGTAGTAGCCACTGTCTTTACCTCACTCGTTTTCCTTTGGCTCGCCACTCAGCAACTTCCTGCCTGGCATTCTTGCCGCCGGGTCCATAGCCGTGGCGGTCCAGAAACTCTGGGACTCCGCCGTACTCGACAGAGATCACCGCTGACTCAGCGGTCTTGTCGTGGCCCGGCAGGAAAAACGAGCCAATGGCCGTATCGCTGCCGCACCCACACCAGCATTCGCCCGTCGGCAGCAGGCGATCGGTTGAAGCCATTGTCCTATCCTCCAAAACGAAACAATGCATGTGGCCTTGGATATGCTCCAAGGATACGCTCCAAGGCTAACTCAGTCAATGCCAACAGGGCATTCCATGCCTCACTGCTTGGCTACTCCATCGCCCCCGCATCAGTTACGCTACAGTCCGACGGTCAGGACGCGGCGTACCCACCGACGCAGCAGCGCCCGGCTGCGCTCCACCCGAACCCACTTGAGGTCCTGCGTCCGCTCCCAGAGCTTTTCCCGCCGGTCGAAATCGTCCCAGGGGAACCTAGCCGGGGGCAGCGTCAGCCCGTGCTCTTCGACGCTGGCTATCTCTAGTTCCAGCATCCGCGTCTGGACCTCAGTCCTGTCCAGCGTGGTGCCGGACTTCAGCAGCCGCAGGAACTCGTCCCGCGCCGTGCGCCACTCGACAATCACTGGCGTCGCATCTCCTTATACTAGCTCCTCGTCCGGTTCGGCCTCCGGGGTCACCAGCTGAGGATACGGCCGGCTGGCGTACCTTCGCTTCGGCCCCGGCTCGCTGCCCGCTCTGGACGGAGAGGACCACTCCGGTGCATCCTGAGCACCGTTTTCCGTCTCTAACCGCAACAGCCACCGTCTTACGTGCAGCCCGCTGCTCCCGCAGCGCATTGAATTCCCCTGCAACCGCCGCCAGAACGTCTCCTAGGCCGCTTCGAAGTTTCCCTCCGGCTCCTCGATTCGTATCTCTAGGACGTCGTTGCGGTCACGCTGCCGGGCCGCACCCGAGCCTGCCCCTGACTGTAGCCCACGCTCCAACGCTTCCTTCACCCGCTGTGACAGCCTTCCCATCTTCATGCGCGAGGCCACCTTCCTGGGGTCTATGCCCAACGCCTGCGCCGCGCCCTGTTTCCCTTGTTGCGCACCAGCTCGTGAAGCAGCGCCATGAGGCGCAGGTCGTGAACGTCCTCCACGCTACCGCTATCTTCGCTGACCGGCTCCATGTTTCTCATACTTCGACCGTTGTTTTGCAACTTGCACCTTCCCATAGGTGGCCTTGCCAACGACTCACGCTCCTCCCGGTCCGCAATTTTTCCTTCTCGACTACGGCCCTTTTGACCTGCCCCCGGGCGAAGGCTACCTGCACCGGGCTGTACAGGGATCTCTTCATCGATTGGTCCTCCTCTCCTCTCTTTCACTTCCCACAAAACTAACATTCCGGGTGGACCAGTATTCGGGGAGCAGGCCATACACTCTTGCTCCGCCCTTGACACCTTCAACGGGAAAAGCGCTACTCCCAACACCGGTAGGTCGGGAGCGACGATACGAACAGCCGAGGAGGCCGCCGCGCAATCTGCGGCGGTCTCCTCAGGCAGGTGCACTGCATGGACGGGTGAGGCAGACGTACCGACCGGGAGATGAGCCCTCCACGGCATGGCGCGCACGAGGAAGGAGGCTCCGCGCCGGCATAGGAGAGGGACTACGGCTGTGCATGGGGGGGGCTGCGCCATGTTGAGACATCGCACATACCACAGCCGAAGGCCCCACCTCTTCCCCGACGACTTCCCGCAGCGCCTAGAGCGGTTCAAGGTGGAGTCCGGTCTGTCGTGGGCGGAGATCCCCCGCCGTCTCGGAACCTACCCTCTCACCATACGACGTTGGAGGTACAACGGGGTGCGGCCCAACCTAGCTCATCAGGCGGCGCTGCTTGATCTGGCCGACTCCCTAGGCCTGGGCCATCTGTTCACCAATTAGCCTGCTGCTGCTGAAACGCAAAAAAGGCTGCCTACACGGATACGCATGCTGGCGATATACCTGTCGCCGGACCTGCCGAGAGTTCTGCCGGATCACAACCTGCTGCGTTCCTGGCAAATCGATTTCGCCAGGTTGGGTCTTACCCAAGAAGTGGCGCTGGACGGGTTGAACTTGGGATACATGTGGCACGCGATCTGGGTCTTCTCCTACATGTTCTTTGTCGTCGGCGGCAGACTGATTGTGTCCATCTACCGGATTGATGACGACCGACGACCATGATGGTCTAGGGGGTGGAGGACGAGAAGCTCCACCAACGCAGCGACGCGGATCTCTGTGGCTTCGTAGACTGCTTCTTGGCGGTCCGAGCCCAGAATGCCTTCACGCCCAAGCTCTACGAGCAGTTTCCCATGAAAGTGCTCCTCATTGAGCGCTTGACGCCATATGGCGAACTGACTACAGTATAGTTATCACCCCTATCTCTTCGGCGGTAGGGTCGAGACCGCCCCGGAGGGCGGTCTCTGTCTTGGTTGGGGAGCAACGGTTGATCAGTAACGTCAATATAGGCGGCTTCGATCACTACGACCACTCCCTCAAAGACACGCCCCCAAGACCAGGGAGTACCACCCGCGCTGACTGGCTCAGCCTCCCGTTTCCGTCTCCAAGCGAGCTCCCCTCAGGGACTCTACAGACGCGGACTGGAATCCCAGTAGACCCGCTTGTTCATCCGGGCTGGGCTGGGCCAACTCAGATCCGGACGGGGTAGCACGTTTCGGTGCCTAGATTGCCTGCCACGCCCGTCCCAACGGCCCAATCTCTCCGGTACGCCGTTGTGGGGCACACTACTGTCCAGAAATCCGAACTCGCTTGAATCGCCCCAAATCGACCGTGCACGAGTGCCTTAGGTTTCCGTGTCTTGTGTATCCGGCGGATGGAGGAGCCGGAGGCGGAGTTCTGTCGAGGGCGGAGGGATATGACGAGGTGGTCGAGCCAATTTGACAGACAATGTCTGGCAAATCTGGTTGGCGGGGCTTGTGCCCCTTCGTCAGCATGGCTGTATCCTGTCACATCTCCACTCCATTGGGGGTACTGAACTACGCTCACACCGAGGCGGCGGGCATCAGGATTCAGTGCCTTGATTGCACGCCACGTCTGGTCCCAGCAGCCCCAACCGCTCCGGCAGGCTGTTGTGGGGCACACTACTGTCTAACAATCTGACCTGGCTTGAATGGCCCCAAACCAACCGCCCACGAGTACTTAAGTTTTCCGTGTCGACTGAGGCCGCCGAATGAAAGTTCTTGATTTCGTCAAGTTTGGTGGACTACCGTTTACGGAAGATACCACCGAGCCGTTCAGCGGTATCTCTTGGACTTTTTTTCCTGGAATCAAGCTGTCGTCGGGCATGGGGACGCTATAGCGGACGACGGCGTTGTCGGGCAGGAGCTCGATCTCCCTGACGAAGGTCTCGATGAAGGCCCTGCGCTCCGTCAGCTCGCTCGACTTGAGGAACCTGCTCATGTCCTTAGCGTAGGCCGTGATGGTCTTCACGTCATCGAGGACCGCCCTGCGCTGGGCCAGGATCGCCCTCGCCCCCTCAGCGGCGGACTCAAGGCGCTCCTGCCGCTCCTTGTGGTCTCGGATGCGGTGGGCGAAGTCGGCCATGTTGAACTCGGTCGTCGTCTCCACGAGGTCGTAGAGCCGGTCGAGCCTGCCCCTCACGTCGGCAAGCTCCGACTCGATGGTCTCCAGCCGCTTGCGCTCGTCACCGGCCACGTCGTCCATCTGCTCGTCCACGACATTGACCAGGCTCCGAATGTTGCCCTCGGTCAGGATGTTGGAGCGAATCAGGCCGACGACCAGCTCCTCGAACTGCCGGGCGTCCACCCTGGGCGAGTCGCAGGACCCGGGGGCGCGCTTGACGAAGGAGTGGCAGACGTAGTAGGGGAACGTGCCCCTGCTGGAGTAGCGGCCCGACAGCGCCCTCTTGCACCTGTAGCACTTGACCAGTCCGCTCAGCAGGAAGGTGCTTCCGACTCTGCGGGGGTGGGAGACCTTGGGGGCGCGGGAGCGCAGTATCCTGTTCACCCGGTCGAACTGGTCCTTGGCGACGGTGGCGGGAAACGCCTTGTCCACCCTCACCGGGTCGGCCCCGTCCTTGGCGTTGTTGCCCCAGACGAGGGTGCCCAGGTACGCCTCGTTTCTGAGGATGTTGTGGACGGTGGGCTTGTTCCAGAGCTTACCCCTGGGACTGGAGATGCCCTCGTCGTTGAGGATGCGGACGATCTTCATCATCCCCTTGCGAGTCTCGGCCAGGTCGAAGATGCGCTTGACGACGCCGTTCGTTTCGGGGTCCGGCTCCAGGGCGGGCCTCTCCTTGGGGCCGTCCTGCACCTTGACCTTCCTGTAGCCGTAGGGGGCCATGGGAGCGACCCAGAAGCCACGGGATGCGGCCTCCCTCATACCCCGCAGGACCTCCATCGCCAAATTCTCGCTGTAGAACTCGTCCACGGTCTCTATGATGCCTTCGAGGAGCCTGCCGGTGGGGTTGTCCTCGGCCTGCTCGGTGATGGAGACGACGCGGAGGCCCTTGCGCCTGAGCATGGACTTCAGAATGACGGCGTGCTCGCGCTTGCGGGTGAAGCGGGAGAACTTCCAGACCAATATCTCCTCGAAGGGGGCCTCGGTCCTCTTGGCCTCGTCCAGCATCTTCTGGAACTCCGGGCGGTTCATCACGCGCCCGCTCTCCGCCTCGTCCACGTACTCCCGGACGACCTCGTAGTCGTTCTTGTCGGCGTAGTCCCTGAGCGCCCTCAGCTGGGCGGACACGGACAGGTCCACGTCCTGGCGGTCGCTGGACACCCTGGCGTAGAGGGCCGCCGGGGTCAACTCAAGGTGCTTATTCATCGGTGTCTCTTCCTCCTTATCGTGTCCTCTATAGGTACGGCAAACTGGTTTTTGTACTTGGCAATCAGACACGAGCATCGAGCCCGCGTTCTTTTCTGAACTTAGTCCATTCCTCAACGGCGGAAGCCTCGTCCGTCCAGTGGATTGGTCTGGCGACATTACTGGGCAGACGTGTGTCGCTGGTTCCGAAAGTCCGCTCGAACATCACAGCTTCAAGTCCCTTTGCACCGGTGAAATCTGCCCCAATTAAAAGCGCCCCCTCAAGGTCTGTCTGGTCGAATTGTGCTGAGTGAAATACATTGTGGCTAAGGTCAGCCCCAACGAAGCTGACACGATGCAAAAGAGTGGCAATGAACTCCGTATTGCTTAGGTCAGCCCCGTCAAACTTTGTGCTGCTAGCATTGGCACACCCAAATTTTGCATTCCGCACGATTGCATTACTAAAGTCTGCACCTATCAATATGGCACTTCTAAAACTGGCATTCACGCATTTCGCCCCATCCATGTGAGCATAGGACAAGTTAGCGCAATCGAGAATGGGGAAAAATTGAGCGTTTCGAAGGGTTAGGCCAGGAAGGTTTGTGCCAACAAGGGATCTTGGTGAAACAAAAGAATGCGTCATCTCATATCTAATTTGAATGCCCAGTATGGGACTATCTTCAACGTAGAACCCTGACATAGATGCTCCCTCAAGATAGGCATCTGACAGACGAAGTTCGGCGTCATGAAGGACATTTTCATCATTTACCATTTTCCAACCTTGTAGGTTTACCCTGCTAAGGCTTGTTTGAGGTTCATCTTCATCCTTGGCGTTCCAGTGCCGTCCCTCTCTTCTTCGGCTAAGCACTGTGAGAGCCACCACAACGTCAGCACGATTCGCGGAAGAGTTCTTCTGCAGTTCTTCAATCCATGTCCGCATCGCCCTGTACCTAGCCCATAGCCTTTTTTCTTTTTCTTGGATAGTAATGCCTTCCTCGTCGGGGTCAGACCCTTCATGTTCGAAGAATGATGGGTTTCCGCATTGCTCCCGGATGTACGTAGCGAGCGTTTCGATAATAGTTCCGTAGTCACCTCGGCTTTGTTTGGCCAGACGTTCCAATGCAAAAAGCGCGCCGATCCTCGTTTCTATGACCGGTATGGAGGCGCCGTCCTGGTTTATTCGAGTAGCTCCTAACGACTCGATTGCCTTGGTAAAGAGGTCGGTGTAATAGGTTTCTCGATTGATGCGAGTTTGTCGGTCCGCCAGCCATGTTCGCCAGATTAGGAAAGGCACACCTATCCAAGCTGCGAGCGTTAGCAGAATCGCTCTCGCATTGCCGAAAGTGTTGTCATCCGGGGCACGCAGAACTCCGTAAAGCTCATATCCGAGATAACAGCCTCCTCCCAACCAAACAAGGGCTAGCAGGTACGTGCCAATTGGCAACAGTCGAACTGAGAGTCGTTTAGCCCAAGACCAAATCCCCTTAGCCCAGGTGACACGGTCTCTAACCCAGGCGTAAAATCGCTTGGACCAGGCGAATATGTGGAGATTCTTGAATCTCATAATCTCAGTCAGGCGGCCTGGTAGCTTCAAGATGAATCCCTTGCTTTCAATCTGCCGACGAAGATTGCGATGGCAATGTCCCCTTCAGGAAGCCGGACAGGTCCACGTCCTGCCGGTCGCTGGAGACTCTGGGCGTAGAGCGCCGCCGGTGCAAGTTCGTGTCGGCCTCTCATCTGCTCCTCCTGTTGGCCTGTTCATGTTCGACTTGGCGGGCCTCTGCCCGTTGGCGGCGTTCCCGCCGCAGCCACTCCCTTTCATCCATGTACAGCCGTAGAGCCTCACGGATCAGCTCGCTCATGGTGCGGCCCTCTTCCTGCATCAGCTGCCTGACCTGCTCGGCCATCTGCGGGGGCAGGGAGAAGGTGATGACCTTCGATTTCCTGGGAGTGGTCATTCGCTCTTTTTTGCTCCTAACTGTCATACAATGTCATAACCTTATCATGAACGAACCGGCTGCCGGTGTCAAGGGCCGCAGCCCCTATAAGAGACGTTCCGATTAGGGTAAAATGGGGCGGTAGACACTGAGAAGGAGAGGCTCTTCCTATGGGGACTTTCAGATGCCCTCTGCGCATCTCCAGCATGGACGGCCAGCAGGAGCGGGACGTAGAGGCGACGGTGGACACCGGGGCCGCCTACACGACGCTGCCCGGCAGCCTTCTGCGCGAGCTGGGGATCGAGCCGATGGACAAGGGCGTCTTCCTGCTCGCCGACGGTCGCCGGGTGGAGATGGACATTGGGAGAGCCTGGGCGACGGTCAACGGCTCCAGCGAGGTCACTCTCGTCGTGTTCGGAGAGGACGACGCACCGGCTCTGTTGGGAGCCTACACCCTGGAGGGGTTGAGGCTGGCGGTGGACCCCATCGCACAGCGACTCGTTCCCACCCATCTCATCATGTACTAGAACGCGCCACACTCGCTGCGCACCTTCCTCCCGCACCGGACCGCCTGCACCCCCCGCTTACACTCCACGCTGACCCTCTTCCTCGCCGCCATCCTCCCCGGTTTCTGCTCGGTGCGATGCGGCCGCCTGCTCCTCCATGTAGGAGCGGATGGCGACGCGGGCCAGGATGCGCAGCCCCTTCAGGACGGCCCTGCGGTGTTCCGGCGTGTAGGACGGCATGGAGCGCTCCAGAGCGTCTTCAAGCTCCTGCTCTCCGGGCCTCTTTCGTCCGTTGTTTCTTCTGGGCTCTTTCATGGTGCGTGGTCGCAGCGGAGTCTCTGTGGGCCGCTGGCCTCTCGTTGCAAGTTGTGCGGCCGGGGGGCCGCCGGCGCCGACGGAAGGGGCGAGCGCCTGCGGCCTCCAAGCCGGTTCAGGCCCCGCCGTGCCGCCGATGCGCGCCGTGCGCCCGGCGGGGCCGGTTGTCTAACTCTCCTCCTCGAAGAGGGTCATCTGGATGCCCTCCCGCAGGATGACCGGCAGGCCGCCGGGTATCCGGAACGCGAAGCGGCAGATGGAGAGCATTGCTCCACCGCAGGGCTCGACGCCCTTCCTGCGCCACATGCGCAGCTGCTTGGGGTCCACGCCGAGGGCCTTGGCGAAGCCGCGCCACGAGAGGCTGCTGAGCTCCTTGAGCTGTTCGAGGCGCTCACCGAAGTCCTCGGGCAGCACGCCGCCGTCCAGGGGTTCGGTCCCATCGGCTACGGGGTTGTCTTGCCCGTCGAAACGGGTCGGGTCGTTACTGTTGTTCATCGCAATCCTCCAATCTGAACAGGTCTCCGAACTCGGTCAGTTCCAGGGCCTTGAGCATCCGGCGGCGGATGCGACCGGAGGGGGAGCGCCCCGTGTTGACCAGCTTCGACACGTAGCCGGGGCTTATCCCGATCTCCCTGGCGAGCCAGTTCTGGGAGCGGTTCAGCACAGCGAGCCGCCTCCAGAGGGCCGCCACGTCGAGCTGGACAACAGTCCGTCCTCCGCGCCTCCGGGGGCCTTTCCGCTTATGGGTGTCTGGTGATGGCATAGGTATCCGTCCTCGTCGTTCATGGGGTCGGCAGGGCCTGGGGCGACTGCGGGTCTGCCGGGGAGCGCCATGCGCGTCCCAGCGGCCCCAGGGCTTCGACGGCCTCCCCGTGGGAGACCCACAGGGGCACCGTCACCCCCTCGGACCGCATCTCCTCCCGCGCCACGCGCAGGAAGTGGGTCCGGGCGATCTCGTCGTCGAAGACGACCAGGACGGCGGGCCTGACGCCGTGGTCGTCGGTGGGCCTGTGAGATGAGTAGTAGCGCAGATAGGGGGCCAGGCGGTCGGACATGGTGGATGGCCGCACGGCCCGTCTCTCCCACTCCAGGAAGAAGGGCCAGGTCGCATCGTCCTTGCGCAGGACGCCGAAGGCGTCGGGGTTGACGGCGCGCATACCGCCGTCGTGCCGGAAGTGGCGGGACGCCTTGCGGGGCGGGTCGAGCTGGACGACCTCCCACCCCAGGAGGCGGGACTGGGCGGCGAGGGCGGCCAGGAAGCCGTGGACGGCCGAGGTGTGCTCCATGTTCCTGAGCAGCTGGCGAGTCCGCCTGCCGGTGACGTTGCGCCACTCCAGGGGGCCTTCCATGTCGTCCAGGGCGATGCTCCACCGGCTCCTCGCCACGGCGACGGAGGTGCGGTCCCTGCGGGCGAGCAGGGAGAGGCCCCGGTCGGTGAGGGCCAGTCGTCCTCCAGTCTCCCGGGGCCGGGCCGCCAGGCCGAACCCCTCCAGGGGGATGACGATGTTGGAGGCCCTCTGGGGCGTGACGTCCATCAGCCCGGCCAGCTCCCCCAGGGCGATCCAGGGCCAGTCTGAGATGAGGTCGAGGGCGCGCTTCTCGGCGGGCCTGAGCATGATGGGCAGCATCCGGTCGGTCATGTCCGACGCGGCTCCCCTGTCGGGCAGGTCGGCGGGCGGGTCGGCCCGTCCGGGTTCCGGCTCCAGCGGCAGCCCGCCGCCGGGGGCCGCCCGGTCAAGGGCGTAGCGCAGGGCGACGGATGCGTCGATCCTGGGCGGGCTCCATACCGGGTCGCCCGCTCCGGCCGGGACCGCATCGCGTTCGAGGGCCAGCAGCGCCGGAGCGTCGGTGGTCGAGAGCGCCCTTCGCGCGTGCCTGAGCCGCACCTCGTCGGCAGCGAGGACGAGCAGCGTTCCGGGCATCGGCCAGTCGCGCAGCCGCCAGAGGCGCTTGGCGAAGCCCGACCGGTCGGCGGTGAGTCCCTGCCTCACGACGCCCACGGTCCTCCCGTCGGGAAGGGTCATGGCGGCGTCCAGGGGGATGGAGCGGTACCAGCGGAAGCGGACGGGGAACGCGATGTCGGAGACGGCGGAGGCTATGGCGTAGATGGATGCCACGGCGTCCAGGCGCTCCATCAGGCTGCGCCGCCACTGGGCCGAGACGGGCCAGTGGCGCACCAGCTCGTCGGGGGCCATGCCCTCCTCCTCGGCGAGCCTGCGCAGCCCTGCTTCGGTGAGGTGGAACCTCCGCGCCTGGGGAAGCAGCTCCGTCGCGTGGAGCACGGAGGCGCAGAGGCCGCCGGACTCCAGCTTTTCGACGGCCTCGTAGACCGCGCCCCTGGACCAGCCGGTGACGGCGACCATCTCCAGCCGGTTGAGGAAGGGCATGGATGCCAGGGCGCGGAGCAGGTCGGGTTCGCATCCTTCGGGTCTCATTCTCCGGCCTCCTCTCCCTCGTTCCCGGCGCTGCGGTCCTCATGCGTCCCGGCGTCGGCGGCCCGCCCACGCCTGCTCCGCCGGCTCCTGCGATCCGGCCCCTGCTCGGCGTCCGGCTTCTTCTGCTGCTGTTCACCGTCGCTTTTCGAGTCTTCGACGGCCCTGCGGAACTCCTCCACCTTCAGGTCGCCCTCGGCGTCGCCGTAGGCGACCTGCCGTGCGGGGACGGTGTATGCGGACGCCGCCTCTCGGATGCGGGCGGCGGCGCCGGCGTCTCCCTCCTCCGGCTTGCGCACCATCATCGAGAAGGCGGGCATGCGCTCCTTGCCGACCGTGGCGCGAACGTAGCATTGGTGCACGGGCAGCGACACGATGTCGTCCTCGGACACACGGTCCTTGCCGAGCTCCCACACCAGCGTCCTGGCGTCGTTCCCCGCCACCTGGAAGACGGCCAGGCACCCGACGTTGGCGAGCAGGGTGTCGCGCATGGTGCGGGAGAGGTCGTCCAGCTTGGCGAGGCTCTGGGTGGCGAGAACGAATGACGCCCCGAACTTCCCGAGCTCGCTCAGCATCGACTCGTAGTCCACGCCGGGCATGGACTGCATCTCGTCCACGACGACCAGCGCACCCCGCCGCTGGCTGAGTGAGACGCTTCCCTGCTCTCGGATCACGGCGTCCACCAGGTTGAGCAGGGACGCGCCCACCAGGGCGGCCACGTCCCTGCCCACGGTGCCCTGCGATGTCGATACAAGCAGGACTCCGCCCTCGTGGATGGTGCGACGCAGGTCGATGGTGGAGCGGCGCTGGCCCAGGATGGCCCGCGCCCTCTTGGATGATGCGTAGTAGGACAGCCGGGTCTGGACGGGGGCCAGTGCCTCGGCCCGGTACTGGCGGTGCCAGCTTCCGAAGTCCCTGGCCCACCACTCAAGCAGATAGGGGTCGGAGACCTTCTTCAGCACGGAGTTGCGGAAGGGGTCGTTGGACAACAGGCGCAGCCCGTCGAGGATGGTGTACTGCTGCTCCGCCTCCACCTGCTCGTTGGCCTCGTGCAGTGTCTTCACTGTCTGTTCGAGGATGGACTGCATCCTCGGCCCCCACTGCTCCCACAGGCCCTTCGCCACGCGCACCACCGAGTCGGCGGTGCGGTCCCGGTCCGCAAATATCCTCGTGTCCAGCAGGTTGATGCCGGGGGAGCGGGACTCGTCGGACAGGTCTATGAGCTTCACGCTGTCTACCAGGGACTCGGGTACGTGTTCGAGGATGCCGGCCACCAGGTCGGTGTGGGGGTCTATGACGACGATGGCGTCCGGGTCCCTGCCCGCCGCCTTCTCCCGCATCTTGTGGGTGACGAGGTGGTGCATGAGGGTGGACTTGCCCATGCGGGTGCGGGCCACGTAGAGGTGGTGGCGGCGGAGCAGGTCTTCGGGGAAGCGGATCTCCCGCTTCGCGCCTGCGGTGGTGTCCCCCACCAGGGCGCCGCCCCGGACGCCCTTGGCCGAGGGGCTGAGCGCCCTCGCGCCGGACCGCTCCACCAGGGGCGTCTCGTCGCCCGCTCCGGGCGGGTGCCATAGGCTGGCCACCTCGCGGACTCCCAGCACGCTGCGTCCGCCGAACAGGCCGGGGCCTGCCGGGTGCAGCATCTCCGGGTCGGGGGCAATGGGCCGGACCCTGCCGACCTTGAACCGCGCCCCTGCGGGGTTGTCGTAGTGGCGGTAGGCGGCGGCCACCGGCCCGAGAAGCTCCCTGGCGCGCACCTGCCCCGTGTCGGCGGGCAGCACCGCAACGACCTGTATCTCCGCGTCGAAGGCGATGCGGGAGACCTTCTCCTGTATGAGGATCGGGTCTTCCACCCGCTTGCGGGCCTTCTTCCACCGCCACCATCCCCAGCCGCTGACGACCAGCCCCAGGGCCGTGACCGTGCCCAGGAGCGCGGCCTTCCATATCTCGCCGTCCTGCACCCACAGGTAGCCCTTCAGCGCGGCCAGCGCGCCGATGCCCAACACGGCCATCGTGATGCCGTCCATCTGGAGGGGCTTGGTCTGGTAGGTGTAGGCGGGTTCCCTCGGCTCCATGCCGGGCCGCCTGTGGGCCTTGTCCAGGTGTCCCTGCGACCAGTCGGGTCCCAGAGAGCGCAGCAACAGCCGCGCCACCACCCGCTCCCCCTCGTTGAGGGCCGTCAGAGCGCCCATCAGGGCGATGAGGGGGTCGGAGCCGGGGTCGAGCAGGTCGTCGTCGCGGAAGGTCCTCAGCGGGACGTACTCGGGGCCGTCGGCCCGCAGGGTCATGCTCCACGCCTGCTCGCCCTCCTCGAGCCTCAGCGGGTCTTCCTCCGGGTCAAGCCTCTGGATGCGGGCCTGGGGGTAGTGGGCGGAGAGCTGGCCGCGCACCACGGCGGCGTCGAGGCAGCGGGCCATGAGGGTCACGCCGTCCATGTCGGCGGCCAGCTCCAGGGAGAAGGGCTCGGGCACGGCGATGGACTGGAGCAGGTTCTCCACGCCCAGCAGCGTGCGCTCCCCGGCTCGCGGCGGCGTCACCGCGAGCAGGACGGGGCCTTTCTTCTCGGCGTCGTCTCCAAACAGGATGTTCTTCGGGTTGAGCTTCATGGGGGATGCCTTCCTTTCTCTATGGGGTCTTCTCGGCGTTCTCGCCTGTCCTACCTGTGCGCTCCGGGCCGCCACTCGATCACCGCCGTCTCCTCCGGGGTGGCCTCGATGCGGACGGGGAAGCGGTTGCCCTTAGCAAGCAGCAGCCCGTCTCCCCTGGGGCACGACAGCAGCCAGCGCTGGAGGTCTTCGGGCAGGTCGAAGGCGTCGCCCACCGTGCTGATGGCGGCGGCGTCCTGCTGAAGCAGGAGCTTGAATGCGGCGTTCTGAAGAAGGGCGCGCCCGGAGTGGCCGGTGATGGTCCTGGACGTGTCCTCGGAGAGCAGGTCCTGAACGTCCTGGGTTATGAACTGCAACCCCAGCCGGTGCTTCCTGGCCCGCTTCGCCATGCTCACCATGAAGGCCGCGCCTTCGGGGTGCTGCATGATCGACCACACCTCGTCCACGACCAGCAGGCGGGGCTTGGGGTCCTGGGCGGCAGCGGCCCACACCGTCTCGGTGCAGACCATCGCGGCTGCGGGCCGCAGCTCCGGTTCGAGCAACCGCAGGTCGAAGACCGTGACCAGCGCCTCGCTGCCGAGAAGGTCGTCGCCCTCGTCGGACAGCAGGTGGCGGAGGCTCCCGGTGGCGAAGGGCCTGAGCAGCCGTGCGAGGCCGGGGTCTCCCGCCTCGTCCTCCTGAAGGTATGAATAGAAATCGCGGAAGCCGGTGCGCTCCCTGGGCCGGGCGTAGTAGCCCGCCAGGGCGTGGTCGAGGGATGCCCTGCGCTCCGCGCCGAGGCTCTCGCCCACCATCACCTCGATGAGGCGGCGCAGGCTGCCGATGCGCTGGAGCATTTCTTCTGAATCGCCCTTGTCGATCACGAAGGGGTTCATGCCCTCGCCCGGCACGCCGGGGAGAGAACGCGCCCGCCCGCTGCGCGGGCCATGTCCGCGTACTCGCCCTCGGGGTCGATGACGTAGGCGGTGATGCCCCTGGTCAACCCCCTGAGCACGCCGAGCTTGGTGGCGAATGACTTGCCGCTTCCCGACCGTGCGAGGACGGCGGTGTTGGCGTTGAGGTGCGTCCCGTCCCAGGGGTCGTAGACCACCGGGGAGCAGGCCCGCATGTCGATGCCGTAGAGGGTGCCGCTGCGGGTGTCCAGGTCCGGCGGCGAGAAGGGGAAAAGGCGGGCGATGCTGGACGTGTCCAGGCTGCGCCACTCGGCCACGGCGTTCAGGGCCAGGGGCAGCGTCGAAAGCAGCCCCTCCCTCTGCCGGAAGGCCAGGTTGTCGAGCTTGCCGAGCGTGGCGGCGAAGTGGGCCTTGGCCCGCTGGGTCATCTCCTTGAGCGAAGCCTCGTCCTTCGCGTGGAGGGTCACGGACAGCGATGCGTGAAACAGCCGCTCCCTGCCCCGCTGCACCTCGTCCCGCAGCCGGGTGATGTCCTCCAGGGCGATCTCCGCCTCCGGGGACATGGTGCGGCCCCGCTTGAAGGAGAGGGACTGGGCCGACTCGAAGCGCACCTTCTGCCACTCCAGCGTCCTGGCCGCCTGCTCCGCCGGTATCGGGCCGACGTGGACGGACAGGTCCATCGGCGCGCCCGCCGCCATCAGCCCCTGGAGAAAGCCGGGGGCCAGCGAGCGGGGCCACTTGCCCAGGTGAAGGGAGCGGACCAGCCGTCTCCGACGCGCACGTCGCGGCGGCCTATCTCCACCTCGACGGGCGTTCTCCTCGTCGAACTCGGCGGGGGAGCCGCCCAGGGCGGCCGATACAAGAAACATCCGAAGCTGGCGGCCCCGGAGCAGGTGGACGGAGAGACCGGCCCTGGCCAGCAGTCCGCGAAGATCGTCGATGCGCCCGAACTCGCACACGGCGTAGAAGCGCCGGTCGAGGATGCCGTCGCGGGCCTCAAGGTCGGTGAGCAGTCGCTGGAGGGACTCGGCGGCGGCCTTCGTCTGCGGGGGAAGGTCCTCGGGCTGGGCCTCCTTCAGCTTCTCCCGCATCCCTTCCAGGCGGGGCGGGTGCTGCCTGATGAGCAGCTGGGCCGGGAAGTCCAGGGCGTTGAGCGCCCCGGCGAAGGCCCCCAGCTTCGGCTCGTCGATCTCAAGGCCCATCACCTCGCAGACGCCGAGCTTCACCCCGTCCAGGCGCACCGGGCCGTCGTCGTCCAGGTGGGACAGCATGAAGAACAGGGGCAGCTCGGGCGGCGGCTTGGGAGCGGATGGCTCGACCGCTCGCCCGGGCGTCTCGTGGGGAGCGGAGGGACCTTCGTGCCGGCCCCTGCGCTCCTCGTCTTGCCTCAGTCGTCGAATAAGCTCTTTCAACAGAGTGTCTTCCTTTTCTCTAGGGGGTTGGGAAGTCCACGAGGCCGCTGCTGAGCAGCGCGGCCACGCCCTTGGCCGACAGGGCCAGGACCAGCCCGACCACCGCCATGACGACGGCGGTCTTGGCCTTGCCCCCGCCCCGCTCCTCGCCGCCCTCGGCCATGAGGATGAAGCCGGCCCAGACGATGGCGAACAGGCAGAGGCCGGAGGCGGCGTAGACCATCGCCGTGAGCACGCGGTCGAACTGGCGGAGCATCTCCTGCTCCTCCGCCGGGGCCGCGCCGGTGGTCGCCAGCGCAGCCCCGGCCAGAAGCGTCATTGCCAATACCCGCCTCACCAGGGCCACTCCCATCCCAGCAGGTCGAACCACTGGCGCAGGCCGCCGGCGGGCTCCTGCTCGGCGGGCGGGTCCTCCGGCTCCGGCTGGGGCAGGACCAGCGCCTCGAAGGGGTCGTCGCTGCCGACGCCGGACGACGCAAGGGCGAGGGACTCGTCCCTGCTCCCCGTGACGGGCGCCCGCTCCACCACCTCGGCCTTCACGTGCTCGGGGTGGACGATGGTGAGCGTGACCTGCTTGTCGATCGTCCTGGCCGGCACGTATGCGTAGGCGTAGGCGGAGACGGTGTGCTCCGTCGTGGTGCCGTCGTCGTGGGTGACGGTGATGGTGTCGCTGTCGCTGTCGGAGTCGCTGGCCCCCGGGCGGTACAGGCTCACCGTCTCGGTGCGCTCCTCCGTCCGCTCCGGGTGGTGGGTGAGCACGGTGAGCGGGGGGATGGGAATGCTCAGGCTCGCCTCAATGTTCACGTCCACGCTGACGGCGTGAATCGCCTCGCCCGCGGGCACGCTGAGCCGAAAGTTCGTCTCTCCGTCGGGGACGAAGGCGACGCTGGCCTGCGACGCTCCCGTCGCTGCGGCGACCGTTCCCGTGATGGCCGTCACCCCGGCGTCCATGAGCGCCGTCTGGGTGACGCTCTCGTATCCGGCCACCGTCTGAAGCTCCACCGGGTGCTCGATGCTGCGTCACGCACTCGGACTCGACAACTCCGCTGACCGCTCCGGGCGTCCAGCCCAGGGAGGTCACGCGAAGGTCGCAGAGTTCTCCCTCCATGACCGGCAGGGGGAAGGGAAGCTGCGCTTCCTCGAAGGTCAGCGCCCCGGCCTGTCCCAGGGTGTCCTCCCAGGACACGGTGAAGGACGGCGCGGGTCCGTGCAGGGGGAGGGAGTAGTCGATGCTCTCCCCCTCGGCGAGGGTCGCCGAGCCCCAGAAGCGCAGCCACGCGCCGGTCGGCCCGCCGAAGGCGCGGACCCGGATGTCCAGGGCGGTGGCGGCCCGAAGGGTGACGGAGGCCCGGTCGCCGGAGACGGTGAGCCCCTCGACGAATATCCGGCGTCCCTCCACCGGCTCGGTCGATCTCGAAGTCGATCTCGTCCCGCCAGGGCTCGTGGTCGTCGGCCAGGGCCGACTCCGGGACGGTCACGACAGCGGCCATCAGGACGGCCAGGGCCACCACCGGAATCCAGCCCATGCGGGGCTTCCTGCGTCGGCTCTGAAGGGTCTCGGCCCGGTGGTCGTGACGCTGGCCGCTCCCTCCGTCCTTCCCCCTGCGCTTGCCGAACCAGCGCATGCGCCCGTTGCGGCGTTCTTTGTTCTTGCGGGTCTTCCCCTTCTTGCGCAGCCTTGCCAGACCGCGTCCGGCGCGCTTCGCCATCAGGCTCAGCGGGCCGGGGCCGCTCCGCACCGGCTGGGCCGGCGCGGGCGGCTCGGCTCTCACAAGCTGGGCGACCTGCCCGGCGTAGAGCCTCGCCCCCAGCCGGTACTTCAGCAGGTCGGCGGCCACCAGGGGCAGCCGCCGACCGCCTATCTTCCCAACCACCATGACGATGCCGACCAGCCCGAAGAGGACGGCCAGGGCCATGCGCACCTCGGAGGGGCCGACCGGGGCGTAGCGGTATGCGCCGTAGGACAGCGCGCACACCGCCGTCACCGCCACGATCTGCGGGAAGGTGAACCCCAGCAGCACCCTGTCCTCGGCCTGGACGTGAGTCGGTACCTCGTGTTCTCTCATGTCTTTTCCTCCCTTCTCACGTCCGCCTAGCTGTCGTCGCCGCCGCCGTCGCCGGCGTCCGGCGCTTCCGGATCGGGCAGCACGTCGTCGATCTCGATTCCGGGGTCCACGACCGCGTTCATCACCAGCTCCACGACGCCGTAGGCAACCAGGGCCAGGACGACGCCCGCCAGGGCGGTCATCATTGCGCTCTTGCCGCGCTCCATCTGGTGAGGCGCTCCGCTGGCCGTGAGGTACAGGTAGGCCCCGTAGATGAAGAAGCCCACGCCGATGGCCCCCACGACGCCCAGCAGGATGCCCACCAGGTTCGAGATGGTCTGTGTCAGTTGTTCCATTCGTTTCACTCCTCTTTTCCGCCGGACGCTGCTCGCTTTCCCGGCGTTCATCACTTCGTTCTCTCGCCTCGGTGACTCCCCGTTAGCTGCACATCGCTTTGCCTCCGTCGTGGTATTGGTCGGCGCGGGTCTCGTCCGCGCCTTTGTGATTTCGTTGTCTCGGTCGGGCTACTCCCCGCTGCTCCTGGGCGCGCCGCCCCCGTCTCCGCCCGCCGACGGGGTGGCCATCGAGGCTGCCGAGCTGAGGCCGCTGGCGGCGGCCGAAACGCCCGCGCTGGCCGCCATCGCTCCGACAGCCATGCCGCCCGGCCCTCCCGCCGCGCCGCCCGCCAACATCCCGATGGTCTTGGCCGACCTGACCATCGAGGAGGGCAGGTTCATGCCGAAGTAGAGCATCGAGAGCCAGGAGTCGAAGGTCCCGGCGTTGCCCAGCATCGAAGGCACCCGGGTCGCCATGTAGACGAAGGCCAGGGACAACAGGAGCTTCCATATGAGGTCCTGCACCGGCTCGAAGGCGGCTATGGCGGCCACCTCGTTCAGGAAGCCGAAGCCCAGGGCCAGGGCGATGAGCTGGATGGCCTGCTGGAACACCGTCGTCATGAAGAGCCTGAGCCAGTGCCTTCCCCAGCCCGCCGTGTGGGGCAGAATCCACAGCCCCAACGCGATGGGGGCCAGGGCCAGGAGGATGTCGATGAGGGCCAGGCGCAGCACCATCTGGACGATGACGTAGAGCACGAAGAAGCCGTAAACGAGGTAGAGGGCCGCCAGGAGGAGGGCCATGCCCACGCTCCCGGCGTTCACCGCCGTAAGGAGGGTGCGAAGCGTCGAGCGGAGCATGTCTCCCGCGGTGACGTTGAGGGAGACGGCTATGAAGCCGGACACGGCGTCGGCCACGTCCAGGACCAGGGCGCACCACCAGAGGGACGATGCGGCGGCGACGAGTCCCAGGACCAGACGGGGCACCATCTCCCGCCATCCCGCCTGTTGGCGGCCCAGATGCTCGGAGACGATGAGGCTCAGCCCCATCCAGCCGAGGATGACGACGAGGGCACCGGATGTGATGGCCCAGACGACCATCCAGGCGTGCTGGACCAGGTGGTGGGCGTACGTGAGGTCGGGGGGTGTGCCGGTGAGGATGTCGCTCATGACCCGGAGTCCCTCCGGCAGTTGTCGGCGTCCTCGCCGGACGCCCGCTCAACGACGCCGCAGAGGGTCCCGTGGACTCCCTCGACCATCCAGCCGGCGAAGGCCCTCGCCCAGCGGCCGGGGTTGAGTGCGGCGAGCACCTTGTCCCAGATGCGGCCCGGCTGGTGGATGGGGACGACGGCGTAGAAGTCGCCTCGCTTGCCGTCCTCGTCCTCGACCAGCATGACCAGCAGGTAGGCCCGGTCGCGGTCGAGGTCGGGCTGCTCGTCGAGGTCGGGGTACTCCCACGAGTACTCCCAGCCGTCTGAGCGCTCCTTCTCCCCGCCGCTTACCCGGTAGACGGCGCTGATCCAGTCGCCGGTGTCGGCGTCGCGGACGGCGTAGTGGAGCACCACGATCTTGCGGTCGAAGACGGGACGGGCGACGAACTCGCCGCCGCCCTTGCGCTCCACGAAGTCCCGGTCGGCGTTGACCAGGGTTAGCTCGTCGCCGGGCGGGGTCTGGGCCAAGGCGATGCTGCTGGACGGAATCGCCACCAGCGCCGCCAATAGCAGCGCGGATGCCAGGGGAATAGACCGCCTGAAAGACCGGAGTTTCGATTTCAGCGCCAACTCGTTCACCTCTCTTCCGTTCGCCGCGGTTCACCGGACCGCGGCAGTCGCAAAAAAGTGTGAACAAATGAAACTGGAAATAAGACCCCTGGTAACTCTGCGCACGGATGCGGGGGGTTACGGGCCGTTCCCCTGTAGCCCTGCGCAGGGATGCGGGGGGTTATAGACCCTCTTTTTTTCGGCCCCTTTCGTGCAGTATTGGGGGTGTACAGGAGTTTGAGTTTTGTAACAGAGCGGCCAGAGTCGTGATGTCGTAGCTGAAACAGGGGTAAATCACCCCCCTACAGGACGTAAACAGGAAACACTTTTCCGAATGGTGGCGTTCCGGACTGCAATGACATCGCCAAACGTGGGGAATGACATAGGCGGTTCGGTTGGAGCGGCGTTCCAATGACATTAGGCCCGGGAAAAGGCGATTGAAGTGGGGGTGCATGACGTCCCCGAAAACCGGGGTCAGAGGCCGCTGGAAGGGCCGGACCGCAACTGACCGGAGACTTGGGCGGAGTTTTGAGAGGGAGAAAGTCGATGAAAACCACCGAACACGGCATCGAAGACAGCAAGGACATCGAGAACATGCACCACATGCGGCTCATGACGCTGCTGCAAGAGCTGGTGCGGGACAAGGGGTTCAAGGGCGCTGCGCGGGTGCTGGAGCTGGACCAGCGGACGGTGGCCGAGTGCGCCAGGACGGGGCAGCTGTCACGGCGGGTGCGGCAGGCCCTGGAGCGTGCGTTGCAGGAGGGCGTCGGGTCGGCTGCGGCCCGTCAGCGGGAGCGCAACGACAGGCTGGAGAAGCGGGTCGAGGCGCTGGAGAAGGGCCGTGACGAGATGGCGAAGGGGTACGACGCCCTGGGCAAGGAGCTGCGCAGGCGGATGGCTGCCGTCGAGGGCAGTGTCGAAGCGCTGAAGAGCAGCGAAGCCCAGGGGACCGGGGCCGGTCACGCCGGCGCCGGTCCCTCCCCGTCGGGGAGTGGTGCGCCGGACGCTGGAAGGAAGCCTCCGTCAAAGCCCAGGGAGCGGCGGGAGTACCCCGACCTGGTGACGCGGGAGCCCGCCGAGGACGACGAGGAGGTGTTCGGGGAGGCGTGGGCGCTCATCGTCGAGTGGCGGGAGCTGAAGGACGGTCACCCCAACGAGGGGCATAGCCTTGCGTGGCTGGCTGCGGAGGAGCGCCTGCGGGCGGTGGAGCTGGCCCTGCTCGAAGACCACGGGATGACGCTTCCGCCCGAGAAGCGGCCGCTGCGGGGGTTCGACCGCGACGGGCAGGTCAACTGGCGTCAGACGGCGCTCTTCGACACGCGGAGAGCGCTCAGAAAGCGAGAGCTTCTGAACACGCTGACCCTCCGACTGTTGTGGCGGTAGCCGGGCCGGGGGTGCGGCGGGTTTGCAGGCAACTTTAGTGAACGATTTGGCGGCGGTTTGCCGAAGGGGTGTTGCAGGCCCTCTTTTGCGGGTCTCGGGCCGTCGATAATGAGTGTGCTGTTAGGCTTTTTCCAAGGTTTCCGACCATAGAAACCCTGGGTGCGTGATCCCTGTTGCACGGGCATGACCGGAGGATGATTCGCTCTCCCCCGGTCTCCCACGAGGGAATGCTGGCAATGCGGAGTTTGACGTTGGTCCTTCGCAGGCAGCGCGGGCAGAGATGACGGAGTTGACTTAGCCCTTCGTCCTCGGTCCAGTCCGGCGGTTGGAGTGACAAGCCCTTCGCCCGTTGGACACCCGTCCGGCGGTTGGAAGTTGATCGCTTCCGTCACTGGGCACTGGTCTGGCGCTTGGGGTTGATCGCTTCACTCGCTGGGCACTGGTCTGGCGGTTGGGAGTCGATCGCTCTCGCCGTTGGACATCAGGGACGGACCGCTCTCTGCGCCCCGTCCTCCACCAGTCGGTCGAAATGCGTCTGTCGTTTCGACCGGCTCCTCATGCCCGCGGCATGGCTGTCACGCAGCCGGGCCGCAGCTTCGACACGCGCCGGTCTGCCGTTGCAAGCAGGCTGGCCGCTTCGCGTCTCGCAGCTTCCCCCAGTGACGTATTCACCCCCGTATCAAGTACGGGGCAGGCTCTGGGCAAGCTGCGTCTTTCTCCCATGCGCTGGTCTGCGATGAAGTCGTAGGACGGCCGCTTCCCCCATAGCAGTTCCCCCCTGACGGTATCCACCCTGGGCCGAGCTGCGTCTTCTTTCACCCCGCTCCGTCTCCCGCGTCCGGCAGCCGACCGTGGGCGGAGTGCGTCTTTCGTCAACCCATCACCAACGACACCCGCCGTGGATGCCGCGCGGGTCAGCAACCGAAAGGAGGAGTCCATGCACGTCAACGAGGTCCATCGCCGCTGACGGCAGGGCCTCCGGCTCTCACAGCACATCCCCATTCACAAGGGTCGTCTCCATCCGGGGACGGCCCTTCTTCTTTGCCCGCAAACGGGCGCAGGCCAACGGCAACACAACAGAACAGAAGGAGGACGGACCGATGACGACGGCAACACAGACGACTGGCACTCGGACGACGGAGACGACGGAGACGACGGAGACGACGGAGACGACGGAGACGACGAGGACGGCGGAGAGCGAGCTGCGGGCGGCTGCGAGGCGGCGGGGGGTCACCATGAAGGAGCTCGCGGCCATGATGGGCGTGAGCGCGGGTTACCTGTCGCAGTTTGCAAACGGGCGCAGGCAGTGGACGCCGAAGATGCGCGAGAAGGTTATGGCGGTGCTGGGAGAGGTCCCCGGCCAGGGGACCGTCTACCGCCAGGGCGGCGTCGTGAACGGCGAGAGCAGCTTCATCCGGGAGCGTGCCCGCGAGCGGGGCATGACCATGAAGGACCTGGCCGACCGCGTGGGCGTCTCCTACGGATACATGTCGGAGGTGGCCCGTGGCCGCAAGCACATGGGCGTCAAGGTCCAGACCCGGATCGAGTCGGCGCTCAAGGCCCCGGTCAGGATCGCTCCCGCCCGGTGCGCCAACCGCCCGGCGAGCGTGGTGAGCGGGCAGAGCAGCTACGTCCGGGAGCGCGCCCGCGCCCTGGGCATGACCATGCGGGAGCTTGCCGAGCGGGTCGGCGTGTCCGCCAGCTACATGTCGGAGGTGTCCCGCGGCCGCAGGGGCATGGGCGTGAGGGTCCAGGCGCTGGTCGAGGCGGCGCTGGAGGCCGAGGCGACGGTCGCGTCAGCGCAGCTTGCCTGCGTCGACACGAAGGCCGTGTGGGACCGCATGGACGCTCACGGGTTCAGCCAGAACGAGGTCGCACGGCGCGCGGGCATCAGCTCCTCGTACCTCTCCCAGATCATGAACGGCAGGTCCACCCCGTCGGCGGGCGTGCTGAAGAGGCTGCACGCCGTGCTGTTCCGGCGCGCGAAGTCGGAGGAGCGGGTCATGCCCGCCGAGGTGAAGGTGCTGGGCTGGCGCAAGGGCGAGCGGAGCGGGATGGTGGTGCACGGCGCGGGCGGGCCTGGGCGCAGCGGCAGGCTCGGCGGCCCCGCCGTCCGGGTCGGCGGCCGGGTGCCCTGGGGCGCGAAGGCGGAGTACGCCTACCGCGCCGGGTACGACGGCGCGGGCCGGTTGTCGATGACGCCCGTCCTGATGCCCGGCTACTCCGCCATGCTCAAGCAGCCGGAGATGGCCGCCGCCTAGTGAGAGCGACGGCCCGGCGCAAGACACCGGGCCGTCGCTCAGGGGGGAGGGTCGCCCATCGACGGCGGCCTCCCCGGCTCTCCATGTATGCCGCCTTTTTTTGTTGCCCGAAATCATCCGCCCGTCTCTCGCTACCCCTGAAGTGGGGGCAGCGGCGCTCGAAGCGCCCTCGAAGTCACGTCCGCGCGGCGGCGCTACCGCGCCGCCTGCCCCTCGCCCGCGCCTCCCCGCATCTCCAGCGTCTCGCGGGCCAACTCCCTCGCCCCCCGCGCCGCAGCGTGCCCCGGCTCGATGCCGAGGATGGCCTCGAAGTCCTCGATGGCGCTCTCGAACCGGGCCGCGTACATCCGGGCGATACCCCGGCTGTAGAGGGCGTCCCTGTTCCGGGGGTCGATGTCCAGGACCCTGCTGTAGTCCTCTATCGCCAGCTCGTGCCGCTCCAGGCTGGCGTGGGCCAGCCCACGGGCCGCGAGGGCCTCGGCGTTGCCGGGCTCAAGCTCCAGGGACCGGTCGAAGTCTCCGACCGCCTCGTCGTAGCGGCCCAGGCTGCCCAGGGCGATACCCCTGCCCCGGAGCGCCGGGGCGTTGTCGGGGTCGAGCCCCAGCACGGCGTCGAAGTCGCCCAGCGCGGCCTCGTGTGCTCCCAGGTTGACGTTGGTGATCCCCCTGGCGTAGTAGGCGAGGCCGTACCTCCCTTCGATCTCGATGGCGGCGCCGAAGTCCCTGAGCGCCCTGTCCATCCGGCCCATGTCGCGGTAGGCCATGCCCCGGTGGTAGTGGGCGTCGGCGAGGTTGGGGTTCAAATCTATGGCCCTGCTCAGGTCCTTCACCGCCCGGTGGCGCTTGCCCATCGCCACCTGGGTCAACCCCCTGTTGTAGTGGGCGTCGGCGTCGCCGGGGGCCATGGTGACGGCCAGGTCGAAGTCGCTCATCGCCCCGGCCAGGTCGCCCAGCTCCGCCTTGCACGCCCCCCGGCTGTAGTGCGCCACGGCGTCGCCGGGGGCCAGGCGGATGGCGGCGTCGTAGTCCTCCACCGCCAGGCGGCGCTCCTCCATCGCGGAGTAGGCGCGGGCCCGGTCGAGGTGGGCGCCCGCGTTGCCGGGGTCCAGGGCGATGATCCTGCCGTAGTCCTCCGCCGCGCTTCGGTGCTCCCCCAGCTCAGCGTACGCCAGCCCCCTGGCGCCCAGGGCTTCTATGTCGCGGGGGTCCGCCTCGATCCTCTCCGTCAGATCCTCGACCATCCGGCGAATGTCCTCGCGGCTCCATGCCGTCCATCATCCTGCGGAACCTCCGGTACTCTTCTTCCGATGGATTCCCCTGGTCCGTCCCGTCATGCTCCTCGTTCATGACGCTCCTCCTGCATGTCCTGGCGTTCTCCTATCGGGCGGGCTCCCTCGTTGACGCGGCCCTGCATGGCGCAGGCTATACGCCATGCGGCCCGGACTCGAATCGGTCTCCACCGGCGGGAGTCCGCGCCGGGCCATCCCATCGCGGTCTCCCCCCCGGCGTGGCCTCTTCCCCGGCCCTCTACGGGACCGCCGCCAATCGATGCCTCTATGATGATGCAAACCGCTCCCGTAAGGCAACGCCGGGTTGACGGGTGCGCCGATGGGGAGAGGCCCGGCCATGTATGCCGCTCTTTTTGCGTTTCCGGCCCTGCGGCCGCAGGGCGCTCGCCGGAGCGTCGACTCCCTAGTAGGTGAACAGGTGGGCGAGGCCCAGGGGTCTCGCCATGGCCACCAGCGCCATCATGTTCCGCATGCTGGGGCGAGCTCGGCCCTTCCTCCAGCGCCGCAGCGTCTCGTGGTGGACGTCGAGACGGCGGGCGATCTCCGCCCACGACAGGCCCGACTCCTCCTTGAACCGCTCCAGCCGCTCCGGGAAGTCGTGGGGGACCTGGTAGGTCACTCTGCTGTGGTGTGTGCGCTGTCGAGGCATCGAGCCGGTCCTCCCGCAGGACTCTCGGACCCTCACCTACGGGAGCGTCCGGTACGTGCGGCGGTGGGCGCAGCACGATGGCGGGAGGAGCGAGATGCCGCCGCCTCAGCCGCTCCCGCGTAGGGAGAGCGCCCGTCCGGGCGGGCTCACCGCCCGCCCGGACATCCATGTATGCGGCCTGTAATGCTGTCCACAGCCCGCCGCTCCTAGCCCCCTGGCCCTGATACGGTGAAGCTCAGCGAGTTGGACAGCTTCCTGCCGTCCCCGGTGCAGATGGCGCCCTGTCGGCGTTGCAGTCCGTGGTTGCCGGGAGTTCGATGGTCACGTCCCCGTTGCCTTGCGGCTTTACCGTGATGAGCCAGGAAATGTTGCTGGGCTTGTCCATTCGCTGCGCCCTCTCCACGGATCCGCCCGTTACATTGAAGGCGTCGAACTTCAGGGTCCTGTAGCTCAGGCCGAACTCCTCGCTGAACTCGATCTCGAAGGTGAACTCGGACGAGCCGTCGTGGGAAGCCGGCGCAGAAACCGTCACGCTGACGGTGAGGGGAACCGGCGCCGCCGTCACCTCGGCAGTCGCCTCGCTGGTCAGGGTCTCCTCGTTATCGGCGTCGTCGGTGAAGGTGACCCGTACCCGGACGGTCTTTCCCTGCTCGCTGGCAGTCAGGGTGTAGGTGGAGCCGGTGGCCCCCGCGATGTCCGACCCTCCGGCAATCCACTGGTAGCTGTAGGAAACGTTGGTCAGGCCGTCCTCGTCTGTGATCGAGGACGTGTCCGAGGTGAGGGTCTGCTCAACCTGTGGAGTGCCGCTGATCGTGGGCGCGCCTGCGGCTGACGTGTTGGTGGGCGGCGCCTCGGCGGGCCCGGTTACGGTCGCAGTGGGACTGTTGGTCAACTGCCGCGGGCTGTCTTCCCTGGTGCAGATTGCTCCTGTAGTGGTGCAGGACCGGTTGGCGGGGAGGGTGATGCCAACGTCGCTATTGTCGTCGGGTTCGACGGTGATCTCCCAAAGGTCGTTGCGTCCGTCGACTCTGCGTGCCCCGGTGACGTCGCCTTCAGAGAGGCTGAAAGCATCGTCGCGCATGTTCACGTAGCTGATGCCGACATCTTCACTGAAGAGGACACGGAAGGTGAAGACTGTGGAGCCGTCGTGGCTGTCGGGCAGGTCCTGGAATGCGGCCGTGAGCGACGCCGGAGCCGCCGCCGCCACGGCCACAGTCGCCTCGCTGGTCAGGGTCTCCTCGTTATCGGCGTCGTCGGTGAAGCTCACCCGGACCTGGACGGTCTGCCCCTGCTCGCTGGACGTGAGCTCGTATGTGGAGCCGGTGGCTCCGGCGATGTCCGCTTCTCCCGCGATCCACTGGTACTGGTACGACACGTTGGTGAGTCCATCGGAGTCATTGATAGCGGAAGTGTTCGCGGTCAGGGTCTGTTCGACCTGTGGAGTGCCGCTGATCGTGGGCCGTCCCGTGGGCGCGGAGTTCTCCGCCGACGAGTCCTCCTGATCTTCGTCGTCGCTTGCAGCGGGTCCGGTCACCGTCACCGCCGGGCTATGCGAGAGCTGACGCGGGTCTTCTTCCTTGCACACCGCCCCGGAAGTGTCGCAATCCCTATTTCCGACGAGAGTGACCGTGACGTCATCGTTGCCGCTTGGCTGCACCGTGATCCCCCAGAGGTATGCCAGGCCGCGTATTTTGCTGGCGGCGGTCACGTTGCCGTTCCCGACGGTGAAGGCGTGGTCCCGCATGTTCTCCGCGGTTGTCAGGACGTCGGCGCTGAACTCGATTCCGAAGGTGAACGAGCTGGACCCGTCATGTCCATCGGGCACGTTGAAGAGCCTTGCGGTGAGCTGATACGTCTCCTCGTTGGTGATGATGCCCGTGGCCTGCCCGTCGCTGATCTCGGCGCCGGTGGCGTTGCTCAGGTTGAGCGTGAACTTCTCGTTATCGTCATCGAAGTCGTCGTCGATTATCGGGACCGCCACTGTCCTGGAGGTCTCTCCCGCGCTGAACGTCAGGGTGCCGCTGGTCGCGGTGTAGTCCCCTCCCGCGGTCGCGGTCCCGTCCGCCGTTGCGTAGTCGACGCTCACGGCATCGTCGTTGGCCCGGACAAGTGTCACGACAAAGTCGATACTGGAGTCGTCTTCCTCACTTGCGGTTGCGTCGGATACCGACAACTTGTTCACGCTGTTGGGACCCTTGATGGTCAGCGCTGCGGGAACGTCCATCAGCTTGAGGCCGGCCGTCGTGCAGATGCCGGCCGAGTCGCAGTCTTCGTTCGTCTTCAGGGCGAAGGTGATGTCGCCGTCCCCGTTCGGGTCCAACGTGAATATGTAGGCGTTCTCCAGGCCGGTCTCGGTGTGTCCTGCGACGTAGTCGACGGTTGCTCCGTCAACTATCACCGACGGCGTGGTGAAGGTGAAGGACGCCACCGCTTCGCTGAACTCGACCACCACCTTGGGGCGGTCGTCGGCGCCGGTGTGAGAGCTGGACGTGTGGGTGCTGGTCGGGAAGGTGGCTCCCACGCCGGGGTCGTCATCGTTCAGGATCGTGCCCCTGACGGTGTGCTCCGAGTAGTGGAGCCGGGCGCCTCCGGTGGGGTTCGACAGCACCAGGAAGAAGTGCTCGCCGCTGTCGTCGATGTTGTCGTCCAGGATCGGGACGTTCACCAGCTTCCAGCTCTTGTCGCCGGGAGCGAATGTGAACGATCCGCTTACGGCGGTGTAGTCGGCGCCGGCGGTCGCGGTGTCGTCTACGGTCGTGTAGTCGATGGTGTATGTCTGGTCGTCCTTCGGTCGGTGGAGGCTGACATAGAAACTCATGATGCTGTCGTAGCCGCGCCCGCTTTCCCTGGCGGACTCGGGCCATGACCGGAAGGTCGTAGACAGGTCGACGATGTAGCCTCGGCCCCGGTTGCTGGTGGGCACTCCTGCACCTATCGGGTTGCTGAGGGCCAACAGGAAGGTGGTGGACCCGCCGAAGCCGTCGTCAAGGATTTCCACATCGACGCTCTTCCACCGCTCCCCGGGAGCGAAGATTAATGTCCCGCTGGTGTGCGTATATTGGACTCCTGCCTTGGCCGTTTCGTCTTCTGTTTCGTAGTCGACGATGACGGTGTGCCCAAGGCTCCGGTTAAGGTAGACCGGGACCGTCATGGTTGTTGTCTGGACGTTGGGGTCTTCGCCCACGTAGACAGTCGCGCCAGTTGCGATGATTGCCGGGCCGTGGTCTCCATGTACTTCGATCTTGAGTACGTCGTGTTGCCATACGGCCCAGCCGGCTTGTCCGTAGTAGCCGAATATGCTCCAGTTGTCGATGCTCCAGCCCTCGGCGCTCTCGCTGTCCTCGTCGTTTCGGTTGGTCGTGATTATGTTGAGGTTGCCTGCCCCGCCCACTCGTGTGATCACTATCAGGTAGGTGGTATTGACCTCGAGTATGGGGCAGGGTTCGTCGCTGGTGTCTGGCTTGGAGAAGGCATTTACGCTGTGCGACGTCAGGCTCGCAGGGTTTTTCAGGGTGCAGAGTACGTCGCCGGGTTCTGCCAAGTTTCCCTCTTCGTGCAGCGTGACGCGCACGTGTTCCTGGTTGGATACCGTTGCTCCGAACCGGATACCGACGGAGCCCAGGATGCTGCCTGCTCCCTCTGGTCCCGTGGTGAACGGTTGCGCCCAGCGGTTGACGACCTGGTTGCCGCTGGTCGTGAGTGGGCGGCTGGTGTTGTTCCCGCTTGCGGTGTTTGCCACGAATAGGCGGAGCGTCGAGATGGTGTGGTGAAATGTAGGTAATTTCGGTGTTCCACTTACAGACGCCTCCGCTACAGACACCTCCGCGCTTTCCCCGTGCGCGTTCACCGCCTGCACCTCGAACACATAGGCCACGCCGTTGGTCAGCCCCTCCACCCGGTAGCTCGTCACCAGCCCCACCGACACCCACTCGTTGAACGGCTCGCCGTCGCTCTGGCGCCAGCGCACCTCGTAGCGCAGCACCGGGCTGTCGTTGACCACCGCCGGCCACGACAGCACCACGAACTCGTGACCCGCCGTCTGCACCGACACGTCCGGCGCCTCCGGCGGGCCGTCGTCGTCCAGCACCGTCAGCACGAGCTGCGGGTTCGCTCCCGTCGTCACCCGCTCAGGCAGCGGCGCCGCGAAGCCCAGCGTCAACGTCTCGTTGTCCTCGTCCTCTACCACGGCGTCATCGCCGAAGGTCACCTCGAAGGACGCCTCGGTCGCGTCGGCCACGAACACCACGTCCGACGACACCCCCGAGAACTCGTCCGCGGCCAGGTTCGCGCCCCGCGACGCGGTCAATGTCAGCTCCACCTCGCGCTCCGGCGCCTGGCTCAGGCTCACCGTGACCGTCACCGAGGCTCCCTCCTTCGCCGAATCCACCGCCTTGCCGAACGTCGCCGACACGACCGGCACGTCGTCGTCCAGAATCGTCAGTTCATATTCGTGGTTGGTCCCCGACACGTAGCCCTCCGGCAGCGTCCCCAGGCCCAACGTCAGGAGGCGGTGCGGCTCGTCGTCGTCGTTGCCCACCGTGGTCACCGTGAACGTCTTCGACGTCTCGGCCTCGGCGAACACCACGCTCGCCGGCACACCCGAGAAATCGGTCGCGTCCAGGCCCGTGCTGGGCACAGCGGTGATCGGCACCGTCACCGTCGCCCCCGCCGCGGGCGCCTCGCCCAGCGTCACCGTCACGGTCGCCGAGCCGCCCTCGGTGATCGAGACCGCCCCGGCGTCGAACGACACCGTTATCCCCTCCCTCGGCGTGACCATTACCTGGGCCGCGGCGCCGTTGTGGTTGCTGTTCCGCCCCCGGAACTCGAAGGTGTACTCGATATCATTGGTCAGGCCCGTGAACGTGTGGCCGGTGGTCTCGCCGTCGCTGTCCGGGATCGCGGCCCAGCTGGTCCAGGGGCCGTTCCCGGCGCGCCGGCGGTACTCGTAGTCGCTGACCCAGACCTGGTCGTAGTTCGACGGGCGGTCCCAGCCGAGCGTCGCCTCGGTGTCCCCCGGCCTTGCGGCGGGGTTCCGGGGAGCGCCCGGCGCGGCGTCATCGTCCAGGATCAGCAGCGTCGCCGTCGACGGGGTGCCGATGGTGTAGTAGTCCGGGTTCGACGGGATGGTGAAGGTGATCGTGGCGTGGTCCCCCGCCGTCGTGTTGCCGTCGGGCGTCAGGCTGTTTCTGGCGAACGTGCGTTGTAAATCACTGAAAAGGAGGAGTTCGACCGGCTGCCCGTCAATGACGACCAGGCCGGCGAACCTGGTCGTTGCTCCCGTGGCCTGGGCGTGCAGTGAGACAGCGACCAAGTCGTATCCCCGCGAGATCGTTCCTTCCAGGAACACTTCGCCGCCCTCGACGACCCTGGTGTCCGTCAGGCTGATGGTGAATACTGGCGGGTCCTCGTCGTCGACGTACTTGAGCTCGATGCCGTCGCCGATCTGGGCGCCGTCGAGGTGAGCGGTCAGTGTCTTGGTCTCCGGCGGGCGGTACAGGTCGCCCGTGCGCTGCGGGGCCCCGACGGCCAGCGTGCCGCTCGATTGCCCGGCAGTGATGGTGATGGTCGCGTTCAAGGTCAGGCCCTGGATGAGCCCGCTGATGATCTCCTGGCCGCCCCACTCGAGGGCGATCGTCTGGTCCGTCTCGAACCGCACGCTGTTGGTGATCGAGACCATGGCGGTCGCAAAAGAGCCGCCCTCGGTGAGCTCCGTGACGTCGTTGCCGCCCGAGTCGCGCAGGGTGAGCCCCCACAGCGCCACGTCGTCGTCCACCACCGTGATGGCGATCTCGGCGTTCGTCCCCGGCACGTAGCCGTCCGGCAGCGTCCCCAGCTCCAGCGTGAGCGTTTCGTCCGGTTCGTCCAGCACGTCGTCCGCCACCGCCACCGTGAAGCTCTTGGAGGTGTCGCCCGCGGAGAACGTCACGCTCGCGGGCACGCCGGAATACTCGGTCGCGGCTAGCCCCGCGCCCCGCGACGGCGTGATCGGCACCACCACCGTCACTCCCGTCGCCGGCGCCTCGTCCAGCGTCACGGTGACTGCGGACGAGCCGCCCTCGGTGATCGACGCCGTCGCCGCGCCGAACGAGACCGCAACGCCGACCCTCGGCGTCACGCTCACGTCGTCCTCGGCCCCGTCGCCGGCGACGTTCTCCGCCCGCACCTCGTAGGTGTACTCGGTCTCGTTGGTCAGGCCCGTGAACTTGTGGCTTGTGGTCGTGCCGTCGCTGTTCGGGACCATCGTCCAGGTGCCGAACGAGCCCGTCCCCACCTTCACCCGGTACTCGTAATGCAGTATGGGCTGGCCGTGGTCCGGCGTGGGCGCCGGCGGGGCCTGCCACCGCAGGGTCGCCTCGGTGTTGCCCGCCTGCGCGCGCAGGTTCCCCACCGCGAGCGGCGGCGTGTCGTCGTCCCGCACGATGATCGTCACCGTCTTTTCCTCGCCGGTGCCGAGGGTGTAGGGGAAGTCCGTGTTCGTCTCGAGCGTGAATGTCACCGTGCGTGCGCCGTCGTTCTGGGTGGTGTTCTCGGCGGCGGTCAGCGTGACGGTGGCGGTCAGGGTGCCCGCGATCAGTAGTTCTTGATTGGGTAGCGTCCCGCTGAGGGCGCCGTCGCCGTCGGTGATGGTGAATTTGAGAAATTCGGGATTCGGGTAGCGGACGGAGATCCCGATGTCGACGTCGAATGAGTCGCCCTCGTTCACCGACAACGGGGCGTCGGTGATCCGCGCCACGGGCGCTTCCTCGTCATCGATTCTGCGGAGGTCCATGATGGTCCCGATGACGGTGTCCTCCCAGGTGGCGGTGAGGTCAGCGGTCTCGAGGGGGAAATAGACCGGGTTCACCTCGTTGTCGGGCGCGCTGAGATCCAGTTGGCCGGTCGACGCTCCGGCGGTGATGGTGATGGTCGAGGTGTTGCCCGCGCCCTGGATCCGGCCGTCCTCCAGCGAGAAGCCGCCCCACTCCAGGGTGATCTCCTGGTCGGTGCTGAACCGCGAGTCGTTGGTGATGGTCACCCTCGCCGTCGCCGAATCGCCGCCCTCGGTCAGTCCGGTCACGTCGCTGGCGCTGCCGTCGCGCAGGGTGAAGCTCCACAACACATCGCGCGTCCTCTTCGTGACGCTCGCCGCCGTACCGAAGTCGATGCCGTTCTTGGCCCGCACCTCGAAGGTGTACCCGGTGTCCACGTCGAGCCCGGACACGGTGTAGCTGGTGTGGTTGGCGCCGCCCGGGGCGCTGTCGGGGACGTCCGTCCATGCGGGGACAGCGCGAATCGCCAGTTGGACCGTATCGTCCTCGCTCCAGCTGAGGCCGGTGCCGGTCCAGGTGAGTAAGCCCACATTGACGGTTGCGTCCGCGAACGGGAACGAGTCGCCGCCCACGTGGAGCGTCAGGTCTGCGAGCGCCGCCGCGCTGATGCCAGACACGTTGGTGTCTAGTGACAGGTTCCCGGCACTGGCGTATATCCCGCCGATCGTGTAGTCCACCGAGTCATAGGAGAACGTATTGTCGGTCAGAAGCTCGCCTGGCTCGCATCCCTTATTGGTTTCCGCGGTGTCGCATCCCAGGAAGTTGGCGCCTATGTCCTTGACCGTGAGCGTCCCCGCCCATATGGGCGCGTGGTAGCGGTACTGGAACTTCTCGATCGGGCTACCGTTGTGCCACGGCGCGGTCCATGAAATATCCATCAGGTCGGCGTTAAACAGCAGCGGTGGCAGAAATGAGATCAAGTTGAAGTTCGCGGCGAGGCTCCCGGGCATGTCCGGGGCGGTGGCCGGGAGAGTGTTGTCGACGAGCTCGGAGGACAGCGCCACAGCCTCGTTCTCAGAGGCGTCCTTGATCGGATTGGAGTCCGGCACCGTGTAGCTGACCGTCAGCTCGTCACCGGGGCGGAAGGCCGGGCTCACCGTGAGCTTGATGGCCGACGTGCCGTCGAGCGCCGCCGCCGAAACCGTCGAAACGGTTCGGTTGCTCCAGTCTTGGATACGCAGCTCGACCACGTCGTCCTCGCTCCAGGTGAGGCCGGTGTTGGACCAGGAGAGCTGGTGGGAACCCGCCGACGCGTCCGCGAACCGGAAGGAGCGGTCGCCCACCCAAAGCACCAGATCGGCCCGCTCCGCCGGGGTGAGGTTGCGCTGGGGGTACTCCAGCCGCAGCGTTCCGCCATTGAGGGCCACCACTTCAAGCGAGTAGTCCACCTCGGCATAGGAAAACGTCTCGTCGGTCAGAAGATCGGCTGACGTGCATCCCTTATTGGTTTCCCCGGTGTGGCATCCCAGCTGGCTGAGGGTGCCGAATTCCTTGACCGTGAGCGTCGCCGACCACACCTCGGTGACGCCAACCGCCACCGCGAACGCCGACGCGGCCGGGATGGAGTCCGCGTCCAGGGGCTCGTTGTAGGTCAGCAGCACCTCCGTTTCGGACGGGGTGGTCGCCGTCGACAGCTCGGGCGCGGTGTCGTCGACGATGGCGGTGGCCGGCAGGACGGCGTTGCCGTTGCCGACCGCGTCTTCGACCGCGTCGGCGGCCAGCGCAACGGTCACGTTGGTGTCCATGGCTCCGAGCGCATTGGTGAGGGTGATCTCCACCTCGGAGGTGTTGGTGGTGCTGATCGAGTGCGCCGTGTGGGTCAGGGTCGTCCCGCTCGAATCGAAGGTGATCTTCGTGCGGTCGACGGCGCCGATGGCCTCGCTGAAGGTGAGGGTGATCTCCGTCTTGTCGGCGGAGGCCCGGGCCCCGGTGAGCTCCGGCCGCACGCCGTCCACCTTGTGGTCCGAGTCGGCGGCGAGGCCATTGTGGGTGAGGACTGCGTCCTGCCCCAGCGGACCGACGATCCGCTTCATGTTGCTTGGGGTTATGGTCCCGCTCGGCACCGAGACGCCGTCGCTGTCTTCGTCGCCTCCGGCGACCGGGTACGTGCACACGAGGTCCTTAGTGGGCGCCGTCCCAATCGTGCAATCCACCTCCTTAGTTTCTCCTGTCCCGACCCTGAGGCTGACGTATGGGTCAGAGCCGGTGGTGCCGCTGAATTCGATGTTCTTGTCGAAGGTGAACGTGACGACGATGTCTTCGCCGATGGCGTAGGTCTTGTCCATGCCCGGGTCCGAGGTGATCGCGACCGATGTGATCGCCGGCGGCGCGTCGGGCGTCGCGCTCTCCTCGTTCGAGGGGCCGCTTACGCCGATGTCGTTGACGGTCTGGACCTGGACGGTGTACTCGGTGCCGTTGTCGAGGCCGCCTATCTCGAAGGTGCCGCCGCTGTTGGAGATCGTTCCGGGGACCGATGTCCAGCCGGTGTAGGTTCCGCCGGTGGTCTCCTTGTAGCGGGCCTCCATGTCGGTCAGGTTCGACGATCCGTGGTCGGGGACCGTGACCTCGAGAATCAGGGTCTGGTCCTTCGCCGTTACGGCAAGCTCCGGGGTTCCGGGCCTGCCGTGGTGCTTGCCCCTGACGGCCATCTGGAGTGAGTGGCTGCTAGCACCGGCGGCTGCTCCATGTCCCGCCCAGACCGGTGTCTGTCTGCATGGACCGTAAGTGATGCGGCATGTTGCCGATGGTCCAGTTGCGTGCGGCGCCGGAGTCCTCGGCGTCGGGGGTCGTGGACTTGCCAGCATGGCCGTCGGTGCCTTCGATGATGAGGTAGTAGGTGGTGTCATGGGGCGAGCGTGGTGCCGGACGGGATGCCGAATACTGGCGTTGGTGGACCACGTGTCCGGGTTGGTCAGGGTGGCGACGATGTTGTCGGTGCTTCCGAGGCCGTCGGCGATGACGGCGGTCACCGTGGCGCTGCTGCCGGGTGCGGTATCGAACAGGACCTCGACCTCGGTGAGGTCGAAGCTCGCCGTGCTTCCGGTGTCGAATCGCTGGGCGTAGTCGTCGGTGGCGAGGTCGCCGGTGGTGAATGTCGCGGTGGTCTGGCCCAGGTTGGACACGAACGTCTCGCGGATATGTGTTGACGACGGCCCTGGCCGGTGAAGGATTCGACCTCGTTGCGGTCAAGGTCCTGCAGCGGGTTGGCGTCGGGCTTGGTGTAGGAGACGGTGATGGTGTCCCGGGACAGCATGGGGGGTGCTGACCGTCAGTATTAGAACTGCCAGGGAATATCAGTGAACCCCTGCGTGAATAACCTCGCCGATCTGGGCCGAGGCCACCGGACCGGTAGTCCCCACCCACCTGGATCGCGAACGCCGACGCGGCCGGGACGGAAGCCGGGTCGAGAGGCTCGTCGAAAATAATATATATGGTGGTGGCGGACGGTGGCCATTCGCCCGTAGATATCAATGGGCGGGACGGCGTCTACCACCGGGCCGAACTGCGGGCTGGTGCGGGGGTATTCCAGGTAGCCCGCGTCGTCGTCGAAGACGACCCGCACCTTGAGGTGCTTGTCCACGTCGTCGGCGGTCGGCGTGTACGTGGCGCCGGTCGCGCCGATGTCGGTCTCCTCCGTGCCGTCCACCCGGACCCACTCGTAGTGGAAGTTGGCGCTCGCGACGCCGTCGGTGGAGTCCGTGATGCCGGAGACGTCGGCGGCCACCTCCACGCCGTCCTTGGGCGTTTCGACGGTCAGAACGACCGGGAATGCGTCTCGGTCGCTCCAGGACAGGTTGGCGGACCACTGGTACTTGTAGCGGCCCGTGCCCGGTGTCGCTCTCGGTGGCGTCGTCCGACGAGTAGGATGTGCCGTCCGCGGTGAAGGTGAACCCGCGCGGCAGTGCCTTGTCGAGCTCCAAGAACAGGTCGCCGTCACCGATGATCCGGTTTCCGTCATATACGGCGCGAACGGTGTAGGTCTCCCCGTCCAGCGTGAACTCCGACTCGGAGATCGACCCGTACGCCTGCGAGAAAATGCCCGACACGGCGAATCCGGCGAGGAAGTCCGCCGAGCCGAGCCGAAAGGCCGACGTCACGTCTGCCCTGAAGTAATCCCTGGAGAACTCGCTGCGAACCACCGGGCCGCCGACGGCGGGAGTGTTGTCCGGCTGCCCGGCCGGCAGGTCGTAGGCGTAGAGCTTATCGTCGTTACGGTCGACGACCCAGAGTATCCGGCCGTCGAACCACATGCCCTCGGGGGCGGTGTTGGCGCTGATGAGGGGGAGGTTCTTGGCCGAGTCCTGGGACTCGTCCGCGTGCTTGTAGGCGAAGACGTTGTCGTCGCCGTCGTCAACCACGAACATGGTTGTGCCGTTGGACCAGATGCCGCGGGGTGACTCAGCGTTCTGGGCGGCGGTGTTGGTCGAGAGGTACAGCTCCTCGAAATCCTTGGTGGAGTCGTGGGCGCCGCTGGAAATCGTGTAGGCGAAGACCTTGTTGTCCGCACTGGCGGAGCCGTCGTTGGCCACGTATACGGTCGTCGCGTCGCACCACATGCCCCTGGCCTCGCCGTTGTCCGAGTCGAGGGTGATGTCCTTGGTCGAGTCGGCGGTGGTGTCGGACATCTTGTAGGCGTAGAGCTTGTTGTCGTTGCTGTCGGCGACGAACATCGTGGTCCCGTCGGAACAGATGCCATCGAGCTGGTTGTTTCCCGCGCCGTTCAGGTTGTCGAAGTCGTTGGCGGAGTCGCGGGAGCCGTCGGAGCGGTTGTAGGCGTAGAGCTTGTCGGTGGCGCCGCTTCCGTCGTTGGCCACCCAGAAGGTGTCTTCGTTGCCCCACATGCCGCGGGGATCGGAGTTGCTGCTGTGCAGGTCAAAGCCGGTCGCCCGCTTCGGCGGGTCTGCGACCGCTGTGCCCCTGATCTCGATCAGGTGGGCTTCGCCGGCGGTGGTCCAGCTGCCGCTTTGGAAGTAGTGGCGTGTGTCAGCTATGGACCAGCCGGTGGCGGGGGTACCGTCCTCGTCGCCGCTGACCGTCCGCCTTATTCGTATGGTGCCGCCGGCGGAGGTGTCGGTGCGGTTCAGGACTACGAAGTAAGGGGTGTTTGGGCTAAGAGTGGAGCAACCGGATGCGTCGTAGGTATTGACGGAGTTGGCGGCATAGGCGGATGGGTGACCGAGGGTGCAGAAGACTGTGCCTGGCTCGGTTCCGCTGACCTCGTTGATGGTCGCGGTGATTACGTTCGGCGCTTCTGAGACGACCCGATCTGGTCGAACAGGACCCCGATTGATGTCAGGTTGTACCCGCCTGGGGCGGTACCGGTGGTGAATCCCTGGGCACGCAGGGTGACGTTCAGTGGCGAGTGTGTAGTCTGGTCTGTGTTCTTGACCAGGATAGTGGACGTCTGGGCCTCCGCCGGAGCCGACCAGAGGAGCACGCCGCCCAGCGCCAGCAGGGCGATGAGCAGCAGCGTGAGCGGCGCAAAGCGACGGGATGTGGTGAGGACTAGGGGAGAGGAAGGGAGGGACTTACCGGACGGGGAGAACCGGCTGGATGTGAGCCGCCGGGGCGTGCGCAGAAGAGACGCCAGCAGTGGGAGCGGCGCAAGACGCCGGGATGTGGTCATGACCTACCCCCGGCCAGCCGAGTCCAAAAATCGGGGGGGGGGGGGGGGTGAACATTTGAGCTAGGCCGCCATAGGCGGCGAAGCCCGAGGCGAGCGGCGCAGCGACGGCATGGGCCGCCGTTCCGTCCGCCGTCTCAGGTGCATGGACCGGTCTGTCGAGCGTCATGTGAATGCCTCCTTAGGTTCCTATCTCGCAACGGCCATGAAAGACACCAGGTCCACCTTCCGTTGCGCCGCTCCTAGCCTCCCGGCCCGGATACGGTGAAGCTCAGCGAGTTGGACAGCTTCCTGCCGTCCCCGGTGCAGATGGCGCGCTGGTCGCCGCAGTTGGTGGTTTCAGGCAACGTGATGGTCACGTTCCCGGAGCCTTGCGGCTTTACCGTGATGAGCCAGGAAATGTTGCTGGGCTTGTCCGTTCTTTGCGCCCTCTCCACGGACCCTCCCGTCACGTTGAAGGCATGGTTCTTCAGGGTCACGTAGCTCAGCTTGACCTCCTCGCTGAACTCGATCTCGAAGGTGAACTCGGACGAGCCGTCGTGGGTCACCGGGGCAGAAACCGTCACGCTGACGGTGAGGGGAACCGGCGCCGGCGCCGCCGTCACTGCGGCAGTCGCCTCGCTGGTCAGGGTCTCCTCGTTATCGGCGTCGTCGGTGAAGGTGACCTTGACCTGGATGGTCTTTCCCTGCTCGCTGGCGGTCAGGGTGTGGGTCGAGCCGGTGGCCCCCGCGATGTCCGACCCTCCGGCGATCCACTGGTATTCGAAGGTTGCGTTGGTCAGCCCGTCCTGGTCGACGATGTTTGCCGTGTCCGCCGTCAGCGTCTCCCCCACCTGGGGCGTCCCGCTGATGCCGGGCTGGCCGGTGGCCGGGTTGTTGGCTTGGGCAGCGGCCGCCGTCACCTCGGCAGTAGCAATGCTGGTCAGGGTCTCCTCGTTATCGGCGTCGTCGGTGAAGGTGACCCGCACCTGGATGGTCTGTCCCTGCTCGCTGGCAGTCAGGGTGTAGCTGGCTCCGGTGGCCCCGTCGATGTCCGTACCGCCTGCGATCCACTGGTAGTTGTAGGAGACGGTGGTCAGCCCGTCCTGGTCGGCGATGTTAGACGTGTCCGCTGTCAGCGTCTGGTCTACTTGCGGCGTCCCGCCGATGGTGGGATGGCCCGTGGCCGGGTTGTTGGACGGCGTCTCGCCCTCCAGCTGGGGGACCTGCCAGAACTGTGGTTGCGGCGCCTGCACCGGGTATCCGCCCGGGTCCCCGCCGTTGAAGGCCCAGTCGCCCCGGTAGGAGTAGTGGGTAAGCCCCCGGTCGTTGTGGGGCCAGACCCGGTACACGTACTGCCGGTCGCCCTTGTCCGTCGCGTCGGTGAAGGAGGTGCCCGCGTCGCCGTCGGTCTCATCCCGCAGCGTTTCCCAGACGATGCGCTCCACTAGTTGGATGCTGACCCGCTGCCCGTTGGCCCAGTTCAGGCCGGGGTTGGCCCAGTCGACCGTAAGGTTGCCGCTGATGACACCCTCGGGCAGTTCGAATGGAAACGAGCGGCCATCGACCACAATCACCCAGTCCTCGAAGGCGCTATGGGGGAGATCGTCAGAGGGTGCTCCTACCTCCTCGATGGCCAAACGCAGCTTGCCAGCAGTAACAAGTAGACCATTGACCGTCCAGCTGCCCGAGCCCACGGGATCGCCGTCGAGCACCAGGATCCAGTCTTCCAGCGCGTCACTTGGCGGGATGGGGGCAATCGTCAACAGCAACGGGTTTCCACCGTAGAGGCCGGCAACCCGGTACCTGCCCGAGGAAAGCGTGAACTCGGTCGGAGTCAGGCCTCCGTAGGAGTTTTCAATGTATCCCAGGGTTCCGCCGCCGCTCTGCCCCACGGTCATGGTGGCGGTCCAGATGTCCTCGACCTCCGGCAGGAACCAGCCCCCGTCCTCCGTCCTGCGGTACTCGCGGCGTTCCACCCGGTAGCCGGTTACCCACGGGTCGGCGACCACCTGCTGCGGCCCGGACCCGGCCCGCGCCGTCTTCACGGTGCTCAGCCACGGGTCCCGCGGCGCATCCCAAGCCAGCCCGCGGCTGGCCTGGGTGTCGTGGGTGAGGCGCACGTTGCGCGGTCCTTCCGGCTCGTGGTCGGGGCCGTAGCGCAGGACCGACGTGTAGGCCGAGCCGAATGCGCCCTGCTTATCGGGCTCCGGGTCGTTGTCCAGGGCGGTTACGATGTAGACATGCCCGGCGCCAGGCGTGCGGTACGCCGCCGAACAGTCCTCATACCGGTTGGCGACGCGATTGGTCTGCTCCACCAGCGTTACCTGCTCCGACCTTTGGCTGCGGTTGTCGGTGTAGCTGTAGCGCTCCACCCGGTAGCCGGTGTCCCGGTCCCCCGAGGGGGGTGTCCAGGTGAGGGTGGCGCATCCCGGCTCGATGGAGACCAGCAGGTTGGTGACCCGCTCCTCCTGGGCGCACTCCCCGGTTCGCGCCGAGGTGGTGGCCGTGGAGCCGAAAACCGCTGACGGGTAGCGGTCGCCGTCGTTCCTCGTGTCGCCGCTGCCACGGACGCTCACCCGGAAGTCGTAGTCGGTCTCGCAGTCCAGGCCGGCCGCCACGCCGAACGCCTGGCGGTGGTCCGACGTGCTGGGCAGATGGTCGAAGTCGCCGTTGATCCTGGTCCAGTCCGTCTGGCCCTGCTTGCGGTATTCCAGCTTGTACTCGGCGGCGGTCTCCATGGTGGACCAGTCCAGGGTGATGCTGGTCTGGGTCGGCCAGCTCGCCGCCAGGTGGCGCGGCGCCGGCGCTCCCTTGAGGGTTCTCACCTCGACGTGCTCGGAGTCTGCGGAGGTGCCGAAGGTGGTCGTGAGGCGGATGCGGAAACGGAAGGTCCCGTACGCCCCCAGCTCCCCGACCGGGAGGGAGGTGGCAGAGGGCGGTAGCGTGACGACCGTGTCCCATGTGGGCGCCTCGAAGGCGGCCGCGGTTGTTCCGCTGCTGCACCTGCACGTTCGCTATGGTGACGCCGGTGGGCTGGCCGGGGAGCGTCCAGGCCAGGGAGACGAGGTTGTCGTCTCCGACCGTGCCCCGCAGGTCCGTGGCCGCATCGGGCTGAGGCGCAGGCTCCACGAGGACGCTGACCGTGACCGACGCACTCAAGCCGTGCTCGTCCGTCGCGGTCAGTGTCAGGTTGACGGTGTGGGCCGTCTCCGTCGCCGGCGCGGTCCAGGCGGCGTCCAGGGAGGACGGGGCGGGGGCGAAGGTCCCGCCGCCGTCGCTGGTCCAGGCGTAGGTCAGCGCGTCGCCGTCCGAGTCGCTTACCGTGCCGTCCAGCGTCACCGTGCCGCCCCCGAAGACCGTGCCGGGATCAGCCGTGGCCGACACCGTCGGGGCCTGGTTGATGGAGACCGTCGCCTCGTTCGTCGTCCCCGCCGTCACCTTCGCCGGCAGGCTGCCGAAGCCCAGCCTCACGCTCTCCCCGCCGTCGACCACGGTGTCCTGGGCCGCGGTGAAGGTGAAGGACTGCCCGGTGTCGCCGCGCTGGAAGGTGACGCTGGCGGGGACGCCGGAGTAGTCGCCGCTGGACGCCCCGCCCTGGTTGGTCGTGGTCAGCAGGACGACCACCTCCCGCTGCGGGTCGGCGCTCAGCTGTACCTTGACGGTGACGCTGCCGCCTTCGGGCACAGAGTACGTCCCCAGCTCGAAGCTGACCGTCACCGGCGGGTCTTCATCGTCGTCCACCGTCACGGCCAGGCCGTCGAGGGTGGCGCCGACGTACTCCGATGCGCTGCTGGAGGCTACGGCATGGCCCACCGTCTGGACGTCGTCCGCCGCGTCGGTGTCCTGGGCTGCGGTGACCGTCACGGTCTGGGCGGTGTTCCAGGTGGCGCTGGTGAAGGTCAGCGAGTTGGGGCCGACGCTCACGTCGCCCCCGCCGGTGATGTCGACCGTCACGTCGGCGCTGGGCTGGGCTCTGAGCTCCACCGTGTAGTCGGCCGTGCTCCCCTCGTTCACCGTCAGGGTCGTGGGGGTGAGCCTGATACCCGGGCGCTCGTCGTCGTCGACCGTCACGTCCAGCCCGTCCACCGCGACCCCGGTGTACTCGTCGGCGCTTCCGCTGGCCATGGCGTGGGTCACCGTCTGGGCGTCGTCCACCGCATCGATGTCTTGGGCCGCGGTGACCATCACCGTCTGGGCGGTGTCCCAGGTGGCGTTGGTGAAGGTGAGCATGGCGGGGTTGACGCTCACGTCGCCCCCGCCGGTGATGTTGATGGTCACGTCGGCGGTGGGCGGGACGTCGAGCTCCACCGTGTAGTCGGCGGTGTCTCCCTCGGCCACCGTCAGCGTCGTGGGCGTGAGCGTCACGCCGGGGACCTCGTCGTCGGTGACCGTCACGGCCAGCCCGTCGAGGCTGACGCCGACGTACTCGTCGGCGCTGCCGCTGGCCACGGCGTGGCCCACGGTCCGGGTGTCGTCCGCCCCGTCGTCGTCCTGGGCGGCGGTGACCGTCACGGTCTTGGCCGTGTCCCAGGTGGCGCTGGTGAAGGTCAGCGAGTTGGGGTTGACCGTCAGGTCGCCCCCGCCGGTGATGTCGACCGTCACGTCGGCGGCGGGCTCACTGCTGAGCTGCACCGTGTAGTCCGCCGTGCCCCCCTCGGCCACGGTCAGCGTCGCGGGCGTGAGGATCACCCCGGGCTTCTCCTGCAGGAATATGGTGACCTTTTGTCCGTCGCTCCAGCCCAGGTTCGTGTTGCTCCATGAGTAAATCTGATAGCCGGCGACGTCGCCCTCTGATGCGTCTTGCGATGCGAACTCCGTGTCAACGCTGCCGGTGTGCAGGGTGAACGGCCCCGGGAATGCCGGGGACAAATAGATGGACAGCGCCAAGTCGGAACTGCCGGTCTCGTTCACTACAGAGCCTACGGTGTATTCAGTCCCGGCGACGCTCAGTTTGGTCACCGAAAGCGATCCAAAGTGCGGGCTCAGCCCGCTTCCACCCGAGTACCCATGCACCCCGTCGATGGGCACGGAACCCACCTCCATGGTGGCCAGCCCGAGCAGCTTGTGGGTGGCGCCGGAGGCGACCACGGCGTAGGTCGCGGCGCTGGTCAGGGACTCCGGGAAGCCCTCGCCGTCGGTGAAGCTGACACGGAGGCTGATGGCGTCGCCCACCTCGGCGGATGTGAGCTCGTAGGTTGAGAAGGTCGCGCCCGATATGGCGGTGCCGTCGGCGAGCCACTGGTAGGAGAACGCGCCCAGGCCGCCGGCGTCGGCGATGCCCACGGTGTCCGCCGTCAGTTCCTCCCCATCCTCCAGGAAACCCTGTATGGACGGCGCGCCGGTGGCCGCGCTATTGGCATTGGCGCCCTTGATCTCGATGATGAGGTTGGCCTCAGTACTGAGTTGCGCCCAGGTGGAAGACGCGCCGGTGTACTGGTGGGCGCGGTCGCCGATTGACCAGCCCGGCGCGCTGCCGGAGTCCTCCCCCAGGGCGGCGGTTACCGCCAACTTGATTGCGTTTGTATTGCCATTCGCTCGCGAGAGCACAAGGAAGTAGGTCGTCTCCGCCGCGAGCGGGGGGCACGGGTCCGTCGTGGGCGCATCGAAGGCATGCAGCCCGGAGGCGGTGAAGGTCGCCGGGTCGCTGAGAGTGCACAGCGCACTGCCCGGAAGCCCGCTGCTTTCGGCGTTCAGCGTTGCCGTCAGCTCGGTTCCCACGGTCGACGTACCGCCAATGGTCTGGAACGTAGCGCCGATGGAACTCAGCGTGTAGCCGGCAGTGTTCGAGCCGGTGGTGAATGACTGACCATACCTGGGAAAGCTGGCATCCACGTCTGCGCCTGGGTCCTGAACGGTTTGCCCCGTGTTCCTGACCAAGACGTCGGATGGGACGACGGCGGCGGTAGCCTCGCTGGAGAGCGGCCCTTCCGCGACGCCCTCGTCGTCGGTGAAGCTGACCTCCACCTTGATCTGCTGGTCCCCGTCGTCGTCCGTGAGGGTGTAGGTGGAAGCATCCGTGCCGATGTCGGTCTCGTCGTCGCCGTCGACGCGGACCCACTGGTGGGTGAAGTCCGGTGTCGTTATCCCGTCGTCGTCCGCTATGGCCGACGTGTCCGCGGTCAGCTCCTCGCCCACGCGCGGCGTGCCGGTAATCGTCGGCGCACCGGTGGCCAGGGTGTTGACCCTCGCGACGCCGCTGACCACCACCAGGTGGGCCTGCACGGTCTGCGTATAGGAGGTGTACCAGTTGCCGTCGTAAAGATAGTAATGGCGGTCGTCCCAGATTGACCAGCCCGCCGCGCCGCCGGAGTCCTCGTTGGAACTGGTAGTTACCTTCAGAGAGATTACATCCGTAGTGACCCTCACCCGGTCAATCACGGCAAAGTAAGTCGTGCTCGCCGCCAGCGTGGGACACGGGTCCGTTACCGGCGCATCGAAGGTATGCACGCCCGAGGCGGAGAAGCTCAGCGGGTCGATCAGCGTACACAGCGCAGTTCCGGGATCGCCGCCGCTCTCCTCGTTTAACGTCACCGCCAGGTGTCTGCCCGCTTTCGTGATGGCACCGATTTCGTGGAAGTCGAAGGCGATGGCGTACAGCGTGTAGCCGGCGCTGTTGGAGCCGGTAGTGAACGCCTGGGCACGCCTGGAGTTACCGGAGGTTAGACGGCGTACGGTGCCGTCAGCAGACCGGCCCGTGTTCTTGATCAGGACGGGGAACGGAACCGGGGCGCCCCTGACATCGATCCGGTGGGTGGCGATCAGAGGGGATTCGGTCCAGGAGCCCGAGGCGAAAAGGTAGCGGCTATCGCCGATGGACCAGCCCGCCGCGCCGCCGTCCTCGTTGGTGCTGTCTGTTCCGGACAAGTTGATGGTGCTCCCGGCACTTACTTGGACCCGATCGACGACAATGAAGTACGTCGTCCTCGCCGCAAGCGTGGGGCATTCCGTGCCCGTCGCGGGGGCATCAAAGGTCTGCACCCCTGAGGCGGTGAAGCTCCCCGGGTCGCTCAGCGTACACAGCACGGCGCCCGGCGCGCCGCCGGTCGCGACATCATTGAGCGTCACCCGCAGATCGGCTCCCGCAGTTGATGTGTCGGAGATGCTGAGGAAGTCGATGCCGACCGAGTCCACGGTGTACCCGGTGCTGTTCTTGCCGGTCGTGCCGGTCGTGAAGGCCTGGGCTAACTTGGGGAAGCCAGCAGTCAGCTGGTAGGTGCCGGTGTTGGCGGCCTGCCCCGTGTTCTTGATCAGGAGGTCCGCCTCGGGAATTTCAGTGCCCCTGACCTCGATCCGGTAAGGACCGCCGGATAGGGTGGCCTTGGTACCGGTGTCCCAAGAACCGTCCTTCAAGAAATGGCGCACGTCCGCGATCGACCAGCCAGCCGCGGCCCCGGTGTCCTCGCTCAAGTTGAACGCCAGATCCAACGAGATGGTGTCGGCGGTGGGTCCCACCAGTTCGATCACAGCGAAGTAAGTCGTGCTCGCCGTGAGCGTGGGACACGTTGCCGGCGCAGTGAATGTGTGTACCCCGGAGCCGGTGAAGCTGGCTGGGTCGCTGAGCGTGCAGAGCGCATCGCCGGGATTGCCGTTGCCGCTCGCGTTCAACGTGACGATCAGTTGATCACCGGCCGTCGAGGGGTCGGAGATGCCAGCGAAACTAACGCCGATTGAGCTCACCGTGTAGCCATCGGTGTGGGCGCCGGTAGTGAATGCCTGGGCACGCGTTGGGATGGTACTGGTCAGCGCCCATGGGGTCATGAGGGAGGTCTGCCCGGTGTTGCTGACGAGGACGGTCGCCGTCTGCGCCTCCGCCGGCGCCGACCAGAGGAGCGCGCCGCCCAGCGCCATCGCCAGCAGGGCAAACCTGGCGGCGCGCAGGAATGGGGCGAGACGCGCCGAGGGAACGGCGCCTGGCCCGGCGTGGGGCCGGAGCGCCCGCAGCATCCACGCCAGGGCTGCTTTCCCTCTGCGGAGGTCCACTCCTTTCACCAGGTTCGACGGGTTTAACTGATTCATCCGGTTACCCGGTCTGGCGGCCGGTGCGATCGGTCCTGTACGACAGCCTCTCCTGCGCACACGGCCATGAACGGACTACCGGGAGGTGGACTGGCCTTGGGCGTTGCCTTCATATGGGCCCCCTTGGCGCAGGCGGACTGTCCGCACGGCTAGCGTGTATGCCCCAGGCGAGGGCGCGAAATGGGCTGGTGGGGGCGTCGGGATCAGGTGACCGGGAGGGAGGGGAAATCGGGGGGGGGGGGGGGGCTGCATGGATGTCCTTCACTCCGAGCGGAAGGCGGCCTCAACGACGGCGGCACTGGCGCCGCCGCCTGTATGGCGGGCAGCGTCCGGTCGGGCCCGGAGCCTTCCAGCGGCATTGCCGCCGCCAACACAACGTCTCAGCCATATTTGTTCGGCATCTTTCAACGCCGGGCGGAACCTTGGGCTAACAGCTCACCAGATCGACATCCCTGCATACTTTGGCTGTCCGCCGGTAGAGTGGCAGCCGATGGTTCCGCCTAATCTAGTGATTCATCTTACGCATTCACCCATTAAAACGCTAGAGACTATTCATCGCTTTGGTAAGTGCCGTAGCGCACGTTTAGGACAGTAATTTGTTTGCTCTTTGCTCTGGTTCATTCCAGCCACCAGCCACCGGCCGCCTGCCCTCGGCCTTTCCAGCCTTGCAAGCAGCCGCTACTTGGCTCTACCCCGTCGCCGAGCCACATCGCCCAGCATAGAAGACCTACCCTTCCGGAGGCCGGGTGTCCCGCTGCCTCCGGGTCCGGAGATAGAAGAAGACGGCAAGGATCAGGCCGAAGAGAACAACGACTGGGATGAGCCACAGGATGACAGGCGGCCCACCTCCGGCTACCGGCGCCACGACCGTCGCCGTCGGCGCCGGTGTTGCGGTAGGCTCCGCCACAATGATTATCTCCGGCGTCGGTGTGGCCGTGGGCTCCAGTGTGGCTGTGGGTTCCGGCGTGGGCTCCGGGGTCGCCGTCTCGGTTGGCTCCGGCGTGGCCGTGGCAGTCGGTAGCGGCGTTGGCGTCAATGTCGGAGCGGGTGTCAGCGTGGGCGTCGGCGTCGGCGTCGGCATAGGTGTCTGGGTTGGCGTGGGCGTGGGCGTAGGCGTCGGTGTCGGCGTAGGCGCCGGGGTTGGTGTTGGCGTAGGCGCGGGAGTGGGTGTCGGGGCTGGCGGGGGGCCAACCCGTATGCTGGAAGCGCCGACGACCGATGCCTCCGCTTTGTCCACGTCCTTGATAGTCCCGGAGAATACGTAGGAACCCTCGGCGGCGGGAGCGGTCACGGTATACGCAAAGGTCTCCTCCCCCAGCAGGGTGAAGCGGACGGTCCGGCCATCGGCGGCAACCTGAGACTCAGACAGGTCGGAGCCTGAATAGCTGAACCCGGCGGGCAGCGTCTCCACAACCTGGCCGAAAATGCCGTACCCGGTGGGGGTGATCGTCACCTCCAACCGCCCATCCGGGAGCACCCACGACGCGGAGAAGGACCTGACGGCCCGGTGCGACGTCGCATCCACGGGAGTGGGGTGCAACAGCGTCGCTACCCAAAGGGCCGCCCCGGCAACCGCCAGCATCGCCAACGCTTTCCTGACCAATGCTCTCCCCCTTCCCTTACCCTCTACCGCGCTCCACTCCCCGGCGGCCATCGAATCAGCCGGCGAAGTAGACCGTGATGACTGCTATCGCCTCTTCCTTGCTGATGACGCCATCGAAGTAAGCGACGACTGCCGCGATGGCCTCGTCCCGGTCGATGGCCTCGTTGTCGTCCGTGTCGTAGCGGCCAACCATACCTTCCAGTCCCACGTTGACCACTGCGACCGTTACCGCGATGGAGTCCCCAGCCCCCCGGCCGTCGGCCACGCGCACGACCACGGAGTAGCTGCTCTTGGTCTCGTAGTCCAGGGGGACCTTGACCCGCAACCGGCCCGTAATCGGATTTACGTCGAAGAACCGGGAGTCGGCGCCGCCCAGGGTGTAGGTCAGCCTGTCGCCGTCGGGGTCCGTGGCCGCCAGCGGAGCGCCGAAGTACTCGCCCACCACCGCGTTCTCGGCCACTGAGCGCGAGGTGGCGGCGCCCTCGGTGAACGACGGCGACCGGTTCAAAGGCGCAACCCCGCCTCCGCCGCCACCACCACCGCCGCCGCCACCACCTCCGCCACCTGCGGAGCCGCCGGTTGTGGTAGTTGTCGTGGTTTCCTCCTCGTCCGTCGGAGGCGGTGGGGTCGGGGGTGGCCGTACGGCCACGGGAGCGGCGGTCACCGTTATGGTCACCTCGATGGTATCGTCCGAGGCGTCCGACGAGATGTAGGCGTTGTCAAAGCCGTCGTGGACTTGCACTGTTACGTTGTAGGTGTTCTGTCCTTCTGGGTCGTAATCTAGGACGCCCTTCGTCCGCAGCTGGCCCGTGGCCGGGTCAATGGTGAAGAGGCCGGCGTCCGTCCCGGTGAGCGAGTAGGTGAGGACATCGCCCTGGTCGGCATCGGTGGCTCTGACACGCGAGCCGACGTTCCGGTCTGCTGCCGTGCCCTCCCGGACGGTGCGGATGACCGGCCCCGTCTCTGTGAACTCGGGCTCCGTGTTCGCGCCGGGCCGTGTATCGCCGACAGGCGACGACAGCGTGGAGGATGCCGTTTTGTTGCTGCCCCGGCGGTCCTCGTAGGAGGCGGTGGCCCGCAGGTACTGGTTGGCGTCGTCGGCTGTGACCGTATAGCTGCTTGACGTTGCGCCCGCGATGTCTGTCCAACTGCTCCTGCCGTTGGGCGACCGCGCCCACTGCCAGGTTGTGCCGGTGATGCCGCCGTCGTCGTCGGTCAGGCTGGCACTGAACTCCGTCGGAACGTTCACCCAGCCCCGCGTCGGAGTGATGGCCACAACTCCCTCTTCCTCCGCGTCCGTCACGGTGACGGTCACTTCCAGGGTCCCTGACAGGGGTGTCGTCTCGTCGTCGTCGGTGGCCGTGACCGTTACCTGGTAGGTTTTCTGGCCCTCGTAGGTGGGCGGGGTGCGGAAGTACAACTGGCCGCGGCTGGAGATCCAGAAGTCGTTTCCGGAAACGGACCAGGTGAGCGCGTCGCGCTCCGGGTCGGCGGCCGCGTAGGACGCTATTACGGCGGTGGAGTCCTCCTGGAAGGACGGAGCGTCATCGCCCGTGACCTCCGGCGCCTCGTTGACGTTCGTCACAGTGATGGTCACGTTCTGCCTGTCGTCGATGGCGGCCATGTCGTCGTCGCCGTTCTGGTCCCTGCCGTCGGTGACTTCCACGGTGACGCGATACGACCGCTTGCCCTCGTAGTCCAGGGTCACGCCCGCCGCCACGCTGATCTGGCCGGTGCCCGCATCGATGGTGAACGACGCCGCGTCCGTCCCGGTCAGCGAGTAGACGAGCGGGTCGTTGACCGCGGCGTTGCCGGCGTTCAGGTCGGTAGCCTCCACGGAGGCCCCGACTGCCGTGCCGCCCGCGGAGTTCTCCTCCACCTGGCGCCGCCCGTCCTCCGCCGACGGGAACACCGGCGCCGAGTTCACCGGCGGAGGGTCGCCGACGCGCGGCGATACGTCGTTGGCAGTCTTGTTCGGTCCTTCGCCGTCGGTGTAGGACGCCGTCGCGCGAATGTAGTTGCCCGCGTCCTCCTCCAGCGTTGGCGTGTACGCGGCTAAGGTGGCGCCCTGGACATTGACCCAGTCCGTCCGCCCGTTGGGCGACCGCGACCACTGCCAGGTCACGCCGGTGGGAATGTCGTCGTCCTCCAGTGCCGCCGTCACCTCCGCGCGGGCCTGAATTGTCCCAGTGGGCGTGGTGAGCGTTACCGTCCCGGGCTCTTCCTCGTTCTCCACCGTGATCGTCACGGCCTGGGTGCCGTCGATGTCGGTGGACGTGTTGCCGGCGCCGTCCCGCCCATCATGAACCTCGACGGTGATGCTGTAGCTCGGCTTGGTCTCGAAGTCCAGGTCCTCGCTCGTTCGCAGTTGGCCGGTGCTCGCAACGACGGTGAAGGCGGCGGCGTCCGTGCCGGTCAGCGTGTAGGTCAGGCTGTTGTTCTCCGGGTCGTCAGCGGCCACGGGAGCGCCGATGTTCCTGCCTGCCCGCGTGTTCTCCGGCACGGTGCGCTGGCCGTCCTCGGTCGACGGGAACACGGGGCTCCGGTTCTCGCTGGGGACCCTGCGCCCGGTGATGGCCTCCGCGCTCTTTCCGGCGCCGCGCCGGTCGGTGTAGGTGACGGTGGCCCGCAGGAAGAAGTCCTCATCGGCCACGGTTGGCGTGTAGCTGCTTGACGCGGCCCCCGATATGTTGGTCCAGCCGGTGAGCCCGTTCTCGGACCGCGCCCACTGCCATACCTCGCCGGTGACGCCGCCGTCGCCGTCCTCGAGGGTCGCGGTCAACGGCGTACCCGTCTCCGCCTCCTCGGTCGAGAGCGTGACGACACCGTCCTCCTCCACGTCCACGACAAAGACGCTCGCCGATCTGGTGGCGTCGATCGTGGGATTGTCTTCGATATCGCCGGCGGCATCCCTGCCGTCGTGCAACGTAAGGTAAAAGAACAAGACATGGGGAGCCGGCGTCGTTTCGCGGTCCAACGCTTGGGCGAGGCTAACCTGCCCGGTGGACGGGTCGATCTCGAAGAGTGCGGAGTCTTGCCCCGACTGGATGCCGTACGTCAGGGTGTCGTTGTCGCGGTCAGTCACGGAAGTGGGAGTACCGACGGTCCTGCCGGCGGGGCCCTCCTCGACAGACCACGTGCTTCCCCCCCGGAACCTTGGCGGCGCGTTGACGATGGGATTAGCGGTTACCTCCGCAGTCTGTTGGCTCACCGCCGTCTTCCCCGACCCTCTCCGGTCGGTGTAGGTAACCATGGCGCGGATTGCCTTCCCCGTCACGTCCTCGTCAACGGTCCAGGGGAAGGTCGTCGAGGCGGGGGTGAGTACGCCGGTGACCGCCGTCCATGATCCCCCGGTCGCCAGTGATTGGATAACCCAGGTCATGCTGGCGGTGTCGATGCCGCCGTCGGGGTCGGTCAGCCTGAAGGTCACGGTCTCTCCCGCCGCCGGACTCAGGTTATCCACCGCGAGGGTCCCGGCCTCCTCCACGTCCCCGACAGTCACCGTGACGTCGGTGCCGGCGTTGCGGCGGCCCGAGCCGCTCTCGACGTCGGTGGCGACCACCGTGAATTCGTAGACGTTGTCGCCGCCGGAGTCCTCCGGCGCCTCGTAGTTGGGCGTTTTGGCGAAGGTGACGACGCCGTCGGCGCTGATGGCGAAGTCGCGCCTGTCCGTGCCCGTGAGCGACCAGGTCACGCCGCCCTCCTCGTCGTAGGCGTCATAGTCCGCCTGGTCCATCACAACGTAATTGTCGTTCGCATCATGCTCATCGAGGGTTATCGCCGTTTCGGGAGTCCCGGTAAACTCCGGCGCCTCGTTCACGTCGGTCACCGTGACGACGACGGCGTAGTCCGTGGTTTTCTTGTCGGTGGCGTCGTCAAATGCCCGCACGGTGATGGAGTAGGTGTTGCTGCTGCCGTCACCGGCGTCGTCGTCGCGAGGGTGCTCGAAGTTGGGCAGCGGGCCCTGGCCGAAGCTGTCGTCCTGCGCGAAAGTCAGGATGCCTGTTGTGGCGCCGATTTCCAGGTAGGCAGCGTCCGTGCCGACAAGTGCCCACCCGATGGTGTCTCCAGCGTCATAGTCGGTGGCGGTGAAGGTGTGGACGTCGGGCCGGGTCCCCGTGAAGTCGTATTCAATCTCCACGTAAGTCTGCGGAGGATCGAAATCCTCGTCGATGTCCGGCCGCTCGTTCACGTCGGTGACGGTGACGACGACGCTCATCTCCCTGGTCTTCGTCGTCCCGGTGGTGTCAGACGCTCGCACGGTAATCTCGTAGTCGTTGTCAGTATCGCCGTCCACGGCAATCTCGTAGTTGGGCCTGTTCCTGAAGGTGAGGGTGCCCATACCAGTGGCGGAATCAGTCGAAATCATGAAGTCGCCCGCGTCCGTGCCGGTCAGCGACCAGGTGATGCCGGTCGTCCCGTCCTCCTCGTCGCGCGCCGCGTACGTCGCCACCAGGTAGTCGGCTGCCGTGAGGTCCGCATCATCAACGTCGTACTCGATCTCCATGAACGAGGGGGAGATATGGCTCGCCGCCGTGGTCGTGATCTCCGGCGTCTCATCAACGTTGGTGACGGTCACGATGACCGGGAAGGTTCCGACGCCGCCCTGACCGTCATCCGCCTGCACTCTAATCAGATATTCGTTGTCGGCGCCGAAGGGGTTCTCGAAGTCGGGCCACATGTTGAAGCTGAGGACACCGGTCGAGCTGCCGATATTGAAGTGTGGCGCGTCGTCTCCCAAGCTGGCGAGGCGCCAGGTGATGGTGTCGGCTGGATTTGTGTCCTCGTCCGTATACGTGTAGGTCCCGATGGTGAGGTCCGGGGAGGTGGCGTCGTACTCGATCTCCGCGAAACTTGGCCCCGGGTCCCCGAAGATCTCCGGCGCCTCGTTCACGTCCTGGACGTTGACGACGACGGTCACAGTGTCGTCCAGCCGGTTGCTTGAGCCGCGGTTGGTGGGAATGCCGTTGTCCTTAACCTTCACCCGGATGTCGTAGTCATTCATGGTGTCGGCGTCGACGGGCATCTCGAAGTTGGGCGCGTTCCTGAACTTGAGCTCGCCGTCCCCATCGGCGTTCTTCGTGATGGTGAAGTCGCCCGCGTCGTTGCCTTCCAGTGACCAGGTCAGCGTGCTCATCGCGTCCACGTCTGCCGCTTCGTATGTCTTGATGACATCCGAGGTTGCCGTGTTTTCGTCAACGTTGAAGTCTGTGTGGGTCGTCGAAGTGGTCACGATCACCGGCGCCTCATTGACGTTGGTCACCGTAACGTCCAAGTCGTGCGTGTCGATCAGGTTTCCGGCGTCGGTGACCTTCACCGTCACTTCGTAGACGTTGTCGGTGTCGGCATCCTGCTTATTCTCAAAGTCGGGCGCGTTCTTGAACGATAGGACGCCGCCCTGCGTGATCTCGAAGAAACTCCCGTCATCCGCGTTCTCCACCGACCAAGTTTGCGTATCCGACACGTCCACGTCCGACGCTGCAAGCGTGAGAACGGCGGTCGAGTTCTCGGCCACGGATGCTGTAGTCGCGGTGGTGGTGATCACCGGCGCCTCGTTGACGTCGGTCACCGTGACCGTGAACGTGAGCGTGTCACTCAGGCCGCCGCTGTCGGTGAGCTTCACCGTCACGACGTAGGTGTTGTTCATGCCAACGTCGGTCGCCGTCTCGAAGTCCGGCTGGTCCTTGAAGGAGAGGGTCGGGAGAAAGCCGCCCGCGACCTGAAACTTGTCCCCGTCGTCGGTGGACTCCACGGACCAAGTCTGCGTATCCGGCACGTCGACGTCCGATGCCATAAGGAGGATAGTTCCGCTGGAGTTCTCGGGCACGTTGGGTGTATCCAACAGGTTCGTGATCACCGGCGCCTCATTGACGTTGGTCACCGTGACCGTGTACGTGTGCGTGTCGCTCATCGCGGGAGAGCCGTCGTCCGTGACCTTCATCGTCACGACGTAGGTGTTGTTCATGGCGGTGTCGCCCACGTCCGTCGGCGTCTCGAAGTTCGGAGCGTTCTTGAAGGAGAGCGACGTGACCACGCCGGTCGTGGCGTTGATCTCAAACTTGCCCCCGTCGGCGGTGGACTCTATGGACCACGTCAGGGTGGTCGAATCGTCCACATCCGACGCTGTAAACGCGACAACGAAGGTCTCGTTCTCTTGCTTGCTGATGCCGGCCTGAGTGTTATCGATAACCGGCGCCTCGTTGACGTTCGTCAGGTTGATGGTCACCGCGATGGTGTCGTCGGTGGCGGTGTCGGCGTTGCCAGCCGCGTCCTTGCTGTCGCGCACGTTCACCGTCACGCTGTAGCTGTTCTTCGTGGCCTCGAAGTTGAAGTTGTGGGTGGCCCCGGTCTTGGTCTTAAGCTGGCCGGTCGAGTCGATTTCGAAGCGAGCTGCGTCCGCGCCGGACAGCGAGTAGGTCAGCGTGTCGCTGTCGCCGTCGGTGGCGGCAACCACACCCCCGACGACGTCCACCCCGGCGCTGCTGTTCTCCGGCAGGGTGCGCGTGGCCGTCGCGCCATCGTCGAACGTCGGCTCGGCGTTGCTGGCCGCCACCGCGCTGCTCGACACCGCGCTGGCAGTCTTGCCCGAACCCTGGGGGTCTGTGTAGGTCACCGTGGCCCGCAGGTACTTGCCCACGTCCGCGGCCACCGGCGTGTAGCTGGCGGCGGTGGCCCCGCTGATGTTGCTGAACGACCCGGTGGCCGTGTTCCCCCGCGCCCACCGCCACGATGGGCTGGAGACGGTCCCGTCAAGGTCGCTCACCGATGCGGTAGCCGCCGTGCCGCCGGTGAACGTGGCCGGCAGCGTCACCGTCCCGGCCTCGTCCAGGTTGTTGACGGAGATGGTGACGGCTATTGTGGCGTCGACGGTGGTGTCGGCAACGCCAACGGCGTTCTTGCCGTCGTGCACGGTCACGTTCACCGAGTAGCTGCTATCGGTCTCGAAGTCCAGGGAGGCGCTCGTCTTCAGCTGGCCGCTGGCCGTGTCGATGGTGAAGGAGGACGCGTCCGTGCCGGTCAGCGCGTAGACCAGCGTATCGCTTTCGGGGTCGGTGGCCGCGACGGGGGAGCCGATGTTCGTGGCCGAGGTTGTGTTCTCGTCCACGCTGCGCGTCGTGGGCGCGGTGTCGGTGAAGGCCGGCGGGTTGTTGACCACCTCCAGCAGGTAGACGACGGTCTCCTGGCCGATGGTCCACTCGACGTCCGTGGCGACGGCCGGCCAGAGCAAGAGGAGTTGGCCCCCGGCCTCGGTTGGTGTCAGGTCCGATATAAGCCACTCGCGGCCCGTGTCGACGATCCACGCCGCCTCTTCGTCAGCGCCCGGAACCGGGCGCATGATGAAAGAGAGGCCACTGCTCGGGAGAGGGCCAAAGTCTATTACTTCGATTGTGTAGGTGTCCGAACCGTAGGTGAACTTGAAGGGGCTGAGGGAACCAACATTGGTGGAGGTGTTCACGCCGAGCGTGCCGGTGCCGCGGTCCCCGGGCGTGAGCGTTCCCACCCAGAGCAGCTTCCGCGTGGCGCCGGAGGCGACGACGTCGTGGGTCTCGGCGCTGGTCAGCGACTCCGAGTAGCCCTCGCCGTCGGTGAACGTCACCGTGAGGCTGATGGCGTCTCCCACCTCGGATGCCGTGAGGGTGTAGGTCGATGAGGTCGCGCCCGAAATGGCCGTGTCGTCGGCGAGCCACTGGTAGGAGAACGTGCCCACGCCGTCGGCGTCGGCGATGCCCGCGGTGTCCGCCGTCAGGACCTCGTCCTGCTGAAGCACGCCGCTGATGGAGGGCACGCCGGTGGCCCGGTTGTTGAGGTCCTCCAGCAGGTAGACGACGGTCTCTGTGCCGATGCTCCAGCCGGGGTTCCCAAAGGTAGATAGCCATTCACTTCGTACGTTCGGAGTACCCAGGGTCGAGTCAATATGCTTCGCGTCGAACAGCGCGAATTCCCCGCCCGCGTCGATGATCCACTTCACTCGTTCCTCAGCCCCCGGACCCGGCCTGACTACGATAGCGAGGCCAAAGCCAGCTTTATATTCGATCGTTTCGAACGCGTGGGTAGTCGAACCGTCGATGAACGACGTGGGGCTGAGGGAACCAGACATTGTGTCTACAAAGCCGATGTAGCTGAGGCCGACGTCCGCGGGCGTCAGCGTTCCCACCCAGAGCAGCTTGCGCGTCGCGCCGCCGGCGACGACGTTGGGGGTCGCGGCGCTGGTCAGCGACTCCGAGTTGCCCGCGCCGTCGGTGAACGTCACCGTGAGGCTGATGGCGTCTCCCACCTCGGCTGCCGTGAGGGTGTAGGTCGATGAGGTCGCGCCCGATATGGCCGTGCCGTCGGCGAGCCACTGGTAGGAGAACGCGCCCAGGACGTCGATGTCGGCGATGCCCACGGTGTCCGCCGTCAGGACCTCCATCTCCTCGAGCACGCCGCTGATGGAGGGGGCGCCGGTGGCCGGGTTGTTGATTGCGTAGCCCCTGACGGCCAGTTGGTGGTTAAAATTGGCGTTTGCTACCCACGCGGTCCCGGGGGTCACAACCACATAGCTGCTATCCCCGATTGTCCAGCCATCCGCGCCGTCGGTGTCCTCGTTGTCGTTGGCAGTAACGTCCAAAGAGATAGTGGATGTTTCGGTGTTCGCCACCCGCTGAACCACCGCAAAGTAGGTCTTGTTCGCCTCCAGCGTTCCGCACGGGTCCGTGGTTAGCGCGTCGAAGGTTTGCAGGCCCGAGCCGGAGAAGGTCAACGGGTCGGTCAGCGTGCACAGCGCAGTGCCTGGATTGTCCATGCTGTCCACCCCGTTCAGCGTCACAGCCAGGTCGGCGCCGGCAGTCGAGGTGCTGGCGATGCCGCCGAAGCTGAAGCCGATGGAGCTCAGCGTGTAGCCGGCGGGGTTGGCGCCGGTGGTGAACGCCTGGGCACGTTTGGAGTTGCCACCGACGCCCAGACCGTAGTCACCGCTGTCGGCCTGCCCCGTGTTCTTGATCAGGACGGGTGGGACTATCACGGAGCCCTTGACCTCGATCAGGAGGGCCGCTGCCTCTTCTGACCATTCCGTGCCATCATAGGTGAAGGCCAAGCCGTCCACTTGCCAGCCCGCCGCAGCGCCGGAGTCCTCGGCAGCGCTAATGGTTTGGTCGACAATGATTGCGTCTGTATTGTTGTTCGCCCGCTCGATGACAGCGAAGTAGAGCGTTTCCGGCGGAAGCGTGGGGCACGGGTCCGTGGTTGGCACATCGAAGGTTTGCACGCCTGAGCCGGAGAAGGTCCCCGGGTCGGTGAGCGTGCACAGCGGACTGTTTGGAGCGTTGACGGAGTAAACCGTATCAAAGGTCGCGTCGTAAAGCTTGGCCGTCAGCTCGGTCCCTGCCGTCGTGGTGTCGCCGATGTTCCGGAAGCTGATGCCGATGGAGCTCAGTGTGTAGCCGGAGACGTGGGTGCCGGTGGTGAATCCCTGGGCTTGGCTGGGGAACGCGGCGTTAATCAAACCACTTGTACCAGTGGCGGCCTGCCCCGTGTTCTTGACCAGGACGACAGGCGTATCCTGGTCGGTCAGAATTACGGTCGACGTATCAATGTTAAACTCAAGGAAGACGTTCGAATCCTTTGATACCTGTGGCAGCGCGATTTCCGGCGCGGGAAGCGTCGTGGTGCTGACGGCGTCCGACGGCGGGCCGGCGCCGTGTTCGTTGATCGCCGAGACCCGGTAGTGCAGCGTGGTCTCCGGCTCAAGCCCACCGTGGGTGTATTCCGTCTCTGTCGTGCCCGTGTCCTCGACCAGCGTCTGCCACGTATCGCCGGAGTCCTCCGAGTACTCGATCCTGTAGCCGGTCACCGGGGAGCCGCCGTCGTCGGCCGGCTCCGACCACGACAGGATAATGCTCCCGCTGGTGACGATCATCAACGTGCTGAGGGTGGGGGCGCCCGGCGTCGTTGCCGCGGCCGGCTCGTCCTCCTGGGGCGCCTCGTAGTCGGCGGGCAGATCGATGGCGTAGAAGTTGGACCACAGGCTCGCCTCGCTTCCCCTCAGCGCCTTAACCCGGTAGACGTAGCGCACCCCCGCCTCGTTGGCGGTGGCGTCGGTGTAGGTAGTGGCCGTTGATTCAGTATCGGCCACCAGGGTCGCCAAGGCGCTCTCGCCCTCCATGGGGCGGCGGCGCAGGATCTCGTAACCGTCCACGGACTCGGCGTCCTCCGCAGGGGCGGTCCAACTCAGGGACACCTTGTTCTCGACCAGGCTGACCGTCAAGCCGGTGGGCCGCAGGTCCTCCGGGGTTGGCGTGGATACCGGCTCCGGTGTCGGCGTGGCGGTCGGAGTGGGAGTGGGTGTGGGCTCCAGGGTCGAATCCGGCGCGGCCGGGGTGTCGGCTTTGACGTAGCCCGACCACTGGCTGACGCCGGTGGGGCTGACCGACTTCACCCGGTAGTTGTACCTGCTCGACGGCGCTACCGAGCCGTCGGTGTAGCTGGTGCCGGGACCGGCGTTGCTCTCGATAACGTGAAAGACGCCCGTTGCGTCGGTGTCCCGGTTGCGGCGGAGGATGGCGTAATGGGTGACCGTCTGGTCCGATGAGGCCGTCCAGGTAAGGACGACCTCATCGTGCTCCGCCGATGCCTGGAGGTTGGTGGGCTTCGCCGGTGGGTTGGCCCCGGTGGCGTCCGCGGTCTGGGTTACCTCCTGGCTCTGGGCCTGGAGGACCCAGGGGATCAGCACCAGGGCGGCGAGAGCCGCCAGGCCGGTGAGCATCAGTAAGAGCGGCGCAAGACGCCGGAAGGCGGTCATGACTCACCCCCCCAAATCGGGGGGGGGGGGGGGGTGAACATTTGAGCTAGGCCGCCATGGACGGGCGTCCCCGGCGCGGCGACGGCCCGCGCCGTCGTTCCGTCCGCCGTCTCAGCTTCATGGACCGGTTTATTCAGTTCCAAGCGAACCCCTCCCCGCCGGCACTTCCGGGTGATTCGCCGGGGAATGTCCCCGCCCCCGTCCGCCGGTTCCCTTTTCAGGCCGGCGGCGCCCGCAACAGTGAGAAAGAGAGGGCGTTCGGGGTCAGTTGCCAGGTCCTGAACGCCCCGCCGGACCGGATGTGCAGGGACCGCCACATTCCGCCATTTCATTACGCACGTTCTTCACGTTCCAAACGCATTGGCATACTTCCGGCTAGAAACACCTAATTAACGACGATACTTTATCACATTCACTAACGCATGTAGCACTACTAATGGCGTGCGTATTGCGTGTGTTTCACACCAACGGGCGTAATTCGTCGGGACTGGAGCCCGGCGCAGGTCCTTTCGGAGCCGGCCCAAAGACCGTTCAGATACGTGTTGATGGTCTACGATTCGGTCACCTGCTAACTGATCAGCGACTATGTCATCCCTATGAGGGATGTAAAGTTGAATCAGCAAGAACAGGCCAGGATTCAGGTTCTGAACAGCGTTCTGGAATACCAGCTCCCCATCGCCCAGGCCGCCGAGATCATGGGAGTCAGCGAACGCCACACCAAGCGTCTCCTCGCCGGTTACCGCAAGGACGGTGCTGCCGCGCTGGCCCACGGGAACCGGGGCCGAAAGCCCCACAACGCCGTCCCCGAGACGGCCGCTGCCGCCGTGGTGAAGCTGGCCAGCAACGGCTACGCTGGCGCCAACCACAGCCACTTCACCGAGCTGCTGCGGGAACGCGAGGGCATTGACCTGACCCGTCCCACGGTGCGCCGCATCCTGGTCAGGGCCGGTTTGGGCAGTCCAAGGAGCAGACGTTCCCAGCAGCACCGGTTCCGGCGCCGTCGCATGCCCCAGGAGGGGATGCTGGTGCAGATCGACGGCAGTCAACACCCCTGGCTGGAGGACCGGGGGCCCAAGCTGACGCTGCTCATCGCGGTGGACGACGCCACCGGCACCGTGGCCCAAGCCGTCTTCCGCACCACCGAGGACACCCGCGGCTACCTGGTTCTCATAGAGAGCCTGATCCGTCAGTGTGGAATTCCCCTGGCCCTCTACAGCGATCGCCACGCCGCATTCAAGTACAACGCCCGTCAAAAGCCGGTGCCGGTTGAAACCACCCAGTTCGCCAGAGTGATGCGTCACCTGGGCGTCCAGCAAATCTTTGCCCTCTCTCCACAGGCCAAGGGACGCGTGGAGCGGATGTTGGAAACCTTCCAGGACCGGCTGGTAACCGAGCTGCGCCTGGCCGACGCCAGCACCATCGACCAGGCCAGCCTGGTCCTGCAGGAGTTTCTGCCCCGATTCAACGCCCGCTTCGCCGTGGCGGCGGAGCAGCCGGAGACAGCCTACCGGCCGGTGCCGGCGGAACTGTCACTGACCGAGACCATCTGCCTCAAGGACACCCGCAAGGTGGCGCGGGACAACACGGTGAAGTACCAGTGGCGGGTGCTCCAGCTGCTGCCCGGGGCGGAGAGGCCCAGCTATGCCGGTCTCCGGGTGGAGATCCTGGAGCGGGCCGACGGGGAACTGATGCTCCGGTACCAAGGAGAGGCAGTGGATTTTCAGGAGGGGCCGCCGCCCTCCTCGGCGCTGTGGGGAGCAGACAGCGGCTGCTCCCCCTATCCGGGCCTTCAGGAGGCCACCGACGGCGTGGTCCACAGCCACCTGAGCGTGGCTCAACGGGACCGCCTCTACATCTTGGAATCGGCTGCTCAGGAAGAGGCGGAGCGCAGAGGCGACAAGGGGAAGCCAGTGCGCCACCAGTTGCACCGGACGCCAACGTCAACCCAGCAGGCCCGTTGGGAGGCTGTACAGCAGGCCAGGGAGCAAGGGCTGTCCCTCCGGGCCATCGCCACGAACCTGGGCATGGCCCGCGACACCGTGGGGAAATACCTCAAAGCAGAAAGTCCACCCACTAAGAAACTCAGCGCCAAGGAGCACGCCAAGGCCGAGGCCCTGGCCGCATCATCAACCGCCGCAGACTAACCCAGGGGACATATTCGCTTTTCAATTAGGGTGACGGAATCGCTGGACAATAACAGATACGCTCCCGGCCGAACCCATGCGGGTACCGGGGCCAGTGCTTCTGATGTGTGATTATCACGACCATGTGGGTTCGTATGACATCTTGTTATCGCCGAAATCTGGCGGTAGGTTGATTGTGATACCCCACGCTCCGTTCCGGATGAGGCGGAGAAACTTGCGGGATGCCCGTGAGGAACGGGTGGCGTTATCGTGTCAACCGGCGGGAGTTGCGAATGGCCCCACGACCGAATCCGGCCGCGAACGATACCCTGGAGAGCTATGTGTCAGGTGTGAAAAACATTACAGTCGGAAGGTTCTTGCAGCTCTTCCTGGGAGCCGAGCGCACCAGCCCGGACGAGCTTCTGCACGCCGCCAGGGTTTTGTTGTGGGTCCGGTGGCTGGGGCTTATCGCCGCTCTTATAGAAATTCACTACCGCGTCGACCATGGATCCCTGAGTCACATTCTCAACACGTTTTACTGCCTGGGGTTCCTGGCGATCAACGGGTATGTTCAGTGGCTCATACACCGCAGGGGGACGGTCAAGCCGGCATGGCTGCTGGGCCTTAGTGCACTGGACTTGGTGGTGATCTCCTTCAGCACTTCCATTTCCGGCGGTTTCAACAGTCCCTACTTCGTGGTGTACTACTTCGCGGTGGCGGTGTTCGCCTACGTGTTCACCGCTCCCCGGCTGGTCCTGCCTTGGACCACGCTGGTGGCGGGCATCTACTCGGTGCTGAGCTTTACGGTTGAGCCGGCGCTGGACATTGCCGCCAAGGAGGAGCAGCACCTCTTCTACCGGGTGTTGGTCCTGTACGCCGTGGCGGCGGTGGTCAGCATAATCTCCGGCTTGGAGCGGGAAAGCAGGCGAAAAGGACTGGAGCGGGAGAGGGAGCTACAGCGCCAGCGCATCGAGATCTCCCAAACCATTCACGACACCACCGCCCAGTGGGCCTACATGATCGGCCTGGGCGTCGAACAGGCGATGGAGCTGGCGGACGAAACGCAGGAGGAACTGAAGGCCAAGCTGCGGTTGGTGGCGGAACTGTCCCGGTCGGCCATGTGGGAGCTGAGGCACCCCATCGACGGCGGGCAGATATTCCGGGGGGAGGAGCTGGGCGAGGTCCTGGAGGCCCACGCCGCCACCTTCACCGTCATCACCTCAGTGCCGGCCGAACTGGTGCAGCAGGGACGGGAGCCGCCGCTGTCGACCATTGACCGGAGCCTGCTCTTCTCCATAGCCCACAACGCCCTGACCAACGTGATTCGCCACGCCAATGCCAGCGAGGTGGTCATTGGTCTCGATTGCGACGGCGGGGAGTTGCGGCTGTCGGTGTCCGACGACGGCGTGGGGCTGCCGGCGGACCACGAGGCCAGGGGCCACGGGTTCAGAAACATGCGGGCCGACGCCGGGCGGATGAGCGGACGCCTTGAGGTGAAGTCGGATGGGGACGGCGGCGGGACCACCGTCACCTGCGTTGTTCCCTACGGGAATCTCAGAGGAGGGGAGTAGATGACTTCCGACAACCGGACCAGCGTCATGCTGGTCGACGACCATTCCATAATGCGGGACCTGCTGCGGGACGCCCTGGAGAACACCGGGGAGTTCCAGGTGGTGGCCCAGGCGGCCGACGGTGAGGAGGCCCTTCGGCTGGTGGAGGAAGCCGCCCCCGACGTGATCGTCATGGACGTCATAATGCCGGTGATGGACGGCATCGAAGCCTGCCGGGAGATCACGGAACTGCTGCCCGGCACCAGGGTGCTGATGCTGACCGCCTCCAATGAGAAGGACGCCATCGTGAGGTCCATCGCCGCCGGGGCCACCGGGTACCTTCAGAAATACTCCGGGAAGGAGCAGCTGCTCACGACGTTGCGGGAGGTGGCCGAGGGCGAGTTCCGCATCCCGGGAGACGCGGCCCGGCGACTGTCCCGGGCGGTGCGGAGCCCGTCGGCCGACGCCGCGGCCGAACGCTTGGCAACCCTGACGGACCGGGAGCGGGAGATACTGAAGCTGTTCGCCGAGGGGCTGAGCTACCAGGAGATCGGCGAGATCAGGAGCAACAGCGCCCTCACCGTGCGCAACGCCGTGTCGGGCCTCCAGAGGAAGCTGGGGTTCAAGACCAGGCAGCAGATGGTGGTCTGGGCGGTGCGCGCCGGCCTCGTGGACGGCGGTTCGGCGTAACCCCTGTCTCCCGCGTACCGGACCGGAACAAGTCCTACCGTCCCTGCCTTAAGGCCGGTGGTTGCCCGCTGATCCGGTTGAACCAATACCCGGGTGGGATGTGCATTTCGAGGGTCTTGAAGACTACCGAAAGGACTCCACAGCACCTCATACCACCAACAGGTCCCAACTGGTTGTCGAACCAAAGGAACCGCAGCAACCCGTGTTATCCTGAAATTACGGCGGAAGGATGCCCGCCGATTCTTCGAGGAGTCTTTTAGCCCTGTCCCACCCCGACACGGCAATTGTTACCGGCGCCTTCAGCTACACCGGCAGGTACGTGGCCCGGCGCCTGCTGGATGAGGGTGTCGGCGTGAGGACTCTAACTCGCAACCCGGACCGGCAGGGCCTTTTCGGTGGCCTGGTGCCAGCGGCTCCCCTGGACTTCTCCGACCAGAACGGGCTGTGCCGGTCGATGCAGGAAGCCGGTGTTCTCTACAACACCTACTGGATCAGGTTCGGGCGGGGGCTGACCACCTTCGAGCAGGCGGTGGCAAACTCCAGGGCGCTGTTCGATGCGGCTGCCAAGGCGGGCGTGGGCAGGATAGTCCACTTCTCCGTGGCCAACGCCTCAACCGATTCCAGGCTGCCCTACTTCCGGGGCAAGGGGCAGGTGGAGGAGATTCTTCAGGATATTGGTATCCCATACGCCATCATCCGACCCACCCTGGTCTTCGGCAAAGGCGACCTGCTGCTGAACAACATGGCATGGGCGCTGCGGCGGTTTCCGGTCTTCCCCGTTTTCGGGACCGGCGACTACCCGGTGCAGCCCGTCTACGCCGAGGACCTGGCGGCCCAGGCGGTGGACGCCGGTTCACGAGGGGACAGCTCTGTCGCCGACGCCGCCGGGCCGGACACCTTCACCTTTGAGGAGTTGCTGTGGCTGCTGGCCTCGGCGGTGGGCGCTCGCGTTCGGCTGGTACATACGCCGCCGTCCATGGGGTTAGCCTTGACCCGACTGGTGGGGTTGCTGCTGCGGGACACGGTGCTGACCAGGGACGAGGTTGACGGGTTGATGGCGGGTTTGCTGACTTCCCACGCCGCGCCCTCCGGGTCCACCAGGCTGGGCGAATGGCCCGAAGGTAACGCGGACATACTGGGACGGCGGTACGTGTCCGAACTCAGGCGCAACCACCGGCGTTAATCACTGGTTGTGAAACAATCTCAAACAACACTTTCCCTAAGCCTGCTCCTTTCCCGAAGTCACCGGCAGTGCAGCGCCGCCGGCACCCCGTCCCGACTCCACACCGTAACCGCGCCGGTCACCGGCCCGGACAGCGCCCGCTCCAGGGTGGTGGTCAGCATCGGCAAGGTTCCTGCCGCCGCCCGGAAGTTCTGCCTCCCCAGAGCCGTCTCGCAGACCATCAGGAGGGGCAGGGCGCGGCCCGCCGCCGCCATCCGGCGGTAGGGTCCCAGCTTCTCCGCCACCCTATCGGGACGGACGGCGGTCCGCTCGAACTCGATGTAGTGGGTCCCCCCTCCCAGGGCGCCCTCGCTCACCTGCACCAGCAGGTCGGGCCGCACCTGGGTCAGGTTGGGCACGTTGACCTCGCCCCGCCAGCCGGCGACGACCTCCACTCCCTCCCTGGCGAACCGCACCACCAGCCGGTTCACCCCGTCGTTGTGCCGCTCCTCATGCTCCCGGTACCAGCGGTCCAGGTAGGCCCCGTGGCGGCTGCGGATCACCGAGGGCAGTATCCGGCTCATGTTGGCCGCCCGCCTCATCCCCAGTTCCGACAGGTAGTGCCGCCCGTCGAACACCGCCACCAGGCCGGTCTGGACGAATCGTCCCAGGTGGCGGGAGACCTCGCCGGATGAGCCGCCGCCAATATCCCGAAGCCAGGAGGCCCGCATGGCGGGGAACTGGCAGATGGTCATGAACAGCCGGTGGGCGGTCCTGCCGTCGATGGCCTCCATGTCGGGATTGTCTCTCAGCCACAGGCCGACGTTCTCCGGCCGGCCCACGGTGGGATGCCCGGCGGGGTCGGACACCAGGTCCCGGGAAGGACGCAGTTCCACCGCCTCGCTGCACTGCCCGTTCGGGGTGCAGAACAGCGTGGGCGTGGAGCCGGACAGGGTGTTGCGGGCCAGCTCACGGGCCCAGGCGTCGTGGGCCACCACGATCTGGCCCGAGGGTTCCACCACCTGGTCCGGGTCCTCGTAGAACAGCCGGTTGCCAATGCGGAGGTAGCGGTCTTCTTCGTGGGAGTAGCAGTCAACTCCCCAGAAGCGGTGCTGCTCCTTGCGCCGCAGCGCCCGTTCGGTGGCGTGGAGACCGGCGTAGGTGAAGGGAGTCCATAGGTCGGGGCCGTACCTTGCCACGGCGTGGTAGAAACCCCCGCACCTGAGCAGCCGGAAGTCGGTCATCCTGGCCTCCCTGGAGACCGCCGTGTCGCCGGCGGGCAGGTTGACCCTGCCGCTGCGGACCAGGTCGGGGGCCAGGCGGTATACCGGCTCCAGCATGGCCAGCCGCCGCAGGGAGGTCTCGATGCCCCGCGACGTGGCGGTCCAGGGCGGGTGCTCGTGGTCAACGTTGGTGGCGGAATGGTCAGCAGCCGCGTCACCGGATGCGAAGGGGGAGTCGTCCTGATTCTCCAGGTGGACCGGATGGCCGTGGTCCAGGGCGAACCGGTCCCGGTAGTCCTCGGGCAGTTCGCCCTCCGGGTGGAAAGCGGCCTGCCCTGCGGCCCTTGCTTCTTCCCTGGGCGCCGGATGCTGGTGGTCGGTGACGTAGAGCAGGTCCACGGCCTTGCGGGTCAGGAACCAGCGGTGCTGCCTCCGCTCGGTCATGCCCCGCACCACGGACTCCACCCAGCCGCCACTGCGCAGGGTTCTCAGCATTCTTCTAACCCGGTCCTCGGCCAGGCCGAGGATGGGCGCCAGGTTGGCCGCGCTGGCCAGGGGCATCCTGGCGATGATTCTCAGCAGTCGTTTCTGTTCGTTGGTCAGTTGTTCCCGTTGCGCCATCCCTGTATCTCCGCTCCTCGCGACGGGTGCCTCCCGTCGGTTCACGGGTTCACCCGGCTTAGCCAAGGACTACGACGAAAGTATTCGTAAGTCCGATATTAGGTATACGTCTCCAAAATCGCATTGGATTGCCGATTCCATGCTCGGTCGGGCGGAAACGGGGGCTGGAAGCAACTGGAACGCTGTTTTCCGTTGGGGCGGGTAGCGCCTTCAGGGGCCGTTGTCCGGTTCGGGAACGGCGTTGTGGACCCGGACCAGGGCTATGCCCCAGGCTTGCAGGGTGCTGGCAAGCCAGATGACAACGCGGTAGACGTTCTCGGTGGTCTGGACCGCGAGGTTGGATTCCAGCACGGCCCGGTCGCCCGCCCTCATGTAGAGCCTGGCCAGGGTCAGCCGGTGGATGGCCTCCCTGACCAAGGCCATGCTGTGGCCCACGGCTTCGCTCCATTCCTCCCGGGGCGCGGTCTCCTCTGGAAGGGTCCGCGCCGTTCTGAGGTCCGCCCAGTGCAGCCATCTCTCGATGTCGTCGTCACCGGCTGGCTCTTCCATCATGGGCCTGGCCCGTTCCCTGGCCCAGTGGTCTATGTCGGTCGCCGGGTCCAGGGTCATCGGAGTCTCAAAGCCCTGACCGCTGGCCCTCAGTCCCGGCCCCAGGTCCTCCTTGAGCCACCTGTTGCAGGCTGCAGCGGTGGCCAGCACGACCGAATAGACCTGGTTGGCGCCGAGTTCTCCGGTCTCCTCCTCCTGGTCGATGGTCCTGTCGTCATCGCCGTGGCTGTCCCCGGCAGGCTGCTGCGATGGCTGGTCCCGCTGCTGCGTTTCCTCGAAATCCAGCGCCAACTCGTTCCGCACCGGCATGAGGATTTCGGTTATCAGGGTCAGCCGCTCGAACTCCGACATTCCGGCGGTGATGTCCCCGATCCAGGTCTGCTGGCTGCCGGCTTCCGCGTCTTCAAGGTCCAGTCGCCACTGGGCTGCCGCCTCTTCCCTTGTGACCGCGCCGTCCATGCTGGACTCTCCTTATCGGCCTGTACTCTTTCGGGGCGCCGGTAGGATTGTTCCAGGGTTCCGGCCCTCAGTGACGCCGGTGCCAGTAGTGGGGCCGCCCCGCGACTCACGCCATGAAGGGCTCCATTATCCCTTCGTCCCCATGCCGGGAACAATTGTCCCGGTTTCCCGCGCCGGTGAAAAGTGCCGATTTGCAAACTTTGGACGCGGTCTATGGCTCTGCGGAAACACAGCCAAATGCCAGTGGGAAAGGAAATGAACGCAGGTACCCACGTAGGAAGCGGTGCTTCCCGCGACTGGCGAAACCTCCTGGGACTTTACGGTGTGTGTCGTGAATTGATACACTTGATGCGCTGTGGCGGCATGGCGATGGTCGCCGCTCCGGGGGATGTCGTATGCCGACGGTGGCGGTGGAGGGGCAGTTTCGCTTTGTGGTGAACACCAGGGAAAACGCCTTCGAACCGCTGCACGTGTATGTTTGGGTTGGGAACGAGGATGTGTGCCGGATAGAGTTGAACGGCGGCGCCTACATGGACCAGCCTCCCCCCGGCAACTTCCGGGACATCATGCAGGCGTACGCGAGACACGCGGCGGAGATCAGGGCGACTTGGGACGCCATCCACGGGAGGTAGACTATGAACGTGGTGCTGGTGAAAAACGCCAACCGGATGATGACCACCGCCAGTCTGTTGGATGACGGGATCGAGTTGAGCTTCGCCGACGGGCTAAGGGGGCTCATACCCTACGGCGAAGTTCCTGAGATCAAGGTCCGCGAAGGTATCTCTGGCCTAGAGTTGCCCAACCCCTACGAGATGGTGCTGCAAACGGTCGGGGGTGAGAGCGTCGAAATTCCTTGGGACTTCGCCCGGCACTACTGCGACGCAACCTACCGGCCGACGGTCGAAGCCATTGCAGCCCTGGGGAGGCAGACCATCGGCGATAGGGTGCGACGGTACCGGGAATCGGCCGGGTTGAGCCAGAAGGCCTTGGCCCGCGCTGCGGACATTGGGAGGGTAACGCTGGTGAGGCTGGAGCATGGGGAACAGTCCCCCAGGTTCAAGACCCTGAAGGCGGTCGCCGACGCCCTGGGGATAGACGCACCGGATCTCCTGGTCGAGCCGGGGTTCCTGCCCCGGTAGCCCGCCGGAGTTCGTAGACAAGGGAGATGGACACAGGGAAATGGCGGCAATAGAAGGAAAACTGAAAGCGGCAGTGGACGACTATTTTGCCGAGTTGCGCCGTATCCGGGCCACGGGAGGCGGCACCGGCGAGTTGTCCTACTATCCGCCGCTGAACAACCTGCTGAATGCCGTGGGCGGCTCACTGAGGCCCAGGGTGAGTTGCGTCAGCCAGTTAGCCCAGCAGGGCGCTGGACATCCAGACTTCGGACTCTTCGCTGCCAGACAGGTGTCGAAGGGCCAGCCTAAGCAGGGTCAACTCCCCGAGGGCGGTGTAGTGGAGGTCAAGTCCGCTGGCGACGACGCCTGGCTCACCGCCGATAGCGCACAGGTCAGCCGATACTGGGAGCGCTACCGTCTCGTTCTGGTCACCAACACCCGCGACTTCGTACTGCTGGGCGAGGACTCGCACGGCAACCCGTCCAAGCTGGAGACTTTCCGGCTGGCCGAGTCTGCCGCCGGCTTCGAGGCCAAGCTGCAACACCCCCGCGCCTTCGCCAACAGCGTCGGCCCGGCGCTGGCCGAGTACCTGGGCCGGGCCCTGTGTCACCGGGCCACGCTGGCCGAACCGCGCGACCTGGCCCGGCTGCTGGCCTCCTACGCCCGAGACGGCCTGGCCCGCGTGGAAGCGTCGGGCGACGCATTGTCCCTGAACTCCGTGCGGTCGGCGCTAGAAGAGGCGCTGGGCGTCCGTTTCGAGGGCGAGCGGGGCGTGGCCTTCTTCCGCTCGACGCTGGTGCAGACCCTCTTCTACGGCGTCTTCTCGGCCTGGGTGCTGTGGGCACGGCAGACGCCGACTCCGGCATCCTCTTTCGACTGGCGTACCTCGGTCTGGCACCTCGCGCCCCCATCATGCAGGCCCTGTTCCAGCAGGTGACCAGCCCCGTACAGTTGCAGTCGCTGGACCTGGTGGAGGTGCTGGATTGGACTGCGGCGGCCTTGGACCGGGTGGACCGCGATGCCTTTTTCGCCAGGTTCAACGAGGGAGAGGCGGTACCTTACTTCTACGAGCCGTTCCTGGAGGAATTCGACCCGGCCCTGCGCAAGCAGCTCGGCGTCTGGTACACCCCCGCCGAGGTGGTGCGCTACATGGTGGCCCGCGTTGATCGCGCCTTGAAGGACGACTTGGGCATCGAGGACGGGCTTGCCGCCGAGAACGTCTACGTCCTCGACCCCTGCTGCGGCACCGGGGCCTACCTGGCCGAGACGCTGAAACGCATCGCCGCCAACCTGCGGGGCAGGGGCCTGGGAGCCCTCACGGGGGCGCGGGTGAAGCAGGCCGCGACGCAACGAGCGTTCGGCTTCGAGATAATGCCCGCACCCTTCGTGGTGGCCCACCTAAAGGTCGGGCTGACCATGCAAGCCCTGGACGCGCCCCTGTCCGAGGACGGCAACGAGCGGGCCGGGGTATTCCTGACCAACGCGCTCACCGGCTGGGAGCCGAGGACCCAGAAGCCGCTGCCCTTCCCGGAGCTGGAGGAGGAGCGCGACCGGGCCGAGCGGGTGAAGCAGGACACTCCGGTGCTGGTCATCCTGGGCAACCCGCCCTACAACGGCTTCGCGGGTATGGCCGTGGATGAGGAGAGGGAGTTGTCGGAAGCCTACCGCACGGTCAAAGAAGTGCGGAAGCCCGAGGGGCAGGGGCTGAACGACCTGTACGTGCGCTTCTTCCGCATGGCGGAGCGGCGCATCGCGGAGAAGACCGGGCGGGGCGTCGTTTGCTTCATCTCCAACTACTCGTGGCTGGACGGGCTGTCCTTCACCGGGATGCGGGAGCGCTACCTGGAAGCCTTCGACGCCATCCGCATTGACTGTCTCAATGGCGACAAGTACAAGACGGGCAAGACCGCGCCCGACGGCAAGCTCGACCCCAGCATCTTCTCCACGCCAGGCGGCCCGGTGGGCATACAGGTGGGCACCGCCATCGCCACGCTGGTCAGGAAGGCGGAACACGCGCCCGCCGAGTCCGTGGGCTTCCGCCACCTGTGGGGGCAGGCCAAGCTGACGGAACTGACCGAAACGGCGGAAGCGGAAACGGCGGCGCTGTACGGGGATGTCGAACCAGTATTGCCGTTGGGCCTGCCCTTCGCGAAGGTGGCGGTCAACCAAAATTGGAGCGAGTGGCCGTCGTTGCCCGACCTGTTCCCTACGTCTTTTCCAGGGGTCAAGACCGGCAGTGACTCTTTCCTTGTGGATATTGACTTGGACAAATTGGAGTTGCGTATACAAGACCATTTTGAGTCTGCGAAGACTGAACATATAAAACCGGATGAGCAAGGCTTTATTCGTTACGCCTACCGCCCGTTCGATAGCCGCTGGCTCTATTGGGAGGTAGACAACGGACTACTTGACCGTCCTCGACCCGATTACAAGCCTCACGTATTCGCGGGCAATGTAGCGCTGGTTTCTCAACAGAAACCACGGAGGGAATGGTCGCCGCCACAAGTCATTCTCGACATCGGTTGCCTAGACCTAATGGACCGCAATGCTACCTGCATCCCCGCCTGGCTGCGCGACGAGGGGTTGGCGTTGGACGGGGACGGGGAACAGCGCCGCCCCAACTTGTCGGCGGCGGCGCAACGCTATATCGGCCGACTGGGGTTGGGAATGGAGGAACTGTTTCACCATGCGCTGGCGGTGCTCCACGACCCGGCCTACGGGGAGTCCAACGCTGGGGCGCTGCGGATGGAGTGGCCGCGCATCCCGCTTCCCGGCTGGCCTGACGGGGACGCGTCCGGCGCTGCCGATGAGCTGCGAGCTTCCGCTGCCCGAGGCCGGGAACTGGCCGCGCTGCTGGAACCGGAGATGCCGGTCGAGGGCGTAACCGCTGGGGATGTGCGCCCGGAGTTGGCAGCCATCGCCGTCCCATCCACCACCGACGGGCGCAACATGAGCGGCGACGACTTCGCGCTGACCGTTGGCTGGGGCCACTTAGGCACCGGCGACGCGGTGATGCCTGGCCAGTACTGACGCCCCGAGAAATACTTAAGGGCCAGCTGCATCCCATGATGGTAACAACGGTTCTGGACATCATGGCTGTAATGCTGGCCTACAAGGTTGCTGCCAGCGAAGTCGCTGACTGGCCATATAGGAAAACTGTGGGCGAGCAGTTCCATGTGTATCCACCGGAAGAAGAACTGGCCAGAGGGCTCAGTTTCATAGTTCAAGACATGTACGACTATTGCTTCAAGATCTTCCAGGAACGGTACTTGGGCTGACTCCCAGTCGCTATCGCGTTCCCCTGAGAAAGATTTTCGTTCAATGAGGGGTGTTGACAAGTAGACAACTCCCCTGCTACGGTCAAAAGTGAAGCGAGCCCCGTTCGCGGAGTGCCAAATGTCCTCCCGGGCGGGCGTTTTTCCCTACAGCCAAAACAACAAGGAGGGGGTTACCATGGCCGAGTATGAGAAGACCCCCCGAAAACCATTCCTTCTGAGCGTAGTGCCGGCCGTCAAGCAGCCGCAAGCCAGACCGTTCGGTGGCGAACCGCCGGAGGAAACGGAAGATGCTGACGCCGGCTCAGACAGCAAGCAGTCAGTTACTGACCTGCACATTGAACCGTTTCAGCTAGTGCCTCACCGCAGAGGGGTGTTTGAGTTCCCCAGAATATCAATACGACGAGAGAAATAACGGCCAGCATTTCCACCGCTAAGAAGACTATTGTCCAGAACTGCTCGCGTCGTCTGTGGTACAGTTTCAATTCGTTGTTGAATCAAGCGCTTTGGAAATGGTTCCCTGCAATGCTTTGTAAGGCCTCCAGTTGCCCCGACGACGAGCCCGCCGGATAGTTTTCTTCTAGGTAAGCTATCCGGTGGGCCATGTCGTCAAGTATCGGAAAGCCATACCAGTCTGCCCCGCGCATGCCCCTGAGCGAAAGCACTGCAACCACGACAAACGCAAAAAGGGACAGTGCCCCCAGTGACATCAGCAAGGGTCCCCACTCAAGGTCTTTTGACTGAAGATTAACGATCACCCCAGATGCAGCAATCGTTGCGACGCCCAGATTTAGCAGGTTAAATGCCCTGTCGGACAACTCCCGATGCAACGTGTTCTGGTAAAGAACTGTTTCCTTTCCTATCTGATAGTAAAGTTCTCTCGGAGTCATCAACACCTCTCGGAAGAGCCGACGTTCGTCGATGGCACGTGTAAACCTGTCACGCCGCGACCCCCATCTCCGCCAGGCTGGCCATCAGGTATCCCTACGACCGGTTGCCCTTGACTCGGTTGGAGTGAGCGCAGAGGAGTTACAAGTTCTCAATATGGTCTTGGCCAACTCAAGAGGATCGAGCTCTCGGCTAGGGTCGTGGTGCCAAGGATCACAGAGCTCCTAACCACATCTTAAAGACGGTTTCACCTACCATTTACTCAACCCCCTGCTTTGCAGTCTATTGCACCTATTTAACCACAGTCGCATCCAAATCGACTGCCCATGAAAACCGTAATCTTTTGTGTCGATTGGAAGACAGAGAACTCCGTCTCGAACCAGACCAGGGTTGGAAAGTCGATCAGGTCCAGCCCGGTCTGCACCAGGCGGGGATGGCAGATGACCACGTCCACCCCCTGCTTGACCCGTTCCTCCACCCAGCTTTCCCGGCGGTCCGGGGCCACCGAGTCGGCCTTGAGCACCGCCACCCGGAACCCGTGCCGGGTCAGAAACTGGTCCATCCGCTCGGTGATGTCCCGCGTGCCGGTGTGGGTGGCGTAGACCAGCACCTTGCGGCCCGCCAGCCTTTCGGCCGCCACCAGGTCAACGAGGGCCTGCTCTTTCGGATAGAGTTTGTCCTCGGACAGGGGGGCATCTGCACCAGCACGTTGCCCGTCTGGGGGTCGAAGACCGTCTCGCCCCGGGTGCAGCCGTCGGGGTAGGCCAGCAGGGTTTGCAGGTACGTAGCCAGGAGCCGCTTTGACCCCTTGGCCAACGCTTCGGCCAAGGCCTGCCGCAAGGTGTGTCGAACACCAGGTCGTAGGCCTTGCGCTGGGAGAAGCCGGTAAAGTCCGTCTCCCGGTCCATGCCCGACAGCAGCACCTGCTCCTCGTAGGGCGGCAGTCCGGAGGCCACGTCGGAGAGGCGCAGGAAGACGCTGTTGCCGATGAGATGGAAGAGGGCGCTGGGCACCAGCCCAGGACGCTCCCTGACCACCTTGCGGAACTTGCGCCGCAGACAGGACCATCAGCCTCCTCCCAACCGCCGGAAAACCCCGGCGACAACAAAACGCCGCCTAGCGAGAACCCCGACAATGAATCAGGGACAGAACGCCAGCCGGCAAGTCCCCAACACCCATCCGCCAAGGAAGACCCCAACAACAATGACCGCCGCAATCACCATCCTTCTGCTGGTAGCCGCAGCCGCCCTCGCCTGCCACCAGAAACCGCTTCCGTCAACCCCGCCGGCCGAACAGTCCCGGTTGCTCAAAGCCCTCTTCAACTGCCTTCAGGCCCGTCCCGACATCAAGGCGGGCTTCATCGAAGGAACCCGGGACACCGGCATACTGACGGACATGACCGCCCGGGTCGTCGACAACTGGGAAGACTTCCGGGCATCAATGACCCGAGCGTTCCGCCAACACCCCACCCTGACAAGGACATTGGTCCCCATGGCGCCCCTCATGGAAGCCAAGTGCGCCCCAGGATAAGGACCCCCGGATAAAGACCTCCGGAGAAGCACCCGCTCCACCTCCACAATCCAGCCCAACCAGCACGGCAAGGAGCCCTGCAATGTCGACCGTCAACCCCGTCTCCCACCGCCTCTACGTCCACTTCCCACGCGTCCCCTCCGGCGGCCGGTTGGCCTGCGGCCAGAACGCCTACCCCAGCACCCCCATGAACAACAACTCCCTTAGGACCACCTGCCCCGACTGCTTGGACCAAATCCACCAAGCTCCAAGCCCCCAGCAACTCCAAGCTAAGATCATGCGGCTGGACGGCTTCCTAGCCCCCAGGACCCATCAGTCACCAGCCCGAACGGAATCTGAAGTAGGAAGCCCGGCGACACCTGGTCTGTGAAGAATCCGGGAACAGAGAGGCTAACGGGCCAGCCCGGAGCCAGCGCCAAGGCTTGACCCGATCGCTCGAATGAAGACGTAGACGACTCCCAACGCCGGGCAGACGGCAAACGCCAAAGCAAGCCCGGCGTCGCCCTTGATGGCTCCAGAGCTAATGGCGAAGTAAGCGCCCAAGTCTCCGGCGATGCTCACTAGCAGTAGAACCACCGCCACCGGGATGACCCACTTATGACCTGCCAAGAGGTTGAACACGAGCACCACCAGCGCGACGGCGCCAAGGGGATGGACCCCGGAAATCAAGGCTCGTTGCCAAATGTCGCCCCCGTCGGCGAACGAACCAACCATTGCGGTAAAACCGGCAAACACCAAGTAAAGACCTGCCAGTCCCATCATGACAATCTGCGCAACTTTCATTCCGATGCTCAGTCTTCACCCCGGCCGGGCCACCAAAACGGAAGCCACAACGCTATTCATTCATCCGGACAATGAAATATCGTAACACGCCGAACACATGCGGCTGAACGGATCCCCCGACTCAGTCACCACCCGGACGGGACCGGAACTCCCGGCGACTCCAGCGAACCCGGTAACAACCCCGACCATCAAGAGGTTTAGACCATGGAATTGCAAATGTGCAGAGACTGCCCCTGGGCCGTATCAAACCACGGCCGACGTCAACGGGGAGGTTACTACTCCCAAGCAAACCTCCGGACGTTGTGGCGCGACCTCCGGCGAGGCGGCGCCCGGATGCTATGCCTCCGAACAGAATTCCAGTCCGCCCCCTTGACCGATACGGCCCACCCATACGAATGCGCCGGCAGCCTCGCATTGATCATCCGGGAACTGAACAGTCTGGCAGACCTGAAGAGGAACGACATCGGCCGCGGACATATCCGCCAGTACCTCTCACAGAACCCCACCGGTCTGTCCAAGGGCGGGATCTACTTCTGGACCAACATACTCGGCCAAGACCCCGACGCTCCAACCGTCTCCTACGACCTAGTCGCCGATCTCAGCGCCTGCGGGCTACCCGCCATTCTATTCACCAACCCGCCCCCGAAGAAATTCTGATACCAACCGGACACGCCAGAACGCCAGACCGCCAAGACGCCAACACGCCAACACGCCAACACGCCAGAACGCCAAGACGCCAGAACGCCAACACGCCAAAACGCCAACACGCCAAGACGCCAGAACACCAGAACGCCAAGACGCCAGAACGCCAAGACGCCAGAACGCCAACACGCCAAAACGCCAACACGCCAAGACGCCAGAACGCCAGAACGCCAACACGCCAGAACGCCAGAACGCCAAGACGCCAGAACGCCAACACGCCAGAACGTCAGAACGCCAACACGCCAAGACGCCAAGACGCCAGAACTGGCCCCCCAACTCCCAATCCGTCAAAGCGGCCACCCCGCATCTTCCCCTACACTTGGAGCAAAAGAGAGGTGACCGCCATGCCCGGAGACACCCAGTCCTACCGGACCAAATACTCCGACTTCCCCGAAGACAACGAAGACCGCAGCCGGGACGCCCTCGTCTACGGCAACCCCCAGCCCGAAGACATCCGGACCTTCCTCTACGGCCAGCCCAGAGAGGTCTCAGACCCAGAAACCGCTTGGCAGACTATCCAGACCGGACTCTCCTCCCCACAGATGGACCAGCCCGGTCTCGCTCAGCTCGCCCGGACCCTCGGAGACTACGCCAAGAACGCCCGCCACGAAATCCTCACCGAAGGAGACCTCGCCCGGGACTACGCCTACCGGGACGACCTCCTCACCGAGAAGATGGACCGCATCCAGGACGACCTCAATGCACACATCATCCAGGTCCTGGTCGACCGCTCCCAGTGGCAGGTCCAGTCCTGGGACCTAGTCAAGTTCGACGACTTCCTCCGGCTGGCCCGGAACGACCAGTGGGAACAGATACCGGAGAAACTCCGGGAAATCGGGCAGAAGAAAAACCGGCACTACCAAGGATGAACCTGCCGAGAAAGAAACAACTGGTGGTGTGTGGATTTCCACGAACTTTGACCCGGTAAACCGGAAAATTGACAGGGACATTGACCCCTGATTTACAGGGTCTATGACCCACCCTGGGAGCCGGAGGGGCGACCATTGACGCACTTCAAACGTGGGGTGTGGGGATGGCGTTCCGGGAGGTTACCAGAGTGGAAATACAGGAAATCATCCGGCGATGGCAGGCGGGCGAGGGGTACCGTCAGATCGCATCGGGCACCGGCCTGTCGCGGAACACGGTCCGCAAGTATCTCACTGCGGCGAAGGCCGGGGGCGTCGCCAGGGACGGGACTGTTCCCACCGATGATCAACTCTGCCGGCTGGCGGTCATCGGCCAGCCCGGCCCGCGCGAGGCAGAGACGCCCAGCGAGGGTCTGTTGGCTCCCTGGTCCGACCAGATCTACCAGTGGCTTACCGGCGACCGGCTGCAGTTGACCCGCATCCACGAGTTGCTGTTGGGTCGGGGATGCCCGGTGTCGTACCAGTCGCTGCGGCGCTTCATCCAGAAGCGAAGCTGGAGCAGGCGCAGCAGGACCACCGTGCGCATGGAAGACACCCCGCCGGGCGAGGTGGCGGAGGTGGACTTTGGCCGGCTGGGTCTGATCCATGACCCGGACACGGGCCGCCGACGCGCGGTGTGGGCCTTGATCGTGGTGCTGGCCTACTCGAGGCACAGCTTCGTCTGGCCTACCTTCGGTCAGACACTGGAGGACGTCATAGCCGGGCTGGAGTCGGCCTGGGCCTTCTTCGGCGGCATCCCCAGGTACTTGGTCATCGACAATTTCCCGCCGGCAGTGGCGGGAGCGGACGCGCTGCATCCCGTCTTCACCAGGGGATTCCTGGAATACTCCCAGCGCCGCGGCTTCATCGCCGACGCGGCCAGAGTCAGGCATCCCAAGGACAAGCCCAAGGTGGAGCGTGGCGTGCCCTACGCCAGGGAGCGCCTCTTCAAGGGCGGCGATTTCCAGGGCCTGCCACACCTCCGATCAGAAGCGCAACGCTGGTGCCGCGATGTCGCCGGGCTCCGCATCCACGGCACCACCCGCAGGAAGCCATTGGTGGTCTTCCAGGACGAGGAGCGCCAAGCCCTGATTCCGTGGGACGGCGAGCCCTACGAGATCGCCGACTGGCGCAATGCCAAGGTGCATCCCGACCATCACATCCAATGCCGGCAGGCCCTGTACTCGGTGCCGTCCGCCCTGTGTCCTCCAGGTCAGCGGGTGGAGATCCGGGTGGACAGCAAGCTGGTGCATATCTATCACCGGGGCAAGTTGATCAAGACCCACGTCCGCCAGCCCAAGGGCGGCCGCGCCACCGATCCCGAGGACTACCCGGCCCACCTCTCCGCCTACACCACCCGGGCGCCGGACCGCATCAAGAGCAAGGCAGCCGAGCTGGGGCCGGCAGTGGCTGACTTCGCTGAGCGGCTCTTCGACGGCCCGCTCCCGTGGGCCAAAATCAGGCAGGGCCACAAGCTGCTCCGTCTTGGGGAACGCTACACGGCGAAGCGTCTGGATGCCGCCTGCCGCCGGGCCCTGGACGTGGACCTCATCGACGTGCGCCGTGTCGAGCGCATCCTGGTGCAGGCCTTGGAGGAGGAGACCACACCCCAACTGCCCATGCCGCTGCCCACCGGGCGTTTCGCCCGGCCCGGCAACGTCTTTGCCCAGACCAACCAATACCGCCAGACGGCATGAGGAGATTGCAATGACCAGGACCACCGACTTGACTCCGCTGCTCAAGCGGCTCCAGCTGGGGCCCATGGCGGCCACCCTGCCCGAGCGCATCTCCCTGGCCCGAAGGGAGCAGCTGGACTACGCTTCCTTCCTGGAAATCATCCTCTCAGACGAGGTCAACCGCCGCGCCCACCGCCGCATCGAGATGCGGCTGCAAGGCGCCGGCTTCCAGGAGATCTGCCGCCTGGAGGACTTCGACTGGTCGGCGTCAATCATCATGGACCGGCGGCTCTTGGACGCCGCCTTCTCCCTGGAGTTCCTGGACAAGCACGAGCACGTGCTGCTGGTGGGGCCGGCGGGAGTCGGCAAGAGCTTCCTGGCCCAAGCCCTGGGCTACGCCGCCGTCAGATCCGGGCACACCGTCCGCTTCAGCCACGCCGACGACTACTTCAAGATCATGGCCCAAGCCCGGGTGGACAACTCGGTGGAGCGCACCTTCCGGTCCTTCCTGTCGCCCGATCTGCTGATCCTGGACGACCTGGGCCTGCACCGGCTCACCGCCCAGCAGTCCGCCGACCTGTACGAACTTATCCTCAACCGCCACCGGGCTTCCAGCTTCGTCATCACCAGCAACCGGGCAGTGGACGAGTGGCTGGGACTCTTCGAGGACCCCATCCTCGGCAACAGCGCCCTCGACCGGCTGGCCAACGCCAGCTATCAGATCGTCATTGAAGGCAGCAGCTACCGGGAGCGTCAATCTCCACACCGTGCGCTGCTGGGCGCAGGCCGGGAAGGAGGTGATTGACCGGTACACCACAATCAGATAATACTCGGATCACCATGCCCCAGGGTGGGTCAATGACCGTGTAAATCGCCGGGTCAATGACTCTGGAAATCAACAGGTGAACATAAGGTGGCCCTTCACCGGCGGCCGTAAAACCGGGACAGAGTCCCAGAACAGGGGAAGAACAGCCCTGTTACACTAAAAGCCATCTGGATATGCAAGCACACGCAGGGCAACGCGCAAAGAGGACCCCCCCACAGCAGGACCGGCCAATAGGGACCACAAAATGTGCAACGAAAACCGGAACGCAGACCCAACGGCCCTCACTATTGCGAGGGCAATCCAAGACGCAGTACAAAACAGCGCCATCATCCTCTTCGGCTCTAGAGCCAGGGGTACACACCACAAGGACTCCGACGTCGATATCCTGCTCATATACGACAAGGACCACGTCGCCGAAATCTCCCGAGCACAAAGAGCCGCCAAAGCACATATGAACAGATACCCGCCCAAGCTCAGAGTGGACATCGTCTCCATGGAAGCCGAAAGGTTCCACTACTCCCGGAGAGCTCAAAACCACGTCGCCGGGCAGGCAGCAAGGAAAGGAATAATAATGGCGCCGGAAAAACTCGAATATGCCGGGAACTACGACGACGAGTACCCCGTCAGCTGGCCCGACGTAAAGGAGAAGCTCCTGGCCGCCCATCGCCACATCGGAGGCTTCGAAAGGGAGTTCCAGCATCCGCAAGGCGAGCAGGAAAACTACGGCTTCCACGCCCAGGAGGCTGTCGAAAACTCCCTCAAGGCATGGGTGTCAGCAGCACGCCTGACCTACTCCCGCATCCATGACCTCAAGGATATGGTCGGCGAAATCCTCAATCATCAGACCGAGTCCGCCACCCTTGCCGCAGAGCAACTCAAAAAACTCGTGGAATATAGCACGGTAGAAGATCCGGAAAATCCCGGCGAGACCATAAACTGGCTCACCCGCTACGCCGTCCAATACCGGTACGCAGGAACAGGACATCCCATGAGCGAAGCCGAAAAGACAAGGTTCAGAGAGGAAATACTCCTCTCCAGCCACACCTTCATCAACAGAGCGCAGGAACTCACAAATACCACGGACAACGACCTGCGATGACGTAATACCCAGCCGGCGCAAAAGCTCCCACAAGGCCCTGCTCGAAGTTCACTCCCACCGGCCGCCCCGTCCCCCCGGACGAACTTGTACCCCCGGAAGGTTACCCCTACCCCCAACTAGACTTCCCCCCGGGCGGCCCCGCCGCCCAGCGGCCGTCGGCCGCCCGGACGGCCAACGGCCGACAGGACCCGCTCCGCCCTCTCCAACCCCACCACCCCCGTCACCTCCTCAGCCTCCCGCCAGTCCGGAGCGTCCTGCCCGAAGTAACTCACCGACCCGTCACAGAACCGGAACACCGCTGCCCTAGCACCTCCCGTCAGCCCTCCCAGTTCCCCCGTATCCGGCACCACCCAGACCGCTTCATCCCAGAGGACTTTGACCGCAGCCCGCACCCTCCGCCAAGCCGCACAGCCCACTCCGTGAGGGCCCGCCCGGCAATGACCGCAGTTCCGGACGTCGTCGTACCCGTCCTGCACCGGGAACGAGTACAAAAAGGCTAGGCTCTGCCTCCCAAAGACCTCCCGCCGGCGCCCCAGCTCAAGACGCCGGCGCCCCAGCCCTTCCTGGCACGCCGGACACAAAGTCGCCTCCCCCCGGGCCTCCCTGGCCCCCTGCAGGTCCACCGTCAGGATGTCTCCCGACCCCGCCAGCCTTCCGTCACACAATCTCAACTCCTGCCAGACCAAGTGGTGGGCGATGAGAGGATAATGGACCACGGACTACTCCCCCCGCTTCAGACTCCCGCCATTTTCCGCCTCCCCTCACACCGTGTCCACGCCTCCCCGTCACCAGTGCCGCAGCAGTTCGGAAACGTATTTCATCCCCACCACCTCCCGATTCTCCCAAAGCCACTCCGATAGCTTCGTCTCTCCCGTCGGCGCCCCGTCCGCCCACAGATATCCCCGCCGGAGCCCCTCCAGCTCCTCCCGGGTCAACACCACGTCCCTCATCACCTTCCCCGTCAGCCAACCCGCACAGTACACCAGTTCCGCCGGCGCCCCCATCACCCGGGCCCCGCTCCCCACCGTCCGCCCCACCAGCTCCGCCAGTTCCCGGAACTCATAGACCTCTGGGCCCACCGCCCGGATCTCCACGTCCTGCTCCAACCTCCCCACCGCCACCATCAGCCTGGCCAGATCCCCGACGTACATCGGCCTCACCCGGTACGACCCGTCCCCAGCCACCCAGAACACGGGGAAACGCCGCAGGAACCACACCAAGTTGTTCACCAGAATGTCCCCAGCCCCGAACAGCAAAGTCGGCCTCACAATCGCGTGCGACACCCCGACCTTTCTCACCGCCTCCTCCACCCGCCCCTTCCCCCGGAAGTACGCCAAGTCCGACCTCACGTCCGCCCCCACGATGCTCACCTGCACCACCCGCCTCACCCCAGCCCGCTCCGCCGCCCCCAACAGCACCTCCGTGTTCACCAGCGCCTCCACGTACCCAACACCCCCGCGCTCAAACCTCACCCAGTAGGTGTTGTACAGCGTGTCCACTCCCCGCAAACTCTCGATCAGACCCTCCGGGTCCAAGAAGTCCAGAGGACGACCCTCCACCATCCCCTCGTCACTCAACAGGTCCGGATCCCGAAGCAGACCCCTCACCTGGCGGCCCCGCTCCAACAGCGCCTTCGTCACCTCCCGGCCCGTCAGCCCCAATACCCCCGTCACCGCGTCCAGTCCCGTATCCCTCATGTCTCCTCCCAAGCCCAGCCTAATCTGCCAGCTACCTCAAGACTAAACGCCTAGGCCCGCCTGCCGTTTGCCCGCCCCGGGCAGTACCCTGCTGACAACGTTTTTCGCAATAGGCCCCACCCCGCCATCAACGGGGCTGGAACAATTCACCAAACGGCAGGCAAACAAAAACCAGCGGCCCCGCAGTAGCCGTCGCAAGCACATCGGGGCCGCTGGAGCTATCGAGAAAGGAGGTCTCCCCCTCATTTTAGCGGGGCTGCCAATACCCTCATGGCCCGGGCAGACAACATCGTCATGTCAACCGAAGAAGACGACGTCACCAGCCGGGCCCTCTTCCACCAAGCCTTCAGGACCCACATCGAGGCCCTCCGGGAACTCCGCCAAGATATCCGCACCGTCGAGAGTACCCGCGCCGTCCACCCCTCCACCGGCATCCCCGACCTCGACAACGCAATCACCCAGGCCAACAACCAACGGGGACACAAACTCCTGACCGCCCACCTAGACACGCTCTCAGAAACGTTCCCGGCCCACCCGGAGAATTCCCCCATCCTCCACTACATGCTCCTGCCCGGTTACCAAGACACCCTCCGGGACTTCGCCCAACAACACCTGCCCGCAGACCGCGACCTCCTCGTCAACCGGATAGCCGCCGTCTCCGGCTACCACCCCCTCCAAACCCTTCCGTAACCAGACTCCTCCAACCCGGTACCGCCAAAACGTCCGAACACCGAGGCACCTAACACCCGTGAGCGCCCGTCTCCGGACCTCCCTCCTCAGGCAGATGCCCGGAGACCCCACAACCCCGGTAAACGGCGTCTTGGGACGCTCAGCGCCGTCATCAGAAGATAACCCAAGTCCTGAAAAAGCCCAACCCGCGCCAAATGCGCCCCAACCCCCGCCCCGACGCCTCCACCCCGCCAGCCCCGCCGGCACCAGCCAACACCCGTCCCCACCCTCCCGAAAGCCCTGTCTCAGGAGCCCTTTCTCAGCAGACCTCCGGCCATCTCCCCACCCAGCACCGAGCCTACCCCGCACACCAGCCCGTCTCCCCCTTCCCTCACCGCCGCCCTGTCCCACATCTGCTCCGCCTGCATCGGCCCCACCCCCAGCACCCTCTGCCACTCCCCCCGCCCAACCCCCGGATGCTGAAAATAAAGATGGAACGCTCCCACCCAGCAACGGCTGGCCACCTTGCTGTTCTCCATCGCCGTCCCAGACCGCACCGAAAAGGTCCTCCGGCATATCCGGCACCGGTACGCCATCGCCGCCCTCGACGAGTACTCACTCAAGTCGCATCCCCCGCACCCGGGACACCGGCAACCCTCCGGCCACCTCGTCCGAGCCAGCCACAACTCCGCAGCCCGAGTGCTCAGCCTCATCCCCGCCGCCGCCAGTATCCGCTCTCCCCCGGACAGCCAAGCCTCCCGCTCCCGGTCCTCACCCCCCGCCAGAAACCCCGTAGACCCCTCAGTCCCCATCTTCATTCCCGGAGCGGCTTCCCGCCAACCGCTCCACCATCACCCGGCCCAAGTCCGCCAACTCGTACAACTCCGGCCGCTCCGACCTCGGATACCGCCGGCCCACCTCCTCTGCGTCTACCGCCGGAGCCCGGTACAGCTCCGGCCACTCCGAGTACGGGTACTCCTCCCTCACCCTATCCTCCACCACCCAGTACGACGGGTCCGTCCATTCAAATTTCACCCCCCGGTCCTCATACGACCCGCCCCCCTGAACGCAACCCTTCGCCGACTCCTCCAGTACCTCTCCCGCCGCCCGCAGCGCCGCCCCCACCCTCGCCTGCATGCCCGGCGTCAGCCAAACTCCAGGATCCCGGAGCAACTCCGCCAGACCTACCTCCCCAGGCAACAACATCAACCCCGCCAACCCCGCTGTCTCTAGCTCCAGCACGATCGCTTCCAGCCTCATCCCAGTCCTCCTCTCGTTAGTCTTAACTCCGGCCCAAACCTCATTCCCCCTCCCCGTATCCCCCAACCCAATCGGCAGAACCGTCAATCCGAGGCCGCAACAGCCGCCGCAACGCGTGCATCATCATCGCTACGTGCTCCTCCCCCCGGTCCCTCTTCACGTCGTTAGGATCACCGTCCTCCCAGTCCGCCCGCCGGAGCTTGTCCAGACTCCCCTCGGCCGTTTCCACCAGCGAACGGGCCACCCGGCAGTCCACCGGCTCCATCTCCCCCCGAGCTGGGTCGATCCTGTCCAGCAACCTCTTGACCTCCTCGATGAAGGACTGCCCGCTCCCAACCGGGACCCGCCCGTACTCCGCCGGGAAGTCCGGCGGACCCCCGTAACCCTCAATCCCCACGAAACCGCCGTCCTGCCGCACCGTCCCGGCAAACCTCCGGTCCGTCTCCCCAATCTCCCTCACCAAACCCTCGAACCGCTCGTAGTCCCCGCTCTCCACCGCCTCCGCCAAGTCCCCCGCCAATACACTGGCCAAGTGCCGGTGAACGTCCTCCACCGCGTAGACCAGCGTCCCCCGCACCTCCCCAACCGCCTCCGCACTCAACGAAAGCCCCTCACGGACCATCCTGTACGTCTCCCCGCGCAGACTGTACCTGCTTCGCTCCCCCAACTCCCGGAACTCATCAGGCCGGAACTCCTCAGGCCGGAACTCCTCAGGCCGGAACTCCTCAGGCCGGAACTCCTCAGGCCGGAACTCCTCAGGCCGGAACTCCTCAGGCCCATCCCCTCCGTCAGGCCCATCCCCGCCCTCACCCCCATACTCCAAGCCGTCTCGCTTCCCCATCACGCTCTCCTCCGTTTCAGCGTTCGCTTGCCAGCAATGCCTACGGTAACTCTCTCTGCTTTCCCGGCGAATTCAGTCAGAACAGGCCCAACAAAACGCACACAACAAAACCCAGGTTGAACCAGAAGACATAGTCCAACCAGTTGCTCCATTCGCCTTTCTTCCCTCTCTCGATTTTCCTCGCAAGCGTGAAGACTCTCTGGTCACACCCGCAGTGTCCACAGAAATAATCAACATCAGCAGGAGCAACATCGGGGTCGAGCCCCGGACAGTGGTAACAACGATTCTCCATGCTCAACCGCCTATGTCTCAGAACCTAGACGCCTAGGCCGGTCACCGGTCCCTCTTCCGAGCACCTTCCTGGCCCTCCAGCAGGTCCACCCCGCTGTACCGCAACACCTGCTCCATCGCCCCCGGAGTCCCCGGCGCCACATCCACAATGCTCATGAGATCGTCCGCTTCGTCCAGCATCTTCATGTACAGCTCCTTCCCCGTCACCGGAGCCTTCCCCTGAAGACGGTTCCAGACCCCCTTCCAACCCCCGTACTCCTTCGCCTGCTCTCCGTCCACCCACCGCAGACGCCGGAGCCGCTTCTCAATCTCCCGAGCCCTCCGTTCGTTGTCCCACGCCGCCCCAGGGTCCGGCACCGACTCGTGAAAGTACGCGATCAACGCCAACTCTATCTGCGTCACCAGCCCGAACGCCGCCACACTCTCCTGCCACGTGATCCCCAACCGGAACTGCGTCATCACCGCCAGACCCCGAGCGCTCCGAAGCGACAACCGCTTCCGCTCCTCTCCCTCCGACCAACGCGGGCTCACCAGCCCCAACCTGATGTCCACCACCCCGTCTTGGTCCAAGTCCACTCCTACGTCCAGCAGCTCATCCTCCCTCCCCTCTTCCCGCCCCGGAGCCAAGGAGAACCTACCAGGGCCAGGACCCGCACCCGTCGCCGTCCCATCCCCCAAAGCCCCGAACTGCTCCATCTTGTTGCACAGGCTGACCATCCGGTCAACCATCCCCTGCGTCATCTCTACCCGGCCCTCCAGCAGCGCCTCAAACGCCTCCCGTTCCACTCCCAACATGCCCATCAACCGCTCAGCCCCCATTACCTCCGCCAACCTCCTTACCGCCGCCGCCGCCTCCCCGGCTGCCACCGCCTCAGCCACACCGTTCACCACCTCCGGCCCAACCTCCGGCTCAACTGCCTGATCAACCGCCGGCTCATCCCTCCAACCCTCGTCCGTCAGGTGCGGCCCCGCCACACCAGAACCCCCTAGGCCAGCACCCAGCCCAACCTCCTCACCCGCCGGCACACCCTCACCCTCCAACCCGGCAGCCTCCATCTCGCCATCAGACAACCGGGACACCGGCACAGATACCCCCTCTTCCCCATCCACCCGGCCTTCACCCCGGCCTTTATTCGATTCCAACATCGCAGCCAACCTCGCTTCTAAGTTCTCACCCCATATTCATACCCCATCCGGCCCCGCTCCCGTTTCCCCCGCCCGGCGCCCCCCAGGAACGAAAATAAACGCCCGCCTCCCCTTCGGAACGATAATAAGCCCAGCCCTTCCGGGCCAACCCGGAGTTTCCGGTAACCGGACGGGGCCGGCCCTTTCTCCCGCTCCGCTGGGCCGGCCCCTGGGACCACGTAATAGCCCGACAGCAGTACGCCACCCCGCAGCAGGAGGAAATTCCCATGGCCGACACAATCAACGTCCACACCGACGGCGCCTGCTCCGGCAACCCCGGCCCCGGTGGCTTCGCCGCCATCATCCAAATCCAGTCCGGCCAAGAACTCACCGTCTCCGGCGGAGACCCCCACACCACCAACAACCGCATGGAACTCGCCGCCGTCATCGAGGCTCTCGAAGTCATCGCCACAGTCCCAACTTGGCAGAACGCCCAAATCACCGTCCACTCCGATTCCCAGTACGTCGTCAAGGCCTTCAACGACGACTGGATCTCCAGCTGGATCAAGAAGGACTGGCGTACCACCAAAGGCCCGGTCAAGAACCCCGACCTCTGGATGCGGCTCCTAGACCTCGTCAGAGACCGCAACGTGCGCTACGTCTGGGTCAAGGGCCACTCCGGCGACCCCATGAACGAGGCCTGCGACCAGCTCGCCGTCGAACAGTCCCTGTTCGCCAGAACTCAGCCCGAATACTGGACCAGCGCCGGCAACCCAAAGAGCAGGGCTACCCCCAGCCCGGCAGTCCCGGTCCTAGCCCCGGTCCCAAACAACCCGGTCCAAAACGACCCGGTCCTGCCGGCCCTCGAAGGAACGGGCCCCGAAAAGGGCCCCGACTACCACGCCGGCTACGCCGACGGCTACAACCGGGGCAGCCAACTGGGCCATCAGGACGGGTACAAGGCCTGCCGCCAGGAGCTGGCCCGGTTCCTGAATAACCTGGAGTCCGGCTCCCCACCCAACTTCGCCGACTACTCCGGCGGGTTTCACGAATGCCGCCGCCAACTCCTGGAGTTCCATGCCCGCATGAGCCCAAACACCGGCCTGCTCTTCTAGACCAACCCGCTCCCGCCAAGAAGCGGCCCACACAAGGCCAAGCCTTCCCGGCTGTCCAAACCCCCAATAGCAGGAGATTCAAATGCAGCTTCCAGTCAAAGTGGTCGAACTGAAGGACGTCCTCCCCCACGACAACGCCGACCGCCTCGAGGTCGCCCTCATAGACGGCTACACCTGCGTCGTCGGCAAGGGACAGTTCAAAAAAGGAGACCACGCCGTCTACATACCCGTCGCCGCCATCCTGCCCCAGCCACTCCTCGAATCCATCGGACTCTGGGACCACCAGACCCAGAAGGGTAAGCTCGCCGGCCCCGACGGCGTCCGCCTCAAGGCCCAGAGGCTCCGGGGAGTCGTCTCCCAAGGACTCCTGCTCCAACCGCCCCAAGGGTCCATCCTAGGCGACGAACTCAGTGACCACCTGGGTATCACCAAGTGGGTCCCGCCAATCCCCTACGACATGGCCGGGAAGATCAAGCCGGCCGAGGGCCTCACCGCCGAGTACGACATAGACAACATTCTGGGCTGGCCCCAGCTGCTCACAGAGGGCGAGAACGTCGTCTACACCGAGAAGATCCACGGGACCTTCTCCTGCTTCGCTCACATCCCGGGACTCGAACTGGACTACCTGATCGGTGGCAACACCGTCATCTGCTCCAAGGCACTGCTGGGCAAGCACAGCTTCTACGATACCCCGGAGAACGAGGTCAACCTCTACGTCCGGGGTTTCAAGGACAACTTCCTGAACACCGGCAAGTGGCAGGCCATCAAGGACCACCTGGGCGCCCACACGCAGTTCGCCCTGTTCGGAGAGATATTCGGGGCCGGAGTCCAAGACCTGGGCTACGGCCAACCCAAGGACAAAAAGGGCTACGCCCTGTTCGACGTTCGCATCGGCAGCATCGACGACGGCCGGTACCTCAACCCCGACGAGCTACAGGAGCTCGCCCGAAAACTGGACATACCCGCCGTACCCGTCCTGTACCGGGGACCCCACTCCCAAGACAGGATGGAGCAATACCTCAAGGGCAAGGACACCTTCTCAGGCTCCCACGCCCGAGAGGGGGTCGTAATCACCCCCGTCGAGGAACGAGAGGACTGGCGGCTGGGCCGGGTGAAGCTGAAGGCCATCAGCAACGACCACCTGTTCCGGCCCGGCGAGCAGACCGAGTACAACTGAGATCCACAGACAGCCCAGGAGCAGAACCAGCCCAGGAGCAGAGAAAATGAACGAACATACCCCGGCCGCACCCTTCGACTTCTCCCAACTCAACTCCGGCTCCTACCAGACCAAACACTGCAGCCAGTGCGGACGGGAATTCACCACCCGCCACGACAACGACCTCTGCGAACAATGCCAGTACTACCGCGACAACCCCGACCAAGCCCCCAAGTACTTCACTTGGCACAAACGCTCCTCCGGCTGGGGCATCCGCGCCACCGGGCCCGACAAGGAACCCCTACCCGAACCCGGGGACCAAGTCACCGTTCACCGCAAGAACGGCTCCACCTCCGTCGAAACCGTCCGCGAGGTCGAGGGGCTGATCTACCTCCCCGACGGCCGAGGCAGACTCGACTGCTACGTCGCCTGAACCCCATAACCACGGACCGAACACTCCGGTCCAGCCCCACCAGGAGGAACCAAATCATGGACCACATCTGGCGGACCAACTCCCACGGCGGAGAACGCGTCACCGTCGGCCCATTCACCCTCGAATACCAGCGCGTCCCCGAGGACTCCCCTACCCCTTCAACCCCTCCCCAGACGGCCGCTGGCAGGCCCGGGTGGTCCACCGCCCCGGCACCGTCGCCCATATCACCAATTTCTGGACCCCCGGGGAAGCCAGAAGCAACCTCTCCCTCATCGCCCGAAGCATCCAACGGCGCTTGGACTCAGCCCCTCAGCCCAAGCCCATCAGCGTCGCCGCCTCCATCCAGGCCGACATCGAACCCCGCCGCATGAGAGAACTCAAGGAACTCCTCGCCGCCGGCGATTAGAACCCCTCAGCCCGGACCGGCGCCCCCTTCCCGCTCCGCTGGGCGCCGGCCCTCAAACTGACCAGGCCGCAGGAGGTCCCCATGACCACCGAAGAACTCGACCAAGGGTTCCAGACCCATAACCCCAGCCAGACCTACCAGGTTCTCATGCTCTACTGCCGAGCCTGCCAGACCGACGAGTACTACCGGCCCGGGGCTCGCCGCCCCATCGACCAGATCCGGAAACGCATGTGCGACCACTGCTACTCCGTCCACCTCAAGGACCAAGACCGCATCGACCTCGCACGAGCATCCCTGGAGCTAGAACCCACCCCCAAGCCCGTCCACCGGCAGCCCTGGAACGCACTCCTAGCCTGAAGCCAAACTCCGGGACAGCCCCACCGGGAACCGGACCAAACATCTCCCCTTCCGGAAGCCCGGAATGGTAAAATCACACTAGCCGAACGAGAAAAACGATGACCATGACTCCTATCAACACCTTCCAGGACATCCTGGACGCCATGGACCAGAACCCGGCCCTCCGGGACGCCCTCCGCCGCCACATCCTCACCGAGGAACTCCTCCAGTTGCCAGCCGCAGTCCACCAGCTCAGGGCGGATGTGGAAGAACTCAAAGCCGGACAAGCCCGGCTCGAAACCGACATGGCCGAGGTCAAAAGCGACGTCGCAGAACTCAAAGTCGGCCAAGCCCGGCTCGAGACCACGGTGGCCCGGCTCGAAACCGAAACCTCCCGGATGGGCGGCCACGTAAGCCGGCTCGCCGGCTCGGACTACCAGACCAGGATCACCAGACTTGCGCCCCGCCGCCTTCGGGACTTCCTCGGCGTCCAAGCCGCCCTAGTCCAAGACAACATCCCCAACATCATCAGCAACGCTACCCAGCAAGACGCAATCACCAGCGACGAGGCCAACGCCCTCGAACTCGCCGACACAGTCCTATCCGGCGTCAACGCCGACGGCGATCCCGTCTACGTCCTCGCTGAAATCTCAATCACAGTCCAAACTGGCGACATCAACCGAGCCCAGCACCGCTCTGCCATCCTTGAGAAGGCGACCGGAATCCCCACCCTCCCCGTAACCTTCGGCTCCGCAATCTCAGAACGGGGCGCCAGCCTGGCCGCCCAGGAAAAAGTCACCTTCATCCTCATCGCCCTAGACCCGGTGCAACCCCATGACCAACCCCCGGACGCCGCCACCCCGTAACCCCCCGGCCTCCGTCGATACCATCCGAGAGGCCCGGGGGTTAACTGCCTATCCCTCCGGCCAAGCCAGGCTCGACTACATCGTCGAGTGAAACCCCAATGACCTCAGACCCTTCACAACAGGGGAGAAGAACCATGCCCGGAAAATACCTCGACTGCGGCTGCTTCATCAGCCCCCAAGGTCACCTCACCCGGTGCCCCGCCCACAACGCCCAAGTCGAACTCGACATGGCCCAAGAGTCCCTCAACGCCAGCCTGCCCCAGCTAACCTCCATCCAGAACGACATCCCAGCGGCCAACCCCAACCCTCCCTCCTTTCAGGAACTCGCCCAACAGTGGCACACCACCTGGGAGGGCCACTGGCAGTCCATCAAGAACCGCGACTTCCCCCAGCTCCTCCTCTCGGTGGCCGCCGACGTCACCACCCTCAGCAACACCCCGGACTACGGACCCAACACCCTACGCCTCCAAGGCCGCACCGCCGACGTCATCATCTCTCACTCCCCACGCAACTGGGCCTTCGTCGAAGACGTCCTCCCCAAAGGGAGTAACACCTCCAACGACTTCTGGCGACAACTCGAAGGACTCCTAGGTCCGTAGCCAACCCAACTCTAGGAGAGCAAAATGTGAACCAGCAACACCAACCAAGACTGCACCAGGCTATCGCCGACGTGAAACGCCTCACCGCCCACATCGAAGCCGCCCTCAAGGCCGAAGAACCCGACTTCAACAACGTCAGCATCACCTTCGACCAACTCAAAGACGCCGCGCACCGCGGCTGGCTCACCGCCTACAAAATCCACTTCGGACAGGTGTAACGACATCATGCCTCTCACTCACACCGCCTGGGGCTCCGTCCGGATGCCCCTCGCCACCAGGTCCCTTCACCAACTCCTAAACGCCTCCCCGGACATCACCGGGCAACTCATCGTCGGCTGGCCCATCATTCCCCCAAAACCCCGCCAGAAGGCCGACAACGCCGTCATCGTCTCCAGCCAGGGACAGGTCACCTCCGTCGACCTCGTGGATGGCCTCGACCCCGGCGCCCCGGACCAATACCGGGACCGCCAGGATCGCGCCTTCAATATCCTCACCGGCCACCTTAACCTCAACCCGAAACTCATGTACGGCCGCACCACCAAAGTCCCCGTCCACACCGTTACCTTCGCCCCCGAATCGGACCGGACCGACCCCGATCAACCGGAATGCCACCTCGTCAACACCAACAACCTCGTCTCCAAAATCCTCGAGTTCCAAGCCTCCCCACCCTGGGGCGTCTCCCCAACCGAAGTCCTGAACGCCGTCCCCCAGTGGCAATAGACCCGCCCGAACACCCGGCCAGCCCCGGCACCCCAAGCCACCGCCCCAGAGGAGACCCAAACCTCCCCATGAAACACCCCTGCCCCTGCGTCCAGTGCCGCCTCGCCCGGCTACCCCGGACCACCTGCCCCACCCGCGCCCAAGCCTGGCTCGCCCGGCAACCCGCTCACTGCTTCCACAGCGACGAACTCATCCGCCAGCACTACATCGCCAACTTCGGGTTCGCCGTCCTAGACCGGGACACCGTCGAGGCCATCCGACCCTTCGTTCCCCTCCTAGAAGCCGGCGCCGGCACCGGCTACTGGTCCTGGGAACTCCAGCAGGCCGGCATAGACATCCTCGCCACCGACCCCAACCCCCAGATCAGATGGCCCAATATCCCAACCTGGACCTCCGTCCTCCCCCTCCCCGGCCCAGAGGCCGTCCGCCTCCACCCAAACCGCAACCTCCTCGTCTGCTGGCCCGACCAAGACCGGCCCTGGGCCGCCCATACCACCCTCGCCTTCCAGGCCCCATTCCTCCTCGACGTCGGCGAGCCCGAGAAGGGCTGCACCGCCACCCCGGAGTTCTTCCAAGTCCTCCGCTCCCACTACTCCCTCGTCCAGAAGGTCCGCATCCCCCGGTTCGCCGTCCAGTCCGACCAGCTCTGGATCTACCGCCGACGCCACAACCCAGCCACAGCTCCCTGACCGCCAGCCCAACACCTCGGACCGCTGCCTCCAACCACTCCACCAGGCCCGTCGGCCATCACTCCAACCCCTCCACCAAACGCCGCCAAAACAGGGCTTCAAACGCCGCCAAAACGGGGCTCCAACAGCCCATCAAAACCCCGGCCAAATAACACCCCTTTTGGGGGGGTAAAAGCCCCGCCAAATGCCCGTTTTTACCCGGTTTCGGGCCACCAGCCCGACATCGGGACCGTGCCGATATTGGGGTATGGTCCAGCTACGTTTTGAACCTGTTTTCTATAACAAGGACCCCCCCTGCACCCCCCTCGGCCAAAACCGTGTCGATATTGGGGTATGGTCCAGCTACACCCCTAGCTTTATCCCTATACGATTTTTATACTTTTTCAACCGAAAAAAGGCCGTGCCGATATTGGGGTATGGTCCAGATAGGATTTCGGCCCGTTTTGAAGCTAAAGGGGGGCGTGCCGATATTGGGGTACGATACAGATACGGGAATGGCTCACCAATAGACCCCCCCCACCCAAAAATCGGGGGTTCCACCAGACCGCCCCGCGACCCGTCGCCGACCACCCGAAAAAAAGGCTCCCAGGAGCCCAAAATCCGGCCCTTTATTTCCCATCTTTCCCCGGCCGGTTAACCGCCTCCGGCAGCCCGCCAAAACACCTTTTCTTAACCCCGCGGTCTACGGTACCGGCGGACCCGCGAACCGCCACACGGCCGCACCCGCGGTCCCCCGCAGCCTCGTCCCGCCACTTCCAGTCAAAGACAGCAACATCTGGTCCTCCCCGACACCCCCATTGACACCAAAATCGTGCCGATTCCCGGCATACCTCACGTATCCGGCGACCCCGCGATCCCGCCTTTTCAAACCGTCAAAAAACGCAGAGCTTCCAGCAGACTTCCCCAAACCCGTGGGACACTCAATAACGGGAATAACTCCCAATCTCCGAGCCGGAGTAAAAATAATGGCCGCACGAAAGAGCACCCTCGAATATGCCGCCGAGCAGACCAGCCTCTACGCCGACGAGAGAGCCGAGCAGCAGGCCGACCACAAAGTCGAACACCCCACCCCCGACCTCTCCACAAAGGATTCCCTCCGGTACCCCGGCGCCGACCAAAAAGACGACTGGGCCACGAACGAGACCCAGGAAAACCTCATGGTCAAGTTCGACGGCCAGACCCGGGCCGCCCTCAAGTACGGCCACAACCTAGGTGACTACGATCCCGAAGACCGAAAAGCCATCGTCGGCAATTGCGCCGACGCCTTCAACAGCATCGAATGGACCAGCGCCAACGAGCGCTACGAAGCCGCCCGGGACATCACCCACACCATGTTCAAGCCCCTCTATCAAGAGATCGACCTAAGAGACCTGCAGGGCAACCCCAACTTCAGCCCCGAAGTCCTCAAAACCCTCGAGGACGAGGGCGTCAAGCAGGTCAGCTACCAGACCACCGCCCAAGGAGCCGACGATCACCGCACCGTCCACGAGATCTACCTCAAGGTCGACGACATGGCCGCCGCCCAACGGATCATCGACCGCACCGGCGGCATCGCTGAGGTCGTCTCCAGAGAGAAGCTCGAAGGCTCCGAAAAGGAGTTCGCCTCCGCTCTCTACGACAGCAGTCCCGACAACCCCGACAGCTACGAGAAGCTCTCCCGTATCCTCGACCAAGCCATCGAGTACTCCAAGCCCGGAACCCTCCACGGCCAAGCCATGGACGAATGGCTCTTACAGGCTGGCGACGACGCCCAAGCCGAAGGCCGCTGGTCCACCTTCACCAACTCGCTGAAGGAAAAACTCCAAGAGCGCGGGGAGGCCAAATCGGCGGAGTTCCGCCTCGCCCCAAGTCCCGAAGACGGCGCCGTAGACGACTCTGCCACCGTCAGTGTCATCGCCGCCGAAGCCGCCGTCGTCGAAGGCCAGACCCAGTTCAAGAACCCCGACGACTTCCCCTCATTCGACCAGAAAGCCCACGTCACCGACTTCAACCTCAGGAACTTTGCCACCGACCAAGAACGCCTGGAAGCAGCCCGAGAATCGGCCCAAGCCCACTTCCAGGACTTCCGAGACCACACCGCCCAGGTCCACGACATGACCGCCGACGAACGCCAGAACACCGGTCGAGGCGAGTACGCCGCCTTCGTCCCTTCAAACGAACGCTACGACGAGCACCTGAAACAGTTCACCCAAGCCCTCGCCCACAGCGATCAAGACCGACGGGAAGCCGCCGGCATCCTCGCCGAGATCAACCGTGAAGCCCTCGCCTACTCCAAGGGTCAGCCCTCTTGGGCGGACGATATCCGCCACCTCAGTTTCCAAGAAGCCCAGACCTTCTTCAACCAGCACCACGCCTCCCGCGGCCTCATGGAAAGCAAAGTCGAAGCCAATTGGGAGACCCCCATGATGGCCGTCAAAGACGCCAACGCCGCCGCCGAATGGAGCTCCAACACCAGCCCCGAATCCGAACCCGCCGCCACTTGGGGAATCCACGGCATCGGCCTAAGCGACCCCGTCAGAAGCCGGGAAGCAGCCACTCTCATCCACGCCGAACGCGCCCTGAGAGAAGCCTTCATCGCCAACCTCGACAACGCCGTTACAGCCAACGACGAAGACCGGTTCAACTCCATCGCCGACAGCATCGACTCCCACCGCTTCGCCTACGCGCTCCGGGAAAGGCCCGGCTTCATAACCCAGGACGACTACCAGGCTCCGAGCCTGAACAACAGCTTCCGCAACCCCGCCGAAGCTCACGCCTACTACCGTTCCATCGCAAACACCCTCGAGGAACTCGACGGAGTCATCGACCCCTTCCACCAAGAGGCCGTCCAGTCCCTGTCTGACGACTCCCGGCAATACTTGGACCACTGGACCCGAGACTCGGATAACGAATTCGCCCACGAGTCCCTTCACGTCCGTGCTCGTGCCGCCGACTTCTTCCTCCAACCCAAGCAAGAGGACGGAGCACCGGAACACCAGCAGGACGATGCGCCGCAACACCAAGAGGAATAAAATGCCGACTAGAGACCCGACCAGATACTCCGGGGAGGAAGCCCCCGAAGACCACATTCCCGACGGATTGCACGCCTACCAAGGCGCATACCAGCGTGAACAATCGGCCCGGCACGAATTCCGTGAAGCGTTTTCCCACCGTCTCGACGGGCCCGCCCGTACTGTCTTCAAGTACCAGGAAAACCTAGCCCAGTACGACGGGCCCGACCGCCGTAACGTCCTGGACGCCTACATCCGAAGCTTCAACCGCACCGACTTCAACAACCACAAGGAACGCTACGACGCAGCCCAGGAGATCGCCGCCACAGTCTTCAACCCCCTGATCCGGCAGGCCGACCTTCAGGAGATCAGAACCCACGCTCAGGAATTCCACGTACTCCAAGCCCTCAGATACGACGGCATCGGCGACAACATCTCCAGGGACACACTCTCCGGCCTTGAACACCGCCTAGCCATCGCCCTCTACAACTCCGGCCAAGCCCAAGCCTACGAAACTCCCAATCAAGCCTTCGATCAAGCCGTCCTGTATTACCGGTCCGGCGACGCCACCCCGGCACCCGCCGAAGAAGAGAAACCCGGATTCAAACTGCTCAGGACCTTCGAAGACCTCCAAGACGCAGCCGCCTCCTCCGGCGGTATGCAGCTCCAGGTTTCTTACGCCACCCACCGCTCCCCCGACACCTATCAGGCCCAAGACCACCTTGCACATTTCAACAGCCAGCCCTTCGCCAACCACCTGGACCGGCTCAACGCCGCCCACTCCGACGCCGTTTCCCTCTTCGGAAACACCGCCGACCATTCCCCCGCCCACCTCCGCTCCACCAGTCCTCACCGCGTTTCCGAATACCAAGACCTATTCGCCGACGCCCTAGCCCGCAGCGACGCCGACTCCGATAGCCCAGCCCTGCTCTTGCAGGAAATACACCGCGAGGCGAACGCCTACCTCAGAGGCGAGACCTCTTACAACCCCGATACCGACGACGTCGACTACCGCCAAGCCCAAGCACTATCCGACCAAGACCTCGCCTTTCAACTCCTATGCAAAGTCGACGGAGACTGCTATTCAGCCTCAAAGGCCGCTCTCACAGCCTACTCCGGCGGAGAACGACACGGCCCAATACAGGCTTACCAAGGCATCACCGAAGCCTTCACCGAACGCCTCCGCAACATCGTCCGTCACGGGTCAGAGCAGGACTTCCAACAGGCCTCCAAGGACCTCAGGGAACAGAACTTCCAGTTCGCCATCGCCGTCCGCGAAGACACCGGCTTCATCTCCCAACAGGGATACGAACCACCCGTCCTCCCCCAGGAATTCTCCAGCACCCAACAGGCCGAAGCCTACATCGCCGACGTCGAAACAAATCTGGCGACCCTCCGGGACGACCACTCGGCCAGCCCCATCCACCTTGAAGCCGTCGATTCCCTCGTCCGCGAGGTCAAGACCGAAATAGGCTTCTGGAAAGAAGCCGAGGAGACTTGGACCACCGACCCTGAAGTCCACCACCAACACATCCAGACCCACAAAGCGGCCACCGGCATCGACTACTTGCTCCAGCCCAAACACCACATCTGAGCAACAGGAGGCATCCCATGTCGACCCGACGGGACACCGATTACAGCCCCCAACGAAGCACCGCCGTCTACACCGACGAGTTTCTACCCGATTATTCCCTCAGCCCGTCCACCGACCACTTCCCCGGCCCGCCCCAGCGTGACGGTCAGAATGACTTCAAGCGAACCACCCTTTTCAGCGCCATGAAGGACCTCGACCACGACGCCGCCACCGCCTTCTCCGAGCGCCACGACCTCAACGGATACGACCCCGACCACCGGAAAGCCGTCATAAGCGCCCAGGCAGAAGCCCTCAACAACTCCTATCCTTTCCCTGGCCAAGACCGTTTAGAAGCATCCCAGGAGCTCTCCGCTGCCATCTACCGGCCGATTACCGACCGCCTCGAAGCCCAGGAAGCTCAAGGTCCCACCTCATGGGCTGTCTCCACCCAGGGTCTAGCCCAGCAACAGGACCAGTTCGCCGGCACCCTCTACAATAACTACAGCGACCCCGCCTACGTCATGATCCTCCACGACCAGCTCCAACACTCCGGGGCCTACAGCCGCGGAGAGATTCTCACCAACGAACAAGTAAACTTCTCAGTCCTGAAGGACCACCCCGACGAGTACCTTCGCGACATCGTCGTCAGCAACGTGGTCGGAGAGAAGCTCGACCAAGCCCTCATTGCCGTTGACCGGCTCGAAGCCGCCCACGACCTTCGAGCAGCCCCTGCCCGAGAAGCTCTGTACGGCATTGCCGCCACCTACCGGGCCGGTCTCCACGACTCACTCCAACTCGACGAAGAAGACGTCTACAACCGCATCATCCAGCGGGCCGAACACCACGCCACCGAGTTTGCCTCCCACATCCAAGCCGACACCGGGTTTGTCCACAAGCCCGGGTTCCACCAAACTCCTCTCCCTGAGACCTTTAGAAATACCCATCAGGCCCAGGTCTACATCGACCAAGTCCAGCACTCCCTAGACGATATCAACTCGCAAAACGGCGACATCGACCACGTCCATCACACAGTCGCCAGGGACCTCGCCAATACCTTCGAGCGCACCCTCGAAGTCGCACGGGAGGGAGAAAACTCCCTTAACGTCAGGGAAGAATACGAGCGGATGCACCGTATGGCCCAGGGCATCAACTTCCTCACCAGGCCACACTAAAACCCACCTGCCGGGCACAAAAAATACCCCCCGCCGGCCGAGGCCGGACGGGAGGCAACTCTTCAAAGAGGCGTGGTCACACGTCCTCCCAAGCCGATACTACCTTACAACCAAATTACCCGTCAACCCCTGGCAACACCGGAGTATCCTCCCTTAACCCCCAGTTCATTAACGCTCCTGACCATCCCATTTCCTTCTCACCGCCCCCTACCGTCGGCCACAACAGCCTCGATCGGCATCCCTTCAAGGCTCCAGGTCGGACCAGCCCAGACCACCTCCCCCAACCACCCCGCACACGATGACGGCCTTAACGCCATCATCCCGGCATTCGTACCAGCAATCCCCCAGCCCCCAGCCATGCGCCAGCCGCCTCAGCGCCCTCCAGACCCCACTCCGGTTCCTCCCGTCTAACGGTCTCGAGCTTTCCATCTTCACGACCCCCATTTTTCACTTTCCTCTACCGATGCCGACCAAAGCCCGCCATAGCGGCATCGACACCCACCGGATCCATGTCCGACGACACACCGCCCCCAGACCTTACGGGTTTGGGGGAGGCCGGCTCCGTTGTGCTCCGGCCGGCCTCCCCCCACATCTTTTTCTCACGAGATCGTGCCGATTCCCGGCATACCTCACGTATCTGGCGACCCCGCGATCCCGCCTTTTCAAACCGTCAAAAACTGTAGCGTCCGATTGCACAGTTGACACAGTCCAGCAATACTTATGGTGTCAAACGATGCCTCCCATTCCCCAACCGCAAATGCCTGCCGCGGAACTAGGAAGAAGGAGCATCTCGACAAAAAACTCTTCAAAGCGAGGATACATCGTGGCAACGAATAACTGGACGTCGTCCAATCGCAGGGCCCGACCTGCCAATGTCTACACAATTGACGGAGCCCGCTCTACCATCCGGGTAGCCTTCGCGGACGAACCCGAGAAAGTCCTGGCGACCCTCGGAAACACCCGCACCCCCCTGCGGCCCACCTACCGGAAGAGCATCGTAGCGGTGAAGGACTTGACCGAGGTCGTGTCCCAGCCGAAACCCGACACGCTCTTCTTGGCCGGTTTGGGCATGGGCAACATCAACGCCCAAGGCTCCGGGAGTACCACCGACTGGAACAAGATCATCGTGGTCCCACACCAGCGGCTCACTCCTCGAGGCCGCGACCGGATGCAACGGCAGGAAACCGATGAGCAAAAGGCAGCCCGGTTTGCCAGCAATGACGAGATCCGCGAGGCTTTCGTCGGCAAGTTCACCGGAGCCTCCAAGCTCTACGTCATGGGCGCTTTCCCTGCGCTCCATCACTTCCAGGAAGAGGGCTCAGAGCGGGTCGAACGGGTGATTTACCTCCCCGTCTACGACTGCAGCTACAGCTCGTTCGGTGTCTTGGATGTCCTCAGTGCCCGTGGTGCCGAGCAGGACGAAATCGAAGGCATGGAATTCCAGGAAGACAACGAAGAGGCCGAAGTCCTAACCGGCTAAGGCTTCTTCCCCGGGTGGTGGCCAAGCAGGCACCCATCATCCACACACCTCCCACAATGAACGTCGCCAAAGGGCCAAAAGCCCCCAGGCGGCGTTCAACTATCCAGGCAACCGGCCAAGAACGGTTGTAAACCAGCCGCACCTTAAAAACCGAATAAGCGCCTCCACCACGCCCCCGAAGGCCAGCCGAGAAGGGGCAATACGAGCCCGGGTCCCCCCGGTGCCTCCATCCTACACTGCCAAAGGAGCACAATGACTCCGCTACTGAGCAGCGAGACCCCCTCACGGAGCACCGATTTCCTCGATTCCCTCATAGCCGACATCATCCAGCGTTACCAAGAGGAAAGCTCCCTTACCTCCCTGGTCCAAGAATGCTGGGACTGCTCCCATTCCGGAAACCTCAAACAGGATTGTCCGGTCTGCGGACCGTTACAGTATTGCGACGACCACTTCACCAACCACGTCGCTCTTTCGCACAGCGACGACTCCCCTCTCTACAGCCAGGTCAGGAACCTGAAGGTCAGACAGTATATGCAAAAAGGCATCATCTCTGCCTTCTATACTCCGGACCAAGTCATCGACCTCGGAGGGGAGTTCGACAACCTCTACCGTTCGAATTGGTACGAGGAAGCCCAACATCTAGGGCTCGTAAAGCCCTTTATCATCACCGTCCGTCCCCCCCAAACCGGGGACACCGAGGCATCCCGTCAGAGGGCCCAGAGGACCCTCAACCGGCAGGTGAACCGGTTCATGGAAGCCCTGAACCTCAGGGCCTACAACTGGACTGCCAGCAAGAACATAACGCTCTTCGCGGCCGCCAGGACCGGCCTTCACTACCTGCCTCAAGACGAACACATGGCGGAACAATCCGCCTCAGGACTCCTGGTCAACCGCAACTCCAAGGCCGGCAAGGTCATGAAGCGGTTCCGTGCCGGAACCCAAGCCGAGGGAGCGTGGTTCGTTCCCGAACCCTCGACCTTTCCGGACCTCAAACTCCCCGGCGGTATCACCCACCGGGTTATGGCCATCGACACCAACACCGCAGGAGACGGCAGCGGCGCCTACCGCAAGTCATCAGCAAAAGAGATGATCAACGCCAGCGGCGCAGCCTGGACCGACGATATCATCGCCGTCCAGATGAACTTCCTTGGCGCCGATTACGCCGGCAAGGGCATGTTCATCGTCACCGAAGACCACGAGTTCCCCGGTGACCCCGGCTACGACCTAGTCGTCGACACCGAGTCCTTCAACGAGGACGTACTCAGCACCCGTTTCACCAAGGGCAAGGTCACTCCCATCCGGCATAAGCCCAACGAACGCCAGGTCTACGCTGAACCCCTCATTCTCGGGGAGGTCGTTTCCCGTTTCATCGACCCCACCGAGTTGGCCAGCCAGGCCCTCAAGATCGCCAGGAAGGCCAACCGGGAAACCTGGCAGACCGCCTTGGACGGAGACAACCAAGGCATATTCCGGCAAACCAAAAGCCCCGAGTGGAACGACTCCAAACGCCCTCTCCTGAACGCCGCTATCTCCCGGAAGGCCGAGGACAAAACTCTGATCGCCTACACGGCCTCAGGATCCAGTCCCTTCGCCTCCCCGCAAGTAATGGACCGCATCAGCGGCGGGACCGCCAAGCATTGGGACTCCCGGGCCAACCGGTCCTCTCCCATGCCCGGCATCATGCTCTCAGGAGAATCAGTGCTGTTCATGCACACCCTATACGCCCAGACACCGTCACCCGGACCCGGGTACACCGGCCTCGTCTGGCACCGGGAACAGCCCGACCAACTCATCGGCGTCACTCTCAACAAGTCAGACCTTTTCAAGCACCGTGACGCCCTAGATACCGTCGACGCAGACGACAAGCTGATCCTGGTATTCCTCCAGGACCAGAACGGCCAGTTCCTAGCGTTGATCCTCCGTCTCCCCCTCAGCGTGGACGGCGGAGTTCTCCTGAAGGTCAAGAAGCCCGACGCCAGGAAACTTCTGGCCCTCGGCTACCACTTCTACCGCAAAACCGGCGGGCACAAGTGGCCCGACCTCTATACCCTCGCAAAGGGAGAGCCACTGTACCCCTACCGGCTGGAAGCCAAGCCGTTCGACGTCTTTCCCGCTTGGACCACCAGGGAAAGCCAAGCCCTGGCCTCTCTACTGGAAATCACCAGGTACCGCAACGTTATCGGCCAGGTCACCAACCTGTCGGCGAACCTGGACTACGCCGGGATCTACGACCCCCACGAGTTCAAGTTCAACCTGAGCGACAGCATCATAGACCCGTCGCTCAACGCTTCCGCAGACCCCTCCCCGGTCATCCGACCTCTGGAGCAGGCCCTGCTCAAAGCTATCCGTGCCGGCCGGCCGATGGACCCCTGTGTTTTCGAGCGTGTACGACGCCGTATCGAATCCCTCCACCAAGAGGAACTCAAGAAGGAGAACAAGCCGGGCGCCCGTCAGGTTCCCGACCCCTCCGAACTGCGTGCCGCCCTCCTCAGAGGAGAAATGGCGGAACTGGATGAAGCCCTCGAACAACACGTTATCGAGGCCCTCATCGACGGCAGGCCCGTCGATCCAGAACAACTTCGACCCGTCCTAGAGGCCATCATGGACGACCAGACCCAGCAGGAACTCACGGTCGTCCTCAAATGCCAGGACCACCACCAGACCAAACGGGCCGGGATGAAGACCGCCGTCAACCACCTCACCGGAGAGCTCCGGGCACGCAAACTGCTCGCCAACGGACCCGCCGAGTGGCTCACCTCCCGTTTCGGTCCCCAACTCACCGCCATCGTCGTAGAAGCCTTCGGAAAACGAGCCCAGGCTTGGTCCGAGTGCTCAACGAAACGGGCCCAGATCCACAAGGACGACGAACTCAACCAGAACGAGAAGGAGGCCCGAACAGCCCAACTCATCGAGGACGCCAAACGCGCGGAGGCAGACGCCATAATCTCAGCCTACGCCAAGGCGTTCTACAACGTGGACCGGTACCGCAGAGGTTATTTCATGGCCCTCTGGGTCCAACTCTCCCTGGGACAGGCCAAGAGGTTCAAGGGCGCACTGCAGCCCATGTCCACCCACTGCCTGAACGTACTCCCTCCCGAGGAGCACTGGGCCTACAGCAGCGCCGGTACCACGTCTCCAACCATAGTGATCCGGACCCTCAAGAGGACCAAGATCGATCCCGGCACCCAATGCCGGATACAAAGTTCACAAGGGTCTGGAGCCAAATGGCGGCTCACTACTCCGGACGGCAACCTCATCGCCTACCTCGAGAAAGAGGCCGCAGAGTTCGCCGACCAGCAAGTGGAGGTGCTCGGTTACCTCCCTCGGATAGAATCCGAGGACCCGGACCTGTATCAACAGGCTCCCAACCTGTTGGCCCTCCGGGCCAACATACCCGCCGTACCGAACGGCGACGATTAAGGAGGACTAACCCCCAGCCAAACGGCCCTGAGCAATCTAGCTCAGGGCCGTTTCGTTTTCACTACAAACCCCGGTCCTTTTCGGCGACCGCCAAAACACCCGGCTCGTAACCAAGATACCCACACCCCGGGGCTTCACCCCGGCATCCGTTAAAAAACCGTTAGGTGATAATCATGAGCGCCATTAAGCGCCACCAGCCTGACCCCCTGCTCGCAAACGTCGATGTGGTCGACGTCCAACTTGTCTCCGACCCCCAAGGGTCCCCTCACCTGAGAATCAGGTACGTCGACCGCGGCCCATCCCAATCCCCTTCTCGTACCCCTTCCTCACCAAGGCCCCCAACGGCTTCTACCGCTCCGCCTACCGGCCCCCCACCCCTTCCCCCGGACCCATCGAGCCCCTCAATCCCTCGATTGTTCAAGAGGATCTGGAGCAACGCCTACGGCCGAATTGCCGTCATAGCCCTCGCCCTCAACGTCGTCTACCTGCTCGCAACCTGGGCCCTCTCAGGCCTATAGGAGATAACCCCCAATGAAGATTGTCTTCGGAGCCTTCCTTCTCTCACTCCTACTCTTCGCCGGCGTCAGAGAACTCCTGGACCTCATACCACAAGACCCCAAGCCCCTCACCGCCGCTCCCTTTATCGCCGCCAAGCACAACCAGGACTCCGTCCCGTCCAGCCCGGCCGAAGGCGGGCTACCACACGACTCCCGTCCCGACCGCAAAGATGATTGTATCGCCGCCAACCTCTTCCCGCAGACCTACCAACCTTTCGACGCCACCGTCACCCGGGTCATCGACGGCGATACCCTCGAAGTCAGAATCGAAGGCACCACCCTCTCCGTAAGGCTCTGGGGGATCGACGCGCCCGAAACCAAGCAACCAAACGGACCCGCTTCGACCGACTACCTGACCAACCTGGCCCCACCCCAAACCCGGCTTTCCCTACACCCAGTCACCATGGACCGTTACCAACGACTTGTCGCCGTCACCGGTCTTGCCCAACACCCGGACGATTGGGCTATCAACGTCAAGCTCGTCGCTTTCGGACACGCCTACCACGTAGACAATTTCGAGTCCGAAGGCAACTCCTGTCTCACCGAGGCCCAGCGCCATGCCCGCCAAAACCAAGCTGGCCTATGGCGAAACGCTCCTAACGGCGGTGCCAAGCCGTGGGACTACCGTCAAATGCAAAAAGGTTCTCCACCCCGCGACTGAAGCCGGCCATAACCCCGTCAGTTTACTGAAACTCCTTCCCCGTACATCGACCAACACCCGGTCGACTTCACAGCTCCAAACTCCTCGAGCCGACCCACAGTGGTCGTCAACATCGGCAACCCTCCCTCTTTCCCAAGGTCTTGGAACACCGTCTCCGCTCCGTCGTCCCAGGTCACCATCAGTATCGGAAAGTCGTCCTGCCTCCCCCGGGAAAGATAACCCCGGAGCTTACTCCGAGCCCTTCGCTCCCCCCGGGCCGTCCTTTCGTACTCTACGTAGTGCCACCCCGGGCCAAACGGGCCACTCCTTACGTTCACCATAGCGTCCGGCGCTATCCCGCCCCCGCCCCCCAGATGTTCCCACGACCGCCACCCCGTAGCCGCTTCCATCCCAACCGCCATGAACTGGCCCACCAGACCCATCAGCCCATCTTCGTGGGCCTGTAGCCGCGGCTTCCGTTCCCAGGAGAACACCTTGCTACGGTCCTCAGATTGAGAGAAATTTACCCGGTCCCGCCGAGCCAGGAAGTCCACTCCCCGAGACGTAAGAGCATATCGGTAGGATTCCTGCTCCAACTTCCTTTCCACCAAACCCTGTTCCGTCAGCCACTTGCAGGCCATCTGCGTCCCTCCGCCTTTACGACCATGCCCCATAGCCGCCCGAGCCATACCCCGCCCCATCCCCGGCCATTCAGCGATCGTATCCAACACCCGGCCGATTACACCTCCGCGTGCTAAAACTACGAACGACCTTTCCAACCTCTGCGGCCAAGCCCATCCCCCCAAGCTCTTCGGCCACGCCGGCTGGTAAACCCAGCCCTCTCCCTTCCCGACCGGATCAACCCCCGGCCGCACACCGGACACCACTCCGTCCGTCACGCACAGGACCGACACCAGGTCCTCCATCCCGTACCTCCGGACCACCCGGTACACCAGTTCCCTTTGCCAGGAGTCAGCCACGACCACGCAATAAAGCGACGGCCGGGCCACCGTCCCCGAGTCCGAAATGTTCGCCATGTCATAGGGCAACCGGTCCAGCCTCGTCATGAACCCCCGCTCCGTCTGCCAAAGGCCGCTCCACAGAAACGCCACCCAGCCTCCCTCGAACCTAGCGGCCGCATCTACGCAGCACCCCTCCAGCCATTGAAAGGCTTCCAGCGGTCCCAAACCTTTCATCGTTCCAACGAACCGGTAGAACCACTCCACCGAAGGAAACCTCTCCATCAACCGGCATCGCCCCCATTCTTCATGCCAACTGCCTCCCAACGCCGTTGCGCCCTCCAGTGCCTTCCCTTCAAGCCACCACCGCCGCACCCTCTTCTTCGTCCAACCCATCACCTCGGACCCCACCAAACCCCTCTCCTGCAATTCCAGAAGCCGCCTCCCCACCCCCGAGGCCGAGCCACCCTTCGCTTTGGCCATTTCAGGCACGCTTGCCAGCGGCATTTCCGAAAGAGTATCCAACACCCTGAAGCAACCCTGAGACAACTCCAGACCATCCCAAGGCAATACGTTCGACACCATCGTCTTCCCCCAGATCTTAGGTCTGCACCCGCGTCACCAGCTTGGGGTCCCGCCCCTCGCCACCCTCCGCGACCTGAGCCAAAGCAAGTTCCCTACGGGCCTCAGCCTCCATCTCTTTTTCATCCCGTAGAATGTCTTTCTTCATCGACTCTCGTACCTCTTCGGTTATCTTCTCCCGCTCCTCCTTCACCACTTCCGACCGTATATCCTTCTCCATCCTGTTCCTTCGTTCACCGAACAGGTACTTTATCGCTCCATCATCGCTGGGCAACGCCCGCAGCGTCTCAATAAGCTCCGGCGCCAAGGCGCTATTTTCGATCACCCTTTCCCTCATACCGATCAACGCCCCTTCCTCCCGCCTCGCGTTCCGACTTTCGCCGAGAGCCTGGACAAAGGCACTGCCCGGGCCATCGCCCCCCACCGCCTCAGCCCCCTCCCCCTCTTTCGCAGAACCACTCTTCACCGCCCCAAACTTCTCCGCCCGGAACCTCTCCTCCAACTCCGCGTTCATCCTCAACCGCGCCTCTGCCCAGTCCGTCGTATAAGCCTCCGACGCCTCAAGCACCGCCCTCTCGGAGCGTTCCGAACCCAAAGAAGCATCCGGCGGAGGCAACGTCTTCATCGAGAACGCCGGGTAGGTCTTCCGGTCAGAGCTGATCCGGACGTAGCAGTGATGAGGATGTAGATTTACCAAGAACCTCTCCTGCACCCGTTCCGCATCCATCTCTGCGGATATTATCCTCGCGTCCTCCGCCGACATCTGATACCCAACGATGCAGCCAACGTTACCCAAGACCCCCGCCTTCAATTTCCGCTCCGGAGTATCCAACCGAGCCAGGGACTGGGTAGCCAACATGAGGCTACAACCATACTTCCTGCTTTCCGCCAGCATACCCTCCCAGTTGGCTCCGGTAACCGTCTGGAACTCATCGCAGACCAACAGACATTTCGCCCGTTCCTCCGGCGCCACATTCTCCTGTTCCCTCAATGCGGAATCCACCAAGCTCACCATGGTCCCGCCCATCAACGCCGCCGGCTGAACTCCTATACTGCCCTGAGCTGTTGAAACCAACAGCACCAAGCCTTCCGACAGCACGTCCGAAAGCATGATCGTCGACTCCCGCTGCCCCATGATCACCGACGCCCGCGCGTCCGCCGCATAGGCGCCGATCCGGCTATGCACCGGACCAACCGCCTCCGCCCGCGTATCCCTCGGCCAGTTCAAATAAGCCTTGAACCATTCCTTCAACCGGAGGTCGGTCACCCTCGACAGCACATGCGTCTGAAACTCGCTCTCCTCCGTCCTGGTATCTCTTCCCGACCCAACCTGCTTTCCTTCGTCCAGCAACGCCAGGATGTCCAGCATCGTCAGCATTTCGCTCCGCGCCGTATCCGGGTGGGCGTTGAACTCGTACACTATCGACAGACTCCTCTTCAGCAAGTCCTCCAACCGGCCCCCCCAGTGCTCCCACAGGTGCTTCACCGTCCCTATGATCGTATCCACACACCGGTCCCGGTCAGTGAACAGATGAGGGTCCACCAGGTTTATCCCCGGCACCCGGTCCATCCGCCCGAAATCCAACAACCGGACCTTGTCTGCAATCTCCGGAGGCACCATCTTCAAGGTATCCCTCACCAAGTCCGCGTGAGGGTCGATCACCACAATCGCGCCTTCATCCCGGCCCTGAGCCTTTCGAGCCAACTTGTGGGCCAGAATATGCTTCATCATCGTGGTCTTGCCCACACCCGACCGCCCCAGGATGATCGCGTGTTTTCGTATCGACGACTCGGGCAGCCTGATCTTCTGACCATCCTGTCCCGCCAGTCCCACCAACGGTCCGGCGTCCTCACCCCCTACGTTCAGGTCCGCCAGGAACGGCGCCAAGTTCCCCGCCGCTGTACGCTCCATCGAAGCCATCTCATCCACACCCAACGGAGGGTGCCACAAGGAAGCCACCTCCCGGGCCGATAGCGCTGTCCGCCGCGCCCGACGCGGCTCCAACCACTCCAGGACCTGCGTCCCCCCCAAGAACGGGTGTTTAGCCAACCTGGGCATCCCGTTCTGATTGCGAACCTTCTGCCCGTCAAACTCGTAAACCTTCCCCTCCCGCCAGGAATTCCCAGCCGGATCGTCGAACGAACGAAGACAGTCCAGAAGCATTCCCATGCTCTCCCTGGCCTCCGTCACGTCTCCCAATTTCGGGTAGATCCTGACGATCTGAAGCTCAGTCCAAAACGCCAGAGCCTTTAACTTCGCCTCCACCAACTCCTCGTCCAAATACGGACGCCGTTTCCCACCCCCATATTTCCGGATGAACGACACCCCGGCCATCCCCAGCACCGCCGCGATCATGTCGAACAACACCAACCCCGCCATATTTCCCTGGTCCCAAAACCACCAGTTGCCCAACGCCAGCGCTCCCAACCCACCCCAAGCGCCAATCGTCCCCAGCCCCGGCGCACTAGCGGAGGGATTCCCAGTCCCCCTCGGAACCACCGTCCGGTCCTCGCCGTCCCGCCGTTTCTGCATCCGGTCCTGCCACGGACTATTCCAGTTTTCTTCCGCAGGCCGGATCACCAACCTCATTCCCAACCGCTCACCGACCGTCTCTCCTCCAGAACGGGTGCTGCTGGCCAGCACCCCAATCACCCCGGCCAGCGGGTCTATCTTGCTCTGTTCGATCACCCGGTCATCGAAAATCCGCAACGGCAAGTAGGCCTCTCGTTCCAACGACAACGGCTGGATCATGGCGAATTCATCCTCAGACAGATAAAGCCAATCATCCGAGTCCAATTCATCGTTACGCTCATCGCTCCGCCGCTCCACGTCCGCCTGAGGGAAGTAGGACCTCAGCACCCCACCCACATTGTTCCCGTTGTGGGCCCGCACCGTGTATCCCACCACCCCTTCCGCTCCGTACAGCTCCAGCGAGACGAATTCGTTTCCGTTCCGCAGTCCCCTCAGCAGATTCTCCATGGGGGTCAACGACCAACCCCCATCCTGCGGAGCGACCATCTTGAATATCGCCATCCGTTCCCTGGCCTTATAGACATCCAACATACCGAAAACACTCCCCGACGTGTCAAAACATCCAGTCCGCCTTACCCAATAGAATCAGCTTAAGGCATTTACGCAAGACACCGTTTTGACACTCTTCGCCACCTGAAGGAGGAACCCTGATATGGCCACCTCAACCCCCCGGCCGACAGCAGCTCAATATTTCCCAGCCATGCTCCGAATGACAGGCCTCCTGGGCTGCCAGCTACAGCCCACCATCGAGAACACCGCCATACTCCGGGGATTCTGCCCCTTCCACCCGGCCGAGACCCTTTCATCAGCCCACACCCTCAAGATCGACACCCGTGCCGCCAAGTTCTGGTGTTACGTCTGCGACCTCAACGGCAGCCCCATCACCTTCATATCCACCGTCTGGGGCACCTCAGCCAGGGACGCCCAGGAACTGCTCTCCAGCATCCCCGAAGTCACCATCGCCCGCCCCCCGTACCCCGACGGCTTCTTCCTCCGAGACCGCGGACTCCCGCCTCAGAACACCGCCGTCCTCACCAGAGCGACCAGATACTATGGCAGACAGGTCTATGGGAACTACCCGATCCTCCAGTTCCTAGCCCGCCTCAACGTCCATCCCGAGTCCGCCGTCAAAGCCGGCATCGGCTTCTGCAACGGCTCCGGACTCCGGGAACACCTTGAAGGGTTCGAATTTCAACAGGACGAAATAGACAATTCGCCCCTCTTCAACAAGCTCACCCGCTTTGAGACCTTCGCCGGCCGAGTCACCCTCGCCGACCGGGACTTCGCCGGCGGCACCATCTGGATGACGTCAGGAGAACCCGAAGACCATACCGACAGCGGCCACTGGAGCGTCACACGCCCACACGTCTACGGCATCCCAGGCCCAAGGCCCGCCGTCTTGAACATCCTGCGTATCGAAAGGGGAACCCGCCAAGTAGCTATCACCGACGACCTCCGGCTATACATAATCTTGGCAGCATCCCAGACCCCTGCCGTCCTGACAACCCGCAGGACCCGGGACCGCTCCGAAGCCGAGACCGCCGCCCAAAGAATCTCCCAAGCCCTCAGGGACAGGGGAGCAAAGAACATCATCATCGCCGTCCACAACGGCCTCCTCCGAAACTTCCTAAGGGAAACCATCGAAGCCGACATACCCGGCAGCCGTTCCCCCGTCCGTACCAGAGAGCAAATAATCCAGGCCCTCAACCCATACCGGAGAAACCTCACCAAATTCCTCAACACCCGAAAGGAACAACCCAGAACCGGCCGGAACCAACCGTCCCGCCCGCCCGCCAGCCCACCCCAGCAGACTAATCTCCAGCAGCCTGATCCCCAGCCGGATGAGCCACCGGACGAAGGTCACCCGCCGGACGGACTCCTTCAGCCCGGAGACCCTGTGATTCCAGAAACCACACCAGCGCCTCTTCGATGAAGCCCGAAACGGTCAACCCCAACTCCCAACGGGCCGCCTGCATCGCGTCCCGCAACCCGGGGGCAATCCGGGTCGTTACCCTCACCCGCCCATCGCCTTGGACCACCGGACGGCCTCGCGCCGTTCCTCTTTCCTTCACCAGGTTGAAACCATGAGCCTGGACCGCCAGTCGCAGATCGTCCAACCCCGTATCCGGCGCCGTCCCACCCTCTCCCGACGGGGCCTCCAAGCTTTCGGCGCCCGCCCGTCCATCAGACTCCACTGCCCTTTCCTCCTTCGAGCGAATGGGCCGTCTTGCAGTATCCACCATCACGAACCCCCGGCAAACCGTCGTTCAAAAACCCAACCGCCCGCGGACCCACCCCCACAGCGCTTCCACCTCCACCGCCGCGGCCGAACGGGGAAAAGCTTCACACACTCCCAGCCCGGAACGAAGAGCATCAAGATGAGCCACCCGCCGGGTAAGCATCACTGGACATATCTCGGCCCCACGACCACCCAAGAAACTCAGCATTTCGTCCCGGCGGGACTGACCCAACGGCAGGTTGTTCGGAACGAATACCACCGGCAACCCCATCCCCTCCGCCATCCAGGCGAAATTGGAGGCGGTCGACAACTCGGCCGCTCCCACCCCCACCGGGGACAAGACGACGTCCATCTCCCTCAGCAACCGCCCCAAAGCCATGCTGTCCGACCCCGGCAGGTCACAAACGATAACGTCATACCTGCCGCCAGCCTTCATGTCCGCCAGCCCTTCAGTCCCCGACACCCCGACCCGGCTTCCAATCACCTTCCAGCCCACCCCGTCCCGCAGGTCGGCGATACCGATCGAACCCTCCTGCGGATCATAATCGACCAGAACGGTCCGCAATCCCTCGGAGCAAGACCGCTCCGCAAGGTTGTAGGCCAACGTGGTCTTACCAGTCCCTCCCTTCATCGAGCAAAACCCCACCACCGCCATCCGATCCCCACCCTCCCGCGTAAACGCCTCAGGTACCACCCGCCGCCAAGGGCTCCGGGTGGGCCTCCCGAAAAAGGTTAGCACGCCCCCTTGACGGCGAACAACCGCCGAGATGTCACCACCCTCCAACGTCCAAACCACAGGAGACGACACCAACATGAACGGACCGCACATTTCCTTCTTCGGAAGACTCACCAAGACCCCTGAACTGGAATACACCCCAAACGTCGGTATCCCGTTCGCTCGGATCACCGTTGCTGTCAACACCTACCACGGAGAGGGGAAAGACCAAGAGACCATTTACGTCGACGCCACCCTCTGGCGCCACCGGGCCCTCACGGCAGACCAGCGTTGCCAAAAGGGACAGGAGGTCTACATCCACGGACGTTATTCATGCCGGGAATTCCGCCGGCAAGACGGCACCGACGGGTTCCGGCACGAAGTCCAGGTCAAGGAGTTCCGCCACTTCCCCAGGTCCTCCGCACCGCTTCAGGACGACGAACCCGACCCCCAGCCCTATGACTCGGATTACGATCCCACAGAGCCCCTCGAAGACGAGGCGACCGAGGACGCCATCTCAGCCTTTTAGCCCGGCCCAAAACCGGTGCGAGGACCTGCCTCGCACCGGCTCGCGCCACCCCCATGTGAATAAAAATCGCCCTGAATAGTATGAGACGAAAAAAATGAAAATAATTTTCGAAAATATTTTCCGACTATTCACTATTCACCCCCATCATTCACCCATTTTTATATCTAAATCACCCCGTTTTGGTGAATAATCTCCCCCCTCGAGAAACTATTCACCTATAAACACCGCGCGATTTTCGTATCTAGCCTCTTCACCAAGTGAATAGTTTCTCAATACAGGGGGACCGGTTTTTAAGTCGCCCCAAAGCTAGGTGAATAATGCCTGAGTGCCGACAACGCCGCAAAAAAACCACTTTTAACCCCTTTTTAACCCGTTTTTCAACCGCCTGAGTCCCCTTTACACCAAAAAAACGGTGTCAGACGGGGGTCAGACGGCCCCAAAACCCGTTTTTTTGGCCCAAAAGCCAGACTTCCGACCACTCAGGCGTCTCCCAACCAACCAGGATCTATTCAGCCCGTCCCACCCCGGCAACCCCCATTTTCCGGGCCCGCCGACCGGGCCCGACCACCCCCCTTTCCCCCCGGTTCACTACCCCCACCGTCAGCTATTCTCCGCCCCTACCTGACATTTCACCCCTTGACATTAAACGAAAGGCAGGGATTAACATCCACCCAGCCCCCGGACACCCCTTCCCCGTAGACCCATTAGCTAAAACTATCCGTTTTCCACGCGGACTCCACATTTCGTAAGGCCACCAGCAGCCGCCATGACCAGCCAGACCACAATTTCTCCAACGCCCGGCGCCAACGCCAACAGCAATACCCGGGCGCCAGACCGGGTCATCGTCCAGATGTATCTCATGGGCGCCGACGCCCTAGACATACTCGCCGCCGACGCCAACCCGGCACCTCTAGCGATCGACCCAGAGTACCAACCCCACCGCTACACCACCTCCCAGCACCTGCGTGCCCTCCGAATAGCAGAACGTGAGTCCGCCGCCAAGTTCAGCCTAAGCGTACTCGGCTACCTCGGTAACCTCAGCGCCCTCCTCATCGTCAAGAAGGAGCTACCCTCCTTCTATTTCAAGCAGACAGCCCAAGAAATCCACGCCCCCCGACACGTTTTCCGCTACGCCAAGGCCGCCCTGTGGCAACCCGACCTCGAACTATGGTTGGCCCGCCTGAAGCGAGAAAGAGAACAAAAACGACACCATGTCCTTGAGGTCATGGTCCGAATTTATCTCAAGATCATCGCCACCCCAAAGGACGAGACCTTCCCCGAAGCAATGGACCGCCTCCAAAGTCGGATCGTAGAACTCCACGATGGGACAGAAACCAGGAAAGGCATCTCCTACAACCAGATGTCCCAGCACATCCGGATACCCTACCGGCCCATCAGGGACATCGCCCATGAGGGCCGCGACTTCAACGGGACCTATTGTCCCTGGGCCCTTCTCGACAAACTTCAGGACGCCGAGCAAGAAATCGGCGCCACCGTTCACCAACGGACCATCCAAAACGGGGTCACCCGGAACGACTCCGGCGCCAGAGACCCCAAACTTCCCCCCCTTCCCGGGACAACCAACCAGTTTATTCTTCCCGGCCAAAACTGCATGAAGTGTGACGCTCCATGGTCTCACATGTACGAAGACGGCCAGGACGCCTGGGGCAACCACGTCTACACCTGCCGGACCTGCGGCAAGAACAACCCGGTAGCTCCACCTAGCCAAGAGTATGACAAACTCGACATACCCAACCCCTCCATGTACATCGAGAAGTACGGCCCGTGCTGGAACTGCCAAGCTCCCTGGCACAATTTCACCCGTGACGGCAACGACCCCTGGGGCAACCCCCTTTACGTCTGTGTCCTCTGTTCCCAGGTGAACATCGTTGCAACAACCCAAAAAGCCCCAGCGGCCTAGAACCCCCGAACCGTTACAGCCCCACCTCAAAGGAGGCCACATGACCAGCGCCACCATTCCCCAATTGTCGTTGGACGACTTCCAACGCGACGCCGTCGACGCGCCCGAGGGACCAGGCCTGATCATAGGCGGACCTGGTACCGGCAAAACACACACCCTCATCGCTAGGATCATAGCCATGGTCCAGCAAGGAGTTCCCACCGGCAACATCACCTACCTCACCTTCAACAGCCAAGGAGCCAAGAAGTCCGCCGTCAGCTCGATGACATCGGCGAAATACAGCACCTGTTCGTCGGCTCCTTTCACCAGTTCGCCAGCTACTTCCTCCGGCAAGCCGGCGCCGCAGCGCTCGGCATGTCCCCTAATTACACCATCTGGGACCACCACCAGATGGGGGAAATCGTCCAAGAACTCAGCCAAGCCGATCCCGTCGGCCTCGGAATAGACCCAGAAAGAATGAGCGATCTCCTCCATTGGCACGGCCTCAACCAAGCTCGTTTCCCCGACGACGAGCTTCCCGCCCCCGAGGGTTCATGGCATCGCCTCATCGGCGTGTACACCCGCGAGAAACGTCGCCAAAACGTCCTAGACCTCAACGACCTCATCCCCATGGCCATCCGGGCCATGAACCGGGCCCCGCACCTGCGGGCAAACTGGAACAGGACTCGTACCCGCCACCTACTCGTCGACGAGTTTCAAGACATGACTCCAGCCCAGTACCATCTCATGAACCTTCTGACCGGCCCTACCAAGTCGGTCATTATCTCCACCGACCCCAACCAGAATATCTACACCTGGCGGGGCGCCGACCCCAAGCTCCTCAACCAATTCAGGCTCAACCACCGTACCATCACCACCAGCCTCCTCCGGATGAACCACCGGATGAGCCTGGCCCTTTCCAACATGGCCACCCACATCACCAACCACCCCGCCATGACCGGCCTCAACGACGCCTTCCAGACCTCTTTCCGAGACCTCGGCGACGTCCCGGTCCTACTGAACTGTCACGGCGAAGTCCAATACATGGACCGGCAAGCCTTGACCATGGCAAAAGACTTCAACGCCAGAGGAGTCCCATGGGAAGACATGGCGTTCATCTACCGCCGACATTCCATCGGCGCCAGGATCCTCACTACCGCTTTCAACATGCAGATCCACTACACCATGCTCGGAGAGACCAAGAGCCAGGGAGCCGGCGACGCCCGGTGCATCACCAACCTCATGACTTCGGTCCTCAACCCCCTCGACAGCAACGCCTTCTCCATCGCAGCCTCCATCGAGGACCGCGACCAAAACCGCCGGCTCAATCCCCATATCACTACCGAACTCCTCAACCTATCCCGGGAACGAGGAATCGCCCTGGTCGCCGCCGCCGAATACCACCTCCTCAACGCCAAGACCAACCTCACGACCGCTCAGAACCTCCGTTACGTCATCGACGCTTGGCGCCAGACGAGCCTAATGCTTGACAACCCCGACGCAACCCTCTACGAGATTTGTCAGCGGGTCTACGGACTCATCCACGAAGCGCGGGGCCGCAAAGGGTCCCCGACTCTCGACAGCCGAGTCGCCAGGCTGTTGACCATCAGCGACACCACTCCCAGGCTTCCCAACGAGACACCGAGAGAACACCTCGCCCGGTTCCTCGAGCTCCTCTCCACCGCCCCCTATCCCGACCACCGGTCGTCCAATAACGACGATCCCTTCGCCCACCACCGCGGCATAACCCTCAGCACCATCCATGCCGCCAAGGGGCTCCAATGGAAGTTCGTCTGGATCATGAACGCCAACGACCACATAATGCCCGGTATCCTCAAAGAGGGTCCCAACTACCTCAGCAGCCTAGAAGAAGAACAACGTATCTTCTACGTCGCCGCCACCCGGGCCACCGACCGTCTTTTCCTATGCAGCGTTTCAGGCGAACAGCAGGGAATCAACGCCAAGCCGTCCCGGTTCATCCAGTCCATCGGAGACATGACCGAGCAACAAGTTTTCTAGCCCATGGAATCGTACGATGAAACTTCCGACGCCCGACCAGATCCAAGCCAGCCTTCCTCCGAAGAGCACTCCAAGCGCTATCAGGCCCGGCTTGAGTCCTTCAGAGACGCCGAATTCCGGAGGCTCAACGGCCTCCTTAACGTCGGGGCCTCTCCCGAATGTTCCATACTCTGCTCCGAACCCCCTGAATGCGAGCTCGTAACCTCCGGTATCTGCGTCACCGGCTACCATCCGGATTAGTTCACACCGTTAGCCTCCCTCACGACTGAAGGACTCTATGAACCGACATTTACCAACACCCAAACTCTCCCTGCTCCTCACCTTCGCCGCGCTCGTAATATCACTCGCATCCCTTACGGCTTGCTTCGGCGCCGCCGATCCGCCCCTGCCCCAACCTACCCTCATGACCTTCCGGGAAGACCCCCAAACGCCGACCCCTCCCCCGGAGTCCATGACTCCGGACCCGACCCAAGAATCGGACCCGACGGCCAACGACGTTCGAGACCTCACGCGGCGCGTCGAAGAACTCGAGCTATTCGCCGACCGAGCTGCCACCGAGGCCGCACCCCACGAACACGAGCCCACTTTGCCACCCTCGATACCGCCGCCCGCCCTCTGCGGACGTGACCCTCACGTCCAACAAGCTGTCATCCTAGAACTAGCCGTAAGCTCCTGTCATTCCGTCGCCACTCACGAACTGGAAACCATAACCGAACTCACCACCACCATCGGCCCTAGGCTCTCCCCGGACGACTTCGCCGGCATGTCCGGACTCCGCACCCTCCACATCATCGGCACCACCGACTTCCGTATATCCCCGGGCGAATTCCGGGAACTACCCAACCTCGAAAACTTGGCCATAACCTCCCAAGGTTCAGGCACAATCGAACCCGGAGCCTTCCTGGGTCTCCGGGGGCTCCAGAGCATCACCATAGGCCTCAGCGGCAACGAACCGGCCAGCCCCGGCCGACTCCTCATACCCGACCTCAAGGGCATGCCCTCCCTCCAGAGTTTCTATGTCTACACCTACAACTGGATACCCGAGATCCCTCCCGGCTTCTTCGAAGCCCTCCCCAACCTCGAGACCATTTACATCGAGGGTGAGATCCCCACCGACGGTGAGGACCGCACCTGGCGTCTCCCCGACGACATCTTCGTCAACAACTCCAGCCTCACCAACGTCGACATCCAAATAGGAGGATACAAATCAGCCATCCGGGCTGCCACCGACACCTTCCTCCACCTGGAAGGCTTGAACCACCTCAACATGGGCCATTCCTTCGAGGCCAAGGAAGACCTCCGCCTCTGGCTATCCCCGGAGTCTCCGCTCCTCCACAAGATCATGGATAACGACCAAGCTCCCCTGGGCTACACTCTCCTCTTGCCAGGGACCGAGTGATGACGCACCCCCAACATCCAACCACTCGGCCTCCCCAGGCCCAGCCGCGTTCCCCTCAAACCGTCCGGCTTCGCCACACGGCCTAGGCCAAAAGACCCCCATGACCAATCCACCCAACCCTGGCTTCGAAGAAGATGACATTCGCCCGCCGGAAACGAGGCCACACACGACCTCTTCTGACGACTCCGACGACTTCGAACTTCATCCCGCATACCCCGACAGACAGCCGCACCGTCCGCTCCTAGGACCCGAAGCCCGGTTGACTCTTTTTGCCGCGACAATCATCAGCATGATCGTCATCGCCGCCGTCCTGGCAGCATCCACCTATATCCAAAACGCTGTTCCCAACACCAGCAAACCCCAGTCTCAGGCTTTCGCCCTAGAACTACACGACCTCTCTCAGAGAATCGCCCGCCTAGAAGCCGACTCAGCCCTCGCCCTTCCCGCCAGCCACCCCGCCACGCCTACGCCACCAGCAGAGAGCGAGCAACCAACTCTCCCGCCGACCGCAGTCGCCATCCCCACCGCCACCCCAACCCCCGAGCCGACACCCGCCCCCACGGCGGCTCCCACCCCCGTCCCAACCGGGCACGGCATTTGCGGCCGTAGCCCCGAGGTCCAGGCCGCCATCCTCCAAGCCCTCGGCGCCTCTTCCTGCCGGCTCGTCACCACCGCCGAGCTCTACCGGATAACCAGGTTCGCTCCCGCCACCATCCACATCGGCAACGGCCTCCACCTAGGAGACTTCGCCGGGCTCGTCAACATCAAGACCCTCAGTTTCGACGCCGAAGAGAACTTCAAGCTCAGGGCCGGCTCCCTCGAAGGCCTCACCGGGCTCGAGACTCTCAGTCTAACCCTTCATCCCCACGGGACCATCGAACCAGGGACTTTTCTCGGCCTCCCGTCAATCCGTAACCTAACCATAACGGCCAGCAGAGTCAGCCACGAACACGGCCTCCAATTCTCGGTCCCGCCTTTCGACCACATGCCCAACCTGCAAACGCTCGTCATAGCCACCCACCGTTGGATGCCCAAGCTCAACAGCAACCACCTGTCCAAACTCCCCGACCTTGAACAAATCGAAATCAGGGGTCGAAGCCAAGCCGGCATTTACCCCCTTCCTCCTGGCCTGTTCCAAGACAACCCACGGCTCAAAGAGATAAGAATCCGGGCCGAAGGCGCCGCCATCCGAGCCCCGGCCGGACTCTTCACCCACCTAGACCGACTACAATGGCTCTACCTCGAACATTTTCACACCCCGGCCGACCGGCCCACCTTCTTGCTTTCGCCCACCTCCCCCCTCATGGAAGACATCCTCTACGGAGAGCAGAACCTCTGGAGTTATTCGGTCGTCCTCCCCGACTCCGACAACGGTCCTCAAGAGGACCGATAACACCCATGACGCGCCACACCAAAACGCCTTGACCGGGTCCGACCCTCACGTTCAGGAAGTAAAGCTCCTCCGGATTATCGACGGCGACACCGTCGAAGTTCAGCGCCGCGGCCTTCCCTTCCGCAGCCCTCCGAAGGAACGAATACGTCTTTGGGGCATCGACGCCCCCGAGTCATCACAGCAAGGCGGTAACCAGTCTACGAAGTACCTCAAAAAACTCGTCGGCAACCGCCGCTTCATCTGGCTAACCCGGATGGACACCGACCAGTACGGACGTACAGTCGCCGTCTTACACCGCAACAAGAGCTCTCACGAAAGCTACAATTACCAGATGGTTTTGGGCGGGCACGCCCATTGCTACATGCTTTCAGGCAAGGACCAAGCCCTCTACCGCACCGCCGAAAAACACGCTCAACAACAACGCCGCGGCCTCTGGAACAAGCAAAACCCAGATAAGCCTTGGGACTACCGGACCCGGCAGAAGGCCAAGGACGCCCGTTCAGCAAACCTCAAGCTCATCTTTCTGTTCCTGGCCATACTGGGCCTGGCATTCCTAGTCCTCCGGGCCTACCAGACCATGACCCAGTAACCCCATGGTCTCTTCCCCCTTTCGTCTACGAGACCACCAGGTCCACATTCTTCAAGAGATCCAAGCCGGAATCCAGGAGGTCAATTCGCTTCTCACCACCGCGCCCACCGGAGCCGGCAAGATGGTCATAATCGCCGAGATCATGGCCCGGGCCCGCCGGAAGAACCAGAGAGCAGCCCTACTAGTCCACCGCCAAGAACTCGTCTACCAAGCCTGTGAGAAAATCCACATCCAGTCCGGTTACCAACCCGGAGTCGTCTGGCAGAGCCGCCGCGAGTGGGACCAACCCTCCCTCGTACTCGCCCAAAGCAGCCTCCTCGGACACGACATTCCCGACCTAATCAAGGGAATCCCAATCCTCCTGGTCGACGAAGCCCACCACAGCGTCGCCCCCACTTGGCTCGAAACCATCGACATCATCCGTCCCCGCTACCTGTTGGGGTTCAGCGCCACTCCGTTCCGGCAGGACCGGGAACCCCTCTTCCCTATACCCTTCGCCAAGATCATCCGGCCGGTCACCCCCCAAGAGCTCATCGAGCAGGACGTCCTCTGCCGAGCCGTCATCGAATCCCCCATCGTCCACGACGGAAACGGAGACCTGCAGCCAATCAACCAAGCCAGCAACATAGTCGACATCTACACCCAGGCTGTCCGCTACGCCATCGCCCAAGGACGGTCCCGAATACTTCTCTACGTTTCTTCCACCCGGGACCACCCTCCCTCCCGGATCATCGCCCGGACAACCCGTGCCCTCACCCAAGCCGGCATCGCCAACGGCTCCATCGCAGAGAACCTCACGGAGACACGCCGCCGGCACGTCTTCAACAAGTTCCAGGACTCCCCCGGCGCCGCCGTCCTCGTCAACTACATGACCCTCACCGAGGGCGTGGACCTCCCCTACGTCGACTGCGTCATCATAGGCCGGCATACCGACTCCGAGAGCACTATCATCCAGATGATCGGCCGCGGGCTCCGCAAGCACCCTGCCAAGCAGGACTGCCTCGTCCTCGACTACACCGGCCGGCTCGACATGGACGACATCATCCATTATTGGCGACTCGACGGAGCCAAGGCCTCCAAGGACCAGCCCAAGCGGGAAAACCTTCTCACCCTCTCCCACCGAGACCTCTTGGAACTCGCCGCCGAGTTTCCCAGCCAATTATCGCCCTTGGACAACACCCGGTTTCAGTATCCCTGGTTTACCCCTTTTCCCGGCCGCCCGCTCCTCGCTTTGGCACTCTGGAGCGGGCGGGACGATCCATCCGGTTACGTCACGGTGGAGCCCTCCAAAAACGGCGGCTGGAACGTCACCAGGATCACCCTCCTGAACAAGGGACCTTCTCCGGTCCGAAGGACCCAGACCGTCGCCGCCTCCCCTCAGGAGGCCGCCAACCTCGTCCGTATCGCCATCGGTGAACATGCACCCAGAATTGAACGCAGCGCCCCCTGGCGCCTCGCGCCAGCCTCACAGGCCCAGAAAAAAACCTGGCAAAACCTCCACCATCAACCGGACGCCCCAACCGACCGGTTGACCTCCGGCGAAGCCTCCGACGCCATAGCCCTCAAGAGATTCCAGCACCGGGTCGATCCCAAGCTGCTCTGAAGGAGACTCCCATGCCCCCAGTCAACCTCCGCCTCGAGCCCTATGACGTCTACATCGGCCGGGGAGGTCCCTGGGGCAACCCTTTCCCGATCAACTCCCACCAGGACCGCTCCCAAGTCATTGCCTTATACACCCGTTGGTTCCTCCGCCAAATCCGCTCCGGGAACATTTCCCTTCGCCAACTCGCCCAACTCGACGGCGCCAGACTGGGATGCTACTGCAAGCCTCTGCCCTGCCACGGAGACCAACTTGCCATCGCCGCCAATATCGCCGCCTCGCACCTCGAAAACAGTCCCGAAAACCCGGACATAGACCTGTTCTGCCAGGAGCTGGCAGCCTCACTAAACCCCCACCCTCAACTCCTGTAGAGAGCAAAAATATGGACAACCTCTACGAGACCACCAACTACGTCAACGCCCGTTCCGCAGCCTTCATGCGCTCAAAGGACCGTTACGGCCACCTCTCCAACATGACCTCCGGATACCCTCTCACCGTCCACGCCATTACTTTCCAAGGCCCCGAGGGACTCTACCAAGCCCTCAATTACCCCCACAGACCTGACGTCCAACGTCAAATAGCATCCCAGAAATCCGGGATGCAGGCCAAGCGCGCCGCCTACGACCTAGACACTGATTTCCGGGCCGACTGGGACCAAGTCAGGGTTACGGCTATGACCTATTGCCTGGCCGTCAAGCTCCATCAACATCCTCACAAGTTCGGCCAAGCCCTCGCCGAAACAGGACATCTACCCATCGTTGAGCTTTCCTACAGAGACAGCTTCTGGGGCGCGAAACCCCAGGGTTCCATCCTGGTCGGCATGAACCTGCTGGGCAAGCTCCTCACCCGCCTCCGCGACCTGTGCCAGGAGCACCAAACAGACCACCAAGCAGCTTGCCTCGCCTTCCTTGAAGGCATCCCCCTCGAAACCCTCACAGTCAACGGGAAACAGGCCCTCTGGCCCCAGCCATCAATTTAGTACGGGTTTTCACCCCGGCCGGGGGTCGGTCTGTTGAGACGGCCCGCCCCCCGCCAACCATCTCTCAGAATCCTTCGTCGACGGCAAACCCCCGACCCAATATGAAAATCACATCCCCCACACCAACTTGCGCCCAGACCGGCATCCACTTGCCTAACTGGTGTATATTTCTGAACACCGGAGCCCCCGACAAAGAATTCGTGATCCAAGCTCCCATGGAGACAACTATGACAATGGCAGCAGTCCCCATGCTGACTCACGGGCCAAATCTATACGTTCCGGACCGCACTGAACCGCACACGACCCACAGGGACGCCACACCCAGACCCGCCGCCGAGCCCGGCTCCAAGGACGATCCTAATCGTAAGACCAAGGAAGACATCGACCAAGAGATCATCATCCCAATGCTCGAAAGCGAAGACCTCGCAACAATTTTTGGACAGAAGAGGGAGGCCTTCGAAAAATGGCGGACTTCCCTGGTCAAAGACCGCGCCGCAAACGCCCATTCCGCTAACCTAGGCCTAGACGACCTCCTTTCTATGGAGAACCAATTACATGAAGACATGCAGCGCATCTTTAGCCTGTCGGCAAACCAACTGGGACAACCAACGCTACGCACACTCCTCGCCGGGCTCGACCTTAAGAAAATCGTCAGAGAATCGTCCATGCCACACAGCAACGCATGGCCCCAACAATCATGGGAAGACATCAGTCGCTTTCTAGCAAGTAGCGAACTCTGTCTCATCGGAGTGTTACATCACCTTTCAACCGGAATCGGCCGCCCCGACAACGTCCGAGCCTTAGCTAACTGGAGCTTCAAGTACGCCGAATACGCCTACTGGGAAACCGGGTACAACGGACGAGACGCAACCAAACTGAGCCGAGAGGAATGACACCTCGATGGGACGCAGTCCTCCGACAATCAGCCGAAGCTTTCATCAACACCTTAACCGAGGCAGAGCAAAGGCACTGCCGCGAAATCATCCTGAACAGGCTATGCGACAACCCAGACCAACTTCCACCTTCCAACCACCGGGGAGAAATCGACCGCCTCATCGAAGGCTGGCACTACCGTTACCTCATCCTCAATGACAATACCATTCGTATCACCGGAATTTACTACAGCCCCAGCAACCCGAAGCATCCTATTCAAGGAGACCAACCGACCCCTCCATAACACAGCCACCGCCTTCTAGGCCCCCAACCATCCCCCTACAGCCTCAAACACCGTCCTTGACCACACCGCGCAAACTCCCCCTTCCCCAAATCCTTCCAGCTCCGCCTAGCCGACGAAAACGCCGCTCCTCGAACGACCAGTCCCAGCCAAATTCCGGCGGGGGGCGGTCTGCGGAGACGGCCCGCACCACGCCGTCCACATCTCCGGGCAACCACCCCCAAATCCCTAGGACCCTACCCGTATATCCTCATCCTTTTCCTTCCAAAGGAATCAACATGAACAAGCCTTTCCCTCGAATCAAATCGTTCGTATCCACAGCCGAAGCCGTCCAGCAGGCCGACCAGACCAGGGCTACGGAACCCCTTCTCCCCAAGTGGTTCTCCCACTCACCCCGGTTCAATCTGCCTCAACCGGCACATAAACCCGTCGTCACCCCGCTACCCTAAACTTCACACCATCTCCTCTCAGACGGTCCATAGAAGAATCACCATCCCCTCTCAGACGGTCCATAGAAGAATCACCATCCAAAGAGGTGCACCATGCTTAAATACGCCCTTATGGCCGGCGCCGCCGCCTTGGTAATCGCCATTGGCTGGCCCCTCATGTCAGCCGCCTTCGGCGGCGGCCCCAACGAAGCCACTCAACTGGTCGAGGCTACCGCCAGGACCAACAACAAGGCCGAGAGCCTGAACGACTCGTTCACCGACATCATCCCGCCGGCGCCCCTGCCGGTCCGGACCTCCCCCCAGTTCGTCCTGCCCTCCGGCGACCCCGCCGGACCGTCAACCTCCGGTAACCTATCGGCCAGCAGACAAACCGGCGTTTCCACCGGACAACAGCCAGGCCAGCCCCAACCCTCCCCGACCCCAGACAAGTACGCTGCCTACGCGCACCCCAGCGAGCACGTCGTCCGAGACGCCATCGAGTACCTCAACCGGCTCCAGACCGAACTCGAACCCTCACCTACCCAGTACATACAGGCGGTCGAAGCCCTCAAACGGGCTTGGTCTCCCAGGTATAAACGCGCTTCCGACGAGTACAAGCGGTTCGCCTACCGGATAGACCGCGCCGATGCCATGGCCTCGGAATACTTCGAGGTCCAGCACAAGCTCACCGCCCAGATAGCCAACTCCCAGGACCGCGACAGAGCCAGCCTCATCGACACCAAGGAACAAGAGGTCTATCTCAATTGGCGGGAACAGGCTTTCCGAACTCTCGGCCAAGCCCAGCTCATCATGGTCGAACTCCACGACATGAACATCATCATCACCAAGCAGAGCCTATCCGCCCACTTCGCCGCACTCTATGAGGACTTTCAGACCATCCCGCCGGCCATCACCCTCCTCCACCAGGAACTCGACCGGTTCCGGCAGGAGTCCGACCGGATCCAACTTACGTTCGGAGTCCTCGTCGATTAACCCCCGCCAGCAGCCAGCTCACCGCCGATCCGGCGCCCAAAAGGACTTCCCATGCAACAATTCAAAGACCGGTTCAACCTCGACCAGAACGAGGTCACCAAGACCACCCAAGCCAGGGCTATCGTAGCCCTCATAGCCATCGCCGGAATGTTCCTGCCGTGGGTCTGGCTCGACGGTGACACCTCCCCCATGAACGCTGCCCAACTCCTCGCCTACGCGTTCACCAACCCCGAGCGAGGAGCCATGATCAGTATCTCCTTCCCCGGGACCATCGCCCTACTATTCACTCCCCCGGTCATCATCTGCCTCACCGTCTTCTGCTTCATCAAGACCATGAAGAGCGAGTACCCGCTCATGATGAACGCCGGAGCCGTCGTCCTCCCCATAGCGATGATCATGCTCTCCGGCCCCGTCACCTCCAGCGACGACCACTCCTTCGTCGGCCTTCCCGCCTCCCATTTGGGCGCCATCCTTGTCAGCCTCTGCCACGCCAGCCTCCTGACCCATGGCATCCTTCAACAGCAGGGCTACCTCACTCCCACCGGCAACCCTCAGGACGAAGACTGACCGCCGCCCACCTGAATATCCAAACCCCCTCTGCCGGCCCTTACTCGACAGCCTCCACAGACGGCCTACCGCCGGCCGTCGAGCTCTTAGGGACGGAGATCGCTTCCCTCCGCCTCCCTGCCATCCAGTACACCGCTTACCCAATCATCCGAAACCGGATCTTAGCCGAAGCACCAGCCACAATTTCCCAGGTCCGCTCAACCTGCCGACAACCAAAAGGAACAACCTCCATGACGCCGACCGAACACATTATCCATAGACTCCAACAGGGACTTCACGAGCTCAACAGCCGCGAACAACAGGTCAGCGCCGGAGACACCCGGGAACTCCTCGTAACCCCGTTCCTCAAGCACCTGGGCTACCCCCTGGAAAACCACAGCCGGGATTTCACCGGCAACCACTGCCGCCCCGACATAATCATCTGGACCGAACCCGTCAGCCTCCACCAAGAAAAGCCCGGCCGGCTCATCATAAAGACCGAGAAGCTGGACAAGGACTTCGACCACGTCGACCGCCCCCACCCGACTCCCAGCGAGCAGCACCTCCGCCACGTCAGGGAGCATCCCGCCAGCGGGCCCGGGACCATTGGAGTCCTAACCGACGGCGTCCGGTACCGCGTTTGCCAAAGGGGGTCCGACCCGGACGACATCCAAGACCTCGGAGAGTGGACAGCACTCGCTCACCAAGGGCACCACCCGCCCCCGGAGTTCGGCCTCCTCACCCTTCTCCTCCGCAACCCCGCCTGCTGACCGCCCCGAACCGACCATCCCGAATGGACCCAGCCGGGCCGAACCCCGGCCTTTTCACTTTCACCAAGGAGACTTCCCATGATAAAAATCACCATAGGCCCAGACCTCTGGCAGCCGGCCGCCCAGTGGATCCGGGAGTGTCAACAGACAGACCTCCTAGTCCAACCCGACGCCTTCAACTCCGGTGAACCGTTCATCAACCCCAAGGCCAAGCCCGGTATCGACCAGCTCCTGACGAAGGCCAAAAAGCTCAAGGCCTCGGATTCCCTCACCCTCACCCTCGACCGTAACCAGACCATTGCCCTCCTAGACCAGTTCGACCTCTGGGGATTCGAAGAATTCAGGCTCCCGACAGCGTTTCGGGACGCCATGCCCCGCAACGGCCCCACCGGGTTCCCCCGGCTCATTTCGATGCAGCTTGAGCAGGCCCTCGACCAAGACGACGCTCCCTCCAACCAGGCCAACCAACGATGACCACCGTCCACACTCGACCCTCCAGACGAACGACCACCGACGTCACCATAAACGGCGAATGCTGGCACCCCATCATCAAGTGGCTGGCCGACTGCCGGTCCGCCGACCCAGACCCCCGGCTCTTTATCGATCCCCATTCCGTCCTGGGTCTTGACCAACTGGCCAGAAAGAGCCAACGCCTCACCTGCCGGGACGACATAACCCTCAGACTCCCTCATGCCGCTATCCAAGCCCTGGCCCAACAGGCGCGTTTCTGGGAGTCCTGTATCGACGAGCTGCCACCAAGACTCCGCTCCACCGCGCCGCCCTCGGGCCACTTCCAGGAGATGGCCCTCGCCATCGAACAAGCACTCGACGACGCCTACCGGCCACCGGCCGCCACGCCTCCCCAACCGCCCACCTGCGCCGATTGCCGCAACCCCATAGCCCCACAGCAAAACGCCCGAGCCACCCTTGACCTCGATCCCCGACTCGGCCCCGTCACCATCTACCGCCATCTACAATGCCAGTCACCACGGACCCCGAAAGCGACAGACCCACATTAGGGGCCGACAGCCCCCGACGCCCATGCCGGCTATCCCGGCATCCCGACAACCTTTTTCACAAAGCCACGCGCCGCCAGGCTCCAACGGAGACCTCCGTATGACCCAGACACCCATCCTGCCAACTCAGCCACTCCCCCAAAACGGGGGCAGAGCCCCGAAATTCCATCCTCCCTGCACCCACTGCCATAAACCCGCCACCGGCCCCCGCGGGCTCTGCAGCCGAGATTACCGCAGATGGAAAAGGGGAGACCCCAGCATCGTACCCGAGGTCCAACAGACCAAAAGACGCCCCCGGCTCCCCGCCTTCAAGCCACCCTGCCACGAATGCCAGGAACAGTCCCAAACCAAAGGATTATGCGGGTTTCATTACGGCCGGAAGCTCAGGGCCCCCCGTCGGGGCAAATGCACCATCCCCCGGTGCCGACAACCCCTCAGACACCAAGGCAGGCTCTACTGCCCGGACCACGCCGGCTGCGTCGCGCCCAGATGCAGCCGGCCCAGCAAGGCCAGAAGACTTTGCAAAAAGCATTATCAGAATCTTTACCTAGGACCCAGAGACCGCAAGGAGAAAGAGAGGCAAAAAGTCCATCAAGGAGAATTCGTCTTCAGCGCCGACGAATGGACCATACCGGTCCCCGACGCCCCGGAGGGCCTAAGGAAGTTCATCATGGGCCAGACAGCGCCGCCACTCCACGAACAGGTCGGATGCAACCCCGACCAAGTCGCCGTCTACCAGCAATGCGCCGACGCCCTCACCCTTCTCCAAGCCAACGGCATATTGCCCCCCGCCACTGTCTCCAAGGGTAGACAACGGACCGTCCGCCAGATAAGCCGGATCCTCAAGACCTCAGGCCAGAACCAAGAACCCCGCCGACAACCGACCCGTTGACGTCCAGCATACGAGCCGCCTACTCACCTCAGCCGCACCCGACAGCTCATCCCAGAAGCCGGATATTTCCTTTCCGGCAGTCCGTTAATCTACCACCAGCCACAACTACCCTCCAACAAGCTACCGCAACGTGACCCGTTCTTTCACTCCATCACTGCCAACGTCAAGCACCCAGGAAACCAGTTACTCGGTCAACCGCCGGCCATTTCAGTTTGCCCGCCCTACCGTCCCGCCATTACAATCTTTCCAATTCCACGACCACCGGACCCAACGAAGCGAATTCCTCGCCCGCACCCCAGGCCCGGAATAAATTCTAAATCCCGGATTCTATCGGCAACCTTCCATAAGAACTCCCGTTCCGAGGCCAACAGCCATTTCTGGCAACAAAGGAGGTACCAAACTGGCGCAGCAAAAAAACGGAGCAACCGGATTCCTCAAAGCGGCCGCACTGGTGGTCATAGGCGCCGCTATAGGAGTAATCTTCGGGATAATAGTCATCTACCCCGAAGTCCTGGCAACCGCAAAGGAAAATAGGGCAATGATCGAAGCGAACAACCAACGGATCGAACGGCTCTTAGACGCCCACGAGTTATCACACCGACCAGAGCCGACAACAGGGAAGTGACAAGATGAGTTTCCCAATCCTCACCATAGCGGGATTCATGTTCGCCGTTCCTCTCACCGCCATGCTCATCGCAGCCATCGCCCTCGGAGACGTTCCCGGGTCCTTGGCCTTCATCGGAGGATGGACCATGGCCTTCAGCGTGATAGTAGCAGGAATCGGTGCAGTCCTCAGACTCACCGGCGGATAACGCAACCAGCGTTTCCCACCTCGACAACGCTACATGCGCCGACAACCATCGTCATCCCAACAAGCCACCTACAACAGCCGTTCAACCGAAGGTTGGACAAAGAATTTCAAACCAGATTCAGGACAACGGCAGCCGCCGCCTGCCTATCTGGGGAGTAACACCCCACGAACAGGCGCTTTACTTTGGGCTCTTCGTTCTCTTCACCATCGCAGGAATCCTGTTCCTCCTGACATACGATATATTCATATCCAAGACCCCCGGTACAATCGACATCATCAAAAACCTGGTGCTCCGGTTGGCCATCATCGGCAGCGGAGCGGCAATCCTATCCTCGACCACAGTGGAGGCGCCGAAGTTCATCATGGTAGCCGCAAGATACCTCGAAGACTGGCTGAAGCGAAGATTGGAAAGACAGCAAGAGAGATTCAGGGACGAGGGCAGGGCTGAGGGCAGAGACCAGGGCAGGGACGAAGGCAGGGCTCAGGAACGAGAGCTCTGGCTACACTGGCGCCAAAGATCCATCGAAGCCCAAGAGCAGGGCTTGCCCTTCGATCAACCCCTTCCCGGAGGGGGGCAGACCGACGGCTCCTGACGGCCACAGACACCCGCCAACCACCATGCCGACCACAAGCTACCTCTTGTTATCCGGCCAAGACTACACAGCCCTCCATTGTTACGACCTTCCCGAAGCCGGGTATTTCCTTCCCTCCAGCCGACCCACCAAAACCAGCGCCCCTTCCCTGACTCCCGTTACAAGACCCCCGCGGTCCCGTTTACCTGCTTACCATAGGAATTCCCCATCTGTATATCCATAATTCACAGCAAGCCCGCAAACGGTAAAACAGACCTCAACGAAGGACGTGACAATGACCCAACTCGAAATCTTGGCCCTAGTCATGGACCGCCGGACGGCGCTTTCTACGCAGTGGGGCCATTCACCCCCCGAAAAGCCGGAACTTCCCGATGAGTGGTGTAGGAAGTTGACGGCCGCCACCGGCTCCATCGCCATCTATCTCGACCGCAGCGCCGTCCACCGATTTCAGACCGATCAGGACCTCATCACGATGGGCCTCTTCAACGTCTCCGGCATCGCATTCGCGTGGCTGGAGTCCCTATCGTTAGGCCCCCCGCCTTTTACCGCACCGTCCATAGAAAGTACGAACCCGTTCGACTTAGTCCGCTTAGTTATCGACGAACGCCACCGGCAAGACACGAAGTGGGGCGGCCACCATAACAGGGCCGACCAGCCCCTCGACACTTGGAACCGGATACTCGCGGAGGAAGTCGGAGAAGTCGCCAAGGAACTTGAGACAACCGAAGAGGGAACCCCGGCGGAGATCAACGTCCCTGCCCTTGCTACCGAACTACTCCAAGTAATAGCCGTCACGGTCAATTGGCTTGAGATGTTGCCTCAAGCAGTTAGCCGCTACGCCGCAAGCCAGACCACACGTGGCCGTGCCACAGTTGCGCCCTCGAGACGGCAACCACCGACAGGAACAGCACCATGAATGACGACCAACCAGACCCGATGGCCTACCTCCAGATAAACAAGACGACCTGCTCACCCGACCATTGCGACCATATCGACATGGAGGCACGGTTCGATGACGACAACAACAGGACCGGCCACTGCCCCGATTGCGGATTAGTCACCGAACTCGAACGACTGGATTAACCCCTCGCTTCCGGTCACCCCATCCTACCGCCCCCCAAGCAAAACGGCCCTACGGCCCCGCCGGCACCTCCTGGACCACCACGTCTGAGTAACGGCTCTCCACACCGTCAGCCCCTAGGTACATCAACTGGAAGTCGAACAGCGTCGGCAACTCCATGCCCATCATCACCACGACCGGCAGCCCATCGATTACAAACTGGCCCGACACCGGGTGAACATGGACCCATTCCCGCCGGTCCTCCGGCGGGTTGTGTCCCGCCGGCCTAGGAGGTCCGAAGCCACTGTGCCGCCACCACCTGTAATTCATTTCCACAAGAGAACCAGGAGACACCGTTACCGTCACCCGGCCGGCGACCAACGGGTCCGGCACCACGCTCACTATCCTAGGCGCCGCTAGCCTCATCCCTAATTCCAACGTCGGCTGCGGCGTCAGCACCGGCGCCCCCGGCGTCAGCTTCGGTATTATCTCCGACGCCGGCGATATAGTTCCCCGAGCAGGAAACGGCAGGTTCATAAAGTTCCCGGCGTCCACCAGCAGGTGAACCACATTCGATCCCTCCGAAAAAATCACCATTCCATCTTCCGGGTCGGTCCGGAAGGACCGCACCTGAAACGATAGAAGCCCCGGCGCCCCCAGCGTCAAGTCACCCATAAGGGGCACGAACGGAGTTATGAACTCTATCGGAGCGAATCCACTGTAAGGCCAGGACCGGTACTCTATACCCTCTCCCAAATCTCCGCTAACCACCAGCCGTACCACCCGAGAAGGACTGACACCGACGAAGTTCACGTAATCCAACACCGGCGCCCCATCGCCTCCCGGTATCACCTTCAGCGGCCCCAAGTCCACCAACTGAAGCGGAGGTTCGGCCACCTGCCCTCCCACAATACCCAAAGCCGGGTTCGTCACCACCGGCATTCCATGCACCAACCCATCCTCGTCGACACAAGACGTCGGCGACACGACCACCGGAGGCGGGACCGCCCCCAGATTCGGGGAGTTGAACCTCCCGAACCGGTGCCCATCCGGCTCCCCCAATAGACGCCACTCCCAACTGGTACAGGTCGACTGCTCAAACGTGTGGAACCCATGGTCCTGATGCCTGTCGGTCACCTGCCAACAGTCCGGTACGCACGTCGTCACGTCCACACAGGTTACCACCCCCGACGGGTCCGTCGTGCATTGCGGCGTTGTCGTACAAATATCAGCCCCACATACAGTCGACGTATGGGTATGAAATCCGTGGTCCTGATGTCGACCGTCCGCACAGTCCAAGCACACCGGGAACATGCAAAAGGCCCCACAGGCCGTAGTACCCGGCAGGCAGTTCAGTGAATAATCGGTCACCAACTCCGCACACTGGTTGGGATCAGCCCAGACAGTATCGCTGCCACGCAGCGTCACCAATACGCCCGCCAACAGCAACCCTAGCAAGATTCTGACAAGCATCACCTTACCTCAAAGGTCCAGCCTACCACCGGTACATAGTCGCCGTCCAAGAACTCCAAACGATACATTCCCGGACTCCAGAACCCTGGGTAGTTGCGTCCCAATCCCTCATAGAAGAGCGGTTCCGCCTTCGTTATCGCCACCGGGCTTTCCAGCATCACGACGGAGTCCACCTCGGACGTCATCTGGACCCAACGGACGTACCCATCCAGCACGAAGTCCTCCGACACCTCCGACATATCGAACGCCACCGCCCATACGACGAAGTTCACGCCCCGGCTGATTACCTCCGAGCCCAACGGCCACCGGCTCAGGTCTCCCGACTCCAGGTAATCCGGAAGTTCCGTTGACTGAAGAGGGAAGACCGTCTGCTGTCGCATCACCACCGGAGAACCTGAGACCTTCCCATACGGAGTCGCCGCCGGCTCCGGCACCTCCGTTACCATCGTCCCTGGCTCTAGGGTCACCAACACCGGCTGCGTATCCGCCACCGCCGTCGCAACCAACGGACCGACAGTAGGAACCACCGTCGGAGACGGCGTCTCCATCCGTACAGGGACCGTCGTCACCACAGGGACCTCCGCCCCAACCGCCGTAGCCGGAGGCTCGGCCGTCGCCACCGGCGTGAATGTCGGCCAAGCCGTCGCCGTAGGCTCCGCCACATAACCCCACGGAGTCGGCTCTACTCCCGCCATCCTGGCAGCCGGGACATCCCGGCCCGGCTCCGGCGACCCGCAGGCCACCATCATTACCATCACGCCCAAGACCAACCAGACCCAACCCACCCGCATCACTCCACCCCCTCCAGATAGGACTCAGTCCACTCCCCGTCCTGCAACACCCAGCAGACGGCGCCCCCGGACGCCGGATGTTCCGGTAGCCAGTTAATCACCAACCCATCCCCCCACCGGCCCGTCGGCGCCACTACCAAACAGCCGTCCCTTCCCTCCCGCTGCGGGTACACCTCCCACAGGCCCACGTCACAACCGAGAGACCGTTCCCCCTTCACCTCGTCTATCCCGCGTACCACCTCTAAAGGACCCATCGCCGGGCTCTCCGAACCCGCCAGTACCTCCCTCAACCGCAACTCGCAAGCAGGAAACACCGGCCGGTCAATCCCAGACCCCACCCCTAAAATGCTCCAACCCCAAGCTTGCTTTTCCGCATCGTAGTACCAGCAGCCCGCCTCATCATTCAACGGCAACTTCTGGAAGTGAAGAAATATGTTCCCCTCACTATCCCTCCCCGACGACCTCGTCATTGGAACATTCACCCGCCCCTCGGGACGGAGAAATTCCCGGCTGATGAGCATTCCCCCCACCTTCGTATTCAGGCAGACCCGGGAGAGTCCAAACTTCGGCGACCACCCTTCCACACCACATTCAGGATGAGCATTCACCATTTCCCCCGACAGCCTGTACGCAACTTCAAACCCAAAGGGAGACCTCCCGTCATACCCAATCAGCATCCGCCGGTATCGGTCAAGGCAGGAAAGCTCCTCCTCATCCTCCTTACCAGGAGATGCCGCATCTTCCGCCACCGCCTTTACAACCGGGGTCAGCAAGCTGAGAAGCTCCCTAGGCACCCTTGTCGGCCGGGGAGACACCGTAGCCTCCGGCGTGGCCGTCGGAAAGACCAACCGGTCCTCCGATCCGGCGTACCGGCCATCGTAGGAACCCGCGGACCCCACGGTGGCAATTGGCAGGTATACCGGCCCAGTCCGCGTAGCTTCACTCCGGCCGCATCCCGCGGTCAGGACAAGAAGCCCGACAACGGTCAGGCCACTAACCAACCACCGCAGCTTCACTCTCCCGCTCCCGTTGCAGCCGGTGCTGTAGCATCTCGGCAAGCTCCCGTTCCCGTTCATCCTCTTCCAGACCTGAGTCGACCACCACCTCTCCGTCCTGGCGCCAACTGTCGTCGGTCACCAGGTCCCGTTCCAGCTGTGTCGACACAATCTCAATCGGGAAGTAGTTCCCCGACTCCCCCACCAACACCCCCTGGCCCCGGAGAGCCCCGGCCAAGAACTGGCCCACCTCGTCGTTAAGCCCCAGCGCCTCCACCACCTGCCCCAATGCCGCCGGGTCCTGAGAGAACGCCAGCTTCATCGCCGAGTTCTGAAGCAGGGACCGGCCGGCATGCCCGGTGATCAGCCCAGCCCCCGATTGCTCGGCCAAGAAGTCCTGCACGTCCTGGGTGATCGTCATCAACCCCAGTTGGTACTTCCGGGCACGCTTCACAATGGTAATCAGGGCCTCCGCCCCCGACGGTGTCGCCAGCACCGTCCAACACTCGTCCACCACCAAAAGCCGAGGCCTAGGGGCTGTCACCGCCAACCCCCACACCACCTCGGAACAAACCGAAGTCGCAATCGGCTTCAGCGGCCCCGAAAGGTTCTTCAGGTTGAACGACGTCACCGGCTTTTCGTCCGCCAACAGGTCCCTCGCATCTCCACGCATCAGGAACCGCGCCGATCCCGTCGCAAACGGGGACAGAAGATGGGCCAGAACCTTCCCCTTCGACTCCTCCGCTTCATCCGACATGAGGTACTCGTAAAACGACGCCATGCCCCCCTGACCCAATATGTGATTGCCCTTCGCCTCCCGCAGTTCCTTCGCATAGAAACCGGTCAGACAACGGTCGATCACCGCCTTCAGGTCCTGATCAAGTTCCCCTTCCAACATCACTCCCACCAAGCTACAGAGGCTCGACACCCGCTTCGTCAGGTCCCCTTCCTCCGTATACCCGACGACGAAGGGATTCAGTCCATACCCCGGAGACCCGGGTACGAACACCTCTCCACCCAACGCCCGGGTAATAACTCCATATTCTCCCTCGGGATCAATCAGGTAGATCGGAATCCCCCGCAACGCCTCACGCAACACCCGGAGCTTCGTGAAAAAGGACTTTCCCGCCCCCGACCGGGCCATCACCACCATGTGCCCGTTCATCGCTCGGGGATTGAACGGGTCATATATCACCGGAGTCCGGCTTCGAAGATCCATCCCCAACAGCGTCCCTTCTCTTTGGTCCAAGTCCTGAGGGCCGAACGGAAACATCCTCAACATCGTCCCCGAATCGGTCAGGTCCATTTCGCCCAACCCCTTCCGCAACGCCGGCATCATCGCCGCGAACCCCTTACCCTGCCGGAGCTTCGCCAGCCGCACCCCCGAGAGGTAGGACCGGAAGTGACTCGACAGCTTCTCCCCAACCTCCTTCAATTGCTCCCGGCTCCGTCCGTAAACCGCCACCGTCATCGTCCGGCGGAAGAGCCGGCTGACGCCTCGCTCCACCTCGTCGGAAATCCGCACCACGTCGGCTATCGCCAAGTCCACCTCCGGCGGCACCAGCTTCCCCTTTTGTTCAGCGGTCAGCCTCGCTCCCTCGAACCTAGACCGCTGCATCAGCAACCGGGTATGAGACTCCCGTTGTGTCACCGGCCAAATCCACAGCGACAGGTCCATCTCCTCCCCCGTCCGGAGCAACTGCTCCAAGAACAAGAGAGACATCCGCCGCGGCCAACGATGTACGTCGTAGACCCCCATATACCGGTGGTTAAGTTCCATGTCCATCGATTCTTCCCGGACCTGGTATACCTCCTGGGTATGACCGTACCCCATCCCGCTGATGCAGGCCTGCACCAACAGCTCGAGCTCATCATGCCCCAGCCTTACGGCATCGAACCCCGATTGGGCCATCAGAGACGACAACTCCATCACCTTCGACTCCGCCGCCACGACGAACCACCGCCGGTTTACCACCTGCCCACCGTCTTCCATCGACTGGAGATAGTCCAGCATCGAGTTGCCCACATCGTTTATCCGGCCTTCCTGCATCGTTTCCGGCCGGGAGTCGATGAACTTCCGCCGAACGTCCGAAAGGTCCGGCGCATGCTGTCTGATCAGCACCTGAATCGGATACTCGATGCTGTTAAGCATCACCAGCCATCCGTTCAGAATCGCCATACTGCTGGGATCGCAACCCGCCACCTTCCAGACCACGAAGCGGTTTCCCGAGAAATCTTCTACGGTATCCCCATTCAACCTCCGTATCTGCGACAGGTTCCCCAGAGCCGTCAGACTCTTCCTCGACGACCCCTTCCCTTCCTTGACCTTACCCCTAACCGCCATGGCGCCTACCTCCCTACCGAACATCCCTTATCAGACTTACCCAGTCCTGGACCACCGGGGGGAGGTTTCCGGACACGCTCCCGACGTCGACCCAGAAGAACACTATGATCCCACCGACCACCAGAACTCCCACAGCGACGGTCACGAACATACTCGCCACCTTGCTCAGAACGTAGAGACCCACCGCCCCACCGACGACCACCCCGGCCACGATCAGAATAGTCAGCATCTCCGTCCTCCAATACCCAAGACCGGACCATCTAAGGTTAGACCGAAGACGCCACTCCACGTTTTTACAGAAACAGAGGAAGGAACCCAGCCAAAATAGTCAGCGGCAGTCCCAATGATCGTTGATCAACCTAAGACCAAGTAGATGAGCCAACTACCGGCAACGACCCCAGGAGCTCACAGCAACTCCCCCCCAAACAAAAAGGCCGACGAGCCATTTGTCGTTACAATCAAGAAAAGACAGGCCGCACCCTAAGCGCCCACTAGGCCAGACGGCCCTCATTCTCGTAGTACCTCCTCACAAGCCTCCCTAGTTCCTCGTCGCTCATGCCCATATCAACCCTCTCCGACCCAATCGGCGCTTCCCCTGACTGGCAATCGGTCTAGTCGTAAGACCGGTAAAAAGTATCCCGGTCCAGAGTCCAAGTCTCCCGGTAGTCCAGCAAAAAGCCGCTGATCGCCTCCCATGCCAGCAGAGCGCAGGTCACGATCACCAACCCTATAAGCACCCGGATAAGCATCCCCCGCGCCTTCGTCAGGTCGCTCCCCGAAGAGGACTCCTGCATGTAGACCACCCCCACCCAGGTCATGCTGATCGCCGCAAACCCAGCGCCCAAGACCGCCAGAAAGTACCACCCCCGGCGCATGTTCTCCCTCACGTAGGAGAGAGCACACTCCTGACCGTACTTGTCCGACACGTATAGTTCCAGGTCGTCAGCATCCCCTCCCCACACGCCCTCGACCTCGTCGAAACGGGGCAGTTCTCCGTCTCCGTCGTAATCATCCCCCACCGTGATATATTCGCCCGGATTCAATGGGTCCTCAATTTCCTCCACGCCACCGCCCTTCGGAAATTCTCCGAATTTCCGCACCGAGGCACAGATGCAGTACTCATGGTACGGACCATAGTCCGGGTCCCGGCAACTCTCTTCCTCAAACAGCTCCTCATGTCCGTGAGCCAACACGCCCTCCGGCGCGGCCAAGAAGCCCACCAACAGGAACACCACTACTGCCAAGAATTTCATCCCCAGGATTACCGCCCCTTGATCAGAACCCGGACCCCGTCCTTTACCCACTGCTCCGCAGCCATCGCTCCCGCCGAAACCTGCTTGTCAACCTCCGCCCGAAGCTCAGCCTGTTTGGCCTCCAAACCTAACTCCTCGGCCCGTTGCCGCCGGCCCTTCCGCCGCGAACCCTTCTCCGCACGCTGCCGCTCCGCCTCCAACCATTCCGGCCGTCCGTTCACCACCATCTCCTGCGTCTCTTCGAAACTCGGCTTGCTGAACAAACTAAGGAAGGAGAGCAACAGAAACGACGGGATCGTCAACCCAACGATCCGAATAAACAGCAGCCCCAGCGTCACCCCCGTCAGCGGGGCCATCATCGCCAGCCGTATCGGCGTCGAATACGGAAACAACAGAGTAACCAAGAACCAGAAGAAACCTACGCCAATCGCCCCCATCATCTGGGGCAAAGACAGCCCGAACAGATACTTGTCCTTCTGCCCCAAGAACGTTGGTGAGTCATACGAGCCTACAGCCATCTTGTTAGCCTCCCATTCTTTCGTTCAGCTTTTCCATCACATCCGACATCCGGTCGTAAGACTCCCGGGTATCCCGGCCCTGCCGCTCCATCACCATCGCCGCGTCGTCGCCCCGAGACCCATGCCGGTACAGGAAGTTCCCGCTGGCAACATCCGCCAGCCTCGTATTGGCGCCGCCGCCCCGCCGGTACCCCGCCCGGGCGCCCTGAAGCATCTGCTGCGGCAGCCAAGCCGCCGCCCGGCCCAGCCGTCCACCCATCGCCGCTACCGACCGTCCCGCGCCGCCTCCCGGCTCTCCACCTCCCGGCATCCCGCCCCCAGGGATTCCGCCCTCCAGAGACCCTCCACTGGGAGCACCTCCAGCAGGACCTCCTACAGCCCCTCCACCCGCCGCCGCACCCGCCGCCGCCGCCGTCGCACCCACTCCGCCAAAAGTCGTGCCGGCCAATCCCGCCAGAGCTTGACCTCCTCCCACTCCGCCGCCCGACCCCCGGCCTCCGCCCGAACCACCGCCCAGCCTCACTCCCAGCCCACCAGGCCCGCCACCTTCTCCACCGCCTCCGTCCGAAGGGCCAGTACCGCTCGTCCCACCCATCCGGCCCATCATTCCTCCCATTGCCCTGGCCGCTCCCGGAACCGCCGGAGCCAACGGCCCCGCCACCGCCCCTATTCCTACCGAGGCCGCCATCACGGTCCCGGCTATCGCCATGTTCCCCAACTGACCCATCGATTGGAACATCCCCTGCCCGGACGGATTGATGATCGACGGTACCTTGTCGGCCAAGGCGAGCGTCAGGAAGGCCAGCAACAGCCCGATCACCATCTCCCCCATTCCCGATTCCTGCCCTTCAGCCATGTAGGTCCCCGCCAGGTTTCCACCGATGTAAACCACCACCAGGACGAACACCTGCTGGAAGGTCGCTCCCAGGAACATCGCCACCCACTTCCTCGTCCAGTGGGAGGTCGTCTCCGAAGCGTAAAAAGCGAACGCCAACGGCGCCAAGGCGATCAAGACCGCCAACAGCGCTATACGCATCAGCATCCCCAGCCCGACTTTCAGGAACAGCAGCAGTATCCCTAGCACGAAGACCGCCAACACCAAGGTCAGCGCAAGCGCGAAGAACACCCCCTTCAACAACTCCGACAGGTGCATGCTCTCAATATCTTCCAAGAAGGCCGTATGCCACCCCAGGAACGCGTCGAACAGCACCCCGAAGGTCCCGCCGATCATCCCCCACATCGTCATCCCCGTCGTCTGTGCCACGAAACAGGTGATGTCCGACGCCAACACCAATACGAATTGGGCGATATACAGGCTCCCGGCGGCCAGCGCCACCGCCAACAGGAACCGCGGCACCAGTTCCCGGAACCCGAACGTCGCCTGCGGCTCAATCCAAATGTCGTAGGTCATCTTCAAACCCTGCCAAACCAGCAGGGCAAACAGCACGCCACCCGCAATTATCCAAGTGAGCGCCCACACCCGCTTCACCACCGGGTTGTCCCAGGTAAACCCCGGCGGGGTCGACGAGAAGATGTCGTAGCAGATGCTCGTTCCCGTAAGCCCCAACAAGCCCACCCGGAACCCTGCCTCCACATTTCCCCGGCCCGCCACCGCGTCACACCCGTAAATCTCTTCCACCCGGACCGGTATCGTCCCGGTCAGCCCGGTCAGGCAGGCAGCGTTATTCCCGTCCAAGGTCACCGTCTCTGAGACGGGCCCCTGCCGGTAGGTCGGCATCCCAGGCTCCCCGACGTACGGGGCCACCGCGAACTTGTGGGAGAACCCCGGCGCCAGCGGCAACGCCCCCACCTTCAGAACAAAGTCCTTGTATTGCTCTCGCATATACACAGAGCCGTTCACAGTCAAGCCACATCCCCGTCCCGCAAGGTACACCAGAGCGTTAGAACATTGCTCTTTTGACTGAGTAGGTACCGGAAAGCCCTCCTGGTGGTCCAAGTCCCCCACCGTGAACCCGTCAACCCGGTGATGGTTAAACTCGGTATGCCCACCCAACGACCCCTTTTCATGTTGTATCCACTCGGGGAGAACGAACTTGTAGAACCCGTCCTCCGGCAGGTCGGACGACTTGGGGTCCGGCCACACATACACCACCTGCCCCCGGACTTGATCGTCCAACCCCGGGGAATCGTTTCCTTCCGAGTATTCCCAGTCCAGCGTTACCCTCGTCAGTCCGACGTTTTTCGGGTTCCGATCCTCCGGCTCCACGCCCACCGACTCACGAAAAATGTCCGGGACCCCCCTCTTCCCATCTTCGGGAGCATGGATGTAATCGCCGAAACCCCCGAACCCCCGCTCCCACTGTCTGAACGGGACCACCTCCGTCAGGTCCAAGTATTCCGCTCTCTTCACGCTTAGTTTCAACCGCGGCAGTTGGACGCAACGTCCTTGAAAAATCACGTCCGTACTGCTCTCGCAGGTCGGCACCACCGGCGCCGATACCCGCTCACAGTCCTCGAATCCCTCCTTCTTGCTCTTCGTCGCAGCATTCACCACGACCACTCCGTCCACATCGACCTGGGAAGCCCTCGCATCCCTCGCGGCAGACGAGGTCAACTCGTCCACCTTCGACAACCCCCCACACGCCAGCGCTCCCCCCTGCTTCACACCCCAACCGGGGAAGTGGATCACCCCTCTCAGCAATCCCCCCAGCCAGCCGGCCGCTACTTTGATCCCTTTTCCGATCCCCTTCACCACGTTGTCGGTAGCCCAAGCGAAGAAACCCGCGTCCTCGTCGATCACCGGGTCGAACCCCGAAGGCGATACCAGCATCCGGCACACCACCCGCCGGATAGACCGCCGGGGCAGTGCAATCCGGTCCTTCCCAAACGCCGTGTAGGTCACCACCCCCTGATCCCTCCCCGAAGGGTTTATCGAAACTTCATAATAGGTCACCACCATCAGGTAGGAACGGTTCGGGTCGAACCCCCGGTCAGCCCAAGCCTGTATGTAAGCATCCCGATAACTAGGCTTAACAGGCACCCCGTACCGGACCTCTCCGGCCCCGCCGGACTCCAAGGCCCGCCCCATCGGAGCACTCTCCTTCACCTCGAACTGAAAAGTCGACAGGGTCCTCAACCCCGACTCCCCGGCGTCAACCGGGCTGGCCACTCCCTGCCGCACCAGCATGTCGTGTTTCAAACCACCGTCGTTCGCCCCAGGCGTCCCATCATTCGTGTCAAAGGACAAATACGGTCCGGCCGGAAGATTTCCACACTCAACAAAGTTCTTTTCCAAGAACGCCCCATCTTGAGAACAGTCCGGGTCCTCCCCCGCCAGATCAGCGGAATTCCCCTTCTCCCCTCTTATCAAATTACCTATCGCGTCCTTGTTCAGCCACGCCAACCACCAGGTGTCAGCCCCCCTCCGGTACTCCCCCGGCAACTCGTACAAGAACCAGTTCAGGTCCTCGATGTTCACCGGCCACCTGATGTGGGCCACTTCCCCAGGGACCTCAAGTCTGCCCCCGTAGAAACTGCTCAGCGCCGGCTGCCGGTATCCCGAATGACCCAGAGACAAGGCCCCTGCCGCTGCCTCACTCCCCAGGGTCTCATTCCACCCCCGTATCCTGCTGTCCCCATACCCCTTGTAGGCGATCAGGGAATCCTCCGGACCGAAAGCCCGCATCTGAATCGTTTCTACTCCCCGGGCGTCCCACATGAAGTCCTGCCGGTAAGCCGGCTCCAACTCCAACGTGACGTACAATTCATCGGTCCCCGTATTCGACTGGAACCGCTGTCCGTACGCAGCTGCCTTGTCCTTACGGTCCGCTAGCCCGCTCCCACCGACCGAGGCCAGATTCCTGGCCAGCAGCACCTCGTTACCGTTTTCATCCAGGATGTACCGGTTGCTCCCTCCCAGTTCGTTCCCCGAGTACATCCCGTTGTTCGACTCCACAACCAAGGACGACACCGCCACCGTCGTCGGAGTCCCGGTCAGCGTGTAGGTCTCAGAACAGCTGAGACCCGTGCAGTCCTGAGTCCTGTTGCTCTGTAGCTGGACGGCCGCCGCCTCCCCCTGCCCCAGGTGAAGATGGGTCCCTCCCTGTTCCATGCTGGTCGTACCGGCCACCAAGTCCGCCTCCTCAGCGGTCCGGTCCCTCATCAGAGACGAAAAGTCGGTCGACAGCCCACCGCTCGGGTTCTCCGCGTCCTTCCAGGCGACCCGGTACACTTTTACCCGGTCCTCAGAGCCCACCGCCACCGGCCGGCGCAGGAAATACTGGTCGGCCGTAAACCACGGAAGTATCCGGTCCACCACCTCGTTGATCTGTCGCGTCGGGTCATACGGGTTAAGGACAACCGCAGCACTATCAAGCAGCTCGCCCTCAAGCAACTGCCTCAGCCGTCTAGTCCGTATATCGGCTGAGGCACTATCATTGGGAATCATCTTGGCCCAGAAATCGTCGAGATCTCCCGTCACACGCTCCCCAGACCTAGGTGTCACCACAAAGCTGTAATCTATCGCCTCCGGAAACGAACGGAACGGGACCAAGTGGGGCGGCGGCGAATCTTCCGACACATCACCATACCTTTCCCCACCATCACTCCACCATTTGTCAGCCACGCTCGGCTGGTAGCCGCCCGGGAACCCGGCCACCCGCTGCCCCACGTCCCCCGCGGCATTCAACACGTACTCGTAATCTAGGTCTCCTTCCGCGAAATTCCTTCTTCCCCAAGAAACATCTTCAGTCCCATCCCCGCTGACCCAGCACCTCACCGGCCGTTCACCGATGTCCTCCTGAGCCAACGCCGGGCCGGGCAACACCTGTCCTGTCCCCAGCCCTAACAGGAGCATAAGACCGACCACCAGCAGAACCCTTGATTTTCCACGACGCAAAAGTCCCATAAGAAAAATGGTACAGGAACATCATTGACAAGCGTTTTACAATTTCGTGCGGGGCTGGTCTCTCGCGTGCGCCGGAGACCAGCCCCCCAGAGAGGCCGTTCTACCGAGTCACAACCAGGCCTTCGGGCCTCAAAAACCCAGGAGACGAAGATCTCATGAATAGGCTCATTTCCCTCGCCATCATCCTGGCCCTTCTCGCTCTCACCGCCGCCTGCGGCGGCGGAAACACCGGCCAGCCGCCTCCCCAAGCGCCGCCAACCGCAGCGGCCGCTACCGCACCCACTACGCTGGCCCCCTCGGGCCAAACGTCAGCCAATCCGACTCCAAGTTCCGGGTCCGGCCCGGCCAACACTCCCATCCCGGTCCCCACCAGGCCCCAGCGGATCCAGGGGCTCGGCGCCACCCCCACACCCCAGGCGCCGCCAGCCAGCCCGGCCACCCCGGGGACGACCGCCACCCGGCCAGCCGCCAACCAGACCGCCCCACCCACCGGCCAGACTCCCCGAGACGGCTACATCCCGGTGGACGACCTCATACCGGCGAACCCTCAGACCAACGACCAGATCCTTCTCCAAGACATCTACGCCCTCATGGACCTCAGCGAGTTCGCCCTCGACCCGTCCCACCCGATCCCTCTCTTCGCCACCGATAGATACGGCAGACCGATCGAACGCCCCGACGACCTCGACGACACAACGTTCCAAAGACCCCTTACTGCCTATGAGACGGCCGAGGGCCACCCCTACCTCTTCCTCTTCCCTCAGCTCCAGCACCTCCTTGACGATATCCCCCCAAACGACCGCGCCTCCTACACCGAATACTCCGGATGGGACTTAAGTAGGATAGGCTGGTTCCTCCACCACCCCTGGTTCGAGGCGGTCCGGCGCGAGCACCAGCTATCCGGCTCCACCGACGAAACGAACTACTTCTGGTTCGGAAACAACTCCACCCGGGGCACCCTCGCTCATGCAGTCGCCAACGCCCTCGAGCAAGCAAAGAACCCAGCGGCAGAGCCCTGGCCGACCTACTGGGGCGGCGACCACGCAGTAACCTACTCGTCGACCCCCGGCAAGCTCACCGGCAATCTCAGGACCTGGGACCTAGAGACCTACCTCAGAAACCCCCACGACAGAATCGACGGAAGAGCCGCCATTAATTCCGAAGACGGCTACAACAACTTTCCCCAGACCCGGTGGGAGTTCGTTCACCCCATGCTCCCCATCTTCAAGGTCACTTCCTATGTCCACACAAAGCTTCCGTTCATCACCGGCTACCAGGAACTCCGAGAAGATCCAGAGATAAACAGATCCCTCAACAACTCCCAAATCGTCAGGCCCACCATCTTCGCCGTCTCCTTCGTCATCGCCTTCCAAAACCGGTGGACCTCGTTCGACGACCCCGACCGCTTCTTCTTCAAATATGAGGAATTCTTCACAGACTCATACGCAAGCTACCAAGAGCCCCGCGAGCTCTTCCCGAACTACTGGCACCCCAGCGACTATATGCAACACAGCATCATCGGCCCGGTCGTCGTCCAGGTCTACCAGCCCGAAAGGCATGAATCCACAACCTTCCTACCCGGCATCTATTCCGCCACCTCCCGGGTGACCCGCTGGGAGGCCCCCGGACACATCGTTCCGATCGATACCATTGAGATTGACTGGAAAGAAGCCTATATACGTATCGGCGTAGACCGCCATATAAGGGACCTCGAGTACAAAGGAGACCAAGCATCCGACGAACAGATCGAGCGTTGGACCAAAGAACGAGAAGAAAGTTTCGACACCTTTTACCGACAACGCATGTTGAACTGGATCTACAGACCAAAACACACCACTCACGGCGCCATACTGATGTCTGTCAACTTCCCCCTGCCCGGCGACATCCTAGTCCACGGCGGCACAGGCCCAGGAACCGATACCTGGGAAGTCTTCCAGATGGACGGAACGGAGTGGTAGACGACCCCCCAAGCGGCGGGAGTAGGTCCCCTGTGCCAGCGGGTGGAACGCTTCCTGCCGGAGTTGTTCACCTTCGTCGCCGAGCCCCGGGCCAGCGCGGACAACAACGCGGCGGAGCGTAGTCTGCGCCCGCCAGTGGTGAGCCGGAAGATCAGTGGCGGTAGCCGTTCGGAGCGGGGAAGCGAGACCAAGAGCATCCTGGCTTCCTTGTTCGGAACCTGGCGCCTGCAAGAACGCAGCCCCTACAATCCATCCTCTCCAAACCCCATCTCGCCCTAGTACTACAGTCTCACTTTAGACAGGCAGCGTTTGTAGTGGCAACGACGAGGTGGGACCAGGTTCAAACCAGGTGCCTAGTACTCAGTCAACCGTGAGATCGGAAGGGTAAAGGCGGTGAAGTTTGGTTCGTGCGTCCCGGGTGTTGAACCGCCAGTTGATGGTGGCTCTGGCGGTGTTGCGCTCCGTGACCAGAGCATCGACTTCCCTCCTGAGGGCCTCTTCGCCGGAGAGCCGCTGCTTCAGGCAGGAGCGGGACAGAACGCTGAACTCGATCTCCGCCATGTTCAACCAACTGCCGTGCTTCGGCGTGTAATGAAACTCCAGCCGCCTGGCAATCCTCCGGGCTTCCTCAGCCGGGAAAGTCTCGTACAGCGATGCCCGGCGATGGGTGTTCAGATTGTCCAAGACGACCCTTACCACCTCGGCTTCCGGGTAGGCTTCATCCGCCAGCCAGCGCATCCGGCGGGCGAAGTCTTGCATCGTACGCCGCTCCGTGACCGCCACCTCTCGCCAGCCCGCCAAGGGCTCACAGGCCAAGAACAGGTTGCGGGTGCCCTCCCGCCGGTATTCGTAGTCCTGCCGCAGCGGAAGTCCCGGCCGGGGCGGGAGCGGCGGCCGGGTCTCGGCCAGCAACTGGGTGGATGTCTCGTCAAAGCAGACCACCGGACGTTGGGGATCATAGGGTTCGGCGTACAGGTCCAGGACATCCTCCATGTTAGCCACAAATTCCGCGCTTACCTTGGGAATGCACCACTCCTTCTTCCGCCACGGCTTGAGGGCGTTTTTTTGAGACGCTTGCGCACCCCCTCGTGGGACATGGAGGACGCCAGCCCCAACTCGACCACCTTCCCGGCCAACAGACGCAGGGTCCAGTGGTCATGCCCTTCCGGGGCTGGGCTGCAGGCTAAGGCAATCAGGTGGGCCTCGCCCCGGTCGTCCAACTTCCGGGGCCGGTTGACCTGGGGACGGTCCTGCAAAACCTTCTCCAACCCTTCTTCGGCCAAGCGCTGCTTGACCCGGTATACCGTGCTCAGGGCCACATCCAAAGCTTCGGCCACTTGGGGCGCCGCCCAACCGTCGTCGCTCTTCAGGAGAATCCGCGCTCTAGCGGTCACTCGGGCTGAGTTTTTGCCAACCCGGATCAGTCGATGTAGCTCTTCCCGTTGTTCCTGTGCCAGTCCCACCGCGTATTTGTCCCTGACCATCACTGCCACCCCCGCCTTCAACACTTCCCACCAGGCAGGATAGCTCAATTGGCTCCTTTCTTAAACAAATCCCAAAACCACGTTGACTGAGTACTAGCTTTCCGTCCCTAATGGCCGTTTGCATATCACCGCCGTTCTTGGTGTTGCTTAATGATGTCTGATGCCGCACTGATTTCTGTGAATTGGGTCATTCCTGATGGTTCGTTAACGAACACATCGGTTTCCGCCATCTCACCGGTTTCCGGTTTATTTCGGTAGACAGGTCTCCATACGTGCATTCTGCCCGTGGCTCTCCCTCGGAACTGTTAGCGTTGCGTTCTGCGTGGGAGTGCCGTCAAACCCTCTGTGTGACAAGGACTTATAGTCCAAACGAAGCAAGGAATGATTACCTTCAGGCCCTTGAATTCCTCGAAGAAAAACTGAATTTGGCCTCCGCTAAGTTCTCGATTGGCTGTGGAGATCTCCTTGATCGAATCGCTGATTCATGTAGGCGGACTAAGAGTTCTCTGTCTTCCAATCAACACAAAAAAGTACGGTTCTCATGGGCAGTCGATCTGGATGCGACCAAGATTGCATAGGTTTCAACAGGCTGCGGAGGTACAAACCTCTCATCATCGGTGGATCGAAGAACAGGTCTGCCGACCGCGCTACGGGTTCAAACCCTCCCAGGTGGGGCTTATAGGGGCGCTCATGCGTGAGCGCCCCTATCGGGTCAATTCGGGTTGCCGTTCCTAGGGGCGCAGGCGGAACCCGTATAGTTTCCCCCAAGGGCCGTCGCAGAGAGTTCGTCAGCCCTAGACCCGGTCCCAACATGCAGTCCGTGGTCGATGCGGACAAGCAGGGGGATGAGGACGAAACGGGAGAAGGCAGGTCATCATATGGCGTCACCTGTTCACCAGGCACCGCAGCGAGCTCGGAAGCCAAGTAGCGGAGATCTCGGGATATGTATCTAGGAGAGACGGACCGACGAACGCGATAGGGCCGAACCTGCGGGCGTCCGGTTGGGCGTAGCCCCAAGTCTAGCATTGACTTACGTCGAAGTGCTGAAGGGCAAGGGCCGTCAGATTTCAACTGAGACCCTACCATCTCCTTCCACCTACGACTCCGCATCTTGATATCGGAATGACGTGTCGGACATGACCAGCTTCGTCGGACTAGTAGTCCCATATCGGTTGTTGCCGTTTGCGAGACGTTTCCTTACCTTCTCGACTGCGTCGGCGGGCGTCCGTTCGGTGTAGTACACCTTCACCACTGCCGGATTCGGCACTCTGAGCAGATTGATCGGCTGGCAGCGTCCATCCCTACGCCCGGTCCCGATCGTTTCGTGTAGCTCCACGATCAGCCGCCATTCCTGCTCATACTCCCAGAGGGCACTCTTATAGGACATCAAAGGGTTCATATTCGTCTCATTCAGCACCGGGTAGTCCATGAGCGGAATTGGCTCGTTGCCGTAACGAACCTGCTGCAGACATCCTCCCCTAGTGCTGAGAGTCCTCAGCCAGTCTGCGTCGTACCCGAGAACAAACCCAGACCCGTCAATCGTGTAGTGAGACCACATCAACGGGTGTCGTGGATCAGAAGTGAACGAGACAATGCCGAATCGTTGAGATAGCTGTTCCGACAGCAGCTCACGAAGGTAGAGGCTCCCGAACCTGTCTCTGGCTTCGACTACGCGATCCTCGCTCACTGGGCTGGAGGGGTTGATGCTGGTGAGCACTTCAGACAATCTCCTGTTCCCCTCCTCTTCATCCCGTTCAACGAACAGCTTGTAGACGGAAGACTCGAACGGATCATTCAGGGCCGATGGCTGGGTTGCCCTCAGCGTCCCGTCACCGATCTCCGGCAGGCAGGTCAAGGCACGCTCCGCGGAGACGTATTTGTAGAGCAGGTCCATTCTCGAGTCCAAGTCCTTCAGCTATTCGCTTCGCTGCCATACGGTGGGGTCGCAGAATACGAGGCGCCAGAGCGCAGAGGCGGAGCCGTACCCGAAGCCGCCGTCAGCCTCCTCCAGGGTCCAGCGGCACTCGAAAGTTCCTGGTGACCCATTCACGGTCGCCTCACCCTTCGACAGCCAGATGGCCGGCGCGGTGTTTTCCAACTCGGTCACGCGAAATTCTGATAGGACGAAGCCATCAAAAGCCTCACGCAGTTGCCCTGCCATTTGTCCGAGCGTTGTCTCCTTCCTTCCGAATTGCCTACTCGGAAAGCGCGATAGAGCACCAAAGTTGTTCCCACGCCAGCCTGTCAGGAACTCAACGGTTACTGCGAATATCTCGTGGTCTCCGAAGCGAGCGTCGGAAACAGAAAGACGGCTAGGCTTCCAGCCCTCCAACATCTTCTTCATTCTCGCGTTTGTGGCCATCTGGCCAATTGCCCCCCCGAGCGTTGGCTTAGGAGCCTCCGGCTGTTGGGCCTTTTTGGTAGCCGTCGCCCAGTCGACAACTGCGAAGAGCATGTTCCATGCTTTTGTGGCGATGACCACATTGTCGAATCGCGTGATCGTGCCGTGGACTATCCCGTGGCGGTGCAACTCGTAAACCTCCTCGTCGACCCTCTTCTTGATAGTCTTGTCGTATGCCTTGAGCGCGTTTGTTAGCCCCAAGTGATGACCAACCACGCTGTCCCAAGCCGTCATGGCATCGGGCTCTCGAGAGGCAAGGCCGTGCCTACGGTCCGGTTCGAAGTCGTTCACGAAACCGTCCATCACCGCGATGAGATGGAACGCTGCGCTGTCGAAGTGGTCGGCGAAATAGTGCCCCAGAGCTCGCTCGATTTGGTGGGAGCGCTCTCGGAGCCCTTCGACACTGAAGAGCCGGCGAGTCCAGAGGCCTAACTTTTCCTCATCTCGATATATCTCGATAAGTCTCTGTTCGGCCTCTTCGGAGGTGGCAGTCTGGTCGAGGATCGTCTCAACGTTCGAGATGGGAAGCAGTTCGTGGAATATCCAGTTCCGGGAACCGAGCCGGTCGTAGAAGCGGTCGACAACAGCCACGAGGTGATCCAGTTGACGTTCAATTTCGAGAAAGCCAGACCGCTGATTTCGCGCGATGAATCGAGTCAGTAGTTTGCCGCCCTGAATCTGACGGGCAAGCTCCTGGTAGGACGGCAGGTCGCGCGCCGAACCGTACGGTGCGGCATGTTGGGCAGGTTTAATCGGCGTCATTGTGGAGGCCTTTTCTCATCTGCACGATGGACACTTGCACGTCCTTGGATACTTCATCAAGTTCCCGAGACACCGATGGGCTTTGGCCAAGCTCTCTTCGCAACGCCACCACGATCGGTTGCAGAGGGTCAATCGCGCCGGCGCGTTCGATCAGGGCCAATGCCTCCGCCGGTTCAATCGTTGCAACGTACTGGAGCAGGACATGTACACTCCAGGTGGGGAGCATGGTAAGACGTTGCTCTGCCATATCGAAGAGCAAGTTCTCGGCATCAGTCTTCCCGATAGTACGGCCCACGGTCGCCGCCAGTAGTCCCTTCATGACGATTGCTATTCCCCGCAATTTGCGGTCGTTATCGTCAGTAGCGTTTTCAAGGAGCCTCAGAGCGGACTCGGCCTCGCAGATAGCCGCCTCGACCTTTCCAAACGTGAGCAATGTGAAGGCTCGAAAAACTATGCCAACAGGATGCGCCGAGACGCCGTCAACATCTAGGTGCATCTTGACTATCGCGTCCGCCATGTCAACGTCTACGCGCTGGTCGCGGGCGAAATAGTTGACAGCAACTGTTCCAATAGCTTCATCGTTCCGGTTCAGCTTCGTCAGCAGGCCGATCTTGCTCAACACCGCTGCGCCCTTGGCGACGGCCAAGTCGTCGCCTCCGACGTCACTCGCTACACGGAGAGCCTCTTCGCAATAGCCGAGCGCTTCCTCCCAACGTTGCTCGGTTTCCATGGTTCTTGCTTTCGCCAGCAGTGCGTAAGCCATGGGTTCAGCAAGCTTGGGCGTTTGGGTAGAGCCAAATGCACCGATAACCGCATCCTGCGTCAACACATCGACGAGCAGGTCGCCCAGCTCCGGTAGCGCGAGCAGGTGTAGGAAAGCCGTGGACTGGATGTCCATCTGCCGCGGATCATCCCGGTCAAGGCCCTCGGCCATCCCAATGCCGATATGCACCAGTTCGTCAGGAGAGTAATAGAGCGCCATAAAGCGCACCAGGGCGTCCACCACATGGCTTTCAGCGCCAGGACGTCGCAGCAAATAGTAGATGTTGTACATCCTTTCGGCGACGTAGTACGTTCGTCGCCGTCTTGCTCCGTCCTCAAGCAACACCGCGCCACGGTCCACCAACCGCCCAAGCTGGGCGCTGCACTTATTGACGTTCACGCGAGCTTGGGAGGCGACCTCCTTGGCCGTCGCAGGTTTCCACAATCTAGCCAGGGCCAGGTATACGCGGCGCTCTTGGGGAGGGAGAGCTTCGATATGGCTCCGAAAGTACTCGGTATGTTCATCAACCAGATCGAAGAGATTGGACATTAGGTCCTTGAACGAGTACGTCTTGACGAATCCGGCCAACACTGCGATGAGGCGCGGGTTCCCTCCGGTAAGGATTTGAAGCGGCCTCATTTGCAGACTTCCCTTAGGTTGTCCTGAAAGCGCCGACCAGAGGGTGTCACATTCCTCGGTGTCCAAGGCCTGCAACGTCAGCACCCTGAAGAGGTCATAGAGCGCATGGTCGGGATGGTCAATCTCGTCAAAACGGCTGGTGGCGCTCCCAAGCAGGACTATCCGGGGTTCCGTCTGCAGCGTGTGGCGCAAACGCCATCCGGCGTCGGGGTCCGCAGTGTCGGCGAAGAGCATGTTCAGGTTCTCCACCACCACCAGCAGCCTCTTCTCATGGCGGTCCGCAAAGTCGAGAATGGTCCCCAAGCAACGTCCCGCCAGATCGCGGTCATCTGCCGTGGTCCTCAGGTCGCTGTAGGACAGTCGTAGACCGGCACGCTCACCCTCCGGGGCCTGCTCTGCCAAGTGATTCAGGCACTCGAGCCAGAACTCCCCCACCGTCGCGACCTCGTAGCTCTCCTCGGCGAACACGATCGGGTAAAACGCCGACAGCCGGTCATCGCGGCGCACCTCTGCGGCCACCCGCAACAACAGGTGGGTCTTCCCACTGCCCCGGGGACCGATGACGAGGGAGTGCACATTGGCGTTGCCCTCACTGGCGTGCAGGGACTCCAGGAGAGACGCGAACTCGGCGTTCCTGATGCAGAATGACGCCACGATCTCACTGTCGCTGAGGAAACCGGGATTGTACTTCTTTGTGTTTGTGCCGGCGACCATGCCGAGCCTCCCACCCGACCTACCGATCGGTTATTGACGTGAAACTCTGGCCATGCCTGGCGCGCCACCAGTCCTCAAGCAGACCGGACACGAACGCGTATCCGCCTTCGCTCTCTTCGAGATATCCGTCGTGCTGCAGGACGTACAACACGGTAGCCACACTATCCTCTTCACCCGCCTCGACCGCCTCGTCACGATAGAGTTCGACCACCCGGTGGGTCAGCAGCCCACCGTTCACCACGGCCTCGGTCAAAAGACTCAAGGCCTCGGTATACCCTTCGTCTCCAAGCACCATGCGCAGCCGCTCCTCGTAGTGGACCAAGCCGGCCTGGCCCCTCACGCTGAGAAGGTCCCGTCGGTACACGCGTTCCACGTCGTCTAACGTGGCCTCGTTCCGCTGGTCTCTGATGAGGTGCTCATAGAGGAGGTAGAAAAACAGCTGCACATGATGCGGCACGCAGCAGCGTAGCCGGCTGCACATTTCCCGCCGTATCTCATCGGGAAGACTTGTCCCGTATCCCCGGGCCAACGCCGCCAGGCATTCCACCGCAACGTCGTGGGACCAAGGCCTCAGGTCAAAGGTTGTATAGACATTCGCATGGGCGCTGAGTCTGGCTTGACTGAGGACCGGTTCTAGCCCAACGCTGCCCGATATGATCAAGCAGATCCTGCCCTGGTGGGTCTGGCAGCATTTCCTCAACCAGCCCATGAAACCGTCCGTCGCCGCCAGGCGTTCAGGGGTGACGCTGTACTCGTGTCCCTTCAGCAGGCGGTTGACCAATATGGGCAACTCGTCGATGGCCAGCACGACCGGTTGGTCATTGGCCGCCAAGGCCTCGAATATCTGATCGCCGATCCGTTGCCAGCTGCCGGCGTCCAAACCCGCTCGCAACCTCACGCGAAGCTCGGAGACGCCCAGCTCCTCAACATTGTCGCGGACATCCCGAACACTGTTTCTCAGCCACGACGCCATCCGCCTGCGGAAGCCCTGAAGCGGCCGCGCCTGGGTAGCCAATTCGGCGACCGCGTCCGAAGGGTCCATCGCCCCCTCCCAGTCCACGAATACCGTGGCGAACTTCCCATCTTCATCCAATCGGCGGAGCAGCTCCCGCACCAGGCTCGTCTTACCCATCCGGCGCTGCGCGGTCAGCAGCGTATGCGTACCGTTCTCCACCCGCTCCCGCAGCAACTGCAGTTCCGCCTCGCGGTCGAAGAACCGGTCTCCATCGACCCAGTTGCTGCTCATCCGTAGTGTTGTCATCTCTCTTCCTGTTCCAGTGGCTCTAGGCGTTGACCAAAGCATAACATGCCAACAACAGTGTTGGCAACGAATGCGTTGGCTGATGTAGAGGGCAGTGAGGAACTGAAAGTGGAATGCTTCGTCCACCGGACCGGGTAGGAGATTCCAGTCCATTGGAATCAGGTAAGGATCCCTATGATGCTTAGCACTTTTCTTTGCCGAAACGAGCATATTTTTGGCTATCTTGAATTTCTCGGTGCAGGCGTGCATATGAGCAAGCAGGTACCATGTTTCTGCTTCGCCGTTTCCAGAGTACCATTGTCTACCTTGAAGCTATACAACACCCCAAGTGCTTTGTGGCAAGTACTCGCTGCACTGAAATACTCCCCATCTGAGTAGCGAGTGTAAGCTGCCCTCTTCAAGCCTTTGATGTAATGATACATTTCGTCTTCAGCACGCGAGTCACCGAGAAATTCTCCTCGATCTCCCGAAATGTCCATACCCGTAATTTCTAACACCTGACGATTAAAGTCGTCATTTCCTCGTGCCTAGATTCGCGACTCAATGTCTATCCATTCTTGCTCATCTTCGTCGAACTCTATTCGTTCTCCTGCAACGGGCGGCGGGCACAAGGGTTTCTCGTCGTTACTCTCTCCCAGCCATCCGAACAGCGCACCGATCAAGCTCATATCAGCCTCTTCATATCAGCGTTACTTTGCACAGGCGGCGCTTTTAGTGGCAACGACGAGGTGGGGCCAGGGTCAAATGAGGCTGGCTTTCCGTCCCTAATAGCCGATTGCATATGCAACTCATCCCCGATATCGTCGAAGATGGAGTCAAAGACACCGGTGGCGACCTAGCGCCGGAATCGCCGATACACGGTATCCCCCTTTCCAAACACTTCCGGCAAGTCTCGCCAAGGAGCACCAGTTCTGCAAATCCAAATCATCCCCTCCAACGACATGCGGTTGTCGTTGCCGTTCCTGCCCGGCTTACCCGGTCCACCGGGCAAAATCGGTTCGACGAGGTTCCATTGTCGGTCAGTTAAAGTGAGAATCACTTCCAAACAGGGCCACTCTCCGCACCACGTAGCTACGAAGTAATTGTACCCATGGCGGAAATGATTTTCATCGAGGATATCAATGGCTAACTGCCGAACACAATAAGGGGTGTGAGCATTCAAGACCACACGCCCTGAAACAGATAGAATTGAGCCAGTTCTTTGTTGATGAGGTGTGGCGGTGGTTGTTGGAGGAAACGAGGTGGCGGAAGTGGAACGGTGGGCCGATGGCATAGAAGGGATGCACCAGCGAATTGCGGAAAGGTTTCGACGGCCGGAGCCGCGCCGGCGGGTTCTGGATTACCTGCGTGGTCTGCTCAGTCCAGTGGAGCGTAAGAACGGATGGCAACTGGCGGAGCACGTTGGCGACGCCACTCCCGCCGGTGTGCAGCGCCTATTGTCCCAGTACCCTTGGGACGCGGACCTGGTTCGTGATGATTTGAAAACCTACGTCGTGGAGCATCTGGCCGACGCTGACGCAGTGTTGGTGGTGGACGAAACTGGATTCCTCAAGAAAGGAGACAAGTCGGTTGGGGTACAGCGGCAGTATAGCGGGACAGCAGGCCGGATCGAAAACTGTCAGGTAGGAGTATTCCTGGCCTATGCCAGAGGCAGAACCTTTCTGGACCGGGAATTGTACCTGCCCCAAGTGTGGGCGGAGAACTGGGATCGGCGGCAGGAGGCTGGGGTGCCGGAGAGCGTCAGCTTTCACACCAAGGGCCAACTGGCGCAACTGATGCTGGAGCGGGCGGTGGAATCGGGAGTATCCTTCGCATGCGTTGCCGGGGATGAAGTCTACGGCAACGACCGCAAGCTGCGACTGGGGCTGGAGCGATTGGACGTTCCTCACGTGCTGGCAATCAAGAGCACCGAGAAGCTCTAGGCTTCGACAGAGAAGGGCCCTCGTCAGATTCGGGCTGACCGTCTCGTGTCGCCAGTTGACGAAGCTGGTTGGAGCACAATTAGCACGGGCAACGGTGCCAAGGGACCCCGGGTCTACGACTGGACCACGGTGAAGATACGGCCTCTCCAGGAGTCGGCCAAAGGCTACTGGCTCTTGGCCCGACGCAGCATTGCCAAACCTACAGAGTTGGCTTACTACGTGTGCTTTGGCCCAGCGGGAACAACCGTGGCGGAACTGGCCAGGGTGGCCGGAACCCGCTGGGCCATCGAAGAATGCTTTGAGGAGGCCAAGGGAGAGGTAGGGCTTGACCAGTACGAGGTCCGCCGTTGGGATGGCTGGTACCGGCACATAACGCTAGCCATGCTGGCCCACGCCTATCTGACAGTAATCAGACATCAGGCACTGGAGCAGGGGAAAAAGGGGGCCACTACGGTCTCGATGAAGAGCTGATTCCCGTAACCGTGCCGGAGGTGCGCCGGCTGCTTACACGCTTGGTATGGACAGAGAAACAACCACCGGATTTCATCTTGTACTGGTCGTGGTGGAGACGGTGCCACCAAGCCCGAGCCCGGCAATGCCACTACAAACGCCGCCTATCTAAAGTGAGACTGTAGTACTAGTCTGAACAGTTACGGTCCTCCATCGAGAGAATAGATGGAGGACCGTTCTCATGGAAGACCTATCCGAATTCGCGCAAGCGGCTTTGGATTTCGTCAAAGGCGTATCGGAGGAATTGACCGCATCGGGAATCAGCAAGCAAGTACCGGGCGTCGGCAGAAGTTTAGCCCCGGCCTTCGCGTGGTGCCGAGACCACGTTGCTCCGGCGGCCGCTTGCTGGCGTCGGAACTGCCGACGGCCGTTCCAAGAATTCCGCCAGTGCTATCGGGTCATTCTTGGCCTGCCCGGGCCGGTCAAAGGCATCTTAGCGGTGTTCTACCTTAACCTCTTGGTCATGGCCTATTGGGAAGGCGCAAGCCCCGGCACCGCGCCGTGGGCGGTGACTACTATCCCAGCCGGCGGCATGGCCCTGGGGCTGGCCGGATGCACCTACTTCGGGGGGATGGGCGTGTTTCGTTTTGCCAGAAACCACGTAAGGGCCTTCTGAACGCCGCCAAGCTGACAAAATAGCATCAGTTCAACAAACAACCGGCCTCCCAACCGGCGATAAAAGAACGACCTACATCAGAACCGCCGGACTGAACGGCCGACCCCGACAGCAAGCCTAAAGCCCGCAAAGCGGTTTTCCCGACCGTCCCCGGCAGACCCGCCGGCCCGTACCAATTGAGGGCGCTCCCCACGCCGGGGCGCCCTCAATCATTTACAATAGGGCCACCAAGGAGAACTGCCAGTGCAGGCACAACAAGCCCACCAAGGCCAAACCTTTATTCCTCCAAATAATTGACGCTCCAGCCCGGCGCCCATACCATGGGAAATCCATACCAAAGCCCTTCTAAGGAGTTCCACCCAACTCCACAACAGGACTCGAGTTAAGATGGACCACAGCAGGCCGGACCAGCACGCTCTCAACGTCGCAACCGCCGTCCAAGAGGCGGTATCACCAGCAACGGTCATCCTCTTTGGATCGAGGGCCCACGGCCGCCATAACCCGTCCTCAGACATAGACCTCTTGGTCATCGCCGCCGGACCGACCACCGCCGGACCAGACATCACCGCCAGACGTACTGCCCACCGGTACATGAAAGCCAACCCCCCGCAACTCAACACGGACGTCATAACCCTGACCCGGAAGCAATTCAACAGGTTTCGCCTCGCCAACCAACACGTCGCCGGACAAGCAGCCAACCACGGAGTGGTAATGAGCGGAGAGAAACTCGATTACACCACCGAACCCCAGGACGAATACCCCGCCCACTGGCCCGAAACAAAGCAACGGCTCGAAAACACAGAAGAGTCCCAGTTCCACTTCAACACCATGGTCGAAGGCAACACCGGCAACCAGAAGCTAATGGGGTTCGTCGCCCAACAAGCGTTGGAAAACGCCCTCAAGGGCTGGCTTTCCACCTACAACGACTCCAGGACCTTCGGCCACGAACTCACCCCCCTGTGGGAAGACCTCCGAGCCCTGGAGGACTGGGATACACCCCAGTTGCACCGCCTCCAACAGCAGGTCGACGCCTTATTCGAGTACACCCGGTATGAAGACCCGGATAACCCGGGTAACTACCTCGACTGGCTCACCAATTACTCCGTCACATACCGGTACGGCAGGCCTTCTCACACGATGAACCGAGAGGAGAGAAAAGACCTCCAGTACCTGTTGAACGCGGCACTCGACGGCATAACAGCCCGTATCCACCAAAGGAGCCGGACCTCCCCCAACCACCTATGGACCGACGGTACAAAACCTTGGGAATAGCGTTTCCGAATGGCCCTCACACAGGGTTCAATCCGGCCCACCACCGAACCCTCAAAATTCTAGAAGCCCCACGGGAAGCACCCGTAGAAACCGAAAAGCGCCCGCCCGTTGGTTCTTAATCCAAGGGGCGGGCGCACCAAGCCCGCCGTCACCTCAGCCGTTCCACCACCACCGGCCCGATCCAGCCGCCCGGCACCAAGTACTCCAGCAGCGAGTCGCCTTCCCCCCGGCTCACCACTCCCATCCGCATCACTCCCCCGACCGCAAAGGTCCTAGGTTCCCGGTCTTCCACCAAGGTGAACCTCGTCCACAGGTTCACCACCGGCCCCTCCGAGTCCCGCAGTTCCCAGCCCAGGTTCTCCGCGAAAGTGCGAACCATCCTGGGCGTCGGATCTCCCAACAGAGGAACCAAATCCGAAGCGCCGAAAGCCATTTCCCGGGCCAGAACCGGGTAGATGCTCCCGTCCCGAAAGTTCTCCACATCTTCAGGATACCCTTCAAAATAGAATAGGCCCCGGTGCGTATGCCTCTCCCTCACCCGCCGTCCCGTCCAGTCCCCACCGGAATCCCGATAAAAGGTCAACCCCTTCCGAGGATCAAACCAGTCTTCGTCCGGACCCGCCAGCACCGGTTCCCCCTCCGGGTACTCAAGCACCCGTGCCAACGCCATTTTCTGCCGTTCCTCCACCTCAGGAGTTACCGTCGGCTCCATAGTCGCCGGAATCGACGCGATGAGCTTCTCATGTTCGTCCCTGACACGCCGAAGCTCCTGGGCCTCCTGGGTCCGGACGTACTGGACCATCCGTTCGTCGCCTTCCACCGACCGGGTCTCCCCCGCCACCAAAATGGCCCGGCCGGTCGGCGCCGGACCAACCTCCGAGCAAGCCGCCAGCAGAACCAGACACAATAGGAAACACAACCTCAGCGCCATGGCTAGCCCTCTCCGAAAAGTCTCACGCTGATGGGCAGCCCCCGGTCCCCGGTTATCATCCAAAGACGCTCCAAGGAGACTTTCAATTCCTTCAACGCGTTCACCACATCCCCCAGCGCGTAGGACTGCACCCCCAGAAGCTCGGACTGATACAGGTCATCCGACGCCATCCCGTCCATCTCCGCCCCCAGCTTCCCCATCCCTTCCAAAAGGTCCACCACAGACCCCACATGCGCCCAAGCGTCGCTCAGCGCTCCGAGGTATAATTCGCCAGGACAGCCAGGAGTCACCCCTTCGTTCAGATCCGACTCCAGTTCCGGATCACAGACCCACTGCCCAGGCACTGCCGCCCAATGCCCGTAGGCAACCACCGGGTACCGGTCCCTCAACCGTCCCATCCGGTCCGCCAAGACCGGCCCGATCCCCGTCCGCCAAGCGTCGAAGTCCATCCCCCGCACCATCCGGAGCCCATCCGACACCTGTCCCACCGCGTACGACAGCTCCGAGTGTTGTTTGCGCTTCCACCCGCCTCTGGCGAACGCCAGGTCCGGCCGGAGCAGCCGCTGCTCCGTCTGGTCCTCCCACCAGACTCCCCAACCCCTAGGCCCAGGAGTCCACACCACTCGTCCGCGACCGGCGCTCATCCAGCCCGACGAGGAACCAAACTTCACTTCCACCGGGGTCATCTCCCGGACCTCCCCGGTCAACTTATGCCGGACCACCGGCAGCCCACCTTCTCCCAGACGAAGGGGTTCTCCGTAAGAAGAGGCGAGAGACTGCTCTCCAAGAGTCAGCAACCTTCCCGCTTCCGGGTCTTTCACCCGCACCACATCGACCAATTCACGGCTACGGTCTGAGCCCAAGTTCGAACCGGCCATCACCACCCAACCGAGGCCGCCTACGATGAACACCACCAGCACAACCACTCCCACAGGGCCTGTCAGCCAGTTCCCCGGCCACCAACGCCGCCTAGGCCTCCTCAACCGTTCTTCAGCGAGAATATCCCGCTCCGGTTCACGAGGCCGCGCCTCCCAGATCGGAGGCTTCACCTTCCCCCTCCTGCCTGCCGGAACAGCTCTCCGCACACCGAGCAGCCATACACGGACATCGCCCTGTCGAAAGCCTCCAGCGAGTCCTCTACCTGCCTGACGATCGATACCAGTTCCTGCCGTTCATCCCGGCTCAGAGGCCTAGCCGGATCCACCTCGGACAGCGCCTCGAACGCTTCTCCCAGAAGAGTTACCGAATGGCCGATTTCCGACATACCCTCCTCGATGGTCTGCCCGTACGCCACGACTACCTTCCTGACCTCCCCTCCGGAGGGAGACCGGCGCCCGGCCACCCCGTTCAGCAACATCCTTGCCTTCTCCAAGTTCCGTTCCACTACCTCCAGCGACCACTCGGAAGGATCCTCAAACACCACGTCCCGGACATGAAGCCAGACTTTGGTATAGACCCAAAGCCGGGCTCCCAGGTCCTCCAAGTACTCCAATTCGCTCCGGTTCAGGTAGGGATTGCGTTCCTCCACGGTGTCCAAGGGGTTCAAGACCAACCTATCCATCCGGCCCGAGAAGATCTCCGCCTGGAGAGTTGCCGCCACGTCGGGCGGAGGTGTCACCGTCGGAGTCGGCTGCAAGGCCGCCACCGTCGCCGACACGCTTTGGTCAATAGCCGCTTCGTCCATCGGCGCCAGCGCCGGGACAAAGCTCCCCTCAGATTCCCCCACTCCCTCCACCGGTTCCTCCTCTCCACCCATCATGACGAACGCCAGTCCGAAGACCAGCACCGCCAACACGGCGGCCCCTCCTATCAGGACCTTCTTGTTCGCCTCACTCACCCATTCAACAAGCATTTTCATCCAATTCACCTCAACCGGAGTCCGTTGATAACCCCGTCCAAGTCCGACAACTCCCTATCGATCAACCTGCCTCCGTCCTGCAGGTAGAACCGGGCCTCCCGGACCAGAGTCTCAAAGTCCGCCAATTCGTCCTCCGGCATCGTCATCAACGTCCTTCCACTCGGCCCCACCTTGATCGAGGCTGCCAGCACCCGGTCTGCCCCGTAACCCGTCACCTGGATGGCGTCCAAGAGGTTCACGTACAGGTGTTCGTACTGTTCCCACAGAGCGTCCGGCGGACGCTCCCCGATCACCCTTCCGAACAGACCATCGGCAACCGCCGTCACCTCATGCACCTCTATCACCCATTCGAGGTTCACATCCCCAAGACTTGAATAATCAAGCAACGACTTGAGATCCCGGCTCAGACGTTGCATCTCCTCAAGGACGACCTGATGACTATAAAGGTACCGGATTTCCACCAAGACCTCCGGCTTCAAACTCAACCTCATAAATATTTCCTCCACCGGAGGAGGAGTCGACGGACCGCTATCCTCAAACTCCATCAACTCGAACTCTTCTCCACTGCCGGCCTCCTCTTCCCCGCCCCCAAACAGGCCGCATCCCAAGAACCCCAGACAGCAGACTCCGATAAGAAACAACCCCAACCGTAACTTCATAGCCAAAACCTCCGTCCGCCTACCAGCGTACCTAAAGGAATCAGCGGAGCGTTTTGACAAAACGCCAGACATCCCCACCGTGCCATCCTGTAACGTATTCCCGTTGCAAAAAATCTCCCAAAGGAAGGACCCACCGATGACCCAACACAGCGGGACTCCCGAGTACACCCCCGACCAACTCATGAGGTTTCACGGAGTTAAGCTCCACCATGACGCCGACCGTCTGGCCAAAATCATCGTCCGGAACGACGTAGACTACCTACTGGACGCCGTTAACCAAGTCCTCTACGGAACCGAGTTCGATGAGGATGGTGAAATGACCGCCATGAGCCGGGATCCGGTCCACTACCAGGAAGCCGAGACACAACTCCAGCAGTGCAGAGAACGGACCGGAATAGGCCTCACCTCTCCCCTTGACCGGGAAATCCGCCAGCTCCTCGAGGACTGCATCACCAGCTGCCAAGCCATAGGCGTCATCATCGACGACCACCCGGACCTGGCTGAACCCGATCCACCTCAGGAAGAAGAACAAGGAGAAACAGGTTGAGCATCGTCCTTTATTACCTGAGCTTCCTCCCCCTCTTGCTCGTCGCCCTCACCGTCCACGAGCTCGGCCACCTCGTGGCCGCCTGGCTCTTACGGGTCAAGACAGCCGGGTTCCAGATCGGCGTCGGCCGACGCCTCCTTTCCCTTCATACCGGCCGCACCCGGATCGCCCTCCGCCAGGAAACACTCACCCTGGGTCCCCAGGAAAGACGGCCCATCCCCGGGGAACGCGCCGCCGTCTACGTCGTCCAAGCCGATGACGGCACCTACGTCGCCACCGCCCTCATGCCCGAGATCCACCCGCGAAAACTCCAAGGGCCGCACCAAGAAGCCGTCTGGCGCCAAAACAACTCCCATATGCAACTCCGGGGATTGGTCCGAGAAATCGACGACCACCAGGTCGTCATCGCCGACATGACCTGGGGCCTCCATTCCCTCCCCTTCATGGCCGGCGTATTCCTCCCCGAGGACCCGGAACGCCGGATCAAGAACATCTACAACGTCGTCTCATGGCCCAAGCAACTGGCCATCATATTCGCCGGTCCCCTCGCCAACGTCCTCCTTATGGCCGCCGTCCTCTTCATCCTCGCCGCCTTCCCCATCACCAGCCCCCGGTCCCCCATCCTGACCGTCATCACAGTCTCGGCAGAGAGCCCAGCCCAACTCGCCGGACTCCGGTCCGGAGACCAACTGGTCCAAGTGGGGCCAACCCTCATGCCCAGAGACCCTGAGATCCGAGCCGCGATCCGCCGCGCCGGTGAGACCGGCCGCGCCATCGACCTCAGGATCCTCCGCCAAGGAGAAACTTTAAGCATCAGCCTCCACCCGCGCGACGGGGTCATCGGAGTCAACATGTCCGAGCTCCAGCCGGTCCGGACCGACCCTTCCATGTCTCCCGACGCCATGGGACAAAGGCTCACCCGGCTCAGCGAAGCCTACTTCGGCTCCCTGGCCGCCCTCGTAGCCGGCCTAAGGACCGACCAGGAAGGCCCACCCGAAGTCACCGGGCTTCTCCTAGGAGCCCATCAGACCGCTCAAGCCGTCGAGTTCGCCGGCCTGAAGGCCTGGCTCGCCATCATGGGCGCCTTCACCATGAGTATCGCCCTCCTCAACTTGTTGCCAATTCCACCCCTCGACGGGTACCGCATCATCACCCAGACCATTCAGGCCCTCCGTCACGGAAAACCCATCAGCCCCCGGGTCGACCACGCCATGACCCTCTCCGGGTTTACCGTCATCTACGCCGCGGCGCTCTACCTGCTCCTGAACGACGTCATCTACCTCTTGGAGTAACCCCCGGCGCCGGCCCGGCCTCACAATCGACACAGCAACCAAATTCTGCCTTAGGAGACCCAACATGCCGGTAACCGTAGTAGTCGGAGGCCAATTCGGCTCGGAAGGAAAGGGCAAGTTCTGCGCCCACCTGTCGGTCGCCGACGACGTCGACTACATGGTCCGCTGCGGAGGACCGAACGCCGGCCACACCGTCGAAACCGCCGGCGTCCGCCACCAGCTCCGACAGATCCCCTCAGGCTTCGTCAATCCGAAAACCCGGCTCCTGATCGCACCAGGAGCCCTCGTCGACCCCGAGATCTTTCTCGCCGAGGTGGAGCTCTGCGGACTCACGCCCGAACGCGTCGGCATCGACCGGAACGCCGGCATCATCGAACAGACCGACCGGGTCATAGAGAGCGTCCTAGACCTGAGCCGCCGCCTAGGTTCCACCGCCACCGGTGTAGGGTCGGCCGCCAGCCGCCGGGCTCTCCGAGAACCAAACTTCCGTATAGCCCAAGACCACCCGGACCTCGCTCCCTTTCTCACCTCAGTCCGGGAAGAACTCGGCCCCGCCGTCCAACAGGACCGTCAAATAGTCATCGAAGGAACCCAGGGATTCGGACTCTCCCTATACCACGCCAACCAATGGCCCTACCGCACCAGCCGGGACACCACCGCCCACAGCTTCCTGGCCGAGACCGGCATCGGAGTCCGCAATTACGAAGTCATAATGGCGGTCCGGACCCACCCCATCCGCGTCGCCGGCAACTCCGGACCCCTCCCCCAGGAAATCACCTGGGACGACGTCCGCCGCGAGAGCGGCTGCCCTCACCCAATCGCCGAGTACACCACCACCACCAAGAAGCTGCGCCGTGTCGCCAGGTTCGATTGGTCCGTCATCCACCAAGCCGTCGCCGCCAATTCTCCCACCCTGATCGCCCTCCACGGCGCCGACTACATCGACCACCAGAACCACGGAGCCACCCAGTCGCTGCACCTATCCCAGCCCACCCTACGGTTCATCAACGACCTCGCAACCCGCACCCAGACCCCCGTTTCCCTCATCAGCACCGGACCTGCCAACGACAGCATCATCGACCTACGCTCCCACATTTCCTAAGCGCACTCCGCAAAGCCCGACCATCCTTCTCCAAAGAGGTTCCAGATGTACCTAGAGCGCCATTACGACTACATCTGCCACGGAATGGACAACCAGACCCTGGAGGTCAAGCTTCAACCCAGCCAGTCCATCCACGCCGAGAACGGCGCCATGTCCTTCATGGAAGAAGGTATCGTCATGTCCACCGGCGCCGGACGAGGCCGCGGCCCCCTCGACATCTTCAAGCGCAAGATCGCCGGCGAGGCCATCCTCTTCAGCATCTTTACCAACGAATCCGCACTTCCACGCCGGCTGGGACTGAGCCCCAGCCAGCCCGCCCACATCCTGCCCGTCCAACTGGACACCGGCCGCCCCGACATCATCTGCCAGCCGGGCGGGTTCCTCGCCGGTGATCCGGACGTCCGCATCACCGCCGCCCTAGGCTCCACCCGCGCCGCCCTCTTCGGCAAAGGCCAACTCGTCATGCAACGCCTCCACGGAACCGGCCAAGCCTTCCTCGCCGCCAACGGCGCCACCGTCGAGACTTACCTCGAACCACTCGAGGTCTACCTCGTTCAAGCCGAGGCCCTAGCCGCCTTCCAGGACTCCATTACCTACAGCACCAAGATACCGGCAGGCATGAGCAACGTCCTCTGGAGCCGTGAACGCCTCTTCCTTCTCAGCCTCGAGGGCCCCGGCACCGTCTGGTTCCACTCAACCTCCAGGCACGCTCCCCCGCAGGACAAGAAACCCTCCGGCCGGAAGTAAAGTCTCCGGCGCCAAGCCAACCCAAAGGAGAACATAGATCATGCCAATCGACGACGCCGAACTCGGCAGCCTTATAAGACGCCGCCGCGACACGGCCTTACGCATCCAAGAAATCGAGGCCAGCGTCAGCCACAAGGCCCAACAAATATCCAACCTCAACGCAGCTCTCCAAGGCAACCTCGACAGGTTCCAAGTCCTCGACGACGGAGCCCTCTACTGGGGACCGGGAACCCCATTTCCTCCGGAAACCTTTCCCGCCTTGATGGACGAACTCCAGGAACTCCGCAAAGTCCGAAAGGAACATAACTCGCTCGCCAAACAGCTCGCCTACGAAGGGTTTTGACTCCTCGTTTTCGCCGTCACAAGGGCCTAGCCCCCAAGGCCGAATTACTGACAGCACAGCCTAACTATCCCCCGCACCCGGCCTTACAATCAGCCCAACTGTTCACCAGAAGCCAAGTACAACCCAAACCTCCCATAGGCGGACCACTGTTCCGGCTTCCCCAAGCCAGCGCCCCTAGCCAACTACCGCCCCACCCGGGCGAACCCACCGCCAGCCTCAACAGGCAGGCCAAGGAGCCACAAAAGATGACACCTGATTTCCTCACCAATCACCAGATCCAGCGTATGCGCCGGATCTTCCGCCACGACATGAAGATGGGCCCCGCCTGCCGCACCGTCACCCCCCAACAGTTGGCTCAAGCCAAGCTACAACTCGCCCGCAGCGCCGCCCAGAACCCTCATATCCCCATCGGCCACGACCAAGTCATCCAAGCCCTCTCCTACCCGGGTACCGACTACTTCATCACCACCAGCCTCTACTGGGACTGTGATTGCCGCGAAGGCTACATCAAACCCTCCGACATCCAGATGTGTGAGGAATGCGGTTCCTTCCGAGAAGACCAACCCGACTCCCGCATCAACGAATTGCGCCAAGACGGCATCCACCTGGATTGGATGAACCCCCAAATCACCGGCACGCTGGAGGCACACGGAACGACATGATTCTCAATTTAACCGACCACCAGGAACCCTCAAACGGGATAAAAGACTTCTTCCAGGACCCGGCCAACCACCCGGCCATAACCGAAGCCGTCCTTCTCACCATCCAGGGCGAAGCCCCGGTCCATTCACCGGGCGCCTTTCACATGCTACCGAACCAAGTCCGCCAACATTTCATCCGGGTGTTCGACTCCGAAAACGGCAACGGTAGAGAGCGTGGCATACTAGGACTTGAGTTCATCGAGCGGATCTCTGCCTACTACCCCGGGGCCTATTCCCGCAAGGCGTCCCGCGGACCCCGTTGCCAGGACCTAGCAGAGCACATCCTGAACTACTTGACCAAGTGACCTGAAGGAGCGTTCAAGATGGCCCAGAGCCAAGCATGCCAATGCGGTATAGCCCCACAGATGGCGACGGCCGGAAAGGCCAACACCCTATGCCACCACAGCGATCCAGAGGAAGTCCGAAACGTCCAGTCCCAGCTCTACGACATCCTCGACGGCATGGCCATCAACATCCCCGCCGAAGACCTCTTCACCAAACCGTTCAGCCAAGTGGCCGAGGACTTCATGAAAAAGGCCGTCGGCGACGATTACAACCTCCTCAACCCCCGGGAACACAACATCCTCATGTCCGCTTTCCTAAGACAGGTCAGCATCGGCGCCCAAGCGCTCACGACCAGCATCATACTCCGAGTCCAAGAACCGTAAGAATCCTACAACCTGACAGCCGGCCAACCCCCGGAGTCCTATGTCCGAACATATACGGCTAACCATCCACACCTGGGTCACCCCCGCAGGGACCGTCCAATACACCCTCACGTCCTGCGACGACTGCAAGACCTTTAAGGTCGAGGGCTATTATCCGGACGGAGAGAACCACGGAGACGTCCGATACCTCGACCCCAACCTCCAGCCAGGCCCTCACGTGACACCATGCCCCGCCCTCAGATGAGCGCGTTCCCGGCCAAACGGGCCGCCCTCACCATCCTGGTCTTAGCCCCCTTCATAGCCGTTACCGTTTTCCTCCTTACCAAACAAGAAACCACCGGTACCGGCGACATCCCCATCCGCGCCGGCCAACTCCCGGTCCTCACCGAGTTCGCCGACTTCCAGTGCATCCATTGCGCAACCTTCGCCCTCTCCATCCTGCCCGTAATCGACCAAGAGCTCGTCCGTACCGGACGCCTCGAATATGAATACCGCCATTACCCGTTCCTAGGCCCCGAGTCCCAGAGAGCGGCTGAAGCCGCCGAATGCGCCAAGGACCAAGGCCGGTTCCAAGCCTACCACGACGCCCTCTTTGTCATGACCTACGATGGGGTCACACTCGACGACGACAACCTCACTTGGGCCGCCGAAGCCCTCAGACTCGACCCAGCCCCGTTCACAAATTGCCTCACCCAACGGGTCCACCAGGAGACCGTCGACCTCCACCGAGAGCAGGGACGCCGTATGGGAGTTCAGGGTACTCCTACCCTCTTCCTAAACGACCAGGTCCTCCGCTGGGACACCTACCTGGACCTCAGGTCCCAGATAGATATCCACCTGGCGGAATCTGAAGCTTCCGGAGAGTAACCAAAGTTGTGGCCTAAGGACATACCCCAGCCCCCCTGGATGCCCATATGCGTCCTCAGCATCATCGCCGGGCTTTTCACCGGGCTGCAGACCGCCCTTTTTCTACAAGACTTGGGGACCTCGTGGAACATCTCCCCACAGGCCCTCAAGGCCCTCGCCATAGCCTCCGGCTGCGTGTCCGGCCTACTCGTCACCCTGTTCGCAGCCGTCTCCGCCTCCCTCATATCCATAGCCGTAAGTTACTTTTCCAGGCAGACGAAAAATGGGGCGGCGCTCGTCAGGCCCGGCGCCGCCCCATCCCACGACGGCAAGACCGCCGTTAAGGAGAACAACCTTGAAGACAACGGTCGACATCCACACCGCAGCCTCCTGCCTAGGCACTCCCGGCCCCGGCGGTTACGCCGCCGTCGCCGACCTGAACGGTCCCCACGTCCTCGTCAAGGGTAACCAACCCCGGACCACCGTAGCCCGGATGGAACTCACCGCAGCCCTGACCGCCCTCAAGGCCCTGGACGACATTCCCCATATCCGGCAAGCCCGGGTCATCGTCCATTCCCATTCCCATTTCCTGGTCAACTCCTTCAACGCCGGCAAGATCCTCGCCTGGGAGAAAAGAAACTGGCCCTCACGGGGCCGACAGGCCGTCCGAAACCGGGACATCTGGAAGGACCTACTGACCACCTCCCGGCAACGAAGCGTAGCCTACGTCCTGGTCCCACCCGAATCCCGGTGTCCTATCGGTGACCTATCCGCCCGGCTGGCCGTCGAAGAGGCCCAAGACGCCGCCAACCATCAGCCCCCTTCGCCCCACCAATTCCTTCCGAACCTCGAAGCCAACACAGCCAGCCTGTTCAGTTGCCAGCCTTCTCAGGCAGGTACCCTGGTCACCACGCCTATCCCGGATCCGGACGGACAACCCATCTCCGTCCTCGTCGTCAAGACCGACACCGGCTACCTGGTCACCGACCAAGGACTATCAGTTCGCTCCCTCAACGCTGCGCGGGGAGCGAACTGGACCGCCTGCCAACAGACCGCGTTGGTCCAGTCCGTCGCCCGTACCCTGGGACTCCAGTTCCACGAAGACAACCTCGTCTCCAACCCGGCCCTCCCCACCGATATAGCCGAAGCGGTCCTCCGGATCGCTGCCGCCGCCGTGCAGACCATGAGCCCCATCACCATCTGCCGGACCCAACCTCAACACGGGGAATAGCCATGGGTGAAAACACCGAGAATCCCCATACAAATGTCGTACTCGCCTGCGGCGGCAGGACCTTCGCCAATTACCGTTTCGTACAGCGGGTCCTAGACCACGTCAAGCCGACCAAGATCGTCCACGGCAACGCGTTCGGCGCCGACACTCTGGCCGGCCGCTACGCCCGGGAACACGGAATACCCTGCACCTCCTATCCCCCCGACCGGAGCCTCGACGGCCCCGGAAAGGACTGGAAGTTCCGCAGGAACGAGCGGATGCTCCACGCCTCGAAGCCCGACTCCGTCGTAGCCTTCCCCGGCGGCCCAGGCACCGCCCACATGGTCAGGACCGCCAAGAAGGCCGGATACCCCGTCCGGCAATTCGCCCCCAAAACCCGTTCCGTTGCCAACAAGGACAGTACAACGTGACTACATCAGCCAAACCCAACGCCCAAAGACTCATCGTTCCGCCGCCTCTGCCAGCAGGAGTCCCCAGCCAGATCGGCCAGACATCCGTCGGCGCCGTAGAGTACAAGAACCTTCTGACCCCGGGCAGCGGGTTCATCAGCGCTTACGACTTCGTCATCAACCCCTACGCCGGCTGCAGCTTCGGCTGCCAGTACTGCTACGCATCCAACTTCAACACCACTGCCAAGAAGAAACAGGACTGGGGCAAGTGGGTGAACGTCAAGACCAACGCCGTAGAGCAGATCAACAACGTCCCGAAGGGAGAACTAAACAGCAAAACCGTCTACATGGCCACCGTCACCGACCCCTACCAACCCGTCGAGCGGACCGCCAAGGTCACCCAGGGCATCCTCGAGGCCATCTCATCCCGCCAGCCCGGAATCAAGCTGGTCATCCAGACCCGCAGCACCCTCGTCACCAGGGACCTAGCCCTCCTCGAGTCCATCACCCGCCAAGGCGGCAAGGTCCAGGTCAACATGACCGTCACCACCGACGACGACACCGTCCGGAAGCTCTACGAGCCCGGTTGCAGCAGCATCGACGCCAGACTCAAGGCCATCCAGGCCGTCCACGACGCAGGTGTCCAATCCTGCATCACCATGACCCCCATGTTGCCCATGCAGGACCCCCAGAGCTTTGCCCACCGCCTTCTCCAGACCGGTATACGCCGGTTCATCTGCCAACCCTTCCACTATCCCAACCAAGACCGGGGCAGCAATATTGCTCAGACCGACCGAAAAGCCATCGATTGCGCCAAACAGCACTTTCACGCCGCCACCGCCTCCCTGGCCGTCCAGCAATACAACGCCGGTTACCGCCGGGACCTCCGGGTCTTGAGACAGACCCTTCTCACCGTACCAAACACCTTCGTCGGCCAAGGCAAGGCCGGTTTCAGTCCACCCTTTTGACCGTTCCTTTCCCGGCAACCAACCGGTACGCCAGGTCATTTCCCCCCGGAACTGCCAACGCCAACAACCTACTTCTCCACCGGAGACCCAGAACAGGAGAAACCACTCATGACCACCACCGATTCAACCCAATCGCACCATACCCTCCCCGAAGCCTGTCAACACGACTGGAAGTCGTTCATCCCACAGGCCCTTGACGAAGGCAACCGCGACCTCACCTTTCACGCCATGTTCACCGACTACAATAGCGCCATCCTCGTCCACGAAAAATGTTCCCGCCCACCTTGCGGCGCCCTCCGGTGGGCCTATTACCGCCGCTCCCCTGACGGCGCCGCCTTCGCCTTAGTCGACCAAGATACCGCCTTCGGCAACCTCTACCGGCGGCTCAAACCCCGGGAAGCCGCCGGAGACAACCACTAGCCATGGCAACATTCACCTCCCTCCAAGGAGACATCTTCAGCTCTTCGGCCCAAGCCCTGGTCAATCCCGTCAACTGCGTCGGCGTCATGGGCGCCGGACTGGCCAAGCAGTTCCGAGACCGTTACCCTGCCATGTTCAGCCTATACCGGACCCACTGCCGTCAAGGCATCGTCACGACCGGCCAGGTCAGGCTATACAGCGTCGGCCACGGCAGGACCGTCATCAACCTCCCCACCAAGGTCCATTGGCAGGACCTCAGCAACCTCGATCACATCCGCGCCGGCCTGAAAGCCTTGGCCCAAGCACTCGAGACAGACTCCATCCCCAGCGTAGCCGTACCCCCGGTGGGCTGCGGCCTAGGCGGCCTAGACTGGCGAGACGTCAGACCCATCGTCCTCTCCACCCTCGACCTCCCGGGCATTTCGGTCCAACTCTGGGAACCTACCGGGTTCCCCACTCCTCGATCATAGCCAGCCCACCCACCCGAGTTGTGGCAATGAGAATTTACCAGGACCTGAACGATTTCTACCAAGACCGGGGCGGCCGCTACAGCCCAGAGTCCGACTACGGGGCCCACAACACCGACGACCTAGGGGCCTTCGCGCCCTCACCTCTTTTTTCCCCGCCGGTCAGGGTCTCTCACGTCCATTCCACCGCCGACTTCTACGCCGTCCAATTGACCCCAACAACCGAAAAGGTGGTCCTCATCAGCACCACGCCCGAAGGACTGACTGAACCGCAAGTCCACCGGATCCTCCAGGACTGGGCCCGCACTCCCAGCCCAGGCCGCCCATTATCTTGGTTCACCGAACGGATCAACGCCTCACCAGAGGAAGATACCCATCCTTAACCTCCACCTCGACCACCAGCCTCATTTCTAGGGAGAAGAGACACCAATGTCCACCGTCACCACCATCCAGGCGTCCCCACGCCCCGCTCCCTCCCTCTGCGGCCGCCATTTCGCCGAAACCGACTCCGTCGGCAACTGCCTCCAATGCGGCGGCCGGCCAGGCTCCAGCTCCGCCCGACGCACCAACGAGCACGACTGAACCCCTCCCGTCGGCAGAACGATATGATGGGACAATTACCGGACCCAACACCAAAGCTGCCTGACAGTCAGATCAGACGACACGAAGAAGTGCTTCAAAGACTCCGTTCCGCCGACACCATTCAAGCCCGCGGCGAATCCGCCCACCAACCAGGAGTTCCTGCCATGAGCCCGCTAGAAGAGAAGTTCGAACGGCTAGCCCAGGAGGCCTGGGAGGCCAACCGCTTCCACTCCACCATGGAGCATTTCTTGGCACACCCGGCCTACCAGGAAATCCTGAAGATGGGAACAGAGGCCATCCCCTTCATCCTCCGCCGCATGGCCGCAGGCCGCGGCCACTGGTTCCACGCCATGCGAACCCTCACCGGGCAGGACCCGGTCCCGGCCCACGCCTGGGGCCGGATTCCAGAAATGAACAACGCATGGCTCCGCTGGGCCCAACAGGCAGGATACCAATGGTGACATTACCAAATTCACCGCCCGGGAACGATCCACCCCCGGCATTATCCTTCACCACCACTCTCGCCGAACTCGTCACCGCCCACCCGCTGAGAGCCCTCACCTTCTACCAACCGTGGGCCACCCTGATGGCCGACGGCCATAAACTCTACGAGACCCGCTCCTGGCGGCCCCCGCCCCACCGTCTGCGCCAGCTCATAGCCATCCATGCCGCCAAGACCTGCGACAACTCCTACCGCCGGACTCTCCGGGTATCTAACGCTATCGGTTACGACCCGGTCCCGCTCGGCGCCATCGTCGCCGTCGCCTTCCTCGAAGCAACGTACCCAACCCCTCCCGAAGGAGGGTTCCCGCCTCCGCTCGCCGACGCTCCCAAGCCCCCTTACGAACACTATTTCGGCGATTACAGCCCAGGCCGTTGGGTCTGGCAGTTCAGCCAAGTCCACAAGCTGGCCCAGCCCGTCCCTTGCCTCGGCAACCGAAACCTCTGGCTCGTCCCCACCGACTTGGCCGAAACCCTGGTCTGCCAATGGCTTGAAGCCACCAATGCCGCCTGACCGGATAAACGGAACATACGCCGCCTGCCGGACAATAAGCCTATGACGACTACCGAACACGCCATCAGACAACCTACCGCCCCACTTAAATGCTGGTGCGTCCGATGCGAGGTCCGAAAACTATCACTTTCCCACCTACCCCAGACTCGCGCCGAGGCCTGGCTCGACCGTCACACCACTCGACCACAACACCACGACCGTCGACTCAGACACCAGTTCATCGACCTTTTCGGCTTCGCCGTCCTCAACCGGGCCGCCGTCGAGGCCATTCGCCCCTACGGTCCACTCGTCGAGGCCGGCGCCGGCACCGGCTACTGGTCCCGAGAATTACAGGAAGCCGGAATCGACATAATCGCCACCGACCCCAACCCCCAAGAACTCTGGCCCGGCTCCTTCACCTGGACCCAAGTCCACCGACTCACCGGTGTCCAAGCAGTCAGACACCACCCCGACCGCAACCTCCTCCTCTGCTGGCCGTCAATGGACCGCTGGCCGTCCGGAATAATCGAACGATTCCAAGGAGACCACCTCATCTACGTCGGGGAACCACGGTCCGGCTGCACCGGAGATAACCCGATGTTCGACGTCCTCGAAAACCGGTACCGGCTGGTCAGCCACCACCAAATCCCCCGGTTCCTCGACATCAGAGATGCACTCTATGTTTACCAAAGAAAAGCCCCGCTCCAGATCGACCGCCTACCGAGGACGCCGGCTTGACGCCGAAGCCCTACCCGACCGCCGCCCCCCGGACGGACAGTCGACCTCCCTTCCCCTAAGGCTCCACCTAGCCAACCATTCTCCAACCGGAGCCGAATGGGGCTGCCAGGGCTCCGGCCCCGCCCAGACAGCCCTCGCCGTCCTGTCTGACTTCACCCAGGACGACTCCTATCCCCTCGCCCATTACCAGGACTTCAAGCGAGACCAAGTCGCCTTCTTTCCCTACTGGGGGTGGCATATCAGCCCCGAAGACCTCCAACGATGGATAGACCTTCAGGACAACTAAATCTTCCCATCCTGTCAGCACAACGATCCGGCCCCCGGTTCCCGGAGAACTCCTACGGAGGACGTAAACGCCATGGCCACCGTCATCACCTGCCGATACTGCCGGTTTTGGACCCCTCCAGCCCAGGAAGACGCCGACCCCCGGGGCCAGTGCATACTTGCCAGCCATCCTCAGATCCACCTCTACCGGGAGGTACCGCCAGAAGCTCCCCTCGCCGCCCGGTTCGGCCCCGACAGCCAGGACGGCGTCACCGGCCAAGTCAGGACACGACCTGACTTCAGCTGCGCCCTCGCCCAATTCCCTGACTGTGACCACGGCCCCGATTGCGGCGGGAACGGGCCCGACTGCGCCCCGGTCCAGCCGGCGGACAGTCCAAGCTACCCGACCTCCGCCTCTCCTCAGGATTCTCCGGAAAAGAAGAAGCGGCCGCGGACCCTGGAGAGCACCACGACCCTCCTGAAGACGGAGCATGGCAACCTCTACGTCACCGGCTCTACCGGATCCGACGGCCAGCCCTTCGAGGTCTTCGGAGCCCTCGGCAAGGCCGGCGGCCTAGAGCACGGAATGACCGAATTGGTAGCCAGACTGATCAGCCTGCACCTACGGCGCCACACCCCCCTCGAAGAGATCATCGAACAGTGCGAGGGCATCCAAGAAATGCAGCCCTGGCCCAACCGGATCCCCGGCGACGACGACACCGTCTTCATCCTAGGCCTAGGCGACGGAATAGCCCACGTCCTGAAGCGACTCGCCACCATCCGGCAGGCTACCCAGCGCCGCCCCCAAGAGGCCAGCACCCCTGACAACGTCCAACCGGACGAGACGTCGTGAGCCCACCCGAAAGGTTCCTCCGTTGGCTCATCCGAGCCGTACGCGGCGACCAAGACCCGGTCGCCCGCCGCCTTCAACTCCACATCAGGGAATGCAGGAAAGGTTACATATCCAGAGGCGGGTTCACCCTCCACTGGCAGGAGCCATGCCGCCACTGCAACGAAAGGGTTTGGCAACTCACCGTCCTCTTGGAAGACGAGACCATCGACCCTCAGACCCGGGCAAGGATCAAAGACGAGCTCGAGCAAGCAGAGCACGAAAGAGCGAACCGCAGACCGTCAAAAACGCCCCAGGCCAAGCCTACGTCTTCACCAAACCCCTGATAATCCCTCACCCGGAGCCAGCCAGCCAACGGTAAAGCCGGACAACCTTATTTCGGCTCATTGCCGCCGGGACTTATTACCAATTCATCCCGGTTGCACCGGCGAGTTCTCGGCCAGACCCGCAGCCTGAGACGTTCCATTTGCCTCGGTGGCCGACAGCCGGTAACAAGAGGGACCATTTTCCCGTTCCAAACTCCAAGCCCCACCAGCCCCATAGCCGAGGACCAATCGCCATGACCAGCCGAGGTAGAACCACCCGGGCCACCACCCCACCCTGCGGCCAGACCGGCTGCTACTACCCGGACTCCGCCGGGAACCTCCGCTGGTGCATGTTATGGAAGTACTGGCGCCACACCTGCTCTTGGACGCCGGACCAGGGCGACCTACCCAATAGCCCAGAAGCCGAACCTACCCGGCCCTCCAGCCGGCAAACGTATCCCACCAAGACCACCGGGCCGGAGACTCCCGAGCCGTACATCACCGAGCCGGACTCCACCGAGCCGCACGTCACCGAGCCGGACACTCTCGAGCCGGAGACCCCCCAACCGGAAACCCCCGAACCGGAGCCTCTCGAGCTGGAGACTCCCGCCAGCGAGGAAATAGACGCCGCTCACGACATCGACGATCAGCAAGAAACTGAAGCACCACCCGACGACGACCAAGACGTCCCGGCAACCCCACCTGATCCTTCAGGCAAGGACTCCACCCTAACGCCAACCACCAAAACGGCTCCGGACCCGCCCGGTCCAGAGCCTTCCAATACCGGTCCTCCCCCCAAGCCGGCCGCCACCCAGATCCCATTCGTCCTGACTTGACCCAGTTGCGAGATAACCCTACACCTGCAGCAACCTAAGCGTTTCCCCCAGAGGTTTCTTGCGCCGCCCGCAAGCCCCCCGCCAACATCCGTCAGCGCCGACCAATACCACGCCGTTCCCTTTCGGGTACAGGCTTGGCCGGCTGCTTCCGACCGCTAAACCAGCTTTTCAGTCCCCCGCCCTCAGGCCGTTTCAGCCGGCCGTCTGAACCCAGCTCGAAGTACTCCGGCCAAGTTTTGCCAAACTCCTGAAGCTCAGGGCAGGTTGAAACGACCGTCAGAGAACTACCCCCATCGTCCTGCTTCAACCTCGTTAACGCCGTGTACAGCAGGGCCCGGTCCTCCGGCCTCCCGATGCTGTCAACATAGATCACCAGCCGCCTCGCCTCCCAACCTTTGAAGCTATGCAGAGTCGTCGCCTTCAACTTCGGCGACCTTTGCCGGAACGCCAGCTTCTGCCTCCGAGACTCCTGCTTGTCCTCCCCAAACGTATGAAGCAGGTTCACGTCCCGCTGCTCCAACGCCCGGGCGAAACCCCGGCCCGCCTCTCCATGTTGGGTGATGAACACTATGTCCGGGTACGGCGTGCCCGCCGAAACCCCCTTCATCTGTCTAAGAGCCTCCCGGCTGCACACCTGTCCCGCATTCCCGCCAGGATCCATCTGCAGCCACCGGAACTCCACCCGCCCCGACAACGACATCTGAGACGGGACGTCGACCTCTTCTCCCACCATGAACTCCCCGGCGTAACGGTCCAAGATCGGCATCATTTCACTCGGCATCCGGTAGACCACGTCCAAGTTGTACCAAGGACCGTTGAATCCGGCGCCTCGCATCGCCTCGTCCGTCCAAGCCCCGGCCCGGCCATATATATTCTGAGTTTTATCAGCCACCAGCAACATCTCTCCCCCCGGTTGCAACGCCAACCGGAGAGTCTCCCACCACAGGAGACTGAAGTCCTGACCCTCATCTACCAGAATCGCGTCGTACCGGCAGAAATCGCCCGGCAGGCCACCCGAGGAGTAGACCCGTTGCACCATTTCGGGCAACAACCGGTTGAAGACCTCTTCCCGGGGCGATTTCCGCCACAGTTCCCGGTAATCGTCGGATAACCCCGCCTCTTCGCAAACCCTCCGGCACCAATGATGAAAGTTCAAAAAGTCCACCCGGCGACGCACCGGCTCAATATCCGTCCCGTATCTACCCGTCAGGTCCATCAAGTAGTTCATCAACGTGATGTTGAAACACACCACCAGTACCCGGTCCCCCCGGTCGGACAATTCGGCCGCCCGCGCCGCCACCGCCACGCTCTTCCCGGAGCCCGCCGGGCCTCGCACCCGTCTGTAACCCCCTGCCGTCCTGCTCCGGGCCAGTTCCCTCTGCCTTTCGTTCAATACCAACGGCGAGGCCACGTCGCCCCGAGACACCGGACCTCGTAGCCAGTCTCGCAACCCCTCGACCTCCGCCTCCGTTATCCTTCTGTCCCTCGACCCCCGGCCAGCCGGGAACACCCGGGCCATGTCCCCGGACCGGATATCCTCATTTGCAACCAAACGATAAAGCGAGGGATAAGCCTTTTCATCCTCTCGCCAGAAACCGCTGAACGTCCGGTTTACGTCCCGCCGCGAGGCGTTCGGGAAAATCACTCCCGCGGTTATCAACCCGTAGCCCCTCTGCTCCGGCAGCCCGCTACAGTACACGTTGTAGATTTCGTCCTTAGCCCTCCGGGCCCGGGTCACCGGGTTCTCTCGTTCCATACTCACCGGAGTCCCGTCATACCCCCGGGTCATCAGCTTCGGCAACCGCCCGTCAGCCCCAGGCTCCGCCCAGAGACCTCCGTCCCTCAGTCCCCATTCCCGTATTTCAAAGACGGCCACACCCGACTCCGGACTCAGCAGAACGATATCCGGCTCCAGCCCGTTCAGGTACGGCTGGACATAGATCTCCCAAGACCGGTCCAACTTCTGGTCGAACAGGTCCACCAAATTCCTCTGCTGCCGCAGCAACGGTTTCGACAGCCCACCCAAGCGCTCCCTGGGCGGGTCGATGATCCGAGCCATCGCCCAAGTCCTCCAATAAGTTTCCCTGACGACTCAATCATACGACAGCCCACCGAAATACCGTTTTTACCAATCGAAAACCCAGCGAAACGCCAAGCCGCACATCACCGCCACACTAGGATCAAGACTAATCGCAAGGAGAACCACATGGCCAAATACATTCCCGGTATCCCGGCCCTTCCACTATTGGTCCTAACCGGACTCATCCTCGTCGCCCTCGCCGGCTGCGACAGGCTCCCCGGAGGCGGAGTCCCCAACCAGCTCAACCCTACCCCGGAGTTCGGCGACCCCAGTTCCGCCACCGCCTCTCAGTTATGGGAACTGTTCCAACCCACCGCCAACACCTTTGCCTCAGAACGATACAAGCACCGCTGGGGCGTAATCACGATCGACGACATCGACGCCGTAACCACCAACGGAGTCGTCGTCAAGAGAATGCCCGGACCCCCGGCTACCCTCGAATTCCGGTACAACTACACCGAGTACACCGATGAGATCCGAAGAGGCGACGATGTCCTGGTACTCTGCAACGTCGCCGGAGTCAACCTCGTCGGCAACATCCTCGTGTTCAAGTATTGCCGGCCGCACCCGCCCCAAGACCGGCCCGCCACCGAAAGCTGAACTCCCCGGCTTTCCCAACCGCCGGGATGGTGTCTGGCCACCAGCCATCCCGGCAATACCCGGTACCTCCGACCACCCGGCGCTAAACGAACACCCGACCGCCAAGCGTACTCTTTCGATAGCAGACCATAGCCTCGTCCAACACCCAGCCGAGGGGACGCCATAAGACCGACTCCAGCAACTTGAGCACCTACCTTTCGGACTACCTAGGATCCCCGGTCTTCTCCGAGGCCGGCCCATCACCACCGCGCCCCTCCCTCCGGGAAATACCTGCACCGCCCCAAAAGTTGCTCCACATACACCACTACCGACACCTCGCCATCCTAGCCGCCTGGCTACCCAACCCCAACACCATCGTCGTAACCGGCGGTATCCCAAACGAAACCTGTGCACAGGCAGTCCGTGAACCCGGCAGAACACTGAGGCGCCCAGAACCAAACAGGTGCAGACGCCATGCCCGCCCAGAATATCCCTCGCCGGCAGTTAGCCCCCACCAAGGGCAACCTGCCGCTTCGGTGTCTCGCTCAAAGCAGCGACAAACAAACCAATACTCCACCTGAGATACAACCCAAACCGGAGGATCAATGACCACGACAGGCAACGAATCGCCCCGCCAATACGGGAGCGTGAAACCCACCGCCTTGGCCACCACCACCCCTAGATACCAGGGACAGGACATGGAGAACCACAGAGCTTGGATAAGGGCCGAAGGAGCAATGCTAGAAGCGCTCCGGCAGGGACTACCCATCACCACCGGCTTTCTCGACCCGCCCGACATGGTGCATCACGGCGGAGAACGTTACTTCCCACGGAGACCGGCGGCCATCACATGGACCTTCCTCACCACCGAACAGGGTTGCGAAGAACTTTGGAGCCACATCGTCTCCGCCTCCGGCCAATACGGCCCCATCATCCACCCCTCAGAACCAGACATGACCCTGGACGACACAGAAACAGCTGAGAACAACCTCGCCAACCGAATCGACCACCTCCTCTCGGCCATTCAAGCAGAATGGGAAATCGCCATTTACAGGACCCCCGACGGCCTTGGCATCATCACCTGGGACCGCCAGTCCCACGGCAATCACCCAGCCATTGTGGTGGACCAAGACCGAAACGTCTGCACCTACTACGAACTACCCAACAGCCTCCGGGCCGGATACAAGAAGGCTGAGACAACGCCTCAGACGCTGGTCAGAGAGGCCGTCGAAGCCGCCGACTGGTACGAAGGCATCCACTCCGGAAGCAAGCTAACCTGACCGTTCCGACTTAAGACAAACGGAAGACCAGGACCGCCCGGTCCAGAGAAACCAAGATCCAGTCAGAACGACCCAAAGAGAAGGATACGAATGAAACGAACACCCTCGCCAGAAAGAATTTCCAAGGCCCAGACGGCGGCCGCTGCCGCTGCCAAGGAACTGGCCCGGCACCCCGAATGCGAGTACAACCCGGGAAACACCGTGGTCAGCACCAACCCCAAGAGCAAGTCCACCGTCGTCACCACCGACCTCCTGTTCGATAAGAACGGGACCCACATCTTCATCAACCCCCACATGACCGACAGCGATTTCGACTATCCGGAATTAAAAGGCCGGGAAATACTCAGGACTACCCTCGAAAGAACTGCCAGGAACGTCGGCCTTAGGCTCGGAGACAGCACCAAGCCCTACATCGCCCCCAGCCAAAAGGGCTGGGTCGACATCGGATATCAGTTCATCTATTGACCGCTTGGCAACACAGCGGCCTTTCCCCTCGATAAAAATTCAACCCATAAACCGGAGACCCCGATGACCCAGACCGACGCCGTCACCACAGCGCCCCGCGCCACCGGAAAATGGCACAAGTCAACGAAGGTGGTCACCCATTGGGCTGGTCAAGACACTTTCACCGTCTACACCTTCACCGCCGACTCGGGCCATACCGCCGTCATGCAAAGACTCCTGGGACGAAGAAATCCCTACACCTGTATAGTCAAGAAGCCGACCGGCGAGACCTCCCACCGGATAACCGCAGATGGCGGCCAGTTAACCGGCATGGAAATGCACCTCCGCCTACCGGAAGCCAAACTCACCGTCGAAGAAAGGGTCCACCAAATCCAACAGCAGGAAAACCAGCCAGAAGATACCCAGTAAGAGACCCTGGACGAGCTCAGCAACGACAGGCAGCCAGAAGCCAGAGGACCCGGAACATGACGGAGATGATCCAGAACCTGAACAGCCAGCCCGGACGGCTATATCCCCGGCACTTGCCCATCCCGACCTCCGGTCGCCAATATAGGTCCAACGAACTTTCAAATCGCCTGACCTCCGACCACGGTTGCAGACAGCTCCGTGATCCCCCAACATAGCAAGTAACGCCAGCCGAAAGCACTCCAGCGATTCCGCCCCGTCTCACACAGCCCGAACCTATCCATCCCGTGTAGGAGAGCCACCCATGCCGCGCAACAGCGCCGAGTACAGTGGACGACGAAACGACGAGGAATACGGGCCCGAACAGGAAACCAGCCGGGCCGTCCATTTCGTCAACGACGCCCGAAACGGCGCCCTAGACGACCCAGCCCTGGACGACTTTCTCTACGGCCGCGGCCGCGTCGGCCGCATCGATTTCATGCGCTGGTCCAACTTTCAAAACGCCATGAGCCAGGAACGACTCCATGACGTCGACATAAGCTGGGTAAGCCAGGACCTCGAGTCCTTCCACAACGACGCCCGGATCGAACTCCTACAAGCCCGAGACGAATACCACTTCTCCGGCGAGGAACTCACCCACGTCGTCGGAGACCTCACCCATCGCATGGAAGATAGCGTCACCCGCCACATCCTGGACAAGTCCCGCCACTTCCCAGTCAAAGAACTCGACCACCCCGACCCCGCCGTCCAATACGCCTGGCAGACTCACGTCCAACAGGTCATCGGTCAACACCAAGACCAGCACCGGTGGGAATACCTCAACCCAGCCCTCCGGCAACTCTCCTGGGAAGCCCAAAGGTTCAACACCAACGGCACCGCCCCCGAAGGCATGGAGGTCACTTCCGACAGGTCAACGGACCCTTACCAATGACCGGATACGACGAGCGATACCACCAAGCAGACATCGACGGCCTAGACCCTCCTGCCGAGCCCCTGACCCTCAAACACCTCACCATCGACTTCAGCCGCCGGCTGGAACATGAATCCCCTCAGCTAGCCCAAGAGCTCATGGAGTCCGCCTACCCGGACACCAGCCATTCCCAGTTCACCTGGTTCCAGCAGAAACACTCCCACCCGACCTCCGAGGGCCAAGCCCTTCTGCCCAACACCAGCGCCGAGCAACTCTTCCATGCCTGCCAGAACACCACCAAGGGGCTTGAAGTCCACCACAGGACCGGTCTCGCCAAGGCAGTGGCCGACGTCATCGTCCGACCCCTCGAACAGGGTTTAGAACACCTTGCTCAGCAAGCTCCCAACGAAGCAGCCCTTCTCCAAGAGACTATCGCCGACACCGCCCGCCAGATCGCATCCTGCCTAGGATCCGACGAAAGCGGGTACGCCGCCGCCATTACCCGGCTCCAAGACATTGCCCGGGAACTAGACCGGCTCACCCCAACACCCAAGCCTTGAACCCCCTTCCCATCCTGGGTCAGTCCCCAAAATCGCTGACAGCCGACTGTGACAACCTCCCTCCGGCCGCACTACACTGTAGATAGTCCACACGGCATGGGAGGCACCCTTGATCCAAACCGATTCCCCAACCTGGCAACATCTGATATCCCAAGAGTTAGACCAACCCGACCTTCCGTCGCTCAGAATATCCGCCACCAAATGCCTCCGCGCCCTGGCGTACGCCCACCAAGGCATACCCTTCTCCGACCCCCCGGACGAGCACTCCCGTAACCGGATGGCCATGGGCCACATGGCCGAGGTCCTCATCATCAAGAACCTCCAAGAACGGGGCTGGGAGACCGGCCACACCGTACTCTCCGAAACCGGACAGCTTGAGGTACAGGTCGAGATCCCCGGCTCCGACGTCACCATGAAAGGCCACCCCGACGGAATATGCCGACATCCCAACTTCACCAAGAACCGTTGGATCACCCTCGAAGCGAAGTCCATGAGCGTCAGTTGGGCCCTGGAGGTTGAAGAGAAAGGAGTCTTCGAGGTCTACCCCCATTACCTAACCCAGATCAGCCTCTACACCCGCCGTATGTACGAGATGGGCCTCGTCTCCCACCCAGAGAAGGGCCTGTTCGCCATGATGGACCGGGACGGCCGTCCCCTGAGCCCCGAACGCGTCTCCTGGAAACCAGCCACCGTCGACACGGTACTACGGCAACTCGCGGAGGTCCTCCTTCAAGCCGATTCCGGTGAACTTCCCGACCGCCCTTTCCCCGCCGGATCCATGGAATGCAATATCTGCCCCGTCCACGGCCTCTGCCGCGGCCCCCGGGTCGAATGGGACGAGCCCGCCAACGGCCAACCGGCCCGGATCAACACCGAGGACCAAGAGATCATCGCCGCCGGCAAGGATTGGCAAAAACTCAAGCCCAAGTGGGACCGGGTCAAGAACGTCTTCCAAGAAGCCTCGGACCAAGCCGGTAAGATCGACATCGTCGCCGGACCGGTCACCGGCGGGTACTTCCAGCCCAAGCACCGCCCGGCCTACGACCTCACCCAGTTGGCCCGGCTCGTGCCGGCCGACATACTCAGGAAATGCCTCGCTCCCCGCCAGGACCGCCGCGAAGGGTTCTGGATGAGATCAACCAACCGGTAGCCCGTTGCGTCCCGGCTGCCCCGCTACGCCCGGCGGCCGGGACCGCAAATCAGACGGGCCGGAGGAACAAGCCATCACCCACCAGCGTACCGTCAAAAGCAGCTGCCACCGCTGCGGCGCCCTCCCCACCGCAGGCCCGGACCCCCGCCGACCCAATAACCACCTCTGCGTAGCCTGCGCCTCCGTCGCCTCCCTCATCATCCCGGCCCGTCCGCACCGAACGTCCCCAGTCCCTGAATCGCTCCCCCAAAGCCCGGCTTGGCCTATCACCCAAGACGTCACCCAAGACGACCAACTGTGGAACCACCAGGCCCTCGCCCTCCAGGTACTCGCCAATTACGAGAACCTGGTCATATCCACCAGCACCGCCTCGGGCAAGTCCCTTATCTTCCAGTTCTGGACCCTCCACCGCCTCCGGGCCGAGCCCAACACCACCGCCGTTATCTTCTATCCCACCAAGGCCCTGGCCAACGATCAGGCCCACCGGTGGCGCGAATGTTGCCATACCCTAGGTCTCCTGCCGACAACCGTCGGCCAGATAGACGGCGACGTTCCTACCGGCCAAAGAGACGCTATAATCCGTGAGTCTCGGATCGTCATCATGACCCCCGACGTCTCCCACGCCTGGTTGCTCCGAAACGCCAACTCCCCGGCCATCCGGACCTTCCTGGCCGGCCTCACCCTGATCATCATCGACGAGGCCCACGTCTACGAAGGCGTGTTCGGCAGCCAAGCAGCCCTCTTCTTCCGGCGACTCACCAGCGCCACCCTCAGCTCCGGGAACGTCGCCGTCCCCCAGTACATCGGCGCCACCGCCACCATACTCGAACCCGGCCTCCACCTAGAGAAGCTCACCGGCCAGCCCTTCCAAGTCATCGCCGAAGACGACAACGGTTCCCCCCGCCATCCCAGAACCCTCTACCACCTGCCAGTCACCCCGCAGACCACGTCTCGGGAAGAACAACTCGCCCTCCTCATTACCTCCATCATCGACGCCGATCCCAAGGCTCAGGTCATCGCCTTCTGCGACACCCGCCAGGGCGTCGAGCGGGTCGTCCAGATGGTCGACCGCCCCGACCAAGTCCTCCCATACCGGTCCGGCTACCTCCCCAAAGACCGCCGAGCCATCGAGAACCGGCTCCGCAACAACTCCATCCGGGCCGTCGTCGCCACCAGCGCGCTCGAATTGGGCATCGACATGCCCGACCTCGACTACGGCATCAACCTGGGCCTCCCGCCCAGCCGGAAACAGTTCCACCAGCGCCTAGGCCGAGTCGGCCGCTCCCAACCCGGCCGTTTCATCATCCTCACCAGCGAGGAGGAATTCGCCTCCTTCGGTGAGTCCATCCAGCAATACTACGAGAACTCGGTCGAACCCTCCCACCTCTACCTAGACAACGATTACATCAAGTTCCAACAGGCCCTCTGCCTGAAAGCCGAACTCGAAAAGGCCGGCGAGGACACCCGGATACCGCCGAAGCATTGCCACTGGCCTCAGGAATTCGACTTGGCTCTCCGCTACGCCCACGGGCAGCCGCCCCCTCACCTCGAGGTCCTCAACCGCCAGGTCGGCCGGGCCTCCCCCCACCACGCCTTCGGGCTCAGGAACAGCGGCGAGGAAGAGATCGAAATCATCCCCCTCGACTCCGACGGTCAAGACGAGACCAACATCGGCAAGATAAACGTCCCACAGGCCATGAAGGAGGCCTATCCCGGCGCCATATACCGCCACTACGGCAAACCCTACCGGGTCGAGCGCTGGGGCCGCCGCCGCGACAACCAAGCGGTTATGAAGACCACCCACATCGAACCGACCGCCGCCAGGACCGATCCGGTCCTCCGCCAGGTCATCACCACCAAGACCCGCCCCGACCAAGACCTCAACCGCCGACAGAAAAACGGCCCCGGAGGGTCCGCCACCCAGTCCCTCGTCACAGTCACCGAGTCCGTCGAAGGGTTCCGCGAACGCTCTCAAGGCGGCAACCGGGACGACCGTGTCTACTTCTACCAGGACCTCAAGGACCAAGACCCCAACAAGACACGGAAGCAACACGAATTCCCGACCACCGCGGTCCACCTCCGAATAGACCAACCCTGGTTTTCCGGCGATGCCGGCGAGCCCTGGCAGGCCAGAGAACTCCTCTCCCAAGCCCTACGCCGCCACCTCGCCTACCAGAAAAGCATCGCACCCGCAGACCTAGGCTGCACCGTCGAGAACATCATTATCCCCACCCCAAGAGGAGACCACGTCTCCCCCAGGTCCATCGTCATATACGACAACATCTACGGCGGCCTGGGCCTCGTTCACGACCTCTACAGCGACCTCTACCGGTACGCCAAGCAACTCACCATGGGGTCCAGCCAAAACCCCGATTCAGCCTTCCTCGAATACGCTCACCACTTCTTCCGCTGGGTCGAAGGGCTCAGGGACAACCGCCAAGACGAACATCCGGATCCCGACGAACAGGACTGGTGGAGAATCATACGCCCTAAGAGCCGCATATCAGTCTTCTCAGCAAAATTGGAGCGTATGACCGAGGCAGAAGTCCTAGACACCAATTGGCAGGACGGAGTCGTCTACGAAGTCGACACCGGCCACGAGATAGTCCAAGCCCGGGACCAACAACTCGGCACCGACGGCCAGAACTGGGACTGGCTCCTCTGGCAGCCCGCCACCGGCCACCACCGGGAACTGCTCACCAACTAGCAAATTATTTACATAACGTCCACACTCCTACGCCTTAAACACCGCCGACGAGACTTACGCCTCAATCGTCGCAACTCGCCAACCACAGTTTCCTCCGACACCCCACTACCAGAAACTTTCACTTCGCCCATATAATGTCTGCGGATACCTCCACCCATCCCGGACAAGACCCGCAGACATGAAAGAGCCAATGAACTCCCCACTCTTCGACATCTCCGAGTATCTCGACTTTCCGGACAAGAAGAACGAGAGCGAGCTACACCAGAAGGGCAAGGAGTGCTTTAGGTATTCCGAAGGCATGACCATACGGCTCCCTGACAACTGTGATCCCCGCTTCGACCCTCCCAAGACCTTCACCATCAGCAAGGTGCAGATAGAACAACCTCTTCCCAGAGTCAAACGGAGAGCAGAAGTCAGGCCCGACGTGACCCTCACAAACCCATCGGGGCAGACCCTTCTTGTCGAGGTCACCAAGACCAACAGCAAGACCCGTCGGTATACACAACAGATAAACAGCGCCGGCGTGTTCCTAGCGCTCGACCTGAACGTCGACAATTGGGAGAAAGGATTCGCCCCCGAGCCCCAACTCGACCAAGACCGGGCCCAATTCACCCAGATGGCCCTAGACCAAACCACCTGGCTCGTCCCCGGCCTCCCAGGACACATGGAATGGAGACCCTATGCGATAGTCATCTACGAATGCAACAGCCACCGGTGCGGCCCCTGCACCGCGTCCCTCGGTGGATTCAGGAAACACCGAGACCGGAAACAGCTTAGGCTTCGCTACGAGAGCCCACCACTCCCACTACACGCCCTCGCCAAACGGGAACACCTCAGCCTTGAAGAAACCAGGAAAACCACCTATCGCCAGTTGTCGGCAATATCCATACCTTGCCCAGAGGTCTCAACCGTGACCCTCAACCCCAGTGAAGACCGTTACGATGCCATAACCGACCGGAGCCCGGAAACAACGGTCAGGGAGACCGGCTGGGTCCTGGTCAGGGACGGAGAAGAACTGACCAAGTTCCGGGTCCGGAAGGCCCCAGATGGGTTTCAACCAGTCATCTACAACCAAAATTTCTGGTCCGGAAGGGACCAGCCCCACCCCGTCGACGACTTCATTAACAACCGAAGCAACCACCCCCCAACTGGCAAGCCAACTTGGATAGAGGCCGTCACAGCCCTTTGCAGCAAGATAGACTTACGCATCAGGCCAGAACCACTCTTCACCTTTCAGAATGAATGGCGACCTGACCTTGACCCAACGTTTAGATAGGAATCCACGAAATACAACCGCACTCGGCAAAAGCCCTGTGAGTAACCAGACCGGACTCTCAACGCGACCCTACAACGGCCGCGATTGACAATCGAAAGAGAGGGGTTCCTACCTAACCACCCGCACTCCCAAGCTCGAAGCGCGACGCTGAATTTCGTTCATACCCAGCGCCACCACGCCTCAATTTCCACGTGAATCTGTTCACTGGTTTCTCATCATTCCTGATCCTCTTTAAGTGCACCCAACACCCGCCACGTACAACCCCCGCCACAACGCAAAGGACCGGGGAAACCCGTTAAAATACAGGGAACCACCCTGCAGAAGAGAACGCAATGCCAACACGGCCTGACCCCCGCGGACTCGCCATAGCCCGCGCCGCACAGGAAGAGGTAACCCCCGATACAGTCATCCTCTTCGGCTCCAGGGCTGCTGGAGACCACCGGGAGAACTCAGATGTGGATCTCCTCGTCGTCACCCGGGGCAGCCGCCACCAATCGGCCGCCATGAAGGCACACCACGCCGCGCGGAGCTATATGGAGGCCAATCCGCCCATGCTCGGACTCACCGTCATCGGCATGACCCAGCAGGACTTCAACCTTCACCGGAAAGCCAATCAGCACATCGCTGGCCAAGCAGCCAACCACGGAGTCATCATGAACGGAGAGAAACTCAACTACAGTTCCGACTACGATCCCGGTTACCCGGCACACTGGCCAGCGACCCGGCAAAGGGCCGAGACCGCTCACGAATTCCATCACCGCTTCAATCTACTTGTCGACGAGAGAAGCTGGGACCAGAAAATGCTAGGTTTCTACGCCCAGCAGACGCTGGAAAACGCCCTCAAAGGCTGGCTCTCCACGTTCAATGACCCCCGCCGGTTCGGGCACGAAATAGAACTGCTCTGGCCAGCATTAGAACACCTGGAACTGGACCACGAGGCCCACACCGGACAATACGATCCGGCATTCCACCAAGCAGCAGACGCAGTAACGCAACTCATCAGGCACACAACCTTCCAAGATCCCCAGAACCCACAACGGACCGGAAACTGGCTCAGCAATTACGCCGCCATATACCGTTATGGCAGTACATCCCATCACATGTCCCAAGACGAGCGACTAGCACTCAGACACTTAGTCAACCAAGTCTTCGACAAACTGATCCAGCGGATCCACTTCAGGAGCGGGACTACCGAAGAGAACCTGTTCCCCGAAGGACAAAAGCCCTGGGAAATAGAAATCTGACCACCCCGGACTTATCACAGCTGATCGTAAGCACAATCGGACCGAAGAATATCCCCGCCGAAGGCCATCGACGCCATGACGTCCCGGAAACACTTTCGTTGGCTCGTAGGCAATACCGGGGACAGGACATGACGGCAAACGCTAGCGGCAAGATAAACAAAGGAGGGGTAGCGGCAATCAAATCAATCTCAAGCCTCCCTCCCGAGCAAAGATCTCTTAAACAGGGAGGGAAGTGCAAAACTCCCTGTCGGCCCCATTTAGGGGGAGAAAGCACTTCTCGATGATCAAAGCGAGGCCCTGGCCAAGGTCCTGTGCCATAATATCGTCATCTTAATTGACTCAACCTACGAGTTGGGGCTCGCCCCGGTGTTTGACATGGAGCTCAGCCCTACCCTAGGCGCACGACGGCCTCTGAACGGAACCGGCTGACAATTTGTCCTATTAGTTCCTCGGAGAGGCCGCACTGAATCAGTATGCGGATAACGAGGAATGCGTAAAGCTGCCCGTTTACCGTGGCAATGAGCGCAGAGTCCTCCATAGCTCTCCCGTAACCCTGGAGATGGGCGACCTGGTTACTGCGAATTTTGGATATGCTGGTTTGCCAAACTTTCCAGTCCCCAATCCAGTCCGAAAACCCTGGCACAACTGGGTCCAGCGCGGGAAGTACCTCGGGCAACCGCATCTCGTCTCCAACTCTGTTCCCCACGTGCCGCTGATATGCCTCGCACGCTATTAGCAGGTGCAGGGTTCTGTCGGTAATGAATGCCGGACTCCGGTACCTGTCGGCCAAGAATCCGTTCTTTAGGACCGTTTGGCCGCACAGTGAATCCAGCCACCGGCCGACCCCCTCTATGCCACCTAGCTCGCTCATCGAGAACAACTCACTATCCTTGGGTGCAGGGTCAAGGGGCCACAGAACCGGGTCATAGTGCAGCAACAATCGCTGGTTCGGCTTACCTGTACTGACGGTTAAGGTGACCCGCTCTATTGCGGCTGCCTCTCCAACGGCGACGCCTACCAGAGCCTGCAAGCTACTCACCGTGTCAAGAACCTCTGCCAGGGATCGGGGTTGGTCAAAATTCACGGCTAAGGAAGTCTTTATCACCACTTCCACAGTGCGGTAATGTCCGGCCCTTCCAGAGCAGGAGGGGTAGACCGTGTGTCGGATTGTTACCTCGCCCAGTGACCACTTACCACTTGGACCGGGCTGTTCCATGGACCAAGACAACAGCGTGTCACTATCCCTATCCAATCGGAGATTCCGTCCCTCATACGCCCAGTCCGGGAGCGACTCAATTTCGACCTCGACGGATACAATCTCCTCACCTAGATGGTCACCTCCACACGATTCGCCTTGGAACGCATATTGGCAGAACCAGGTTTCTTGGCTCTCAGTTAGATAACGGTTGAATTGGTGTTTTATGCCGGAAGTTCGAGCCTCGACAAGCGTGACATACCCATTCGCGGTGGCACCGCGAATAGTTCTCAGGGTATCCCCGTCATCGACGAGGTCGAGCAGACCCTGCGTTGTCAACTCCAGCCTACCTCTTTCCCTGACGTTTAGTGTGCCGTCCACCATGTGGTCGGGCTTATCTAACAACCAGAATAGTCCCTTCTGGGCTCCGCGAAACATCGTGATACTCCGTCAAAAAGAGTCCAATCAAGAGAACGCTACATCGGCACAGGCATCACAAAACTCCCACGGTCCAAAGTGTGGTCCGTTACGAATGGTACCTAGGGGGCACCGGTAGGGCAAGGCCGATAAGGCGAGGCGGGTGGGGAAAGTTGACACTCAGTCAACTCTTTACCCATCCTGAGACGATTTCATAAATGCTCACCCGGTGCCCAAGTTGCCGGACAGCCAATCGGAGATTGTCCGTGCCACGCCAGTTTCGCTGGTAGTAGCTTCTTCTCAACCGGTTCTCCGGTCAATCCAGCCACGACCTCGCCTTGGGTCGCCACAAGACAGGTCGTACCGCCAGACCCAGGCACACCACGACGGAGCACACCAGCCAAGTGATGGACGCCGGCGCTGGCAACCAGCCGTAGAACGGCAAGCTGATCAAGGCGAAACCGGTCCACGCCTTTGGGAACAGGTCGGCTGCCAGATGGATGGCCACCCCCAAGGCGAACCCCGCCGCGAACCACTGGAGCGACCGCACACTGCACCCGCCGAGGAGCTTGCTGACCAACAGCGGGCCCAGCAGGCCATGAGTCAGAATCGAACGGTGCAGGAGGAGGTTTGTGTGCTGGTCAAGGTCCGGCATCCCGCTCCCCAGATAACAGCCCAACCCGAACAGGGCCAGCTCGGTTGCTGTGGTCAGCCCTCTTTTCAAAGGGTTTGTACTTCCGACTTCCTCTTTATTCGCACACCACGCCATCTCCGTCCGCGTCGCGCATGTACTGATAAGCCGGGTGCCCGCGGCGGACCGGCGCGATGCCGTGGGCACGGGCCTCCGCGCAGGTGATGCGGCCGTTCCCGTTGTCGTCCCATTGGGCCAGGGCGTCTACATCAGTGCTGGGCGCGGGTGTTGTCCGAGCAGTTCGCGTCGGTGTGGCAGTTGCAGAAGTTCCAGGCGCCAGCATGACCATGTCGGTTGACTCACATTGTGCCAGGACTCTGTCTATTGCGTCCGCCTCGGCCCGGTCGATGGTGAGCCGGTACTCCCGGCGCACTTGGACGGTGCGGTCGACGTACCAGCACTGGTTCAACTCGGGTAGCCATTCGGCCGCGTCGTTGGCGATTTTCTGGTGGCGGTTGACGTTTGGGGATGCCAGCGTGAGATTCAGGAGGTCGGATGCGAACTCCGACCGTGTTGCCCCGCTGGCGGCACAGAGGCCGCTGTCGTGGGCTTCGGAGCGGGCGACAATGTGCTCGATGTCGGTCTCCTTAATGTCGTCGAACCAGGTCCCCGTGTAGGGGCCATAAATGCCGCCTTGGGCCTGGACGATCCGAGGTTCGACTGAAGGCAAGTAGCGATAGTCGTCTGAATCGTAGGGCGAGCAGCGGTTTTCTGGCGCGACGGTGATGCCACGCCACAAGTTCGAAGGTTGCGCGGGAGGCTGCGTTGGCGCAGGGGTGGAAGTCGCAGTGGGCGCGGCTGTTGCCTCCGGTATTGGTTCGGCTGTCGGCATATGGGTCGGCGTGGGGGCCATAGTGGCTGTGGGAGCCGGAGTCTCGGTGGGCGTCGGCTCGGGAATTAGTGTCGGTCCGGGCGCCGAAGTCGGCTCCGGTGCCGTTGTGGGGATCTCCGTCGACCGCGGGGTTACTACCACTGTTGGTTCTTGGGTTGGGTTCGCGGGCTTCGTCAAAACAGGTTGGTTATCTGATGGTGGTGTCGCCTCCGTGTGCGGAGTTGCTGTGGGTGGAACGACGGCGGTCGGTGCTGGGTCTGAACAGGCGACCAGGATCAGCAGGGCCAGCAGGGCCAGCAGGGCCGTCGATAGTAGTTTCGCCATGTCGGGGCTTCTCTCCTTTTCCATTGTACGGCCCTACATCTTACAACAATACCGCTTGGCCTCGAGTCATGACGCCTGAGTGTCAAGGGCGGCGTGATGTTGGGCCACTGGGGTGTCGAAGGCCGGCATAAATGTCCGGTTAAGTGTTCAGCATAAATGTCAGTGTGTCATGCTGCCACTGTATCAGATGTTGAAACGGTGGGAGCCGTCAGGGACCTCCGACCTGGAGGGCCGTCGGCATCCATGTACTTTTTGATGGTGGCCCTGTGGATTCCCAACTCCCTCTCGATGGCCCGCAGCGACATCCCCTTGCGTCTGGCCTTTTGAATCGCCTTCCATCTCTCCTTCTGCAGGAAGGTTGGTTTGCGTGGGGAGACAGTTTCGGGTGTCGAGTTGGCAGGCGCACCGCCGGTTGTACCCGCCTGATGTTCCCCATCTGCTGCCCTTGAGTCCAGTGCCTTGAGGGTCGCTGCCCAGCGCTGGTTCAACCGGTCGGATCCGGCGGGGGAGAGAAGAGGAGTCGGGGAACCTCCTTGGCCGTTGCGTAGGAATACCGGGCTGGGCGGCGCCTCCTGGGCGTTGAGGATGCGTCCCTCGTGGCGCACCCTGAGTCTACCGTCCAGTCCTTCCAGGACTTCTACGACCGCACCGGCATAGCTGGGGCGCTCCGGCTCCGGCAGCAACTGGAGGGTATGCAGTTGGAACTTCACCGTATTGTCCTTGGCCACCTTCCTGCGGTACTTGAAGCACAGGACCTGCTCCAGGCACAGATCAGAGTCCGGTGGCCGGTACGCGGGCTCAGAGGCTTGCGGGGGTACCCGGAAGCGCCGGTTGTATCGCGGCAGAAACTGCTCCAACACCCCGTTGGCTTCCCTGATGCTGCTTGCGCCCGCCAAGCGTAGTTCGGTAACCAGCCGGTCCTGGAAGGTTCCGGCAGTGCGCTCCACACGGCCCTTGGCTTGGGGCGAGAGGGCGAATATCATCTGGATCCCCAGCTCGTCCATGGCCCGGCTGAACTGGGTCGGCGTTCCGGGGAGGCCGGACCCTGGTGTGTGTCTGAAGACCCCGTGCCGGTCGGTGTAGAGGGCCACGGGAATGCCAACGCCCTGGACCAGATCCTGGATCAGCAGGAAATAGGTGTAGGCCTCCTCCTTCTCACAGAATAGGGCGTTGACCACCGTGCCGGTGGCATCATCGACGGCGATCAGCAACGTGAACGGGGGAACATGGTCCCCCAGCCACGGGTGGTGGCTGCCGTCCACCTGGATCAGCATCCCCTCCCGAGGCATGCGCTGGCGGCGTACCCGGTGCTTGGGCGGTCGCCTTAGACGCGGACTCTTCAGCCCGGCGTTGACCAGGATGCGTCTGAGCGTGGTCCTGCCGATGTCGATGCCCTCGCGTTCGCTCAGCAACTCGCTGAGATGGGTATGGTTGGCACCTGGGTCCCTGGTGCCAACCAGATGAATAACATCGGCCGAAACGGCCTCGGGAGTAGCATTAGGAGCCCTACGGCCCCGGTGGCCGTGGGCAACTGCGCCAATTCCCTTCTCCCGGTACGCCGCCAGCATGCGCCTGGTGTGCCTGGTGCTGACACCCATCAGCGTGGCTGCCTGACCCAAGCTCATGTGCTCTGCCATCAGGCTGTTGAGAACCTGTAGTCTCGTCTGTTCCTTGGGCTTCAAAGTCACATTCTCCATGGGGTGAATGTGACATTTATGCTGGCCAGTTAGCGAGGACCTTTTTGCTGAACGTCAACACCCAGTGGCCCAACATGCCTCCGCCATTGACAAGCCAGAACGTCTTCCACCGCAACGGAGCCGACTACCTGGGAGAACATCGCCGAAGCCGGTGACCCGACAGCCGGCCCCACAGCCGTCCGCTCAGGACCAGCCTCTGAAGGACCAGGTACGCTTTCCACAACCGGTCTCAGCGTACCGGCCAACACCACCGTCCCCGCCGCCTCCCACTCCGGCGCCGGAGTCGCCAGACCAACCGTGACCGAAGTCTCTTCCACCCCCGGCCCAGACGTCGAATCCGCCTTACCAACCACAACCGGAGTCTCTTGGACGACCGGCCCAGTTGCCGCAGCCGTTACCAATACCACCGTCGGCTCCGGTCCCCCGTCCCTACAGGCGGCCAACCCAGCCACCACCACGATCAACAATAAGAACGACAAAAGCATCTTCATGCCGCCCCCCATATCCACCAAGATTTTTCATCAAAAAAAGACCCGGCGCCGCGACTCCAAAAAGACCGCCAGGACCGGGTCCTCCAACTAGGTCAACCACCGATGAAACCGGTGCAAAACACTCCCGGGGGTCCGAAGCCCCCGGTTCAACCGTTTTCTTCACCTTCCGGAGCCCGGATATCCACTTCTTTCCCGTACTCCCGAAGCCTGACTCCTATCAGCGTCTCGATATGCTCCCCCGAGCCGGCTGGACCGTCGCCGAAGAACTGGACCCGCACCTTCCACACCAGTTTGTCCGACACTCCTATCCAGTAATCCAACCGGCCTTCCCCATCCCCACTACCGACCCCGACGACCACCTGCCCCAGCACATCGAGACCCACCCTGATTGAAACGTGATAGACCTCCCGTCCGTCAAGAAGAATCTCACCCACCAAGACCGGCACCGCAAGGTCTCCCAAGTCCACACCCATCGAGATGAGGTCCATCAGAGAGCCCAGCGACATGAAGTCCTCCCCGTCGGCTCCCAACCACACCTGGGTCTCCGGGTCCCTCACCCAAGATTCATCCCCAACGATGATCAGCCCGGTCTCCACCGCCATTTCTCCCACGGAGAGACTCACTTCCATCCGTTCCCGGTCCGGGACCTCGAACACCCCAGAGATCAGGGCTGAAACTTCAAGCAACTCCCCCGATTCCAGGTCGACCAGAGAAGACGCCATTTCGGCGTCATAATGACCGGAACGCACCTGTCGCATCGCATGCGACGTTGCCTCCAACACCCCCAAGACGAAGAACTGCGTCTGCACCGGAGACCGCGTCGGAGCATTCCTAGCAGGAGTTAGAGTCGGAGCCTGCAACGGCACCCGCGTCGGCCGCAACTTGGCCGTAGGCTCCACCGTCGGCACCGGTACCGGCGTTGCCTTAGGGGTCGGACCAGCCGTCGGCTCAACCGTCGCCTCTGCGGCCGGCGCGAACGTCAACGCCGGCAGCGGCGCCAACGTAGGAAGCGGCTCCGGCTCCCCGGCGAAGCAGGCGACCGCCACCAAGGAGAAAAAGATGGCAAACGCTAGAGACTTCATGACTATCTGCTCCAAGCAATAGGAAACCCCGGCCCCGGGAATAGCCCGGGGCCGGAGCCGTCAACCACGACTAGATAGACTAATAGTTTTCAGACCAAGTTCGGAGCCGGCTCACAAAGAGCCAACACTTGGCCCCGTCCGAAGGACGATTGGTCTCGCTCCAATACACGATGATATTGTTGTCGGAGTCCCGACCCGACTTGGCCCGTACGAGCCCCGTATCTACATTTCCATGTCGCAAACCCCGAGGCACCTGCGAAGCCCCAACCGTACCGGCACTACCGGCCGTCCCAGCCACTCCGGTCGCTGCCGGTGCAGCCTGATTCCAACACATCTCCGCACTAGCCGCGGCCGGCATATCGATAACGGTCGGACTCCAAACGTCCGGCGGACACTCCTGCCGCTGCGCTTGGATCTGACTCTTCACGGCGTTCATGTTAGCAACCGTCGAAGCCCCCCTTTGGAACACCAACTGGCTGCGGAGAATTCCGTCACAGTTCAGACCCGAATCCTGGCTAAGCGAGACACCGCCCACCGGCTCGATGACCGCCTGGCTGACGATCCTAGGGACGATGAAGGCGATGCCAACCACCACCAAGCCTCCGATGGCGCCCATCAGAGCCAGCCGGGCCTGGCCAGTCTTTTGGGGATCCCCCGAGGAGGTCATCCACAGAATCCCCGCGTAGCACACGGCTATCGCCGACAGACCTCCTCCTACCATGGCGACCAACCTCGCCACATTGCTCATGACACTCGATAGTTCCTCCAAGACCACACCTCCAAAAATCGGGTTGATTCCAGACTAGAACGAAGCGTCTGTTTACCGTTTTTACATTTCAACGTCGCCAGCCGAAGCTTCCTAGCTCACGTCCCCCCGCCCGACGCCCAGATATCAAGCGTGCCGTCATAAAGCCAGCAAACCGCACCATCGGACGGCAAAGACCGCGGCGTCAACCTGAAGTGGACAATTATGTCGTTGTTCCTATCCCGGCCCGACCGGCCCCGCGGTACCCAACTACTGCTCGACAGACCCCTAGGAACCGCCAAGCCCCCTATTGTGTAAGGATCGGTTGCACTTGCCATAGCAGGAACAACAGCACAAGGATCATTAACTGTTACGCTCGTCAAATGTACGAATGGACTCCAAAACCCCTTACGACACTCGTCCCGACTCGCCTGGATCCTTTCTATCAAGTAATTCATGTGCACAGGCTCGGAGACCGCCCGTTGTACCACCAGTTGACGCCGGAAGATCCCGTCACAGTCCGTTCCCTGCTCTGCCTCTACCGCAATCCCACCAGCCGGCTCAATCACCAACTCGCTGATCACCCCCGGAATCAGGAACGCCACACCCACGATGATCAGCCCCACCACCGCTCCAATGAGCGACATCCTGGCCTGGCTCATCTTCTGCGGGTCCCCGGTGGCCGTCATCCACTGGATCCCGGCATAGGCCACGAACACCGCCGACAACACCCCGCCGAAAATGGCGACCACCCGGCCGATCCCCCCAACCACGTCGATAATCGTTTCCATGAACCGAGCCTATACCACACTGGTCAACCCCCGTTTTTTCAAAATCGGCATCCCCGGCATTTGCAAAAACGGACAGCCCACCAGTCGGTCTACACTTTTCACAGTACTTCCCCAGGAGAGAGGCCATGCCGAAGAGTCACAACCGAAGACGAACAAAACGGTCCGAAGCCCGGAAGACAGCCAACGTCGCTAAAAGAAAGCAACGCTCCGTTGCCGCCGGCCACCCCGGGAACTCCAGCGCCAAGCTGCCTCTTTCCGACCAACAAGCAGCCGGAACTTACGGAGACCTACAAATCCAAATATCCGACTTCCTGTCGAACCAATAACCATGACATCGGAACTCCTTGACGAAGCCGCCAAGCCGCTCCGCAGTCAGACCCTTCAGCCCGACGGCCAGCCCCCACCGGCCCGTTCCAACAGGAGACGCAAGTGAAACGACTGCTCATCGCAGGAATAATTGCCGAAGCCCTTTTCCTCATCGGGATCCTCACCATACCCGCCTGGGCCTAAGCTTCTCAGCCGGGGTTCGTCCCCGCAGCCCGCCGCGACCACGCTTCAAAATCAAAACCCCAGGAGACCTGCATGAATGAACGAATAGCCCAAGCATGGGACGAATTGGCGTGCCGGCAGCCCGTCCAACCGGACGAGATCCCACTACTCGTCGCCCAAGTGGCGTCAGAGTTACTCGAAGCCGCCGCCGGTGAATCTGCCACCGTCTCACAACACGAGGGCAGACTACCCCACGGCATCAGCATTCTTTTCCACCCACCCAAACAGATCACCGACCTCGAAGACGCCGCAAACGAAGCTACCAGCGCGTCCTTCCAAATCCTGGCATTCCGAACCGGCCAAAGCCGTACCATCCGGGCACAGGCATCCTACAAAGGCCCACCGGCCATTTTCGTAGAAGATCAGATCACTTTTTGGACCGAACTCGACGGACCACCCCGGGAGTGGATCCTCAGCAACCTCCGGAATCAAGTAGCCGATCTCCTCGACAGCCTCCGGCCGCAACAGCCGTATTCCTAGGAGCAGATGAGTTCAAACTGATACAATATCTTGGCTCTAGAGCGAGGGATGGCCGATTTCCTAACGATGTCGCTGTTCGCAGCCTTGGCGTTTCTTGCGGTGGCCCTGTTGGCCACCTCGCTGTTTCCTTTGGGGTACGGCGCCTATCGTAGCCACTGGCCGCCACAACCTCCCAAGCCTCCAGCACCGCCACCGGAGACGCCAACAGGTCAATAGGTACGCCGTCGCGGGCGTACTGGTCTCCTTGGTCATTACCAGCGGCTTGGGACTCGCGTAGCAAGCGTCGGTCGCATCGCCGGAACCCTCGCCAGCACAGGAACATTTCATGGAAGTGCCAGACTGGTTGCTCAAAGGCTCAGCAGGGGCCCTCATGGGCTTCTTGGCATGTTGGGCTGGCCACCAGGGCGGGTGAGAGACCATATTTCACACAGACCCCTCTGTGGAGAATGTTCTCACTGGCAGATGACGGTTCACGGAGTTTTGAAAACGTCCCTTCGCTCCGCCCAGCCTCTTGACACTCCAACCGCGCCTAAGCCATGATCACAGACGCCGGTAGGGCAGAGGCAACCCGCTAGGCTCATAACCTGGAGACCACCGGTTCGAGTCCGGTCCCCGCTACCAACCATGCCAGTCCCCCAACGGGAGGGCCCTCATGTCCTGAGCGGAAGAGCCCGAGCCACCCCGGGCCCACCGCCGACAGAGCGGCCCTCCTCCCCCGACAGCACTACCCATTTCGACTCCGGATCCCCACCAGCAGGCCCACCAGCCTCTACCGGCCTTTCGCCGCCTGCCTCACCCCAACGGCCCGCCCACCGGCCGCTCTACGCCAGTCAGCAAGGTCTAACCACAACCCCCTTCCCAGGCAGACCTTTATGCCGGCCGCCGCCTTCCTCCACCAACGTCGGCGGCCGGCCCATTCTCAGTAACTTCGTCCGACCAGACGCACACTCGCCCCCACCGCGTCTACCGCCGACACCCAACCGTTTATCTCCGCGTTCCGACCCGCTACCATTCAAGCAAGGAGAAGTCATGCCCAGCAAGGAAAGATTCGCCGTATCCCACCAGGGAATGAGGGAGCAGCACGCCGGCCGTGCCCCCTGGGAGCTTGTGAAAGAGCTCGTCCAGAACGTCTGGGACGAAGCCCCCCAGGCCACTGTCTGCCGGATCACCATCGACAACATCGATCCCCACCATACCGCCGTCACCGTCGCCGACGACGGCCCCGGATTCGCCGACATAGCCGACTCCTATACCCTGATGAAGACTACTTCCAAACGCCGGGACCCCGCCAAGCGCGGCCGGTTCAACCTAGGCGAAAAGGAGTTCATCTCCGTCGCCGTAAGAGCCCGAGTCGACACCGTCGGCCACACCGTCCTCTTCCCCAAGGGCGGTGGCCGCCGGGTCATTTCGAACGACGTCCCCCGTGGGACCACCGTCCACGGCATCATGCCCTGGGATCTCCAGCAGGCCCAAGAACTGGTGCAGCGCCTTTTGATGTTCCGCCCCACCGATTGCGCCCTCATCGTGAACGGCGATGAAGTATCCGGACGAGACCCCGTCTTCACCCACCAGGCCATCCTGGAGACCGTCCTCCAAGACGCTCCCGGGGAGCCCATGCGCCGCACCCGCCGCAAGACCGACATGCACCTCCTGACACCCAGGGACACCCAGTCCTGGCTCTACGAGATGGGTATCCCCATCCAGCCCATCGAGACCCCTTGGGATATAGACATCCAACAGAAGGTCCCCATGCCTCCCAACCGGACCGAAACTCCAACCCGGTACCTGAACGCGGTCTATTCCGAAGCCCTGAACGCGAGTTTCGAGCTCCTAGAGCAGGACCAGTTCGGAGAGAACTGGGTAAAGACCGCCATGAACGAACAGCGCACCACCGCTGAATCGGTGGTGGCCACCGTCCACGGCCGACACGGCCCGAAGGTACTCTTCACCAGCAACGACTCAGACGCCAACATGAGGGCCTCCGAGGACGGATTCGAGCTCGTCAACCCCAGGTCTCTCACCCCGGTCGAACGAGACCGTTTCCGCCAAGACGGCAACGTCCAATCAGCCCGGGACATATTCGGTGTCCAATACGAAGACCGGCCCGAAACGGAACCGGAACCCAACGAAGCGGCCTTCGTCAACTGGGTCCAGCAATTGGGCAGGGCCTGCGGCCTCAACGTTACCGTCGCCTTCACCAACTTCACCACCGGAAGACGGTTCAACATCGCCGCCGACTGTACGGCCGACAGCCTCACTCCCACCGTCCGGTTCAACCGGCAGTCCCTCCGCGACGATTTTTTCCATCCACCCTTCAACCGCTCCGACCAGCTCGAGCTGATCATCCACGAATTCGGTCACGCCATCGCCAAGAAGGGAATGGAGCACGGCCCCAAATGGGGCGAAGGTGTGGCCAAGGCCGGAGCCAGAATCGCCCGCCACGTGATGAGATAGACAACCCATTCTGCGCCACCGGACCATCAGTCCCACCGTCTCCCACCCCGGCTCTGCGACATGACGCCGGAGACCCGACAGCCAGCGATCAGCCCATATAAAATGGGACCCCAACCTCCGGCCGTTACCGGCAGGCCACAAAAGGGAAGGGAGCGGTGCGGCCTATGTTCGACTCCGGCCGCGCCGCTCCCCGACCTCAACCACCTCCCGGCAAAACGCCGGGGTACCCAAGCCTACTCAGCCTGGAGCTACTATGCAGGCCATTCACGAAGCCACCGGCACCGAACACGGCCTGGCCCTCGAGGCCATCGACCTCTTCACGAAGATCCACACCGCTTCCCACTGGGACAGCGAGACCGCCCACCTGGCCTTCGAGCAGTTCACCGCCGATAACGCCCCATTCAAATGGACTGCCTACCAGTCAGCCACCGAATTCTACCCCCAAGAGCAATACTTTATCTTTTCGGACGACACCGTCCTCGTCCTCGTGACCCCCAAGGACCCCGAAACCCTGGAGCCAGGCTCACCCCACACCTGGATCGGTCAGGAAACCAGTTCCGAACAGACCCTGAAGATCCGGGTCATCGTCAAAGGACTCGTCGCCCAACACGGTTCGCCCGCTCGCTTCCACCAAGCAGTCGACCCTGCCCCGACATGCGCCATCTCCGAAGAAGATACCCGTTAACGTCCTGAGCCCTCGACACCGTCGCCACTCTACCCAAGCCGTCCGGAATTTCCACTCCCTCGTTCACCTCAACAACCCCGGGTCCGAAGCCCTCCGCCTTCACCTTCCTATTCCAATCACAACACCTCCAGACGGAGCTTACCCATGACGACCGAACGAAAAAAGCCCACGCCGCTACTCATCCGCGGCCTCGAATTCTTCGTAGCGCTCGTCATCACTCTCGTCGTCATCATCACCATCCACGCCCTGAACAGGCCGGACGACGCCACCCCTTCCCAGGGCACCCGAGAGGAAGCCGCCGCTCTTCCGGACCCGTCCCAACGGCACGCAAGTCTCAAGAACCTCATGCTCCGGTTGACCAACGAACGCCGACAAGAGGCTGGCGTACCTCCCGTTACCTTAGGGACGAACCCCGCCGCCCAGCTTCACGCCGAACAGTCCCTCTACAGCTGCTATTTCAGTCACTGGGACCAGTGGGGATTGACTCCAAACCAACGGTACACCCTCACCGGCGGCGCCGGCTCCGGCGGCGAGAACATCCGCGGCTCCAGCCATTGTAAACAGCCAGCCCCGGACCAGCCCACCGTGGGCTCCATGCGACTCCAAGTCGAACACTCCGTCCACAGCTGGATGGACAGCCCCGGACACCGGTCCACCATCATGGATCCCGCCAACACCGTCCTGAACGTCGGCATCGCCCACGACAGGCATAACCTCGTCATGGTGCAACAGTTCGGCTCGGATTACGTCACCTATTCAACCCGCCCCATAATCGACTCCCGAGGATTCCTCCACCTATCCGGCGCCGTCCAAGACGCCACCCTCGACATCGGCAACGTCTCCAGGCTCCAAATCGCCTACGAACCGCCTCCCCGTCCACTCACCGGCGGACAGTTGGCGTTGACCTACGCCCTCTGCAAACCCCGCATGATCGCGTTCGTCGTCGAGCCTCTCCCCGCCGGACTCGCCTACCAAGGTCCCGCAAGAAAGACCAGGGTCCACCAACAGCAGTGCGTCGACCCCCGCAACATCGACGCCGGCGTCCAAAGCCCCGGCAGCCCCCGGGCCGCCCGCGAAGCCTGGCAGACCGCCAAGCAAAATAGCTCCCTCTTCACCAAGGAAAACATTACCGTCACCCGGATTATTCCAGAGTTCGGCGACCTCTCGGGCCCGGTCTTCGACGTCAGCGCCAACATCTCCAGACTCCTCCAAGAGTTCGGACCCGGCATCTATACCGTCATCCTCTGGGGACGCCCATTTCACATGGAACACCCGGTCCCGCTCTCCCAACAGGCCATCTTCTGGTCCGCAGATCCACCGGCCGACACGCCCTACCGGCCCACTCACCAATCCAGCCTGCCCCCGCAGGACAGCCTGCCCCCACAGGACAGCCTGCCGGGGCAGGACAACCCGGCGCCAGCCGTAAGGAGGGACCAGCCATGACCATGCAGGACATACAATTCTTCACCAGCTACCAGGACGAGATCATCCAAACGGGGAAGCCTCCCGCCCCTCGGATTCAGGTCGCCCTGGCCGGTCAACGCCTGGCCATCCCTGTCTCCGTCACCACCATCGCCAGGACGGACTACGTCCTCGCCGGCGGAAACCCAATAGCCGACCAAGCAAGTCCCCACGAGATAACCTTCGGAATCGTGGCCGACGACGAAGAGGCCGACCTTGCCCAACTCATGTTGGACCGGTACAGCCAACACCCCAGCCGCCGGGCCCAGCTCACCGACCTCCACTCCGTCTCCCAGCTCATCGACAGCCTTCAGGGACTGTGCAACAGCCAGGGAACCCTCTTCATAACGGTCGGTAAGAACCTCCTACCCCGCTTCGGGAATGTTCCCGCCTTCATCGCCGGGCGGATCATCCGAGAATCGGAGCGGCTCGCCGCCCAATACCGCGCCACCCGGCACACCCCGCCCATGTCCCGTTGCCCGGGACTCTGACCCCCGCGCCCGAAGCCGCCTGAAGCCCCAGGCCCTTAGGCCCCAAACTAGGCCACTCCAACGCTGAGGCAAATCGACATGAGAAGAATCCTTCGACTCCCGCCGCCCCCACCAGAACAAATACCCGACCCCATACCGGACTCTCCGGATACCTCCCGGTTCTGCCCCATATCCCTGGGCGACTGGCTAGACCTCTGCAGGCGGACCGGCGTCCCCCATGTCCCCGCCGAACGGCTCGCCACCATCCAGTCCAGCGACTGGGCCGCCTTCGATACCCCGGGCGAACACCAGGACCGGTTGCTCGCCGCCTGGCGCCAAGTCAACGACAATCTCCGCCCGGACCACATGATCCGGTTCGACTTCTGCGCTCCCATCGAGGTTAAGTTCCGCCTAGGCTCCGGCTTGCCCGACCTACACGCCGACATGACCCGCCTAGTCCTAGACGACCCCCGGGCCTACGACATCCTCTCCGAGTTCCCCAGAGAGGAGATTCCCATCTGGCAGAGGCCGTGGATAGCCGCCGCCATCATCGACGACTACCCCGTCGAGTACCGCGCCTTCGTCCGGGACGGACACATCCTCGGGATCTCCTCGTACTATCCCCAGCGGCCGCTGCCCAGGAACGACGTCCACCTCGACACCGTCCAGGACATCACCCTCACCCTCAGCCAGAACGTTCAGCCACCCTTCCTATGGCCCAATACCTACACGAAACCCGCTTTCTTCAAGCGGCACAGCCCGGACGACGTCCACTTCACCGCCGACTTCCTGGTCGACACCCAAGACAAAGTGCTATTCCTCGAAGGAGGACCACCCCACGAACTGGGCGCCCACCCCTGCTGTTTCAAACAGGGCAATATCCAAGGCATTGCCTTGGCGGACCGGAACGACAAAAGCCAGAAAGATGTCTAGCTCTTCAGCAAGACCCAGGCCTATCTCTCTGACAACCCTACCGAAGGGAGAAAACTGTCCACAACCGGGAACAAAGGCCCAAAGTGATAAGATGACACTCAAGGGCGGCAGCCACAGGAGGGCTGAGAAACCATGAAACCCAGCAACGGAACACCCGACCCCGTCGCTCTCGCCGTTGCCCAAGCCGCCCAGAACGCCGTCCATCACAGTACAATCATCCTCTTCGGCTCCCGTGCCGCCAGCACCCATAGACCAGACTCCGATGTCGACCTCATGCTGGTCTACCGCCAGTCTCCCATAGCGGAACAGTCGAGAGCTCAAAAGGCCGTGAAAGCCCACCTCCATCAATACCCACCCCACCTCAGGGTGGACATCGTTCCTATGGAACTCCGGGACTTCAATTACTGCCGAAGGGCAAACAACCACGTCGCAGCCCAAGCCTTAAGAAAAGGCATTATCATGAGCAGCGAAAAATTGGACTTCTCCAATAGGTACGAAGACGAATACCCCGCCTGCTGGCCCGACGTAAAATGGCGCCTCCAAGCCACCTACAGGAATTTAGGAACCTTCCAGCGGGAGTTCCTACACCCCGAGGGTGAACAGGAGAGCTACTGCTTCCATGCCCAACAGGCAGTCGAGAATTCCCTGAAAGCCTGGATCTCAGCCGCGGAGCTCGATTATTCAAGCATCCACGACCTCGACTCCATCGCCCAGTCCGTCTTGGGAAACGATAACGAGTCCCAAACCCTAGCCGCCCAGCAACTCCGTATGCTCCTCGAATACACTACCGCCCCAGACCCAAACGACCCGGAACAGACGATCAACTGGCTCAGCCTATACGGAGCTTGGTACAGGTACCGCGGCGCCAGCCACCGGATGACTGAGCCACAGAAGGCAAGGTTCGTATATGAGGTCACCCTCGCCACCCACACTTTCATAAACCGGGCCCAAGAACTCACCGGCACCAACGACGGCGACCTCGCCCGATAGACATTCCAGGCACCCCCGCAACCCGACTGCGACGAAGCCGCCCAACTCACACCTGCCCCAAACCAAAAAGGAAGCTACCGCAAATGGAAAACCCCCGGCGGTCCTCCGACACCGGGTCACCTACATCGCCAACGAGGAAGAAACCCCCTGCAAAGAGGCCAATTGCGACGACCCGGGCCAGTACATGTGCGGGGACTGCGGGCAACACGCCTGCGACTTCCATTTCAAGAACCTCCGGGACGAGGACTGCCCAGACAAGCAAGACACCCCCGTTACCACCTAAACCTCCGGTCATATCCCGGCTCCCCGGAAATACGCCAGCCCAACACTCGCCCCTATTACTCACGCCAACGCGTCGACACGCCGGAGACCTCACCGTAAAATACGGTCCACCTCCCGGAAAGAACGGGATACTCTCTTTTCCTGTTGCAGGAACGCCCCCGGCCGCAACAACCGGCCCCGCCGAAACGGGCCCAAATCGCCAGACAGCCAACGACGGGAAGATACCTAGAAAGGGACAACCCATACTCTACGTCGATCACTACCGCGCCCCCTTCGGCCGAATGAAGATGGGCCACCTCATGGCCGACACTGTCAGCCGACCCTCCACAGGAAAACAGTGCAACTAGCCCCATAAGGGACAAAGAACATAATGAAACCGTACATCGTCGGATTGGGGATTATCGGATTGGGGATTATCGGGTTGTGGATTATCGTGGTGGTGATAGCCGGCGTCTTCATCAGGTGGCGAAGGTAGAATCTAAACGGTTAACGACCTACGGCTGCGGCCAACCCGACAACCACTTAACAGAGGGAGCGTGTAACATGTCAACAGTCCTAGACCGGGAGACACAGAAAGCCCCGCCGTCCTCTGGCCGCTACTGCGACGGATGCCCCCGATGCACCGGCGACCCCTCGTTGTTCTGTACGCAGCGGCACGAAAAATTCGGGAACCTTCATCCCGTTTGCAAACGCTGCGGCCACTGCGTCCTCCGAGGCTCCCACGACGACGACATCTCCGACCTCTCCGGCCCCTAGCCACTTGTCCCCGCGAACCCCAGAACATCCCGCTGCCACAAAACACCACCTGGAGAAAACCAAATGACCAAGACAGCAGAAAAGTGAATACAGGAGTACACCGAAGCCCACCCGCCTTCCGAACGACACCCCGACGACCTGGGGGCACCCGCCGGGCAACCCTTCACCCATGAGGACCACCTGTTCATCAGCCCCGACCACCTGGCGCGCTGGATCAGAGGGAATGGCAACCTGAAGACCGGCCCCTTCGATGCCAGGGACATGATAAAGGCCCAAGGGGGTATGCCGACCGGCATCAGCCAGAGGATCTCCTGGCAGCCGGACTCCGGTTACCAGAACATCGTCTACCGATTCTGGAGAATCCCCCAGCCCCCGATCCATTAAACGCCCCGAGGATCGAAGCAGACCAAGACCGGGACAGTTAACGCCAACGCCAGCTCAATCCGCTACCCGCACCCCCCGAAGAGCTTTAGTCAGCATTACACCAGCGCCCGGTCATCGCCCAACACGCCAATTGGCGCCACTGGCTCCAAGAGAGTGAATGGATGACCGAACACATCCCCAGCGAAGAGCAACGCCTCCAACCGCAAACGGCCGTCCATTCCCCCGGTCTCCCAAATCAGCAGGACCCGGCCCGCCAACCGGAGCCGTCCCCAGCCAGTCACGATCCCAACGGCTCGGACGTCCAAGACGACCCCCAACCAGCCAGTTCCGGGCCCTTCGGCCTCACACCCGAGCGGATCCGACAGTACCGGGGACTTTTATTTCACTCCCGTAAGCCGGTCGACCCGAAATGGCTCCCGGTGAAGCGGGCTCTCATCGCCACCCTCCCTCCGATCATGGGCCGCCCCAAGAACATGATGGGAATTTGCCGTTGGTGCCGGCGTCTCTGTCTGTCAACCAAGGCGTGGCACCCAGAATGCGTCCCCGCCTACATGATGGCCCTGGGACGCCAGATGCTGAACGGATTCCAACCCCTCGTCCCCCGGACAGACTGCCCCTGCGGCCAACCCGGCCACGAACTGGACCACCGCGTTTCCCTGGCAGTCGCAGCCGAACTCGGAGAACGCCACAGGCTCCGCGCCTACACCCTGACCAACCTTCAGTGGCTATGTCACGGCTGCCACCACACCAAGACAGTCACCGACATGGCTACCCTCCGGGACCTGCGCCGCAAACACTCGGGCAAGCCTTTACAATTGGACCTGCCCATCTAGCAAACATAACGTATACCCCAGGACCAAGACGCCCGTAGCTCAACAGAAGAGCGCGGCAACCGGGAACCACCCTTCGGAGCCCCCTGCGCAGCCGAGGTCATAGGTTCAAGTCCCACCGGGCGCTTCCACCTACCAGGCCCAGCCGGCAGGGAAGAACAACGTCACAACTTCGGCCGGTTCTTCAAAAGAACCTACCCCCAGTCAAACACCGTCTCAAAAAGGACCCCAGATCAACCACCCTACAGGGATACCCTAAGACCACGGGCCTTATCCGCCGGTATCCCCCCGGTCCCCGAAGGTTGGTAGAAAGAAACTCAGACCGAAAGGACAGCCCATCCTAGGGAATGTGCAGGATACGGTATCCAAAGGCAACCCCAGGAGGCGTTGAGACCAGACCAGCAACTGGTCACGGTCCCAACACACGGGCGTTCTACCCCCGGTTCGCCAGCCGGTCGGCCGGCGACACCCTCCGGTGAGCGGCCCTGGCCGCCCGGTCCCCCAGCGTGGCCAAGTAGGTCTTCGGTATCCGCTCCCAGCCTCCCATCACCTCGAGGGTCGGCAGCGGCACGTCCGCCTCGATCATATTCACCGAGAAGGTGTGCCGGAACATATGGGGGTGAAGACCGGGAATCCCCGCCCGCTTCCCCAACCGCTTCAGCATCCGGTAAAGCCAGTCCTGGTTCATCGGCGACCCGTGGCAGTCCACCCACCAGTCCCCGGTACGGCTTTCCAGAGCGTCCCGCCGGGCCTTGTACCGGGTCAACGCCTTCGTAGTCACCGCCCCGAAATACATGTAACGCTCCCTCCGGCCCTTCCCCTCAACCAGCACCCGCCGCCCCTTCAGGTCGACGCTCTCCAGCGTCAACCGGGCCAGCTCATGCCGCCGGCCGGGAGTGTCCGCCATGAGCCAGAGCAGGGCCTGGTCCCGGACCGCCCGGAAGTTCCGGGCCGGAGACCGGTATAACGCCGGGTCCGTCAACCGCAGCAACTTCCGGAAGTCATCGTCCGAGACCGTCTGAATGACCCGCCGACCCACCTTCGGGTGCGGTATGTCTGAAACCGGGTTCACATTGACATAACCCTCAGCGACGCACCAGTTGAAGAACCGCTTGATCCTCCGGTACTGGGTCCATAGTAGGAGTCGCTGATCGGTCCGCCCCCACCCGACCGCTTGGGCCGTCCCTTGAGGGCCGCCAAGTACTGCCGGAGGTGAGACTTTTCCACGCCGCCGACCGAGGGCCAACCCTCCTCTTCGGCGAACTCGGTCAGAAAGCCCAGGACGATCCGCTGGGCCTCGATGGTACCCCTGGAGCGGTTACTTATCTCCTGGTCCAAGAGAAAGTTTAGGACCGCCTCCCGAAACGATAGGCAGTGGTCTACAACCTGCTTGTGCCTCATAATTTTCTGAAAACCGGGACCTTCGTATACACTATCTAGTAGCCGGTGACCACCTACTAACTACCAGTTGTAGAATGGCGCGCTTGGCGGGATTCGAACCCACGACCTCTGCCTCCGCAGGGCAGCGCTCTATCCACTGAGCTACAAGCGCGCGATGATCAGAAAATCACCTGGAATTGGTGCCGAGGGAGGGATTTGAACCCACACATCCGTAAGGACACTGCGCCCTGAACGCAGCGCGTCTGCCGTTCCGCCACCTCGGCGCCTGACGGCTAGGCCGGACGGCCCCCACTACCGTGGTCCCGTCTGCATGGTGGGCGATGAAGGATTTGAACCTTCGGCCTCCTCGGTGTGAACGAGGCGCTCTAACCGCTGAGCTAACCGCCCCAGCCGCTCTGACTATCTAAATTATAGGCAGGGCGCTAATGGGGCGCAACCCCAACGGTACGGCCGCAAAGGCGAATACAGGCTTCAGGCCGACCCTTAAGCGGCAGTCATGCCGCCGTCGATGACCAACTCAGAGCCGGTTACAAAGGACGATTCGTCGGACGCCAAGTACAACACGCCAGCCGCGATGTCTTCCGGAGTCCCCATACGGCCCAAGGGCGTTTTGCCAACCCTTTCCCGCCAGACCTCCGGGATGGAGTGGAAAGTCTGGGTCATCGGGCTGTCGACGTAGCCGGGGTGGACCGAGTTGACCCGGATCTTCTCATTGGCGTACTGGACGGCAGCCGACTTGGTAAAGATGCGGACCGCCCCCTTCGAGGCATGATAGCTGGCGGAAACAGGACTGCCGACGATGCCGTAAATGGAGGAGATGTTGATGACCGACCCGCCGCCCGCCTTGCGCATCTCCGGGATCGCGACCTGGGTCCCCAAGAACACCCCCTTCACGTTCACGTCCATGACGCGGTCCCAGGCTTCAGTCGTGGTGTCTTCGACCCCGGTGCGGTGGCTGACTCCGGCGTTATTTACCAGAATATCCAGCCGGCCGAAATTGTCGACCGTATGCTTGAGCGCCCAGCGCCATTCTTCGGCATCGGTTACGTCCAACCGGATAAACTGTGCGCGGCCCCCGGCCTCCGCTATTCGAATGGCGGTGGCTTGGCCCTGTTCCTCCAGGATGTCGGCGATCATGACGGCAGCGCCCTCTTTCGCCAAGAGCCGAGCGCTGGCCGCGCCGATGCCGCCGGCAGCGCCGCTGATCAATGCAACCTTTCCGGCAACTCGCATGGTCCCACCTCATCGTTCGACGTTGGGTCGCCGTTAAAGCATCAAAAACCGTTATGTCAATCCCTGCACGCCGGGACCCAACATAACGTATCTTGTGCGAACCATTGTGTATTAAAAAAACCCACCGACCAGTCTATAGCAGGTCTATGGTCGGTCTATCGAGGCGGTCCGCCATTGTTCGGCGACACAATCATCATTGGCCCCTCGATGTCCATGAGCCGGCCTTCGATCTCCCGGAGAAGGTCGTCCAAGTTCCAGCGTTTTTCCGCGGAAACCAGAACGCCGGGCGATGTCTCCTTCCACGCCGGCATCGCCGATGCGCCGTTGGCGCTGCCGGTAAGCAGGTCCATCTTGTTAATCACCAAGAGCCGCGGCCGGTCCCCAAGCCCCAACTCGTCCAAGGTGTTTTCCACTACCTCGGTCTGCTCCGGCGCCTTGGGGTGGGCGACGTCGATCACGTGCAACAGGATATCCGACTGCTCCAATTCGTCCAATGTGGCCCGGAAGGCCGCCACCACTTTCGGCGAAAGCTTCTGAATGAAACCCACGGTGTCGCTCAAGAGAAGCGGGGCCCCCGAGGGCAGGCGAATGCGGCGGGTCACCGGGTCCAGGGTGGAGAAGAGTCTATCGGCGGTGGTGACGCGGGCATCGCTCAGCGCGTTGAACAGGGTGCTCTTGCCGGCGTTGGTGTAACCTACCAGAGTGGCCATGGGAATGGTCGATTTCTTGCGCCGGTCCATGTGCAACGAACGGCGGCGGCGGACCCCATCCAGGTCGGACCGGATCTTTTGGATCCGTCGACGAACGAGGCGTCGGTCGGTCTCGATCTGGGTTTCACCCGGTCCCCTGGTGCCGATGCCTCCGCCCAAACGTTCCAAGTGAGACCACTGGCCTGCCAGACGGGGCAGAAGGTACTCGTGCTGGGCCAGCTCAACCTGTAGCTTTCCTTCGTAGGTGGAGGCGTTGCGGCCGAAGACGTCCAGGATCAGCGCCGTGCGGTCTATCACCTTCCGGGCCAAGGCGCTTTCCAGGTTGCGTTGTTGGGTTGGGGTCAGTTCGTCGTCGAAAATGACGACGTCGGCTTCCTTTTCGTCGGCTAAGTCGCGGAGCTCTTCCAGCTTGCCTTTACCCACGTAGGTGGGGGTTGTCCGCTCGGCCCGCTGGGTGACCGACCCCACTACTTGGGCGCCGGCCGTGTTGGTCAGGTACTCCAGTTCCGGCAGGGTGTCTTCCAGCGCCCACAGATGGTCGCGGCCCTTTAGCTCAACCGCCACTAGGACCGCGCGTTCGGGGTCCGGCTCGACCGCTATCGACCGTCTACCTATGGGCTTAGCCTCCTTGCGGGGCAGGAACGGTCCAGGCTTCCAGACGCTGGCAGCCCTTCTCCACCTGCTCGTCCGGGGTAGTAAGGGAAAGACGAATGTAACCCTCCCCGTAGCGTCCGTAGCTTGAACCGGGAGTGACCACCACGTCCAGCTCCTCCAGCAAGCGTTGGGCCAGTTCCGCAGAGGTATAGCCTTGGGGAACTTTGGCCCAGATGTAGAGGCTGGCCCGAGGCACCGCCACCTCCATGCCCAGGCTCCGGACGGCGCTGACCACTCGGTCGCGGCGCCGCTGGTAGGTCTCGACGTTATCGGCGACACTGTCTTGAGGACCCGTAAGGGCTTCCATCGCCATCTCTTGGACTGCCTGGGGCACTCCGGAATCCAGGTTGGCCTTGATCTGGAAGAGGGCGCGAATCATGTCGGCATTGCCCACGGCCATGCCGATCCGCCACCCTGTCATGTTGTAGGTCTTGGAAAGGGAGTGGAACTCGATTCCGATGTCCTTGGAACCCTCGACTTGGAGGAAGCTGGCCGCCCGGTAGCCGTCGTAGCCAACCTCGCTATAGGCGGCGTCGTGGAGTAGCGCGATGTCGTGCTCCCGGCAGAAAGCGATAGCGGATGCCAAATCCTCTTCGGTAGCGACGGCGCTGGTGGGGTTGTTAGGGTAGTTTAGCCACATCACCTTGGCGGCGCGGGCCACGTCGGCCGGAATGGCGTCCAACTCGGGCAGCCAGCCGTTGCTCTCGTAGAGAGGCATTATGTAACTCTCGGCGCCGGCGAACATCGTGCCCACGCCGTAAACCGGGTATGCCGGGTCGGGAACGAGAGCGATGTCGCCGGGATCCAGAAAGCAGAACGCAGCGTGCCCAATTCCCTCCTTGGCCCCGATCAGCGGGAGTACCTCTTTGTCGGGGTCCAATGCTACATCAAAGCGGTTTTTGTACCATTCGGCAATGGCCCGGCGCATCTCCGGCAGCCCGTCGGTTTCCGGGTAGCGATGGTTGGGCGGGTGTTGGGACGCGGTCAGGAGGCGGTCGATCACCGGTTGCGGCGTCGGTATATCCGGGTCGCCGATTCCAAAAGTGACCACGTCGGCGCCCGCCGCCCGCTTGGCGGCAATGATCCGGGAAATCTCGACGAAGGGGTAGGGGGCCAGTTTGCCCAAGCGCTCGGAGAATTTCATATTGATTAGACGTCCCTCGGATATTTGACTGTTAGCTGCCCCAGAACTTTACTGCGCCTTAACTGCACTGCTACGCCGTCGACCAACAGAACTTCGACGGTTCTGCCCACCCAATCACTGAGCATTCCTCGGCTCACCGAAAATGCCGCCGGAACGGTCATGTCTGTAAAGACCAACTGACCATCCGTGACGCCGAGGAATTTGCCTTTGACCAAACCGGCGTCTCTCATTGCCGGTTGGTGGACACCTCTTCCGAGGTCATTTGAGGATGAATGGTCGGGATTCCCGCCACTTGCAGGCCGGGTTTCCGAGTATGTTTTGCCCTCAACCCTGCGGGTAGCGTCGGGGTAAGGTCCCCGTTCGCCCCGTCGACCAAATATCTTCATAACCTATTCAAAGATTTGCCGCAGCGACAACGCCAAATCGTCTAATGTCACTGAGCGAAGAATGTCAGCGGCACCATATACCGCCTCAGTGGCGATGCCTTCGGAAGACAGCCTTACGACTTCTATCGTGTCGGTCTCAGGGTCAACAAGCCAACACTCAACAACGCCGATTCGCCTATAGTCCTCTAACCTGTCCTTAATATCCCCAGCGGTGTTACCCGGCGACTGTACTTCCACAACCAAGTTAGGGGCAATTTCCAAGACCTGGATTCCCTTGATGTCAGCACGTCGCCGTATTCCGGACCGCTCGGTGCTCAGGTAGAGGATATCCGGCTGCCTAACCCGCAACGGCTCCCTTTGAATCAACAAGTCCAGAGGAGCATTCATGACCACGCCCAGACCTCTCTCGCCCACATGTTGATGGAGTCTTAAAGCCAGACGAAAGCATATCCATTGATGGTCCGGGGTCGGCCCTGGTGGCATATGCAGGACTCCGTCGACAATTTCATATCGAACCTTTGTCTCCGGCATTGCCAGCCAGGACTTGTAGGTCAGTATTGTAGTGCCGATGCTGGTCATACGGTGATACCCGCCCCTACGGCAGCAACGGCCCGAATATATCGGCGATGGGGAGCGTGAACCCGGTCAGGACTCCGCAACTGAGCGTATCCCCCATGCCGAAGATGGCGGTCGTTGTGGCAGCTTCGGCGGTCAGGCGCAACACCTCGACCGACCTTGTTGGGAAGTTGACCAACCAGCATTCCGGCACGCCGATGCTCCGGTAGTCGGCCAGCCTTTCGTCGATTTCACGCCGCGTATTACCCGGAGAAAGCACTTCCACCACCAATAGCGGGGGCAATTCCAGAAAAGGCTGTCCCACAAGGTCGGCGGGGCTCGTGATACCCGTCAATTCAGCGTTCACAACCAGAATGTCCGGCTGACGGATCCGGAGCGGCTCCCTTTGAATCAACAAGTCCAGCGGAGCATTCATGACCACGCCCAGACCTCTCTCGTCTACATGTTGATGGAGTCTTAAAGCCAGACGAAAGCATATCCATTGATGGTCCGGGGTCGGCCCTGGTGGCATGAGTAGGACTCCGTCGACAATTTCATATCGAACCTTTGTCTCCGGCATTGCCAGCCAGGACTCGTAGGTCAGTATTGTAGTGCCGATGCTGGTCATACGGTGATACCCGCCCCTACGGCAGCAACGGCCCGAATATATCGGCGATGGGGAGCGTGAACCCGGTCAGGACTTCGCAACTGAGCGTATCCCCCATGCCGAAGATGGCGGTCGTTGTGGCAGCTTCGACGGTCAGGCGCAACACCTCGACCGACCTTGTTGGGAAGTTGACCAACCAGCATTCCGGCACGCCGATGCTCCGGTAGTCGGCCAGCCTTTCGTCGATTTCACGCCGCGTATTACCCGGAGAAAGCACTTCCACCACCAATAGCGGGGGCAATTCCAGAAAAGGCTGTCCCACAAGGTCGGCGGGGCTCGTGATGCCCGTCAATTCAGCGTTCACAACCAATATATCCGGCTGACGGGTCCGTAGCGGTTCACGCTGAATCAGGATGTCGTAAGGAGCTGTGATGGCCAGTCCCATCCCCCGTTCGTTGACAAAATTCCTGAGCCGGACAGCGATTTCCATGCTGAGCCACTGGTGCTCCCACAACGGGGTGGGAGGCATTACCAACACCCCATCCACAACCTCGCAAATCTGTGTCGTTTCCGGCAACGCCTGCCACTCGTCGAAGGTTAGTCTTTTCGTGCCGAGGCTGCTCATCAGGCGGCCCATTCTCCGTTGAACACTTCCACCGCCGGCCCTTCCAGGAAGACCTCTCCCTGGCCGTCCCATTCGATTCTGAGAATGCCGCCGGGCAATGTTATGTCGACCACGTCTCCGCAATGGCCAGCCAGCCGGGCCGCCACGGCAATGGCGCAGGCGCCGGTCCCACACGCCATGGTCTCGCCCGAACCACGCTCCCAGACGCGGGCCGTCAGCTTGCCGGGTCCGCCTACGTTTACTATCTCGAAGTTGACCCGGCGGGGGAAAATCGGGTGGTGTTCCACCCGGGGGCCCAATTCGTGCAACGGAAACTCCGCCACGGGTTGCTCAATGAAGGTCACGGCATGGGGGTTGCCCATAGAAACGAAACTCAGGGGCAGGTCAGTCCCATCGATGTCGAAGGGGTGGTCAAGAACCGGCGGGGCCGCGTCAACCTCCAACGCCACCGGTATGTCGGCCGGTTCCAGGATGGGCGGGCCCATGGAAACCCGGGCCCCTTTTATCGCCCCGCCGTCATAGGTGGGAACCACGGTGCGAACGCCGGCCAGCGTTTCCACAGTCAGGCCGTTGTTGGACGGATGCACAATCTCCCGCTCGATGGCGTACTTGGTAAAGCAACGTATGCCATTGCCGCACATCTCTCCTTGGGAGCCGTCGGCATTGAACATACTCATTTTCAGGTCGGCGATTCCCGAATTCTCGATGAGAATGAGCCCATCGCCGCCCACGCCAAAATGCCGGTCGCTGATTCTACGGGACAATTCCGGCCAATCGAGCCGCAACGAACGGGCGTCAACATATATATAGTCGTTGCCGGCCCCTTCCATTTTGGTGAATTTCATCGATGCTGTCCCTTGGTCAAAGACGCTATCGCCGTTAACCAAATCGGCTTCCCGGACACCGCTATAACGGGTCGGAAGCACCCAGGGAGGAGTGTCCCGCTTGGGGGCCTATTGTAACACAAGGGACTTTGATTCCAGGAACGCGGAGACCAGTCGAGCTGCCGCATAATCCAGGTCGGGACGGGCAGCGTCCAGCCAGGTAATCCTGGGGTCGGCGGGCTTGAACCAGGTGTACTGGCGCCGGGCCAAGCGGTGGGTCTGGGTCTTGGTTCGCCAGACCGCTTCCTCCAGGGTAATATTACCGGTGAGATAAAGGCCCATTTCCCGGTAGCCTGGACTGCCCAAGGCACCCTCGCCCGGAGGGTGCCCGGCCGCCGCCAGCGTTTCCACTTCCTGTAGCAGCCCCTCCTCCATCATCCGGTCCACCCGCTCGTCGATACGGCGGTACAACTCCGTCCGTTCCATGGTGAGGCCGATGATCAACGGATCAAGCGCGGGCTCCTGCTTTGGCTGCGGCCCGGAGGGTTTCAGGCCGGTGGAGCTATATATCTCCAAGGCACGAATAACCCGGCGGACGTTTCGCGGGTCAATGGCCGCGGCCCGGACCGGATCGACGCCTTGTAGCCGTTGGTGGAGGGAGCGCCCTCCGTCAACGGAGGCTTCTTGCTCCAAGGCCAATCGCAACTCGATGTCTGGAGGGACCTTGGGTACGCCCTGACCTTCCAGTAGGCCCCATACGTATTGGCCGGAGCCGCCAGCGACGATGGGGAGACGCTGCCGGTCGATGGTCTCACGGACCGCAGTGTGGGCCAAATCAAGGAAGCGGGCCAAGCCGAAATGCTCTGAAGGGTCCAGAATATCCACCAAGTGGTGGGGGACCAGGGCCCGGTCTTCCAGGGTGGGTTTCGCGGTGCCGACCTCCATGCCCAGATATACCTGGCGGCTGTCGGCGTTTATGATTTCGCCCTCGAAGCACTGCCCCAGCCGAACCGCCAGCCGGGACTTGCCCACTGCCGTGGGCCCAACGACGCAGACTATGAGATCAGGCAACGGGCGCCGCCGCGGTCGGGCTTCAAGTTATCCGGTAGCCTCCGCCGTAGCTTGGACCACTGCCAGGAATTGGTCTGCTTGCAGACTGGCCCCGCCCACCAAGGCGCCGTGAACGCTTGGCTGGCCCACGAAACCGGCCACGTTCCCGGGGTTGACGCTCCCGCCGTACAGCAGTGGAATGTCCCCACCCGCACTGCCAAACAGGTTGCGAAGCGTCTCTTGGATGGCGCCGCCCATAATCTCGTTCGCTACCTCCGGCGTGGCCGCCTGGCCCGTCCCGATGGCCCAAATCGGCTCGTAGGCGACCAAGAGGCCGTTTATGTCAACAACGTCCCTCAGGCCCTGCCGTACTTGGGCGGCGATTATCGTTGCGGCGTGTCCCTTCTCTCGTTGTTCCGAGGTTTCTCCGACGCACAGGATGGGGCGGAGCTCCCCTTGTGCGGCGGCTAATACCTTGCGGTTTACGGATTCGTCGGTTTCTCCGAAAAGCTGGCGGCGTTCAGAATGCCCAAGTATCACGTAATCGCAGATTCCCCGGAGCATCGCTGGCGACACCTCGCCGGTAAACGCGCCGGAGCCTTCGAAGTACATGTTCTGGGCCCCCACCCTGATGCCTGAGTCTCCAACCGCATCCCGGACCGCGGCCAACGAGATGAAGGGCGGGCAGAGGACTACTTCCACGCCCGCCGCGGCGTCGAAACCCTGGCGCACGGAAGAGGCCAATGCAGCAGCCTCGGCTAGCGTGGTGTTCATTTTCCAGTTGCCGACTATGAAAGAACGGGGCATATCGTTACTCCCGTCGCGGAAATTGGAAGTCCCACCTATGGCGCCGCGGTAGCGTCCCTACGCTGGAGGCTACGGCCCAAACTTGGTCATCTTGCCAGCGTGGGACATCGCAAGCAGCATAACGTTGGTGGCGGGGATGCTCCCGATGGAGCCTTGAGCGCAAGCGCGTTCGTTGAAGGCGCCGATTCCCTCGCCTCCGGTCAGCCAGGAATTCAGCATGAAGGGTACCGGGTGCCAGCTATGACCGGCGATGATTGCCGGCGTGGCATGGTCTCCGGCCACCATCAAAACGTCGGGGTGGAGTTCGCGAATGGCCGGAATCAGTGGATCCAGTTCCTCCAACCGTTTGACTTTGGCGTCGAAGTCGCCGTCTTCACCGGCGGCGTCGGCCGGTTTGTAGTGAATGAAGAAGAAATCATGGTTCTCGAAGTTCTCCCGCAGGGTTTTAACTTCGTCGCTGAAGGTGCGGCCGGTACGAATCACCTGCATCCCGGCCACGGTGGCCAGCCCCCGGTACATCGGATAGGCGGCGATCGCGGCGGGGTTCAGGCGGTACACGTCGCCAAACCCCGGCAGGTTGGGCAGTTGGGCGAAACCCCGTAACAGGAGCATGTTGGCCCGGTCTTCTTCCGAAAGCAGCCGTGCCGCCTCATCCACAAATTGGTTGACCAAGTCCGCGGTCCTTTGGGCGCCGGAGTTAAGGGCCTTCACCGGCAATGCCGCCGCCCCGTTTTGTTGGGGGTCGGTCTCGGTGACCGCCTCGGAGAGGCCATCGCCTCGCAACCGCAAAACGAACCGGTAGTCTTGGACCGGGAAAACATCGACCTGTACGCCGTCCAGTTCGATTCGGTCCAAGCGGTGACAAAGGGGTGTGCTGAGTTCGGTTGGGATTCGCCCGGCCCGGCGGTCGACCAAGAGTCCTTCACCATCCACGGTGCAGAAATTACCCCGTGCGGCCACGTCCCCGGGCTCCAACGTCGCGTCGATACCAAGAGCTTCCAGAGCGCCCCGGCCGATAAGGTGCTTCAGTGGGTCGTAGCCGAAGAGGGCCAGGTGTCCGGGGCCGCTCCCCGGCGCGACGCCCGGCAAGACCGGCGTAGTAAGTCCGCAGGCGCTCTCCCGGGCCATGGCGTCCAAGTTGGGGATATCGGCCGTCTCCAGCTCAGAACGCCCGGTCTCGGGGTGGGCCAACCCGCCCAGCCCGTCTACCACCAGCAATACGATCTTGGAAGAAGTAGAAGTGTAGCAGTCCCGCAGGACTTCCAGGTCGATCATGGTCTTACCTTTCTTCTCCCCGCAATCCTAAAGGTCCGGTAATGCGGCTATTCCAGGCAGCTCTTTTCCTTCCAGGAACTCCAGCGACGCCCCGCCTCCGGTGGATACGTGGGTCATTTGCTCCACCAACCCCAACGCCTCCACCGCTTCCGCCGTGGAGCCTCCCCCTACCACAGTGGTTGCCCCGCCTTGACCGGCGATAGCATGGGCCACAATTCGTGTTCCTTCGCTGAACCGCGGCATCTCGAAGACCCCCATGGGCCCGTTCCAGATGACTGTCTGGCATTCCGACAACGCATTCACGAAATCGCGCCTCGCCGCAGGGCCTATGTCCATTATGTGGAAACCGTCCGGAACGTTGTCGGCCCGCGCCACCTGAATCAGGTCCGGGGACGCATCAAAGTTACTTGCCACCACCAAGTCAGACGGCAGGTGCACGTCGACATTGCGGGACTTGGCCCGTTCCAGGATCTCCCCAGCGAAGTCCAGCCGGTCTTCCTCTACGCGGGAGTCGCCTGTCCGGTGGCCGAGGGCCTTGAGGAAAGTGACGCACATGCCGCCGCCAATGAGCAGATGGTCCAACTTGTCCAGCAGGTTCTCCAGCACCAGAATCTTGTCGCTGACTTTGGCGCCGCCCATCAGGGCGGCCAAGGGCTTTTCCGGCGATTCCAAGGCCCGGCCCATCGAGGTTACCTCATTCTCGACCAAGAAGCCCATTGCCGACGGCAGGAACCGTGTTACCCCCACCGTAGAGGCATGAGCACGGTGGGAAACGGCGAAGGCGTCCATCACGAACCGCTCCGCCAAACCGGCCAGCCCTTGGGCAAACGCCGGACTGTTTTGCTCCTCGCCGGGGTCGAACCTGAGATTCTCCAGCAAGACAACGTCGCCGGGGTCCATCGCCGCGACTACGGCGTCCACCGCCGGGCCGGATACATCTGGGAGGCTCTTGACCGGCCGGTCCAAGAGCTTTGCCAGTCGGTCACCCACCGGAGCCAGCCGCAACGATTCCACCACCTGGCCGTTGGGACGGCCCAAGTGAGAGCAGAGAAGAGTGCGGCTGCCTTGCCCGATCAGATACTCAATGGTGGGGAGAGTGGCCCTCAACCGTTGGTCGTAGGAGGCGATAGCTTCAATCCCCTGCTCGATTGGAACATTGAAGTCGACGCGCACCAAGACACGCTTTCCGGCCACGTCCAGCTCTGACAGGCTACGTTTGACCAACGCGTCCTCTCCTGCTCGCTACCCTCGCCTTGGTCCGTCTCATCGTCCTCCTTGCAAGGCCCATTCCCCCAGCTCACCCAGCAGCCGCGAGCCTTCCGCGCCCACCGAGTCGCCCACTGCGTTCAAAGCCTCCGCCACCAACTCCGCAGCCTTGGCTTCCGATGCCGGTCTGGCGCCGGAGTCATCAAGGACCTCTATCAGCCTGCGGGCGTCATCCGGTTCCAAGACGCGCTTCATATAAATGGAACCCAACTCTCGCTTGACCCCGACACCGGCCTGTTCCAAGGTGTGAATCAGTGGAAGACTCTTCTTCTTGCTGAGGATATTGCTGGCGGTGACGCCGTCGTCGTGTTCGCCCCAAAGGTCGTCGATGTCCCTGGCGATCTGCCAAGCGGCGCCCAGCTTTCGGCCCATTTCATGGAAAATCGAACAGGTGTCACCCGGAGCTCCAGAAGCCAAGGCGCCGGACTCGGCGGCGCATCCGGCGAGGGCGCCTGCCTTCCGGTCGATCATGTCCAGATAAGCGGCGCTGCTCACCATCAAACGGTCTTGGAATTCCAGGTCCAAGTACTGACCTTCGCAGAGGCTGAGACAAGCCCGGTCCAGCGATTGGACGGCGCGAAGCACCCGTTCCGGCGGCGTCCCGAGTTGAGCGAGGCGCATTATAGTTGTGCGTCCCAAGGCGTGCAAGCCGTCCCCAGCGTTGATGGCTTGGGAGGGGCCCCAGACCCACCAGATGCTGGGACGGTCGGTTGCATGGGCGCTGCCAGCCTGCACTTCTCCGTGTACCAACGTAAAGTTATGGACCAACTCCACTCCGGCGCCGGCGGGCAGCGAAGGAGCGGGATCCCCGGACAGCGCTTCGCACGCGGCCAAGGCCAAGGCGCCTTGATAATGCAACTTCGGGCCGCCCGGAACCGGATGCCCATGTTGGTCTACCCATCCCAGGTGGTACCGCAACACGTCGTAAAGGAGCCCCTGTCGGCCCTCGAAGACTGCCTGCAGTTCCTCGGACACCGCCTGTTGATATTCAACGTATTTGGAGATCACAGCAGCGTCAGAATCTTTTCGAATGGGACCGCCCCCTCCCTGATCGGCTTGGGCGTACCGCTGGTTATGTCCACGACCGTGGACGCCGTACCGGCCGGCGCCGGGCCGGAGCTGACGATATAATCGAGGCGGCCACCCAATTGCTGCCTCAGTTCATGGAGGTCCCGCGGGTCGGCCGCGCCGCTGACGTTGGCGCTGGTGCCGGTGATCGGCGACCCCAACGCGCGGGCAAGGCCCCGGGGCGCCGGGTGGTCCGGCATCCTCACGGCGACCGTGTCGGCTCCGGCGGTTAACCGGCGCGGGACCCGGTGCCTCTTGTTCACGACCATCGTCAGGGGGCCCGGCCAGAACCGTGCCGCCAACGCCTCGGCTACGTCGGGAATTCCGATCGCTATCATCTGCATCTGGTCCCAATTGTCGATCAGAACGGGCAAAGCCAGCCCGCCGGGACGTTCCTTGATGGCGAAAACTTTTTCCAAGGCCGTGACATTGAAAACATCAGCCGCCAAGCCGTAGAGGGTGTCGGTGGGAAGGGCCACTACACCGCCTCCACGTAAAACCCGAACGGATTCGGCGATCTCTGCGGTTAGGGTGTCCCGGTCGTTGGGAAAATCAGTGGCGGTCATGAACGTACCCGGTCGGGGCTTTTCGAGTATACCATGAGGTGCCGATGGATGGACCGAATGGATGGACCGACGGCGGTACCGATGAACGAACAGATGGATGGACCGGCGCGGAGCCCTCAAGGATACCCAAAGGATACGGAAAACCGTCGAGAGAAGAGAGGGATTCAATTGACGTTATGTTCACTTTCCCAGCTATACTCGATTTACAATAATCGCCTATAATCAGGCTGCCTTCTAGGGTATCCATAGACTACGGTAACTGCCCGGACCGGTGCTGATTCTGTTCCTTTCGGAGGTGGGGCCACGTCGGACGATAAGCTGCCTCGGGGCCGAAGGGTCGCCACCAGCGACGATCTTGAGGTGTCGGCCTACCTGGAAATTGCCCAGGGAGCGGAGGGCGCCGGTGCGAACGGCGCGCGGCAACCGGTCAACGAAGGTATCGTCGTCATAGACTTCGGCTCCCAGTACAGCCACCTCATCGCCCGCCGGGTACGCGAGCTAAAGGTCTACTCGGAAATTGCTCCGGCCACCGACGATTGGGAGTCGGTGCGCCACATGAACCCCAGAGGGATCATTCTGTCGGGCGGCCCGGCAAGCGTCTACGAACCGGGCGCCCCCCTTATCCCGGACTGGGTTTTCGAACGAAAGCTACCCATTTTGGGTATCTGCTACGGAATGCAAGCCTTGGTGCACCAGCTTGGGGGTAAGGTTGCCCCCGGCGCCAAACAAGAGTTCGGCTACGCCGTATTGCACCGGGACGACGCCGAGTCCAGCTTGCTGAACGGTCTGCCGCCGTCCTTCCAGGTGTGGATGAGCCACGGCGACCGGGTGGAAAGCCTGCCTCCCGGCTTTACCGGCTTGGCCTACACTGAAAACTCGCCGGTGGCCGCCATCGGCAACGGCGAAAACATGTTCGGCCTGCAATTTCACCCGGAAGTGAACCACACTCCGCTGGGCCAGTCTATACTGGAAAACTTCTTGTTCGGGGCTTGCGGCTGCGTCCGTTCTTGGACTCCAAGCAACGTGGTCGCGGATTCCATCGCCCAGATTCGGGAACGGGTCGGCGATGGACGGGTAATCTGCGCCCTATCCGGCGGAGTTGACTCGGCGGTTACCGCCGCCCTGTTGCATCGGGCAATCGGCGACCAGTTAACCTGCATCTTCGTCAACAACGGGCTGTTGCGGTTGGAAGAGGCCGAGCGCGTCCAAGCCACATTCAAGCGGGGGTTGGGCCTCAACCTGACCTACGTAGACGCCACCGACCGGTTCTTGGACCGGTTGCAAGGCGTGACCGACCCGGAGGTAAAGCGCAAAGTCATTGGAGAGGAGTTCATCCGCGTGTTCGAAGAGGCGGCCTCGGGACTGGGACAGACCGATTTCTTGGCCCAAGGCACGCTATACCCGGACGTCATCGAAAGCGAAGCGCCGGGCAACAGCGCCTCTGCCCGGATCAAGACGCACCACAACGTGGGCGGGCTTCCCGAGAACATGAAGCTCAAGTTGGTCGAACCGTTGCGCTTTCTGTTCAAGGACGAGGTACGGGAGGTCGGCTTGGAGTTGGGACTGCCCGACGAAATGGTTTACCGGCAGCCCTTCCCAGGCCCAGGCTTGGCCATCCGCGTGATCGGCGAGGTCACAAGGGAGCGTTTGGAACTGTTGCGGACCTGCGACTGGATTGTTATCGACGAAATCAAGGCCGCCAATCTCTATCACCAGGTCTGGCAGAGCTTCGCGGTGTTGAGCGACAGCCGGACCGTCGGTGTTATGGGAGAATTCCGGACCTACGGCTATGTTTGCGCCATCCGGGCGGTTGCCAGTGAGGATGCGATGACGGCCGATTGGGTCCGCCTGCCTTACGAGGTATTGGCGCGTATCTCCAACCGGATCGTCAACGAAGTTCTTGGTGTGAACCGTGTGGTATACGATATTACCAGCAAACCCCCCGGCACGATTGAATGGGAATAGACCCCGCAAACCGGAATCGCCCTGATGAATAGGAATAGGCGCGACTAATCCTAGTCAGTATCCCCGTTGGAATACAATCTAACAACTTGGAAATAGGTTGATCAATAACCATTAGTCTGGACGAGTGGAACATCCAACAATGGTGGAACCCATGCAGCCAACTAGGAATGGATTAGCCGCATAGGAAATGTTTGGATCCGTTGAACTGGCCTTAGCGAGTGGGAATGATTCCGGGACGGCCGACAATGAACTCGGGTTACAGTTTTTGAAATCATAGTAGATGAATGTCTTAATAGTTGGCTCCGGGGCCCGGGAGCATGCATTGGCTTGGCGCATCGGCCAGAGTCCCAAATTGGGCCGATTGTGGGTGGCTCCGGGCAATTTCGGTACCTCGGCCTTGGCGACGAACCTCCCGGTGGACGCCGGAGATGTCGAGGGCATTGCCCGCTCGGCTCAGTCGGTGGACGCCGGCTTGGTGGTTGTGGGACCGGAAGGCCCTTTGGCCGACGGCTTGGCCGATCGTCTGGGCCTGCTGAACATACCGGTATTCGGGCCTTCCCGGGAAGCCGCTCGGATCGAGTCCAGCAAGAGTTTTGCATTGGAGTTGATGCGGGACGCCGGAGTACCTTGCCCGGAGTTCCACGTCTTCATGGACCCGGCGGCCGCCTTGGCCCATTTGTCCGCCAATCCCGGCCCCATCGTAGTTAAGGCGGATGGCTTGGCTGCCGGCAAGGGGGTAATGGTTTGCGCCGACGCCGCCGAAGCAGCGGCGGCCGTTCGTGGCTGCATGGAGGAACGGGCTTTCGGCGAAGCCGGTACCACGGTGGTGTTGGAGGAATTCCTGACCGGCCCTGAGATAAGCGTGTTCGCCTTCACAGATGGAGTCAACGTCGCCCCCTTGGTGGCAGCATGCGACTACAAACGGCTGGAAGACGGCGGCTTAGGGCCCAACACCGGCGGCATGGGCAGCTTCTCCCCGCCCGGTCTTTGGACACGTGAGCTATCCGAGGAAGTAGAAATGACCATCATGCGGCCAGTCTTAACCTCCTTGGCGCGGCGCGGGTTTCCCTACCGGGGGGTGCTGTACGCCGGGCTGATGCTCACCACCGCCGGACCCAAGGTCTTGGAGTTCAACTGCCGGCTGGGGGACCCAGAGACGCAGGTGGTGCTGCCACGCTTGGCATCGGACCCATTGGAGTTGATGTTGGCCTGCGCCAACGGCTCCTTGGACCAAGTGGAGGTCCGCTGGGACCCGGCTGCCTACGTCGGTGTGGTCATGGCGTCGGGCGGTTACCCGGACCGCTACGCTACAGGCTTCGAAATTAGAGGACTGTACCCCGGCGGCCCGGAATACACCACAGTCTTTCACGCCGGTACCGAAGCCGGGAGTGGCGGTGGCCCAGTCACCGTGGGGGGACGTGTGCTAACCGTGGTCGGTGGCGGCGAAAGTTTGCCGGAAGCCAGGGAGCGGGCCTACCGGCGTTTGGACGGCATATCATTCGAAGGCGCAGAGTGGCGAACGGACATCGGCGCCGAAAACACCGGGAGCCAAGCGGAGTGGCGAGGACTAACGACGGCGGCCGGCTAACGTTACAGCGTCTTTACGCCGAAGCCTTGGACGCGGGCCAACTCGACGCTTATCGCCGGGAGAAATGGAGCCGGTCGGAAGAGTTCGCAAGTTGGCTGGAACAACCGGCTCTGGAATCGTTGGAGCCGCAACAGGCTGCTGCATTGTACCGGGCTTCCGGGGGCCGGAACGCCAGAGTTTTCTCGGGCGTGGCGATAGAGGAGTTGCGCGACAGTCTGGACTTCCTTTTATATGATACCATCAAGCTTGAAGGGCGCTTCGACGAGTGCGCGGCGGCTCACGGGGCCTACAAACTGCCCGGAGCAGCCGAGTCCTTCGTTTCTTTTCTTCTCTGCCTCCGTGAACCGGGGTTGTTTGGAGTCTGGAACAACAACTCGGAGCGGTTGTTGCGGCGGCTGGGAACCCTTCCGGCATCAATGAAGCAAGGTCCTATCGGCATCCGTTACCTGGATGTTCTGGAAGCGTTGGGCCGGGTGGGAACGGAGCTTAAGCTAGCAGATTTTCGGCAGGTGGACGAGTTGGCGTATTTCGCCGGGAGTGTCTTGGTAAACACCAACAAGCGAGAACAGCGGAATGATGTCTTGGCGTGACAACCTGCTCCGGCTCAAGGAAGAATTGGCCGACGTTAGGGCCCGTCGCCGCCAAGGGCTCGAAGAGGAAGAGGCTGAGTTGGCCCAAGAGCGGGACGAACTGACCCGCCGGGGCCAAAGCCTGGGTATCGTAGAATTGTTAACAGAGATGAACGCCACGCTTCTGGACGGCGGCGGCGAAGTGGAAACCATCGTCGGTTGGGATATAGGGGGCTCGGAGGACCCTCTCCAGCCTTCTATAGTTGACTTGGACGCCTCCGACGACGTGGAATCAGGGGACGTCATCACCACGGTTTTGTCCTGGGACGAGGGGGAAGAAATGGAGATCGTGGTGGACCTGGGTTTATCCGACGACGGGACGTACCTGCAAATCAACGGCGTCGAGATCAGACCGGAGCGGGCCGCGTTGGAGCGGGCCCTGATCGAGGCTTTCCGGGAAGAATTGGAACTGTGAGCTTGCCGAATAGAGAGGTTGCCTTGCCGCTGGTAGGTGTTATTATGGGAAGCGCTTCTGACGAGGCGGTGGTCCAAGATACCGTCGACACCCTGGAGTCGTTGGGTATCGACTACGAGGTAAGGGTAATGTCGGCCCATCGCACGCCGGAGCGGGTCCAAGAATACGCGACCCAAGCCCGGGACCGCGGGATCGAGGTGCTAATTGCGGCTGCCGGAGGCTCCGCCGCACTGGGCGGCACCCTTGCCGCTTGGTGTACCCTCCCCGTAATCGGTATTCCCTTAGCCTCCAGCGAGCTAAAAGGAATGGACGCGTTGTTGGCCACCGCCCAAATGCCGCCCGGAATTCCCGTCGCCTGTATGGCGGTGGGGAATTGGGGAGCGCGGAACGCCGCGTTCTTCGCCGCCGAAATTCTGGGCCTGCGACACGAAGAAATACGGCAGGCTTATGAGAATTACCGGCGTGGGTTACGCGAGAGATAGAGTGGTCCCGGCAGTCCTGACCGATTTCGACGATACGGCCGCCGCCCAGAACGTGGCAGAGCTGTTGCTTAACCGCTTCGGCGACCCCGGTTGGACCAGCGTCCGGCAACAGTTCCGCGATGGTGAGTTAGACCTGAAAGAGTACCAGGAGATTACTTTTCGCAACATTCAGGCCGACCGGCCCACCATGCGTTCTTACGTGCGCGAACACGCCTCTTTGAGGCCGTACTTCCGGGAGTTGTGGGGGTTGTGTAAAAGCAACGGCTTCCCGATGGCCGTGGTTAGCCAGGGGTTGGACTTCTATATATCCGCTTTGCTGGAGCGCGAAAGCGTCGCCGAAGTGCCGGTCTACGCGGTGGCCACCCAGTTCGCGGCAGGAAAAATCAGCTACCAATACAATTTTCCCTACCCCGGCCGTGAGAGTAAGGGCAACTCCAAGGGGTTAATCGTTGAGGGCCTTCGTTCCAAGGGACATTATGTGATCTATGCCGGGGACGGACAGTCGGACTTGGAAGCAGCCCGGCAGGCCGACCGGGTATTCGCCCATCGCACCCTGGCCCGGCTCTGTGACGAGGAAGGAATCGCTTACACCCCATTCGAGGATTTCAAGGGCATGTTGCTAGCCGTTTGGGAATTGGCAGCCCAGCGGAACGGTCCGCCTCCCGCCCCGGGGGACTAGAGACGAGGTGACGGGGCAGTGATCGACCGGTATTCCCGGCCCGCTATGAAAAGGGTCTGGTCCGACGAAAACAAGCACCAGAAGTGGTTGCAGGTAGAGTTGGCCGTCTGTGAGGCTTGGTGCGCCGAAGGAGTGATCCCCGAAGACGACATGGCCAAACTCCGCGCCGCCACCTACGACCAACAGCGGATGACGGAGATTTTCGAGACCACCCGCCACGACGTCACAGCCTTCCTGACCTCCATAACCGAGACCGCCGGGCCCGAGGGCCGCTGGCTACACTTGGGGCTCACTTCCAACGACATGCTGGACACCGGGCTTGGCCTCCAACTAGTGGAGGCTGCGGCGCTCCTCGGCCAGGAGTTGGACCGAGCGATCTTGGTACTTGGGGAGCAAGCGGTACGCCACATGGACACCCTGATGATGGGGAGGACCCACGGGGTACACGCCGAGCCAATCACCCTGGGACTGAAGCTGGCCCTTTGGTGGGACGAGCTACGGCGGCAGCGTGAGCGCCTGGAAGCCGCCCTGGCAACGGTCCGGGTGGGCATGGTGTCAGGGGCCGTTGGCACCCACGCCACGGTACCGCCAACCGTGGAGGAACGGGTCTGCGAGCAATTGGGACTGGATGTCGCCAAGGTCTCCAACCAGATCGTCCAACGCGACCGTCACGCCCATTTCGTTACCACGCTGGCCCTGATCGCCGCTTCCCTGGAAAAGTTTGCCACCGAGATACGTTCGTTACAACGGACCGAGATACACGAACTGGAAGAGCCCTTCGGCCAGGGTCAGACCGGTTCCTCCTCCATGCCCCACAAGCGCAACCCCGAGCTGTCCGAGCGTATTTGCGGCTTGGCCCGGCTGATTCGGGGCAACGCCACGACGGCGATGGAGAACGTGGCGCTATGGGGGGAACGGGACATCAGCCACTCCTCGGCGGAGCGCATCATTCTGCCCGACTCCTGCTTGGCCTTGGACTATATCCTGAGCCTATTTACCAGGATCATACAGGGGCTTCGCGTTTTCCCGGACCGGATGCTGGCCAATATTGAAAGCAGCCGCGGACTGGTCTTCAGCCAACGGGTGCTGCTCGAGTTGGTGGACTGCGGCCTAGCCCGGGAGGAAGCCTACAAGATCGTGCAGTCCAACGCCAACCGGAGTTGGGAGGAGGGGGCAGACTTCCGGGAGTTGCTGAGGTCGGACCCCGAGGCGGGATCGTACCTTACCGGCGCCGACTTGGAGCGATTGTTCGATTACACCTATTACACCCGTTACGTAGAGCATACCTTCCGTCGGCTTGGCCTGCTGCGGGAGTCAGACGACGCTGGCCGCGACCGGCTGTCGATGGCGAAATCGAGCTAAATCAGACGCCTAGACACGGGATGTGGGAGGATAGAAGTCCCAATGATCATTGAAACACCGTTGCCGGACCGCCTCTACCAAGGTAAGGTGCGGGACACCTTCGACTTGGGCGGCGGCCTGTTGCTGATGGTAGCCACGGACCGTATTTCCGCTTTTGACGTTGTACTGCCCACGGGCATTCCGGACAAGGGCGTGGTGCTGAACCGCCTTTCGGCCTATTGGTTCGACAAGACCGCCCACTTGGTGCCGAATCACTTGGTCTGCTTGGCCGATTCCGCCGACGCCGCCTCTTACTTGGGCGACGGCGGCGTCCCGGTAGAAGTAGCCCGCCAAGCGATGGTGGTAAAGCGGGCGGAACGGATCGACATCGAATGCATCGTCCGGGGTTACATCACCGGCTCCGCTTGGTCTGAGTACCGCAGGCAGGGTACTGTGTCCGGTATGCACATGGAGACCGGGCTGGTGGAAGGGCAATCATTCCCCGAACCGCTTTTTACCCCCACCACCAAGGCCGAGGAAGGCCACGACCAGAACATGTCCCGCCAAGAGGTGTTGGACATGGTAGGCGCCGGCATGGCCCGGGAATTGGAAGACACCAGCAAGGCGGTCTACAGGTACGCTCATGACATCGCCCGGGACCATGGAATCATCTTGGCCGACACCAAGATGGAATTCGGCCTGCTGGACGGCCGCTTGATCCTGATCGACGAGCTGCTCACGCCGGACTCCAGCCGCTTCTGGGACGCCTCCGGCTACGCTCCTGGACGGTCCCAACCCAACTTCGATAAGCAATTCGTCCGGGACTGGCTGGACGGACAGGGCTGGGACCACGAACCGCCGGCCCCGGAACTCCCAACGGAAATTGTAAACAAGACCACCGAGCGGTACCGGCAGGCCTACCAAAGGCTTACCGGCGCCGCCCTTTAAGGGCGGTACACAGTGCCAATATCCAAACACCGCCGAGGGCGCGCCGCTGCCAGGGCCGCACGTTCCATTAGTGTGCCCCGCAATACCAGGCGCCGGAAGACCAACATTTGGTACCTGGCCGCATCCATCGTGATTGCCGTGTTGGTGATAGTCAGCTTTGGTCTGACCGGCATCCTTCCGGGAGGGGGCGGGACTCAGACCGGGTCGGCCGAAGCCTACGTGGATGGAGTAGGCGTCCAGCAGGAAATTATGGCCACGCGCGCCCACGTACCCGAGCCGGAAACAGTGGAGTACAGCACCAACCCTCCGACTTCGGGCGACCACTGGGACATTGCCGCCAACTGCGGCTACTACCCCAGCGGCGTTCCCAACGAGCGGACCACCCACAATTTGGAACACGGTAACATCGTCATCAGCCATAATCTGACCGCAGACGCGGAAATCGAGGAACTAAGGGCGGCTGTCAACGATATCGGCTTGGCGAACGGTTGGGGGATAGTCCGCTACTACCCCGAAATCGATCCCGGCCAAGTCGCTCTCGCTACCTGGGGTGTACTCGATACCATGGAAGGGGTCGACCCGGACCGGATTAAGAGGTTCTTCGAGGCCTACGCGGGGGTATTGGGTCCTGAATTCATACCCTGCTCCGGGACGCAAACATCGATGCCCTCGAGCCAACCCTAGCCTCAAGACCGGGCGCGATGTACTTGGCCAGGATATACGTCACACTGAAGCCAACGGTCAACGATCCGCCGGGGCAAACCGTCTTGGCCGGTCTGCGGCGCATGGGTTACGAGGCCGCCTCAGAGGTAAGGGTCGGGAAGTACCTGCAACTGCGAGTCGACGGCACCGACACCTCATTGGTGGAAGCCCAGGTAGACGAAATGTGCCAGAAACTCTTGGCCAACCCGGTGATTGAAGATTACCGGTTCGAACTCGAGGAGTTGGCATGACGGCCGGATCCGGGGTCTACGACCGCGCCGCTAGGACGACCCGCCTGCTTTCGCAAAAGGCCCGAGAGATACGGGCCTTGGCCGCCGGGTAAGCCTTCCCGGTCCACGGCAAACGCCCCGAAGCGGCAGTGCTTCGGGGCGTTTCACGTAATCGAGGTGGTCAATTCGAATGCCTCCCCTACTCGAGTTGCGGGGCATCACCAAAGCGTTCCCGGCAGTCGTGGCCAATGACCGGGTCGATCTCGCTATCCACGGCGGCCAAGTACACGCCATCTTGGGGGAGAACGGGGCGGGCAAGAGCACGCTGACCAAAATCATCTACGGGCTCTACCGGCCCGACTCCGGCTCGATTGTCATCGACGGTCAGGAAACCCTGGTCCGCTCCGCCAACGACAGCCGACGACTGGGTATCGGCATGGTCTTCCAGGACTTTTCGTTGGCCCCCGCGCTCTCAGTTATCGAGAATATCGCGTTGTTCCTCCCTAAACGAAGCTTCGCGATACGCCGGGGGGAGTTGGGCCGCCGGGTCCGGGAGATCTCCAACCGGTACGGGTTGCCCGTCGACCCCGAGCAGCGTGTGGACCAACTGTCGATGGGGGAGCGGCAACGGGTCGAGCTGGTCAAGCTGCTTATGGCGGATGCCCGGGTGTTAATTTTCGACGAACCGACCAGCGTACTGGCGCCCCACGAGGCCGAAAGCCTGTTCCGGGTCTTCGGTAAGTTGAAGGAGGAAGCTTACGCCGTCCTGTTCATAACCCACAAGGTCCGGGAGGTATTGGCCGTCGCCGACGTGATTACGGTCATGCGACGGGGCGCCGTGGTGGGTACCCGGCAGCGAACTGAGGTAGACCAAGCGGCTTTGGTGTCGATGATGTTCGGGGACGTCACTCCGCAGTCTACAAACCGACGGCCACCGCTGGCGACCCGGAGCGTTGCCTTGGAGTTCGAGGACGTATCGACGACGCGGCAGGCCGGTGCCCGGGGACTTCGGGGTGTCAGCTTCCAAGCAACCGCCGGAGAGATTTTGGGCGTCGCGGGTGTCGCCGGCAACGGCCAAGTCGAGTTGGGAGAGGTGTTGTTAGGGCTGCGGCCGGCCCGGGGCGCAGTCCGTCTGTTCGGGAAGGAAATCAGCGGCTGGTCAACCGCCGAAATCCTCCGGGCCGGAGTACGGTATATACCCGACGACGCCATGGGTATGGCGATGGTCCCCGACTTGAACGTAGCCGAAAACCTGCTGATCGGGCAACTACCCCTCTCAGAGGGTGTCTGGCTGGACCAAAAAAGGGCCGCCGCCAGATTGGATGGGCTATTGGCCGGGTTCCCGCTGCCTTTGGCGGCGCGCCAAGCCCGGCTGGACGAGCTTTCCGGAGGTAACGTCCAACGGGTGTTGCTAGCCAGGGAGTTGACCGTCGGCGCCAAGGTGATATTGGCCTGCTCTCCGACACGGGGCTTGGACGTTATGTCCGCCGAATCGGCCCGTCGGCTATTGACGAGTCACCGCGACAACGGCGGCGCCGTCGTCTTGGTGTCGGAGGACTTGGACGAACTCATCGCTATCAGCGACAGGATTGTGGTGATGCGGGACGGACAGTTGACTGGGCAATTCCAACCGGACCGTGATTCGCTGGAGGAAATTGGATTGTTGATGACGGGGCACTGACCCTGATGCGGTATCGCCCCGCAGTCCGCCGGACCGTCGGCGTGGTCCACGGTCTCACGGCGTCCAATCCGGCGCGACCGTTGTTGGGGGTCGCGCTGGCTATCCTGGTATTCGGCCTGCTCCTCCTGGCGCTCAGTCGAAACCCCATCGACTCGCTGGTCACGGTGCTTGGTGAGACCCTGGGCACCTCCGACGGACTCGCTGAAGTCGGCGTGTTGATGATTCCCTTGACCCTTACGGCATTGGCTACCGCCGTCCCGGCCCGGGTAGGGCTGATCAACGTGGGTGGTGAGGGCCAGTTATTCCTGGGCGCTTGGGCGGGGACGGCCGTGGCCCTTCACTTCGGCGTCACCCAGACCTGGTTGATGCTCCCTGCAATGGCGGCGGCCGGCTGTTTTGGCGGCGGCCTCTGGGCCGGGGTGGCGGCGCTGCTCCGGCAGTACCGGGAAGTTAACGAGATCATCACCACCCTGTTGCTCAATTATGTCGCGTTCCTGTTCGTCAACGTGTTTGTTTTCGGGCCCTGGAAAGACCCGGAGGGTTTCGGATACCCCTATACCCCCGGTTTCGGCGCCGCGGCGATATTTCCTGCCATCGCGGATTCCCGTTTCCACCTGGGGGTGGTGGCTTCCGTGCTGGCGGTTGCCGCCTGCTGCCTGTTGATGTACCGCACCCGGTGGGGGTTCAACATGCGGGTTGTGGGCGGAAACGTCGAGGCCGCACGGCGGAGCGGCATCCCTGTGGCCCGGTACTTCGTAATTGCAATGATCGCCGGCGGCGGGCTGGCCGGCTTGGCCGGGATGGTGGAAGTTTCAGGAATCCAGCACCATCTCCGGCCCGGCATATCGGGCAACCTGGGTTACCTGGGGTTTCTCGCCAGTTGGCTGGCCGGCCACAACCCAATGGTCATCGTTCCTGCCTGTTTCCTGCTGGCATTGGTCTTGGTTGGCGGCGATATCCTTCAAATTGCGGTTGGGCTGCCCTCGGCCGCCAGCTTGATTTTGGCCGCTCTGGTACTGCTCTTCGTATTGGCCCTGCGGCGCCGTGGCGGGCCCGTGCCATGAGCGACCTGATTTGGGTAGTCGTCAGCGGCGCCTTGACCGGGGCCGTGGGGCCCGGCATATCGGTGCTTTACGCCGTTTACGGAGAGTTGATTACCGAGCGGGCTGGCCGGATCAACCTGGGGATGGAAGGGTGCATGCTCATGGGAGCGTGCATCGGCTTCATCGGCGCGGCAGAGACGGGATCGGCGGCGGCCGGTGTGTTCGTCGCTATGGCGGCCAGCGGCGCCTTGGCGGTCATTCACGCCTACTTGGTGGTCTATCGCGGGGCTAACCAGATGGCAGCCGGGCTGGCGCTGACCATCCTTGCGGGAGGGATAACCGCCTATGCGGGCCGGGATTATGTCGACCGGGCCATAGGGGGCCTGGACCCCATTCCGGTCCCGTTGCTGTTCGACATACCGGTGGTTGGCCCGGCCCTTTTCCACCAGGATATTCTCGGCTACCTAGCCTACGGGCTGGGACCGCTTCTGTGGGGGGCCTTGCGTTACACCCGGTGGGGTCTGGACCTGAGGGCAGTCGGCGAGAGCCTGGGTGTAGCCTATGCCGCTGGCCTCAACCCCCGGCGAATCCAACTGCTGGCCATCGTAGCCGGCGGCGCGCTGGCCGGACTGGGCGGCGCTCAGCTTTCCGTAGCGTTCACTCATACTTGGTCGGAGGGAATGACGGTGGGCCGGGGTTTTATCGCCGTGGGGCTGGTGATATTCGCCATGTGGTCGCCACTGCGGGCCATGGCCGGGGCGTTGTTGTTCGGCGGGGCCATAGGGTTGCAGCTACAATTGCAATCGGTGGGAGCGCCGGTCTCGCCCTTCGTGTTGGAAATGTTTCCTTACCTGGTAGTTATAGGGGTCTTGGCCCTCTGGACCGGCGCGGCCAATAGGGCGATGCCCGCGGGCCTCAAGAGCGTGTTCCGGTCAGGCTGAGCCTCGTCCCCAACATTTGCAACGCCGGCGGCCGTTGCGTTAACCTGAAGGCGCCAGCGGCCTTTCGCCATACCATTGCGTGAACGGACTATGATCAACTTCAACTGCATCGTCCAAGAAGGTGTCATTCCGGAAGAACTGAGGGACAAGTTGGTTCCGGAGTTGACCCGAATCGGTTGCGCGGTCCTCGGTGAGACGCCGGGCGACGTCGTGGTGGGTTTCACCGAGATCCCGCAAGGATTCGGATTTCGGGGAGGTGAATTGTCTACCACCTCGCTGGTCCGAGCCGACATTCCGCCGGGGTGCGAGCAGGCCGTCCGCGTAGAATTCATGGAGCAGATACAGGATATGTGGCGCAAGGTCACTGGCTGCACTACCGACGAATTGGTCGTGTCGGCGCGTGACCGGCAATCGGTCATCTAATACATAACGGAGAGACGAAAGGATGCCATACTATCGCTGCCTCGTGCCAACGGGTTCCATCTCGTTTGAAAAACGGCAGGAGATCGCCACGGCGTTTACCGATATTCATTGCGGGTCAACCGGGGCGCCCCGCGGCTTTGTACACGTGGTGTTCGACGAACAGTCCGATGACGGCCGCTCCAAGTTTCCCAACCGGTATTACATCGATGGCGGCAACCGGGCGGGACGCTCCGAAGATGTCAAGCAAAACCTGATCAGCGACCTCGTACAAGCATTCAGCGAGATCGCCGACGTTCCAGCGCCGTCAGTGGGCGGCAGAATCACCGAATCCCCGGCATCCTGGTCGATGGAAGGTGGCGCAGTCCTCCCCGAACCGGGTGAGGAAGGCGCCGAATGGTACAGCCACACCCGCTAGCGGCAGCCGCTGCTTCGCATATGGTTATTCTCCGCCGTTTCCGAGGCGCCGGGCCGGGCGTATTGGCCGGCTTGTTGCTACTGGTTATCGTCGCCTGCAGCGACGGTCCGTCGGGCGGCTCCGGCTCGACAGCGCCGTCGTCTTCGAACTTACCCAACCCGCCGACCATGGAACAACTGAGTGGCGGGTCGCCGGAGGTGTTCGGCAAGGTCTTCGAAGCGGCGCGGACCGGAAGCCCGTTTCGTCCCACCGCCGAGTTCGCCGCCGCCGCCCGGCCGCTGCCCACGGGCGACAAGCTTAAAGTTGGGTTCATTTTTGTAGGGTCCGAAAGGGACCTGGGGTTCAACCAAGCAATATCCGAAGGCAGCCGTTACCTGGAACGGGCCTTCCCGGACATCGAGGTAATCCGAGCCGAGAATGTACTGGAAACGGCGGACGTGCAGGCGGTGGCGGAGCAAATGATACGCGCCGGCGCCACCATCATCTTTCCCACGAGCTTCGGTTATTCGGGCCCCATCAAAGAAATAATCGGCAAGCACCCGGATGTCGTGTTCATCCACCTGGGTGATAGGGAGGTTTTCGAGAATTACGGTTCGGTGTTCGCTGATATGTGGCCGTTGGAGTACGCCGCTGGCACGGCGGCGGGACTCGTAACCAAGACCGGCAAATTGGGGTTCATCGGCGCATTTCCGATTCCCCCAACCCTGCTGAATGTCAACGCGTTCCACCTGGGAGCGCGTTCGGTAAACCCCGGCGTGGAAACAACTTTCATCCTGACCAACAGTTGGTGCGACCCGGCCAAACAGGCCACCGCGGTGCGGACATTGACCGGCGCCGGCATCGACGTGATCACCCAGCACCAAGATTGCACCAAGACCATCATCGAGACCGCGGAGCGGACCGGCTTCCGGGTTACCGGATTTCACCACGACGCCAGCGCCACAGCGCCCAATTCCTGGTTGACCGGCGCGGCTTGGAACTGGGGGCCGGTTTTCACCCAGACCGTTGCGGAGATACGAAACGGGACCTACCGTAGTTCGATCATGCTAGCCAGTTTGGAAGCGGGCTGGGTGAAACTGGCGGCCTTCGGCGACTCGGTACCGGAAGAGGTCAGGGAGTCAGTCCTAGCCGCCGTCGAGAGCTTGCGGGACGGCTCAATCACACCGTTCGCCGGGCCGGTTACCGATCAAGACGGCAACGTTCGGATCCCTGCGGGAACCCAGCCGGCCGACGCAGAACTACAGACCATCGACTGGCTGGTTGAGGGTGTTACCGGGAGGACCAACTAGCGGCGGGCTTACCGTGGACCGGCCCGGATGATAAACGGCTCACGCCGTCTCGATCCGGTCCGCCTGCTCCAGTCCCAGCTCGGCGACAGCCATTTCCCTCATGATGATAAACGGCTCACGCCGTCTCGATCCGGTCCGCCTGCTCCAGTCCCAGCTCGGCGACAGCTATTTCCCTCATGCGGAACTTCTGAATCTTGCCAGTGACCGTCATCGGGAATTCGGTCACCGCCTTCACGTAGCGGGGAATTTTATAGTGGGCGATTTTTCCCCGGCAGAACTCCCTTATCTCTTCGTCGGACAAGTTTTCTCCGGGCCTCAACATTACCCAGGCCATGATCTCTTCCCCAAAACGCTCGTCGGGAACGCCAACCACCTGAACGTCGGAAATCTTGGGGTGGGTGTACAGAAACTCCTCGATTTCCCGGGGATAGACGTTCTCCCCGCCTCGAATGATCATGTCCTTGAGCCGGCCGGTGATCTTGTAATAGCCGTCCTCGTCCACCGTGGCTAGGTCGCCGGTGTGTAGCCACCCGGCGGCGTCTATGGCCGCCGCGGTGGCTTCAGGCATGTTGTAGTAGCCCTTCATCACCATGAAACCGCGGGTGCAAAGCTCGCCCTGCTCCCCGACCGCGACCTGTGCGTTAGTCTCCGGGTCTACCAGTTTTACTTCCACGTTGGGAAGCAGTGTGCCCACAGTCGACACCTGCCTCTCGATGGGGTCCCCGATCACGGTCTGGGTAATCACCGGGGAGGCCTCGGTGAGGCCGTAAGCGATGGTGATGTCCCGGGCCCCCATTTGGTCGATCACCTGCCGCATGACCTCAATTGGGCAAGGCGACCCGGCCATCATTCCGGTCCGCAACGAGCTAAGATCGAAATTGGCGAAGTCGGGGTGCCCCAACTGGGCGATGAACATGGTTGGGACGCCGTGGATAGCGGTGCATTTCTCCTGTTCGATAGCGGTCAGCGTCTTGAGCGGGTCGAAATATTCGGCGGGCGCCACAATCGTCGATCCGTGGGTGACGCAGGCCAGGTTGCCCAGAACGCAGCCGAAGCAGTGGTAGAAGGGCACCGGAATGCACAAGCGGTCTTCCTCGGTGAAACCCATGGCGTCGCCGGTGTAGGTAGCGTTGGCCACCAAGTTGTAATGGGTCAGCATGGCGCCCTTCGGAACGCCTGTGGTGCCCGAGGTGTATTGAATGTTGGCCACGTCGTCCGGATCGCACTCGGCCTGACGGCGTCGCAGCGAGGCGGCGTCTACCTCCCCGGCCTTGGCCAGCAGATCGCTCCAACTCCACATGCCATCCGGAGTGTCGCCGTCCGGGCCCGATGGCGACGGGATGTAGATAAGGTGGCGGAGATGCGGAAACTTGGCGCAGTGCAGTTCGCCGGGGTGGGAGTCTTTCAGTTCGGGCACGACCTCGTTGACCATTGCGACATAGTCTGAAGCACGGAACCGGCCGATGAGTATGAGGGCGTTAGCCTCCGATTGTTCCAGCAGGTAACCAAGCTCGTGAGTGCGGTAGGCCGGGTTCACGTTCACCAGCACCACGCCTATCTTGGCCGTGGCAAATTGGGCCAAGACCCACTCGGTGTAGTTGGTGGCCCAGATACCAACGTGGTGTCCCCGCTGGATTCCCAGGGCCATAAAGCCCCGGGCTACCCGGTCCACCTCGTCCCGAAATTCGGCGTAGCTGTAACGGGCACCGGTCTCCACGTGGACGAAGGCGTCACGGTCGCCGAATAGCCCGGCCTGCCGGTCGAGCAGGTCGCCCAAGGTGGTCCGCATGTCAAGCCGTCCGGTCATATTCCTCATTCCTCTGAAATATTAGGGGAGGTCGAGCCAGGAATCGGCCGCAACAAACCGGGCCCATCGCCGCACCCGGTATATCCGGTCTCGCGAATATTCCGGGCTGCCCGGCCCGTGTTCGGCATCTACCAGTTTCCTGACTTCAGTGACCATTTACTAATCCTCGGAATTTTCGAAGGACTCGGTGAAGCCAAGGTTGATGACCATTTTACCGCTATATCAGAATTTCTCTAACCCCTTGGAGGACGCTATTTTTATCGGGAAGGCAAGACCGTTCCATTACTGGACTGTATAGGATCGGGACGTCGGGGGCGCAGACCCGTTTCGGAGGCGCCTTCAGCGCCGCGAAAGTGGCCGGACCTTCAGTAATCAGGACGCTGATTTCGGCGGCGGCGCTGCCGGTGATGCAGGCTTCGTCAACGATCACCACCCGTCCAGTTTTTGCGCCGGTTGGCGGATGGCGGCGGTGTCCATGGGGACCATGGTGCGGGGGTCCACTACCTCGGCGGAAACACCTACCCGGTCCAACTCTTCCGCCGCCTTGAGCGCTTCGGGCACCATCTTCGAAATCGCAACGACGGTGACATCGGCGCAGGAACGCTGGATGTCGGCGGCGCCGATTGGCACTGTGTACTCCTCCTCGAGGACCGGGAATTTGTCGGGCTGCGCCGCCAATATCTGGTCTTCGAAAAAGACCACAGGATTGTTGTCGCGGATGGCGCTCTTCATCAGGCCCTGGGCGTCGTAGGGATTCGACGGCATCACCAATTTGAGCCCGGCCAAGTTCATGAACATGGGATGGGGGCTTTGGGAATGCTGGGCCGCCGCCGGTGGTGGCCCGGAACACCGGCGGGAAGGCGGCTTGGCCGCCGAACATGTAGTGAATCTTGGCCATCTGGTTCACAATCTGGTCCATGGCTGTGAACGCGAAGGTCATCATTCCAGGGCTGATCGCCGGCCGGAAACCACTGCCGGCCACCCCCAGCCCCGCCCCGACATAGGCCTCTTCCGAGATTGGGGAAGCTCGTAGCCGTTCGATACCAAACTCCGGCACCAAGCTGGACAGGGGCCCAGGTTGCCGCAAATATGGAACACTTTCTCGTCCCGGCGCATCTCTTCCCGGAACGCTTCTATTATCGCGTCGGCATAGCTGATCTCTCTCATGGTTGCTCCCTGCTCATCCTCGGTCCCGTTGAGTTTGACCTCGACTCTCGAGCGGGAGGGCTACGAACAAAACTTTCGGACACAGTCCCAAGACAGTATGTTTTCCTTTTTCAGCCAGCATTGGTCGATCATGAATTCAACCTGCGCGTGTTTGTTAATGCTCGGGAGGTTTTTTCTGTCCCCAACGAAAAACGGTATTACCTTCTTCTTCGTACATCCGTCGAATTCTGCAATACGGTCAACAAGTATCTCGGCCATGGCATATTGGCGAATGAGTTGATGTACAAGGACGTATTTTCCGTCCGCTCCGAGGTTGCTTTGATGTTTGGCTTCTCCGATGTAAAGACGCGTTTGGGTTTCTAAGGCGACATCGATTTCCGTGCCAACCCGATTGCTTCCCAGTTTACGCACCCGATCATCCTTGGACACGTCGTAGTTCCAGCATTTCGTAACGTCGAGTGTCCCCGCTTCAGTTCGAAAGTTTTCAATCTGTCTGCGCAGGTCTGGAAACAAGCACTTGTACCGTACCGCAAAGTCCGGAAAATATTGTTTGATGGGTTCCGTCTTCTTCCCCTTGGGTTTTTTATGCAAATAATCTCGCATTCCCTGCCAGTACAACTCGATGCTAACGTCCTCCGGTTTGGTTCCCTCGGGCTCTCCGAGCCTCTGGGCCAGTTTCAGGCGCGAGGTGTCGTCCCTGAAGAATGGAGAGAAATGGTACGCCGTCTTCCAATTTTCCGTTCTGTTTATTATCCCTAAAATCGCCATTGTCACTCCGGTCTATGCTGCAAACGCGGTTCCCTTGCGGACCGCCCTAGCCGCTTGATTCGGCCAGTAGCGCCTCGAAGACGCGGACCATCGCTTCCGTATCCCTCTGGCAGTACGCGAGCAGCGCTTCTCTGGTTATAGCCTTGTCGGATTCCGTCGTGCGGCCAGCGACCAACCGGCCGTAGGCCGCCGCCGCATCCAACCCTCCCGGGATCTCCAGGTTATCGTAGCCCAGGCCGTGAACCAAGGCGGGGAGCACCGATTTGATGGAAAAGCTGCCGTGGAATTCGGGGTGATAATAGTTGCCCCTGATCAATAGAAACAGGTCAACCACCCGCTCACATAATGCCAAGAGTCGGCTCTCGTACTGCGGGAACGCTTGGGCTAGCTCCATCAGCACGGTCATTTCGTAGCTCGAGTATGCGACTATAGCGCCCTCGGAAGGAACGGCCGCCAGCAAACTCGTTACAAAACACTCTCTCGGATCACCATCGCCGTCGCCAAGGAACGAGCTATGCCGTAATCCGCCACCCGAATCGCGTACGTGCAGGGACCACTGGAACGGGACCCTCTGATAAGGTCGGGTGCCTGCATATATCGGAACGGCGGGGCTGATGGTCTCGAAGTCCAGGAAGCTGGCCGGAAAAGCGATTTCTCCCAATCTCGACGCCAGTCGCGGGCCCACGAAGGGTTGCCCGGTAACGACGCAGTCCCTCACCCGGTGTTGCACCCCGGAAAGTCCGGTGAAATCGGCCGGAATGTTGTAGATGTCCCGGATTCCCAAGGCCTTCAGGCTTTCATAAGCTCCCTGCTTCAAACCGGGCAACTCCCTGATGGGATGTTCCGCCTCGCCCTGGTGGCAGTGTCCGAAGAAGGGGCAACGGTAGGGTGTCGTGCAATGGCGACCGGTCTCGATGTCCGGCGCCGCGATTTGTTGTACCGATTCCCACATTCGGGCCAGATCGTTGGGCATCTCGTCCGCAGAGTAGGCCCGGGCTTCCGCCGTTACGTCCCTCAGAGAGAATAACTGTTCCAGATCGTGGTCTCCGCCCTGGTACACATAGGTATTGTCGATGTGCATCAGGTACGCCCTGCAGATCGTGATCCCGGACCCTTCGATCACGTGCATCTGAATCGCAACGTCCGGAATGTGTACGTCTTTGGCGCTGGTGGTTGATTTGACTTCGATCAGGTCGAATCCCCGCCCAACGCTCCGGCTGAGGACGTCGGCTCGTGTTCTGACTCCCTCGAAGGTGAATGCCGGTTCGTACAAGGCCGGAACGGAGGCATCCGGCAACAGGGTTTGCGTCGACCCTACGGCCTGGGAATGTTCGAAGTATTGCTCCCCAATGAATGCGCCGCCGGGAAATCGTAGCCGGGCCAGTTCGCCGACGGCGGTCCCGGCATCTAGAATCGTCTGCTGACCCGCTTCCACCGGGTCGGCAAGCTCACGGTGATGACACTCGAGATAGAGCCGTTTCAGGCACTGCAGGCCGGCGAGATACCTGGACTTGGATAGCTGGGGAGATGTTTGGTGACTCATTGGGGCATGGAGCGGGTCAACGGGATGATTTTGTCTAATTTACTCCGTTCGCCTTGAGTTTGTCTAAGCACCGTGTTCATGGTCCGACTGGCAGAGCATCAACAGACCTGGCGGTGAGTTCCGAGAATTTCCTAGGGAGCGAAAACGTCGGTCAATGCATCTTCAGGGCGGGGCAAAGGACTGGCTTTGACAAATTCGATGGCGGCTTCGACGGCCGCGGCAATCTCCCGAGAGGTTTGTCCAGATCACCCAAGGTGGCTATTCCTTGCTCCACCAGTCTGTCGGCGAAGGCGCTGATGGGGTCATGGGACTGGCTGAGGTCAATCTCAGATTGAGGCCGGGGATCGGGCGGATTGCCTCGAGACTCGGAATGAGTCCGCCAGCGGTAGGTCTTGCATTCCAGAAGGGTGGGGCCTCCGCCTTCGCGGGCCCGTTGTATCGCCTGCTGGGCGGCCTCGTATACCGCCAGCACGTCTTTGCCGTCGACGGCAACCCCAGGCATGTTATAGCCCACCGACCGTACCGCAACGTCTTTCCACCGACAGCGTGGCGGCGGCCGAATTACCCGACGCCCAACGGTTATTTTCGCAAACGTAGATTGCTGGCAGGCGCCTGATGGACGTCAAGTTCAAAGAACCGTGAAAGGCCCCTTCATTGGATGCGCCGTCACCAAAAAAGCCAACGGCCACGCCGTCGCTTCCCTCCAGTTTGGCGGCCAGCGCCGCGCCCGTCGCCAAGGGCAACCCGGCGCCAACGATCCCGTTGGCGCCCAGCATACCCACGCTGAAGTCGGCGATGTGCATCGAGCCGCCCTTGCCGCGGCAGTAACCGTTACTCCGGCCGAAAAGTTCCGCCATCATCAGGTTGATGTCGGCTCCCTTGGCGATGGTGTGGCCGTGGCCGCGATGGGTGCTGGCGATGCGGTCTGTCCGGCGCAACGCCGAGCTTACTCCAACCGCCACGGCCTCTTCGCCGATGTATGCGTGGACCACTCCCGGATTATCCTTAAGCGTTCAGCGGGTTAGACCGGACCGTCAACCGACTTCCATCCCTCGTAGCCGCAGGTCCAGAGTATCCCGCAGGGCATCCCCGAATAAATTGAGTCCATATACAACGAGGCTGATGGCCAAGCTGGGGAAGATCAGCAGCCACGGCGAGACCTCGATGTATTTCTGGCCGGCCACTGACAACATGGCGCCCCAAGAGGGAACGTCGGGCGGTGTACCCACACCCAGAAAGCTAAGCGCCGCTTCGATTACGATGGCGAACCCCAAGTTGGCAGTAGCGAAGACTATATAGGGCGCCATGCAATTCGGAAGTAAATGGCGGAGGACGATACGGGGGCCTGAACTGCCAATGGCTCTCCCCGCCTCGACATACCCTACTTCTTTTACGCTCAACGCCTCGGAGCGCACCACCCGGCAGGCCCCTGGTAAGAACAACACCACCAGTGTAAGGATTACGTTGTTCAACGAGGCGCCCAGAAACGCCATAATCCCAAGCGCCAAGATCAAAGCCGGGAAGGCCATAAATGCGTCGACAAGACGTTGGACCAGCAGGTCCAACGGCCCTCCCACGTAGGCAGTAACAATTCCCGGCAGGGCGCCGAGCGTGACCCCCTATCCCCACGCTGACCAGTGCCACGGTTAGCGAAATACGGGTCCCATAAAGGATACGGCCCAGGATGTCTCTCCCCACTTGGTCGGTACCCAGGAGATACTTTTCCCCTCGGTAGGTCTCGCCCGGGGGTGGATACCTGTTCGTAAGATTAGTGCGATAGGGATCATGCGGGGAGATATACGGGGCAATGATGGCGATGATAATGGCTATCAACAGTACCACGCCGCCCACGGTGCCAATGGGCTGCCGCTTCGCGAACCTGGTAAGGAAGCGTAGAGTCGTCGCTGCCAGCAACCGCGAATCGATCAGACGGCCGGCAAAGGTTCTTTGAGTTTCTATTAAGGCCGAAAGTTCTCTCTCAACCCGTGTACTGTTAGCTGAGACGCACCTTGGGGTCCACGCACCCGTACAGCAGGTCTACCAATAAATTCGGCACCAGTACCATGGTTGCGATGAGAAAGACTAGGGCTTGGACCACGGGGTAGTCTCGATCGAGTATGGCAGTTATCAGCAGTCGACCCATCCCGGGCAGCACGAAGATCTGCTCTACGATCACTTCTCCGGCGAGAAGAATGCCGAAAGCCCATGCGGAAACGGTGAGGATGGGCAAGAAACAATTTTTAAGGGCATGAACAATGACTACGTTTCGTTCCCTCAAGCCCTTTGCCCGGGCTGTCCGGACATAGTCCTGCCGCACAAAGTTTCCAGGAGGGACGAGCGGGTGACCCGCGCTATGAAAGCCATGGTGAATAACGCGATGCAAATGGCGGGAAAGATCAACTGCTCCAGATTTCTACCCAAGTCTTCGTAGGGATGGGAATAGTCCAGAGGCGGAAGCCAGTTGAAGACACGCACCAACAGAAACACCGTAACCAACGCTACGACGAAGGTTGGGATCGATAGTCCGAAAAAGGTAAAGATTCGAGCCGCGTAGTCAGGAAAGGTGTTTCTAGTCAGGGCAAAGATGATTCCTAAGGATACGGCCAAAACAAAGCTGATGGCTATCCCCAGGCCGGTCAATTCGAGGGTCATGTACACCCGGGGTTTGACCATCTCGTTGATTTCGGTCCCGTAATTGAAGGACCGGCCCATGTCACCGTGAAGCATAGCCCACACCCACCGGCCATATTGTTCGTGGAGGGGTCCGCTGGTGCCCAGCTGATCCCGCATCGCCTCCAAGTCTTCCTGGGTGTACGAAGTCGAGCTCTGGCCGCCCCCGGTCAACTTATTCAACGGCGGGTCACCCGGTATGATGCGCATAAACAGGAAGACCACCAGTGTGACCAACCAGATGGTGGGTATAAACAGTAGGACTTTTCTAATGACGTATTGTTGCAACGTTTTCCATACGCGAGAGGCTGCCCGCTCTGGCTGGTCCCATCTACCGATCGGCCGGAAGGACTATCAGCCCTGTCCGTACGTCCTTCCGGCGGCGCCATTGCGGGCAGCTTTCCCGACTAAGATCAGATCTCGGCCTTTCTTCGCTGGCCGGTGCGAGCCATATGTTGGTGAACTACCCGGACCATCCTAATAGTCGTCGTCCAGGAACTCGTGATAGTGTCTCAAAGACGTATAGAGGCTGAAATGCGGTACGAAAGGACCAACACTTTCGCCATCGTAGGTCTTGATCCTCTTATTGACCATCTGGGTAAAGGCGTTCCACATGTATTCCACATACCCGGCATTTGCCTCTCGGTATATTATCCGCTGGATTTCATAGTTAAGTTCCCGGCGCGTTTCGAAGTCCGCCTCGCGGCTTTGCTGGTTCCACAAGTCCGTAATCCTTGGATCGGTCCAGCGTGCCCAGTTTTTGGAGCCGGGGAGATAGGCGCTGGGGAACGAATCATCGGGGTCGGGAATCATGTTGGCTCGGCCAAACGAGACCGCGTCGAATGTTCCCGCTTCCGATTCATAGACCCCTGCGGCGTAGTCAACCAGCCTGATGTTGATGTCAATCCCGTAGGGCCTCAACTGCTCTTTCAGCACTTGGACCGCGTCGGCCCAGAAGAAGATATTCAAGGCCAAAAAGTCTACCTGAAGGCGGTTGTCGGGACCGTAGCCAGCGGCGGCCAAGGCCTCTACGCTGCGGCTATATCGTCGGGGTCTTTGGAGCCGTCGGCCAGTCTTCTAAACCCAGGGTAGGTCTATATTTCCGACTCTGGGATAGCGTAAGGATTGTTGGGGGCAAAAACGGCGCACACCCGGAACTTACCCAACCCGAAGCCATCCACCAACTCCCAGCGATCTATGAGCAAGTGCATGGCATTCCGGATTTTCGGATCATCGAAGGGCGGCTTCTCGCTGTCCATCACCCACTGGAAGACCTAGTATCGTGTCCGGCAATTTTTGATAAATATAAGAAAGCGTATAATTGAAGCATTCTTTCATTGTGGGGAGTGTAGGGAATGCCGGCCAAGTTATATCGAGTGAGCTTGACCCAAGAAAAGCGGGAACATTTGCTGGGTATCACGCGGCGGGGCCAATCCTCGGGACGTAAAGTGAAGCGGTCTTTGATTTTGTGTAAAGCCGATGAAGGCCTTACCGACCAGCAGGTGGCGAAAGCTCTGATGGTAGGTCCCGCCACGGTCCGCCGGGTGCGGCAGCGCGGCCCCGGAAGGGCACTCCCGTTGGACGTTGTAATTGCTTGCCGACGAGGCGGTGAAGCTGGAGTTGACCGACTCTATCTCCAAGGAGACAGTCAGCCAGGTGCTGAAAAAAACCAACTCAAGCCGTGGCGAAAAAGGAGTGGTGCATTCCCAAGGTAAGTGCGGAATTTGTGGCCAACCCGGCCGGAACTTCCGCTGCGGCAGGACTACGAATACCGGCGGGAGGGTACCCGCAACCTGTTCCTGGCCTGCGAGCCCTTGGCGGGTTGGCCAGAGGTGGCGGTCGGGAAGCGGCGCACGATGCAAGACTTCGCCCGCCGGGTGCGCTGGCTGGCGGATGAAGCCTACCCGGAACCTACCCGGAAGCCGAGGTGGTAAGGGTTGTCTTGGACAATCTGAACACCCATCGCCGGGCATCGCTGTACGAGACTGTCCCGGCTGAGGAAGCCCGGCGGATTGCCAGGCGGCTGGAGTTTCATTACAAGCCCAAGCACGGTAGTTGGTTGAACATGGCGGAGATCGAGTTCAGCGTCCTGTCCCGCTCCTGCCTGAAGCAGCGGCTCTCCGGCGAGGAGGCACTGCGGCGGGAAGTCGATGCTCCGGTCACGGAGCGCAACGCCGCCCGAGCCACCATCCACTGGCGGTTCAACACCCGGGACGCACGAACCAAACTTCACCGCCTTTACCTTTCAGATTTTACGGTTGACTTGGGACTAGCGTGTCAATTCCCATGATATGTAAATACCTCGCGGTATGCCGTAGCACAGAACGCCGGGATGGAGGGAATAGGGGCAGCTGGTGGGCTTGGCCGAACTGTATCACCAATTTTTGAGCTCATGGCAGGTGATCGCTTAAAATTGGCTTCTCCAACAGTTTCAACCTGCGCCTTCTGCCTTGACAGCCCAGTCTCCCAAGTTACAATCGCTTGAGAGAGCCCAAACTGGGGTCAAGAAGGAGAAGCTACAATGCCGTTTTATACCAAGGGCGATGTCCGTATCCACTATGAGGAGGCCGGGTCCGGTTTCCCGCTTCTGGCGACCCCCGGAGGGGGCCTGAATTCCCTGGTCAGCAATTGGCCTACCCAGGTGTTCGACGCGATGGAGGAGTTCAAGAACGACTTCCGTTGCATCACGATGGACCAGCGGAACGCGAACGGCGGTGAGTCCAGCGGCCCGGTCCAGATCGACGATCCGTGGGGAGCCTTCGCCGACGACCAACTAGGGTTGATGGACCATCTCGGTATACAGGATTTCCTCTTCATTGGCTACTGCATCGGTGGCCCTTTCGCACTCACGCTCATGGCACGGGCGCCTGAGCGCGTCCTAGCCGCCGTCCTATGCCAGCCGGTTGGGCACGCACCGAAAACACCGGACGCGATGTATGACTCCGGCCGCGATATCTGGGGCCCCGAACTATGCGCCCTGCGGGATGACGTGACGATGGAGATCGTCGAACAGTACCTCCACAACCTTTACCGGGTCCAGCCGGATTTCGCATACACCGTCTCGCGAGACTTCGCGCGCTCGTGCCAGACGCCGATGCTGATTATGCCCGACGACACACCATCGCACTCCTACGAGGCCGCGATGGACTTGGTGGAGTTGGCGCCGAAAGCCCAGGTGACGGCATATCCTTGGAAGGAGTCAGCGGACGTGAAGGCCGAGACTATAAACCAGGTTCGCGACTTCCTTCTGGCGCACCAACCCGCGAAGACCACCGGCTGAAAGGAAATACCGCAAACTACCCGTTCAGTGCGCCGCCGGTGGTGTCGACCATCCCGACTGCCTGGTACGGTCGGCCGAACTGGAACTCCTTGACCGCCGCCAGCGGATCGTGGAGGGCCGGACACGGGCGGCGCGCTTCCCGGTCATCCCACTGTTGGACAAGACACCTGGAACAAGCAACTGGTCATACACGAGGCCGGATGGCAGTACATAGGCCTCGTGAAAATGTTATTGCCATCGGCAACAAATGGACCGGCAAGACCCATATAGCCGTGCGGCTGCTTCGCCGCCTGCCGGCTTGGCCCGGTGGACCTGAGAGAGTAGGTGTGTTGCCCGGCTGGCACAAGGAGAAAACCCGGACAATATGACAAAAGTAGGAAGCGGGAAATATACATACGACCTAATTGACGACTGGGGCAAATTGCCGACGGGCTGGACGTTGGGCCGGGCGGTTGGGGTTGCCGTGGACTCCAAAGACACTGTCTACGTTATCCGCGCCAAAAAGAACCCGGCGGCGAACCCGCCCGTAATAGTGTTTGATGTGGAGGGCAACTACCTTGATGCTTGGGGCAGCGACGCTGTGATCGAACCCCACGGCATGTATATAGACGCTGATGACGTCGCCTATATGACGGACCTGGAAGACCATGTGGCCATGAAGTACAGCCTGCGTGGCAGGCCGGTGATGGCCTTGGGAAACCGCGGGCTACCCTCCGACACCGGTTGCGAAGAGCTAGGAGGTAAGGTCCTGCGGCCAGGGGAGCCCTTCAACGCTCCAACCGGAATGGTGGACTCTCCCTCGGGAGACCTGTACGTTTCCGACGGTTACTGCAACTGCCGCGTACACAGATTCACCGCCGATGGCAAGTATATTTCTTCTTGGGGAGAACCGGGAAACGCGGCGCCTGGTGAATTTCACATGCCTCATGCCGTGTGGATAGACAGAGACGGCAACGTCTACGTGGTGGACCGCAACAACAGCCGGGTCCAGGTCTTCACTGGTACGGGTCAGTTCCTGTCCCAGTGGACAGACATGGAGTACCCGACAGGAATTTGGATGGACTCAGAGGAGACGGTTTACGTATGTGAGGGCTCCTCACACAAGCCCGTTACTCCCACGCCGACGCCTCGAGTAAGCATACGGGACAAGCAAGGGAAGCTGCTTGAAAGCCTGTACGCTCCTTCGCCGCCCCACTGGATTTACGGAGACTCCCAAGGCAGCCTTTATCTGGCGCGGCCCTACGGACTGCAACCCGTCGCCAAGTACGAGAAGCGGAGCTAGGCTGACCGGCCGTCGGCTAATTGTTAGACCGCTTCGAGGACATCCGGGTCTATCAGGGTGTTATGTAATCCGCCCCCCGACCCATTCCGATCGACAATTCCTTACCCGTTGCGGCTATTCTATTTTCTCTGACACCGGCGGCTCGTGGCTTGAGTCTTATGGGCCACCGGCGATTATCGCACGTTATATGGTAGTTATCTGATCGTCGTTAGCTCCTGCGGACCGCACTTGCTCCATTCCCTTGGCGCCAAGTATTGAGACCAATAAGAACGTTTTGCTTCAGGCCATAACTCAGAGCCCCAACTACAAGTGGTGGGTCTTCTTCACCATCGCCATCGGTACTTTCCTTTCCGTAGTAGACCATGGCAGCGTACTGGTGGCTCTACCGGACATCGAGGCCCATTTCGACACAGACCTGCCAACCGTCCAATGGGTGGTGGTTGGCTACGCCTTGGCGATCAGCGTCCTGCTCCTCCCCATGGGTAGATTGGGAGACATCGTCGGTCGCAAGAAAGTCTATATAGTCGGATTCACGATTTTTGTTTTGGCCGCTGCTTTGGCCGGAGCCTCCCAATGGACCAATTTGCCAACATTGATCACTGCCAAGGTCTGTCAAGGGATAGGCTCAGCCATGATCCAGGGCAACGGCATGGCGACCCTAATTTCGACCTTCCCGAACAACGAAAGGGGTAAGGTCCTGGGTACCCACTTGAGCGTGGTGGGAAGCGGCGCCATCGCCGGTCCGGCCTTGGGAGGACTTCTCATCAGCGTATGGGGCTGGCAGTCGGTCTTTTTCGTCAACGTTCCGGTGGGAGTCATTTCCATCGCCGCGGCCGCTTTGGTGCTGCAAGGGGGTGTGGATAGTCCAAGATCCGGAGGGAGCAAATTCGACTGGGTCGGCGCGCTGCTCTCAGGGGCTGCCCTGCTGGCGTTCCTTATGGTGGTGGGCAATGGAGAGCAAATTGGTTGGACATCATTTATGGCTTTAGCGGGCGCCGCCGCATCGGTGGTCTTGCTGGCGGTTTTCATCTGGTGGGAACTACGGGTCCCGTCACCCATGCTGGACCTAAGGTTATTTCGGATGAAATTGGTGGCGCTGGGAGTCGCGGCCAGCTTCGTTTCCTTTCTGGGGACCTCGTCAGTAAGGTTCATGATGCCCTTCTACCTTCAGCGGGTCTTGGAATTCAGCCCTCGTGAAGTGGGCTTGTTAATGATCCCTCCGGCTTTGGGCATCATGATTGTGGGCCCGGTTAGCGGGCGATTGTCCGATAGGTTCGGTTGGCGAGGACTAACCATGGGGGGGCTGGCGGTATCCGCAACCGCATCTTTCGCACTCGCCGTCATTCTCACCGAAACTTCTCCGGTAGCGTTTATTATTCCAATGCTGTTGCTCATGAGCATTGGTACCGGGCTGTTCAACTCGCCTAACAATAGCTCCTTGCTCAGCGCTGTTGAGCGGTCCAGCTACGGGATCGTTTCTGCGCTGACCCAATTGGTCCGGAACTCAGCCAACGTCGCCAGCATTGCTCTGGCCACCGCCGTTGTCGTCGTTACTATGGCCAGTAAGGGTGTTGAGCCAAGCTTGGACGCGGTTTCTCCGGCGGTTGCCAACGCCTTCGTGACCGGTCTTAACTGGACGTTCCTGCTTATGGGCGGACTGTTGGTGATCGGTGTCGTGATATGTTACCTGCGGGGCGAACGCTCTCCACAGGCATCACCGGCAGCGGGGCGGGAGCGATTGAGCGAAACTGCGGCCAACTGATTTGGCGCCCGGTTTCCCTTAGCGTCCAATGTTCTGCTCCGGCGCAATACGAGTGGTTCTCACTCCCGCGGCAATATCCCTTGGTCAAAGATGTCCAACGGCATGTACAGGGTCACGCAGGCGTTCGGCACGTCCGTGATGCCGCTAATGCGGAGCTCTATGGGAGCTACGCTCAATAGAGTGTATGCTTGCTCTCCGCTGTAGCCGAAGTGAGTCAAGTAGTCTATGGCCTGCAACATGGCTTCACGAGCGGCCATGGTGCAATCGTTGAAAGCCTGATCGGTGTCCCGGAAATTGAAGCCGGTGAACGTCAGATACCGGTTCCCAAATTGGGGCTCAATGGGACCCGGCTGGAAAATGGGCGTACGGACATTGTATTTCGTGGCTCCGCCCTTTATGAGATTAACCCGCAACCAAGTCACTCCATCCATTTCTATGGCGTTCCAAGTGGCCTCGCCATCGCCCTCGGCAAAGTGCAAGTCGCCCACTGAAAGCAGAGCGCCGGGCACGAAGACCGGCAAGAATATTCTTGAGCCGCTGGAGAGATTTTTGATGTCGACGTTGCCGCCATTTTCTCTAGGCGGCACCGTTCTTGCCGCCTCTGAGGCCATCCTCGAATGATTCGCGGGGTCGACACCACGAAACAAGGCTGTTTCCGCATGCGGCGGATAGGCTTGCTCCCTTGGGGCCAACGGCGCTTCTCGGTCGTTCCACTGGCTCAACATTTCGTGGGAGGGAGCTACGCCAATAACTCCCGGGTGGGGCAAAGCGGGAATCCGCACTCCGGGAATATGCCGGGACTCAGCGTATACGTTGCCCCGCATATGCCAGACCGATTTGTAAGCCGCCGGGTAGACGTCCCGCAGTATGCCTCCAATCTGAGGAATCACGCAGGAATAGCCCACCCCACTGAGAGGGGACAGCTCCAGCAGGTCCACGACCAGCAAATCACCAGGCTCCGCGCCTCTTACACCGACCGGTCCTACCAGGGGATGGACCCGAGTCAGGTCCATGGTCGACACATCGCTGGTATCATCGTTGTCCCGTAGTTGATAATCGTCGTAGCCGGGCGATTCGAGAATTACCTCTCCCCCTGGCTCAAGCTCGATGAGCGGAGGAATGTCCGGGTGCCAGCGGTTATGGCCGATATCCCGCTGCTCGGCGAGGCGCTTACCCACTTCGCACCTGATCCTAGGCGCCCCCATGTCCCGATTGTCGAACTGCGAGACACCCGACCTTGAGAATTCAGATACCATCTCATTCCTCGTATTTGGAATTAGGCAGCGTCCGGGCGCACCAATTGGCCCGGACCGCCGGAAACTGCCGGCGATTCATTCGCCGGTGATTTATTCGGATCTAATCGCCAGAATTCTAACATCCGGTTTTGTCCATCGCATCCAACGGTCCCACGGAATCCGAATGAACGGCCAACACTCTTGGTCTGGCAAGTAGTAACATCTAGCCAGCTACCGTTAGCCAGCTACCGTTAACCATGTGCAGCCAATAATCAACAAGGAGGGCTGAGGTGATAGGTATTCTCGGGGCATCCAGATACGAAGCAGTCTTGGACGGCGGTCTCGAAAGGTCGACGGTCTCCACAAGATATGGGGATGTACCGGTGCTCACGGGCACCGTGGGTGACCGCGCCGTGGTGTACATACGCCGTTTTGGTTGGGGGGACAACCTTGCCTCCGACGTAGTGTCTCATGCATCCCATGCCCTGGCCTTTCGGCAGTTGGGTGTGCGTCGGGTCATCACCCTTAACGGCTTTGGAGGGGTGAATCCTGACCTGCGAGTCGGAGACTTGGTGGCTTACCACGACTACATAAGGATGTGCGAGAGAACACCCACAACGATCTTCGCTGGCGAACCGTTCTGGCCCAGAGCGAAGATGGAAGTCCCGTTTTGTCCCGAGGTCCGCGAGACGTTGGCAGCAGCCGCGCGCCGCAACAGCCAACGCCGGGTGATGGACCAAGGGGTGAACATTTGCGTGCAAGGCCCTCACAACGAAACGCCGGCAGAGATAGAGGCCTATCGCCGTTGGGGCGCCGACGTGGTATGCACCACCATATACCCCGAGGTTGTTTATTTCAGGGAATTGGAGACATGTTATGCGGGCTTGTGCTGGATATCCGATGCGGCCGGCGTCAGCGACCAAAAGGACTGGGTCAGTATTACCCCGGAGGAGCTTAAGCCCATTATTAGAGACGCCATCGGCTCCCTGCCGGAGCAAGCAAACTGCCAGTGCCAGAGCACATGGGTGGGAAGCGAAGACCGGCTGCCCTCATGGTACCTGGCCATGCGGTGATGCGGTCGGTTTTTGTCAGGCTCCTAGAGACAAGCTCTAATCCAATCGAAGACCAACTATCTAATCTGAAGATATTCATCGCGTTTGACTGCCTAGGAAGCGGATGCTAACTTTCCCGCATCGAATCCAAGAAGGCTTGGGATCCAAAAAAGGACTCTTCCAGAGAGGAATCTGATATGGCAACCCTTGTCACCGGCGGCGCCGGATTCGTGGGCAGCAACATCGTGAAAGGGTTGGCAGAGGGCGGCCACCAAGTGGTCTGCTTCGATTTAACCCCTGCCGACGCCCTTCTCAGAGACTACCTGGAACCCTGGGCGCAGAACGTAAACTTTGTTCAGGGTGACATCCTGAACGTGAAGGACTTGGAACAAGCGGCGGCGAACCAAGCCATCGACAAAGTCGTCCATGCTGCGGTGTTCACTCCCGCCCAGCGAGGTAGCATGGAAACCGAGCGGAGCCGTGACATCGTGAACATCAATATCGAAGGCACCGTGAACCTGTTGGACCTAGCCGCCGCTTCCAACCTAAAGCGGTTCCTCTACGTCAGTTCCGAGGCCGTTTACGGTGACCCTCCGGCCGGCGTGGCGCTGGTCCACGAGGACGCGCCGTTGCGTCCTCGTAACCTCTACGCTATCAGCAAGCACACCAGCGAGCAGTTGACCCGGAGGTACGGCGAGCTACACGGATTCCAGACCGCCAGTGTACGGCTGAGCTACCCCTACGGGCCCATGGAGCGGGTCACCGGCCACCGGGGCAGGATGTCGCTGATATACCAATGGACCGGCAACGTGGTCCGGAACGAACCCATCGTGGTCGAGGACCGATCGATAGGCCATGACTATACGTTCACCGGGGACGTGGCCTCCGGCATCCAGACCGTTTTGGACGCGGATACCCTGCCCCATGACGTGTACAACCTTTCCGCAGGTCGGCCGATAACCTTGGAAGAGGTTATCAACGCTCTGGTGGAGTTGCGTCCGTCCCTGCAAGTAATAGACCTTCAATCGCCGGAGCGTCCGCCCGAGGAGCCCCAGGCTGTGCGGGATGCATCCCGCATCAAAGCAGACCTGGGTTTCTCTCCCATCCACAATATGACCGCGGGTCTCAAAGCTTGCCTGGAGTGGCGGGAGAATTCCGGCTTCATGGAATGAAGACCGCCGCTGGAACGTAAGCTTCAGCCGCCTCGCTTTGGGGATTCGGAGCAGGTTTCCATTAGTAACCCGGCATGGCACAGTAGACCGCTGGCAGTCGGGGTCAGCGCCTTGGCCGCAGCGATAGCCGATTTCCCGCAGTTGGTCGTACCTGACCACGATGGCGGTTGTTGGCCCGTCTCCGGCGCCGCCCGGTAAAGCGGCCCGAAATGCGGCCTCTATCTTCCCTATAACCCGCTCATTCTCGATGCCTTCTGGCTTGCTGTTGCATAACGTCCTCAATCCAGACCGATTATTCAGACAGTGTCTTTTCTCTAACGTTCCCAAATCCACACACTGACGGGCTCTCGAACCAGCGCCACTGCTACCGGCGGCGAGTTCTCAAGCGGGTGAAATTGACAGCTACACTGGAGCGTAAGTACCATCGGCCCTATGGGTGAGTTGGATGGAAAAGTCAGCATAGTAACCGGCGCCGGCCGACGGCGCGGGATCGGACGGGCCACCGCTTTGGCGCTGGCCCGCCTCGGTTCCGACGTTGTGGTAACGGGCACCGGCAGGAGCCCGGCAACCATGCCGGCCGACGAACAAGAGGTCGGCTGGAAAGACGTGGAAAGCACCGCTGTGGATGTGCGGGCCCTGGGTCGTCGCGCTCTTCCCGTGGTCGTAGATGTGACCAAAGCGGAGCAGGTGGAAATGATGGTGCAGCAGACTGAGCGGGAGTTTGGCCGAGTGGACATACTCATCAATAACGCAGCCTACGCCCGGGGCGCCGACCGGGTCCCCACCGTTGATCTCGAGCCCCACATCTTCCAGAGAGTCATAGACGTGAAGGTGCTGGGCACCTACCTTTGCTCGAGAGCCGTCGCCAAGCTGCTGATTGATCGAGGTGAAGGCGGGAAGATAGTGAACATTGCTTCTGGAGAAGGTAAATCGGGAAGCCCCAATACCTTGGCCTATACCGCCGCCAACTTCGCTCAGGTGGGTATGACCCAATCTTTGGCCAAGGAACTCGGACCTTACGGCATAAACGTGAACTGCGTGTGCCCCGGCTGGGTTGACACTTCGAGAGTAGACGAATTGAAAGCAAGTGGCCGCTGGGAGGATTTGGTTCGCGGTGTGCCCATCGGACGTCTCGGGACCGACGAAGAGGTAGGAGCTTTCATTGCCTACTTATGCACTGAAGCCACGTCGTGGATACACGGCCAATCGATCAACATCGACGGCGGTGAGATCATGGACCATTGATTATCCCAAGTGATTGTCTTAAGGGCTGGCCTGCTTGCCATTACGAATTCGCGGGAATTATAATCCGTTTACAGTGCATTTTGGCTCAAGGAGGCCCGACCCATGTCTGACTACCGGATAATTTCATCGGACAATCATGTAGTTGAGCCACCGGAACTTTGGACTGAGAGAATCGATGCCAAATACAGGGGGCGGGAACCGCGAGTCGTCCGGTTGGAGGATGGTTCCGACCGCTGGTTCACCGACGGCATCAAGGGTCAGACTATGGTCGGTGGCGCACAGCCCGGCGTGAGATTCGAGGACCCGGATAACCTGGGAGGCTTGTTCACCTTCGAGGATGTCCGGCCCGGTGGTTACATCCCGGAAGAGCAGGTCAAAGACATGGATGCCGACGGAATAGACGTGAGTGTTCTTTACCCCACCGTCGGTTTACAACTCTACTGCACCGTGACTGATAGCGAGCTCCTCTCTGCCACTTTCAGGGCCTACAACGACTGGGTAGCCGAATTTTGCAGTCCTTTTCCCAACCGGCTGAAGGGTATCGCCATGGTCAACGTTGACGACGTGCAGGATGGTGTCAGCGAACTTGAGCGCAGCGCGAACATGGGGCTGGTGGGAGCAATGATCACTATCTATCCCCATGAGGATAACCCATACGACTCTCCGATGTACGAACCCTTCTGGGCTGCGGCCCAAGACCTGGCTATGCCCCTAAGTCTTCACATTACGACCAATCGCCCGGGCCCCGGCCAGCAGTACATGGACCTGCCGACCGCTAAGCTTTCCTTCTTTTGCAATACCGACCATTGGGCGCGAATGTCTCTGGCTGATATTATCTACAGCGGGGTATTTGAACGATATCCGAAGCTAATGGTGGGATCCGTTGAGCAAGAGCTGTCCTGGGTCCCCCATTTCCTTGACCGGCTGGACTACAACTACACTCAAAGAGCCGCCCCGGGAGGGTCCTACCGGCTCAAGGGGGGCGCCCTGCCCAGCGACTATTACTACAGCAATGTTTTCCTGGGTTTCCAGGAAGACGCTATGGGCATAAGGGACCGGCACATCATTGGGGTAGACAATATCCAATGGGGCTCGGATTATCCCCATCCGGAGTCCACCTTCCCTAGAAGCAGGGAAATCATCGAGGAGATTCTGGTGGATTGCACCGAGGAGGAGAAGGCCAAGATCGTCGGCGGCAACTCCGCTAGAATATACGGCCTCTAGGAATCGCGCACGAATGCACACGGATGCTAGTCGGCCCAGTGCAGTCTATTGCCGGCTTCCTATCGAGTGCATAATAAAATTTCCCTTGCACCGACCTTGGCCGTAACCTAAACCACTTCGGCCAAGGTTTTTTGGTCTATCCCCAGATGCTTCAGCGCATCAAGGTGGAAGCGGACTCAACCATTGCAGTTGTTCATTGCCGAGACTAATACTCAGTCAACCTCGGTTTTGGCAGTTATTTAAGGATTGGACCAATAATGCTACCCCGATTGGGAGAAAGTGTTGCGGGAGGGTGGCAGTTACGGTCAGGGAAAAATACGGCGTCCGGCTGACGCCGGAACAACGGGACCAGTTCCAGCATCTGATACGGAGCGGCAAAACCTCAGCACGGCTGGGCGCCCGGGTCCGGGTTCTGCTCAAGACCGACGAGGGCTGGCCTGCTCCCCTGGTGGCTGAAGCCCTGGATGTGTCGGTGGGCACCGGGTTTCGCATCAAGCGGCGCTTCGCCGAGGCGGGCTTGGAAGGGGTACCGCGGGACCGGCCCCAAGCCCACCGGTACCGGAAGTTGGATGACCGGGGCGAAGCCCACATCATCGCGCTGACCTGCAGCCCAGTCCCCGAAGGGCATGACCCTGTGCCTGCCGGCTGGCAGGGTAGCGGAGTTGGGGTTAGCCTCGTCCATGTCCCACGAGAGGGTGCGCCAGCGTCTCAAAAAACGCCCTCAAGCCGTGGCAGAAGAAGGAGTGGTGCATCCCCAAGGTGAGCGCGGAGTTCGTGGCCCACATGGAAGACATGCTGGACCTGTACGCCGAACCGCATGACCCCCGAAGGCCGGTGGTCTGCTTTGACGAGACCTCCACCCAGTTGCTGGCGGAGACCCGGCCCTCTCTGCCTAGGAACGCAGTTCCAACCGGGGTTGCAGCAGACGGTCCGGGATTTTGGTCTCCCGCATGAACCTGACCAGGAGGCGGTGGATTTCCGTGGCATCGTCGGCGTGTGTTCCAATCACGTTCTTCGACTGCCCAGGGTCGGAATTGAGGTTGTACAACTCCGAGCGGCCCTCCGCGGGGCTGTAGAGCAAGCTCCATTCTCCCGAGGTTACGGTGGTCACCGGATGGTCCGACAGAGTGCGGAGCAGGCTGTCCACGGAATGGACCGGATCGCCCGGGTTGGCGAAAGGAATGCTGCTTACCACGTATTCCCGGCCGGAGAGAGAGGTATCCCGCATCACGGGCGCCAGTGACCTGCCTTGAACGAAGTCTGGAATCTCCATCTCCATCAGGTCAAGCACGGTCGGCATGACATCGACCGCGGAGCTCAGGCCTTTGTATACGCCCGAAGGTATGCCGGGCACGTGAATCAGGAGCGGCAAGTGGACGAGTTCCTCGAAGAGGGGAGAGTAGGTCCACTTCGACCCCGGCTCGCCGTAGGGCCGGAGGCTGCCGTCGGGGAGCCGGTCCGAGTTCATCTTGCCGAAAAGGCCCCCGTGCTCGCCGAAGTAGAAGCCGTGGTCTGTGGTGAAAATGACCGCGGTCTTGTCCATCAGGCCCATGTTCTCGACGGCCTTCAGCAGGAAACCCAGCCAGGTGTCGACCATGGTGATTTCGCCGCAGTAGGTGGCGTGACCTTTCCGGAGCCTCTCCTCGTCGTATCCTGGCGCATCATGCCAGTTTCCGTACAACGGGAGCACCACCTCGCCGTCGTATCCCGGCCAGTACAGCTCGGTGTAATAGTCTGGAGCGTCCCAAGGTTCATGGGGGTCCCAAGTGTCGACGTAAAGGAAAAAGTCCTCTTTGTAGTGACGCTCCAGCCACTGCATGGCCGTCATGAAGGTTTTGGGGGCGTTCCGGTCCGATTCGTTGCGCCACGCCGCCCGAACATCCAGGGACTCGTTATGATAGCCGGGCTGAGGGACCAGGGACCACATCGTATCCTGGCCCCGGTTCATGAAGAAAGACTGGAACCCCCGGTCGTAGTTCATACCGTTCCTAAGATAGTAGGGGGTGTCCACCGACGCCGCCGTGTGCAGGCCGCGTTCAGCCAGCATCTCCGCCAGGGTGACCACGCCCGCGGGCAGAGGCTCCCACCCCATGAAGGACATGGTCCACCGTCCGGTAAGGTGGTCTGCCCTGGTGGGCATGGTCGGAAACCCGGCGGCATAGTGGCTGTCGAACCTGACCGAACTGGCCGCCAGCGCATCCAGAGAAGGAGTCCTGATTGTAGGATTGCCGTAGGCGCCCAAGTGGTCCCGGCGGAAGGTGTCGGCAACTATCCAGATGACATTCATCTCGGCCGCTCCTATGGACTGCGCCCCGCAAATGTACCACAGTCGCTGGCAGGACGCCGAAAGCCCCGACGCGAATCCCCTACACGTTGTTCCTCGTTTGGTCCATGTTATGATTCACGTCCCTTAGCCCCGCCGTTGGTGTCCAATATAGGAGACGCTGGATAGCCCATGTCCGACAAACCGTCAGCAGCCGAGCGCAGCCCGGATAAGAAAATTCTGCCCGCGACTGGCGACGTCGTCTACTTCGGCTATTTGACCTATTGCCTGCTCTTGATGGTGGCAGACCTGCCGCCTAAGAACGGCGGCGCGCTGGTTTTGGACACGGTTGATACCGTAGGGGACGACGCCGCAGTCATCGGAAGCATCCTGAGTAAATGGGGGGTCCCGACCAGGTTCATTTCATCGCCGGTGGGAAATGACTATCACGGAGAGAAGGTGGTAAAACACCTGAAGGCTTGGGGCGTGGATGTTGAACACCGGGTCGGAGAAGGACTGACGACGCCGCTGGAGGTTGGCATTGTGGACGCCAGCGGAGCCCGGACATATTTTCAAAGACGGGACCCTCCCGCGGCGGACGCGTTGACTGCGCCGAGTCACGCCCAATTGTCCGAAGCGGGGATGCTGTACGTAGACTGGTACGATGGTCCGGGCGTATTGACGGCCATGGAAACCGCCTCCTCCCAGGGCGCGCCTGTTTTCCTCAACTTGGAGTCGCAGTACGACAATAGCGCCGTGCTGCCGGGTCTGCTCCGCCATGCCAGCATTTGCCAAGTATCCATGGACGAACCGGGAGCGCCGGGAGACCCGGTTGACGTCGCCCGTTCATTGATCGACCAGGGTGTGGGCACCGTGCTGGTAACTTTGGGAGTGCATGGCTGCGTGGTTGCCCGTGGGCGGCAGGCCTTTGGTATCTGGTCTCCGAAGGTAAGGGTCGTAGACGGCTATGGAGCCGGCGCGGCCTTCTCCGCCGGGATCATATACGGGCTTCGGGCAGGATGGTCATTGGAAAGCAGCGCCAAGTTTGCGAGCGCCTATGCCGGGCTCAAGTGCCAACTGATGGGAATTGCGGAGTTGCCCATAAGCGAGGTCCAAAAAGCTGCCGCAACCCTCCTGGTTCGAACGCTGCCCCTGTGAGTCTCTATCCACTTCGCGATGTCCCCTTCGCGATTCCTTAGGTAGTGTATTTCGGGTCCACTGGCCTAGCTTAAACGCCTCCCAATGTCTAGAATTAGGGTTCCTCAGTCAGCCGTATGGAGGGCGTAATGAGCGTCTTGATTAAGAACGGGCACATCTTCACTGCGGTGGACAGCTACGTGGCCGACATCTTGGTGGACGACGGAAAAATCCGCACCATCGGAATTGGTCTGTCGGCAGACGCCGAAAAGACCATCGATGCCACTGGCAAGTACGTTATTCCGGGCGGCGTCGATCCTCATACGCACTTGGACTTTCCTTTTGGCGGCACCGTCTCTTCCGACGACTTCAGCACTGGCACCATCGCGGCGGCGGCCGGGGGGACCACCAGCATTGTGGACTTTGTCGTGCAGCAGCGTGGACAATCTTTGACCGAAGCTTTGGAGATATGGCACCAGAAGGCCGGAGGCCAAGCCGCGGTCGACTACGGCTTCCACATGATCATCCAAGACCTGCCGGACCACCGCTTGTCCGAGATGGACGAGATGGTCAGACAGGGCGTCACCAGCTTCAAGATGTTCATGGCTTACCGCGGCGCCGTGATGGTTGACGACGATACGATCTTCAAAGCCATGGTCCGGGCGGCGGATAACGGAGCGTTGATTTGCTTGCACGCTGAACACGGACACATGATTGATGTTCTGGTGCAAGGGGCCTTGGCCCAAGGCAACACCGCCCCCAAGTTTCACGCCAGCACCCGCCCGCCGGTAACCGAGGCCGAAGCCACCCACCGGGCGATACGCATGGCCGAGGTCGCCGGGGCGCCGGTCTACTTTGTCCACTTGAGCTGTAACGAGGCGCTGCAAGAGGTGCAAGCAGCCCGCTCCCGGCAAAATTACGTTTACGCCGAGACTTGCCCTCACTATTTGACCCTAGACAATAGTATGTATGACCAGGAAGGTTTTGAGGGGGCCAAATACGTGCTGACGCCGCCCTTACGAGACAAGTGGCACCAAGAGGAGCTTTGGAAGGGGCTGCGCCGCAACGACCTTCAGGTTGTGTCCACAGACCACTGCGCTTTCCGGTTCAGCGACCAAAAGACCCTCGGGGTGAACGACTTTTCCAAGATTCCCAACGGCGGACCCGGAATCGAGAACCGCTTGAGCCTCCTTTATACCCACGGCGTGGCCTCCGGGCTGATGGACTTGAACCGGCTGGTGGAGTTATTCTCGACCAATCCAGCCAAGCTGTTCGGCCTTTTCCCTCGCAAGGGCACCATCGCAGTGGGGAGCGACGCTGATATAGTGGTGTTCGATCCCGATGCCGAGACGGTGATCAGCGCCCAAACCCACCACATGAACGTGGACTACAACCTTTACGAGGGCATGAAAGTGAAAGGTGTGCCCGAGGTTGTAATCGCCAACGGGCGGGTGCTGGTAGAGGACGGAAACCACACCGGCATTCCGGCCGGCGGCCGTTTCATCAAGCGTGGCGCGTTATAAGCTGGTGAGACTAGCGGGGCGAAAGGAGTCGACATCGAAAGAGTTGGGCTAATTTTCTTAGACCGGCCGTCCCTCCGGGAACAGATAGAGTTGGTCCGGTACGCCGAGCAGCGGGGATTCGAAGCGGCCTGGGTCTGCGAAACCCGGTTGGTCCGCGACGCCATGACCCCCCTTGCGGCTTTTTCCCAAGCAACTAGCCGCATCCGGCTGGCGACCGGGGTGGTCAACAATTGGACCCGCACCGCCGGCCTGATGGCGATGACCCTGGCGACGCTCCACGAGCTGTCCGGCGGCAGGGTCATCATGGGTATCGGCGCTTACTGGGACCCCTTGGCGCGAAACCAGGGGGTCCGCCGCCGCAAGCACTTATCCGCCATGAGGGAGTACGTGACGGTGGTCAGGCGGTTGCTCGAAATGGAGACGGTGACCTACGACGGCGAAGTCGTAAAGGTGCAAGACCTGCGGCTTGACTTGGGAGAAGGGGTCCCTAGAGAAGCCATCGACGTGCCCATCTACATCGGCGCCACCGGCCCCAAGATGCTGGAGCTAGCCGGTGAGATCGGTGACGGCGTTTTTCACAACTTCTTTACCTCGGTCAGCTACCTGCGTCAGTCTTTGCAGAGAGTCGAAAGCGGGGCTGCGCGGGCCGGCCGGTCAATGAAAGACATCGACATGCCCCAGATGCTGGCGGTGGCCATGTCCGACGATGCGGAAACCGCCCGGAATGCCGCCCGGCACGCCGTGACCATGTACCTGGGCCAACAGCCCCACATCGGCAAAGCCAGCGGGGTTTCTGAGGAGGTTGTTCAAAACGTCCACGATGCCATGGGAGGATGGCCTCCCAAGGAAGGCGGAATCGAAGAGGCCATGTCGCTGGTGGGCGACGACATCGTTGACTTGCTCAGCGCCGCAGGCACCCCGGCGATGTGCCGGGATCGGGTGCAGGAGTACCTGGACGCCGGCGCCTCTTACCCGGTGCTCTGCCCCTTGACCCCTAATATCCGGGAGATTATCGACGCTTTCGCCCCGGACTAGGTTGCTCTCCGCACCCGAGACTTCCAAGTAGGAAGAAATACGCGAGGTCCGCACCACCTGGCAGTTCTATCGAGACCGCCGCCCACACACCTATGAAGGACTGCTAGCACCCTAAAACCAAGCGCCCTGGAACGGGGTCCCGAACGGACCAACGCGTCAAACCTTGGGCCAGACCTGATCGGCCAACAACTCCATGTCGCGCATCATCTCTTCCTGACTGCTGGCCAATTGAGCAACCGGTACAAAGGCGGCGATCAGGTGGCTTACTCCCATATCCTCAAACCGCCTGATGTCCGACGCTATCTGCGCGGCGCTGCCGGTGAAGGTTGGCCGGCCGGGGGAGTCGGGCCCGCCGCCGTTGGTCTCGAGGTTATAACCGTGCATCCTGCAAATGACCTCCACCGAACCCTCGGGCCTGCCAGCCCGCTCTACGTACCTGTCCAATCTCTTCATAGCAGCAACCATCTGCTCTGGAGCAGCTAAAGGAAACTGGTTGTTGGTCCCGATGGGTTGCCAACCGTCGCCTAGCTCAGCGGCGCGCCGCAGGGCCCGCCGGCTCTCGCCGCCCACCCAGAGGGGTGGATGCGGCTTTTGCACCGGCTTGGGCAGGAAGGACAGGTTAGAAAAACTGCAGTACTTTCCTTGAAAGCTCGGGGACTCGCTGGTCCAGAGTTCTTTGAAAATCCGGATGTATTCATCGGTAACCGCGCCCCGTTCCTCGAAGGGCGGCGTTTGCAGCGCTTCGAACTCCTTTTGCAGCCAGCCAACTCCGACACCCACGGTTACCCGGCCTTTCGATAGCACGTCGATGGTGGACAGTATCTTGGCGGTGAGGACGGGTGGCCGGTGGGGAACTATCATCACGCTAGTTACTAACCTTATGGACTCGGTCTGACCGGCCAGAAAGGCCAGCATAGTTAGCTGCTCTGTGGTCTCATTGGTGTCCGTAGCCGGGAAAATACCGGACTGGGTATAGGGGTAGGGCGAATCGACCTCATTGGGCAGGACGATATGGTCCGGAAACATCATGACCGCATAGCCGAGCGCCTCCGCCTTCTTGGCAATGGGGATAATGTTATCGGGCCGGGCCAAGTCGCCTCGCGAAGGCAACATGATTCCGTACTTCATTGCTAGACCTCCTCAAAACTATCCGCTGCCCAAAGCTGCGGGCGCGGCTGGCGGAGGACGCTGCGGCAGCATATCGCCGCAGTTTGTGGCCGTCAACCGCCGGGTCCCCTCCTGTGTTAACATCGAACTACCGTAACAATTATCGATAATCATTGTCGCAATCGTTGCCATGATCGCCGCCGAAATCCTGAGCGAAGGTGACCCTCGATGACTGAATACTACCGGGCCGACCATCTGGGCAGCCTGTTGCGCCCCGCCGAAGTCTTGGAGGCACGCGCCTCCTACGAAGCGGCGACGACCTCGTTGGAGGCCCTGCGGGAAGTGGAAGACAACGCCATCAGTCGGGCGCTCCAGTTGCAAAAAGAAGCCGGGATGGACGTGTTCACCGATGGAGAGTACCGCAGAGGGTCGTTCTTGAGCGGCCCGGCCCAGTGGCTGGAGGGATTTGCCGCTCCCAGCGAGTCGTTTCTTCGGGAATGGCACGGCCCGGACGGCGGGCTAGTGCCGACCAGGGTACAAGTGGTAGCCGGGAAGCTCAACCCCAGCGGGCGCTTTACCGGTCACGAGTCAGCCTACATGCGGCGACACTCCCCGGGTCCAATCAAAATCACCATGCCCGCCGCCAGCTTGCTGGGCCACGGCGCTTTCAAAGAGGGCTTCACCGACCGGTTCTACGAGTCGCCGGCCGAAGTGCAACAAGACCTGTCCCGGATCGTAAACAACGAACTCCGGAGCGTTGTAGAAGAAGGCATCCCCTACGTTCAACTGGACGCCCCAAACTACGCCACCAGATTCTTTGGCGAGCGGCGAAGCCAGCAATTGCGAGAGCAGGGCCTAGATATCGAAAAAGAGATTGAAGACTCGGTGGGCGCGGACAACGCTTGCCTGGAGGGCCTTCCGAGAGAGGGAGTAACGTTGGGATTCCACCTGTGCCGTGGCAACCACCGGAGCCGGTGGCAGACTGAAGGAGCCTACGATCCGGTCGCGGAGCGGCTTTTCAGCAACTTGCAGGTTGACCGGTTCCTTCTGGAGTACGACACCGAACGCAGCGGCGGCTTCGAACCGCTGCGTTTTATTCCCCCCGGCAAAGTCGTGGTACTGGGGCTCATCACGACAAAAGAGGGTACTTTAGAGCCCCAGGACCTGTTGCTCCGCCGCATAGAGGAAGCATCCCGTTATGTTCCGGTGGAGAACCTGGCCCTCAGCCCACAGTGCGGCTTCGCTTCCATCGATGCCGGAAACCTGCTTACTTGGGACGACCAACGGAGAAAGCTGGAGTTAGTTTCCGACACCGCCCGCAAAGTCTGGGGTTGAGCCTCGAGCGCCTCGATTCTTTGTTGGCGATAGTCGCGACAGCAGCATCCGTCCTCGGCCCATCAGATGTACTATACTAAGAACGGGGACGCTCAGAGCGACGTCGGCGGCATCTCTGCCCCTTAAGGGGTTTTCGTAAGGCATCGGAATCATATAGCGGATCGTCGCTTGAATGGGCCTGACCAAAATCTTCTTCACGAAGGCCCTGGTCTCGGTCAGCCCGCTTCCCATCAGGACCTCGCTCATCTCCTTGGCCACCTCCGCGAGGATCCCACCTTCTCCAATGAATCAGACTGTCTAGCCAACGCTAGCCAATGGGCGGACAGGGCCTTCTTTGTGTGCCCAGGAGAGTTAATGGGGAAGCTACTCCGGTATCCCCAGAGCCTTTCGCACCGCTCCACCGATGGGTGTCAGCGGGCTTTCTTCGGGAGGGCCGTGGGGGACCATGCGGTTATGGTGAATAGCAACCGCCAGCCGATGCTGGGGGTCCGCCCAGCCAAGACAGCCCCCGGCCCCGTTATGGCCGAAAGCCAGAGGGTTGCTGCCCATGGCGCCCATGCCGGGACTACCCGCGAAGTGGAAGCCTCCGATGGTCCCATGATGGGGAATGCCATGCACCGGATCGTAATCGCTGGGGGGACGGGGTATATGGAAGGTCCGCACCCGGTCCTCCGAAAGAAGGCGCACACCGTCCAGCTCGCCGCCATTGGCCAGCATGGCGTAGAACCGGGCTTGGCTCCGCGCATTCATGATCCCTTGTGCTCCGGGGATACAGGCTTGGCGCACATCAGAGCGGCCAAACACCTGTTGGTTTGTCCCCACCACTGGCGGAGAAGCCCGGAACCGCAGCGAGTCCGGAGGTATTCCCGGAGCGCCTGGAGGGACTTCCGGTAAATTGGTAAGTTTAGCCACCCGGGGCTCAGCCTCGGGTGGAATTCCGGCCCACAGGTCGGTGATGCCCAGGGGTTGGCAGATTTCTTCCTGGATGAATTGACCGAAGGGCCGGTGCATTGGGTCGGTACGGCGCACGACCTCACCTACCACCCAGCCAAAAGTGTAGGCCATGTAGCCGCTTCGGGTCCCTGGTTCAAAGAGAGGATGCATCTCCGCGATCTGCCCCACCATCCAGTCCCAGTCGCACATCAACTCCGGAGTAACCCCCACAGGCATCAATGGGACCCCGATACGGTGGGTCAACGCATCGAACACCGTGCCTTTGTCTTTGCCGTGCTTACCGAATTCGGGCCAGTATTTTGCCACCGGCCGGTAGTAGTCCACCAGCCCCCGTTCCGCCTGAATGTGGAGCGCTGTCGCCGTCATTGCTTTTATATTGGAAAACACCGGGAATAGGGTGTCTCCATCGACCTCCCGGCCAGTGGTCTCATCGGCCAGACCGCCCCACTGGTCGATCACCAATTCCCCGTCCGAGTAAGCTGCGGCCTGAACTCCGATTTCCCCGCGTTCTCCGATGGCGATGTCGATAGCTTCTTGTACGATACTCTTCAGACTGTCCGCCATAGCTGCACCTCTCCGTCTATGATTTTTGTAAAGGCTGGTCTCGTCTGGTGAACCCGGATTAGAGGGTCTTTCGACAGTCCCTTCTCCTTTGGAAGAAGGTTGGGATGATGGGAACGCCTGGGTGCAATGGGTAGAGGTCGTGACTCACCCCATAATCCGACGGAGAAACGCCAGCACGTTGCCGCCCGCGATCTTCTTGACGTCTTCGTCGGAGTAGCCGCGGGTTATGAGGCCGCGGATGATGTTCTTGCCGTCTGCCGGCGACTCCAGACCATTGAGATAGGTTGCCGGAGTGGGGCCGGTGCGGCCCATTACCACTTGGCCCACACCCACCATATCGCCGATGCTGGTGTCGGTGCCGATGGCTACGTGATCCGCGCCAACCAGTTGGACCATATAATCGTAATGGTCCAACACGCATTCGATGCTTTGCTCCGGGTCGTTGCTGAGCCGGTTGGGTACGGCGGTGATGCCGATAACGCCGCCCTTTTTGGTACAGGCCAGCAACTCCTGGTCTTTCCTCAGCCTGCGGGCCTGAAAACTATGGCTGGCAAGGGTGTAGGAGCCGTCGTGGCTGAAGGTCACCGGGGTATTGGATGCCTCGATGGCGTCCATGGCAGTACGGAAAGAAGCGTGGGACACGTCGACTACCATCCCCAAGTCGTTCATACGCTGAACGACTTCCACTCCGAACTCGCTGAGGCCCCCATCGTTGCGCTCGAAGATGCCGTCGCCTATGTAGGCCTTGCGGCTGTAGGTCAAGCCCGCCAGTCGTATTCCGGCGTTATAGAGCACGTCCACCCGGTTTAGCTCATTGCCGATGGCCAAATGCTCCGCCGTGGGCAGGAACCCCACCTTACCCTGATGCTTTGCCGACTCTATCTCGGCGGCGTTGTTGACCCGTAGCACGTCGTCATGCCGGGAAATGTCCGAAATCATCATGCTGACCTCGTCCAACAGGTCGGAGAATCTGATGAAGGACATCTCGCTGGTGTGCAGCATCCCGCGAAAGACGTTGGCTGTTCCAACAGCGGTAAAGCCGCCTTCCCGGACCGCATCATACCCCCAGACGTAGTTGTCGCTGCGCAGGTACTCAAAGTACTGGTTGAAGTCTTCAGGCAGCACCATCGGATGCTGGTGAAGGTCGATCATTATCGACTCTTCCATCAAGCGTTGAAACCTGCTTTCCTGCCGCGTGTCGAGCGGTACGGTCATGGAAGGGACACGGCCCACTTGACTGACGAGGTTGAATCGGCCAAGGGTCATAACGCCAACTCCCTCCAATGCGACCGCGAGTGTCGCTCCCAAGACGTTAGTGGCATCGAGGCCGCTGGCCCTAATCTTCCAGCGCGCCTTCCAAGTACGAGCGAAAGGCGTCAGGGTCGTTGATGAGGGCCTGAAGTTCCATGGATGGCAGGCGGTGTGGGTCGGTGTGTTCGGTAATATATCTTGTGCTGTGGGGCGGGCCGCCGTCGGCCTCGTCGGGTTCCGACGAACCGGCCAGTTCAGCGTAGCGTATGGGCTTGCCGTCGGCCTCGTATTCGGATCCAACTATCCACAGGCGGCCAAACCGGTACCGTTTCTTGACCTCTTCCTCGGCGGCGCTGCTCCAACTGGTGCCGGTAAACGCAAAGTCCTGCGGGACGAAGCCGAGGTTTTCTTCGATCACCCGGTTGCACCGGTCCAACTCCTCCCGGATCACCTCTCCTTCCGGGTCCTCCGCGGCCAGGTTGGACAGGTTGGGATGGCTGACGGTGTGGGCGCCGATATGCCAGCCGAGGTCGCGAAGTTCCCGAACTTCTGACCAAGGCATGTGCTCGGGAACCTGGGCCAACGCCAGCGGGCGGGGATAGTCCGGGTCGTATGGTGAGGTGTAGATGAACAGGTTCCCTTTGAACCCGTACCGCTCCAGCGTCTGGAATACCTCCCGGCGCATCGAGACAACCGGATGGTCGAAGTCGATCATGATTGGCCGTTCCGGCAGAGAGGACGTTCCCTGCCGCCAAGCTGCCAGTTGGTCGTAATTTATCGACTGGAACCCCATTCCCGCCGCAGTCCTCATCAGTATGTCGAACCGCTCCTCGGGCAAGGGATTGCGGAGGGCGCCGCCGGCGGTGGGGCGGATTCCGTGGCACATTGTAATCGGTATTCTCATAACACCTCCGAGAATATCACAGGGGCCGCAAGGACGTAATGCTGACAGCCGAAGCGTTCCGTCAGTGAGACGGGCGCACGCCCTCGGAGTAACTCCTGGGTTTGTCGATCATCATTCGATCGATGACGTTTGCCAGCACCCCGACTCCGTCTGGGTTGGTTCCCAGGTTCACTGAGCAATCAACAGCCGATACCCAAGGTCGAGTTCCGTCAGTTCTCGCAGGTAACCGTAACGGGCGTCCCACTCCCCGGATGCCAGGTCTTGGCGCAATCTTTGGACGCGCCGTTCAGTCGCTTCGGGTGGCAACTGGGCCAGGCTTGAAATCCCCACCCGTACCCAAGGGTCCAAATACGACCCGGGCCTACACCAATAAGCCCCGGCGAATCCATCGATACAGTCAGCCGGCACCGGCACGGGAACGACGGTTTGAACGTCCAAGTGCATCCGTAGGTCTTCGATGGTTGGCGCCTGTATCTCCGAAGGCAGCGATAGGCACTCTGGAAAGTATTCGACCAACCAAAACTGCCGGGAAATCCACGGCTCGAACAGCAGGATCACTTGACGGCTCGCCACCCGGCGTAGTTCTGACAGCCCACTTGCCAAATCGGTCCAATGATGAAGGGTCAAGACAGCCAGAGCAGCCTCGAAAGTTTGATCCCCGAAAGGCAGCGCTTCGGCCACCGCTCGTATCGCAGGAGCGGTCTCAGGTCTCCTTTGGGCGATCATAGCAAGCGACGGTTCGACCGCGACTACCCGGCGGTCTACGGGTTCATAGTTACCCGTTCCAGCGCCCACGTTTATGACGCTTTGAGCATCACCTAAGGCCGTAACGATCAGCCGTTGGATACGGGGGTCTGGTCGGCGGGCCCCCGAATAGCTGTTGCCGATGCTTTGGTATCGCTGATGGCTGGAACTTGATGCCAAAAGTCAACTACCTTCCTCTATGTGAAAGGTGGGCTCTATGTGAAAGGTGGCCTCTAGGTGTAAGGGTGTCCGGTTGACTGTGAACGGTGTCACGGTTGACCCTCTCTACTGAACAATTGCTATAGTAACCGAATGGGCGTGGCCGCTTCTACTTCGTCCTGGCGGCATCTCTTTTACTTCGAACCGCTTCCAAAAAGACAGGGCCGGTTTCTGATGGAATTTTGGCGAGACGCAGTGCGGAGAGTCAGGGCTATGTAACGCCTTCCGTCGGCGTCCAGGCGGCCGTACTCCGTGATGGGCGTACAATTCTGTTTCAAAGCCTCCGTGACCGGCAGCGAAATCCTGGAATAGGATGAGTCGGTGACGAAGTCCTATTGACGGAACTTGGGCATCACTTCTTTGGCGAAGAGTTCCATTGATCTCAATACCTTGGAGTGCTCCATACTGCCGAAGGACATGCTGGCGCCAAAGTACCCGATGCCGTGTTCGTCCCTTAACTTGGCGATTCGTTGCACACATTGCTCCGGGGTGCCGAAGTAGACAGTAGTCTCCAGGTCCGACTCATAACTGGGCGGTTCGACGGTGCGGGTCCGGCGCCAGTGGTCCAGGTCCACATTGATTTCATCGCCGTGGGTCAAGGTGCGCCGGTAACCACCCAGGTCCCGGACCCAGGTCAGGGACTGCCGGGGGTATTCCCGGGCTGCCAGTTCGTTTTCGTCCAAGTATACAAACCGGAAGTAGGGCATTTCCCCCACAGGCAGGTCCTTTCCGGCAGAGGCGCAGCGTTCAGCATAAAGTGAAAACAGACCCAGGTTATCGGCCTCCGGGGTAAAAAAGCTGGTCAGGATGGGCAGGTCTCGTGATACGGCAACGTCCACGCTGGCGGGGGTGCGGGATACGGCCAGATACACCGGGGGATGGGGTTGTTGCAACGGCCGCGGAGCTATTGTAAGGTCTTTCACCTGATAAAATTCGCCCTGAAAAGTGAAATCTGACTGGGTCCACAGCCCCATGATAATGTCCAGGGCCTCCTTGGTTCGCATGTCCCGGGAATCAAAGTCGATATTGAAGTTACCGTACTCGTAATCTGCCGAACCGCGTCCAACCCCGAAGTCCAGCCTGCCATTGCTCAGCACGTCCAGCATGGCGCTCTCTTCAGCCAGGAAAATGGGATTGTGGAAGGGCAAGACGCTGACTCCAGCCCCGATCCGGATTTTCTTGGTGCGTGCGGCGATGTGGCTGAGGAGCGGCATCAGGGACGGACAGATGCCATACCGGCTGGAGTGATGCTCCGCAATCCAGATCGAATCGAACCCCACTTCCTCGGCGTATTCAGCCTGTTCCAGCAATTCGCCAAAGATCCGGCTTTGGGCGCTGGTTTCCTGCTCTGTCCAGGAACCCAGCAAAAACAGGGCAAACTTCATGATGGACAAGGGCCTCCTTCAAGCTGGCCTGGAGGGAATTCTACAGGTATTGGAGAAGGTCTGCTCACTGATGCCCATATTGCGCAGGGCAATCGCATCTTAAATCAAAACGCCACGGTCAACCACAGAGCACACAGAGACCACAGAGTTTTTTGAAGTTAGTCTGCGCTCTGCGTACTCCGTGGTGAAACATACCTGACACTCGCCCCTTCCCAGCCCCTGGTACACCCCACTACCATTATTCCTGTGAACCCGCCCCCAACACGCCCAACCACCCGGAACGGGCCGAAATGGGCGAAAATGGGCGGAAATGGCGGGAAAATCGAAATTTCCGGCCTGACCTTTCGCCACAAGCCCAAGAGGTGAATCCATGTCATTGCGCCAACTCAGAAACCGCGTCAACGCCCTGAAGCGTAAACTCGCCCTGCCCCTCGCCGTCATCCGGCTCCGCCCCTTGGCCGAAGAATTTTGCCATGAGTGGGCCCAAGCCCGCGCCGACTTCGGCAGCCACAAGGCGCCATCGAAGCAAATGCCGCAGCCTTTCACCTCGGTGGAAACCGGGCCCCTTTCCTTTATCAGGCGCGTCGCCGGCCACGGCTTCCGCCTCACCACATTCATGGACCTCCACCTGTACCTCGAGCGCTGCCGCACCGTGGACGCCCTTCCCGAATGCCATGAAATCATCCGCTGTCTCCTTCCCTGGTCCGCCAACGGCGTCCTCCAGGCAATACTCCAATTGGATGCGCCCGCTACATCATGAAGGCCCCTGACCCGGTCGAAGGCCCGCCCGCCCGGCGACCGGTTAAGACGCGATTGCCCGGAAGGTGCACGTACTTTGCCGGTGACTTATCCATTTCGTGGTAACCTCGTACTGCTTACCGCGCGGGTGAGAAAACCTGGCTACCCGCGCGTGGCCATGATCCGTGAAATTGATCAAGCCCATTCCCAACGGGGGTCCTATGCCAGCGCCTAGAGTAATTTACCAACCCAAACCCGGCAGCCTCATTGACGTTGACCGGGAATTTTACGGACGCTTGGGTAAAGATGCGGAGACCCGGAGCCCGGTTGATCAGATTCGTGGTGCCGATACGCTCCGGTAAGGCCTGGCCTGTCTTGGCAGGCCAGATATGCCGCATCGTCGTGGTGGAAGGAGCGCAGGTGGCCGACTTCAACGCGTGGAACCTGAATAATCCCCGGGAACGGTTCTGGGCGGCCCGTACCAAGCAGTTGCACCGGGCCCACGTCTCCACATTCGACCGGCTGTGGTCATGTCTTCCGTACCTGCGACCCATGCTTACCATCACCGGCGACACGGTGGACTATACCTTGGACGAGGACGGCGCCGGGTGTCATGACCTGCTAGGCACCCGCTGCGACCCATACGTTAACAAACTACTGAACGGCGAGGACTTCGACTACTGCTGCCACTCAAACCTGGTGCGGGCAATCACTCCATACCATCTCAACGAGAGCGACGTCCACGACGTGCTCAACATATTCCAAGTAACCGGACTTACCCGGGACGACCGTTACTTCGTAAAACCTTCACCGGCGAAGCAAGGGGACTACTTCGAATTCTTCGCTGAGATAGACCTGCTCTGCGCCATTTCCACCTGTCCCCACGGAGACCTGTCTGTCCAGGTTTGGGGAGAAGACGCCGGCGATCCCATCGACACATGCCACCCGCTGGGCGTCGAGATTTACCAGCCTCGTCCGGCACTCCTGGAAGGCTGGCAGTCGCCGCCAACGGTAGATTACCGTGGTATCCACGGACTTGACCGCCCATGAGATTCCGGTGGCCCGTATGCGGTGAGCCGGTCCAATAATCAACCAAGGGAATTAGCCGGAGGAAAAGATGCCGAAGGAAGAGATGATAGTAGTAACCGGAGCGGCAGGAAGACTGGGACGCCGGGTGGTGCAGTTGCTGGTGGACCAAAACAAAGAAGTCCTGGCGACAGACCAATTGGCTGCCGATGACCTTCCAGCGGAGTTTGTCCGTTGCGATCTCTCGGACGCCAAGGCAGTGGAAGGGATTCTCAAGAACGCGGAAGCCGTCATTCACCTGGGAGCAATCCCTGGGCCGCTGCGGGACGAACCAAGGTTCATTTTTGAAAATAACGTGGACAGCACCTTGAACGTCATGATGTCGGCGGCGGAGTTGGGACTGCGGCGTGTGGTGTTTTCGTCCAGCGCGTTCGGCATGGGGTGGGCCCACGAGGGGAACGCTTTCGTGCCGCTGTATCTCCCATTAGACGAGGAACATCCCATGATGCCTTTCGAGCCCTACGGCTTGTCCAAGCAGGTTGGAGAGGATATCGGCAGAATGATCGCCCGCAATTCAGACACCACGGTCGTCAGCCTGCGGTTTACCAATGTGGCGTTGCCGGAGGTACAAGCGGAGTTCCCCTGGCCGGCCCCAACACGGGAGAATCCCCTGACACTGGTGATGTGGGCCTACGCCGATGCCAGGGATGTAGCAGAGGCCCACGTATTAGCGCTGGATGCGGAAATCGAAGAATATGAAGCTTTCATGATCGCCCAGCCTTCCAGTCGTTTCAAAGAGCCTACGATTGACCTTGTCAAAAACAACTTTGGCGACCGGGTGGAGATACGGGAAGGGCTAGACGGCACCGTCAGCGTAATCAGTACGGAAAAGGCGCAGCGATTGCTGGGTTGGAGTCCTCGCTACGACTGGAGGTAAAAGGCCGCTCCAAAATGGATCCCGCGAGCGGGTAGTCGCTGATATTCCGTGGTTGCCAATGGGACCGCCCACCGCCATCCATAGGCTTGAAGTCGAGCCTACGGTGGTGCGACGTATGGACACGGTTAACCTGTTTCATAAATCCGGTCTTTAGGCGCGATGTAGACTGTCGGAGCGATGCTAAGTAAGGAGGGTTGTGGAGGCCGACTGCCCGGCACGCCTGCGCCTCGAATCAATACCGGCCAGGACAGCAAGGGGAATTCGCTCGGCGATCGGACCTAGGAAGAACGTACCGACAGGAGCAATAAGGATACCGTTATGCCTTCGACGGGAGTCCCACCCCCGCTGTACGCATTGACGAATGAACTCGTGTTCTGTACGCCGGACGAGCCTCCGATTAGACCGGCCGCGATGTTGCCAATTCCTAGATCTATGAGTTCCCGGTTCGGCTGATGCTGCGAACCGGTAATTGCATCCAGCCACAGGGCCACTATCAATGTCGACACCCCACCAAGCTGGGCCATCATGAACGCTGGTTGGAGGACTCGCAGGAGAAACTCCAGAGATTTGGCCGGTAGCTGGAGGGTAGGGAAGCCTAACGGAATCTTTTCGATGGTTGGAGTCCCATGGAAACATTGAATTCCAACGAGTGTCCCTTGTGGATGGAGAGGGCGGCCCTTTGAGCATTACGGTTGCTGGAGCGAACGTCCACGATGCCAAGCTGTTGGAGGCGACCCTGGACGCCATTATGGTCGAACGACCGCAGCCCACTGAGGAGGAAGCCCAACACCTGTGCCTGTACAAAGGGTATGACAATCCTTCAGGCCGTGGGGCTGCCGCCGGACACGGCTATCGGGAGCACGTCCGACGCATCGGTGAGGAGAAACTGGACTCCTCTGGCTGCAAGCGGTATCCGGCGCGCCGGTGGGTAGTGGAACGGACTCTGGTATGGCTCTCCAAGTGCCGTGCGGTTCTTGTTCGCTACGACAAGAAGGCGTCGAACTACCTCGGAGTGCTACAGCTCGCTCGTGCACTCCTGTGGTTCCGCCGTCAGTGGTGTCTGACCATTTTGAGATAGTTTCTAAAGGGAATAGCAAGAGTGCGACCATAATCAGGGACTCAATAGCCTTGGTGTCCCTGTGCCTGTGCTTGATCTAATTCCAACACACCCCGGGAATACCAACGAGTTACGAGAACACCATTTACGGAGCATATTCTTTACTATATTCGGCCCTAGACGCGGGTCGTAGCTCGTTTCAGCAAATACCACTCCAAGGGGTGCAGAATCCGTAGCTGTGTCAACGGGCGCCCCTGAGCACGGTGGCGGGCCGCCGCCATGACCTGCGCACTCATCGCTGCGTTGGCGATCGTCGCGGCCTGCTCCGAACCCGAGCCGACGCCCGTGCCCTCAGCCACTCCCATGCCGACGCCCGTGCCCTCAGCCACTCCCATGCCGACGCCCGTGCCCTCAGCCACTCCCATGCCGACGCCCGTGCCCTCAGCCACTCCCATGCCGACGCCCGTGCCCTCAGCCACTCCCATGCCGACGCCCGTGCCCTCAGCCACTCCCACCCCGACGCCCGTGCCCTCAGCCACTCCCACCCCGACGCCCGTGCCCTCAGCCACTCCCACCCCGACGCCTGTGCCCTCAGCCACTCCCACCCCGACGCCCGTGCCCTCAGCCACTCCCACCCCGACGCCCGTGCCCTCAGCCACTCCCACCCCGACGCCCGTGCCCTCACCCACTCCCACGCCGACGCCTGTGCCCTCAGCCACTCCCATGCCGACGCCCGTGCCCTCAGCCACTCCCATGCCGACGGCAACTCCACCACCGACCGCCACGCCTACACCCGTACATACAGAGCCACCTGCTCCCAACCCTACGATCGTATCGTTCGTCGCCGCCCCAGCGACGATTGACAGCGGCGGGACTGCAACCTTGAGCTGGAAGACCGCCAACGCCGATTCGGTCAGCATCGACGGAGTTGACGGCACTCCGGCTGGTGCCGGAACCACCATCGTGACACCATCTATGACCACCACCTATCTTCTGACCGCCACGAACGCCGTGGGAAAGGCTGTCACAGCGCCGGTTGCCGTCACAGTCATCCGTGTCGCTTCTCTGGAGGTGACAACGATGACGCCTATGACGTCCATCGGACAGACGGAGCAGCTGTCTGTGACCGCCGTCAGATCCGACGGCTCAAGGCAGCCTGTCGCCGGTGCGCTGGTCGACTGAAAATCATCAAACCCTGCGATGAGCCCACCGAACTCTGGGCGGGCGGCGATGGCCTTACAATCATCACGGGCGACGACCGCCTAGACCTGTCGAACCCCGGGCAGCAGTGGGAGTACTACGGCTGTGCCGGAGATGGAGCCTATACCGGGTCGCTGGGAGGCTTTATTGTCGGGTTGGGGCACGAGCTTGGCCATGCGCTTGGACTTCCCACCCCCCGGGCTGTGAAGAAGGGCTTCCGACGTACGATTTGCGGTCGCTCATGTGGGATCCGGTCAACCTGGAAACCACTTATCTGCGGGCCGACGAAAAAGAAACCTTGTTGGGTTCGCCATTTATCGGTCGGGACAATGTGATTCCGGGCCAAGGGCTCAGCGTTCAGGGCAACTCCACGATGCAGGGGGTGACGCTATCGCCGGACGGTGAACCCGTTGAAGGTATCCGAGTGTCCTTGGTGGGCGAGGATTTCTGGAACTGGGGAGAGGCTGGCGAGGATGGAACCTTCGCGATGGGCCTGCCCGAAGGTGCGGCAGGCTCGTTCATCCTGAACATTCATGCCGGCGTTCTTGGGAACTGTGGAAGGCTGGGATATTTCGGTCCTGACGGGTTTACGGTGCTGCGGGGAGGCGCCACGCAATTCGAGGTCGGCAGCGCAGACTCGACTGACGTCGAGATACGGTTGCCGGTCAACGTTGACGAATTGTGCAGCGAAGCAACTGCGGTAACCGGAGTTGTGTTGGGTTCGGACGGGAATCCGTTGCAGTGGATTGAGTTATCGGCGTTCGGCGAATGGTTTTTTACCGGGCCTGACGGCGCTTTTGCAATTCCTGTACCCGAAGGCTGGACGGGACCTTATTCCGTCCGGATTAACGTGAGCTCAGTTGCAGAATGCGGCGTTGTGGGATATTACGGAACAGGTGGGTTTACGACTCTGGTCGAAGACGCCGAGATCGCGGGTGGCGGTGCGACGGGTATCGAGATAAGGCTTCCGGTCGACCCTGATGAATTATGCCGCCGGCAGGGCATTGTATTTGGAGCAGTGCTGGGGCCGGACGGCCAACCGGTTGAAGGGACGGCGCTGCTGCTTGAAAGTTTCGGGGAGTGGGGAGAGACTGGACCAGATGGAACCTTCGAGATTCGGCTGTTGGAAGGCTTGTCGGGTTCGTCATTTTTGAGCATCTATGTTTCGGACTGCGTGGGACCTGTGGGGCACTACGGTCCTGGCGGGTTTACTACGCCATGGCCCGATGGCTCGGCGGGCGAAAATGCCACGCTGGTTGAGGTCGGCGGCGGCGATGGGACGGGCATTGAGATAAGGCTTCCCGCCGACCCGAGTGAATTGTGCAACTGACTAGTACCGAGTCAGTCTGAAACCGATGGATAAATACGCTGGAGCTTGTGCCGGGCGTCGGTGGTAGTGAACCGCCACTCGATAGTTGCCCCAGCCTGATTTCGTTCGGTCTCCAAGGCGGCAATCTCGCGTTTTAAGGACACCTCATCTTCAATCCGGCGATTCAAACATTGGTTGCTGAAGACGCTGAACTCAATCTCTGCCATGTTGAGCCAGTTGCCATGCTTGGGAGTATAGTGAAACTCCAGCCGTTGGATCACCCGTCTGGCCTCCTTCGGCTCGAAGGCCTCGTACAGGGAGGCGGGTCTATGAGTGTTCAGGTTATCGAGCACCACCCGAACCTTCTCCGCTTCTGGGTAGGCGGCATCCGACAACCAGCGCATCTGATGGGCGAAGTCTTCCGAAGTCTTCCATGGTACGACGCCCAGTCACTGCCACGTGCCTCCAGCCCGCCAGCGGCTCGCAAGTCATGAACAAGTTCCGGGTCCCGTTGCGCTGGTACTCATAATCAAACCGCTCCTCCCGTCCCGCCCCGGCTGGGATGGGAGCCCGCTTCTCGGCCACCAACTGCTTGGAGGTCTCGTCGAAACAGACTACGGGCCGCTTGGGGTCATAGGGTTCGGCGTAGAGGTCCAGCACGTCCTCCATGCAGGCTACGAACTCGGCGCTCACCTTGGGGATGCACCACTCCTTCTTCCGCCACGGCTTGAACTCGTTTTTTTCAGCACCTGTCTGACCGTCTCCCTGGAGATAGAGTCGGTCAATTCCAGCTTCACCGCCTCGTCGGCGAGCAATCGCAACGTCCATCTGGTGTGCCCTTCCGGGGCCGCGCTACAGGCCACGGCCACCAGGTGGGCTTCCTGCTTTCCATCCAGTTTGCGCCGTTGCCCCCGACGCGGCAGGTCATCCAGGGCGCGCTCCAACCCGCCTTCTACGAAACGCTGCCGCACCCGGCCCACCGTGGCGGGGCCTACCATCAGGGCTTTCGCCACCTGTTGGCCGGTAAGGCCTTCATCGGCTTTACACAAAATTAGAGACCGCTTTACTTTGCGCCCCGAGGATCGCCCCCGCCGGGTGATACTCAACAAATGTTCCCGCTCAGCTTCGGTCAAGTTCACTCGATATAGCTTGGCTGGCATTCCCCCCACTTCTCCACAATCAAAGAATGCCTCCATTATATCAATTCTTATATTTGTCAAAAATAGCTGAACGCGGTACTAGTTCGGATTTCTACAAGTCGACGAAGATCGCCGAGTGCTTCCCACGCCAGCCAATGCAACGGCCAAAGACGTGATTGACCCAAGTTCATCAATCCGACAAATGCTTTCTCTTCCCAGTCGGCTTTTCCGACTTGGTTATGTAGCCAACGCTTTGCGTGGTCACGGTTGTTGTGGGCCGGCAGTAGGACAGGGTGGGCGACTGATTACAGAACCAGAGTGAAGCTAATGGTGAAGATTCTTTAGACGCAACTGCGACAGAATCGGTCTCAGGGGAATCAGGTTCACGGGAATCGGGTTCGGAGGAATCGTCGTCGACGGGTATGGCCAGCGTGATGTCCACGTTGTTGTCCCGGTCGATGACGACCTGTTCTACCACCATCTGGAGAATCTCCTTGCGCTGCTCATCGTTCAACTCGTCCAGGCCCTGGCCGACCTCCCTCGCCCACGTGAGGATAGTCTCCATCAGCCGCCGCTTCTCGACTCCGCCAGCCTCCCGCGCCCGGTAATCGTCCAGCCTCGCCCTGGCGCTCTCCAGCCGCTCGGTGATGAACCTGCGCTGAAGGTCGAGCTGGGCCTCGGTGATCTTCCCCGATACGAACAGCCTGATGGCCCGGTCCTCTTCCATCTGGATGCTCCGCAGGTCCCGCTCCGCCTGGGCCATCTCCTCCTCCAGGCCGCCGCCCCCCTGGGCATCGAGGGTGTCGATGCCGGCGACAATCAGGTCGGGGTTCTGGATCACCCGCTTCACCTCGCTCCAGATCGGCTCTTCCAACCGCTCGGCCCGGATGTGGGGACGCTCCCGGCAGCCCAGGCGCATGCTCTGCATCCCGTTGCACATGTAGTAGCGGCGGGGGGTCGTCAGCTCGTATTGGTATTTCTTGCCGTTGCGGACGCTGGTGTTGGTCCAGGCGGCCCTGGCATGGAAGTTGTGACCGCACTCACCGCATTTCAGCAGGTGCTGCAACTGGTAGAGCACCTTGGTGTTCCTCTTGGCCTTCCGGCTCCGCTGCTTCTTCAGCGCCTGCGCCCGCTCCCAGGTCTCATCGTCGATGATTTGCGGGATCGGAATCTCAATCCAGGTGTCTTCCGGCTGGTCGTAGATTTTCATGCCGTCTTCGGTGGATACGTGGCGGTACTTGCCGTAGAGCCAGGTGCCGGTGTAGGCGGCGTTTCCCAGGATGTGGTGCACGCGGGACTGGAGCCACAGCGTCTTGCCGCTCTGGGTGGGGATTCCATCGTCGGTCAGCCGCACGGCAATGGAGTAGGACCCCATCCCCTCGTGGACGTACATCTGGAAGATGCGGCGGACGGCCTCGGCCTGCTCCTCAATCACCTCGGCCCTGCCGTCGTCTCCGATGCGATACCCGTAGGGGAGTTTGCCGGTGGGCACTCGTCCCTGCTTGGCCGTCCCCCGCTTGCCCAGGGTGGACCGCTCCCGGAAGTTGTCCAGCTCGATCTTGCCGATGGCAGCCATCAGTCCGAAGGTCTTCATGTCGATGGCGTCCATGACGGCTTCCAGCCGGATCTGGTGGGCCTCGACCACCTCCATCAGGGCGGCGGCGGGGTACATGCCCCGGCTGAGCCGGTCGGACTTCCAGCAGACGATGACGTCGAAGCGTTCCTTCCTGGCGTCGGCCAGCATCCGCTGGAACTCGGGGCGCTTCTTGGACCAACCCGGGCCCACCTCCTGGTAGCGTGCGGTGATGGTCAGGCCCCTGCCTTCGCAGTAGGCCTCCATCTCGCCGGTCTGCTCGGAGATGGAGGTCTTGTCCTCCCCGTCCTGGCTCTTGTCCGACACGCGGGCGTAGATGGCCGCCCGGTTCGGCTCCGTGCTCTTAAAGGTGCTCTTAGCCATTGCTGCTTCCTATCGGTTCAACCGGCTGAAAATAAAAGAGACCCGCCTCCTGCCGGGAGCGGGTCTGCGAGTAGTACAATACCACCGCATCACCTGCTTCCATCAGGTGGCGCCACGGCCCGGGGTGCTTCCAACACCGCCGGGCCAACGTCTGCTCCCATGATACCGCGACTGCCGGGGCGTGGTCAAAGGTCTCGTTGACAGGAGACAGTTGCGGTTGATTATCAACCGGTCGCGGGAGGTCTCCATCCGGAAGGCTACGCCGGAGCGCATCACGCCTCCCCCTCGGCGGGTTCATCGGTGGGCTGGGCGCCGGTGGTCGAATCCTTCTCGGTCTCGGCCTGCCCGTCCCTGGTGGCGTACCTGACCATCAGGGACAGGAGGCGGCGCAGCCGGTCTTCGGCGTCGGGTCCGGGGTTGGAGAAGACCCGGACCACGCCGATCTCCGGGGCGTCCCCGGCGTCCCTGCGTTTTCGGTTCTGTCCCTTCTTGTCCTTATCTTTCATATCGCCCCGACGGGCGTCTACCTCCTGGACCTCCGTCCTTCCGCCGGTTGTCCGGTGAATGGGCCGCCGGCGCGGGCGGTCGGGACGGGCGCCGGCGGCCTGTGGTCCGCCTCTAGTCCCCGTCCTCCTCTGCCCAGAGGGTCAGCTGGAAGCCCTCACCCATGAGGATTTGCACGCCGCCGGGAATGAGGGCCGCGAAGCAGAGCAGGGACATCATGGGTCTCCCGGAGGGCTCCACGCCCTTCTTGAGCCAGCGGCGCAACTGCTTGCGGTCCACGCCGATGGCTTGGGCGAAGGCGGCCCAGGTCAGGCCGCTGGCCTCCTTCAGCCTGCGGAGGCGGTCCGGGAAGTCCTCGGGGAACAGGCCGGCGTCCAGGGGCAGGACGCGGCCGTTGAAGGTGATCCGGTGCGAGAACCCGTCGAAACGGGACTCGTGGTTGCTATTCGTCATCCGTTTCCTCCAATTTGAAAAGCTGGTGAAAGTCGCTCACGCCGAGGGCCTTGAGCATCCGTTTGCGGATGCGTCCCGATGGCGCACGCCCTTCGTTGACCAGCATGGAGACGTAGCCGGGGCTGACCCCGATCTCCCTGGCGAGCCAGTTCTGGGAGCGGCCCAGCAGGGCCAGCCGCTCCCAGAGGGCCGCCGTGTTGAGCCGGACGACGCTCCGTCCCCGGCGCCTCCGGGGGCCGCTCTTGCAGTTCTTATGTTGCGAGAACATGGCTTTTCCTCTCCTATCGGGAAGGGAACGAAGTGTTACGATTTGCTCTCTTCCTCTGTTAATGTATGGGTGTATTACTGCGCGGGCGGCAGGCGGGCGGGTTCCCAATCGCCGGGGCTTAGCCAGGCGCGTCCCAGGGGTCCCAGGGACTCGATGGCCTCGCGGTGGGACACCCACAGGGGGACTCTCACTCCGGCCCGCGCCATCTCCCTCTCCGCCAGGGCCAGGAAGTGGGTGGCGGGGATGTCGCCGTCGAAGACCACCAGGACCTGGGGCCGGACGCCGTGGTCGTCGGTGGGCCGGTGGGAGGAGTAGTAGCGCAGGTATGGCGCCAATCGCTGGGCCATGGTTGCGGGCCGCACGGCGCGGCGCTCCCACTCCAGGAAGAAGGCCCAAGTAGCCGGGCCGCGGCGCAGGACGCCGAAGGCGTCGGGGTTGACGGAGCGTAATGTGCCGTCGTGCCTGAAGTGGCGGGAGGCCCGGTGGGGCGGGTCGAGCTGGGCCGTGTCCCAGCCCAGGGCGCGGGACTGTCGGGCCAGGGCCGCCAGGAAGCCGTGGACGGCGGCGGTGTGGTCCAGGTTGCGGAGCAGTTGCCTGCTCCTGCCGCCGGAGACGTTGCGCCAGTCCATTGGCTGGGCATCGTCAATGGGGTTGACGCTCCACCGCTTGCGGGCCACGCCTACCGAGGCCCGGTCCCTCCGGGCCAGGAAGGCCAGCCCCCGGCCGGTGAGGGCCAGGCGGCCACCGGCGGCGGCCGGGCGGATCGCCAGCCCGAACCCCTCCAGGGGGTTCACCAGCCGGGAGATCCGGGTCTCCGAGACGCCCAGCAGGCCCGCCAGGTCCCGCTGCAACAGCCAGGGCCAATCGGCCAGCAGGTCCAGGGCGCGCTTCTCCGCCGGCTTGAGCAGGGCGGGCATTGCCTGGGTGGCGGCGGCGGCGAGGTCGCCGGGGAGGGTCGCCTGCGACGGCGGTCCCTCCACCGGAATTTCTCCGCCGGGCCGCAACCGTTCCAGCGCGTAGTCCAGGTGCAGCCTCGCGCCGCCCGATGGCGGACGCCAGACGGGGGCGGCGAGTCCGGCCAGCGCCGCGTCGCGCTCCAGGGCCAGCAGGGCGTTGACCGGGGTGCGGGCCAACAGCCAGCGGGCGTGCCGGAGCCGCACCTCGTCGGACGCGAGGACCAGGACGGTTCCGGGCAGCGGCCTCTGGCCCAGCCGCCACAGTCGCTTGGCAAAGGCGGTGCGGTCGGCGGCGGCTCCCTGCCGGACCACGCCCAGGGTCCTGCCGCCGGGCAGCAGCAGGGCGGCGTCCAGGGGCGCGGCCCGGTACAGACGCAGTCGCACCGGGCGGGCGGCATTGGCGATGGTGGAGGCCAGCCGGTAGAGGACGGCCACGGCGTCCAGCCGCTCCAGCAGGATGCGCCGCCATTGTTGAGACACCGCACGGCTGCGGAGCAGGCCGTCCACAGTCTCGCCGTTCATTTCGGCCAGGCCTCGCACCCCGACGGCGGTGAGGCAGTAGCGGCGGGCCGGGGGAGCGAGGTCAGCCGCGTGGGGAATGGAGTCCACCAACCCGCTTTCCTCCAGCCTCCGGGCAGCCTCGTAGACCACGCTTCGGGACCCGCCGGAGATACAGGCCATCTCCTGCCGGTCGAGGAAGGGAGCCTGGGCCAGCAACCCCAGCAGTCCGGTTTCCAGGGAGGCGGCACTCATCATTGGCCCTCCCCGCGCGGCTCCGCGCCGTTCCTTTCAGCCAGCAGCCGGCGGTACTCGCTCACCTTCTTTTCGCCCTCGGCCTCCCCCTCCATCAGGCCGGCCAGGTCGCGGGCCGGCAGGGTGTAGCCGGTCGCGGCGGCGCGGATTCGCCCGGCAACGGCGGAATCGCCACCCTCGGGCTTGCGCACCATCATGGAGAAGGCGGGCATCCGCTCTTTCCCCACGGTGGCCCGGACGTAGCAGTGGTGCACGTCCAGGGACACGATGTCGTCCTCGCTCACCCGCTCCTTGCCCAGCTCCCAGACCAGTTGCCGGGCGTCGCTGCCCGCCACCTGGAACACGGCCAGGCAGCCCACGTTGGCCAGGATGGTGTCCCGCATGGTGGGGGAGAGATCGTCCAGCTTGGCCAGGCTCTGGGTCGCCAGGATGAAGCTGGCCCCGAACTTGCCCAGCTCCGAGAGCATGGACTCGTAATCGACGCCGGGCATGGACTGCATCTCATCGACAACGACCAGCGCGCCGCGCCGCTGGGAAAAGGGCAGGCCGCCCTGCTCCCGGATCACCGAGTCCACCAGGTTGAGCAGGGACGCGCCCACCAGGGCGGCGACGTCCCGGCCCACGGTCCCCTGGGAGGTTGACACCAGCAGGACGCCGCCGTTCAGGATGGTCTCCCGCAGGTCGATGGTGGAGCGGGGCTGGCCCAGGATGGCCCTGGCCCGCTTGGAAGATGCGTAGTAGGAGAGGCGGGTCTGCACCGGGGCCAATGCCTCGGCCCGGTACTGGCGGTGCCAGCCTCCGAAGTCCCGGGCCCACCACTCCAGCAGGTAGGGGTCGGAGACCTTGGCCAGGACGGAGTTGCGGAAGGGCTCGTTGGACAAAAGGCGCAGCCCGTCCAGGATGGTGTGCTGCCGGTCCGCCTCCATCCCCTCGTTGGCCTCGTGGAGGGTCTTGACCGTCTGCTCCAGGATGGACTGCATCCGGGGACCCCACTGCTCCCACAACCCCCTTGCCACCCGCACCACCGAGTCGGCAGTGCGGTCCCTATCGGCGAAGACGCGGGTGTCCAGCAGGTTGATGCCGGGGGCGCGGGACTCGTCGGCCAGGTCGATGAGGCGCACCTTGTCTACGAGGGACTCCGGCACCTGTTCCAGGATTCCGGCCACCAGGTCGGCGTGGGGGTCCACCACCACGATGGCGTCGTTGTCCCTTCCTGCCGCTTTTTCCCGCAACTTGTGGGCGACGACGTGGTGCATCAGGGTGGACTTGCCCATGCGGGTGCGGGCCACGTAGAGGTGGTGGCGGCGCAGCAGGTCCTCGGGAAAGCGGATGGGCTGGCCGGTCCCGGCCGTGGTGTCGCCCACCAGGGCGCCGCCGCTGACGCTGCGGGCCGGGGGCAACAGCGCCCGGGAGCCGGAGCGTTCCACCAGGGGCGTCTCGTCACGCTCGCCGGGCGGGTGCCACAGGGCCGCCACCTCGCGGACGCCCAGGATGCTGCGCTTGCCGAACAGCCCCGGGCCGGTGGGGTGGAGGTCCATCAGTGGGACTACCGGCTTTACGCCGCCGACCTTGAACCTGGCCCCGGCAGGGTGGTCGTAGTGGCGGTAGGCGGCCACCACCGGCTCCAGGATTTCCCCGGCCCGCTGCTCCCCGCCGCTATCGGGCACTACGGCGACGACCTGGAGTTCGGCGTCGAAGGCGACGCGGCCCACCTTCTCCTTGATCAGCAGCGGGTCGTAGACCCGGCTGCGGGCCTGCTTCCAGCGCCACCAGCCCCAGCCCGCCACGGTGAGGCCGGAGACGCTGCCCAAACCCAGGAGCGACGCCTTGAGGAACTCCCCGTCCTGCACCCACAGGTAGCCCTTGAGGACCGCCAGCGCCCCGGCGCCCAGGACGGCCATGGTCACGCCGTCCAGTTGCAGGGGCTTGGTCTGGTAGGTGTAGGAGGGGTCGGGGCGCTGCTGGCCCGGGTTCCTGAAAGCCTTCTGCTGGTGGGCCTGGGACCAGTCGGGGCCCAGGGAGCGCAGCAGCAGGCGGGCGAGCACCCGCTCGCCGGGGCGCAGGGCGGACAGGGAGCCGATGACGGCCAGCAGGGGGTCGGAGCCGGGGTCGAGCAGGTCGTCGTCCCGGAAGGTGCGCAGGGGCACGTACTCCGGCCCGCCGGAGCGGAGGGTCAGGCCCCAGGCCTGCTCGCCCACGTGGACGAAGATGGGATCCTCGTCCACGGGCACCTGCCGGATGCGGGCCTGGGGGTAGTGGACGGCGATCTGGCTCCGCACCACCTGGTCGTCCTGGCAGCGGGCCAGCAGGGTCACGCCGCCGGCGTCGCCGGCCAGTTCCAGGGAGAAGGGTTCGGGGACGGCTATGGACTGGAGCAGGTTCTCCACCCCCAGCAGCGTCCGTTCCCCGGTGCGGGGCGGCGTCACCGCCAGCAGCACCGGGGGTTTCTTCGCCTGCCGCTCGCCGAAAAGGATATTCTTGACGTTGATACTCATATTGGTTCCCTCTCTTTGTGGGATTCGGTGATTCGGGTTAATGCCTGGGGCCGGGCCGCCACTCGATGACCTCAGTCTCCTCGGGGGTGGCTTCGATGCGGACGGGAAAGCGGTTGCCCCTCGCCAAAAGCAATCCGTCGCCGCGCGGGCAGGACAGCAGCCACCGTTGCAGCTCCACCGGCAGGTCGAAGGCTTCGCCCACGGTGCTGATCGCCGCCGCGTCCTGCTGCAAGAGGAGCTTGAAGGCGGCGTTCTGGAGCAATGCCCTGCCGGAGTGGCCGGTGATGGCGCGGGAGGAGTCCTCGCTGAGCAGGTCCTGCACGTCCTGGGTGATGAACTGCAACCCCAGCCGGTGCTTTCGGGCGCGCTTGGCCATGCTCACCATGAAGGCCGCCCCTTCCGGGTGCTGCATGATGCTCCACACCTCGTCCACCACCAGCAGGCGGGGCCGGGGGTCCTGGGCTGCCGCCGCCCACACCGTCTCGGTGCAGACCATCGCCGCTGCCGGTCTCAGTTCCGGCTCCAGGAGGTGCAGGTCGAAGACGGTGACCAGGGCCTCGTGGGTCAGCAGGTCGTCGCCCTCGTCGGAGAGCAGGTGCCGCAGGCTGCCGGTGGCGAAGGGCCGCAAGAGGTGGGCGATAGCCCGCCCCGAACTGGATTCGGGGTCGCCGCCGCCCTCCTGTTCCAGGTAGGCGTAGAAATCCCGGAAGCCGGTGCGCTCCCGGCGCTCGGCGTAGTAGCCGGCCAAGGCGTGGTCCAGGGAGGAGCGCCGCTCGGCGCTGAGCCGCTCCCCCACCATCACCTCGATCAAGCGGCGCAGGCTGCCGATGCGCTGCAAGAGTTCTTCCGAGTCGCCCCGGTCGATGACGAAGGGGTTCATGCCCTGGCCCGCAATTCCCGGCGAAAGCACCCGTCCGCCGGCGGCCCGGGCCATGTCGGCGTACTCGCCCTCGGGGTCGATGACGTAGGCCCTCACGCCACGGCAGACTCCACGCAGTAGCCCCAGCTTGGTGGCGAAGGATTTTCCCGACCCGGACCTGGCTAATACCGCCGTGTTGGCGTTCAGGTGGGTGCCGTCGAAGGGGTCGTAGACGATGGGGGCGCAGGCCCGCAGGTCGATGCCGTAGAGGGTGCCGCTCCTGGTGTCCAGGTCCGGCGGCGAGAAGGGGAACAGTCTCGCCAGTGAAGACGTGTCCAGGGTGCGCCAGACCGCCACGGCGTTCAGCGCCAGGGGCAGGGTGGAGAGCAGGCCCTCGCGCTGCCGGAAGGCCAGGTTGTCCAGCTTGCCCAGGGTGGCGGCGAAGTGGGCCCGGGCCTTCTGGGTCAGGTCCTTGAGGGTGTCCTGGTCGGCGGCGTGCAGCGTCACCGACAGGGATGCGTGGAAGAGCCGCTCCCGGCCCCGCTGCACCTCGTCCCTGAGACGGCTCACGTCCTCCAGGGCGATCTCGGCCTCGGGCGACAGGCTGCGGCCCCGGTTCAACGACAACGACTGCGCCGACTCGAACCTGACCTTCTGCCACTCCAGGGTGCGGGCGGCCTGCTCCGACGGTATGGCTCCCAGGTGGACCGACAGGTCCATCGGCGCACCGGCGGCCATCAGCCCTTGCAGGAAGCCGGGGGCCAGGCTGCGGGGCCACTTGCCCAGGTGCAGGGAGCGGGTCAGGTGGCCGCCGACGCGGATGTCGCGGCGGTTGATCTCGACGGAAAGCCCTTCCTCCTCATCGCGCTCATTAGGGGAGCCGCCCAGGGCTGAGGCCAAAAGGAGGAGTCGCAGGGCCTGTCCCTTCAGGGGGAACACGCCGAGGCCGGCACGGGATAGCAGGCCCCGCAACTCGTCGGAGCGGCTGTATTCGCAGACGGCGTAGAACCGCCGGTCCAGGATGCCCTCGCGGGATTCCAGGCCGGTCAACAGCCTTCCCAGGCTGTCGGCTGCGTCGCGGGTCTGTTGCGGCAGGTCCTCGGGCTGGGCCTCGGTGAGCGACTTTCGGAGGGTCGCCAACACCGGCGGGTGCTGGCGCACCAGCAGTTGCACCGGGAAGTCCAGGGCGTTCAGGGAGCCGGCGAAGGCTCCCAGCTTGGGTTCGTCCAGCTCCAGTCCCATCACCTCCATTACCGCCAGCTTCACCCCGTCCAGCCGCACCGGCCCGTCGTCTTCCAGGTGGGACAGCATGAAGAAAAGGGACAGGGGCGGCGGCGGCTTGGGTTCCGCAGGTTCTTGGGTGTGTCTGGTGGCTTCCGAGTCGGCAATCGTTTCGGTCCTGCCGCGCCCGGCGAGTTTCTTGATGTTGGGTAGCGTTGCTTTCATCGTTGAATCTCCTTTCCGGTTCTATGGGATGGGCAGGATTGGCCCGAGCCTGCTGCTGATGAGCAATGCGATGGCCTTGGCCAGCAGGACCACCACCAGCCCGACCACGGCCATGATTACGGCGTTCCTGGTTCTCCCCCTTCCCTCGCCCTCGGCGCCCTCGGCCATCAGCACGAACCCGGCCCAGACGATGGCGAAGAAGCAGAGGCCCACCCCGGCGTAGGCCATGCCGGTCAGCACCGCGTCGAAGGCTTCCAGCATCTGTTCCCGCTTGTCCTCCGGCGCGGCGGCGACGGACGCCAGCGCCGCGCCGGAAAGGAGCAGGATGTTGGTGATGCGCCCTACCACGGCCAGCTCCACCAGCTGGAATCGCCAACGGGAGCCTGTTCCGCCCTTGGCGGCGGGGGTGTGGGCGGGGGAACGTGTAATGCCTGGTAGGGGTCGTCGGTTCCCACGCCCAGGGCAGTGGCCAAGGGCACCGTCTCCGGCCTGGTCCGGGTGACCGGGGCGCGCTGTGTCTCCACGGCCCGCACGTGCTCCCGGTGGTAGACGCGAATCGTGACCGTCCTGGTCGTTGAGCTTTCGCCGCAGCGACAGGTCACCCGACGGGTGTACACGTCGGTACGAGCCGGGTGGTGGGTGGTCTGGAGCATCGGCGGCAGCGGCACGTTCAGCGTGGCCGTCAGGTCCGACGTGATTTCCAGCTTGTGGGTCGCCTTCCTGTTCGGCACAGGAAGGGTGAAACGGGTCTGGCCGCCGGCGACGAAGGGCGCGCTGGTCCGGTGGCTTCCGGCGGCGATGTTGACCGTCCCCGCGATGCGGGTGACGGTGGCGTCCAGCAGGGCGGGCACCGTCTGACTGAAGTGGCCGCCGTACACCGGCAGGTCAATTTCCTGCCTGGTGTCGGTGATGCAATCCGAGGCGATGACGCCGGAGATGCTGCCCGGAGTCCATTCCAGGGAGGTCAGCTCCAGGTCGCACAGCCCGCCGTCTGCTGACGGCAGGGGGTAGGGAATCTGGCCGCTCTTCAGGGACACCGCTCCCGACCTCCCCAGGGCGTCCACCCAGGAGAAGGTGAAGGAGGGCGACGGGCCGTTCAGAGTCAGGTTGTAGCTCCTGGACTGGCCCGCGGTCAGGCTGGTGTTGGCGCCCATGCGTAGGGTCTTGCCCAGCCTGCCGCCGAAGACCCTTACCTTCAGGTCCAGGTCGTGGGCTGCCCGCAGGGTGACGTTGGCGGTGTCGCCGGAGACGGCCAGCCGCTCGATAAAGATGCGGCGTCCCGGCACCGGGTCCGGCGGCACGAAGTAGATCTCGTCCAGCCGCCAGCCCGGGTCCTCGTCGTCGGGATCGTCGGCCAGGACGGCGCCGGGCAACAGCACTACTGCCAGCAACCCCAGGACCGCCACGGCCAGGAAGCGGTTCCAGGGTTTCTTTCCCCTGCCGTCCTCGGACGGCGGGTTGGGGCGGTTTTCTCCGCCGCCCCGGTTGCGGCGCTTGCCGAACCAGCTGTGAGGACGGAAGGGAGGACGCCCTTTCTTGCGGGCAGCGTTCACCGCACGTCCTACGCCACCGGCCGCTTTCTTCGCCAGCAGCCGCAGCGGGTCGGGCTTGGCCTCCGGCGCGGCGGGATGCTCGCTCTTGGTCATTTCCAGCGGGGACCCGGCGTAGCGCCTGGCCCCCAGATTGAACTTGAGGAGGTCGGCGGCCACCAATGGCAGCCCCCGGCCTCCGACCTTCCCCACGGTCAGGGCGATTCCCACCACGCCGATCAGCAGGCCAACCGCCAGCCGCACCGCCATCGGCCCGAAGGGCAGGTAGTGGTAGGCGCCGTAGCTGACGGCGCACACCGCCACCACCGCCACGATCTGGGGGAAGGTGAACCACAGCAGCACCTTGTCCTCGGCCTGCACGTGGGTGGGGACTTCATGCTCTCTCATTCCATCCCTCCTAACCGCCGCCGTCGTCGACGGAACCACCACCGGAGTTGGTGGGGTCGGGCACGGTGGGGTCCACCGGGTTGCCGACGACGGCGTTCATCACCAGCTCAACGACGCCATAAGCGACGAGGGCCAGCACGATTCCGGCCAGGGCAGTCATCATGGCCGCCTTGCCCCGCTCCATCTGGTTGGGCGCGCCGGAGGCGGTCAGGTACATGTAGGCGCCGTAAATGAAGTAGCCCACGCCTACGACGCCCACCAAACCCAGCAGGATGCCCACCAGGTTCGATATGGTCTGTGTCAGGTCTGACATTTCTCTATCTCCTTGAGATTGGGTTGGTTGGCTGTATTTCTTTGCCCGGTCCGGGTCTGCATCTACTGGCACATGGCTCCACCTCCTGGGCGGTTCCGGCGCGAAACCTGTCCGCGCCGGTGGTTGTCGTCGTTCCGGTTGCCGCTACGGCCCCTGGCTTCTGGGCGTGGGGCCGCTCTGAGCTGGTGCCGTGGAGCCCTGGGCCGCCGAGTTCACCGCTCCGGCGGCCGTGGTGGCGGCGGCGCTGACCGCGCCGGTCGCCGCTGTCGCGGCGGCCATACCCGCCGGACCTCCAGCGGCCCCGCCGGCCAACATCCCCAGGGCGCGGCCCGAACGCACCATGGAGCCGGGCAGGGACATGCCGAAGTAGAGGGTGTGCAGCCAGGCGTCGAAGGTGCCGTGGTGCCCCAGCATCGAGGGGACCCGCCCGGCCAGGTACATGAAGGCGATGGCCATCAGCAGCTTCCAGACCAGGTCCTCCGACGGCTCGAAGGCGGCGATGGCCGCGAAGTCCTCCAGGAAGGCGAAGGCCAGGGCCACGGCGATGAGCTGCACCGCCTGCTGGAACACCGTGGTCATGAACAGCCGCAGCCAGTGCTTCCCCCAACCGGCGGTGTGGGGCAGAATCCACAGCCCCAGCGCGATGGGCGCCAGGCAGAGCAGGATGTCGATGAGGGCCAGGCGCAGGATCATCTGCACCAGCAGGTAGAGGACGAAGAATCCGAAGACCAGGTAGAGCAGGGCGATGAACACCGCCAGCCCGGTGTTGGCCGTCTCGACGGCGGTCAGCAGCGGCTCCAGGGGAGCCCGCAGCAGGGCGCCGGGGGTGACGTCCAGGGAAACGGCGATGAACTGGGACACGGCGTGGGCCACGTCGATGACCAGGGAGCACCACCAGAGGGACGACGCGGCGGCGGTGAGTCCCAGGACCAAACGGGGCACCATCTCCCGCCAGCCCGACTGGTGGCGGCCCAGGTGCTCCTGGACGATGAAGCTAAGCCCCATCCAGCCCAGGATCACCACCAGGGCGCCGGAGGTGATGGCCCAGACCACCATCCACGCCTGTTGAATGAAGGGATGCAGGTAGGTCAGGTCCGGGGGAGTGCCGGTGAGGATGTCCGTCATACGTCCCTACCCTCCCCGGCACTCGTCGAGGTCGCTGGCCGAGACCTTCTGCACCACACCGCACAGGGTCCCGTGGACTCCCTGGATCACCCATTTGGCGCCGGCCCTGGCCCAGCGGTCCGGGTCGAGAGCGCCCAGCACCTTGTCCCACAACCCGTTGGGCTGGTGGACGGGAATCAGGGCGTTGAAGACGTGGTGGTCGCCGCCGCCCAGGCGGGGCACGGCCAGCACCAGCAGGTAGGCCTGTTCGGGGTGGAGGTCGGGCTGCTCGTCCAGGGCGGGGTACTCGAAGGTGTACTCCCATCCCTCGGAGAGGCGCTTCTCGCCGCCCCTGACCCGGTAGGTGCTGGTGAGCCAGTCGCCGGTGTCGGGGTGGCGGACGGCGTAGAAGAGGACGCCGGTCTGGCGGCTGAAGATGGGGCGGGCCACGAAATCGCCCTCCTTCTTGCGCTCCACCATCTGCCGGTCCCGGTTGACCAGGGTGACGGTGTTGGTGTCGGGGGGCGGGGACTGGGCCAGGGCCACGCCGCTGGCGGGTATGGCAACCAGGGCCGCCAGTAGCAGCACCGCCGTCAGGAGAACCAGCCGCCGGGCGGGCCGGGGTTCCGGTTTCTGCGTCAATTCGTTCACCTCTCTGCGTTCTCGGCGACGGCGGTATCGCCAACGCCGCCAGAGAGTGTGAACAACTCAGGCCCCCGGCATAACTACCTATAGGGCCCCACATATGAGGGGGCCTATAGGCCCCTATGCAACCGCACCCTTTCGTGATGTCATTGGGGTGTACAGGGAAATGACATCAGTTGCAAAAATGCAAGTCGGGTAATTTCATAGCTGTTTCGTAGCTGAATTGGCGGGAAATCGCCCCCTACAGGAGGTAAAAAGTGAACACTTTGACTTGCGGGTACGTTCCGGTCGGGAGGTGCATCGTCCGTAGCTGAAACGTGCATTTTTGTACAGTGGAAAACCGGGGAAATTGTGCAAAGGCCCAACGTGAAACGTACATTTTTGTACACGGAGGCGGGATCATGGCATCGGAGCGGCCGGGCATCGGTCCGGGCATCGACCGGAGCAAGAGCATCGAGGACCTGCACCATCTGAGACTCATGGCGCTGCTGGACGAGCTGGTGCGGGACAAGGGAGCGCGCAAGGCGGCGGCGGACCTAGACGTGGACCACCGGACCCTGGCGGCCAGCCTGGAGAGCGGCCGGCTGACCCGGCGGATGCGGGTTGCGCTGGACCGGGCGCTCTTGGCCGGGGGCGGGTCGCCGGCCCGTGAGCAGAAGGAGCGCAACAACCAGTTGGCGGAGCGGTTGGAGCGGGTCGAGGAGCGGGTGGAGGTCGTGGGCCAGGACGCAGGCCAGGGCCTGGCCGCCGTGGGGGACGAGGTGAAGGCGCTCAGGGACGAGCAGGGCCAGGCGTTGCAGCGCGTTGAATCACGGCTGGCCAAGGTCGAGGGAGGCGGCGGGGACGCTGGGGACACTGGGGAGGAAGAGGGGGAGCCTGGCCCGGTCGGGAGTACCTCGCAGCGGAAGACCCGGCTGCGGCGGGAGTTTCCCGAGCTGGCGACCCTGGAGCCTGCCGAGGACGACGAGGGCGTGTTCGGCGACGCCTGGACGTTGATTCAGGAGTGGCGGTGGCTGAAAGAAACCCACCCCAACCGGGGCAGGGGCCTGGAGTGGCTGCTGGAGAAAGAGCGTCTGTTGGAAGTGGAGTTGGCCTTGCTCGAAGAGCACGGGCTGACCCTGCCGCCGGAGACCTATCCCCTGCGGGGCCTGGACCGGGGCGCCCAGGTCAACTGGCGGCATAAGGCGCTGGTTGACACGGAACGGGCGAGGCAAAAGCGGGAGATTCTGCTGTGGCTGCGGCGGGTGCTGAGCCTGGGGAGGTGGCGGAAGTAGCGGGCGCGGGGGGGCGAAACGAGCTGCCAGTTAACTTTTGTGAACTTTATTGAAATAAACTGAACACTTTGGGCGTGAGGGCCGCCAAACCCTTTCCTTTGGTGCTTGGGCCGGTTGATAATAACTGCGTTGTCAGGCTTTTCCAGCGTTTCCCGCCATAGAAACCTGGGGGTCCCTCCCTCAGCCCGGGTCCTTACCGAAAGGTAGCGGCCCACGAGGGAATGCTGCTGGCGCGGAGTGTTTAAGTCCTCCGCAGGCAGCATGGGCCGATGGTTGGAGTGTTCAAGTCCTTCTTCCTCGGTCCGGTCCGGCGGCTGGAGTGTTTAAGTCCTTCTCCCGCCGGGCGCCGTTCAGCAGCTGGGGCTGATCCCTCCGGCTGATGGGCACCCGTCCGTTGACTGGAGTTGATCGCTCCGGTCATTGGGCGACGGGACGGAGCGTTTGATCGCGCTCTGTTCTCACCCAGGCTGAGGCGTCTGCGGGTTCCGCTCGCGGCGCCCCAGCCGGAACTCAACCCACCGGAGCGCACGGTCGCGCTTCACCAGGAATCCCCATCCCAGGCGCGGAATACCTACCCACCGGAGCGCACGGTGCGTTCCACCAGGTATCCAAACCCAGGCGCGGTATCCCTACTCCACGGACTGACGCAAGGAGGTGGCTTACAGAAACAGCACGGCATTCCCGGCATCCTTTACCCTTCGGACTGGCTCTCCTGCGGAGCGGCTGACTCGCTTCGCGGTCCTCACCCTGCGGTCGAGCGGATAACAGGCTCCGGCCGCTTCTCCACACGGCTGCGGCGCAGTTGCCAGACACAGGCAGCGGCACCGCAGGTTTCACACGCTCCGGTCAAACGCCGACTACGGCAGACCGGACGCTTACCGTTGCAACGCAGTTTCCATCGGGCGGTGGTTCACAGAGTAGCCACGGGCCGGACTGCGTTCCTCTCCATTCCCCTCTCCTAGCAGTTTCCCAGGGATGACACCCTGGCCGAACTGCGTCTTTCATCAACCCCCCAAACGGCGTTTCCATTTCCAGCGCCAGACCGTGGGCGCAGTGCGTCCGGTACCAGGCCCGTTGTGCAGCCTGACGGACAAGACCCTGGCCGAACTGCGCCTTGCGCCAACCCCCCACTTCGGCGTTCTCCGTTGCGTGTTTCAGACCGTGGACGGAGTGCGTCCGGCGCTGGGGGTACGGCAACGTCATCCAATCTGCTGCGGAACGGTTGGCGGAACCCGTGGACCGGCAGGAACCCAAGGCCCGTCGCTCCAAAGATGACGGGGCGGCAACCAAGGGCGGCCGGATGAGCCGCGAACCAACAACTGAATAACTGAAAATCTACAACTTGAAAACGAGCGGGGTCGTCCTCATTGCGAGGGCGGCCCCGCTTTCTGTGTTTCGGAGGAAGCGACATGAAGGTGACTACCAACATCGACATCACGGCAAGCTTCGACACCAACACGAACCCCGTTACGGCCACGGAACAGGGACAGACCAAGGGCAAGCCCGAGAGCGAGCTCAGGGCTGCCGCCAGGCGCCACGGCCTCAACCTGAAGGAACTGGCGGTGAAGATGGGCGTCAACTACGGCTACCTGTCCTCGGTGGCCAGCGGGCGCCGGCCCTGGACTCCCATGCTGAAGGAACGGGCCACGGCGGTCCTGGGCGAGGTCCCGGGGCAGGGCGTCGTCTACCGCCAGGGCGGCCTCGTGGAAGGGGAGAGCACCTGCATCCGAGAGCGCGCCCGCGAGCTGGGCCTGAGCCAGAAGGACCTGGCCCAGCGGGTGGGGGTGTCGGTCGGGTACATGTCGGAAGTGGCGCGGGGCCGGAAGAACATGAGCCCGGCGGTCCAGGCGCGGGTCGAAGCGGTGCTGGGCGGTCCGGTGAAGATCGCGCCCGCCAGTTGCGCCAACCGGCAGGACGGCAGAGTGAAAGGGAGGCGGGAGAGCAGCTACATCCGGGAGCGCGCCCGTGAGCAGGGCATGAGCCTCAAGGGCCTGGCGGAACACGTGGGGGTGTCTTGCGGCTACATGACCCAGGTGTCCCGGGGCGAAAGGAGCATGAGCCCGGTGGTCCAGGCGCGGGTGGAGGAGGCGCTGAACGGCCCGGCCAGGATCGAGCCCGCCCAGCCCCGCAGCGTTGACCCGCACGCCCTGTGGGACCGGATGGATGCCCACCATCTGAGCCAGAACGCGACCGCCAAGCTGGCCGGCATCAGCTCCGGTCATCTCTCCCAGATCATGAACGGCCAGCGAAACGCGTCGGGGAAGGTCCTGGCGAAGCTACACGGGGTGCTGTTCCGGCCGACGGCGGCGGAGCTGGTGGTCCCCGCCGAGGTCAAGGTGATGGCCTGGAAGAAGGGCGGGCGGAACGGCGTGGTGGTGCGCGGCGCCGGTGGGCCGGGGGCTGGCGGCAACCAGCCTGGCGGCGGCACCGTCCGCATCGGCGGGCGGGTGCCCTGGGGCGCCGAGGTCGAGTACGCCTACCGCGCGGGCTACGACAGCCGGGGCCGGGTGTCGGTGACCCACGTGGTGGACGAGCGGGGCTATGGCCGGATGTTGACCCAGCCGGAGCCGGACGGCGCCGGTCCCGGGGAGGACCGGACCGGCGTCTGAGCAAAGGTGGGCCGGCGGGCACGCCGTTCAGCCGGGACGCTGCACCTTCACGCAAAAGAGGAGGCTGTCTTCGCGGCGGCCTCCCTGGCTATGTCGACTATGGTTCCACGAGTAGATAAACGGTGCCGAACTCCATCTTCACTCATCTGCGTTTCGGGTTTCCCTTTTTCCGAATACCAGCACCAATGTAGCGATCAAGAAAGTTGCTCCGCCGGCGGCGATGGCTGTTATGCCAATCACTCCTACCGCTATGATTTGCAAGTTGTCACCCGCATTACATTCTGAGGTTATGAGAATTGCAGGTATTACTGCTGCGAAGGTAATGAGACACATCACAACAACGGCGGCTAACACCGGTACGGTCAAATTCCTCACTATCTTGTGTTTTGGAGATGCAAACATGGTGAATGGCACAAACCCCATAATGATGACGGCGAACATTAAGTCAAGCGCACCGACACCGCCATTGTCGGTAGAGGCAATCGCCTGGTCTATCTGAATATACGCACCTACCAGCGATATAATCATTCCGGCGATTGCCATGTAGTTCTTGAAATTGTGTTCTGATGAAATGGCTGCGGCCGCCGTTATTCCTATACCGGCGAAGACCAGCAATATGAGGTGGACCCGGAAAACTGGACAGCTGGTTAAGTGGGAATCCTGCTCCTAAACTACGGACAGCGAGAGCTGTTGATGAGGAGCGGGAAATGTCCAGAGAGCGGAGAAAGCACAGCCCGGCCTTCAAGGCGAAAGTTGCACTGGAGGCAATGAAGGGTGAGCAGACGGTGGCCGAGTTGGCCGCCCGGTTCGAGGTCCACCCCAACCAGATTCAGACTTGGAAGAAGGCCTTAGTGGATGGCGCGGCCGCTATATTCGACCAGGGCGACCGAACCAGTAAGGGCAAGGAGCAGAAGAACAAGAACAACGACGCCTTGGTGGCTCGCCTGTACCAGCAGATCGGCCAGCTCAAGGTGGAGCGGGATTTCTTGGAGGAAAGGTCCGGTCCATGACCCCAGCACAGCGGCGTGAGCTGACCGACCGGCAACATCGGCACCTGTCCATAGTGCGGCAGTGCCAGCTGATGGGTGTCAGCCGCTCCAGCCTCTACTACCGTCCCAAGGGGACACCTCCGGGGGACCTGTCCCTGATGCAGGCCATGGACCGCCAGTACCTGGAAACCCCTTTCTACGGTTCCAGGCGGATGAAGGCCTCGCTGGACCGGCAGGGGATGACGGTAAGCCGGAAGCGGGTGCAGCGACTCATGAGACTGATGGGACTGCGGGCTATCTACCGGCAGCCTCGCACCAGCCAACCAGCGGCGGGACGCTGGGTCTATCCCTACCTGCTGAGGGATCTGACGATCACCCGGGCGAACCAGGTGTGGGCGGCCGACATCACCTACCTGCCCATGGCCCGGGGGTTCTTGTACTTGGTGGCCATCATGGACTGGCACAGCCGGTACGTGGTGGCCTGGGGATTGTCCAACACTCTGGAGACCGGCTTTTGTGCCGAGGCCCTGACCGAGGCCCTCGGCCAAGGAAGGCCCGACGTATTCAACACCGACCAGGGAAGCCAGTTCACCAGCCGCGAGTTCACGCAGATACTCCGGGACCGCGGGGTGAAGATCAGCATGGATGGCAGGGGCAGGTACCAGGACAACATACTTGTCGAGCGGCTATGGAGGACGGTGAAGTACGAGGAGGTCTACCTGAAGGCCTACGCTAACGGCCTTGAGGCCCGCCGAGGGCTGCGAGAGTACTTCCGGTTCTACAACCACCGGAGGCCGCATCAGGCCCTGGGCTACCGTACGCCGGCGGAGATCTTCCACGGCGAGCCTGTAGAAGAGGAGCCGAAGGAAAGGAGGTGCCCGGACCAACCGGTCTTGGTATCATACGGAGGAGTGCAGGAGTCCCACTTAATTGTGGCTTAATCCTGTCCAACCGATGGGGTCCACCTCAATAGGGGACGCGCCGGCGAGGACAATTCCTCGTACGAGAGTGCAATCAGGACTACAAAGCCCATAAAGATAGCCATGCCGATTCGCATGACCGAGATAAGTCGTTCTGCTCCTGCTCCGGGTGCTTCAACTGGCTGCGGTATGGTCGTGTCCCAATTTGTTCTTCCGGTCAGGAACCTTACGGCTGTCGCCACAATGATAATTGTGCCGGCAGCCGTGAGGCCGGACACGACGGCGCCAGTCAAGCTGCACTGTTGGGTTAACCAACTCAGGGCTACCGTGATTGCGATTCCGGCAACTGTAGATCCATTGGCTATGGTTGGGTGTTTCCGAGCTTTCTGATATGCGGTAAACGCAGTGCCTGCGGTCATGAAGGCCATGAAAAGTCCCTTGGTCGTCGACTTCGGGATATAGTCGGCCCATCCAGTCGGTAGTGCTTGACCGCCCTTCCACTCCAACCCATAGTATACGAGCAGCAACACGACGATTCCGGCTACGGCTGGGGGCAAAACCATGGCAGTGTATATGTTTGCCTGTTTGAGCCGTTTCCAGCCGATTTCTACAAGCATGTGGCGATTCATTGTTGCACACTCAGGCGAAGACCCATCCGAATTGGGGCGGCTGTCTGTACCGTATCCAAACTCAAGCCATGGTGGAATGTACATCTATGGGGGCGATAGAGATTGGCCTAACAGCCGCGGTGAAGCTCTTCCACCAGTGACTGGAGGGCGGTCCTTCGCCGCCGGTTGACTTCCTGAATATGTATATTGCACCTGTGTGCTGGGTTAGTATTGCAGCGAACTCAGCCGTGAAACGGGCCGGATGATCCGAAGGCAACGGCTCGTCAAGAGTGGGGGACAACAGCAACACCTGACCCAATCCAGGGATCAAAGCGTCCTCTCTCTGGGTCTCTCCCAGCGTCCTTCTCAGTGTACACCGCGGCATTCTTGCTGACTTTATGAGACACGCCTTGCATCGGCGATGGGCTATCCTTCCCCATCCATGTGGGCGGGCTTTTCTGTTGCCCGAACTCATCGCTGGTCTCCGATTCACCTGAAGCGGGGACGGGGGAATGTGCCAATTCAAGGTTCACGGCCTGGCGGCGGGGCGACGCCGCCAGGCCGTTCAGCTTCCCTCCGCCTCCGCCTCCTCCAGGGCCTGCTGCCTCTCTTCTATAACGGAGGTGTCGTCGGGGTCCAGGCTGATGATCGCGTCGTAGTCCCGCACCGCCTTGTCCGGCTCGCCCAGTTCCAGGTACATGACGGCCCGGTTGCGCAGGGAGTCGATGTCCTCCGGGTCCAGGGCGATGGCCCGCCCGAAGTCCTCCAAGGCCTTCTGGAACTCGTCCAGTTCGGCATGGGCGCAGCCCCTCATGTGGTACGCCATCGGGTCCTCCGGGGTGAGTTCGACCAGCCTGTCGAAGTCCTCGACCGCCTTCCCGTGCTCCCCCAGCGTGGTATGGGCGAAACCCCGGGCCAGGTACGCTCCGGCGTTGTCCGGGTCGATGCCGATGATGGCGCTGAAGTCCTCGACGCCCCTCTCGTACCGGCCCAGGCGCATGTGGGCTATGCCCCGGCTGTGCCGGACGGCCGTGTGGCCGGGGTCCAGTTCAATGACCCTGGTGTAGTCCTCTATCGCCAGCTCGTGCTGCCCCAGGCTGGTGCGGGCCAGCCCCCGGGCCGTGAGGGTCTCAACGTTGCCGGGGTCCAGCGCCAGGGACCGGTCCAGTTCTCTCACCGCCTCGTCGTTGCGGCCCATGCTGCCCAGGGCCACGCCCCGGCCCCGCAGGGCGGCGGCGCTGTCGGGGTCCAGGCCGAGGACGGCATCGAAGTCCCCGAGCGCCTCCTGGTACATTCCCAGGTTGAGCCGGGTGATTCCCCGGGCGTGGCGGGCCAGGCCGTAGTTGGGTTCCAGCTCGACGGCGGCGCCGAAGTCGCTGATGGCCCGCTCTGGCTCGCCCAGGTCCCGGTACACCAGCCCCCGGTGGTAGCGGGCCTCGGCCAGGCCGGGGTCCAGCTCGATGGCCTTGCTCAGGTCCTCCACCGCCCGCAGGGGCTCTCCCATCTCGGCGTAGGTCAACCCCCGGTTGAAGCGGGGCTCCACGTCGTTGGGGGCCAGGAAGATGGCAACGTCGAAGTCGCTGACCGCCCCGGCCAGGTTGCCCAGCTGGGCGCGGCACGCCCCCCGGCTGTAGTGAGCTGTGGCATCGCCGGGAGCCAGGCGGAGGGCGGCGTCATAGTCCTCCAGGGCCGGGCGGTGCTCTCCCATTTCGGAGTAGGCGCGGGCTCTCTCGAAGTAGGCGTCGGCATTATCGGGGTCCAGGGCGATGACCCTGCTGTTGTCCTCCGCCGCTCGGCGATGGTCCCCCAGTTCGCTGTATGCCAGTCCTCTGGCGAGCAGGGCTTCGGTGTCTCGCGGGTTCTCCCGGACCTCCTCGGTCAGATGCTCGATCATCCGCAGCAGGCCTTCGCGGCCCGCGGCGTCCATCATCCGCCGGAACTCGCGGTAGTCCTCCGGCGGCTGGCCTTGACCTGTCCCGTCGTCATCCCCGGCCATGATGCTCCTCCGGTCTGCCCTGCTGTCCCTCTATCGGGCAGGCTCCGTCGCGGGACCGGCGCGAATGTTGCATCTATGTGCCTCTATGATGGTGCAGCCCTTCCATCAATGCAACGCCGGTCTGTCAGTTGGGGCTCTGCTGCTTTGCGGCTGCCCAGGCCGACTAACGCCGAGAGTCCTGCCAACCTGTCCTACCGACGAGGACGTGGTATTGACGCCGCCCGTGACAGTAGTTTCTAATCGGAGCCAGGACGAAGAGGAGGACGGGATTCGGTCCTTGCAAAGAGCGGGGATGAACCCAACATGGATTTGAACCCCTTGATCAGATGGATAGTGGCGACGCGACTCCGCGAGGGCATCGCCATTGGTCTTATCGTGGCATCAATTCTCTATGTCTTTGGCTTCATTGAGGACAGAATCCAGAGAGAACGGGAAATTAACGATGTAAGGACATATGTCCAGGAATGGAAGGAGCGGACTGAACAGCACGGTGAGGAGTACGCCGTCCGGCCTGCAGCAGACGATCCAGACAGACCAATCGTCTACGAGGATACCATCCGGCTCCATATGCACCGCGCCGCAGTCCAAGATCTGAAAGAGCTAGTGCGTTGGCGAGCGAGACACCTGAGCGGCGGACAGACACACGAAATCTTGACAACCTTGGATGACATTTCTGGGTTGGTGGGCGGTCTTCTAAACGAAATGGAGAGTTATAAGCCGAAATCCTGGCCAGAGTTCATGGCGCATCTTGACTGCGCAGTTTTCGAGAAAATCCACCGTGTGGACTGGCTCCGGTTAGGCGATTTGCATTTGAGCTACACAAGCTGCGATTCCTAGCGGATGCGCTAAATGCCCGGCGTGCGACTCACTGATGGACAAGGACAGTTGGGCAGTTCCGGCGGCGGTCGTTCAAGTGAGGTATATTACTTTCCAACGAAGACACGGGACACTCTGAGCCCCGTGAGCAATTACATCACCAACACAGGGCGGGAGCGGAGAAACAATCCAAGTTCGTGCGGGTTGCAGCGGGGCGTCTTTCTGAGAAAACTTCCGTGTATGCCGCTCCTTTTGCATTTCAGCCCCGCCGGTCTCGCCCTCCGCGCTGGCCTGGGACGGGCGTTCCGTCCGGGACAGTCCACGCGGTGAACAGGTGGAGGAGGCCCAGGTCTTCGGCCAGGTCCAGCAACGCCGTCAGATGCCGGAAATGGGGCCGCACTCCCTTATTCCGCCAACGGTCCACGGTGTATGGATAGGTCCCGAGACGTCGGGCTATCTCCGCCCACGGCAGGCCGGACTCCTCCTTGAACCGCTCCAGCCGCTGCGGGAAGTCGTCGGGGAACACGTAGACTATTCTGCTGTGGCGGGTGTGCTGTCGCGGCATGGCGCAGGCCCTACCATTGCAAAGCCGGAGACTCTTCTCTCCAGTGCGAGCGCCCTCCCCGTTGCCTGTCCGCCTTAGCCCTGGGCGCTCCGGTTGCCGGTGGGGACACTTGCTTCACTCGTCGATGTGTGCCTGTTTTGCTTGTTATCCCCTACTGGCCCGGCCCTGATACGGTGAAGCTCAGCGAGTTGGACAGTTTCCTGCCGTCGCCGGTGCAGATCGCCCCGGTAGCTCCGCAGTCGGTGGTTGCCGGGAGTTCGATGGTCACGTCCCCGTTGCCCTGCGGCTTTACCGTGATGCGCCAGGAAATGTTGCTGGGCTTGTCCGTTCTTTGCGCCGTCTCCACGGACCCGCCCGTTACGTTGAAGGCGTGGTCCCGCAGGGTCGCGTAGCCCAGGCCGAACTCCTCGCTGAACTCGATCTCGAAGGTGAACTCGGACGAGCCGTCGTGGGTCACCGGGGCGGCGAGCTTCAGCCGGACGGTGAGCGGCTCCGGCGCCGCCGCCACTTCGGCAGTAGCGATGCTGGTCAGGGTCTCGGCGTTGCCCCGGTCGTCGGTGAAGGTCACCCGCACCTGGATCGTTTTCCCTTGCTGGCTGGCGGTCAGCGTGAAGCTGGCTCCGGTGGCCCCGTCGATGTCCGACCCTCCTGCGGTCCACTGGTAGCCGTAGGACACGTTGGTCAGCCCGTCCTCGTCGTCTATGGCCGATGTGTCCGCCGTAAGGGTCTCTTCCACCTGGGGCGTCCCGCCTATGGTGGGCGCGCCAGTGGCAGGGCTGTTGGGATCATCCGGTTCGGGGTTGTCCGGCTCGCCCTCTTCCTGCGGCCCTGGGAGGATGACCTGCACCCCTTCGGACAGCATCTCTCCGTCTTCGGTGCAGATTCCGCCGGAATCGCACGGGCGGCCCGTCACGAGGCTGAGCACGATGTCGCCGTCGCCAGCGGGGTCCAGGAAGAATATCCAGGCGTTGTCCAGCCCGTCCTCTTGATGCCGTCTCACGCTCCTCACCGTGGCGCCGGTCAACGACACCGAGGGCGTCGTCTTCTCGAACGACGCCACCGGCAGGCTGAAGGCGACTATCATCTGGGGCCGGTCGTCTGCGCCATTGTGGCGAGCCGATTGGAACCGGCTGTCCGCCAGTGATGCCGTGAGCGGCGCCGGAGCCGCGGTCACTTCGACAGTCGCTGCGCTGGTCAGGGTCTCCTCGTTATCGGCGTCGTCGGTGAAGGTCACCCGTACCTGGACGGTCTTTCCCTGCTCGCTGGCAGTCAGGGTGTAGGTGGAACCGGTGGCCCCCGCGATGTCCGACCCTCCGGCAATCCACTGGTAGCTGTAGGAAACGTTGGTCAGCCCGTCCTCGTCGTCTATGGGCGAGGTGTCCGCCGTCAGCGTCTCACCCACCTGGGGCGTCCCGCCGATGGTGGGCAGGCCGGTGGGCGGGTTGTTGGCTTGGGCAGCGGCCGCCGCAACGGCGCCGGTAGCCTCGCTGGTCAGGGTCTCCTCGTTACCGGCGTCGTCGGTGAAGGTCACCCGCACCTGGACGGTCTGCCCCTCCTCGCTGGAGGTGAGCGTGTAAGTCGAGCCGGTGGCCCCCGCGATGTCCGACCCTCCGGCGATCCACTGGTAGCTGTAGGAAACGTTGGTCAGGCCGTCCTCGTCTGTGATCGAGGACGTGTCTGCGGTGAGGGTCTGCTCAACCTGTGGAGTGCCGCTGATCGTGGGCGCGCCTGCGGCTGACGTGTTGGTGGGCGGCGCCTCGGCGGGCCCCGTTACGGTCGCAGTGGGGCTGTTGGTCAACTGCCGCGGGCTGTCTTCCCTGGTGCAGATTGCTCCTGTGGTGGTGCAGGACCGGTTGGCGGGGAGGGTGATGCCAACGTCGCTATCGTCGTCGGGTTCGACGGTGATCTCCCAAAGGTCGTTGCGTCCGTCGACTCTGCGTGCCCCGGTGACGTCGCCTTCAGAGAGGCTGAAAGCATCGTCGCGCATGTTCACGTAGCTGATGCCGACATCTTCACTGAAGAGGACACGGAAGGTGAACGCTGTGGAGCCGTCGTGGCTGTCGGGCAAGTCCTGGAATGCGGCCGTGAGGGACGCCGAAGCCGTCGTCGCCGCCACGGCCACAGTCGCCTCGCTGGTCAGGGATTCCTGGTTGTCCGCATCGTCGGTGAAGCTCACCTGCACCTGGAAGGTGTAGCCCTCGTCTGTCGGGGCGAGTGTGTAGGTCGAGCTCGTCTCTCCCAGTAGTACAAGGATCACGCCCGACTTGCTGGCAAACCACTGGTATCTGAAGACGGCGTTCTCCATCCCGTCCTCGTCGTCAATGGCCGACGTGTCCGCCGTCAGCGCCTGGCCCACCTGCGGCGTCCCCGTGATGGCGGGCAGGCCCGTCGGCTCGGAATTCGGCCTGGCCGCCACGATCACCGTACTGCGGCTGGTCAGGGACTCGCTGTGCCCGCGGTCGTCGGTGAAGGAGACCCTGACCGCAAAGGTCCGTCCCTTGTCGGCTGGGGCCAGTGTGTAGGTCGAGCCGGTCTCTCCCGGCATTTCGACGTTGATGTAGTAGCTGGTCCCGGTGTTTGCGTCGACGACCGACTGGTTGTGGAGCCACTGGTACTCGAAGGTTGCGTTGGTCAGCCCGTCGGCGTCATCGATGGCCGAGGTGTCCGCCGCCAGCGTCTCGCCGACCTGGGGCGTCCCCGTGACGGCGGGCAGGCCCGTCGGCTCGGTGTTCGGCGGGGGCGCCACGGCCACGGTGGCCTCGCTGGTCAATGTCTGCTCGTAGTCGGCGTCGTCGGTGAAGGAGACCTTGACCTGGAAGGTGGAGCCCTCGTCATCTGGGATAAGCGTGTAGGTCTGGCCCGTCTCTCCCGGTATTTCAATGCTGAGGATGTTGCTGGTTCCGGTTACGTCGTCGATCACCGCCTGGCTGGAAATCCACTGATAGCGGTAGGACACGTTCTCCAGCCCGTCGGGGTCGTCAATCGCCGAGGTGTCCGCCGTGAGCGTCTCGCCGACCTGGGGCGTGCCGTTGACGGCGGGAAGGCCCGTGGGCTCGGAATTCGGGGCGACCGCCACCACCACCTCCGTGGCGGCGCTGGTCCGCGTCTCGCTGTACCCGCGGTCGTCGGTGAAGGAGACCTCCACGTGGAAGGTGTGGCCCTCGTCCGCCGGGACAGGCTTGTAGGTCGAGCTCGTCTCTCCTGCAATTTCCCGCGTGGTGGACGACTTCGTGGCGAACCACTGGTACCTGAAGACGGCGTTCTCCAGCCCGTCGGCGTCCTCGATGGCCGAGGCGTCCACGGTCAGCGTCCGGCGGACCTGGGGCGTCCCGCTGATGGTGGGCTCCCCGGTTGCCAAGGTGTTTGGCGGGGGCGCCACCGCCACCGTCGGCGCGCTGGTGCGGCTCTCCTGGTTGTGCGCATCGTCGGTGAAGGAGACCTTGACCTTTATGGTCTTGCCTTCGTCCGCGAGACCCAGGGTGTAGGTGGAGTCCGTCGCACCCCGGATTTCCGAGCGGCCCCGCAGCCATTGGTAAAGCCAGGTGTAGGACGCGTGGGTCAAGCCGTCGGCGTCGGAGATACCCGACGTGTCAACGGTCAGGGTCTGGCCCACCTGGGACGTCCCGTCGATGGTGGGACGCCCCGTGGCCCTGTTGTTGGCCGGGGTGGTCCCCACGTTGTAGGTGTCGCGCAGGATGAGCCATGCGGCGGCGGATGCGCCGTAGTCGTCGCCGGTGGCGACGTGCCGGAGCAGCACCCAGCGGTCGACGTAGTTGGCGTCCTCCGTGCTGGTGATCGTCACGGTCTGGGGCGTGTTCCAGTTGTCTGCGGTGAAGGTCAGGCTGGCGGGACTCACCGTCGCCCGGCCCGTCGGACGCTGACTGATCTCCACGGTGACGTCACTCGCCGGCTGGGACGCCAGCGCCACGGTGTATGTGCCGCTCTGGCCTTCATCGATCTTGAGGTCGGTCCGGCTCAGCGCCAGCCCACCGTCGGGGCGTTCCACGTCGGCAAGGGTGGACCCGTTGGTCGCCGGCTGCTCGGTGAACGGGAGCAGCTTGTTTTCCCGCAGGTCCTGCAGGATGGTCTCTCCGGTCTGGACGAAGAGGTTGTCGTGGGACACGGCCACCGTCTGCCCCTGGGTGACCGGTTCGGCCATCGTCAATGTGATGGTGTCTCCGGACACCGCGGCGCCGCTGCGAGCGGCCAGCTCCCCGTCCACCAGGACGTCCAGAGCCAGGCTCTGGAGGAGGCTGGTCTGGACGCCCCAGGCTCTCAGCCTGGCCGGAGACCTGATGCTCTCGTTGAAGGTGACCGCCACCTGCGCGCCGTCGCTGGAAACCTGGGCGCTGGCGAACTCGGGGCTGACCGCATCCACCCGGTGGGCGGTGCTGCCGAGGCCATTGTGGTCCAGCACCGCGTCGCGCCCTTCGGAGTCCCGGATCCAGCTGTGCCGTTTCCAGTTCTTGCTCCCGCGGTCCCTTATATCCAACCTCAGGCTGTTGGGCGGGAGCAGCAGCGCGAAGGGTTCCTCGTCGCCCGGCACCACCGTGTATTCGAATATGACCCTGTTGCCGTCGGTCCTGGCGTAGTGGGCCGTCCTGGTCTGGTCGCCCATCTCCAGGTCCACCTCGGCGGCGTGCTTCTTGGACCCGTCGTAAACGACCGTCACGTCCTCGCTGAAGGCGACGGTCACCTGTATGGTGTCGCCAAGGCCGTAGACCCGGTCGCTGCCGGGGTTGGAGGTGAAGTCGACGGACGTCACGGTGGTCGGAACGTATTGCCTCTGGAGATTGTCTCCGTCACCCTCTTCTCCGCCGGCCCTCGCCGTGGCGGGCTGTGGCGAGGCCAGCATGTGCGCGCTCATCGCGGAGTGGTTTGCCAGGTCCAGGTGTCTTCGTTCAAATTCCTTGTACGTGCGCACCCATGTGAAGGTGACGTCGCGGCCAAAGTTGGAGAGCCAGATGCCGTTGGCCGATCTGAGCGGGAGCGTGTAGGTGGCTTCGCCCTTTCCTATGCCGCCCTCGTTGTAGATCCACCTGAGGAACAGCGTGTGGAAATCGTCGAACTGCCCTTCCCAATAGCCCTGCCAGGCCCGGCCGGCGGCCCCGGAGCCGCTGGCTCTGAATGTGGCCCTGATCCAGACCGGGTCCGTGTCTCCGGTCTTATCGGTCGTTACTGTCAGACTCCGCAGCTCCCACCCGTCTGCTGGGCCGAACTTGTCGGGTTCGTGGTCGTAGCTAAAGTGAGTCTTCCCGTAGACGATGTTGCCGCCAGATACTGAGGTGCTTCTTCTTGATTTGAATTTCACCTCGCCTGCCCGCTCCTCTTCCCCAGCGGTCTGGCCAACCCGGTTCTGCACCTCGTCGTTGCGGATGGAGACCAATACCTGGTCCCCGGCGCTCCAGCCCGGAGCGTGGGTAAATTGCCATACCCACGGAGTAGTAGCATGCGCAAGCTGCGCGTCCGCGAAGGGCAGCTCCACACCACCGCCAAGCGTCAGCGTCCATCCGGCAACCTCGTCAGCGCTGGGGTAGGCATTTCGATCAAATGATATTTGCGTTTGGGTGGTAATGTCAGAGATCTGCTCAATCTCATACCCGATCCAGGGGTACCGGGGCTGGCCTGGAGTCCCGATTGTTACAGTTTCATCCCGCCCGGTCACGATCAGGTTGTTGGTTAAATCGCCGGCATGGCTCGCAGTAGCACGGTTGTATCCGACAAAAGCAGTGCTTCCTATTGTGTCCGCCGTCATCAGCGCCGTCCAGATGGTCCGGTAGCCGTAGGCGTTCGGATCTGGGGGCGTGAAGAGCCTTACAGCGACGGATTCGTTCTCTGTCCAGGTGAGGCCGTGGTTACTCCATAGGAGAATATTGTTGACCAGCTCGCGTCCGGCATCGCTTAGGAGAAATATCTTTCCATCGAGTTCCAGTGCCAGCTTTGGGTGGAACGTGCTTGGAAATTGGGGCTCTATCTGGAGGACGACGACGTTTGCTGTTTCAACGTTGTTGTGAATTAGTCGGTTGATGAAGAGACTGCCTATGGAGTAACTCGCTTCACCGTAGGTAAATTGGCTCGAACCAAGATTGCCTGCCTCGGGGAAGTATCCGACTCTATGTCGGGTTGTTATTGGATCTGGTGTCGTGGTGAGATCACCCACCGTCATTGTTGTTGACAAAAAGGTGGTGGGCTCGCCCGAGGCGAAGTGGTCGTACGTGGGGCAGTGTTCGTCCGGCGGGACGGAGCACCTGAGGATGGCGTCGCCGCGGAAATGGCCCGTGCCGCCGCCGGTGATGCCCGGTTCGAAGGGGGGCTCCGTGGGCTCCACCGGGACCTCCGCGAATTTCTTCCTCTTCGTGTTGGTCTCGGTGTATACCGCGATCTCCACCGCGTTTCCGCCCGAGTCCTCTGACAGGCTGCCCAGGTCGGCGCCCCGGTAGTACGCGTTCTCGATGCTGGAGCCCGTTGCCTTGCCCGAGTCCTCGCTGTTGCTCGCGGTCTTCTGCAACCGGTGGGTCGTGCCTGTTACATGGCTCCACACCAGCACGTAGGAGGTGTCCGGCGCCAGGTGCGTTCCCGGCGGCGCCTCGAAGAAGCTGTGGCCCGCCCCGAACTCGTCGGGGCTGACGAGGTCGAACAGCTTCCGGCCCGGCCTCCCGCTCGAGTCCTCGTGCACGGCCACCGACACGGAGGTCGGGCCGTCAGGATAATTGCTGCCGGAGCCTTCGATGTTGACGCCGATCCCCTGCACCCGGTAGCCGAACGTGTCGGAACCGGTCGTGAATCCCTGCGACACCACCTTGTTGGTGCTGCCGGCGGAGACGTGGCTGTTGTTGGTCTGGCCCAGGTTCTGGACCATCGCGTCCAGCGGCTCGCCGTGGACGGCTATGTACGGGGGGTCTATGCCGGCAACATCCCCCTCTGTGCCGGTGATGCTCACGCCCTCCGCCGCCGGATCGTCAACGCCATCGATAGCGGGGCCTCGCAGACGCGTTAGGGTGGCATCTCGTCTCCGTGTGTTTTCGGGGCCACCATCTTCGCCAACAGGCATGTCGAAGGCGTATGTGTTGCCTCCTGTCACGGTTGCCCCTTGCGGAGCCGTCCATACCGGCAGGCCGGATGCTTTACGTGAATTGGTCAGGCTGAACTGCTTGGAGCCCGTCCGGGAACCCGAGCGCAGGTCGAGCGGGTTGGTGAATCCGCTGCCTGATGGTGTTGTGTCGTCCATGCTGAAAGACACACCGCGGATGAGGTAGCGGTCGGCCGCTCCCAGTTCGATTCCACCGAGACCAATTTTGTCGCCGACCGATATGATCTCTTGAGAAGGACCCGTGTCGTCGGAAGTGTCTTCAGTGCCCTTATCATCGATGGAGTTTTGCGCGTAGCTCGAAGCCAGGATGCCGCGAGCTCGCCTCGATCCCTCGACGGCCATGCGCAGCACGTTGGCGCGATCGTCGGAAATTGACCATTTTCCTGTGGCGCTCGCCCGTACGGCCGCGTCGTCGTAGATGACGGCCCCCGTCTCGCCGCCCGCGTCCTCGTTGTTCGACGTCGTCTGATTGATCGACAGCGAGGAGCCGAAACCCGACAGCACGACGAAGTAGTTGACGTTCTGGTACGCGAACGCGCCCGCCGGGGCCGTGAACTTGTTCAGGCCGACGGTGAAGGAGGACGGGTCGACAAAGTCGAAAAGCTTGGTCGCGGTATTGGCTTGAAAGCCCCCTTCAACGCCGCCGCTCCACAGGGAGACGGTCAGATTGGACGGGGCCGCGGCCAGGTCGATGGAGACGCTGGAGATTTCGTAGCCCTGGCCGTGATCCCCCAGCCTGAAGCCCAGGGCGTACTGCTGGGTGATGTTCGCCGAGGACGCCGACTGGCCCGTGTTGCTGACCAGCGTTGATGCGGGCAGCGGGTCCGGTTCGACAATCGGGCCGAACGGCAGGCTGGTCCTGGCCTCCGAGTAGTTGTTCCCGTCCGTGAACGAGACTCTCACCTTGATTTTGTTGCCGACATCGGCTTCGACGGTCTGGTAACTGGCGGAGTCGGCGCCCACGTTCGTCTCGGAGTTGCCGTCGACCCGGATCCACTGGTAGGTCCAGTTGAAGATGACGTAAGTATTGCTCGTGTCAATAGGGAGTCCGTTGCCGTCGGCGATGGCCTCCGTGTCGGCGAACAGGATGCCGGCGCCTTGCGCGGAGGCCAGGACCACCGGCCGGCCGGTGGCGGATTGGTTCGCCGGAGTCTGGGCTTGGACGGACGAGGAGGTGGGCAGCAGGGCGAGGAGGGTCGCCAGCCCGATTAGGAGCAGCAGCAGTTTCGGCGCGATGCGCCGGGAGGTGGTGAGGACTAGGGGAGAGGAAGGGAGGGACTTACCGGACGGGGAGGACTGGCTGGACGTGAGCCGTCGTGGCGTGCGCAGAAGACACGCCGGCAGTGGGAGCGTCGCAAGACGCCGAGGGGCGTTCATGACCTACCCCCGGTTTGCCGGGGCCAAAAGTCGGGGGGGGGGGGGTGAACATTTGAGCTAGGCCGCCATAGGCGGCGAAGCTCGAGGCGAGCGGCGCAGCGACGGCAGGGGCCGTCGTTCCGTCCGCAGTTTCCGGTTCATGGACCGGTTTATTCCGTTCCAAGTGAACTCCTTTCATCCGGCATCTCCGGATGGCGCGCCGGGGAAGATCGCTGTCCCCCTCCACCGGTTCCACTTTCACCACGGTGTCCCCCGCAGCAAAGAAAGGGAGCGGGCGTCCAGAGTCAGTTACCAGGTCCTGCACGCCCCGCCGGAGCGCATCTCGTAGGGCGGCCACATTCCACGGTTTCATTAAGCACGTTCTTCACGTTAAGAGCGCATCGGGAGATTTCCAGGCGAAAACTCCGAAACACCCAATTAGCCATGATACTTTACCACATTTGGTAACACAGAGAGCAATACTAATGGTGTGCGCTTCGTGTGTAACCCACACCACTGGCGATAGTTCGCCAAGCGGGGGCTTGACCCCAGCGCATGTCCTTCCGAAGCCGTCCCAAAGCTCGCTCACATACGTCGGATCAGTGTGGAACGGGCCGTTTCTCGTTTGTCTGGAAAGGCTAGGTGTGCCGGAAACTCGATTCCTTCGAGCCGCCCTTGCTCCGGGCCGATGGGTATCCCCTGACCCAGCCAGTCCGCCTGAACCTGCGCCGGGGCCGGGGCTGGCGCTCCTGATGTGTGTTCATCACGATGAAGGGGGTTCTTATGCCATTCTCTTTGTTGTTATCACGGCGTTCTGGCAGCAGGTTGATTGCCAAACCTCACGGTCCGCTCCAGGTCCGGCGGAGCAACTTGCCGGATATCTCGGGTCGTGTTGCCGTGGATCACGCAGGCCGCCGTCGTCTACTCGGTGCTGAGCCTCGTGGTTGTCCTCGGGCTGGGTAACGCGGCCCGTCGGCTGGCCTGGGCGGTGCACAGCCCCTCGACCGACGAGGGGTCCGAACTCCTGGCAACCCTGACGGAGCGGGAGAGGGAGATACTGAAGCTGTTCGCCGGGGGCTGAGCTACCAGGAGACCGGCGAAATACGGAACAGCAGAGCGCTCACGGTGCGCAACGCGGTGTCCGCCGTCCAGAGGAAGTTAGGGTTCAGGACCACGCAGCAGATGGTGGTCCGGGCGGTGCGCAGCGGCCTGGTGGACGGCGGTTTGTCCTAAACCGAAGCCAAGGTGGGAGGTGCATGATCATCGGTTAGAATCTGGGAGTCGCACAAGCGGCAGGGCAAACAGAAGCCGGGTGTTACTCGGCAAGGGAGAAGTCGGGAAGGAGAAGGGATGGAAGGTTGCTGGCGCAATTTCGCTTTTCACGCCGCATGTGAAAAATCGATAGCAGTGGGATAATGGGCAAAGGACATGGGAGGCTGCTTTGGCAATTGAAGAGCACATCAAGGTTCTACGCAAGGGCGTCGAGGCGTGGAATAGTTGGAGAGCCAGTACGCCTATCGAGCCGGACCTGAGCGACATCACTTTCTACGACAAAATGCCTTTGTCGCAAGGTGAGCTTTTGCGCATCGAAGGGCTGGACCTTTCCAATGTAAATTTTCGAGGCGCAAACCTCAAGAAAGCCGACTTCTATGACGGCTACCGTCAAGGGGCGAATATCGCCAATGCCAATCTGCAAGAGGCTGACCTCACCGCCGCAAAGTTGCGGGAAGCGAATGTCTGCGGTGCCGACCTCGCTTTCGCCAATGTAACGAACACGGAATTTCAAGATGCCGTTTTCAAGGACACTAATTTAACCGGCGCCAAGCTTTGGAAAGCGAAACTCTTTCCAAGCCAACTCACCGACCTGTCTCCGGAGCAGTACGATAACGATGTTCTAACTGACAAGCCCGTTAAAAACGTGGGCGATTTACTAGAACGAATTCAACGGATCGAACAACTCTACAGCGAGCAAGAGCAGCCAGTTCAGTTCTATTTCCGTGGAGAAAGCACAACGGATTGGGAGCTGATCCCCTCCGTAATGCGGTCCGACTCAAGGAAATACGAAGGCGAAATGTTGGTTGACTTGGCCTCCCGCCGCCCCGATGAATTCAACAGTATGACTTCGGCGTTGGGCAGATGGGTGTTGGCACAACACCATGAATTAAGAACTCGTTTCTTGGATGTGACCAAGAACCCGTTGGTCGCTCTCTTCAATGCTTGCGGCGGTAGTGAGGACGAAGAGGGAAAATACAAAGGAAAGCCGGGACGGCTACACATCTTTGCGGTGCCACCCAAATTGGTCAAACCATATACCAGTGATGTGGTCAGTGTCATCGCAAATTTCGCGAGGCTGTCGCAATTTGACCAAGACCTTGTCCTAAGCAAGCGCGCCCTCTCCGACGAAACCGGAAAATCCATTACTCCTGTTTCCAGCGCGCCTCGATATTCCAGGGCCATGCTATACCTGTATCAATACATTAAGCAGGAGAAGCCCTATTTCGAGGAAAGGATTGACCCTCGAGACTTTTACCGGGTTTTCGTAGTTGAGCCCCAACAATCTTCCGAACGCCTCCGAGCCCAATCCGGCGCCTTCCTCATCTCGGCCTTTCATAAACGATTCGAAAGAGTTGCTGTTCTGGAGAAGAATCCTGGGATTCCGGTCTATGCTTATTACAAGCTAGATGTAGGGGAATGCAAGCATAAAGCCAACATGATGAGGGAATTAAAGATGCTGAACATCAGCAAAGAAAGCCTCCGGCCTGGGTTGGATTCCGCAGCCCAAGCGGTCACGGCGAAATATGGCCCATGACAAACCCATGCGCGCGATGTTTCGCCTAACCCCCCATTTGGGTTTCCAGTTTTCACTGTTATTGGACACCAGCCACGCCACAACGTACAGCCCGTGCCACTGAGGGTTTTCCGTTCGCATTAGGCGCCCACGTGGTCGCCACGACCAAAGCTATTTGATAATATGCACATTTCACCTTGGCTTTAGTTTAGTTTCTTGCCCCTGGGACGCGCTTAAGGCCCGATGAGCCGGGGAATTCAGGATGCCGAACGGTTGAAGCCAAAGCCCGGACCAGCGTCCCCGGACGGACCCACGTCGGAACGGGGCGATTTCTCTCTCCCGCCTCTACCGGCAGTGCAGCGCCGCCGGGACCCCGTCCCTGCTCCACACCGTAACCGGGCCGGTGACCGGTCCGGCCAGCGCCCGCTCCAGGGTGGTGGTCAGCATCGGCAGCGTACCGGCGGCGGCCCGGAAGTTCCGCCTCCCCAGCGCCGCCTCGCAGACCATCAAGAGCGGCAGGGCGCGGCCCGCCGCCGCCATCCGGCGGTAGGGCCCCAGCTTCTCCGCCACCCTATCGGGACGGACGGCGGTCCGCTCGAACTCGATGTAGTGGGTCCCGGCGCCCAGGGTGCCCTCGCTTACCTGCACCAGCAGGTCGGGCCGTACCTGGGTCAGGCCGGGCACGTTGACCTCGCCCCGCCAGCCCGCCACCACACCCACTCCTTCCCTGGCAAACCGCACCACCAGCCGGTTCACCCCGTCGTTGTGGCGCTCCTCGTGCTCGCGGTACCAGCGGTCCAGGTAGGCCCCGTGGCGGCTGCGGATCACCGATGGCAGCACCCGGCTCATGTTGGCCGCCCTCCTCATCCCCAACTCCGACAGGTAGTGCCGCCCGTCAAACACCGCCACCAGCCCGGTCTGGACGAACCGGCCCAGGTGGCGGGAGCCCTCGCCGGAGGACCCGCCGACAATCTCCCGGAGCCAGGAGACCCGCATGGCGGGGAACTGGCAGATGGCCAGGAACAGCCGGTGGGCCGTCCTGCCGTCGATGGCCTCCATGTCGGGATTGTCCCTCAGCCACAGGCCCGCCTGCTCGGGCCGGCCCACGGTGGGATGTCCGGCGGGGTCCGACACCAGGTCGCGCGAGGGACGCAGTTCCACCGCCTCGCTGCACTGCCCGTCGGGGGTGCAGAACAGGGTGGGCGTGGACCTGGGTAGGGTGTTGCGTGCCAACTCCCTGGCCCAGGCGTCGTGGGCTACCACGATCTGGGCCGATGGTTCCACCGCCTGGTCGGGGTCCTCGTAGAACAGCCGGTTGCCGATGCGGAGGTAACGGTCCTCCTCGTGGGAGTAGCAGTCCACGCCCCAGAAGCGGTGCTGCTCCTTGCGCCGCAGCGCCCGCTCGGTGGCGTGGAGACCGGCGTAGGTGAAGGGAGTCCATAGATCGGGTCCGTACCTTGCCACGGCGTGGTAGAAACCCCCGCACCTGAGCAGCCGGAAGTCGGTCATCCTGACCTCCCTGGAAGTTGCCCTGTCGTCAACAGGCCAGCTTACCCTGCCGCTGCGGAGCAGGTCGGGGGCCAGGCGGTAGACCGGCTCCAGCATGGCCAGCCGCCGCAGGGAGGTCTCGATGCCCCGCGACGTCGCGGTCCAGGGCGGGTGCTCGTGGTCGGGGCCATCTCCGCCTTGAGGCTCTTCCCCTACCGGACCTGCTGCGGCAAATGGGGAACTGTCCTGGTTCTCCAGGTGCGCCGGGTGGTCGTGGTCCAGGGCGAAGCGTTCGGTGAAGTCCGCCTCCAGTTCCCCCTCCGGGTGGAACTCGGCCAGCCCGGCGGCGCGGGCCTCCTCCCTGGGGCTGGGGTGCCGGTGGTCAGTTACGTAGAGTGCGTCCACGGCCCGGCGGGTCAGGAACCAGCGGTGCTGCCTCCGCTCGGTCATGCCCCGCACCACCGAGGTGACCCAGCCGCCCCGCCGCAGGGCGCCCAGCATCCTCCTTACCTTGTCCTCCTCCAGGTCCAGCACCGGGGCCAGGTTGGCCACGCTGGCCAGGGGCATCCTGGCGGCTATTTTCAACAGTTGTCTTTGTTTATTGGTCAGTGGTTCCCGCCGTGGCATCCTTGTGCCTCCTCTCTGCATAACCCCTCCCGTTTCCCGGCGGTTGACCGGTTGCCTGGCGGCTGTCCGGGGGTTGCCCCACGATTTGACGCTTCCCCATCGGCCGCATTCGGGAGGATGTTAATCGTATATCTAATGCTTACTATACGTTTGATAGGGGCTAGTAGATTGCTTAATTCGTCGCATAATGACCGGAAACCGTCTGTCGAGAGGCGAACTCCGGTGTCTCCCGCCTCGCTGGGGGAGGTCGTGTTGAAAGAGGCAGTGGCCGGGAGAGATAGCCGCCTGGCGGGAGATTGTAAGGGGAATCAAATGTAATAATTGCCGGCAGCAGGAGGTGGGGCTATGGACTCACGCAATCAGGGGGAGGGCTCCTACCCGGAGCTCTTCCCGGAAGACTTCGGCCAGCGGCTGGGGCGGTTCATAGAACTCGCCGGTCTGTCGTGGGAGGAGTTCGCCGAGCGCCTTGGCATCGAGTATGACCGCGTGGCCGAGTGGTTCGATGGCGCCATCTTCACCGGCGGGGAGGTGTGGCACGTCGCGCGGCTGGCGTGGTCGATCCCCGGCGGAATGGAAATCATACTGCCGGAGACGGGAGGGGGCACAGAGTAGCGGTCTGGTCTGCCGACGGCCTCATACAGCGCCGTTGTCCCCGGCCAGTTCGGCGGCGACTTTCCGGTCGGATTCGGCGAAGGGATGCTGGGGGTCCAGCCGGATGGCCTGGTCCAGATCCACAATCGTCTCTGGGTACAGGCCCAGCTCCATCCGGGCCATCCCTCTCTCGTAGTAGGACTCGGCGTCCTCTGGGTCAAGGGAAATGGCCCGGTCGAAATCCTCGACCGCTTCTTCGTACCGGGCCTGGCGGGTCAGGGCTATCCCACGGCTCAGGTGAGCCACCGCATCGCCGGGCTGGAGGGCGATGCCCCGGCTGAAGTCCCGGACCGCCGCGTCATGGTCCCGTTGGTTCAAATGGGTAATGCCCCGGTTGAGCAGGGAGTCGGCGTTGGCCGGGTCCAGGTCGATGGACCGGCTGAAGTCCTCAATCGCCAGGCGGGGTTGGTCCAGATTGGTGTGGGCGCAGGCCCTGCCGTAGTAGGCATGGGTGTCCTCCGGCACCAACTCGATCAGCCGGTCGAAGTCCTGGATGGCCTCCTCGAACTGCCCGCACTCGATACGCGCAAAGGCCCTGGCGGACAGGGCACCGGCATGGTCCGGTTCGATTTCCAGGACGGAGCCGAAGTCCTCGACGGCCTTGTCGTATACCCCCAGGGCCACGCGGGCCAACCCCCTGGTGATAAAGGCAGCTGGGTTGTCGGGCTGGAGGCCAGGGACCGGTCCAGGTCGCCAATGGCCTCCTCGTAATTCCCCAGGGCGCTCCTAGCGACTCCCCTGCTGCTGAGCGTGTCGGCGTTGTCCGGGTCCATGGCCAGCACGGCGTCGAAATCCGGATCGCCCCGTCGTATTCCCCCTGCATCACCCTAGCGACTCCCCTGGCGTACCGGGAGGGGTTGCTCAGCGGTTCCAGGCGTATCGCGGTGTCAAAGTCTCTGACTGCCTGGTGGAACTCGCCCAATTCCCGGTGTGCGATGCCCCGGTAGTGGTGGAATGTGTGGTTTCCGGGGTCAAGGGAGATGGCCTGGTCGAAGTCCTTCAGCGCCCGGCGCGGGTCGCCCATCTCGGCGTAGACGCATCCCCGGTTGTAGTGCGGGACCGCGTCGCCCGGCTCCAGCGCGATGGACCGGTCGAAGTCCGGCACGGCCCCAGCCAGGTCTCCCAGTCTGGCGAGGCACGCGCCCCGGCTGTAGAGGGCGACGGCGTTGTCAGGTTCGAGCCGGAGGAGGACGTCGTAGTCCTCCCTGGCGAGGTGGTGTTGGCCCAGGTCGCTGCGGGCCGCTGCCCGGTTCTCAAGGGCCTCGGCGTTGTCCGGCTCCAACTCGATGACCCTGCTGAAGTCCTCCGCCGCCCGGCGGTCGTCTCCCAGGCTGCTGTGTAGCATCCCCCTGGCCAGGAGCGAGTAAGCGTCTTCCACGTCGGCCTTGAGTCGTTCGTCCAGGCCCGCCAGGGCTCGCAGCATCTCCTCGCGGCTCAGTTCGTCCAGCGCCCTGGACCCATTGCCGGGGTCGTCGCGCCAATCCCCTTCACCGGGCTCGTGGTGCTCTCCGTTCACGGCTCTTCTCCTGGGGCCGTATGCACATCACTATGCCCGCCTGATGCCGGCCTGGGGGCCTGATGCGGTCGGGTTCAACCCGAATTGCAAATTCTATCAGAGCACATTAGTTCGTATTATGCTGCCTTGAACCGTTGACTATGGCTGGCCTCTTTCGAAGGCGCTGCCACGGACCTGGTAACAGATAAGGGGCAGCCCATCGCTAGGGCTGTCCACTGACAGGATCGGGTTAGCAGAAGCTACTGGCTGTTAGTACCAGGGAATGCCCAATTCGACCGCTCGAAAGTACCGCAGGTTTGGGGGTTGGTTAGACAACTGATGAGGTATGATACAGTGAAGCATGGGCGTTATTGAGTCCATAAAGAATCCTAAATTACCAATGATCCCGCATTACTCATTATGACCGTGACAAGATGGACAAGCTGGCGGTGAGGGAAGTAGTACACTTCCAGTGACCGCATTGTCTCGAGAAAATTGCATAAGTCCCCTGCCCCGTATGCGGGCGGGGGAATCGTGCATGGGGCGACGGAATCCGAAATCTCTGTTATTTGGTCTTTGACCTTATCCACATAACAAGACCAACAACCAAGACCACGACAACGAAAATGACTAGGAGTATGAACCACCACTGTTGGAACAGCCATTGAACTCCAACATAGATCATGGCCAAGAGAATAACGGCGAGAACAAAAAGGGCGTAGTTCTTGTCCATTTTCATGGTTTTCTACTCTCCCTTCCCCTCTACCAGATGCACGGATTGTAGGGCTTGGGGACCCGCCGCCTCTCAGCCCTCTGGGCGCGAATGCTCTGGATTAGATTCACCCACTGAGGAATTGAGGCCACCAACACCACCAGTGCCGACAATATCGAAACGACGGTTGCAATAAACACAAAACGTCCACCATATGCCGGGGCTGTGCCAGACTCATGGAACGGACCTCTCCGCCAGGAAATCCCGCTCCACCTTCAGCTGGCCGATCTCCTGGTACAGGTGGGCGATCAGGGCGGCGTCGTTCCTGGACTTATGCTCCTTGCCGTTGCTGAAGACGCTGGCGGCACCTTCGGTGAGGGCTTTCTTCCAAGCTTGAATCTGCCCGGGATGGACTTCATACCGGGCGGCCAACTGGGCCACCATCTCCTGGCCCTTCAGCGCCTCCAAAGCCGCCTTGGCCTTGAAAGCCGGGCTGTGCTTCCTGCGTCCTTGCGACATTTCCTGCTCCTTCACGACAGCAACAGCTGCCCTCAGTTTAAGAGCGGGACTCTCACTTGCCTACCTGTCCGAAATTCCGGGTCCACCTCATCCCACCGCAACGGGACGGACGAACATTTGCGACCATAGGTGCAGTTCGGCTCATTGCTCAGACAGGTGGCATCCGAGACAGCCCTTTATTGCTTTCGTTCTATCGTCGTTTTCCGAGGGTCAGTGCCCATTGGCCCTCCGTTGAATATTGGCGCATCTTTCCATCAAGTCGTCGAACTGTTCTTCGTCGTCAAGGAGCATCCCATCGGCTAGCATCCTCTCGTAGTCATCGGCGAGCACCCGATAGGCCGGGCCGTCCGGCACCAGTTGCAAACCGCCGGAGACTGCCACTCCGTAATCGACCCAATTCCCGGCTGTGTCCTTCTCCCGGAAGAACATCGATTTGTGGCGAGACACCGAAAGCGCGAGGAGACGGTCTGCCAGTGCCTTTTCTGCATACCCCGAATCGTCCAACCTCACCAAGTCGTACCAGTGCCGGGAGAGACGCTCCCCCCGGCTCCGCTGCTGTTGACAGTAGACATGCACGGCTGTCGCCTTTTCCCAGAATGTCCGCTCGGCCAACATGACGAAGGGGCGGACGGATGGGAAGGCGACATCCCGTACATAGCTGGCCGCGTCGCATTCGCATAGGCGTTCCTCACGAGGTTCGCCAATCGAACGCGCTCCAAACTCGACCATTACCTCAGGCCTCACGAAGCCATAATTATCGAACAGAGGCTCGTAAGCGACGAATACGTGGTCCCCTTCGGCCCGGAGTTCAGCGGATAGACCTGCCTCGGCCAGGTTGATTTCAATGGAAGGCAGGGCTTGATTTGCCACCCAACCAGGTAAACGCCTCCTGATTTCCCGGGTCCAGCGGCGCTCCTGGCTGCGCGTCGCAGGAATGGCCTCGTCGTCCCCGTCTATCAGAAGGTCCGGGGCGATGGAGCGGATGTCATAGGTAATGTCGAGGTCCTCGGAAAACCGGCGAATAGCGTGGTATGCCTTTGCCAGGGAGGTGCCGCCTTTGAAGGTCAGATCCGCTCCGAAAGGTGTTTCAATGAGGGCTGCAAGGGTTTGGACAACCCAGATGTCCTTTTCCAGCAGATGTGCTCGGCGTCCACTTAAACCGGCGGCAACTTCCAGAGCGTCCCGCCGGTCATCCGGGGAGAGCGATTGAAACGGAAGATCAGCCACTGGCCACCATCGCGCTTACGGGCTCGGCGATCCAGGCGGGCATCAATGCCCGGGACGCCGCCAGTTCGTCCAGGTCTTCGGCGGACAGTTTCCGGCAAATCACGCCGAGGTTCTCCTCAACCTCCTGAGGGCCCAGCCACGCCAGAGCGCGCACGGCGTCACCGGCGGACCGGTGCGGCGCTACAAGTTGCCACCTTGGGGCGTGTCGCAGGTCCACCGTCACCTCACCGAGGTTCAGCCTGCGGTTGGGTCCGGAAGTCAGGTAAACGGACCGAACCGGCACCTGGGTGGTGAGTCCGAGGGCGTTCGCCGCCGCCCCGCCGCAGGGTACAATCGTCTCTCCCCACAAGGCAGCTAAAGACTCGATCACCTTATCAACTGACGGAGGGCGTGGGCCGAAACGGGTTTCCACCGGACGCACGTAGATACCCTGACAAACTCGGCTCAGTCGCCCGCTTCGGGCAAGACGCGACAACGCTTGGTCTACTGCATCTCTGTTTCCCAGATGAAGCAGGACATTGGGGCACAGCAACGAGCCCTCCGGCGACTCGGAAGCGTGTTCCATAATCAGGCGAGGCAGGCTTGGCATGGCGCATATCCGATGCTAGAATGTCAGAAATATATCATTCAGGCTGACTATTGGCAAGCAGGGACGCTAATGGGGCGTCGTTTCCCGGAGTTGATCGCGATAAACCCGCCCAATTCCATCTCCGGGTTTGCTGGTTGCATTTCCCACGTAGTCAGTGGCTTGTCGCAGGTGGATCAGCTTGAACGCCAACAGGTATGTGGACGAGATTGTACGCAAGTACGAAGTGGAAAAAGGTCCCGGAACGGCCGTGTACCAAGCAGGGGAACGTCTCAGGGGCTTGATCCAGAGATGGTACGCCGCACGCCTGGTAAGAGTGCACAACTCCGGTTCCTTTGCTAAGGGTACTTCAATCAAAGGCGGTACGGACCTCGACCTGTTCGTATCGCTGAAACCCAGGTCGGGAAAGTCGTTGAAAAAGATGTTTGAGGGCCTTCACCAGTACGCTCACCAGGACGGGCTGAGTCCCCGCCGTCAAAACGTCTCGATTGGAGTGGAAGTGAACGGCGTAAAGGTTGACCTGGTGCCCGCTCGGAAGCATACCGGCAAGAGTGATCATAGCTTGTATCTCAGCAGACGGCAGGGATGGACCAAAACCAATGTGGATAAGCATATTACGTTGGTCAGAAGGTCCGGGAAAAGCGCCACTATCCGCGCCGCCAAGATATGGCGGTCAAATCGCAGCCTGTATTTCCCTTCGTTCTATCTTGAGCTTGCGGTATTGCGGGCGCTTCAAGGGCGTGCACCCCAGGGCACTGCGGACGAGTTAAAGCGGGTTCTGGAGTTTCTGGTGGCCGACCTCTCCCGAGCCGAGTTCGTTGATCCGGCGAACGGCGCGAACATCATCTCTTCCGACCTGTCCCCGGACGAAAAACAGGAAATCGTCAGACAAGCCGGGGCTTCACTGAGCAGGGTACGGAATAGACAGTGGGAAAAAGTGGTGTGGTGAATCCATGAGTACGCCAGAGGGTCGCAACCGGATTGACCTGAACAGCCTGTTCCAGAGCACCCAGCAGAGGATGGTTGCCGAACTGACGGGCATAAGAGAAGCAGTGGACCACGGGGGAACCCTGGGCGATGAAACTGAATTGGCTTGGCGTGAATTTCTCGCCAGGGTTCTCCCCACCCGGTACCGGGTGGGTGACGGATTCGTGGTGGATGCAGACGGATGGCGAAGCGACCAGACGGACGTCATTGTGTTCGACAGGCAATACTCCCCACCCTTGTTCATGGCAGGAAATGTCCAATACATTCCGGCGGAGGCCGTATACGCGGTGTTCGAGGTGAAACAACGGATCGACCAAAAAAATCTGCGCTTAGCTTGCTTGAAGGCGGCGTCGGTCAGGGCCCTTGGGCGAACCAGTGCTGCAATCCCTTCGGCCGACGGCACCCTTGGCCCAAAACCCCCACACAGGATTTTAGGGGGAATTCTGGCCTTGTCCAATTCTTACTCTGGCGGTTTCGGCAGTGCGCTAGGGCACATGATGGGGCGAGTGCCTGAGGCGCAACGGCTGGACCTGGGATGCGCGCTGAATCATGGCTCTTTCACGGTGAGTTATGGCGAAACCATTGTCGAAAGTGTCGTTGAAAGTCCAGCTGATACGTCGCTGGTAACCTTTCTGTTCCAGTTGCTGGCGGGCCTGCAGGCTATCGGGACTGTGCCTGCCATAGACTATTCAGCCTATGTTAGAGCGCTCGAAATAAACACTGGCGAGTAACTGGGTGGCAATCATCGTGGGGTCCCTGTGTCTGTTCAGATGAAGCCATCAAGTGATGTCTGGCGCCAAACCGACCGGTTGGAGGCAACCCATTCAAAACCTAGCTAAAGCAGGACCCCTGACGTTGCAAGCTGGCCCTATGCGCAATGGCCACGACGCTCCGAGTGACGTGCATCTGTACGAGACTATTCACAATCACCTTACGGGCCTTGGATTCTCCAAGAACGGCAAAGGATACTATGTCGACGGCGTTCTTACGAAGCAAAAGATTAGGGACCTGCACTCGGCACAGCGAAAGGACATTCTGAAGCAACGCCAGTCCTTCGTCGAAACCCAGGGTTCGGCGTTGATCAAACATTTCGCGTCCGGTCGGGATGTTAATCCCACCGCTATCGACCCAGAGATTGTTGAGGTCAAGTCAGAATCGTTGGATTCCAGGATATTTCGATTTGCTTGTTTGTTATGGTCCGTGCCGGTATCCCAAGGCTTTGGTCGGCGCCTGAGGTTCCTGGTTCGAGACCGACAGAACGGTCAGTTAATCGGCATTTTTGCTCTGGGAGACCCAGTCTTCAATCTTTCCGCCCGCGACAACTGGGTCGGTTGGACTCACCATGACCGCTGCGACCGCCTCGTCCACGTCATGGACGCCTACGTGGTGGGCGCGGTTCCCCCTTATTCACAGTTGATTGGCGGCAAGCTCATTGCGGCCCTAATGACGAGCCTGGAGGTAAAGAGAGCATACGAACGGAAATATCTAGGAAGAGAATCCGTCATTCGCAAGAAGAAACACCGGGCTCGCCTCGCCTTGCTTACAACTACATCTGCACTGGGCAGGTCATCGATCTACAACCGTCTGTCACTGCCAGGCGGTCCCCGCTTTCTTAGAATAGGTACGACTAGGGGGTTCGGTCATTTCCACTTGTCCGGCGAGATTTTCGAGGCATTGCGAGGACATTTGGAAGCCACAGGGCACCCATACGCTTCGGGGCATCGATTCGGAATGGGCCCCAACTGGAAGTTGCGTGTTGTAAGGGCCGCCCTGGAGGGGATAGGAATCGATGGAAACTCGATTCTAAAACACGGAATCGAACGAGAAGTCTACGCCATTCCGTTAGCCCAGAATTGGCAGAAGATTCTGCTCGGAAGCAACAAGAACGTACGATCTCTGTCCTCCCCTGCTTCAGAGATCGCCGACTTCTGCTTAGACCGATGGATGGTACCTAGGGCAAGACGCGACGACCGTTACAAGGATTTCGACCCAGAAAGCATAATGCGATCCCTGTTGGACGGTGGGTCTGGTGCGCCATGGTGATGGACAGAGAGCTACGACAATGGCAACAGCGCTTGGCTGCACACTTTGAAGAGTTGCGGGATAGTCGGGTTGAAGACGGCCTTGGTCGACCTGTATTCGGTCTTGAGCATGGACTCGACCAAGCGGAAATTCAGGACCTTGAGCACGCAGTGCACGCCGAACTTCGTTACCGCCGGCCATCTCGGCTCCATTATCTGGTGTGGGTCGTCTATTCGTCGGAACTAGGTTACCGCTACTCAGGCGACGAGTACTGGCAAACTTTCGAGCAAGCGACGCCCGGTTGGGTCCAGAACGGTAATCGCTACAGTATTCGTGAGTTCTATCGCCGATTTCAAAGGGATTTTGGCGGCGCGGAGCCATCAGGCGTGTGGGCCGAGCACTTTTCGATAATCTGCTGGCCAATTACACATGCCATCCTTCCCAAGGACTTGCAGCTTCAACTAGCACGCACTTTGTACGATTTGAGAAATCAATTTTCCAGAGACGTTCTGGAGTCTACCGAGGCCCTTGGGGAGCTAATCGCAACAAGAAGTTGGAGCACAACGTCCCGCTTCCAAAACTTCGTCCAGGAAAAGCAACTGGTGGGCCAGATCGCTGCCGCACTTCTGCTGCAGGATGAGTCGGAAGCCAGGAATCTTATACATCCAAAGACATTAAAAAGAATAAGCGAAGATTTGGACCGGGAAAGGCAGGCCCGCGACTGGTTGCGCCGGGCACGCCAATACGTAGGCGAGCGGGTGAGAACACGCAGTCTGGGAATACCAAGAAGGAGCTCTGAATCTCCCAGCGTCAGTCCCTTGGACGTAGCCCGAGCAGAAGTCTCAGATCTGGGAATAGAACCGAGGCTCATACTCCGGCCTGGAGATTCCGCGGGAGGGTCGTGGGAGGTTTTGTTGGAGATCCCAAACTTAACCCAGGTCCTTTCCCGATTTCCTCAAACCGCTGAGGTCCTTTCTGGATCACGCTGCATAGTTGCTGGTTCGTCCGGACGGCCACTTGCACGGGGACGCCTTTTGTACGGCCAGCGGCGCATCCCACTTAACCGGTGGCCCCGATGGGATGAGGTCTTGCTGCAGTTCGAACAGAATGATCCGCAACTAGACTTCCTGTTCCGTACTGAATGCCTCCTCCGCCCCGGACCCAGATGGCTATTCAGAATTTCCTCCGATGGGTTGGCGTACGAATGCAGGAGCCTTAGGGTGCGACCTGGAGAGCGATATATTCTAGTCAGCACCACGGGTCAAGTGCCATCAAACCAACATTCATCCGCGGTCGAGCTAAATTGCGAAGGCGCCCATGGTTCTTTGCTAGACCTACCTGCATCTCTCACGCTTGATTGGGAAGAGGCACTTCGCCATCTTGGGCTTGAACAATCAAGAACCGTCGAAGTATGGCCGGCCGGATTGGCCCCTGTGGTGTGGGATGGGGACGGTTACGGTGAATGGCTGGAAACGGAGGTCCCCTGTCTTGGCATTCTATCAGATCATCCCTTGGCAACACTTAGTCTCTCAATGGACACGGGTGGCAATGAAGGTTTGGATCTGACCTCGGTGGAACCAGGAGAGCCGGTTTTCCTGGAATTACCCCAGCTGTCGGTGGGTCTCCATAGGCTGCATATATCCGTTCAGAATGTTGCAGGGGGACGTCCAGGACAAGTCGGAGACCTGGATGTTGTGATTCGCATTCAGGAAGAACGTTCGCAATCACATGTAGTCAGCCCAATAGGACCTCTATCACTGCAGATAGAGCCACCAACCCCCACCCTTGAGGAACTGTGGGAAAGCCAAGTTGATATTTCCCTTCAGGGTCCGACGGGACACAGTGTGGAAATTACCGTCTCGTTCTATGAACCAAATATTGAATCCCCGATCTTTGCGCAGCGTCTACCTCCGATTTCTCTGCCCATCTTGTCTGATGCCTGGAGGAACCATATTGGTGGCCACTTGCAAGGTAGAAGGGATGCCCAGGATGCCTACGACAAAGCCCGAGTCTGTACACTTGAATTCGCCGCCGGCGAACTAGGAGAATGCAACGTCCGCTTTGAGAGGGCATTTACCCCTCTGAGATTTGGTGTCCGACGAAGGAGCAGCGGTTATGTCGTGCGCTTATTTGACGACAGCGGAGACCCGGAACCAGCTGTTCTGAGCCGCTGGCCGTTCGATGCACCGTGTGTTGAAGAACCCCTTTCCTTGCACTCTCAATTTGAACCCCATGAGTCTGGTGGGATGCTTGTTGCGCGCACTGATAAGTTTACTGCTTCAGTAATTGTCCCTCCTGCGCCGAACACTCTCCAGTTGGCAGATCTGCGGCTTGCACCGAACGTACCGCGACTCCAACATTCAATGGAATCTGTCGAGAAATTGGTCTACATTCTGGGACTGTGGGGCATGGCTAGGCTCCCCGGGGACCTGTTATCGGCGATGCGGCAAAGGAAAGTATTGCGAGAACTACTCCATGAACTGTTTCGCCTTCTTTGCGGAAACCGTTGGACTATTGCTGAAAGTCAGAGTGTTGAGAAGGGTACCCTGGACGCTCTTAGACCTTTAACCGACTTGGTGTCGCTGCGACGGGAGGAAATTGGCTTGGGCACCTCTCTTTTTAGCAACGCTGAGGAATTCGCTAGAGCGAACTGTGATGAGCGTGTCCGTTTATTTTCCTCTCTGCTGGTCGAATATCGTCTCGTAAGGCTCTCTGCGGTGCGCGAAGGAGCAAGGCAGACATCCGTCGACACCCGAGATTCCGCTGGCTCAGATAATCCTGAGTGGCTGGCGGAGTTCTCATTGAGACTCGCCACTGACCCTGGTACGGTGGCTACTTGGGCCGGCGAGGATCTAAGGACAGGGTTAGCCCACTTGTTCGATACACCAGCCATAGCCAGGGCCACCAGGTATCTGATATTGGCAACAGAATGTTATTTTCAATCAGATAGCAAGCTCTGGGGGTTGGGGGCCTACGATGGTTGGAGGTGGGAATGAGACGCTTGAGTAGCTCAGAGGTCCACTCCCGCGGAGTAACCCAGTTGGGGCTTGACCCTGACACATTGGACCTGACGTCAGTTGAAGCGGTCGCCTCAGCTTTAAGGAGAGCTGCTCAAATCTTCTGTCCGTGTGCTTCAGCGACGCTGGTGCGCGTCATCGTTGAGCCAATGAAGGGGTTGGTTGAAGATATTGGCACATTCAGGGAGTCGGTTTGGGACATCCTCGAGGCCATGATCGCCCACGGCGACTTCTTCGAACACGGCGATATCCAAGAGCTTTCGATGCCTTCAAACGCAACTCTGGTTTACGGAGCCCCAGTTAGATTCGTGGCCCGAGAAAGTGGCTTGATTATCCTGTTAGGTATCTCATCGGATCAATCGTTTGCATTCCCGAATAATCTCGCCGCACGTATCGAGTATGTGAAACACCTAAGGCGCGTCAGGCCTGGTCCAAATGAGGACTTGCGCGCGGTTCTTCTCCAGCTAGACCTTACCGAAGTCAACTATGACCGCTGGCTGGAATCACCGGTAGATGAGACGCCGGACCAACATATTTCGAGACTGAACCGACTCCTGGATGCTGGACCATCTTCGGGGGCAGTACCGGGATTGTCTATATTAGACCCTCAACAACCTGTACGATATTACCGCGGAAGATGGAGGGAAGTTCGGGGCGAGTCAGGAAGATTCGTGGCGCGTCGTGGCCAAGCCTATGGCTCCAATCTATGGTGTTACATCGAACTGCGCGACGGCGAGCCTGAAAAGCTACTTGATTTCCCATTGACAGGTAGCCGGTGGCGGGGTTGCGATGAGGCTTGGCGTCTCCACATGGCTATCGACGCTCAACGCGGGGCCCCCCAACGGTTCAGGTTGCTACCGGATACCGAAGGCAATACGGTCGTCCAGTTCTTCTCCCCAGTCCCTGCCTGGGCGCAGCGGCGTTGGGACGCAGTGGGAGAGCCGGTCAGGAGCCAAGGGTGTCTCTTCGCCTATCGGATGGCTGACAATGAACTTGCTGAAGAATTGCGTTTTGCTCGTAATGCGCTCTGGCTCGAAGAGTTTGAGTAGCAGATCGGACACAATGCAGTCGAGGAAGATATGGCAGTAACAATCGGAGAAACGGTTCAACAGCTACAAGACTCCCTCCGAGACTACATAGAAGCGACTTACCACGTGAGCGACCAGACCTTGGTCGCGCAACGGCAGCGAATTCTACAGACGCCTGGCGTGATTCACCAACAGCCTTATCTGGAGAGCACGCCGCGTTACAGGTCCGGGTCGCCGTTTGGGGACCTCGGTCTTGACGCTGCGACTCTAGAAATCTTCTCGGCCGTCTCGAAGAGCGAGGGAGGAGACCTAGACAGGCTTATTTTCGATCCTCCCTATCAACACCAGGCCGAGTCTACTAGGCTCTCCTTGGTTGATGGCAAAAGCCTTGTCGTGATGACAGGCACAGGGTCAGGCAAGACCGAGTGTTTCCTTCTGCCGATACTGGGCAAACTCGCCTCGGAAGCCGAAAGGAAGAGAGAGGCATTCGGAGAAACTGCCGCCGTTCGCGCGATGGTTCTATACCCTATGAATGCCCTGGTAAACGACCAACTCGGAAGGCTCCGACTGCTTTTCGCAGACCCTCGGATAAGCGAAACGTTTATGCAATGGTCCGGGCGCCCCGCAAGGTTCGCACGATATACCAGTCGGACTTTGTATCCAGGAGTTCGTGACACAAGAAAAGATCAGGCCAAACTGTCGCCAATCAGAGACTACTACGTGAAAAATCTGGAACTGGCACAGGATCCAGATTCTGCCGGCCATGTCGCTGCTGAGGCTCTCGTTCGCGAGTTAAAGAAGAGAGGCAAGTGGCCCTCCAAACCTGATTTGATCAGCTGGTACGGCAAGAGCGGAGCGCGGTGGCAGGATCGAAATACCGGAGAATTCACGAGATGCGTGACTCTTCCGAGGGACCCTGAATTGATTACCAGGCACGAAGTCCAAGAGGCCCCTCCTGACATCCTGGTAACAAACTACTCGATGCTTGAGTACATGTTGATGCGCCCGCTGGAAAGGCCGATCTTCGACCGAACACGGGATTGGCTCGAAGCGAACCCGGAGGAGAGGTTTCTGCTCGTAATTGACGAAGCACATCTTTATCGGGGGGCTGCCGGCGCTGAAGTAGCGTTGCTGATCCGGCGTCTTCGCACGCGCCTGGGTATTCCTCCCGAGCGCCTCCAAGTGATATGCACCAGTGCCAGCATGAAAGACCCGGACTACGCCATCGAATTCGCGGCTCAACTTACCGGAAAAGATAACGCCGACTTCAGCACGGTCCAGGGGGACCTGCTACTCCGCCCTGGCGCTGGCAAGGGAACCACGCAAGACGCAGTCGCCCTTGACGCCATCGACCTCGATGCATTTTACGAGTCCGAAACCGATGATGATAGGTTGGCCCAAGTCGAAGGATTCTTGGAGTACCGCGGGATTGCTCCGCCTTGGAACCTGAACCGGTCACTTTACGATGCATTGGAGTCGTTCTCGCCTATGGTCAGCCTCATAAACATGACCATGGAAGAGGCCCGGCCGGTTGCCAACCTGGGTGAGTTGTTATTCGAAGGGGTCCCGCCGGATGTTGCCGACCGGGCTACCACAAATTTGGTTGCCCTTGCCAGTACGGCCAGACGTGACCCAACTCAGCCAGGACTGATGCCTTGTAGGGTCCACTCTTTCTACAGGGGACTTCCCGGGCTTTGGGTATGCATGGATCCTCAGTGTACGGAATTGTCTGCGGAGCAAAGCGGTGGTCCTTCGGGTAAACTCTTCGGTCAGCCCCGCGACGTATGTGAATGTGGAGCAAGAGTGCTCGAACTCTACACTTGCCGCAATTGTGGGACGGCCTACGCCAGGGCTTACACCAACGATATTGAGGAACCAGATTTCCTTTGGCCAGAGCCCGGCGGTGCCCTCCGGACTTTGGCCGGATTGTTTGATGAGTTGGACCCTGTCGACTTGCTCCTTGAAGAACCTGTCTTCACTGACAGGGTCGAACCAGCAGATTTCGATTTACTGACCGGGCGGTTAAACCCGAGAATTTTGGGTGACCGGGTTCGTCAAGTGTACCTTAGGGCGAACCGGGCAAACCCTCCTGACACCGATGGAGAACCTAACGCTGCAAGTGGAGGAGAATTTCGGCCTTGCGCCGTATGCGGTGAAAGCGCCGCATACGGGCGGTCTTCAGTCCAGGACCATCAAACTAAAGGTGATCAGCCCTTCCAGGCATTGATCGCAAAACAGATACAGGTGCAGCCTCCCGGCCAGGTACCAACCACGAGACTAGCTCCCTTAAGAGGCAGGAAAGTTCTCATTTTCTCGGACTCCAGACAAATGGCTGCCCGCCTCGCCCCTAACCTACAGAAATACTCCACCCAAGATGCTCTCAGGCCCCTGGTAGTCTCAGGATATTCCCGATTGACTACCAGGCCAATTGTTGCCAGTCTCCTGTCTCTAGAAGACATCTATCTGGGAGTCTTGATCGCCGCCAAGGTATTGGGTGTCAGGCTTCGTCCTGAACTCAGAGGCGGGGAAACTTTCCAGGATGAGAACCTGGTAGAGCAGGCGGTCGACAGCGGGGAACTAGAGCAAGATACAACACTGCTGCAACTCCTTGTTAACTTTCGGGCGTCCGCTCCTCCGGAATCCCTGCTTAAAGCGATTATGAATACCATGGGAGACCGTTACTATGGTTTAGAGGCGCTCGCCTTGGCATCGTTCATTGAGCGTTCAGAGCACACTTCAAAGGTCACATCTTTACCGGACATACCGGATTCCGTGCAGTCAGATGCCGAAAAAGTGGCGCTCGCACGGGCTTGGATCCGCTGTTGGACCCGACCCGGAATTTGGCTGAGCCACATGCCAGCGGCTTGGCAAAACAGAGAGGTTCGCTTTCATTCTGGGAAGTTCAGGGACATGAGCCGGCTCTTGAACGACAGAAGTTCTTTAACTCTGTTCGAAAGAGAGTGGCTCCCCAGATTGCTGGAGACTTTCGCAGAGCCAATAGCGCAAGGAAGGTTCAGGTTAAAGGGAAGAGAGTTGTCGCTGGAGATCGGCGGGACTTGGGCATATTGCCAGTCTTGCCGTACAGCACAGAGACCTTTTCCGGGAAGGAAAACCTGTGTCCATTGCGGACACGAAGCAGCAGACCCTATTGACCCAGACACGGACCAAGTCTTTGTCGCCCGAAAGGGCTATTACCGAGCGAGCACATTGGAGGCGTTGCGGGAGCCGCCCTTGGTCCCCATGGCGCTCATCGCAGCAGAGCATACGGCCCAAATTAATACCGCTCAGGAGAAGGAGATATTCTCGAAAGCCGAGGAGCATGAACTTCTATTCCAAGATGTTGACCTGGGGCCAGGGGACACCGGCCGCGAAAGGCCCGCAATCGATGTCCTCTCTTGCACCACAACGATGGAGGTCGGCATCGATATAGGCGCACTTTCAGGAGTTGCACTTCGAAACATACCCCCGGCTAGAGCTAACTACCAGCAACGTGCTGGCCGTGCTGGCCGCCGAGGCAATGCTGTTGCGACGGTAACTGCTTTCGGCAGTGCCGATAGTCACGACGAACATTACTTTGAAAACCCGGACCTGATGATCCGGGGTGCCGTAGACGATCCCATGTTGACGCTGAATAACCCGGTGATTGCGCGGCGGCATGTCACGGCCTATTTGCTACAGCGATACCATCAAGAGAGACTGCCAGAGATTAGCCCCGCGGATCAACCCCACCTGTTTGCAGTGCTCGGGACAGTGGTGGATTTCAAGAATCGGGATAAGGCACTGAACCGCAACGATTTCGAGGACTGGCTGCGCTCCAATGAACCGACGTTGAAAGAGGACGTTGGAGAATGGCTACCGAAGGAAATCGGCACCGATGAACTCCAAAATCTTCTGGACGGGCTCATCTATGAAACGCTCAATACACTAGACGAAGCCATCGGTTACGTCTCCGACGACCCAGACGGGGATGGGGAATCTACGGAGGAAGTGGATGTAGATAGCTTGGAAACCCAAGAGGAGGAAGGAGAGGAAGTACCCGGTAGAGACCCCACCTCAGAAAATCTATTAGACCGGCTACTTTATAAGGCGGTTCTTCCCCGGTATGCATTTCCGACTGACGTCGCAGCATTCCATGTTTTTGATCAGGCCCGATCAACACGATTTCGCCATGCATTTCTTTTCACTCCTTCCCAAGGGCTTCCCGTTGCCCTTTCTCAATATGCACCAGGAAAGGAAGTGTGGATTGATAACAGGCTCTGGACATCTGGGGCGGTCTATTCTCCGATCCAGAGCGACAGGTACGATGCTTGGCAAAGACGGCGACTCTATTACGAGTGCAAAGACTGCCGATTCGCATCTACTGTTGCAATTGACGCCGGTCAACTGGGAGAGACGAACGACTGTGAAGGTTGCGGAGGCAAGGGAACGTTTGGGCCGGCCAGGAACTGGCTGCGGCCTCCGGGATTTGCTCATCCGGTGGATAGAGATGAGGGAACTTCACCGGACGACCAGCCTGCCCGCAGCTATGCCACACGCGCCAAATTGACGATGCCTACTCCTGCTGACCCCGCTGGGTGGTGGGAAGTAAACGATTGGCTTCGTGTGTATAACACCCGGCCCCACTTACTCGTAACAAACCGCGGACCACGTGACGAGGGTTACAATTACTGCACCAGGTGCGGTTTAATTGAACCTACTGCTTCCTCGACAAGTGAAGTAGGAGCAGCGCATAGGAAGCCCTTCCCAGACCAACAGGAGCCGAATTGCGCTGGTGGTCGCATGACTACTGGCTTGACCCTCGGCACGGACTTCATCACCGATGTGCTCCTCGTTTCAATCAGGGTTGATTCACCTCTCACTTTGCTCCCCCGGTTGTTGGCCACAGACGTTGCACTAAGAACTTTATGCGACGCCCTTACCATTGCTGCTTGCAGAATCTTGGAACTGGACTCCAACGAGCTGCAGGCGGAATACCGTCCAGCACTAACAGCTGCGGGACGTGATGGTCGCGAAGCCGAAATCTATCTCTATGATACTCTGCCTGGTGGGGCGGGATTTGCTGAACGGGTGGGGGGGCTCGGGTTGGCCGTTTTCGAGGAGGCTCTTCGGATTCTGGAAGTCTGCCCTGAGGATTGCGACAGGTCTTGTTACCGGTGCTTGCGAAGCTATAAGAACAAGTTTGAACACGACTTATTGGACCGTCACCTGGGTGCCGGTCTCTTGAGGTACCTGATTCACGGAGACATCCCGACAGTGGACGTTGCGCGTCTCGATTCTTCAACTACGCTACTGTTCCAAGACCTCCAACGACAAGGCTTCGAAGAATTCACAGTCAAAGTGAACCACCCCATCACAATTGACGAAAATGATAACGTCGTGGCCCCCATCTATTTGGAAAAGTCCGATGGTCGCCAATTCATAATCGGGCTTAGCGGCCCACTTACTCCAAACGTTCCGGCTGACGTTACCGTGGGCAAAGTAATGGATTCGAGTAGCTCGATTCCGGTGTTACTGTACGACGAAATCTTGGTGCGCCGAAACCTGCCTTCCGCCACCAATCTCGTTATCGAGGACGTAGGTAGTAATACTCGATAACAAGAAAACGCGTTACCATGGTTGGATAGTCGGTAGTTCCTATGCCGCGACGCCCGCTGGCAGGGTATTAGCGGCCAGACCAGCGGTTACAGTACCCATTTCGTACCTTGCCATCAACATACGGTTTGATTGGCCAAGAGGCTAACGTTCATCCCAAGTTAGCCGGGAGGTCAGGTGCGGGAGGAAGAGTCCGGGAACCTGTGCCTGGAGACCGAGCCCCTAGTGCAGTAGAGGGTGAGAACCTTCCTCGGTCGGCTGGGACACCGGAAGGGAGAGGTGAAACGGGGCTGTCGCACAGTCCTCCGATTCCGGGCGAGAAGACTACTACGGAACTTCCAGCCCGATTCTCAACTCTAAATGAATGCACATCCTATCTTGGCTTTGGTTTAGGAGCGAAGTTTCATGGACAACGTGGTGTCTCTCGACAAGCTATTTGCCAACCGCATTTTTCGAGTGCCTGATTACCAGCGCGGATTCCCATGGGAACCTCTCCAAATCAGAGAATTCCTTGAGGATCTGGATCTTCTTCGACCCGGACGTTATCACTACACAGGAACTGTTGTTGTCCATGAGCCAGATCCCCTTGACCAACTCATGGACGAAGATGGCAATGCCTATGTTCCCGTAGAGATAGTCGATGGCCAGCAGCGATTGACAACCATAGTCCTGCTCCTTGACAGCATTCGCAGGTATCTTGCTAATTTCTCTACCCGAAAAGCACTCTCGAACGGCATCAGGAAAAACTACGTCGCTGCCACTCATATCAACGGGCAACCTCTTTTTAAACTATCTCTCAACGAGGACACGGATCATTTCTTCAAGACGAGCATCCTTGCCGATCCGTCAGGAGTAGAAGGACCTCAGATTAATTCTGAGCGAAGGCTAGCTGTGGCAAAGAAGGTGATCGCTGATTACATCGCCTCAAAACTCGACGAAGAAGCCGGACCGGGTGAGGAATGGCTATTGACCCTGTATACGAAAGTGGCTACCCAGCTACGCTTTACCCTTTATCAAGTCGGAGACGATGCCGAGGTCGGAGTCATCTTCGAAGTTATGAACGACCGTGGCAAACCTTTAACAGATTTGGAAAAGGTCAAGAACTACCTGCTTCACGCTTCGGTTACCCTTGATATTGACAATGAACTGGCAAAGGCCGTCAACGGGGCGTGGGCCGAGATTCTCAAACAGTTGATGTCAGCTGACCTGGTTTCTAGCGGCGACGAAGACCGGCTACTGCGGGCCCATTGGCTAACCCATTACAACCCCCAGCCGAGGCAGTGGGAGAGGAGCCGCAGCATCAAGCTCAAATTCGACTTCCGCCAATTCAAAGGGCAGCATGCGCACCTTCTTGGCTGCTTGACCGAATATACTGAAGGACTTAGGGCTTGCTGTATCAGTTTTTGTGATGCCTATGAACCAGACAGAACGGACGCATTTGCATCCTTCAAAGACCATCCTCGTATGAGGGGCCAAGTGATAGAGTGGAGCGCCAAGTTAGTAAGAATCGGTGTGGTCGCCACTTTCTTACCACTTTTGATAGCAACAAGGGAGCGGTGGCCCGATGATCCCAGAAAATACCTTGAAATTCTCAAATTGTGCGAGGTTTTTGCGTTCAGAGTGTATCGGCTTCAACAATATCGAGCCGACGCAGGACAGGCTGCTTTGTTCAAAATCGGATACGACTTGGCCGAGAATACTATCGCATTTGAGGATGCGACAAAGCGCATTAAGCAGGAACTTGTATCTCGCTGCAACGATGAAAAGTTCCGAGAAGAAACTACTACTGAGGGTCCCGATGACTGGTACATCTGGCCAGGACTGCGATATTTCCTTTACGAATATGAAACAGCACTGGCGGCGAGGCAGCACGCCAGCCCCAAAATAACTTGGGACGAATTGCGACGGCATGATCTTCAGGACACTATAGAACATATTCTGCCTCAGTCAATCGATAATCAGCCATATTGGAAGAGGCGGTTCCGAAAACGGGCACACGAGAACTACATGCACGACCTAGGCAATCTCACTCTGTCTAGGCACAATTCGAACTATGGGAATAAGCCGTTTCCGGAAAAGAAGGGGCACGCCGCTTCCGATGTCGAACATTGTTACGCGAAGTCGTCCCTTTATGTTGAGCGAGAACTGGTTGTCTGGGATGAATGGGATGCTGCTGCCATTGATCGGCGTCGCGATCTATTGCTTGAATGGGCTAGAGATAGGTGGGCGGTCGACCTGGGCAGCGTTTCTGACGATGCTGCTGAACCAGATGTTGACGACGACCCAGACGATCTTGCATCTTTACTCTCAGATGATGGGGACGAGGAATAGCGGTCCAAACTGCCCAGAGCGCCTGTTCCGGTCTGATCTGCTTCCCAAATCCTTGTCCAGCGGGAATGTGCTTTCTTTGAATGCTCTAAGCTGACTCAGAAGGAGGATTGTCCCACGAAGAAGCGCCAGTGCACCCCAGGGCCGGTTGCCTTCTTCCTTCGCCAGGCGGAGGGAACACGCCGGAGACTGAACTCTGCCACAAGATGAGTGCATTTAGTCGTGCCATTGAACCACGACTGGGCAAGTGCTCTTGGCATTCTCAAAGTCCCATCCACATCTCGAAGACGGTACTGCCTACCGTCAAGTCGGGCCCACATGGGCAGGATCAAACCGGCCGTCGGGAACGGGGTGGCCCACCCATTGGTGGGTCCGCTTCACTACCCGGCTGCTTTCAAATCGACCACCCACGAGTAGCGCAATTTTCCGTTGCTATTGTGTCTTTCGAGTGAAGGTTCTTGATTTTGTCCAGTTAGGTGGAGGTGGAGGGGATCGAACCCCTTCTCCGGCTTGAGGGGGCGGTGCCCCAGGCCGCTAGTACTCAGTCAACCGTGAGATCGGAAGGGTAAAGGCGGTGAAGTTTGGTTCGTGCGTCCCGGGTGTTGAAGCGCCAGTTGATGGTGGCTCTGGCGGTGTTGCGCTCCGTGACCAAGGCATCGACTTCCCTTCTGAGGGCCTCTTCGCCGGAGAGCCGCTTCTTCAGGCAGGAGCGGGACAGGACGCTGAACTCGATCTCCGCCATGTTCAACCAACTGCCGTGCTTGGGCGTGTAATGAAACTCCAGCCGCCTGGCAATCCTCCGGGCTTCCTCAGCCGGGAAAGTCTCGTACAGCGATGCCCGGCGATGGGTGTTCAGATTGTCCAAGACGACCCTCACCGCCTCGGCTTCCGGGTAGGCTTCATCCACCAGCCAACGCATCCGGCGGGCGAAGTCTTGCATCGTACGCCGCTCCGTGACCGCCACCTCTCGCCAGCCCGCCAAGGGCTCACAGGCCAAGAACAGGTTGCGGACACCCTCCCGCCGATATTCGTAGTCCTGCCGCAGCGGAAGTCCCGGCCGGGGCGGGAGCGGCGGCCGGGTCTCGGCCAGCAACTGGGTGGATGTCTCGTCAAAGCAGACCACCGGACGTTGGGGATCATAGGGTTCGGCGTACAGGTCCAGGACATCCTCCATGTTAGCCACAAATTCCGCGCTTACCTTGGGAATGCACCACTCCTTCTTCCGCCACGGCTTGAGGGCGTTTTTTTGAGACGCTGGCGCACCCCCTCGTGAGACATGGAGGACGCCAGCCCCAACTCGACCACCTTCCCGGCCAACAGACGCAGGGTCCAGTGGTCATGCCCTTCCGGGGCTGGGCTGCAGGCTAAGGCAATCAGGTGGGCTTCGCCCCGGTCGTCCAACTTCCGGGGCCGGTTGACCTGGGGACGGTCCTGCAAAACCTTCTCCAACCCTTCTTCGGCCAAGCGCTGCTTGACCCGGTATACCGTGCTCAGGGCCACATCCAAAGCTTCGGCCACTTGGGGCGCCGCCCAACCGTCGTCGCTCTTCAGGAGAATCCGCGCTCTAGCGGTCACTCGGGCTGAGTTTCTGCCAACCCGGATCAGTCGATGGAGCTCTTCCCGTTGTTCCTGTGCCAGTCCCACCGCGTATTTGTCCCTGACCATCACTGCCACCCCCGCCTTCAACACTTCCCACCAGGCAGGATAGCTCAATTGGCTCCTTTCTTGAACAAATCCCAAAACCACGTTGACTGAGTACTAGATCCAAGCCCCACGGGTGGTGCGTAACGGACCCGTTGGCCCAATCGGGTCCCGCTGTTTCATGCTACCTAACCATGCCTGTAGCTGTAGACCGCAATCGCAACAGGGCGCCCGCGACAGGAATACGATTGCCCTGGGTTCGCACCGAGGTTGGTCTTTGGGGGATTCGAGCCCAGCCTGATTGCAACTTGGCGAGCTAACCTCGGCCTGCGCGATCGCTTACTGGACGCGGGGATTATTCAGGCAGCGGAGCATTACGCCTAAACCGCAATCTCCATATTACGAGCGTGGGTCATGTCCTCGCTGGAGACTAAGCGGGCCTGAGATGGCAGCACGGTAGCGATCGCCACGGTATCGCCATCGAGTGTCATGAACTCCACCACAAAAGCCTGTATCCCCGGATGGATATGTATGATCGTGCCAACGTCTCCGGCCTTGAGTTCTTCTTTCTCGTCTCCGGTAACCTCGGCGGTTAGCACTACCTGTCGATGCTCGTCGAACATCTTCATCCTCTGCACGGATGCGCTGTAATCAACCTCGGATAATCGCTTCCTAGATCAACCTGCCAGACGGTCCGCACCCGCGGGTTGCGTCCATCAGGGCATGGAGTAATACCATTCACGTAAGAAAGCGGGCCGTGAACCGTTTCCACCACCCTAACAACATCATGGCTCTCCGCGTGAATCCGCAAAGATTCCGCTAATTCTTGCCAGCGGTCTATGTGAAATCCGAACCTGGAAAAGAAGATTGCTTTCGGTCGACCTCGTGGGTGGACTGCCGACAGCAGGTAATCGGTGACCTTCCGGCTGTCAACCCGGGCGTTCTGGACATTGGGAACCCTCGATCGAAGTCCTCTGCACCGGTTACGGCGGCCACGAGGACAGTCCTAATGGTTCGCAGACAACAAAACGAAAAAGCATTGCTGTGCAAATCAGGAAATTGGTGAGTACCGGCCCTTGCCGGTAAGTGCGTTCGAGTGGAACGTAGCTACCCGAGCGTTCCCCTCAAGGGTCCTGTGGGCCCGACCGCCTCGGGCGGGACGAGGCCGTTCGGTACAGTCTACAATGCCTTTTTGGTAGGGCGTAGGGGATTCGAACCCCTGATCTCCGCCTTGAGAGGGCGGTGTCCTGGGCCGCTAGACGAACGCCCCACCGGTGGTGCGTAACAGACCCGTTGGCCCAATCGAGTCTCGCTGTTTCATGCTACCAAACCATGCCTGTAGCTGTAAACACGTAGCCGGGTAGCCTTGACGGCTCGCTGAGGGGGACCGGCGAGGCCGCAGGATCAGGGGGTGACGGTGAAATCGCCGAACATGGTGATGTTGTGTCCGGGCACCGTGCAAACGAACTGGTAGACGCCAGCGGCCGGGGCCTTGAAACTCACCGACCCCGCGGTTGCCGGCTCGATCAACTCCGTCGCGGCTATCAGCCTCTGGTCGTCCGCCGGTAGCCATCCGGCAGACGGGCCGGCGTCAAACCCGGCATCCGCTACCTCATTCTTGGTCCCGTCGGCTACCAAGGCCCAGTTGTGCTGAATGACCACCGAGGTGTTGGTTAAGGTCACCAGCACCGGCGACCCGGATGGAACGCTCAGGCTCGAAACATCGAACGCCAGCGCTTCTCCCCTGACCCCCACGCTTAGGGCCACGGCGTCGGTTGGCTGCCCGTCCGGCGGGGTCGGAGATGGCGCCGAAGCAGGGCCGCCGCAGGCCCCGGACACCAGTAAGACCGCCACCATCGCAACTGCTGAGACCAAGACCGGTACGCTTACAACGGCCCTACGGATCCGACTGCCAATTGGGCCAAAAAACTTCATCTTTGAATCGTAATTACGGTGTTGCCAGGGTTTCAACTGGACCGCGGCTTACGGGTGGAGTGGCGATTTTTCGACGCGCTGGGCTAAGATGGCCCGAAACGCCCCGCTTACCGGCGATGATGGAGGAAACTTTGGAAACCGGCAAATTCCCGCCCGACCTGTTGCGCAGGCTGCTGAACACCATCGAGCTGTCGGACCCGTCGGTGTTGGTGGGCCCCGGTGTGGGCGAGGACGCGGCGGTGTTGACGCCGGGCGGAAACTTGTTGGTGGCGAAGAGCGACCCCGTTACTTTCGCCACTGAGCGTGCCGGTTGGTACGCGGTGCATGTCAACGCCAACGACGTCGCCTGCACCGGCGGCACACCCCGGTGGTTCCTGGCGACACTCTTGGTCCCGGAAGGGTACCGAACCCGCCAAGCGGAGGAGCTATTCTTCCAGGTCGTCGCGGCCTGCCGGGCCATAGGCGTCAGCTTGGTCGGCGGCCACAGCGAGGTGACCTCCGGTGTCAACCGGCCCTTGGTGCTGGGGACGATGGTCGGGGAGGTGAAGCCGGAACGGCTGGTGGGCACCGGCGGCGCCCAAGAAGGCGACAGCATTGTTGTCACCAAGGGCATCGCCATCGAGGGCACGGCGTTGCTGGCCCGGGAACGGCGCCGGGACCTCCAAGCGGCCGGAGTCGAGGACGAAGTGATCACCAGCAGCGCCGCCTTGTTGGATTCTCCGGGTATTAGCGTAATCAACGACGCTAAAATCGCCTGCGACACCGTACCGGTGCATTCGTTACACGACGTGACGGAAGGCGGGTTGATCACCGCGCTACGGGAGGTGGCGGAGGCTTCGGGCTTGGGGCTGGCCATCGAAGAAGGCAGCGTACCGCTGTTGCCCGAAACTGTGGCGGTCTGTAACGCCCTTGAACTGGACCCCATGGGCCTCTTGGCCTCCGGCGCGATGATTGCTACGCTGTCGGCCCGCGAGGCGCCGCGCCTGCTCTCTGCGCTGGAGCGAGCCGGGATAAACGCTTGGGAAATCGGACAAATGCTGGCGGCCGATGAGGGACTGGTACTCTTTGGCCGCCAAGGAGAGACGGAACTGCCGTCGTTCGATCGCGACGAAATCGCTCGTTACATTTCCGGGTCCGGGTAGCGGGCCAGGACCGCCCCGGTTTAGGTCCAGTCTAGGCCCGGTCCCGGTAAACCTTCAAAGCGCCGGTCAACGTTTCCGCAGTGATGTTGGCCCCGCTCACGGTGATAGCTATCGTTTTACCTTTCACTCGCTCGGCGTTTTTGACGGCGCCAGCCAAGGCCGCCGCCCCCGCTCCTTCTGCCAGGGTGTGGGCTTTCTCCACCAACAGGCCGATGGCGTTTCGTATATCATCGTCGGAAACCAGCAAGAAGTCGTCCAACAGGCTGGCCATGATGCTTTGTGTCAATTCGTAACCTGTAGTCGTGGCCATCCCCTCGGCAAAGGTATTCATTGGGGCTTCCACAAGCTTACCGGCCTTCCAGGACAAGTAACCGGCGGGAGCGGCCTCCGACTGCACCGCCACCACTTCGATATCCGCATTGATCCCCTTGGCCACGACGCATGCGCCGCAGACACCGGAGCCGCCGCCCACCGGGACGAACATGATTTCGACGTCGGGCAGGTCTTCGACGATCTCCAGGGAGGCGGTGCCCACTCCGGCGATCAACAAGGGTTCGTTGACGGCATGGACGTACCGGTACCCCTCTTCACGGGCCAGCCGTTCGCAGTGCTGCCGGGCTTCGTCGAAGTTGGCGCCGTGGAACACCAGCTCGGCGCCCAGCGCCTCCATGGCGGCCACTTTTAGCGGGTTTGCGCCATTGGGCAGCCCGATCATGGCCCTGACTCCGAACTCGCGGCAGGCGTTGGCGATGGACTGACCGTGGTTGCCGGTGGACGCGGTAATTACGCCTCGCTCACGCTCCTCAGGGCTCAAGTTGGCCACCAAGTTGATGCCTCCTCGGCTTTTGAAGGCGCCCAAGGGAAGGTGCTCTTCATGTTTTATGTACACTAATGCATCAAGGTACTGGCTTAGTCCTGCCGAATAATGCAAAGGTGTCCGTTGGATAAAGGGAGCGATGGTCTTCCGGGCCCGGTACACATCGCGGAGGGTCGGTGCGTTCATGGAGCCTCCGTTTTTTGTATCATCCTTGGTTTCGATTTACAGCATAGCATGGTCAAAGAATAACCGCGTCTTGGCCGTCGGGTCCGGCAGTCTCGGCATCGCCGCCCTCAAGCTCTCCCAATTCTCCCCCAAGTGGTACCCGCCGTAGGCCAATCCAAGGCTCCAAAGGTATGACCCGGCGAAAGTGTAAATTCTGAAGCGCCATAGATTCATCCGGGCGATTCCGGCCGGGACGCTTATGAAGGTGCGGACCACCGGAAGCAACCGCGACACAAATACCGCCGCCTCACCATACCTGACGAACCAGGACTCAGCCCGATCCACTTCCTCTTGGGTCGACGCTCAGCGATTCTGTCCGCCTAAGTGTCAAGCGAAAATGTCCTCTAAGTAGATTGCCATGCTAGCAGACTAAGGCGCTGCCGACGTTGCGCGGGCACGCGAGATGGGTGGACTCTCGGCGTTGATGTACTTCCTCACGGTTTCTCTGTGGATGCCCAGTTCCCGAGCGATTCCACGAATGGACAGTCCCTTGCGCTTCGCCTTCTGGACCGCCTTCCATCTCGCCGTCCGAAGCGGGGTGGGCTTTCTGGACCGCGGAGTCACGGTCTTGCGAACTCTCACGGCGCCGTTGCTGCCGACATCGTCGTGGAGGTTGTCGGCTTGGAGCACTGTGCCCATCATCACCACCTCGTCCTCCAGTCTTGTGCTGACGCCGTTGGTGTGGCGGCTGGGAACGGCCGTGTGTACGGTTCGCGTGTCGAAGCTGCGCAGGATACCTGGACGTGGCGGCGCTTCCTGGGAGGCTACGATACGCCCTTCGTGTTGAACTGCCAGTCGTCCGTCCAGCCCTTCGAGCACATCCACCACCGACCCGGCATAGCTCGGTTGAGCCTTGTCGGGAAGCAACTGCAGGTTGCGCCAGCGGTATTTCACCGTGTTGTCCCGTCCAACCCTGCGCCTGTACTTCAGGCAAAGGACTGTGTCCAGGCACATCCCCGGATCATGGACCCGATACGCGGTCTCCGCGTGCTCCGACGGCACACCAAAGCGCCCATTGAAGCGGGGAAGGAAGTCGTCGAGCACGTGGTTAGCGTCATCAATGGTGGTAGCGCCTGCGAGTCTCAGCTCCGTGACCAGTCTGTCCTGGAGCGTGCCCGCGGTGCGTTCCACGCGGCCTTTGGCTTGAGGAGATCGTGCGAATATCAGCTGCACGCCAAGCTCATCCATAGCGCGGGAGAACTGGGTGGGGGCGGCGGCGATCTCCGACGGCGGCGTGTGCTTGAAGACGCCATGGCGGTCGGAATAGAGTGCGAGCGGTACGCCGCAGCTCCGTATCAGATCCCGCACCAGCAGTAAGTAGCTGCGGGTGTTCTCCTGCTCGCAGAACAGGGCATTGACGACACAACCGCTAGCGTCGTCGACCGCCAGCAGCAATGTGAACTGGGAGCCATCCTCACCCAGCCATCTGTGGTAGCTGCCGTCGATCTGTATCAGCATTCCCTCGCGAGTCATCCGCTGCCGTCGAACACGATGCTTCGGCGGCCTGCGACGGCGAGGACTGCTCACACCGGTGTCAGTCAGTATCTTGCGCAACGTGTTACGACCGATGTCTATACCCTCTCGCTCCCTCAGCAATTCGCTCAGGTGCGTGTGGTTGACTCCCGCGTATCGGGTCCGCGCCAGGACCACCACGTCGGTCGCCAACGGTTCCGGTGTGACGTTGGCCGGTCTGCGACCTCGATTGCCGTGAGCGAGTGCGGCTGCGCCGTCCCTTCTGTAGGCCGCCAGAATACGCCTGGTGTGGCGCGCGCTCACTCCCATCAAAGTCGCTGCCTGCTCCGTGGTCATATGGTCCGCCATCAAACTGTTGAGAATCTGAAGCCTTGTCTGCTCTCTCTGCGTCAATGTCACATGCTCCTTCATGCGGACATTTTCGCTTGACAGTTAGCGAGGACAGAATCGCTGAGCAGTTAAAACCGCGGCAGGGAGAAAGTGTTCCACCTGGCGTAACTGGCCAGCATAAATGTCCACCATAATGGTTCATGGGGAATGTCTCGCCGACGGCAGTGACCGAGGGTAAGGGGGAGCGGTTCTGGTACGAGCTAGACGTCGCTTGAGTAGTCTGGAGACTGGGAGGCAGCGTCCTGCTGGCTGCCCTTGAGACGGTAGCTGTCGCCGTTCATCTCCAGGAGTGAATGGGTGAGCCGATCCAGAAGCGCTCCGGTGAGGCGCTCCGAGCCGAAGACCGTGGTCCACTCGTCGAAAGGCAGGTTAGTGGTGACCAGGATAGAGCCTCGTTCGTAGCGCTGGCTGAAGACCTCGAAGAGGAGTTCCGCGCCGGTGGTGGACAGAGGCACGAAGCCCAACTCGTCGATGATCAGCAGCCTGAAGCGTATCAGTTGCCGCTGCAGGTTGAGCAGGCGTCTTTCGTCCCGGGCCTCCATGAGTTCGTGGACCAGGGCCGCGGCGGTGGTGAAGCCCACGGACATCCCCTTCTGGCAGGCGGCCAGGCCCAGCCCCAGAGCGACGTGGGTCTTGCCGGTGCCGCTGTTGCCGTCGGCGATGACGTTCTCCCGGCGCTGTACGTATTCACACCGGGCCAGTTCCATGACCAGGGGTTTGTTCACCGAGGGGATGGCCAGGAAGTCGAAGGTGTCCAGGCTTTTGACGGCAGGGAAGCGGGCAGTGTAAAAGGCGGAGGTAAAGGGGACCACCGGGACGGATTGACCGCCTGACATTGTGGCGGTGTCCCGCGTCAAGCATTCTTGCCGATCTGGCGTCAACTATTCTTGCCGGTTCACCTCCTTATCCTGACCACCTAGGAGGGTTCGAACTGACCGTCAGGCAAGCCTGATTTCTATCCAGCCCTGCAGTTTGACCGAAGGGAAGTTGTGGAGCCATCGGAGTAAGTAAAAGCTATTGAACCTTGGTTCCATCCAAATCCACCGCCCACGAGTACCTCAGGGTTTCATCGTTATTGCCCAACCGACATGAAGGTTCTCGATTTTGTCCAGTTCGGTGGGACTTATAGCGGCGCTCACACATGAGCGCCGCTATAATGTCAAACAGCGTCGCCGGTGGACCAAGCGAACCCAACAAGTACTCCGTCAACGATTCAGGCGTGGAGATTGCAACGGGTGACCCCGCTACAGGCGGCCTCTACCTTCGTGGACTCGCGCGAAGGCGTCGCCCTACGGCGGGAGATCCTGCGATTCCTGACGCGTCTGCGCTCGCAATCTGGCCTCGCACCGGTTGATTTCACTCGTTACACGACGATGCTCAGCTAGGGGCGCGGCCCGGTTGGGCGCCTAGGACTACAGACGTCCTGGCGCAAGAGGATGCGCTACTCACTTCGCCGCCAGAGCGGACGTGCGTAGCTAGGCGTGCATCGGCGGTGAGAAACGCCTAGACTCCGTGCCGCCCAGCAACTGCATGGGGAACGATTCTGCCATGTGTGCGTCGGTTCTATTAAGTCTCACCTAAGTCTCACCGGAAAGGACGGCAATGATGGAAACTTACATCGGGAAGACGATTTCCGATTTCACACTTCAGTCCAGCGATGGACAGACGATATCCCTTAGCAGCCTTCGCGGACAAAAGGTCCTGCTGTACTTCTTCACGAGTCCGGGCGGTGGTAATTGAACCCGCATGGCTCTTGGGTACCGAGAGCATGCTGCCAAGTTCACCGAGAAGAACGTCGTGCTGTTCGGAATCCATGACGGAAGCTTGGATGCTGCACGCCAGTGGGTGGAGAAAGAGCAGCTTCCGTTCGCGGTCCTGAACGACCCTGATCGACGAGTGGGCATTGAGATAGGCATGTCCGCTCTCGATGGAGAGAGGTACGTCAAAGACCCGTCAGACGGGAAAAGGCCCGCAGTTGTCATCGACGAACACGGTGTGATCTGCGAGTGGGAACCCGACATGAACCACACCGATCAGATTGCAAAGTTACTGGAGCGTCTGTAGGACGATCTCAACGGAGCGGGCTTTTCGACTGTCGCCCGCCCTTGTGCCGCCGACAAAACGGGGTCCAGCCCGGACTGTGGCTTAGCAGGCCGATAAATAACATGTCGAGGGCGGCGAGACCCTGGGAATTCTGACCCTCGATGGCAGCGAGTTGAGCGGATGGCAGAAAGGACCTCCAGGGCCTCTGGCATCGCCATCATCTCCACTACCACCATGTGGTGGTCCCTGGGGATGTGCTGGAGCCGTTGCGCAAGGAGGCGCCTGACGTAGGACGGAACCGCTCATTAGGTGGCGATGTCACTTGGCGACTTGGCGGCACGAACCTCACCCATGCTGAATTCTGCAGAGGCAGTTGTCGCGGCTCAACCTGCTGATCATCGACAAACTGGGCTTCGTGCCCATTGTCCAGCACCGGGGCGGAATTGCTGTTCGAGGTCTTCAGCCAGCGCTACGAGCGAGGCTACATCCTGGTCACCACCAACCTGCCTTTCGACCAATGGACCGAGGTCTTCGAACCGGAGGGTCCCCCTGGAACCGTTGTCGGACAGCCTCCCTGCCCTCCGATACGGGTCTGGACAGTCCGCCGTCGAAGATGCCGTCTTCGATGAACAGGCTGGCGATGCCGTCGGCGTCGTAGTTGTCGTCGCAGTACCGCGCCTTGAGGTTCTTTATCTCCTCGATGTCCGCGAGCCTGGCCACCCTCTTTGCAGTTCCTCTGTGCTCATAGCCTCTCGCTAGCCTGCAGTGGGCGTGCCCTTAGCCGAGTACTCGGCCATAGCTGCCTTGACCCAGGCCAGGTCGTCGTTACGGGAGGTCTCGCGGAGCTTCGCCGTGTCGATGCCGTAGATGCGGGCGGTGTTGAGGCCGAGGATCTTCTCCTTGATGCGCGGCGTGAGCTGGGGATAGCCGTACTTCTGGCTGAACTCCTCCGGGATCTGAAAGGCCCTGAAAGTATCGATCAAGGGCTGAGAGGGGCCGTACCAGATGCAGTCGGTGCCCCAGACCACGTTGTCTTCGCCCACCGCCTTCAGTATCTTTCCGAACACGTGGGCGCACTCCACTGGGTGCGCCATTATCTGGTAGTAGGTGGTGCCGACCTCGGCATAGACGTTGGAGCCCGGCGCGATGCCATTCTGTTTCAGGCTGGTGACGAACCGGTTTACTCCCCGATAGGCTGTCTCTTCGGTGTAGGGGCCTTCCTCGAAGTCCGCCGTGCGCGGCTCGTATCCCGAATGGTAGGTGATAAAAGTGATGTCGGGGTAGTCCCTGGCGACGGGGCCGATGTCCCTGGGAGACGAGGGGCCGTCCCACCCAGGGTCGGCACCGTCGCTGATGCCCTTGTGGGCAGACAACACACGCACTCCCGACTTTCGCACCTGGTCCAGGAAGGGGCGTCCTAAGCTTTCGTCGTCCAGCATCCAGGAGGTGTCGCCCCACTTCATTGCGCCGACGGCACTTGAGCCGTACATCGTGTAGACCTTCCAGCCCGCGGGGTTGCACCAGTCCTTCCAACCGTCCATGAGGTCTATTTCTCCCTCGGAGTTGGGGTGGACGTTGGTGTGGTTGATGAGGCGTCCGGTGCCGGCGAGCCTGTCTATCAGCTCGCGGGTGCCCAACATCTCGGAGTTGTTGAGGTTGCGCATCTCGTCCTTGCCCTCGGCCCCGGGCCCGGCGGTGAGCACCGCTGCGGCGTTCTCACTCTCGAGGAAGATGCACCGGAGGTACTCGGCCAGGTCGTAGCCTGCCGCGTTCTGTTGGTGCACCAGCTTCTGAAGGCCCTTGAACCGGTCGGGCACCACCGAGTCGGCCATGTGGTAGAAGTACTGGGTCCAGGCTTTCAAGGCGGGTCTGTCGGATACGTAGTGGGTCTGGATGTCGATGACCAGCTGGTCGCCCCCGAGGGCGGCGTCGGCGGCGGCCCTGTCCAGCTCCGCTTCCGGTGGGACCTTGTAGAACTCGCCACCCCAGGCTTCGTTCAAGGCCCGCAGCGCGGCGGCGGTGCCCTGGCGGCCGGACCAGTAGTCGGCGCTAGACATGCTGAGCCTGGCCGCTTGGTCGGGAGTCTGGGCCGTCAGCTTCCTCGCTGCGTAATGCTGCTGCGGGGTGAGGGGAGGTGCGGAGTACTCCTCGGTGCTAAGTCGCTGGAGAAACACGGGTAGCTTGGGTGTACGCGGGGGAAGTTTCACCAACATGGTATCCTTCTCCTCTCTACAGGGATTGATACTTGATGGAGATGCCTGAACCCAGGGAGGTACACGGGACATCAGGCACGGGCGAGGCAGCTCCAAGAGAGCTGCCGGGAAATGGCGGTATTGTACCACAGGGGCTTGGGGCGTCAAGGCCAGTGGCTTGACACTAACCTAAAGACGCGTAACCCACTCGCTACTTCATGAAGAGCACAAGCTCCAAAGCCAACACCAGTATTCGGATCAATCCGGAAGCCCTGCACCAGGCCCGGATTGCAGCGGTGACCGCGAAAACGCCCCTCGGTCAGTGGTTGGAGGACGCCATCGCGGAGAAGATCGGACGCAAAGGCTCCGATACAGATGGCGCCAACAGGGATAGCGTCGACGTTGGCGAGTAAGAGCCAGGGAAGCTTGTCCGGACGTATGTCTCCGAGGGGAGCAACATGAAGATCGGAGTTCTGGGCGCCGGGGCCATGGGCGGCATGGTCTCCATCGGCCTTCACCGCGCCGGCCAGGACGTTACTATCATCGACCCCTGGAAAGCCCACGTGGACGCCATACGTACCTCCGGGTTCCATATGACCGGCTACTATGGTGGAGAACCCGTCGACTGGACGGGTGTCATGCTCGCCATCCACGTCGACGAGATGGACCAGCTAAAGGGCCCGCTGAACCTCGTGTTCCTGTGCGTGAAGGTGTATAACACCCGGCGGTACGTCGAGCTGATAGAACCCTTCCTGACCCCCGAAGCCATGGTCGTGTCAGTCCAGAATGGAATGAACGAGCCTACCATCGCCGAAGTCATCGTACCCGCACGTACCATAGGGGTGCGAGACCCTCATGGGAGGCCAGACCTGGGAGCCGGGGCATATTCACCGTACCCAGGGCGGAGCCGCCGGGGTGACGGACTACGTTGTAGGGGAGTACCAGGGCGGGATGTCCTCCGGAGTGGAGGAGTTGGCCTAGGTCCTGAGATAGGGTGTAGGGACGTGCGAAGCGTCCCCTCACGTCATGAACGAGGTCTGGACCAACCTGGTGGTCAACTGCGGCGGCAACCTACTGGCCGCCATCACTTCATGGGACACTCGCGAGCTAAGCCTGAACCATACGGCGCGCCTCAGATGGAGCCTGCAGTCCGAGGCGATGGCGGTCGGGGAGCACAACGGCGCCACCTTCGGTGGGTTCGGGGGCAGCGTAGGCGTGATTCTGACGGCTGAGGACATAATCGCTGAGCAGTTACACCTCTTGGGTAATCAAAATGTACCGGCCATACTTGCGTAAAAGGGGCCGGCCGCCCTTCATGCTGACCCAGTAGGCGACCCAAGAGCCAAGCAACTTACCCAACGCGCCGTAGAACCCCGCCAGCGCCACCCACCACGCGGAGTCTCCCTTGGCTTGGACCAACAGCCAGCCGGCCAAGGGACATTATCAACTCGCTTGGAAAAGGGATGGCCGCACTCTCCACTCCCATGAGAAACACCACACCGCCCCAGCCGATGGCGTCGTAGAGGCCGGTGATAACGTCCAAGAACCAAGTTTCGATTGAATGTACCCAGTGAATGGACCCAGGTTTCGATAATGTCGATCATGGCGCCGGAATCATGTCGTATGATCCATAGAATCCGCAGGATTGGCAACCGTGCCGGGGATGGAGTACACTGGAAAACAGCTTGCTCAACTGTCTGTTCTAATTATTTCTTATACTAATATAAAACAATGTTGGGACTAGGCTTGACACTGTTTTATGTCCATGTTATGTTGCCTGCAGGTTGCCCATGCCGGTCGGAATTCCGGCGCAATTGAGGGCAGTAGGAGGGTAGCCGTGGCCAGGAAAACGAGGCTCATGCAACGAGTGGAAAATGAGCACCAACGCCCCTTGGAACGTCTCTTGCCGGAAAAGGTAAACGAGATCGGGCTGTCCGCTACCGCCGAGGAATTGGGGGTCAGTAAAGCCACCCTTGGGTACTGGCTGTTGAAGCTGGGTATAAATGTACGCCGTGTGGCCCTCGCCCCGGGCGAGACCTTAGAGGTGAAAAGGATCAGCTAGCCCTGTAGCCTCCGTGGCTGCGGCGATCCTAGTCCCTAGCGCCTTCGCATAGTTGGGGGCGCTCTGGCGAAAGGGTGTGGTTCGCAAAATTACCCTGCCATCCGACCTAGAAACAAAACAGGCGTCCCATAGACGGGACGCCTGTTTCATTACCTGGAAGACTCCTAGACAGGCAATGACACAATTTTTAAGGCTCCCCAATGGCCCGGGCCGTCTTTGGGTAACAGGCCAACTCCAAAATTCCCCAATTTAATGGACCGTATTATCCCTGGAAGATGTCTTCGGGCAAAAAAGCCGAGACCGTGACGTTGGGCAGGTCGACGGCGTTGCTGATCCTAAGGTCGACGGCGACGCTGCAAATGACGTAAGCCTGCTCCCGGCTCCAACCCCTTTCTTGGAGCAGTTCGATCATGTTGATCAAGGCGTTGCGGGCGGCCAAGGTCAGGTCCTCCCCTTCCTGCGTGCCATCATCCCGGATGGGGAATCCCATGGTGGCGATGAAATTGCGGGGCGCCGCCCACTCCGGCGGCAGGAAGTATCCGGGGTGGGCGTACCTGGGGTACCGGATGTTGTGCCGTTCCGCCTCGCCCTTGTGCAGGTGGAACTTGACCACGGCGGTGGCCCCCATCTCAATGGCGGTGATGCAACATTCCGAGTCACCTTGGGCGAAGTGCCCGTCGCCGGCGGAATACAGGGCGCCCGGAACGTTTACCGGGATCAACAGCCGTGAGCCCGTAGTCAATTGTTTCGCATCGACGTTGCCGCAGTTCTCCCGGGGCGGGATGGTGCGTAGGCCTTGGGCGGCAATGGCGCCCCCGGACGGCACCGCGTCCTCCGGGTCAGGCGGCACAGCAGTTCCGCCCCGGCGCACCAAATCGGCCTCGCGGCTGGCCCAAGCCTCCATCTGGGCGTGGGATGGAGCAATGCCCGCAGTTCCCATGAATGAGCCGTTGGGTATTCTCACCCCCGGCAGTCCGTCGGAAGTAGCCCAACCGTCCTTAATCTCCCAATGGACGGCGTAGGGCTCTAGGAACAGGTCGCGCAGAAAGCCGGCGCCGGGGCGATTGCGGGTCCAGCCGTAGGACTGGGGGATGATGTCGACGTATTCGATTTCCAGCAGGTCTCCCGGTTCGGCGCCCTTTATATAAACCGGGCCGGTCAGAGGGTGGGCCACCTTCTGGTCGAACTTGTCGAAGTCGGCGATGCTTACGGTAGGCTTCATCTGGCCGTCCGAAGCGTCCCGCGTCTCCAAGACAACCTCTTCGTTCGGGTCGGCCTCCAACACCGGCGGGATGTCGGGGTGCCAGCGGTTGTGACCCTTCTCCGGTTCCTCTTTCAAACGCTTGCTGCGGTCTATTTCGATACTCTTCACTGTCGTCTCCTTACAACGACCAATCGTCGGGGGCTTCGGGGGTGGGCATCGGCTTGATCATCACCTCTACCAAGGCAGCTTGGCCGGACTCGGTGGCGTCAATGGCGCGGCGGAAGGCTGCTTGCAACTCGGAGGGCTGCTCCACCCGTTCCGAATAAGCTCCCAATCCTTGGGCTACCACCGAGAAGTTGCCGCCCAATTCGGCCATCGTGGGTGGAGCGGCGTTATCCCGGGCCATGGCCATCAGACCGCCGCCAGTGCCGCCATTGTTCAGCAGCAGGGTCAGGGTAGGAAGGCCCATGCGTACCGCGGTCTCCAACTCCATGCCCACCATGCCGAACGAGGCGTCGCCCAGAACGTTGAATACCAAATGGTCTGGGCGTCCCAGCTTGACTCCGATGGCCGCCGCCATAGACCACCCCATGGCGGCCATTCCGCCCATGGCGATGTAGTTGCGCGGACGGGTGGCCGGCCAGAAGGGCGAAAGGTAGCCGCGGCTGCCTCCGGCGTCGTGTAACGCTATGGTCCGGTCGGCATCCACCACTTGTAGCAACTCTTGGACCGCCCGGTAGCCGTTGGTCGGCGTCGAGTCATCGGTGAAGACCGGGTACCATTCTTCCATCCACTTGGACCGCGCTTGTTGGATTTCGGCCACCACCTCTTCCTTGACCCCGCCCTTGCCTGGACCCAGCCGGTCGCGGACGGCGTCGATAAGGCTTCGCATCGCGAGCTTAGCGTCGGCCAAGATCGGAACGTCGGCCTGGTAGATCTTGTTCAGGTCGCCGGGGTCGGCGTTGATGTGTACCAGCTTAACTCCTTCAGGGATCGGCCGCCCGTCGGTGGCATTGGGCAGGCGGAAGGAATTACCCACGGCCAACACCGCGTCTGCCTTGCGGTTCATGTGCAGCGCTTGGCCCGAGGCGTATTTGCTCCGGGGATAGACGCCACCTCCCAAGGAAAGGGGGTGGTCTTCGGGAAACGCCCCTTTACCCACCAAGGTGCTGGCCACCGGCATAGAGAGCAACTCAGCCAACTCCCTGACCTCGTCCCAGGCTTCCGCGGCCAACACGCCGCCGCCGACGTTCATTATCGGAAGGCGGGCATTGACCAGGATTTCGGCGGCGCGGTCGATGTCCCTGGGGTCGGGGGCGGCCTTGCGTCCCGGGCCCACGGGTTCGTAGTCGAGGAGTTGGTCCGGAGCCTCCGAGGACATTACGTCAAGTGGCATTTCCAAGACGACCGGGCCGGGCGAACCGGTCCGAAGATTGGTGAAGGCCCGGCGGACGACGGCCGGGATGTCTTCGATGCGGGCAAACGTCCCTTTCCACTTCACCAAGTTGTCGTAGATGCTGGATGGCACTTCTTGCTGGATCTCCCGGCCCATGCTGCCCAATGGGTGCTGCCCCATCAACAGCAAAACGGGGACGTTGTCGGCGAAGGCGCCGGCGATTCCGGTCAGAGTGTTGGTGGCGCCCGGTCCGGTGCCGGTCAGGGCCACCCCCACCTTGCCCGTGGCCCGGGCGTAACCGTCAGCTATCTCAACCCCCATGCGTTCGTGGCGGGCCGAGAATACGGTGATGGAAGATGAGGCCCGCAGGGCCGGCCATAGCGGGACCTCGCCGCTGCCGGCGAACCCCGAAATATACTCCACACCCTCTTTCTCCAGTGCGTGAATAAGCGCGTCTCCGCCTCGCATGGGCTCCCCCTTTCCGGTGGCGATTTCTATTAAATTGGAACGTAAATTGGTACGAGAATCGGCCCGTGAATCGGTCCGCCGGCGCGGTGGCGACAAGCGGTCTCGAGCGGTCCGGCGGTGGGTTGTGGCGATGATACGACGGCCTCATGCCGGGGTCAAGGCGGGCTTCCTTGACCCTGTCTACCCCTGAAGGTATCATCGGCAAAGGTTGTGCTAGAAAGGGGCTCTAATGCCATCAGCCAGCGAGATGATCGTTCGGACCCTGGAACAAGCCGGAATCGAATACGTCTTCGGCATCCCCGGCGGTGGCACCGGCCAGATATTCCAACTATTGTACGGTCGGGAAGACCGCATCAAGACGATACTGGTGCGGCATGAACAGTGCGCCGCCATCATGGCCGACGCCTATGGGCGGGCCACCGGGAAACCGGCGGTGGTCATGGGGCAAGGGCTGTTTATCGGATCAAACGCCAGCTTCGGGATCATGGAGGCCATGCTGAGCAGTTCGCCCATGCTGGTGCTGACCGACACCTCCGACGGCGGTTCGGCCCAGCGGCCGGCCAACCAATCGGGCGCCGGCGAGTACGGCAGCATCGACCTGCCCAACATCTTCAGGTCGATGAGCAAGTACACTTCCTTGGCGGCCAGTCCCAAGGAAGCGGTGCTGGCCACGCAAATGGCAATCAAGCACGCCGTCAGCGGCCGTCCCGGACCCTCGGCGGTGGTGATGCGCTCGGGGGCCATCGGAGGCGAGGTCGACCTGGAGTCGCCTCCGTTTATCCACGACGCGGCCGGATTCTTGAATACTGCCAAGCCCGAAAGCGCTCCCGCCGACATCCACCGGGCCATCGACATCCTTTCCCGGTCGCGGCGGCCGGTGTTGGTGGCGGGCAACGGGGTTCACGTGGCCCGGGCCCACTCCCAACTACAGGAATTGGCCGAGCTCTGGAACATGCCGGTGGCCACCAGCTACAAAGGCAAGAGCGCCATCTCCGAAACCCATCCTCTGTCGGTCGGAATGGTGGGCACTTACGGGCAGGACGTGGCCAACCGGATGGTGGGCGACGCCGATACGGTTATAATCGTGGGCGCACTGTTGCGCTCCCAGGAAACGGTGCGGGAGCGGCCGGACATTTTCGATCCCCGCCGCCAACGAGTGGTCCAGATCGACATCGACGAGCGAAACGCCGGTTGGAGCTTCCCGGTGGAACTCGGGCTCATCGGCGACGCGGGCAGCATCCTCGGCCAATTGGTCGCTGCCTCGCCGGCAGCCGCCCAAGCCAGTACCGCTCAGCGCGCCGATTGGAGCGCCTCCATACCCAACCGCAAGCAAGAGCTTACTTTTTACGATGACCCCGCAATGCACCGGGACAGCTCCCCGGTGACCCCGCAGCGGTTGGTCTCGTTGTTGCGGGAAAACTCGGACCCGTCGACGGTCTACGCTTTAGACGCGGGGAATAATCGGACCTGGATGGCCCACCTGTACCAAGCCAGCCAAGCTGGCACTTTCTACTGCCCCGGCGGTACCGCCGGCATGGGTTGGGCGCTTCCGGCGGCCGTGGCCCTGAAGTTGGTCTACCCCGACCGCCCGGTGACCTGCGTTACTGGCGACGGGGGCTACATGATGACCGTAAACGCTCTTTCCACCGCCATGCAGTACGACCTGCCCATTACCTGTGTTGTCTTTAACGACAACGCCTTGGGCATGGTGCTGGACCACCAGCCAGCGGGCCAGACCATCGCCTCCGAATTCTATCCCACCGATAACGCCGCCATCGCCCGGGGCTTCGGCGCGTTCGGTGTGCAGGTAAACGACTCCCGGGACCTGCCGGAGGCGCTGCGGGAAGCGCAAGCATCGGGCCTTCCCGCCGTTGTCGACGTCGTGATCGACCGTGAGCCAAGCCCCGACGATTGGCGCGCCGACGCCCGCCGTTCGGGTGAAACTTAAGCCCGGGAGTAGCCGAGTCATGACGCTTCAGACCAAAAAGCTCACCTACCAGGAATTCCTGGACGGGCCGGAAATCAAGGCCCGCTACGACATTGTCGACGGGGAGATGATCATGGCCCCCGCCCCTAGTCGCAATCATCAAAGGATCTTGCGCCGGTTGACTATCAGCCTCGACCGTTTCGTTACCGAACGCGAGCTGGGCGAGGTCTTTTTCGCTCCCCTTGACATCGTCGTCCAACAACAACCGCTTCGCACCCGTCAACCGGACTTGCTGTTTATTAGCCGGGAGAACACAGAAGCGGACGGGGAAATTATCCACGGCGGGCCCGATTTGGTCGCCGAAATCCTCTCGCCCAGTAACAGCCGGAGCGACATCGAAGAAAAGCTCTCCGATTACGCCCGGATCGGCGTCCGCGAATGTTGGCTCGTCTCGCCGGAGGCCCGAACGGCGGAGGTGTTGCGATTGGACGACGGCAAATGGAGCCGTCTCTTCATTCGTGGCGCCGGCGAGGACCTGGAATCGGCCGTGCTTCCCGGCCTGGCCCTGCCGATCTCCGAGATATTCCGAAGTCTTTAACAGTCGTTCCGGGGAAACGTAAACTCCAGGGTGGCCGGGTCATGACGCTCCAAACCAAAAAGCTCACCTACCAGGAATACCTGGATGGACCGGAAATCAAGGCCCGCTACGACATCGTCGACGGGGAGATGGTTATGGCGCCCAGCCCCAAACGCGCGCATCAGACCATCGTAGGTGACATTTACGCAAGACTCCGCCAATTTGTCACCGAGAACGAGTTGGGAAGAGTATGGTTCGCGCCTCTCGACGTGGTAGTCGAAGAAGCGCCGCTGCGGGTCCGCCAGCCGGACCTGATATTCGTCAGCAATGAGAATTCGGACATTCTGGGCGACTTCATACATGGCGGTCCCGATCTCGTAGCAGAAGTCTTATCACCCGGCAACAGCCGGAGCGACATTGAGGACAAGCTATCCGATTACGCCCGGATAGGCGTGCGTGAATGCTGGCTGGTATCGCCCGAGGCCCGCACAGCGGAGGTGTTGCGACTGGAAGATGGCGGGTGGCAACGGGTGTATCTTCGCGGCCTCGGCGACAACCTGGAATCGGCCGTGCTTCCCGGCCTAACCCTGCCGATCTCCGAGATATTTGGAGGCCTTTAACCGCCGGCTGCCGAGAACCAACAGCGACTCGGGAGCCTCTCCGGGGACCTGACCTCAATAGTCACGTTAAGGGGGTTGGGACCAGGAGTTTTTCAGCCAAATCCGGGCTAATCCAACTTGTGAGGAAAGCGACATTATGCCGGGCACGCTAGAGAACAAGACCGCCTTGGTGACCGGCGCCGGCTCCGGGATCGGCCGGGCCACGTCCTTGGCCCTAGCCAGGGAGGGCGCCCGGGTGGTGGTTTCCGACATCAACGCCGAGGGAGCCGAAGCAACCCTTAGCATCATCAAAGAAAGGGGAGGCGAGGGTGTTTTCGTGCATGCAGACGTTTCCCAAGCCGCCGACGTAGAGGCCTTGGTGACCGGCGTCATCCAGACCTACGGCCGTTTGGATTGCGCCTACAACAACGCTGGTATAGAAGGCTACATGGAAGGTCGGTTGCATGAGTACCCCGAAGACATCTGGGACCGCCTCATCGATATCAACCTCAAGGGCGTCTGGCTCTGCCTGAAGTACGAAATTCCCCGGATGCTGGAACAAGGCGGCGGCGCCATCGTTAACACGGCCTCCGCTGCCGGACTGGTAGGCTCTCGCCGGCTGGCCGCTTACGTGGCGAGCAAGCACGGCGTGGTAGGTCTCACCAAGGCGGCCGCCCTGGAATACGCCCGCGACGGCATACGGGTCAACGCCGTCTGCCCCGGCATCATCGACACGCCAATGATGGACCGGTTGATCGCTGGCCGCCAAGACGATTACGAGACCACCATACCGACCCGTCAGCCGGTGGGCCGGTTGGGTACCCCGGAAGAGATAGCCGAGGCCGTCGCTTGGCTTTGCTCCGACGCGGCGTCCCTGGTTACCGGGATCGCAATGTCGGTGGACGGTGGCTTCACCGCTCAATAGCTCGACCAACGGAACGCCGCGAGAGGGGTTTTTCCGACCAAATGACCGCCACTCTGGAAATAGTCGACTTGGCCGAGGAAAGCCGGGTCCAACTCGTATTGACCTCCGGCGCGGCCGGTCCCGAAGACCGTGAAACCGCTCCCCCGGCGCCCTTTCCCTTTCCCCTGAGCCGACAGGAAATCAGCGAGATCGAGTGGTTCCTGACCGAGTATCCGGATAACCCCTATGGCGCAGCCAGGGACCGGGCCCAGTTGGTTGAGTCCGGGTTGAGAAACCTCGGGAGGCTGTTGTTCGAAGGGGTGTTCGGTGCCAACAACGAGTCACGCGAGATAGCCCGGCAGGCGGCATCCTTGGGGTGGGAGCAGTGTCGGCTGGCGATCGTTTCCGACCGCCCCGAGTTCTTGGAATTGCCCTGGGAACTAATGAGCCACGAGGACTTCGGTTATCTGGTCAACCGGATGTCCGGGGCCGTCCGTAGGAATACCTCCGGGTCGCTGCCGGCCTTGGACGTCGAACTACCCGCCGATGAATTCAACGTCCTGCTGGTGGCTCCACTAAACGGGTCCGGTTTTGGCATAGCCGCCGAATCGCTCAGCGCCATGGAATCCCTCGCCGTGCCTGTCGGCCTGACCTGCCTGCGGCCCGCGTCGTTCCAGGGATTTCGGGACCACTTAGCGGAACGGCCCGGACACTACCACTTGGTCCATTGCGACGGATTTGACGCGGATGCCGAAGGGCTGGTGTTCTCCGGCGAGGACGGCCTGGCGGAACGGACTACGGTATCCGAGTTGGCCCGGGTGTTGACCGCCGCCCGGGCGCCTGTAACGTTGCTGACCTCCTCCGCATCCGGCAGGGGCGCCGGAGCGGGCGCGGCCTTTGTGTCGGCGGGACTGCCTTGCCTCGTGTTTCTTCCGCACTCCTTGGCTGGCGCAGGCCGCCAGTTGTTCGCCCAAGCCTTCTACGGTTCTCTGGCTGGCGGCTCAGATGCCGCTGCAGCAGTGGCCTCTGCCCGTAAGTCGTTGATGGAAAACCCCTACCGTCCTTCCGCCTCCGGCCCGGCGGCGTCGTGGGACTGGGTCACTCCGGTGGTCTATCAATCGTCGGAGTACCAACCCGTCGCGATACGGCCGGAACAGTCCGACGCCCCCATCCCGGGGATGTTGCCGTCGCAGCCCGAGCCGGTTCCCTACCAACTGCCACGCGGCGGGCCCTACGGTTTGATCGGTCGCCGCGGCGAGGTATTGGAACTGGAGCGCCGGTTTGCCGGAAGCAACGTTGTGTTGCTTACAGGCGACGTGGGCGTCGGCAAGTCGGAGTTAGCCCTGGGTTTCGCCTCTTGGATGCAAAAGACCGGCGGCCGCCCCGGTGGCGTGTTCTTTACCTCTTTCGACGCCGGGGCCGGACTCGACAAGGTGTTGCACGAGACCGGTACGGCGGTGGCCGGGCTGGACTTTGGAGACCTGCGGGCAGCGGAACGCCGGCGTTGGCTCTTGGACTACCTGGGAGAAAACGACACGCTGCTGGTCTGGGACCGCTTGGAAAACCTGGCCGGGTTTCCGGCTGGCGTACCCGGTATCCTTGAAAACGCGGAACTGGAGGAACTGGACTCCTTTTTGGCGGAGGTCGCCGCGACCGGGCGGACCTGGGTGCTGCTGGTCAGCCGCCAGCGGGAGTCCTGGCTGTCCTCTCCCCACTCGGAGTATCGCTTGGGCGGGCTTGACCGCCATGACCGGACCGAGTTTGGGGTCCGCCTGTTGGAAGAGACCGGCGTGGACTCCGGCCGGCTGGGCCCGGAGTATGTTGATCTTCTCGAATTGGTGGAAGGCCACCCCTTGGCGATGGAAGTGGCGATACCTCTGCTCGCCGAAGTCCCGGCATCGGTATTGGCCGGAGAACTGCGCCGGGAATTGGCCGCTTACCAACCGGCTCCCGGCGAGGAGGAGCGGCCCGCTTACTTGACGGTGGTTATGGACCACGCTTTCCACCGAATGCCGCGCCGCAGCCGTACCCATCTGCCATTTCTGTCGTTATTCCGCGGCCGGGTAATGATGGACATCCTGACCCACATCACCCAAGAGAACCTCTACCGTTCGGTAATGGGGGAGCAATTGGGTTGGGGTGCCTGCCGGACGCTGCTCCGTTCCGCCCGTAACGGCGGCTTCCTGGAACCGGTCACCCCCAGCGTTTATCAGATTCATCCGGCCCTTCCCTGGTTCTACGGGCGCAGCCTCTACCGGCAATACCCCCAGCTTGCCATTCAACAGTTGGAGGCCGAATTCGTCCGGGTGTATGCCGATACCGCCGACTATTTTATGGAAACCCTGTACGAAAACCAGGACGCCGGCGCCACTGCAATACTGGCTGAAGAAGGCAACCTGACCCAAGCGTTGGCCCTAGCCCTGGAAGCCGCCCGATGGGACGACGCCCAACTGTTGGTCCAACCCATCGCCCAAGTCTACCGGATGCAGAAACGTTACCCGGAGCTTCGCCGGCTACGCCGCCAGCTACTGGAGTCCACCGGCGCCACCGCCGACGAGGCCTCGGCCAAGGGCGCGGCCGATCTCTGGCTCTACCTCCTCGGCACCGAGGCCAGCGAGTGCATCGAGACCGGCGAGTTGGACGCCGCCGGACGAATGAACCAACAACTCCTGGAATACCTGTTCTCCCAGGAAGGCGGCGGCCAAGACCCGCGCACCGCCGCGGTCTTTCACCAGATGGGGGAGGTTTCCCTGAAGCGATGGCGGTTGGACGAGGCTGAAGAATGGTACGCTAAGTCCCTGGCCATCATCGAGGAGGGCGAGGACCGGCCCTCGGTGGCGGACGACTACTACGGGCTGGGGCTGGTGCGCCAGTACCAACGCCGTTACACCGAGGCCAAGGAATGGTTCTCCAAGGCCCTGGGCATTCACCAGGTTCTGGAAGACGCCGAAGAGATGGTGAAGGACTACCGCTCCCTGGGGCTCTGCGCCCAGTTCAAGTTCGAGTACCACGAGGCGGAAAGCTGGTACCACCGCGCCCGTGAAATACTGGAGGAAGCCCGCGACGAGGAGGCTTCGGTCTTGGTCTACCACTCCCTCGGCACGGTCTGCCACGCCCAATACCAGTTCGACGACGCCGAAAACTGGTACCAGCAGTCGTTGACCATCAGCGACCGCCTCGGCAACGACGCCCAGATGGCCATAGAGTTTCATCACCTGGGCCTGTTGACCCAAGCGCGGCAGATGTTCTTCGATGACGCCGAGCACTGGTACCTTATGGCCCTGGACAAGTTCGAAAAATTGGGCGACCGCCGCGGCGCCGGGGATGAGTGCCGTCAGCTTGGCGTCCTGCTCCACGAACAAAAGCGGTTGGACGAGGCGGACCGGTGGTATCATCGGGCTCGGGAGATATTCGAAGAGTTGCAAGACCCTGGCCGTATTTCCCGGACCTACGGGCAGTTGGGCATGGTAGCCGAGCAACGGGACGACATCGGCGGCGCCCTGCTCTGGGCCGGCCGCACCTATCAACTGGCCCAGTCCCATAACCTTCCGGTCATCGACCAAGTCCGCGCCCACTTAGCCCGGCTGCGAGACAAATACGGCGCCGACGAATTCGGAGACTGGTGGCGCGCCTTCGCCAACGAAGACCCGCCCAACGATCTGGACCAAGCCCCGGAGGGGGCTATCTAGCCAACTAGCCGGCACCTCTTGCGAAAGGAGAAAAAATGAGCGTTGGAACTTCCGTGCCCTTGCCTGCTTATACCATCGACCCGGCCTTTATGGCCCGGAAGGCGGAGGAGTTGGGCTTCGACTCGATCTGGTATGCTGAACACCCCGCCGTCCCGGTCCACAGCGACAGCCCGTTCCCGGCCACCGGGGGTGAGATTCCCTGGACTTATTCACACTTCACCGACCCTTACATCGCGCTGGCCCGGGCATCGGGCGCCACCACCACGATCAAGCTGGGCACCGGGATAACCCTCGTACCGGAGCGGAACCCGTTGTTGCTGGCCAAAGAAATCGCCAGCCTCGACCGGTATAGCGGCGGCCGCTTTATCTTCGGGATCGGCACCGGCTGGCTGCGGGAAGAGACCGAGATCATGGGCGGGGACTTCGACCACCGCTGGACCCAGACCAGGGAGGCCCTGGAGGTGATGAAAGAGCTCTGGACCAAGGACGAGGCCGAGTACCACGGCCACTACTACGATTTTCCGCCGGTCCGGTCATACCCCAAGCCAGTCCAAGAGCCGTATCCTCCCATAGTCATTGGCGGCATGGCTCGGAACGTGCTGCGCCGGGTCGTAGCCCACGCCGACGGTTGGATGCCGAACCGTATCACCCCGGCCGAGTTGGAAGAGAGCCGCGCCCGCATCGACGCCATGGCGGCGGAAGTGGGACGGGACCCGAAGAGCATCACCATATCGATTTTCGGCCAAGCGCCGGACCGTGACGTCGTTCGCTCGTACCTTGACGCCGGGGCCGACCGCGTAGTCGTGCGCCCGGAGCACGTGGAGACGGAAGCAGCGATGGGCGAACAACTGGAACGAATGGCCGACGCAGTGTTGCGTTAGAGCGTCGGGCTGAGATGGACCGCACCACCGAACTGCTGAGTTCCTACGCCTGTCGGCTTGGCTACCACGACCTTGATCCCCGGGTAGTCCACCAAGTGAAGCGCACCATGGTCGATACCTTGGGCTGCGCTATGGGCGGATACCTTTCGGAGCCAGCCAAGATCGCTCGCGGCATGGCTGCGGAGATTACCAGCGCCAACCCCTCCCGGGTCTTGGGCACCGGCGTCCACAGTTCCCCGGAAATGGCCGGGTTCGCCAACGGGGTCATGGTACGCTACCTCGACTGTAACGACTCTTATTTCTCGCCGGGCGGCGGCCACCCAAGCGACATGATTCCGGCGGTCTTGGCATTGGCCGACCCCATGGCCAGCGACGGTCCCTCCGTCATTACCGCCATCGCCTTGGCCTACGAGGTCTTCTGCCGCCTGTCAGACGAGGTGGTGGTAAGCGACTTGGGGTGGGACCAAGGCGTGTTCAGCGTCATCGGCGCGGTCTGCGGCGCCGGAAAGATCATGGGCCTTAGCCAGCAACAGATGGGACACGCCATATCTCTGGCCGTCACTCCCCATCTGCCGCTGGGCGTAACGCGCACCGGGGAACTTTCGATGTGGAAGGGTTGCGCGACGGCCAGCGCCACCCGGTCGGCCATCTTTGCCGCCTCCTTGGCCGGGGAAGGGATGATGGGACCCTTCGAGCCGTTCGACGGCCGCCGTGGTCTGTGGGAGCAGGCCGCTGGCGGGCCGGTGGAAGTACCGGCCTTCCCAGTGGGCGACAACCGCGCCGACGACGATCCGTTTCGCATCACCCGGACTATCTTCAAGAGCTATCCTTCCCAGATTCACACCCAGGGACCCATCGGCTTGGCAGTGGAATTGCGGAATAGAGTCGCCGTCGACGACATCGACTCGATACGAATCGACGCCTACAAAGTGGCGGCCAGCACCGCTGCCAGCGAGCCGGAGAAGTGGAACCCCAAGACCCGGGAAACCGCCGACCATAGCATCCCCTTCCTGGTAGCCGCCGCCCTGAAGGACGGGCCGGTAACTCCAGGCACTTTCACCGACGCCGGAATCGCCGACCCTGCTCTGCGGGCGATCATGGCCAGGATGAGTTTGGTGGAAGACCCGGAGTTCACGGCCAAGTACCCCGGCGAATACAATAGCCGTATCACCATCACCGACCGGTCCGGCGGCGTCCACACCGCCCATACCGCCTACCTGAAGGGGCACCCGAAAAACCCCCTGAACGACGCCGAGGTCGAAGCCAAATTCCGGGGATTCTCTTCCGGGGTGCTGACCGCCCACCAGTGCGGCCAAGCCTTGGAGGCCATCTGGGCGTTGGATGATCTGCCCGACTTGGAAGTCCTGTTCGACAGCTTGGTTATTTGACGTTTCTCCGTTATGTTGAGTCATCCGTTATGAGCACCAATCCGCAGCCAGACCAGCCCGATTCGGGGCCTGAGCGTTTTCGCCAGCTTTTCACCATGCAGATGGAACGCCCGGAAGAAGACTTGGAGATGGACCGCACCGCGCTGTACTTGGCCGGAGAGGAATACCCGGGCCTTGACGTTGAGGGCCACCTGAGCTCTCTGGACGCCTTGGCCGAGGAAGTCGCCGCCGGCATGACGGGGCAGTCAAGTCCCGCGGAACAAAGCTCGGAGCTGGGCCGTTACCTGTTCCAAGCGCAGGGCTTCCGGGGAAACTCCGGCGATTACTACAGTCCGGACAATAGCTTCCTGAACCGGGTGCTAGAAACCAAGACCGGCATCCCCATTTCGTTGTCGTTGTTGTTCCTGGAGGTGGCCCGCCGCATCGGACTGCGTTGCCGGGGTGTCGGACTGCCCGGCCATTTTCTGGTGGGCTTGGAGGGACACGACCTGTACCTTGACCCCTACAACGCCGGAAATCTTCTGACTGGAGAGGGGTGCCGTAGCTTGGTCCATGACTTGTTTGGCGACCGCATGGCCTGGAACGATGAGTTCCTGGTACCGTGTACCAAATACGATTTCCTGTTTCGCATGCTCAACAACCTGAAGGTAATTTACGAGCAAAACGGCGAGTTCCCGAAAGCGTTGGGCGCCATACAAAGAATGAGAATCGTCAGTCCCGGGTTGCCGTCACTATACAAAGACCTAGCCCGGTGCCACTATCAACAACAGGAATACCGGGCTGCAATACAAAATCTGGAGAACTACCTGCAGGCGGCCAATGAACCGGATGACGCCCAACAAGTCCGCTCCCAAATCCAGTCAATCTGGACCGCCCTCAACCGGCTCAACTAGGGCTCGTTCGCGGCGAATCCGAACGGACGGCCTCCTACGTATGGATATTCGAACCGCTGGCGGCAGCGCTATGGAGCATTAGCGTGGTCGACTACGAAACATTAGACGACCGGCAGCTCTTGCAGCGGGTATCAGGCCAGGAGACGAACGCCCTTGACGCTCTATATTCCCGCTACGCCTCTCCGGTATATTCGATGGCCATGTTTATGTTGAAAGACCCCGCGTTGGCGGAAGAGGCCACCCAAGACGTGTTTTTGAACATCTGGTTAAAGGCGGGCAGCTTCAACGGGCAACGGGGCCAACCCAAGACCTGGATCATGAGTGTAGCCCACCACAAAATTATAGACTCGATCCGGTCACGGCGCCGCGCCACCGCCATGATCGAACCCGCCGATGACGAATACCTGGAACGGATTCCTTCAGGCGCCGTATCCACCGAAGAGCAGGTAGAACGCAAACTGGAACGGGAACGCATCCAAAGGGCCCTGTCCTCTCTCCCAGAGTCGCAACGGGAGGTGATTCTGTTGGCCTATTACCAAGGTTACTCCCAATCTGAAATGGCCGAAAAGCTGGACCAGCCGCTGGGTACCGTCAAAACGCGGGTGCGTCTGGCCATGCAAAAGTTGCGCTCGGCCCTGCAAGAAGATGATTCCTGAAAGCTCGCCCCACCCGGTAGACCTCCTCGAAGCGTTCGCCTTGAACGCCTTGGAGCCGCTGGAAGAAGAAACGGTCCAAGACCATCTGGACGGTTGCCAGTCCTGCTCGGAGGTCGTGGAAACCTACCAGCAGACCACCGTCTCCTTGGCCGAAGTGATCGGGCTGGTGGGCGCTCCCGGGGCCCTGCGGTCGCGGGTTCTCAACTCCCTGCCGGCGCTTCAACCGGCTGCGGTCGTCTCCGACCCAATCATCGCCCGTCCAATCATGTCCGCGCCGGGACCGTCGTTTTTGACTCGCTTCCTGGAAACCCGGTTCGCGCGGTTGTTGATGCCCGCCACTGCGGCCATTGCCATCGTGCTGGTTATCGTGGCGGTGTCGATGAACGTGCGCTTGGCCAACCGGGTCAGCGAGATGGAGAAAGAAAACCTGGCCCTCCGGGTAGTGATGGACAGCAGCAACGCCACCACGACCGCCCATTTCAACGAAATGGCGGACGCCGGCGTCGAAACGACGTCCGGCATCCAGCAATTGCGGGAGGCCAGCTATGCCGCAGCCCAGCCCGACAACCTGTCGCTACTGCTGAGGCCGACTAGGGATGACAGCTCGTCCCAGGGAATTCTGATGCTCGCGGCCGACGGCAAAGCAGCCATCCTCGTGGTAACCGGCATGAACCCTGAAATGACCGCCGGCTACCAGGTATGGCTGGAACGGGGCGGCGAGCGTGAACTGGCTGGGACCGTGAACGTAGACTCCGCGGGTTGGGGAACGGTGAAGCTAAACCACCACGAACCGTTGTCTTCATTCGACACGGTCAAATTGACCGATCCGAATGACATGGTGCTGGAGGCTTCCTTGGCCTCCGCGGCATTGCCGCAACGCATGGTGTCGCTCCCAATCGGGCGTTAACCCCTCAAACCCGGTCTGCAATGACCCTTGGAGGGCCGCGAAAACGGCTGCTATACTCCCGCTACTATTCGGCGGAGTATGGTTTTGCGGCGATTCCCGGCACGAAGCCTCAAAGACACGGTCCACGATCTGACCTGCGAGATCTGCGGCGGCCACATGGTGGAGCAGAAGTGTAAAATCCACTGTCCCAACTGCGGGTTCACCCGGGACTGCTCCGACCCTTAGAGCGCCCCCACATTACGGTGTAGCCCTGCCCCGGCCCCGTGGGGGAGCCGTGAGTTTTCGCGTAGCCCTCAGAGCAGCAACGGGTGTGGCAACCATGCCTGCCAAACTCGGTAGGTGATCGGAGCCTGAGAATTAACCGGTGCCGAATAGGATTACCGCGTTTCCGATGGCCTGTAATCGGCCCGGTCCGCGGTTCCTCCGGACTCCGACCAGATTAGTCCCTCCGTTGCAGGTGGTGAAACAGCCGGGGATGTACTTCCGTCGCCAACCGCATCGCCTCCTCTGCCGGCTCTCTGATGGAGGCGTGGGCCAGCGGAGAAGTCCGCAGCTTGAAGAGGTGGTAGCATTCCCGCAGGTTCAGGCTTTGAGAGGACGCGGCGGTTATGGGCGTGGGTAACCAGGTACTGGGCAACCATCGGAGACAACTCCCGTACCTTCCAGAACACATCCTCCGCCCGGCCCACCACTTCGTAGAACACATCCGCCATTCCCGCCTCTCGCACCCCGGACGGCGCCCGGTAGCTGTGGGCCACGGTGGCTGATTGTGGAAAGTACGACTGCATCCGGTGGCGCTTGAATTCCCGGTAGGCGCCGTAGTCCATCAGGTACTCGAAGGTGTAGTCCACCACCTCCAACTCCCGGGGCGGCGCATCGTGGGGCCCCAAGCCCGATAACGAGCGGTCAATAATCTCCCACCGGTCTTCGGGGCCGAGATCGAGTACCTCCCGCCATAGTTCGTCGTAAGCCCGGTGGGAGCCTCCGAACAGCAGGGCCGCGGCCAGTTTTTCCTCGGCCTGTGGGTCCCAGTCAACAAGTCTCACTTGGGGGGCGCTGTCGCCAGCAGTTTCGTCGGTTTGACTGGCGGAGTCCGGCCCGAACCGCTGGGCCAGACCTTCCCGACGGGCCACCGCGCCAGCCAGGAAATCGTTGCGCTCGGCGTACTTGATCAGCGTCGGAGTGATAAAACGGGCCTGCTCCCGTACCTCTTGGCCCAACTCATTTTCCTCGCGCAGGCCGGATGACAACAGCTTGGAAATCGCGTGCTCCAAAGCCCTCGCGTTGGCAGTAACGCCCACGTTGGTCAGCGTCGCCGCAGGCAGCACCGCCCGGCAGTCGTCGGTGGCGATGCGTCGGAGCCGCAGGTTGTAAGCGCCGTCCCGTTCCTGCTCGCCCTGCGGGTTACTCCGGCGCAGATGGTCCAGGCAGCCGTCGATCAAGCTTAGGTAGCCCTGAAACAGACCGTCACAGGCGTTGACGAATTCGCGCCGGAGAGACGGGTGGTTATCCAACTCTGCGGGAACGTGGTAGTAATCGCCCGGCATTACTTGGTACCGGGACGACTTTTCGGTGTACGAGGCGAGGCGGTTGTCCTCCAAAGTGTCGCAGGCCAAGCGAGACACGTTCTCCACCGCCAAGTGCACCACCGCGTGTTCGGCCACCGAAGCGTGCCCGTAACCCAGCACCCACCGCTCGTGGAAGTCGGCTGCCTTCTCCTCGCTAACCTGCCGGGCAATTTCGTCGAATGGCTCAGGCCGACGCGAGGTCATCGCAAAGGCGACCGCGATCTGCTCCTCGCTCAGTTCATGAGCGTCAAGAGGGTAGACGCGGCGGGAATAGCTTGGGCCACTCGTTGACGAGTCGGGCATCAACGTACTCTCCCTCTTCCACACCCCTTTGCCCAAGCTTTCTAACAGATTGTCCGATAATTCCCGCTCCCCATGGGGGACGGGATCCATGGACACCGTCTTACACCAATGCGCCGAAGCCGTCGGGGATTTGGACTTCAACCAACTGCGTCTTGCCGGAGGAAACCGCGTCGCCTAGCGTTTGGGTCAAATCGTTCACCGCGGAGACCTTGGTCCCTTCGAAGCCATATGACTCGAAGAGTTTGACGAAGTCGGGGTTTACCAGATCGGTGGCGAACTGGCGGTTGCCGAAACGGTCTTGCTGGTACTTCTTCAAAACGCCCCAAGCGTTGTCGTTGAACATCAGCACTACCGGGTTGATGTCGTATTGGGCGGCTGTGGCCAGCTCTTGCAGGTTGTATTGGAAGCCGCCGTCCCCGGTGACGCACACCACCGGGCTCTCCGGCCGGCCCACCTTGGCGCCCAAGCCGGCGGGGAAGGCGAACCCCAGTCCAGACCAGCCGTGGGGATGCATAAAAGTCCGCGGCTGGTAGATGGGCAGGCAGCGGCTGGCCCGGCTGGTGGGCACCGTCGGGTCTAGGGAAAATATCGTGTCACGGGGCGTCACCGACCGGACTGCCTCGAAGACCTTCAGTTCGTTGCCCCAGGTCTGTTGCAGCGTCTGATGGATTTCTTGTTTCATCGAAGCGACTTCCCGCCGGAAGGAGTCCCCCTTGTACACGTCGCCCTTCCCGATGGCATCCAACCACTGCCTCACCACGGCCTGGGAATTGGCGACGATTGGGACGGTGGCTTGGTAATTCTTTCCAATGGACTCGCCGTCAAGCAGAACGTGCACCATCGTTTCCGGCAACTTCAGGCCCACCCCGGCGGTCGAGCGGTAGGAAAGGATGGAACCCAAAACCAAGACCAAGTCGCAACTCCCCAGCCACTCATGCACCGGGTTCTCACCCCAGATTCTCCCGCCCAACGCTTGGCCTAAGGAGAGAGGATGGTCCTCCGGAAACGCTCCCTTGGCGCCGTCGGTGGTGACGACCGGCGCACCGATGGCCTCGGCCAAACGGACGATCTCCTCGCTGCCGCCCAGCATTTGGACCTCTTCGCCGACCACGATGACCGGGCGCTCGGCGTTCCGCAGCAGTTGGAGGGCCTGTTCCACTTTGTTGGGGTCGCCTTGGGGCGCGATGGAGTCCCGTGATCCCAGCACCTCGACGTCGGCTTGGACCGCCAGCAGATCGGTGGGTATCTCCAATTCGATGGGGCGGGGCCGACGGGTCTGGAAGCGCTGGAAGGCCTCTACTAGATGGTCGGGGATGGACTCCACCTCGTTGATCATCGCGTTCCAGTCGGTTACGTTCTCGAACATCCTGAGCTGGTCCTTGGTGTCGTGGGTGGCCATTTTGCCTTGGCCCAAAAATTCCCGCTCCACGTTGGTGGTGATTTCCAACACCGGCGAGCCGGAGAAGTAGGCCTCGCCCACCGCTCCCACCGAGTCGGCCGCGCCGGGGCCGGTGCTGGTGATCAACACCCCCGGCTTGCCCGTGGCCCGGGCGTAGCCGTCGGCCATGAATCCGCAACCCAATTCCAACCGGCCACCGATAAACCGCAGGCTGTCCTGGTTTTCAAACAGGGCGTCGAACAGGTCCAGGTTATGGACCGATATGATCCCGAAGACCGTGTCCACCCCTTGGGCCTTCAGAGACGCGGCAAAGGCTTGGCCGCCAGTCAGTTTAGGCACGTCTTTCCTCCATCGCGGCCCCTTTCCTGCGGGACACGGGACCTAGAGCAGCAGGCTCACCGGGTTTTCGAGGAGCCGTTTAATTTCCGATAGGAATTGGGCCGCCTCGGCGCCGTCGGCCACGCGGTGGTCCACCGACAACGTAGCTTTCATTATGTCTGCCACGGTTATTTCGCCGGCCCGCACCACCGGCTGCTGCTTGACGGTGCCCACCGCCAAGATGGCGGCATGGGGCGGGAAGATGATGGCGGTGAAGCTGTCGACGTCAAACATTCCCAGGTTGCTGACGCTATAGGTGGTGCCGGTGTATTCCTCGGCCCGCAACGTGCCACTGTTGGCGCGGGCGGCGAGGTCCCGGCTGGCTGCTGCGATTTCCACTAAGCTCATGCTCTCGCATTCTGGGATACCGGGAACGATAAGGCCCGAATCCAAGGCAATGGCGATACCCACGTTAATCCCGGAGTTCATCTGCAGGTAATCTTCCCGGTAGAAGGAGTTGAACTTGGGGTGGCGCCCGATGGCGACGGCCGACGCCTTGACAATCAAGTCGTTGACACTTACCCGGACATCGGCGTCCAACTGGTCGTTTACATCGCGGCGCAACGCCATGGCCTTAGTCATATCAATATCAGCCGCTACATAAAAGTGGGGGGCCTCCCGCTTGCTGTCGGAGGTCACCTTGGCGATGGTCCGGCGCATCCGGGAAAGCTCCAGTCGCTCCGCCGCCGGCTCTTCCGGCGCCGGAACATCTTCCGCTACCGACGGCGCCGGAGCTGCGGCGGAAGCAGCTTGGTCCTGGACCGCCGCCAGAATGTCCGCCTCTACTATGCGTCCGCCGGGTCCGCTGCCGGTGATGAGGGCTATGTCGAGACCCTCTTCGCGGGCCAGCCTTCGGGCTAACGGCGATGCCAGGACACCGCTTGGCGCAGCCAACACGGCAGCGACGGCTGCCGCAGTCGCGGCGGCCGCCAGCACGTCGGACTCTACGATCCTCCCGCCGGGACCGCTGCCCGTCACTGACGCAAGGTCGACGCCCTGCTCGCGGGCCAGCCTCCGGGCGATGGGAGAAGCGCGTACTTCGCCACCGGCGGCGGGGGCGGGAGGAGCCGCCGCTGGCTCGACGGCCACGGTCTCCGGAGCTGGTGAGGTTTCTTCGACAGTCTCCGGGGCCGGGCCGGCCATGTCGTCGGGAAGCGCCTCGCCCGGATCGGTGATGACTGCGATGGGTTGGCCCACGGGAACGACGACGCCTTCCCCGGCAACAATCCGCCGCAGCACGCCGCCGGTCGTCGGGCTGAACTCGACGACCGCCTTGTCGGTCTCGATTTCCGCGATGATTTCGCCGCGGGCCACATCGTCACCCTCGTTCTTGAGCCAACGCACGACTGTCCCCTCACGCATGTCGTAGCCCAACTGCGGCATCACTATCGATGTGGCCAAAGCATCCTCCTATCGTTCGGGGCTGTCGCGGGCCTTGGATTGCCCATAGATATTAAAGCACCGGTCAAGGTGCGGCAACATACATCCGGCGACAACAACAAGGAGCGGCCAAAGCCGCTCCCCGATGATACGCCAAGGTTGAAGGAGGTTACATCATGCGCTGGATGATCCGCCGGGCTTGCTCTTCGTCCAAGCCCAAGGGGCGGCCGGAGAGGGGACCTTCTTTCTCCAGGACGGCTTCGGAACGTTCAAGCGACGGCGCCTCTTTCTTGAAGAAGAGGCCGGTGTAGATGGTGTCGCCCCAGAGCATCGCCTTTTCGCAGGCCGTCTTCCAGTCGCTGGTGTCGTGTTCTTCGTCTTCCAGCTTCACCACCCGGTCCTTGAAGAAGGGGTGCGTGTTGTCGTGGTTGAAGGTCACGCAGGGACTGAACACGTCGATCAACGCGAACCCACGGTGTTGGATGCCTTGCTTTATCAGGCCGGTCAGGTGGCGGACATCGCCGCTGTAGCCCCTGGCGACAAAGCTGGCGCCGTTCATTATAGAAGCGGTTATGGGGTTTACCGGCGCTTCTATGCTACCGAAGGGGGTGCTCTTGGTGTTCATGCCCAAGGAGCTGGTGGGCGATATTTGGCCGGTGGTCAGGCCGTAGATCTGGTTGTTCATCACCACGTAGGTCAGGTCGATGTTGCGCCGGGCGGTGTGGGCGAAGTGGTTGCCGCCGATGCCGTAGCCGTCGCCGTCGCCGCCGGTGACCAATACCGTCAACTCGTGGTTGGCCAGCTTGGCGCCGGTGGCCACCGCCAACGAACGGCCGTGCAGGGTGTGCATGCCGTAGGAGTTGAAGTACCCTGGCAGGTTCGACGAGCAGCCGATCCCGCTGACGGTCAGGATCTCATGGGGCATGAGACCAAGTTCGGACGCGCTGCGCTGCAGGGCGTTCAAAACCCCGAAGTCGCCGCACCCGGGACACCAGTCCGGATCGACCGGCCCCTTGAAGTCCCTGGGGGTTAACTGTATCTCTCTATCGCCGTTGGCCACGCCCACTGTTGCCACGGTCTCACCTCGCTATACGACTACTTCTTGGTATGGTACGTAGCGGTCCGTCTCTCCGCCCACTTGGGCCTTGACCCCATCGAAGATATGGTGGGGCATGAAAGGCTCGCCATCATACTTTCGGATGTGCCCGTCCGCGGCCAAGCCCGTCTCGCTTCTAAGGTAACGGGCGAACTGGCCGGAGAAGCTGTTTTCCACGATGATCGTTTTCTTCGCCTGGGTCATTACCTCGGCTATATGGTCGCCGTGGAAAGGAACGATCCACTTGACGTGGAGTTGGTTGGTCTTCACCCCGGCGGCGTTTAACTGCTGGACTGCTTCTTGAATGATGCCGTAGGTGGAACCCCACCCGATCAGGGTAACGTCGGCGTCGGCTGGTCCCTCGACCTCCGGGACGGCCACGTCGCTGAGTACATTGGCGAGCTTGCGGGCCCGCTTCTCGACCATCATGCGCCGCTTGTGTGGGTTGGTGAACTCGTCGCTGATCAGGGTCGAGTCTTGGTCGTGCTCGTCGGTCGCCACCACGTGGACATACCCCTCCAAGCCGGGAATCGCCCGGGGCGAGACGCCGCTTTCGGTATATTGGTAACGGAAATAGCCGTTGGCCGGGGCCGGTTCGGTAATCATCGACCCGCGGTCGATCTTGGGGTGCATGTCTATGTCGGCCGGGTCGACGCTGTAACGGCCTTCCGAGATGAACAAATCCGAGACCACAATTCCGGGGCATTGGTATTTGTCGGTCAGGTTGAACAGTTCCGGCATCGTGTTGAACGCATCAAGGGCATCCGACGGCGCCACGATGAGCCGTTCGTAGTCGCCTTGACTGGCTCCCAAGACCTGCCAAAGGTCGCCCTGTTCGGTCTTGGTGGGAACGCCGGTGGAGGGGCCGGCCCTCTGGACGTTGACGAACACCGCCGGTATCTCCATCATGCCGGCGCTGCCCACGGCTTCCGTCATCAGCGCGAAACCGCCGCCGGAGGTGGCGCACATGGCCCGGACCCCGGTATGGGCGGCGCCAACCACCATGTTGGCTACTCCGATCTCGTCTTCCACTTGACGCACCATGATGCCCAGGTTCCGGGCGTTGGAGGCCATCCAATGCAGAACGCCGGAGGCCGGGCTCATGGGGTAGGCGGCGTAGAACTTGAGGCCGGCCGCCGCCGCGCCCATGGCGATGGCGTCGTTGCCGGACCAAACCGCCAGCGGCGTGGCGCCTGTAGGCACCGGTGACGCGAACGGCGCAAAGTTGGCGTTGGCGTAATCGAAGCCCGCCCGGGCCACGCCCACGTTCTCGTCTATCACCTGCTGACCCTGCCGCTGGAAGCGCAGGGTCAGGCTTTCTTCCAGTATCTCGAATTCCAGCCCCATCAGCGAGATGACGACTCCCATTGCCACGGTGTTCTGGATCAACCGGTTGCGGCTCTGGGTCAACTCGGCCACCGGGATGGGGCAGAGGTCGGCTTCAGTAGCCCCGCCGGGAGTGATCGTGTCGCCGTTGTAGACCACCCGCGTGCCCGGACCCATCAGGTGCAAGTGCCGGTCCATAGTGTCTTGGTTGAGACACAGGAGCAGGTCCAGTTTATCGCCGTGGCTGTAGAGTTTTTCGTCGCAAATGCGGAGGGTGAGAAATATGTGGCCGCCGCGGATTATGGACTGGTAGGCGTTGTAGGTGCTCAGGTGCAGTCCGCGCCGGACGATGATGCGGGCCAGAATATCGCCGGGGGTAGCGATTCCCTGCCCGGCTTCGCCCCCAATGGCCATTGCAAAGTCATACGTACCCAGTGCCATTGAAATGCTCCTAGAATGAACGGGCTCAGGCTTCCCGTTAGTATAGCGTCCACCGCGCTCGTTAACAAATCCGGCGCCGGGCCCTGTCGCCCGGCTGCCTTCGTCCGCCTGCAGTCGCTGTGAAGCGGCGCGGCTTGAGGGTTCGGTGACCGCTTACATGTGCACCGCGCGCCCTTGGGCCGAAAGCGCCGCTTCCTTCAGCATCTCCGAAATGGACGGATGGGCGTGTACCGCCCAGCCCAATTCCAGTGTCGTACCTTCCAGCATCCGGGTCATCGATAGCTCGCCCAGTAACTCGGTGACCTCGGGTCCGATCATGTGGCCGCCCAGCAGTTCGCCGTAACGGGAGTCCACCACCAGTTTGACCAAGCCTTCGGTCTCCCCCATCGCCAGCGCCTTGCCGTTGGCCATTACGTTGAATTTCCCAACGTTCACATCGTAGCCCTGCTCCCGAGCTTGGCTCTCGGTTAGGCCAAAGCTGGCGATCTGGGGCTGACAGTAGGTAGCGCGGGGCATCATGGTGTAGTCCAAGGGCTGGGTCTCCAACCCGGCGATGTGCTCTACCGCAACCGCCGCTTGGGCCGAGGCCACGTGGGCCAGCGGCATCTTGCCCGTCACGTCGCCGATGGCGTACACCCCGGGGACGTTGGTTGCGCCTACGTCGTCGGTGACTATGCCGGAATTGGCCGTGGCGATACCCAACGCTTCCAACCCCAGTTCCTCCACGTTGGGCCGGACACCGATGGCCACCAACACCTTGTCACACTGCAACGAATGGGGCGTGCCGTCTCGGTCCACCGCGACCGTTACACCGTTGGCGCGGGTTTCAACGCCGGTCACCCCGGCTCCAGTCATTATGTTGATCCCGCGGCGCCTGAAGGAGCGTTCCAGTTGGGCGCTGATCTCCTCGTCTTCGTTGGGTACCAACCGGGGCAGCAACTCCACGACGGTTACGTCGACGCCATACATCCGGTAGATGTAAGCAAATTCGACCCCAATGGCCCCGCCGCCCACTATGACCACCGATGCCGGCAGGTCGCTGAGCACGATGGACTCCCGGCTGGTGATCACGCGGTCTCCGTCGATTGGCAATGGCGGAATGGTGCGAGGCCGGGAACCGGTTGCGATGATCACGTTCGTGGCTTCGATCACGTCGCCTCCTGGCGCCACTTCCACTTTGCCCGGCCCGGCCAGCCGCCCGGCGCCTTGAAACTGGTCGACGTTGTTTTTCTTGAGCAGGAAGCCGACACCCTGGGTGTTGCGGTCCACCACCCGGCGGCTGCGGGCCACAGCCACGGAATAATCGGCGTGAAAGTTGTCGAAAGACAGGCCGAACTCTTCGGCCCGGTTGATGTAGGAGAGAATTTCGGCGTTCTTGAGGAGGGCTTTGCTGGGGATGCAGCCCCAATTAAGGCAGACGCCGCCGAGGTTTTCTTTTTCGATAATTGCCGTCTTTAGTCCCAGTTGGCCGCCGCGGATGGCGGCAACATAGCCGCCTGGGCCCGATCCGATCACCGCCAAATCATAGTTAGAGTCCATAAACCTCCACCTTAAGGCGGGATTATACCGGTGGCTGCGTCACGTTAACAATAGACGCGGAGGCTGGGGTCAAGGCATTGATCCGGCCAGGGCAATCGCGTCTTAACCGTTCGCCGGGCGGGCGGGCCTTCGACCGGGTCAGGGACCTTCATGATGTAGCGGGCGCATCCAATTGGAGCATTGCCTGGATGACGCCGTTGGCGGACTGGGGAAGGAGACAGCGGATGATTTCATGGCATTCGGGAAGGGCGTCCGCGGTGCGGCAGCGCCCCAGGTATCGGTGGAGGTCCATGAAGGTGGTGAGGCGGAAGCCGTGGCCGGCGACGCGCCTGATAAAGGAAAGGGGCCCGGTTTCCACCGAGGTGAAAGGCTGCGGCATTTGCTTCGATGGCGCCTTGTGGCTGCCGAAGTCGGCGCGGGCTTGGGCCCACTCATGGCAAAATTCTTCGGCCAAAGGGCGGAGCCGGATGACGGCGAGGGGCAGGGCGAGTTTACGCTTCAAGGCGTCGACGCGGTTTCTGAGTTGGCGCAATAACATGGATTCACCGCTTGGGCTTGTGGCGAAAGGTCAGGCCGGGAATTTCGATTTTCCCGCCATTTCCGCTCATTTTCGCCCATTCCCGCCCGTTACGGGTGGTTGGGCGTTTTGGGGGCGGGTTCACAGGGATAATGGTAGTGGGGTGTACCGGGAGCTGGGAAGGGGCAAGTGTCAAGTATGTTTCACTACAGGGCACGCAGAGCGCAGACGAACTTCAAAAAACTCTGTGGTCTTTGCGTGCTCCGTGGTTGACCGTGGCATTTTGATTTGAGATGCGATTTCCCTGATCCGGCACCTTCGATTGTTCCCCGCCAATGTTTCTGCTACCATGTTGGCAGATAGGAGAACCACCCCTGCCGGCGAGGAAAGCCATGCGATTAGGGCCCTTGGGAATCCCGGAAATAGTGGCCATTATAGTGGTCATTCTCCTGATCTTCGGCGCTAGGCGGTTGCCGGAAATAGGCTCCTCCATGGGGAGAGGCATCCGCACGTTCAAAAGCGCTCTCATGGGTGACGACGACAAGACCACCCAGGAACCGCAGCAGCCGGTGGCCAAAAGCAGCGACGACACCCGCCCCTACTAGCACCCCCCGCTACATCGTCCAACCAGAGAAGGACCGGCAATGCCGGTCCTTCTCTTTATGGTAGAGATCCGTTGAAAGAAACCCGGCGGCCCCAACCGAGTGGCCGAAACCCGGCGGATGTCAACTATCCCCTCCCTCCCTCCCTCCGCGCGCGGGAGAGGGCTAGGGTGAGGGAGGGAAACCAGGTTATTGTTGCACGATGGCAGCTTCCGCCTTTTGACGCCCCCGTCCGGCGAATCGGGCCAGCAGGATGCCTATTTCATATAAGGCCAGCAACGGCACCGCCACCAGGGACTGGTTCACGGGGTCGAACGTGGGGGTGATAATGGCGCCCAGGATAAAGGCCACCACCACCCAATAACGGCGAAAGCGGCTCATTCGTTGCGCCGTCACCAACCCCAATTGGGCCAGCAGAAGCATGACCAAGGGCGTTTCGAAAGCGATACCCATCCAGAACAACAGGCGCACCATAAGGTTGACAATATTGCTGACCCGGATCAACGGCACCGCTACGCCGTCGCCAAAGGTCAACAGGAAATGCAGGGCCGGCGGCGTGAGCACGAAATACCCGAAAGCCACACCGGACACAAAAGCAAACATGGCGGCGGGAAGAAACACGAAGAGCAGCCGGCGCTCCCGACCGGTAAGCCCCGGCGCAACGAACATGATCGCTTGGTAGAGGATTACCGGCAACGCCAGAACGAACCCGCTGACGAACGACACTTTCACTGCCGTGGTCAACAGCTCAGTAACCTCGGTGAACACCAGTTGGCCGCCTTCCCCCACCTTGAGGTCGCGGGCGGGACGGACCAAAAGCTCGATGAGTTCTTCGAAAAAGACGAACGATACGGCGCTGCCGATAAGGATTGCCAGCACGCAATAGATGACCCGGCGGCGCAGTTCGCCCAAGTGCTCCCGAAGCGTGAGTTCTCGCACGTTCAAGCCCCGCCGGGACCTCGGTCTCCTGAGGCGGCGGTGCCGCCAGAGGCGTCCGGTGGGTCGTCATCGGGGCGGGTGGGCACACCGGGCGGAGCAGTCGGCGGCGGCCGTGAGCGCTGCTGGTCCTCGGCTGAGATCGCGTCGGTCACCTCGGAAAACGAACGGCGCAGATCGCCCAGGACTTTTCCGGACCGGCGGGCCAACTCAATGGAACGTCCGGGGCCGAGCGCCAAGAAGGCCACCAAAAGAACCACGGCCAACTCCACCATGCCCATTCCGAAAATGTTCATGGAGCGGCCTCCTGATCGTGCGCCAACCGACAGTCCGGGCCGCAGACCGCCTGTTCGGGGACCCGCCAACCTTCGGGCCAAGAGAACCCAAGTTCGGTCAGCATCTCCAACAGACGACAGACCGGGAGGCCCACTATGTTGCTGTAACACCCCTCCCAACCGGAGGCCGGCCTGAGCTGAGGGTCCTGCACCGCGTAGGCCCCGGCCTTGTCAAGGGGCTCCCCCGAGGCGATGCTGCGTTCGATCTCTTCGTCGCCGATGTCCCGCAGCGTGATCGTGGAGGTCATCCGGTCCGTTGTGCGGCGTCCGCTGGCAGAATCAACCACGGTCACGCCGGTACACACTTCATGAGTTGTTCCGCGGAGCCGGCGCAGCATGGCCCGAGCGTCGTCGTCGTCTACCGGTTTCCCCAACGACTCACCACGGTACACTACCGTGCTGTCGGCCCCAATCACGAACCCGGACGGAACAGAGGCCGACACCCGCAACGCTTTTTTCAGGGAGAGCCGTTGGACCATGGCCCCGGGGGTCTCATCGGGCAACGGTTGCTCGTCCACGTCGGCCGGCAGAACGTCGAAGGGGAGACCCAACCCCTCCAGCAACTCCCTCCGCCGCGGCGACGCCGACGCCAGGACCAAGGGCGCGGCGGTTATTGCACGGTCCCAGCGCAACGCCGCCACGCATTCCACGTGGTGGGTCTGGGGAAACATGTCGATCGGGACCACCCGCTCCAAGGAGTATCCGCCCTCGACCAGGATTTTGAGGTCGCGCGCCAAGGTCTCGGCGTCGCAGGACACGTAGGCCACACGGGGCGCCGCCATGTCAATCAGACGGGCCAACGCCGCTGGCTGACAACCGGCCCGCGGCGGGTCCAAGACCACGGCGTCGGGCCGCTCCGCCAGCCCGGGCAACACGTCTTCGGTCTTACCCAAAACGAATTCCACGTTGTCCAACCCGGACGCGTTCTCCTTGGCGTCGGCTACGGCGGCCGACGACTCTTCCACCGCAATCACCCTGCCAACCAACGGGGCCAACAAGACGGCAAACGTACCCACGCCGGTGTAGGCGTCGAGAAGAACGTCGTCGCCGGTAAGCCCAAGGTGTTCTTGTACCGCCGCCGCGGCTTGGGCTGCCTGCTCCACGTTGACTTGAAAGAACGACGGTGAAGAAACGGCGAAGTCCCGGCCGTCGACCGACTCGATATATCGTTTCTGGCCCGTCGGCACTGTGATTCCAGGATGGCCCAAGGTCGGTTGTATCAGGAAATCCCCCGAGTATTTGCCGGCGCGAACCGATAGTTGGGTGGTCTCCTGGCAACGGTCCTGCAACCGGTCCAACAGGTCGTTTATCCCTTGGTGCATCAGTCCACACCGGTCTATTCTGACGAAGCGGCGGGTCTCGCGGTTGACGAAGCCCAACTCGCCGGAGCGGTTGACGGTGAAGCGGGCGTGGTTGCGGTAGCCGTAATGGTCGGGGGACGGCAGCACCGGAGCAACTACCGTTTCGGTGAACCCGCCGACCCGCGCCAAGGCATCCACCACCTTTTCTCGCTTGGCCTCCAATTGGGCCTCGTAGCCCAAGTGCTGCCACTGACAACCGGTACAGTCTCCGAAGTAGGAACAGGGGGGCGTCACCCGGTCAGCCGAGGGCGTCGAAACGCTGACCACTCTCGCGGCGAAGTACTTGCGGTGGACCCGGACCACCTCGGCCGATACCTCTTCGCCCGGAATGCCGCCAAATACGAAGACGCTCCGGCCGTGGTAATCGGCCATTGCTTCGCCCAGCCGCCCCCAAGCCGTGAGGGTCAATGACAGTCGATCGCCGACAGCAACCGTCGGCGGCGTTGTCTGCTCCGCTTCCAAGGCTCCGGTCAGCCGGGACGCCGCCGCATCCGACGGTTGAGGCCGTTGTTCCGCCAAGTCCATTCTTCATCACACTATAATGGAGCCCATCCAGATTTGTCATTCCGGGGCCTTTCTTCTATAAGGCGTCGCTACCTAACTAAGACAACCAGGCGCTCACGACCTACGATGCTGATGGGCCGAACACTTGAAATGTCGAGCCGCCGAAGGGCAGGGAAGCCGGCATAGCGAGCCGACCGGGAGCGGTTGACCTTGGATACGGGGCGATTTACACTGAAGTTAACGGCCCAAGGCCTGTTCCGTACCGGCGAAGTCTGGAATTTGCGCAGTCCGGGAACGGCGGAAGATGAATCCGGAGGATTGTAATGGCAGAGCCCGTCGAGGTTAATGAACAAAACTGGGACCAACAGGTAATCAACTCGGACGTTCCCGTCATGGTCGACTTCTGGGCGGAGTGGTGCGGCCCCTGCAAGATGATCGCCCCGGCAGTCCACGACATGGCGCTGGAGTACGACGGCCAGCTGAACGTGGGCAAGCTGGATGTCGACAGCAGCCCGAACATCGCCATGCAGTACGGTGTGCGCAGCATACCGGCATTGATTTTCTTCAAGGAAGGCAAACCGGTGGACCAGATTATCGGCGCGGTCCCGAAGGGAGCCCTGAAAAAGAAGATCGACTCCGTCTTGGGGAGCTAGGCCCACCGGCGGAAGCCCGCGAAAATATCATGATTCGTACCGGATATTGGTAAGAAACTAAAACCCGTAACACATAGCTTGCAAAGAAGGACCCCTTTCGGTGGATCGGCGCTTACTACAACCGACCACTGGGAGGGGCTTTTCTATGGCGGTCATGCCGCAATTTCCGAAACTTACACCGGGGGGTGCTGCGCTAACCTCGCAAGCGTTGGACCTCAGCTTCCAGTTCTCTTACGCGCTCCTCGGCAGCCAAGCGGCCCCGGCGTTCCGCGTCCCGCTCGTCGTCTGTCTCGTCGAATGTTCGCAGGTAGCTTTGGCTCGCCGGGTCGAACCAGCGGAGCTGGCCGTCTTCCCAGCACAGGTCCAAGCCCAAGGCCGTACTGTGACCCCAATAGCGCAGTTCGTCTACCCGGGTGATCCCGATGGGCTGGTACTGGCCCTCTATTAGCCGGTCTCCGGCCAAGTGGGCCTCGTGATACTGGCCTCCTGACGGGTCGAAGCGCCAGTATTCCGGTATGCCGTAGGCGGCGTAGCCGGTCCGTTTCTCCGTATAGTCGTTTCGTCCGGTGGTAGGGGAGGCGATTTCGAGGACGAAGTCCGGTGGTTTGCCCTGCTCCTCAATGGCGTAACCCCGCCGGGCGATGACACTGGCCCGGTCCACGTTGAAGGCGGCAAGCAGGTCTGGAATAAGCAGGCCTTGGCGCTGGCTCGGGTTCCAACCCACCGGAACTTCGCCCAGAATGACTGTGGTGTCGGGCGCGCCGAAGTGACGGTCCAAAGCAGCCAAGTGACCCGGCCGGTGGAGATAAATGGGGTTTTGCATATCGTCTCTTGGCGAGAACTCAGGGAATTGACCCGCCAGTTGGGTGGCCGGTGCTCGTGAAACCGGTTCGCTGGTCATAGCGGTCCTCGTGTGCTCGGTGAAAGTATGAACCACGGAAAGCGTGCGACTATTATACTCACTGCAACCAGTATCGATTTAATCGGGTAGTGGCCTTGCGTCTGGTCTTTTGCTCTTGCTGCGCTAACCTCGCAAGCGTTGGACCTCAGCTTCCAGTTCTCTTACGCGTTCCTCAGCAGCCAAGCGGCCCCTGCGTTCCGCGTCCCGCTCGTCGTCTGTCTCGTCGAATGTTCGCAGGTAGCTTTGGCTCGCCGGGTCGAACCAGCGGAGCTGGCCGTCTTCCCAGCACAGGTCCAAGCCCAAGGCCGTACTGTGACCCCAATAGCGCAGTTCGTCTACCCGGGTGATCCCGATGGGCTGGTACTGGCCCTCTATTAGCCGGTCTCCGGCCAAGTGGGCCTCGTGATACTGGCCTCCTGACGGGTCGAAGCGCCAGTATTCCGGTATGCCGTAGGCGGCGTAGCCGGTCCGTTTCTCCGTATAGTCGTTTCGTCCGGTGGTAGGGGAGGCGATTTCGAGGACGAAGTCCGGTGGTTTGCCCTGCTCCTCAATGGCGTAACCCCGCCGGGCGATGACACTGGCCCGGTCCACGTTGAAGGCGGCAAGCAGGTCGGGGATAAGGAGACCCTGGCGCTGGCTCGGGTTCCAGCCTACCGGGACTTCGCCCAGAATGACGGTAGTGTCGGGCGCCCCAAAGTGGCGTCGCAAGGCGGCTTGGTGGCCCGGGTCGTGGAGATAGATGGGGTTTTGCATATCGTCTCTTGGCGAGAACTCAGGGAATTGACCCGCCGGTTGGGTGGCCGGTGTTCGTGAAACCGGTTTGCTGGTCATAGCGGTCCTCGTGTGCTCGGTGAAAGTATGAACCACGGAAAGCGTGCGACTATTATACTCACTGCCGGTGTTGGCCGCCTGACATGACACCAACTGGCGGGAGTATCAGCCGGGAGCGCCGTAGGCCTTCTAGGCCAGGATGCGGGCCTTGGCGTCCCACAGTGGTGTCGGTAAACTGCACTGCATGGTTGGTAACGGGTTCGCGCCGGGTGGCCCGGAGAGCCAGCTGGAAAACACCTCCGTTCAGCCCACGGGGCAGAGATGGACCGTGGGGCTTTTTGGAGCGGCGCGAAGACCGGAAATGTCAACTGGAATGGCCTATCAAGATTCGGATGGCTAAAAATCCCTAATTTCGCTCGCGGCAGTGGGAGGGGCCCGGTGGCTCTTGCGGACTTCAAATTCTCGGGATGTGGGTTCTGGAGGGTACGCTGGGGGTTCTGCAGCGCGGTCCCGTAGCTGGAAATCTGGTCTTCGGTTCCGGTAAGCCTCTGGACTTTTGTGGAGTTCGGCTGCATTAAACGGCAAGTTAACGGCAGAAAATGGGTCTTTGAACCGGAAGCCGCCGATCCCAGGTCCGGCCTTGTGATTGACGATTGTCATGACGCCGGCAACCGCTGTTCTCGTGAATTCCGGTCCTGTCATGGCACCGACCTCCGGATGGAGGCGGCCGGTGAGGATCGGACCCGCGTGGCTCGACGTACCCTAGCAGCGTGTCCGAGGAATGCCTTCCTGGGTTGGTGGATCAGCCGAAATTAGCGGGCGACGACTATTGTTGCCGACGGCAGACCCAGGCGGCTTGATAGCCTCTCGGAAATCGAGCTGCTCACAGTCCCGGGCGGCTTCTTGGCCTTCCCGGTGGGGCCGTTGCCCCGTGCTTTCCTGGGTGGACGGGCTCCAAACCGGAATAGCTTGAGCAGGTTGTGCCCGGTACAGATAAGCAACCACTCCCAGTTCACCTTTTGCAGGCTCCTGAGCAGGAATTGCCGGAATCCCCGCCCCTCCTTGACCTGCCCGAACACCGGCTCCACCGTCTCCTTGCGCAGGCCGTAGCGCTGCCTCCCCAGTTTCGTCCGCAGCTTTCGCCCGAACCGGTCCCTGTCGGAAAGGTGATTGGGCATGGGGCCCCGGGCGCCGATGGCAACTCCCTGCCATGGCGGGTCCGGTCTGGCGCGATGAACGGGTCTACTCCCAAAGCTTGGAGTTCTTTGACCGCCTTTGCCGAGTAGTAACCGGCGTCGGCGGAAACTTCGTTTGGGGCTATGCCAACATTGCCAATGGCTTCCTCCACCATGGCCACGGCCTGCTGCTTGTCCGAAGGCCGGTTAGTGGCCCGGGCCGCCACGATCACCCGGTAGGCGCTGTCCACCACCGCCTAGCAATTGTAGGAGTGCTGGAAGTTTCTCCCTCCCGGTCCGGGCATGATGCGGGAGTCGGAGTCGGTGAAGTTGCGCTGCGCCTTGTCCTCGGGGACCCCCGGATGACCCCGGCCCTCGGACTCAGCCTGCTCCGCAGCCTCCCGGGTCAAGGCTTCCAACGCCGCATTGGCCTCCCTTATCTTTCGCAACCAGCTCTCCCGGAAGACCAGTTCCTCTGGCAGTTCATCTCCCCGCTTGTCCTTGCCGTACCTGCGGTCCTCCTCATCGTCCACTTCCTGGGCTCGCCTGAGCAACTCGTACACCTCAGCCGCCAGCTGCACTTCCTTCTCTTTCATCCGCCTAGCTCATTGCCTTATTCCTGGAGGGGTTGGCGCGGGTTACGGTCGGTTACACGGTCGGTTACACGGTCGGTTACACGGTCGGTTACACGGTCGGTTACACGGTCGGTTACACGGTCGGTTACACGGTCGGTTACACGGTCGGTTACACGGTCGGTTACACGGTCGGTTACACGGAATGGTGGTTGGTGAAAGTCGCCTCCGAGGCGGCGAAGCGGGCATCAGCCCTTCGGTAACCTGCGCTGGTAGGAGCCCGTAGAAAACCACGCCAATACCCTTGTCATGCTACCCCCAAACCGCCTGCATCGAACCTGATCAAGAACTACTGACCAGACTTACCCACCACGCCGTCACTCCCTCAAAGGCGGCAATCTGCCAACCGCCGTCAGTCAATGCGACCACCTGACAGGCAACGCTACCTCGACTGCGGCGGATCGGGACGGCAAATGCCACGCCTGCATTACCCCAATCCCCAAATAGATTCAGCACTCCGCACCGTCTCCCGCGAAGTAATCGTATTTCCGGCCCGCCAGGTCCACCACTTCGGCTACATCTTCCTCCAGCATGTAACCCTCGGTGACCAGGTCCGTCGCGGCGCGGGTCACCTGGGCCAGGTAGTCCTCGCGGCTGGCGTAGCGTTCCTCAATGGAGGCTCGGGGGTCGCCGGTGGACTGGCGTTCGGCCTCGGTAGCGGGCAGAGGTAGGGTCCAGCCGGCCAGACCGCCGGTGATTCCTATGAAGAGTTCCGGGTTGCCGATACTCTCACCGCGCAGGTTCCAGCCCGTGTAGGTGGCCACCGGGACTGTCAGGTCCGGCAGGCGGATACCGCCCCGTTCATTGAAGGACTCGTCAAGGTCGGCCACCAGCGCCGGGAACTCCGCTCCCTCATCGGCGGGCAACTTGGTGGTGCGTCCCAGGTGCGACTCCGGGCCGTAGTCCAGTCTTATCGCCCTGGTGGTCTGGGTCGGGACCCGCACACCGGGGAGTTGGGCGAACCGTTCCAGAAGCGTATGGGACTCCACCGCCGTGCCGTCGTTCAAGCTGGGATGACGGCTGGCGGGAGGCTGTTCGCCCGTGGTGACCCAGCGGTCCAGGCTGTCCAGTGCAGCCCGCAGCAGGGGAGCGTAATCCACGCTGTTCAAGGGAAGCTGTCCCGTGATTCCGTCACTTGCACGGAATTCCAGCGGAGGAAAGTCACCTGAGCCGTGCTGACAACCGGCGAAGTGGTAACGGCGGACCGACGGCGACTCCACTGCGTCGGTCAGGGTCTCCAGGTCGGTGTGGATCAGTGCGGCATCTCCACGCCAGTACTCGGCGGAGGTGTTGGTGAACATGATTTTGGGCACATTGCCCCGCCGTTCCAGGGCATCGAGCAGGGAACCCTGGGCGCCGGACACCGGGTCCGTCTGCGGAGTGTCGGTGAAAGGGAACATCTCCGGGATGATGTAGCAGACGTCCTTGGACGGTTGTCCGAAGCGCAGGTTGAACTCGCCGCGCATACCGCCCGCCACGTGGGGGATGATCCCGTCCAAGGCCGCCCGGCCCTCTTCATCCTCGTTGATGCCCGCGTGGATGTACTGCCGCAGGAAGCGTCCGCTCTGGGACCGGCCCATTGCGTAGGCGTAGTCGACAGCCCCGGCGCAAGGGTTTCCCCGTCTCCCATCAAATGGGGCAGGGGCGTATTTCAGGAAAGAGACCACATCCCGCATTGCGACGAACCCCAGTCCCACGATGCGGCTGCCGGTTGTGGTGTAGACCAACTGATAAATCCTCCCCGGGTCGAACCCGGAGGGCATGTAGATGTGGCTGTGCTGCGGCTCCACATCCTCATCCTCAACCCGGACAAAGGACCACTGGCTCCGGTCAACAGGTGTAGCAGGACTGTTGGGCAGGTCGCGCACCGTCAGGGTGGCCTCCGCCTCTTCAGGGTCGGCGGCAGGATTGGGCAGGTGCTGCCGGTCTGCCAGCAGGAACACCTGGGTGGGTTCGTTGCACTGGAACTGGCAGAGAATCTTGCCGGTCAAGGGCCCCTGCGGGCCGATGGCTTCCGGCCCCTGAAGTCCAATGAGTCCGGGAGTGGGCGGCACGTCGGCCTGCCAGCCGCCCCAGACCACCGTGTAGCCCCGGCGCATCAGGTAGCCGTTGCCGGCCTCCAGAGGAGAGGTGGGGTCAGTAGCGATGGGGACGCTGTTCATGGTCAGGGCGGTCTTCCGGCCGCGGTTCACCACATCGAAGAAAATGCGGCGGTTGCCCCGATCGATGTTCACTGGCTGGAGCATGGCGAAGTCGGCGGAAAACTCCACCCTGCCGGCGGAATTGCGGGGCGCGAGGTCCAAGTCCGTAATCCCCTGATTCCGGGCGTGCGACGGGTCCACCGCATAGTGGGCCGTGCCTTCCAGAAGCTCATAGGCGCCCACGTCGCCGAAGCTCTGGCCGGACGCGAAACTGGTGCGATTGGTGATTTCCAATTCCGTAATTGCCAAGATGCCTCCGGTTGGCCAACGGCCCATAGGCAGTGGCCCATATTCAGTTCTTGGTTGCTGGTCTCCGAGGGGATTTTAGCACCTGTGGACGATACGGGCGGTGGCAGCGGCATTCGTCCACGCGGCAGGGAGGAAATTGCGAAACTCGAGCGGGCTGATCAGGCCTGACGTATTTAGTCAGGTCGGTCCATAAAGCGGTTGATCCGCTCCCCAAATCCTGGGCCAACTTGAATGCGAGTTTTGTGGGATTTGGGCTTGCCCCATTTCCTGCACCGGCTGAGCACGAGTCTTGCGCCCCAACGCGGCTTCCGCACCCTCCTCCACGCACCGGCGGCGCTTCCGCTCCACCGTGGCGGCGCCCACCGTCAGGAACCGGGCTATCTCCTGGTCCTTCGCAGGCTCCTCCGTCCGCCGGAATCTGGTACGCTAGCTCCGGTCTATCACTCGGCTCTCTTGAACCAACAATCTCCGGTCCCGGTCAGCCGAACGCTCGTAAGACGACTTGGCTGCGCCAGGTCCGGCCCCAAAGCTCACCGACGGGTTAGAACGATGTTCTATGGGTGGATAATAGTCAGCTTGGCCTTGGTCGTTAACGCCCTGTCGAGCGGCCCGGTCTGGAGCGGTGTCGGCGTGTGGATCAAGGCCCTGGAGTTGGAGTTCGGGTGGAGCCGGGCCCAATTGACCGGCGCATTTTCCATGGCCCAGCTCGAGGGCAGCATCATTGGGCCTTTGATGGGGTACTTGATCGACCGGCTGGGCCCCCGCCGGATGGTCCTCATCGGGTTGGTAATAACGGGCTTGGGCTTTCTCCTTTTCAGCCGTACCGAGAACATTTTCACCTTTTACCTGTCCTACGGGATGATCATGCTGGGTACGGCGGCGGGTACCTGGCTGCCGTGTATGGCGGTGGTCAACCGGTGGTTCTCGCGAAAGCGGGCCATGGCAATGGCGATCGCCGCTGAGGGTTCGCCGTTGGGCGGACTGGCCCTGGTGCCGATTTTGGCGTGGGCGCTAACTCCGGGCAATTACGGCTGGAGCGTCACCGCCCAATGGATTGGGGTGGTGTTTTTGTGCTTGGCGTGGCCGATGTCCCGGTTGATCCGGTTGCGTCCGGAAGACCATGGCCTGCTCCCCGACGGAGACCCGCCGGACGAAATGGTGGGCGGGGCGGCCAGACCCGTTGGCGGAGCGGCTGCGCCAGACGAACTGCAATTCACCGCGCGGCAAGCAATACGGACCCGCGCATTCTGGCTGATCACTTTCGGCCACGCCTGCTCTACCATTCTTTTCGCGACCTTGACCGTGCACCTCGTGCCCATGTTGACGGACCAAGGCTTGTCCTTGCAGGAGGCGGCATACGTGTTTTCGGCGGTCATGGGGGTAGCCGCGATTTTTCAGTTAATCGGCGGTTACGTCGGGGACAGGATCCCAATAAACATCGCCATAGCCATCTTCGGCTTTATTCAGGCAGGCGGCTTTCTCCTGGCGGTGTTGATCGATAGTTTCCCGATGGCTATGCTCTTTGCCGCGATATTCGGCGCAGGATTCGGTGGGCGGAATCCGCTTACCACCGCGATACGCGGTGAATACTTCGGCAAAAATGCCTTTGCCACCATCACTGGCATATCCAGCGCCCCGATGTACGCGTTCATGTTGGCCGCCCCGCTCTTCGCGGCGTTCCTGTTCGACGCCAGCGAAAGCTACACCGTCGCGTTCCTGATCATCGGAAGTTTGGGAATGATGAGCGGTGTGCTGTTTCTGCTGGCCAAAAAGCCAACCTCCCTTCCGTTGGGCAGAAGAGCTTCCACCATTTCCCGGTCGACTGAGTCCGGCTCCGGCTAAAGTTTCGTTGCGCGCCGGGCCTTGGGAGAGTGAGGATCTGGGAACCGATGGACAGCGGGCCAGTGGCAAGGGCACACCAAGGACGGGCGAGACGGGCAGCTATTGCAGCGCTGGTGGTCATCACTGCGCTCATCATCCCGGCAGCCTGCGGGGGAGAGCAGCTCGGCACGCCAGCGAAGCCGCCGCTCGCACCAGGACCGACGCCGGCTGCCCCTACGCCTCCGACATCCGCTCCAACGCGGGCGTCGTCACCCGCTGCCGCACCGGCGCCGACCCCTCCGCCAGCAACAGACGAGGCTGAACCCACGAGCTCTCCTGCCCGAGACTCAAGCAAGCTCAAGGGACAAACAATCTTCCAGGCCAACTGTGCCGTATGTCACGGGGCGGACGGAGAGGGACAACCAGACTGGCATGTGAAGAAACCGGACGGGATTCTGCCCGCTCCTCCCCTTAACGGGGACGGACACACCTGGCACCATGGGGACGGGACTCTCTACACCTACGTGAGCAAGGGAGGAAAGGCCTACGAGTCCCCCGATATCCCATCCTTCAAGAGCGGGATGCCAGGCTTCGGAGAGGTCTTATCTCACGAGGAGATAATCGCGGTCATCGAGTACCTGAAGAGCGTCTGGGGCGACAAGGTGGCCCAAGGGCCGGGGCTGATGAAAAGGGAGTCCCAGGCCCTGGCCAGCGAGAACGACCCGTTTCCGCCAGTGCCGCGATAGGGCAGGCCCCTGTGGGGCGATTTTCCTGAGCGTAAGGGCGGATACTTCTTACCAACCAACCATTTTGCCGGTTCCGCTATTTGAGGTTGGAGGGCCTCTTCAACGCGCAAGTCGATGTTGGGGGCTTTAGTTGCCAATCGCCTCTACGTACAACGAATAGAGTGACTGGCTACAGGTCATAAACAGACGGTTCTTTTTGACCCCGCCGAAGCACAGGTTTGAGCAGGGTTCCGGAAGGAGAATCCGGCCGATCAATTCACCGTCAGGGGATAAGCAGTGTACGCCGTCCGTCCCTGCTCCGGCCCAGCCCATGCTGGACCACAGGTTGCCGTCGCGATCAGTCCGTATGCCATCGGCGAATCCGGGGGACATATCGGCGAAGACCCGGCCGCCACGCAGCTTCCGACCCTCCACTACCTCGAAGACCCGGATGTGTCCCGGCCCATCAGGGTCGTGGGACCTACCGGTGTCGGAAATGTATAGCCGCGACTCGTCCGGAGAAAAGCACAGCCCGTTGGGCTTGACCAGATCGTCAGCTACCACCGTGGCTACGCCGGTCACAGTATCCAGTCGATAGACCCGCGTGGGTAGTTCGGCCTCGGCTCGCTCTCCCTCGTACAAGACCAAAATTCCATAGCCAGGGTCAGTAAACCAGACTGCTCCGTCGGAATGAACAACCACATCGTTGGGGGCGTTGAGGGATTTGCCGTCGAAGCGGTCCAGTAACACGGTGAGACTCCCGTCGTGCTCAGTGCGGGTAACCCGCCGTGTCAGGTGCTCGCAAGTTACCAGGCGCCCTTGCCGGTCTCGGGTGTTGCCGTTGCTGAAGTTGGCGGGTTGACGAAACACCGTGACCGTGTCGGTTATTTCACAGTATCGCAGCATCCGGTTATTGGGAATATCGCTAAAAATCAGTGACCTGAAGTCGCCAAACCATACCGGACCTTCAGCCCAACGCGCTCCGGTATACAGTCGCTCTATGGCGGCATTCCCGACTCGGTATGCGCGGAAACGTGGGTCCAGGACCTCCACCGCCGGGTCCGGGTAACGAGCTATTCCCTGGTCCCAGCGTCGGCTCAGTTCAGGAGTCCATTGTGAATTACCGGCCATTGCGCACTTCCTAATTTCATAAAATTGGATCTGATGGAACAACCAAGTCCTATACTTCCTTCCGCTATATCAGGTCGAAGTACATTGTCTAACAGCTTCCTTCATTGCAAGTGCGGCAGCAGTTCCTCGGAAATAAGCTGCAAGTACTCCAACTTGGCGGGGAATTCCCTGGGCAAATTCAAGCTGGCCAGCCCGATGTAGTCCAAGCCTTCCTCTTCCTTGCAGCGGTTGATGATTTCGGCGCAGTCCTGCGGGCTGCCGGCCACCGCCCAATCGGGCAATTCCCGCTGCCCCCCAAGTCCGAAATCCACCGTGGTGTTTTCCTGCATGTTGAAAGAGCTGTACATACCGGCTTTCTTTGCCGCCATTTCCCTGGCCTCGGTGACGGCCGTTTCACGGTCCTTCGCTATGGCGATGGAGCGGTGGACACCGATTCGCCCTGTAGGATCCTTGCCCAACTCTTCGAGGGCTTCCTTGTACTGGCGGGTCAGGACGTTGATGTCCTTCCATCCCGGCTGCGGCCCGAGGATAACCCGGTCGGCGAGGGCCGCTGCACGGCGCACCGCGCCGCGGCTCTGTGCCGCTATCCAGATTGGAGGATGCGGCTCCTGTACGGGGGTCAGGGCCAGCTTGGCGTCATGTACTTGCCAGTGCTTCCCATCGTAGTTGACCTCCTCCCCGCTCCACAGCAGCTTCATCAGCTCGATGGACTCTTCGAACCGGCCCACCCGGTCTCTCCGGTTGGTCCCGAATGCAGAAAGCTCCGCTACCCGGTAACCCAACCCCACTCCGAGAATGAACCGTCCGTTGCTGATGTGGTCCAGCGTTACCGTCTGCTCGGCGATGTCCACCGGGTTGTGGTAGGGAAGCAACATAACGCCGGTCAGAAGCTTCAAGCCCTCGGCATCGGGAGCCAATCGGGCCAGCGTTTGCATCGGCTGCATCCAGAGGGTGGGATGGGATATGTAGTGCTGGGGCATGTAAATGACCGAAAACCCCAGCGATTTGGCGCGACGGCATACCTCGGCTGCTTCTTCCACCTGCTGGTACATGGGCCGGTCGGAGTCTTCCATGTAATCGCGTATATAAAGTCCTACTTCCATGGGCCTCCACCAAATTTCTTGCTAGCAATCTGTGTCGAATGCCTACCCAAAGGCGGTCAGGTTTGGCCCACCGAGGCGAAGGAGGCTTTCAACGCCGTCGTCGCTTCGTTGATGGCGCGCCGTCCCTGGTCCAGCACCGTGGGCAAGGGAAGCCAGCATCGGCGCGGTTAGCCAGATATTGGTCCCAAAACCGCCTCATGCCGTCCTGGGTCAACGAGCAACCGGTGGCGTAATCGCGGCAGTAAGCAGTGCCTATGTCTGGCGCAATCACCGGATATAACAAGAGATGGAACGGAATGGCGGGACCGTTGCGGTCGCGGGCCATGAGAGATATGGCCGCGGCCAGGTTCCCGCCGCGCTGTCGCCGCCAACGGCTACTCTGGCCGGACCACCGTTGATGGCGGCGGCATTGTCCACCGCCCACTGGGTGGCGGCGTAGCAGTCTTCGTCAGGCCCTGGAAACTTTGTCTCTGGCGCCAAGGGGAAGTCCACGGAAACCGCCACGCAGTCCGCCCCAACGCACAAATGCCGTGGCGGGCCGTCGGTGGTGTCCAAGTCTCCGATAACCCAGCCTCCGCCGTGACACCACACCAGAATCGGGAAGCGGCTAGCCCCTTGGGTCCCGGCATTTAGGAACAAGAACCCTTACGCTTCCGAGGGTGTTGTTGAAAATCCACCTGAGTTGTGCCTCTTGGCCCCGTAACGCTCCGACTCAGTGCTGACAAACTATCAAACGCTGGGGCGATTGTCTACGCGCGAGTCGAATGCCCCCGAAGTTGTCAACTCGCGGGAAGCGGTTAACCGGTTACTACCGGCTGTGCCGCATCGAGGGGCTTAGATTAAGAGGGCTGGGGTAGGCAATATTCTCAGTGGGACTTTGGTTACAGAACCAGCTGAAGCCTAATCACGAAGGTTCTCGATTTTTTCCCAGTTTGGTGGCCCTGTCGGCCGCCGCAGTGGAGGAACTGGAAGCGCACCGAGACCGGCAACTGGAGTTCTTGGGCGACGATGACCACATCTTCTGCCGTTCCGACGGGTGTCCAGAGGACCCGGACATGGTAACCCAGCGTTCCAAGGTGTACGCTAGAAAGGCGGGGGCTCCCAGGCTCCGGTTGCACAATCTCCGGCGCACCCACACGCCGTTGTTTCTGGATTCCGGGGGGCAGATTAAGGTAATCTCGGAGCGGATGGGGCACAGTACCATAGGGATAACGGCGGACTTATACTCTCACGTGCAGCCGTCGGCGCGGCGTCAGGCTGTGGAGGTGTTTGGAGATGCGTGGAGCGTGGGAGTAGATGGCTCAACGCCGAATCCAACGGCAAAGGAGGATTAGGAGGGGTCGAAACCCCTTGAAAACCCCCTATTTCGTATCTACGGGAGTGGAAGGGGCCCGGTGGCTCTTGCGGACTTCAAATCCGTTATGCCTCGTGACGAGCGGGGTAGGTGGGTTCGACTCCCTCGCACTCCCGCCATACTCAAGGTAAATTCCCCCGAATTGGCTCCGATTCAGCTACGAATCGGAGCCTTTCTTTGTATTGCATTGTATGCCAATATCCGATACAATCCGGTCGTATTGGCAGACGGGTTGGCATATCGGTCTGCCAAAAACGGAGACGGCGGAGGCTGATATGCCGGTCAAATTGAAGAACGCTCTGAGCGCCCGGCGAGTCCAGACGGAGACGAAGCCCGGTTCCTACGCAGACGGCGGCGGGCTGGAATTGCAGGTCCGGGAGGGCGGCAACAAGACCTGGACGTTGCGGGTGATGGTCAACGGCAAGCGGGTGGTCCGGGGCCTCGGGTCTTATCCCGCCGTCGGTCTCGCGGACGCGCGCGCCCTCGCCGTCGAGTACAGGGAGGCCCTGCTCCAGGGAATCGACCTCAACGCCGAGGTCCGCGCAGAGCGGGAGGCAGAGACGAAGGCGAAGGCCGCGCTGGAGGCGGAGGAGGCCCGAATCCCGACGTTCTCCCAAGTGGCCGAGCAGGTCATCCAGCTACGTCGCCCGACGTGGACCAGCGACCGGCACGCCGAGCAGTGGACGGAGAGCCTACGCCTCCACGCATTCCCGGGGATCGGCCACAAGCGGATTGACGCTATCACTACCGCCGACACGCTCAACGTCGTACTCCCGATTTGGGTTGACAAGGCGGAAACCGCAACCCGCGTCCGGCAGAGGATGGAGACGATTTTCGACTTCGCGGTTGTGCAGGGCTGGAGGCCCGACAATCCGGCGAACGGGTCATTGTCTAAAGCCCTGCCCCGGCGGCCACGGCAGAAGGCGCACCATCCGGCCCTCCCTTATGCTGAGGTGCCCGCTGCCCTGGCCGCCGTCCGGGGATCGACGGCGGATCCGGCAACGCGTCTGTCCTTCGAGTTCCTGGTGCTCACGGCGGCGCGGGCTGGTGAGGTGCGGGAAGCGTATTGGAGCGAAATAGACTGGGAAAACGCGATGTGGACGGTGCCAGGGGCCCGCATGAAGGCGCGGCGAGAGCACCGCGTACCACTGGCCGACCGCGCCATGGCGGTTCTGGCCGAAGCGTGGCCGCTGGGGGACGGCATAGGGCCGATTTTCCCGTCAAAGCGGAGCGGCAAGCCCATTTCCGATATGGCTTTTAGCACTATGCTTAAGCGCCTTGGTGTCGAGGCCGTGCCCCACGGCTTCCGGTCGAGTTTCAGGGATTGGGTGATCGAGCAGACCTCGACCCCGTGGGCGGTGGGCGAGGCGGCGCTGGCGCACAACCTGGGGAACTCCGTTGAGAGCGCCTATGCCCGGACCGACGTTTTCGATCGCCGCCGCGTACTCATGCAGGAGTGGAGCGACTACACCAAAGCCAGATAGAGAGAGGCGATTCAAAGCCATCTACCGGCGAGGCCGGTTCGGGCACTGGAGCGGATGGACAAAGACGGCGAACCGGGTAAGGCAGCCCGCAGCACCATCGTCCTAGACAACAAGACCATGCTGACCGGCGTGCCGGTAGAGGCCTCTGATTACCGCCTCGGCAGCCGCTCCGCCCTCGAGTGGGTGCTGGACCAGTACGAGGAGCACACGCCTCAGGACCCGACCATCCGGGAGTGCTTCAACACCTACCGCTTCGCCGACCACAAGGAAAAGGTCATCGACCTCCTGCAGCGCGGCTGCACCGTCAGCGTCGAGACCGTTAGAATCGTCAGCCAGCTAAACTTGCTAACGAGCATAGAGGCAGAAGACGAGACCTATCTGACAGAGGCTCATCCACCCGACATACCAGACAACCACCGGAGTTGACCATGACCAGCGCCAAAGCCAAAACACCACACGGGCACCCGGACCCCGAGGTAGTTCGAAAGGCCGAAGCCGTCTTTGCCAAGATGGGAATGCCCCCGGAGCAAGCCATCGCTGTTTTCTACAAACAGACTGCGCTCCACGGCACCTTCCCCATAGAGAACCTTATCCCCAACGAGGAGACGCAGGAAGTAATCCGCAAGGCGAGGGCAGGCGAAGACTTGACCAGCGTCGGAAGTGTTGACGAACTGATGGTGGAGTTCCAGAATCCGCGAACTCACCCTGCCGACGAGGTTTAGACGGGACCTCCTCAGGGCTACCAGGCGGGGCAAAGACGAACGTAGACTCAGAGAGGCCTTAGATACACTCGTCGCCGGAGAACCCCTGGAACCCCGCAACCGGGGCCACCGACTCACCAGCAACATGGCCCCTCTATGGGAGTGCCACATCGAGAACGACTGGCTGCTGGTATGGGACGAGGACGACACCAAAGTTACGCTTCTGCAGACCGGAACCCACAGCGACGTTTTCGGGTAGTGCGTTGCACCCGCACCCCCAACCCCGCGCCAACACAAGCGGGCCGCTCCGCCAACCACTCCCGCGCCAACTAAACCTGCAAGTCCGATAACCGCAACAGCGGAGCCAGGACCCACGAGTGCTGCGGACTCCGGAGGCGGGTGCAATTCCACCGAGGGACCCATTCCGTTAGGCGCGGCGGCTATCAATCTGCTCCTGCTGATGGCTCCCCTGGTTATGATAGGAGGACTGAAATACCGCTCGCGGCGACGGCAGGACGGTGACGACACCCCCGAGTAGAGCCTGTCTCAGAACCGCGTAACTCCGACCGGCCTAGCAGCCCGTCTGAGGATTGACCAACTGGCGGTGTCGGTCAGCTGGGATTACCCTCGGTTACAATTCTAGCGTGGTGCGGTTAGGCACCTGCGGATTGTCTCCTGAAAATCCCACTGCCCATGGCCTGCCACGTGGCCCTGTTGTTCCCAGTGGCGCCTTTGCCCCTCGCCTTGCCGGACATCCCAGCCCCGAAGCGGAACAGCTTCAGCAGGTTGTGGCCGGCGCAGATGAGCCGCCATTCCCGGTTCACCTTCGCCAGACCCCGGAGCAGGAACTGCCGGAAGCCCCGGCCCTGCCATAAGGCGCCCAAGGGTGGACTAATGCCCCTGGTTAACTGGACTGATGACCCTGGTTAACCTTCGATTCCCTGGTATGAAGTTCCTGGTTATTGACGGGCGCGCTGGAGTCGTGGAACAGAGCGAGGTCAGAGCAGGGGTGCCGGTCGTAGAGGCCACGAGGAACAGCTACTACGGCGACGCCGCCACCCCGTCCGGTCTGTGCGGAAGGGCGACTCAAGCTGGGTTGCCCGTGCGCCGGGACGACCCAACTACAAGTTCGCGTCTTCGAGACACGCGATGAGCCCGGCCTGTTCTTCCTTGGGGGTAATCCCGTTATGTCCAGTGGATACAGCGAACGTTCATCCACGCAACGTACTGGGAAGTAGGAGGTCTTTTGATCAGGAACGGCTCAGCCCGTTCGGTTCACTCAGTAGTCGATACTGGGAACCGGTCAGCTTGCTGAATATTCGCAGCAACTGTCCTTATCAAGCACTTAAGTAGTGCGCTTCAATGGGGTCCCCCGATTACTGTGGTCTACATCGGCCTCAGCTCTGGACCGGGCCAGCCCAGGGTCCAACCCTGCCAGAAAGGGACAAATTTGAGCATAGCCAGAACTACGACAGAGGTAATATCCTACAGCCATGCCAGAACCGGGGGCCATCGAAAAATGAGTGGAAGACTGTTCGGATACGTTCGCGTGTCGGTGGCCAGCGACGCAGACGCCAACAACCTGGAGAACCAGCGCCGGGTGTTGGCCGGCTGTGCGCAAGTCTTCGAGGACGTGGGGAGCGGGGCCTCTTGGAACCGGCCCGGACTGAATCGCCTGAAGGCCGCCTCTAGCCCGGCGACTGCGTGTTGGTGGCGGCGCTGGACCGCTTCGGCCGATCGTTGACCGAGGTTTTGGAGCTGCTGGGATGGCTGCGAGAGAAGGGCGTCGGAATCGTCAGCCTCCGGGAGTCCGTCGATCAGGACAGCGCCATGGGACGGGCGATGCTGCACCTGGCCATCGTATTCGCGGAGATGGAGCGCGACCTGGCCCGGGAGAGAACGCTTGCGGGGCTTGAACGGGTCAAGGCCACTGGCAAGCACCTGGGCCGGCGCAAGAGCGTCAGCCGTAAGCGGGCCGAGAAGATAAAGAACATGCGCCAGCGCGACGGCTTCTAATGGGGCCGCATCGCCACGATAACCGGGTTGCCCTCCAGCAGCATTCGCCGGATCTGCACCTGGGATCTCGAAGAGATAGCGCCGACGGCCTTCGGAGAAGGATAACCGGGCTGCTTGGGCCTGGGAGGTGTCCCATTGACACTCCTGGGAGTTTCTACAGGGGTAGCAGCCTGCCTGCCTCCCGGAGCCGTTGGCGTCGTTGTTCCGCATCGGGGAGGAAGCCGGAAACCAATGCCCAGTATTCCGGGGAGTGGCTACCGACCTTCAGGTGGGCAAGTTCGTGGACGACGACGTACTCAATCAGGGCAGGTGCCAGCATAGCGACGCGCCAGTTGAATCGTAGCTTGCCGTCAGGGGCACAGCTGCCCCAGCGCTGGCGCTGGTCGCGAATCAGGACTTCCGGTGTTTCAGACAGCCCCATCCGTTTCCGCCACATCTCCACTGCATGCGGCAATCGCAGCTCAGCACGACGTCGATACCACTGAGCAACGACCTTTCTGATCCCGTCGTAACGATCGGTTTCGTCCAACAGGACGGGAACATCGATGCGAAAGCTCCAGTGATCGAATCGGACCTCGGGTGAGGGCACGTCTGCGGGCTCGACAACGAGGCGCACGTTGCGGCCCAGGTAAGGCAGTGTTTCTCCGCTGACGAAGCGTTTCTTCGATAGAGCGACAAGCGGGTCTGGCACCTGCCGCAGGATCCAGGGCGCTCTCTTGTGGACGATGGTTTCCAGTGTTGACGGCGGGGTGTCCGAGGGCGCTGCGACGAGGACGCGGCCACCGTCCATGGTGATCTGTACGGTCTTGCGGCGGCGCTGGCTGCGCTGGACCTCGTACTCGATGGTGGCGTCGCCAAACTGGACTTGGCCGTGTTCAGCCACGTTACACCCTGCTCTTGGCGACCTGCACAATCAGGTTGGCGAGTTCGTCTAATTGGTTCTCGTCATATCGCCCTGTGGCGCGGAGGCTGCCCTTCACGTCCCGTCGCATTTGCCGCTGGACATCGTCGTTGGACTGCCATTCGATGACAGCGTGTCCGGCGAGCACCTCCTCCACCCCCAGTGCGACATCCCGCATGTTGGCATCCACATCTATGACGTAGGAGCCGGCGTCCTGCCGGGCGCGCCGTTCCTCGCCGGCGCCGGACGGTTCTTGCAGGATTTCGTAGATGGCCAGGGACACCGGCGACAGGCCATGCCGTGCGGCGACGCTGGCCTCGCCGTGGACATCCTTCTGGAGTACCGCCATCTGGCGGTAGGCTTCGGCGGCGTCGATCAGCTGGGAGCGCATCTGCTCGATGATGCGGGCGAGGCGCTGGGAGAGTCGCTCGTAGAAGACTGGGTTCTGTTCCAGCCGCTCGTGAATCTGGGCGCGAATGGCGTGCTCCATGACCGAGGCTCGGGCTTCGACGTGGGGCAGGTGGGCGATCTTTTCATCGAAATCTTGGTCGAGGATGGAGACCGGCTGCATCATTTCGCGCACCTCGGCGCTGATGCGCTGGTCGATGAGTTGCTTGACCTTTGCGCCGATGTCGGTCCAGTTGACGTCGGCGTTCTCGCGGAGGAAGTGGGCGCGGACGTAGGATCGAATGAGGGTGAGCCGGGCCAACCGCTCGACGTAGGGCAGCCCCCGCGGATCGGGCAGCAGGCGGTCCATCAGACGGGAGAACTGGCGATAGTCGGCGTTGAACCGCTCATACAGGTCGGCCTTGTAGCTGCCCTCGGTGCTGGCGTCCGGTGCGAACATGAGGACACATGCCCAGGTGTCGATCAAGTCCAGCCCCCTGAAGTGAGACTCGGCCCTGACGGCCGCTGCGTCGATGACCGTGGCCGGGTCCTCCTCCAGCGCCTGCATGGTGTCCTGCACGTCGGCCCACTCGAAGCTGGCCAGCGCCTGCTCCAGGTCGTGGGAGATGCCGCAGTAGTCCACCACCAGGCCGTGCCCCTTCTCGGTGGGTGTGCCGTCCCTTTCGTGGGAGAAACGGCGGTTGACGCGGGCGATGGCCTGGAGCAGACCGTGTTCCCGCAGCGGCCGGTCCAGGTAGAGCACCTGCTCCACCGGCGCATCGAACCCAGTCAGCAGCATATCAACAACCACCAGCACCTCCGGCTCGCCCTCGGGGTCGACGAAGGCGTTGGTGATCTGCTCTTGGTCCAGTTCTTTGGCGACCTGGAATTCGGGGCCGTCGTTGTGGCCAGTGGTGATGATGGGGTAGGCGCTCAGCCCGAAACCCCTGAGTTGTTCGGTGTAGCGCAGGGCGGCGGCCCGGCTGGGCGCGACGACCTGGGCCTTGAACCCGTTGGGGCGCACCTTGTCCTTGAAGTGCTGGGCGATGTCCAAGGCGATCATCTGGATGCGACGCTCCGCCTCGGCCACCGTCTCCCGGTTGGCGTACCTGCGGCGTATCTCCTCGCGCACACTGTCCGTTTCCTCGCCGAACATGGCGTCGAAGAGCTTGTCCAGGGTGTTCGGCCCCTCGATGTGCAGTTCCGGCAGGCGGGCCTCGTACCAGATTGGCACCGTAGCGCCGTCGGCCACCGACTGCGGGATGGTGTAGGAGTCGATGAGCGGGCCGAAGCGTTTCATGGTGCTGCGGCCGAAGCCCTTGTCGATGGGCGTACCTGTGAAGCCAATCATCACCGCGTTGGGCAGCGCCCGCGACATCAGCCCGCCCAGCACGCCGTACTGGGTGCGGTGGGCCTCGTCCACCATGATGAAGACGTTATCCGAGTTGTTGAGCACGTCCAGCTTGCCGTCGGGGATGGTCAGCGCCTCCTCGAACTTCTGGATGGTGGTCATCACCGTGCGGCCGCCGCCTTGGCCCAGGACAGTCTGGAGGTCCAGTGGCTGGGCGCGGTTCGGCGTCTCCCGTCGACGGCTGGCGCGGCGTTCCTCCGGCTCGGGACGGGATCGGTCCATGCGTTCCGGAGCGGGGAAGCCGCAGCGCCGGAAGGTGTCGGAGATCTGCTTGTCCAGCTGGGTGCGGTCGGTGACCACCACGATGTCGGCGTTGGCCAAGTGCGGCTCGCGGCGGATCCTGGTGGCCAGCCACAGCATGGTCAGCGACTTGCCCGACCCCTGGGTGTGCCAGACCACGCCGCCCCGCTCCTCGGCCTTAGTCTCCGATAGGATGCGCCGCGTGGCCGACTTGACCGCCCGGTACTGCTGGTAGCGGGGCAGCTTCTTGACCACCCGGCCCTGCTCCGGCTCGTAGACCACGAAGTCGCGCAGGATGTCCAGCAGCGTCGCCGGGGCCAGCATCCCCGCGATGAGTTGCGCCTGGCCCTGCGGCTCAACGCCGAATCGGTCGCGGACCTCGTCCTCGGAGTAGGGCGCCACCGACTTCCACTCGAAGTAGGCGTTCTCCGGCGCGCCCATGGCGGCGTAGGAGGCGGCGGCCCCGCAGTGGGCGACGCAGAGCAGGTTGTAGTGGAACAGCTCGGGAGCGCCGGCGCCGTGCCACTCCGGCCCTGCCTCCTGGTAGCGGCGAAGCTGCCGCACCGCTTGGGACTTCCACACGTCCAGCAGCGACGGCGACTTGGCCTCCATCACCACCAGCGGGATGCCGTTGACGAACAGCACCAAGTCGGGCTTGATCACCCGCTGGTCGTCCTCTGTCTCGCTCTTCTCACTGCCGCGCCGCACCCGCAACTGGGTGGTGACGACGAACTCGTTGAGGCCGGCCTCGGGGTGGTCGAAGTCGAAGAAGCGGACGTTGCGGGTGTCCTGCCCGCGCTGGGTGTTTACGGTGAGGGGCAGGCCGAAGGTCAGGTATTCGTGGACGGCCTGGTTGCGGGCCATGCCGACGGCGTTGACGTGCTCCAGCTCGAAGATGGCCCGGTCCGCCTGCTCTTCGGTCAGCCAGTCGTTGAAACGCAACAGGGCGGCTCGCAGCCGCCCCTTCAGCAGGACCTCGCGCTCCCCCGTTCGCTCCTCCGCCAGCGCCTCCCGCGGCACATACGTCCACCCCAGCCGCTCCAGCAGGAAGCGGGCCGGCTCCTCGGCCTGGCTGTACTCGTTGAGCGCGGAGGGGGGGTCATGGAGTCGGAGCCCTTATGAGTTGCACGTTGGGAATGTGGGAGAAGTCTCTGTCGTGTGATGCCAAAGGACACCCTAACAATACCGCCGTGGCAGCTATCCAAGCATCGGCTGTGTTTAACCTACGTCCAGCTCTTTCCCGCTCATTGCGCAATTCAGCCGAAATATGCACCAGATCGAGGGTTGGCCAAATAACTTCATACTGGTCGATATGCTGCAAAAGGTTATTGCGGCGCCGGTCACCCCATTCATTCCTGAGAGGCCAAATAAGGAGCTCCTCTAGGGTTTGGAACGATACCACAGGTATAAGGCCCGTAATGCTGGCCTCATAAAATGGTGCACGTTGGTCTTCGTTGTAAATGATTGATACCACACTCGTATCTAGTACGATTCGGGAACCGTCGAGTAGCACTATTCCATCCCATCGTCCCGCGAATCGTTCAAGAATTGAAGGAAATCATCCACGTCAAAGGGCTCGCTTGCCCTTACAACCTCGTCGGGATCGAAAACCTTGGGGTTGGGGACGCTCAAGACTGTGTCCAACTCGAAAGGCTCGTTCCACGAGCGGGTGCCCTGTATATTTTCTACTTGGATGTACCGCCATTGATCACGGTGGTCGAATTCGCCCTGCCCCCTTACCTCGACAAACTGCATTGCCAGTGCCAGCATTTGCCTGTCGTTGTCGGCGTCAAATCGCAGATTTACAGGTCTCCCCTGGTATGGCACGAGCTTGGCGGTCCTCTCCACCCAGTCAACTGCCCTGAGTCGGCCATATAACAAGGCCTTCTCCATGGTTGGAGCCAACTGAAGCGCTGGTGCACCTACCATAAACACGTACTCATCACGCTGAAACTCTCTGCGGTGACCGCTCGAAGGATGTTCCAAGGAGACAATGTCAATTTGGGACGACAGATCCTGACCTATCCGAAACCACTCCTTGGTGACCCTCTCGGGCCAGAGGTCTACACCTTCTTCCTCCAATAGCAAAGCGATTGCTTCCTGTCCGGGTCTGTTCGAGTCGTTGAGCTCATCGGTTGATGCCACGCTCAGTTCCGCTACTAGAGACCCCGGCGACGTGCCCGTCAATCGCAGCTCGCTTTCTTTTCGCAACCATTCAGGTTGCCGACTCCGACTATAGCCGGCCACGTGTCGTACCATGTACCGGAAGGCGTTTTGCACATGCCGCAGCGTCTTCTGGAGATCATCCAATGAAACGCCATCCTCACTGATGTCGAGGCCTTCGAATCTAACTAACAATTTGTCGCTCACCATGTCCCTCCTGTTAACCTCGAAAGCTTGGCATGGCGTTTAAGAAACCCTAATTCCCTACGAGAATGGTGCTAACCGCGTCCTTAAATCCGCACCCGCCCCGAAAGCAGTGCGTCGGCGGTCGACTCCTTCAGCAATCGTAGCCCCGCAGCTTCCTCTTGTGCAACCGCGATCGCCGCGTCCAATCCATCCAGAGTGGTCGCGATGGTCCGCTGCTCGGCAACCGGGATCCCTGGCACCCGCAATTGCGCTATCTGGTCGTAGCTCAGGTTGGGAAATGTTGAACCTGTAACAACAGAGAGAAGCTCAGGAAGGTTGTAGTCGACTAGAGCCCTCAGAAATCGCTGGAACGATAATCCAGATCTATGCCTAATGGCAGCAACACCTCTCCCGATTGCGTAATCTCGGTCAGCCCAATTCATTCGGCCTGCCGTCGCACCCCTGACGCAGAACAGAACGTCTCCCTCGCGAGACATCTTTCTGGCATCAGTGGTCCACTGAGCCGGCTCAGGGTGGTCAGGGCCGTATTCTGTTGGGCCGTTGAGTAGTGGCACGCCATTTCCGGCGCGATTGCAATGAGAGCCTGGGGGCGATTGCCCCATTATGACCTCCGCCACCTCCCCCAGCCGCACCACCTCCCAGTCCGCCGGGATGGTGCCGAGGCCGGGGACGTCGCGGAACTCGGTGTGCCGGCCGGGGAGGCCGCGGGTGAGCAGGTCGTGGAGCAGGGCGTCGCGCAGGCCCTCGGTGGCGGCGATGACTGCCTCGGCGCCCTCGATGGCGTCATCGATGCTGTCCAACACGGCGGCGATGGCCCGCTGCTCCCGTCGGGGTGGGAGGAGGATAGGAAGGTTCCGCAGTTCTCCGCCACCGATTGCGGCAAATGTGCTTCCTTGAGTTACTCTGTCTAGGGCACTCTTCGAGTGATTCAATACATGCCAGCCGAATGGTTGGCTGTCTTTATCGAATCTAACTGCGGCCAGGCCACGACCGATTCCTAGTTGAGTTGCGACTCTGTTTGTTTCCCCGACTGGTGCCCTCACGCTAATCAAGAAGTCGCCTGGGATTCCAACTTTGTATGGCTGGAGGCACCGTTTCGAAGGAGCAGGGTATTTTGTGCCAAACTCCGCATTTCCCTGAACGAAAGGAAGGCCATCGTCTTCGAGTTCGTCCCCATCCCAGTCAACGACAACTTCACCTGGAGGCGACTGGCCCATAACAACGTCTGCAACATCTCCGAGCCGCACGCGCTGCCATCCGTCGGGCAGGTCATGTTCGGCGTGTGTTGGCTCGGTGCCTGCCATCACTGCCTCGCGTCCAGGCGGTCGAGGCTGCCGTTCCAGGTGAGGATCCGCTCGTCAGCCGTCACCAGCCGGTGGCCGTTCATGGCGGTGGCGACGATGATGCGGTCGGCGGGGTCGGCGTGGAAGTCGGCCAGGGCGTTGGCGCGGATGCCGATGTCGCCGTCCACGGGGATCTCAATCAGCCCTTGGCCGAGGAGTTCACGGCGCCAGGCCGTAACGTCTTCCGGAAAATCTAGCCGACCCTTGGCCCGGAGCATGGCCACTTCCCAGAATGTCATCGCGGACACCGCGAGTTCTCCGTTTCGCAGCGCTCCATCGATGGTTTGTCTGGCGCTTTGACCGAGGTGGCTATCGCCGGTCCAGAGCCACACCAAGGCGTGGGTGTCTGCAATGGTCATGGATTGATGACCCGGTCGGGATCAGATTGGGCTTCCCATTCAACGTCCAACGGACTGATGATGTCTCCCAGAATCTTCATCCGGCCGCGGCCTGTGCCAAACAATGTCTTGGGCCGCTCCCTGTAGGCGGTGAGCTTGGCCACCGGCTTCCCGTTCTTGGTGATGACGATCTCCTCGCCGTTCTCGGCGACCTCGTCCATCAGCTTCAGGCACTTGGCCTTGAACTCGGAGGCCTTTATCATCCGTGGTCCATTTGGATTTCCCTGCCCGGTAACCATCCTTACATCCCCACTTTATACGGCTGTTCCGATCTGTCCGCATTGCAACCATGGTCAAGCCTATGGTCACATTTTAGCGCTGATACCCCAGCTCCGCCAGCAGCGCGTCCATGCGGGCGGTGGCCTCGTCGCGGCGGCGTTCGGCCTCCCGCAGCTGGGCCAGCGCCTCGGTCACCGACGGCGTCTCCACCGGCTCGGTGGTATCCACGTAGCGGCTGATGTTCAGGTTGAAGTCGTTGCCCTCGATCTCGGCCAGGTCGGCCACGTGGGCAAAGCGCTCCACGTCCTCGAAGGCGCGGTAGGCCGCGACTATGCTGGCGATGTGTTCCCCGTCGAGGAAGTTCTGGGCCCGCTCGGCGCGGAAATACCCCGGCTGGGCCGCGTCCACGAACAGCACCCTACCGCGTTGGTCAGCGGGCTTGTCGCGGTTCAGCACGCAGATGGCGACGGGGATGCTGGCCCCGAAGAACAGGTTGGGGGCCAGGCCGATGACCGCCTCAAACAGGTCGGCCTCGACGATGCCCCGACGGATCTTGCCCTCGGCGCCGCCCCGGAACAGGACGCCGTGGGGCATCACCACGCCCACCCGGCCCTGGGCGTTGGTCACCGCCAGCATGTGCAGCAGGAAGGCCAAGTCGCCCCTAGTCTTGGGCGGGATCGCCCCGTAGCGGTCGAAGCGGTGGTTGGGGTCGCCGGGGGCGAACTCGTGGCCCCAGTTCTTCAGGCTGAAGGGCGGATTGGCGATGACCCGGTCGTAGGAGAAGAGCCGCCCTTCTCCGTCCACCAGCCCCGGCTCGGCGATTACGTCGCCCGCCTCCAGCCGCGCCGACCGCAGGCCGTGGAGCAGCAGGTTGAGCTTGCCGATGGCCAGGGTGCCCAGGTTGCGCTCCTGCCCGTGCAGCACCAGGTTGCGGATGTCGCCGCCCTGTTCCTGCACGTACTGGGCGGCGTAGATCAGCATCCCGCAGGACCCGGCAGTGGGGTCGCAGATGCGCATCCGCTCCTGCGGCTCCAGCAGCTCGACGATGAGCCGCACGACCTCGCGGGGGGTGTAGAACTCGCCGCCCTTCTTGCCCGCGTCGTCGGCGAACTGGTAGATCAGATACTCGTAGGCGTCGCCCAGCACGTTGCCGGCGTCCACCTGACCGTCGCGCAGGTTGGTGTCGCTGAGGTCCAGGCCGGCAAAGTGGTTCAGGAGCTTGCGGATGAGGCCCTCGCGGTTGGCGGGGCTGCCCAGCTTCTGTTCGTCGTTCCAGTTGACGCCGGTGAGCACGCCGTCCAGCCGCCCGGTGTTGGCGTCCTCCACGGCGAAGCTGGCCACGTTCAGCGCCTCGCCCAGACCCATGGACTGGGCAGTGATAAATGACCAGCGGGCGTCCTCCGGCACAAAGAACTCGTGCTCGTCGCGGTCGGTGAGGGCCGTTTCCCGCGGCACGCCCCGGTCGTTGATGGCGCTCTCTACCTCCTCGTCGAAGCGGTCTGATAGCCGCTTGAGAAAGAGGATGGAAAAGATGTAGTTCTTGTAGTCGGCCGGGTCGATCTGCCCGCGCAGAATGTCAGCGGCCTGCCACAGCTTGCTCTGCAGTTCCTGGCTGGTCAGTGGCATGGTTCCCTCTCAGAGAATTTCTGCGGTCTGTAGGGTGTCCCGCAAAATGGCGTGACCGACGACCCGTCGCCGCATTTGGTCACCCGCATCTCCAAAGAATATACGGACTCGGTCGTCTCGACGAGTTCCCGATCAAGTCAAGCCTTTGGGGCGTGGGTACCATGGTCTTTTAGCTGGACATCAACGTCGGGTAACGTCGGCAGATGGCTTCACTGGCAGGACCAAGCCAATCCTTTCGCTCCCCGGATGTACATCCCACCTTGGCTTTGGTTTAGTCGTAAATGGATATGCTGACCGCGAAGAGTCGGTCTCTATCCTCCTTGGATGTGTTGATTTCCAGAGTGTAGCTTCCGGCAGGTAGAACCGGGTAGGTCGTCCACGTAAGTCCGTGGTCTTCTTCCAACACTTCGCCGACGAGGTCTTCGCCTCTGATTAGATAGAAATGTCTATCCGGTTCCAAAGTCTTTATTATAAAATTAACTTAAATGGAGGCGTATCATGGTCGATGTAACATCTCTAGTACTCAGTCAACGTGGTTTTGGGATTTGTTCAAGAAAGGAGCCAATTGAGCTATCCTGCCTGGTGGGAAGTGTTGAAGGCGGGGGTGGCAGTGATGGTCAGGGACAAATACGCGGTGGGACTGGCACAGGAACAACGGGAGGAGCTCCATCGACTGATCCGGGTTGGCAGAAACTCAGCCCGAGTGACCGCTAGAGCGCGGATTCTCCTGAAGAGCGACGACGGTTGGGCGGCGCCCCAAGTGGCCGAAGCTTTGGATGTGGCCCTGAGCACGGTATACCGGGTCAAGCAGCGCTTGGCCGAAGAAGGGTTGGAGAAGGTTTTGCAGGACCGTCCCCAGGTCAACCGGCCCCGGAAGTTGGACGACCGGGGCGAAGCCCACCTGATTGCCTTAGCCTGCAGCCCAGCCCCGGAAGGGCATGACCACTGGACCCTGCGTCTGTTGGCCGGGAAGGTGGTCGAGTTGGGGCTGGCGTCCTCCATGTCTCACGAGGGGGTGCGCCAGCGTCTCAAAAAAACGCCCTCAAGCCGTGGCGGAAGAAGGAGTGGTGCATTCCCAAGGTAAGCGCGGAATTTGTGGCTAACATGGAGGATGTCCTGGACCTGTACGCCGAACCCTATGATCCCCAACGTCCGGTGGTCTGCTTTGACGAGACATCCACCCAGTTGCTGGCCGAGACCCGGCCGCCGCTCCCGCCCCGGCCGGGACTTCCGCTGCGGCAGGACTACGAATACCGGCGGGAGGGTGTCCGCAACCTGTTCTTGGCCTGTGAGCCCTTGGCGGGCTGGCGAGAGGTGGCGGTCACGGAGCGGCGTACGATGCAAGACTTCGCCCGCCGGATGCGTTGGCTGGTGGATGAAGCCTACCCGGAAGCCGAGGCGGTGAGGGTCGTCTTGGACAATCTGAACACCCATCGCCGGGCATCGCTGTACGAGACTTTCCCGGCTGAGGAAGCCCGGAGGATTGCCAGGCGGCTGGAGTTTCATTACACGCCCAAGCACGGCAGTTGGTTGAACATGGCGGAGATCGAGTTCAGCGTCCTGTCCCGCTCCTGCCTGAAGAAGCGGCTCTCCGGCGAAGAGGCCCTCAGAAGGGAAGTCGATGCCTTGGTCACGGAGCGCAACACCGCCAGAGCCACCATCAACTGGCGCTTCAACACCCGGGACGCACGAACCAAACTTCACCGCCTTTACCCTTCCGATCTCACGGTTGACTGAGTACTAGCACCTATCTTGAAAGGCCATATCATGCGAAAATGGCTCCTGGCCCCCCTCCTCATAGGGTTGCTAGCCGCCTGTACACAAACAACGGCACCCACTCCTACTCCAGAAAGTCCGGAAATAACCGCATATTTCCAGGCTGTACGATCATTAGATGCAGACCCCGTCGGTCAAATCGCCAGGATTGCTTGCCAAATGCACGCCGAATACAATTACCCGACAGATGATAAGGTACTGGCGGACGCCGTTGGCGATGGGCAGTTTGACGCATTATTCGAGAAACACGAATCAATCAATTTCCTAGAACTTGGGAAAATCAGTGCCTCCCTGAGAATGACACTGCCTCCACAACAGAGACGGGAATTTTGCGAGGGCTTGGCTATCGAATAGGACGCGGTTTGAACCACGATGGCCGTTTTTGCGGTCCGGTTTTCCCACCAAATTCAACTTTCGGTTCCGTTTACTTTTAGGGTTTGGCCTTTTGAACCCGGAAAGATACCGATGGGATGCCGATGTACCATTTCCAATGATACCCGCCGATGCAATGGGTAAGACCCCATTCAATCCGGCAAAGGGCGCTAAATCGCACTTTGCCACCTTGTGACCCCCGCTGGGACCGACCGCGTAGCACGCCGCGGACCGGTACCCCACCGTCTCCGTTCCAAACGAGTGTAGGCGTGCTAAAATGAATTCGGAGTATAACGATGACCCAACTACAAACCCCTGAAACGTTATTTGCCGACGCTCGGGCCATGCACGAAGCGGCCTTGACGCAGTTGGCCGCTGGTGACGTCCGTGACGCGGCCGAAAAAGCCTGGTGCGCTACCAAATGTAAAAGGCGGAGGTAAAGTGGACCACCGGGACGGATTGACTGCCTGACATTGTGGCTGTCGAAGGCCAGCATAAATGTCCGGTTAAGTGTCCAGCATAAATGTCACTGTGTCATGCTGCCACTGTATCAGAGCTTGACGAGGAGGGAGCCGGCCGGGACCGACGCCCTGGGGGACCGTCGGCATCCATGTATTTCTTGATAGTGTCCCTGTGGATTCCCAACTCCCTTTCGATCGCCCGCAGAGACTTCCCCTTGCGCTTGGCTTTCTGAATCGCCTTCCATCTCTCCTTCTGCAGGAAGGTTGGTTTTCGCGGGGAAACAGTTGCGGGTGTCGAGTTGACAGGCGCACCGCCGGTGAAACCCACCTGATGTTCCTCATCCGACGCCCTTGAGTCCAGTGCCTTGAGGGTCGCTGCCCAGCGCTGGTCCGGGTAGTAGGCCCCGGCGGGCGAAAGGAGAGGAGTGGCCGAACCGCCTTGGCCGTTGCGGAGGAATGCCGGGCTGGGCGGAGCCTCCTGGGCGTTGATGATACGTCCCTCGCGGCGTACCCTGAGCCGGCCGTCCAGTCCTTCCAGGACCTCCACGACCGCACCGGCATAGCTGGGGCGCTCCGGCTCCGACAGCAACTGCAGCGTATGCAGCTGGAACTTCACCGTATTATCCTTGGCCACCTTCCTGCGGTGCTTGAAGCACAGGACCTGCTCCAGGCACAGATCGGAGTCCAGCGGCCGGTACGCGGACTCGGAACATTGCGGGGGGACCCGGAAGCGCCGGTTGTATCGCGGCAGAAACTGCGCCAGCACGCCGTTGGCCTCGCCGATGCTGCCGGCGCCCGCCAGGCGGAGTTCAGTAACCAGCCGGTCCTGGAAGGTTCCTGCCGTTCGCTCCACCCGGCCCTTGGCCTGAGGGGAGAGGGCGAATATCATCTGTATCCCCAGCTCGTCCATGGCCCGGCTGAACTGGGTCGCCGTTCCGGGGAGGCCGGACCCTGGTGTGTGCCTGAAGACCCCGTGCCGGTCGACGTAGAGGGCCACGGGAATGCCAGCGCTCTGCGCCAGGTCCTGGATCAGCAGGAAATAGGTGTAGGCTTCCTCCTTCTCGCAGAACAGGGCGTCGGCCACCGTGCCGGTGGCATCATCCACTGCGATCAGCAGCGTGAACGGCGGAACCTGGTCCCCCAGCCACGGGTGGAAGCTGCCGTCCACCTGGATCAGCATCCCCTCCCGGGGCATTCGCTGACGGCGTACCCGGTGCTTGGGCGGCCGCCTTCGCCACGGACTCTTCAGCCCGGCGTTGACCAGGATGCGTCTGAGCGTGGTCCTGCCGATGTCAATGCCCTCGCGTTCGCTAAGCAACTCGCTGAGATGGGTGTGGTTGGCCCCTGGGTACCTGGTGCCAGCCAGATGAACCACATCGTACGCCACGGCATCGGAAGTCACATTGGGCGCTCTGCGGCCCCTGTGGCCGTGGGCAACCGCGGCAACTCCCCTCTCCCGGTAGGCCGCCAGCATACGTCTGGTGTGCCTGGTGCTGACACCCATCAGCGTGGCCGCCTGGTCCAATGTCATATGCTCTGCCAGCAAGCTGTTGAGAACCTGTAGTCTTGTCTGTTCCTTGGGAGTCAAAGTCACATTCTCCATGGGGTGAATGTGACATTTATGCTGGCCAGTTAGCCAGGACATTTTCGCTGGACGTCAACAGCGTTGACACCGCCTTCTGCGCCCCGTTTTCCATCGCAGACGCCGTTTTGCCGCCATGTCGTGCCCCACACCATCCATCGCGTTTCGTTGGATTCGACCGGAGCCCGCCCTTTCAAAGAAGTGTTCACTGTCCCCGTCCGATAGAGGGGCGGTTTGCCCCTGTGCCAGCTAGGGAATCGCCTCTTTTGCCGCTCCGACGCCAAACTCAAACTCGTGTACAGCCCCCGCACTGGGTTGAGACCCTCCGATTCGACAGGAGCCTGAAAGGGACTCCCTTGCAGAGGACGTGCCTCTTCTCGCCGGACGGCTGCGGAGCGGGGATCGCCCTGGGGGGAATGTAGGCATGCCCTGCTTGGCCTGTAACCGTCGCCGGAGTGGTGACAACCACCGACCAGTCATGCATACTCTTGACATTAGTAACTGAGTGCATTACTGATCACCATCAGTGAACCGATTTAGAAATGACGACGCTGAACGCCTCTTCGCCGGACAAACGGTTCGGCGACTACCGGCCGACATCCAGCGACGGGCACGACTGAGATTACAACGAGTAGTGGCGGCTGCGGCACTCACCGACCTTCGGGTGCCGCCGCCCCACCGACTCGAAGCCCTACGGGGAGACCGGCAGGGCCAGTACGGCATCCGCGTCAACGACCAATGGCGAGTGTGCTTTGTCTGGACAGACCGGACCGCAATGGAGATCGAAGTCACCGACTACCACTGAGGAGGAAGCTTATGACCGCCCCCGAACCGATACACCCAGGCGAGCATCTGGCGGAGATCATGGAGGAGTTGGGCATCACCCAATACCGATTGGCCAAGACGATAGGAGTGCCCCAGATACGCGTGCACGATATCGTCCACCGCCGAAGATCCATCACGGCTGACACAGCGCTTCGAATCGGACAGGCCCTAGGAATGACTCCTGATTTCTGGCTGAACCTTCAGCGGATGTACGACTTGGACGTAGCCCGTGCCAAGACCGATGTGAGCGCCATCGAGCCTCTAGTAAAGGTTTCCTAGCCAATCAACCATGACTGCCCATCGGGCAGGATTTTCTCCACCCAACCAGAGGCTTGACGAGGGAGGTCCCTTGACGCACACAGGAAGACAGGCCATCCATGAAGAGCTCCTCCGGGTTGCTAGGAGCCAGCGAGTGGTCAATTACTCCGACGTGGCTCCTCTTGCTGGCTTAGACATGGATTCTCCAGAAGACAGAAATCGAATTGCCGACATTCTCGACCCCATAAGTCGGGCTGAGCACCGCGCCGGGAAACCACTATTGTCTGCGGTTGTAATTCGAAGGGATAAGAACATGCCTGGAGCTGGATTCTTCAGCCTAGCCAAGAAGTTGGGATTACACGAAACCGGCGACGACTTTCAGTATTGGTTGCAGAAGTTGCGGCGCGTTCACGACTATTGGTCTAGAACGTCCTGAGCAGGACTTGGGTGATTCCAGAGTAATCACAGGATGCCAAAGCCAACGGCGACCCTGAGTGGGGCCGAGATAGAGATAGGACGTAGGTTCCCAACTCGTGGGATGGGTGAATTGAAGACAGTATGAAGGAGGACAGCATGAAGAAGAAGCACCTACAGCCACTAACCCCGGCGGCGCTCTACGCCAGGGTGTCCAGCGACAGGCAGGACGTGGATCTGTCCGTGTCCGCCCAGCTGCGGGCGCTCAAGGAGTACGCGAAGGCCAACGGATACTCCGTGGCCCGCGAGTACGTGGACGAGGCCGAGAGCGGACGCGTCGCCGACCGGCCCTAGTTCAGGGAGATGATCGAGGAAGGTAGTAAGCCAAAGGCACCCTTCGAGGTCATTCTCGTATGGAAATTCAGCCGCTTCACCCGGAAGCGGGAGCACGCCGTGGCTTTCAAGTCCCAGTTGCGGCGCAAGGGCATCCGCGTGGTGTCCATCACCGAGCAGGCCGAGGACAACGCCACCGGCAGGCTGCTTGAGGGCATCATCGAGAGCGTGGACGAATATTACAGCGAAAATCTTGCCCAGGAGGTCGTCCGGGGGATGAGGGAGGCGGCATCGAGGGGCTTCTTCCTAGGCTCCAACGCCCCCTTCGGCTAGAAGCGGGTCAAGGTCAGCGACGGGGCGAAGGAGCGCCCCACCCTTGAGGTTGACCCGGCCACAGCCCCCGTGGTGCGGGAGCTATTCGAGAAGTCCCTGCGGGGCAGCGGCCTCAAGGAGCTGTGCAAGGAGCTTAACGACCGGGGCGTCACCAACCGGGGCAAGCGCTGGTACAAGGGAACGCTCCACTACGTGCTGAGAAACGAGGCGTACACCGGCGCCGCCGTCTGGGGCAAGGCCAGCAAGGGCCAGGAAGCCGCCGACCCTGTGCGTGTTGAGGGAGCATGGCCCGCGCTGGTGTCGAGGGAGCTGTTCGAGAACGTGCAGCAGGCGATGAGCGAGCGCGCCCCGAAGGTGCAGAGGCCCGGTAGAGCGGGGAGCAAGTTCCTGCTGAGCGGGCTGCTAAAGTGCGGGGTGTGCGGCAGGCCCTACTCGGCTCAGGGAGCCAAGAGCGGGCAGTTCGCCTACTACAAATGCGGCACCCTGTTCAGGGAGGGAGCGGGGACGTGCAGCGCCCGCTACCTGAACGCACCGAGGCTGGAGACGTTCGTGGTGGAGAAGATCAGGGAGCGGATTCTGAACGAGGAGACCATCGTGGCGCTGGTGACGCTGGTGGCCGAGGAGATCGACGCGATGGCCGGGGAGCTTGCCGGCAGGCTGGAGGTCGTCGAGGCCGAGCTAGGGGACGTGAGGAAGCGGCTTGAGAAGCTCTACGAGGCCATCGAAACGAGCGAGCTGACCCTGGGCCTGTCGCCCCGCATCATGTCTCTGAGGCACCGTGAGGAGCAACTGGAGGCTGCGAGAGAGGACGCCGAGACCCAGCTTGAGCAGCGCAGGGTTGCCCTTCCCGACACCGAGAAGATAGTGGAGTACGTGGCGGACTTCCGAAACTTCCTGAAGAACGGGACGATCCCGGAGCGCAAGGCGCTCATCCGCAACTTCGTGGAGGGCATCGAGGTGGTGGGAGACGAGGCGACGCTGACGTACACGGTTCCCATGCCAAGCGACGGCGTGACGTCGGAATCGGCCTCGGTTCTTGATTTCGTCAAGTCCGGCCCACCAATTGTCAGGGCTCACTGTGCCGGAGTCCCGCATCCGCCAAATCCTTAACGACGTGCTCCCTACCAGAGCGTCAGTGGACCGGGTAAATCGGCGGCGGGAGGAGTTCATCAGCCGAGTGGTCGGGGCGCTCTCGTCTCAAAGCAGGCGCGACCCCCGCATGGGCAGGGAGGAGGCCATGAGGTTTCGTAGGGACATTCGAGACGACACCGTAGTCCCCTGGTGCAACCGCGCCTGGGAGCACATCGACTTCCAAGAAGCGTATGTCGCCATGCTGTCCGATCCCGACCGCATGGTACGTCTGTCCCGGGGCCAGATGTCAGAAGCGGATGCCAACGCCCTGACCGAATCCGCCGCCCATGCGGAGAAGAACGGTTTTGACGACTCCGACCTCGGTGCACTGGCCTACCTAGACCACCAGCTAAACGGGACCGTCGCCAACAGGTACCGGCACATAGTCGTCGATGAGGCCCAGGACATCTCCCCAATTGAGTTCAGGCTGTTGACCGTAGCATCCGCCAACAACTGGTTCACAGTCCTGGGAGACACGGCCCAGCGGTTGGGGCTCCATCGGGGAATCCGGGCTTGGCGGGAACTGGAACGGGTTTTCGGACGCTCGGACATCAAGGTCCAACACGCACGCACATCCTACCGGGCCAACGTCCACATCACAAGGTTCAACAACCGGCTTCTTCGGACTTTCGACGGCAACATCCCCGCCCCTATTCCCTTCGATCGGGACGGGCACCGTGTCGAGTACCACGGCCACTCAACCGAGGGTGAGATGCACCTGGCTGTAGTTTCCCAGCTGAAAAAGGTCCGGTCGTTGGAAGGCCTCCAAGACTCCACCATCGCGATTCTTGTCAGGGACAGTGCTCAGCTCAGCCGGTTCGAGCGCTTTTGCGCGGCCCGAGGCATTACCGACATCGTGAGGTTAGGGGATGACCGCGGTGCAGGGACCCGAACCGTGTTGGGCCGGATCCCCGACGCAAAGGGCCTGGAATACGATGCAGTCATCGTCATGGGTGTCAACCACACGTTCCGTGAGACTCTCTTCAATCAGAAACTCCTCTATGTAGCAACAACGAGGGCCAAGCACCACCTGTCGCTATTCTGGTCAGGGAGGCAGTCCCCCATCCTGAGCTCGATAAGCGTTCGCGGGATTGTACAGACTGACCAGTAGCGAGATAATAAGCTCAGCTAGTCCGTTAGCTCAGCCCAGACACGACTAACCCGGTGAAACGCAAACAATACCACATACATCGGTCACAAATAGGGCAGGGACACCCATGGGACGCCGACACCGAGGTTCTTATCCCTGGCTATTACAGAGACCGACAGAGGATATCCACCGCATCCTTGGCCTGATATCGAAAGACCATCCTGTCATGTCGCTGATCTCATCTGGCAAACTGCACGACTCTGGTGTCAAGGAAGCCTCCTGTCTATTGACAGGCGACAGGCTACGCCATAGATTACTCATGTGATCCTATCGTTCAAGCACCGGGGGCTGAGGGCGCTCTACAACGGCCGCGGTGCGCGACGAGTGGCTCCAGAGCATGTCCGCAAACTGATACGCATCCTCGCAGTGCTTGACCGGAGCAGTGCGCCTCAGGACATGAATCTGCCAGGGTTTCGACTGCATCCACTGGCCGGTCGACTCACTGGCCACTTCGCCGTCACCGTATCAGGGAATTGGCGGGTGACCTTCAGGTTCGAGGACGGACACGCGGCAGACGTCGATTACACGGATTACCACTGAGGAGGTGGGGTCAATGAGTATGCACAACCCTCCCCATCCAGGCGAGATCGTAAGGCACGAGTGCCTAGAACCACTGGGCTTGACGGTCACGCGGGCGGCGCAAGGGCTGGGAGTAACGCGTCAGGCACTGTCGGACCTGGTAAATGAGAAGGCTGGCGTATCGGTGGAGATGTCCATACGCCTGTCTCAGGCGTTTGGCTCCACGCCAGAGACATGGCTTGGTATGCAGACTGCCTATGACCTGTGGCAGGCCCGAAAACGTGCGGAGGAAATCGAGGTTGAGGACTTCAAGGCTGCTACTCTGACGTAGAGAGCTGTGGAGATGGGACCATTGACCAATCTTGACGTTCTCTCTGACCCGGCAGATGAAGGCTATACGCCGAACAACGGGCGTCTATAAGCAACGCCATAAGGAGAAGCTGTGCAGGAGCGAACACACGAAAGATTGTCCTAAGGATACTCTGAACAAGACCGGCCAGAGCCGGGTTGTGTTTACCGGGGCGGTTTTGCTGAAATATTTCAGCCCTCTGGGCGTACCGAAGTAATACTCGGCCCTCCAATTGTGCCCCTATCCAGGGCCGTTGCGGGCTTTGACCGGCCCTGCCGGCGGCTACCGCCGGATTTGGGCCCACTTCGCCCATGTCAGCCAGTCAGTTGGCCCTCCGCCGTCAGCAGGTTGCCCAAGCCAAAAAGCAGCGCCAGACGCTCTGTGTTCTTCGCCAGTCCCCGGTAGCGCACCTTGGCGTAGCCAAACACCCGCTTCACTTTCAGGGACGGGTGCTCCACCTTGGCCCTCACCGACGCCTTGCTCCTCTCCGCCAACGCCTCCGCACTCTCAGGGTCGAGTTTCCGGCGTTTCCCCGGACGCATCGCCACCTGCCATTCCACCCCACGCCACAAGTTCTCATCCCGCTTGTGGACTCCCTGATACCCAGCATCGCACCACACCTGTGTTTCACCGCCGTGCAACAACCCGTGCGCCTCGGTCACGTCGTGGACGTTGGCCGCCGTGGTGCTCAGGCTGTGCACTATCCCGGTCTCGGAATCCACTCCGACGTGCGCCTTCATCCCGAAATGCCACTGGTTACCCTTCTTCGTCTGATGCATCTCCGGGTCCCGCTCCCCGGCCCGGTTCTTGGTGGACGACGGAGCCTCAATGATGCTGGCGTCCACAATGGTTCCCTCCCTAAGCCGCAGTCCCTGCGACTCCAAGTGGGCGTTGGTCTCATCAAGCAGCCCTTTGCCTAGTTCGTGGCACTCTAGGAGGTGGCGGAAGTTCAGGATGGTGGTCTCGTCCGGCAGGGCTTCCGTCAGGTTCAGGCCGACGAAACGCCTGACCGATTCGGCCTCGTAGAGCAGGTCTTCCATGCCGGGGGCGCTCCAATTGTAGAAAAGCTGCACGCAGTGAATCCGCAGCATCACCGGCAGCGGGTAAGGCCGGCGCCCCTTGCCCGGCTTAGGATAGACCGGCCGGATGCGCTCCTCCAATTTCTGCCACGGAATCAGGCCGTCCATGCGCTCCAAGAACAACTCCCGGCGGGTCTTGCGCTTCTTGGCGTCGTATACCAGGTCGGCAAAGTTGCGCTGCTCCATCGGTCCTCACCCCCTTATCACCACGGCGCCATCATCATCTGCTTCTCAACGATTGTATACTATGCCAGAATCCGCAAACTTATTCAGAATGTACGTAGATTTACGTAACGTCTACCAGGAGGGCGCTTGGTCCGCCCCCAGGTTATGTTTTGCGCGTTGGTCGCTGGAAAAGTTTCCTCCTTAGGGTCTGTCCTGGCAGGCTTCGCAGGCATATAATCGCTTAAGGGTTGCGGCATTCCAGATAGTACCCTCTTGCCGGCTGAGATCACCGTCCACCTAACCGACTCGACCGAAGAGGTTGATATGTCGTGGAGCGGTATGGTGGCTAAATTGCTGGTGCAAATGGCCAAGGTCGAGACTCCGGGATCGTAGGGAGAGGCTCGCCAAGCGTTCCGGTTATTGGACCGGTAAGTTTCCCTACATGCACTTTTGTGTCATAGCGTATCGAAATTTTTCGATCCAAACTTTGAGCTTCGTGCCCTCGAAAGTTGCCAGTCCCATAACCAAGGCATCCTATTGGGCTGTGCTTCCTCCGTCTATCACTAGTTCGCTTCCTGTCATGAATGAAGACTCATCTGAGGCGAGGAACAGGACACCGTAGGCGATATCTTCAGTGGTGCCAATTCTGCCAAGAGGTGTCCTAGCAATTGCCGCCTCCCTGTTTTGTTCTTCTCCTTGCCAGATCTGGTGACTCATTTCTGTGTCTATTGAGCCGGGGTGTATCGAGTTGGCCCTGATTCCTTCATTCGCGTACTGAATCGCTGTGGCCTTTGTAAATAGTCGCACTGCTCCCTTAGAGGCAGTATACGCACTGTTGCGTGGGCTGCCAACCAGCCCCGCAGTGGAAGAGATGTTGATGATCGAGCCACCGCCTGCCTTCCTCATTTCCGGGATGGCTTGCTTTGTCCCGAGAAAGACGCCCTTGGCATTGACTTCGAGAATCGTATCCCAATCTTCTACAGTGGTGTCCTCCACCCGTCGTCTTCGCCCAGAGATACCTGCGTTGTTGACCAAGACATCGAGTCTGCCGAACCTCGATATGGCCTCCCCTATAGCACTGCGCCAGTCCTCTTCATGGGCAACGTCCAGGTGGACATACAGGGCATCTCCTCCAGATTCGGCAATCTCCGCCGCGACACGGGTTCCCTCTGCATCAAGAACGTCACCAATTACCACCTTCGCTCCTTCCTGGGCGAAGAGCCTTGCCTCGGCAGCACCCTGTCCTCGGGCGCCCCCACTAATAAGCGCGACTTTCCCATCCAATCTTCCCATTTCTTCTCCTTGAGTCGGGGTGACTAAGGGACTGCACATATAGGACGGTCCACGCCGGACCTGTCCTTGCAGTTCAGGGGGGGACGGTTGGTCGCGAGGTGGAGGCCGAGGGGCATGTCCAGGCCGGGAGGGTGCATATCGAACATGACCATCCTGGTCTCGCCCTTCTCCTGGATCAAATGGCGGGCTAGATAAGAGCCGAGTAATCCCGTACCCCCGGTGATCATGATGGACATGGTGTTACCTCTAATCGCAGAAACTTATGGGGGAGTAGCTCTACTGCGCCGTTTGACCTCCGTCGATCACCAGCTCAGATCCAGTCACGAAGGAGGACTCATCGGAGGCCAGGTACAGGACGCCGTAAGCGATTTCTTCGGGTGCCGCCCTTCTATCCATAGGTGTGCGCCGCCTGGCATCCCGCCGGGCCGGATCATACGGGACATCCTGACCCATCGGGGTGTCAACCGCGCCAGGATGGACTGAATTACACCTGATGTTTTCGCCGGCGTACTGAATAGCGGTCGACTTGGTGAAGAGGCGGATCGCCCCCTTGGATGCCACGTAAGCAGCCAGGGGCGGTCCGCCTCTGGTTGGCGGACCGCCCCTAAGACCCGCGGCAGACGAGATATTTATAATAGAACCCCCGCCGGCTCGCCGCATGGCTGGAATTGCATGTTTAGTACCCAGAAACGCCCCCGTGGCATTCACCGCCATGACGGGTTCCGTTTGCCTTTAGCGTATGCGCCTAAATGGTCTCGCGAGACCATTTAGGCGGGCCGGTGATACACGTTGCTGCCGCAATCCGGGCAACGGTTCCGAGGCCACGCATACAGGATGTAGAAGGGGACGAGCGGCCAGAACAGAACTAACAAACACCCGACGACCGGCCAGCGGACGCTTCGCTCCGGTACCACCTGTCCCCCACAAACCCCGCAGGTGATTTCCATTTTGTCTCCTCATGCCACCCGGCTTCTAACGGCCGATTTGCCCCTCGGCTTGCACGTTCTCCCCCCGGCCTTGGGGCGCATCGCCCTGGGTAGCGCCCGGAGAATCCCCGGCGGCAGGGGCTTGAACTCGGCGGCGTCTCCGCCTTTTCCCTTGGCCTTGGGCGGTTCCACGCGGACGGCTTGACGCCGTGGCGACTTCCGTGGCGACCGTGAGGCTGGCCGCGTCTCCGCTGTCTTGACTGGCAGAGACGCGGCCCCGTCTTTTACCACGTCGGCCCATTCCTTGAACGGCGGGTTCACCTTCGCCTTGTACCCCGGCGTCTTGTTATGCAAACTCTCGTGGCCCCGGAAAAGGTTGTAGGTGAGAACCCATCCGTCAAGGTAGCGTTGCCCGGTCTTGAGACTGTCCATGCCCCGGAGCGTCTTGATGCGGTCCCGGAACGTACCCTGCAACCGCTCCGATAAATTATTGTTCACATCGGCCCGTATGCCTTTCGATAGGATATGGTCGGCCTCCGGCAGAACGTCCTTGATTGGCCGGATGTAGGACCTGAGCTTGTCGGTGGTGATGGTCTTGGGCGGCTTCTCCGCCGCCAGCGCCGCCTTTCTCAAGACGACCCGCGCCGCCTGAGCGTCGCGCCTGGGGGTAAGGTGGGACGACAGGATATATCGGGTTTCCGAGTCCATCACGTTCCATAGCCAAACCTTCTCGCCGCCGACATCGACCTTCAACTCGTCGGCAACCCAATGGTCTCCGGTCTTGGCCTTGTGGTCTTTCATTTGGGCAACGGCTTGATCGGTGTAGTCCCTTACCCATTCGTAGATCGTGGCCTTCGAGGGCTCTTTCTCCAGGTCGTATTCCTCTTTCAGCCCCTCGGCTATTTGCTTATAGGACTTGCCCGTGTAGAAATCCCGGATGGCCGACCCCATCAATTCGGCGTCCATGCGCCGGCCCTTGGCCTTGCCGTTGGCCCGAAAGTCTTTGTTGCAACCACGGCACCGATAGCGTTGCTGGCCCGATTGCTTACCTATCTTCACCACATGGTCGGAATCGCAATCAGGGCAGTTGACCGTGACGGTCGTGGTTTTAGTGAATTCAGTCATAACCAGCCCTTTCCTCCCCTCACAAGACCCGCCGAATCAGGTTCAATGCCCGTTCCGCATCCGGCCCGGGTTTCCATTCCCCTTCCCTGGGCCAGAGCGTTTCCAGCGTTCCCGCGACATCCATGCCCAACCTATAGTCGTACTCCGCCAGGGAATCCTCGTGGTCGAACATATCGTTGGCAAGAGCCTCTCCGATCTCGCGGAAATTCTTGTCGGTTAGCTTGGCGACTTCCCGCACCACCCAGGCCAACTCATAGTCGGTCAGGCTTGCGCCGCCGCTCTTGCGCCTAGCCATTTTGGTTGACTACTCCGCTTGTGGTAAACTTGGGCCTCATGGATGCGTTTGAGATTGTCGCTCTATCCATCACCTTCGTCGCTGCGGGCCTTACGGTGTTGATGGCTATAGGACGAGAACTCCGAAAACGGCGACCGTCACTCCAACCGCAACAAGAAACAACGCCGGTTTTATCGTCGTCCCGTTCTTTATCGCCTTCGCGCCCCAATAGAGTCCAATCAGAGTAACCACCGCGCCAATCCCCGTTACCCACTGGCTTAAAGTCACGTTAACGCCAAACAACTCCATATAGCCTGCCCCCAAATGGTTCTGATGCGCCGGAGTTTCCGCCTCCGGCGCATCAGCTTTTCTAGCCGGTCAATTTGAATGGAGATCGTCGGGGCTCCTTGGTCTCACTGTGGTATGCTAATATGTTCTGAACCTACGCGGGTTAGGGTGTCAATGATGGAAGAGTATCGCTGGATCGTCTTCTGGGTGTTCGAGGCGGTCTGTATAGTGACAATCATTTTCCTACTATGTATATACCTATCCAAGCGACAATCCCGCAAACGGCTGTTATCAGAATCGCCCATTGTTGAAAGTCGCCCCATTCAAACAAAGTCCCTTCCAACGCCTTCCATACCCCTGGGACAAACACCAATATCAGCCACACGATTATCGCCACAGCAAGAATCCAATCTCCTAGAGTCAAGCCAAGCAGAAAAGCCTCCAGTTTCTTGATAGCGTTCAACCGGCCTATCCTCTATCCCAGCTGTCCCGAAACTCCGACGCCCGCCTGAACGCCCGCCGTTGCGCTTCCTCGGCATCCTGCCCGTCCTTCATCCATCCGGCCTTCCGGTTCTCCCGGCGTAGCCCCGCCATAGTCAACTGATTGCTCTTGCGCCCGTTGCAGGGGCGGCATAGCAGAATCCGGTTGAGCAGATGGTTCCCCCCGCCCTCTGCCTTTGGTTGCAGGTGGTCCAACTCCATGAACTCGCCTTCAAGGAAACGCCCGCACCCGGCGCACCCCACCAAACCGTCAACTTGTTGGGCGTCGGCAAGAATGACGCGGACCTCGCGGTTGGTGATCAACTGCCACGGCTCTTGCGGCCGCCGGATTCTCAGCCGCAGATCGGGGACGGGGATTTCGTCAGCGTCGGTTCGGGGGGGGGGGGGGTAGACTCGTAGTGGATGGCGACGTTGAACGTCTGCTGGCCAGGGCTCGGCGCGGTCCCCTTGGCAACCATCCGCTCTCCGGCCATGCGGTCCGCAACCATCTGGTAGGCGTTGTTCCAAATGTCCATGCCTATCCACTGGCGGCCTAGCCGCTCGGCGGCTATGGGGGTTGTGGCGCAACCGCAGAAGGGGTCAAGCACGATGTCGCCGGGGTTGCTACTGGCCGCGATGATGCGCTCGTAGAGGACAAGCGGTTTCTGTGTATGGTACTTGGTGGCCTCCCGCGAGTTGGCAGAAAGCGGCCGTACATCAAGAATGACATCCTGGAACGGCATCCCGCTATGTTCGCCTAAGTACCGCTTGAATTGCGGCATCCCATCGCTGTCCGGCCAAGCCACCAGCCCTTGAACTTCCAGCACGTCCAGGCGCTCTCTGGCCGTCATGCTGGAGTAGCTGGGTGGGAACACGAACCAAGGCGGCAACGCTCTGTCCGGCGGCACTTCCCAATGGCGACCTCTTGCCGTCGGGTCGCTTCCTCCCCACGGTTGGCCGGTATCGCCTCGGCGCAAACCCGGCCCGGTCAAGTTGTCAAAACGATAGCGGCCCCGCTTGTCTTTGTGGCGGTAGAACCCGTCAACGTAGGCTTTATCCAGCGGCAGAACGTTGCGGTTCCAAGTGAACTTCGGCCCCACCGTGTAGAACAGGAGCGTGTCGTGAATCGGCCCCCACCGTTTCGCCCGGTTGTGGCTGGACGTCCGTTTCCAGACAATCTCGTTACGGAAATTCTTGGCGCCGACGATGGCGTCCAGCAGGGCCTTGGTGTAGGCGTGGGCCGTATGGTCGATGTGCAGGTACAGGCTTCCGTCGTCCCGGAGGATGCGGCGCATTTCCAAGAGGCGGACGCCGAGCCAGCAGAGGAACGCGCCCATATCGTCGCCGTAGGAACCCCTCGCGCCCTCGATGATTCCCCATACGCCCGGCCAGTTGTCCCGGATGCTGTCAACCCAAGCCTCGTGTACATCCTGGTCCCAACGCCAGCGGTCGGAGAATGACGCGCCTTTGCCCAGAAGGTCGGGTGTGGCGTGAAAGTCGCGGTTCTTGTTGAAAGGCGGGTCCGTGGCGATCAGGTGGACGGTGCCGGAGTTGATGCCCCGCAGGAAAGAAAGGTTATCGCCGTGAAACAGCGTCCGGTTGGATACGTTGATTTCAGGCATGGCGTGATGCTACCATAGGGCATACGCTAAAGGCAAACGGAACCGATGTTTCCGCTGTTCTCTCTGGAAAAACGACTCTTTCAAACTTGTTACGGGCAAAGCGTCGAGCACTCGACGTACTAGCTGAGCCATTTCTACGTTACGACGACCTTCCAGCTAATAGTGGCTCGTAATCACACGCTGGTAGCGTTTGGGGAAGATGGTGGAGGTGAGGGGGATCGAACCCCTGGCCCCCTGCTTGCAAAGCAGGTGCTCTCCCGCTGAGCTACACCCCCCCGTACCAAGAGGGCGCGGAACTTTGGACCATCCGGCCATAGTCCGTCCCGCTCTTAAACTACGATATCAGTAAAGCGGAAACCAGAAAAGACCCGGCGACGCTCACAGGCCCGTCTCAGCCTATGTCGGCCGGGCCATCAGGTTAAGCCCCACCCCCCCCAGTCATTAGCTGCCGGGATAGGTCCAGCAGATGCTGGTCGGATCCTGGCGGACCAACCAGAGAGAAACCCAGGGGCAGCCCGGCTATGGCTGCCAGCGGCACGCTAACCTGAGGGAGTCCGACCAGCCCGGCAATACATAGCAGGTTCATGGCTTGTTGACGCACACGAAACTCCAGGTCGCTGAGCGGGGTGTCGATTAGAGGCGCCACCCGGGGCGACGTTGGCAAACACAGGATGTCGCCTTCACGCAGCAGGTCGGCCATGCGCGCCCTGACCGCAGTCCTCTTCGTGTTGGCCGCCGATACCTGCTCTTCCGTTATCCGGGAGGCCAATTCGAGGCGTTCGCGGATTCCCGGCCCGATAGCGGGCCTAGTTTCCTCGATCCAAGGTCCCAGGTTTTGCCATATCTCCGACGCCTGAAGCACCCGGAAGGTTTCGTACCATTCGCCCAAGCCTTCCGGGCTGACCGTAACGTCGGAGCGGTTGCCGATCACGGTTGTGGTCAACCTCACGGCGTCGTCCAAGGCGTCCCGGACCGCGGGGTCTACCAGATCGAAGGCGTCCTTGGCGTACAAGAGCCGCGCTGGTCGGGCCGTGGGCCTGTAATCGTCCAAAAGCACTGGGCCGACCCGGCAGAATACGTCTGGGTCGCGGGCAAACCAACCCGCGGCGTCGAAACTGGGGCCAAAGGGCAAGACGCCGGCGACGGACACCCGACCGTGAGTGGGTCGGATGCCGAGGAGTCCGCAATAACTGGCGGGCAAGCGGATTGACCCGCCGCAGTCGGTGCCCAGCGCGAAGTCCACCAAGTCTCCGGCCACGGCCGAGGCAGAACCGTTGGACGAACCGCCTGGGATGCGGCCAAGGGCGGCGGGGTTTACGGGGGTCCCGTAATGGGCGTTTTGACCGCTCAGGCTGTAGGTAAGTTCGTCAGTTTGTGTCTTACCGGCCATGCGGGCCCCCGCGTCCAAGAGCCTTTCAACCGCCTCTGCCGTGACCTCCGCTGGCGGGTGGGTCCGCAACCAATCGGGTTGGCCGAATCCGGTCCGATGGCCGGCGACATGGAACACGTCCTTGGCAGCGAAGGACAGCCCGGCCAAGGGGCCTTCCGGCGCCCCTTCCAAGGCGACGTGGTTTACCCGGCAGAAGGCGCCGAGAGGATCATCGGGCGGTCCGGGAGTCGCCGCATTAGTCATCAGTCAACAAACTCCGTGGTCCCTGATCAGGAATATCCGGTGCCGAGAAGTTCAAGAAGCGGGAGACGGCCGGTTCACCACGGCCGGTTCCCTCTTGAAGGTGAGGCGGCCCCGTTTGAAGCCCAACAGCGGTTGGGCCAACTCGGCGACTGCGGAAAGACGGTCGGAACAGTCCAATACCACCAAGTCCGCCGCTTTGCCCACCTCCAATCCGTAGTCTTCGACCCGCATCAGCCGAGCAGAGCGGTTGGTTACCATCTCGAAACATTCGACCGTATCGCTTCGGGCTCCCACTTGGCACACGTTGGCGTAAAGGTTGGCCATGCGAACCAAGGAGCAATCGCCGAACGGGGTGAACGGGTTCAGAATGTTGTTGGAGGATAGCGAGCAATTGACCCCCGCATGGAGTAGACGGTGAGCGGCGGCCACGCCTCGCATGGCGCTATGCTCCTGATGGCGGCCCATCAAGAAAAGGTCGGTGGCGGGCAGCACCGTAACGGCAACCCCGGCGGCTGCTAAACGCCCGGCCTTTTCGTCAAGGGCTGCTTGGTCCAGCGCCGACAGCTTCGTCATGTGGCCAATGGCGACCCGGCCGCCGTAACCGTAGCGGTCAGTGAGTTGACACACGTAATCCAAGTCGAAGTCAGTAGCCTCCGGGCCGAAATCAAGGTGCATGTCTATATCGATGTCGTACTCCCGGGCGATCTCGAAGATGCGGTCAATCTGCCCATGAGGGTCGGTATCGGTGTAGGGCGCCGCGCCGACCACCGAACCGCCTCGTTCGAGCCCGGCCACAATCAACTCATCGGTCCCCGGATTATTGAGCAGCCCCTCTTGGGGAAAGATACAAATCTCGATGTCCATGGCCCACTTGTATTCGTCCACCAAGGGCAAAATGCCCTCCAAGCTGCGCAGGCCTATCACCGGGTCGACCTCCAGGTGTGTCCGCAGGTGGGTGGTCCCGTTGGGGATGCACTTCTCCACGGTCCTTTTGGCCCGTTCGTAAACATCTTCGGCGGTGAAGTCCCGTTTGACCCGGGAAACCTCTTCGATGGCTTCGGCCAAGTCACCCCGTCGAGAGTTGCAACGCTCGAGGATGCACGATTTGTCGAGGTGAATGTGAGTCTCGACGAACCCCGGCGTTACCAACCTGCCGCCGGCATCGAAGGTCTCTCCCTCGGCGGCCAAGCCCGGTTGAATTACAACGATGCGGCCGTGTTCGATCCCGATGTCCAGCAGGGACCCGTCGACGCCGGTGTCTACCCTGGCATTGCGCAAGATCGTGTCCATAGCGTTCCTCGTAACTAACCAGGCTACAGCACGCTGGTCAAACGCGAGCCGCAGGGACTGGTGTGCAATTTCCCCCGAATTGTTGGCCCCGCCTATCACCGCTCTGATGGTGATGACGGTTTTTGTTGATTCGCCGACCTTCCTGAGGTGGGTCCATTATAACCGCCTCCTTTCCCTGCCGTGGCGGGCTATGGTTAAATGACGGCGCCAGTCGCCCGATGTCGGGCGGCGCTTTCAACCTCAAGTGGAGACCGACCGCCATGACCAGCTACCTGTCCCACCTGGAATGCACCGTTTGCGGCGAGTCCTATCCCTATCGAGAGTTGGTCAACGTCAGCCCGTGTTGCGGCAAGGTCCTGTACGCCCGCTATGACCTGGATGGGATACGTGCCCAGGTGGACCGGGACCGGCTGGCCGAGCGGCCCGACGGGATGTGGCGTTTCGCCGAGCTGCTGCCGGTTGACGACCCGGCCCACATGGTGTCGTTGGGAGAGGGAGGTACGCCGTTGATCAGGACGGCCAACCTAGCCGCCCGGCTGGGGGTGACCAACCTGTATATCAAGGAAGAGGGGTTGAACCCCACCGGAACTTTCAAGGCCCGCGGAATCGCAGCGGCAGTGTCAAAGGGGTTGGAGTTGGGGGCCACCGGTTTTACCATGCCATCAGCCGGCAACGCGGCCGGGGCCGCCGCAGCCTACTGCGCCCGGGCCGGACTCCAAGTTAAGGTCTTCATGCCCCAAGACGCGCCCGACGCCAATACCAAGGAATGCTTGGTGGCAGGTTCCGAATTAAACTTGGTGGACGGCTTGATTGGCGACGCCGGCCGGCAGGCCGTAGCCGTGGCCCAAGAGCAGGGGCTGTTCGACCTCTCAACCCTCAAAGAGCCTTACCGCGCCGAAGGAAAGAAATCGATGGGGCTGGAAATCGCCATGCAGTTGGGTTGGAAGATGCCGGACACCATCATCTACCCGGCCGGCGGCGGCACCGGCATCATCGGTATGCACAAGGGATTCTTGGAGCTATTGGAACTGGGCTGGATCGAAGGGAGGCTGCCCCGCTTCGTCGCCGTGCAGGCGGAGGGCTGCCAACCCATTGTAAAGGCGTTCAATGAGGGCAAGCCCACCGCCGAACCCTGGCCCAATGCCGCGACCGTGGCCGACGGGCTCCGGGTGCCCGGGCCATTCGCCGATTACCTGATGCTACAGTCAATCCGGGAGACCGGCGGTACCGCTTTAGCGGTGACCGACGAAGAAATGGTGGCTGCCATGTATGAACTGGCCACTGCCGAAGGGATTTTTGCTTGCCCCGAGGGCGCCGCCACCCTGGTGGCCTACAAACGCCTGCTTGCCGAACAATTTGTGAGCCCCGGCGAAACGGTCGTGTTATTCAACACCGGCTCCGGCTATAAATATCTACAGCTAATCCAAGGGCCCCAGCGGTAGTTGTATCGCGGTAGTTATGTCGATGACATCCGGCCATTGCGCAACCGAAATACGCCCGGTAACATCGTAACCCCAACCCCTTGAAGATGGGCCGGCGGTCGGTTGACCCCGGCCTGTTTTCTTTTCCGATTTGACACCGCTCTAATTCGACACCGCCGCAGTCCAAGCGTTATTATTACCGGGCTTCCCAAGCATAGGCCGGCGGTTGGTCCCGCCGACAAATTCAGAGGTGTTTCATGCGTGGAGTAGCCATCGTTTCGCCGGTACGGACCGCTGTAGGAAATTTCGGCGGCGCCCTGCGGGACGTGTCCGCTGCCGACCTGGCAAGCGCCGTCATCAAAGAGGCCCTAGCCCGGACCCAATTGGACCCGGCCAAGGTCGACGACGTGATCCTGGGTCACGGCTATCCCAGCGGCGAAAACCCGGCGATAGGGCGGCTGGCATTGCTGAAAGCGGGCCTGCCCATCGAGGTGCCGGGGTACCAGCTTGACCGTCGTTGCTCTTCGGGCCTCCAAGCCATCCTCAACGCCTGTATGCTGGTGCAGACGGAAAACGCCGACGTGGTTATCGCCGGCGGCGTCGAGAGCATGAGCAACGCTGAGTATTATGTAAATGAGTCCCGCTGGGGCGGCCGCTTCGGCTCGCTGACCCTGCATGACCGGTTGGCCCGGGCCCGGGAGACCATCTCGCCGGAAGAGCGCTTCGGTTATATCTCGGGGATGGTGGAGACGGCCGAGAATCTGGCCAAAGAGTATGAAATCTCAAGGGAAGAGCAAGACGCTTATGCTCTCCGCAGCCACCAACGCGCCGTGGCCGCCCAGGAATCGGGGCGCTTCGACCCGGAGATCGTGGCCGTGCCGGTCCCGCAGCGCCGGGGCGACCCGGTGCCTTTCGAAAGAGACGAAGGCCCGCGGGCCGACACTTCAATGGAAGCACTGAACCGGCTTCGCCCGGTGATGCGGGACGGCACCGTGTCGGCTGGCAACGCCAGCAGCCAGAACGACGCCGCTTCGGTATGCATCGTGGTGGCCGAAGACAAGCTGGAAGAACTGGGCCTGACACCCATGGGCTTCCTGCGGGGCTGGGCCGTAACCGGCTGCCACCCGGCAACCATGGGAATCGGACCGGTGCCGGCAGTCCGGAAGGTGATGGACAAAGTGGGCCTTTCGCTGCAGGACATGGACGTAATCGAGCTGAATGAGGCCTTCGCCGCCCAAGTGCTGGCGGTGCTCCGCGAGTGGAAGCTGCCCAACGAGGACCATCTGAACGTGAATGGCTCCGGTATCTCTTTGGGCCACCCCATCGCCGCCACTGGCGCCCGCATCCTGACCACCCTCCTCAACGAGATGGAACGGAGGGACGCCCAGTTTGGATTGGAAACCATGTGCGTCGGCGGCGGCCAAGGTGTCGCCGCCGTATTCGAACGCCGGTAGGCCGCGCCCGTTCGTCCCGACGAGGGCCGAAGCCCAAGCCACGTAGTGTCGAATCGATAGAGACCGGTTGGAAGGGGGAATATGGCCAGTAACCAAGACATTCCCGAGATACTGGTAATCGGCGCCGGCGCCTCCGGCGCAGCGCTCACATGGAGCTTGGCAGAAGCCGGCATCAGCGTCCTCTGCTTGGAGCAAGGAGACTGGGTTTCGCCCACGGCGTTCCCCATGTCGGAAGCGGACGCCCTTCTCCACTGGCAGACCGACTTCAACCCGGACCCGACCGTCCGTCAATTGCCGGAAGACTACCCAATCAACCAGTCGGAGACCCCCATCGCTCCGTTGATGTATAACGCGGTGGGCGGCAGCACGGTGCATTATGGCTCCCATTTCCCACGGTTCCACCCCTCCGACTTCCGGGTAAACACTCTGGACGGCGTCGCAGACGACTGGCCCATGACCTACGAGGAACTGGAACCCTACATGGACCTGAACGACCGGATGGTGGGGCTGTCCGGTCTTCGAGGCGATCCGGCTTATCCGTCGAAGCCTGAGCGACCCTGCCCACCGTTGTCGATACGCCCGGGCGGCGAGTTGCTAGCCAAAGGGTTCGACAAACTGGGCTGGCACTGGTGGGCGTCGGACACCGCCATCTCCTCAGTCCCCTACGACGGCCGCCAGCCGGATACCGGCGGCTATCTCCGTTCCCTTGCCAGCACCGACCTCACCTATTGGCCCAAGGCCCTGCAACTGGGCGCCCAGCTCAAGACTCACTGCCGGGTCCGGGAGATATTGGTCGACCGGTCAGGAAAGGCCACCGGGGTGTTGTATTACGACTCGGACGGCAACCTGCTGGAACAAAAGGCCCAAGCAGTGGTAATGGCCTGCAACGGCATCGGCACCCCTCGGCTGTTGCTCAATTCCACTTCCGCCCTCTTCCCCAACGGCCTCGCCAACAGCAGCGGATTGGTGGGTAAAAACCTGATGCACCACCCGGCCGGAGTGGTGGTGGGGGTGTTTGAGGAGTGGCTGGGCGCCGATGACGGCTCTCCCCGGGGCAGCACCATGCTAAGCCAGGAGTTTTACGAGACCGACTCCAACCGGGACTTCGTCCGTGGCTATAACCTTCAGGTGTTGGCGCTGGGCGAATCGCCTTTGGCCGCGGCGTTAGGCGGTCTGCTGGACGAAAGAGTACCTTGGGGCCCCGGCCACCACCAAGTGTTCGACGAACGGTTCGGTCACTCCCTGGGTATTACCGTGATGACTGAAGACCTGCCCGAGGAGCACAACCGGGTCACTCTGGACCCGGACCTGATCGACAGCAATGGCATTCCCGCCGCCAAGATACAGTACACAGTGAGCGAAAACACCGACCGGATGCTGGACCACGGGGTGGAGCGGGCCAAGGAGGCGCTGGAGGCCGCCGGCGCCAAGCAACTCATATGGTCGCGGTTGCGCCGCAACGCCGGCTGGCACCTGTTGGGGACCGCCCGCATGGGCGTTGATCCGGCCCATTCGGTGGTAGACCGCTGGGGGCGCACCCACGACGTTCCAAATCTGTTTATCATCGACGGCAGTATCTTCACCACTGGCGCTTGCATCAACCCGACTCCCACAATCCAGGCGCTGGCCCTGCGCACCGCCGATTATCTGAAAGGTGAGGGAAGGGACTCCATCCGCTAGGCTTCCTCCCTCTAAACCTCACTTCACACCAACCCTCAACCTGACGAGGTTGAGGGGAACGGGGGCGCGGGCGCGGAAATTCTTCAGATCCTTCCAATCAGGAGACACGATGCCAAGGATCGTACATTTTGAGATATACGCCGACGATGTGGACCGGGCCTCCAAGTTCTACACCGACCTGTTCGGCTGGGAAATCAACAAGTAGGACGGGCTGCCCCAGATGGACTACCGGTTGGTGACCACCGGCCAAGACACCCCCGGAATCAACGGCAGCATTACCGGCCGGCCCCACGAGGGCGTGACTGGCCTGAACTACGTCGATGTCGAGTCCATCGAAGAGTACCTGGGCAAGGTACAGGCTGCCGGCGGCACGGTGCTTCAGCCAAAGATGCCTATTCCCGGCGTAGGATACCTAGCCGTTTGTCAGGATACCGAAGGCAACCCAATCGGCTTTTTCCAGACGGACGAGGGCGCGGCCCATTCCTGATGGGCCTTGACCGCCCTCAGTTCTCCCATTGACGCTCACTTCGGCCCAACTTAGGATAAGACCGTGATAGCGAGTGGCCCTACAGATAGGGGCGACCGGGAAATAATAATCGAGTTGGAAGGTGTTGACCATGCCAGAAACCTACGGTACCGGTGACTTCCGTTACGAATTCATCGAGAATTGGGCCAAGCTCCCCGACGGGATGACGTTCAAAGAGTGCCCGGGCGTAGTCGTCGATTCACGCGACAACGTCTATGTCCTCACCCGGGGCGAAGAACCGATCATGGTTTTCGACCAAGCCGGGAATTTCGTCCGCTCCTTTGGCAAGGGCCACTTCAGCGCCGACCGGACCCACGGGCTCTACATAGCCCACGACGACTCGCTTTTGGCCGCCGACGACGGGATTCATACAATCCAGAAGTTCAGTAGTGAAGGCGAGAAGGTAATGGAGTTGGGCGAGCGCAACAACCCGGCGGCCCGCTGGGGTGGAGAGCCCTTCAACCGTCCCACCTCCGCCGCCATCATGCCCAGCAACGGTGATATCTACGTCTCCGATGGTTACGGCAACTCCCGGATCCACGTCTACACCGGGACCGGCGAGTACAAGTTTTCTTGGGGCAGCTCCGGCATCGACGCCGGCCAGTTCATTCGCCCCCACAACATCGCTGTGGACAGTGAGGACCGGGTGTACGTGGTCGACAGGGAGTGCCACCGCATTCAGATCTTCGATCCCCAAGGCAACTTCGTCACCATGTGGAATAACATCCACCGTCCCGACGCGATGGTGCTCTGGGGCGAGCATATCTACGTCGGCGAGCTCAACGGCATGGGCGGGGTCGACGACGCCCCCGGCTTGGGTCACCGCGTCTCGATCTTCGACTTGGACGGCACCCTGGTCTGCCGGTTCGGGTCCGCCGACGAGGGCGAGGGCGCCGGACAGTTCATCGCCCCCCACGGCATCGCGGTGGACTCCAAGGGCGATATATACGTCTCCGAGGTCTCTTATACCATTCGCGGCCAGCACATTGGCAGAGATCGAGGGAACTGCGGTCGCTGTCCAAGTACGCCCGCTGGTACGCCCGGGTGAGATAGAGCGTGAGTGATCCGGGCGAAACCACCACCGTCCGCTGGGACAGTGCGTTGGAGGCAATTGAGCGTTGCTACGAGTTGGGTTGGACCGACGGTCTGCCGGTGGTCCCGCCCACTCAACGCCGGGTGGAAGAGTTCGCCGAGCGTTCCGGCCGTTCCTGGGATGACGTCTTGGGCGAGTTGCCGGAACGGCGGCGGGAAATTACCGTCGGCAAGGTGGCGGCCAACGCCGTCATGGCCGGTTGCCTGCCCGAATACATGCCGGTGGTTGTAACGGCCACCGAGGCGATGCTGGACCCGGTGTTCAACTTGGTCGGACCCTCATCCAGCATGGGCGGTTCCGGCATTTTGACCATCGTCAACGGCCCGGTGGTACAAGAGTTAAACATCAACTCCAGGAACAACCTGTTCGGCCCCGGCAACCGGGCCAACGCCACCATCGGCCGCGCCATTCGCTTGATACTGATGAACGCCTGCGCCGCCATCCCCGGTGTGTTCGACCGCAGCGTAATCGGACACCCCGGCAAGTACACCTATTGCATCGCCGAAGCCGAGACCGAGACCCATTGGACCCCGTTGCACGTCGAACGCGGGCTGGACGCCGGGCAGAGCGCGGTCACCATGTTCGCCGGAGAATCGCCCCGGCAGGTGCGGGCCGTGGGCCGGCCGGAGGCTATTCTCATGGCCATCGCCGACACCGCCGCGACCCTGGGAACCAACATGTCCACCTCCGGTTCTGTGGGCGACACCGGCCCCGGTGTCCGCCAAGGACAGGTGGTGGTGACCATCTCCGGCAACTCCTACCTGTGGCAGGAGTGGACCAAGGCCCAAGTCCGGGACTATCTGTTCCAACGGGCCCGCCGGACCGTCGCCGATCTCAAAAACGCCCAAGTGCTGACGGGCGACGTTCTATCCGGCGACGACGCGGAAACCGTACAGCTCATCCCGGAACCCGATGATATTATGGTGGTGTTCGCCGGGGGCGAGGAGGCCAATATGTCATCGGTAATTCCCAGTTGGGGTCCGAAAGTCGCCTGCACCGCCGTTACCAGGGCGATCGGTTAATTCCCAGGGGCAAGAGTTGAATGGAAAAGTTCAGGATGGGGGTGATGCAATGACACAGACCAACGAACACGTTCTGGTCAATCCCGTTACCCAGCCGGTTGTGGCGCCTTTCGACGGCGCTCCCCGGCTTGCCAGCCTTGCGGGCAGCAGGCTTGGGATAATCGACGACAGCAAGCGCAACGCCGACGTCCTGCTGGAGGAGTTGGCCGAATTGTTGCGGACACGCTACGAGATAACCGACGTCAAGTGGCACCGCAAGCCCAGCGCCTCCCGGCCCGCCGACCCGTCGGCCATCAAGGAATTGTCGGAGCAATGCGATGCGGTGATCATCGCCATCGGCGATTGAGGCTCTTGCAGCGCGTGCAGTGTGCACGACGGCATCCACGTTGAAAACGCTGGCACACCCTCCGCCACTATTTGCACCGACCGGTTCATCCCGACCGCGATCGGAATGGCGAAGATGTGGGGAGCAGCGGACTATCCCACGATCTACACCGAGCACCCGATAGAAAACCTTTCCCGTGAGGCGCTGCGGGCCCGGGCCGAGGAATTGGCTCCCCAAGTGGTGAGAGTGCTGACCGGGGAAGGCTAGCCGAGTTCCCTTCTCAGGTCCGGCGGCAACAGGTTGGGGATGGTGTCTTCAATCGGATAGGTCTCAACGCATTGCTGGCAGTGCAACGAACCCGTAACGACCTCATCCCCATTCTCGGTTTCTACTCTCAACTCAAGCTCGCCCTTGCAGACAGGGCAGGCCAGAATCTCCATCAAGTCCTTCTTCAATCAGTTGCCTCCCAAAGATCGGTCCGGTATCTCACGCCGCTACGGATTGTTGGCCACGGCGTTTTCGAACAGGGCGGTCAGCACGTCGGACAGCCCGATTATCAGCAGTCCGGTCACGGTCAGCGCCACCGGGCTCGTCAGGCGGTCACGAACGCTAACCTGCCGGACCCGCCCCGGCTCCGTCTGCTCACCATATCCGCCGCGCCGGAGAAAGCGCACCACGTAGAACATGTACGCCGCCAGCGTAATTTTTGCGGCCAGCACCGCGATATAGGGAATGGTGACGGCATCCTCGGTAAGCCGGGAAACCGTGAGGATGACGCCGGTCAACAACAGGATGGCAATCGCGGTCGCCACCAAGCCGCGGAACTCGCTCCCCACTGCCCTGGCGGTATCGTCGGGCCAGCCCTGAGACCGCCGCAATGCAGGCCGCAGCACCATCAACCAGAATATGCCGCCGCCGACCCAGGCGACGGCCGCCCCGGCGTGCCCCCATCTGATGGCCACCAGTATCCAGTCTAATACGTTCATTCTCTGGAAACCCCGGCCAAGACCCTATGACGGCCGGTCAGCTATGAGTCCGCGGACCAACTGGGTTATTTCCTGGGCGTCAATCCGGCTGATACGGGAAGCTACGATCCGGCCTCGGAAATCGACAAAATAGGTCGTGGGGAACACCTCCAATTCGTAAGACCTGGAAATGCGGGCGCCCCGGTCAGTGGCGAAGGAAAAGGTCAGACTAAACTCGTCCACGAATTCCCTGGCGTTCCGCTCCGAGTCGAACCCTTGGGGAACGAACACGCCCAAGAAACGGACCGGCTCACCTTGCAGTTCCTGCCAGGCCTCTTGAAAGGCCGGCATCTCTTCGCGGCAGGGAGGGCAGCTTGGGTACCAGAAATTGATCACCACGACGTTGGCGCCGGCCTGCTCCGATAGACGAAAACGGCTGCCGTCGAACTGCATTACGTCGAAGTCGGGCGCCGGCACAGCCGGTCCGCCGCATGCGGCTAAGGTCACGACAATAACGCCAAGGGAAACAAGCGGCCCGAGGAGAGTCCTAGAGCAGGGGAACGGTTTCATCTGAGAGAGGAAAAGCAGCCCTGTCGTGCATTGGCCCCATTCTATCGGCGGGCAATGGCCCGGTCAAACGACTTGACTAGGCCAAGCCAACGCTTAAAATCTTCCCAGGTATGACAGGAGGATGAACAATGCGGTTAGAGAACAAGGTTGCCTTTATCAGCGGCGGCGCTAGGGGAATGGGCGCTGTGGAAGCCCGGCTCTTCACCGGGGAGGGCGCCAAAGTGGTCATCGGCGATGTGCTGGAAGAAGAAGGCAGGCGCACCGAAGCGGAGATCAACGAGGCGGGCGGTGAGTGCGTGTTCGTCCACCTCGACGTCACCAGCGAGGACTCGTGGCGCACCGCCATAGCCGAAACCGTTTCACGCTTCGGCAAGCTGGATATCCTGGTGAACAACGCCGGCATCTACCGGACGAACACCGTCGAAAACACATCCACCGAGCAGTGGGACCAAGTAATGGACATCAACGTCAAGGGCCTGTTCCTGGGAACGAAGGCGGCGATCCCGGAACTGCGCAACGCTGGCGGCGGCTCCATCATCAACATGTCGTCGGTGGCGGGGCTCGTTGGCGACCACAACTCCACGGCCTACACTGCGTCCAAGGGAGCCGTTCGGTTGTTAACCAAATCGACCGCCATCCAATACGCCGCCGAAGGCATTCGCGTCAACTCGGTACACCCCGGCACCATCGAGACCCCTATGACCGCCGACATGCTGGCGGAGGAGTCCTACCGCCAAGACCGCGTCCGCCGCACCCCATTGGGCCGATTGGGGCAACCGGAAGACGTGGCCATGGGGGTACTGTACTTGGCCTCCGACGAATCTTCCTTCGTCACCGGCGCGGAGTTGGTAATCGACGGCGGCCGCACCGCCGAGTAGCGGTCGCGCCCCCATCCCAAGCTTCCCCCAGAGGGGAGGGGGGTTATCGAGGAGGCCTCCCCGGCGGCGAAGAGAAAAACCGCCTCTCCGAAACATTCCTTCCCCACGCGCACGGGGGGAAGGTCAGGATGGGGGCCTCCCAAGCGGATCTCCCCCCATCCCATTCTTCTCAGAAACTGACGTTACCGGCCTATTGCGTAGGCATCGCGGCGCGGATCGGCGCCGGCGCTTAGGCCGCCGCGTTCTTGGTCCACCTCGATGGCGCAGAGGGAACCCATCCGGGCGATGAAATCGTCCCAGACTTCCACCCGGTGACCTCGCCGTTCCAGCTCGGCTATCACCGAGGCATCGATGCGTCCTTCGACGCCGGCCAGTCCTGGATTGTAGGCGTGGGGCCAGAAGGAATTGGGGAAGCTCCAGGTCGACACCCTGGGCGCTTCCACCGCCTGTTGCGCGTCCATACCGAATTCGGCGACGTTCAAGAACAACTGGACCATCGATTGGCACTGCACGTCGCCGCCCGGCGTTCCGAATGGCATCCACACCTTGCCGTTTTTCATGGCCAAGGCCGGGTTGGGAGTGAGACGGGGCCGCTTGCCGGGTTCAAGAGCCGAAGGATGTTCCGGGTCCAGCCAAGTCTGGGAACCGCGCGCCGATACCACAAATCCCAAGCCCTCAGCGACCGGAGCGTTGGCCACGGTATCGCTTGGCGTGGCTGAGAATGCGTTGCCCCAGCGGTCGACGACGCAGGCGTAGCTGGTATCGGCCTGGAGAATGCCGGCCGCGGCCTTGGGACGGGCCGGGAGGCCGTTGGGCCTAGTCATGCCCTGGAACGGCCAAGGGTTTCCGGCTTCGGGCATCCCGGGGGAGGCACGACCAGGGTCAATGGCCCGTCGCCTTTCCTCGGCATAGGCCCGAGAAAGCAGGCCGTCCATGGGAACGTCAACGAAGTCCGGGTCGCCATAGTAGGCTTCGCGGTCACCGAAGGCCAGCTTCATGGCCTCCAGCAGGTGATGTACGTAGTCGGCGCTGTTGTGGCCCATCCCCTTCAGGTCGATTCCCTCCAGGATTTGGAGCGCCTGGATGTTGACCGGTCCCTGGCACCAAGGCCCGCAGGTATAGAGGTCGATGCCCTTGTAGCTGCCCGTAGCGGGGGACTCGACGCCGACGCTGAAATCGGCCAGATCCTCCGTGGTCAGCAGCCCGCCCTGACTTTGAATCCAGCGGACGATTTCGGCGGCAATGTCTCCCCGGTAGAAGAAGTCACGGGCGGCCAGCAGGGCGTCTTCCCGGCCGCGGGCGGCGTGGTCCCGCTCCACCTCAACGAGGCGCCGGAAAGTCCGGGCCAAGTCCCGTTGCACCAGGATGTCCCCGGTCCGGAGCGCGGCGCCGTCCGGGTAGAAAATTTGCCTGGTGGTGGGCCAGCCGACGTCGCCGGTGGCGTCGGCGGTCAGTTGGTCGCCATTGCGTACCAAGGCGCTATGGAGGCTGACGGGGACTGGGAAGCCGTTTTCGGCGATCTCCAAGGCCGGCGTGACCACCTGCTCGAAGCTCATGGTGCCGTAGAGACGCAGCGCCGTGATCCAAGCGTCGGCAGCCGCCGGGGTCACCGTGCGCAAGACGCCGACAGGCAGTTCGCCGCCGTGGCGCTGGTTGAAGTAGGCGGCGGTGGCGGCCTTGGGCCAACGTCCCAGTCCGCTGATCGAGACGGTCTCATTTTTTGCGGCGTCATGGATGATGATGGGCGCCACACCGCCGAAGCTGGTCCATTGGGGCAATACCACGTTGATGGTGATGCCCGCGGCCACTCCGGCGTCGATAGCGTTGCCGCCCTGCTCCAATATGCGAAACCCGGAAGCCGCCGCCAAGTAGTGCCCCGCCGACACCATGTGGGTGGCCCCCGTCACCAAGGGCCGGTAGGTGCTTATGCCAATCGCCATGATGCGCCTCCATATCCAATCGTGTCCCGAAGGAGACTGCTTTCGGGCAGTCCTCATTCCGTCTTTGAAGGGTTCCAGCCTACGGAATAGCGGCCGGATATACCTCCTCGGCTTACGGCGCGCTGGCGCCGGCCCCCCATCCGTAAGGGATGTTGATCAGGCCGGGCTCCAAGGCGTTTACGTCGGTCTGGCCGCAGAAAGCCAGACAGCGGTCCACCTCTTCCCGGAGCAACTCCAAGACGCCGTGGACGCCATCGGCGCCGTCAACAGCCAGCCCCCAGAACAGCGGCCGGCCGATGGCAACCGCCTTGGCGCCGAGGGCCAAGGCCTTGATGACGTCGCTGCCCCGGCGGACCCCCGAGTCCACGTAGACTTCGGCTTGACCCCGAGCGGCGGCGACGATCTCCGGCACCATCTCGATGGCGCTCATGGTCATGTCCAACTGACGGCCGCCGTGGGTGGAGACCAGAATGCCGTTGACTCCGTTTTCCACGGCTTGGTGGGCATCCTCGGCCGTCCTGATTCCCTTGAGCACCAAGGGCAGAGAGGTGATGCCGCGGAGCCATTCCAGCTCCCGCCATGTGAGCGGCGCAGCGTAGGAAACGTCCCACCCTTCCGTTTCGTCGGTACCGCTAATTACGCTTCGGTCTACGTCCATGCCCCGGAAGTTACCCAGGTCATACTCTCGTTTGTAGGCGTTGCGGAGGTCCTGCTCCTTGGGGCTGGGGACCGGCGTGTCGACGGTCAGGACGATGGCCTTAAAGCCCGCCTCTTCGGCGCGGTGCACCAGCATCTCGGAGAATCCATAGCCCCGGTGGTATAGCTGGAACCACAGGGGCCCCGATGCCGCTTCCGCCACCTCCTCCATACTGTAGTTCGAGGAGGTGCTAAGCATCATGAGGGTGTCTGACTTGCCGGCGCCGCGGGCGGTGGCGACCTCTCCGTCCGGGTGCGCCAACATGTGACTTCCGGCGGGCGCGATCATCACCGGCATACTGATCTCTTGGCCCAACACCGTGGTGGAGATATTGCGCTGGGTGATGTCGCGGAGGAAGCGCGGCCGCAGCGTCAACTCTTCAAAGGCGGTGCGGTTCCGCTTGGTAGTGAACTGGTCCATTGAACCGGATTCGATGAATTCCCAGTTGTTGTGGGACAGGGTCAGTTTGGCCCTGGCCTCGTAGTCGTAGAGATTAATCGGGTCCATCACCATCGGGAGCCTCCTGCCGTATCGAATCGGGACTATATTAACATCGTTCCCCAAGTGATGCAGAAAAATAGGTTAAACGCAGGGCTACTCGTAGCGGAGGGCTTCGGCCGGGTAGATGCGGGAGGCTTGGCGGGCCGGGAGGAACGTGGTAATCAGGGAGAACAGGTAGGCCACCGCCACGATGATGACGATTTGCAGCCAAGGGAAGCTGAAACGAATGGTCTCAATCTCATCCCGGATTTCCCGCACGATCAGGTATGAGATTACCGTGCCCAGCCCGACGCCTATCGCCACTCCCAACAAGACGACGAAGGATGACTCGGTGAGGAAGCTAAGCTGCACCAAGCGGCGGCGGTAGCCGATGGCCCGCAGTACGCCGATTTGCTGGCGGCGCTCCACAACGGCGCGCAGGCTGATTACCCCCAACGCCGCAATGCCTACCAGGAGACCCAACCCCATGAATCCGGTCAGCAGGTAGTTAAACGACTGGTTGGCCGAAACCGATTCTTCGACGAGTTCGGCCAGCGGGCGGCTGTCCATTCCATTGGGTATGAAGGCAGCCTCCAGTTCTTTGGAAACACGGGATACGTCCACCCCGTCGGCCACCCGGAACCGGTAGTTGGTGGTGGGTATCTCCAACGGGGCGGCGGCAGCGGCGAGCCCGCTGCGCGAAATTACCATTCCCGTTCCCAAAGTCCCGAAGTTTTCGGACAGGCTGTCCAAGACGCCGATTACTTTCAGCGGCATGATGACGCCGGCGCCCGGCAACCGCGCTTCGATGTCGATGGCGGTCATGGTCTCATCTTCGTAGAAGATGCCCTCAAGCTGGAACGGCGGCGTCTGCTCACCGTCCCGGAACCCCACGCGCGTGGGCACCGCGAACGAGTCAACCACCACCAGGGTGGGGTCTCGCCGAAGCGCTTCCCAGACCTCATCGGAAGTGTTGCCGTAACCCTCGGCGATAAGGTGCAACTCAGCCTCGGAGTAGTCCAAATATTCGTCATCCACAGCCCGCACCGAGTATCCCCGCCATCTCTGCTCCTCGGCGTCCAACTGCCGGGCTTGGACCGGCGCGGCCGTGTAGCTGCCGATGGCCTCCAAGTCGGCGCCGTTCAGGTCCGGATTTTCCTCTATGGCTTTACGGATGTCGGGTATGGGATTGTTGACGTTGACGCTGGCGTGTATGTCCCAGCCCCCCACAACTGCTCTGGGGTCTACCGCGGTGGTGCCAAAAGCCTCGGTTAGAATGGACATTACGATCATCGTAAAAATCACCAGCGCAAACATGGCCAGCGTCAGCCCGGTGCGGAACTTGGCGCTCATGGGGTAGGCCACGGCCGTCACCAGTACCGGCCGCATCTGGCCGAACCGCCCGGTTAGGGCAGTCAGTCCCTTGAGCAGCAGGTCGGCGTTGTACATCACGGTCCATACCGCCGCGGCCACCATGGTGACGCCGGAGATGAAAAACATCTCGAAGCCCCCGTTCAACTCTCCGAACACCCATCGTAGCGAACTGAAAGGCACCACCCAGAAGGCCAAAACCAGAATGCCCATGATCGAGTAGCCGATGCGGTCCGCGGTCTCGGGGTGAGTCCCGGCGCGGCGCAGGAACAGGCGAAGCATCAGACCGATGCCGATGATGACCAGTGAGACGCCGATTCGCACCAAAGCGGCAGAGTCCGCCGAGGTCCCGCTCCAAGTCAGCAGCACTCCGACGACAGCCGCCAACCACCCTTGGGTAAAGGGTCGCCACAGCAATTGGAACACGGCAACGATGAAAGCGGCCGGGGCCGTCACCGCAGACCAACCGGCGGTCAAAAATAGACGCGACGCCCGGACCGGCGATCGAGCGATCAACGCCGAGGCGCTGCGGCCCAACTGCCGGAAGGGGCGCACCCACGGGCGACCCAACCCAAGGAGCAGGGAGCCGAATCCGGCGTCGGAAGTTTCGATGGGAGTGGGCAAATCGCGGATGGCCGCCACGATGTTCAAGCGGCTGACGCGGTAGGCGGAAACGCCAACGGTGATGAAGGTGATAACCATGCCGAGGCAGTAGGCTACAACGGCGCTGCGCGCCTCGAAATGGCGCGTGAGTTGGAAGTCGTCAGCCCCGGCCCCGCCACCCGCGAAAATGCGGTTCACCACGGTAACTATCAGAGCGCTGGCAACCAGTCCCAAGAGCACGCCGACGGCGCCGGAAACCACCGAGTAGGCCGCGCCCTCGAATACGAACATCTGGATCAAGTCCCCGCGCTTTGCGCCAACGGCGCGGGCCATTCCCATTTCCGAACGCCGGGCGGCCGCCAGCATCACGAAAATCAGGAAAATCAGCAGGACCCCTACCATGATGGAGAATAGCCCCATCAGGATGAAGAACGTGGTCACAGTGCTGCCCACTTGATCGGCCACGTCCAGCAGGTCTTTTTTGATGTCGATCACCACGAACTCGGCGAGGTCCACGACGAGCGTGTTAACCTCCCGGACCAGTTGGACGTCGCCCATCTCCCCTATGGCTTCCAGCATTTCCCGGCGCACCGCGTCATCGGAAATCAGCGACACGAACCGGTCGCTCATGCCGGGGGACTGTAGTTCAGCCTGAAGGGCGGCCAAGTCGTCGCGGGCGGTTTGGGCCAGGCCGAACCTTTCCTGCCGCTCCGCCAACGCTGCCAACACGTCGTCCCGGGCGAGGGCGGTCTTTAGCTGCGCCGCCACCTCCCGATCGGTGAACATGACCCGCAGCGTCTCGGTTACGTCGTCGGAAAGGCTGGCGCCGCTTAATTCGTCCCCCCGGTTGGAAACTACTATGGAGTTAATCTGCCCTTCCCGCCCAAAAATTCTCTGGGCTGCATCCAAGCCCAGCAACGCGGTGGGATCGGTGCCTGCCGCTCCGCCGTCGGCGACCACGCCCTTGATGCTTAGTTGGGTCTCCTCGCCGTACACGTAGACGGTAAGCGTGTCACCGGCTTGGGCTTCCAGTTCCTTGGCGCCCCGTTCGTTGATGAAGACCTCGGAGCCGCCCAGCGTCTCCACCCGCACCTCGCTTCCATCAAGCAAGCGGAAGCCGCCGAAGGCCTCCAGAGAGGCGGGATCGACCCCGGCAATCTGCATGCTGCCGGAGCCGACGCCGTTGCGGTTGTTAACCGCCGGCGCATAGTCGGCTACGCCGGGGGCTAGGCCGTCAATGGCGTCATTTCCGGCCAAGTCCTGTTGCAGCCGGGTGAACCGTTCGATGGGCACGTAGGGGGCGACGCCTAGTTGACCATCCTCTTGGACGCGGGCTGACAGCACAATCTCGTCGATGGACCCCAGCCCATCGACCACGGCCTTGCGAATGGAATAGGTCAACGTGTCTCCGGTGCCGAAAGACGCCGACATTATCAGCGTGGAAATCATTATCCCCACGATAATCAGCGCGGTCTGGCCCTTGCGTCGGGGGATATTGCGCAAGCCTAGCTTCAACATCACGGGGTTGAACAGGGCCATGATGCATATAACAGCAAGCGCAGGGATGAAAAGCGCCAACAACGCCCACATTATGTAATTCATGGGGACGCCGAAGAGGTCTTCCATTAGGCAGTGTTCCTATCGGTGGGATTGCCGGTTGGTGGGATTGACCGGTGGGCGCCGGGACGCTAACCGCCGCTGCCGTTCATGCCGTCATCGACGATCTCGCCGTCGCGCATCCGGACGATGCGGTGGGCGCTGTTGCCCACCTCAATGGCGTGGGTGACCAGGACGAAGCTTTGACTATTGGACTGGTTCAGGCTGGTCATCAGGTTGATGATGTCCCCGGCGGACTCGCTGTCCAGGTCGCCGGTGGGTTCGTCGGCCCAGACAATCGAGGGTTCGTTGACCAAGGCTCTAGCGATGGTAACCCTCTGACGCTGCCCGCCCGACAATTCGGCGGGAAGGTGCTGGGCCCGGTCGGCAAGCCCGACTTGTTCCAACAAGTCCAAGGACCGGCGACGCGACGCAGCGGCGGGTACCCCGGACAAGAGCAGGGGCATTTCCACGTTTTCTACTGCCGAAAGGACCGGAAGGAGGTTATAAAGCTGGAAAACGAACCCCATGCTACGGGAACGGTAATCGCTGCGTTCGTCGTCGGGCAGGTCATGAAGTACAACTCCGTCGATGACGACTTCCCCGGCGTCGATATCGTCCAACCCGGAGAGGCAGTTGAGCATGGTGGTCTTGCCGCAACCGCTGGGGCCCATGATGGCCACCATTTCGCCGCGGGCAACCCTCAAGTCTACCCCGCGAAGCGCGTTCACCTTCAGGGCGCCGGTGTCATAGGTCTTGTGAATACCACTGGCTTGGATAATGAAGTCGGACATGGGACCCCCGGCGGAATACGGGACCCGGCGCTGGTCAGTGCTGCCGGCCCCGCTTCGACGCACTGTATCATAGGCAGTGGTTGTGGTCACAGGGACACCAACCGGCGACTTAAGGATAGAATACGCCGTATGGTGACAGACTTTCGTCACCATTGCCGGACCGGTCAACAGTTGTCTAAGGAGCGGGCTTTAATTTGTTCAAGAAACCACCAGAGCCGGCTCCACACCAATCTGCGCTCACCGTCGGCCAAGGGGCGTCCCAGGTGACGGCGCACGGCGGTCACGCCCTGTCCGGCCAGGTAGCCCCAAGCACCAGGTTCCCCGTTGGTCCAAGCGATCACCTTCTCCCAGTGACCGCGGACCACCGCAACCAAAACCGGGTCCAATTGCTCGTTTTTCATCAGAGCGTTGCTAGATCGAAAATAGTACGGGCGCGGGGAATCCCATTATAGCTTCCGAACGGGCCACACGGAGCTGGGGTCCAGTCGAACGGGTCGCCTAACCGCCGCCTACCGGCCGGACGATTTCGAGAATGTCGCCGTCTCGCAGCGTGACCCCGGCGAACTCTTCCCGTTTGATCACCTCGCCGTTATAGCCCACCGCTATGTGTTTCAAGTCCAGCCCAAAGGAGTCCAGGTAAGTTTCCAAGTCCAGGCTGTGGTCGATGGGTCGCGGTTTGCCGTTCACCATCAAGTTAATCATTTTCAGCGGCGGACCTCCCGCGGGACGCCGGACCAACCAGCTCCACCCGGCGTTCCCATGCTTCCAACAGCGCCTGCTTCAGGCCCTCCGCAGCGGCGCGTGGATCTGACGCCGCCAGGATACCCCGGATCACGGCAACCCCCGACGCTCCGGCGCTGACAACGTGCTGCAGGTTGTTGGTGTTGATGCCCCCTATGCCGATGAGGGGCGTTCGGCGTCCTAGCGCTACCGCCCGCATCAGTTCGGGCCCGCCAGCCTGAAAGCCTGGATGGGAATCTGAGGCAAACATGGTCCCCACCACCAAAAAGTCCGCTCCGCCGGCTATGGCGCCGGCAGCCCCCGGCACAGAGTGGACCGACCGGCCGATGAGCGCTCCCGGCGGCAGCAAGCGGCGCGCAGCGTCCGCTGGCAGCGCCTCTTCGCCCAACTGGACTCCTTGCGCCTCCGCCGCAGACGCCACGTCGACCCGTTCGTTGACCAGCAATACGGCCCGGTCGCCGATAGCGGCGGAAATTTCACGGGTCAATCTCAAGAGCGGGCCGCCGGGCAGGTCTTTCTCCCGGACTTGGACCATGTTAACCCCGCCTTCGACCGCCAAGGCCACCCGGCGCACCAAGTCGCCGTCGCCGGCCACCCGGCGGTCGGTTACCAGGCAGAGGCAGGGCTCGGGAAGGGAGGCGGCCATGGTGTTCTCAGGTACCGGCCGGCACGGGCCGCGGAACGTCGGCGGTAGGGCTACTGGCGGCAGCGTAGTTGCGGACGCCGATGCGCCCGGCCAGAAAGGCTTTGCGGCCGGCCTCTACACCATGCCTGAAGGCTTCAGCCATCAACGCCGGATCGTTGGCCTGAGCGATGGCGGTGTTCACCAGCACCGCGTCGGCGCCCATCTCCAGGGCCTCGGCCGCATCGGAGGGAACGGCCAAACCTGCATCAACCACCACGGGCACATTGGCCTGTTCGATGATGATCCGCACCTCCTCGCCGGTGTGTATCCCTTGACCGGACCCGATGGCAGACCCCAAGGGCATTACGGTAGCGCAACCGGCGTCCTCCAGGTTCTTTGCCAGCACCGGGTCGGCGTGGATGTAGGGCAGTACGACAAATCCCTCGTCCACCAAGCGCCGGGCCGCCTCCAACGTGGCGGCGCCGTCGGGAAAAAGGTACTTGGCGTCGGGGATGACTTCCAGTTTCACGAAATTGGTCTGCCCCACCTCTCGGCCCAGACGGGCTACGAACAGCGCCTCGTCGACGGTGGCGCAACCAGCGGTGTTGGGGAGCATTTGGTAGCGGCCCCAGTCAATATAGTCCAGCAGCGTCTTGCTGGTGGGGTCGTCCAAGTCCAACCGGCGAATGGCCACGGTGATCATTTCGGTCCCGGACGCCTCCACGGCCGCCGCCATTTCTTCCATGTTGCGATAGCGCCCGGTGCCGAGGATCAAGCGCGAGTTAAATTCTTTGCCGCCGATAACCAATGGGTCGGACATTTCGCCTGCTCCTCCTGGCGGTTAGCGCCCAGGGAAATGGTCTTTAGAAGTGGACCTTCGAACTAGGAAATTATAACTCAAATTCTTTGACTTCGGCAGAAACGGACAGGCGCGCGCCGGTGAGCTGTTGGATTTCCTCCGGGGTCCAGCCGGGGGCCACTTCCGTGAGCAACAGGCCGTCGGCGGTGCATTCGATTACAGCCAAGTCGGTGACGATGAGGTAGACGCAGCCTTTGCCGGTTAGCGGAAAGGTACATTCCTCGACAATTTTAGGGTTGTTCTGCCGGTCGGTGTGCTCCATAGCGACTATCACCGGAGCGCCCGCCGCCAGATCCATGGCTCCTCCAACGTTGCCCACGCCCCGTTGCGGCAGCATCCAGTTGGCCAAGTCGCCTTTGGCCGACACTTGGTGGGACCCCAAGACTGTCACGTCCACATGACCGCCGCGGATCATGGCGAAGGCTTGGGCCGAATCGAAGTACGACATACCGGGGACGGCTTCCAGGAATTGGCCGCCGGCGTTGATCAGATTGATATCCTCGTCTCCCTCCTCGGCCAGCGGGCCGCAGTTCAAGATGCCGCTCTCGCTATGGTAGAAGACCACCTTTCCCTCGGGCAGGAAGCTGGATACCAGCGTCGGTATACCGATGCCCAGATTGACGTAGGCGCCGTCGGGCAGTTCCTTCGCCACCCGCATAGCGATGATCTCCCGGGGCAGCCGCTCCTTGTCCTCAAGGTCCGTCATATCGCGTTTTCTTCCTTGATTTACTATGCCGTATCAACTATGCCGGTTGACTCTTCCGGGGCTAACGGGAGCTACAGGTAGGGCGAAAAATCGTCGGGGCGCTTGACGATGCGGTCTACAAACAGGCCCGGCGTGACTATTTCCTCGGGGCCCAATTCGCCGGGCGCCACTATTTCATCCACTTCAACGACGGTAACGCGGGCCGAGGTTGCCATCACCGGATTGAAATTGCGCGAGGTCCCTTTGTACACTACATTACCCAACGTATCGGCCTTGTGGCCCCGCATGATACAGAAGTCGGCCATGATCCCGTATTCCAGCACGTACTCTCTGCCGTCGATCGTTCGCGCCTCTTTGCCTTCTCCCAGCAGCGTCCCAGCCGCGGCCGGCGTGTAGAAGGCCCCCATCCCGGCGCCGCCGGCGCGCAAGCGTTCCGCCAGCGTTCCTTGGGGGACCACCTCCAACGTGGCGTCTCCGCGATTGTAGGCCTCTTCGAAGGCGCTGGGACGGGAAACCGACGGAGAAACAGGGTAGGAGTTAATCGACCGGGCTATCTGGTTGTTTTCCACGAGAATGGTGTGGTCGATGGGCGTCAAACCCTCGGGGGTTCCGAACCGTACGACCCGGGCAATGCCGGCGGTGTTGCTGATGACGGTCAGGCCGGACGCACCTTGGTCCCGGAGACCGGTCATCAAGTAATGGGCCATTCCGCCGGCGCCTCCGAAGCCGTCGAGATTGACCAACGCTCCGTCGGGGACATCGTGCAGGGCGTCCATCGCCGTTGGATAGACCTTGTCGAGCGGCGACAGGGGCGGTACGTCGAAACTCATCTCCCTGAGCCCCGACGACACCGTCAAAGGGGCGCCGGTTATGGATGCTACGGCGTCGGAAGTCCAACCCGGCGCCAATTCCCGGAGCTCCAGCCCGGACTGTTCAGCGACGATAACGGCCACGTCGGTAATAATCAAGCGTACAACGCCCGCTCCGTCGATGGGCAGGCCACACTGCTCGACGATGTTCGGGGAGCCTTCGTCCCCGGTGTGGGGCAACAGGGCGATTACCCGGCGGGCGCCGGAGGCAAAGTCCACCGCCGCGCCCGGCGCCAGCACGCCGGGAGTAGCGGCGGTGGTCCAGTGAACAAAGTCTCCGCGGGCGCTCACCTGATCGGGTTGCAGCACCGCTAGGGCCACATGACCGCCCAGGAGCATCCCGGCCACGTCAACCGCATTGACGTATGCGCCGCCGGGAGCCGGCAACGCCGCGGTCCCGCCCGAGTCTACGTCAGTACCGGCGGCGCCCGCGCCTGGGGCCCGGTACCCCAGGATACCGCTCTCGGCCAAAAACCAGACCGCGTTGTCGCCGGGCGCCATGCCAGGCAGGAGGCAAGGCAGTCCCGGGCCCAGCGCTACGGCTTCGCCGGCATGTAGCTCCTGTGCGGCCCTGCGAACCATATTGACGTGATCGAGTCTTGCGGCCGTCATGGTTGGGAACTCAGCACTATACGGTTTACGTATATGGCCGGAGTAATCACCAGTTCCGGGTCCAAGCCGCCCGGCTCGACCACGTCGTCCACCTCGGCAACCGTAACGGCGGCCGCCGTGGCCATGGGTGGGTTCCAATTACGTTGGGTACCCCGGTAGACGAGGTTACCCAAGGTATCGGCGGCGCGGGCCCGCACCAAGGCGAAGTCGGCTTTGAGCGCCCGGTGGAACAGGTGGTCGCGGCCGTCAATCCGGCGAACCTCCAGCCCCTCGGCAAACCTTGTATTAACCCCGGTGGGGAGGAACACTCCCCCCAAGCCGGCGCCGCCGGCCCGCAGCCTCTCGGCCAGAATGCCGAAGGGTACGACTTCGACCGCCAGCGCTCCGGATTCCCATAGCTCCCGCACAGCGGCCCCGCGGTCTGGAGGGAAGGGCAAAGGAGCGATCAACCGGGTCACCAACCCCGCTTCTATCAATTGTGTAACGTCAGGCAACTGGGCCGCGTCTACGTGAGTGGCGCCCTGATGGGTTGCGCCAAGCCCAGACATTTCGGCGGGGCTGCCGGGTTGGGGCCAAGCTCCCTGGCAAATGCAGGTCAGGTCCCGGGCCCCGTGGTCCAACATAGCCTGGATGAGGCCCTGGGGCACACCGCAACCGGCGTAGCCGCCGATGGCGATACTGGCGCCGTCGGCGACATCAGCCAAGGCTGCATCGGCCGATGGGTAAATCTTCCTCCGGGTCACTGGCCTCTGGTCCGTTGGCATCTGGTCCACCGGCATGGGGTCCAATGGTCCGCCATTGGGAGTGGTGGTCATACGTATCCGTCCGGGATATTGATTGCCAGCACCGCATTATAGCGGTAGCGGCCTTGGCCAGCCATGCCAAAGTAAAAGCCGCTCCGGGGGCTCCGGGGCGGCTGTGAAGCCTGGATACAGGACGCGGCCTGGAAAGGGCTAGAAGTCCATTCCGCCGCCCGGAGGCATGGCCGGCATGGACGGCTTGTCCTGGGGGATTTCGCTGATCATGGACTCGGTCGTCAGCACCATGGCGGCGACGCTGGCCGCGTTCTGGAGGGCGGAGCGGGTCACCTTGGCCGGGTCTACGATACCCCTTTCCAGCATGGGGCCGTATTCTCCGAGTTCGGCGTCGTAACCGTAGTCGTCGGCCTGTTTCTTGACCTCATTCAGTACCACTGAACCTTCGAAGCCGGCGTTCTCTACGATCAGCTTCAAGGGTTGCTCCAACGAACGACGGATGATGTCGACCCCGACCCGTTCGTCAGACGGCAATTCGGCGAAGTTTTCCAGGGCGCGTTGGGCGCGGACCAAGGCCACCCCGCCACCGGGCACGATGCCTTCTTCGACGGCCGAGCGGGTAGCCGACAGCGCGTCTTCAACCCTGGCCTTCCGTTCTTTCAACTCGATCTCGGTGGCCGCGCCGACCTTGATCACCGCGACGCCGCCGGACAGCTTGGCCATCCGTTCCTGCAGCTTTTCACGGTCGAACTCGGAGGTGGTGTCTTCGATCTGGGCCTTGATTTGGGTGATCCGGGCCTGGATACCGTCCTCGGAGCCGCGGCCCTCTACGATGGTGGTCTCGTCTTTGGTGGCGGAAACCCGGCGGGCTTGACCGAAGTCCTCGATTGTGGCGGCATCCAGCCTGCGGCCGGTCTCTTCGCTGATCACCGTGCCGCCGGTCAGGATGGCGATGTCTTCCAACATTGCCTTGCGCCGGTCGCCAAACCCGGGGGCCTTGACTGCCAGAGCGTTGAGCGTGCCGCGGAGCTTGTTGACCACTATGGTGGCCAAAGCCTCACCGTCCACGTCCTCGGCCACGATCACCACGTTCTTCTTGCCGACCTGTAGGAGCTTTTCCAAGGCGGGCAGCATGTCCGCTACGGCGGAGATTTTCTTGTCTGTAATAACGATGGTGGGGTCTTCCAGCACCGACTCCATCCGGTCGGGGTTGGTGATGAAGTAGGGCGAGATGTAGCCGCGGTCGACTTGCATTCCTTCGACATACTCGATCTCGTCGGACAGACCCTTGGATTCCTCGACGGTTATGACGCCGTCTTTGCCGACCTTTTCCATAGCTTCGGCGATGGTCTCGCCAATGGCTTCCTCATGGGCCGCGAGGCTGGCCACCTGTCCGATGCGCTCCCTGGTTTCTACCGATTGGGCCATGCCCTGCACTTCGCCGACCACGGCGGTAACGGCCTGCTCGATGCCCCGCTTGATGGCCATTGGGTTGGCGCCGGCGGTGACGTTCTTGAAGCCGTCTGTGATGATCGCTTGGGCCAACACCACCGAGGTGGTGGTGCCGTCGCCGGCCGCGTCATTGGTCTTGGTGGCCGCTTCTTTCAGCAACTGGGCGCCCATGTTTTCGAAGGAATCGGGCAACTCGATCTCTTTGGCTATGGTCACCCCGTCGCTGCATACCTGCGGCGGGCCGAAGGACTTATCGAGCACCACGTTGCGGCCCTTGGGGCCGAGGGTAATCTTCACCGAATCGGCGAGGATGTCGATCCCGGTACGGAGGGACTTGCGAGCTTCCTCCGAGTAGGTCAATTTCTTGGCTGGCATCCAAACCTCCTTACTAAACCGGCGGGGAGGGTTGACCTCCCGTTCGCCGTGCTATGCGATCTTGGCTAGAATATCGCTTTCCCTGAGAATCAGGAACTCGTCGTCGCCGTCCTTATACTCGGTGCCGGCAAACTTGGAGTAGATCACCCGGTCTCCCGCGCTAAGCTCCATGGCGATTCGGGTGCCGTCGTCGGCGACGCGGCCGGGCCCTACCGCGATTACCTCGCCTTCCTGGGGTTTTTCCTTGGCAGTATCAGGAAGGAATATACCGCCTTTGGTGGTTTGTTCACCCTCACTGGGTTTTACTACCACCCGCTCGCCCAACGGAACAAAATTCGCCACCGTTGCCTCCTTTTATCGACCGGGTCTTTGGTTTGGGGCCCGGCCATAATCACACTCAAATATAGCACTCCGTGGCCGGGAGCGCTAGCTTATAGTATTGAAGCCGACAAGCCTTGTCAAGGAGAACCTGACCGGCCTACTATGCACGGGTCAGAGGCCCAATCCGCGGCCAATATCCGGCCCTTTCCGGTCGGCTAACGAAGGAACGAGACCATCCAATACACCTCTCTCCGGTTCCTCCGAGAGGGCCCGGCCGCCACCATTATTCTGGACCGCCGAGACGCTGATAACCGGCTCGATCTCCGGCTGGCGGAGGAACTGCGGTCGGTCTTGGATTGCTTGGCGGCGGACGACGATTTGCGGTTGGTCGTCTTGACCGCGGCGGGGCCGGTGTTTTCCACTGGCCGCGATTCGGCTCCAACCGGCGCATCCCATGCTGCTACGGCCGCTTGGATACAGCGGATGCGAATCGCCTCGGCCCTAGCGGAGTTACCCGTACCGGTGATCGTGGCGTTAAACGGCGACGCCACCGACCACGGCTTGGAACTCGCCTTAGCCGGTGACTTGAGGCTGGCCGCGGCCGACGCCAAGTTCGGATTTTCCCGGTTGGCGCCCGGAACGTTTCCCTGGGACGGAGGGACCCAGCGGCTGCCCCGGTTGGTCGGTCCGGCTTGGGCCCGGGACCTGCTCCTCACTGGCCGCACCTTGGATGCGGCCGGGGCCCTTGGCATCGGCTTGGTCAACCGGGTGGCGGACAGCCAAGACCACCTGCGGACGATGACACAAGCGCTGGCGGAGTCGGTCTGCGCTGGCAGCCCCGTGGCCGCCCGTTACGCCAAAGAAGCCATTAACAAAGGAATGGAACTTACCATAGACCAAGGGCTCCGTTTGGAGGCCGACCTTAACATCATACTGCAGAGCACCGACGACCGGGCCGAAGGTATCAATTCGTTTTTGGAACGACGCTCACCTGAATTCAGGGGCCGGTAATCGGCTGGTCAAGTTTAGACCAGAATAGAGGCCCCAGAGCAAAAACACCGGAGTGCATACAATTGAAGCTTAAGCTCGACCTGCATACCCACGTCTGGGAAGCTTTCAATTTCGCCCCGCCGTCGGTGGAGATAGCCGAAAAGGTTATCGCCCAGATCAAGTCCAAGGGAATTGACGGCATCGCCATTACCGACCACCACAATAAGGAATGGTCCTTCGAGTTCCGGGAGTTGGTGGAGCGCCACTTTCCCGGGGAAGCGCTGATCATACCCGGCTGGGAAATCGAAATACGGCCGGAGCAGAACCCTTTCGCAGAATATCAGGTGGCCGAGTTGTTCCTGCCCGGCGGCGGCGTGTTCCGGAGCTACTGTCACCCCGGGTATTACTCCCCGGAAATAGTAATCGAACCTGATGTCCACTCGATAGAGATAGACAACTACATCCACAATTGGCACATTCGGAAGGCGCAGGTGGCATCCATCGCCAACACCCACGGGCTGCTGGTCTTGGAGGTCAGCGACGCCCACAACCTGGAGAATATCGGCCTCCGTTACAGTGAAGTGGACTTGGACGAACTCTACGCCCGTGCCGCTCCGGCGCTGTGACCACCGCCCCGTTGACCACCAATAATGTTCCGTAGGGATACCGCCGATGTCCGCCTTCCCCACACTCATTTATGAAAAGCGAGGCGCCGCCGCCCGCATCTCCCTCAACCGCCCTCGGGTCCTAAACGCCTACAACCTGCAGATGCGGGACGACTTACACCAAGCGGTGGCCGCAGTGGCCGACGACCCGGAGGTTCGGTCGCTGTTGATTACCGGCGAGGGCCGGGGGTTCTGCGCCGGCGCCGACTTGACCGAATTCGGCGCCGCTCCGTCTCAGGTGATCGCCCGCCGGGTGCGCTGGCAACGCGACGTTTGGGGACAGGTGTTAAACTTGCAGAAACCGGTGGTCGCTGCAATCCACGGTTTTTGTATCGGATCGGGACTGGAGATTGCTTTGCTGTGCGACCTGCGTATAGCGGCCGCCGACGCGATATTCGCTATTCCGGAGGTCCATCTGGGAATGATACCGGCCGCGGGCGGCACTCAGACCTTGCCCAGGGCTGCCGGGACAGCTTGGTCTCTGGACGTTCTACTCACTGGCCGCCGCTTTGCCGCCGCCGAGGCCTTGGCCATGGGCTTGGTGACCCGGATTGCCCCGGCCGACGAATACCTGGCGGCAGGATGGCGGGCGGCAGAGGAACTAGCCGCTTTGGACACGGCGACCGTTGCAGCGATGAAGGAGGCCCTCCAGGTTGAACACGTCTGAGTTCCTGACCATCGCCGGGGCCATCGTACCCGATCGTCCAGCGGTCATCTTCGACGGACTGGAGTTCACCTACGAAGAGTTGGCGCAACGGGTGAACCGGCTGGCCAACGCCCTATCCGCGATGGGCGTTACCGCCGGCGACCGGGTGGCCACGATGCAGGTCAACACCAACCAGTCCATCGAAATCTATTTTGCCGCCGCCCAATTGGACGCCCTTTACGTGCCAGTGAATTTCAGGGCTCGAGCCGAAGAGTTGCACACGATGCTCTCCATCGCCCAACCATCGTGTTTGATGGTTGGCGACCGCTACCTGCCCTTGGTCCAAGACCTGCCCGCGGAAACCGGGCTGGGACCAGGCCGGGTGATCGTTATGGACGCCCAGCAGTCAAGCGGTCGGCCGGACTACGCGGCCCTGCTGGCAGATGCCGCCCCGGACCAGATGCACTTTCCCGAGGCGGCCGATGACGACACTACGGTCGTTATGTTTACCGCCGGGACCACCGGCGTTCCGAAAGGGGTAATGCTGACCCACGACAGTTTCGCCTCATTTATATTGTCGACTGTCGACCCTGCCGACCCGGATGTCGAAGAAACCAACCTTATCACCGTACCGTTCTATCACATTGCCGGTTTGCAGGCCGCGTTGGCCGCCGTCTACGGCGGCCGCACCTTGGTGGTAATGCGGCAGTTCGAGGCCGTGGAATGGATGGAGCAGGCGGAGCGGTTCGGAGCCAACCGGGCCATGCTGGTGCCAACCATGCTAAAACAGTTGGTCGAGCATCCACGGTTCGACGATTTCGATCTTTCATCGCTAAACGTAATTACCTACGGGGCGGCGCCGATGCCGTTAGAGGTTATCCGCCAAGCCATCGGCAAGTTCCCGGGGGTACGGTTCATCAACGCTTTCGGCCAGACCGAAACAGCCTCCACCATAACCATGCTTCCCCCGGAAGACCATGTGCTGGAGGGCAACCCGGAGGAGATCGAGACCAAATTGCGCCGCCTGACCTCCATCGGCAAACCGCTGGAGGACGTGGAAGTGGAGATCGTCGACGAGAACGGCCAGCCGGTGGCCCTGCGAGAGACGGGTGAAATCGTGGCCCGCGGCGCCCGCATGATGGCGGGCTATTGGCGGCAGGACTCGGCCACCCGGGACACGCTGCGCTCCGGCTGGGTCTACACCGGCGACCTTGGCTACAAGGACGAAGACGGCTATATCTACTTGGCGGGCCGGGCGCGGGACTTCATCAAGCGGGGGGGCGAGATGATTTCCCCAGAAGAGGTGGAACAGATATTACGGTCTCACCCTGAAGTTGACGACGCTGCGGTCATCGGCGTTACCGACCCTGACTGGGGGGAAGAGGTGCGGGCCTTGGTGGTAAGCCGTTCCCGCGCTCTGACCGAAGACGAGGTCATCGAACACTGCCACGAAAGGTTGGCCGGCTTCAAAAGGCCGAGGTCGGTAGTATTCATAAACGAGCTTCCCCGAAATGTTATGGGCAAGGTGCTCAAACGAGACTTGCGTGAACGGTTCGGCTACCCCGTGCCGGCTAAGGATTAGCCGTTATCCCACCGGGGACGATTATTGGGCCCCCGAAGAATCTGACCAAGGAGCCTTGGAACCATGAGAGTTGCAGTAGTAGGCGCCGGTGGGGTGGGGGGCTATTTTGGCGGCATGTTGGCCCGTGCCGGACACGAGGTGACTTACTTGGCTCGCGGGGAGCACCTCAAGGCTATCCAGGAAAACGGGCTGCGGGTGGAAAGCGAGTTGGACGGTACGTTCACTGCTCCGGGGCAGGCCTTGAGCGACCCGGCTGAGGCCGGCGAACAAGACCTGGTCCTGTACGCCGTCAAGATGTACCACAACTCCCAGGCGATACCGAGCCTTCCCCTCTTGGTGGGACCGCAAACCGTGGTGCTAACCTTGCAAAACGGCATCGACAACGGGGAACAGATCGCCAACACCGTGGGAGAATCCCGGGTGATGATCGGTTCCGCATATATGGAAGGACGCATCTCCGAGCCGGGAGTCGTGACCCAAGGCGGGCCGGGAACGGCGACATTCGGTGAGATGCACGTGGCCATCACCCGACGGGGTGAGGACATGCTCCAACGGTTCCAGGAAGCCGGCTGGCGAGTCAATCTTCACGAAAACATGCCGGGAATGCTGTGGAAGAAGTTCGCCTACATCTCCGGTTCCGCAGCAGTGTGCGCCGCGGCCAACTGCGTATACGAGGAGATGCGGACCATCCCGGCAACCCGCAAGTTGATCCGAAACGCCATCGAGGAGACTCTGGCCGTCGGCCGGGCCCGGGGAGCGCCCATCATGGCGGACTCGCTACAGTGGGCTATGGACGCCTTGGACCGTTTCCCAGGCCAAGGACGGGCCTCGATGGCCAAGGACTTCCTCGACAAACAACCCGTTGAGTTGGAAGGGCTGACCGGCACGGTTATACGCCTAGGGCTGGAGGTGGACGTGCCAACCCCGATAAACGATTTTCTCTACGCTATCCTCAAGCCGTCGGCCGTCCGCATCGACACCTCGCGGACTCCCCGCAAATTGGGCGGTGGTATACTTTCGGCATCCCCGGGAATCAAGCGAAGGAGGCCGTCCGGTGAGAACAGTTGACGCCATCACCGAGATATTGAAGCGGGAAGGTGTCGAATACCTCCCCTGTTTTCCGACGACACCGGTTATCGAGTCCGCCGCCGAAGGCGGCATCCGGCCCATCATCTGCCGCCAAGAAAGAGTCGGAGTCGGAATCGCCGACGGGTTTAGCCGGTCTACTAACGGCGACCGGATGGGCGTCTTCGCCATGCAGTACGGCCCGGGGGCCGAGAATGCCTATTCCGGCGCCGCCACGGCTTACAGCGACTCGGTGCCGATGCTCCTCTTGCCGTTGGGCCACGGCCGTGAGCGGAGCGGGATTTCTCCGCATTACAGCTCGTTGCAGAGCTACGCTTCAATAACCAAGAACATCGAGCAGATCAACGCCCCCGACCGCACTTCCGAGATCATGAGGCGGGCCTTCGCTTCCCTGCGGCAAGGACGGCCCGGACCGGTGGGCGTGGAGATTCCCGCAGACGTGGCCTTGGAGGAGGTGTCCGAGGAGTCATTCTACTACGTCCCCAGCCGTTCGGTGGCCTACCAAGCCGATCCGAGAGACGTTGAAGCCGCCGCCCGAGCCTTGTGTTACGCCCGGTACCCGGTGATTATGGCGGGACAAGGGGTGCTTTACGCCAAGGCCACCGACGAACTGCTGGAACTGGCGGAGTTGCTACAGGCGCCGGTAACCACCACGCTCCTGGGCAAGAGCGCCTTTCCCGAAGTCCACCCGCTGGCGCTGGGCAGCGCGGCCCTTACTTCGTCGGGGACGGTCGTCCACTTTGTGGGAAGGGCCGACCTGATGTTCGGCATCGGCACCAGTTTCACCAAGCACAACATGTGCCTTACGATCCCACCTGGCAAGACCATGGTGCAAGCCACCAACGACCCCGGAGACATCAACAAAGACTACAACATCCATTATCCGGTCATCGGCGACGCGAGGTTGGTGCTACGGCAATTGATCGAGGCCTGCCGTCAAATTGTGGGCGACACCCGTAAGGACGACCGCTCCACCGCCGCGGAGATCAATACCGAGAGAACCGCTTGGTTGACCGCTTGGAGCGCCAAATTGACCGACAACTCCCGTCCCATCAACCCCTACCGCGTCATTTGGGACTTCATGCACACCATCCCGCCGGAAGACGCCGTCGTTACCCACGATTCGGGGAGCCCCCGGGACCAGATAGTCCCCTTCTACCGCTCCAACGGCCCCCGGACTTACCTGGGCTGGGGCAAGTCCCACGGACTAGGGACCGGGTTGGGACTCACCATCGGAGCCAAGCTGGCCCAGCCGGACAAGGTCTGCGTGAACTTCATGGGCGACGCCGCCTTCGGAATGGTTGGACTGGACTTCGAGACGGCGGTCCGGTCGAACCTGCCCATCATCACCGTGGTGCTGAACAACTCCACCATGGCGGCGGAGACTGGCGCCATGGCCGATTCACACCGGCTTTACAACAGCCGGGACCTTGGCGGCAACTACGCTGACCTAGGCACGGCCATGGGAGGCTACGCCGAACGGATTGAAGACCCCGCCGACATTCGCGGCGCCTTCACCAGGGCCCGCCGGGTCACCGAAGACGAGGGACGGGCCGTATTGTTGGAATTCATAACCAGTTCCGAAACCGAAGCTGCCAACCGCCGAGCTTTCTAACGACGATCCCGCGGCCCCGGGAGAGCGCGAACCTGTGGGCAGAGTAAGCCAAAGGAGTGAATACAATGGCGTCAAAGTCGAAATACCTGTTTATCGCCAGCATGGACGTGGATGCGGCCAAAGAAGCCCTGTTCAACGAGGTATACGATACCGAGCATTGCCCGGAATTGAGCAAGGTCGCTGGAGTGGCAAGGGTAACCCGGTTCGAGACTCAACCGTTTCAGGTGCTCATCGGCGGCGAAACTAGAACGGTTACACCCGACGGCCAACCCAGATTTCACGCCATGTATGAGATCGAAAGCCCGGAGATTCTGACTTCTTCCGGGTGGGGCGACGCGGTCGAGTTGGGGCGTTGGCCGGAGCAGGTCAGACCCTTTACGACCAACCGGCGCCACACGCTGCTGCGGCTAACCTATCCGTCTGAGTAGAAGTATAGAAGCCAAGAACAACCAAACACCCGGATCCCTGGAGGGCGTTCGGGTGTTGGACCTCACCCACCACATCGCCGGGCCCTACTGCACCAAGCTATTGGCGGACTTCGGCGCCGACGTGGTGAAGATCGAGCGGCCCGGTGGCGACCCGGCCCGGTGGACGCCCCCCTTCTTCCGCGACCAACCCGATCCGGAGCGGGGTCTGCCCTTCGCCTACCTCAACACCAACAAACAAAGCGTAACACTGGACCTGAAGTCCCCCCGCGGGCGGGACATACTCTTGGCCCTGGCCAGAGACTCCGACATAGTCGTCGAAAACTTTGCGCCTCGCGTCATGCCTTCCTTGGGCTTGGCCTTTGAAACGTTGCAAGCGGAAAACCGCGGGCTGGCGCTGGTCTCAATCTCCAACTTCGGCCAAACGGGCCCCTACCGGGACTACAAGGCAGCCGACATCGTCGCCTACGCGCTTGGCGGCCTGATGTACATCTTCGGGGCCTACGACCGTGAGCCGCTGAAACACGCTTTCAATCAGGCCCAGTTCAAGGCCGGAACCGACGCGGCGTCGGCAGCTCTGATTGTCCTGTACCACCAACGATTGACCGGCCGGGGGCAGCACGTCGACGTGTCCATCCAGGAGGCGGTGGCGTCGGGACTGAGGGACGTAGTCAACAACTTTACCTACACTGGGGCGGTACGCCGCCGGCAGCCAAACCACAGCGGAGACCTCAACCGCCTACGGGCGACCGCCGACGGCTACATGCTGCCCAGCCCCGGGCTCTCCGCCGGGTTCAACTGGCGGACTGTCGTCGATTTTCTGGGGCTTCCGGAACTGGACGACGAGAGGTTCGCCACGCCTTCGGCGCGGTTGGCCAACGCCGAAGAGTTGGGCCGCATCCTGGACGGCTATTTCATCGAGCAAAACAAGTACGACATGTTATACGCCTCCCAACAGCACCGCTTCATCTTCGGGATAGTCCAGTCGCCGGAAGAGGCGCTGGCCGACCCTCAATTCGAGCACCGGGGGTATTTCGTACAAGCCGAGCATCCGGTTATGGGACCACTCAAGTTCCCCGGGGCCCCTTTCAACATGGAAGGGACACCATGGCGTCTGGATTCCCCGGCGCCGACCTTGGGGCAGCACACGGAGGGCGTCTTGGAGCGGCGTCTGGGCTACTCCGGTCTCCAAGTCAGGCAGCTTCAGTCGGATGGGGTAATCTAGGTGGGTTCCGGCGGGACCCGAAACCCCGCTCCTTTGGACGGCGTCCGCATCGTCGAGATGGGCCAGCTCATCGCCATCCCCTTCGCCACGAAGATGTTGGCCGACATGGGGGCGCAGGTTATCCGCTTGGAGTCCACCCGGCGGTTGGAAAGCTATCGCGGCGACTCCGTTTACCGGAACGAGGTGGAGGGTGATTTCTGGAACCGGGGGGCCAACTTCTACGAGCAGAACCGCAACAAGCTCGGCATTACCCTCGAGCTGAACGAGCCCAAGGGGATGGAAATTCTGCGCGACCTGATCGCCATAGCCGACGTGTTCGCCGAGAATTTCACGCCCCGGGTCATCAAGAACTTCCGACTTGAATACGACGACCTCAGGCGTATCAGGCCCGACGTCATCATGGTGTCGTCCACCGGTTATGGCTATTCCGGGCCGTGGGCCAATTTCGGCGCCACCGGACCGGCGACGGAAGGGGCCTCGGCCTTGGCCTACACCACGGGATATGAGGGCGGCCCACCGGTGATGGCCGAGATACCCTACACCGATTACACCGCCGGGGAGCACACCGTGTTCGCCGTGATGGCAGCCCTGATGCACCGCTTACGTACCGGAGAGGGCCAATTCATCGACGTGTCCCAAGCCCAGACTTCCAGCGCCACCATCCCCGAGGCGCTGCTCGACTTCTCCGCCAACGGCCGCCTGCCCGTTCGTACCGGAAACCAAGACCAAGCGATGGCGCCCCACGGCTGCTATCCCTGCCGGGGCGACGACCGGTGGGTCGTCATCGCCGTCGCCACCAACGCGGAGTGGGAGGGGCTCTGCCGGGTGTTGGGCACGTCTAGCTGGGCGGCCGACGCCAAGTTCGCTCAACCCTCGAGCCGTTGGCGCCACCGTCGGGAGCTGGACCAACTCCTGGCGGACGTGACGCCCACCTGGGAAGCCCACGATCTGATGCGAGCACTACAGGAACAGGGGGTTCCCGCCGGGGCGGTGCTGGACAGCAAAGACCTGCTGTTCAATCCCCACCTGAGGGAGCGGGGCTTCTACGAAGTGGTGCGCCACCATCCCAGCACCGGCATCCCACCCCTGCCCTATGCCGGACGCCCCTGGAGATTCTCGGAAACGCCGGCGGTGGCGCCCCAAGCGGCTCCCATCATGGGGCAGCACAACCGTCAGGTCTTGATCGGACTGCTGGGGTTAGGGGAGGACGAGGTCGCTAAGCTGGAATCCGACGGCGTCATCGGCTACGCTCCGACCGACCCCCGCCCCATCCGGCGTCCTTCGCTCGACGAGCAAGTCAGGCAGGGCCGGATGCAACGCTACGAGACCGATTTCCAGGAACAGGTGGCGCGGGCCTACCCGCCGCCGGAAGAGCCTGCCTCGTAAGCCGCGATTCTGTCCTCGAACTGCAGCGTCAGGCCGATGTCGTCCAAGCCGTTTACCAGGTTGTGGCGGCGGGCGGGATCTACCTGGAAGTCGATCGAGACTTCCTCATCTTGGTCCCACAGCCGCTGACCGACCAAGTCTACAGTTAACTCGACTCCGGGCTTGGACTGCGCCTTTTCCATGATCGCCCGTACCTGTTCTTCGGGCAAGCGCAGCGGCAGCACACCGTTCTTGAAGCAATTGTTGTAGAAAATGTCGGCGAAGCTGGGTGCGATGACGCACCTGATTCCATAGTCGCGCAGGGCCCACGGAGCGTGTTCCCGGGAAGAGCCGCAACCGAAGTTGTGGCCTGCCACCAACACGCTGGCGTTCCGGTAGGCCGGCTGGTTCAGTACAAAGTCCTCTTGGGGTGTACCGTCGGGGTGGTAGCGCCAAGGCGAGAAAAGGGCGTCTTCGAAACCCGAACGCTCAATACTCTTCAGAAACACGGCAGGGATGATCTGGTCGGTGTCGACGTTGACCCGGTCTAACGGCGCCACTACGCCGGTCAATGTAGTAAAGGGGTCCATCGTTATCCTCTCGAATTACCAAATTTCCGCTAGATCCAGCTTGAAGCCCGGAAGCACCGGCTCGCCGGACACCGTTGCCGGTTGCTCCAAGTGCTCGACTTCCTGGTTAGGGCGGTAAACGTCTACGGTCCGGTTGAAGGGATCGATCAGCCAGCCCAACCGCACGCCGTTATCGATGTATTCAGACATCTTCGCTCGTGCATCCGGCAACCGGTCCGAAGGAGAGCGTAGCTCCAGCACGAAATCCGGAACCAGATTGGAAAAGCGGTCTCTTTCCACCTCCGGCAGAGCCTCCCACCGAACCAGAGTCACCCACGAGCAGTCGGGCGACCGGACCGCGCCATTGGGAAAAGTAAACGCCGCTGACGAATCGAAGGTCACGCCGGAGCCATCCCTTCGTGCCCAGTTGCCCAGTTCTATGGCGAGCTCGCTATTTCGCCGTCCCGTGTTCGAATTAGCAGGGGGCATTACGATCAATTCCTTTTCCGCCGTAAGTTCGAACCGCAGGTCGCCATTCTCGGCGCAAAACCGGACGAATTGGTCGCCGGTCATTTCGATGGCGCTGAAGTCCAACACCAAGCGGTAAGGAAGGCATAGTTCGACTGGCGCTTGGGCCGTAGTTTCCTCTTCCAATTCTTCGACCGCGTTTCTTTCGGCCATGCCTCAACCCTCTACAGGTCTCTAACGTCGACGAAATGGCCGGCGATGGCGGCCATTGCCGGGCTCACCAAGTGGGTACGGCCGCCCTTTCCCTGCCGGTTTTCGAAGTTGCGGCCGGAGGTTGCGGGCCGAGGACGGCCCGGGCCAAACCACTCCACCACGCCACTACGCCGGTCAATGTAGCAAAGGGGTCCACCGTTATCCTCTCGAATCACCAAATTTCCGCTAGGTCCAACTCGAAGCCCGGAAGCACCGGCGCGCCGGACACCGTTGCCGGTTGCTCCAAGTGTTCGACTTCCTGGTTAGGGCGGTAAACGTCTACTGTCCGGTTGAAGGGATCGATCAGCCAGCCCAACCGTACGCCGTTATCGATGTATTCAGACATCTTGGCTCGTAGCTCCGGGAGCCGGTCCGACGGAGAGCGAAGCTCCATCACGAAATCCGGGACCAGATTGGAAAAGCGCCTTCTTTCATCAATTGGCAGGGGTTCCCACCGCGCTTTAGTCACCCATGAGCAGTCGGGTGACCGGACAGCCCCATTCAGGAAAGTGAAGGCGGTTGACGAGTCGAAAGTCATCCCGGAGCCATCCTGTCGCGCCCAATTGAAGAGCATTGCATTGAGCAGGCTATTTTGCCAGCCGGTTTCAGGGTTTGCAGGGGGCATGACAATCAATTCCTTTTCCGCCGTAAGTTCGAACCGCAGGTCGCCATTTCCGGCGCAAAACCGGACGAATTGGTCGCCGGTCATTTCGATGGCGCTGAAGTCCAACACCAAGCGGTAAGGAAGGCCTACTTCGACAGGCGCTTGGGCCGTCGTTTCCTCTTCCAATTCTTCGACAGCGTTACTTTCGACCATGCCTCAACCCTCTACAGGTCTCTAACGTCGACGAAGTGGCCGGCGATGGCGGCGGCGGCGGCCATTGCCGGGCTCACCAAGTGAGTACGGCCGCCCTTTCCCTGCCGGTTTTCGAAGTTGCGATTGGATGTTGCGGCGCAACGTTGGCCGGGGTCCAGGATGTCCGGGTTCATACCCAGGCACATCGAACAGCCAGCCACCCGCCAGTCCAGTCCGGCCTCTTTGAAGATTTCGTCCAAGCCCTCTTCTTCCGCTTCCTGTTTGATCTTGGCCGAGCCGGGCACCACCATGGCGTAGACGTCCGGATGCACCGTGCGGCCCCTGACCACCTCGGCGGCGGCCCGCAGGTCTTCCAAGCGGGCGTTGGTGCAAGCTCCGACGAAAATACGGTCGATCTTTATGTCTTGGATCGGAGTTCCCGGCGCCAGGTCCATGTAGGCCAATGCCCGGGTGGCCGCTTCCCGGGCCGCCGGTTCTTCGAAAGATGACGGGTCTGGCACTCGCCCGCTGATGGGGGCGACCATGCCGGGGTTCGTGCCCCAAGTCACGTAGGGCTCCAAGTCGGACGCTTCGATGATCACGGTCTTGTCGTAAGAGGCGCCGGGGTCGGCCGCCAGTTGCTTCCAACGCGCCACTGCCGCCTCGAACTCGGCGCCTTGAGGGGCGAATTGACGGCCGCGGACATACTCGAAGGTCGTCTCGTCGGGAGCGATCATCCCGGCCCGGGCCCCGGCTTCGATGCTCATGTTGGCGACCGTCATGCGGCCGTCCATGGAGAGGGAACGGATGGCCTCCCCTGTGTATTCGATCACATGGCCAGTGCCGCCATTCACGCCGATGCGTCCGATAATGCCGAGGATGATGTCCTTGGCGGAGACTCCGGCGGGCAATGCGCCGTCGACCCGCACCTCCATGGTGTTGGGCTTGAACTGGCGGAGCGTCTGGGTGGCCAGAACGTGTTCCACCTCGGAAGTGCCTATGCCCACGGCGAAAGCGCCCAGTGCGCCGTGGGTGGAGGTGTGACTGTCGCCGCAGACGACGGTCTTGCCTGGCTGGGTGTACCCGAGGTCTGGCCCGATTATGTGGACAATGCCTTGGAGCGGACTGAACCGGTCGTAGAGGGTGACGCCGAACTCCTCACAATTGCGGGTGAGGGCGTCGAGTTGCTTCATGGATATTTGGTCGGTCACCGGACGCGAAAGATCCCAGGTGGGGGTGTTGTGGTCGGCGGTGGCCACCGTCAGGTCGGTCCGCCGCACCTTGCGCCCGGCCATGCGCAGCCCCTCGAAGGCCTGGGGCGAGGTAACCTCGTGAACCAAGTGCAGATCGATGTAGAGTAGCGTTGGTTCGCCCGGTTCTTCGTGCACCACGTGGGCGTCCCAAATTTTTTCGAACGTCGTTTTGGGAGGCATTGGAATTCTTCTCCTGGTATGTCTAGCGCCCGGAGTTTGTAGCTATTCCCGGCGCCGGGTGAACGACTGGAAGACGGCCAATATTATAGCACCATCACCGCGGCCGGCCGCCGCTCGATAACCGCTGCGAAGTCACCCGGCCCTGCCTGCGCCGCCTGTTATGTTACACTGCCAGTGCGAAAGAATACCGGAAAGGACTTGGGAGGACCCGTTTCATGCCCTCTGCCGAAGCCTTGCTACTACCGAATACGGTACGGCCCAAGAAGTACCGTCTCACCCTGCACCCCGACACTGAAACCTTTACCTTCAAAGGCAGCCAGAGTATTGACATTGATGTGCTGGAGCCAACGGACCGGATAATTTTGAACGCCGCCGAATTGGAGATCGGATCCGTTAGCGTGATTCACGACGGCAGCGTTACGGCTTGCCGTTCGGTATCATTCGACGCCGAAAACGAGACGGCCACCTTGGATTTCGCGGCGGTCCTCACCCCTGGGGAGGCCCGGCTGGATATGGAATTCACCGGCGTCTTGAACGACAAGCTCTTGGGCTTCTACCGCTCGGAGTACGTCAACCAAGATGGCGAGACACGCTACTTGGCCACAACCCAGTTCGAAGCCACCGACGCCCGCCGCGCCTTTCCTTGTTGGGACGAACCGGCCCACAAGGCGACCTTCGAAGTAACGCTGGTTTTCGCCGAAGAATACCAAGCGGTGTCCAACTCCCCGGCCGCAGAGGAAACCTCGCCGGGGCCGGGTCTGAAGTCGGTGCGGTTTGCCGAAACGCCGATTATGTCGACCTACCTACTGGCCTTTATCGTCGGCGACCTGGTTTCAGTGGAACAAGACGCCCCCAACGGCACCCGTGTAGGTATCTGGACCACCCCGGGCAAAGAGGAACAGGCCCGGTTCGCCCTGGATACTTCGGTGCAACTCTTGGGCTACTTCAACGATTACTTCGGTATCCCGTACCCCTTGCCGAAGCTGGACCACATCGCCATCCCCGATTTCGCCGCCGGCGCGATGGAGAACTGGGGTGCCATCACCTACCGGGAAACGGCGTTGTTGGTCGACCCGGAGCGTTCCTCGGCCGGCACTCGGCAACGGGTGGCGGAGGTAGTGGCCCACGAAATGGCCCACATGTGGTTCGGCGACCTAGTTACCATGGAGTGGTGGGACGACCTCTGGCTCAACGAGAGCTTCGCTTCCTGGATGGGCACCAAGGCAGTGGACTGGCTCTTTCCCGATTGGCAGATGTGGACCCAGTTCGTCAACATGGACACCAACCGGGCTCTGAGTCTGGACGGCCTGAAGAACTCCCACCCCATAGAGCAGGAGGTCACCAACCCCGCCGAGGTCAGCCAACTGTTCGACGCCATCAGCTACAGCAAGGGCGCCTCGGTTATCCGCATGCTGGAGCAGTTCCTGGGGCCCGACACATTCCAGAAGGGGCTGAACCGCTACCTTTCGGGGCACATGTACGCTAACGCCCGCACCCAAGACCTGTGGTCCGCGTTGGAAGCCGAGTCCGGCCAGCCGGTCACGGCCATCATGGACTCCTGGGTAAAGCAAATGGGGTATCCGGTACTACAGGTCGAGGCCAACCGGGGCCAGGAGCAGGTCAACCTTACAGTTACCCAGGAAAGATTTGTCTACGACCGGTTGTTGGGTGAAGAGGAACCATCCCCCGAAGTATGGCAGGTGCCGGTAAGCGTGAGTACCGGTGCCCCGGATTCGACCGCGACAGCGACCGTAATGGAAGGACGCCAAGTCCAGCTTGCGGTCCCGGCGGCGGGCGGCGACTGGTTCAAGGTCAACGCGGGACAGACCGGTTTCTACCGGGTTAACTACAACAACGATGACTGGCAGCGGTTGGTCCCAGCAGTCCGAGCGCTGGAACTGCCGGCAACCGACCGGCTGGGCATACAGAACGACGCCTACGCCTTGTGCAGGGCCGGCTTGGCTCCGGTGACCCAATTCCTGGAACTGGCGCGGTCATACGTGGATGAAGAGGACGCCTCGGTATGGAGCGATTTGGCCTCCAACCTTCGGGACATCGAGCAGTTGGTCTACACGGAACCGGTCCACACCGCTTATCAGAGGTTTGGGCGGGAGCTCTTCGGGCCAGCGGCCCGCCGAGCCGGTTGGGAACCGCGGTCCGGCGAGGGCCACATGGACGCCCTGCTCCGCACTACGGTGTTGGGCCAAGCGGGCAGCTATGAAGACCCCGAAATCCTGGGACAGGCCGCCGGTCTCTTCCAGCAGTACCTAGCTAACCACGACGCGGTCCATCCCGACCTGCGCGGAGTAGTGTTCGCGTTGGCCGGCCAAGGCGGCGGCCAATCGGCCTACGACCAATTGTGGGACTTGGAAGAACGCACCGAGCTACAAGAAGAGAAGGTCCGCCTGCTCTTGGCGCTGACCCGGTTCCAGGAGCCCGGCCTGTTGGACGAGACCTTGGAACGCGCTTTGTCGGCCCGGGTCCGCACCCAGGACTCCATCACCGTGGTGGCGGGAGTGGCAGCCAACCCGAAGGGCCGCGACGTCGCCTGGGAGTTTGTCAAGGCCAACTGGGCCGAGTTCGACCGGCGCTACGGCGGCGGCGGGTTCGGACTGATGCGGCTGGTGTCCATTTGCAGCCAATTCACCAGCCAAGCACGGATAGACGATATCGAACGGTTCTTCGCCGACCATCCGGCCCCGGCCGCGGAGCGCACCATCCGTCAAGCCCTTGAACGGGTGCGCCTCAACGTCCATTGGCTGGAGCAAAACCGCAACGACCTGGTTCGATGGTTTTCGTGAAAGCAGGCCAAACGGCTCGGCATGGCGTTCGCTGACGCATTGGCAATCATGGACGGTTTCAGGCGGCGCGGGATAATCAAAAACTATGCCGTCATTGGCGCGGGCAGCCGCCTCCGAGCACTTGGTCCTGTTGTACTTGTTGGCTTTCCGAGAAAAGGACCGGATACGGGTACGGTACCTATTGCAGGACTTGGACCAAGAGCTACTAAAGAATTTGGTAGAAAGGTTTGACGATGGCGAAAATACCCTTGCCCGCAGACTCCAAGAGCTACGCGGAACTAGCATACCGCGAGAAGGAGAAGTGGCATCGCCGTCAAGCACGGATGAGCTTCAAGCGTAAACTGGAGGTCTTGGACCGGTTGCGGCAGCGGGGCCTGGAACTGAAGTCGTTGCGACCGGCTGATTGAACATGGACAAAACCGAACGCCTAGCCGCCCTGAAGTCGGCACTGGCCCGACGCATTATGGTGTTGGACGGAGCAATGGGCACCGCGATACAGTCCTTCGATCTCGGACCCGAAGACTTCGGTGGAGCCGAATACGAAGGCTGCAACGAATACCTCGTGGTAACCCGGCCCGACGTGATCCGGTCGATCCACCAAGGCCACGCCAACGCCGGCGCCGATATCCTGGAAACCAACTCCTTCGGCTCAACCCCGGTGGTGTTGGCCGAGTATGGCTTAGCCCACGAGGCCCGCCGCCTGAGCCGACAGGCCGCAGAGTTGGCGTTGGGCGTCGCCGAGGCCGCTTCGACCCCGGACCGGCCTCGATTCGTCGCCGGGTCCATGGGGCCCACCACCAAGACCATCTCGGTTACCGGCGGCGTGACGTTCGAAGAATTGACCGAGAGCTACCAGGTACAGGCCGCTGGCTTGATAGAAGGCGGCGTAGACCTGCTGTTACTGGAGACGGGCCAGGATACGCTGAATATCAAGGCGGGACTGGAGGGTATTGACCGGGCCTGCTCCGAATTGGGCCGGGAGGTCCCGGTCGCAGTGCAGGGCACCGTAGAGCCCATGGGGACCCTGTTGGCGGGTCAAGACGTTGAGGCGTTCTACGTTTCCCTGGCCCATAGAGACCTGTTGTGGATCGGGATCAACTGCGCCACCGGACCGGCGTTTATGACCGACCACGTCCGCACCTTGGCCTCCGTCTCCCGCTTCCCGGTGGCATCGGTGCCCAACGCGGGGATGCCCGACGAAGACGGCCGCTATAACGAAACGCCGGAAGCCATGGCCGAAACCCTGGGGCGCTTCGTCGATTCCGGTTGGGTAAACCTGGTCGGCGGTTGTTGCGGCACGGTCAACGAACACATCCGGTTGCTCTCGGAGATGACCGCCGGGAAGCCTCCCCGGCCATTGGTGGAGTCCAACGCCACCAGGGTGTCGGGAATCGAGGCATTGTTAATCGACGACCAAGTCCGCCCGGTTATCGTCGGCGAACGCACCAACGTGCTGGGCAGCCGCCGTTTCCGCCGCCTGATCAACGACGGCGCCTTCGAGGAGGCCGCCGAGGTGGGACGCCGCCAAGCCCGCAACGGCGCTCATGTGCTCGACGTTTGTTTGCAGGACCCGGACCGGGATGAACCGTCCGACATGGCCGAGTTTCTGGACCTGCTCACCAAGAAAGTCAAGACGCCGATAATGATCGACTCCACCGATCACCAGGTAATCGAATTGGCGATGAAGCGCCTGCAAGGAAAGGCAATCATAAATTCGGTGAACCTGGAGGATGGCGAGGCCCGTTTCGAGGCCGTGGTGCCGTTGGCCCGCCGTTACGGGGCCGCCTTGGTCGTGGGTTGCATCGACGACGACAAAGAGCAGGCCCAAGCCGTCACCCGGCAGCGCAAGCTCGAGGTGGCGCTACGGTCCGCCAAACTGTTGAACGAAAAGTACGGCGTGCCGCTGGAAGACCTGGTCTTCGATCCGCTGGTCTTCCCGGTGGGCACCGGCGACGTCAACTACATCGGATCCGGCGCCGAGACCATCGAAGGGGTCCGGTTGATCAAAGAGGCGCTGCCGGAAACCAAGACCGTTCTGGGCATTTCCAACGTTTCCTTCGGGCTGCCAACAGCGGGCCGGGAGGTGCTCAACTCGGTTTTCCTGTACCACTGCGTTCAGGCCGGGCTGGACATGGCTATCGTGAACTCCGAGGCCATGATGCGTTACGCTTCCATTCCCGAGGAAGAACGCCGCTTGGCGGAAGACCTGATCTGGTACCGGGGCGATGATCCGGTAGCGGCGTTCGCGGCCCACTTTCGAGACAAGGCCCCGGCAGCCACCAACGAGGAGCGACAAGCCCTGCCTTTGGACGAAAGGCTGGCGTTGGCCATTATTGAAGGCACCAAAGAGGGACTGGCCAGCGACCTTGATGAGGCCTTGGCAGGCCGCTCACCCTTGGAAATAATCAACGGCCCCCTGATGGACGGAATGGCCGAGGTGGGGCGGCAGTTCAACGCCAACCAATTGATCGTAGCCGAGGTGTTGCAGTCGGCCGAGTCGATGAAGTTCTCAGTCACCCACTTGGAGCCGCACATGGAGCGGCAGGAAAGCTCGCTCAAGGGCAAGGTGGTGCTGGCCACGGTAAAAGGAGATGTTCACGACATCGGCAAGAACCTGGTGGAGATTATTCTTTCCAACAACGGCTACCAAGTAATCAACCTCGGCATTAAAGTACCGCCCCAAGATCTTATCGAAGCCTACCGGATGCATCATCCGGACATCATCGGGCTCTCCGGCTTGTTGGTGAAATCGGCCCAGATGATGGTGGAAACGGTGCGCGATTTCCGCCAGGAGGGCGTGGCCTGCCCGGTGCTTGTGGGCGGAGCCGCACTATCCAACCGCTTCACCCGGTTGCGCATCGCCCCCGAGTACGATGGGATGGTGGCCTACGCTCAAGACGCCATGACGGGCTTGGCGCTGGCCAACACCATTCGGGAAGCCGACGAACGGGTGCAACTGGCGGCAGCCTTGGATGCCGAAACCGAGGCTATGTTGAACGCCGCATCCGCCGCCCCCAGCGATGCCAGCGACGCCCAAGACGTGCCGCCGGCCAGGGTGCGCCACGACTTTCCGGTGCCCAACCCGCCCGATCTTCGCCTCCATGTGCTCAGCGATTACAGGCTGGAAGAGATTTTCCCATACATCAACCCGCAGATGCTCTACGTCCGGCATTTGGGCTACAAGGGCCGTTTCGCCGAGGCGTTGGAGGCTGGCGAAGGGTCGGCGGTAGACCTGAGGGAGTCGGTGCGCCGGGTGGAAGACTTGGTGTTGGCCCGGGAAGACATCAAGGCCGGCGCGGTCTTCAAGTTCTTCCCCTGCCGGTCCGAGGGTCAAAACCTGCTCGTCTACTCGGCAGACGGTTCCCGGGAGTTGGAACGGTTCCACTTCGGGAGGCAGTCGCAACGGGACGGCCTCTGTCTGGCCGACTACATCCGGCCCATCTCCCTCGATCCCTCTCCCTCTGGGAAAGGAGAAGGAGTGAGGGACGGCGACGGGCTCGACGGAATGGACTACGTGGGCATGTTCGTCACCGCCATCGGACCGGGGGTTCGGCGTCTGGCCGAACAGTGGATGGCCGAAGGCCAGTTCCTGAACGCCCACATCCTGCAGGCCCTGGCCTTGGAGGGGGCGGAGGGTTTCGCCGAGTTGTTGCACCAACAATTAAGGCAGATGTGGGGAATCGGCGATCCGGCCGGGTTGACCTACCAAGACCTGTTCCGCACCCAGTACCAGGGACGGCGCTTCTCCTTCGGCTACCCTGCCTGCCCCCGGCTGGAGGACCAAGAGCCGCTGTTCCGTTTGCTGGAGGTCTCGAACCACTTGGACGTGGAATTGACCGAAGGCTTCATGATGGACCCGGAGTCTTCGGTGTCGGCCTTGGTGATGCATCACCCCGACGCCAAGTACTTCAACCTCAGCGAGCGGGACATCGACCGTTTGGAGCAGGAAATGGGCGGCCGGGCCTCGCCCTGAACTTCTCCCCGTACGGGAGGGTATATTCTCCGGAGGCGGCATGGAGGCCATCACCAGGATTGCAGACAATCTGGGCCTGAACAGCGAGCACGTTCTGCCCTACGGACGCCACAAGGCCAAAATATCCCTCGACGCTCTCGCCGGGTGCAGGGCTGAAAAGGGTAAGCTGATCGTCGTAACCGGCATCACTCCAACCCCGGCGGGAGAGGGCAAGACCACCACCGCCATCGGGCTCACCCAGGGCATGGGGAGGTTGGGGCACCGGGTGACCGTCAACCTGAGAGAACCGACCCTCGGGCCCATTTTCGGCATCAAGGGCGGTGGCACCGGCGGAGGCAAAGCCCGAATCGTCCCCGAAGACGAGATAAACATCCATTTCACCGGGGACGCCCATGCGGTGGCCTCAGCCCACAACCTGTTGGCGGCCTTGGTGGACAACGCGGTGTTCCGGAACACCGTGCCCGATTTCGATGCAACCGGCATCCACTGGACCCGCGTTACCGACGCCTCCGACCGAGGCCTGCGGCAGGTGGTCGCCGGGGTTGGCGGAGACGGCTACGGACCGCTACGAGAGGCCCGGTTCGACATTGTTTCGGCTTCGGAAATCATGGCCATCTTGGCCTTGGCCGACGGGCCCGAGGACTTGCGAGAGCGGATATCCCGGATAGTGGTGGGAGTGACCAAGGGCGGCGACCCGGTGAGCGTGGACCGCTTGGGGGTGACGGGAGCGTTGATGACCCTGTTGCACCAAACGGTGATGCCCAACCTGGTACAGACCATGGAGGGACAGCCGGCCATCGTACACGCAGGCCCCTTCGGCAACATCGCCCACGGTTGCAGCTCCATCCTGGCCGATAAGCTGGCCTTGGGTTATGCCGACTATGTCGTCACCGAGGCCGGTTTTGCTTCGGACCTCGGCTTTGAGAAATTTATGCACATCAAGACCCGGCAAAGCGGGCTGTTGCCCAGCGCCGCGGTGCTGGTGGCCTCGGCTCGGGCGCTGAAGTGGCACGGGGGAGCGCGGCGCCGTGACCTCGATCAGCCCAACGTGGAAAGCGTGTGGGCCGGCGGGCCGAACCTTGCCCACCACGTGGGCATAGTCAAGGGTTTCGGACTTCCCGTTGTGGTGGCCATCAACCGGTTTGGCTCGGACAGCGGCGAGGAGTTGGACGCGGTGCGCCAAATCGCCGTGGAAGCGGGAGCGACAGCGGCGGTGGAATGCGACGGTTTCGCCCAAGGAGGCCCCGGCGCGGAAGAGTTGGCCCAAGCGGTGGTGGTGGCCACGCAAACGGACAGCGAGATCAGCTACGCTTACCCGTTGGAAGCCTCGGCTCAAGACAAGGTGCTGGCCTTGGCCCAAAAGGTGTACGGCGCGGCCGACGTTACCTGGTCGGCCGGCGCCCGTAGACAATTGCAATACTTCGAGACTCAGGGATGGGGCGGTCTGCCGATTTGCATGGCCAAGACCCACCTATCCATATCCCACGACCCCGCCCTGCGCAACCGTCCGCAAGGCTACACTTTCCCGGTGAACGACATCCGGGCCTCGGTCGGCGCCGGTTTCCTCTACGCTCTGGCTGGCCGGATCGAAACGCTGCCCGGCCTTCCGACCCGCCCGCGGGCGCTGGACATGGACGTTACGCCCGACGGCGAGGTGGTCGGCCTGAGTTGAACGTGACGGCCGGAGACGCAATGATCCCCAAAACAGTTGAAGGGGCTAAGATGCGAGTGGTAATGATCCACGCGGTGACTGAATCAATTCCGCCAGTCCGGATAGCCTTTGAGGAGGAGTTCCCAGGGGCCGAAGTGGTCAACCTGCTGGATGAGGGACTGCTTCTGGACTTCGGCAACCGGATCACGCCCACGCTGCGACGGCGCATGAGCGACCTGATCTGCTATTCTCGGGACAACAATGCCGACGGAATCGGTCTGGCCTGCTCGGTATACGCTCCGGTGGTGGACTCGGCGCGGGACTTGGTGGACGTTCCCCTGGTTTCGTCCTACGGCCCCGTGATGGCTGACGCCGTCGCTATGGGCCCTCGGGTGGGAATCCTTGCATCGAATCGGGCGACGATCCGCGACGCCGAGCACTACCTGCGACTGACCGCCGCCGAGTTGAGCAAGGAGGTGGCGCCGACATCTCGGCTAGCCGAGGACCTTATAGCGGTGCTCCGGACCCAGGGGCAGGAGGCGTTTGAACGCCGTCTGGAGGAAGAAGTGTTGGCCTTGGCCCCAGAGGTAGACGTGGTGCTGCTCAGCCAGTTTTCTTTTGCCTCGGTGTTGGGCCACTTGGAGCGGGTCTCCCCTGCGCCGGTGCTGTCGGCGCCCCACAGCAGCGCCCGGACGTTGCGGAGGCTGCTGGAAAACTAGGGAGGGCCCTAAAACGGTCAAAATTTACGGTCGCAATTTTATATAAGGCGGTGAGAAACATGGCAAAGTCCCCACAACTTGACGAAGCCTTACGGCGGTTTGCCGAGTTTGGCAATGTCGACGAGTCGCAAGGCACAATCGAGGGCCAGCGGCGAAATTACGAAAGGATGGCCGACGCCTTTTCAGTCGAGGAGGGTACCCATTTCGACCGTATCAACGCCGGCGGAGTCGCGGCGGAGATGTTGTCGCGGGAGGACTCCGACCCTGATCGGGTGACGGTCTATGTGCATGGCGGCGGCTACGTCATCGGCTCGGTGCGCACTCACCGGGTATTGATGAGCCAGCTGGCCGCGGCCTCGGGCGGCAAAGTGCTGGGCTTGGAATACCGTTTAGCCCCGGAGCATCCTTTTCCGGCGCCGGTGGAGGACAGCCTGGCTGCCTACCAATGGCTGCTAGGGCAGGGCTACGATCCCGGGAAGATTTCCTTCGCGGGCGACTCGGCCGGCGGCGGCTTGGTGCTGGCGGCCTTGGTGGCCATACGCTACTTGGGGGAACCCATGGCGGGCGCCGGGGTGTGCATTTCGCCGTGGATCGACATGGAGGGACTCGGCGACTCGATAATCAGCAACGCCGAAGTGGACCCTGTTGTGCAAAAAGAGGGATTGGAGTATATGGCAGGGCTCTATCTGGGTGACCTGGACCGGCGTGCCCCATTGGCCGCGCCGTTGTACGCCGACCTTCGGGAACTGCCCCCGATACTCATCCAGGTGGGCGGTGACGAAACGCTGCTGGACGACTCCACCCGACTGGCCGACAAGCTGAAGGAGAGCGACGTGCCGTTCGAGCTCGAGGTCTGGGAAGACATGTTCCACGTCTGGCACGCCTTTGCGCCGATTCTGCCCGAAGGCCAGCAGGCCATAGACCAAGCCGGCGAGTTCATCCGGAAGAATACCGGCTGACTTGGCTGCACTGGCCCGGTGCTTTCAGGGTAGCCACCGACAACTTGGGCAGCTACTGAAAGGGGGCTGCGTTCAAATGCAAACGATGGTGATGGAGCAGGAAAAGCCATGATTTATGATTTCAGACTCTACACTCTGAAACCGGGCGCCACCCCCGAATACCGGGCCGGGGTCAAGGAGATGGGCCTGCCCATCCGTCAACGTCACGGCGTCGCGCTGTCCGGCTGGTACTACAGCGACGTTGGCGCCCTGAACCAAGTGGTTCACATCTGGGGGTACCGTGACTTGGAGCATTTGCAGACCGCCAAGGCGGCCGTCTACGCCGACCCCGATTGGGAGGGCATCTACGTGCCCCGGGCCCGTCCGCTGGTGGAATCGCAACAGACCTGGCTGATGGAAGCACCGGATTTTGCCCCGGACTTCCCGGTTAATGGTCCAATCCCCGAAGAGGGAACCGAGGACTACCGGCGCAAAAACCAGATGGTGTACGACTACCGCCAGTATACTTTCCACCCCGGGGGCATTCCGGCGTACCGGGCGGCTGTCGAGGAGTTGGCCGTGCCCATCCGCCAGCGCCACGGAGTGAAGCTGGCCGGCTGGTTCTTCAGCGAACTGGGGGAACTGAACCAAGTGGTGCATATCTGGGCCTTCGAAAACGTAAAGCACCTGGAAGAAGCCAAGGCCGCCGTGGCCGCCGACCCCCAGTGGTCCGGCGAATACATCCCTCGGGTCCGAGGCCTCCTGGCAGCCCAGAACACCTACCTGATGAAGTCCACCGAGTTCGGGCCGGCACCGTAACCCAAGAAGTCCTGCCTAGGGGTTACGAGTGGCACCCCCGGGCTTGAATGTCCCAGACGGCTTCCACTTTTCCGTTTCGCACTCCCACGAAATGGTCCCAGCGGCTTACCATGGCGTCTTGTTGCGCCGGTATCAATAGCAACTGATCACCCACCCGAAGGGACTCGCCGTCGGTCAGCTTGAAGACAGCATGGTCGCCGTCCATTGACTCCACGGTTACCCCTGGGCGGTCCCAAACGTCGGGCAGGCCGCGCAGCGTCCCCACGCAACGCACCCCGGCGTCGCCGATGGCCACCCCGGGCCTAGGCGTGCTGATTATGGTGGTCAAGACCCTGGCCGCGTATTCGAACTCGGTCATATACCGGTAGTGGGTTTCCATCAACAGGTAGCTGCCGCCCTGGATCTCAGTCACTCCCGGAATGTCACCCGCCACGTCGTAGCTCCAAGTCTCGCCAGTGGAGACGACCTCCACCGGAAGGCCGGAATCGACGATGGCGTCCCTGAGATCGATTACTCCTTGGATCACCCGGTGGCCCTCGGCCAAGCGTTCCTCCGGTCCCGGATCCCCGGAAACGACTTGGTGGCTCATTATGCCCCGGAAGCTCAATCCAGGCAGGCCGTTAATCTCACGGGCCAGGGTCACCCCCTGCTCGATGTCTTGGACACCGCAACGGCGCATCCCGGTCTCCATTTCAATGACGACGCCCAAGTCCACTCCCTGGGTCCGGGCGGCGTTGGACAGGGCCTGGGCGTTGGCGGCGCTGTCGCAGGCGACCATCATCTCGGCCTGTGAGGCCAAGGAACAGAGCCGCTCGATCTTCTGGTCACCAACAACCTCGCTGGTGATGAACACGCTGGGAACGCCGCCGTGCACCATCACCTCGGCCTCCGACACCTTGGCGGCGCATACCCCGCCGACAGTACCGCCGCGGCGTATCTGGCGCAGGGCGATGGCCGGCGTCTTGTGGTTCTTGCTGTGGCCCCGGAGCTTGCTGGACCGGCCTTCATAGAACTCCGCTACCACGTCAATGTTGTGGTCCAAGGCGTCCATGTCGATCAAAAGACAAGGCGTGTCCAGTTCTTCCATTGGAACGCCGGGCAGAGGGCGATAGTGTTCTTCCATGATTAGCTCCTTGTTAGTGACGGTCGGGTTGGTGACGGTTAGGCGAACCGGCCGCGGGCCGGGAGGGGCCAGAAGCCTTCCAACTTCCCATCCCGGACGGCCCGGATGTAATCGTATTGATTGACGCAGGCGGCTAACTCGTAGGGCGCCAGCCAAACCCTCTGCCCGGGACTAAACCGCCGGCGGGCCTCATCCGACAACTCCAGAATCCCGTGCTCGGCGCTAAACCGGGTGGCCTTCGCGTCGCCGGGGCCTTGCAGCGCCGGCAGGCCCTGATCGGGGCCGGTTGCTTTATGGCCCGCGTCTACCACAGCCAGTCCATCGACCGGATGGCTGATTACAGTAGCAACCACATGGGCGGCTAAGGTCAAGTCCGGCAGGTGCTCCAACAACCGGACGTCCATCAACGGGTACCGGCCCGCCCTCACCTCGGTCACCGCCGGGAGGTCGCCCGCGGCCGACTGGCAGTGGGCCCCTCCGATACTCACTGTATCGACTGACAGCCCGGCGCTTTCCAACAGGTCTTTGGCATCCAACACCGCCTGTAAATTCTGGAGGGTGGCTTCCCGCCGCCGCTCCGGCGCATCTCCGGTGGGGCCGGGGACCGACGCCATGATCCCCTCGAAGCGCAACCCGGAGGCCTCCTGAACTTTTTTGGCCAGGGTCACCGCGTCGGGGCCCGGGGCAACACCGCAGCGCTCCAGTCCGGCTTCAATTTCCACCAACACGCCGATCTCGGCGCCCGCGGCGGTGACCAACTGAGACAGCTGGGCCACGTTGTCAGGGTTATCGGCGGCCACGGTAATGCGGGACTGGCCGGTGAGCGCGCACAGGCGGTTAATTTTGAACGCGGTTACCACTTGGTTGGCAACCAGAATGTCGTGAAACCCGGCGTTGGCGAACACCTGGGCCTCACCGACGGTGGTCACCGCGACCCCGGCCCCGGCGCCGGGAGCAGCCAGTTGAAGGCGGGCCACCTGAGGACTCAGATGGCTGGTTACTACTGGCCGGACCCTGGCGTTCGTCCCTAGAAAATACCCCTGGTAGACGCGGATGTTTCGCTCCATCACGTCTAGGTCTACAACCAGGGCAGGCGTGTCCAACTCCTCCACCAGGGTACCCACGGGCTGAAATATGGGGCGTTCCATTGGCGACTCTCCGGTAAACGCCGATCAGGCGAGGCTGACCTGAGAATACCACACAACGAGAATTCCGTCCGCCGCTGCGGGTCCAAGTTGCATTCACTGGTGGGCGATGCCACAATTTCAACGCGCTGGTCCAAAGCGGCGTGAGCCTGCACCGGTTGAGGGGCCTCGTCATGCCAGGTCTTTTGGAAGGGGTCAAGGTCTTGGACCTGACCCATTTTTTCGCCGGACCCTACTGCACCAAGCTGTTGGCGGGTCTTGGCGCCGACGTGGTCAAGGTGGAGCGGCCGGGCGGCGACCCCGGACGGCGGCTGGGACCGTTTGCCGGCCAGCCCCAAGATGTGGATGGGGAGACGGCGACTCTGCCCGGCACTGCTTGTCGAGAAGATGGAGCCTGGCACCTCTACCTTAACACCGGCAAGAGAAGCCTCGTCCTGGACCTGAAGGCCGACGCGGGCCGGGAAGTCCTGTTGGAGTTGGCAGCCGCAGCCAACGTCTTGGTGGAGAATTTCGCGCCGGGAACCATGGACCGTTTGGGTCTGGGATACTCGGAGTTGGGGAAAGCCAACCCGTCGTTGGTGTTCACCTCAATCTCCAACTTCGGCCAGACCGGACCCTACCGGGACTGGCGGGCCTCGGAAATCAACCTTTACGCCATGGGCGGCCTGATGAACATCACCGGCGAACCGGAGCAGGAGCCCCTGAAGGAGGGTATGCCATTGGCCCAACTGGGGGCCGGGCAGAACGGGATGGTGGCGACCATGGCGGCGCTCATGTATGCCGAGGAAACCGGGGAGGGCCAGCACGTAGACGTTTCCATCGCCGAATACGCCACCAATATCCTGGAGAACGCCCTGATGCAATACAGCTACTCCGGACAGGAGTACACCCGGGTCGGCAACCGGGGCTACGGCCGGGCCGCTTGGGGCATCTACCCCTGCCGGGACGGCCACGTCGGCGTCATCGCCGGGCCGGACCACCGCTGGCCGGAGGTGGCCCGCATCATGGAACGAGAAGAGTTGGCCGACCCCCGGTTCGCGACCCGCCGGGGACGCTTGGACCACGCCGACGAGATAGACGCCCTGATGCTTCCCTGGCTGCTGGACCACGACAAAGTAGCCATATTCAAGGCGGGGCAGGACAGCGGCCTGGGTTTCAGCTTCGTCGCGACCATGCACGACATCCTGGAGATGGAGCAGTTATCGGCCCGTGACTATTTCGTACGGTTGGACCATCCCGTCGCCGGTGAATTGAGTTATCCTGGCGCGCCCATCACCTGCGAGACCGGCGCCTGGGTGTTCCGGCGGGCGCCGTTGCTGGGCGAACACACCTCTCAGGTCCTAGCCGACTGGGCCGGGTACACCGCCGATGCGGTAGCCGGGCCGGCGGATCAGGGCGTTGTCACCGCGGGCGGGCCCCAATAAGAGATGGCCGAAGCCAAGAACAAGCAGCCACTGCGTAACTACCGGGTGCTGGACCTTTCCCGCATCTGGGCGGGGCCCTATTGCACCAAGCTGATGGCCGACCTCGGCGCGGAGGTCATCAAGATGGAGTCCCTCAGCGTCTACGACTCCCACCGCGGCCCAGTCAGTCCGGCCCGGGGCATTGCCGCCTACCCCGACGGCGAGCCCGGCGAGGAGCCTTGGAACCGGAACGGGTGGTTCAACTGCCTGCATCTGTCCAAGTACGGGATTACGCTGGAACTGACCAACGAAGCCGGGCGGCGGGTGTTCGAGCGCTTGGTGTCCATCAGCGACGTCGTGATCGAAAATTTCCGGCAAGGCAGCCTGGAGCGTTTGGGTTACGGCTACCAGGCGCTGCGCCGCCACCGTCCCGACTTGGTCTATGTTTCGATGCCGGCGTTCGGGAACACCGGCCCTTGGAAGTCCTATTTGGGCTACGGCATAGGGCAGGAGCAGCTAGCGGGCATGGCCCACCTGACGGGCTATCCAGGCGAGGGCCCAATGAAATCGGGCATCAACCACGGCGACCCTATCACCGGCTCCCACGCCGCTGGGGTGTTGCTGGCAGCCCTGCGCCAACGCCGCCGGTCCGGCAAGGGGATGTACATCGACGTCTCCCAGCAGGAGTCGTCGGTGGCCTTGATGGGGGCAGAGTTGCTGGCCTACCAGTTTAAAGGGCGCGAACCCGAGCGGCGCGGCAACCGTTCGGCTTGGTACGCTCCCTGCAACGCCTACCCCTGCGCCGGAAAGGACCGCTGGGTAACCATCGCCGCCACCAACGAACAAGAGTGGCAAGCCTTGGCCGGAGCGATTGGCGACCCCGCCCTAGCCGACGATTCCAGGTTCGCCACACCCTCGCGGCGCTTGGCCAATCAAGGCGCTTTGGACGCCATCATAGGCCAGTGGACCAGCGGACAGGGCGCATTTGAGCTCTCCCGCCGGTTGCAATCTGCCGGCGTGCCGGCCGGGCCGGTGTTTCGGGGTCCGGACCTGCTGGAAGACCCCCATTACCGGGACCGGGCTACCTTCGTGACGGTTGACCACCCACAGGTCGGGCCGCGCCAATACCCCGGCCTGCCCTGGAAGATGGGCGCCACGCCGGGCGAAGTACGCTGGCCCGCCCCTACTTTGGGCCAGCACAACCGGGAAGTGTTCGGCGGGTTGCTGGGGCTCACGACCGCGGAGATTGGCGCCCTCGAAGAAGACGAGACCATCGGAACGAGGCCAACCGGATCGAGGATTATCTGATGGAGGACGGGACTTGACGGAGAAAGAGGTCATCTACGAAATCAAAGAAGGTATCGCCTATATTACCCTCAACCGCCCGGAGAAGCTAAACGCCATCAACCCCGAGATGCGAGCGTTACTCTGGGACGCCTTTCAGGACGTGAAGAACAACCCGGAAGTCCGTTGCGCCATCGTCACCGGCGCCGGCCGGGCTTTTTCCACCGGCCACGACTTGGTGGCTATGGCCAATGCCAGGGCCAACGAAGGCCCCAGCACCGGCGACCTCTATGTGGTGCAGTCGAACATCTGGAAGCCGATAATCGCCGCCATCAATGGTCTGTGCCTGGCCCAAGGCTGCGGCATCGCCTTGGGCAGCGATATACGCATCGCTTCCACCGAGGCCCGGTTCGGCTGGCCCCAAGCCAAGCGCGGAATCTCCTCGGTGAGCGGCCCGGCCCTCCTTTCCCAAGTAGTGCCCCGGAACGTCGCCTTCGAATTCCTGTTCACCGGGGAGTTCGTCGACGCCCAAAGAGCCCTGGAGTTGATGCTGGTGAACTACGTAGTCCCATCCAACGAAATAATACTCCGGGCCGAGGAGATGGCCCACAAGATAACAGCCAACGCCCCCTTGGCCCTCGCCGCCATCAAGGAGGCGTCTATCAAGGGCGCCGAGTTGGGACTGGAAGAGCGGGTGGCCTTCGCTCAGAAGAAGCGCGACGAGGTGCTGGCCACCGAGGACGCCAAGGAAGGGGTCGCCGCATTCGCCGAAAAACGGACCCCCGTGTGGAAGGGCCGCTAAGCCCAACCTTTCAATTAGCCGCCACTACAACTTGCAATCAGACGGGCATAAGGTTGCAATTAGACGCCTCTAAACTTACAATTAGACGAAGGTAAAGTTGCAATCAGACGACCCTAACCTTGCAATCAGACGACCCTAACCTTGCAATCAGACGACCCTAACCTTGCAATCAGACGACCCTAACCTTGCAATCAGACGACCCTAACCTTGCAATCAGACGACCCTAAACCTTGCAATTAGACGATCCTAAACCTTGCAATTAGACGGCCTGAAAGTTACAATCAGACGATGGTCGAGAGCGCACTTTATCCGCGTTTTATCGAGCGGCGGCTCGCCGAAGCCCTGGAAGATTCCCCGGTCGTCTTGATTCAGGGCCCGCGCCAGTGCGGGAAGACCACCCTGGCACAGATGGTCTGCGCTCAAGACTACTTGCCGCGCCGCGACCAAGCCGGAACATCCAGCGACCGGGGACATAGCTATTTCAGCTTCGACGACGATGTGATTCGCGGCGGCGCCGAGGCCGACCCTATGGGCTTCATAGCCAGCATCCCCGAACGCGTCGTCTTGGACGAAGTGCAGCGGGTACCGGGGCTATTCACCGCCTTAAAACTGGAAGTTGACCGGAGGCGCGTGCCGGGGCGGTTCGTCCTCACTGGGTCAACCAACGTGCTTGCTGTCTCTACGGTCCAAGACTCCCTGGCCGGGCGAGTGGAGTCGGTCCGGCTCCACCCACTGGCACAGAGAGAGTTGCACGCGAGTCGCCCTGCAAACACGGGTTTCATTGAAACCCTGTTCAGCGATAACTTCGTGTTCCAACGGACCGGACGGTTGGGAAGGGAGCTAGCAGACCGGATCGTATCCGGCGGATATCCCGCCGCACTTGCACGACCCCCTGGCCGCAGGCGCGCAAACTGGTACGCAAATTACATCGAAGCCCAAGTGAAACGGGACATCGGCGCCATGTCCCGCATCAGCGGCTTGGATGCCCTGCCGCGGCTTCTCTCACTGGCAGCGGCTCAAACCGCGCAATTGTTCAACCTGAGCCGCCTCGCCTCGCCGTTCCAACTCAGCCGTCCGACCATCGGCGAATACATCACGCTGCTGGAGGGGGTATATTTGTTGGAGAGGCTGCCACCGTGGCATAGTAACCGAGAGAAACGCATCGTAAAGACGCCCAAGCTGCACATCGGCGACACCGGACTAGCGTGCGCGCTGCTGGGCGTAGATACGGCCGCGCTGATTGCAGACCGTGCGTTGCTCGGACAGCTTCTCGAAACGTTCGTGTTCCAGGAATTGCGCCGGCAGGCTACGTGGTATGCCGGTCCGGTGGGATTCTTCCATTACCGAGACAAGGACCAGATCGAGGTCGACATCGTCCTCGAATACGGCCGTAGTGTCGCTGGAATAGAAGTCAAGGCAGGCGCAACGGTCACTGATTCTGACTTCCGCGGCCTGCGCAGACTCAAGGCGGTATCCGGAACTAAATTTGCCGCCGGAATCGTGCTTTACGACGGAGAGACGAGCGTGCCCTTTGGAGATGGCCTGCACGCCGTTCCAATCCGCCTGCTTTGGGAAATGCCATGACTGCCGCAACGCGGTGTACATCAGCAGTATGCCGGGCGGGCCGTCGAAAAGGTGCTAGAATACCTTGACCGAACTAAGCGAATTAGGCGAGTTAGGGAGGACGTAATATGGCCACGTTAGCCACCCCAGATACCGTGGCGATGGACCCCAAAAAGCTGGAACAGGTTACCGAACTTTTCCATCAGCAGATCGCCGACGGGCTCCATCCCGGGGCCGGGCTTGCAGTGTACCGGTACGGGAACTTGGTGCTCGACATCCACGGCGGCGCCGCAGATTCCAAGACCGGCCGGCCAGTGGATGACGACACCATGTTCGTGCTGTTCTCTTCCACTAAGCCCATAGCCGCCGCCTGTGTGTACATCCTGAAGGAAAGGGGGCGCTTGGAGTGGGACGACCCGGTGGCCAAGCATTGGCCGGAATTCGCCGCCAACGGCAAGGACCCGGTAACGGTCCGCCACATCCTCAGCCACCGCGGCGGCTTTCCCGACACTCCGGCCGATCTGCCTTGGACCGATTGGGCCGATTGGCCCAAGGTTGCGGCGGCCATGGAAAGGGCTCCGCTCAAGTTCCCGCCCGGCGAGGTATTGTCCTACCACCCCATCAACTACGGCTGGGTAATTGCCGAGTTGGTGCGGCGCATCGATGGCCGGAGCTTCGACCGCTTCTTGGCCGAAGAGTTGGCCCGTCCTTTGCAGATGGACAATACTTATGTGAACCTGCCGCCCGAACACGACGGCCGCGTCTCTCGCATCCATCTGCTCGAAGACGATGCCGACCCCAATGGCTATTCCGCAATCTTCGACCGGCCGGAGGTTCACCACACCATCACCCCGGGCGCCAACGGCATCGCCTCGGCGGGGGACTTAGCCCGCTTCTACGCCATGATGGAGCGGCGGGGTACGCTGGACCAAGCTCAGGTGCTTCAGCCGGAGACCGTCGGGGAAGGCGTCACATTACAGGTAGAGGGCATAGACCAGTCGTTGGGCCTGTTCGCTCAGCGTTCCCTGGGCTTGGCCTTGGCCGACGAGCGTATGGGCACGCCTACGGGTGACCCGTTGCACAGCTTCGGTCACGGCGGAGCCGGTACCTCCATCGGTTGGGCCGACTTCGACTCCGGCTTGGCCGTGGGTTTCATCACCAACGGCTTCCGCGCCGCTGAAACCAACAACGCACGCCTGGCCGCCGTTTCCCAGGCGGTCAGGGACGCCTGCGTATAGCCAGGTTGTCGCATTGCCTACTCGATGACGGGCTGCTGACCGCAGCCCGTTGTCTTTTCTACCGTCGTCCGGCTAGGATACTCCGGTGCTCGATCTGCTGAAGACCCACTTCGGCTACGACAGCTTCCTGCCTCACCAAGAGGAAATCATCACCTCGGTGATGGCGGGAAACGATACCTTCGTTCTGGCGCCAACCGGCGGCGGCAAGTCGCTCTGCTACCAACTGCCGGCGTTGGCGCTGGAAGGCCTCACCCTTGTGGTCTCGCCCCTCATTGCTCTGATGAAAGACCAAGTGGACGGCCTCATCGCCAATGGCATCCGGGCCGGCTTCATCAACGGCTCCCTGACCCCGCCGCAGATCGCTCGAGTCGAAGAGCTGACCCGTAATGGCCGGTTCAAAATCCTCTACGTGGCCCCGGAACGCGCCGTTCTGCCCGATTTCCGGGGTTTTCTGAGGCAGTTGAACGTTGGACTGCTGGCCATCGACGAAGCCCACTGCGTTTCCCATTGGGGTCATGACTTCCGGCCAGCCTACCGCGAGCTCAAGGCGCTCCGGGAAGTTTGCCCCGGCGTACCGGCCATTGCTCTTACCGCGACCGCCACGAAGCCGGTCCGGGACGACATTCTGACCCAATTGGGGTTGCGGCAACCCAAGTCGTTCATCTCGAGCTTCAACCGGCCCAACCTGACCTACTCGGTAGAGCCCAAGAAGAATTCCCTGGGGTCGTTGCTGGCCCTGCTGGAACGACACCGGGGCGAGTCCGCTATCATCTACTGCCTCTCCCGCAAGTCCACCGAAGAAATGGCCGGCGCCCTTTCCGAACGGGGCTTCAAGGCCGAGGCCTACCATGCCGGCCTGGGGCCGGAAACGCGCCGGGCCGTCCAAGACAGGTTCATCCGTGACGAAAATACCATCGTTGTGGCCACAATCGCCTTCGGCATGGGCATCGACAAACCCGACGTGCGCGTCGTGGTCCATTACGATCTGCCCAAGAACCTGGAAGGTTACTACCAGGAGACCGGGAGGGCCGGGCGGGACGGAGCGCCCGGAGAGTGCGTCCTGTTTTACTCCCACGCGGATAAGGCCAAGCAGGAATATTTCCTGGGCCAGATGGAGGATGCCGGGGAGCGAGAACGCGCCCGCCAGCGGCTGGAACAAATGGTGTCTTTTTGCCGCCTGCGCACCTGCCGCCGCAAGTTCGTGCTGAAATACCTGGGCGAGGAATGGCCGGAGGAAGACTGCGGCGGATGCGACGTCTGCCTGACCCCTCAAGAGACATACGACGCCACAGCGATTGCCCAGAAGATGCTGTCGGCGGTAATCCTCACCGGCGAACGGTTCGGCTCAGCATATGTAATACGAGTGTTGCAAGGCTCGAAGGACAAGAGGCTACAGGAATATGGCCACGACAAATTATCCGTTTTCGGAATCGCGAGGGACTATTCGCGAAACGCATTGCACCAAATGGTTGACGCACTGATAACCGAGGGACTGCTGGCCGGAGCCGGTGGACAGTATCCAACGCTAGGCGTCACACCCAGGGGACGAGAGTTTCTGAAAAACCAGGAAACGTTGACCCTTACCGCGCCCGTTCACCTCCAGGAACAGGAACTGGGATCCCAACCAAGCGGCAATCGAACTTACGATGCGGAGCTGTACGACAAGTTGTCGGCCCTCCGCAAGGAAATAGCAGATGAACGCGGCATTCCCGCTTTCATGATTTTCGCCAACAAGAGCTTGGAGGACATGGCCCGAAAGCTTCCCATGTCGATAGCGGAATTTGCCGCCATCTCTGGTGTAGGACGAGCCAAGCTGGAAGACCTCGGCGGCCGGTTCCTGGAACTTATTTCCGGCTACGCCGAACAGCACGGAATGCCCCAAATATCTTCCCGTCGCCCGGTTGACTCCCTTACCCCACCGTCTGGAATCATCGGCGAAACTATCCGGGAATCGGGCCGGTTGGTGTCATCGGGGTTATCGTTGTCAGAGACCGCGGAAAGGCGGGGATTGAAGGAGACTACGATACTCGGGCACCTGGAACGTTTGGTCCGCGCGGGCGTCCCTATCACCATGTACTCCGCCATGCCTCCCCCCGAACGTGTGCCCCGAATCGAGGAAGCCTTCGCCCACCTGGGCTACGAATTGCTCAGGCCGGTCTGGGAGGAACTGGGCGGGGACTTCTCCTACGAAGAACTGCGTTTGGTGCGTATCGGCATCTATGCCCAACGACAGGCCGATTCGGGACAACCTCGGAAGTATTGGGCCGCTGGGCCCAATGGGTAGGGACTGGAGCTGTCCGAGAAGGGTCCCGCCTGTTGCCCTTGCTACAACCCCAAAGCGTCAGCCAAGCGGCGGCGGTGAAACGTGGGGTCGCCGAGGTAATGGTAGAGGGTGCGGGAGGCGGTGGTATGCAGGGTGAGTCCATACTCGGTCATGCTACCGACGCCGGCGTGGACTTCGTGGGCGTAGTTGCAGGCCTGGTAATACCCTTCACTGCCGACGGCCTTCGCTAGGTGTATGCTGCTCGCGGCGTCCCGGCCGGTGTCCAGCTTCCAGAGGGCCTCGTAGGCGGTCCAGCGGGCCGCGTCGAGGGAGTTGACCAGATTAATGACGTGGTCCTGCACCCGCTGGAACCGGCCGATGGGGGTGCCGAACTGGACCCGGGTCCGGCTGTAGTCAACGGATAGCTCATAGACAGCTTGGCAGCCGCCCACCTGGAACGCGCAAATGACCGGAATAGCCCGGGCGGCGCCCCGTTCCAAGGCAGTCCAACCGCCGTCAAAACTCCCGCCCAGAAGATCGTCCGGCCCGGCGGCCACGTTGTCGAACCGTATTTCCGACGTATTCCAAGCGAATCCGGGCAGTACCCTGGCTCGAACGCCGGGGGCGTCAACCGGGACTAAGAACAGGCCCACTTCGCTTCCGTTCGGCGACCGGGCGGCGCAAAGGTAGTGGGAAGCCGATCCGCCGTCGTAGACGTAGGCTTTGACGCCGTCGAGCCGGTACCCGGACCCGTCCGAGGCCGCGACCGTCCGGACGTCGGCTTCGTACCAGCCATAGTCGGCCTCGGTGACCGCGGGAACAACCCTCATTCGGCCGCTGGCGATCCGGGGCAGCCATTCGTGCTTCTGGCGGGCGGTGCCGCCTTCCAGGATGGTCAGGGCGGCCAATACGCTGGAGCTTAGGTGGGGGCCAGGTACCGGGCCGCGGCCCAACTCCTCGAACAGCACTCCGGCGTCGGTAAAGGAGCCGCCTTCCCCGCCGTGCTCCTCGGGAATCAAAATTCCCAGCCAGCCGGTACCGGCCAAGCGGTCCCAGGGTTCCAAGGGGGTCGTTTCGTCGGGCGACCCAATCTGTAGCAGAGTGTCCTTGGAATACTCCTGTTGTACGAAACGGCGGGCCGCCGCTTTCAACATTTCCTGTTCCGGGGTTAGCGACAAGTCCATTAGGACAGTGCTCCTGCTTTCTCTCTGACCTCGCGCCCAATGCCGATACGGCGAGCCATGATCACCTTCTGAATGTCGGTTGTGCCGCCGGGGTGGATAGCCACGATGCCGGCCCGGGCGTGGGCCTCCATGTGACCGTCGGCGGCCCCCAACTCAGGGTCATGGGTCAACGCGGCGGGTCCCAGGATGTCCAGCATGGCCCCGGCCATCCGGAGGCCGGAGGTCTTACGCAGGTACGAGGCTTGGGGGCCTTCGTAGGTTACTTCAGTCCCGCTGTGGCGCATCCAGTAGTTGCGCAAGTTCAGCAGCCGGACGATCTCAGCTTCCACGTAGACATCGACCAGACGGTCTCGCACGTCCGGGTCCTTGGTCATCGGCTGGCCGCGGCGGGTATTGTTCCGGCAATGCTCGAAGAGGCGGTCCACCAGCCAATTCCGGCCTACACGGCCCCCGGTGCCGTGTTCCAGTTCCAAGTGAGTGGTGGCCACCTTCCAGCCCTCGTTCTCGCCGCCTATGAGGTTGAAGGCGGGTACTCGCACATTGTCGAAGAAAACGGTATTCTTCACGCCCGAGCCGGCCCCGGACTCGCCTCCCGAGATGAGCAGGTCCATCGGCTGGATGGTGATACCCGGGAGGCCCGATGGGACCATGAGCCAGCCGAGGTTTTCGTGGCGCTTGGCCGCGGGATCGGTAACCACGATCGTCCACATGAAGTCGCAGCCCAAGGAGCTGCCAACGAATATCTTCTGGCCGTTGACGACGTATTCGGCGCCGTCGCGGATTGCGGTTGTCTTCACGTTGGCCAAGTCCGACCCGGCTTCAGATTCCGACAGAAGCTGCCAGGTCCGTACCGCGCCGGTGAAGATGGGGGGCAGGAAAGACTCTTTTTGTTCTTGGGAACCCCAGACCAAGATGGAGGCGCCGCCCAGCCGCCCCCCGGAATCGTAGTAGGGAGGGTTGGTGAGCCCGTAGGCGTCGATCTCTTCCTCGATAACCACCGCGTGGTCGACGTCAAGACCGCCGCCCCCGAACTCGGTGGGCGCGGTCGGCCACAGCCAGCCCTTGGCCCCCAGCTTACGGCCCAGGTCGCGCCGCCGTTGGTACTGTTCCCAGGTCAGGTCTATGGGGTCGGCAGGGTGGACGATGCCCGGCGGCACATTGTCCTCGAGCCAATCTTTGACCTCTTGGCGGAAGCGTTCCTGCTCTTCAGTATATCGGGGTTCAAAGTCCATGAAGCCTCCGGGCTAGCCAGCGTAGAATTCGTGACGGAGTTCGTCTTCCGGAATGTATCGGCGTGGCTGCTGGAAAATGTCATGTAGGGTGCCAAGAGGCACTTGTCGGCGTCGCGGCGCCGTTAGAGTTTGATTGTGCCGTTGGGCTCCGTTCTCCGAAGTTTGATATGACCGCCGCGTTGCGAATAGACGATGAGACCGAATCGGCTGAATATCGCAATTACTTGGTCGCTTGATAGTCTCCTAAGCCGCGGCAACGGCCAACTCCATCTGGTATATCAGCGTTACCCCCGGATTGGGGACCAACCCGAAACCTGCCGGGTCTTCGCCATCCAGCAAGAGCCCAACAGCCTCTTGCAAATTGCACACAACTTCGTCGATTGTGGGTCCGTCGGTGACGACTGACACCTCCGGGTACATGGCTACGAAGTATCCTTCGTATTTCTTAATAACCGTGTGGATGGTCCGCTGCAAAGGCTCAGTTATATCTGTCTCCACAACTTTCGTGTTTCCCTATTACGGCGTGGATATTCTTTTGCAAGTCCATGTGGAATTGGTCCGCTCTCGAACACCGGGCAAATTGCGCGCCAGCCATTATCCACCACCGGCTCGCCGTTGGCTACCACGCAACCGCCGCTGCCGTAGTGTTGAGGCGGCCCAGCGGCGGCAGAGGCGTACCTTTTACTCCCTCTCCCTGGGCGAGACGCGGACCGTTATAACTTCGGTATCATGGTACTGCTGGTGACTCACGGATGATGCGTAGTAACGAAGCAACCGAAGGGAGACATCGCGCTCTACCATTGATTCGAATTCCGGAATCTCAGGGACCGGCTTTTTCAGAAGCGCTATCCGGTCCTCCAGGTTGCTCGAATGGCTTGGCGCGCTGATGAACTCCAATTCGGCGGCGGGACCGTCGCTGCCGGCAACCACCAGCAATCTCCGCCGGTCGTTGCCATCACCATTCTCGTCCGCGCTTTCGTTCCCATTCTGGGGCGCCAGAATCAGGAGGGTCTCCTCGGCAACGGCGTGCAGCCGGTCGGTCATCTCGTCGTTCCAGCCCCGGCTGGAGGAGAAATTCTTGAGGAAGGCATTTATTCTCGGCAATGATTCCACGTGAAGCTCCGCCTGAATTCGACTGCGGCCCTGTCCCGTGAGCTCCGTAAACAGGGTCAGGAGAACCATCGTAATTCCCCCGGTGGTCAGACCCTGTTGGAACATCGAACCCCACAGGCCGCCGATGGGCAGGGTGACCATATCGAACTGGAAACCTAGTCCAACCATGGTGGCGACTCCCACCATCAGGCCCTTACGATAGTCGAACTCATCCTGGATGATCGTCCTCATGCCTTCGATTAAAAGCGGCGCCATTATGAGGATCAAGTAGACTGCCACCACGGGACCGGGGATGATGCTGACGAGGCCCCACGCCTTCGGGAAAAAAGCCAGCACCAGGCAAGCGACGCCGATGAAAATGCCGATGTCGCGGGAAGCACATCCCGTTTGAAGCGCTATCATCGAGCCCCTCGGTCCTGTGGTAAGCGGTATTCCACCCCAAATACCGGCAAGCAGGGTGCCGAGGCCGTTGCTCATGGCTCCCCCCTCTATTCTCCGGAAGTCGATCGCTCGCGGTTCGCGCCAAGAGACCCGGAGCGCCGAGAGGGACATGGCATTCGTCTGGATGAGGTCTATGACGGAGACGAACGCGAATGCCGGAAGCAGCGTCCAGAAAGTCATACCGAAGTCGAAGCCAAAGCCGGACCAGCCGTTCAGCGGGAGTCCGACCCAAGGAGCCTGCTTCAGGGTTTCGAGGTCGTAGATGCCGAACGCCACGGCCGCCACTCCGCCGGCGACGATGCCGATGGCCGGGGCCCACATGGCCAGTGCGCCCGAAGTGCGCAACAAGATCCCGACCATGACCACGAAGGTCGTCAGGGCGCACACCGGCGCTGCCGCGGTTGGCGCTCCCGCTGGCACGTCGTACATTAACTTGAAGAAGAGGGGCGTTATCGTAATGATGAGCAGTATCATGATCGTGCCGCTCACGGTCGGCGTGACGACTCGCCTCAGGAGTGATAACCGCATCGACAATGCCATCCGGAACAGACCCGCGGCTATAACCAGGGCGGCCAACGTCCCCGGTCCGCCATCCACCAACGCCAGGATACAAAAGGGGATGGCTGTGGGGGATACGCCCGGCAGGACGTTGCATCCAACACCCACGGGCCCGTAGCGGACGGTCATCAGCAGTGTGGTCACGCCGATGGAGGCCATGGTCGCAAAAACCGTCCACAACCCGAGGGCTTGGCTACCTCCCGCTGCGCCCACCACGATGAGTGGCAGCACCACAAACGGCGCAAGTCCCAGAAAAGCGTTTTGCAGCCCAACACCCACGGTAACAATGAAGGGGGGCCTTTCCTCGGGTTCATAGCGTGGGCCGCGGGAGGCGGTTTTAGCAGACACATGCACCCCTAGGCGGGGACGCAACGATAGGCCGAAGCCGCCGGCTCCGACCTCCGTTGGCGACCGTTGATTCAGGGCAAGACAAGCTCTATTGAGACCTCAGCGCACGGCCGGGCAGCGCACCGGTGTGAGTGCCGTTATCTATGACCATCTGCCCATTGACCAACACGTATTCGATACCGTCGGGATATTGTTTGGGGTCCTCAAAGGTGGCGTTGGCTCTGACGCGCTCCGGGTCGAATATCACCACATCGGCCTTCATCCCGTCGCGCAGGATGCCCCGGTCCTGGAGGCCCAACCGTTGCGCTGGCATGGAAGTCATCTTGCGCACCGCGTCCTCCAGCCGGAGCAGCCCCTCTTCCCTAACGAACTGCCCCAGAACGTATGGGAACGTGCCGTAGGTCCGCGGGTTGGGCATGTCGCCCGTCATCAGCCCGTCGGAGCCGACCATTTGCGCCGGGTGTTGCACGATGGCGCGGATGTTGTCCGGATTGCCGGTCCGTGCCACGAAAGCTACTTGCAGGTCTTCCTCGATCAGAAGATCGCAGATTGCGTCGACCATGCGTTTGCCCTGGTGTTCGGCCAAGTCGGTGAGGGAACGGCCCTCCCATTCCTTATTCTTGGCCGAGCCGATGTTGCTGAAGACGTAGCTGTCCAGGGTCAGCCCCCACTGGGGCGTGACCGAGTCGCCGATCTCGTCCCGCACCGCCGGCTCTTTGATCCGCCGCATCAGGGCGTCCGGCCCCCCGGCATGGACCCAATAAGGAAGCAACGAGTGCAAAATTGTGGAGGCGGCGGCGTAGGGATATTGGTCGAAGGTAACGTCCAGCCCGGAATCTCGGGCCTCGTCGACCAAGCCGGTCATGCGCTCCCCCATTCCGTCCACCGGGTTGTGGTAGTGCGAAATATGGACCGGCACTCCACTCCTCCGGCTGACGGCTATCGCCTCGCGAAAAGGGTCCAAGAGGCGGTCGCCCAGGGAGTAACGGGCGTGGCTCATGTAAAAGCCGCCCAAGTCGGCAATGGCGCCGCTAACCGCAACCAGCTCGTCGGTGTCGCTATAGGCGCCGGGCGCATAGGTGAGGCCGGTGGCGAAGCCGAACGCCCCGTCCCGCATTGCTTGGCGGGCCAGTTCCTGCATCCGGGCCAATTCCTGGGCGGTGGGCAGCCGGTCCTCCCATCCCATGGCCTCGACGCGAATGGCCGCGTGGGGCGCCATGAAGGCCACGTTACAGGCGGTACGCCCGTCCAGAACATCCAGGAATTCCTTCACTGAACTCCACCGCACCCCCGGGGGCGGCGTTCCGTTGACCGCCGCCAAGTAATAGAGCAACGCTTCCAGGTTGCCCGGTGATACCGGGGCGTATGACAGCCCGTCCATACCCAACAGCTCGGTGGTCACACCCTGTCGCAGCTTGGCCTCGTGGGTCGGTTCCGACATCAGAACGAGGTCGGAATGGGTGTGCATATCAATGAACCCGGGACAAATTACGGAATCTCCAGCGTCGAGAACCCTTCCGGCCTGCACCTGGGAGGCGTCGCCGCGGATGACAGTCACGGTATCGCCGGTTATTCCCAGGCTGGCCCGGTACCAGGTCTGGCCGGTCCCGTCGATGATGCGCCCGTTCAGCAACAGGATATCGAACATATCAGGCCCTTATCCTTACCCCATCTAACTGCGGGAGGCGGCGACTTGCGACATCTCACGGAGAAAGGGGGATTCATTTTTTAAGGGGATTTGAGGTTTGACGGCCTCCCCTCAAGGGGGGAAGGCGTCCCTACAGTAGCAGTTTTTGACATCCAAGAACAGGATTAGTATGGTTGGGTCAGATTAGTCTGGAGGGTCGAACTTGGGAACGATCAGCATCGACCATATCGCCATGCCCACCGCCAACGCGGAGCGGCTCATCGATTTTTACAAACGCTTGGGATTCACCATAAACGATGAAGCCGAGTGGCGGGACGGCAGCGCCAGTATATTTTCCATCCAGATCGGCGACTCCAAGATCAACGTACACCCGGAGGGGTATACCGCGAGCCTCCGCGGGCCCACGGCCGTTCCCGGCTGTGGAGACATCTGCTTCGTTTGGGACGGAACGGCGGAACAATGCCAGGCTTGGCTGGCCGAAGCCGGGGTCGAAGTGATCCGCGGTCCGGGTCCGCGCAAGGGCGCCAGGGCCAACGGCGTTCTGCCGGCGGTGAGCCTGTACGCCCGGGATCCCGACGATAACCTCCTGGAATGGATGGTCTACCTATAGGCATCCCATAGACAGTCTAAAACACCACGCTGGTACTATACCCTGCGAGTAGTATCCGACTAGAACGGAGGCCGCATGCCCTCATTGACCGGAAAGGAAGCGCTGGTGCAAATGCTTATTGCCGAGGGGGTGGAGTACATCTTCGGGAATCCCGGCACCAGCGAGACGCCGATGATGGACGCCTTGCAGGACTACCCGCAGTTAAAGTACATCCAGGCGTTGCAGGAAGGCACAGCGGTGGGGATGGCCGACGGCTATGCCAGGGCCACGGGACGCCCCGCGTTCGCCAACATCCACATCGCCGGCGGTCTGGCAAATGGCATCAGCGCCCTCTACAACGCCTTCCGGGGCGGCGCCCCGGTGGTGCTGACCGCGGGCAACTCCGACACCCGGATGCTGTTGACCGAGCCCACCCTGTCCGGCGACCTGGTCCAAATGACCTCCCAGTACACTAAGTGGAGCCATGAAATCCATCACCCCGGCGACGTACCTATGGCGGTAAGGCGGGCCTTCAACGAAGCCAAGACCCCACCCACCGGGCCGACCTTCCTTTCCTTCCCCTGGGACACCATGGACGAAAGGACCGATGTCGGGCTTATCGGCTCCTCGCCGGGCTACTTCCGGCTACGCCCGGATACCGAGGCCTTGGCCCAAGCTTCCCGGCTGCTCTCCCAAGCCGACAACCCGGTGATTGTCATCGGCGACCGGATAGCCCAGTCGGGCGGGGTGGAGCAAATGGTGAAGGTCGCCGAACGGTTGGGGGCTAAAGTGTTCGCCGCCGCCTTCTCAGAAGTCAATTTCCCAACCAGCCATGCTCTCTTCGGCGGTATTCTCAACACCAGCAGCCCTTCAACCCGCCGGATGTTGTCGGGAGCCGACGTAGTGTTGGCGGTGGGGGCGAACATATTCTCCTCGTTCCTGTACGTAGACACGCCGTTCTTGGACCCCGCCACCAAGTTGGTGCACCTGGACAGCAACGCCCGTGAGGTCGAGAAGGTCTATCCCACCGAGGTCGGCGTGCTGGCCGATCCCGCCACCGGGTTGGCGGAATTGGCGGAGGCGTTGGACCAGGATATGTCGGCCTCGGCCAAGGAAGCCGCCATTACCCGAGGCGCGGCCTTGGCCGAAGCCCGCCGCCGCACTAATGAAGAGAGCCAAAGGCGGTTGCGGGAGAACTGGGACCAGCAGCCCATGGAAGCGGCCCGAATGATGCACGAGTTGGCGGCAGCGGTACCGGAGAACACCATCGTGGCCGACGAATCGATCACTTCCCGTCCGGCGCTGATGGACGCGTTCAACTTCGACGAGCCGGGCAGTCTCTACGGCATCCAGGGAGGGGCGTTGGGCTGGGCGATGCCGGGCGCGTTGGGGGTGAAACTGGCCCGGCCCGACCGTCCGGTGCTGGCTGTGGTGGGCGACGGCGCCTCGATGTACACCGTGCAAGCCCTATGGACCGCCGCTACCTTCAATATCCCTGTGGTGTACGCTATTTGCAACAACCGCGCCTACCGCATCCTGAAGGTCAACATGGATACCTACCTGAAGCGGATGCTCGGGGACCAGGAACGGGAGAGCGAATATCTGGGCATGAACTTCGCCAACCCCTTGGACTTGGCCGCGGTGGCCCAGGCTATGGGAGTGGCCGGCGAAAAAGTTACCGACCCCGCGTTGTTGGACGCCGCGGTGCGCCGGGCCTTCGAAAGCGGCAAGCCCGCCCTGATCGACGTGAGCATCGACGGTTCGTTGTAGAGGGGTCTCCGGCGGCCGCCGTCCGGTCGGAACGATGTCAGCACAGACAGTTTCCACAGGTTTTTCGCATCGATTGTTCACATAGCTGGTCCGTCGGCGGGCAACGTCAACCCAGGGTACCGAAAAGACTCCGGAGCCAGCGGCCTTCGAATCACGGACCTGTCCCATTAGGAAGATTCCGTGCTAGTTTATGTAAAGATATGTCCGATTCGATATCGATATTCTGCGGATACCGTAACCTTGTTTGACAATATGGGCCGCGGTATTATAAATTGTGATACCGTAACACCATGAGTCCCTTGCTCCGAGTACGCCGCCCGGAGGCAAGCGGCCGGAGGTCTGATGGTCACATCGGCGCTACGAAGCGCGGCGCTCTCCAGGTTGGCGGGCAACCAAGGGATAGATCGGGTTGTGTCGCCTGCAGTCGTAATCGGTCTGGGGTCTACCAGTTGCCAGATCGTCCGAAAGCTGGAGGAAGTCTCATCGACTTGGAGCTTAACCGACCGCAAGAGCCTGGGATTCCTCTACATGGACACCCGGGAGGCTACCCGGACCGAGATTTCACGGGCCGCCCGGTTTGTGCCGCTGACGCTGCCCCACTTCTCTAACCTGCGTGACATGCGACCCTGGATAACCGAGTGTGTCCCGGAGTTGAAGAACCTGAGCCTGTCCCGCGAGGGAGCTTTGGGTACCCTGGCCAACGCCGGGGTAGCCGCCAGGTTCAACTACAGCGGAATACGGGGACAATTGGATGCGACCATCGAAGAGGTGTGTCCCTACTACGAAGGGATAACCTACCTTAGGGTCCACTTGGTTGCCTTTCTTGGCGGCGGCACCTCTGGAGCGTTGCCGGTGCTTTTGGCGGCGCTTTCCGAAGCGCGGGGCACGTCCTTTAACTTCAGTGTTGTGTTACACCTCATCCTGCCCCAACGCGGGATGTCGCGCGACCCGGAAACCACCTACCCGTTGCAATTGCGGAACGCCTACTCTACGCTGCAATTTCTGCGGTCGATAACGGGGATCAAGGCGGGGAAGGGCGAGTACACGGGTAGGGACTCCTACACCGTGACCGTCTACCCGGACCGCAGGATCGAGGCTCCCGGTCCCCACTACGACATGGCGGTGATGCACCGCTCGCCCAAGGACTCGTTGCCAGTGCAGAGAGTGCACGTTGCCCGTATTCTCGAAGACTTGGTGGCCGACGCTTGGGGCACCGGCCAAGATTGGTGGGCGCGGTTCCACGAGACAATGAGGGAAGCCAACAACAAAGAAGACGCCCGTTTCGGCTCCATCAGTTCCCGGGAGGCCGGCCTGCTGGATGGCTTCTTCGAGTTGACGGCCAAGCAATACCTTCAACACCAGTGGCGCAGCCGACTGTAGGGGTGTGAGAGATGCCACGATTCGGAATTAAACGACTGACGCTGTCTTTCAATGAAATGACCAACCGGTTGCCCATACCGCCGGACCCGTTGGGCTTCTTGGCCGCCGGCCGCATCTCATCCGGCTCCAGAGACATCCACGGGCAAGTCCACGGCACTATCCACGCATCCCTGAGCGAAGTGGCGCGTTCCCTCAACTCCCTATTCGAACGCATGCGGTCCGAAACCGCCCTTAGCGACCGGATGGTGATTGAGACCAACAACGACGTGAGGACTGAATTGGCCCGGGCCAGTTCCATCGCTGACTTGAAGCGCGTCGAGTTGTTGCAGGAAATCACGCTCCGCATGCAGCGGCTGTACATACAACAATTGATCGGCTCGCCAGACCAAGATCCGCCGGCCCGCCGCTGGGTCGATTTGGCGGACCGGAGCGTCCGGAGAGACCTCCCGTCGGTCTCCGAGCCCACTCACGACGACTTGGACGTAACGCCCGGAGAGCGGCGCAGGAGGCTGAGCCGCTGGCAATCCGAGACCGATGACTGGCTGGAAACCCTGTGTCTTAACCACGTAACTGAGGTGATCGGCGGGCTGCGCTCCGAGATGAACGAATATGCGGCCAGTTGGACGGACACGCTGAACGATGTCCGGCGCCATGTCAACGCCGGCGGCCGCCTTTACGAAGAAGTGACCGACTCAGAATATTGGATCTTCGAAAGCGACGACCCGACGGTTAAAAACCTGCTGTCGGGCCACCAGGCGCAGAATATAGCTGGGAGGATCCTCAGCCGGTTCCAATTGAGTAACCTGGACCTGATGGAAATTAGCCAAGTGGTCCAGGACGCACTGGAAGGCAAACCGGTTTACGGCACTGACCGGGTGGACACTACTGAACTGGAAGACTTGGTGGCGATGGCCACGGCCCAAAAGATACGCAGTACAGTTTCCATAGACAGTGGGTTCCTCTCCCTCATCTCCACCGGCCCCCGCTTCGGCGAGGACCTTGGCGAATTGTTGGTGGACATGCACATGGGCGCCGCTGCCATGGAAGAACGGATGTGGCGGGTCGGTGAGGTCCGGGTCGGACACGTCGACTCGGCTGCGGGCGTTGGAATCACGGCCTCCAACCTGCACGACTCGGTCATCCGCGGCTTGGGCGGCGGGCGGAAATTCGCCGCGGTGGAAGGGCACCCAGGGGACAACCATCGATTCGAAGTCCAAATGTCCACCGTGGGCGCCCCGATTTCAGATCTAGCCATCTTCCGCGAGATGGTCAGCGCTTGGTACGCCTGGCACTTCGAGGACGCCCGTGGCGCCAACGGCGCCAAAGCGGAATGGATGGAAACCCTAAAACAAGAGTCTTGGAAGCTGTACCCGGACATCGGCCACGATACCGGGGTACGTAACGCTATCGTCGAACTAATAGACGAAGACCTAAAGGATGTCTGGAAAGGGCGGAAGGACATAGCTTCCCGGTTGACCAACGGCCAGTTAGACGACGGGGACCGGGAAGTCATCAACAGGTTTACCAACGGGACCCACGAATCGACCCCGGCGGACACCGGGGACTAACCAGACGAGCCCAATCGAGGAGGACCAGAGAGCGCCGTATCGGCCGTCGATGCGGCGCTTTTTACTTCTTCCGGCTTACTCGGGTTGAAGGCGGTGGGCCTCTGCCGGGATAATGAACGGGACCCGGCCGTTGGAACGGTCTTAGAATCTACGGTGGGCAACTTCCCGGCCTGTACGATCCGGTGGCTGCACAGACCGGTGTTTAGAGGGGTGATTGGATGCAAGGCTCAGGGGAACGTCCCAAGTTGAGACTGGCAGGAAAGGTGGCGATTGTGACCGGGGCCGGCTCAAGCGGTCCGGGCATAGGGACCGGGAAAGCCACAGCGATGCTATTTGCCAGAGAGGGGGCCAGGGTCCTGTTGGTAGACCGCTCGGCCACCCAAGCTGAAGAGACGTTGCGGAACATCGGGGAGGAAGGAGGCGAGGCCTCGGTCTTCGAGGCAGACGTAACCAACTCCGAAGATTGCCAAGCAATGGTTGAAGCCGCCGTAGAACGCTACGGGGGAGTCAACGTTCTGTTCAACAACGTGGGCATTCTGGGGCGCGGCAATGTAGTCGACGTCGACGAAGATCACTGGGACCAGGTATTGGACGTCAACCTCAAGTCGATGGTGCTGACCAGCAAGTACGCCGTACCCCAAATGGCGGAAGGCGGCGGCGGGTCGATTATCAACGTTACGTCCATCGCCGGCATCCGGGCCGGAAGCGGCGGGGCGGCGGTGCCCTACGCGGCCTCCAAGGCCGGGATCGTTGGCCTCACCACCACCATGGCCGTGACTCACGGACGGGACAACATCCGTGTCAACTGCATCGCTTCGGGCCACATCTACACGCCGATGGTGGCCGGAGCGATGTCCGACGAATTCCGGGACCTGCGCCGCCGTGCCGGGCCCTTGGGTACCGAAGGCACGGCTTGGGATATCGCTTGGGCCGGTGTGTTCCTGGCCAGCGACGAGTCACGCTGGGTTTCCGGCATCGTCCTCCCGGTCGACGCCGGCCTGCTGGCCACCACGCCGCTGGCTATGCTGGAACACCTGCGGTAACTCCTCCAGCCTCTCGTCTGGTGGGTCATGTCGCGGACTGGCGCCTATCAGGCGTCAGGGTGGGTCGTGATGAAGCTGGCGGCCCTGCCAACGTCTACGTGGGCCGCCCGCACTTCAACGTCGGCATGCTCCTCTTGCAACAAGAAGGCAATAGAGCTGTCCATCTCTCCCCAGCCCCGGTTCATCGCTTCAATCGCGATTTGTTCCGCCAAATTGGCCACCGGCATCGGAACGTTGAACTCCCGGCCCAGGTCGGTGGCTAGGCCGATGTCCTTGCGGGATAGGCCCAGAGCGAAGCTGGCCGGTTCGAATTCGCCTTGAAATACGGTTCGGACGATCCCTTCGTGAAGAGCGCTCATCCGCCCCACCGCACCGCGCCGGACACACTCCCACAACGGCTCGGGCTCCACGCCCGCCTTGACGCCCAGGGTCAAGCCTTCGGCGATGGCTTGCCGCACACCATGTCCGATCATGTTGTGTACCAGCTTGGCAACGGACCCCGCGCCGATGCTGCCAGCGTAGAACACTTTATCGCCAAAAGCGTCCAGCAGGGGTTTCATCCGGTCGAAGACCTCGCGCTCGCCCCCAACCATCACCGCTAGGTTACGGCTTTGGGCCCCCGACTTGCCGCCGCTCACCGGGGCGTCCAAGACGTGGGCTCCCTTGGCGCGGAATCGCGGCTCCAATTCCCTGATCAACGTAGGCCGGCTGGTGGAAAGGTCGATGTATACGGACCCGGCGCTCATGCCTTCCAACACCCCTTCCGGCCCCACGGCCACCGCCTCAACCTCCCGGGGGCCGGGCAGAGAAGTAAGAGTAACCTCGGTGCGGCTCGCCACGTCGGCCGGTGAACTCCCCAAACGGGCGCCGGCTTCCAGGAAGGGGCGTGTCATCTCCTCCCGAAGGTCGTAAACCACAAGGGGGTAGCCCGCCTTCTGAATATTGGCTGCCATGCCGCCGCCCATGTTGCCCAAGCCAATAAAACCTATCGATTCCATCTCTATCCCTCCGTTGCCGTGTACGTTGCGCCAGTATTTTACATTTTTTACGCTGATGTACAGGGCCGACAGGATACGTTACCCTGATTCCTAAGCCGTCGCCCGTGAGCCAAGGGGCCCTGCCCACACCTGATTAGAGGCACTACTTGCTATTCCCCAATGAGTCGACCGACCGGCTTCTGGCCAACCTCAGCAGCGGCCAGCCGTCGTTGTGCGCCTACGTGTTCAGTCACCCCAACATGGTAGAGGTGGCGGGGCTGGCGGGCATAGACTGTTTCATGGCCGACATGATGTTCACGGCCCATGATTGGGACAACATCGCCCACCTGATTAGGGCGGCTCGTGGCACCGGCATATCCCCCATGATTCGAGTACAGGCGTTTCCTTGGGCCACCGGCGCCGACCGCCGAACGGTTTCCGACGCGGCGCGGGCGCTGGCCTTGGGCGCCACGGCGGTCACGGTGTCGGTGGGCTCGAAAGAGGAAGTCCAAGAGCTGGTCGGGCTGCGGGACGACTGGCACCGTCTCATCCACCTGCGCCGCTTCTCCACCGCCGAAGACTTCCCCGAATACAACGAAAAGACGAGGGCGGGTACCCTGGTGGTGCCCACGGTGGAAAGCGAGGGCGGTCTCCGGGACTTGGACGAGATTCTGGCCATAGACGGCATCCGGTTGGTATGGCTGGCCGCCGGGGACATCACCAAGATTCTGGGTGTGCCCTTCAAGTATGAAGACCCCAAGGTGATGCGGCTGTTGGAAAGGGCGGTGGAGACCGGCGAACGCTACGACGCCTCAATCATGTACAACATGGGGCTGGACTCACCGGACTTCGATTCCATGGCTGCATCGGCGAAGCGCTACTTCGACGTGGGAGTGAAGGTGGTAGGCTTGGGCGCTATGGAGTGGCACATGCAGATGGCGTTGCAACAAATCCGCAAAAAGGCCATCGGCTAGAGGCGGGGTGCCCCCCACCCTAACCCTCCCCCGTGCGCTGGGGAGGGAAATTTAGATGGCCTCCACCTGTGGAGGGCGAACTCTATCGGACGGGCCACCCCAAAAACCTCTACGCTCTTCGCGCTCTCTGCGGTGAGCCCCCAGCCGCCCGTGGGCTTCGGGATAGTCCGTTAATCGTATAGCCAGTCAGGCACCGGCCGACGGCCGCCGCTGGCGCCCCTGGCCAACGAGTCCTTGAGCATTCCGATGCGGGAGCGGAACGGCCGCACTTGATTCGGCTTGGCGGTGACGCCCAACCCGACCAGGAACATCAGGCTTTTCGACGAGGCATGAGGCGAAAAAAAGGCGGTGGCGGCGTCGTCGAAGAAGGTCATTCCGGTAGCCCCCAGCCCCATGGAATGGGCGCACAAATAAATACGGCCGCCGGTCACGCCCGCCTCCAATTGCGCGATGCGGTACCCCCGGTTCCCCAGTCTCGCCAGCAGCCGGTCCAAGTCGACCATGAAGAAAGCGACCACGCTGGCGTCGGCCCCCAGCGCCTGCTCGAAACACAGGTGCCCCGCCTCCTCCCGGAGTTCTCCCTCCCGCAACAGCTCCAATTGGCTGGGCTCCCGACCCTGACCCGGCGCGTAAAAATAGGCCCCGGGGCCAACCCCGTCCACGGCGTTGACGATCAGGTAGGTGTCGATCAGGGGCCCGGAGTAATCGGTGGCCATCGGAGAAGCAGCAGCGTCCAATAGCGCCGTTAGCTGGTCTGCTGAGATTGGTTCCCTGGCGAAACGGCGGGTGGAGCCACGTCGAGCAACCACCCGGTCCAGCGGTCCCGAATCCGGCCAAGTCTTGGACGCCGACGGTCCGGGGGAGGCCGCCGCGCCGCGCCAAGCCTCCACCGCTTGGCAGGTTTCGAGCCGCGACTGGACGTGGAGCCGGTCCGATTCTGGGTAGACCACCTGGAGATTGTCGCCAAGGTCCCCGGCAGGAGCGTCGCCCAGGTCTTCCCGGTGAGCGCTGTGGGAGGCGTTGGACGAGCCGACGGTTATCAGGCAGGTACTGGCTTCCCGCCTCCCGTCCACCCCCAGAAGGCGGTCGACGTCGGCATCGATGAAACCTCCGGCCAGTGTGGCGGGATGGCCCAGACCGTTGGCGGCGGCCAGCATATTGGACAGAATAGTCCCATTGTCCCAATAGCAGTAGCGGTAGCCGCGGGTGCGGTACTTCCACGCGCTCCGCCAAAAGACGGCGGTGCAAACAATTGTGGCGGGCGCGGAGGCGACCGCTTGGTCGCCGGCGGCCGCCTCCGCCAGATGGCCTCGGTAGTCCCCCAGGCGCAGGCACACCAAGGAGTTGTCGGGAGGGGAGAAGTGATAGACGCCCGCCGCCAGTCCGGGGAGGTCTCCGGCAACGACGTAGAGTTCGATGGGGTAGAGGGCGCCAGCGGAGGCCGCCGCCCGGTAATGGACCTCACCGGCCGAGGCGATCTCGCTTTTCCGTACCAACCCTGCCGAGTAATACAGCAATTGGGCCAGCGCGGGGTAATCGAAGGGAACGCCGGACTGCGCCGCCGGACCGGCGACCGAGGGCAACGTTGGGCTATCCAACGGCGGCAACGATGTAGGGAATGGAATCGTTTTCAGGCCGGAATAGGACTTGTAGAGGGCAGGCTTAGTCTTGAGATCTATATAACGCAGCTTCGTGGCGTCGTGAAAATCACGGGCGGCGGCCGTTTCGTCGTTGCCCAACCTACCTCTTCTCCCAGGGTTTTTTAATCGTCATTTTCCACGTTCGGCCATGCGGGTCTCTCGACTTTCTCCGGTTTTCTGACCTGGATCTTTAATCGGGAACGTTGTTCTAGCCGCCGAGGGTAGTTATCTCGTCGAACTCGTCTTCGGTTACCGGTTGTATAGAGAGACGCATACCGCGGCGGATCAGCAGCATGTCCTGCAACCGTGGATTTCCCTTGATTTCGTCCAGGGTGACCGGACGGGCAAACTCCTGGTCGGCCCGGATGTCTACAACGACCCAAACGGTCTCTCCGGGGCTGCTCTTGGGATCGTAATGCCGGTCGTCGGGGTCCCACGCGGTAGCGTCCGGGTAGCCTTCTCTTACCACCGTCGCGGTACCCACCACAGCCAGCGGTTTGGCGCTGCTGTGGTAGAACAACACCCGGTCACCCACCTTCATGTCGTCTCGCATGAAATTGCGGGCTTGGTAGTTGCGAACGCCGTCCCATTCGGCGGTCCGGTCCGGTTCTTTCATCAGGTTGTCAAAGGAATAGGCGGTCGGCTCCGATTTGAACAGCCAGTAGCGTGGTTGGGCCATCGGCGACTCCAGATCATCTGATTCCCGCAGCGGGGGCGCCAAGTACGCTGGGCTTGGTCCAGGATCGGGCGCGGCGTGCTCTACCGCAGGCGGATGCCAGCCGCCTCCCGGTCGAAGCAACCTGCGGCCAAGTCTTCCCTTTCCTGGCGCAGCACGTCTTTGCGCACCCTGAGGCTGGGAGTGCGCGGTAATTCATCGCGGATTTCCAGGTAGCGCGGCACCTTGAAATAGGCGAGGTGCTCGGCGCACCAGTAGACGATGGCTTCCGGCTCCAACGCCGCTCCGTCGCGAAGGGTCACGTAGGCCTTCACCTCGTCCTCGCCCAATTCGGAGGGGACGGCCAGCACCGCGCAGTCCAGCACGTTGGGGTTACGCTTGATGACGTTCTCCACTTCCTGGGAGGAGATATTCTCGCCCCGGCGGCGGATGATGTCCTTTTTCCGGTCGACGAAATAGAGAAAGTTGTCATCGTCGATCCAACCCAGGTCTCCGGTGTACAGCCATCCGTCGCGCAGGGACTCCCGGTTCTGCTCGTCGTTGCGCCAGTACCCGGGCATAATCGCCGGGTTCTTGATGGTGATTTCACCAACGGCGTCCACGCCGGCGTCCTTGCCCGTCTCCGGGTCGGCGATGCGGACTCGGTTGTTGAAAGCCGGGTCCGGGTGCTGCCGCGGACGCCCCGATGAACCGGCCCGCCGGTCCTCGCCGATACTTTCGATTGTCCCGTAGCATGTCTCAGTCATGCCGAATCCGACGATGATGTCGGTGCCGAACCGCTCTTGGAACTCGCTCAGGAACTCGGGAGAGAAGGCCGGCGACCCGTAGAAGAGCCGGACTGTGTTGTCGGCGTCGTTGGGCGATTCGGGATTCTTGGCCAAGACCGGCATCATCATCCCGATGAAGTTGACCACCGTGGCCCGGGCGTGCCGGACTTGGTCCCAGAACCGTGAAGCGCTGAAGCGGTCTACGATCACCAGCGTGGCCCCTGCGGCCAGCGCTCCCATCGTGGAGTAGTATTGGATGTTGGCGTGGTAGAAGGGCAGGCAGGTGAAGAACCGGTCATCCGTGGTGGCCTGGGTCCATTGGCTGAACCCTTGCCCCGCCGCCACGTACATCTCATGGGTCACCTGCACCCCCTTGGGATTGCCGGTAGTACCCGAGGTATAGACCAACATGGAAACGTCCTGCGGTGAGACCTCGGGCAGGGACGCCAGCGGCTGGGCCCCGGCGAAGGACTGGTCGAAGGAGGTCCATCCCGGCGTCGAGACCCCATCCGCCCCTCGAATCAGCCGGTGGCGGATGCTGGGAGCCAGGTCGGCGGCCGCTCCGGCGACATCGGCCAGCGACGGGTCGGTAACCAAGCCAACGGCCTCGGCGTTGTTGAGGATGTAGGCGGTCTCGTCGCGCTTGTAGGCGGTGTTGATGGGCACCGAGATAGCCCCGATTGCTGACAGCCCGAACCAGTAGTAGAGGTATTCGACGCAGTTGGGCATGAACAGGCACACCCGGTCGCCCCTCGACACTCCCAGCTCTTGGAGCATCGACGCCGTTGTCAGTACCCCGGTGTAGAAGTCGCGGTAAGTGTGTTCCTGGCCTCCAATCTCGACGAAGACCTTGTCCGGCTTGCCGCTGACGATTTCCGCCAAGAACCGGCCCAGCGACATTTGCCACTGCTTGGGGTCATGGTTACCGGTAGCTGGGCTAGAACTCATTTCAACTCGCCAAAGGGGCAGGTTCAGCGCAAATCGCCCTCAACCTACCACGCCGCCCCCAACCGGTCAATGGCCTCCGGCTGCGGGGAAATATAGTCTTGATTTGGGGGCGCACATCGATCGTGACTCCAGTTAACGCCGATGATATGCCTTTGGTGGGAAGACCCAACAGGGAAGCAACCGCCGGGTGAGGTAGCGTAGACCCCTATCGACCCTCGACGCGCCCGAGCGTTCCCTGGGGACCGGCGGAAACCACCACCCGGAAGTTGGTGAAGCAGCGGTCGGAGTCTCAGATCGACCGAATCCCTATCGCAGCCGCACACCAAACTGCGCCGCGTCTTGGCCAAATTCGTCAACTAGTTGCTCACAAAGCTTGGTAATGCCTTTCAACGAATAGCTGCACTCCAGAAATAAGCCGTTTGACAACCGCTTGCCGTTCTTAAATTCCCGACCGCTTGGGTGGTCGGGCGTTACATGAATCAGATATGTGCTGGTCATCCTACCGACTGTGAAACGGCATCTGTCCCTGGTCAGAACGCCTGCTCGTATCAACCACTCAGCTGTTTGAAGGAGAAGGTCCGCCCAATTGCGAACGGAAATTTCGTTTCCCTCCGGGCCTTGAAAACTCCAGGGCTTGATCGAAGCGCCTTTGGCCGGTTTCTCTTGACCCCACTCGCGGAGCTGGATGAACGTCATCCATTCGCCGGAAACAAGCGAATCGGCACTGTCGTATTCTTCAGCGGGTTGAGAGGGCCTTGCTCGAGGGGGTATCTTGGGAATAGACCGGCCTCTCTCGCTTCGGCTTCCAGCAACTGTAGCAACCGGTCTCTGGCGTTGTTGAGAATTAGCTGCCCGTCAATGGGTTGAGCGTCCAACTTGGCCAGTTCGTCTTTCCAGTCCGCCAATTCTCGCCTGCGACCACCTTCCCACTCGTTGTACAACCGGTACTTTTGCGGGTCTGTCAACGGGCGGACCCCAACCGCTAGAGCAGCTACGTGGTTCTCGAACAACTTGGTCAGTTCGTTATCATCGGCCAACTCTGACTCTCTGGTTCCGATGTAGGAACGTAATTCGCGCCTACGCTCCTCGTCAGCTCCGCCGACCCGGCGCCGCTCCTCTTCCAGAATCTTCTTTAGAAACGGGTCCCGGTGTGGCGAGAGTTCATCATCGTTAGTCATTTGCGCTAACCTCTTCAATTCTTCGGTAACGGGTAACCGGGCTTGGACATGCGCGTCGTAATGGCACAGGTCGCAGACCGGGTCGTGGTCTTCGCCGCACCCGGCTTTCCCGCTCCATCTTTCCCAGACCCGCCAAGCCCCGCAACGGCCGCAGGCTTCCCCGAACGGCGCTCCACAGTCGCCGCAATGATGGTTGCTGGCGGGGGATAGACACTCGCAATGTGGACACCGGACCACCGGAGAGGCGCCGTCTTCATTTCGCCGGCTGCGGGGTTCCAGTGACCATTCCCGTTCATCTTCCGGCAGACCATGCCTTAGGCCGTTCCCGGCCAAGTCAAGAATGACGCAGTCGCCACCGTATGACTTCGGACGTAACCCCCGTCCGACCATTTGCAGGTATAGGGCCAAGCTCATGGTTGGCCGCGTCAACACGACACAGGAGGCGTCGGGCAGATCGAACCCTTCTGTAGCGATGACCACGTTGATCAGCGCCTTGAGGGTCCCACCCTGGAATTGGTCAATCAGCTTGGCCCGCTCTTCCGTCGGCGTATCGCCCAGCATGAGGCCGGCCGGTGTTCCGGCATCGTTAAAGACTGCAACGAGGTTTCTCGCGTGCCTTACTGACACGGCGTAGACCACTGTTTGGCGGTCCGCGGCGTGGGCTTGCCAGAACCGTAACGCGCCAGCGGTCCAAATGTCGCGGTCCTCGTTGGCCGATTCGATACCGGCCTCGCTGTAGTCCCCGGTGTACTCGACTTGGCCGCCCTCCATTTGCTCTCCTTCCGGCGGCGCCAGTATTCGCGCACGGCACAGCCAACCATCGGATTGCAAATCGGCGACCTGTGGGCCGCAGTGTAATTCGCCAAACAGGTGGTCGAACCCTTCCTTTTGGGACAGACGCCACGGCGTGGCCGTCATGCCTATTACCGGCCCCGGCCACTGCTTTATAGCCCTCGCCCAGCCGTCGGCGTTAGCGTGGTGGGCCTCATCTATGATCATCAGGTCGCTGCGGTCGTAGCTATCCCAGACGTTAGCCTTGGCGGTGCGGCGGCTCACCGTTTGGGCCATCAAAATGACGACCCCATTGGCTATCGTCGGCGCTTGAGTCCGCGGCGTCCATAGTATGCTCGACGTTGCCGGAACACCGGCTTCCCGCAACATACCTTCCGTTTGGGCCGCCAACTCCTTGCGATGGGTCAGCCACACCGCCTTCCGCCCGTCTTTCAGTAAATCGGACAACAGTTCACCCGCTATGCAGGTTTTCCCGCCTCCGGTGGGTAGCTGGAGCATTATTCTGGGAGCCGGACGATTGGCGAGGGCCCCGTGCATCCGTTCCAGCAAGTCTTTCTGGTAATCCCGGATTTCAATCAAAGACTACCGTTCCCTCTGGCAAGGATAGATCAGGCAACAACCCGATTATACACAGCTAAAATGGACGCCTTTACCGGGCCATCACCAACCGTTGGGCCCGGTCTACGGGTTCAGATCCCAAAAGCCTCCAGCCCATAAACGACCCCATCGCCCTGTAGTTCCGGCGGACGCCGGATACCAAGGACGTTCAGGGAAAACGACGGTCGGCCCCGGCGTGGGCGTTTCCGCATACCGGGTTTTACGGGGAAGACGGTGTCCGTCCCCTGCCGACAGGCCCAGGCCAAGCGCCCTGCCAAGTTGACACCCTAAATGGCCCGGTTTAAGCTGGTTTTCCACATGGTCGAATCAGTTGACCCCAGCCGCCTCCGAATTACCGGCGAATCGGACCCGCACGGTACGCTCGTCGGGTTTCGTTGCCGCGAGTGCGACACCTGCGTTTTCGGCCCCGCCGTCTTCTGCCAGTCCTGTACTTCCATGGATCTAGAGGCGGTGGACCTAGGCCAGCGCGGCGCCCTCTACAGCTACACGATAGTGAGAATTCCACCGGCCGGCTGGCCCGGAGAAGTGCCCTACGTTCTGGGCCAAGTTGAACTGTCAACAGGCCCGCAGGTTTTGGCCGAGGTCGTCGATTGCCCCCACGAAGACCTGAGAATCGGGATGGCGGTGGAGTTGGCGATAAAGGCGGTGGCCGCCGAGGGCGGCGGCCCGGAGAAGCTGGTGTACAAGTGGCGGCCGGCGGGCGATGAGTAAGGCCGTCCCTACGATGCAGGAGCGAGCAGAATGACGCAGTTGCACCCAAGTCGTGAAGTGGTGGTAGCCGGCGTCGGCCTGCACTCCTTCGGCCGGTTTCCCGCCAAGGACCTGGGCTCCTTGGCCTTGGAAGGGGTAGTGGAGGCCCTGCGCGACGCCGGGGTGCGTTGGCGGGACATACCCATCGCCTATTTCGGCCACGTCTACTACCACGGGATGTCAGTGGGTGAGACCACCCTGTCCAAGCTCGGGTTGACCGGGGTGCCCATCATCAACGTGGAAAACGCCTGCTCCAGCGGCTCAACCGCCTTCTGGCAAGCCTATTGGGGCATCGCCACCGGCATCTACGATCTTGCCTTGGCTTTCGGAGCGGAGAAGGTGCCTAGGGGACCAGTGACCGTGACTGCCGAAGATGCTCCCGAGCGATACATCGGCGCCGACCACATGATGGCTGGCTATGCCCTCCGCGCACGTCGCTACATGGAAGAGACCGGCGCCCCCGAATCCGCCTTGGCCCAGGTGTCGGTAAAGGCCCGTCAAAACGCGGTGATGAACCCCTACGCCCACCGCAAAGACACCTACACCGTTGAGGAAGTGCTACAGTCCAGGCTTGTAGCCGACCCACTGACGCTCTACCAATGCTGCCCCACCAGCGAGGGGGCCGCCGCCGCTGTATTGTGCGCCCGCGACGCCTTGGGCCGTTTCGGCATCGACGAAGGCAGGGCCGTCACCATCGCGGCCGCCGTCCTGACGTCGGGTGAATTCAACGGGCGCGGCGCCGACCATTCGGCATTCAGTCCCTACCGCACCGAGCCCGCCGCACTTAAAGCCTACGAGATGAGCGGACTGGGACCCGAGGACATGGACTTGGCCCAAGTACACGATGCGGCCACCATCGGCGAGTTGCAACAGATAGAATCGCTGCACTTGGCCCCGTTTGGCGAGGCCTGGCAGGCCACCGTGGAGGGCCGTACCGCTCTTTCCGGCGACATCCCGGTCAACACCGACGGAGGTCTGCTGGCCATGGGCCACCCCTTCGGCGCCTCGGGCATCCGCATGGTCCACGAAACGGTTACCCAACTCCGGGGTGAGGCCGGCCCGCGACAAGTGGCCCGGCCCCGGGTGGGTGTCGCCCAATGCTCCGGCGCTGGCGACGTCACCACGGTGCATATACTGAAGAAGTAAAATGGCCACCTACCTCATTCTGGCGGCGATGAAGGGCCGGTTCGTTTCCGACCACGGGAACACCTACGACAACTTCCAAATGATGGGCTACATCGAGGCGCCTTACGGCGTTACTGCCGAAGAGGCGGTGGGAGCGTTCTTCGACCAGCCGCCCTACCCGATCCAGTGGCAGGACGTGGAGTACCTCTGGGGCGAACTGTTAGGCGGCAGCCCCTCCAACGCCCACTACGGAGACTACGGCCGGGTTTACGTCGCGTCCCTGCGGGAGCGCTGGGAGCGCGGCGGCAAGACAGAGTAGAAGAAGCTCCTACAGGTCCTTGCTGAACTCCCGAAGCTTTCCGAAGTCGCTGCGGAACCCCTCGCTCATAGCCCGGCGGTCCGTGCCGTGGAGGACGAAGCGGGCCCCTTGGCCTATCCAAAAAGTAGAAAGCTCCGGCGTCTGGTGGTGGACCAGCACCGGTACTCCCCGCGACTCGGAAGTAGTGATTACCTGCTTCACCGCGTCCTGGTACTCTTGGCGGTCGTACTGGTCGGGGACACCCAGCGAGATACTCAAGTCATTGGGGCCGACGAAAATGCCGTCGATGCCCGGGACTTGCAGGATGTTTTCCAGGTTTTCGATGGCCGCTACGCTTTCTATGCCGATGATGGCGACGCTGTTCCGGTTGCGCTCCTCCAGGTATGCCTTGGTGGCCTCGCTAACGTGCTCCCCATTCTTCACCAACCGGTCGACGGCCTCACCCTTGAGGGGACGCCACTTGGCGGCGGCGATGACTTCCTGGACCTGGTCCACAGTCTCGCAATAGGGCGCCAGCACACCTTGGGCCCCGGCGTCCATGGCCATGGTCACGTAGTGGGAATCGGGGATGGGAATCCGGACGATGGGGACCACGCCGCCAGTGTTGAACATGGCGAGGTAGTCGCCAAGCTCGTCCCGGCTTCGCGGGCTATGCTCGGTGTCGATGACGGCGTAATCCAAGCCCACGCCGTCCAGCACCGGAACCCAGCGTGGACTGCGCCCGATGGAAATCATGGTCCCGAAGACCCTGCCGCCGTCTCTGAGCACCTGCTTTAACTCTGCGCCGTTCATGACATCCCCTTATGTAAATCATTGACTGTCGGGCGGCCAAGTATAGCACCGGCCCGCGCCTGCGGGAAAGCCGGGTCGTCCGGCGGCGCATCACTGCCTGATATAATTCTGCTCCGGTCCAATTCTTTACTGCGGGTCGGAAGCAGGAATAACAACGTGGTGTTTTGAGCAATATTCATCTGATTGACGACCAGTCCGCTTGGAATCGAGCGGCTGCGGAATTGTTGAAGCTGCCGGTTATGGCACTGGATACAGAAACCAACAACCAGCATGCTTATCGCTCTCGAATTTGCCTAATTCAGATCGGGACGCCCAAAGGGGAACTCATAGTAGACCCGTTGGCTGTCAAAGACTTATCGCTGTTGGGCCGCGCACTGCTGGAGTCTTCGATTCTGAAGGTGGTCCACTCCGCAAGAAACGACCTGAGTTGGCGGGACCGGGATTTCGGCTTCACGTGCGAGCCGGTCTTCGATACCGAGTTGGCCGCGAGGCTGCTGGGATTTTCCCGGCCCAACCTTGCCGCTCTCTTGAAGCATTACTTGGACGTAAATATTCCCAAAAGCCGGTCGGTCCAGCGCTCCGACTGGGCGAAAAGACCGTTGGGCCCTACGGAGATAGAATACGCCGCCAAAGACGTGCGTTTTCTTACGAGTCTGGCGGTGTCGCTGAAGAAAGGGCTAGAGGCGGCAGGCCGGCTGAAATGGGCGTTCGAGGAGTTCCGTAGAGTGCAGCAAGTGCGGTACGAGGCCGTCGAACCGCCGGCGGACAAGTTTTTACGGCTGAACGGGTCCCAGCGGTTGGACCCGCGCCAGCTGGCCGTGCTTCGGGAACTGTACGCGCTGAGAGAGAGTGAAGCCGAGCGCCGGGACCGCCCGCCGTTTCATGTGATGAGTAACGACACGGTTGTAACACTGGCGCGGCATCCCTGGCAATCCAGCGGCTGTGGGCAAGCGTTGCAGGCGCCAGCGTCACAGTTATTGGAGGGCACCGGGTTGCCGCCCAACACTCCAAGTTGGCTGGTAGAGGAGATTGCGGACGCCATTCGCCGCGGTTGGAGCGGACCGGAGTTTCACCGCCCTCAAGCGACCGAAAACAACCGGGGACGAACCGACGAAGAGGACAATCGATTAAGACGACTGAAGGCCCTGCTCGCGGGCATCGGAACAAAGCTGGCGTTGGACCCGTCACTCCTCTGGCCCACCGCCAGCCTAGAACGGATGGCTATGGTGCCCGGTAATTGGCGCCAGGAGGTCTTCAACAACAGTGCGGCGGATGTGCGGCAGTGGCAACGCCAAGAGTTCGGCGCCGCACTAGCGGCAACCTGCGCCTGCCCCGATTGGCTGGCCGGTAACGCGGCAACCGCACTCCCGCAGCCGTAACCCTGGTAGGCTTATCGCCCAAAAATGGGCCGATAAGGGTCAGCCGTTACGCCCTTAATGGTTGATTGGGGGTCATCAGGGTATGGCAGAATTGGGCGGTGGCCATCAGGTCGGGAATCACCACGTACTCGTTTACGGTGTGCATCTCATTGGTCGACATGCCCACCACCACGCAATCGATACCGTTCAGCCGCATGGCGTTGGCGTCGGTGCCGCCGCCCGAGGGACGAATGTCCGGTTCCAGCCTCAGGTCCTTGAGCAGACCTGTCACCAAGCGCACGACCGGCTCGTTGGGGTCGAGGCGATACATCCGGAACATCATCTCCAGTTCTTCTTGAATATTCGCGTCGCGGTACTTCTCCCGGGCCCTCTGCAACGAGGCCAACACCTGCATTCTCAACAGGTCGATGGACTCGGTGTTGTGGCTGCGGAACTCACCGCCGAAGGTTGCCTCCACTGGCACGGCGTTGCGGACGGTACCGCCGCTGATCAGACCAACGTTGAAGGTGGTCTCCTCGTCCAACCGCCCGTTGGGCAGATCGGAAATGATTTCCGACGCGATGCGAATGGCCGACAGTCCTTTTTCCGGTTCCACACCGGCGTGGGCGCCGCGACCAGTGACCGAGACGTCGAACCTCATGTAGGTGGGGCTGGCGCCGGTGATGGTGTTTACCGGTCCGTTGCCATCGAACACCACCGCCTCCCGGCACTTGATCATCGAGTAGTCCAAGTTGGCCGCGCCCACCAGCCCGATTTCTTCGCCGCGGGTGAATACCACCTGCACCGGGCGGCGCGGTGAGCCCTCCTCGGCCGCCGATTCCAAGCTTTCCATGATTGCGGCTAAACCGGCTTTGCAGTCCCCTCCCAGAATTGTGGTACCGTCGGACTGTACCCGGTCTCCCACCACCTGGGGCTTGATGCCCCGGCCCGGCTCCACCGTATCCATGTGGGCCGATAGCATCAGAGGGTTGGCGCCGTCTTCCGAGGCGATGAGGTTGCCGTGGGCGTCCCGGTCAACCTGGAAGCCCAAACGGGTGAGTTGGTCCGTTAGGTGCTGCGCCACCGCCTCTTCTTCGTCCGATGGGCTGTCGATCTTCACCAGTTCGCAAAAGGCGTTGACCAACCGTTCTTGGTTTATCATGGTAGTCCTCCGGCCCCTCACCGGACCCGGTAACGGGCGGTTATTCGCCTCGACATCCGGTATCCCGGCGCTAGGCTGCCGGTATTATACATGATGGCTTGGCGCGACAATGCCGTCCGGTGTGAGCGCCGGAAGAGGGGCAATCATAGCAAAGGACCCGGCGATGGACCCGTTGATGGACCCACAGGCAGACAAGGCCACGAGCAGTCCCCAAGCTGGCCTGCCGGAATTGATGGCGGAGATAATTGTGTGCCGCGCCTGCGCCCGGTTGGTCGAGCACCGGGAGCTGATGGGGCGTAAGAAGCGAGCGTCCTACGCTAATTGGGACTATTGGGCGAGGCCGGTACCCAGCTTCGGAGACCCCGCCGCCCCGTTAATGGTGCTGGGGCTCGCCCCGGCCTCCCACGGCGGCAACCGCACCGGCAGGGTGTTCACCGGCGACCCTTCGGCAACCTTTTTGACGGCAGCCATGCACCAAGCCGGGCTGGCCAATCAACCCAACTCAGACCACCGCGAAGACGGCCTAGCGCTCACAGGAGTCTACGTTTGCGCCGCGGTCCGCTGCGTACCGCCGGGAGACCGGCCCACCCCGGTGGAGCGGCGCGCCTGCCTGCCCTTCCTGGTAAGAGAGATGCAACTGTTGACCGGGCTGCGTGTGGTGCTGGCCTTGGGACACATTGCCTTTCAGTCCGCGTTACAGGCGTTGGGAGAACTGGCGTCGGAGCGCCTTCGGGCCAAGTTCCAGCACGGGCAGGTGTACCAATTCGACCCCTCGCTGCCCGAGGTGGTGGCCTCGTACCACCCCAGCCCGCGAAACACCAACACCGGGAGGCTGTCGATGGACCAACTGGTGGCAGTGATTGCACTAGCCAAAGAACGAAGCGAGCAGGGAGCGTAGCAGGGGGAGCGGGCCGATACGACCCCGAACAACGTTCCTCGATTGATAGTCGTACCTGGACGGATACTTCAAGGACCGCCTCCCAATGGTCTCCCGGTGAGGCGTTGACTCTCCAGCGGCGGCGGCGTTTGAGGGGGAAGTTGGTGGGCCCGTTTTGACCGTAGGCAGAACCGTCTTTGATATGTGGTTGGAGGCTCTGTGAGCCTGCCTAGGCCCTTGGCCTCAGAATTATGGCGTGACGGGGCGGAGGATCCAAGGAGCGTCTCTGTAGCACCTTCCCCTGCTTTCAGCTCTTTCACCCTCTCCTCTTGTTTCTGCGGCTCGCCCTCCGGCATCCGGTAGCCGATGCGAGGCTCGGTGAAGGTGTACGGAGTTCTCCTAATCGTCGCCCAGCTTGCGGCGGAGGTTGCCTAATATGGATCGCATGAGGCGCGAGGTGCCTATGTCGCTTCACGTAGGCCGTCATGCAGGGCGGCAGTGAAGGAGCAAGGAAGACTTGAAACATTGCCAAAGCCATTGCTACACTCTCAATATCAAGGTACGTGGTCCTGATGTAATGCGGGAGGCCACTTCTTATGATTGAATCTGGAATCACCTCGAAGGGACAGACCACATTGCCCAAAGCCGTGCGGGAGGCACTGTCAGTTCAAGCTGGTGATCGGGTGCGTTACATCATCCAAGATGGTGAAGTCAGGATCATGCCAGTACGCCCCATCGCACGGCTGTTTGGCATACTACAGCATGACGGCCCGGCCGTGACCCTTGACGACATGGAACGCGCTATCGTCGATGGGGCGACCGATTTGTGATTGCCTTCGACACGAACCTGCTCGTGCGGTATCTCGTGGGCGACGATGCAGAGCAGGCGAAAGCAGCTCGGGTGCTGTTGGAGGGGTTGACGCCCGAGCACCCAGGCTTCATCTGCCGCGAGGTTGCGATTGAGGTTGTCTGGGTACTGGAGCGGGCCTACCGGTTTACACGTTTCCAGATTGCGGCCGTTCTAGTGGAGTTGATCGCCACGGACAGCATTATTGTTGAGGCTACGGACGACATTGCTCGCGCGGCCCAGAGATATCGACAAGGTGGCGTCGGCTTTGCGGACCTGATGATCCTCTCAGCGGCTGAGAGGGAAGGAGCTTCACCCCTCTATACATTCGACCGCCAACTTGGGCAAATGGACGGAGCGGTCCTTGTGGAGAACCCGAAAGGAAGCGCGCCAACATAAAGGATGCCGAGAAACCCGATCACGTTAGCCTCAACAACATGATCATCCGTTTGCGCGGGGGTCAGTACGTAATTCCAGACTTTCAGCGCGATTTCGAGTGGGAGCCGTGGGATCAGGTGGACCCGGGAAATCGGCCAGGTAGCTAAGTGAGAGTCCCGCTCCTAGACCAAGGCAGCGGTTGCTGCCAAGACGGAGTGGGAAATGTCAAAAGGACGCAGAAAGCACAGCCCGGTTTTCAAGGCCAAGGTGGCACTTGAGGCGGTGAAGGGCGAGGAGACGCTAGCCCAACTGGCCGCCCGTTACGAATTCCACCCAGGCCAGATCCAGGCTTGGAAGAACGCCCTAGTGGTGGGCGCCTCCGTCGTCTTAGGCAACGGTCAGAAACGGAAGGCCAGGAGCAACGCCGCCCTGGTCGCCCGGTTGTACCAAGAGTTAGGCCAGCTGAAGGTGGAGCGGGATTTCTTGGCGGAGAGGTCCGGTCCATGAGCCCGGCACGCCGGCGGGAGATGGTGGACCGGGAACACCCGAAGTTGCCCATGTTGCAGCGGTGCGTCCCCCGCTTTCCCGGGGGCAGGTTCTGCTGGGAATGAGCCGCTCCAGCATCTACTACCGCCCCAAGGCGGCCTCGGAAGAGGACCTGTCACTGATGGGCGAGATGAACCGGCAGTACCCGGAGACCCCCTTCTTCGGTTCGAGGCGGCTGAAGGCCTGGCTGGAGAGATGGGGAATACCGGTGAGCCGGAAGCGGCTGATGCGCATCAAGGGGCTGCGGGCCATCTACCGACGGCCTCGCACCAGCCGGGGGGCGCCGGAGGCTAAAGTCAATCCCTGCCTGCTAAGGAACGCCAGGATCACCCGGCCCAACCAGGTGGAGGCCGCCGACATCACCTACCTGCCCATGGCCCGGGAATTCCTCTACCTGGTGGATGTGATGGACTGGCACGGCCGGTATGTGGTGGCGTGGCGGCTGTCCAACACATTGGAGGCGGGCTTTTGCACCGAGGTGCTGGAGGAGGCCCTCAGCCGGAGAAGGCCGGGGGTGTTCAACACCGACCAAGGCAGCCAGTTCACCAGCAGGGAGTTCACCCAGATCCTTCAGGAGCGCGGGTTGTCAATGGCCAGGCGCAGCCCTTCCAGCGTGTAGGCTCCTAGCAGGGCGCGGGCGTTATCAGCTCCGAAGACCACGTTGGTGGGGATGCTCCTCCCATTGATGGTGGCGATGGCTTCCCCCATATCGTAGTCCACGGGACGCCCGTCGGCCAAGGCCAGCTTGATCTTGTCGGTGGGCGACACCCCCGACTCCCTCAGCAGATTAGCGGGCACCATGGTGTAGCTGGCGCCGGTGTGGCGGGCGCGTTAGTCGTGCTCAATCTGGTCTGGATAGTTAGCAGGCTGCGGAAAAAACAATTTCGTGAGGGATGATAATTAGACACTGGCCACCGGAGAGCACCGACATGTGGATCATCTCAGCCATCGTTCTAATCGCCGCTCTTGAGTTCTCCTGGCAACCTGAGGAGGGGAACTCAATACCGTGACCGGTACCATAACGTTCGACGGCGATCTCTCTATATCCATCGGCACTGTCCTGATAGTGGAGTTGCGCGGCGCTTCCCGGCAGGACAGCGTCAGCCTCGACATCCGGCTCATCGACGCCAACAACACCGCTTCCGCGTCCTGACCGATGGGAACCCCATTCGCGGCTGGGGCATGTGAGTGTTCGCCGGGGGCGGCGGGTTTTCCAAGGCCCGGTTCAGGTCAAATTGCGGATAAAATCCAACTGCTCGTATTGACCGCCGACGATTGGGTCAGGGTCCAGTCCCAGCCACCTGTCCAATATCGTGGCATAGGTCCCACGGAAGTCGTTGTTAAAATGGAGATCGCCTTCCAATTGGTCGCGTTCTTCCAAGGAGGGGTACTCTCCGTACAGCCCACCCTTAACCGCCTCGCCGATGATGAAGCTCACGCCGCCCGATCCGTGGTCGGTTCCGGCGCCGTTGTCGCGAATTCGGCGGCCGAACTCTGACCAGACCAGAATGAGCGTTTCGTCCTGAAGCCCGTGCTCATTGATATCGGCGGTAAAGTCACTTATGGCTCCTGAAACTGCGCGCCAGAGTTTGGCATGAGCAGCCAGTCCCAAGGCATGAGTATCAAAGCTGGCGTGCTGGGCGTAATAGATCCTGGTTCCCAGGTTGGCGGTCATTACTTGGGCGGCGCTTTTCAGGCTCTGGGCTACGGCATTGTCGGCGTATTCGACGCTGGAAGTGTAGTGTTGCGGCGCGGCGCGTAACGAGTCGGCGCCCTTCAAGGCATCGGTTCCCGCTTGGCCCATAGCCTGGGCGGCGATATCCATTCCTCCGGTTGACCCGTACATCCGGGCCAACGCATCCAAGGCGACCCGGCGCATCGTGTCGTCGGTCACATCTGGGAGCAGCCCGTAGGTCGCAAGGTTACCCACTGAAGCCACTGATACGCCCTTGGCCACGAGGGCCCTGGGAAGGCCGCGGCCGAAATTGACGGCGGTCAGTACGTTGTCGCCAACCGGGTCCATGTCCCGCACCGCAGATGCCAGCCAACCGTCAGCTCCTACTTTCTCGGACTCGGCAGTGTACCAGATGTCCCGGGACCGGAAATGGGAGCGGTTAGGATTGGGGTAGCCGATGCCATTGATTACGGCTACCTTCCCTTCATCCCACAGTGACTTTATTGGACCCATGTTGGGGTTAAACCCCAAATCATTGTCCAGGGGAAGCAGCTCCTCCTGCGGAATCCCGAGGTCAGGCCGGAAGTCATAATAGAGCCCGTTGTTGTAAGGGATCACGGTGTTGAGGGCATCGTTTCCGCCCACAAGCTCTATCACCACCAACGCCTTTTCCTTTGTGGTAGTAGTCATCGAAGTCTCCTCGCGGTGCAAGTGCGTTTTTCAGGAACCGGTCTGGAAAACCTGGATTCTGTGCCGGTTGCCTTCGGTTATGTAGAGCCGGCCGGATTCGTCTAACTTTATTGACACGGGAGACCAAAAATACTTTTCAATGTGCGATGACTCCTCGTGAAGGTCGTCAACGAAAAATTCGATCTCGGGCTCTAGGTCGGCCCGCGACCGGGCATCCGCCTCTTCCGTGTTGGAGCTCAAGTAATCGCTGGCCCAGCTGGATAGGGTCGCCTCGCCCCTGTTTTGCAACACGAAATTCCCTTCGGAGTCGAGCACCTGCAGTCTTTCATTGCCCCAGTCGGCCACGTACATGTAGCCGTTCCGATCGACGGCGACTCCCGAAGGTCGACTGAACTGGCCGTCGCCCCTGCCCGATACCCCGTATTTAGCGATGAAGCTGCCGTCGGGCGAGAACCGCTGTATCCGGTCGTTGCGCCAGTCAGCCACACATACGTCCCCATTGGGGGCCACCGTTAGCCCCCAAGGCAGGTTGAACTGTCCATCGCCGTTGCCCTTGGAACCAAAGGTCAGCAAGAAACGGCCGTCCTTTGTGAACTTCTGTACCCGATTGTTATGAGTATCCGAAACGTACACGTCATCGTGCCTATCGAACGCGATTCCGGAGGTTCCGTCCAGCTCCCCTTCCCGGTCTCCCAACACCCCCCAGGTCATCAGGAAACCGCCCGAGGCGTCGAATACGGTAATGCGGCCGGTGTGCTCATCACTAACGTAGATTTGACCCTCACTGTCCGCGGCGGCACACGATGGCCAGACAAACTGGCCTTCGCCCTCTCCGTAAGACCCGAATGTACCAAAATATCCACCATCAAGGTCTATTACGGCTAGCCTGACCCCGTCGAAATAGTTTTCTACGGAGCGGTTCACCACGTACAAGCGTCCATCTTTACCGATTCCGGTGTCCACCGGGCAATAAAATCCCCGGCCTTCCATCGCACACAACCCGATGGTGTGGCTGTACCTCAGGACGTCACTCTTCGTGATTGTGCTCATCTGATTTGGGTCCTAAGAACGCTGAAACTCATGGATTGACGCGACCATCCGCAAGACATCCGCGATCCTCTTACGCTCGTGTTCGCCTTCACCTGCGGCGCTCAAGTTCAAGTCGCCCTCCATGGAGGCGAAGTCATTCAGAACGGTTCGCGTTTCGTCAGAGACGACAATTGCGCCCATTTGGTCCAGGCATTCATCCACCAAAGCCTCGGGAGAAATAGTCCTTTTTCCATTCGAGGAGATTCTTTCGACCATGGCACGAACCCCGGGCTTGTTCATGTCTCCCAATTGTGCTGAAGCAAAGTTAATCCTCTCCACCATAGTACCGGTATCTATCCACTCGGAGCCCTGGTGCCATCCTTCCACACTAGGAGGGTTGGTTAACCATTGCCCCATAAAAGTTGATTGCTGGAATCTGTCGAGAATCTCACGCCGTGGCCTGTCGAACTCGTTCGTCAGTCGGGCAACCCCGGCAACCAACTCTGCGGGACTCTTGACCTTGCGGAACCATGATTCTTCGGAGCGGAAGAAATCGGCATTGAACAGGGCTCGCAGCATCGCCCTGATGTCGTAACTGCTTTCGAAGTAGACTTTTGACAGCTCTTCTATCGCTGCCGGGTCGGCGGGCGGGAAATAGGCCCACTGGTTCACCGGAGGCTCATCGACCACGAAGAAGCTGTAAAGGTGTCTGGAGATGAACCGGGCGGTTGCAGGCTGCTGGCAGATGATGTCTATGACGTCCTCGCCGTTGAAATTCCCCTTTTGCCCCAGGAATTGTTTTTCTCCGTCGTCATGGTCATCTTGGTCGTATCTGAAATGCCACGATATGCGCCCATAGGGCATGTCCGAGTCTCGCTGGGAACGCATCTCCATGTATTCTCTATTGCCGATGGTCCAGCCCGAGAAGGCGCGGGCGCACTCCTTGATGTCATCCTCGGTGTAGTTGCCCACACCCATGGAGAACAACTCCAGCAACTCTCTGCCGAAGTTCTCATTCATGGACCCTTTGTGGTTGTGCTGATTGTCCAACCAGATAATCATGGCGGGGTCCTTGGCGAGCTCAACCAGCAATGTTTTGAAGCTACCCATGCTATATCGCCGTAGCATCCGAATTTGGTCGGAAAGGACTTTTCCTTGCAACACCTTCGGATATCCAGTAGCAAAGATGCCGTGCCAGAAAAGGGCCATCTTCTCCTGAAGAGGAGTGCTGGTGGTAATCATCCGGTAGTGCCAGTTTTCCGCTGGGCCCAAGGGTCCGATCATGCCTGACAGCTCGGGGTGAAAGCGCCGAATGAGGTCATCTCCCATCCGCTGTTCCTCACCTGGGTCAAGCAACTCCTCCACGGTGGCCTCGTATCCCTTGGCCATGTAGGTGTCGAGTTGGTCCCGTGATGCCCCGAAGCCGGCCCGCCGCATCAGATGCGCTATTAGTGCGATGTCTTTGTTGGCCATTGCAAGACTCTCTATGAAGCTTTCGATTAATGTTATAGCAGTTGGAAATCAAGCGTGTCAATGACGAAGGCCTTGTTCTTACGTATTCAGAAATATTATCAGAACTATTTTATCTATAGTGACATTCAATGCCTGATATGCAACTATATACGTAATTCTAGGCGCGGTTTTAGCAACCGTTCGGGAAGGTTGGTTTTGCGCAGGAACTCGACCAAATACTCATGGACTCTCATTGCCACGTCAACGTTGCTCCCTATTACGTTATTCTGTTGACTAGGGTCCGTGGAAATCCTGTAGAGCTCCGAAATACCCTCATCCAAGCTGTACAGCAGGGACCACTCCCCGGTGCTGACGGTGGTCACCGGAGCCGTGTACAGGTTCCGCCGGGCGTTGTCGACGATGTGTACTGAATCGCCCACGTTGGCGAATGGCATCGTCGTCACGGTGAATTCCCGGCCCGGTGCGGAGGTGTTCTGGACTATGGGCAGCAACGAGTTGCCCTCAACCCAGCTTGGTATTTCATGACCAAAGATATTCAAGACCGTGGGCATAACATCTATCGCGCTGGTCAGCCCACTGCAGGCGCCCGGTTGAGCACCAGGCAAGTAGATCGTTAGCGGTAGGAGGGCAACCTCTTCGTAAAGAGGAGAGAAACCCCAGCCGGCGTCGGGGTGAGACCTCGGGAACGGGGTCCCGTCAGGGCGTTTGGCGACAGAGGTTTTCCCGAAAAGACCTCCGTGTTCACCGAAATAGAAGCCGTGGTCCGTGGTGAATATAATTGCCGTGTTCTCCATTAAGCCCATGTTCTCTACCATTTCAAGTAGGCGGCCGATCCAGACGTCGACGAGGGTAACTTCGCCGCAGTAAGCGGCGTGGGCTTTGTCGACCATCTCCTGGGTATAGCCCGGGGTCTCTTGCCAGTGGCCGTATACCGGCGCAATTTCCTCTCCGTCATAGTCCGGCATGTACAGCTCAGTGTAATAGTTGGGAGCGTCCCACGGTTCGTGAGGGTCCCAGGTGTCCACGTAGAGAAAGAAATTTTCACGGCGGTGGATCTGCAGCCATTCCATAGCCTTGCTCATGGTCTGCGCCACGTTTCTGTCGGCCTCAAACCGCCAGGTCTCGCGGGCATCTAGGGACTCGTGTAAACCCTCGACCAATCGCAGGTCCCCCGCCTGACCCGGCAACATACGGAATGTCTGGAAGCCAAGGTCGTAGTTCATTCCGCCACGGATATAGAACGGCGTATCGACCATGGCAGCGGTGTGTATTCCAGAGGCGCGGAGCAACTGGGCCAGGGTTTCTACACCTTCAGGGAGGGGCTCCCAGCCCATGAAGGACATAGTCCACCGGCCGGTCGCGTGGTCCGCACGGGTCGGCATCGTAGGAAAAGCCCCAGCGTAATGCCGATCGAATCTCACCGATTTGGCTGCCAGGCGGTCGAGGGCGGGCGTTTGGATGGCCGTTTTCCCATAAGCGGCAAGGTGATCTTGGCGGAAGGTATCAGCAACTAGCCAGATGACGTTCATCCGGTTACTCCCTGTGTCAAATTAAGCTGGCCCCGCGCATCTCTGGTACGCAGGGCCAGCAAAAGTCTCGCATCATCGGGCGGTCAAGATTTTCAACCGGGGCCGGTCCCTACATAGTAGCCGATCTTACTCTCCCAAGCCCTGGCCGGGCTGCGCATCCGGATCGAACCACATGTGCTCGGTCGCTGCGACGATGGCTGTCCCGGAGAGGCCAGCGTCGTTGGGCCCCGGCATATGGAAGTTCCTTATTTTGACGTTCATGGCCCCAAGAGCTTGCGCCCACATAATGGTAATCCAGTGAGGGGAGACCTCTTCTCTAAGAGCGGTCTCCATCTCCTTCAAGATTGCCAGGCGCGCCGCTTCGGTGGGGGCCTTAAACTGTTCGTCGTAGAGCCTGTCTATCTTGGGGTGGCTCCATTCCTGGTAGTTCCGTCCGCCTCCCCGTTGGTACCACTCCGGGATTATGGAACCCGGATCATTGACGTGGATGAGCGAGCCGTCGGAATACAGGTCGTAGTTGCCGGCGCGTGCTTCCTCAATCACCACGTTCAGGTCCACGATTTCTAGCTCGAGGTCCCAGTCGAAGTGCGTCTCCAACTGCTGGGAAATGACGCGGACCATGTCGACCCACCTGGGGATATTGTATTCCAACATGGTGCCTTTGAACCCCCGCGCGCCCGCCTCGTCGATCAGCCTAATGGCCTCGGCGATATCTTCCGGGTGCTTTTGGGCGCCTACCACTTGTACCGGGTCCTCGGTGATTAGGTCGCCGTTGGAGTCCACATACCGCCATCCGGGCCACTCGGTCCTGGACTGCTTCAAGGGAGTTATGCCGGGTAGCGGTTGCCCTTGTTGTCCAACACCGTCCCAGACTGACTTGAGTATCTCCACCCGGTCTAGGACCAAGGCAACGGCCTTTCGCACGTTGGGATTATCAAAGGGTGGCTTGTTGTGGTTCATTAAAAGGCCCCAGCCGCCCCAAGCCGGGAGAGCCAACGGCACTATTTGTCCGTTGGTGTCGCGCTCCAATTGCTCATAGTCCCTTTGGCTGGGCCCGCCACTGAAGATAGTGGCCCATCCCATTACTTGCTCGGTCTGGAGACTCGCTATCATCCGGTTCGGCTCACCGATGTGGAACATGGTGAAGCCGTCCCAGAAGGGCAAGCCGTCCTTGAAGTAGTTGGGGTTCTTTTCCCACTCAATGGAGATTCCCCGCCTGAACTCCTTCATGATCCAAGGACCGGAGCCCACCATCGGGTCGTAGCAACAACTGACTTCTTGCTGAGTCAGAGTACCGGCGATATGTTCCGGATACATGGCGACCAGTGGAAAGGCCAAATATGGCATAAAGGCCGCCGAGGGGAACTTGAGAGGCACGTTTACTGTCTTGTCGTCAACTACACTGGCGGTGCCATGCTCGTAAAACGGCCTGATTGCTCCACCGGCCTGCGGCCTCAACTCATCGGGGTCCACTATCCGGTCTAGGCTAAAGACTATGTCCTTCGCCGTAACCGGCATCCCGTCATGCCAGTTGGCGTCGGGATGAAGGTAGAAGGTGTAGTTGATCCCGTCTTCACTCACCTTCCAATCTATAGCCAAGTCCCCGATTATGCTGTTCCAGCCTATCGGATCGAACTCTACAAGCTGGCTGTACCTGGGCAGCGCCACCACGGCCGATGTCTGGAGGCTGGCCCCGGAATGCAAGTCCAAGTCGCCGGGGTCGTTGGTTATCGCCCAAGGAGGAGTCCCGCCATACTTGCCCCTGGCAACGTATTCCGGCGGAGGCGGGGGCACCGGAACCATCATAGCGATAGGAGTTGACGTCGGGGCCGGGGTCGGAATTGCTCCTCTGACGATGGCTGCGATTTCGGCCTGGGAAAGCGGCTCCGGGGCGTCGGCCGTCGCCTCCATCACCGCAGCCTCCACCAATTGCTGTATATCCGCCTCGGAGAGGGTTTCGGGGAACTCTATGGCGGCGATCGCATCGCCGATGGCCTGTTGCATCTCTCCTTCGGAAAGGGTCTCGGGAAACTCTATTCCCGCTATGGCCTCGGACACGGATTTCTGCAAGTCCGACGAAATGGCGGCCACATCTACCGGCGTGGGCGTCGGCGCCATTACTTGCGTGGGCGCCATTACTGCTGTGGGCGCCATCACTGGCTGTGTCGGTTCGGACGCGGGAGTGGCGTCCTCGCCACACGCGACACCGATGACAGCGATCGCCGCCAGTAGTGTCACCAAGTAGAGCCACGATGGGAATTTCGTCCAAAGGAAACTCATGCTACAACCTCCACAGGCATCCCATAGACGGCGCGGTTGCCTGCGCCATTGGCGAGATTCCCAGTAACCTAACAGTAATTTCGCCACCTTGTCAAACGGGCGAATTGACTCATGAATAGTGTTACCGAACCGGGTCATGGTTGGCGTAGCTACGCACCTAAATTTTTCAATTTCTTACTTAGTTGTTGACTTTCGACGCCGCTCGAGCCAGCTGGTTGTTTACTTCCAAACTTCCTGGTAGACCCTCATGAAGTTGCGTCCCAGAATACCATGGACCTCGGTCTTCGAATATTCCCGTTCCAGCAGGGCGCGAGTGAGGTTCGCCAATTTGTCGGGGGTTTCGATTCCTTGCGGGAAGATGTAGGGCGGCGGCGGGTAGGTCTCTGCCTTCCAACGGCCGGAGTCGATGGAGTTCTGGTAAACCTCCTTGGCATGTTCTGGGGTACCATACGGCTCCTGAGCGGTAAAGTAGTCACTCCCGAAACCGATGTTGTTTGCGCCGATTAGACCGGCGACGTGGTCGAAGTGGTCCATCAGCTGGTCCATGGTCGACTGGGTGTCGGAGCTGACGCACGGAGGGAACGCGGTTACCCCCATCACCCCTCCTCCAGCGGCGACGGCTTTGATCTGATCGTCCGGTACGTTTCGATTGGACCGATAGACCGCATGGCAGCCGGAGTGGGAGATGACGCACGGCGACTCTGAGGCTTCCATCGCCTCCATAGCAGTGCGATGGCCCGTGTGGGAGAGATCTATGAGCATGCCCACCCGGTTCATCTCACCGATCAGCCTTCTCCCGAAGTCGCTTAAACCTCCATCGCCCGTTTCCTCGCAGCCGTCACCTACGAAATCTTTAACGTTGTAGGTCAGCTGCATGACCCGAACGCCAAGTTTGTAGAAAATTTCCACTAGGCCCAGGTCCTTTTCTATTGGCGAAGAGCCCTGGAAGTGAAAGAGGATTCCCAACTTGCCCTCGTTCTTGGCCCGCTCCATATCTTCGACGCCGGTGATCAAGAAAAGCTCATCTGCCCTTCTGGTGAGCCGCTCGTTCCACATGGCGATTTGACGAAGGGTTTCGATACAGCTAGACCCGCCGCGGCCCACAGTCGGCGCCACTACTGTGAGACCGCCCTTGATGCAGTCGTCTATCGTGGACTCCCGTCTCGTTATGCCGCAGGCGGCGTCGATTACGATCGCGTCGCGGTGGACTTCCTGATAAGTATCCTGGGCTGCGCTGGTGGCCATGAGTATCCTCCCTAGTTCGCCATGCGCTCAGAAGTTGGGCTTCTTACGTTATTTCGTCGGGCCTAGCCGCGCTCCCAGTCCTGGCGGCCTCATAAATTGCCAAGGCTACTTGGACCGTTTTCTTGGCAAACTCGCCGTCTATCTCAGGCTGCCGGTCTTCGATGATGCTGTCAATGAAATCGTCGGCGGCTCCATGAAAGCCTTCTATATAGTCCGATGGGACGTCAAAACTCTGGGTCTCGGTCCCTTTCACCAACAGCACCGGCGGTAGGTCCAGCATCTCGCCGGTGCACCGAGTGACGTGTATCGAGCCTTTCGATCCGTGTATTTCAATGTAGTCGTCGACTCCAAAGTATCTGCCCCGAACCACCATCTCCGGCGCGTACGCATACTCGTAAATCCCCAAACAATTTCTGTCCTTGAACCGCCACATGGATGCGTTGGGCAGCTCAAGGTCGCCGGTCTTGTTAACGAACCCGAATACCGTTTCGATTTCACCCACTAGCTTCATCGCGATGGAGAACTTGTGTACGCCGTCGTCCCAAACCAGACCCCCTGGGTTGAGCTGGGGATCGCGCCTCCAGATCCGTGCCTCCGGGTCCATGACCAGTTGCGGGTTCTCGACGCCTCCGCCCTCAACCGAAAAGAAGCGAACGAGATTGGGCTCGCCGATTGCGCCGGAGTCCAGTAACTCCTTGGCTTTGAGGATGGGCGGGTAGTGAACATAATTCTCAGTAATGCGAAACTTGGTCTTGGCCCTATCGGCAGCTGCAATCATCTGGTCGGCTTCGGCGATCGATCCGCACATTGGCTTCTGGCAAGACACATGTTTTCCGGCGTCCAGAGAGGCTACCGTCATTGGCAGGTGCAAATGATGTGGAACCAGCAGCTCGACGGCGTCCACTTTGGAGTCATTCAATACCTGGTCCAAGTCCGTATAGATCTTGGGCGAGATGCCCCACTGCTTGGCTCTGGACTCCGCCTTGCCGGGTACACTGTCGCACAGGGCATAGACTTCGCAGTTGGGGTGTTTCAGGTAGCCTGGCACGTTCAGTTGCGATATGTTGCCGCAGCCGACGATGGCGATCCGCACGTTGTCCATGGATGCTCCTTAAGTAGAGACCGGGTTACGGGCGTCCATTCGATCCTCGGAGCCGCGGGTCCAAGACGTCCCTCAGCGCGTCACCTAGCCAGTTGAACGAAAATACTACCGCGGCTAGGGCGATCCCGGGAGACAATGACATCCACGGCGCAGTCTTGATGTGCTGTTGGACCGAGGTGGTGAGCATACCCCCCCAAGTTGGCGTGCCCGGCTCTACCCCGATGCCCAAAAAGCTGAGCGACGCCTCGATTATGATAGCGAACCCCAGGGTGATGGTGGTCAAGACTATGTAGATTGCCAAACAGTTTGGGGCGATATGGAAAACCATGATTCGCGCCGGCGAGCAACCGATGGCCCGCGCTGCCAGTACGTGGTCCATCTCCTTAATACTTAGCACCTGTGCGCGGACCGTTCGAACGGTTGGGGGGACCATTACAAATATTAGTGCGACGATTACGTTGGTGACGGAGGCGCCAAGGACTGCGAGTATGGCCATCGCCAGAATTATGGCCGGAAAGGCGATCATGGCATCGATAATGCGCTGGGAAATCAAGTCAAGAGCGCCGCCAACATAGGCGGTGACTACGCCCAAAGCGAAACCGCCGGTTATGCCAATCAACACACTAACTATACCAACGGTCAGGGACAGACGGGCCCCATAGAATAGCCGGCTCATCACGTCTTGTCCTAGGTGATCGGTGCCGAGAGGAAACGTCTTGGACGGAGGGTTAAATGTAAAGTCTGCGTTGATCTGGTAGGGGTCGTGGGGCGAGATAACGGGCGCAAACAGGGCGATAATTACTATGGCGATGAGTACCACTGCCCCCAAGGCGCCCAACGGCTTCCGCCGGGAGAAACTTCCTGCATGCCGGACTGCCGAAAGAAGCCGGGGGCCGGCCCCGTGGAATCTTGTCAATGAAACGCTTTTCATCATGAACAAGGTGGTCCCGCCTGAGGACATCGCCTAAGTGTATCGGATCCTGGGGTCCAACCAACCGTAGAGAAGATCGATAAAGAAGTTGATGACCAAGATCAATATGGCTGCCAGCATCATTAACGCCTGAATTACGGTGTAGTCACGGTGGTTGACGGCGTCGATCAAATAGTTGCCGATTCCAGGGACGACGAATATCCGTTCAATCACCACGGCGCCGCCCAAGAGGCGTCCCAGTTGCCAGCCGGACACGGTGATTACGGGCAACAGGGCGTTTTTTAAGGCGTGGCGTCCCACCACGACCATCTCGGACAGACCTTTGGCCCGCGCCGTTCTCATATAGTCTTCCCGCATAACCTCAAGCATTGTAGAGCGGGTTATCCTGGCAGAGAAGGCGAGCTCCGTAAAGGCTAGCGCCAAGGCGGGAAATATCAGCTGTTCTAAATTTGCAAGAGGGTTCTCCCAAAGGTTGACGTAGCCCAACCGGGGTAACCAGTTGAACCAATAGCTGAGAGCGGCAACGATCAAAAGGCCAACCCAGAAGCTGGGCAACGCTATCCCTGAGAGAGTGAACATCCTGATCGCGTAATCTAAGAATGTGTCCTGTTTGACCGCGGACAGCACTCCAATGGGAACGGCCAAGAGGGCAGCTATCACAATAGCGATGATGGCCATTTCCAGCGTAACGAAGAACCTGCTCCGGATATCGTCCAGTACGGGAATTCGGTAGTAGAGTGAGTCGCCTAAATCACCCCGCGCCAGTCCCCAGAGCCAGTCCCCGTATTGGACGTATACAGGGCGGTCCAGTCCAAGGTCTTCCCGCAGGATTTCTAAATCCTTATCCGTGAAGCTGCCCTGGCCCTCCGCAGCCAGGATCGCGATAGCGGCATCCCCGGGGACAATCCACATCACCAGGAAGACCATCAACGAGACCAATAGCACCGTGGGGATGAAAAGAGACAGCCTCTTGAGGATGTATAATCTCAAAGGGTGCCCAACTCACACAGAGTTTGGTCTAAGATAAGTCCATCGGCTGAAGCCACTCGGCCGCTGCCCTTGGGCGGTACGACCAAGTGTTATAGCCTGGCGTTATAGATGGCGTGCGGTTTAACGTCGGAGGGTAGGGTCCCTTCAAGGAACTTCTGCACGTGTGGAATTAGCTGGGTGCCCAGGTCTCGACGCTCCTGTTCCGCTGGGTCAAGCGGACGGTCCAAGGCACTCTTCAACTCCTGAAACAGCCCCTCTTTATCGATTTTGGTCAAGCGGCGATCCTGCATGATAACCTCGCCATCAACCATAACCGTATCTACGTCGATGCCCCGGCCTCGGTGCACCACCGCATCTACTATCGACACATCGGGATCCAAGTACGGCTCTTCGATGTTCTGGAGGTTCAACAGTATCAAGTCGGCGCGTTTGCCTATTTCAAGGGTGCCGACCCGGTCACCAAACCAACTGGCATGGGCCCCATTCTCCGTCGCCATCTGGAACACCTGATGCGCGGTGGGAGCAACATGTTCCACTCCCGGAACCCGGTGTAGTTTTAGCACCAGCCGCATTTCCTGGAGCATATCCTTGTCGTCGTTGATGGTAGCTTCGTCACTGCCAAGGGCCACCCGGATTCCGGATTCGACCAGAGGGCCCAGCGGCGCGATCCCGCTCTGTAGCCTCAAGTTAGAACTGGCGTTATGGCACACGGTGGTGCCTGTTGCCGCTAATGCCGCTATGTCGTCCTCCGTCACCCACAAACTATGCCCGCAAACGACTTCGGCGCCCAGAAACCCCAGCTCTTGAAGGTGTTGTAGAGGTGTCTTGTTCCAGGCTCTCAGCCCGTACATCTTCTGGTATATCGTTTCTTGGAGATGAATGTGGATGCCGGTGTTGTACTTGGCGGCCATATCCTTGAAAGCCATGAGAAGCTCGTCAGAGCAGCGGTGCACGTTGCTGGGCGCCAAGGTGACCCGCACTCGCTCGTAATTGTTGACGCCATATTTTCGGCAGATGTCCTCCATAACCGGCATCAGCTCTTCGACCTGCCGGTAGCCACCCGCCATGAATGAGGTGAACCTCTCTCCCAGTTTCTCGGGGAGTTGCTTCGCGAACTCGAGTTCATCGCCTTCCGGCCCGACCACCAAACCATTCTGGTTGGCGGTTGACGGCGCGTACGAGACTCTCATACCGGAATCCATGTAAGCCTTGATCGCCTTGTCGGTCACTTCTAGGTCTAGAGGAGTAGCGCCCCGCCTTCTCGTGGCGTGGAGCGCTTGTACCGTGGTAGTTCCTGATTCAATCATCTGTACCGCGCCATACAGCTGGTCCAGGTATGGGTCCAAAGACCGGGCACCCAGGCGGTGCAATCCCCATAGTTCCAGGGGCAGGTCGGGCGACCCCATCTGGAACGGACTGACACCCACATGGAAGTGGTCGTTTACTATCCCAGGCATCACTACGTGCTTCGTAGAGCCGATAACATCTGTTTCGGGGTGGCGGGCCCGCAGGTCTTCGTAGCGGCCGATCTCCAAGATTTCTCCGTCTTTTTGGAACACGGCACCGTCCGGGACGACCTCTGCTGAGTCCCGGCCGGTGATCTTACAGATAACGTGTTTCCCGCGGACTAGACTAGAAGCCATCTGCAGCTACTCACTCCCGTTCATATCCCTCGGTTCCTCCGATGCGAGCCCGAGGGCAGTTTGAGGACGGAGACGGGGTGTCATTTGTGACATATGAGGTGATTCGGCCCAGCCTAGCGGCTGGCCAAGAGCCTGTCAACTTACTTGCCACTGGGCACCCGGCGAGTTAGTCCCATTTACATTTTTTCAGGTCGTCACCGGCTCCAAGGGCCGGGTGCTATGATGTTGCAGAAGACGGGCCTTGGAGAAGCCATGAATGTCGGAAGCGGCGAGCACACGTACGAATGGGTCGAGGGCTGGGCCCAGATTCCAGACACCGATAGCGCCAGGACCGGCTATGCCCATCACGGAATCGCGGTCACCCGGTCCGGCTGCGTGATCGCCTATCACCAAGACGACCCCAGAGGGCTGGTGTTCGATTCCGAGGGTTCGCTGGTGGACTCTTGGGAGACCGGGTTAACTGAAGGCCACGGCATCACGACCGTGATTGAAGGCGACACCGAATACGTTTGGATAGCAGACAATGGAGCTAAAGCCCACAAACAGGGCGGATACCAGCGCCCAGTGGCCCCGGTCCCCAAATGGGTTTCGGGCAAGGTGGTCAAGATGACCCTTGATGGGCAGACGGTCATGGCCCTGGAGCGGCCTCCGCTCACCGTTTACCGAGACGGCGGATATTCTCCATCGGCCGTGGCGGTAAACGAAAAGCGGCACGGAGGAAATGGCGACGTCTGGGTTGCCGACGGTTACGGCCGGTTCTACGTTCACCGCTACGATAGCGCTGGCAACCATATCGGCAGTATCAACGGAGACGAAGGCCGGGCTTGCCGATTCAAATTGCCCCATGACATCTGTATCGACACACGGAAATCTGAGCCTGAGCTGTACGTCGGAGATGAGTGGAACCGGCGACTTCAGGTTTACGATCTTGAAGGTAAATTCAAACGGGCGGTTGGCTCAGAGTATCTGACAAAACCCTGTGCTATTGGTGTTAACGGAGACCTTCTAATGGTGTTGGAGCTCGGTTCCCACAATCTCAGAGCCAGACTCTGGCTGCTGGATCGTGACGACAGGCCGATTGCTCTTCTCGGGGACAACCCAAAGGTGGACGATACCGATGCCTGGCCTAACATGAAGAATGAGGATGGAGAACTGGTCCGAAGTTCTCGCATCGAGCCCGGCAAATTCCACAGCCCTCATGCCATAGCCGCAGACAGCCACGGCAACATGTACATCGCCGAATGTCTGATTGGCGGTAGGGTTATCAAGCTCCGCCGGCGGTGAAACCCGGGAGAAGTTGCAATTACCGGGTTGACCCCTCTAAGGTCTTATCGGCCACCACTCTGCCGCCCTGAATAACCATGCGGAGTTTCCGCAGGTTGGAGATGTTTTCCAGGGGATTGGCGCCTACGATAATTAAGTCCGCTAACTTGCCCACTTCCACGGTACCCAACTCGTCGCCAACGCCGCAGACCTCGGCCGAAGTAATGGTGGCGGCCTTGATTGCTTGCATCGGGGTGGCTCCGGCCCGGACCCAAATCGCCATTTCAAGGTGCACGGCATCCCTTACGGGGCCAAGGTCCGAACCCGCTGCCATTTTCACACCGGAGGATAGAGCTGCTCGAAACCACTTTTCGTGCTCCGGGGCAGCTTCGTTGGCCCTCTCCTGCATCGGCTCCGCTATTTTTCGTCGCTCCAAGTATCCCCGCTCGAAGTCGTTAGTAGCCTGCTTTGCGGTCAAGTGGGTTATGCCCAGGGTCGGCACGTAGATGGTGCCCTGTTCCTTCATCATTTGGATGCACTCGTCATCCATGACGTAGCCGTGCTCAACGGTCCAAGTCCCATATTGGACCGCGTCTTTTACAGCGTCGGGGTTGGTGGCATGGGACATCACCTTCATGCCTCGGAGTTTGCATATCTGGAATGCCGCTTCCAACTCGTTCTGGAGGAGAAAGGTATGCCGGTGCCGGTCCCAGTTGGGACCCATAATCCCGCCCGACATATTTAGCTTGATGTGATCGACGCCGTTGACTATTTGTTCCCTGACGGCGCGGATAAACCCGTCGGGACCGTCGCACTGTTGAGAGAAGGGCCATCGGGTCGCGTGCCCCGCAGTTGTCCTGAGAAAGTAGCCGGAGGCGAAGATGCGAGGTCCTAAATAAAGCTTGGAGGCGAACGCATCCCGCCACGCCACGTCGATCCAGTGTTCCACACCCGCGCTACGGATGCTGGTGACCCCGCCTTCGGTTAGTCCTTCCATAGCATTTAGGCCGTATTTGATTACCTTTTCCGGAAGGGTCTCCGGCGGGGGATCGGGGAACATTAAATGCACGTGAACGTCCCAAAGACCCGGGAGGAGCCACCCGCCACGCGCATCAACTACGCGACCTCCTTCAGCGTCGACCTTTTCGGTACCGGTCGTGATCCTGCTGATTCGACCGTCATCGATCACAACGGTGGCATCCGGCCGGGCATCATCCGAAACGCCGTCGATCAGGTGGCAGTTGGCCACTACCGTCCGATTCATATTAGGACAGCATCCAAGGGCGGAGCTCTGAGGCCATGGCCTCCAAGTGGGCCACTGCGGCTTCCCCTACAGAGTTGGGCAACCTGACAATCACCCGGTCGGCGCCTGCTTCCTCGTATACCCTGATGGCATCGGCTTCGCCGGGTACTCCGAATATCGTGATGCCCAGGCTATTTGGGTCACGCCCTGCCGAGCCGGCCAGTTCGGTCAATGCCTCCCGGCCCGACTTAATCTCTTCTGGGGTCACTCGCGTCGGAATCCAGCCGTCACCCAGACTTATTATCCGCTTGAAAACATTCGGCGTGTTCCCGCCGAAAAGCACCGGTGGGTGGGGCTTTTGAGACGGCTTGGGAGACGAACGCACCGCTGGGAAGTCATAGAATTTCCCATGAAATTCAGCCTCATCTTTGGTCCACAGTTCCTTCATCGCAAGGACCGACTCCCTGGTTTGGCCCCAACGGTGGTCGATATCCCCACCCATGATCTGGGTTTCCTCGTTTAGCCAACCAGCTCCGACGCCAAATATAACCCGGCCGCCAGAGTAATGGTCCAGAGTTGCAACTTCCTTCGCGAGGCGGAGGGGGTTATGCTCTGGGATGATCAGGACCGCAGTACCTAGCTTAAGGCGCTGGGTTACTCCGGATGCACGGGCCAGCGCGACGAACGCGTCGACCATGCCGGCCATGGCAGGCGGGATGTCACCGTATGGCGATGTCTCCTCCGCAGTGTTGACCACCGGGAAAATGGGGTGTTCGCCAACCCAGAAGGAATCGTACCCCAGTCCTTCGGCTGTTTTGGCCAGTACCGCCACATCCAATGACTCGCCGGTGATGATTGAACTAAATGCAATTCTCATGGGCAACTCCGTGGGGATTGAGGGGACATTGACACCGAATTTCACGTGAGCCTATCATTGCCGACATTATACTGAGGAACGGCATCTAGAGCGAGTATGCCCAAGTATGGTCTGCTAGGCCTGATCCGCAACTCCTTCAGCCACCACGAGAACTGGCCTAGAGTTTGGCGAAACCCTCAACCCAAGACCGAGTATGACGTGGTGATAGTAGGCGCCGGAGGCCACGGGTTGGCCACTGCCTACTACCTGGCCAAGGAACACGGCATCACCAATGTAGCCGTCCTGGAGAAGGGTTACGTCGGCGGCGGGAGCGTGGGTCGCAACACCACCATAGTGCGCTCCAACTATCTGTGGGACGAGAGCTCTCATCTGTACGAGAAATCATTGCAGCTTTGGGAGGGCCTCAGCCAAGAGCTGAATTTCAATCTGATGTTCAGCCAGCGGGGCGTGTTGAACCTGGTCCATACGGAGCAAGAGATGCGGGATATGGCCCGCCGGGTCAACTCCAATCGCCTGAACGACATCGACGCCGAGTTGCTTAACGCTGAGCAGGTCCAAAAGATGGTCCCGGTCTTGAACACCTCGCCCAAGGCCCGCTACCCGGTCCTTGGGGCATCACTACAGCGGCGCGGTGGTACGGCCCGCCACGATGCCGTTGCCTGGGGCTTCGCCCGGGCGGCCAACTCTCGCGGCGTGGACATCATTCAGAACTGCGAGGTTACCGGCTTAAAAATCGAAGACAATCGCGTGATAGGGGTAGATACCGTCAAAGGGCCCATTAAAGCCAAGAAAATAGGCGTAGCGGTGGCCGGAAATACCAGCCTCCTGGCCTCTATGGCGGGCATACGCCTGCCCATCGAGACCCACCCCCTGCAGGCGTTGGTATCGGAGCCCATCAAGCCGGTGCTCGACACCGTTGTCATGTCCAACGCCGTACACGCGTACATCAGCCAGACGGACAAAGGCGAACTGATAATCGGCGCCGGGATAGACGCCTACAACGGATACGGTCTGAGGGGCAGCTACTCCATTATTGAGGGCACCATAGAGTCGGTACTTGAACTGTTCCCCACGTTCAGCCGGCTCCGCATGTTGCGCCACTGGGCGGGGGCGGTGGATATTTGCCCCGATGCTAGTCCGATCATCAGCAAGACCCACATTCAGGGACTGTATTTCAACGGAGGATGGGGGACAGGCGGATTCAAAGCCACACCGGGGTCCGGCTGGGTGTTCGCCTACACTATCGCCCTCGATCAACCCCACCCCTTGAACGCCCCCTTCTCCATAGAGCGGTTCACCACCGGGTACCTGATAGACGAACACGGCGCCGCAGCCGTGGCCCACTGAGAGAGGCAATCGTGTTGTTGATCCCCTGCCCTTGGTGCGGACTGCGGGACGAGTCGGAATTTTCCTATGGGGGCGAGGCCCACATTTCCCGGCCGGAAGACCCCTACGCTTTGTCCGACAGGCAGTGGGCGGACTACCTGTTCATGCGCAAAAATCCCAGCGGACGTCATCTAGAGCAGTGGTCACACTCGTCCGGTTGCCGCCGCTGGTTCAACATTGACCGGGATACGGTGACTTACAAGATTGCGTCGGCTTATAAAATAGGTGACCAGCCTCCCAGCCCAGTCCTAAACAGCGAGGACCGGGGCATCGAATGACTTCTCGAGAGGCCTCTACCAGAATTCAACGTAATCGCCTTGCCCAAGGCGGCCGCATCGACCGCCTCAAACCTCTAAACTTCACCTTCGATGGCCGGCGCTATCAGGGATACGAAGGCGATACCGTGGCCTCCGCGCTCCTGGCAAATGGAGTATCTGTAGTGGGCCGAAGCTTCAAATATCACCGGCCCAGAGGTATCGTCGGGTGCGGGCCCGAAGAACCCAACGCCCTTTTCCAGATCGGGACAGGCGCCGAAACAACGCCCAATCTCCGTGCCACGGAAGTCGAACTCTACGAAGGACTTGAGGCCACGAGCGTCAATGCCTGGCCCAGCGCCAACCGAGACATAGGCGCGGCCGTAGGTTTCTTCTCCCCATTCCTGGCGCCCGGTTTTTACTATAAGACATTCATGTGGCCGGGAAGGCTGTGGAAAACGTACGAGCGCCTCATCCGCCGGACCGCTGGTCTGGGAGTCGCCCCACGAGAGCCGGACCCTGACGAATACGACAGAATTAACACCCACTGTGACGTGTTAGTGGTTGGCGGAGGTCCGGCCGGCTTGGCTGCCGCGTTGGAAGCTGGACGCACCGGCGCCCGGGTAATCCTCGCCGATGAACAAAAGGAGCTTGGCGGAAGCCTGTTGTCCGGGCGCCAGCTGATCGGCGGCGCTCCCGCCATGGATTGGGTAGCGGCCGCGGTGGCGGAACTACAGGCCATGGAAGAGGTGCGCCTGCTGGTCCGCAGCACAGTGACGGGATACTACGATCATAACTTCCTGACCATCCTCCAGAAAACCACAGGCGTTCCGGCCACAACCGAACAGGGTTCCAGAGAAAGGGTCTGGCGGGTGCGGGCCGGCCGAGTAATCATCGCGGCCGGAGCTATCGAACGCCCCCTCGTGTTCCCCAACAACGACAGGCCAAGAGTGATGTTGGCCTCTGCCGTTTCCGCTTATGTGAACCGCTACGCTGTGGCGCCGGGGGCCAAACCGCTGATCTTCACCAATAATGATAGTGCCTACCGGACAGCCCTTGACTTGGTTAATGCGGGAGTAGACCTGGCCGGCGTGGTGGATGTTCGGCCGAAACCCGGAGGTCCGCTGCCCACGAAGGTCAAGGAACATGGGGTCCCGGTGATTGGGGGACACACAATCGTCGATGTACGCGGCGTTAAACGAGCAAGGGGCGTCGAGGTCAGGAAAATCGATGAAGCGGGAGACGGTGTTACGGGCCCGGCCCGCAGGATATCTTGCGATCTGGTCGCCCATTCCGGCGGCTGGAATCCAACGGTCCATCTCCACGGCCAGTCCGGTGGAACGACTCGCTTTGACGAGGCCGAGGGGTGCTTTGTCCCCGCCGAAGTAACCCAAGCACAGCAGTCAGTAGGCTCATGCCGGGGGAGTTTCGCCCTGATCGACTGTGTTAACGAAGGCTCGGCGGCAGGGGCCGAAGCGGCCAGATCCGCCGGTTGGGGAGATGGAAGCGTCTCTATAGAGCTTTCCCCTGTCGAAGGCGAGGCTCAAGAACCTATGCGGACCATATGGGTTGTTCCGTCGGAGCGCCCCCCGGCTCGGGAGCGCAAACAGTTCGTAGACTTCCAGGAAGACGTGACTGCTGGGGATATCGTTCGTTCGGCCGCCGAAGGATATGATTCGGTCCCCTTATTTAGCCGGTACACGACCTTGGGGTTCGGGACCGATCAAGGCAAGCTCGGTAACGTAAACGGCATGGGAGTCTTGTCCAACCACCTGGGCGCCGAGATTGGGACGGTCGGCAGTATCACTTTCCGGCCTGTATACACCCCTGTTAGCTTCGGCACCATCGCGGGCCGCAACATAGGTGATCTTTCGGACCCGGTCCGAAGAACGCCGATGCATCAGTGGCATGTGGAGCACGACGCCCGGTTCGAAAACGTGGGCCAGTGGAAACGGGCCTGGTACTACCCCCAGGCCGGCGAAGACATGCAAGGCGCGGTCAACCGGGAGTGTCTAGCCGCTCGGACTGGGGTGGCGTTACTCGACCAGTCCACACTGGGGAAAATAGACATACAGGGTCCGGATTCCGCGGAATTCCTGGGCAGGATATACACCAACAACTGGCGAGGACTGGAAATCGGCCGCTGCCGTTACGGGCTGATGCTGGGTGAAGACGGCATGGTGATGGACGACGGCGTTACCGCCAGGCTGGGCGAGAAGCACTATCAGATGTTCACCACCACCGGGGGAGCGGGTGCTGTGATGGGCTGGATGGAGCGATGGCTACAGACCGAATGGCCGGAACTCAACGTGTTCTTGACTTCTGTCACCGACCACTGGGCGACTATGTCCATCGTCGGGCCCAACAGCCGCCAGGTTATTTCCCGCGTCTGTGACGACATAGATTTCTCCAGCGGCGCGTTCCCGTTCCTATCGTTCCGGCAGGGGAATGTGGCAGGGGTTGCCGCCACGGTGTTCCGCATCAGTTTTACTGGAGAGTTGACCTATGAGATCAACGTATCCGCCGACTACGGACTACAGGTTTGGGAGGCCATAATCGAGGCTGGCGGCGAGTTCGGCATTACCCCATACGGCACCGAGGCCATGCACGTTCTTCGGGCCGAAAAGGGCTATATCATCATCGGCCAAGACACCGACGGCACCGTCACCCCGGTGGATTTGGGCTTGGACTGGCTTCTGTCCACCCGCAAGGACTTCATCGGCAAGCGTTCGCTGTCCCGCCGAGACACGGCGCGAGAAGACCGCAAACAGTTGGTCGGACTATTGACTGACGGCTCAATGGAGACATTACCTCACGGGGCTCAGATCGTACAAGACGAAAAGCCAACCACGACAGAGATGATCGGACACGTGACTTCAAGCTACTACAGCGCGAGTCTGAGGCGCCCCTTTGCCTTGGCGTTGGTAAAAGGAGGCCGAGCCCGTTTGGGCCAAAAAGTTTGCGTGTCGGTGGCCGGAGGGCGAAGGATCGGAGCAACAATCACCAATCCGGTGTTCTATGATCCTGCCGGAGCCCAGCAAAATGTTTGAGGGTCTTCAAAGGTCCTCGCCTGTGGGGAATTTCTTGGCTGCCGGAGTCAAACCGCAAGCACCCGCAGGACCGGGGGTTTGGCTATCCGAGCGGGCTTTCCTGGGCCATATAAACCTGCGTGGTGATCCATCGAGTGAGGACTTCCTCAGTGGCGTAGAAGTCGCGCTGAGCATAACCATCCCTCTGGACCCAAATACGGTGGTCGAGGGCCATGAGATAACCGCGCTTTGGCTCGGGCCCAACGAGTGGCTGGTGCTGACTGCTCCGGACCAACAACACCGAGTTGCTGCCGCCCTTCGAACTGCCTTGAGCAATGTCTTGGTCGCCATCACCGATCTATCCGGGGGCCAGACAGTGATCAACCTGCAAGGGCCCCATAGCCGGGAGGTTCTGAGCAAAGGCTGCGCTCTGGACCTTCACCCAAGAGTGTTCGGCCCAGGACAGTGTGCCCAAACCAACGTGGCCAAGACTTCTGCCATTATTCGGCAATTGGACGAGTCGCCGTCCTACGACGTCATCGTACGCCGAAGCTTCGCCGATTATCTGGCGCACTGGCTCACGGACGCGGCCCGTGAATTCGGATTGGCGGTAGGTGCTTCGTAAGCCCCAATCCACCGAAGAGATGAGTGTTGCGGGGTGTTGACGGGGCAAGAAGGTGCTTCTGGGATAACGGTTCTTGAAACAACAAACCGATCCCAGACCAAGAGCACCCAATAGATGCTACCACGCAATCATCCCGACCGCATCCAAATCGTCTTCGACGACCACCGCCTGGTGGCCAATGCTGGGCTGATCCTTCCGTCCACCTTGGCCCGGCATCTGGGCCTAGCCCAATTGGTTGAGCGACGCCAGGACCTGGGCCGAGCCAATGCCGGTGACAAGATCATGACTCTGGTGGCTTCCGCCCTGGCTGGAGGCGACTGCATTGATGACGCCGACGTGTTGCGCACCGGCGGGACGGCCAGCGCCATCGGCTGTGTAGTCAAGGCCCCATCCACCCTGGGGACGTTCCTGCGCAGCTTCCGGTGGGGCCACGTCCGCCAACTGGGCCGGGTGAGCCGCGAGTTGCTGGCTCAGGCCTGGGCCGCTGGGGCCGGACCCGGCGACGGGCCCCTGACCATCGACCTGGACTCCACCATCTGCGAGACCTACGGACTGGCCAAAGAGGGGGCGCGCCACCACGGCTACACCGGTCAACGGGGCTATCACCCGCTGCTGGCCGTTGCCGCTGGCACCGGCGAGGTGCTGATGGCCCGGCTCCGTGAGGGGCGCGGCCCACTTCCTGCGGGAGACGGTGGGACGGGTACGCCACGGTGGGGCCAGAGGACAACTCACGGTGCGAGCCGACAGCGGCTTCTACACCCATGACGTAGTGTTCGCCTGCCGGGAGACGAGGGTCCGCTTTTCCATCACCATCCGCCAGCATAAAAGCCTGCGCCATCTCATCGAGGCTATACCCGAGGCGGACTGGACGCCCATCCCCTAGTGGATGGATGGCGCTGCCGATGTGGCCGAGACCACCTGCACACCCTTCCGGACTGCGCCCGGCGCCGAGCCGGTGCGGCTCATCGTCCGTCGGGTGAAGCCCACGCCCGGTTCCCAGCTGACCCTCTTCGCCACCGACAGCTATCACGGCTTCATCACCGACCGGGATGGGGACACCCGGGAACTGGAGGCCGACCATCGCCGCCACGCCGAGATTGAGAATGCCATCCGAGACCTCAAGGACGGCGTCGGGTTGAACCACCTGCCGTCAGGCCGGTTCGCCGCCGACGCCGCCTGGGCCGGGTCCTGGGTGTGGACCCCAAGCGGCTGGGCCACTGGCGCCAGGGCGTCGAGCCCTGCGGCGGCGCCATGCACTCCATCCACCGCTTCGCATCCCGGATGCCCGGTGGGACGGAGATCCTCATGGGCGAGGACTACCAGCTGAGCTTCTTCCAGGAGGAGGAGCAGGAGCCCCAGGAGGACGACGGCGTGGAGGTGGACGAGGACCGGAAGGTAGACGAGGAGGAAGACCTGGACGGCTAGACCCGGGACCCCGCCGGGCGCAGGCGCAACGGCGGCGCGGCGGGGTCTGAAGCGGCTTCAGGGCCGCAAACCCGAAACGAGAGGCCAGCGGCCCGCCAACCGCCGCTGCGACTGCGCAACATGAAAGATACCACGAGAGAGAACATGCCGGACAGCGCCGGAGACGAACAGGACGCCTCCCGGGACGACTCCCTGGCGTCCTACACTCCCCAGCAGCACCGGGCCATCATCAAGGGCCTGCGCATCCTGGCTAGGGTCGCCATCCGTTCCTATATGAAAGAGCGGGCGGAACAGGCCCCGTCAAACGAGGAGGGCGGCGGGGATGAGGGTAAATGAGAACCCCCGCAACCCTGACCGTATCTGGCCTGGACCGGAGGAGAGAGGTCCTCCGACACGGCGCTCGCGGCGAAGTAGAGGGCCTTCGGCCTGAACTAAAGCCAAGGTGGAATGTGCATTTACGGGGGTTAGGAATCAAGCTGTGTTCTGGTAATCCGCTACTCTGAGTCAATGGGTCTTCTCTTCCATTCTTGGACATCTTGTTGGCCGATCTCCCTTCCGAGCGTCAATAAGAGAATCAGTAGTGGAAGGACGGTTATTGCGGCCAAGGGGAGGTTCAAGGCGATGTGCCGAGTTGCATCCATCAATATGAACATGGCTTGAATTACCACTGGCTGGAATCCAGCCGCCTAGGTTGCCGCCTTGTTGCGCAGCAGAGTGGAGAATACCGCAACCATTAAGGATGACATTAGTAGGGATTGAATGATGTCGTCTTGGTGCTGAACTAGATATTTGATCCATCCCGTGTCGTGAGATACAGTCGAGGTCCTTATGGCGAACATGAGCATGAAGGCGATTATCAACGGGGATGCTCCACCGAGCATGGCAATCCTGGCCCTCGGGATGCTGGGTACTTTGAGTTTCTTTATTATTGTCTGAATCATCCGATCACCTTCTAAACCAAAGTCAAGGTGGAATACGCATACGGCGTAGACCAGTTAGAGCACCGAACCGTCCTACAAGTAAGAGAACAACGTCTCACCCGACCAGCCGGTCTAATTTGCATTTCTCCAAAATGCAGAATTCCACTTTGGTTTCAGCTTAGTACAGGATCGCGCGGGTGGGAACCGGTCGCTGGGATTCGGGGTCCACCGCCAGGGCCAGACCCTTCAGGGTGTAGGACCCCAGCAGAGGAGGGGCATCGTTCTGTTCGAAGACCACGATAGTAACGACGCTCTCGCCGTCTATGGAGTCCCACACCTGTCCGTACCCTATTTCGATGCGCCGCCCGTCCGTTACCAGGAATTGCCGCCTTCCCGCCGGTTCAATGCCCAAATTCCGCAGGGAGTTGGAAAGCAACAGCCAGGTGAAATGCCCCATGGGGCAGCCTCCACACCTCAACTTCCGTCAACCTATATTGCTCTGTTCGGAACGCCTCCCATGGCGGCGCAACCCTTGACAGCGGCCTTCGGTTCCGTCCATGATAAGAGTAAGACAATATATTACATCAACAGGCAAAAAGAGAGGCCATGCCCCCAAGCAGAATTTCCAGGACAATCACCTTCTCCCTGCCCCCGGAAATGTTCGAGCAGGTGCAGCGGGTCAAGGAAGAGGAGGGCCGCGATATGAGTGAACTCGTGCGGGAGGCTCTCCGCCTGTACATGGAGGAGAGGGAGCTGCGCCGCGAGGAACGCCTGGAACGGTTGCGCCCCCGCCGCACTGACCCGGAAGATGAAGACCAAGGAGGACAGAGCAATGATTGAACGACGCGACTACACCCCCGTGGCCCTCTACGCCCGGGTCTCCAGCGACCGCCAGGACGTCGACCTGCCCGTCGCCGCCCAGCTTAGAGCCCTCAGGGACTATGCCGCCAAGAACGGCTACTTCGTCGCCCGCGAGTACGTGGACGAGGCCGAGAGCGGCCGCGTCGCCGACCGGCCCGAGTTCCGCAGGATGATCGACGAGGCCAGCAAGACCCAGGCCCCTTTCCGGGAGATTTTGGTCTAGAAATTCAGCAGGTTCACCCGCAAGCGGGAGCACGCCGTCGCCTTCAAGTCCATGCTACGGCGCAAGGGAATCCGCGTGGTCTCCATCACCGAGCACGCCGACGACTCACCCACCGGCAAGCTGATGGAGGCCATCATCGAGAGCGTGGACGAGTTCTACAGCGAAAATCTTGCCACCGAGGTCTTGCGGGGAATGCGGGAGGCCGCTTCCCGGGGCTTCTGGGTCTCCAGGCACGCCCCCTTCGGCTACAACCGGATCATGGCCCAGGGCGGACCCAAGAAGCGCCCCACCCTGGAGATCAACCCGGATACCTCCCGCATCGTGAAGCGCATCTTCGCCCTGTCCGAGGCCGCCAGGGGCACCCTGGAAATCACCCGCATCCTCAACAACGAGGGCATCGCCAGCCCCAGGGGGAAGCTCTGGGGCAAGATCAGCGTCCACGGCATCCTCACCAACGAGGCTTACACCGGCACTCTGGTATGGGGCGAAGGCGCCAAGGACAAGGGCCAGCCGGTGCGGGTGGAGAAGGCGTTCCCCGCCATCGTCTCCAAGGCCCAGCTCCGCCGGGTCAACCAGCTCATGCGCTCCCGCGCCCCCAAGTTCAGCCACCCCAGGAGGGTGGGAAGCTCCTACCTGCTCAGCGGCCTGGCCAAGTGCCAGGCGTGCAATTCGCCCCTCACCGGACGCTTCGCCAAGAGCGGCCAGTACGCCTACTACGTCTGTCCGACCAACATCAAGGTCGGCAAGCACGCCTGTGAGACTCCAACACTCAACGCCCGCCGCTTCGAGGAACTGGTGGTCGAGAAGATTCGCTCCAACATCCTCACCGAGGGGAGCATCACCAACCTGGTCAAGGTGGTGGACGAGGAGATGGACGGCGTGGCCGCCGAGCAGCGCAAGCGGCTGGAAACCATCGACGCCGAACTGGAGGAGGTCAAGAGGAAGCTGGGCCGCGTCTGGCACTTCATCGAGAACAGCGACATCGAGATGGCCGACGCCTCGGACCGGATCAAAGAGCACCGGGAGCGGCAGGAACGGCTGGAGGAAGCGGCGGCGGCGGCCAGGGCCATCCTGGCCGAGCGAAGGGAGGTGCTGGACGACGTGGAGACCATCGCGGCTTACGCCAGGGAGATGCAGGACTTCTTGGTGGAGAGCGAGCTGACCGAGCGCCGGGCCTTTATCGCGTCCTTCGTCAAGGAGATCGTCGTAACTCCCGACAATGCCCTGCTGCGCTACACCGTCCCCATGCCAGAAGATAGCCTGATACCCGGAGGGGCCACCGAGAAGGTGGCCCTGGACGGCGCGGTTCTGCCTATCGTCAAAAATGGTGGAGCTGGAGGGGATCGAACCCTCTACCTCTTCAATGCCATTGAAGCGCTCTCCCGAGTGAGCTACAGCCCCACGGTGGTCGGGCCTGCCGGGGGGTGGCAGGCTCTTTCAATATATCAAACCGACGCTTTTCGCCGCAAGCGATGGCTTGGCGCCGATTCGGTGTGTCTGCCGGGTATGGCCGCCTAACGACGGTGGAATTTCACCACACGCCGGTCGCGGCCCCACTCGCCGGGCATTACGAAATACAGGTCCTTGTTGGAATCAGCCCAGACGCCGTGGCAGGAGCGGTGCAATTCGGACCCCCACTGGGCCATCATCTCACCGTCGAGGCTCAGTACGCTGAATAGGCCGCCGTTGTGCTCGGGTATGTAGACCGTGTCGTCGGAATCGACGTAAAAGAGGGCCGGACCAATCAGCTTGGTGGGCCAAGTGGAGATGTATTCCCCATCCTGGGTGAACACCTGCACCCGGTCGTTTTCGCGGTCGGCTACCAGCACCCGGCCGGTACGGTCGATCCAAATGCCGTGAGGCAGACGGAATTCACCAACGCCGTCGCCCGGGCCGCCCCATGACTGAATCAGCTCCCCCTGGGGCGTGAACTTGTGGACCCGCGCGTTGGCGTAGCCGTCGGCAATGAAGATTTGGCCTTCGTCGTTGAGCGCGATGCCGGCCGGCATGTTGAAGGGAGGGCCGCCGTGGGTCACGGTCTCGAAGGCAGTGGAACTGTAGTCTTCGGGGTCGACCCCGGTATCGGACCTTACGCCTCGGCGTCCGATGGTCATGACGTGGGCGCCTTCCTTAGTGTACTTGTGGATCTCGTGGGTATTGCGGTCCACCAGCCAGACGTGTTGGTCCTTGTCGATCAGGATGGCGTGGGCGAAAGTGATGAGCCCCTGACCCCACGACCACAGGAAATTGCCGGCCTTGTCGAACACGCAGACCGGATGCTCAGAGTCGCGGTTGAAAGCGTAGACCCGGTCCTCGGAGTCGCCAAAGACTGCGGCAGTGGGCATGGCCCATCCTTCGGGCACCTTGGCCCAGTCCGCCTCCATTTCGTAGGTGTATTCGCCTGACCCAACGATGTTGGCTGTAGCCACGGTCGGCCTCCTATGCCTGATTTCGCTCTTGGGCCCTCAACGTTGCCAGATGGAGGGCTTCCGGTTTGAATACGGCCTGTTTTAATACGGCGGGATGCCCGGAGTATTGACCCGGAAGGAGTATAGGGACTCGCCCGGCGTGGTGTAAACGGTACGAAAGTCGGCGCCGCCGAAGCAGATGTTCCGCGGTACCTCCGGCCCAACGATGGTACCCAGGTGGGCGCCGTCGGAGTCGAATACCCAGATGCCGCCGGAGCCGGTGCAAAACACCCGGCAGTATCCACCTTCAACCCATCGGGCACTCCCGGCTCGGCCGACGCCATGTCGGCGAAGATACGGTTGTTGCTCAATTTGCCGTCGGGCGCAACGTCGAAAGCCCGTATCTTGCGGTGAGGGCACACGTCGCCACGGGCCTCCTCCTCGAAACACCGCTCGTCGAGCCGGCTTATCGCCACGTAGAGCACCAACTCGTCTGGCGAGAAGGCCAGACCGTTGGGGTACTCGCACTCGCTGGTGGCCACGCTTACTTGGTCCTCCGGCGAAACGCAGAACACGCCAGCGAAGTCGTACTCTCGCTGCTCGGCGGGTAAACGGAGAGCGGGGTCGGTGAAAAAGATGCTCCCGTCGGAGCGGCAGACGACGTCGTTGGGCTTATGCAAGCGCTTTCCGTCCCACCGGTCGGCGACGGTAGTCACCGTGCCGTCGGCCGCCATAGCAGTGACGCAGCGGTGGTCGGCGCCCTCGCACATGACCAAGCGGCCCTGCCGGTCGAAGGTACAGCCGTTACCCTCGCCGGTGCCTTCCCGGACCACACTGACGCCGCTGGTTTCATCCCAGCGGAGCAAACGGCTGCCGGTCAGGTCGACGAAGGTGAGGTAACCGCCGGGGTGCCACAATGGGCCTTCGGTATTGCCCAGACCTTCTGCCAATAGAGTGTGTTCGGGGGACTCCAGAATTTCCGCCAAGCTGTCAGGCATGATGATTCGCTCCCGAGGCTTGATGTGAGCGGTGGTTGGCCGGATTATACCAGCGCAGGGGGATTCCCGTCTGATAGAATGCCAGCAGGCCCGCTAGGGGTCACACTGCGATCAGGAAGCCGCCATGAAACTTGGTGATTCTGTTGAGGACATCCTCCGGGAACTAAGAGCGCAGGCCGTCGCCCAGTTCGGCGAAGTACGCGCCGCCGAACTTCAAACCACCCTGGAACAAACGGCGCGCCAAATCTGGGAGATAGACCAAGTAACTCCCCAGGTGGACCTGGAACCCGGCTTTTATCAATAGTTTGGCAATAGGTTGCGAGGGCCAGAAATGCCGGAACCTTACGAGCTTTCCGTTTCCCAAGCCGCCGAGGAGATACGGCGGGGCCGGTTGTCGCCGGTGGCCTTAATACAGTCATTACTGGAACGCATCGACCGGTTCGATCCCGAATTGCGCGCTTGGGCCACCATTGACCGCGAAGAAGTCTTGGACACGGCCCGAAGGCGGGAGACCGAGGTCGACCGGGGCGATCCGCTGGGGCCGGTCCACGGGGTACCGGTGGGTCTCAAGGACATCTTCTATACGGCCGGAATGTTGACCGCCGCCGGTTCCAAGGTATATTCCGAATTCGTGCCCACGTTCGACGCCACCTCGGTGGCCAAGGTCAGGAGCGCCGGCGGGATTATTCTGGGGAAGGCGGTCACCACAGAGTTCGCCACGTCGGACCCTTCTCCCAGCCGCAATCCCTGGAACCGGGAACACACTCCGGGCGGTTCCAGCAGCGGGTCCTCGGTGGCCGTAGCGGCTCGCATGGTACCGGCCGCCACCGGGTCCCAGACCGGCGGTTCCACCTGCCGGCCAGCCGGGTACAACGGCATCGTGGGGCTGAAACCGACCTACGGGCGAATCAGCCGGTACGGCGTGGTGCCGGTAAGTTGGTCGCTGGACCACGTGGGCATTCTGGTCCGCAGTGTGGCCGACGCCGCGCTAATGCTCACGGTGATGAGCGGCGAGGACGCCAACGACCCGGGCTCGCTTTCCTTGCCAGTCCCGGACTTCACGCAACAGATGACGGAGTCCTGCAAGCCGCCCCGCATCGGCTTGGTGCGCGAATACTATGCGGAAACGGCTACCGCCGAGGTATGGTCCCACACCGAGCGGGTGGCGCAACGGCTGGCGGACGCGGGCGCCGAGGTAGTCGAGCTGGGTCTGCCTCCAAGTTTCGCTTCCTGCCACAGCGCCCAGCGCATCGTGATGAACACCGAGGCCGCCGCTTTCCACGCGCAGTTCCACAAGGAACAGGCCGAGGACTACGGGCCCCGAATTCGCTCCAGCATAGAAGCCGGGCTGCTCATACCGGCGTCTAAATATTTGCAAGCCCAGCGGTTGCGCCGCCAATTGCGCCACGACATGACGGAGATGGCGCGCCGGGTGGACGTGGTGATGACCCCAGCCACGGTATCACCGGCCCCCAAAGACCTGAACACCACCGGCGACGCCGCATTCCAGGTGCCTTGGACCTCCAGCGGCTTGCCTACAGTGGTGGTACCGTCGGGACTGAGCGAGTTGGGACTGCCCATGGCCGTACAATTTGGCGGTCTGCCTTACGAAGAGGGCAAGCTGCTGGGCGCCGCCCAGTGGTGCGAACAGGCGCTGGGCGTTTCCCTGACTCCACCTGGGTTTGATTAACCGCAGAGAGCACAGGGTTTTCCTTGAGCTTTCTTCTGAGGGTTGAAATTCTTGTGGCGAGTCGCGGCTCCGGCCAGACATCACCGATAGGTTTTCCCCGGATCGACTTTTCTCTGACAGATTTTCCCTGCGTCCTGGGTTCTCCGCGGTAGACAGTGGACAACTACGACCTTGTGGTCATCGGGGGCGGCTCCGCCGGTATTGTCGCCGCCCGGTTCGCCCGTCGGTTGGGTCTATCGGTTGCCTTGGTGGAAAAGTCCCGAATCGGGGGCGACTGCACTTGGACCGGCTGCATCCCCAGCAAATCGCTACTTAAAGCCGCTGGCATCGCTCACCAAGCCCGCCACGCGGGGCGCTATGGTCTGCCTGAACATTCGCCCTGTATCGATCTGGCTCCGGTGATGGACCGGATCAGAACGGTGATTGACGGCATTTACCAAGCCGAGTCGCCGGAAGCATTACGGGCCGATGGTATCGACGTATTTGCCGCTTCGGGCAGGTTCCAGGACAGTCGCATGCTGGAAGTCGGCGGCCGGGAGTTGACGGCGCGTCGATTCTTGATTTGCACCGGCGCCAGCCCCTTCGTACCACCTGTCCCCGGGATCGAGTCCGTCGAATATCTCACCTACGAGACGGTCTGGGACCTGGATGTTCTGCCACGGAAACTCACCGTGGTGGGAGGCGGCCCGGTGGGCTGCGAGTTGGCTCAAGCCTTCAACCGGCTGGGTTCGCCCGTCACCCTGCTGGAGGCTGCCGGCTGTTTGCTGCTCCAAGACGAACCGGAAGCCTCGGCGCTCTTGGCAAGGCGCCTGGCGGCCGAGGGCGTTGAAGTTAGGTTGGAATCGGCCTTGAAATCTACTTCCAAGGTCCCGGGCGGCGTTCGGCTGACCTTGGCGAACGGCGGCTCCTTGGAAACCGAAGGGCTCTTGCTAGCTTTGGGGCGCCGCCCAAACGTGGCCGATTTGGGTCTGGACGCGGCCGGTGTGGCCCATGACACCGACGGTATCAAGGTAGACCGTAACCTACGCACCAGCCACCGGCGAATATACGCCGCCGGAGACTGTATCGGAAGCTACCAGTTCACCCACTACGCCGCCTACCAAGGCTTCATGGCAGTGGCCAACGCCTTCTTGCCCTTCAACCGCCCGGCGCTGGCGCCCCAGGTCCCTTGGGCTACGTTTACCGACCCGGAAATCGCCCACGTGGGCCTAACCGAGGCCCAAGCCCGCCAGCGGCACGCAACGAACGTAGCTGTCAGCCGATTTCCCATGGGGCAAGTCGACCGGGCGGCCACTGACGGCGAACCCGAGGGATTCATCAAGCTCGTCCACCGTCCCAGTGGCCGGTTGTTGGGGGCAACGATCGTCGCCCCACACGCTGGGGAATTGGTCCACGAGTACGGGTTGGCCTTGGAGCGGCGCCTGAAGGTCGCCGACCTGGGCCGGCTGGTCCACGTTTACCCCACCTACTCCACGGGGACCCAACAGCTCGCGGCGGAAGTGACTATCGACCGGTTACTTTCCGGCCGCATCGGCGGGCTGGTGCGCAGACTGGCCCGGTGGGGCCGATAGCTTGATGTAACCGGCTGGAAATAACCCCGGCTAGAAAACGGCGATAGGGTTAACCGGCGAGCCAGTGGTATTGTGCAGACGCAGCGGGCCGATGGAGATCATGAACTCGAAGCGGCCGCGTTCGTGGCAGGCGGCGGTCACCTCTTCCAGGTCGGCGTTGTCCAGTATCCACAAACCCATAGCGGTGATACCCACCTGATGGATCGGGCTGGGGACGTTCTGGTATTGGGACGGGCTGACGTCGTTCCCGGTGTCGGTGCCCAGCATACAGATGCCCCGTTCGTAGAACAGCGGCAGACAGGAAGCCTGACAGGCCGCCGAACCGGTAGCCGGGGTCACCGCGCCCTCCAGGTTGCGCCGGTGCAATTGCCCTGTCCGGACCAGCAGTAAGTCGCCCTCTTCCACCCGGAAGCCGAATCGCTCCTCGGCGGCCAGAATATCGTCGATCATGACGCCCTCGCCGCGCTCGATCCAGTCGATCCCCCTGATCGCGGGCACATCCACCAACACCGCACGGGTGATAACGCCCTCTTTAGCCTCCTCCACGGAACCGAAGGTCGCGCCCAAGCTGGTGGACACCAGGTTGGCCGGTTTGCCGTTAAAGGTCTTCCCGTTCCAGAAGAAGTGGGACAGGCTATCGACGTGGGTAACCGTATAACCATGGAATATCATGCCGAAATAGTCCATTGCGACTGGAACGGTGCGGTCGGTGAGCTTGTCGCCGCTGGCCCAGCCGTCGCCGCTCTCCAGCATGAAGTGGACCGGCGGATTCGGGGCGTCCAGCGACGGCTCGAACCCAATTGTGCGGGCCATGGAAATGCGAACTCCGTCTTGGACAGTGGCCAAGGCCTGCTTCACCTTGTCTGGGGTTATCAGGTTAAGAGCGCCCAACTCATCGTCATCTCCCCAACGGCCCCAGTTGGAGAACTTGTCGAAATAGCTGAGGACCTCGTCTTCGCTGGGTATGTTCGCCTGAGGCATTCCAATTCTCCTGTGCAAGCATTGTTGATGGGCGGAAGACCGGGCTAGGCCGCGATTGGGGGTGTCAGTTGCACGTCCAACACCCGCTCGCACCATCGGGCCGCCGACAGCAACCGTTCCTCTTGGAATGGCCCGGCGATGATTTGCAGTCCAAAGGGCAGGCCGGACTCGGCCAAGCCCGACGGGATGGTGATGGTGGGCAGGCCGCACGAAGTCCACGGACCCTGGAACATAGTGTTGCCGGTATTGGTCAGGTTGGCCAAGGCAGGCGTAGGAGTAGACGGCGTGAGCATTACGTCAACCCGTTGCGACAGCACCTGCATGTCGGTGATGAAGCGCAGCCGGCGCTCCAATGCCCGGGTATAGGTTACGGCGTCGGTTTCGAGACCGCCGCGCAGCATCTCACGCAGCAACGGCTGGTAGTCTTGAGCTCGGGCTTCGTACATCGGCTTGTGGAAGGCGGCCGCTTCGGTAGTCATGATGATGCGCTGGTCTTCGATGGCGGTGTTGAAACTCTCGGGCAGAGTCAACTCTTCTACTACGGCTCCAGCGGCGGCCAGTTGTCCGACGGCAGCGGTCACGTGGGCGCGGGTCTCGTCGTCGCACTCTTCCATGAAGAAGGAACGGACCAGCCCGATCCGGGGAGGAGACGCCGAATCAAGGCCCGAAAGGTAGTCCCCACCAGGAAACCGGGCGGCAATCGGGTCGTCGGAGTCCGGTCCGGCCATGACTTGGAGCAGCAGGGCTGCGTCCTCCACCGAGCGGCTCATCCATCCCATAGTGTCCAGCGACCAACTCACCGGCACCACGCCGTGACGGCTCACCCGGCCGTAGGTGGGTTTCAGACCGACCACGCCGTTGTAGGACGCCGGACGCAGCACCGAGCCCACCGTTTGGGAGCCCAACGCGACGGGGCACATCCTGGCGGACACGGAGGCGGCGGAGCCACTGCTGGAACCGCCGGGAGTGTGGGCCGCGTTCCACGGATTCTTGGTCCGCGACGGGTCGAGGCAGGCGAACTCGGTGGTCACAGTCTTGCCCAACATAATGGCGCCCGCCCCCTTCAACCGGGCCAAGGGAGCAGCGTCGTATTCGGGTACGAAATCCTGGTATAGCTTGGAACAGGCGGTGGTCGGTATGCCCGCGGTATAGTAGATGTCTTTGACACCGATGGGTACGCCGTGCAATGGCCCGGTTTCACCACCCGATTCCAATTCTTGTTGTCGTTGCTGGGCATCGGCCAAGACAGCCTCCCGGTCGAGATACACCCAGGCTTGCACCTGTGGTTCCACGGCGTCGATATGCGCCAGCAGCGACTCTACGACATCCACAGTGCTGAGTTCCCGGGCCCGGACCTGCCGGGCTATCTGGCTGGCCGTCAATTCGTAGGGTTCTGCCATAAGTCCTCCTGTTATTGGGCTGGGCCCGTCTTGTATCGTCTTATTTTTGTCGCTGGTCTGGTGTCAGTAGAGCCGTGGGACCCCTGGTTACAGGGGCGGCCGGCGAGTGTGCCAATCGGTGGCTTGTTCATAGGCGTGGGCGGCCCGGAACAGTGTCGCCTCGTCGAACGGGCGGCCCGCTATTTGCAGTCCCACCGGCAACGACCCCGAGGTAAAACCGCAGTTGATGGACAACGCCGGAACGCCGGCCAAGTTGAACGGCGCCGTGAAGCTCCGCCTTCCGCCCAGCATTTCCATGAATTCCGCTTTGCCGGAAATGCCCGCCGATTCAGGGATTAGCGGCGCCGGAGCCGAAGACGTGGGCATCACCAGAACGTCTACCTTCTCCAGAGCCTGGAGGATGTGCTGGCGGAGCAGGTGCCGCAACCGCACCGCCTTCTGGTGGACTTGGGCGGGCATAAGGCTCCCGGCCAGCAGCCGGACCCGGATGTTATGGTCGTATTGTTCCAGGTGGTCCTCTATCCCCTGCCGGTGTACGCTGGCCGCGTCAGAGTAGATGACGGCCGTCGATATCGCGGCCGACTGGGCCATTAGCGGGATGCCCACTTCTTCCACCACGGCGCCCAATTCGCCCAACTGGGCTACGGCCCGGTTGACCGCTTCCCTGGTCTCGGGGTCCACCACCGTCGAATTGACCCGTTCGGCCACGACGCCGACCCTCAAGCCTTGTATTCCTTGGTCCAAACCAGCCAGGTAATCGGGGACCGGTACGTCCCAGGTGTAAGGGTCTCTGGGATCGTGACCGGCGATCGCGCCTAATGTCGCGGCGCAGTCGGCCACGGTGCGCGAAATAGGGCCCGCTGCGTCCATCGACCAAGTGGAACCAAGCATCCCGTGGCGGCTGACCCGGCCCCAGGTCGGCCTGATTCCAACCAAGCCGCAATTAGCCGCCGGGCCGCGGATGGAGCCGCCGGTGTCCTCACCCAAGGAGGTGGCGCAGAGAAAGGCGGCGGTGGCCGCCCCGGAGCCGCTGCTGGAGGTTCCGGGGTTGCGGCCCAGGTCCCACGGGTTGCGAGGCCGTCCGTAGGAATGATGAAAGGCGTCGCCCATGGCGAATTCGCTCATGTTCAGCTTGCCGAGAAGGACCGATCCCGCCCGTTTGAGGTTGGCAATTACAGTGGCGTCTTCATCGGGCACGAAGTCCTTGAGGATGGCTGAACCGCCAGTGGTGAGGATGCCCTCGGTATTGAACTGGTCCTTAACCGCCACCGGGATGCCGTGCAGGGGGCCCCGGTAATTGCCGGAAGCTATTTCCTGTTCCGCTTGGCGAGCGGCGGCCAAGGCCAGGCCGTCGGTAACCGTGATGTAGGAGTTGAGGCTGCCGTCCACCTGCCGGATGCGTTCAAGGTAGGCTTCAGTCGCCTCGACGGGAGACACTTCCCGGGACTGTATCAGACCGGCCAGTTCGGTGGCAGAGAGGAATGGTATCTGGGACTTGTCCATCGAACGGTCTCCCGCAAGGGTTGATCGGGACTGGCAGAAGCACGGCCATTGTGCCCTATCCTGTTTATCCTGTCTATCCGTGTAACTTATAATCGGGCCAACAGATGCGGGCCGAGGAGCAAGTCCCGGGAGGCCCGGAGGGAAAAGCTATGGAAGGCATAACCGGAGTGGTCTTGGCCGCCGGGCGAGGCAAACGGATGAAATCCCGGATTCACAAGGTGTTGCACCGTGTATGCGGCAAGGAGCTTATCCGGTATCCGGTGGACTTGCTGCAAGGGTTTGGAATCGACAGCGTGGTAGTGGTCGTATCCCCTTCGAATCATGAGCAGGTACAAGGGGTGCTGGGCGACACCGTGGAGTACGTGGTCCAACCGCAACCCCTGGGGACGGGGGATGCTCTCGATTGTTGCGCCCCGCTCTTGAGGGACCGGGCCGGACACGTGCTGGTGATGGGTGGAGACTCGCCACTGGTGAGCCCGGAGTCGGTCGAACGGCTCCTGAACGGCAGAGGCAACCGCCAAATGGCCATATTGACCGGTTACGGCGCCTCTCTCCACGACTTGGGGCGGATCATTCGCATGAATGGTAGAGTGCGGAAGATCGTGGAAGCGGCCGAGACGGATACTCCCTTGGACGGGACTACGGAATTGAACGCCGGGGCCTATTGCTTGGAAAACGCTTGGCTGTGGCAGGCCATTGGCCGGGTGGAGGCAGCGCCTACGGGAGAGCGCTACCTGACGAGCCTGGCGCACATCGCTGACCTAGACGGCGTCAACGTGGAAACGGTCCGGGCAACCGACGCCACTGAACTTTGGGGCGTCAACAACCGGCTCCAACTGGCCGAGGTTGAAGCGATTCAACGTCAACGCATCCGGGAGCACTGGATGACCCAGGGTGTCACCCTAGGCGACCCACCGTCGGTCTTCATAGACGCCGGCGTCACCATTGGTATGGATACGGTCATCCTCCCCAATACCATGCTTCTCGGCGACAGCGCAATTGGCGAGAACTGCGAAATCGGCCCAGGATCGATGGTACAGGACTCCCGGGTGGGCGACAACTGCCGGGTCACGCTTTCGGTGCTGGAAGAGGCAACTATGGAAGACGGCGTCGACATCGGCCCCTTCAGCCACCTGCGCCCCGAGGCCTACCTGGAGGCCGGGGTACACCTGGGCAATTTCGTAGAGGTCAAGGAGAGCCGCATCGCCGCCGGTTCGAAGATGGGGCACTTCGGATACGTGGGCGACGCCTCCATCGGCGCCAACGTCAACATTGGCGCCGGAATGGTCACCTGTAACTATGACGGCGTCAATAAACACCGGACCATCATCGCAGACGGGGCGTTTATCGGGTGCGATACCATGCTGGTGGCGCCGGTAACTGTCGGCCAAGGGGCCGTAACCGGCGCAGGCGCCGTTGTTATAGACGACGTGCCGCCCGCTAGACTGGCGGTGGGCGTTCCTGCTAAGATTAAAAAGAAGACCAATTAGGATGGGCTGACCTCCCGGCGTTGGTTCCTTGAGGACCACTGTAAGGAAGACCAATGGTAAGGCCGGGAGGGCGTAAGGGTTGGACACAGACAGCTTACCACCGGCATTATCGTTCGGCGTCTTCGTTCTTGTCTTTTTCCTTCTGAGTCTGGTGCAGCATTCGGTGACGCCAAGCAGGGCGTTGGAACGGAACGGGACACTTCCTCGCCTCGCCACACCCGCTATTTCTCTTTGGTTGCGGGCCGCGTCGTTAGTAGCAATAACCCTATCCGGCGTTGCATTGGTCGATAGTGTGGCCACCATCAGATGGTGGCCTGTTTCATTGTTGGCCGTTGGCGTTTTCGCCGGTCTCTTGGCATTGGACCGAATCTCCGTGGTCTTGGCCGCGCGTATCCCGCCCTTGGGCGTCCCTTGGTCTCGCCGTAAAAACGTCGCCGCCGGGTCCTATGGAAACAGCGATAGCGATGGTGGGAGCAACGGGGGAGAAAGCGGTCCTGACGGGAATACGTCCTGGGAACCGGAAATCCCGGCTATCACCGAAGAGGAGCTTACCAGCCTCGACGATCGTGACCGAGAAATGCTCCGGTCCATCCTAAAACTGGAGGTCACCACCGTCCGGGAGATTATGGTCCCCAGGTTGGACATGGCCGTGGTGGAAGCCGAAGCCGCCTTGGAGGAAGTGGCCGAGCTAATCGTCAGCCGGGGCCACAGCCGTCTGCCGGTCTACGAAGAGACCATCGACCGGGTGCTGGGCATCGTATACGCCAGGGACGTCTTGGCGGCATTGGCGCAGGCCGGCCCCAAACCCTGCCTACGGGACCTGGTACGCTCAGTCTTTATCATCCCGGAAACCAAGCGAGTTGACGATCTGCTGGAAGAGTTCCAGGAACGCCCTACCCAGATCGCGGTGGTGGTGGACGAGTACGGCGGCACGGAGGGTCTGGTGACCATCGAGGACGTGCTGGAAGAGATAGTCGGCGAGATAGAAGACGAGTTTTCCCGCACCCGAGAGTCGCAGATCGTTCGACAAGACGACGGCGCGGTCTTGGTCGACGCCCGGATAACCACCGAAGCCGTGGAAGAACTGCTGGGAGCCAAGATCGACAGCCCCGAGGTCGATACCATCGGCGGTCTGGTCTACCACAGTCTGGGCCGTATTCCCCACGCCGGCGACGTGTTGGAAACGGACCAACTGCGTATCGAGGTGGTATCTATCCTGGGCCGCCGGCTGCGCCGGCTGCGCATTCACCGCATCGGCCAACCGGAACCGGAACCACAGACATAGATAGGCCGCTGAGGCCCCGGGTACGAATCGTCAATCCTATCCCATCAACCGGCGGTGTGCCGCAGTTACTGTTTGGCGATCAACTCCCCGGTTACAACCAACCGGTGATCGTAGACCAAGCGGGGCACACAAGAAACCAAGTGGATGCGGGCCTCCCCGGAGTCGGTCAGGCTGAGTTCATCTTGGTGGAACACCTCGGTCTCGATAGCGCGATAGAGGAAACGCTCCGAACCGTTGTCGGTGACTATGTAAACGTCCTCACCGTTCTTCAGCAATTCGGGGACCCGTTGCAACGTGAAGAATACCGACCCCTCGCCGCGTATCGGGCTCTCCGTGTGGCCGAAATACCAGGAATCGCCCAGTTCGCCGGCATCGTCCGATTCCGGTATGTGGCCGACGATATTCTTGGGCGTTTCATAGGCGCGGCTGTTGCCAAGGTCGAAGACCGATAGCTGCCGGACGGCCGAATCGACGCCGATGGCCGGTACGATAATCCGGGTCGCCGGGGCTACCGACTCCAGCAACGCCGGATCTCCGGGGCCAATAGGAGAGAACCCCTCCAGCAGACCCTGTTCCCTTAGTGGCAGCGGCTCGTAACCCAGCAGGTCGGTCCAAGAATCAACCGAAACCGCCTCACCGGGATACAGCGTGGTCGTTGCTATGTTGGAACTGGAGAAGGCGGGCACTTCTCGGGGAGGGGGAACTGGGGTGGGCCGGGGAACGGTGGTCGGTTCTGGATATTCTACAACCACCCGCATGTCGTCGAGGTTTGAGCGCGCCATGGCTGAATAGAGATAGGAGGCGCCGCCCGACGCTAACAACAAGAGTCCGAGGACCAGTAAAGAAATACCACCGAACCGGGCTAATCGGCGCTGGACCCGCCCCCGAAAGAGCATATAGTCGTAACCGGCTTCCATTCCACTTCCACCACAGCCACCATAAGGCACAGCAAGAATCCGGGGAGGGCTCTCATACTGACCCTGGGCCGGTTAATAATTTTTCTCCCGCCACCCGAGGAACGATTGCGCAGGAACCATTACGCGGGAACCATTACGCGGGAACCATTACGCGTTTGCTACCGGGACCGGGGAACGTTCATGCCGCCGGGGGTAATAGGCTCGTTCAGGTAGATGTCACCATTGCGGATCTTGATGTTGAAACCGCATTGGGGATTGACACATACCCAGGCCTTGTAATGCACTGCGGCGCCCTGGCCACCATAATCCGACAACGGCACCAGGTAGCCGATATCGCATTTGAGACATTTGGTTGTAGACGTTTCACCCACAGACGCCTCCTCCCGCGCTACGATTAGGGCGAGTATAGCATTGGATTTTCACCCCGTACAACCAAATTAGTAATCATCATTACACTTTTTGACGTATTGACGTTACATAACGCTGGATTCGTCTGACCTTTAGCTTTGACGCCATTCAGGGGCAGAGACTGGGGCTGGGCCCCTTCGACCGGCCCCTGGGGTTCACCGGAGTATTTCGTCCAGATCGACCCCGACAAGAATCGGTCCGGGCCGGATCAGCCCGGGAAGAATTACTCCAGAAAGTCTTTGAGTTTGCGGGACCGGGTCGGATGACGCAGCTTGCGCAGAGCCTTGGCCTCGATCTGGCGGATTCGCTCCCTGGTCACCCCGAACTCCCTACCAACCTCTTCCAAGGTGCGGCTTCGGCCGTCTTCCAAGCCGAAACGCAGTTGCAATACCCGGGCCTCCCGTTCGGTCAACGTGTGCAGTACCTCGTCGACCTGCTCCTTCAGCAGTTGGAATGAGGCGGCGTCGGCTGGGGCGGGGGCGTTACGGTCTTCGATGAAATCCCCTAGGTGCGAGTCTTCCTCCTCCCCAATTGGCGTTTCTAAGGAGACCGGCTCCTGGGAAATTTTCAGGATTTCCTCCACCTTTTCCGGCCCGATCTCCATAGCGAGACCGATCTCTTCCGGCGTGGGCTCCCGGCCGTATTCCTGCAACAGGCGCCGGTGCTGGCGCATCAGCTTGTTGATGGTTTCCACCATGTGCACCGGGATGCGGATGGTGCGGGCTTGGTCGGCGATCGCCCGAGTTATCGCTTGGCGAATCCACCAAGTGGCGTAGGTGCTGAACTTGTAACCCTTACGGTAATCGAACTTCTCCACGGCGCGGATCAAACCGATGTTGCCTTCCTGGATCATGTCCAACAGCGCCATGCCGCGGCCGATGTATTTCTTGGCCACGCTAACCACCAGCCTCAAGTTGGCCTCGGTAAGATGGGCTTGGGCCCGGTCGCTGTCGCCGTCCACTCGGTTGAAATAGGCCCTGAAAAGCGGGTCCCGCCTTTGCAGTTCGTCCAGCCGCCCCGGCTCGCCGAGCCAAGGGTCGATTTGGTCGAGGGTGTATTGTCCCAGCAGGTCTACGGCGTCGGACGGCAGCAACCAAGAACTCAAGGAAAGGTCCAACACCCGCCGGTATACGTCCTCGGGAGGCTGGTCCATCTCTTCGCCCAAGGAAGCCAACAACTCGACGGAGACTTGAGCGTCGATGGCTACCCGCAGTTTTTCGTCGCCGACGATCTGGGCGATGGTTAGTTTGCCGGGGAGACCCAACTGCTGCGATATGGCCAAGACCAGCGGTGAGGCGGCGACCAACCGGCCCAGCAACCCGCGAGAAATCTCCCAGGGGCGGGGCTGGTGGCCGTCCAGCTTGGCCAATTCCTTGCGGAGATTCAACAGGTGCTTGCCGCCCTCGATCTTCCGGGCCAAGCTCCGCTCGTCGGCAGATGTCAGCAACCGGACCCTTCCGATTTCCCGGAGATACATGCGGACCGGGTCGTCCAAGACCTCCATCGACTCGGATTCCGGCCCCCAGTCGTTGTCTTCCGTTTCCGCCTCGGTGTCAGTTTCGGTGGCGCCGTCCTCCTGGGACTGCGTCTCCTTGTCCTCGGCCGGCGAAACATCCCATTGTTCCTCTGTGGCGACTACGCTCATATTGCCCGCATGGGGCACGGGCATCCCTTCGCCGTCTACCGACTCTTCACGCCGGGCGTCTACGTTGCGGATGATTTCAATGATTGGGTTGCGCTCATCGGTCCCTTCCGCGGGCGCGTCCAAGTAATCTTCCGGGGTAAGCTCGCTGGAACTGTCTCTGCGAATAACCATGTAACTACCGCCTCAGTGGTGTATTTCTTCTACCAGACCTCTACGCAGGTCTTCGTTTTTACGGATTCGTTCGTTCAATTCCAGGACCGGATGTCCCTCCATTTCTTCCAGGTCCGGGGGAGAATCGGCGAACCGCAACTCCTCCTCGGCTTTCAGACTTCGGAGGTCTCGGTCTTCCAACCGGGCGATTACGTCCCGTATGGCGACCCGACGCTTGCCGGAGTCCAACTCGGGCAGGACCTTGGCTTGCAGGGCGCCTATTTGCTCCAGAATCCCCGCCGCGGCACCGTCCTCAGCAACACCTCCGGCGTCTCCGGTCTCGGTGGATATTACCGCCCAGCGTTGGAATATTTCCCGGTTTTCATGTCTCCGGAAATATTCGGCCCGGAGACCGCCGGCGCTATCCAACAATTCCGGATATTTCATCAACAGCGCCAGACAATATTCTTCCACCGGGTCCCGGTCCAACCGGGCGAAGGGGGACGCTGCGGCCCTGGCGGGTTGGGAGGATTGGGCCGTCCGGGCCCGCCGCGCCGCCGTAGGGCGGCCAACGCTGGCTCTCAGTGTCTCCGGGGTAACGCCAAGCCGGCCAGCCAAGACCTGAAAATAATGGTCTTGCCGGGCGCCTTCGGTCACAGAAGCAATCAAGGGAAACACGGCGTCGACGATCTGCGCCTTCCCTTCGGGTGTCGACGGGTCCAGATGGCTGGCTGCCGTCGCTATGACGTATTCGACCAGCGGTTTCGCTCCCTCCAGTAACCGGCCCCATTCCGCCGGGGAACGGTGAATCACTTCGTCCGGGTCTTGGCCTTCCGGCATGGCCGCGATTTTCAATTCTGGCATTTCCTGGCGTTGCAACAACGTGGTGCCCTGGGCTTGGCCGACAACGCGGTCTTGGAAGATGTGCCAGGACGACTCCAGGCTGCGCATGGTGGCCTGTTGGCCGGCCGAGTCTTGGTCCAACGCCATTGTCACCCGGTTGGTGAGCCTTCGCAAAATACTCACTTGGCGCTCGGTGAGTGCGGTGCCCATGGAGGCTACCACGTTGATGAAGCCGGCTTGGTGGGCGGCGATTGCGTCCATGTAGCCTTCTACGATCACGGCGCCGTTTCTCCGGATTTCCTCACGGGCCCGGTCCACGGCGTACAGCAACCGGCTTTTGTCGAACACATCTCCTTGGGGCGAATTCAGGTACTTAGGCTCAGACCCATCCAGGGAACGCCCGCCGAAACCGGACAGTTCGCCGCCGGCGTCCCTGATCGGAAACATCAAACGGCCCCGGAACAGGTCGTGATGGAACCCGTCGGCGGCGACCCGCACCACACCGGCGGCGGCCAGTTGTTCCGCGGAATAGCCTTCCCGGGTCAAATGGACCCGCAACGACTCTCCGTCGCCCGGGCTCAGTCCGATCTCGAAATTCTCGATGGCTTGGCGGTCCAGACCGCGACGTTCCAGGTAGGTCCTGGCCTCGCTGCCTTGAGCCGAGGCCAACTGGCGTTGGAAATACGCTTTGGCCCGTTCGTTAATCTCGTAGGCGGTGGTATTTTTGGGTGGGCCGGAACCCCTTTCCGGCAGAGGCACTCCCGTCTGTTGGGCCAGGCGTCTCAAGGCTTCGCCGAAGTCCATGTTCTCGGCCCGCATCACAAAAGTGATGGCATCGCCGCCAGTGGCGCAGGCCCCAAAGCACCGCCAGCTTTGGCGGTCGGGGAACACATGGAACGATGGGGTGCGTTCCTGGTGAAATGGGCAGTTGGCCTTGTAGCTGCGCCCGGAGCGTTGCAGTTGGACCCGCTGCGATACCACTTCCAGGATATCCAACCGGGCTTTTACGTCGTCAACGACCGTCACCGTCAGCCCTCCACGTCACGACGCAAATCGTATCGACAGTGCTTTTGAAGGCCCTTCGTGTGATCCGTAGGCCCCCCACCCAGCTACAAATTCGCCGGTCTACCACCAATACACAAGGTAAATAACTACCTGTTAGCCGCTATTCGGCCAAGTTATAGTCTACCACGGAGTCCGCTATTCGACAACAAGCCGCCGCGGCAACGACCTAAAATGGCAGCCGCCGCTTCTGTTCCAGCAGCTTTTCCAGTGAGTCGGTCACCACGGCGTCCAAGCGTACGGACGCCATTCTAGCGAGGTCGCTGTCGAAATCCAGGTCCCAGGCCAGCATACGGGCGCCGCGCCGCCGCATCTTGTCCAGCAGATTGGGGTTATAGGAATCGTTGGCCGGGTCGTACCAATGGGCTTGGACCAAGGGACTGAAGCAACGGGAGCGTATGGGAAAGGGGTGGCGGCGAGACCAAATATACCCGCGGGTGATCCGTGGTTCTATCTTTCTCAGTTCCCACAGGGATATGGGGTTGAAGCTGGCAACCAGCGTACTAGCCCAGCGGCGATGCCGCCGGACTACCTCGGCCACCCGGTGGGCTATGAGCCGCATGTTCTTGATTACCACCTTCATTTCCACGTTTACCAAGTAGTCCGGCGGCAGAGACTCGAAAGCCTCGTCCAGGGTCGGGGCCCGTTCGCCGGCGTATCGGCTGCCGAACCAAGAGCCTACGTCCAAGGACCGTACTTCCTCCAACGTAGAGTGGTTGACCAAGCCTGATCCGTTACTGGTGCGGTCCAAGCGACGGTCGTGAAAGACCACGAGCTGCTCGTCACTGGTCAAGTGCACGTCCAACTCGATGCCGTCCGCCCCCAGGTCGTAGGCGCTGCGGAACGCGGACAGGGTGTTTTCCGGCGCATTGGAAACATCGCCGCGGTGGGCGATTATCAACGGATAAGCCTGCGAGCCGGGTTCGAAATCCCAAGTTGAAACCCGGACTCGGGATTTGTTGTGGAAGTCATTGCCGGACTCGTTGCCGTAGTCGTTAACGGTCAGCCCGGCCATCCGGGTAGTTAATCGGACCACCGGTTCAAGTCCTGTTGGGCCGCGTCTGGATGAGCATATATAGGCATCCTATGCATAGGACGGCTAGGTGTAGAAAGCAAAATACCCAGCCGCCGCCAGTGTGTCAAGTTGGCCGCCCTCAAGAGTAAAATGGTTGAGCCTTCTTTACCCTTCCCCATAGAGTTGCGGAAGTTGACGACGCCTCCAATTGGCACAAGAGGAGCCGCTTGGGCGGTGTTAGCCGACCCCGCCTTCCGTTTGGTGTGGTATGTGGGCGGCGTGGGGGAGTTCAGCCGCCGTATGGAGTTGCTGGCGCTCAGCTGGCTCATCCTCCAAATCACCGATTCCTACTTCCAACTCGGCCTTGTGTTGTTTTTCAATAATGCGGGCCGCCCCATTGTTTCTCTCTTCACCGGCGACATAGCCGACCGCTTCAGCCGCAAGAAGGTGATGCTCGCAGGCCAGACGATCAACGTCCTGACCGCCGCCGGGTTGCTGTCGGTCATGGTCATCGATTTCGAGATGATCGAGCCCTGGCATGTTTTCGGCGCCGTTTTCATCCAGGGCATCACCAAGACCATCGAAGACCCTTCCCGGCGCACCGCCATCATTGACATCGTCGGGGCCCCGCGGCTGGTCAACGCTGTTTCGTTGGACGTTTTCACCAACAACGCCGGCAAGATGTTGGGCCCAATTGCGGCGGGTATCCTCTTGGCCACGGCCGGGTTCTCGGGCGCCTACTTTTTTCTGATCGGCGCTCACTTTGCCAATCTGGCTCTAATGTCAAGGTTGAGAATTCCCAAACCCTCCGGGCAGTTGATGGTTGAGCCGGTCTGGCGGAGTTTGGGTACGGCCATTAGTTACGCCTGGAAGACCCCCGTACTGGTCGGCCTGCTCTGCACCACCCTGGTAATGAACGCCTTGGCGTTCCCTATGCAACAATTCGTTCCCGCCATCGGCCAAGACCAATTAGGCGTGGGGGTCACCTTGGTCGGCCTGCTGGTCGCGGCCGACGGGTTCGGGCAGCTCGCGGGCTCTGGTATGATGGCCCTGACTCGAAACGTGCGCCACCACGGCCGCTATCTTGCCTTCGGCTGCGCGCTTTTCCTGCTGGTGGGAATGGCTTTCGCCTGGTCGCCGTGGTACGGGTTGACCTTCTTTCTGCTGATGCTCATCGGGTTAGGCCAGTCGGTCTTTTCCACTATGCAAACATCCATCACCCTGCTGGCCGCACCTCAAGGGATGCGGGGCCGCATGTTGGGCCTGAACAACGTGTTCGTCGGTATCGGTACGCCCGTGGGAGCACTGGAAATCAGTGTGGTAGCAGCCTCATTCGGCCTGCTGCCGGCAATATCGTCGAACGCCTTGGCGGGCTTGGTCCTGATGCTGCCCGTGATGGCGTTCACCCCTCTCATCTGGCGGCCGCTGGCCCTTTCACCCACCGCTCCGCCTCCCCGCCGGACCATCGTTTGACCGTACTCTTGAGCGTCCTATTGAGCGTTCTTGCCCGGCAATTCGGAAACCGGTATATTCTGTTAGACCTTGGCACAACAGAAAGTCAACGGGGAGCGTCGACGGGGAGCGCTAATGGCCCGGATCATCGATTGGCCGGCACGAATGAAGGAACTGGCAGATTTCGTCGGCTTGGACCGCGCCGAGTTGGAACTGGTCCAGTCCACGAAAGAGATCGTGCTGGAACGGGGCGAGGAACTGAGCGCGGCGGTTTACGATAATTTCCTGGAATCACCGCACTCGCGCCGGTTCTTCCTGGATGAGAACGGCGAAGTCAATGAAGAGCGGTTGGCCCGGCGGAAACACAGCCTGTTCCGCTGGCTCCGGGGATCGGTCGATTTTCAAATGGACGAGGACTATCCTATCCGGGTGCTGGCCACAGGAATCGTGCACAGCCACCCTCCCACCCACCGGGCCCACCTCGGTTCGATACCCAGCCGTTTCATGATTGGGACCATCTCCTACATCCAGACCTTGGTTGGGGAAATGTTGCGCGAAGCAATCCCGGACCCGCAGGAGGCGGCCCGGGCCTCGGCCGCTTGGAACAAGATGCTGATGGTCCAACTCGACATCCTGTTGGCGGGATACCTGATAGACGTGCCAAACGAACCTGTAATGATCGACGATGGCTCTTTGGACGGCATAGATGTTGATTGAGCGAGGCATCGATCGGACCGTTGTCGATCAGAATTTACACCGTTGTACCGGACGGACGGGCGAAAAGCTCGGCACAGTCCCCAGGGTAATGAAGGTCCGACCAAAGAGTCCCTTAAGTTAAGCAGGAGGCGTAGCTGATGAGCAAAGTGCTGGTGATTCAGGGGGCCGGGATGAACATGCGGGGCCGGTCCCAGGTTGAAATCTTCGGGCCACAGACCTTGGAGCAGATCAACGAGCAAATCCGCGGTTACGCCGAGGGAATGGGAATCGAACTGGAACTATTCCATTCCAATATCGAAGGCGAGGTAGTCAACGCCCTCTACGACGCTCACGACCGTGACTTCGACGCGGTGCTGATCAACCCGGCCGGGTACACCACCGTCTCCGGTCCGTTGCGGAGCGCCATCACCCAAGTAAAGTGTCCGGTAATCGAGGTCCACGCATCCAACCCGACCTCTCGCGGCACCATTTCCCAGGTCTTGCCGGTGTGTAAGGGGGCAGTCTACGGATTCGGCGTTTACGGCTATCGCTTGGCGTTGGAGGCAGTCCAGCAGATGCAATAGCGGCTTGGCCCGGTCCAGACGCCGCTATTCACACCGCAGGCAACGGGGCTTACTGAAGACGGTGGCGTGGATATCCGGGTTGGTGATCAAATAATCGAGGACTATGCGGATGGCCTTGCTCTCGTCGGCCACGGAGAACTGGTCTTTTGCGGAACGGACAAAAGCCATCTGGTCCGGGTTCAACTGGATTTCGTAGGTTTCTTTAGGACCTGCCATAGATCGGACCCCCTGTAGTTTCTTGCTTGCCGCGGGTCGCCCCACGACTCTGGGATTTCGGAGCGGCGCGCTTCGCCAACAGGATAGTGTATGCGGAAATACCGTGCAATGGCCGACGGACCGTTGGCGCAAGGCCGCTGCCTAGCCGGGCTGGTTCTGGCGGTCGCCCTTGCCTTCGCGATTGGCTGCCAGAGCGGGCCGGAAGAATTAGAAGTATCAACCGTACAATCGGCCCAGCCCGCGCCCTCCCCGCCGGCTGCAACCGTTTCAGCCCCAACGCCTGCCGCTACCGTGGCGAACACCGCGATTCCGGTCTCTCCCACGATACCAGCGGCAACTGAGAGCCCGACCGCGGAATCGGAGGCTCCGGATTTGAGCCGAGACGGCCCGGCGGCCGAACTGAGGGAATTAGCATCCCGGTATTGGGAGGCGTTCAACGAGTACGACACTGCACAGGTGCTGGCAATGTTGGAGCCGGTCCACCGGGCTGCCGAAGAAGACGCGATTCGCGGTGACATCGGCCGGATGAAAATGTTCCGGGCCAAATTAACGGTGTCCGAGGTATCGCCGCCGGTGTCAACGGAATCAGGCCGGTGGGAGATGTTCATGTCGATGGCAACGCCCATCGACACCAGGACTATCAGGATGGAGTTCGTCGAGGATAACGGGCGGTGGTACATATCGTTCGCCGATGAGTACTAGGGACCCGTTGCCCGCCGGAGCGGCGGTCAGCCGCAGGCGTCGGTTATAGCCTGGGAGATGGCCGCCAGCCGGGGTGTATTGGTGGCTTCGGCCCGAAAACCGTTGGTGATGTAGGCTACCGCCAGCCCCGTGTCGGGGTTGGCCCAGCCGACCGAAGTACCGGAACCGCCGTGGCCGAAAGTTCTGAGGTCTTCCTGGCCCGGGGCGGCGGTCCGGGGGTCGCCCAACGACATTCCCAGGCACCGCTGTACTTTGCGGTCCAGCGTGTGGTCCAGTCCTTCCACCTGGGGTTTGGTCACCTCGGCCACCGTTTTCGGCCTCAACGTGGTGGTCCCTTCCAAAGCGCCGCCGCCCGCCAGCATGGCGTAGAAGCGGGCCAAGCCGCTGGCGGTGGCGATGCCGCCTCCCGCCGGTTGAACCGAAAGGTGGACCTCCGGGCGATTGTAGGTGGCCACCTGCAGGGGCCGGTCGCAATCTTCCATCGCGTACAGCTTGGATACCCGGTCCAGCATCGACGGCGGCAGGCCCACGTGGACGTTGTGGTCGATGCCCAGCGGCCCGGTCACCTCCTCCCTCAGGAATTGGTCGAATGGACGGCCGTCGATACGGCGCACCAACTCGCCCAGCACCCAACCGAAATTCCTCGGGTGGTAGGCGATAACGCGGCCCGGCGCGTAGTCCAAGCGTATCTCCTCCATGGCCCGGACCACGGCGTCCCAATCGCTCCACTTGTCCCAGGTCATGTGGCTGGGGGTGTCGGGAAAGCCGCCCTGGTGGGTCAGCACTTGGCGGATGGTGACCCCGTCTTTACCGTTCTGGGCGAACCGGGGCCAGTAAGCCGCCACCGGATCATCCCAACCGAACTCCCCCCGCTCCCAAAGAAGGTGCAAGCAGGTGGCGGTCAGGGGCTTGGTGGAGGAGTACAAGACGAACATGGTGTGTTCGTCGACGAGGATTCCGGCGTCTACGTCGGCGAATCCGCCCTGCAGGTCCAACACCGGCTTGCCGAAGCGGTAGACTGCCAGCGCGGCGCCCGGATGGTATTCTTCCTCGATTTGGCGGTGGAATAACTCTTCGACGCGCTCCAAACCCTGCGGGTCCATCCCTACGTCGGCGTCCACTACCACCATGCAAGAACTCCTTATGCGACCTTTAGGTGGGACTCGTCCATCCCTGGCCTATGGGTACATTTCTGGGTAAATTAGCGGCCGCCCCGGATTCCGCCGCAATCAGGCGGCACGCTGACGCCGGTGACGGCCGGCATATCCGTCATTCACCGCCGTTTACTGATAGGGTTGCAACTCTATTTCGTGGAGGGCGGGGACCACCTCGCGGCCCAGAAGCTCCACTGAGCGCATGACATCGTCGTGGGGGATGTTGCCGTCGCTGCCGATGAGAATCATGTAGCCGGGGTTAAGCTCTTCGATAGTATCCGAGAGCTTCTTAATCACGGTGTCAGGACTGCCCACGATGATGGCCTTGACTTCCTGCAGGCCCTCGTAGCCCAAGGCCGGACCGCCGCCGCCGCCGATTCGCCGTGCCGCCAGATTACTCGCCGTCCGCGACTGGTAGCCGGGCGGGTCCAAGTGCTCCACCGGACCGCGCATCCGGTGCTGGCCGGCCCACAGGAAGCCGCGTCCCAATTCCTGGGCCTTCTCGTCGGTATCGGCAACCAACGCCCGTACCTGATAGCCGAAGTGTTCCGGTCCCGGAGTGAACCCGACCTCTTTGGCCGTGTCGATGTAGACCTGCTTCAACTCTTTGGTCAGGCTGATGATCGCGCCCAGATTCATGTAGGCGTATTCGTGCTCGGCGGCCCAGACCACGCTCTCCGGGCTGCTGCCGCCGGGGAACCACACCGGCGGGTGGGGTTTCTGCACCGGCAGCACCCAAGGGTTAACCACCCGGTGATGATAGTAACGCCCTTCAAACCGGAAGGGACCCGGCGTGGTCCAGCACTTGATGATCAGGTCGTGAGCTTCCTCGAAGCGTTCTCGGTTTTCGGTGGGGTCAATGCCCGCTTGCAGGGTTTCCACCGCCCCGCCTCGCACGAAACCGGAAATGAGGCGGCCGTTGGAGTAGCAGTCCAACATGGCCAACTCCTCGGCCATGCGCACCGGGTCGTTTATCGGAATGATATTGCCCAGGATGGCAATTTTCGCCCGGGTGGTAATCCGGCTGATGACGGCGGCGTCGATGTTGGCCGAGGGCTTCATGTTCCAGTATGAAGAGTGGTGCTCATTGGTCATAATCCCGTCAACGCCCGCCTCGTCGGCCATGGCGTATTGCTCGTGGTACTGGTTGTAAAGTTGGTGGGCCTTTTCGGGGTCGAAGTAGGTGTTGGGGAAGTCGAGACGGCCGGAGTTGTACTGTCCGATGTCGTCTTCGTTCAAGTAGGTGTACGGCTGCTGGGAATGGAAGAAGACTTCTACTTTATCTTTCATCATACCCGTCCCTGGATTTTAAGATTCGGAATGTGAGGCCGGACATAGTATAGCACCGGGGCAGGGGTTAACCGCAGAGCGCACGGAGAGCGCAGAGGTTTGTGGTTGGTCCGGCGCCCTCTGCGCTAATTGATTTCGATGCCTACCGGGCAGTGGTCTGAGCCCATGACCTCCGGCAGGATGAAGGCGTCGGCAACGCGGTTGGTCAAGCCTTGGTCGACGAAGAAGTAGTCGATGCGCCAGCCGACGTTCCGCTCCCGGGCCCGGCTGACTTGGTCCCAATACGAGTAGTTGCCCGGCTCTTGGTTGTAGATGCGGAAGGTATCAACGTAGCCGTCCCCCAAGAACTTGTCCATCCAGGAGCGTTCCTCGGGCAAGAAACCGGAAATCTTCACGTTCTCCTTGGGGCGGGCCAAGTCTATCTCCTTGTGGGCGGTGTTAACGTCGCCGCAAACCACCACGCTGCGGCCCTCGGCCTTGAAGTCGTTGGCGCGGCCAAGGAAGGAGTCGTAGAAGTCCATCTTGTAGCGGAGGCGTTCTTCGGAGCGCTTGCCGTTGGGAAAGTAAATGTCGAAGAGAACAAAGTCTTCGAAGTCCGCGATAATCGTGCGGCCTTCGGAGTCGAACCGCTCGACGCCCAACCCGTAGGTGACGCTCTTGGGCTCCCGTCGGCTGTAAAGAGCGACCCCGCTATACCCCTTGCGTTCGGGAGCCGAGAAATAGGAATGGTACCCGGTGACCGAGGTTAGGTCTTCAGACAATTGGGAGGGGTTGGCCTTGGTCTCCTGGATGCACAGGACATCGGGATTTTCCGACGCGAACCAGTCGAGAAACCCTTTTTTGTGCGCCGCCCGTATTCCGTTGACATTCCACGAGACCAACCTCATACCGCACCTCTTAACCGTTATTTGACGCGCAGTTTATGGAGAACACAGGAATAGTTGTCCCGTTCCCCCCGGCTGCGCACCCGGCAACTGTGCGGTTATTATACCAAGGCGAGATTTCATTCCGGCCTGACACGCCGATTGCCACGAGGTGACGCCATGAACGCTGCTGCCGGTGGGCTGCCCCTGCCCTTAGAGGGCATACGGGTCTTGGACGCTACCCACATCGTCGCCGGGCCCTTTTGCTCATTGGTTCTGGCCGATATGGGCGCCGAGGTCATCAAGATCGAGCGGCCCCGGACCGGTGACGTCGCCCGCGGCCGCTACCCGTTCGTCAACGACGACGCCGGCGCCCGGACCAGCTCTCGTTTTCTGGGGGTAAACCGCAACAAGAAGAGCGTAAGCATCGACCTCCGCAACCCTCGCTGCAAGCAGGCTTTCGAGGAGTTGGTGCGTTCTTCCGACGTGCTGGTGGACAACTGGGGTTCGGGGGCGTTCGAACGCTTGGGGCTGGGTTACGACCGCCTGAGCGAGATCAACCCCCGGCTCGTCTACGCCAGCATCACCGGTTACGGCGCCAGCCCCGGCCTCAGCGGCCCCTATTCCCGCTGGCCGGCCAATAACCTGGCGATCCAGGCAATGGCCGGTTGGATGGAGATTACCGGCGAGCCGGATGGGCCGCCTCAGAGCGTTGGCGACAACATTGGCGATTCTATCCCCGGACTGTGGACGGCTTTGGGCGTAGTGCTGGCGTTGGAAACCCGGCGCAAGACCGGCCTTGGCCAGCACGTCGACATGGCGATGTACGAGTGCATGGTGTCTCACATCGAAAGCAACATGAACCATTACCAAGCCGGCGTCCCCGGACCCGGACGCTCCCGGGACCGTTTGGCCACGGCGGGAATGACCCTCAGGGCCAAGGACGGCTGGGTGGTGCTGGCCGGCGCCAGGTCCGACGAACGCATGAGGACCCTTTGGCAAAGGCTGGGCCGCGACGACTTGGCCGAGGACCAACGGTTCTTGGGGCAGGGCATGGATGGGGAGTTCTACCACACCCAGGTGATTCCGGCTCTTGAGGAGTGGACCCGGCAGCGCACCAAGCTGGAGGTTGCCGAAATCCTGGTCGACATCGGCTTCTCCATGGGCATGGCCCAGACAATCGATGAGGTGGCCAACTGTCCCCACTTGGAGGGCCGGCGTATGTTCGTCGAAACGGGCGACACTCTGGGCGGTACCTTCCAGTCACCCCGTACACCGGTAAGGCTTACCGGCTGCCAGGAGTCCCCGGCAGGGACCCCGCCCACCCTGGGCCAACACAACCGGGAAATCCTGTGCGGCCTAGGCGGACTATCGCCGGAGGAGTTGGACGCCTTGGAGGCGGCGGGGGCGCTGTAGCCCTCCGGCGCTACGGCTAGATCGTGGCCGCGCCCTCCGCTCTGGCCGACATTTCCTCGGGCGGCGTGATGGGGCGGCGCACAAGCGGCGACAAGGGGATTATGAGCACCAGCAGCGCTAGTCCCAGCCCGGTGCTCAACCCCACCGCAGCCCGGGCGCTGAGCACTTCGGCCACCAGTCCGACGACTACCCCGCCGATTGCGGCGACGCCGATGCACTGTCCCAGCACTCCCAACGCCGTCCCCCGCATGTCAGGGGTCGCGGCGACCATGATGATGGTGCTCTGCATTGTGCTGAACCCGGCGGCGCCGAGTCCGGCGACCAAAAGCAGGATGAATGACAGTGGGTACCAAGGCGAGAGCGCGAACAACGCCAAGCTTAACAACTGCGTCAACAGACCCAAGCAAAATATCCGTCCGTGGTAGCGCACGCCGCTCAAGGTGCCGATGACGATCGCGGCCACCAAGGTACCGATGGACGGCGCGGCGATTAACAGTCCCGTCAAGCCCTCTCCTACTCCCAGGTGATCGCGCGCCACCACCGGGAACAGGGCCTCCACGCTGAACGCCATGGCGTTCATGATGAGCGTGTACCCCAGCACGCTTCGGATCACCCGGTTCCCCAGCGTGTACCGTACCCCGGAGGCCGCGGTCGCCCAGAAGTTGAACGGCCCGGCGGAACGAGCCGGAATCCTGGCCCTTATCAACAGGGTGAACACCAGCGCGAGCCCGTAAAAAACGACCAACAAGAAAAACGCCGGGGTGTAACCGCCGAATTCGATGATAAACCCGGCGGCGAAGGGGCCCGCGAACCGCCCAATGGTTACCGTGATAGTTTCCAGAGACATGGCGCCGACAATCTGCCGCCCGCCCACCAACTCGTAGATGTAAGAGCGTCGGGACGGGAATTCCAGGACGTACAACCAGCCCAACAACAGGGACCCGGCGAACATGTGCCACGGTTCAACCTTCCCGACGGCCACCAATACCGCAAGCGTGACAATAACGGCCCAGATCAGGACCCGTGCCACAATCATGACCAGCCAGCGGTTGGCCCGGTCGGCGAACATCCCCGACAGGAAGGCCATGATGAGCATGGGAGCCCACCGGAAGGCGAAGAGCAGCGCGACCTGGAACGGAGAATCGGTCAGTTCGAGGACCAGAAGCCCCATGACGACGGCTTCCATCCAGCGTCCCGAGTTGTCGAGCCCGCCGGCGATCCACAAAAACCGGAAGTCCCGGTTCTGTAGAACGGCCAAAAGGGAATTGGACGAAGACCGGCCGGGGCTGGAAACGGCCACGGTCTAAAGAAGACTTACCGAGACGGAAACCGCCCCGGACTGGGAAAGCAACGAAATCATCACAAAAACGCCTTCCCATATTAGACCATCGCCAAGCAAACAATCATACTTGGACGAACGCCGCTAAGGGCCGTTTCACCCGTTTTTCACCGCAGAGACCGCAGAGACCACAGAGGTTGTTGGTGATTGTTCGCCAACCAACGTACGGGCGAGGGTTAGGATGGGAGCAAGTGTTGGGGAGCGCGAACCCCACCTTCCATCTTGCACCTACCTCACCAAAAAAATTGGTGAACTCCGGACGGGCAAAAATGATTATGTGAAAGGATAAGGAACTGTCCAACAAAGTCTTGCCTTGACTTATAATGTGTATAGGGTCAGCTCAGGTCGATCCGATAATTGGAGGCATTTTTGATGCCAATCGCTTCTCTTTATTTCACGGACGTTGGTCCTTTTGAAGAAATAGAATTTGAATTCAACGATCGGGTCAATGTTTTTACGGGTCCAAACAATTCCGGGAAATCGACAGTTCTGTGGGTGATGGGAGAATTGTTGGTCTACCCTTTCACACTACCGCTCAAAATGCTCCGGTCGGATAACGCCAAGTGGAAGTTCGACTTTGGGTCAGCATCCGATTTTCGCGACATTGAAGGTCATTTTCCGTCCGACGCCAGCCATTTAAGGAGCGCTTACGAAGTCATAGGATATACATGTTTCATCCCCGCTCAGAGGCAAGGCACAAGCTTTCGCCCTACAGGACCCACCGTGGGGGAAGATATTGAATCTCGTCTTGACGAAGAACTGGAGATGCTCGTGCGCGAACGTCCAAGGACGTTGACAGACTTCGGAACCGAAGCAGTGCGCCGAAGAATGCGAGATTCACAGGCACTAGAGGACTCCGTCTTGGCCAAGCGAAGGAAACTGATGCCTGCCGGCACGTCGTTGGTTACTGACAAAGCCGTGATACAAAAAATAGTGGACTTGGATTACGCTGCTTACAGGAAGGGAGAGCCAAGGTTCAAGAACATAGTTAACAAAATCTTTTCGATAGCTGCCGAAATTACTGAAGGTTTCCCAATTGAATTCAAGGGCATCGGGGAGGTTCACGATGAAGCAGGGTTGTTCCTGGAATTGGACACTCCAGGTGGCCGACTGCCCTTTGATGTTCTGAGCCAAGGAACACAGTCGATTGTTCATTGCCTGGCCCGCTTTCTTTTGGGCTATGCGGAGTTCTATGAATTCCCTGAGAACCTCGAGGACAAACCGGGAATATTGATTATCGACGAGATCGATGCCCACTTACACCCTTCTTGGCAGCGACGCATCCTACCAACCCTGACTAAACATTTCCCAAACCTTCAAATCTTCTGTTCTACGCATTCTCCGCTGATGCTAGCCGGACTCAACGCAGGGCAGGTCCAACTCCTGCGACGGGATGACGAGGGGAAGGTCACTGTCTCTACGAACGACCGGGACGTTCTTGGTTGGTCGGCGGATGAAATTTTGCGCGGTTTCCTGGAAGTGCCAAGCCCAACCGATTTGGAAACGGTTTGCAACTTGGAGAAGTTGGACCGTTTGGAGCGGAAGGATGAGTTAACGGCACATGAAACGGAGGAACTGGAACGGCTACGCCAACTGGTAAATCGGGATTTGCTGAATGGGCCGGTGTCTGGCCTCTTAGAACGGTTTACCGAAGACCTGAAACGAGCAACGAGTTGAAATCGTTGGTTGGCAATAACCTCAACGCCTCCCTGACGAATCCAGACTATCGAGCGAATTCCAACCAATAATGCACTGGGTTGACCGTGGGCTCGCACCCAATGGTTTAGAAGGAATTCGTAACCGTTATACCCCGGGTTGGGTAAGTTACTACAGGCATGGGGTTGGAGACCGGCCAGTCGATGGCCGTTGGAGAGATTTCCATGAGGACTTGAGCCGGGCATTTCATGGCCTCTGCGTATACTGCGAGGAGTTCGACAAGGGAGAAGTAGAACATTTCTATCCGAAGAAGCGGTTCCCAGAGTTGGTTTATGAATGGTCCAATTGGTTATTCGCCTGTCATGCGTGCAATCAGCTAAAGGGGGACAAGTGGCCAACCCAAGGCTACATTGACCCATGTGATCAATCTATCGATCCTCTCATTGACCACTGTTTCGATTTCGATTTTGTGATGGGCAGAATCAAGACCCGCAAGGGTCTAACAGATTTAAAAAGCTCCCAAGCCCAAACCATGATTAACGACCTCCGGTTGAATGCGTTTCACCATTTGCAGAAGCGGGTAACCTTAGTCGAGGTTCTTTCCCAAGTCTTCCAAAAGGACTCCACTGTCCCAAATCCTGGATTGGAACAATTGCGATTGTCGCGAACGTCACGTAGTGCAGAATTGTCGAGCATTGTACGCGCTTGGTTGTCAGCCCTGGGTTAGCCATAGGATAGTTGATCACGACCACTAACCGGTTGCCGAGACTATGGTCGAGTCAGCAGGAGTCCGGCAATGGGCTTAGCAAGTTAGCCCCTGATTTGGGAGATAGACTTCTTCCATTGAGTCGCCGATTTCTTCTAAGTCGGTGGCCTGTTACCGAATTTTCCTGATAACACCCGAGGACTCCGCTGCGCACTGCGCTGACATCGTAAATGCTACGCCGGCTATGGGACAAATAGAGGCCGTCTTCGACCATTTCATATCCGATGGATATACAATCGGAAGCCATTTTCCGGGTTATGGGGCGGGCTGGCCTAGGGACTATCTAAAGGGATTTTTGACGTAAAACGCCAACTTTTGGAGCAAGCCAGCCTCGTGAAGCACAGCCGGAGTCTGCCCGTCCCGGGGTTGCCCCTTCTGCGTCTGCTTGGCGGCGTACAGGCCGAGGTCGGGATGCCCGGCGCCCTGCTGGGCCAACTCGCTGATGCAGAAAACCTTGGGCTTGAGAGATCCGCCCACGGCGTTCAGCAAGTTGGTCAGAGGCGGGTAGTAGGACCGCTCCCCTGTTGCGCCGCCCGACGCCCGGATGCGGCGTAGATCAGCCAGGTAGTCTTCCACGGCCGAGGTCAGTATATCGCTTGTTCCCGGCATGGGCCTCTAGCGGTCCAGCGCCGGTTTCTTCGTTCCCATGGATGTTATGTTACCCGATGCGTCAGTGGTACACTACGACGCCCAACACCATAATGGGCAGAACGGCGGCCATGTGAAAAATGGAAAAGGGAAAGAATGGCGTAGAATGCCACGCCGGCAGCCATGTGGGTCGCGTCGGCCACCATCAATTCCCGGACGACACGCATCAGCAACACGAAGGCCGGGACGGCCACGAGCCGGTCTTTAGCCTTCTTAACTGTCGCACGAAGGTACTCGACCGGCTCTTTAGTCTGGGTATTCAAGCGGGCCGGCAGGTGGTCCCATAGCTGCCTGCCGGCAGGCTCAAAGCGTTACGCAACGGCTAGCCGTAGCAGCGGCGGCCACTGCCGGGAATTTCGGACACTATTGTTGGTTCTTTATTGTTCTTTTTGTTCGTCGGGATCGCGGAACGGCGTCCTCAACACCACCCGGACGCCGGAGATGGTACCGCGGACCGCGCCGGTGACAGAGGACGCGGTGGCTTCACCGAAAGAGCCAGCCGCGCTGACCGCGCCGTTGGCGGCGGCTGAGGCGGCATCTTCGGCGCGCAACCCGATTTCCTTGGCCGAATCGATGGCGCCTTCGACCGCGTTCCGGGCCACACCGGCCACGTCGCCGCCAATCTCGGCGGTGCCCTTAATCAGACCCCTAGTGCTGTCTTCGATGGTCTGCAACACGTTGCCGCCAATCTGCCGGGTGCCGGTGACGGTGCCGTTGATCGTGTCCCTGGCTGCGGCGCCCAACTCGCCGCCGACCTCGTGGGTGCCGTGAATCGCACCGCGGGCGGCGCTGAATGCCGCGTCTTGCAGCCGGACGCTCACATTGCCCGTGGCCTCGATCGCGCCTTCCACGGCGTTGCGGGTTACCGTCGCCACGTCGCCGCCCACTTCCGAGGCGCCTCGGATCAGCCCGCGGGTGCCGTCTTCAATCGCTTCCAGCACGTTGCCGCCCACCTCTTGGGTCCCGGCAACCGTTCCCTTGAGGCTGTCCCGCGCGGTTGCGCCCAAATCGCCGCCCACGTCACGACTGCCCTGGATTGCGCCGCGGGCCACGCTGAAGGCCATGTCTTCCGCTCGCAACCCGACGCTCTTGGTGGTCTCGATTGCGCCCTCTACCGCACTTCTGGTCACGGTGCCAACGTCGCCGCCCACCTCTTGGGTGCCTTTGATAGCGGCCCGGACAGTGTCGCTGAAAACTCCGACGGTCACGGCGCTAACCTCACCGGCACCCCGGATGACGCCCACAACCGCGCCCTTGGCGGTCGAGCCCAATTCCGTGCCGACCTCATTGGTGGCCTGGATAGCCCCTTTAATGACATCTGCTACCAAGCCTTGAAACCCGGTTGCCGTATCCCGGGTGCCGCGCAGGGCGGCGGCGGTGGTAGAGCGGGCGGCCTCAATGGTGCTTTCGACCACATCCCCCGCGCCAGTGATCGTCCCCACCAGAGCATCCCTGATACTTCTGCCGAAATTCCCCATTGTCATTGGATTTCCTCCTCTACCGGCGGCGTCTCGCCTCTCCGTCTCACCACTCGATGCGCCAGAGTATATTTTACTACAATGTCCTGCTGCCGGACTTTGTTAGGCCTTCTGTTTTGCTCTCAAATTCAGACCTGCTAACGTTGGGGCGCCGTGGGGCGAGAGTCGGGTGATGGGAGGTGTTTAGGAGTGGCGCGGCGCTGTCGGGACGGTCTGAGGGCCATTGGGAAGACCAAAAAGCGTCAGGCTCTGGACGTCTAGGACCGGGCAAATTGTTGACGCCCGATCGTCACCTAGTACTCAGTCAACGTGGTTTTGGGATTTGTTCAAGAAAGGAGCCAATTGAGCTATCCTGCCTGGTGGGAAGTGTTGAAGGCGGTGGTGGCAGTGATGGTCAGGGACAAATACGCGGTGGGACTGGCACAGGAACAACGGGAAGAGCTCCATCGACTGATCCGGGTTGGCAGAAACTCAGCCCGAGTGACCGCTAGAGCCGGATTCTCCTGAAGAGCGACGACGGTTGGGCGGCGCCCCAAGTGGCCGAAGCTTTGGATGTGGCCCTGAGCACGGTATACCGGGTCAAGCAGCGCTTGGCCGAAGAAGGGTTGGAGAAGGTTTTGCAGGACCGTCCCCAGGTCAACCGGCCCCGGAAGTTGGACGACCGGGGCGAGGCCCACCTGATTGCCTTAGCCTGCAGCCCAGCCCCGGAAGGGCATGACCACTGGACCCTGCGTCTGTTGGCCGGGAAGGTGGTCGAGTTGGGGCTGGCGTCCTCCATGTCTCACGAGGGGGTGCGCCAGCGTCTCAAAAAAACGCCCTCAAGCCGTGGCGGAAGAAGGAGTGGTGCATTCCCAAGGTAAGCGCGGAATTTGTGGCTAACATGGAGGATGTCCTGGACCTGTACGCCGAACCCTATGATCCCCAACGTCCGGTGGTCTGCTTTGACGAGACATCCACCCAGTTGCTGGCCGAGACCCGGCCGCCGCTCCCGCCCCGGCCGGGACTTCCGCTGCGGCAGGACTACGAATACCGGCGGGAGGGTGTCCGCAACCTGTTCTTGGCCTGTGAGCCCTTGGCGGGCTGGCGAGAGGTGGCGGTCACGGAGCGGCGTACGATGCAAGACTTCGCCCGCCGGATGCGTTGGCTGGTGGATGAAGCCTACCCGGAAGCCGAGGCGGTGAGGGTCGTCTTGGACAATCTGAACACCCATCGCCGGGCATCGCTGTACGAGACTTTCCCGGCTGAGGAAGCCCGGAGGATTGCCAGGCGGCTGGAGTTTCATTACACACCGAAGCACGGCAGTTGGTTGAACATGGCGGAGATCGAGTTCAGCGTCCTGTCCCGCTCCTGCCTGAAGAAGCGGCTCTCCGGCGAAGAGGCCCTCAGAAGGGAAGTCGATGCCTTGGTCACGGAGCGCAACACCGCCAGAGCCACCATCAACTGGCGCTTCAACACCCGGGACGCACGAACCAAACTTCACCGCCTTTACCCTTCCGATCTCACGGTTGACTGAGTACTAGCGGGATGGCGAAGGAGGAATGCCGCCAAGCCCGCCGCAGCCCCGACGGGAGCCCAATCGGAGCGTTGAACATTACCGCGAAACGATCGGCGGATTGATATATTGCCGTCAACCCGCCGCTACATATACAAGCCGGAAATACACGCGGGCTCTTGTCCGCTGGTTCGGAGCTCCCCTAGCTCTCCTTGGCCTCCAATGCCTCCAGTACGGCGATTGGGGTGATGGGGAGGTTGTTCATGCGGGCGCCTATGGCGTGGGACACAGCGTTGGCGATGGCGGGCAGCGGCGGAATGATGGGCGCCTCTCCGACACCGCGCAGGCCGAAGGGATGCCGGGGGTTGGGCACCTCGATCATAACCGCCTCGATCATGGGAACGTCCAGGCTGGTGGGCATCCGGTAGTCCAGGAAGCTGGAATTGAGCATCGCGCCGTTGTCGTTGTAGCAATACTCTTCATTCAGGGCCCAGCCGATGCCCTGCACCGTGCCGCCCTGGATCTGGCCCTCCACGTAGCTGGGATGCACCGGCGTCCCCACGTCCAAAAAGGCAGTGCAGCGGAGTATGTCAATCTTGCCGGTCTCCGGGTCGACCTCGACGTCGACGATGTTGCCGGCGATGATGGGGCCCACCCCGGTGGAAACCGCGGAGACCGAGGTGGTGATGCTGCCGCCGGTGCGCATCAGCCGGCCGGCCAGTTCCTTGAAGCTGAAGCGGTCTTCCGGGTTCTTGATGCAAGTGAAGACGCCGTCGGCGAAGGCCACGTCTTCATCCTGGACTTCCCAGATCAGGGCCGCGCGGCCGGCCATCTGACGCTTGATGTCCTCGGCGGCCTGAATAGCGGCGAGACCGGTGTCGAAGGCGGTCCGGCTGCCGCCGGTCACCGCCGTATAGCCGATGGTGTCGGTATCGACCACGGTGGGGACCACGTCTTCGGCGGCGATGCCCAGTACCTCGGCGGCCTGCATTGCCACCGCCGTGCGGGAGCCGCCAATGTCCACCGACCCGGTGATCAGGTTGATGGTGCCGTTGCTGTTGACGATAATGGTGGCCGCCGACATCTGCCCGGCTTGCCAGCGGTAGCCTACGGCCACGCCCCGGCCTTGGTTGGGGCCGTTCAGGGGCGCCGCGTAGTGAGGATGATCCCTCATGGCTTCTTCCAGTTCTCTAACCCCGAACCGCGGGTGGGCGACGCCGTTGGGCATGCGGTCGCCCTCCTTTACGGCGTTTTTGAGGCGCAACTCCAGTGGGTCTATGCCCAGCATTTCGGCCAACTCGTCGATGACCGGCTCAACGGCGAAGGCGCCCTGGGGTTGCCCCGGAGCCCGGTAGGCTTGGACTTTTTGCTTGTTCACCACCACGTCGTACCCGTCGACCAGCAGGTTCTCGATGTTGTACGGCCCGGTGGCGCAGAGCGTGGCGCCTCCTATCGGCGAGCCGGGAAAGGCGCCGGCTTCGAAGGCCATCCAGACTTGGGCGGCGGTGATCTTCCCGTCTTTGGTGACCCCGATCTTGGCGCGCATGGTAGAGGCCGAGGTTGGACCGGTCCCCTCGAACACGTCCTTGCGGCTCATCACCAGCTTCACCGGCCGGCCGCTCTTCTTGGACAGAATGGCGGCCAATGGCTCAAGGTAGGTGGTGATCTTGGCGCCGAATCCGCCGCCGATTTCGGTGGGAACGACCCTGACCTGGTCTTCGGGGACACCGCAGATGGCGGCGGTGGAGCTGCGTATAGCGAAGGAGCCTTGGGTGCAGGTCCACACGGTAAGCCGGCCATCGCCAGCCCAAGTCGCGGTAGAAGCGTGGGGCTCGATGTAGCCTTGGTGCACGGTGGCGGTGCTGAACTCTCGTTCCAAGACCACGTCGGCCTCTCTGAACCCCTTCTCCACGTCACCCAGCTTGTGCTGGATGTGGCTGGCGATGTTGCCGTGAACGCCGGTATCGTCGCCTCGGCCGAACCGTTCCAGTTTGAAATGGGTGGTCATGTCTTCGTGGATGACTGTGGCGTCGTCCCGCATCGCCTCCTCCAGCGAGAGCACCGGCGGGAGGACCTCGTAGTCGACTTCTATCAAGTCCAACGCCAACTCGGCGACATGGGGATTGGTGGCGGCCACTGCCGCCACGGCGTGGCCTTGATAGAGGGCCTTCTCGTGGGCCATGACGTGCTCGGCCATCAGACGGGCGTTCCCCTGGGTTTCAGCGAAGTCGATGACCTCGTCGGCGATAATAGGGAAGTCCTTGGCGGTGAGCACCGCCGTCACGCCTAGCAGGGCCTCGGCCTTGCTGGTGTCGATGGACCGGATGCGGGCGTGGGCGTAGGGGCTGCGCAACACTTTGCCGTGCAGCATTCCGGACAGTTGGGTGTCGGCGCCATATTTGGCGGCCCCGATAACTTTGTCGACGCCGTCGTGGCGTATCGGGCGGGTCTTGACGACTTTGTACTGGGCCTCGCCCACGGGTTGCGTTCGCTCTGTGGTGGTCATTAACGGCCTCCCATTCCCATCGGTTTGATGGCTCCAACTATAGCCGGGCCTTCGGGAATGTCAATTTGTGTTCGCCGACGATTTAGCGATATATTATGAAGCGCCCCGACCCGGGCGACCGGGCCGGTCAGAAATCGGCGTCCCCTGGCAGTCAACCCCTGGTAATTGAGACGCCCTGGGAGGAAACCAAATGGCGGACACCCCCTTGTTTCCGGTTACCGTGGTCGGAAGTTGGCCTCGTTCCACCGAGTTGGTGCGGACCCTACGCCGCAAGGAAGCGGGTGAAATCAGCTTGGCCGATTTCAACTCCGTGGCCGACGGCGAGGTGTTGGCCTGCATCCGAGAACAGGAAGAGGCCGGGGTTGACATTATCAGCGACGGGGAGCAGCGACGGGACAATTTCTACTCCTTCGCCGTCGACAAACTGACAGGCATGCAACTGATGAAGGTCTCTGAGTTGTTGGACTACTCAAGGGACCGTGCCCGAATGGAAGAGGTGCTGCGGGCGCTGGACGTGCCATCCTTCGCCATTAAGAGCCCCATCGTGGTAGACGTCATCGGCAAGCGGCAGGGACTGGCATTGGATGAGCTGGCCTACATGCGGGAACACACCGACCGGCAAATCAAGATCCCCCTGCCCGGCCCCTACATGCTGACCCGGTCCAGTTGGTTCGAGGGGCTATCCGACCGGGTGTACCCCGACCCCGAAGACTTGGCCAAAGACGTGGTGGCCATTCTCCGCGAGGAGATTATCGCCCTCCGCGACCAAGGCTGCGACTTTGTCCAATTGGACGAGCCCATCCTCAGCCAAGTAGTCTTCGGCGAGGAAAGCACCGAAACCTTCATGTGCGCCGCCCTCCCCAATCGCCGCGATCCTACCGACGAACTGGAAATGGCGGTGCGGTTGATGAACGAGACCACCGAGGGCATCACCGGCATCAAGACCGGCGTCCATATCTGCCGGGGCAACTGGAGCCGCAAGGAAGAAGTGCTGCTCACCGGCAACTACGGGCCGATGCTCCCCTATCTGGTGCAGATGAACATCGACCAACTGGTACTGGAGTGCGCCACTCCCCGCGCCGGCGAGATGGAAGTGTTCAAGGAATACGCCAACGAAAAGGAGATCGGTTTCGGCGTGGTGAATCCACGTACCGATGAGATCGAATCGCCGGAGCAGATCATCGACCGGGTCAAAGAATTGTTGCAATACTTCGACCCCGAAAAGATTTACCTCAACCCGGACTGCGGTTTCGGCACCTTCGCCGAACGAAACGTCAATACCCACGAAATGGCTGCCAAGAAAATGCAAGTAATCGCCCAAGCCGCCGAAAAGCTGAGGGCGGAGTACCGGTAACCCCAGGATCGCCGGATTCCTTCAACCGGACGGCAACAACCGGACGGCAGCAACTGGACGGCAACAACCGGTGAGCGGCAACAACCGGCAAAGAGGAGTTGGACATGACGCAAGAACGAGACCTCAACGGCCTGCCCCGAGAGAAACTAGCCGAGGTACTGGACTCTTTCCGAGACCCCGACGTTTTCAACGCGGTAACCGGGCCCTGGAAGTCGCGGGTGGTCTGGCAGGACGGAATGCGGGCCCGTGCCTACATGCGCAATCACCAAGTTGACATGGACGAACCCGGCGACCTGACCGCCACCGATGTGGCGGCGAGCGCCCACGAGCAGTTGCTGTCGGCCATAGGGAGTTGCATGACCGTGGGATTTGTGGTCAACGCCACCAAGCAGGGCGTACGCATCCACGACCTGGAAATAGCCGTTGAAGGGTACTTCGACAATATCCGCAAATGGGCCGGCGTGGAGGATGAAGGCAACCCCGGTTACGGCAGAATATCGGCCAAATGCTTCGTCCGCGCCGACTCCGACGAGGACACGTTGAAGGAAATCTGGCGCTTGGCAGTGGAAGGCTCTCCGGTCACCCAGTCGGTGGTACACCCCACCTCGGTTGAGACCGACTTTGAAATGGTCGGTTAATGGCTACTTTCGTTTCCGCGGACTGGGTTTCTGACCATATAGGCCGCCCGGGTTACCTGATAGTCGATCCCCGGTCGGCCATGCGCTATCTCATGGGCCACCTGAGAGGGGCGGTGAGCGTCCCATTCAAGAAGCTGCAAGGCGCCGACGGACGCCTCGGCACTCCGGAGCAACTCGCCGCGGCTTTTGGCGCGGCGGGCTTGGACGACCATGTAACTCCGGTGCTCTACGATCATCAGGACGGGCGCAACGCCGCCATGGCCGCTTGGGTGCTGGAATACCTGGGCCGCGACGACGTTCACGTAATGGACCTGATCTACGAAGCCTGGAAGGACCAAGGCCGGGAGGTACTCTATCGCCCGGTCGCCGCCGAGGCCAAGACCTTCACACCCCGGCTCAACACGGCCGTCCGGGCATTATTGGACGACGTAGCGAACGACGGGGCGAACGCTTCGACGGTGAAACTTATAGACGCCCGGTCCCCGGAAGAGTTTCGCGGCGAGACAGAACTAGACGACCGTCCCGGCCGGATTCCCGGCGCCGTCAACCTTCCCCACTCGCAAACGGCCGGGGCCGACGGCAAATTGCTAATCGACCAGAGCCTGCTTGAGCAACAGTTGTCGGCCGTCGGCATCAACGCCAACGACCAAGTAGTGGCCTACTGCCGCAGCGGCGTCCGCGCCTCCCTCACCTACCTGGCCATGAAGCAGGCCGGCTACAACGTCCGCCTCTACGACGGTTCCTACAGCGATTGGATGGACAGCGGCCGCCCGGTGGAAAAGTAACCCCGGTCTAGCGGTCCGGCAGTCCACGTAACATGTTCAAGAAAGCCGTTCATCCCGGCCAAATCCTGAAAGACGAACTGGCGGAGTTCGGCGTCAAACCAACCACCTTCGCTCGCCAGATCGACGTGGCTCCCAACCGCGTCAGCCAGATCATCGCTGGCAAACGCTCCGTGACCGGCGACACCGCTCTACGGTTCGGCCACTGGTTCGGCGTAGATCCCCAATTCTGGCTAAACCTCCAAACGCAGTTCGACCTAGCCGCCGCCGACCGGAAGGTCGGAGAGGCCGTGCGAGAATTGCCCACTGCAGCCGGGCGCGGATAATCGAGCAGTCCGTGGCATTAGCCGGTTTGAAGAAGTCGATACTGCTTTGAAATACAGAGTCGTAATCGAAAAGGCCCCAAACAGCGGCGCGGCATACGTGCCCGATCTGCTCAGCTGAGTAGCCAAGGACGACACCCGCGAAGAGTTGTTGGGAGAAATTCTCGAGGCCATCACCTTCCACATCGGAAGCCTGCGCGAATACAGGGAGCCGGTTGCGGGATCAAAGACGACCGCTGTAGTGGTAGATGCGGAAGCGTTGGCAGCGAGGTAAGGAATATCGGGGACGTAGACACCTCCAATAGAAAGCGTGAGAACCGGCCGAGGTGCGAACGAGAATACGAATACCGAATCTCCCGGAGCGGTGAGCCTACCCGTGCAGCTGGGATTCGAACCGGGGGCTGATACTCCGAATCTAATCCCCAGTGTTGGTCATTCAGGGGTATTCGCTGCTACCGAAGCAGGTATCGGAGGAAGTCAAGAAGGGGAAACGGGGGTATACACATGAAATCTGCCCCGATGGCCAAAGGAAAGGCTCAGCAACGAGGGCGTTCCATTATTGAGTTATCTTGCGACGAGGTGAGGTGGACCCCATCGGTTGGACAGGATTAAGCCACAATTAAGTGGGACTCCTGCACTCCTCCGTATGATACCAAGACCGGTTGGTCCGGGCACCTCCTTTCCTTCGGCTCCTCTTCTACAGGCTCGCCGTGGAAGATCTCCGCCGGCGTACGGTAGCCCAGGGCCTGATGCGGCCTCCGGTGGTTGTAGAACCGGAAGTACTCTCGCAGCCCTCGGCGGGCCTCAAGGCCGTTAGCGTAGGCCTTCAGGTAGACCTCCTCGTACTTCACCGTCCTCCATAGCCGCTCGACAAGTATGTTGTCCTGGTACCTGCCCCTGCCATCCATGCTGATCTTCACCCCGCGGTCCCGGAGTATCTGCGTGAACTCGCGGCTGGTGAACTGGCTTCCCTGGTCGGTGTTGAATACGTCGGGCCTTCCTTGGCCGAGGGCCTCGGTCAGGGCCTCGGCACAAAAGCCGGTCTCCAGAGTGTTGGACAATCCCCAGGCCACCACGTACCGGCTGTGCCAGTCCATGATGGCCACCAAGTACAAGAACCCCCGGGCCATGGGCAGGTAGGTGATGTCGGCCGCCCACACCTGGTTCGCCCGGGTGATCGTCAGATCCCTCAGCAGGTAGGGATAGACCCAGCGTCCCGCCGCTGGTTGGCTGGTGCGAGGCTGCCGGTAGATAGCCCGCAGTCCCATCAGTCTCATGAGTCGCTGCACCCGCTTCCGGCTTACCGTCATCCCCTGCCGGTCCAGCGAGGCCTTCATCCGCCTGGAACCGTAGAAAGGGGTTTCCAGGTACTGGCGGTCCATGGCCTGCATCAGGGACAGGTCCCCCGGAGGTGTCCCCTTGGGACGGTAGTAGAGGCTGGAGCGGCTGACACCCATCAGCTGGCACTGCCGCACTATGGACAGGTGCCGATGTTGCCGGTCGGTCAGCTCACGCCGCTGTGCTGGGGTCATGGACCGGACCTTTCCTCCAAGAAATCCCGCTCCACCTTGAGCTGGCCGATCTGCTGGTACAGGCGAGCCACCAAGGCGTCGTTGTTCTTGTTCTTCTGCTCCTTGCCCTTACTGGTTCGGTCGCCCTGGTCGAATATAGCGGCCGCGCCATCCACTAAGGCCTTCTTCCAAGTCTGAATCTGGTTGGGGTGGACCTCGAACCGGGCGGCCAACTCGGCCACCGTCTGCTCACCCTTCATTGCCTCCAGTGCAACTTTAACCTTGAAGGCCGGGCTGTGCTGAGGTGGACCCGGAAAACTGGACAGCTGGTTAAGTGGGAATCCTGCTCCTAAACTACGGACAGCGAGAGCTGTTGATGAGGAGCGGGAAATGTCCAGAGAGCGGAGAAAGCACAGCCCGGCCTTCAAGGCGAAAGTTGCACTGGAGGCAATGAAGGGTGAGCAGACGGTGGCCGAGTTGGCCGCCCGGTTCGAGGTCCACCCCAACCAGATTCAGACTTGGAAGAAGGCCTTAGTGGATGGCGCGGCCGCTATATTCGACCAGGGCGACCGAACCAGTAAGGGCAAGGAGCAGAAGAACAAGAACAACGACGCCTTGGTGGCTCGCCTGTACCAGCAGATCGGCCAGCTCAAGGTGGAGCGGGATTTCTTGGAGGAAAGGTCCGGTCCATGACCCCAGCACAGCGGCGTGAGCTGACCGACCGGCAACATCGGCACCTGTCCATAGTGCGGCAGTGCCAGCTGATGGGTGTCAGCCGTTCCAGCCTCTACTACCGTCCCAAGGGGACACCTCCGGGGGACCTGTCCCTGATGCAGGCCATGGACCGCCAGTACCTGGAAACCCCTTTCTACGGTTCCAGGCGGATGAAGGCCTCGCTGGACCGGCAGGGGATGACGGTAAGCCGGAAGCGGGTGCAGCGACTCATGAGACTGATGGGACTGCGGGCTATCTACCGGCAGCCTCGCACCAGCCAACCAGCGGCGGGACGCTGGGTCTATCCCTACCTGCTGAGGGATCTGACGATCACCCGGGCGAACCAGGTGTGGGCGGCCGACATCACCTACCTGCCCATGGCCCGGGGGTTCTTGTACTTGGTGGCCATCATGGACTGGCACAGCCGGTACGTGGTGGCCTGGGGATTGTCCAACACTCTGGAGACCGGCTTTTGTGCCGAGGCCCTGACCGAGGCCCTGGGCCAAGGAAGGCCCGACGTATTCAACACCGACCAGGGAAGCCAGTTCACCAGCCGCGAGTTCACGCAGATACTCCAGGACCGCGGGGTGAAGATCAGCATGGATGGCAGGGGCAGGTACCAGGACAACATACTTGTCGAGCGGCTATGGAGGACGGTGAAGTACGAGGAGGTCTACCTGAAGGCCTACGCTAACGGCCTTGAGGCCCGCCGAGGGCTGCGAGAGTACTTCCGGTTCTACAACCACCGGAGGCCGCATCAGGCCTTGGGCTACCGTACGCCGGCGGAGGTCTTCCACGGCGAGCCTGTAGAAGAGGAGCTGAAGGAAAGGAGGTGCCCGGACCAACCGGTCTTGGTATCATACGGAGGAGTGCAGGAGTCCCACTTATTTGTGGCTTAATCCTGTCCAACCGATGGGGTCCACCTCAGTGCTTTCTCCGCTCTCTGGACATTTCCCGCTCCTCATCAACAGCTCTCGCTGTCCGTAGTTTAGGAGCAGGATTCCCACTTAACCAGCTGTCCAGTTTTCCGGGTCCACCTCAAACCATGTAGTTCTGAACAACAAGGATGGGCAGTTCGCATGGCGTCCTTTGGAACTGATTCATCCAGCATTGTACGTTTCGCTCGTCCATAACATCACCGAACCGCACCATTGGAAGTTGATCGCCCATCGATTCCGCCAATTTGGTGAGAACCCCAGAATTAAGTGCCTGAGTTTGCCTGTCGAGTCTATGAAAGATGAGAAGGACAAAGCCGAACTCATAAGACAATGGTGGCAGGATGTCGAGCAGCAATCCATAGAGTTGTCTTTAGATTACGAATTCATAATCCAAACGGACATTATTGACTGCTACGCCGCCATTTACACTCATTCACTCGCATGGGCACTCCATACAAAGCCGATAGCAAAAGAAAACCGATCCGACAAACATCTGATCGGGAACATCATTGATTGGAGTATTCAGGACATGCGGCAGGGACAGACCAATGGTATTCCTGAGGTGGACCCGGAAAACTGGACAGCTGGTTAAGTGGGAATCCTGCTCCTAAACTACGGACAGCGAGAGCTGTTGATGAGGAGCGGGAAATGTCCAGAGAGCGGAGAAAGCACAGCCCGGCCTTCAAGGTTAAAGTTGCACTGGAGGCAATGAAGGGTGAGCAGACGGTGGCCGAGTTGGCCGCCCGGTTCGAGGTCCACCCCAACCAGATTCAGACTTGGAAGAAGGCCTTAGTGGATGGCGCGGCCGCTATATTCGACCAGGGCGACCGAACCAGTAAGGGCAAGGAGCAGAAGAACAAGAACAACGACGCCTTGGTGGCTCGCCTGTACCAGCAGATCGGCCAGCTCAAGGTGGAGCGGGATTTCTTGGAGGAAAGGTCCGGTCCATGACCCCAGCACAGCGGCGTGAGCTGACCGACCGGCAACATCGGCACCTGTCCATAGTGCGGCAGTGCCAGCTGATGGGTGTCAGCCGCTCCAGCCTCTACTACCGTCCCAAGGGGACACCTCCGGGGGACCTGTCCCTGATGCAGGCCATGGACCGCCAGTACCTGGAAACCCCTTTCTACGGTTCCAGGCGGATGAAGGCCTCGCTGGACCGGCAGGGGATGACGGTAAGCCGGAAGCGGGTGCAGCGACTCATGAGACTGATGGGACTGCGGGCTATCTACCGGCAGCCTCGCACCAGCCAACCAGCGGCGGGACGCTGGGTCTATCCCTACCTGCTGAGGGATCTGACGATCACCCGGGCGAACCAGGTGTGGGCGGCCGACATCACCTACCTGCCCATGGCCCGGGGGTTCTTGTACTTGGTGGCCATCATGGACTGGCACAGCCGGTACGTGGTGGCCTGGGGATTGTCCAACACTCTGGAGACCGGCTTTTGTGCCGAGGCCCTGACCGAGGCCCTCGGCCAAGGAAGGCCCGACGTATTCAACACCGACCAGGGAAGCCAGTTCACCAGCCGCGAGTTCACGCAGATACTCCGGGACCGCGGGGTGAAGATCAGCATGGATGGCAGGGGCAGGTACCAGGACAACATACTTGTCGAGCGGCTATGGAGGACGGTGAAGTACGAGGAGGTCTACCTGAAGGCCTACGCTAACGGCCTTGAGGCCCGCCGAGGGCTGCGAGAGTACTTCCGGTTCTACAACCACCGGAGGCCGCATCAGGCCCTGGGCTACCGTACGCCGGCGGAGATCTTCCACGGCGAGCCTGTAGAAGAGGAGCCGAAGGAAAGGAGGTGCCCGGACCAACCGGTCTTGGTATCATACGGAGGAGTGCAGGAGTCCCACTTAATTGTGGCTTAATCCTGTCCAACCGATGGGGTCCACCTCATTCCACAAGGTTCCGTGCTGATGGACTTCATTGGGGAAATGGTGCTTGGTTACTCAGACACCGAGCTAATAGACAAGATCAAGCAGCAGGATATCAAAGAGTATCGAATACTTCGCTACCGAGATGATTACCGTATCTTCGTGACCAGCCGGCAGGACGGCGAGCGTATTCTCAAATGCCTTGCGGAGGTTATGATCGATTTAGGCTTAAAACTGAACCCCGTAAAAACCGACATCAGCAGTGACGTGATACGGTCGTCTATCAAAGATGACAAGTTCAGTTGGATGTTTCGGCGGCAGGGCGATAGGAATTTGCAAAAGAGTTTGTTAATCATCTATGACCACGGTATGGACCATCCAAATTCTGGAAGTCTGGAAGTTGGGTTGAATGGTTACTACAAGAGACTCCGGGGAATCAAAAAAATCGACCGTCCGTTGCCGCTGATCAGCATTGTTGTTGATATTGCGTATCGGAACCCTAGAACCTACCCTATCTCGTCCGCAATATTGAGCAAACTCCTGAGTTTCCTTAAGACCGACTGCGACAAGCAGAAAGTCATCAATAAAATTAGGAGCAAATTCTTTCAGATTCCTAACACCGGCCATTTGGACATATGGCTACAGAGAATCAGTCACTCATTTGCCCCAGGCACTGAGTTCGATGAACCTCTTTGCAAGTTGGTGGGTCAGGAAAATGAAGGTATATGGAATAGCGACTGGGTGTCTTCTAAAGACTTACTGATGGCGATCGATGCGAACAAGATAGTGCACCGAACAAAATTCAACGAAATGTCCCCAATCGTTCCCACCGAAGAAGTTGACCTTTTTATGTCAAATTACTGAATGACCTCCTTTCAACGAATCCACCTTCGGATACGCCGCCGTTGGTTTTAGACATGCCCTTGGCTGCAGGTGACCGATAGGGTGGACATCACCGCAGATGCCCCGCCGAACGCCGGGCCAACCACACGCCAAAACCGATTAGGCGGAAACCGCGAGGCTGGAGAACCTCAGGTCGACCAACCACCGGTACCATGGTATTTGGTGTCTATTTGATAGCAGGTACGCTACAGAAGGGAAAGGGTCTACTCCAACGGTTTGTGGATGCCTGACACCTTCACCGCGAGGGGGATGGGGTCGGACCGATACGTGGGGCATGACGACCCAGGAACGCCGTGTGCCGCCACGGAAATCTAACTAACCTGCCACCAGCGCGACGCCCCGTATTACTCCTGGGGCTCGGCGTTAATTATCAAGCCCAAGGGTCGTAGGAGCCGAAGTTCCAGAGGTAGCCTTCGGGGTCAAGCGCCGAGTAGAGACGGCCGCCGTAGTCTTGGTCCGCTATCTCCATGACTATTTTGGCGCCGTTGGCCTTGGCGTGTTTGTAATGGGCGTCGATTTCATTGACCACGACGTAGGCGGTCTGGGTATTGACGCCGTCGGCGGAGGGCGGCCTGACCGTTTGGCCCAGTTCATCGTCGCGCACCGAGCCGAGCATGATCATGCCTGTCCCGAGGGTGAGCTGGGCGTGGGCGATGCCGCCGTCTTCTGCGGGCACCACCAAGTGCTTGCTGAACCCGAAGGCGTTACACAGCCATTCTATGGCAGCGGGCGCGTCACGGTAGCGCAAACCGGGGATGATGTTGCTCATTCTTTCTTCAAACACCTTTTGTCCAGGTTACGTCCAATCGAAGCGCGATTTCGGACGCAATCTCAGGCGGACTTCACGCCCCGGCGGTTGCGGTAAAGGGCCGGTTCCACGTAGGCGCTGGGGGAGGACAGAGCATCGTCAATGATTTCCAAGACTGCGGCCAAGGCAGGCTCTTCCATCATGGCATCCCGCTTTTCCTGGGTGTCTGCCAACGCAACGTAGCCTGCGACTTCGGCGTTTTGCCGGTCGACAATTGCAGCCGCCTGCTTCACCGCGTCCTCTATGTCGCCTTGGCTGATTACGTTGTGTAGCCGCCAGTTCGCCAGAATCGCGCCGTCTATGCGCTCGGTGGCCCGGTCCTTCATCTCCTCGATCTGGTCGAAGTTGGGTACCCCGCTACAACCGATGCCGCGCCGCACCCACGGCTCCACGTAAGCCACCATGCTATGGGCGTAGCGGAGCACGGCGTCCTCGCGGACTCCGGGACTCTCCAGCTTGCTTTCCTTCAGCAGGGGGAAAGTCAGGAGGGAACTTCTGGACACTGGAGCGGCGGCCGAGTCCAGAATAACCCGCTGCACCTCGGCAACGTCGATCATGTGGTAGTGCATCGAGTGGAGGTCGCTGGGGTAGGGAGCGGGCACCCAGGCCGTGTTGCCGCCGGTGCGGGGATGGTCGATCTTCCGTTGCATCATCTCGGCCATCGCCCGGTTCCTGACTTGCATCCCCTTGCCCACCTTACCGTGACGGTGGACACCGGCCCGAATGCTAACGTCGACGTTGTGTCGCTCATAGCTGGTGTTGAACGTCTCTTGGGTCAGGTCGTCCCTGAGGTCCACGGGGCCGGCGTACATTTGCGAGCGGATCTGGGACCCCGTGCGGTCCAAGAAGCCGGTATTGGTGAAGAATACCCGGCTGCGGGCGGCCCTCAGCGCTTGAGACAACTGTAGGGTCATACCCAGTTCTTCGTTCATAATGCCGATGAGAATGGTCCCGGCTGCCACTCCCAACCTGTTCTCCACCGCCTCGAAGAAGCGCACCTGCTCAGCCACTTCAGCGGCAGTCTGGAGCTTCGGAGTTACCTGGTAGACGAATCCCCTGCCGCTGTTCGGGCCGCGGACCGGCATTGGCCCTTGACCGTCTTCCCTCGGTTCCCCGTTGGAGCCCCGGTCGTGGGAGGTGGCGATGAGAGTGGTCAGCAGCACGCCAACGATCCGTTCCGACACATCTTCCCCGCCCAAGGTGACCGCGCCGGTATAAATGTGGAGCGATACGTTTCGCACCGACATCAGGCTGGTTGCCTTGAGTGTCCGCGCTTCGCCGTGGACGTCGACGTACGTCTTATCGGAATTCATAGTCTTCAGGTTGCCCCGGGAGCTGTGGGCCAAGAGACTTCCTTGTATCAGCCCCAGGTAGTTGCGCAACCCCTCCACCAAGTCCTCAGCGTCGACCACGGTAACGGCGTCCTCGAAATCGACGATGTTGGTGATGGCGGACTCGACGATTAAGTCCTTGAACTGGCCGTTGTCCGGGTCTACCGTGCCGCCATCGTATAGTTGGAATTGGATTCGAAGGCCGTTGTCTTCCAGAAAAAACTCGGCTAGCTCCCCTTCGTCGTCCAAGTTGAAACCGATGAACTTTTCCGGGTGTTGCAGCCTGACCTCATTGACGCCGAAGGTTAGGCCGACCAACTCGTATGCGCCGTCGCTTTTCAGGTTGACCGAGTACGCTGTAATCGAATCGAAGCCAACGCCGTTTTCCCAAGCGGTGACGTGCTCGTCCAAGAAGGCGTTGGTCTCCTCCACCACCATCCTCAGCCGGGCGGGACGCTGCTCTTGGCGGTCGATCTCGGCGTGGATGTCGCTAAGGAAATAGGCGTCGTAGAGGCTGCCCCACCGGGCGTTGGCCCCGCCTACCGCCATGCTGGCGTTGGTTACGGGAGTGACCAACTCGGGTCCGCTCTGGTCCATATCAGGGTCGAGTTGCGGGGTCGACATCTCGAAGTCCAACGGACAGTCCGCTTCCAGGTAACCGACCTCCACCAGGAACTTCTCAATCTCTTCGGCGTCCGCCGCGGCCGACTCCAGGGTCGGGCTCCAGCCGTTACGGCGCTTTTCGAGGTAATAATCGTCGATCCTCTGTTGGAAATCTGACCGTTTGGCTAAGAGGTCCCGGTTCGGAGGACCGAACTCTTCTAACAACTCGCCCAAGACCTCGAATACCCCATCAACGGTCCAAGGGGTGCCGGATATAGCCTCATCCCTCACGAAGTTGTAGAGGGAGTCTTGAATTTCCAGAACGTTGCCTGAAGGCAGATGGAGCTTTCCCATGAATCCTCATCTCCCTGAATCGCCCGGCGTTGAATATCTAAAGGCCGGACCTCAGATTTCCAATAATAGCAGATTGGTCGGCCAAGGAACTTACGAGCTCCCAATGGCCAGGGCAATCGCGTCTTAACCGGTCGCCGGGCGGGCGGGCCTTCGACCGGGTCAGGGGCCTTCACGATGTAGCGGGCGCATCCAATTGGAGCATTGCCTGGAGGACGCCGTTGGCGGACTGGGGAAGGAGACAGCGGATGATTTCATGGCATTCGGGAAGGGCGTCCGCTGTGCGGCAGCGCTCGAGGTACAGGTGGAGGTCCATGAATGTGGTGAGGCGGAAGCCGCGGCTGGCGACCCGCCTGATAAAGGAAAGGGGCCCGGTTTCCACCGAGGTGAAAGGCTGCGGCATTTGCTTCGATGGCGCCTTGTGGCTGCCGAAGTCGGCGCGGGCTTGGGCCCACTCATGGCAAAATTCTTCGGCCAAGGGGCGGAGCCGGATGACGGCGAGGGGCAGGGCGAGTTTACGCTTCAGGGCGTTGACGCGGTTTCTGAGTTGGCGCAATGACATGGATTCACCGCTTGGGCTTGTGGCGAAAGGTCAGGCCGGAAATTTCGATTTTCCCGCCATTTCCGCTCATTTTCGCCCATTCCCGCCCGTTACGGGTGGTTGGGCGTGTTGGGGGCGGGTTCACAGGGATAATGGTAGTGGGGTGTACCAGGAGCTGGGAAGGGGCAAGTGTCAGGTATGTTTCACCACGGAGCATGCAGAGCGCAGACTAACTTCAAAAAACTCTGTGGTCTCTGCGTCAGGGCCTTTTCATTCTTGGGAAAGTGCCCTCTCCTTCCGGGAGAGGGTTAGGGTGAGGGCGTTCCCGCGCAGGAAACAGCCGTTAATGCGAAGGACCCCCCACCCTAACCCTCCCCCATGCGCGGGTGAGGGAAAATGAAAAGGCCCTGTCTCTGCGTGCTCTGTGGTTGACCGTGGCGTTTTGATTTAAGATGCGATTGCCCTGTCCCAACGGGCGATGGTAAACCGGACCGTCCGTTGGTTTTGCGAGGGACAGTCAGGTATCGGCGGTGGGCAGGGGGTTGGACTAGGTAACGACCCGCTGCCTACCGGGACGGTTGGCCGAGGGTTTAGTAGAGGTGTTGAACCTCGCTCAGGACGACAACAGTGGCATGCCAGGCGTCAAACCTTAGCTAACCTTACCCGATAACAGCAGCCTTTGGTCTACGAGAAGGGGCGGCGCTCAAGCCCACTACCATTGCACGAACATTGGCATTACCACATGAACGTATTGGTCGGAGTCGATGGGTTTGAAGACCCCAGGACTGGAGGAGGTGGTTGTTTCCAAGGCTACCTGTCCCCGTTCCAGCACCGACAGCACGTCCAGCAGATACCGGCTGTTGAAGGCGATTTTGCCTTCCTCACCCTCTATCTGCGCCACGTCCACTTCATCTTGATTATCGCCCACCTCTTCGGAGCGGGCCGAAATCACCACCTTGCCTCCCGACTCGCCGCCGTTGGTCGGCATTACGTGCATCCGTATGATATTGGAACCGTCCCGGGCGAAAATGGAAGCGGTCCGGGTGGCCCGCAGTATGGCCGGCAGGTCTAGGATGGCCCGGGTGGTGTAGCTCTGGGGTATCAGTTGCTCGTAGTTCGGGAACGAACCCTGGAGCAACTGGGACACCATTTCCACGCTGTCGTTACCCGGGATGCGGAACATCATCTGACCCTTGGCCGGGGTCATCATCATTTCCACCGGATCCTCCTGGTCGCCTAACAACCGGTTCAACTCGTTCAAGGTCCGGGCCGGAATGATGACGTTTATCTCTTCGTCGACCGGCCGCACCAATTCCCCTCGATGCACCGCCAAGCGAAAACCGTCGGCGGCCGCCATTGTGAACGACCCTTCCTGGAGTTTAAGCTCAACCCCGGTCAAGACTGGCCGGGACTCTTCGGTGGCCGCCGCGAAGGCTACTCTGCCTATTGCGGACTTCAACATCGACGCGCCCACTTGGGCGGCGACTCCATCTTCCACCGTGGGCACCGGCGGGAAATCGGAGGCGTCCGTGCCGTGGATGTGGGCCTCGGAACGGCCTGAAACGAGGTGCAACCGGCCTGAGCCGGAGTCCAATTCAAGGTCAATACGGTCGTTCGGCAGGGAGTTGACGAATTCGGTAAGCAGCCGGGCCGGGACCGTGATGGAGCCTTCTTCCTCGACCATGGCGCCGATCCAAGTCGTGATGGCAATTTCCAGGTTGGTCGCTGAGAGCTTCAGCATGGACTGTTCCACGCTCAATAACACGTTCTGAGTTACGGGCAACGTGGCCCGGCTGGCCACCGCGCGGCCCACTATTCCCAGTCCCCGGCTGAGGTTCTCTTGCAAGCACGAAATCTTCATCTTCCGCCCACCTGGTTATGCAATGTTTCTGGCCGGATATTATGTCATCCGGGCCAGCATAAAACAACTTGGATAAACTGCTAAATGACCGGCCGGAAACCGGCGGTCTGCTATAATTGCTCCAATCGTGACCGAACTACTCTTTCACAGCGACAGCTATCTCAGGGAATTCGAGGCCGTGGTCGCCGCTGTCTCCGACCGTAGCGTGGTGTTGGACCGTACTGCATTTTACAGCGGAGGCGGCGGTCAGCCCGGCGACGAGGGTGTTCTGCGCCACGGCCAGACCGAATACCCGGTTACCGGAATGGCCCGGGCGGACGGACAGTTGGTCCACTTGATCGACGGGCCCACTCCAGCCGTCGGCGAGACCGTTTCCGGCAGTATCGACTGGGACCGTCGGTTCCTTCTTATGCGCACCCATACCGCCCTGCACATCCTCTGCGGCGTGGTCTGGCGAGACTACGGCGCCTTGGTCACCGGCGGCGACATGAGACCGGGTGAAGCGCGGATGGACTTCGAGTTGGAGCAAATGTCCTCGGAATTCGCCCGTGAGGTAGAAGAAAAAATAAACGCCGAGGTGTCGGCCGCCAGAGACGTGGGGGTCAACAATCTCTCACGCGAGGAAGCCGACCAGACACCGGACTTGATTCGCACCAAGATAAACCTGCTCCCGAGCAACATAAAAGAGGTCCGCACAATCGACATTAGCGGGCTCGACCTGCAGGCCGACGGCGGTACCCATGTGGCCAACACACGGGAAGTCGGAACCATCAAGGTCGTGAGACACGAAAGCAAGGGACGCATCAACAAGAGGATCCGAATTGCCCTCTCCGACTGACCTCCGCCAGCCCGGCCAACGCTCACCTCAGTACCGGACCCATCAATGTTAGACCATGCGACTGTAGTCGGGATTGATGTTGGGGGCACCTTCACCGACATCGCCGTATTGGACCAAGGCCGCCTGACCGTCCACAAGTTGCCTTCCACGCCGAGCGACCCTTCCCTGGGGATACTCCAAGGGGTGAGGGAGACCGGAGTAGACCGAGCCGACTTCGTTCACGGCTCCACCGTGGCCACCAATGCGCTGTTGGAAGGAAAAGGGGCGCGCACCGCCCTGATTACCACCATGGGCTTCGAGGACGTGCTGGAGATTGGACGGCAAAACCGGGCCGAGCTCTATAACCTGGAAATCGACCGTTCGCCGCCCTTGGCGCCTTGGGAGTTGCGGTTCGGCATCCCGGAACGAGTCGATTACACCGGGACCATCATCGAAGACCTGCCCAAGGAAGCCCTGGACGCCTTGGTGGCCCTCTTGAAGGAGTCCCCCGTCGACGCCGTGGCCGTGTCATTCCTCTTCTCTTTCCTCAATCCGGCCCATGAAGAGATGGTGCGGGCGGCGTTGGAATCGTTGGACCCGACGCCGTTCATTTCCTTGTCTTCGAAGGTGTTGCCGGAATTCAGAGAATACGAAAGGGCGAGCACGGTTGTGGTTAACGCCTACGTCGGCCAGGTAATGAGCCGCTACCTGGGTGAGTTGGAAGAATCCCTTGGCCGGGGCCTGCGGGTGATGCAGTCATCGGGCGGCAGCATTACCGCCCGGTTGGCCTCGGAGCAACCGGTACGCACCATCCTGAGCGGACCGGCCGGCGGCGTGGTGGGCGCCTTCTATACCGCGGAGCAGGCCGGCTATTCCGACATCATCACCCTGGACATGGGCGGTACCTCCACCGACGTATCCCTTTGCCCGGGCCGGATCAAAGAGACCAATACGTCCAACGTGGGCGGCCATCCCATCAGCGTCCCGATGATCGAGATTCACACCGTGGGCGCAGGCGGAGGGTCCATCGCCCGCGTGGATGCGGGCGGAGCGCTGGTGGTGGGCCCACAATCGGCAGGCGCCGACCCTGGGCCGGCTTGTTACGGTCTGGGAGACCACCTGACCGTTACCGACGCCAATCTGCTTTTAGGCAGACTGCTGCCGGACCGTTTCTTGGGCGGCCGGATCTCGCTGGACCTGGACAGGGCCCAGGGGCTGATGGAAGTCTTGGCGGCCCAGGTAAGGTTGAGCCCCCAGGAAACTGCGCTGGGAATCAACCGGGTGGTCAACGCCAACATGGAGCGGGCCATCCGCGCCATCTCCCTGGAACGCGGCTACGATCCCCGGCGTTTTACCCTGGTGCCCTTCGGCGGCGCCGGGCCGGTCCACGGTTGCGAACTGGCGCAGGAACTGGGAATACCTAGAGTGCTGGTGCCAGCCCGGCCGGGAATTCTGTCGGCCTTGGGCGTTGCCATCGCCGACATCGTCAAAGACTACTCGCGGACGGTGATGCTTAGGGGCGCTGACATGGACCGGGCGCGTTTGGACGAGGAGTTCCAAGGCATGGAAGGATTGGCCCGCCGGGAATTGACGGAGGAAGGCCTTCCGGCGGAGCGTATGTCGTCCCGCCGTTTCTTGGATGTTCGTTACCTTGGCCAGTCCTTTGAACTGACCGTGGATTACCCTCAAGGACGGTCGGGAGCCAATTTGTCCCGGGCTATTGGAGACAGCTTCTACCGGGCCCACCTACAGCGTTTCGGCTATGCCGACCGTAAGGAGCCTGTCGAGATCGTAAACCTGCGGCTAAAGCTGGACTTGCCTGTGGACAAACCCACGTTGGAACCTCAAGCGATCGGCGGCGCCGACCCGTCAGCCGCGCGGGTAGGAGAATCGGACGTGGTTTATCGGGACGGCGCCCGGTCCACTCCCCTTTACCTGAGAGACCTGATGACGGCCGGTCACCGGATCGTCGGCCCGGCTCTTATCATCCAAATGGACACCACCACGGTGGCGCCCCCCGGCTGGGCCGGTACCGTAGACCCATTCGGCAATCTCATTTTGGAACCGGAATAGGCAAAAAAGCGATGCTCCTAAACCCGTTGCGCTGTCACGCCTCTTACCAACCTGGCAAATCCGGCGAATCCCTCCGGCGCCGGAACGGACTCTGATGGCTGGCGTAAGACCCGACCGCTCTCCTCTGACCGTGCTGGCCGTTTTTGCCCATCCTGATGACGAGGGGTTCGGCGCCGGCGGCACACTGGCCTGCCTGGCCGCCCGAGGCCACCGGGTAACCCTGGTCTGCGCCACCAACGGCGACGTGGGCCAGATCAGCGACCCGTCCTTGGCGACAGCGGAAACCCTGGGGCAGGTCCGCCCACAGGAACTGCGCAACGCGATGAACGTGACGGGTATATCCGACGTTCGTTTCCTGAATTACCGTGACTCGGGAATGGCCGGAACGGCCGACAACGAGAATCCCTCCAATCTCTACCAAGCGAAACCCGATGTTGTGGTAGGGCAACTGAGCAGCATCCTCGACGAGATTGAGCCAGACCTCGTCATGACCCACGACCCCACCGGCGGGTACGGGCATCCCGATCACATAACCATTTCTCGTCACACCACCGACGCCGTGTCCGGCCAGCCCAAATCCCCGCTGCTCTATTACCTTTGCTTCCCCAGAAGCAGCTTTCAGCGAATGTGGCGGAAGATGCTGGAACTGGGTATCAAGCCGCCCTTTGGCGGGGACGACGTCGACCTGATGGGCACACCGGACGAGGAAGTTACCACCATCTTAAACGTTGACGAATTCCTCGACGTGAAGAAAGAGTCGGTTAACTGTCACCGCACCCAAATCGACCCCCACGGGGCTTTCTCCCAATTACCCGAGGACTTTATCGACGAGATTATGTCCACCGAGTATTTTTTCTTGGTCCAACCCGAGGAAGGTCCGCCGCACCCGGACATGATTGCCGGGCTGACCTGACTTTGCCGCCGGTCCACACTCTGTCGATGGTTCGGGACCGGCCACTTGCCATACCATGCGTCGACGCATGAAGGGGCCATGGCGGGTCAATAAAGATTCTCGTTGCGAACTGAGAGGAGGTATATGCCGGTAGACCCAATTAGCCTGGAAGTCTTCAAGAACATGTTTGAGTCGGTGGCGGAAGAGATGGGGGTCGCCCTGCAGCGCACCGCCTACTCGCCGAATATCAAAGAACGCCGGGACTTCTCCTGCGCTATCTTCGACCCTGAGGGCAACATGGTGGCCCAAGCCGCCCATGTGCCAGTTCACCTGGGCGCCATGCCGGCATCCGTGCGGGCCGCATTGGACGTTTTTCCCGGCGCCCTGCGGCCGGGGGACATCGTGATGTTGAACGACCCTTACCTCGGCGGCACCCACCTGCCCGATATAACCATGGTGGCCCCGGTCTACGCCGACGATAACGGCCAGAACCGGTTGACGGGTTTCGTTTCGGCCCGCGGCCATCACGCGGACGTGGGAGGTATGACACCCGGGTCGTTGCCCCTGTCAACCGAGCTTTACCAGGAAGGCACCATCATTCCGCCAATCAAGCTGGCCAAAGGCGGCAGGTTGAACCGGGAAGTGATCCAACTGGTCTGCCGCAACTCCCGCACTCCCGACGAACGCAAGGGAGACCTAGCCGCCCAGACCGCCTCCATCCACGTGGGTGAGCAGCGCCTGAGAGAGGTGGTGGAGCGTTACGGCGCCGCCAGCGCCCACGAGCACATGGCAGCGTTGCTGGACTATTCCGAACGGGTCACCCGGCAAGCGATTCTGGGTATCCCCGATGGGGTGTATTACGTCCTGGATTACATGGACGACGACGGTCTGACCGAAGAGCCGGTGCCGATAGCCGTGACCATTACGGTGAACGGCGACGAGATGACTATCGACTTCACCGGCACCTCGCCGCAACGACCCGGCTGCATCAACGCGCCGGAGGCGGTGACGATCTCCGCCTGCCTGTACGTGGTCCGTTGCCTTCTCGGTGAGCAGGCCCCGGCCAATCAAGGATGCCTGCGGCCGCTCAACATCATCGCTCCCCGGGGTACCCTCGTGAATCCCGAACCGCAACGGGGCGTGGCCGCCGGAAATGTCGAGACCTCCCAGCGCATCACCGACGTCCTCTTGGGAGCCTTGGCCCAAGCACTGCCGGAGGTGGTGCCTGCCGCCAGCCAAGGCACCATGAACAACATGATCATCGGCGGCCACGACCCGGTGCGGAACAAGCCATACGTTTATTACGAGACCATCGGCGGCGGTATGGGAGCCCGGCCCGACAAGGACGGTATCTCGGGCATCCATACCCACATGACCAACACTTTGAATACGCCAATCGAGGCCATGGAGTTTGCTTTCCCTCTACGTCTCCGCCGGTACGCGTTGCGCCGAGGTTCGGGCGGCGACGGCCAATACAGGGGCGGCGACGGCCTCATCCGCGAGGTCGAGTTCCTGGCCCCGGCCCGTGTCACTCTAATGTCCGAACGGCGCAAACGTCCTCCACCCGGCTACCACGGCGGACACCACGGCGAGCCGGGAGAGAACTTACTATTGCGGGGCGGTTTCGAAGAAGTAGCCTTGGCGGGTAAGGAGTTGATAGACGTTGAGCCCGGCGACGTGCTGAGCGTTCGGACTCCGGGCGGCGGCGGTTGGGGCGCGCCGGAACACGGCCACAGCCACGGCTGACCGGCGCTCTGCGGCAGGACAGGGCTTAGAGAGTCGCGGACCCGGCAGCGGAATCCCCTGATGCCATTTTCGGGTCGGTGGTTGTTATTCGCCGCGTCTATCGTCCTCATCGCGGCGATTGCGGCCTGCGGGGGCCCGTCGTTGCCCGCCGATCGGTTGCTCGGCCCCGAGGATTTTCCAGGCATGTCCGTAACTGTCACGGACCAGGAAACTGCCCAAACGGCGGTTTCGGATGGAGCGTCAGGGACCGCAGTGCAGGCGGTGATTTCCGGGCCGGGGTGGAAGCTCCTTCAGAGCATGGTCTTTTTTGAGTCCCAAGAATCCGCCCGGAGCGTTCTGGCGGGAATCAAGGAGGACATGGCCGCCTTGGGCTTCGAGGCCCGGCCCGCGAACGGCTTTCAGGACATTTCGGGGACCGACCCCACAACCAACCTCGGCGGCGAACCGGCTTCGACCCTCTTCTTTGTTGAAGCGAACGTGTTGGTCCGCCTCACCGTTTCAGGGGTAGACCGCGAGGCGCTGCTGATGGATATAGCCGAGAAGGCCCGGGCCAAGACCGACCGGTAGTAGCTCCCGTCCATTAGGGCCGCTCGGGCATCCGCACGGCCGCAGGCTATGACTCCAGCCGTCGCCTGCTGGATTGGTCGGTTGCGCCTAGAGTCAGGCGCCGTCGTCGAAACTCACTATCACCACGGCGTTGGCGATAACGATCGCGTCGTCGCCTGCCTCGTTGGGCACTTCAAGTCCGCCCGCCACCGCGGTGCAGTAGGCCGAGCCGTGTGGCAGTACGGCTGCCACGTCCGCAGTATCTACGGCGCTTGGATTGGGTACACCGACAGTAACGTCTACCCGCATGTCGTCGGCCGTCTTGCCCAACATCCGTTGAAACCCCAGGCTGCTGTGGTGGATGGCGTCGAACACCGCCCGCTTGGCCGCGGTGGTGTAGTCTTTGCCGTGAACGTCGACACCCATGCCCATTTCGGTTATGCAACGCACCATTGCCATCGTGTGCCTCCTCTTGTGGGACGGCCGGAAACCAAGTGGCGGCCCCGCCGCCCCTCCTGTCTCGCCCTTCTTGAATCCGGTAACTTCCGCCGGAACTTCCAGCCGGCGTTTATTGTGGGAAACTTCCGCAGGTCACCATTACAACCCAGCGACCCTAGAGCGTCAAGCGGCGGACGCAGGGCCAGCGGCCTCAGGCGGCCGGAAGGCCCATTTGGGAGGTGTCGTAGCCGCCCAGGCTGTCCACCCGCCGCCGCACCGGGTCCCGACGCAGGATATCCAGCAGGGCCTGCACCGGCGTTTCGTTTAGCATGTGGTCTGGAATTACCAGGTCGTACCGTTCGTCTTCCAGCGGTATGAAGTCCAGTCCCAAGGCCAATGCCGCTGCCTTGACTCCAACGCCAACGTCGGCGCCTCCGTAGGCGATTGCAGCCGCGACCGCAAGGTGCCCCCATTCCTCGCGCTGATAACCGGTGACGGCGGTGGCGGGGACCCCCAGGATGTCCAATTCCCGGTCCAGCAATGCACGGCTGCCGGACCCTGCCTGCCGGTTGGCCAGCGACACTTCCGGCCTTGCCAGGCTTTCAATCCCGCTGATTGACTTTGGATTGCCGGGCGCCAGCATCAGGCCTTGCTGCCACGAAGCGAATGTGACCAGCGTGCACGGAAAGGGCACCAAACGTCCGACCCAGGAGCGGTTGAACGTGCCAGTGGCTTCGTCGAATAGGTGGCAGCCAGCGACGTGGGCCTCGCCCCGGGCCAAGCCCAGCAACGCTTGGCGGCTGCTCTCCTCGGCGGCGGCCAGCCGGACTCCGCGCCGCCTCAACTCAGGCTCCAACAGTCCGGCTGCGGGGTCGCAGCCCAGCATTGCCAGGGTAGGCGTGTTCAGCTCCTCAGCGTCGAACGGCGCCACGGCCAGCGCCCCGCCCGCGTCCCTACCACCCATTATGACGGCGTCGGCGGGTACCACCGAGTGCCTGACGTTGCCGTGACCGGTCAGCGGCCGGGCGAATGTCCTGCGGCCTACCTGGTAGAGCCGGGCCCGTTGCGGCGAAACGCCGGACGCGAAGTCCAGTCCATCATCCCCGGCCAACTCGGCTTCAACAGTATTTCCTGCCTCAGGGGGCAGAAAAAAGACCGACTCAACGTTCCGGGCCAACGCCCGCGACAACCGCAGCGCCACCTCTGTGGAGGGACCGGCAGTCCCTGCCTCCAAGGCGGAGTACGCCTGCCGACTAATACCGGCCATTGCGGCCAAAGCCTGTTGGCTGAGCCCCACTTCCAAGCGTAGCTTCTTGAGCTTGTTTTCCAGACCAGCCATGTGCTTAAAGTATAGCACAATTGATATAACATCAAGTTTACTTTACAATACCGCCGATTAAGAATGACCCGGCTACCCAACAGCGTTTCCTTGTTGTTTCTTTCGGTGGCATTGACCGCCTTGGCGCTGGCCTGCGCCGGAAACGGGGGGCCGTCCGATGCCCGGCCCGCCTCGGCGTCGATAACGGTGTTTGCCGCGGCTTCTTTATCAGAAGTTTTTCGCGAATTATCCCAAGAATTCGAGGCTCGAAACCCAGGGGTAACGGTGAAATTGGACCTTGACGGCAGTCAACGCCTGCGCTCTCAATTGGAGTTTGGCGCCCAAGCCGACGTTTTCGCGTCCGCCGACTGGTCCCAGATGGACCTCGTGGTGGAAGCCGGGCTGGTGGAGGACCAACCCCAGGCCTTCGCCGCCGCCGGGCTTGTAGTGATCGCATCCAACGCCCCCGGTGGCGCCGTCCGCACCCTCGGCGACTTGGCGGCGCCCGGAGTAAGGGTGGTACTGGCCCACGATGGTGTGCCCGTCGGCGCCTACTCCCGCCGGATGTTGCAGAATATGTCGGAGGACGGCGGCCCCTACGGCGGCGATTTCAGCCGCCTGGTCTTGAGCAACCTGGTTTCCAACGAGAGTAATGTTGCGAACGTGGTGCAAAAGGTCGGGCTCGGAGAGGCCGACGCCGGAATCGTGTACCGTCCGGTAGGCGCGGCAGCGGCCGCCTCCGGGAGGGTCCGGCTGCTGCCGCCGCCCCAGGCCTATGACGTGGCGGCTAGCTACCCAATAGCGGTTCTGCGAGGCGCCGAGCAGCCTGGCTTGGCCGCTGGGTTCGTGGCATTTGTCCTGTCAAACCAGGGACGGCAGTTACTGGAAGCCCACGGGTTCGACCCGCCATGGCCAAACTGAGTTTAACTGGAAAGACCGGCGGCCCGGTCAGCCCGGGGGTGGCGCTGGGCGGCGGCGGGGCCCTGCTGTTCGGCGCGTTCATCGGCCTGCCGATAATTGCCCTCTTGGTGCGGGCCGGGCAGCAGGACGGGTTTTGGGACGCCGTGAGCGGCGACGTGGCCCTGACTGCTTTGCGTCTTTCCCTGGTTACCAGCTTGATCAGCATGGCCGTGGTCGTGCTGGTTGGTACTCCCTTCGCCTATTGGCTGGCCCGGCGTCAGGGCGCGGCGGCACGTGGCATCGATACCCTGGTGGAGTTGCCCATAGTGCTGCCTCCGGTCGTGGCCGGGGTAGCAATGCTAATGGCCTTCGGGCGCGGCGGTCTCCTCGGGAGCGCGTTGGCGGACATGGGAATTGTAATACCCTTTACCACAGTCGCGGTCGTGTTCGCCCAAGTGTTCGTCGCGGCGCCGTTCTACATACGTTCGGCTAAGCTGGGATTCCAGTCGGTGGGCCGCGACTACGAAGAAGTCTCCCAAACGTTGGGCGTTTCGCCTTGGAGCACGTTCTGGCGTACCACGCTGCCGCTGGCCGGCCCGTCGGTGGCCACCGGCCTGGGCTTGGCTTGGGCTCGGGCGTTGTCCGAGTTCGGCGCTACGGTGATGTTTGCCGGTAACCTGATGGGTGAGACCCAGACCATGCCCTTGGCCATTATGACGGCCATGGAGACCAGCCTAGATACCGCCTTGGCGCTCTCGGTGTTGTTGTTGGCTGGCTCTGTCGCCGTGCTGGCCGTACTCGGCGCAGCCACACGGCGTCGTTGGACCGGCCGGACGTGACGCCGAACGCCAGAGGGGTCGCCGCCGCCGGTTGGCTACATTGCCGGGTCGGCTCCTTCGATCTCCAGACCGATTGGGAGGTCGCCCCCGGCCAAGTATTGGTGCTCTTTGGTCCCTCCGGCGCTGGCAAGACCACTGTCCTCCGGGCTATTGCCGGGCTGCTTCGGCCTCTGCAAGGCCGGGTGGAGGTTGGGGGCCGGATGGTCTACCATAGCGAAGCCAACGTCTGGGTCCCGGCCCACCGCCGCCGGGTTGGTTACCTCACCCAACAATACCACTTGTTTCCTCATCTCCGGGTCTACGACAACGTAGCCTACGGACTTGCCGGGCGCCGCTCGACGGAGTCCCGCTCCGTGGTGGACGAACTGATCGATTCCCTCCAGCTTGGCGGGCTGGAACAACGCTATCCCTGGGAGCTATCGGGCGGACAGCAACAGAGAGTGGCCTTGGCCAGGGCCTTGGCAATCAGGCCCGAAATGCTGCTTCTGGACGAGCCCTTCGCCGCCTTGGACATTGAGCTCAGGCGGTCCGTGCGGCGGGAACTGCGTTCGTTGCTGTCCCGGACGCCTGCGCCAGTGATACTGGTAACCCATGACCGGGAGGAGGCTTTGGCCCTAGGCGACAGCGTCCAAGTGATGGACGCCGGGCGCGCCATCGCCCGGGGGACTCCCCTCGAAGCCCTTGGTCAGCCGGGTCAGGGACGGGTCGCCCGCCTGGTCGGAGTCGAGAACCTCTTCCAGGTTCAGGTAGAGGAGCGCAACCACCGCGACGGCACAATGACCTGCCGGGGCGCCGGCGTCCGGTTGGAGGCGCCGTTGGACGACGTCTCCCCCGGGGGTGGGGCGGGCCCGGCCAGCGTAACGGTAGCCGTGCGGGCCACCGACATTATCCTGGCCTCCAATGAGCCAACCGGTTCTTCGGCGCGCAACCGGTTGCCCGGCGTGGTCACCAGCATCGAGTCCCGCCCTCCCGGCTACACCGTCACTTTGGACTGCGGCCTGCCGCTCCGGTGCCACGTTACCGGCGGCGCCTTGGAGGAGATGGGGATCACCGAAGGGCAGCCGCTATGGGCGGTTTTCAAGGCGTCATCCTGCTTCCTCGTCGACGACAACTACGACGTACCGCCAGCGGATTAGGGGCGGGTCCGGCCCCGTTCCTTCGGCATCGGGCGGGTTTGGCGGGGTCCGGCGTCTTTCGTAGTTGGACGGAGAAGCTGTCGGCAAATCAAGACACTCATTTACGAAATTCATAATCCAAATGGCAAAACAACAGACCAAGGACGCGGTTTCAGGATTTCGAATCCAGAATATTCGTAGGCTTAACCAAAAATTTGTTGCATCTTGAATTTTAGCCGTTATAATTGTGACCGCGAGCACCGAGTACAAGGAGGTCATCCCGTGGCACTGTCCGACAAGACACTGGTTTGCGTGGAATGTGGCGGGGAATTCATCTTCACCGCTGGTGAACAGGAGTTCTTTCAGGCGCGGGGCTTCGGTAACGAGCCCAAACGCTGTCGTAGCTGCCGGGCCGTACGGCGCACCGAACAACGAGGCGGCGGTGGGGGCGGTGGCATGTACCAAGACGGGCCGCGGGAAATGTATCCCATCACCTGCGCCGAGTGCGGCAGCGACGCCATGGTGCCCTTCCGGCCGCGTGGCGACCGCCCAGTCTATTGCAGCGACTGCTTCAGCAAGATGCGCACCGAGTCATCGTCCGGTTTCTAAAGAAACGGGGATTTTTCAACGGGGGCTGGGACCAACCAGCCCCTGATTTATTTGGCCCCTAACCCTTCCTTCCGGACCCGGGTCCCTCGGCTATCGGGCCGGTTACCATGGTCCTTCAGTCGCGTTCGCCGTCTAATGCGGCCTTCTTCGCTCCCCTGCTGATTGTACCCAAGACCTTCATCCCGGATACTATACGTCCATGAAGTTCAAAGACCTGCGCGAATACATCGCCTTCCTAGAGTCCAAGGGAGACCTGCGCCGTATCAAAACGCCGGTCAACCCTGAACTCGAGATAACCGAAATCGCCGACCGGGTCATCAAGTCGGGCGGTCCGGCCCTGTTGTTCGAGTCGCCGCAGGGCTTCGATATCCCGGTGCTGATCAATATGTTCGGTTCAGAGCAGCGCATGGCCTGGGCCTTGGGAGTGGACCACCTCGACGACGTGGTAGCAAGGGTACAAAGCCTGCTGAAACTGATGCACGGTCCACCGGAGGGGCTGCTCAACAAATTGCGCACCCTGGGTCAACTGGTCCATTTGGGTTCCTTCCAGCCCAAGACGGTGGGCCGCGCCCCTTGCCAGGACGTGATAGTGCAGGGGGAAGACGTCGATCTCTACAAATTCCCCATCACCAAGTGCTGGCCCTTGGACGGCGGTCCGTTCATCACCCTACCCCTCGTCATCACCAAAGACCCTCAAACCGGGGTTCAAAACTACGGCACATACCGGCTGCAGGTCTACGACCAGCGGACCACCGGTATGCACTGGCAGACCCACAAGGTCGGCACCCACCATTACCGGCTCAGCCGCGAATTAGGGTTGGAGAAAATCGACGTCGCCGTGGCGATAGGAGCGGACCCGGCGACGATGTGGACGGGGTCGGCGCCGTTGCCCCCCGACATGGACGAGATGGTAGTTGCCGGGTTCCTCCGGGAAGAGGGAGTGGAGTTGGTAAAGGCCAAGACCAGTGACCTTTTGGTGCCGGCCGAAGCGGAGATAGTCCTGGAGGGCTACGTGGTCCCGGGAGAGGAACGGACGGAAGGGCCGTTTGGCGACCACACCGGCTACTATTCCATGGAAGACCCCTACCCCGTTTTTCACGTTACCTGTATCACTCATCGCCGCCAGCCAATCTACCCGGCCACCATCGTTGGCCGGCCGCCCATGGAAGATTACTACATGGGCAAGGTCACCGAACGGGTCTTCCTGCCCATCATCCGCACCATCCTGCCGGAGGTTGTGGATATCAACATGCCGGCCGAAGGCGTCTTTCACAACCTGGTCATCGTTTCAATCAAGAAGGAATACCCCGGCCAAGCCCGCAAAGTGATGCACGCCTTGTGGGGGCTGGGACTCATGAGCTTGGTGAAAACGATTATCGCCGTGGACCATTTCGTGGACGTTCAGAATATCTCGGAGGTGGCTTGGCGGGTCACCAACAACATCGACCCGGCACAAGACTTCGTATTCTCCACCGGTCCCATCGACGATTTGGACCACGCCTCCGCCGTCCCCAAGTTCGGCAGCAAGGTGGGGATTGACGCCACCGTCAAATGGCAGTCCGAAGGAAACCGGCAACGAGAGTGGCCCCCTGACATCGTGATGAGTCCCGAAATCAAAGACTTGGTGAACCGCAGGTGGGCCGAATACGGCATCGCCTGATCTATTGACCCGTCACATTTCTCTGCATCAAGAGTTGCGTCTCGGTGGTATTATTGGCCTTTACCTTATCGGTCGTCGTCCCGTAGTTCCCGGCCCGCAACCGGGCCGTCAGGCCCAGCTTAGAAGCGCCGACGATGCAACCATCAAGCGTCATTAAGTCCCCCGCCGCGGTGGCTGCCAGGGTACCTCTGTACCTTGGGTCTATCCGGATCTGGGAATCGCTCTACGCCCTGCCGTTTTGTTACATCGCCATGATCCTGGCGGCCGACGGCTGGCCCGGCTGGAGCATATTCATCTGGATCACGGCCGCTATCGCCGGCGTCCGAACCCTTGGCATGTCTGCCAACCGGCTGGTCCACCAGAAGGAAGACGCCGCCAACCCGCGGACCGCCGACCGGCACCTTCCCCGCGGCCTCCTCAAGCCGTGGGAGGTCGTTGCGATGATGGTGGTGGGGGCCGGGGTCTTTTTCTTTGCGGCTTCCCAACTTAACAGTTTCGCCTTGGCCTTGGCCCCGGCAGCAGCCGCTTACGTGGTGCTCTATTCCTTCGCCAAGTACTACACTTGGGCTTGTCACTTCTTCCTGGGTTGGGCTTTGGGAATGTCGCCCGCGGCCGCTTGGATCGGCGTTACCGGCCGTTTGGACTTGGAGCCGGTGTTGCTGTCCTTCGCCGTAGCGATGTGGGCCGGTGGCTTCGACATCATCTACGGGTGCGCCGATTACGACTTCGACCGCAGTTACGGGACCAACTCCATTCCCCGCCGCTTCGGTATAGGCGCCGCCCTGAGAACCGCACGGGGCATGCACGCGCTGGCCGCCGCCGCGTTGCTCTTGGCCGGAATATGGATGGACTTGTCCTTCTACTACTTCATCGGCTGGGGGATCGCCACAGTCATGCTGGTCTTGGAGAACAGCTTGGTAAGGGCCAACGACCTGTCCAAGCTGCGGTCTCCGTTATTCCAATACAACAGCACGATTTCGATGGTACTGCTGGTCTTTACCATCCTGGCGGTGACGCTATAGCGGGTAACCCGGTAATCGTCGGCATCTCCGGCGCCAGTGGCGCGGTCATGGCCCGCGCTACGGTGGACGCCCTCCTTTCGCGGGACATACCGACTGCGGTCGTGTGCTCCAACGCCGCTCGTCTGGTATGGCAGGAAGAAATGGGGCGCAATTTCAACGAATCGTTGGTCGAATGGCAGGAACACCCACTCTTCGAACATTACGCCATCAACGACCTGCGGGCCCCCATTGCCAGCGGCACCTACCCCGCCGCCGGAATGGTGCTGGCGCCGGCCAGCATGAACAGCATCGCTTCGTTGGCTCACGGAATAACGCCGAACTTGTTGCTGCGGGCCGGTGACGTTTGCCTGAAAGAACGGCGTCCATTGGTACTGGTGCCGCGGGAGACGCCGCTCCACAGCATCCACTTGGAAAACATGCTGACTCTGAGCCGTATGGGGGCAGTGGTGATGCCGCCCGACCCGGCCTTTTATCTGCATCCCAAGGGAATCGACGACGTGGTCCGGTTCGTGGTTGCCCGAATCTTCGTGGCCTTGGGTTTGGACCCATCCATGCCCGAAGACCTCCAGTACCGGGACTGACCCTTGGCCGGACTACAGGGCGGCGACAAACAACGGTACGTCGCCGACCTCTTTTCCCGCATTTCAGGCCGGTACGACCTGATGAACGACCTGATGACCTTCAGAATGCACCGCGGCTGGAAACGACTGACCGCCGCTGCGGCCGCCCAGGGTTTAACCGGCACGGCCTTGGACGTTTCCACCGGCACCGGCGACCTGGCCTTCGAGTTGGGCCGGCGGCCCGGCATCAACCGGGTTGTTGGTGTAGACCTGTTGCCGGAAATGATCGCCAGGGCCCGGCAGAAAGCCGGAGACCGGCACTCCGGGCTTCGCCCTGGTTGGCTGTTGGGTGACGCTCTTTCACTGCCTTTCGCCGACGGCGTGTTCGCTTGTGCCACCGCCGGGTTCAGCCTGCGCAACATGCCGGACGTCCGGGCCGCCTTGGCCGAGATGACAAGGGTCCTGCGACCGGGAGGACGCCTTGCCTTGCTGGAGTTGACTCCTTTGGAGCCAGGGGTGAAATCGTTTTTCTTCAGGCCCTATTTTCATGGCGTGGTGCCGGCGGTGGGCCAACTGGTGACCGGCGACCGCTCGGCCTACACCTACCTGCCCCAGTCCGTAGACTATTTCCTTCAAGCCGACCGGCTGGCCGAACTCTTGGCTGACCTGGGCCTTGCCGGCGTGGGTTACCGGCGGTTGGGACTCGGTGCCCTGAGCATACATTGGGGCCAGAGGCCGCCGTAGAATAATCAAATCCGCCACCAGTGGCCGCAGAAGAATAACCAAACCCGCCACCAGTGGCCGCAGAAGAATAACCAAACCCGCCACCAGTGGCCGCCGTAGAATTGTCGAATCCGTCAAATGAAGGGCTTAGGTACTTTATATCAGTGTTATGTTGCGTTAAACTACAAGCGACACAACAGGATTCGTAGCCGCCTACACTCGAACTGAAGCCCGCGCCAGAGAATTTTCGATGAGTTCGTTGTTCGAAAAATTAGAACCGGTTATCCGCCGCCACCGCGAAATAGAAGAGTCGATGGCCGACCCAGCGGTGGCGACGAACTTTGAACGCGTCCAAGAGTTGGCCCAGGAAAGATCGTCTCTGGAAGAGTTTGTCGTAATACACGGCGCCTACCGGAAGCTCTCCGGGGAGATTGCCGACCTGGAAGCCTTGAGCCAGGAAGGGGGCGATCCGGAATTGGCCCACATGGCCCGCGAGGAACTGGAATCCGCCAGGAGTCAGCTCGCCGAACTCGCCCAAGTCCTGCGGGTCGCCCTGCTTCCCAAAAACCCCAACGACCAACGAGACGTGATTATCGAAATACGGGCCGGTACCGGCGGCGCCGAAGCGGGCCTGTTCGCCGGCGACCTGTACCGGGCCTACACCCGGTATGCCCAGAACCGGGGCTGGAAGATCGACGTTATGGACTCCAACGGCTCCGAGGTGGGCGGCTTGCACAAAATCGTGTTCGAAGTGCAGGGCAAGGGCGCGTTCAGCCGCTTGAAATACGAACGGGGCGTCCACCGGGTGCAACGGGTCCCGAACACCGAGGCCCAAGGCCGCATCCACACGTCCACCGCCACGGTAGCGGTGCTTCCCGAAGCCGACGAGGTTGAGGTGAAAATCAACCCCGACGATCTGCGCATCGATATCTACCACGCCGGAGGCCACGGCGGTCAGAACGTCAACAAGGTGGCTACCGCTGTACGTATTGTCCACGAACCTTCCGGGTTAACCGTCGTTTGCCAGGACGAGCGTTCCCAGCACAAGAACAAGCAACGGGCTATGGCCATGCTCCGGGCCCGGTTGTTTGAAGCCGAGCAAGACCGCCATGACGCCGAGATCAGCGAAGCCCGGCGCTCCCAGGTGGGCGCCGCCGAGCGTTCCGAAAAGATTCGGACCTACAACTACCCGCAGGACCGAATCACCGACCACCGTCCCAACGCCAACTTTCACGGCATACCCAGGATCATGGACGGCGGCCTCGACGACATCATCGACCGCATGGTGTCCTGGGAAGAAGAACAGTTACTGGACGACGGGGAGTTCTAACCTGGCCGTCATCCGCGAAGTCATACGCCAGACCCACCAAGCCTTGGAGTCCGCCGCCATACCGGACGCGCGTCTGGAGGCCGAGGTGATGGTGATGAGCGTCATGCGGATGTCCCGGCAGAACATCTTCGCCGAGCAGGAAGCCGTGGTGGGCGCCCAGCAGGAACAGGACCTAGCTGGCATGATGCAGCAACGCCTGCAACGGGTCCCGCTGGCCTACATTCTCGGCTACCGCGAGTTCTACGGCATCAACGTGATGGTCAACGCCTCTGTCATGGTGCCCCGCCCCGAGACCGAAGGCTTGGTGGAACACACCCTGTTCATGGCGCTGATGGGGATGGAGACGCGTGAGTTGATTATCGCCGACGTGGGGACCGGCAGCGGGGCCATCGCGGTCAACCTGGCCATCCACCTTCCGGCGGCCCGCATCTACGCCGTGGACATCTCTGAACCGGCGCTGGACGTGGCAGCCTACAATATTCGCGGCCACCGGGTCGCCGACCGGGTGAAGCTGGGCCACGGCGACCTCTTGGAGGCGACGCCCGAGCCCGTGGACCTGATCGTCGCCAACCTGCCCTATATCCCCACCGAACGTATCGGCACCCTGCAGCCTGAGGTGCAACGCGAGCCGCAGTTGGCCTTGGACGGCGGTCCCGACGGCTTGGACTTGGTGCGCAGGCTACTGTCCCAAGCCCCTGATAAATTGAAAGACCGAGGCGTCATCCTGCTGGAGTTGGACCCGGAGCAGTTCCCGGAGGCGGAAGCAACGGCCCGGCAACATTTCCCCGACGCGGAAATTACCGCCGAACAAGACCTGTCGCGCCGAGACCGCATCCTGGTAATCAACCGGGGAGGCGAACTCGATTGATGGCGCCGCTCCCCTCTTACAGCCAGTAAGTCCGTCCGGTAATTCCGGCCGATGCCGGAACGCAAGTTCCGTTTCCGCCCTTGGCCGTCGAGCGGCTACAGTCCCGTAATCTCCAGCGTTGTTACTTGGCCGCCGTCGATGTCGACGACCCGGATGGCGTGATTGTTGGTGTCGGCGACGTACATCTTGCCGTTGGCGAAGCTGAGGCCGCTGGGTTCCGAGAACTGGGCCTGGTTCAGGGGCCCGTCCTTGTGTCCCGCGGAGCCCGCGCCCGCCACGCTGAATGCGGCCCTCGTGGCCGGGAGCACACGCTTGATTTTATGGTTGTAGGTGTCGGCGACGAACAACTCACCGTTATGCCAGGTGATGCCAATCGGGTGTTGCAGCCTTACCCTGTGGTCGGAGCCATCCACGTCCCCGAACTCGAACAGTCCCAGCCCTAGGATGGTGCGGACAGACCCTGAGCGTTCAAAATCGGCGGAGCGTATTGAACTGGTCTCGCTGTCAGCAAAGTAGAGCTTCGAGCCGTCGGCGGTTATGCCGCTGGGCTGGGCCAACGCCGCAGCCCCCAAGGCGCCATCGGTCAACGACTCCCGGCCGCTGCCGGCGTAGGCTCCCACGGTCCCGCTGGCTAGGTCCAGCGCCCATAGCTGGTGGATGCCCGCCATGGCGATGTATAGCATACCGTTGTTGCAGACGAGGTCCCAAGGCGAACTCAAGGCCACCGTGGCCCCGGGGCCCCTCGCCTCCCGGTCATAACCCTGCTCGCCGGTGCCGGCGATAGTCTCGACGGTCTCAGCCATCAGGTCGACCCGTCGTATCGCGTGGTTTTCGGCGTCGGCGACATAGAGCACAGCGTCGTCAACGGCCAACCCTTGCGGGTGGTTGAAGGCGGCCGCGGCGAAATCGCCGTCCTTGATGTCTTCGTCGCCCGACCCGATCACCGCTTGGACTTCGCCGGTCAATGAGGTGATCACCAGCCGGTTGTGGTTGGTGTCGGCAATGAACAGGCGGCCGTGCCGCTCGTCAGCCAACACCTTGCCGGGGAAACTAAGGGAGGTCTCGGGAACCCTGGCGGCAGTGGTGGGTAGCGGAGAGCGCCGCATCATCCCGGCGGCATCGAATTCGGCCACCATACGGCCCATCAGCCCATCGAACTGCTCGAAGGTCAACTCACCCTCGTGCTTGCCGATGACTCTGCCTTCCGGATCGATGAACATCAGGGTTGGCCAAGCCCGGCAGGTGTATTGTTGCCAGACTTGAAAGTCGCCGTCGTTAATTACCGGGTGTTCCAATTCGTAACGCTGTACGGCGAAGGCCAGGTTTTCGGTATCTTTTTCGTTGGGGAATTTGGCCGAATGAACGCCGATCACCACCAACTCGCTGGCGTACTTCTTTTCCAGTTTCCGCAACTGCGGAAATATGTGCATGCAATTGACTCAACAGTAGGTCCAAAAGTCCAAGACCACTATCTTGCCCTGCAATTCCTGCATGGTCAGCGGCCGGTCGGTGTTGACCCACTCCAGTCCGGCGGGAAACTCCGGGGCGGCAGCCCCGGCAAAAGAACGGCTAGCCATGGAAAGCCTCCAGTGCCCCTTACGCGGTTACGGCGGCGCCTTTCAGGTGTTTGTCGAAAAATTCGATGGTCCTGGGCCAAGCGGCTTCCGACGCCGCTTGGTGGTATCGTTCGGGGTTGTTAAAGTCCATGAAGGCATGGTCAGCGCCCTCGTAGGTGTGAAACTCGTGGTGTTTGCCCAAGCGCGTCAGTTCGGCGTCGAACTTGTCGCGGTCTTCCAGTGAAGGATTGGCGTCAATAGAGCCGAAGTGGAAGAGGATGGGGCAGTTGATGTTGGCCGCCGCATCGTACGGCGTCTGTGTTCCGGCGCCCCAGATTCCCATGATGTTGCCGCCGTAGAACGGAACGGTAGCCCTGAAGATGGGGTTGACCGCCGCCATCATCCAAGCGACACGCCCGCCCATGCAGAAACCGGTGACCCCGATGCGGTCACTGTCGACATGAGGATTGGCTACCAAGAAGTCCGCCGCCGCGTTCATGTCCGCCACGATGTCGGGATCGCTCAGATGGCCTAACCGCTCCAACCGGGGGCCGTCCAGCGCCTCTTGGGAGAAGCGGTGGAACAGGTCCGGCACCACGGCCACGTACCCTTCCTCAGCTAGCCGGTCGGCCATCGTCTTGTCGAACTCGTCCAGCCCGCCCACGTGAAAGGCGATGACCACAGCGGGATGCGGTCCCGGGCTGCTGGGCACCGAAGCATACATGTCCATCTCGTGGCCGTTAACCGTTAGCTTGTCAGTGAAAGACGGCACAGTAGTCACCTCAAAAATTAGTTTGCGTTCTCATTTTAACTTGTCCGGCGCACCGGCCCAGTTGACCAACCCAGGCAAGGCAGGTTGCCAAGATTTTAACAGAGCCGCCCTTACGGCGGTACTTTCGATGGTACTGGCCGGCGATACTTCCGATAGTGCTGGCCGGACCTAGATGAGTCCCTCGGCGCGGACGGCGGCAATGGTTTCTTGGAAAGCCTCGAGGGTCTGCTCGACGTCGAGCTCGTTGTGTGTCCCGGAGACGAGGAAAGCGTCGCGGCCCATGATGTCCACACCACGGTTTTGTAGTCCTCGTTTCATGGCGGTAACTGCCGCCGATGCGGTAACCTCGGAGATTTGCCGGTGGGGCATGGTGCAAATTTCCCGGTCGCAGTCGCAATCGGCCAGCACCACATGGACCATAGAGGCGATACCGTGGGCGTGGCCGGGTATTTCCAGGCGGCCCAGTGCCTCGTTGAGCCCGGACTTGAGACGGGCGGCCATAGCGTCAGCGCGGTCGTTGATCGGTTGCGACGCGATCATCTCCAAGGCGGTGGCCCCGGCCGCAGCCGACAATGGGTTGCCGTTGAAAGTGCCGGGGTGGTAGACGCGCCGGGAGTTGTCCCACTCAGGGTCTCCCCGGTGCGCGATCATGTCGATTATGTCGGACTTCCCGCCTACCGCGCCGCCGGGCAGCCCGCCGGCCACTATTTTGGCCATCGTAGTCAGGTCGGGGCTGATGCCGAAGCGAACTTGGGCGCCGCCCGAGGAGGCCCGGAAGCCGGTGACCACTTCGTCGAATATCAAGACCACGTCGTGGCGGGCGGTCAACTCTCGCAGCCCCTGCAAGTAGTTGGGGATATCGAAGGGTAGTTGACCGTAGTGAGCGCCCGTGGGTTCCAGGATCAAGGCCGCAATGTCTTGGTCGCGGGTGAGAGCATCCTCAACCGCCCCCAGGTCTCCAGCCGGAACGATGACCATGGTGCCCAAACTGGACTCCGGGATTCCCGGAGCGGAGCGGTCGGACCCGGCCATGGCGTAGTCGTGCCAGCCGTGAAAGTGGTCCTGTAGCTTGATCACCTTGTTCTTGCCGGTATAAGCCCGGGCCAGCCGCATGGCCATCAGCGTGGCCTCGGTGCCCGAACTGTGGAAGCGGACTTTTTCCACCGAGGGTATCAACGCCATGATGGCCTTGGCCCAACGCAGCTCTTCGTCGGTGGAGGCGCCTAGGTGGGTCCCCCGCTGGATCTGGTGACTGACCGCCTCGGCGATTGCGGGATGGGAATGGCCCAGTATCAACGCTCCGTGGCCGGAAACGTAGTCCACGTACTCGTTGCCGTCAACGTCCCATTTTCGCGGGCCGGAACCGTGGGTCATAAAGAGCGGGAAGGGCGTAGCGTAACGGGTGTCGTGGGTCACACCGCCGGGGAAAATCCCGGTGCTCTCCTGGTAGCGTTGGGCCGAGCCCGGATGCCGGGCGATGTATTCTTCAAGAATTGTTGGCATACCGCCTCCTGGAGACTTCAGTTGCTCCCTCTCCCTTCAAGGACGAGGGTCATTGGCCCCATTGTAGCGGGTGGCAAACGGCTGCGCCACGGGCGGTTAGTACCTCCGGCCCCATCCCGGCCGAGAAGAGCGTCAGCGTAACACTTAGAAACTGCGGTAGGTTACCTCAAGACCGTGGCCTTGGCCACGGCGCCAGACCAACCGGGCCTAGTCGGCGGCTGGGGCCTCCGGGACCCGCCGGGGCACTACCCTGAGGTCGGGAATCCAAGACAACCAGGGAGGTAGGTACCAATTCCAGTCGCCCAGCAACCACATCAACGCCGGCGCCAAGACCATTCTGACGATGGTCGCGTCCAAGAGGATGGCGGCGCCGAGACCGAAGCCAATCTGTTGCAGGCTCACCAGCTCACCCGAGGCGAACCCCCAGAAGACCGCCACCATTATCAGAGCGGCCCCTGTGATCAACCGGCCAGTGGAACGGATACCAAAAGCCACGGCCTCCTTGTTGTTCCGCGTCTCGTCGTAGCGTTCCCGGACCCGGCTCAACAAAAAGACGTGGTAGTCCATAGACAGCCCGAACAGGATGGTGAACAGGAATAATGGTACCCAGGCTTCGATGATCGGTGACTCCTGGAATCCCAGGAAATCGGGAGCCCAACCCTTTTGGAAGACCATGACCAACAGGCCGTAGGCCGCTCCCACTGCCAATAGGTTCAATCCGATGGCTTTGATGGGGAGCAGGACCGAGCGAAATACCACAATCAACAGGAGAAAGCTGACCCCGAGCACGAAGGGAAACACGATCCAGGCCGACCGCTCTGCAAGGTCGAAGAACTCGACGTTAAAGGCCGCTTCCCCGGTTACGTAAACGTCGGCGGCGACGCCGGCGAACGCCTTTTCGACATACTCCGCGTCGAGGCGGCGCACGGCGTCCAGTGCCTCTTTGGTCGTTGAGTCCCCGTTGGCCGGCACCGACAGCAAAGCCAAGTCCCCTGCGGGGTTTACTTGCAGGGGCCTCGGTTGGTTAAACCCAGGGTCGCCGTCCAGCAACTGGACCAAGCGGTCCACGGCGCCCTGCACTTCCGGGGAGCCTATGTCTCCGTCGATCACTACCTCGGCGGGGGTCACCTCCCCAAAAGAAAACTTCTCGTCGAGCACCAGGAAGGCCCGCTTGGAGTCGAAGCGGTCCGGAAGCGTGGAGACGCCGGCGAACCCCGGATTGAGGTCCACCAAGGGCACCGCCATGGCTATCAGCAGGCCGCCGCCCACGACCAGGCTCAATACCGGCTGGACCATCACCGCGTGGGCCGCCTTATGCCAGAAGCCGCCGGGGGCCATGGGCTCGTAACGGGCTTGGGCTCGGCCGAGAATGGGTACCGCCAGCGCGTTCACCCTGTCTCCCAGCAGCCCGAGAACGGCCGGCAACAGCGTCAAGGAGGCCGCCATCGCCGCCAAGACCACCAGGATCGATCCGACGCCAACCGCTATGAATATGTTGAACGGGACCAGCAACATCCCGGCCAACGCCAACACCACCGTTATGCCGCTGAAGACCACCGCCCGCGTCGCCGTTCCTCCGGCGCGGCTGATGGCGTCGATTCGCTCCGAGCCCCTTGCCCTTTCTTCACGGTAGCGGGCCACTACGAACAGCGTGTAGTCAATGCCCACTGCCAGTCCGATCATGGTGATGACATTGCGGACGAAGAAAGACATTTCGAAGGCCTGTCCGACCAAGGCGGCGGCCCCCAACGCCACCACGATGGCAAATCCAGCTAACACCAACGGAACGAAAGCTGCAGCCACCGCTCCCAAAGTGAGAACCAGTATGATCAGGGCTATAGGGACGCCGTACGCCTCTCCTTTTTCCAAGTCCTGCCGGCCCAACTCTCGTGTCTCCAAGCTGCCGGTGGCCCGACCGGTGATCAGCACACGGAACCCCGGAGTCCCGTCCGAGGCCTTGACCGTGTCCACCACTTCCCGGATGTTGTCGGCGGCGGCATTGAAGTCTCCGGCCATCACGAACGGGATGATCGCCGCCGAACGGTCTTCAGAGACCAAAGAAGGCATCCCGGAACGGTAGTAATTGGTCAGCGTTTCCAGCCGGACCACCTCGGGTCCCAAGGCCGCTAGATCCCCGGTGATTTTCTCGACCAATTCCCGGAACGCCGGCCGGTCGACGGTGAGAGAATCGGCTTCAATGACCACCACCTCATTCGTGCCGGCGGGTCCGGTCAGCCGTTCTTCCAGCAACTCCATCCCCACCCTGGGCTCGGGATTGGAGATAAATACGAAATTGGTTGTTTCGACGCCCGGCAACACGATGACTGCCAAGTAGCCGCTAATCAACAACACCGCCAGCCAGATGCCGACGACCCTCCAAGGCCGCCGGGCGCAGACGCGGGCGATTGATTCCGTCGAGAGGTTCAATGCCAAGGGACTCCTGACTTGAAAATGGCTCCGCGCAGCCAAACAGAGTCAGACGGTGGCTGACCGGTTGGCAGCGGTGATATTACAATGTCTCTACTTAACTATTTACGGTCGAAGACGGGAAGCCGGTTTTACGATGGCCGGACGACGCCACATAATCCACGCCGATTTGGACGCTTTCTACGCAGCGGTAGAGCAGTTGGACAACCCGGAACTGCGCGGGAAGCCGGTGCTGGTGGGCGGCCGCCCGGAAAACCGTGGAGTCGTCGCCACCGCTTCCTATGAGGCCAGGGAATTCGGGGTGCGCTCGGCGATGCCAATGCGAACCGCCGTCAGGCAGTGCCCCCAAGGGATAATCGTTCCACCCCGTTTTACCCGCTACCGGGAGATGTCGGGACGGGTGATGGAAATCTTCCGCGACCTGACCGAATTGGTGGAGCCGCTGTCGCTGGACGAGGCCTACCTAGACATCACAGCGCCAGTGGAAAAAGCCGAGGGCCGCTGGCCGCTGGGAATCGCCTTGGACTTGAAACGACGGGTGGCCGGTGAGACCGGCCTGGCAGTCTCGGTGGGGGTAGGAACCAACAAGACGGTGGCCAAAATAGCGTCCGACTTGGACAAACCCGACGGCTTGGTGGTGGTCGCTCCCGGTGACGAGGCCGCCTTCCTGGCCCCGCTGGCCGTGGGCAAGCTGTGGGGAATCGGACCCAAAACCGCTCAACGGCTCCGGTCCCAGGGCGTAGACACCATCGGGCGGCTGGCGGAGCAACCCATGGACTGGTTCTCCCGCTATTTCGGCGTCCGGGCCAGCAGCGTCCGGGACCGGGCTCTGGGCCAAGACAACGATCCGGTACACACCGACCGGGAGACGAAATCGGTATCCGCCGAAACAACATTCGCCGACGACCTCGACGCTGAAACAGAGCTCCGGGAGGTCTTGGAGCGTTTGGCGCAGCGGGTGGCGGGCAGCCTGGAGGGCAAGGGGGTCAAAGGCCGGACGGTTACGGTGAAGATGCGGCTGGCGGACTTCACAACTTTTACCCGGCAGACCACCCTGGCAGCCCCGACCTTTGACCTAACGCCGATCAAGGAAACCGCGTGGGGCCTGTTGGCGGCCGAGCTTTCGCCTGGCCGGGCCTTCCGGCTGTTGGGAGTGGGCGTCAGCAACTTCGGCGAACCCGAAAGCCTACAACTCTCCCTGTGGGATGGGCTCACCCCAGAGTGAGAACAAAGATTAACTCTCTGTGATCTCAGCGGCGAAAAAACTAACGGAATAGGTCCCGGTCACCGGTCCGAAGCAGGCGCTGTATGCTGGCGTTTTCCATGGGCGAGAACGGGTAGCCCCTGATTATGGTCACCGGCACCCCTAACGCCTTGCCGGTAACCAACTCGGCGGTGGCGGCCAATTCGTCGGCCACCGCGATCTCGGTGGTATGTAGCACGTTGCCGTGAGAGTCTAGGCCGCCCACGTAGCTCAGCAAGGGTTCCATTCCCGCCACGCCGATGGCCACGTTGGCCGCGCCGTTCCGCCAAGGCCGGCCGAAAGTATCGGAGATAATCACCGCCACGTTCACGCCCAAGCGCTCCCTCACGGCCCGCCGGATACGCCGGGCCGAGGCGTCGGAATCGTCTGGCAGCAAGGCCACGGTGTTGCTCCCTGGGATGTTGGAAGCGTCGATGCCGGCGTTGGCGCAGTAGAACCCGTGCTTGGTCTCCGCAATAATCACACCCCGGTCCATGCGGACGATTCGTTTGCTTTCCCGCAGGATCATCTCGGTGTGGCGGGGGTCCCGGCGATGCCCCTCGGTGATGGTGACCGCCAATTGCGAGGCTTCGACGTCGTTGATGTCGACCACCTTGCCTTCTACTTTGGAGACGACCTTCTGGGTCACGACCACCACGTCGCCGTCTTCTATTGGGGTGCCTTGGGCCGCGGCGGCGTCCATCATCAGACCGGCCAAGTTGTCGTCGGCCTGAATCTCCGGCATACCATCAATCCCGATAACCCGGACTTCAGGCGGCATGGCGTATTACCTCGCTAAGACTGGAGTTGGTCAAGAATTTGGGAGTTGAAACGGCTGATCGTTAATTCAACCCAAGGCCAACGGCCAGGTTTCAACGGCCAACGCGGCCAGCCGCAGTTGTCGTTGTTCAATTTCGGTAGCCTGCCATTGAGATAGACGCGAAACCTCTTTGGTGAGTTCATATGTGGATTGACCATAAGTGGACTTCTTGTCGACGAAAGAATCGTTCCCGATATCCCGGTTGGGAGTTTGACCCAAGAGCACCATGTTTCCTAGCCGTCTGTAGTATGCCGAATGAGTCGCAGGTCCTACATCCGACCAGTTGGCACCCGTATGCCGCGGTAAAACGTGTTCCAGAGTGATCACAGTTTCGTCGTTAGGGACCCATTCCGGCTCCGATAGATTCTGTACTCTGCGTTCCAGCGCCCTCAGGTAATATCTGGCTAACCCGGTGTTGGCGACCGACGCATTCCGAAAAGCCAACTCGAAGTCTATATCAGAGGGCAAAACCGGTCTTAGTTCATCCAACAAGCCATCAGCCGTTAGAATCTGGTTAGCGCTGACTTTTCTGGCAACTTCAGCGAGAGCCTCTTCGACCTTGCCAGACCTGGCTCCACCGGCAATCAGGAACCGCACACTCCAAAACACGAAATGACGAAACGCCTTTTCGGCCTCGGCCGGCGGGAACAATCGGCCAATCGCCAGCATCAGTGGACGAAACGGCGTGATTTTCAGTCGTAATAGAGTTCCGACGTGGTCCTTGATATTCGGTGGGTAGCCGGACCACTTTTGGTCTGTCGGGGTCAACATTGCGACGTAATCGCGTGCCGTGTTACTTAATGTGTCAAGAAATTCAATCGCCTGGGCTCTCCCCTGGACCCTTTCCCGGACTCTTTCCAGCACCTCTCTTTCCCGCAGGTGGCCATGAAGCGAAATGAGAAGATGGCGCAAAAAGGTAATTGCTATTTCATCGTCATCGATTGCGTCCAAGGTCGCATTCATCGATGACCACCTCTGTTGGGCCTCGTCAATCCTGGTGCCGGTCTCGGAAAACAGATAGTTTTTAACCAGGTCTGCCTGAGAAACTCGTAAACCGCGGTCATTGAGCGTCTCAAACATAGTGTAAGCGTTCATTTCGTCAGAAACGGTAACCACGATCACTTCTGTAGCTTGTTCGATGAAATCAATCCAATTGTTCAGGTGGTCGTTCCTGTTCGATTCGCTGAATGGCTTGAGTATGTCCGCAACGTGAGATTGGGCGAGAATAGCCGCATTATCTATGAGACGATGCGATGGCTGCGCCAAGGATATTCCTTGCCTTGCCGGCGCGTCCGGGCGTTCAAGGACTCGTCTTCGAAAGAAATCGTTATCGGTGGCGTTTAGCCGAAGAATCGGGTCAATCTCCCTGCTGCCCCGATCGATTGTGTACAGGAACGTCTCCAACGCCTGAACCATCAGGCCATCGTCTTTTTCGTAAAAGTAGTCACGAAAGCTGGCGAGCAAAATCGTTGTAGTGGCAAGCCTCTGTTGGCCATCGGCGATTTCTAGAATTCCATCGGTCCCGTTGGTAAGCACTATTGTCCCTAGGAAATAGGTTTGTTTGCGGTTGTCTATGGCGTTGGCAAGATCTTGAAAAAGGTTCCGGACGTGCCTTTCCTCCCAAGAGTATTCACGTTGATTCAACGGCACAGCAAGCCGGTTCCGTTTCAAAGCAGTCCCTATGCCAACGACTTCAAAGGCCATCGGGCTACGGGGCGTTCTGGCCATTCTCTAGAACTCCGTCGGGTGGTATTGCTATTAGTATATACTCTCCCGTAATCTCAACAGAGAGAGCCAACACATATTCCTGTTTCATATTCGCTCACATCTTTGAAGGTGACGCTCGTGTCCTCCACTTCTTCCGATTCCTACCGGAAACGGGTCTATACCAAGTTCGGGGATAAAGGGGAGACCAGCCTGCTCTACGGAGGCCGGGTCTCCAAGAACAACCCTCATACCGAGGCCTACGGCATCACCGACGAAGCGGTTTCGGCTATGGGCTTGGCGCGGGCAATGTCCAGCGATCAACGAGTGAAAGACCTGTTGCGCCGGTTGCAAAGCGAACTCTTCACTGTGGCCGCCGAGTTGGCCACCGAGCCCGTCAAGTACGAGCTCTTCAAACAGCATTTCCAGCCGGTTACGCCGGAGATGGTTGAGCAACTGGAAAGCGCCATCGACTCGTTGGAAGAGAACATGGAGATGCCCAAGGTGTTCATATTGCCCGGCGGTTCCCCGGCCTCGGCCGCCATCGACCTCGCCCGTTGCGTGATACGGACCGCCGAACGCCGGGTGGTAGCCATGGCTGAGGCCGATTTGTTGACCAATGGCCTGATCGTTTCCTATCTGAACCGTTTGGGCGACCTGCTGTTCGTAGTGGCCCGTTATGAAGACCGGGAGTTGCCGTTGGAAAGGGCCACCGGACAGCGCTCCTGACCATGAAGCTGGTGGTCATCGACTACGAGTCGGGAAACCTGCGAAGTGTGACCCGAGCCTTGGAGTCCCACGGTGTCACGCCGGCGGTAACCGGCGATCCCCTCCAGATTGCCGACGCCGACGCCGTAGTGCTTCCGGGCGTGGGTTCCGGCCCGGCAGCCATGGCGGCCTTGGAGTCCCGGGGACTGGTGGGGCCGCTCCGTGCCTTCGTCGCCAGCGGCAAGCCCTTCTTGGGCGTCTGCCTGGGATTGCAGCTTCTCTTGGAACGCACCGAAGAGGGCGGCGCCCCATGCCTGGGAATACTCGAAGGGCAGGTCCGCAGGTTGCCTGAAGGGCTTGATGCCGCCCTCAAAGTGCCCCACATGGGTTGGAACAGCGTGAATTTCCGAGGCGGCCATCCAGTGCTCAAGGGCATTCCCCAAGACAGCTATTTCTATTTCGTCCACAGCTACTACGCCGACCCGCATAACGTCGCCGGAGTTTTGGGGACCACGGACTACGGCGTGTCGTTCTGTAGCATGTACGCTAGAGACAACGTGATTGCCACCCAGTTCCACCCGGAAAAGAGCGGGCCTCTCGGCCTCAGAATCTACCGGAACTTCGTGGCTATGGCGGCGCAGCCCCTCGTCTCAAGCCTTCCCCCGTCCGGGGGAGAGGAGATTTGACCCCTGTTGGAAGTCATCCCGGCGATCGACTTGAAGGGCGGCCGTTGCGTTCGCCTGCGTCAAGGTGATTTCGTACAGGAAACGGTCTTTTCCGACGATCCGCTTGCCACCGCCCGTTCCTGGCAGGAGCAGGGGGCCGGCCGGCTCCACTTGGTTGATCTCGACGGCGCAGCCGGGGGAGAACCGGCCCACTTGGAAGTCATCACCGCCATCGTCCGTTCCCTGACCATCCCGGTGCAAGTAGGCGGCGGCATTCGTACCGTCGCCGCCGCCGAGGCTTGGCTGGCGGCAGGGGCCGACCGGGTAGTCATAGGAACCGCCGCCGTCAGGAACCCGAATATGGTTAAAAAGCTCTGCCAACTACACGGCGGTCACCGGGTTGTGGCCGCGGTGGACGCCAGGGACGGCAAGGTGGCGGTCCAAGGGTGGACCGAGGCCAGCGAAATCGACGTATTGGACTTGGCGGGGGACATGGCAGCCATCGGCGTGGAGCGGCTCCTCTACACCGACATTGCGCGGGACGGCATGTTAAGCGGCCCGGACCTGGAGACCAACACCTTGCTGGCCCGGCAGACCACTATGGCGGTGCTGGCTTCGGGAGGGGTCTCCTCGCTGGAAGATATTCGAAACCTGGCAGGTACCGGCGTAGAGGGCGTGGTGGTGGGGCAGGCGTTGTATACCGGGGTGTTGGACTTGGCCCAATCGGTGGCCGCCGCCCGCGGATAGACCGGGCGCCCTAAGAAGCAGCGTCCTGTGAATCTCCGTCCCGTTCTTTTGGAGACTGGGCGGTGAGCCGCTCCTCGGCGGCGGCAAACCAATCGTCCCGCAGCACTTCCATCAGAATGAAGTCGTAGGCCATGCGCCGCACCATCTTGACCGGTTTGAACCCCGACTTCGAAAAACACCGTTGGGCCCGTTTGTTCCATTCCAGCGTGTGCAGGTAGACCCTCTTCAGGCGTCGTGCCGTGAACATGTGGTCGAGGAGGGTGATCACTGCGTCGTAACCGTAGGAGTTGCTCCAATATTCGCGGTCACCGATAACGATACCGAGCTCCGCCTCCAGGTTGACGGTGTCCAGGTCGTAGTACATACAGTTGCCGATATACTTGCCGTCGATGGTGTCGGTGGCGAAATGGTGGGAGCCTGGCGTGGGATACTTGAGTTGGTCTTGGAAGAGCTTGAGATAACGGTCGAAGGACATAGTCAGGGGCAAGGCGGCATCCAGCCGGGCCAGTTCAGGGTCGCTACGCCAGATGTAGTCGTTTTCGGCGTCTTCCAACCGCTTTTCCCGGAGAACGACCTTGGCGCCCCTTAACTCCACCATTGTTCAGTCCTGTTGGTCCCGTTGTTCGATAACTGCCAACGCCCGCCGCAGCACGCCGGCCTCGTTGTCGTAGGCCATTGCTTCCAGGGCGTCATTGACCGGGAACCACTCGACAACGTCGAATTCCGGGTCGTGTTGGGCAGTGTCGCCGCCGGTTGGGAGCATCAGGTAGAAATGGACGGTCTTGTGGTAACGGACGTCGCTGTCCCGGTCGGCAAACCAGTACTCGATACTACCCAGCGACCCGGAGAGTTCCACCTCGAGACCGGTCTCTTCCCGGACCTCTCGCAATGCCGTCTGCTCCAAGGACTCACCAGGATCGGGAGTCCCCTTGGCAAGGCTCCACCTGATGGGCTCGCTCCGGCCGCACAGCACCGTTTCCAGCGACCCGTTGTGCTGCCGGTAAACCACGCCCCCTGAGGAGACCAGGAATTTGACGGGGGACCTGGACTTGTTTGCCATTCATCGCCCGCCGGTTGAAATCGTTCGTGAAGATTTTATGTTGCGTTAATCTGGGCGTCAATCGGTACCCGGTCGCCGGCCCGAGGGACTTTAATGGCGATCAGAGGGAAGATCGCCGGTTTTCAGAGACTTCGAGACGACCGGGCGAGACACCCGCGTGTTACTGCGGGCGACCGCGCCGGAATCAGGCATTACTTTCCCAACGCCGACCGCCGGCCCCGTGGGCATAAAACCACTGTCGCGGCCTAGCACCGGCCGCCGGCAATGGCGGGGACGAAGTGGACCTCGCTGGCTTCGCTGACTCGTTCCAGCATGCCCATACGCGCCACCTCGCCGTCAATGGCCACCGCCAGATTGGACCTGATCTCGCCGTCCTCCAGCAAGCGGTCCTTGAAGCCGGGATAGAGTTCATCCAAGCCATTGATTATTTGTCGTACGTTCCGGCCCTCGCACTCTACCTGTTTTACCCCTTCGGTGAGGGTTTGAAGCATGGTTGGAATAAAGACGGTGGCCACGGCGCCTCCGCATTCTCTTAAGACGTCAGGTTAACCGCTCAATCTCCTCTTGATAAATCGACGGCATTTCAACGATAGCTCAACGCTGTTGGTCCGACTCACGTACCGGCCTGTTCCCATCCGGCCTCGAGTATCCTGCCGGGGCTCATGGGAAGGCTGCGCATACGTACGCCGACGGCATGATGGATGCTGTTGGCAATGGCGGCCATGGGAGGAACGATGGGCACTTCGCCCACGCCGCGCACCCCGTATGGGTGACCGGAGTTAGCTACTTCCACAATGACTGTGTCGATCATCGGCAGGTCTAACGAGGTCGGCATACGGTAGTCCAAGAAAGTGGGGTTCATCATGCGGCCGTCGTCGGCGAAGTAGTACTCCTCGTTCAGGGCCCAGCCAATGCCCTGCGCCGCGCCGCCCTGCATCTGTCCCTCCACGTAGCTGGGATGCACTGCCTTGCCGGCATCCTGGACAGAGGTGTATCGGAGCACATCGGTCTTGCCGGTTTCAGGATCAACGGCGACATCCGCGATATGGACGGCAAAGGAGTTGCCTTCTCCCGCCGGGTCCACGTTCGACTGGCCGGCTACGGTGCCGCCGGTGCCCGCCAACTGCCGGGCCAAATCTCGAAACGACAGCCTCAACTCATTATCGGACCGGTGGCGGACCTCACCGTCGACGTACTCCACGTCTTCCTCGGAGGCATCCCAAATCCTGGCGGCCCGGGTCACTAGTTGGGCGATCACGTCTTCCGAAGCTTGGATGGCGGCCAATCCCGTGGCGAAGGAAGTACGGCTGCCGCCAGTGGCGAAGGTGTATCCGATGGAGTCGGTATCCACCACCGTGGGTTTGACATCTTCGTATGCGATGCCCAAAGTCTCAGCCGCCTGCTGGGCGATGGAGGCGCGGGTGCCTCCGATGTCCACCGAGCCCATGATAAGGCTGACCGTGCCATCGAAGTTAACGGTCACTACGCAACTGGACTGGAAGCCGCGGTTCATCCAGAAGCCAGCGGCCACGCCGCGGCCCTGGTTCTGTCCGCCGAGGGGAGTCTGGTAATGGTCGTGGTTCTTGGCCGCTTCCAGGCATTCCACGAAACCGATGCGCCGGGACACCGGACCTTCGATGCGGCGAGTACCTTCGGTGGCGGCGTTCAACAGCCGGAAATCAATGGGGTCCAAGCCCAATTGCTCACACATCTCGTCCATAACGGACTCGACGCCGAATGCGGCCTGGGGTGAGCCCGGCGCCCGGTAAGCCGCGGTCTTGGGTTTGTTGACCACCACGTCGTATCCGTCCACCTTACCGTTTGCGACGTCGTAGCAAGCGAAGGCGCAGGTCATCGCCTGCATCACCGGCGAGCAGCCGGGGTAGGCGCCGGCGTCCATAGCAACGGCTCCCTGGACGGCGGTGAGGCGGCCGTCGTTCTTGGCGCCGATCTTGACCTTGATGTACGAGCCGGGCGCCGGACCGGAAGCCTCGAAGACCTCGGCGCGGGTCATCATTTGCTTCACCGGGGCACCGGCTTTCTTGGAGAGGAGGGCGGTTATGTCCTCCAGGTAGGAGGGGATCTTGCCGCCGAACCCGCCGCCGATCTCCATTGGGGTGACCTTGATCTTGGAGACTGGGACCCGCAGCACGTCGGCCACGGCGGTGCGTACCGCGAACGCTCCTTGGGTGCTGGTCCAAATGTTCAGCTGACCGTCGGCGTTCCACATCGCGGTCGAGGTATGGGGTTCGATGTAACCTTGGTGGACCGTGGCGGTGGTGAATTCCCGTTCGATCACAACGTCGGCTTCGGCAAATCCCTGCTCCACGTCTCCTTTTTCGTAGCCGAGGTGGGAGGCGATGTTGCTGGGTCGTTCGCCGGTAGCCCCCATCGAGGAGGTCCGCATCTCCTCGTGGAGCAGCGGCGCCCCTTCCTTCATCGCGGCCTGAACGTCCACCACGGCTTCCAGTTCTTCGTAGTCGACTTCAATCAGGCCCACCGCCGTTTCGGCTACGTGAGGGTTCACCGCGGCCACCGCCGCGACAGGATGACCCTTGAACAGCGCTTTGTCGCTGGCCAGCATGTGGTCTGAAGCGAACTTGAGCCTGGTGTAGTCGCTGCCCAACTCTTCCCGGGACAGGGAGTCGAAGGGCAAGTCCTTGGCGGTGACAATGGCCTTAACGCCGGGATGGGCTTCCGCCTTGGAGGTGTCGATCGACTTGATCCGGGCGTGGGCGTACGGGCTGCGCAGCACCTTGGCGTGAAGGAGTCCGCTCAATTTAACATCAGCCCCGTATTGGGCGCGGCCAGTCACTTTGTCGACGCCGTCGGGCCGGACCGGCCGCTTGCCAACGATGTTGTATTCGACTTCGGATATAACTTGATTTGAGGTCACTTGCTTTTCCCCCATATTTGAAAGGCGGCTCCGCGTGGGGCCGCCTTTCTGGTTAGCCAAGACCGTGATGCTGGCTTATTCTTTGGAAGTGCTGACCTGTAGCACGGCGCGAACGATCTTGTCGTAACCGGTGCAACGGCAAAGGTTCCCGGCCAGCCAGTGGCGAATCCGCCCTTCGTCGGCGTCCGGTTCGGCGTCCAGAAGCGACTTGGAGGCCAGCAGGAAGCCCGGAGTGCATATGCCGCATTGGAGCGCGGCGTTTTCCAGGAAGGACTGCTGAAGGGGGTGCAGACCGGCTGGTGTGGCCATTCCCTCGATGGTGGTGATGTCCTTACCCTGAGCCTCAACGCCCAACACCAGGCAGGAATCGACGATACGGCCGTCCAGGATTACTGTGCAGGCGCCGCAGTTGCCGTCGTTGCAGCCTTCTTTGGTCCCGGTCAGGCCCAGCACGTCCCGCAGGACTTCCAACAGGCTCTGGCGGGGCTCGCACAGGAAATTGGTGTCCTCACCGTTAATAGTTGCTTGAATATGGACTACTCCAGGCATCTTCAGTTACTCCTGGCCCGTTCGATGGCCCGATTAAGAGTGCGGCGGGTGAGTACGCCGATCAGGTGGGTCCGTTGGCGGATTGTTCCCCTCATGTCGTTGATGGGTTTGGCATCCGCCATCGCCTTTTCCGAGGCCTCCTGAATTGATGCGTCGGAGACCGGTTGACCGGCCAAGCCGGCGCCGGCGTCCCGGCAAAAGACAGGCGTCGGGGCAACCGAGGCCAAGGCGATGCGGGCAGACACGAAGTTTTGCCCCGAGGCGTCCAGCACGACGTGACTCCCCACGCCAGCCACGGCTATGTCCATTTCGTTTCTGGGAATGAAGCGTTGATAGTTGGTCCCGGAATTTGCCGCAGGCGCCGGGAACGAGACGGAAACAAGCATTTCTTCCGGTTCCAACACGTTCTGTCCGGGGGCGGTGCAGAAATCTTCCGAGGGCACTTGCCGGGTACCGTTGGCGCTGGCAATGTTGCAAACTCCACTCAGAGCAATGACCGCCGGGATGGAGTCGCCGCTGGGCGCGGCGTTACAAAGGTTACCGCCGATGCTGGCCCGGCCTTGAATCTGTATCCCGCCGATTAGGGATGCGCAATCTATTAGCCCAGGGTAAGCCGCCGCCACTGCTTCGTCCTCGTAAATCCGGTAGCATGGTACGGCTGCTCCCAAGACCAAGCCGTTCTGAGCATCGTAGGAGATCTCATTGAGTTCGGGGATGTCTTTTACGTCGACTACCACGTCGGCAGCCCGGCGTCCCGCCCGCATCTGTACCAAGATGTCGGTGCCGCCGGCGATCATTCTGGCCCGGTTTCCATGCGAAGCCAATATGCTCAATGCTTCGTCAAGGGTCTTCGGACTCGCGAAATCAAAAGCTTCCAATTGGCCACCTCCTGCGCGGGAATTATAGCATCCCCATTGCCACGGTCAAGCTGTACAATGAGGCGGCGCGGCGCCCAGCCGGGGAATCCACGCCGCCGAAACGGAGCCTGATGGCGCAGGCGTCGCCTACCGAGAGCCGTCGGACCGCCACCATCCTGGAGCGGGCTCTCCGCCAAGACCGGGCGGTGGTCGTATCCGGTATTATCGCCATCGCCGCCATCGCCTGGGCCTATGTGGTGTACGTGGACAGGGCCGGCGCCGGGATGGACATGGGAATGGGCGGCATGGCGATGGCGGATATGTCTTGGGGCGCCGCCGATTTCGTCCTGATGTTCCTGATGTGGGCGGTGATGATGACGGCGATGATGGCGCCGTCGGCTACTCCCGTTCTTTTGATGTTCGCCGCCGTCAATCGCCGCCGCAAGGAAACCGAGCAGCCTTTTGTGCCCACCGCGGTATTCCTGGCGGGCTATCTCTTGGCTTGGACCGGGTTTTCCGTGCTAGCCACCATGGGTAATTGGGGGTTGCATCAAGCCTCGTTGCTGTCGTCGATGATGGGAGAGAGCACAAACGCCTACCTTGGCGGCAGCCTGCTCTTGGCCGCCGGCATCTTCCAATTGAGCCCGTTGAAGCTCGCCTGCCTGACCCATTGCCGGTCTCCGATGGGATTCGTTATGACCAACTGGCGCGACGGCCGGACAGGGGCCATACGAATGGGACTGGAGCACGGCGCCTACTGCTTGGGCTGCTGCTGGGCCCTGATGGCGCTGCTGTTCGTGTTGGGCGTGATGAACCTGGCATGGATCGCCGCCTTGGCTGCTTTCGTCTTGGTGGAAAAGGTGTCGCCGAAGGCCGAGTTGGTTAGCCGGGTGAGCGGAGTTGCCTTGATCGCCTGGGGTATCTGGACGGTGCTAACCGGAGTCCTATAGCGAGCCCGTTAGCTGCCAAGGGCGGCCAATACCCTTTCCGCAGCATCTGGCAGTTGGCCGGTATGGAGCTGCCGTGGAACAAGCTCCGTGATGCCGCTCAAGTCCAAGCCCGCTCCGCCTCGGGCGGCGGCGATCCGGGCCAGTACCCGCCCCCACGGCTCGGAATCGTCCAACGGGCCATCGGCGTTGCCCTTAGGCAACTCCAAGACCATCATGGCATCGGGCCCCGTGGCGGCGCTAAGCGCCAGCAGGGGCGCGTTTGCCGCAGAAAGCCCCAATTCCGCCAACAGCGCCGCCATCGTGGTGGACGTACCGTGCTGGCCGAAGATGATGAGATTGGAATACTCGGCGCCCCACTCCTCGAAGTCGGTACGAAAGCGGCGGAAAATGTCATGGGACTCACGGTCCTCGCCGGTTACCAGGAAGGTCGCGTAGACCGGGAAACCTGACGCCTCGGCCGCAACGAAGCCGTCCCGCCACCGGGCCAACTTGTCCAGATCGTGACGGTCGGCGTGACTCATAGATTGTCCGCTGGGTGACACGGCGCTCACCGGACACTAACCATGGTCATCGAATTGGAGCAGGATTCCGTCGGGGTCCAGAACGAAGATGCTGCTGACCCGGCCGTCGGGAGCGGTGAAGGCATCGAGTGGCGCCGCCAGCTCCACGCCTTTGGAGGTCAACTCCCCGGCCAGTTCGCTGACGTTGGACACGGTAAAGGACAGGTGGCTGATGCCGACTTGATCCAACTTGATCGGTCCGCCGTCGGGGTCTTCCCCCGGGTGCGAGGTCAACACCAGCGACGGCGTCGTCTCACCGGGGCCGTAACGCACGTGAACGGTGCGGCGGGTCTTACGAGCATGGGCGTAAACGCTGGGCAGACCACCTGAGGTGGTGTCTTGGACCTCATCGAAGTCCACCCGCATCCCCAGAATATCCCGGTAGAAGGCCAGTGACCTATCCAAGTCGCGCACACAAATGGCGATGTGAGAAACAGCGCTGGCTTCCATGTTGGGGGCCTCCTTCGGGCGAGTTGTTTGAACGCCGGCCGCTGCGGTCCAAGCGATTATTCATCCTATGGCCAGTGCACCGCGTTGTCAAAGAAGTGTTGTTTGCGGGGCGCGGGCATGTGGCGATGGCGAGCCTGATAGGCGTAGACGTATTCGTGACTTCCGACTCCTATTTGCTGACGTCAGCCAGAGAGTGGCTGCCTATGTCGACTCCGGAGGGAGCGATGGGAAGATTGAGGCAAATGGGCTTCGACGTCCCCGGTTAACCCCCGCCCCCCGCCAGAGGCTTTAGCATGGCGTAGATGACGTCGTTTATGGGGGTGGCCACTCCCGCCGAGCGGCCAGCGCGTACCACGGCGCCGTTTAGCGCCTCCAACTCCAACTGCCGGCCAGCCATCACGTCGGCATGCATTGAGGCCGAGAGGTCGGCGAGGTTTCCTTCGATGTAGGAGACCGTTTCGTCGTAGATGTCCGCCGGGAGGTTGACGCCGGCGGCGCGGGCCACGGTTTCGATTTCTCTGATACAACCGAAAACCACGTTCCGCCATTCCTGGCGCGGCATCAGCTCCGCCAGAGTCTGCCGGGCCAGCGAAGTTACGCCCGCCATGGTCGCAATGAAGATGAACTTGCCCCACAGCCCGGCGTGGATGGCGGTCGTGAATTCAGCCGGTATTCCGGCAGCAACGAGGATCCCCTGTATCTGCGGCCCTCGGGCCGATTGGCTGCCGTCGGCCTCACCGAACACTATCCTGACCACGCTCCCCGACTGGCGGACCGTGCCCGGAGCGGGCAGTCCGGCTTCGATGTAGGCCGCGCCCGGCAACACCCTGTCCCCTCCGAAGGCGCCGGCGGCAGCTTGGTAGCTGTCCACGCCGTTCTGCAAGCAAAGGATGGTTGTGCCGGGGCCGATGAACGGCGTCATCGCCGGGATCGCCACGTCGTTTTGATATGTCTTTACGGTGAGCAGCGCAAGGTCTACAACCCCTACAGACGACGGATCGCTGGTGGCGAGGCAGCTCACCGTGAACTCTTCATCATCTCGAACGACCCGCAGGCCCCGCGACCGTATGGCTTCCAGGTGGGTCCCGCGGGCGATTAAAGCGACTTCGTTCCCGGCCCGCGCCAGCATCCCACCGAAATACCCTCCGGTGCTGCCTGCCCCCATCACCGCGATTCGCATTACGCCAACCTCCCCCTGTGGTGTCCGACTGTGATTTATGGGAATCCTACCTATAAAGCTTTCTTGACGCTAGACCCTTTTGTACTTATCCTTTGGGGCATTCGCCGAGGGTACCCCGCAGGAGCGTCCCATGTCCCAGCAATCGTCGGCGCCGCCCATTCCGGCGCCCAGCCCCCAACCCGAATCCGACTTCTACTGGGAGAAGTGTAAAGAGGGGGAGTTGTGGCTCCGGCACTGCCAAGCTTGTGACTCCGTCTATTTCTATCCCAGGGACATCTGCCCCGAGTGTTTCTCCAAGGACACCGATTGGGTGCAAAGCAGCGGCAAGGGAATCGTCCACACTTTCGCCATCGTGCATCGCGGGCCGACCCCGCCGTTCCGGGACCGGGCGCCCTACGTCCCGGCCATAGTCGAATTGGAAGAGGGAAGCCGGATGCCCACCAACTTGGTGGAGGTAGAAGCAGACCCGGCGGTGATCAAGGTCGGCATGGCGGTCGAGGTGGTATTCGAGGAAATCAGCGACACCATATCACTTCCCAAATTCCGTCCCGCGTCCTGATTGGGTCGAATGTAAATGTCGCTACAAGGTAAAGTGGCCGTCGTAACCGGCGGCAGCCGAGGCATTGGCCGGGCTATCTCCCTGGGTCTGGGGGCCGCAGGAGCGCAGGTGGTGGTCGCCTCCCGTACCGAGACCGATGTTTCAGACCGTTCCGACTACCCCCGCTACGCCGCCGGAACAATCACCGACACCGCCCGGGCCATAGCCGCGGCGGGCGGGGAGGCGCTGCCCGTGCGTTGCGATGTGTCCGACGCGTCGGACCTGCAACGTCTGGTCGCCGAAACGCTTCAACACTTCGGACGCATCGATATTCTGGTTTCCAACGCGGGCATCGACTGCGAATCGCCGGTCGTTGACTTGGACGTCGACCTGCTGGACCGTTGTTTGGCCGTCAACGTCCGCGGGCCGATTCTTCTCTGCAAGTACGTCCTGCCGGCAATGGTTTCCCAGCGAAGCGGAGGGTCCATCTTCTGCGTCACCTCTGGTGCAGCCAGGGGATACCGGCCGGGCCGGGTGGGGTACTCCATGAGCAAAGCCGCACTGGACCGGACCTTCTTGAGCTTGGCCGAAGAGGTGCGGGAACACGACATCGCGGTCAACGTTTTCAGTCCGGGCCGGGTCGATACCTGGATGAACCGCCGGGGCGATTGGCCCGGGACCGGGCACATTCCATTGGTCCCAGCCGAAGAAGTTACCACCGCCGCAGTGTGGCTGGCCGGTGTGAAAGCCCGCCAGTTCACTGGTCAGTGGGTCGAGCGGGCCGAGTTCGGAGTGACCTGGGGACCCGGCATTTAGAATCGCGGCTCTCGATTTAGCGGGTGCGAGCTAACGGGTACGAGCTAACGGGTACGAGTCGACGGATACGAGTTGACCGATACTGAGGAGAGATGGAATGACTACAGCGCGTAGTATCATCCAAGAGGTTGCCCCCAAATTAGCCGAACTCGGCGCCGACGTGCTGTTCGGCGACGTCTGGGAGCGTCCGGAGCTATCCAAACGTGACCGCAGCCTGATTACGGTGGCCAGCCTGATCGCCCTTTACCGCACCGAACAGTTGCGCGGGCATATCGGCAGGGCTTTGGACAACGGGGTCACCAAGGACGAGATTGCCGAGATAATCACCCACATGGCCTTCTACGGCGGCTGGCCTACCGCAGCAAATGCCGCGCGAGTGGCCAAAGAGGTATTCGAGGAACGCGGCGTCTAACGCGCCTTGCGGCACGCTCCCTTTCTCGCAGGGCTGGACAGTCCAAGGCGGCCATTCCCGAAGTGAGCCCGAAGCGTACCCTTTTCCCAGAGGAAAAAGGAGGCCACCGATGCCCACCATGACCGGCGCTAAATTCATGGCCGACACACTCAAGGCCTATGGCGTTACCCATGTGTTCCTGGTTCCCGCCATCCTCAGAAGGGCGCTGGCGGAAATGGACCTGGTAGGCATCAAACGGGTTATCACTCACGGCGAGAAGGCGGCAGCCTACATGGCGGATGGCTACGCCAGGGCCTCCAACCGGCCCGGAGTGTGCATGGCCCAGTCGGTGGGCGCCGCCAACCTGGCGGCCGGGTTGCAGGACGCGTATTTGGGCTTGGCCCCCGTCATCGCCCTCACCGGCCACAAACGGCACGACGAGCAATACCGGAACGCCTATCAGGAGATAGAGCATTCCCGGCCCTTCTCTTCGGTCACCAAGTTCAGCGCGGTAGTGGAAAACGTGGACCAACTTCCCCGGTTGTTGCGGCAGGCGTTCCGCGAAGCCACCACCGGCGCCCCGGCCCCGGTCCACCTGGACATCCAGGGAATGGCCGGCGACGCGGTCACCGAAGTTGAGTCCGACCTGGAATTCATCGTCGAAGAATCGTTCATGCAACGCCCGGCCTTCCGGCCCGAGGCCGACCCCGAAAGCGTCAGGCAGGCGGCCCGGGTCTTATCGGAAGCCCGGCGTCCGGTAATAGTAGCCGGCGGCGGCGTCACCTCCTCGCAGGCCCAGCAGGAGGTGGTGGAGTTGGCCGAGATGCTGTCGATTCCGGTGGCCACCTCGCTAAATGCCAAGGGAACGATACCGGATAACCATCCTCTGTCCGTCGGCGTGGTGGGCTCATATTCCCGGTGGTGCGCCAACCGGGTGGTCCACGAGGCCGACTTGGTGTTGTTCATCGGCAGCCACACCGGCAGCCAGGTTACCAACGAGTGGCGAGTCCCGGCGCCCGGCACTCCGGTGGTGCAGATCGACATAGACCCCGCGGAACTGGGCCGCAGCTATCCGACCCAAGTGGCCCTGCACGGCGACGCCAAGGCCACGACCCGGCGCATTATTGAGGCCTTGGAGCCGATGGGCGGCAGGCAGGAATGGCTTTCACGGGCGCAGCAACTGGTCCAAGAATGGCGGGAAGATGTGTCGCCGCGGGCTAATTCCGACGCCGTGCCCATTATCCCGGAACGCCTTTGCACCGAGATCACCAAGTTCCTGCCCTCGGATGCCATGTTGGTGGCCGACACCGGCCACGCCGGTATCTGGACCGGCAGCATGATTGACATGAACCACCCCACTCAGGGTTACATCCGCTGTGCCGGCTCCCTGGGTTGGGGGCTTTCGGCGGCGATGGGGGCCAAGTGCGCCCTGCCGGACCGTCCGGTGCTGTGCTTCTCCGGCGACGGAGGGTTCTGGTACCACGTCGCCGAGTTGGAAACCGCAGTCCGGAATAACATTAACGTGGTGACGGTGGTCAACAACAACAGCGCCTTGAGCCAAGACCAGCGGGGAGACGAACGGGCCTACCAGGGAATTGACGGCGGAACGCCCGAGGAGCTATGGCGTTTCACCGACACCGACTTCGCCAAGGTTGCGGAGTCCATCGGCTGTTTCGGCATTCGAGTGGAGCGTCCGGGAGACCTCCAAAGCGCCTTGGAACAGGCCTTCGAATCGGGACGGCCGGCAGTGGTAGACGTGGTCACCGACCAAATGGACAGCCTGGCCCCGGTGCCCTGGAGTCCGTAACCGCCCGAGAGCGTTGACTGATTTAGAATCACCCGGTAGCCCCCTGGCAAGGGAAATTCAACTCACGTCCGCCGGGCCGATTCCAGAAACTCCCGGGCGGCCGCGTAATTGCGGGCGCCGCCTCGTCGTATCGGCGGAATCAGGTACACGTTATGTAACCCGGCCTCTTCAAACCGCTGGAACAGTTCCAGGGCAAGGTCCACACCGGGCCGCCCCGCGTCCAGTCCTTTCCGCACCGCGTCTGGGACCGTATCGAAAACCACGCCGTCCGGTTCCAAGATTTGCAGCCCGAAGAACACTGGCACCGGCAGCTCGCCTTCGCCGTACCGGGCAACGAACGCATCCCGGAACCGGCCCGCTTGGGCGGGATCGAAAATCGGTTGGGACAGCAGAAAATCAGCCCCGGCCCTCACCTTGCGGACCGCGAGGTCTGCCTCCTCCGCCAGTCCACGCGAAAGATCGACAGTGGCGCCCACGCAGAGGGCAGTAGGGGCGCGGAGTTGGCTTCCCCGAAAATCGACTCCTTCGTTCATGCGTTTGACGGCGACTATCAGGCCGGTGGGGGTGTAGTCGTTAACCGGCGCCACGGCAGCCAAATCCCGTTCAGTGAACGAGTCTCCTTGCACCACAACGAGGTTTTCCAGCCCCAACAGTTGCGCTCCCAACAACAGGGACTGAATCGCCAGCCGGTTCATGTCGCGGGTGGCCAGGGTAAAGACCACTTCCTTGCTTGTCTGCTGCCGTACAGCCGCCGCCAACATGGCGGAGTTAGTACGCACCGCGCGCCCGGGGTTGTAGGCCACGGAGATGAAATCGGCGTCTATCTCCGCGTCGCCTATGGCAGAAAGGGTGCCGGAGCGAGGCGGCGAGAAGTCGCAGATGAAGCAGGGGTTGCCGGTGGCTTCGTGGCTCCGGTCGGTTACTTTGGCCAAGCCTGAACTAACCGCCCGAGATCACCTGCTCCCGGTAGCTGCGGAACAGGTCGATGGACTTCTTCTCGGACAGCCCGACGAAGTAGCGGTAGCCGATGATGTATTCCACCACGTCCCTGGCGAGCATCAATAGATTGTCGCGCGGCTCCGAGAGGTGAAAGAGGCTGTCTACCCCGTCTTCCAAGCCCACGTAAAGGGTATCTTCCAGAAGCAACGACTCCCCGTGCTCCAGGTCGTTCCGGGCCATCCAGCGGGCGAAAACGAAGGGCAGCTCGGTCAGGCGATGCCACTCTTCCCCCAAGTCATAGCGGTGGGGGTAGCCGCGCATACCGCGTCGGCGTCGAAGGGCCGCGTCTCCCGAAATTACCAGGGCCTCGTGGTCCTCCTGTGGCGTCACCAAGCCGGTGACCCCCGCGCCGAACTTCTTGGTCAACAGCACCTGCAATAGTTGCACCGTGGTCGGGTCCACCTCCGACGCGGCGACGTTGGCCCCGTTGAGCTCTTCGATGGGTCTTTTTGAGTAGAGGAGGTTGCTGCCGGAGCGGGTGGCCGCCGCCAAGCAGAAACCGGCCACCGGGACCGCACGGTCTTCCAAGTCAAAGCTGTCGGACAATGGGACGGGCCCGGCGTCGATTTCTTTATCCCTGATCGCCCGGGCCACATTGTTGGGTTCCACGTTACGTAGTTGGATGCCCCGGCGTTCCATGTCGATGTAGAAGGGCTCAAAATTCAGGTGGGGAACACGGCCGACTGTTAACACCATACCTTTGCACCACGGTAAAATCCGATATCGTAGAGGGTTCGTATGAGATTCTACATGGACGCTGCAAATATTGTAAACTTGGCGGAGAGGTAACGGGTTGCGCTTCTTATTGATACTCTTGACCTTGGCGCTGGCCGTTGCGGCCCTGCCGTGGGCTGTAGCCGCCGACGAAGGGGACATCCGCGTGGTCGAAGCCAAGGCGGAAAGCCACTTCCCGGACGGCATACGCTTCTTTATCACCGCTGAGAGTTCCGGGCTTATCGACGAGGTCCGAGTCTTCTTCCGCAAGGCCGACGAGACCGGCCGCAGCGCCTACCGTTCCATCGACGTGGAGCCCGCCATGACCGTCAGCGGCGAATCGATGCTACAGGCCGGCAGCGGCGGCGATTATTTCCCCCCGGGGACCAGAATCCATTATTCCTTTGAGGTGCGGGACGAGGCCGGCGCCGTGATGCGCACCGAGGACCAAGAGTTCGTTTACCTGGATAACCGGTTCGAGTGGGACACGGTATCCGAAGGGCTGATCACCGTTTACTACTATGGCGAATACGTGGAAGAACGGGCTAAGGTCGTATTGGAAGCGGCCCACGATTCGCTGGAAAAGATGCTGCCGGTGTTGGGCATCACACCCACTGAACCCCTGAGGATTGTCAGCTACAACAATTACCGTCACATGGCCGCGGCCTTGCCGTTCCGGTCCCAAGCCGTGCGAGAGGGGCTACAGACGCAGGGAATGGCCTTCAGCGATGAGCGGGTGTTACTCGTCCACGGTTTCGATCCGACGGTGACCGGCACCACGTCTCACGAGTTCGTGCATCTCTTGGTTGCGGAAGCGGCCGGCGGCACCAGCGCGGCTGTGCCAGCTTGGCTCAACGAGGGGTTAGCGGAATACGGGAACATTGATCCCACCGACGATTACGACGCGGCCCTCCGCTACGGGGTTTACACCCGCCGCCTCAAGCCGCTGTGGTACCAGGCTTCATTCACCGGCAGCCCTGAAGACATCCTCATCGCCTACGGGCAGGGCCGGTCGGTGGTCCGGTACATGTTGGGGGAGTACGGGCCGCAACGTATGGCCGACCTCTTCGTGTCATTGCGCAGCACCCAGAATATCGATATGGCGTTGCAAGACGTCTACGGGTTGACCCAACACGAGTTGGACACCGCTTGGCGGTTGGCGTTGGGCTTGGAGCCCCTGCCGTCTCCCGAAGAATTGGCAGAGCGTCTGGAAGGGACGAATGCCGAGGAGGAAGCGGCGGTCGAAGGGGCCACCGAGGGCGAAGGTATCAGCGAGGACGAAGGGGCCAGTGCCGCCCCCGCTGAGGAACACGGGTCTGCCACCGCTACTGAAGACACCCCTGCCGACACGCCGGAGGCTGCGGCGTCAAGTCCGCCGGAAACCGACGCTGCCTCGCCGGGAGCCTGCGGCGCTCCAGGAGGCAGCCCAACCGCCGCCAGCCTGGGTATGCTGGCCCTCCTCGGCGCCCCGGCAGGCTTGCTGGTCTTGCCCGGACTGCGCCGCCGCCCAAGACCCTAGGAGCGGTCCACCTCACCCGGCCTGTGGTCGGGCACGTCCCCCAGGGCATCGCCTACCCGCCAGGCCCCACCCACAAACGGCTAAGCTTACGGCTACGTCGACGAACACCGCCGACCACGGCGAGACTCCCACGCACTTGCCACAACGCCTACGCCGAGGCGAGAAAAGAAGGCCGGCCCGGGCGGTCAACGCCTAGCGGGCCCGGGGGTTGAAAGCGTCGTTGACGGCGTCGCCCAGAAGGCTGAACGTAAACAGCAGGACGGCGAGGGTGCCCACCGGGAAGAGGAGAAGGTGGGGGGTGGTACGCAACACCGACGGGCTGGCGTTTTTAAAGATCATCAGGCCCAAGCTCGGCACAGGGGGCTGAATCCCAATCCCCAGGAAGCTGAGAAAAATCTCCGTCCCGGCCACTCCGGCCAAGCCCGCCGACACCGTAACAATGACCGGGCTCATTACGTTGGGGAGTACGTGGCGCAGGAGGATACGGGGAGTGGAGGCGCCAAGTGACCGGGCCGCCTCCACGTACTGCTCCTCTCGTACCTGTAGCACCTGCCCTCGCACCAAGCGGGCCATGGCAAACCAAGAAAAGACCGCTAGGGCCAGGGATAGCACAAAATAATCGACGATGCCCAGCCGGATTATGTCGATTCCCAGGGTCGATTCGACGCCCCTTACCCATTCGGTAATCGGCGGCTTTATCGTATAAATGATAATCAGGACCAGGAAAATCTCCGGAAAGGCGGAAGAAACCTCGCCCACCCGCATGATGACCGTGTCGATCAGGCGTCCGAAGTACCCGGCCATCAGCCCCAGACTAACCCCCAACGCCAGGCTGCCCGTGGCAAGGGTCACGACCGTGATGATTACGGTGGTCCGAAGGCCGTAGATAATTCGAGTCAACTGGTCCCGCCCCAACCGGTCGGTGCCGAATGGATGTTTAAGTGAAGGACCCTGTTTGGCGATAGCAAGGTTTTGGTCGTTGTAGCCGTAGGGCGTGACCACCGGAGCGAGTACCCCCGCTCCGTACAGCACGACAATCGCCGCAAGGCAGAATACGCCCACGCGCTTGCCGAGCAGGCGGCGCATGGATATGCCCCAATAGCTTCGGCCCCGCCGGGCCAGCGGCGCCGACGCGGTCGGGCTCTCGCTACGAAGCATAGCTGCCGCCCAAGCGGATGCGGGGGTCCAACACCGGATAAATCATGTCTACCAGCAGGTTGGCCATCACGAACATGGTGGTGCCAACTATGATCACCGCGTTGATTATCGGGAAGTCGCGGGCGAAAATGGATTCGATGAACAGGTTGCCGATGCCGGGAATGCCGAAAAACAGCTCCACAATGAATGATGTGAAGGCGATGCCGGCCAATGAGAAGCCCAAGGCGGTAACCACGGGGATCATGGCGTTACGCAAGATGTGGCGGCGGCGCACCACCCACTCGGAAAGCCCCTTGGCCCTCGCGGTCCGCACGTAGTCTTGGTTCACCACCTCCAAGGCGCTCGCCCGGCTCAGCCTGGTGACAATAGCAATACCCGGCACTCCCATGGCGATAGCCGGCAGAATGATCCGGGTATCGAAAAACCCTCCCCAACCGTGGGTCGGTAGGATGTCCAGTTTCAATGCAAACACTATCAACAGAGCGGGCGCCGACAAGAACACCGGGATCGACTGGCCCACCAAGGTGCCTACCACTGAGCCGGTGTCCCAAGGGGTCCCTTGCTTCAGGGCCGCGAACAGGCCGATTGGGATACCGAGGCCGACCGAGATGATCAGCGCCGCTAGGTTCAACTGGGCCGAGACCCACATCTTCTTTTTCAGCAATTCGGCCACGGTGCGGCCGCGGTACTTGTAGCTTTCGCCGAAGTCGCCGCGGCTGACGTTCTTCAGGTAGCGGCCGTACTGAACGAGAATGTTGTCGTTTAGCCCCCGTTGTTCCCGGATACGCTCGACGACGTTGGGATTGGAATGCTGCCCCATCAGCACCTGCACCGGGTCGCCGGGCCCGAAACGGCCCAAGGCAAAGGTGATGAACGAGACAATAAGCAGGATTGCGGGCAACCATATTAGCCGGCGAACGATGTACGCGCCCACGGTAGCGTCCGGCTCCTACTCGCCGGAAAGGTAAACGTACCTGAGGCGGGGAATGATCAATGGCGCTTGCAGGTAGTCGCGCACACTGGGTTTGACCAGGGTGTAGCGTTCCCCGCTGTACCACAGCGGTATCCAAGGCGCGTCGTCCAAGATCAACTGCTCGATCCGGTTGTAGAGTGCGTGACGGGCGAACTCGTCAGTTTCGACCCGCGCCTCCACCAGCAGACGGTCCACATCCGGGTTGTTGTAGTTGGTGTGGTTGTTGCTGCTTTCACTGTGGAAAAGGATGTCCAAGAAGTTTTCCGGGTCAGGATAGTCGGCGATCCAGCCGATGTCGAACATCTGGAAACGCCGTTTGTGGAGGTCTTTCAGGAAGGTGGCGAATTCCGTTTGCTGGAACTCGGCGGTTATACCCAGGTGCCGCTCCCACATCTGGAGCACCACTTCCATGTCCAGGCTGACGTTGGCGCCGAAACTGCCCGGCGTCGTGATGGTAATCGGTGGGATATTTTCCAGGTCGTCTCCGTATTTAGACTCCTCCAAAAGTTCTCGGGCCTTCAGGGGCTCGAAGCTATACCCTTCGATCTCGGCGTTATAGGCTGGGAATCCCGGCGGCAGAATACCATTGGCCGGCACCACCAGATCGCCCAACACAATGCTGGCGATTTCCTGCTTGTCGATGGCCATGTTAAGGGCTTGCCGGACGTTTGGGTCATCCAGGGGTGGTTCGTTTACGTTCAACCCGATGTATTGAACGCTGAAAGACGGCGGGGCCCGTAACAACTCGGCGTTGAGGCTATGGCTAGGGTCTAGAATGCTGTCCAAATCGGCCAAGCCCACTCCGGCGAGATGGATCTCGTCGTTCTCATACATCAGCCGGGACGTGCCGCCGCTCAGGATCAGCTCTACTTCTCCCAAGTGCGGGGCGCCAAGATGATATCCGTCGTTCCTGGTCAACAGTATCGTTTCACCCACCTCGTACTCCGCCAATTGGAAGGGCCCGGTGCCGTTGGGTCGACGGAACCAGTTCTTAGGGCTGGCCTCGATGTTCTCCCGGTCCACTACGAACGCCGTCGGGTAGGTCAACTTGGCCAAGAAGTACGACTTGGCTTGATCGATAGTGATCTCGATGGTCCGTTCGTCCACCACCCTGACGCCGGTGATGGTCTGAGCGTCGCCGTTCAGCTTTTCGTTTACTCCGACGATATCTCCCAGGTACTGGTCAACCACCGGGGATTCGGTCAAAGGGTTGGTCGCCCGCTCCAGCGACCAGCGCACGTCTTCGGCGGTTACCTGGCGGCCGTCATGAAAGGTGGCATCGGGCCGGATACGGAAGGTGTAGACCCGGCCGTCGTCGCTAACATCCAAGCTCTCGGCCAAGTCCAGGATTACGTTAAGGTCCCGGTCAATGGTTACGAGGCCTCCGAATACCTCGACAATGATTTGAGCCGAGGTCGCATCGGTGGTCAGGTGCGGGTCCAAGGTCGGGGGATCGACGAACAACCGCACCAGACGCCCGCCTTCCATCGTCTCAACGTCGGAGGCGAGGCCCTCGGCGGACGGACCGTCGGACTCGGCGGGAACCGAGGTGGCGGCCGGTTCAGCCGCCTCCGGTGTAGCGGCCTCCGGAGTCGGTCCTGATGAACCGGAGCAGGCCGCCGCCAAGAATAATACGCCCAATACACCGAAAATCAGCAAGAGGGCTTTTAAACTCATGACGCCGTTCCTTTCGTCCGCACAACCGCAATCTGTCGATTCATTGTAGTTAACAACTTGGGCCGGTTTCAATGCGGGCTGGCAAGAATCTCAACGCCGTTAATACGCCGGCCATCGCCCCGAGGATTCCCGGCGGCTCCGTTCTGCTACCAGGCTTCTTGTAAGTGGTGTGGCCATTTGCTACGATTGTTACGAGTCCCGTGGACTTCTGCGTCACCATCGCAGCTTTCGTGGCGAGCGTAGCCGAGTGGTCAAGGCGCCTGTCTGTGGCACAGGAGATCACGGGTTCGAACCCCGTCGCTCGCCCCAAAAAACCTGCCGCTAGTGGATTCAGGATGGCAGTCAATTTTAGTTAAAGCAACGGTCCCGGTTCATCGCGCGTCTGTAGCTCAATGGATAGAGCACTGGGCTTCGGACCCAGGGGTTGCGGGTTCGACTCCTGCCAGGCGCGCCACTTTCCGCCCCGCTTTGTCCCCAACCCGCCGATAGCGCTGTCATTGCCGACCGGGATTCGGAGTGGGCCTCCCGTTGGCGCACATCCGCCAGTCTCAATGGGTTGCACCCCCAAAGATGACGCAATCGCCCGCTGCCTAACCTACCTGTAGGGCCTTTCGCACCCGAGCCCCTTTCGCATTGAAAAACCCCCGTGGGTGATTGAGACCGGTCCCAATCACCCACGGGGGTTTTGCTTGCCGCTAGTTTCCGCCGGGATCTTTGGTCTTACGCCAGCCTCTGACCGGGGGCTAGCCGCTGTAGGGGCAGGAGTGGTCGCTGGGTTTCGTACTGGGGTCTCCGCCACTGGCTGCCACGGGCAACACTGCCGCCATGACCAACAACACCACAAATACCAGCGGTATCACGAACCTGCGCATGGATCACCTCTGCGCTTGCCGACTCTGTCCCAATCTTACCAGCCGATGACGGCAGGTATCAACCGGTGTTTCCCTGGTGTTACCATTGTGGCCAGAAGTTCGTGTTGCCAAAAGCCGGCGCTCTGGGAGTTATTGATGGCTGATCGTATTCGTTTGGGAATAATCGGGGCCAGCCCCACGGTGGGGTGGGCTCATCGCTCCCACCTGCCCGCGATCGCGGCAAGTCCGGAGTTCGAGTTGACCGGGGTCTGCACCACCCGGATGGAGACGGCCAACGAGGCGGCCCGCCAGTTCGGGGCCCGGTTGGCATTCGACGATTACCGGAAGATGCTGGCCCACCCTGAGATAGACGCGGTGGCAGTCGTTTTGCGGGTGCCGGCCCACTTCGAGATCACCAAGGACGCTATCAACGCCGGCAAACACATTTTCACCGAGTGGCCCTTGGGCCGGACGTTGGAAGAGGCTGAGGAGTTGGCCGGGCTGGCCCGTTCCAAGGGCGTAAAGGCCGTGGTCGGGCTGCAAGCGCGGGCGGCCCCCGCCGTGCTTCAAATGCGGCAACTGGTGGAGGATGGGTACGTCGGCGAGGTCATGGCGTGCTCGATGCGCCTCATCCGCGGCGGCGTCTTGGCGCGCCCGTCGGACCGCACCTGGCAGCGGGACGACGAGCTGGGGGCAACCACCCTGACCATAGCCGCCGGCCACTCCATAGACGCCCTGACCTTCGTCGTCGGAGCATTCAGCGAAGTATCGGCGGTCGTCTCGACCCAGTGCCCTCAATGGTTGGAAACCGACACCCGGGAATACCTGGACGTGACCGCCCCGGACAACATCCTGATCAGCGGGCGCTTGGCCAACGGAGCGGTGGTCTCGGCTCACGTAGCCAGCATTCCTTGGGCTGGAAGCGGCTACAGACTGGAGGTCTACGGCCGGGAGGGCACCCTCGTCGCCACCTCCGAAGACTCGCCCCAACTGGGACCGGTACGACTTCAGGGAGCCAAGGGTGGCGACGAACTGGAAGACCTGAGCGTGTCGTCCCAGCACAACTTCGTGCTGGAAGGGATGCCTCAAGGCGCCCCCTACAACGTGGGCCAGTTGTACTATCTGTTCGGCGAGGCCATACGGGGCGAGGCGAGCCGTCAACCCGACTTTGACGACGCCGTCGAACTCCACCGCTTGATTGAAACCGTCCGGTTGGCGTCTACGGAACGGCATACCGTCGGGGCGCCATCGGGCAGTCGATAGCCGGTTCAGTTGGGCTTGGCAATTAGCAGCACCTGTACCCGGACCTCGTCGTCAACGCGAACGACCGACCGGGCGGTGGGTACCGGTATTTGTAGCTGGTCCCAAGTAAACACCGTCCGGCCCAACACATTGAGGGCCTCGTCGTCGTTTCGGACCTCAAGCTCGAAGGCCAAGGGAACGTCGATACCGTTGATGTTCAACGTCCCGTCGACTTGGTACTCGAACTGCTCACCGGAATAAAATTCCTCCGGCAATTCGGTGATGGCGTCCACGGTGAAAGTGGCCTCGGACTGTTCCGGGAACATACGGCTGCGGATGTATTGGTCCCGGAAGTTCTGGTCGCTGGAAAGGGAATGCAGATTCACCTCGATGACCGACGGTTCGCCAGCCAAGTTGATTTGGCCGGAAAGCTCTTCGGTGCGTATCACCGCCTCGATGGGCAGCGGCAACCGGGTCAGCTCTTCGCCAACGGTGAAGGTTATCTCCGAGCCCTCCCCTACCACGAATCGCAATGATGGCGCAGCCGGCGCTTCGGTCCCGGCGGCGGTTGGGGCCGGCGCCACGGTGGCTGGCGGCCTATTAGGCGATGCTTCCGGAGATGCTGTCGGCGGGCCTCCCGAGACCGCAGTGGGCGCAACGGTGCTCGTTGGCGGCGGCGCCACGGTGGCTGCCGGAGGACTCGTAGGCGATTGTTCCGGGACCGGAGTGGCTGCCGGAGCCTGTGCCCGTTCCGGCAACGACAACTCGCCGCTTTCGGCGTCGCCCAAGCCGATGAGCCCGCCCCCCACGGCCACGGCGCCGACCAGAAACACCCCCGCCCCCCAACGTAGCGCCGGCGCCGGCGCTCTCTCCAAGAGCGGGACCAGTCCGCCGGATAACACGAAGGCTATCGCCGCCAGCGGGACGGCGAAGGATATCACTCGCTCGAGCCAAATTCCGCCCACCACGGCGATCACCACCACGGCGGCGAAGCCAACGGCAAGACCTGCCAAGTAATAGCCGGGGCGGCGGGGATTGGCCTCCAACCTCCCCCAGAGTTGGCCCGCGATGATGCCAACGATCAACGTAGCTACGGCTACGGTCGCCGAATTGAACGCGCTGTCCAAGGGCGAATGCAAAGGCAGCGACACCAAGGCCGCTACGATGGCGGCTATCGAACCGGCGGCAAGGCCAATTAACATGAGCATTCCTCGGCTATCGGTTACTATATGGGTGTTAACAGATTATGGGCCGGGACGGCGCCGTTACCAACGGTACCGGATTCACACTTCGATTCGAAGTCCGGCACGGAGGTTATGGGAATGGCGGATAGACAGATTCTATGCGCGTTTGGAGTAGACCTGGACGCCGTTGGCGGTTGGTTGGGTTCATACGGCGGCGAGGACTCGCCGGACGACATCTCCCGCGGCCTGTTCGCTGGTGAGGTCGGTACGCCGCGGTTGCTCAAACTATTCCGCCAACTCGGTATCAAGTCCACTTGGTTCATCCCAGGCCATTCCGTGGAGACCTTCCCGGAGCAGTGCCGGATGATCGTCAGCGACGGCCACGAGATCGGGCTCCACGGCTACTCTCACGAGAACCCGATTTCGATGACGCCGGAACAGGAAGAGACGGTCTTGGTGCGGTGCATCGACCTGATTACTCAACTCTCCGGTCAAAGGCCCACTGGTTACGTGGCGCCGTGGTGGGAGTTCAGTCACGTCACCAACGAGTTGTTGCTCCAACACGGCATCAAGTACGACCATAGCCTGATGCACCGGGACTTCGAGTGCTACTACGTGAGGGTCGGCGACCGCTGGACCAAGATTGACTATGCCATGCCCGCCGATTACTGGATGCACGCCCTGCAACGGGGCCAAGAGACCGACCTAGTCGAAATACCGGCCAACTGGTACTTGGACGACCTGCCGCCGATGATGTTCATCAAAAAATCTCCAAACAGTCACGGCTTTACCAATCCCAGGGACATCGAGTCGATGTGGCGGGACCAGTTCGATTACGTATACCGGGAATACGACGAAGCCGTCTTTCCGATAACGATCCACCCCGATGTGAGCGGACGGCCCCAGGTGTTGCTCATGTTGGAGCGGCTGGTGGAGTATATCTCCTCTCACGCCGGCGTGAGGTTCCTGACCTTCAACGAGATAGCCGACGACTTCCTCACCAAGCACCCAAGGCAGTAAGCATCAAGCTAGTACGCAGGTATGGGCCCCACGTTCGGACGGCCGCCCCCGCCGGGGCTAAAGGGCCAAGGCGTAGCAGGCCCGGCGGGGATCGGCGCCGGTGCTGAGGTAGCCGGTGCCCGGGTCTCGCACCGATACAGTGGCGCCCATCCCGCAGTTGACCGCTCGTTGAATTTTGTGCCCCAAGTCCCGGAGCGCCTCGGCAGTGGACTCCGGCAGACCCGGCTCCAAGTCCAATTGTCCTGGGAAATAGGAATGAGGGTAGAACGAGTTGACGTTGCTCTCGGTGCCAAACCGGGGAGCCTCCACCGCCTGTTGGGGGTCCATGCCGAACAGCATCACGTTTAGCATCAGTTGAACGTTAGCCTGCACTTGGTTGTCGCCTCCGGGACAACCGACGGTCATCACCGGCTGGCCGTCTTTGACGACAATGTAGTTCACCAAGGTGGTGCGGGGGCGTTTGCCCGGCTCGACCACGTTGGGGTGTCCTTCCGCGCAGTTGAACATTTCGATCCGCGTGCTGAGAGCGCATCCCAGTTCCGGGAAGAAGACCGACTTGGCGAAGGCCCCGCCGCTGATGGTGCCGCAAACCAGGCTGCCGTTATGGTCCAAAACGGATACGTGAGTTGTGCCGTCGGCCCCGCCCGATTCACCGCCGCCGCTGGTGGGAGCAGCCATCACCTGGGAGGCGCCGGCGCCGTTCACCTTCGAGTATTTCCAGGGGTCCCCTCCCGCTGGCTGGGCCGGGTATGCGCCTTCGGGGTCGACGAGTCCGGCGCGTTCGGCGGCGTATTCCTTGGAGAGCAGCCCATCGATGGGCACTGCTGAGTAGAGAGGGTCGCCGTAAAACGCCTCCCGGTCTCCGAATCCCAATTTCAGGGACTCGGTCACCGTGTGAATATAGGCCGGGCTGTTGTGCCCCATTGACCTGAGATCGAAATTCTCCAGGATGTTCAGGGTCTGCATCAACATCGGGCCTTGGGTCCAAGAGTCTTGGCCCCATATTTCGTAGCCATTGAAGGTCGTCTTGACCGGCGTCTCGAATTGGGAACGATAATTGGCCAAGTCGTCCATGGTGAGGATCCCGCCCACGCCTTGGGCCGAGTCCACGATCAACTTGGCGATGTGGCCCCGGTAGAAAACGTCTTTGGCCGCTTGGAGGCTTTCCGTCCTGGAACCGGCTCCGTTGGCTGAGGCCACTCCCACCGCCTTCAACGTATTGGCCAGACCGGGTTGCACCAAGGGTGTGCCCGGCGCAGGTACCCGCCCGTTGTCATAGAACACCTCCCGTCCACCGGGCGGGAAATAGTCGAACTGTTGCATTCCGGGGCCAGGTTGCAACCTCTGCAACATGTACTCGTAATTGGGGATACCGTCCTCGGCGTAAGCAATGGCCGGCGCCAGCACCGTGCTCAGGTCCATCGTGCCGTAGCGGTCCAGCATCGAGATGAACGCATCCATTATTCCAGGCACGGTAAACCCGTAGGGGGCCATCTTTCCGGGGCCGGTCGGTATCCGGTCCATGTTCCTGGAGGTGTAGAACTCGGCCGTCGCCTGCCCCGGGGCCACTCCCTGCCCACTGAGGGAAACCAGGTCGCCGCTGGCCGAGTCGTAGAGCATAAACACCCCTTCGGCAGCCAGGGAATACGACGCAATGGGTTCCACGACCGCGGCGGCGAACCCGGCAGCCACTAAGGCGTCGAAGGCGTTTCCGCCGTTCAGCAACATCCGCATACCGGCCATAGAGGTAAGGTAATGGCCGGAAGAGATCACTCCCCGGGTCGACCGCACTACGGGCCGGCCGGTGGGAGGTAAAGCCACGTCGGTCTGTTCGAGGTTGTAGCCGGAGTACGTGTTTGTCATTTCAGCTCCTACGGTTCCGAATCCGGGCCATTTCCAGGGAAGGGCGTCACTACCACACCGTCCACCAAGTGGGGCGGCATGAAGTATTCACGGGTATCGGGGCCCCCGAATCCTTCGATGAATGATTGGACCACGCCCTCGCCTTCCAATGCGGCGCGAACGATTTGCTTGTTGAAGTTACTGATATCGTCGGCTTCCAGGAACTCGCCCACCGGCAGCCAGAGGCACTCCTGGATCTCGTCGGCCTGCATGGAAATCTCGCGGCTAACCGGCCTCAACCGCCCGACGAAGTAGATGTCAGACTTGCCGTAGCGGTAGCCATGCCAGTGGCGGAAGCAAGCCATAGCCTCGAAGATGGCCTTCACCCCGGTCTCCTCCAACACCTCTCTCTCCACGGCTTCGACCAAGTGTTCTCCGGGTTGAAGCGCGCCGCCCGGCAGTTTGAGGGTCGGCGGACGGCCGCCGAAGCCGTACTTCTCCCTGACGACCAGCAACTCGCGCTCCGCCGTGAGCACCACCCCGCCGATGCCGATGTAGTGGGTGGCGAACGGTGGCAGATAGGTCCCCTCCACCAACTCGCAGGTCATCATCAAGTAACCGTCGCCCGAATGGTGGAAGGTGAACCCCCTGCTCACCGCCGCCGGAATCAGGGCGGTGTGGCTAATCGGCAACTCCAACCAGACGGCCTTGTAACCGTCACCGCGCCACTCTTCCAGAGAGTGTTCCAGCCGGTCGGCGAATTCCTCCGCATTGGCTGGCAACGCTGCCGCCACGGTGACCATCCCGCCAAAGGGATTGGCCCTGGCTTCCAACAACTGGACCATCAAAACCTCGCAATCGGGCCCGGCGGAAGCAGACAGCGTTTAGCCTGCCGCCCGGCGTTGCTTGAAACCGCGCGGGCCGTTAAACACCCGCAACCCGACAATCCTAGTCCGGCAACCGCCGAAACGTCAAACTCGCGGGGTCCCGGTTTAACGCAGAGGGCGCGGGGGGGAGAACGTCTCTCCATTCTCGAGAATCCTCCTACTGACAGGAGGTCATTGCCGGACCGGCCTCCAGAGGCCACTATTAAGCACGGTCTTGGGAAACCGTCCCGTTAAACGTTGGCCGAATCTGCCTTGTGGTACACTGCCGCCATGCCCCTTTCCCTCTTCCACCCCTTGGTCCGGGAGTGGTTCGAGTCCAAGTTCGACGGTCCCACCAGCGCCCAGGTACAGGGCTGGCCTGCGGTCGCCCAAGGCCGGCACACGCTGATTGCCGCCCCTACGGGATCGGGTAAGACACTGGCCGCGTTCCTGACCTGCATCGACCGGTTGGTGCGCCAAGGCCTGAACGGCGAACTCACCGACACTACCCAGGTCGTCTACGTCTCTCCTCTAAAAGCCCTCTCCAACGACATCAAGAAGAACCTGGAGACGCCGCTGGCCGAGATCTCCAGCTTGGCCGTAGCCAAAGGAATCGCGCTGCCCGAAATACGCGCCGCCGTCCGTACCGGGGACACCAAGGCCTCGGAACGCCAGAAGATGGCCAAGAAGCCGCCCCACATCCTGATCACCACTCCGGAGTCCTTTTACATCCTGCTCACTTCCCGCAGCGGCCGTCAGGGGCTGAGCGAGGCCCACACCCTGATCCTAGATGAAATACACGCCGTCGCCGACGACAAGCGCGGCTCCCACCTGTCTCTATCCGTGGAACGGTTTTGCGCCTTGACCGACCGGAACGTCGTACGCATCGGGCTGTCTGCTACCCAACGCCCCATCCTGGAATTGGCCCGTTTTCTGGTCGGCGCCGAGCACATCGACGCCGACGGCAACCCGGATTGTTTGGTGGTCGATACGGGCCACGCCAGGGATATCGACCTAGCCATCGAACTGCCCGAACGGGAATTGGGGCCCATCGCCAGCCACGAGACTTGGGGAGAAGCCCTAGACGCCATGTGCGTTTTGGCCCAAGCGCACGAGACCACGCTGGTCTTCGTCAACACCCGGCGCTTGGTGGAGCGGGTGGCCCACCTGCTATCTGCCAGGTTGGGGGAGGACGCCGTGGTGGCCCATCATGGCAGCCTGTCCCGGGCCATACGCTTGGCCGCCGAGGAGAAGCTGAAAACGGGACAGGTGAAGGTCTGCGTGGCCACGGCGTCCCTGGAACTGGGCATCGACATCGGCGTAATTGACTTGGTCTGCCAGATCGGTTCACCCCGGTCCATCGGTGTTCTTCTGCAACGGGTAGGCCGCTCCGGGCACTCGGTAGGAGGCACCCCCAAGGGCCGGATGTTCCCGCTGACCAGGGACGAACTGGCCGAATGCGTGGCATTGTCCCGGGCCGTCCGTCGCGGCAACCTGGATGCCCTCTCCATACCGTCGTGGCCCTTGGACGTTCTGTCTCAGCAGATCGTGGCCGCCTGTGCGCAGCAGGAATGGTCCGAAGACGACCTGTACCGGCTTGTCAAGCGGGCCTATCCGTACCGTGGCCTGCCGCGGCCCAAATTCGATCAGGTCATCGAGGCGCAATCCGAAGGGTTTGCCCAGCGCCAAGGACGCCGCAGCGGTTTTTTGCACCGGGACGGCGTGAACCACCAAGTAAAGGGCCGTCGCGGGGCTCCCATAGCGGCCATGACCAGCGGCGGCGCCATCCCCGACAATGCCGACTACGACGTTATCGCCGACCCCAACGAGACCTTTGTCGGCACGGTCAACGAAGACTTCGCCATCGAGAGTTTAAGAGGCGACGTTTTCCTGCTGGGCAACACCGCTTGGAAGATTCGCCGGGTGGAAAGCGGCCGCGTCCGCGTGGAAGACGCCCAAGGACAACCCCCCACCATCCCCTTCTGGCTGGGCGAAGCCCCGGGCCGCACCTGGGAATTGTCCCAAGAAGTATCCGAACTTCGGGATGCTATTGACCAGCGGCTTGACGATCCCGAGGCGGCGTCGGATTGGGTCGTTGCCGAGGCGGGCGTGGACGAAGAGTCCAGCCGCCAACTGGTGGCCTATCTGGCGGAGGGTAAAAGGGTACTGGGGCTGGTGCCCACCAAGCAACGGGTGGTCGCCGAGCGGTTCTTCGACGAGAGCGGCGGAATGCAACTGGTGGTCCATGCCCCGTTCGGAGCCGCGATCAACCGGGCCTGGGGGTTGGCCCTGCGCAAGCGAATCTGCCGGACCTTCGATTTCGAGCTTCAGGCCTCGGCTACCGACGACGGCCTGAACTTCTCCCTGTCGCCCGGATTGTCCATACCGGTGGACGAGGTGTTCACCTATCTGAACCCCAACACCATAGAAGAAGTCTTGACCCAAGCGGTGCTCCAAGCGCCTGTATTCGGCGTCCGCTGGCGGTGGACCGCTACCCGGGCCCTGGCAATCCTGCGCCATAACGGCGGTCGAAAGGTGCCGGCTCCCCTGCAACGAATGCGGTCCGACGATCTTCTGGCGGCGGTCTTTCCGGCCCAGGTTGCCTGCCAGGACAACGCCGCCGCCGGCGACATTGAAATCCCGGACCATCCGCTGATTTTCGAGACGCTTAGGGACTCGCTTACCGGGGCCATGGACCTGGAAGGATGCCGCGATCTGCTGTCCGCCATCCAAAGAGGCGACGTGGAAGTATACGGGCGGGACACGGTCCAGCCTTCGGCGTTCTCCCACCAAATTCTCAACGCCATGCCCTATGCCTTCCTGGACGACGCTCCGTTGGAAGAGCGCAGGGCCCGGGCAGTCTCCCTACGCCGCGCCCTGCCGGAAGATTCCCGTGACCTGGGCCGCCTCGACCCCGCCGCCGTGGCCCAAGAGTCGGAGAACGCTTGGCCCAGGGTCCGCGACGCCGACGAGCTCCACGACGCCCTTCTCACCCTGGGCATGATTCCCGTGGGTGAAACAGCCTTCGGAAGACCCGGCTGGGACCAAGCAGCGGCGCAACAATGGTTCCAGGAGTTGTCAGCCGCCGGCCGGGCCTACCTCTTGTCCTTGGAGAACGGCCGGTCAGGATGGGTGGCGGCGGAGCGGACCGGTTGGATGAAGCAGGTCTACCCGGCTGCGGCGGGATCGGCGGTACCGGTAATCGCCAGCGCCGCCGACGGGGCCCGGGAAGACGCGCTAATGGCCTTGGTGCAGGGCTGGGTAGAATGTATCGGCCCGTTTACCGCAGGGGAACTTGCCGCGGCCCTGTCCCTCACCGAATCGGACGTAGTCCAAGCCCTGACTCGTTTGGAACAGGACGGAGTGGTGCTCCGGGGCAGTTTCAGGCCCGGCGCAGGGCCCGACGAGTTCTGCGACCGGCGAATCCTGGCCCGGATCCACCGGTCTACCATTACCTCGCTGCGCTCCCAGGTCGAGCCGGCGTCGCCCGCCGCGTTCTTGCGTTTCCTGTTCCAGTGGCAGCACGTCGACCCTAACTTCCGGCTATCGGGCGAAAGCGGGCTGATGGCGGTGATCGAAGAGCTTCAAGGATTTGAAATCGCCGCTGGCGTGATGGAAGAAGAGGCGCTGGCCTGCCGGTTGAGGGACTTCAGCTCCATGGCGTTGGACCGCCTGTGCTTGGGCGGGGAAGTGGTTTGGGGCCGCTTTTCCAACAGGGTCAACGGCGGCCATTCCACCAGCTTGGCGTCGGCGGCGGGGCGGCCTTCGTTTTCCAAGGCTACTCCCATCACTCTGGCCCTCCGGGAATCGCTGGACTGGCTGCTCGTGACGGACCGGGTCGAGAACGACGAGTGGGCCGGAGCGGCCAAAGAAGCCCTGGAACACCTTACGCTCAGAGGGGCGTCCTTCCTATCAGAGATAGTGGCCGCGACGCGGCGCCTGCCCACCGACGTGGAAGAGGCCCTCTGGACGTTGGCCGCTTGGGGCCGGGTAACCGCCGATGGACTTGAGGCCGTGCGACAGCGGACCAAAGGCGTAAAGCGGACTCCACGGCGGGGCGGGCGCCCCGGCCGCGGCAGGATGCAACGCCGTAGCGGCTTCAGCCGGTGGTCTCTTTTGGAACCCGGGTACCCGGTTGAGGACCGCAACGAGGCGGTGGCTTGGCAGCTCCTGGCGCGCTACGGGATCGTATTCCCGGAACTGCTGGCGCGGGATAGCCTGGCCCTCCGCTGGCGAGACCTTGTGCGTGTGTTGCGCCGGTTGGAGGCCAGGGGAGAAGTGCGGGGCGGACGTTTCGTGTCCGGGTTCGTGGGCGAGCAATTCGCTCTCCCGGAGGCAGTGGACCTGCTCCGCCGGGCGAAAAATCAAGAAGGCGCCGGGAGGTTCTCCGTGGTATCCGCCTGCGACCCGCTGAATCTGGCGGGCATCCTCACTCCCGGTGAACGGGTACCGGCGGTCCCGGGTAATCGCTTGGCCTGTTTGGACGGAGTACCCGTCGCCGCACTGGAAAGCGGCTCTTTCGTCGCCCTATCCCACGCCGACAACCGGCTGCTGGAGCAGGCCCGCACTCTGCTCAGCGTCTCCATTGCCCATGCTGCCTACCAACTGGAACCGACCGGCTTAGCAACCGCCTAGCGCCGCCGCCGCCCGTCGTAAGCTCTCATGGGAGCTTGTACCCGGCTTTAGTCTGGGCCTCGGTCTGAGCCTCCGATTGAAAAACCGGGGGTGCTATGCTAACGTGAGTCGGCAGTGTCCAATTTCCGCTTTTCTCCCAACCTCAACCGGGCCCACCTGATCGACTGGCAGCCTTGGACCGCCGAAACATTCCAGCGGGCCCAAGCCGAAGACAAGCCGGTCCTTGTTTCCGTATCCGCCATGTGGTGCTATTGGTGCCATGTGATGGACGAAACGAGTTATTCCGACCCGGACGTTCAGGCATTGCTGACCAGTCATTTTGTGGCCGTCAGAGTCGACAACGACCACCGCCCCGACATCAACGCTAGGTACAACGTCGGCGGCTGGCCCACGACCGCCTTCCTGACTCCCCACGGCGGCTTGGTCGGCGGCGCCACCTATCTGCCGCCGGACCAGTTGCTGGCTATGCTTTCCGAAATCCACCAAGCCTACCAAGCCGACAAACCCCAGCTCTACAGCCAAGCCCGCGATCTGCACAACCGGCGCCGGGACCATGCACGCCGGGTGGCCGCCGGCCCAACAGTGGACCCGGCAATAGGCGACCGTGTCGCTAGGACCGTCGCTGGCGCCTACGACGCGCTAAACGGGGGTTTCGGTGACGAACCGAAGTTTACCAACCCCGTCATCCTTCGTTTTATGGTCCACATGTTTCGTACCACCGGCGAGGAATTCTACGCCGCGATGCTGCGAAAGACGCTGGACCGGATGGCGGAGAGCCCGGTCAACGACGCGATCGACGGCGGTTTCTTTCGACACAGCGCGACGGCCGATTGGTCCGAGCCCCAGCGGGAAAAACTGCTGGAGGACAACCTCCACTTGGTCCGCTGTTACCTGGATGCCTCCATCCTGATGGACGAGCCCCGCTATCTCGCGGTGGCCAACATGACCATCGACTACTTGATGGGCCACCTCTACAGTGACGCCGTCCCCGGGTTCAGTGGCAGCCAAGGGGCTCATTCCGATTACTTCGCCCTTCCCGCCGAGGCCCGTTTGGCGGCGGCCCCACCGACCCCGGACCCCTCCTGTTACGTTGATACCAACGCCTTGGCCGCTGCCGTGTTTCTGGAAGCCTCGTGGAAGTTGAAGCGTCCTGAACTGGCCGCGACCGGGCTGCGGGTCTTGGACCGCCTCTGCGTCCTTTCGGCTGGCGACAGGTCCAGTCACGTTTATTCGGCTGACGGCGTCGGCGACGGCCCGGTGTTCCTCATTGACTGGGCCCGGCTGCTGTCCGGTCTTATACAGGCCCACGCCAGCACGGCGGACCAAAGCTACCTGGACCAGGCCGTGAAAGTCGCCTCGATACTGGCCGACCGGCACTTCGACGAGGGCCAAGGCGGCTTCTTCGACATCGAGGCCGACGAAACCTCGGTGGGCCACCTGCAGGTGCGAGAAAAACCGCTGCCCGATAATATGGCGGCCGCGGAGGCACTGCTGCGGCTATACCAGACCACTAGGAACGACGACTACCGGCAGCTTGTCGAAGCGACCCTGAGCGCCTTTGTCGGCTCCTTCCGGGAGCATGGTGAATTCGCCGCCGACTATGGCCTCGCAGTCCGCCAATTCGCCAACGACATGGTGGAGGTAACCATCGAAGGCCGTCCCGAGGACCCGGCCTGCCAGGAATTGTTGCGGGAGGCGCTAAGGCTGCCCAGCCCTAACCTGGATATCAAGACCGTGCGGTCTGCCGATGGCGACCAAGGGGCGCGGGCCCACGTATGCCTCGATACGGTGTGTTTGCCGCCCGTGGACAACCCGGTGGACTTGGCTGAAACCGTCTCTGGCACGGTTGACCGCGAACAGAGTCCGTTCCAAGATATTTTCAGGGTTTTTCCCGGGGACTAGGCCGGGGCCGCCGACGGTCCGACACCCGGTCAGCCCAAGCCATTTAAGACAGCCAGGAGGACTTGCGTGCTGCGTAGCGCGGACTGTGGCGCCCTTGGAATGAATGAAACGGGTTCCGCCGTTAGTCTGGCCGGATGGGTCGGCCGCCGGCGTGACCACGGGGGGATTGTTTTCTTCGACCTGCGGGACCGCTCCGGGACGGTCCAAGTGGTGGTCAATCCCGAGTTTTCTCCCGGCGCTTCACTAACCGCGGAGGCCCTGCGCCAAGAATGGGTCGTCCAAGTTAAGGGCGCCGTCCAACGACGCCCGGCAGGCAGCGAGAACCCGGCCATGGCCACTGGCGACATTGAAGTCATGGCCGACGAAATAACGGTCCTAAACCGTTCGTTGACACCGCCTTTCTACATCGCAGAGGACGCTGGCGCCGACGAGAGTCTGCGGCTCCGCTACCGGTACTTAGACCTGCGGCGGCCTCCAATGCTAAACAATTTGGTCCTGCGGCACCGGGTGATCAAGTACATCCGCGACTTTCTGGACGCCAAGGACTTCCTGGAAATCGAGACACCGATCCTGCTCAAGAGCACCCCGGAAGGCGCTCGTGATTTCCTCGTTCCAAGCAGGCTGCAACCCGGCCGCTTCTACGCCCTGCCCCAGTCGCCCCAGCAGCTCAAGCAGCTTCTAATGGTGTCGGGCGTCGAAAGATATTTTCAAATCGCGCGTTGCTTCCGGGACGAAGACCTGAGGGCAGACCGGCAGCCGGAATTCACTCAACTCGACCTGGAAATGAGCTTCGTCGATGAAGAGGACGTATTGGAGTTGACCGAAGAACTCTATACCGGCCTAGTGGAATCGGTGGCCCCGGATAAGAAGCTTCGCAAACCCTTTCCCCGGCTCACCCACGACGACGCCATGGAACGCTACGCCTCGGACAAACCGGACCTGCGGTTCGGACTGGAAGTAACCGACGTAACGGACTTAGCGGCCGAGACCGAGTTCCGAGTCTTCCTCTCCACCGCCGCCTCGGGCGGCCGTGTCAGGGGGATGGTGGCGCCCGGACTGGCCGGTTACACCACCTCGCAGGTAAGAGAATTGGAGGAATTGGCCCGCGAATCGGGCGCCGGGGGTCTTAGCCACGTCCGCTACCGGGGCGCTGGCCCAGTGGCGGAGCAGGCCCAAGACGAGATTCTCCAGTCCGCCGGCCTTCGCATGTCCACCGAGTGGCACCAGAGGCTGGCTGGCCGCATGGGCGCCGGGCCCGGCGACATGGTGGTTTTGATGGCAGGCGCAGCGCCCAGAATCAACGTGTGGCTCGACGCCATGCGCAACCACCTCGCCAGTACTCTTGGTTTAGCCGACCCCAACGAATTGGCCTTCGCCTTCGTTACCGAGTTCCCCTTGTTCGAATGGGACGAGGAGAACGGTCAATGGCATTCATCCCACCATCCGTTCACGGCTCCGGCCGACGGCCAAGAGGAATTACTGGACGGTGGCGACCTGGGCTCGGTTCGCTCCAAGGCCTACGACTTGGTGTGCAACGGCTCGGAATTGGCCAGCGGCAGCATTCGAATTTACCGCCGGGAGCTTCAAGAGAAAATCTTCGAGGTCTTGGGCTACGGCAAGGAAGAGGTAAACGAGCGGTTCCTCCAGATACTGGAAGCGTTCGATTACGGGGCGCCGCCCCACGGCGGTATCGCTCCCGGCATCGACCGGCTGGTTGCAATACTGGCTGGCGCTAGGTCGATACGCGACGTCATAGCCTTTCCCAAGACCCAGAGCGGGTCCGACCTGTTGTTCGACTCTCCCGCGCCCGTTGCAACGGCGCAACTGGAAGAATTGTCTATCCGTCTGGCCGAATAGACCGCTTCCGGCGGGTAAACGAAACAACGGGCCTGCGGTTAATCCACAGGCCCGTTTTGTTCTCCCAGGACTGCTGTCCCGCAACGGTTTCCCCGCTGTCTTCCGTCCTTTCCTCCACGACTTTGGGCGAATGGGGGGATGGATTCAGCGGAGGGGTTTTTGATCGGCTAGTCGTCGGCGGCGCCGGCCTTTTCGGGGATGGCGGCGTCTGTCTTGCCGTTGCGGAAGCCGAAGCGTTCGACCAAGTTGACGATGCTGGTGCGGAAGCCGGAGTATTCCAACTCGTTGTAAGGCAGCATGGCCGCGCCCGACCAACCCTGCGACCGCATCTGGATGCCCTTCTCTTGGGCCAACTGGCGGGTATAGTCCCAGGCCGGGTTGTCGAAGAAGTCCGCGAAGGAATCCGAGAAATAGCCTCCCGCGTTCAGGGAAAACCCGATGCAGGAAACCAGAGGCAAGCAGTACATCCCGGTAACTGCGGTGTTGATCGGCACCGGCATCAGGGGCATCACATGGGAGCCCCGGGCGTCGCCGCCTATGAAATGGGCTTTGGTGTAAGGGGAAATGAGTTCCTCAGGCGCCGGAAATACGCCTTGATTGCGTACCAAGGCCACCGGGTCGTCCTTCCCGGTATAGGTACCCGCGATATTGTGCATCCGGGTGGCCGAAACCGCCGCGGCCGTTTGGCCGGTGTGCCGCGAGACGATACTGTCGATACCGAAACGTTCATTGTCCCTAAGCAGGACCGTAATCTTGTAGTAGTCTTCCGGGGCGTTCAGGGAGATCAGGCTGTCACCGTCGGTATTGTCCATGTCGATGATGTTGAAGGTGAAGCCGTCGCTCAGCCTGGGCAGCATCAACCCGGCGCAGTACATGGGATCGGCGAAGCCGAGGAACAGCGGCAGGTTGTAGGCGCCGGGGCCGCACTTGTCGGCGGCCAAGACCATAAACGATTCGGCAGGACGCACACGGTTGGTCGTTACCGGGTCGTGGTCCCATTCAATCTCAGCCACTGCCGGTCCAGCCCCCCGGATGTTGCCCGAGGGGGCGTCGACCAGCAGGTCCTGCCCCGCCCCGTAAAGGCCGTATTGGCGGGCGACCTCGGTGGCGTTCAAAAAAGCGTTCCAGGCGAACTGGTGGACGTCCGTGTCGTCCTCTCCCCTGGTGTGGGAGGCAACAATGCAGATGTCGTCGCCGGTGTGACCGACAAAGGTGTCGATCAACAGGCCCCTCTTTACGGCGTCGGCTGCGTCGGACCGCACCGAGTCCAGCATCCGGTCCGAAGGCTTGGTGTGACCGCCAATCGAGCCTACGTCGGCTTTCAGTATCGAAAGCGTAGTTTTCATAGTCCTCCTCATCTTCCCTACGCGGTTGGTGTCGGAGTGGTCTCCATATTCTACCATGTATCGGTTCGCTGTTGGCCGGGAGCCGCTAAGATTAACCGGAGCCAACCCTGGACGGTTTTTCGGCCCAACAGGCCGGGATGCCGTCGAATGGTCGTTGCCGGAAACAGGCATAAGGGTGTATATTCAAGCAGCCCTACTACTATCGGCGAATCAGGCCAGACTAGGGCGGTCGTAAGATCGGAACGATATCGTGAGCGCCTTACTCCCCTACCTGTTGGTCCTATTCCTAGCGATTTGGACCGCGAGAACTGCCATGTCCAGGGGACGCAACCCTTGGATCTGGGGCGGCGCCGCGCTATTGCTTGGCCTTTTGCCCTGGAAGCTGCTGGCGGTCATACCGTTGGTGCTGATGCTTTTTTTTCCTCGCATCGGCGCACGGCTCCCGGTAAGACAACAGCGGGTGGCCTGCCCAAAGTGCGCCCAGTCCCTACGGCAGAACCAGCATTTTTGCACCAATTGCGGCTGGGACCTGAGCCAAGCCTACACCCCGGACGGGACCGATCCTTTTCCCCCGGCGGCCACCGAACGCCCTCAAGAGCCGATTCGGACACCCCAAGTGGAAACCTCGTTGGGAACACCGGCCGAAAAGCCCCTGGAAACCCCGGTTGAACCGGTCTTAGCCCAAACGACCGAAGCGCCGCCGTCCAAGCCTGAAATTGCCGGGAACCAGCCCCCGGAGCCGCGGATAGAACCGGAACCGCGGGTAGAACCGGTCTTGGCCGAAACTCAGCCGCCGATCGAAGAGACGGTGGCTGCCGAAGAATCACCCCAACCGGTCGAGGATATTGCGTCGGTCCCGGTCGAACCCTGGGGTATGCCTGAACCCAAGCCAGCGCCCACGGCGGCCACCATGACGGAGCGGGGGGTCAGGATGTTCGACAACGGACGCATTCAAGAGGCCATCGATCAATTCACCAAGGCCATCGCCTTGGACCCCTATTTTAGAGAGGCGTTCGAGCGGCGCGCCGAAGCCTACGCACGACAGGGCCGAGGCGAACAGGCCGACGAAGACCGCCGGAAACTACAAGGCCTCAACGCCAACTCCTCTCCCGGTTAGGGAAGCGAGTCCCCCCAAAGAACTCCGCGCGCGCTCCGTCCTCCACGGTGAACCCCGACGCCCCTTATATCGCCATTACGTGGTAGCCGGCGTCTACCGGAATGATCGCCCCGGTAATGCCGGTGGCCAGTCCGCTGCACAGGAACAGGGCCGTGTTGGCCACTTCTTCCGCCGTGATGTTCCGTCGCAGGGGCGACCTTTCGGCGTGAATGCGCCGCATGTCCCGGAAACCGGTAATCCCGCGGGCCGCCAGAGTCTCCAGCGGACCGGCCGAGATGGCGTTGACCCGGATATTGTCGGGCCCGAACTCCGAAGCCAACTGACGAACGCTGTTTTCCAAGGCCGCTTTCGCTGTCCCCATAACGTTGTAGCCAGGGTAAACCCGTTGCGAGGCATCAAAGGTCATGGCTACCACGCTGCCGCCTCCGGTCATAAGCGGGGCCGCCCGCCGTACCAGCGGCAGCAGGGAATAGGCGCTGACCTCGAGGGCCAGCCGGAAACCCTCCCTCCCGGTGTCGGAGAAGCGGCCGCTTAGGTCGTCCCGGTTGGCATAAGCGATGCTGTGGACCAAGAACGAGATCTCACCGAATTCATTGGCCAGCGAATCGAACACGTCATCTATTTCTTGATCGTCGGTGGCGTCGCAAGGAAGGAGGAGCGGGTCGGTCAAGGTATCCGCCAGCCGTTCGACCCGGTCCTTTAATCGTTCGCCTTGGTAAGTGAGGGCCAGCCTGGCCCCCGCCTGCGACAGGGCCTGAGTGATAGCCCAAGCGATGGAGCGATCGTTGGCCACGCCGAAAACAATGCCCTTTTGGCCGGTTAGGTCAATGGGAAACACACTGGCGCCTCCTCCCTGCGGTGGACGGACGGAATTCGGGTCCGGTATTTGGATGGGGGGCACGGCGGCCGCGAGGTATCCGCGTCAGCTAAACTGCGGGGCCACCTTCTCCAAGAACAGGTCAAGTTGCTGTTCCGGTTCAAAAGTGGCCAGCCGGACGATAAGGGTTTGCGCCCCGGCGGCGCCGTACTCCGACATGCGCTGGGCGACCCGGTCCGGCCCTCCGAACGGACCCCACCGGGTGCCCCAGATTTCAGCTCCATAGTAGCGGGTCAGCCAATCCTCGGCCTCGGCTTGGCCCCTGTCTAGGTCCGGGTCCATGTTGACCGTCATGTAGAAGGTCTTTTCCAATGCCGCCGGGTCTCGGCCCAACTCCGCCGCTTGAGCGTCAACCCGAGCGATCACCTCGGCGTACTCTTCCGGCGTGTCGGAAATCGATATGATGCCGTCGCCCAATCGGGCCGCCCGGTCGATTTGGGCCGGCTGCCGGGCCCTGTGGTGGCTGGCCAACAGAAAGGGTATGCCCGACGGCTGGGTGGCGGCCGGCAGCATGGTTACGGAGTCCAACTCGAAGTGCCGGCCTCGAAAATCAAACGGCTCGCCGCAACCAAGGCCTTTGATCACCTCTATTAACTCTTCGAAACGTCGGGCCCGCCGTGACGGGTCGACTCCGGCAGCCTGCCACTCGGCCCGTTGTTCATCGTTGAAAGCCCCGCCGACACCGGCCCCAATCACGAGGCGCCCCTCTGAGATAAGGTCGATGGTTGCCATGGTCTGGGCCAGAAGCACCGGGTGACGCAACGCCGGCAGTAGGACCGCAGTGCCCAACCGGACCCGGCTGGTCTTAGCGGCGATGGCAGCAAGCGTCGCCAGCGGCTCCAAGCGCGGTTTGGCGATAAGGCTGTCGCCAACCCATACCGAGTCCAAGCCGGCGGCTTCGACCCGTTCGGCCATACGCATGACACGGGCGGCATCGCGGGGCCGCTCTCCGGTCAACAGGAGGCCCCTGGTAGGCAACAACACCCCCAGTTTGAGTCTATCGCTGGCCACTCTCCCACCTTCCCGGGCTGTCTGGCTGGGTGATTTTCAAGGGGAAGGCCCTGAAACTCGGAGCCAAACGTTCCAACAGACCAGGTTCCATGTGTTGGAAGGTCTCTAGGTCGTCGACAATGTCCAAGTCGAACCCGATTCCAGGACTGTAGGCGATTGCCACCGACGTTTCGAGTTTGGCGGCTTGGGCCAAGTGCTTGCTAAAGCTGTTCCTTCCTAAATTTGGCCGGAAGGGCACACCGTGGGGCACCAGAATCGCATTGGTACCTCCATCCCGCCGGGCTGGCGCCAAGGTGACGTTCCCGTAGCTGCGGGACGCCTGAATCAGGCTGTGTACGTCCGACGGCTTGATGAAGGGCAGGTCGCCCGCCACGTACATAGCCGCCTTGTTTCGGATGAAAGCGAGGTCAAAGGCCTTGGCCAGCGTGTCGTTCAGGTTGCGGCCCATGTCTTCCCACCAAACGGCGTCGTGGTTGCGCGCTACGTTCCGAACCCGCTGGTCGCCGCCCACAACCCACACCAAGTCAATCGAAGCCCCGGTTAGGGCTACCAGTACCCGGCGCAACATCCCCAAGGTGAGCTCCGCTCTCTGTTCCGAGGTCAGGCTGCGGGCCAAGCGCGACTTGCCGTCGGAAAGGCGTTTCATGGGGACGATGGCGATGACGTTGTTTTCTTCGTTTAGCATAGCCGGTATAGCATAGCCGGTGACCTGGCGCGGGCTGCCGGACCATTCCAGGATCACGGGTCCAGCAGGGTTAATATCTCCCTGGCCAACGAGGCCTTGTCTTCCAAGGTGTTCATTATGGTGTTGGTGACTACCGGCTTCAAACCGGACTCGGCCACCGCCGAGGCTAGAGCGGCGTCTTGGTGGTCGATGACCAGGTAATCGCAGATGTCCCGGTACGCCTTGGCGACGCCAACTGCCGAAACTTCCTGGCCCAACTCGGCCATTATCTTGCCGGCCGGCCCCCGGACCGCGTTTCCGCCAACAATCGGGCTTACAGCCACCCGTGGCCCCGAAAAGGCCCTGAGCCGGTCCCGTACACCGGAAACAGACAGGAACGGCCCAACGCTAAGGGCTGGATTCGACGGGCAAATCACGATCATCTGAGCAGTGTCCAATGCCGACGACAGGCCGGGAGACGGCCGGGCCTCGCCGCCGCCCGAGTAGCAAACGGAATTCACCCTCGGCTCGGCCCGCCTGCGGACGAAGTATTGTTGCATTGGCAACGCTCCTTCGTCGGTTTGCAGAACTGTCCGGACGGGATCGTCGCTCATCGGGACGACCGAGTGCTCGACACCCAGCTTTTCGCACAACTCCGCCGTTGCCTCCGACAGACTGGCGCCGCCCTTCAACAGTTGGTTTCGGCGAATATGGGTTGCCAAGTCACGGTCGCCCAGGTTAAACCAAGCGTCGGCGCCGTATCGTTCCAGCATTTGAAGGCATTGGAAAGTGTCGCCTTGCAGTCCCCAACCCGTCTCCGGATTATAGACTCCCGCCAGAGTGTACATCATGGTATCCAAGTCGGGCGATACGTGCAGACCGTGGAAGTCCTCGTCGTCGCCAGTGTTCACGGCGATCACCAGTTGGCCTGGAGGAAGGCGCTCCGCAAGACCCAAGACAAGCTTCGCGCCGCCGACCCCCCCAGCCAAGGCCAGGACGCGGGGCGCCGACAACGGGCCGGCCGGGTTTACCACGCGCTGCCGGCTCGACTAGACGCTGGGACTCTTGGCATAGCGGGGGTGTTCGAAACGGTAGGTGTCCAGCTTGACCAAGCGTTTGTAGGAGCCGAACACCTCTTCCACGTTGTCGCCGACCAAGTCCAGCGGGTCCAGTCCCTCATCGCTGTCGCTAAACACCCGCCGGATCCCATAGGTGGTATAGCGTTCCGCCGGAACACGGCCCGCTTGCCGTACCAATTGCCGGAACTCGGACGGCCGCATGAGCTGCCCGTGTTGGGCGCCGGCCGCAGTGGAAATACTCTCGTTGATCAGGGTCCCGCCCAAGTCATTGACCCCGGCGGTGAGCAACAACTGGGACATACGCGGCCCTTCCTTGACCCAGGAAGCTTGCACGTTCGGAATCCAGTTGTTGAGCATGATGCGGGCGATGGCGTGGACCTTGACCACGTCCATCCCGGTTGGGCCGGGCCGGACGTTGGGTAACAGGTCCTTCATGAACATTGGCGCTTCGGTATGCACGAAGCTGAGGGGTACGAACTCGGTGATGCCGCCGGTCTTTTGCTGAATACCGCGCAACAGGGCCATGTGCCGGGCCAACTGGGCCGTGGTTTCCAGGTGGCCGAACATCACGGTGGAGGTGGTGGGAATACCCAGTTCGTGGGCGGTGGTGATGACCTCCGTCCACTGTTCCACGTTGATTCGCCCCGGGGAAATTTGATCGCGTAGGGATTGGTCCAATACCTCGGCGGAAGTGCCGGGCAGGCTGCCGACGCCAGCGGCCTTCAGACCCTCCAGGTACTCCCGTATGGTGCACCGGGAGCGGACCGACCCATAGAGCACCTCTTCCGGCGAGAAGCCGTGGATGTGCATGTCCGGCAACTCGGACTTGATGGCCTCGCAGAGCCGGATGTACATGTCGCCTTCCATCTGGGGCGGAAGACCTGCTTGGATGCATACTTCGGTGGCCCCGTAGTCCCAGGCCTCCTTGGCCCGGCGGACGATCTCCTCCACCGGAAGCAGGTACCCCTCTTCCTCTCGGAAGTCGCGGCTAAAGGCGCAGAACCCGCAACGCTTGATGCAGACGTTGGTGAAATTGATGTTGCGGTTGACAACGTAGGTCACCAAGTCGCCAACGGTCCGGCGGCGCAGCTCGTCGGCCACCATGACCATGGCGTTATAATCTGCTCCCGACGAATCGAAGAGGACGACGGCGTCCTCGGCTGAAATGTCGCCTCCGGACAGGGCGTGGTCCAGCACCGCGGCGACTTCCGGCCTCACCAAGCTGGCTAGCCCGCCCAGGTTGTCCGCCGCGCCGCTTTCATCCATAGGCCCGTCCATGGGCTCGTCAATAGGTCTGGGCATATCGTTGGATACCCCCTCTTACGTATCCCGCTTCGTCGGTCAATTCCGCCAGCTTCGCCCTGAGAGCCGGCGTTTGAAATTCGTCAGTATCCAGGAAGTATTCCGGGTAAACAGGCAACCGGGGCCGCAACTGGCCTCCGGCTGCGGCTGTCCGGTCTCTTAGTTCACGCAACACCGGCCAAGGCGATTCCGGATTGACGTAGTCGATGGTAAGGGGGGACACCCCGCCCCAGTCGTTGATGCCGGCGTTCAGGTAGTCCTGGTAATTGTCGGCGCTCAGGTTAGGCGGCACCTGCACGTTGGCGTCCGGCCCCAAAATCAACCGGGCAGCGGCTACCGACCACATCAACTCCACGGTCTCGGCGTCCCGGGACTCGGCCATCGGAGTTGCCGGCTTGGCCCGAAAGTTCTGGACGATCACCTCTTGAACGTGCCCAAACCGCTGGTGGAGACGCCGGATGGCCAGCAACGATTCGATGCGGTCCCGGCGGTCCTCACCTATGCCGATGAGGATACCAGTAGTAAATGGCGCCCGCAACTCGCCGGCCAACTCTATGGTGCGCAGCCGCACGCGGGGCCGCTTGCTGGGAGCGAACTCGTGGGGGCCGCCCGGTCCATGTAGATTGGGGCTGGTACTCTCCAGCATCAAGCCCATAGACGGATTGAAGGGCTGCAACGCGGCAATTTCCCGGCGGCTCATGGTGCCGGGGTTGGCGTGTGGCAGCAGTTGGGTCTCTTCGACCACCAACCGGCAGACATAGGCCAAGTATTCCAAGGTCGTCCGAAACCCGCGGTACGCCAGCCATTCACGGGCTTCAGGATAACGCTGCTCCGGCCGTTCTCCCAGGGTAAACAGCGCTTCGGTGCAGCCCAACCGCTCCCCGGCCCTGGCTACGTCGAGCACCTGCTCCGGGGTCATGTACAGGGTGTCGCCAGCCTGTTCCGGGCTCCTCCGAAAGGTACAGTAGCCGCAGAAATCACGGCACAGGTGGGTCAATGGGATAAAAACCTTCGGGGAAAAGGTTACGGTATTGCCCTTGCCTTCGTCCCGCAGCCGCGACGCCGCCTCGCAGATGCGGTCCAATTCCTCCCGGCCGTCCGTGACCAGGGCCCACGCTTCATGGTCGGCAATGGCGCCGCCGCCGGCGACCTTGTCCATCACCTCCCCCAATGGAGGCGTGCCGGTCAGAAGTTCTTTCCGGCCCTCAAGCGGAAGGTCATGGTCGGTGGAAGGCGCCCGGCTGTTAGCGGGAATTAGGAATCACCCCTTTCCAAACAGAAATTTCTTTCACCAGAAGACACTTTCCAGGACAATATCTACAGAAACCCCATTTTAGACGCTATCCAGAGCGCCGGGCAATACAAGAGGCGATCGAGGAAGCTGCCACCGTCCGTTCTCGGGAGGCCCAGCGGCGCCGAGCGGGATTAGAGGCCGTTGAGCCTACCCTGATTATACGGGTCAAGCACCGGATAGGGGCGTCCCAGGTGTTCGTGGGCCCGGCGGGTGGCAACGCGCCCGCGGGGAGTGCGGTCCAGGAAGCCCAGTTGCAACAGGTACGGCTCCCAGACTTCCATGATGGTGTCGGAGTCTTCGTTCAATGCCGCCGCCAAGGTATCGAGCCCCACAGGGCCGCCGTCGAACTTGTCAATGATGCTGCTCAATAGCCGGTGGTCCGATTGGTCCAGGCCCTTTTCGTCAACGTTGAGTTGCTTCAGCGCCGCGCGGGCCACCGGGCCGTCGATCAGATTATCGGCTTTCACCAAGGCGTAGTCGCGAGCGCGTTTGAGCAGCCGGTTGGCGACCCTTGGCGTACCGCGGGAGCGGGCAGCGATCTCAGACACTCCTTGATCGTCGGCGGCGGTCTCCAGGATTCGGGCCGACCGTCCCACTATGACTTCCATGTCTTCGGGATCGTAGTAGTCCAAACGGAACACGGAGCCGAACCGGTCCCTTAACGGGGCGCTGACCATGGAGTACCTGGTAGTGGCGCCGATGAGGGTAAAGGGGTTGATACGCAAGTTGACGCTGCGGGCCGCCAACCCTTTACCGACCATCCAAGACAGGAAGAAGTCCTCCATAGCAGAGTAGAGCACCTCTTCCACCACCCGGTTAAGGCGGTGCACCTCGTCAATGAACAGCATGTCGCGGGGTTGGAGGCTGGTCAGAATCGCCGCCATGTCCCCCGCCCGCTCCACAGCCGGCCCGGAGGTAACCCGGATGGCCACGTCCATCTCGGCGGCGATAATGTGGGCCAAGGTCGTCTTCCCCAGGCCCGGGGGGCCGTAGATTATTACGTGGTCAAGGGCCTCGTTTCGTATCCGGGCCGCTTGAATAGCAATCTTGAGCGACTCTTTGGTCGGGGACTGGCCCACGAAGTCGTCGAGGCGCTTCGGACGCAACGATACGTCGGTATCTTCCTGCTGAACGGCTCCGGAAACGAGGCGTTCGTCCATCCTACTCTCCCGTCACACCAATCAACCCTTTGCCAGTCACCATCATGGACGTCGACGTCGTTGCTATTGTATCCGCCGGGGCCGCCATCAGGTCAAGAAAGCGAGGTCATTCTTATGGAGCAAACTTGCGGAACACCAAGCAGGCGTTCTGGCCGCCGAATCCGAAGGCGTTGGAGAGCGCCACGCGCACGTCTTTGCTCCTGGCTTTATTCGGGACGTAGTCCAAATCGCAGCCGGGGTCGGGCGACGTGTAGTTGATCGTGGGGTGGATAGTCGCCTCGGTAATGGTCTTGATGCAGGCCGCGGCCTCTAAAGCTCCCGACGCCCCCAACGAATGCCCGATCATCGATTTAGTGGAACTGATGGGAATTTCGTAGGCCCTAGCACCAAACAGCCGTTTGATTGCCACCGTCTCCAAGGCGTCGTTCAACGGGGTCGATGTGCCGTGGGCGTTAATGTAGTCAACTTGGTCCGGAGGCTCGCCGGCGTCGGCCAGCGCCAAGCGCATCGCTTCGGCGGCGCTGGCCCCCGATTCCTCCGGCTGGACCGGGTGACCGGCGTCGCTGGTGCAACCGAAGCCAGCCAGTTCGGCCAGTATGGGGGCTCCGCGGTCCAAGGCGTGTTCCAACCGCTCCAAGGCCAGCACCACCGAGCCTTCAGCGGGCACAAAACCGTCGCGGTCGGCGTCGAAGGGGCGGCTGGCGAGCTGCGGTTCATCGTTGCGGGTGCTCAAAGCGCGCATCACGGCGAAGCCGGAGAGTCCCAGCAGGCTGATGCCGGCTTCCGCCCCTCCGGCGAAGACAACGTCGGCCACGCCCCCGCGGATGGCGTTCAGGGCCTCGCCCATCGCCTGGTTGGATGCCGCGCAGGCGGTGGTGGCGGTGGAGTTGTAGCCGTGGGCGCCAAGGTAGCGGCTGACTGCGGCGGCCGCCATGTTGGGCAGGATCATGGGGAAGAAAAACGGCGACATGCGCATGCCGCCTTGGTCGGCCAGAATCCGGCAGTTCTCCTCCAATGTCGGGAAACCGCCGTTGCCGTTGCCCAGGATGACGCCCACCCGGTAGGGGTCCTCCCGGGACATGTCGATCCCAGAATTCTCCAAGGCCTGTAGCCCGGCCGCGACGGCCAATTGACTGAAACGGGCCATGCGCCGGGCTTCCCTACCGGAAATGTATTGACCGGGGTCGAAACCCGAAACCTCTCCCGAAATCCGGCAGGGATACCCGGCGGGATCGCAGAGTGTCATCGGGCCGACCCCGGAAGTCCCGGCGGTCAGGTTGTGCCAGAATTCTTCGGGCGTCTCACCCAAGGGAGTCATGGCCCCCATCCCGGTCACGACTACTCTCGCCCGGTCGTTCAACACCGGCCTGCCTCCTCCCGCCAATCCAGCTCCATTCAGACGTTTTCTATTCGGACGTTTTCCGTTCAGACGTTGCCCATTTAGACGTTGCCGGCGCCCCGCACCGGGATTTCGGGATAGGTCTCCGCCTCGATGCCCAAGACCGCCTCTCTCACTTCGGCCGCCAAGAACAAAGACCCGGTGGCCAGAATCAGGTCGTTGACGCCGGCGGCGGCGGTAGCCTTGGCCAAGGCCTCGGCCGGGCTGCCTGCTTCTTCCACCGGTACGCCTTGGCCCGCCAGCATTCCGGCCAGCTCGGGTGGCGACATAGACCGGGGGTGGCGAGAGCCGGTAGCGTACACCTGGGATGGGCCTTGGGCCATACGATGTACCATCCCGGCGACGTCCTTGTCCCGGGAGACGCCGGCGATCAACAGCAGCCGTTGAAAGTCGAAATAGCGGGGCAACGAGGCCATCAGGCTCTCGACGGAGTATACGTTGTGGGCCCCGTCGGCCACCAGGAGCGGTCCCAGCGAGAGCACTTCCATCCGGCAGGGCCACGATACCTGGGCAAAGCCTCTGGCGATTGCGTCGGCATCCACCGGGAAACCATGAGTCTCGCCCATAATTTCTAGGGCGGCAACGGCGCAGGCGGCGTTTTCCAACTGGTATCCGCCCAGCAACGGCAGCATCAATTCGTAGGAGCCGTTCCGCCCGTGGACCGTGATGAATTGACCACCGGAACCGGACTCGTGCTTCTCCCAGCCGATGTCCCGCCCGACCAACACCACGGCGGCGGCCCGGTCGTTACAGGCCGCAAGAATGGGCTCCAACGCTTCCGGGGACTGAGGGGCAACCACCACCTGCGCTTCCGGTTTGATGATACCGGCCTTGTCAGCGGCGATCTCGGCCACCGTATTGCCCAGCACGGCCGTATGGTCCAGGCTAATCGATGTGATGACGCTGACCGTTGCTTCGACTACGTTGGTGGCGTCCAACCGGCCGCCCAGCCCGACTTCAACGGTCTGGACGTCGGTCCCGTCTTGGTTGAAGCAATGGAACGCCATCCCGGTGAGAAACTCGAAGAGCGTTACCGGTCCTTGGGATCCGGGGCCGTCCCGGAACGGCCATAGCTCGTCGACCAATTTGGCGAATACACCCTCGGATACGGGGAGAGTGTCACGCCTGATTCTTTCCCTGAAGGTGTGCAGGTGGGGTGACGAGTAGAAACCGGTGCTGAGGCCAGCGGCCCGGAGGACGGAGTCACAGAGGGCCGCCGTACTCCCTTTACCCTTGGTGCCTGCGACATGGATTGCCGGGGGCGACAGGTGTGGGCTGTCCAACCGCTGGAGAAAGGCGTCCATGCGTTCCAGGTTGTAGATCGACTTTTGGCGAGGGCCGGCAATCTGGTTGCGTTCATGGTCAACCAGGGTCAGGAGATGGCTGATCGCCTCCCGGTACTCCAATTCACACCGGCCTGGTCGGAAGGCCCAGAGCCATCCGGAGGCTGTCCGCGAAACCCACAGAGTTCACAAAATCGATGTTGCCCCGCAGAGGCCGAGGGGTAAACCCGAAGCTGCGTTCCACTTCGTCCTCCTCTCCCACGTTCCGCAGTCGCAACATCCGTAGTTGATCAGTGGTGATCGGAGCCTTGGGCAATAGAAACTGCATGACCCAAGAAGCCGCGTATGCAAGCGGCATCGGCACATGGAACCTACGCCTTCGCTGATTCATCGCCAACGCCACCTCGGCCACCACGTCGTTGTATCTGAGCCGTTGCGGCCCGCCTAGGTCGATGGTGCGTCCCCGCAGTTCGTTTCGTTCCAGGGAAATGGCGATACACCTCGCTAAGTCATCCGCTGCTATGGGTTGGAGCCGGTTATCGCCGGAGCCAAATACCGGGGTTAGCGGGAATAGTCGTACCAGCATGGCCAACGCGGTGATAAACTCGTCGCCTTGGCCGAACAGCACCCCAGGACGGATGATAGTGTAAGGCAAACCACCGTTGACGACCTCCTGTTCCGCCTGCCACTTGGAATAGAAGTAGCTGTAGGACTGGTCACTGGCGGCGCCAAGGGCGCTGACGTATTGGAATTGCCGGGCGCCGGCTTCCCGGGCCGCCGCCGCCACGTTGGCGGTGCCCTGCCGGTTGACCATATCGAAGGTCAGGCGGCGGGTGGGGCGAATTATCGCCACCAGATGGACCACGGCCTCCGCGTTGTAAAAGGCGGCGGTCAAGGACCCGGAGTCCAGAACGTTCCCGTAATGCGCCTCCACCTCACGGTGGTCAAAGATGCGTTCCCGGCCTGGCACGTGTATCAGGCATCGCACTTGGTGCCTCCGGGCCACCAACTCGCGGACGACCCTTCGGCCCAAGAATCCGGTGGCCCCGGTCACCACTACCAGCACGCTAAAACTCCAACTCTCCTTAAGGGTAAGATAACATGGATTGATCGGAATGATGTTGAAACCTGGAGCGATGGAATGAACGGATCGGATTTGCACTTTGGAGCGAATCTGGCGCTGGAGGTAGAAGAAACAGCCCGCCAAGCCCGGTGGATGGAAGAGTTGGGTTACGAGTATTTCTCCACCGGAGAACACTTCATGCGGGGGGACCCGCCCGGTCCAACCCATGCCTCTCTCCCGGTATTGGGCGTGGCTGCCGGGGCTACACAGTCGATTCGTTTGCTGTCGTCCATCGTCTTGGTCCCCTTCTACCAACCGTTGGTGTTGGCCCGTCTCACCGCCACGCTGGACTCGGCGTCCAACGGAAGGCTGACCCTTGGGGTGGGTATCGGCGGCGAATATCCGGTGGAGTTCGAGGCCGCCGGGCTGAAGGCAACCCAACGGGGCCGCCGCACCGACGAATGCTTGACGGTGTTACGGCAGTTGTGGGCCGGGGACCGCGTGACGTTCGCCGGGCGCCACTTCAACTTGAACGGAGCCGCGATTAACCCGTTGCCGACTCAGACGCCCGGCCCCCCGGTATGGGTGTCGGGCCGGCGCGACGCGGCCATGCGCCGGGCGGCGCGGCTGGGAGAGGGTTGGATGCCGTACTTCTTCGACCCGGACCGTTACCGGGACAGTGTAACCAAGGTCCAAAGTTTCGCGGCCGAGGAGGGACGCGATCTGTCCGGCTTTCAATGGGCGTTCTTCCCCTACATCAGCATCTACCCCACCGAGCAGGAGGCGGCAGAGGTGGCGGCCCGCCAGTTGGGAGGGACATACCGCTACGGCGGCGATTTCATCAACATTGTCCGGCGGTACTGCCTATTGGGTACTCCGGCGCAGTGCATCGAACGCCTCCAAGAATACATCGACGCCGGGGCTCGCAACGTAATCTTCAGCATCACCTGCCCGAAGGAAGACCGGCAGCGGCATTTGGAGGTCATCGCCAAGGAAATCATCCCTCATTTTTGCCGGTAGACAGTCAAGCCAGACCGTACGAGAGCGCAGGAACCAAGGAAATAGCGTACAATGTCAGCGGCGGGGCGCTATCTATTATGGCTTGCCGGAAAATATGGCCAGTTCCGATAAAACAGGTTCTTGTGTGGCCCGCCAAGCTGTATAATTGCTCCATCAAATTAAATGGGCAAATTAAACTGGTAGGTTAAACCCGACTCCTAAAGAACGGCGGCGGCCGATGGAAATAAATCTCGCAGCTTGGCCGTTAGCATCGCATAAAAGAAAACTTTCCGCACCGGTGGGTTTCAACGGCGGTGGGTCGGCGGCCGGAGGACGGCCGTTTAAGGAGGACAAATGTCACGGATAAAAAGGGTGGTGCTGTTTCAACCAGCGTCCGCCGGCGGGAATTTCGAGTACGTGGCCATCCCGAGGCAGGGTATGCTGTTTCTCTCGGCCGCGTTGGCCCAACATGAAGGGCCCAACCTCTACGAACGCGAAATCTGGTTTGAAGACCGCTCCGGCCTGATGGACCCTGATCGGGACCTGGAAGGGGTCGACATTCTGATGGTTACGGCGCTGATCAACGAAGCTCCGCGCGGCTACCAGATCGCCAGGCTGGCCAAGCAATACCATCCCGATATCATCACCATTGGCGGCGGCCCGCAGATGAGTCCTCTGGCCGATGAGGCGTTCCAATACGGCGACTTCGACGTGGTGGTGCAACGGGAAGGGGAAGACATCGTCGGTCAACTATGTGATGTTCTCATGGAGCGCCGCGGCGACGACCGGAACCAATACCTGAACAAAATCCCCGGCATCAGCTACCGGGAAGACGGGCAAATCATCGAAACCAGACGGGTTGGACTGGTGGAACCCGATTTCGTCGACCTGCCCGACTACTACTCCATCAAAGACCTCACGCCAGGCAACCCGATGGCAGGCGCGGTGATGGAAACCATCCGGGGTTGCACCGAAAAGTGCACCTACTGCCAGGTGATCCAGCAATTCCTGGGATACCGGTTGGTGTCGCGGGAAACCGAGTTCAAACGGCTGGCCCAACTGCGCCGGTTGGCTGACGAAGGGTTGATCCACACCGCCCGCAACGGCTCATTCCAGGTGTTTGTGTCGGACGACCTCCATACCCCGCCGCTAAGGGCGGTGAAGTTCCGAAACGAACGGCTCTCCCGTCTGCAGGGCTGGAAAGGCCACACCGAGGGTATGAACCTGATCGTTCAGGCCAGGGCCGAAGTTGGGCAAGACCCCGAGGTGGCCAACGCCCTGCAAGAGGCCAACGTTAAGATGCTCTACCTGGGGGTGGAGTCGGATAACGCTGAGAACCTGAAGGCGGTGAACAAGCGACAAGACCCCGGCCAAATGCACCGGGACTTGGTTTACCTCAACGAGGCAGGCTTCACCGTGGTGGCTATGACCATCATCGGCCTCCCCTACGACACCGAAGAAAGCATTATGTCGTTGGCCGATTGGGTAACGCAGGTCAGCAAGTACCAGACCGCGAATTTCCTCACCCCGTTGCCCGCAACCTCCAACTGGCACTCCTTGAAGCCGCTGAACGAGCACGGCGATCTGTTGGAAGAGGGCGAGATGCGGCCGTACCACCTATACACCGGCCGCCAGTTCGTCCACTACGATGAACGGTGGACCATGCAACAGAGCCGGGAGATCTTTGACAAGTATTCGGACCGCCTGAGCCCCGTGGACGATGTCTACCGCCGGGTGTTCCGTATCCTGCGCACCTACAAGCTGCGTCTGGCCGCCACCAGCCGGGATATCAGCGACACCATCACAGCCCGGCTGAGCGAGGGCACGGAGACCCTGGGCCGGTGGGCCGACCCGGTGTCTTTGGCCGGGCAGGAATTCGGTGAGAGTCTGTCGCTCCGGGTGGGTGAGCTGGTGGAGACCTTGAAGGCCGTCTCCCAACCGTTGGCCAACGTCCGCAACGAGGTGGCCGACGGTATCGGCAACCGGGTCGCCGAACTCACCGAGTCCCTCAAGACCCTGAATGAGTCGTGGCCCAATGGGAACCGGGAGTTGGCCGCAAACATCTCAGCCCGTATCACCGAGATTACCGACCTTATCGACAAGGCCGTTCCCGGCGGCCGCAAGAGGCCGGAACGGGCTGCCGGTTAGCAATGACTGTGGGAACGGCGCTTGACCTGCCGTTCCCGCACCTCTCCTTGCGACGCCCCCGTGTAACGGCGTTCGACTCCGCGCCTTGCGGGAAGGGCTCCCGGGAGGGTGTAAGTGTTGGGTAGGCAATGAAGGGAAGAAATCGTGTCCTGATCACCGGTATCGGCGCCATCACCCCCCTGGGACTTGACTCAGAAACAACCTGGGATGGCATCACCAAGGGCCGTTCCGGCGTTGACTTCATTACCGCGTTCGACGCCGAAAATTTCGACACCCGTTTCGCCGCCGAAGTAAAAGGATTCGACCCCGAGAACTACCTGGATCGCAAGGAAGCGCGGCGCATGGACCGGTTTGCCCACTTCGCCGCCGTTGCGGCCCAGCAGGCCTGCCGCCAAGCGGATTTGGAACCGGGCCGTGACGACCCGTACCGGGTCGGCGTCATCATAGGCAGCGGAATCGGCGGCATTACTACCCTTTCCCAGCAATTCGAAGTCCTGAAAGACAATGGGCCCAGACGGGTCAGCCCCTTCCTGATTCCGATGATGCTGGGCGATATGGCCTCGGCCCAGGTTTCCATGGTTACAGGGTCCATGGGACCCAACTACTGCTTAGTGTCTTCCTGTTCCAGTGGCGCCGATGCCTTGGGGCAAGGCTGGGATATTATCAGCCGCGGTCAAGAAGACATCGTGTTGGCGGGCGGCAGCGAAGCCCCGGTGGCGCCGGTGGCCGTGGCTGGATTCAATGCCCTGCGCGCCCTATCGCGATTCAACGAAAACCCCCAAAGGGCCAGCAGGCCTTTCGACGTCCAACGGGACGGCTTTGTGATTGGCGAGGGCGCCGCAGTGTTCGTACTTGAGAGCGAGGAAAGCGCCGCCCGGCGCGGCGCCGAACCTTTGGCCGAAATTCGCGGCTACGGCGCCACTTCCGACGCGCATCACCTGACCGAGCCTTCGACTACCGGAGAGAGCGCGGCAAGGGCGATGCTGACCGCCTTGGAGGCCGCCGGGCTCGACCCCTCGGAAGTCGACTACATCAACGCCCACGGCACCTCCACGCCGCTCAACGACCGCCACGAGACCAAGGCGATCAAATCGGCGCTGGGTGAATACGCCTACCGGGTACCCATCAGTTCCACCAAGTCGATGACCGGTCACCTGCTGGGCTCCGGAGGCGCGCTGGAAGCGCTGATCTGCGTCATGGCTATGCGGGACGGGTTGACACCCCCAACCATCAACCTCGCAGAACCTGACCCCGATTGCGACTTGGACTACACGCCCAACGTGGCCCTCCCGAAAGAGATAAACGTGGCAATGAGTAATTCATTTGGGTTTGGCGGCCACAACTCGGTGCTGATTTTCGCCAAGTCCGGCTTGGCCGGCTGACCAAGGTGACCACCACAGCCGCCGCCCGCTGGCAAATCCCGCCATTCGCCGCCTCAGACAGCCTGGCTTCAGGGGTGCCCGCTCCGTTGGCCCGGGTGCTCGTCCGGCGGGGAATCGATACGCCGGAGAAGCTAAGCGCTTTTCTCGAACCGCCCCACCCCTTGCCCCACAGCCCGTCGTCGCTCCCCGGCATGGCGGCCGCGCTCTGGCGGTTGGACCGGGCGGTCAATGACCGGGAACCGGTGGGCGTATTTGGCGACTTCGACGTAGACGGCATTACCGGGACGGCGATAATCGCCGAGGGGCTCTCCGCGTGGGGCATACCGGTTACGCCGCACCTGCCCCACCGGGTAGACGAAGGCCACGGCCTTTCTCAGGCTGCCATCGACCGTTTTGCGGACCAAGGCATCAGCCTGATCATCACGGTGGATACCGGAGTCACCGCCCATGAAGAGGTGGCCTACGCCCGGACCCGGGGAGTGGAGGTCATCATTACCGACCACCACTTGCCCAGTCACGGTCTGCCGGACTCCGCGGCCGCCGTAAACCCCAGGCTGCCGGGCGGCGCATACCCGTTCCCTGAGCTGTGCGGCGCCGGAATCGCTTTCAAGTTGGTCCAAGGACTCTACGAATTCTATGGTCAACCGTGGCCCCAAAACCTGCTGGAACTGGCGGCCTTGGGCACCATCGCCGACTTGGTGCCGCTGGTGGACGAAAACAGGTACCTGGTCACGGAAGGCGTGCGACGCTTGGCCCAGACACAGAGGCCGGGACTAAGGGCGCTTTTTAACGCCGCCAGGGTCCGGCCCGGTGAGTTGAATAGTGAGACCATTTCCTTCCAAGTCGTCCCCCGGTTGAATGCCGCCGGCCGCATGGGCGACCCAATAGACAGCTTCCGGATTCTGACCACCGATTCGCCGGATGAAGCAGGCGCCTTGGCCCACAAGCTGGATACACTAAACTTGGAACGGCGCGGCGCGACCCAGGAAGCGTATGGACTGGCCTGCGAGCGGGTGGAGGCGATGGAACACCTGCCGGCCATGTTGGTGGTGGCCGACGAGAGGATTGCCAGGGGCGTTGCCGGCTTGGTCGCCGGGCGGTTATGCGAACGCTTCAGCCGTCCCTCAGTGGTTATGGCGGTGGAGCAGGACTACGCCGTAGCCTCGGGCCGCAGCATCCCCGGGTTCAACATCGTCGACGCCATCGCCGCCTCCCAAGACTTGGTGGAACGCTACGGCGGTCATGCACAGGCCGCCGGGTTCACGGTGCGCCGGGACGCCATCCCCGAAATCACGGGTCGGCTCCAGGCCTACGCCGGGGAGCGGCTGCCGCCAGTAGATGCCGGCCCGGTTATCGAAATAGATACCGAGGTCCGGCTCGGCGAATTGACCCCGGACGTGGTGGACTGGCTGGAGACGCTGGAACCGTTTGGCCCCGGCAACCGGCGGCCGGTCTTTGCCTCCCTCGGCGTGATAGTGCGGGAGACCCGGTTCATGGGGCGCTCCCAACAACATCTCCGGTTGCTGGTGGAACAGGATGGGGTGGCCGTAACCGCGCTGGCCTTCAACCAAGCCCAATATTGGACCGCCGGTACCACAAGGGTGGACTTAGCCTATACCGTCACCATCGATTCCTGGCAGGGCGCCAAAACGCTGGCCCTCCGGGTCTCTCACTTCCGCTTGGCCCGGTAGGACTCTACGCCGCCCTCCGCCTCCGGCTGGCCCGGGTCGCGCCGCCGTCGGACCGGCCGACGAATTGGGCCTTCCACACCAATAGCGGCACCGTAATGACAATGACGATGAGCGCCACTATCTGGGCTTCGTTGAGGCCTCCAAAGTATGTGTTGGTTTCGACCCGAAGGAAGCTGATGAAAAACCGGCCAATGGAATAGGTGGCGCCATAGAGGCAGAAGAACATTCCCCGGGGCCTCAACCGGTGGCGGAACGGCCACAGCGCGGCCAGCAACACTACATCGAAGAGCAACTCGTAAGCCACCGCCGGATGGGTCGCCCCCTGTCCCACTCCGGGGCTCAGCGGGTGAGTGTAAATCACTCCCCAAGGCAAATTAGTTGGGTCGGCGAAGTGCTCCCCGTTGATGATGTCGCCGATACGGCCGATAGCCATGGCAACGAGGAGCGCGGGGGCTGTGATGTCGGCCAAGTGCCCGATGCTGGGCAGATTGGCCCGGCCCGGCTGGCCTAAAATTAGAGAGAAGGGCCTCCAAAGCGCCAAAAACCAGTTCGAATTGCGTATCAGTATGTAAAGCGACCCGCCGACGAAGCCGCCAGAGATGGCCCCGAAGATGGCGATACCGCCATTCCACAGGTAAAAAACGCTCACCACGTCGTGCTGGTAGATCGAGCCCCAAAAGTCGATGACGTGGAGAACGCGGGCCCCGATTATGCCCCCTATGATGGCCCATACTGACACCGAGTAGATCGAATCCACCACAAATCCTTCACGGCTTCCCCAGCGGGCTGTCAAGAGCACGGCAGCCGCCACGGCCACGAAAGTGAAGAGACCATGCCAGGAAAGAACGAACCTTCCGGTGTCGATAAGAAAGGGGTTCATTCCGATGGAAATGCTTTCAAGTACGCCGGTGGGCATCTGTTCAACCTTCGCTAGTCGGGATTTCGGGCCGCCGGAGAGTAAGCCATCTACGCGACAGACCCGGGTTGTATAGTCATTACGATGTAGTCGTTACAAGGTAAACCCCGGCGCCTCGGGGCTGCAAGACATTGACGACCGTTTGATGGTCTATATCACTGCCGGGTATCCCGAATAACGCAGGACCGGCGCCGCAGAGGTGCAGGTCCGGACCTCCCTGCGCAGTTACCTCGCGCCGCATCTCGGCCAAGACCGGGAACTCCCATTCGGCTAATTCCTGGAAGGCGTTGTAAACACAACCCCTCAGCGACTCCCGTACGAATTGGCCGCCGGACACGATTTGTAGCATACGTCGGGTGACCCCGCCGTCGCTATAGTTAGCCGGAGTCAGACGGGAATACATCATCTTGGTCTTGTCGGGAATGATCAGGTCAGGGAACACCAAGGTCAAGTGCAAGGGCGAAACCGGGGGCAGCGGCGACACCACGTCCCCACGGCCTTCCACCAAGGCCGTGCCGCCCCAAAGGAAGAAAGCGACGTCGGAGCCGACCTGTGAGGCTACTTCGGCCAAGTCCTCGACGCAAGCCTCCAGTCCCCACAGCCGGTTCAGGACCAGTAGAGTGGCAGCGGCGTCACTGCTGCCGCCACCTAGTCCCACCGCTACCGGAATCCTTTTACGAATTCGTATCCGGGCCTTGGGGGTAATTCCTCGAGACTCGGCCAGCTTGGTGGCGGCCAGCCAGACCAGGTTTGCTTCCCCGGATAGCTCGGGGTCGTCACATTCCACCGACAGGGACGGCGCGTCGTCGATTTCCAGTTCATCGGCAAGGTCTATGGTCTGCAGGATGGACCGTATTTCGTGGTACCCATCGTCCCGGCGGCCCAAGACCTCAAAGACCCAGTTCAGTTTGGCAGGGGCTTTTATTTCCACTGGTCTTTAACCCGCTGCCACTCTTTGTAGAGGTTGCTCCATTCGTCCAGCGCCAGTGTCTGAGCGCGGCGCTGGCCGTCGATGTCAGCGGCGTCGAGGACCTCGCTGGCGGCCGCCGCCGGGACATCCAACCCGTGGCTCAAAGAGTTGCGGAGTTGCTTGCGAGGAGCGGAGAACCCCGCCCGCACCACCTCGAAAAAGCCATCGGTGTCGCCGTCGGCCACGGCGGCGGTCTCGCGAACGTCCAATTGCACCACGGCCGACGTTACGTTGGGCGGCGGCCGGAAGCCGCTAGGCGGCACGGTGCAGACGATTCGCGAGCGGGCGTAGACCTGGGTGGCCACCGATAACAGGCCCATCCTGCCGGGAGCCGCTGTCATGCTATCCGCCACCTCTTTTTGCACCATTACCACCATTGACTTGGGCTTGGGGTTAGACTCCAACAAGTTCCGTATTATCGGGTTCGCGGCGTAGTAAGGCAGGTTGGCCACCACTTTGTAACGGGTCCGGGGGAAGACCAAGCGCCCGGCGTCGATAGTTCGTGCGTCCGCTTCGACGCAGGCGAGGTTGGAAGGCCAACCCAGCCGGCCCGGCAGCGCGGCGCACAGTTCGCGGTCCAACTCCACGGCCACCACGACCTCGGCCTCGGTCACCAAGCGGCGGGTCAGCACACCTCGGCCAGGGCCGATCTCCAGCACCGCGTCGCCGGCTTCCAGCCCTGCGGCCCGCAGGATATGGGCCACAACCCTTTGGTCGGTGAGAAAGTGCTGGCCCAGTGATTTGCGCGGCATTGTTCCTGCGGTTTGAGACCGCCCACCTCCCTTTGACGTTGACCACCAAGCATTTCCCGGGTTGCGGCTCGGGTCAGGCGCTCCCACGGCGCCCGCAGTGCCCTGCTTACCGTTGCTTCCTTCCGGACCTGGCGGGGTTCACAAGTCTACGTCGCGTGGGACCCGGCCGTCAGTACCACTCACTCGAGATATTGGCCCATTGGCCAAGCCGGGGGGAGGGATTCAACCCCGCTATAGCGGATTGCGGGCATAGGGCACCGCTAGCTCCCCATCTAGTGCGGTCTCGTTTCCATGGTATGGTTGGGGTGACGGCCTGTCAATCGAGTTGCCGGCCTCTCCCGGGCCTCCATTCATTGTTCGCCCTCGGTCCCGATGCTAGAATTTAGCCACTGTCATGAAGATTAGGAAAGCCGTAATACCCGCCGCCGGCCTGGGAACTCGTTTCTTGCCGGTTACCAAGTCGGTTCCCAAAGAGCTTCTTCCTATCTTGGACCGGCCTATGCTTCAGTACGTGGTGGAAGAGGCGGTTGAAGCCGGAGTGGAAGAGGTCATTGTGGTCAGCTCGCCCGGCAAGCAGGAAATCGCCGGGTACTTCAGACCGGCGCCGGATTTGGAACGGCGGCTCGCCGAATCAGACAGTCCAGCTCTATTAGAGAAAGCGCTGTCGGCATCGCGGCTGGCCGACATCTCGTTCGTGATCCAACAAGAGGCCCTGGGATTGGGGCACGCCGTTTTGACCGCCAAAGACGCGGTGGGCGACGAACCGTTTGTAGTAATTCTTCCCGACGACATAGTCCACCACACCCCGGGAGTCGTAACGCAAATGGCGCAGGTGTGGGAAAGAACCGACGCCGGAGTCGTGGCCGTGGAGCCCATGCCGTGGGAGTCGGTCCACAATTACGGCGTTGTTGATGCCGCCCCCGTTTCTCCGGGACTGCATTGTGTAAGGGGGCTGGTGGAGAAGCCGTCCCGCGAGGAGGCGCCATCCAACCTGTCGATTGTCGGCCGCTACATTCTGCCGCCTGAAATTTTCGAGTGCCTGGAACGCACCAAGCCCGGCGCCAAGGGTGAGATACAGCTTACCGACGGGATGCTTCTCTTGTTGGAGAGCCACGAGCTTTACGCCTACGAGTTTCAGGGAATCCGGTATGATGGCGGTACGCCCATGGGGTTGTTGCGGGCATCGTTGGAATACGCCTTGCGCCGGGCGGACACCCGGGAGGCGGCCGAGGCGCTGTTAAGAGACCTTACGGTCAGCATGGAACGGGGAGGCGACGGTTGAACTCGCGAGTGCAGTCTCACATGGACAACGCGGCCAGCATCCAGGCAGAGTTCCTGGACTCCCTGGACGGGATGGACTACTGTCTCGACTGGAAACCGGAACCCTCGGCTTGGTCGCCGAGGGAGGTGATTTACCACCTGCTGGACACCCCGCCGGGAGGAGTGCACTCCGTGATCAGCGGCGCCATATCCGGCCGGATCGAGGAGTACGAATTGTGGTCGGACTTAGCCAACCTGAACCCGGAACGCGCCGGCCGCGACATGGAACAAATAGGCGCCGACATACGCGAATTCTTTGGCGCCATGGCGGAAGCGCTTCACGGAGCGACCGAGGGAGACCTGGACGGGAAGTCGATAATGGTCCATCAACGGACCCGGGAGTCGGACGAGCCCCGAACGGTGGAGGAGCTGTTAGCCGGGTTTGATCGTCATTGGCGCGGCCACTTGGCCCAAGTCAAAGAACTAAGGGAGTCTCTCGGGTTCGATTGAACCAATGGATAGCCGATCAAGCGGGCGGATTGCCGATCAAGTGAGGGCTAGCGGTCGCCGCCCACTTCCAGCAGGGTCAAAAAGGCGGCTTGGGGTATCTCCACCTGCCCTACCATTTTGAGACGTTTCTTCCCCTCTTTCTGACGTTCCAGCAGCTTGCGCTTTCTGGTCACGTCGCCGCCGTAGCATTTGGCAAGCACGTCTTTACGCATCGCCCGGACCGTTTCCCGGGCAATGATACGGCTGCCGATGGCCGCTTGAATTGGCACTTCGAAGAGCTGCCGGGGAATCGTGGTCCTTAACTTCTCCACCACTTGGCGGCCGCGAACGACCGCTTGGTCCCGGTGCAGTATCATTGACAACGCCTCGACAGGCTGGTGATTGACCAACACTTCAACCTTGACCAGAGGGGCCGGGCGGTAGCCCGACAGGCTGTAGTCCAAGGAGGCGTAGCCTTGGGTGCGGGACTTGAGTTGGTTGTAGAAATCGGCCAACATCTCCACTAAGGGCATGGTGTATTCCATCAAGACCCGTGATTGACCGTTCGTACCTTCGCTGCCGTCGCGTCGAGTCCCTTGGCCCTGGATGTATTCCATGCGTTTGAAGTCGGAGCGCCGGGAATGCATCAACTCCATCAGCACCCCGACATGGCGGCTGGGGGCGACGATGGTCAGGTCCAAGATCGGTTCCAGTATCTCGTCGATTTCTTGGGGGGGCGGCAGTTTGGCCGGACTGTCGATTTTGATGATGTCCCCGTTGTTCAGGACAACCTCGTAGCCGACGCTCGGCGCCGTTATGATCAGGTCCAGGTCGTACTCCCGCTCCAACCGTTCCTGCACTACTTCCAAGTGCATCAGACCCAGGAAACCGCAGCGAAACCCGAATCCGAGCGCGTTGCTGCTCTCTGGGTCCATGGTCAAAGAGGCGTCGTTTAGCTTAAGTTTCTCCAGCGCCGCCCGCAGATTGTTGTAGTCTTCGCCGTCGGAGGGGTACAACCCGGCGAAGACCATAGACTTCAACGGGACGTAGCCCGGCAGGGCTTCCTTCGCCGGGAACCGGTCGACCGTAAGGGTATCGCCGACGCTGCATTCCCGCACGTCCTTCAGGCCAGTGGCCATGTAGCCCACTTGGCCGGTCTCCAGAACGTCGGTCGGCTTGGGGGCTGGCGCGAAGACGCCGACCTCGACGATTTCGGTCGCTATACCCGACGACATCACCTGCACCCGGTCCGTCTTGCCGATGGCTCCGTCCTTAACCCTCACGTGGGCGATAATTCCTTTGTAGGGGTTGTACACGGAATCGAAGACAAGTGCCCTTGCGGGAGCGGCGGGCTGTCCGGGGGGCGACGGGATGCGTTTGACCACGGCGTCCAGAACATCCTGGGTCCCGGTGCCGTCCTTGGCCGAAACAAACAGGATTTCGTCACGTCTGAAGCCGAAGACCTGCTCCATCTCCCCGGCGACCCGTTCCGGCTCGGCTTGGGGCAGGTCTACCTTATTGACCACCGGGATCAGGTCAAGATCGTATTCCATTGCCAGGAGGGTATTGGCGATGGTCTGGGCTTCGACCCCCTGGGTCGCGTCCACCACCAACAACGCCCCTTCGCAGGCGGCCAAGGCCCGGGAAACTTCGTAGCTGAAATCAACGTGGCCTGGGGTGTCGATCAGGTTCAGCTGGTAGGTATGCCCGTCGAAAGCCTGGTGGGACATGGTCACCGCCTTCCCTTTGATCGTGATGCCACGTTCCCGTTCCAGGTCCATCTGGTCCAAGAACTGGGCTTTCATCTCTTGGGGTCGAACGGTGCCTGTAATCTCCAGAAAGCGGTCGGCGAGGGTCGACTTTCCGTGGTCGATGTGGGCGATGATACAGAAGTTTCGGATGAAGGACGGGTCCATACTCCAACCATACTAACACGGGCCATATAGCCCTACAACGCCGGTCAGGGCCCACCGGCAACGGCGAGTCGACGACTCAGGCGACGAAGGGATCCCGTTCCCAAGCTGTCTGCGCCCCAACTCGCGGAGGAGCAGGAAGACGCCGATACTTTCCAAGAATAAAAGAAGCCGCCGGGTAGCGGCTTCCGTGAACGCTTTAGTAGGAGGGCGCGCCCCCTTAAATCGGGCCGTAGCCGGGGGCTCGGATGCAGGCGGACCAGTGGTTCGGTTCCACTTCCCTGAGCTCGGGGATGATCCCCGAGCAGTCGTCGTTCGCGATGGGGCAACGGGGGTGAAAGACACAACCGGTGGGCGGGTTAAGTGGGCTGGGCACCTCGCCGCTCAATAGCACCCGTTCCCGTTGGGCGTCCAGAATGGGGTCGGGTATCGGCACCGCCGACAGCAGCGCCTTGGTGTAGGGGTGGATGGGGTTGCGGTAAATCTCGTTTCTTTCCGCCAACTCCACGATGTGACCGAGGTACATCACGCCTACCCTGTCACTGATATGGCGCACCACCGACAGGTCGTGGGCGATGAACAGATATGTGAGATTGAACTGCTCTTGGAGTTCTTCCAAAAGGTTGATGATCTGCGCTTGGATGGAAACGTCGAGGGCGGAAACCGGTTCATCGGCCACAATGAACTTGGGGCTAACCGACAAAGCCCGGGCGACGCCGATGCGCTGGCGTTGGCCGCCGCTGAATTCGTGGGGGAAGCGGTCGGCCATGTAGGGGTTGAGACCCACGTTCTGGAGCAGGTCGGCGACCCGCTCCCGTTTTTCGGCCTTACCTTTGACCAGGCCGTGGACCTCCAAGGGCTCGCCGATGATGTTCCCGGCTGTCATTCTGGGATTCAGCGAGCTGTACGGGTCCTGGAAGATGACCTGCATCTCGCGGCGCATGGCGCGCATCTGCCTGGTGTTCAACTCAGTCAGGTTCTGTCCGTCGAAAGTTACTTGGCCGTCGGTGGGCCGGTACAACTGCAGGATACATCGCCCCGTCGTCGTCTTGCCGCAGCCGCTCTCACCCACCAAGCCCAGGGTTTCCCCCCGCCGCACGGTGAAACTCACGTCATCGACGGCTTTTATTTGGGCCACCGTCCTCTGGAAAAGCATTCCAGAGGTTACCGGGAAGTACATTTTCAGGCCATTGACCTCAACCAAGACGTCATCGTCGGTGGAGGAACCTGGCGCAGGCGCAGTTGTTTCTGGCATGGTCGTCATTTCAAGTCGCTCCCGGGCGAACGATTACTGTGGCGTTGATTGATGGTCTAGTTCTCGCGGGAACTAAGAAAGTCGATGGCGGCCGGCCCCAATTCTTCCGAACGCCAACAGGCCGACCAGTGATTTTCTCCGGCCAAGTCGAGCGGCGGGGAGTCCGTAGCGCACTTTTCGATGGCCCAACGGCACCGTTCACGGAATGCGCAACCCTCCGGCAGGCGGACCAAATCGGGCGGTTGGCCTTCGATAGGGTCCAGCTTTGCCCGCCGCGGTAGGTCCAGCCGCGGCACAGAGCGGAGCAGCCCCACGGTGTAGGGGTGGCGCGGGTTGGAGTAAATCTCCCGGGCGGTGCCCCTTTCGATGATTCTGCCAGCGTACATTATGTTGACCCGGTCGGCGTAACGGGCCACCACCCCAAGGTTGTGGGTAATGACGATCAGGGCGACGCCAAACTCGTCGGTGAGCGCCTTCATCAACTCCAGGATCTGGGCCTGGATGGTAACGTCCAAAGCGGTGGTGGGCTCGTCGGCAATGATCAGCTTAGGGCTGCAACTCAGGGCTATCGCGATCATTACGCGCTGGCGCATCCCGCCGCTGAACTGGTGGGGGTACTGCTTGATGCGGGACTCCGGGTCAGGTATGCCGACGCGGGACAGCAGGTTAATCCCTTCCGCCCGGGACTCGCCTTTGCTCATTCCCATGTGGAGTTGCAGGGTTTCGGTCAGTTGCCGCTCGATGGTCAGCACTGGGTTCAGGGAGGTCATCGGCTCTTGGAAGACCATGGACACCTTCGCGCCCCGGATGTTGCGCATGTTTTCCATGTTAACCTTGAGAATGTCCTCACCCTCCAGCAATACCTCACCGCCTACGATCTTGCCCGGCGGGTCCGGTATCAGCCTCATCAGGGAAAGGGCGCTAACACTCTTTCCGCAACCGCTCTCACCTACCAGTCCCAGGGTTTCCCCTTCGTCGACGTCGTAGCTAACGCCGTCGACGGCTCTGACAATGCCGTCCGCGGTGAAAAAGTGAGTTCTCAGGTCCTTCACTTCAAGAAGTGTTGCCAAAGGACCTCCTTCAACCGGCTATGCCGGTACGGGCGCCGTCTTGTTGCAACGTGGTGGTAACCGCCCGTCTCGCCAGCTTAATTGCCCGATATGCCTGGGTCAGTGAATTATCGGCCATCGAATACGTAAATGCAACTGAAGGCCCGCGTCTATTGGGCTTTTCATATCGCCGGAAAGGGAGGTGTTTGATCATTGAGGCGACCGTGGTCCGTTTCCGGTACTGGCTGCGGCAATTTGGCGCGTCCCCGCTTCATCTTGCAACCGACATGGTGAAATGGCTAAGATGCAGGGCGCCGCCGAGCGGCCTACTTCGGCAGGTTGCAAACGTCCAGAGCTGTAAGGGCCAGGACCTTGGCGACCTGCTCCATGTCGCTTATACGGCTGTATTCGTCCGGGATAGTGCCCGACTCCGAACCGCCTCCCGGGCCGTACAGGAGGCAAGGAACGCCGGCTCGCCACAAATGACAGGTGTCGTCGCCGGTGTAGGAGCCGGGCAGGACCGTTCCCACGCCGTCGGGCTCTCTCCCGGTGACCGTACGATACTGCCGGAGCACGGCATCCAGGATGTACTCGTCTTTGGGCAGGTCGAAGGGTTCCATTACCACGGTGAAAACTCTGTATTTCGGGTCGGGTGGCATTTCTATCTCGTATTGGAACTCCGGGTCCTCGCTTTTGATCCGGTCCAGAGCGCGTTCGATATCCGATTTTACTGATTCGGAAGTCATGCCCGGCAGGAAGCGCACGTCCACTATCACGGTACAGAAATCGGACACGAAATTCGGGCCCCTTAGATCGTAATCCCGGCCCCGGCCGCCAATAATGGCGCCGACGTTTATTCGAGGGAGACCGGGCAGGTCTTGGCGCGGGGTGTAAGTGAACTCCACCCCGTCGATTGCGGGAACGGCCTTGCACATCTTGGCGATGGCGTCCACGCCTTCCTCTTTGCGGCTGATGTGCCGGGAGTTGCCCAGAACGTGAATAGCCATCTCCAATACACCGGCGTGGACCGTAAGGATGTTATTGGCGCCGAACGGTTCCGGGACCACCGCCATGTCGGTGAGGGGACCGTGCCGGCAGAGGTAGCTGGTCCCCACGCCGCCCTGAAGCTCCCCAACCACGCAGGCCAGCACCAAGTCTCCTCTCAAGGAAGTTCCCGACCTTCGAATGGCCTCGGCGGCCGCTATCATGGAAGATACGCCGCTCTTCATATTGCGAATCCCGGCGCCGTAAATGAAGTCCCCTTCTATCATGGGCGTCCACGGGTCGCGCTTCCACCCCATGGCTAAGGGGTCGATGTCGATGTGGCCGTTTAGCATGAGAGACTTGCCCCCACCGCTGCCCTTCAGGGTTGCGATGGTCTGAAAGCGCCCCGGCTCCACTTCCTGTAGCTGCACGTCGTAACCTCGCTGGGCCAGGAAACCTCCCAGAAAGCGGGCCACGTCGCTTTCCTCAGTCTTGAAGCTCGGAATCCGGACCAGGTCTTGAGCCAAGCGCAGCATCTCTTCCGGGTCGACGCTGTCAAGTATCGCTTGGGTTGCATCTTCGTCCATGTCTCTCCTCAGAGTTGGGCTGTCGGGCTATCTTCCGAGTCCCACCTGCCAATAACGCCTGCCGTGGCGCCGGGTAACCGTTCCGAATCCCGGGGCGGGGAAGTGACATGACACAACCGGGGTTCCCTGGGCTTCCACCTGCTCCAACATTTTTCTACGGGTCTCGGTGGACAGCGGCCAGTCATAATCGAAGTGGCAGTTCCAATCGTCTTCGGTCACTTGGGCCGGATGCACCAGAACGTCGCCTTGAATCAGGGCTTCTTCGCCTTCGGACGAGACCAGAATGCTCATGTGGCCGGGCGTGTGGCCGGGGGTGTGCAACGCCCTCACCTCCCCGGTCAGGTCGGTGTCCTCAGTCAGGGTGTCCAGGATGCCCAGACCGGCCACAGATTCCACGCACCGGTCCATGAAGGGATACGTTGAAGCCGCCTGCACTTCCGGCCTTCGAAAGTGGTCCAAGTCCGCTTGGTGGACTACGTATCGGGCGTTGGGGAAGGCGGGGACCAGATTTCCTCCTCGTTCCACCACGTTCCACCCTACGTGGTCCAAATGAAGGTGTGAGAGGAAGACGGTGTTGACCTCCTGAGGGTCGATGTGTTTGGCGGCCAAGTCCTCCATGAGTTCGCCCTGCCGGCCTCCGATGGCCTCGATGGGGCCGGGGCCGTACCCGGTGTCAATAAGAATGGTCTCGCCCTGGGAACGCACCAAGTAGCAGCCGATTTCGATCAGCATGTGGTCTTGGTCGAAGGCGTCGGGATAGCGCTCTCTATAGGGAGCCCATGCGTCAGCCGCAGCAGTGGGAAATAGCTGGCTTAGAGGCATCGGAAGAGGCAAGTTCATATCGGAGAGGGCGACTATCTCAACGCCGCCCACTTGCATAGTGAAATCGGACACTATAACTCCCTTGTCGCCGGACCCGGCAACCGCAACAGTTGCCGCAATTTTAAGAACCCCTGGCAGCTCGGTCAACCGGGATGGTAAGGGCCGCTGGCGGGAGTTCACCGCAGAGAGCGCGGAGGGCGCAAAGTTTTTTTTATGGCTGGATCCTTCCCGGCTTTGCTTATTCCCGATGGACTTGTCCCCTATATTAGAGGATGTTTAATGAGTCTTCGTTCCGTCAGTAACCTCACCTTCCCCTTCCAAGGTTTTATTGCCAGACACTCTTTCTGGCCACCAAGGCCCCTTCTCCCGCCCAAGTGGAGGTTGCTCCCAAATCCCTTCCCCCAGCGGGGGGAAGGTTAGGATGGGGGGCCTTGGGTAGACTGTTCCGGATTCCACTAGAAACCGTACCCACCCTAACCATCCCCAGTGCGCGGGGGAGGAGACTTATTAAACACCCTCTTAGAGGTCAGGGCGAACGGAAAGAACCAGGAAGCGGGGAGAATCAAATGACCGTTGGGAAAGTGGGAAGCGGCTTACGGGGCGATACTGATTAAGTATAATATGCCCCGGTACGGTGGTTGGGTCTTCAACAGCCGCGGATGGCCCGGGACCCCCGGAGCCGGGGCCCGGCAAATGGTGGCATCGGAGGCGTTATGGAACGGCTCAAGAGACCACTTGGAGTCTACTTGGTTGGCGTCGCGGTGGTTGTGGCGGTCTGGTTCATCATCAGCACGTTCTTCGTCAATGTCGTCGAAGTCCTGGACGTATGGTACGTACTGGACGCATTCATGTTCGCCGGGTTGGTCCTAGCATTGGGTGTCAATTACCTCCGCAAGCGGAGGGAGGGCCACCGGGACGCTGGCGAGCCGGTGACCCGCAGGTACCTGGAGGTAAACCTCCTCTTCTACTTGACCGCAGGAATCATGATTCTGTTCATGCACAACTGGTTTTCCCTTCTGGCCCACGGGGCGGACAGCCTGGAAGGGAACGACCCGGCGTGGGTCATCTGGACGGTGGTGGACACGGTGTTCCCCATTATTCTGGGCGTGACAGGCTGCCAAATGTGGTGCGACGCGTACCCTTCCAAGTCCGAATCCTGACCCAGGACGAATCGAAGAGGCCGGTGGGGGCGGGCCGGGTAGTTCCGGTCTTGAAGGGGACCTTCAAGCGTCTTGAAGGGGACCTTCAAGCGTGGCTGCGAGGCATCTGTAATTGACTTCCGGGGACGGGAACCCGTCGCGTGGGTGCGCCCGGATTGGCCGATAGGCCGAGAGACCCGTCTACTACTGCAGTTTGCGGAACGGGCCGGTTGTCGCAAGCAGCCGGACCAACCTGCCACCATTGTCTGTCAATTCGGCGTTCCCTCAACAGGACCGGTTCATTTCCTAAAGGGTCCCGATTGAAATGTCATAGCCTCTAACCGGGGCGCCTCAATGTCTGGCAACTGTGTCCCACCGATAGGAACAGCCGCCACTGACCCGCCTCTGTTCCCTCCGCAACCGGCTTCGGACTTTCTGCCTCCGACTCGACAGCCTCGATAATCATATCCGCATTCCCCCAGCTTCGCCTCCCGCTCGACGCTGAGTGACCACGAGAATCGGGAGAAGGACGACGGGTGGACCGTACAGCGCGAGAAGGGTTCCTAGTACAGGACACGTAGGCCGTCAAAAATGGTGGGGAAGGGGAGACTCGAACTCCCACGCCTTGCGGCACATGATCCTAAGTCATGCTCGTCTACCAGTTTCGACACTTCCCCGGAAGGGGCCAAGTTTGCATCTTGGCGGACCGACTCTTAGAACCCGGCCATTATATCCGGCGTTTCGCGGTAGCGTCGACGCGCCTCAAGGCCGGTACCGACACCGGCGAGCGTAATCCCGCTCGCCGGTGTCGGAGCGCTAGACCTGCCGTAGCCACGTCCATGCCATGTTGGCCGCGGTGGCAAGGAGTGCGATCACGGCCAATGCCAAGGCGATTATCGCTATAATGGAACCTGCCGATTCTCCTTCGGGGCCGCGCGGACCCGTAAGACCGGTGGCGCCGGCCACACCGGACGAACCCGCAGCGCCGCTCTGGCCGGGGTCTCCCCCAGGACCTCGTTCCCCGCGTTCCCCCGGCATCCCTGTGGCGCCGGCATTCCCATCATCCCCCGGCATCCCTGGGGCGCCCGGTATCCCTGTGGCGCCAGGTATCCCGGTGGGGCCCGGAACGCCCGTCGCACCGATAATCACGACGGGAGTATGAGTAGGTTCCGGTGTGGGCGTCAGGGTGGGCGTGGGCGTGGGCGTGGGCGTGGGCGTTAGGGTAGGCTCTGGCGTGGGCGTTAGGGTAGGGGTGGGAGTATTGGTGTTCGGTATGACAACGACCGGAACCGCGGAGACGGCGGTCAACTGTACCGGCGTTTTTGTCCCACTTGTCCATGGATAGGACTCTGCGGCTGTATAACCGTTGATTTCGAAAGTAACTGATTTTCCGGCGTGGGACCCGGTAGCCGGCGCTTCGACCAAAAGAGGCAAGAAATTGGTTTGGCTTAGCCGGCCAAGCTTTTGGCCTCGGGCCACCACCTGGTTCTCGACCAGCGCTACTATTGAACTGTTGTCGGCCGGTACGCCGTCGACCGTGGCGCTGGTGATCAGGAATTGATGCGGCGGCGATTGGGCGAATAGCAGGGCCGGTACTGCCAGCCACAGCCCGATCACGGTTAACAAGACGTAGAGTTTGGTTCTGGTCATCGCCACATTCCTCCCGTACTGCTCCCTAGTTCCGGTGTCCGGCAACCAGAGACCAATTTCCATTCAATCTAACTCTGTTATTGTAAAGAGCGCGGTCTTTTCTTTCCAAGCCCAATTGGGGCTTTATATTGCAGACATTGCGGCCCCGGAAGGTACGGACTCTATGGAAACGCTTATTTTCGCCATGTCGTTCACGGCCGGATATAATGCGCCGAGCGGTTAAAACAAGGCGGCGAGGATGAAATGAACGCGGCAAACGTGCATACGGCGCCACGGAGCGTAACGGAATACATCGAGGGCCTTCCCGAAGACCGGGCGCGGGACATCGAAACCGTGCGGCGGGTGATCTTGGAGCATCTGCCTGAAGGCTACCAGGAAGAAATCGGGTTCGGGATGATTACCTACGTTGTCCCCTTGGCGCGGTACCCAGTGACCTACAACAAGCAACCGTTGATGTACGCCGCCTTGGCATCCCACAAAAACTACATGTCGGTCTATCTGATGAACGTCTACGGCGACCCGCAGACGGAACAGTGGTTTACCGATCGTTACCGGGCCAGCGGCAAGAAGCTGAACATGGGCAAGTCATGCGTCCGGTTCAAGAAACTGGATGACTTGCCCTTGGACTTGGTCGGGGATGTCATTGGCCGCACCACCCCCGACGAATACATCCAAGGGTACGAGGCGGCCCGGGCCCAACCCCGGCCCCGCCGGCCGACCTGAAGCCGCTACCGGAACCAACCCATACCTTGGTAGTAGCCACGCAGGTAAGCGATCTGGCCGCCGTGGACGCAGTTATCCCACACCAGGATGCCGAGGGCCTCTCCTACCGACTGGCTGTTGGCCGGGGGTGGAGCAGGGAACCGGCGTTCCAAGTCCGTCGAGGAGAGGGTGGCGACGTAGGCGCTGGTCGCCTCGTTCACCGCCGAGAAGTACCCCAGCAGAATGTCCCTGGAAGGCGACTCCCAGGCCGCCAGCTTTTCAGGCCCCCAACCCATGCCAAAGTCGTCGGCGTCGGCTGGCATGTTGAATTTTTCGTGCCAACCGTCTTGGACCCACAATTGGGGGGCGTCCTGGATACGCGCTTTTACGAACCGGTCGGCGACCCTGGTCAGGTGCCAAATCAGCCACGCCATAGAATTGGACTGCTCGTTGGGCTGCCGGGTGAGGGTGGCGTCGTCAACGTCAGCCACCGCGCTGCTGATCATGTCCCAGTTCCGTTCCATCGCCAGCATGAAGGTTGTCGTGTCCGCCATAGCAAAACTCCTATTGCGTCGGCGCCAGGCAGGCGGGGCGCTTGTTATGTAGCCTCAGTCAATGGTTTACTTTAGCGTCGCCGGAGCCGCTAGACAACCGGGCGGACGAAAGACGGCGGCAATCACTGGTCCTATTACCGTAGACCAATCCAAGGCCGGCGGAACAAAACAACAGACCCCTTCCGGGTGGAAAGGGCCTGTTTGGTCACTGAATTTGGTGACCCGCCTCGGGGTCGAACCGAGAACCTACGGATTAAGAGTCCGTTGCTCTGCCAGTTGAGCTAGCGGGCCGCAAATACAAACCCCCGGCCGTTCAACCAGTCGGGGCGCCTTTTTGCTATTCGTTCACCAAGAAGTCCCACCAAGTGGCGCAACAATAATTATAGCACGGTAAGGAGGAAGCCTCGGCCAAGCGATATTCTTCAATGCGACGAGCGCCGCGGCCAACCGGGACTACCCGGAATTACAAAGCCCTCTGCGTCCTCTGCGCTGAACGCACCCTGAACCTCGGAGGGGAGTGCGAACCGGCGCCATAGACCCTGCGACGGACACAGGTCAAGACTGCGGCTTGCTGCCCAAATAGTCGTCCCTGGCCCTTTCTATCGCTTTGGTTGCGAGGCCGACCAGCTCGGGTCGTTTTTCCACCGTCCAAGCGGCTGAAGTCTCCAGGCTTGTCAGTGACCCTTGAAATCGAGGCATGACGTAGCGGGCCATCAACTCATAGCTGTGGAGCACCTGTTCCCGAGTACCCCATTCGGTAGCCTGCACCAGCACCCTGCCGAATCCTCCCGACTCCTCATCCAGCCGGTGAATATGGGCAACCAGGTCGTCGGGGGTGCCGACACACCAGTTATTCGTCTCCACCATGTAGTCGATTATCTTGTCAGGGGGACCGTCCATGGCTTGGGGCAATCCCAGGGTCTCTTCGAAATATTGCCGCTGGTAGCGGCCCGCCGCGACCCGGGCCTGTTCTATGGCCTCCTTGCGACTTTCGGCCAAGTGGACGTGGAGCACCAGACCCCAGTCATTGCGATTGACCACCTTACCGTGTTCCGCCGCCGTATCCTCGGCAATCTGCCAGAATTTGGCCAGATCGGGGGCTACGGCCCCCGGTAGCCTGACGGTATTGAGGGACAGGACCGCCGCTCCGTGTTTGCCGGCTGAAATCATACCGGCCGGCGACTGGGAGGCCGCCACCGCTACCGGCATGTGAGGCTGGGAGTAGGGCCGCAAGTGGACCCGCGCTTCCTTCAGAGTAAACCACTCCGACTCGTAGGTTATGGGCTCGGTCTCCGTCCAGAGGCGAAGGATGATTCCCAGGGCCTCGTCCATCCTACTTCGCTGCGTCGGAGGGTCTATGCCCAGCATATAGGCATCCCCTACCAGGGCTCCAGGCCCGACACCCATCATCACCCTGCCTCGGGTCATGTGGTCCAGCTGCAACATTCGGTTCGCCGCCATCAAAGGGTGATGGTATGGAAGGCTCAGGACTCCGGTCCCTAGCTTTATGTGCTTGGTCCGCTGGGCAACGGCGCCAAGAAAGATTTCAGGAGAGGCGATGGTTTCCCAGCCGGCGCTGTGGTGTTCGCCGACCCACGCCTCATCGAACCCCAGGTCGTCCAGCCACTCGATCAGTTCCATGTCCCGGTCCAGCGACAAGGTCGGATTCTCCCCCACCCAGTGGAAGGGCGCCATGAAAATTCCGAATCTGAGTCTCGGAGCAAGAGCCATAACTCAATCGTCTCCTAACAGTTTCACTGCGTCTTAATTTAAGCAACGTTGATTATACCAGTGCTACGTGACCCCAAAGAGAACCTTCTCCAACGACTACCTGCCGGCGTTCGAGTGCACCACGGGCAATCAGCAAAAAAACTCTGCGGTCGCCGCGCCCGCTGCGGTGAACCCCTGTCGCCAGTGGGAATTAAGACACCCCCGAAACTCAGTACTGCAAATTCAGTACTGGTAAAAGGCCTGTTGCAACTCGTCCCGGTCTCGAGTCGTGGTCAGGGCCAGCATCAGCAGGATACGGGCCTTCTGGGGGAGCAGGTTGTCACAGACGATGAACCCCTGTTGTTGTCGGCGCGGCGTGGCGATCACCCTCCCGGCGGTGGACCGCGTAGCCAGCACTACCGGTATCCCGTCCTCAACCACTCGAGCGGCGGCCTCGATGAAGGCCGGCGGGAAGGTCCCGCCGCCAAACCCTACCACGACGAGACCGTCGGCACGACTCTGGCGGGCCGCTTCGACGAATAGGCCGTCGGCGCCGGCGTAAGAGTAGACGATCTCAACCCGAGGCAGTCCGTCGCGGCCGTCAACGTCGAAGGCCGTGGCGGTGGTGTGCAGGCGTACCGGCGCCCGGTAAAACACCACTTGGCCGTCGGAATCGGAGTATCCCAAGAACCCCAACTCGTTGGGCCGGAACGTCTCGACCCGGAAGCTATTAGCCTTGGAAACCTCTCTGGCCGCTTGGATTTCGTTGTTCAGGACGGTAAGCACGCCCATTCCCCCGGCATGAGGGCTGGCCGCAATTCGTATCGCGTCGAGCAGGTTCAGGTCGGCGTCGGTGCTTAGAGCGGTGGGCGGACGCATCGCTCCGGTGACCACCACCGGCTTATCCGACTTCACGGTCAGGTTCAGAAAGTAGGCCGTTTCTTCCAGGGTCGCGGTGCCGTGGGTCACTGCTATGCCGTCAAGTCCGCTGTCGTCCCGGAGCAACTGGTTGATGCGCCGGGTTAAGGCCAACCACTCGGGCGTCCCAATGGCGGTGCTGCCGACGCTGACCAAGTCTTCCGAACTGGTCTGGGCAATATCTTGGATTTCCGGAACGCGGTCCAAGGACTGCTGAATTGTCAGGTGATCGCCAATATCCGTGTAAAGCATGTAGTCCATGCGGTCAGGACCCAGCCCCGCGATGCTGCCGCCGGTGCCGATTACGTGTACCCGAGGTTTGGTGCTGGTCATTCCATTCCTCCCTGTTTTGTATTCGTCGAGCCCGCAGGAGAGACCCTTGGAGTCGCCCCTTCGTGTTGCGGGCCGAGCCCACCATCCCATGTTCCGGGTCTCTTGGTAAAATACCAGAAAGCTTGGCAAACCAGGTAATCTGGCAAAATTGAACGGGAGGCGCCCAATGCGGGCACTACTGCTATCCGACATTCACGCCAACCTCGAAGCATTGGAGGCCATTCTGGCCGATTCCTCCGCCCGCGGAGGTTTTGACGCGATCTGGTGTTTGGGCGACACAGTGGGTTATGGACCGGACCCCGGCCCGTGTATTCGCCTGCTTCAGGAGTTTGAACTGGTGGCGATCGCGGGCAACCACGATTACGCCGCCGTGGGCAAGACCGACTATAGTGACTTTAACGGGGCGGCCCAGGCGGCCACCATCTGGACATCGGGGCAGCTAACCGGCTCCGAGGCCGAGTTCCTGGCTAACCTGCCTACGGTGGTGGAAAGGGACCAGTTCACCCTGGTACACGGCAGCCTGCGGCAACCACTTGTCGAGTACCTGGTGGATGTCGGTACGGCCGAAGCCACCCTGGCACTACTCCAGACTCCATTCTGCTTGGTGGGACATTCCCATATTCCGTTCATCTGCCGGGAGAACGGCGGAGCGCCGTTCTTCGACGACTTTACCGAGGGGGTCGTCACCCGGTTGGGCGAAGAGCGTCTGATTATCAATCCCGGCGGAGTCGGCCAGCCCCGGGACCGAGATCCCAGACCCAGCTACGGGATTTTAGACTACACGGCCGGTACCCTAGAGCGATACCGGGTGGAGTACGCCATCGGCGAAACCCAGAGCAAGATGCGCCGCGCCGGACTGCCCGAATACCTGATCGACCGGCTCAACTACGGCGTCTGACCGCCGTTGGTCCGCGGGCCCTAACCGGCCCGGAGTAGAGTCGAACGCTCCCGGTTCACGGTCGGCGTACCTGTCCAACTGTCCTTCGACTTCGTTCAGAACGAGCGGGCATTGCGGGACTTCCAAAAAATTAAAGGGCCCTGTCTGCGGCCACCAAGGTTGAGCTTGTTGGCTCCTGCCTACTGTATACTGACCTGCGCCGTCCTCGTCTCCACCCGGCGTGGAGCGCAAACCGGCTAGGCGTTCTAAAGCGGTGGCTGAAGCAATCGATCGACAAAAGACCCCAATACCGGGCGATTACGGCCGGACCAGAAACCCGGTGATGGCGACCACCGTCATTGGCGCCCACGCCTTCGAACACATGTATGGCCGGGCGTTCTTGGTACTCATTCCGGCCATTTACGTGGCGCTGGGGTTGGCCCCCATCCAAGCGGGGCTGCTGGACGCGGTCCGGCAGCTTTCCGGCGGCGTCACCAGCATGACCGGCGGCTTCTTTGTCGACGTCTTCCACCACCGCCGGGCCCATGTGCTCGCCCTCAGCTTGGCGCTCATCGCGGTGGGCTATTTCCTGGTCTCGATAGCCCCAACCTACGGGCTAATCTTGGCCGCGCTCGCGGTGGCCTCGGCCGGGACAGCCCTGTGGCATCCCCCGGCCCTGGGACTCTTGGCCCAACGTTTTCCGGCCCGCCGGGGACTGTTCATTTCGATGCACCGTTCCACTGGGAATGCCGGCGATTGGATCGGCCCGCTGATAGTCGGCGGCTTATTGGGCGTAGTCGGCTGGCGTTGGATTATGGGTGGCGGCACACCCCTACTCTTGGTCTTCGCCGCGGCCACCTTCCTGCTATTGCGAAACCTGGAAAGTCCCAGTCCGGAACGGACCGACTACCGCGCCCGGATCAAGTCCCAGCTATCCAGCATTGTGGACTCCTTCCGCGGCACCGGAATGTGGAGCATCTTTTCTGTGTCGGCTTTACGGGGCATGGGCGACCGTTCCTTGTTGTGGGTGATTCCCCTTTACCTGTCGGACCAGTTGGAGATGAGCGCCTTCTGGGTCGGATTTCACGTCGCCCTGCTGGCGGCTCCCGGAATTTTATCCGGTCCCGTGTTCGGACACCTTTCCGACCGGACCGGCCGGAAGCAGATTATTGTGGTCATCATGGCGACGGCAGTGGTCTTGCCGGTGACGATGGTATTGGGCGGCAGCGGGCTGGGTATGACCTTCTCAATAGCCCTTTTCGGCCTCTTCCTCTTCTCGGTAAACTCCCTCACTCAAGCGGCGGCCATCGATGTGGCGGCAGGAAAGGGCCTGGAAGGGACGTTTATCGGTCTGATGTGGGGCAGCAACGCTTTTTTCGGTGCGGCGGCCTCGGTGGCTGCCGGGGCGTTAGTGGAATACCTCGGCTGGCATTCGGCGTTTTACTTCGCCGCGGGGCTCTTCTTCGTCGGGCTGCTCGCTGCGTTGGTCATGCCGAAAGACGCCGGGAACCGGAAGACAGCCTTACTGAACCGATGAGTCCAAAGCCTGCCGGTACTGCTCCGGGGTGTTCAGGTCCCACAAGACTTCGGCGTCACCAAGGTCTACCCGGGCCACGTCATTAGCGTGACGCCGCACGACCGACTTCACGCCCAGGGTTTCCTCGTCGATCTCCAAGAGTTCACCCAAGAGACGGGCATCCACGATGATGGGATGACCGCCCTTGCCGGCGTGCTCCGGGATGGTAATGGAACGCCCGAGCGCTAGGTGTCGTTCCAACAGACGCCGGATGGTCGCCCCGCTTCGCGGTTGGTCGACGTTAAGCATCAGCACGGCGGAAGCGTCCTGACCGGTTATGGCGGATAGTCCTGTCTTGATGGAAGTCGTCTTGCCCAATAGGTAATCGGGGTTGCGAGACCAGACCAAGTTGTCGCCGCTATCCGGGAGAGCTCCCCGGCGGGCTTCCCGGTAAGCTTCCAGGAGAGGGACCAAACAGTCCGCTTGGTGGCCCACCACGACCACTATGCAATCGACGCCGCCTTCGAAGAGTGAGGCCACCTGATGTTCGAGGAGAGTGGCCCCTCGCCAAGGAAGCAAAGCCTTGAGCTGGCCCATGCGGCTGGATTCCCCGGCCGCCAGCAGTATCGCCCATGTGTCGGTCATTGGCTGGCTCGGCTAGACCTCCACCGTCCTTTCCACGATGTCGGCCGCCCGGTCTACGTACCAATCGCCCATCTTCATCTGGCCGCCACCGCCACCGCGGCGCACCATGATAATTTCGGACATGACGCTGACCGCCAATTCTTCGGGTGTGAGGCCGCCGATGTCGAGGCCGACCGGGGCATACACTTCCTTGATCCGTTCGGCGGATACGCCCAGTTGCATCAGGCGGCGGTAGATCATCAGGGTCTTGCGGCGGCTGCCAAGCAATCCGATGTAGCGGGCCCGGGTTCTGAGTGCCGACTCCAAGGCCATGTCGTCGAATCGGTGGCCCCGGGTAGCCACCACCACGAAGCTGTTGACGTTGATACTCAGGTGATCGGCCCATTCGTCGTAGGGCGCGACCACAACGTCGTCGGCGTAAGGGAAACGCTCCGGATTGGAGAATTCCGGCCGGTCGTCGACTACGAAGACCCGGTAGCCCAAAAAGTGGGCCAAGTCGGCAGTCGCCTTACCCACGTGGCCGCCTCCGACCATCACCAGGGTTGGGGGAGTCGTGAACCCTTCGACAAAAATCTCGGTCCCATCGTCGGTGGTGAGGGACTCGGAGTTTCCGATGGACGCGACCCGGGCCGCCACCTCCAAGGCCTGGCTGTTCAATGCCGGGCTGCCGAGGCTGCCGGACACGACGCCGTCGGCCCGCAACAACAGCTTGGCCCCCAACCGCGGCCCGTCCCCCGGCGAATTGGGCGGCGTATTGACTATTGTCGCCAAGCTCACGGGGTCGCCGCCGTTGTAGGCGTCGACGATTTCGTTGCCGATGGACAGAAATTCTTCGTCCTGGCGCAACGGCTCCAGAAAGAAATACATAGTCCCGCCACAGACCAGACCGTCCCTGGCGGCGATGTCTTCGTTGAGATAATAGTCTTTAAACTCGGGGCCGCCGTTGCGCCGCAAGATCTCCTTGGCGGCGAACCAGATGTCGCCTTCCACACAGCCACCGCCCAAGGTGCCCAAGCCGCTGCCGTCCTCGCGGACCAGCAGCATTGCCCCCGCCTTCTGGGGGGTAGAGCCCTTGGTGCGCACCACGGTGGCCACAACACAGGGGTTGCCATCTTTGAGGATATCGACGGCGCCTTGTACGACTTCCTTCATCGTCTTCCTTCATCGGCCAGCAAGCGGTCAATCCTGGGGTACGGTTCCCGAGACCCTCGAAATCGAGGGCTAGACAGCCCCGGAAACGACTCTTCCAGCTTACCAAAATCGGGCTTACCGGAGCAAACGGCTGCCCGTCTCCAATCCCGGCCTTAGCCTCGGCATTGATTCCGGCCCTGACCAATCCGTTCTCACCGCGAAATGACTCAAGAAAATACGGAAATCAGCTTAATGAGACTGTAACTGACAGCTACGATGCGGTAAAATGTTATGTTGTATGGCCATTGTAGCTATCACTTCCTGCGACGCGCAAAACGCCCTCTGTTACGTCGAAGTGATGGAGTCGGTGGGAGCCCAGGTAAAGCTCCTTTTGCCCGAAACCCACGGAGACCAACCGCCGGAGACCCTGTTGATGAATGTGGGCGGGTTGATGTTGACCGGAGGCCCCGACGTAGACCCGTCACGCTACTGCGAGGAGCCCGTCTCAGACGCCGGACTTTGCACCGACCCCTCTTTGGACGATTTGGAACTCGGTGTTCTTAACGAAGCATTAAAGCGGGATATGCCGGTCTTGGCCATATGCCGGGGTATGCAACTCCTGAACGTGGCATTCGGAGGCAAGTTGATCCAGGACCTACCCCGTCACCAGGATGAGACCGGCGACGGCGGTACCGGGTGGACCTACCACCAAGTCTACGTGGCCCCGGGCGCCAAGGCCTCGGCCGTAATCGGCTCCGCAGGAATTTTCAAGGTGAACAGCCACCATCACCAAGGCCTTACCGAGGCGCAGCGGGCGCCTCGCTTGATGACCACGGCTTACAGTGTGGAGGATGGGTTGATAGAGGGGCTCGAGAGTCCCGAACATAGCTGGGTCATCGGGCTGCAATGCCACCCGGAACGGCAGGAAGAAGTGCCTAAAATCTTCGCCAACCTGTTCTTGGGGTTGTGGGAACGGGCTGAAAGGTTTTCGGCAGCCTGCCCGGCATAGCGAATCGACCCGTCTTCCTCCACCTAAGGAGCGTTGATCTATGGTAACCACCCCTGTGGCCCCTTCCGGCGACCAACCGATTCGCATCCAAGACGAGATGCGCACATCGTACCTGACCTATGCCATGAGCGTGATCGTGGCCCGGGCGCTTCCCGACGTGCGGGACGGCCTGAAGCCGGTGCAACGCCGCATCCTCTACGCGATGCACGACATGGGCATCCGGCCCAACTCCCAACACCGGAAGAGCGCTCGTATCGCTGGTGAGGTGCTGGGCAAGTTCCACCCCCATGGCGAGGGGTCGGTGTACGACGCGCTGGTGCGTCTGGCCCAGAGTTTCTCGATGCGCTATCCGCTGATCGCGGGGCAGGGCAACTTCGGCAGCGTCGACGGGGATCCCCCGGCGGCAATGCGGTACACCGAGGCCCGCTTGGCTCCTATCGCCGAGGAATTGCTGGCGGACATCGACCAAAACACGGTCGATTTCACTCCTAATTTCGACGACTCATTGAACGAACCCACGGTGTTGCCAGCCCGAATGCCGAATATGCTGGTAAACGGGGCCTCGGGAATCGCCGTCGGCATGGCCACCAATATCCCGCCCCACAATCTGGGCGAGGTATGCGACGCGCTCGTCCACCTCATCGACAACCCGGAGGCCAACACGGAGCACCTGATGCGCTACGTGAAGGGACCGGACTTCCCAACCGGGGCCAATGTCAGAGGCCGTCAGGGAATCGTCGACACTTACACAACGGGCCGCGGGCGCATCGTGATGGAGGCGTCCGCCGAAGTGGAAGAGGCCCGGGGCGGCCGTCAGCAGATCATCGTATCCGAGCTCCCCTACCAGGTGAACAAGGCCACGCTCATCGAACGCATCGCGCTGCTGGCCCGCGACAAGAAGATCGAGGGCATTTCCGACATCCGCGATGAGTCCGACCGCCAAGGGATGCGCATCGTCATTGAGTTGCGCCGCGACGCCCAGTCTCGAGTGGTCTTGAACAACCTCTTTCGGCACACTGCGCTTCGTTCCACCTTCAATTCCATCATGTTGGCGTTGGTAGACGGTCAGCCCCAAGTGCTGCCCCTGCTCCGTTGCCTGTCCCTGTTCATCCAACACCGGCAAGAGGTCATCAGGCGCCGGTCGGAATACCAGTTGCAACGGGCCCTCGACCGGGACCACATCGTTCAAGGCCTCTTGCTGGCCTTGGAACGGTTGGACGAGGTTATCGAAATCATCCGGGGGTCGGCCGACGTTGAGGCCGCTCGAAACAACCTGATGGAGCAACTATCCCTCAGCGAAGTGCAATCACAGGCGATTCTGGACATGCAGTTACGCCGGTTGGCCGCCTTGGAGCGGGAGCGGTTGCAAAAGGAGCATGACGACCTGCTTCAGAGGATTGCCGAGTTAGAGGAGTTGCTCGGCGACCCGGACAAGATATTGGCCGCGATAAAATCGGAGACCCGCGAGCTAAAGAAGTCGTTTAACAACCCCCGCCGCACCGTGATCCACCAAGAAGAGATCGGCGAGGAAACACCGGAGTCGTTGATACCCAGGGAGGACGTGATTATCACGTTGAGCCAACGGGGTTACATCAAGAGAATCCCGTCGGCAACCTACCGCACCCAACACCGGGGCGGCAAGGGCGTCCGCGGCATGACGACCAGAGAAGACGACGCGCCCATGGACTTGGTGGTGGCGGATACCCACGACACGTTGTTTTACTTCACCAACCGGGGACGGGTCTATCCGCTCAAGGCCCACCAGATTCCGGGCGACACCTCCCGCACCAGCCGAGGCACCTTGTTGTCAAACATTTTGCCCATCGACCGCGGGGAGCAAGTCCAAGCGGTTTTGCTGATGGACAAGGCACAAGCCGAGTACCTCCTGTTGCTGGCGACAAAGAAGGGAGAAATCAAAGCCCTGAAAACCGGAGAGCTGTCGAACATCCGGCCCTCCGGCCTCATTGTCATGGACCTGGAACAGGGCGACGAAATGGTGGCGGTGGCCCAAGCGGGCGACGCCAGAGACGTAATGATGGTGTCAGCCCAAGGCCAAGCCATCAAGTTCGCCATCGAGGGCATCACGCCGCGCTCTCGCACGGCGGGCGGAGTCCGCGGAATACGGCTCGTCGGTGAAGACCAAGTCGTGTCGATGGGGGTGGTGGTCCCCAACAGCTACCTGTTAATCGTGAGCGAAAACGGTTTCGGAAAGTCCACGCCCACGTCCAGTTATCCCCGCCATTCCCGCGGAGGGCAGGGCGTCAGGACCTTCCGCACTACGGAGAAAGCGGGTAACGTCGCCGCAGCCAGAGTCGTCGCCGATACTCCGGGCCAAGACATTGTGATTATTTCCAACAAGGCGCAGGTAGTTAGAATCACCTTGGCCCAAGTCAGAGTAACGGGCCGGAACACCCAGGGGGTCATCGTCTGGCAGCCCAAGGAAGACGACGACTTCGTCGCCTCGATTGCCTGCTTCCAGGAGACGATCCAAGAAGCTACACAGGGAACCATCCAGGAACCGGTCCAGGAAACGGTCCAGGAAGGCGCACCGGAAGAGGCCCAAGAGGAGACCCCGGAAGAGACCCCGGAAGAGACCCCGGAAGCCACTAAGGACACAATCCAGGAAGCGACCCAGGGTAGCTTCCTGGATGTAATGCAGGACACCCACGACGGGCCCCCGACCAACGGACACCGGCCCAACAACGGGACCCAGAATAACGGCGCCAACGGCCAGTAAGCGGGAGCGGTCTGACTGCCCTAGCGGGAACCATTAAGGGCCGGGCCGCGTGGGCGACCCGCGGGCTGCTGGCCCAGGGTGGCCGCCAGAATGAATTGGCGCCCCCTCCAAGCCCGTCGACAGCCGACGATAATCTGGGCTGTTGGAATCGGTTACGGATTTACGCTATTATATTAGTACACTGTGATATTGGACGGCGTACATTATTCTAAAAACGCGGTGACACCATACTGCGGAGCCAAGGATGAAACTCGTTTTTCTGCATGGGGCCGGCTGTTCCAGTCTTTCTTTCTACTATCAACTCAGGCATTTCAGAAATTCCAAGGCCTTGGACCTGCCCGGACATCCCGAAGGCGCGGCCTGTACGGACGTCGACGGTTACTTGGAATGGGTCCGGGGCTTTATTACCGCCCGGAGATACAAGGACGTGGTGCTTTGCGGCCATTCTATGGGCGGCGCCATCGCCTTGAAGTACGCTCTACGCTATCCGGAAGAACTGAAGGGGATCATCCTTCTCGGCACCGGGGCCCGCCTCCGGGTCGATCCCAAGTACCTGCAACGGGCCGCAAACCCTGGCGAAGGCAACCGGGATTGGCTATCCGGTCACATGCAGCATTACCAAGCGGTGGAACCCGACATCTACCAGGTGCTGGAACAAAGGGCGGCGGCAGTCGGGCCCGAAGTGGAGCTAAACGACCTGATGGCCTGCGACCGTTTCGACGTTATGGACCAGTTGGACAGTATCCAATTGCCAACCTATGTCATTTGCGGCAGCGATGACGTAATGACGCCGGTGAAGTACAGCGATTACTTGATGGACCACATGACAAACGCCCGAGAAACAATTATCCCGGGCGGTTCCCATTTCGTGCAGATGGAGAGTTACGGGGCGGTCAACCAGGGGATCGAGGGGTTCCTGGACACGCTAAAGCGGTAACGGCGACCGGCTACTCCTGACCGGGGTTGTACCACCGGCTGCGGTAGAACATGAGGGGGGCGTCGGCTTCGTTCCGACGTATCTCTTTTACTTCACCCAAGTAGATGGTGTGGTCACCGTACACATGGGAACCAACCACGTCGCAGTCCAAGAACACGATTGAGTCGTCCAGCACCGGAACACCGTCTTCAGACTCGGAAAAGCTGTATTCCACCCCTCCGGTACGGTCTTGCGGTTTCTTGGCGAAATAGGCGCCCAATTCGAGCTGGTCGCGTTGCAGGAAGTTGACGCCGAAGGCCTTTCTTTTTTCGACGTAACCGTAGGTGTGGGTGCCGTGGGCGATGCATACCAGGATGATGGGAGGTTCGAGGCAGACCGAGGTAAAGGCATTGGCCGTCATCGTGTGTGGGGCGCCTTCGTCGTCGAGGGTGGTTATAACGGTCACTCCGGTGGCGAATTCGGATAGCGCTGATCTGAACTCATCTTTGTTGACTGTAGACATACCTTCCCCAATCCGAGTCTGCTCGTACCGGTCTACGGAAGTCGAAACCGCCGGAATCGAGTAAAGCCGGTGATTACGGCCATTATATACACTCGGCTAAGCCTCTGCTACCTGGAGCGGCCGACCTTAATTCAACGGAAACGGGGCAAAGCAGCTTCCAATCTCTTCCGCCGGGCAACGGGCGGCCGCCGCCGCGTCCAGCTTGGCCACCGTACCCGGGGGCACCATGCCGGTAAACAAGTCCGGGTGGGTGAGTTGGGCCAGAATTTCCAGACCGTCAACCACACGCGGGCCCGGCCGGCTGAAGTAGGCGTGGTCGATCAAGTACACTTCCCCATTGACTACCGCGGGAAGTTCACGCCATCCCGGCTGTGCCGCCAACCAAGGCGCCTCCCGGGTGTTGCGGGCCACGTCCGACGAACAAAGGTCCACGTATAGTTTCTCCGGAGCAAGCTGCCAGACCTCATCCCAATCCAACCGCCGTGCCGGGCAGCCGGGCTCCAGGACTGTTTGAACGCCTCCGGCCATCAGGAGCAAGTCAGGAATCCAGTGTCCGCCGACCACCAAGGGGTTGATTCCCTCCAGCGAAAAGACCGTGGGACACAGTTCCGTTTGGCTGAGCGTCTCCCGGACAGCGGTGACCCTGTCCCGTAAAGAGGCCACCAACCGGAAGGCTGGACCAACCGCGTCGCAGACCTCCCCAATCTGGCAAATCGAGTCCAGTATTTCCTCAAACGTCCTGGGTTGTAGCACCACCACCTGGGGTTGCTCCACCATCCCGCGGACCACGGCGTCAACTTCCCCGGCGTCGACTTCGCAGACGTGGCACAGGTCCTGGGTGAGGATGACGTCGGGCGATTCTTGAATTAACCAGTCTTGATCGATTTCGTAAGGATTTTCACCACGCATCAGCAGACCGGTCATAGCCTCTTCTACTTGGTCGCTGGATAAGACCGACGGGTCGATCTTGCTGCGGCTGACCACGGCCTTGTCCCGGACCTCAGGCGGGTAGTCGCACAGGTCGCTGATTCCCGCTACTTGGCTGCCCAGTCCCAGAGCGTAAAGAATCTCGGTGCCGCTGGGCAGAAGTGAACAGATTTTCATGGGTCTCTTCATGTGCCTCTTCCGGGGTCTTTTCCCCCGTCTTTCCATTAATTATTCGTTGGCCGGTAATTATTCGTTGGCCGGGGATGCGGTGGAATCTAAGGCTTCAAAACCAACGTCCCGGCGCGCCCGCTGTTGTATTATAGACTGCCCGCAGTTGTTTGCTCACCGGGGCCTTCATACCGGTTGCTGAGACCAATGCGTCTTCGATTGTTGAAAAACCCACTGTTGCCAAAACGGCCCAAACTTGGCTCCCCAACGGCCGATTGATGAGTCAGGTCGCAGCCAGGGAGTCCTGGAGCAACCTGGCATTGGTCAGGTTAAACGCGTTCAGCTTCGGAGTTACCGGGTTTATTCTGGCTATGGACGCCATCATTCTCCCGGTCCTCGTCCTGGCCGTGGCCCCCGAGGGACTCAAGAACACGTATCTGGCAGTGTTGGGCTTCAGCGGCCTTCTGGTGGCGGCGGCGGTCCAACCCGTCGTAGGGCGGCTGAGCGACCGTACCCGCTCCTTCTTGGGCCGAAGAGTCCCGTTCCTGATCTGGGGAACGATATTTGCCTGCGCCAGCCTAGCCGGGCTGCGGCTGGCGACCGACTTTTGGGTCTTGTTCGGCGTTTGGGTATTCATTCAATTCAGTCTCAACATAGCCTACGGGCCGGCGCTCGCGCTGGTCCGAGACTTGGTGCCGGTACGCCGGTTGGGAGTTGCCTCGTCCGTCAAGATAATGTCCGACGCCGCTGGCGGCCTGGCCTTAACCGCCGTAACCGGCACCCTGATCGCCAAAGAGACCGCCGCCGGGACGATCGACTGGAAGTGGCTGACCCTCGCTTTGCTAGGGTTGAGTTTGCTTGTGACGGTAGCGTTGACATCGGTCACGGCGCTGACCCAGACCAGATACGAGATGCCGCGGCGACGGCAGCAGCGGGACCAGACCAAGGCGCCCCCCGTATTAAACCGCGACCTGGTGTTATTCCTGGTGTCCCGCCTGTTGATGTTCGCCTCTATAATCTCGTTCCCGACCTACGGGCTCTTCTACTTGCGCGACGTGGTTGGGGTGGCCGACCCGGCCCAGACTCTGTCACGCATGATTCTGGCCATCGGTGGAGCGTTGGTGGTGATGGTGTTCCCGGGTGGCTGGATCTCCGACCGGGTGGGCAGGAAACCGGTTATCGTAGTCGGCGCCACCGGAGCCGCGTTGAGCACACTTTGGATGCTTACCGCTGATTCGTCGACGGAAGTGCTCCTCGTCGCCACTGTGACCGGCGCGTCGATCGGGGCCCTGTCGAGCGCCAACTGGGCCTTGGCGAACGAGTTGGGAAGCCCGGATCGGGCCGGGCTCCACATGGGAATCGTCAACCTGGCGACCATCGGAGGGGCGTTGGTCGCCAAGGTGGTGGGCCCTGGTATCGATCTGTTGAACCGGGCTTCCGAAAACTTCGGCTACCAAGCGTTAATCACCGGATGCGCCGTAATGTTCTTCGTCGGGGCGATTCTGCTGCTCCCGGTCAAGACTACCGTAGCTGACGAATCAGGCCTCGAGTACCAACCACCCGACTCACCGGCGCCCGACTGAACCGGCGCCCGACTGACCGGCGCCCGACTGAACCGGCGCCCGACTGAACCGGTCTGATCGCGGTAGGCTAGGCGGCCGCCACTTTCTGCACGAACTCGTTGGCCCCCCGGGCCACCCAACCATTCCACGAGGTCATCAGAAATTTCACACCCAGCTCGACGAAGCGCTCAAGATTGCCGTCGTTCACCAGGGTGCCCGGGGTCCGGCCCGCCGCCACTATCTTGCCGATTGCTTCACCAATTGCCGATTGGACCTCGGGGTGCTCCACGTTACCGATGTGGCCCATCGTTTGGGCCAAGTCGGACGGAGCGACGAAGAAGACGTCGATGTTATCGACTCTGAGTATCTCATCCAGGTTCCCCAGCGCCTCCACCTCTTCAAGCAGCACGACCACCATCGTTTGATCGTTGGCGCCGCTGAAATAATCGGCAACCCCGAATGACTGGCGGCCACCGAACATGCCTCGATAGCCCAGTGGAGCATATTTTGCCGACTGCGCCGCCTGTTCCGCTGCCTCCCTGCTATTGACGTGAGGAACGACAATGCCCATCGAACCCCGGTCCAAGGTCCGGGTGATGATTCCAGGGTCGTTGGCATTGACCCTGGTGATCGACGTCATGCCCCATAGGTCGCAGGCCCTGGTCATGTCGCCCAAAGCGTCCCAGTCTACAGGACCGTGTTCGCACTCAATCCAAGCGGCATCGAAGCCGAAAGGACCCAGAAAGTCTATGATATCGCTGTTCTGCAAGCCGGAGATCGTGGTCACCAACTGGTTTTGTTGAAGTCTTTCCTTGGCCCGGTTAGTTCGGATAGCCGGCATTGGTTACCTCCTACCCCTCGGCGAAAGGCTAGATTGCCTGAAAGCGCCGTCATTGTGCCACCGCTATCGCCAATTGACAAATTACCGTGGTGACCGAAATCCACCGCCGATACCACCGTCGAGGCGGCCTCGGGTCTTTTCGCCTCGGCGGACCGACGGGATGATGCGCCTTCAAGAATAACGGTTTCACGTCTTCAGTGATGGTCTCGGTTGTGCTATTGCTATCATCGCCAGCTTGACGCCGGATTTCAGCGAGGTCTTCGTTGCTAGTTGACTGCTGAATTCGGGTGCGTTGCCAGCTATTGACCGGAATCAGCCGCTCGCTATAATTGCACGGGTGCCCGGTGCGCCCTTCGCGCAGAGAGCGGCCACCATTGCAGCGACCATAGAAACAGCGGATTCTCTTTGGGTTTTGCTCGCGATCGGCTTTCATCGCCAGTCCCGGCGATATGCTTAATAGCCTTCCTGGTCTTGGCCGGAATTGGAATCACCTTGGTAACCACCCGTTGCTATGACCGTGTACCGGAGGACATTACCAGACCGGAGGTCCGGTTATTCCCGCCGCAAGAACTGCTGATCAACCGGTCCGACCCCGCAAGTTCCATGTCCGCCGACGGTCTATTGTCAATCCGGGTTGAAGCCGGGAGCGTCGCCGGGCCCGTGCGGATTCAATACCAGCGGATAGAAGGCCCGAATCCGCCTCCGCCGACCGGTTTCCGGTTCGCCTCCCCGGTGTACGAAATAACCGCAAGTTGGCAGGACGAGAGCGCTGCCGCGTCCTTCGACAAACCGGTCAGCATAACCTTTCGCATAGGCGAATCCGACCTCGACTCGACCGAGGCGGACTCGTCCCGGTTTGTGGTCCAAAAATACCAACGGCCCGCCCAACCATGGAACGCTCTGGCCACGGACATCGACGTGGACAACCGCTCGGTGACAGCCAGAGTGAGCACCTTGAGCCTCTTCGCTCTAACAATTGGGACGAATGGCCTCACGGTCACCGAGCCGGTCGAAGCCAGTCTTACGGAAAACAGACCATCCGGCACACCGTCGGCCTCGCCAACCCCTGATACCCCGCCGGTCACCGGGACCCCCACACGGGTCCCCGGTCCGACGCGAGAAAGCCCGGAACCAACCGCTCCACCGGTGACGCCGACCACCCGACCTTCCGCCATCCCTCCGGCGCCGACTTTAACGCCGGGAATTACCTTGGTCCCGGAGGGGTCTCCAGTCCCGCCGGAATCTCCGGTGCGGGTGCCGTCCCCTACGGCTATTCCAACACCAGCCGCGACTGTGGTCCCGCAGCCCACCGACTTCGTGGAGGCGCGTCCGACCATTGCTCCCACCGCTACGGGCACACCCACACCAACCTCAACACCCACGCCGATACCTACGCCGACACCAACCTCAACACCCACACCGACACCAACCTCAACACCTACGCCCACGCCCGACACGCCGACGCCGGAGCCTGGCCGCCTCCTTTTCATCAACGGTATCCAGGTAGGACCCGGCCAACCGGTCATCCCTATAATCGACGGCGAAGTCCATCTCGATCAATTGCCGAGGGCCGACGGTTTCTATCCCACCGGTTCGCTGGTGAATTTCACGGTACTGCCCGATATCCACGGCTACCTGGTGAACATGATCGGCGTATCCAGCCAGAACGGTAACCGGGGCTCCGTCGTGATGATTGCCGACCAATATCTGGCAATCGCGGTACTACCCCCGCGAAACGCTACACCTACGCCGACCCCAGTACCGACCCTAACTCCAACCCCTACCCCATCACCGACTCCTGCCCTGACACCAACTCAGACGCCAGGCCCGACGTTGACTTCAACGCCGGTCCCGACTCCCAAGCCGACCCCGGTACCAACGCCCGGTCCCCTTCAATCCGGCATTGTTTTTCAAACGGACCGGGCGGGCGATTTCGACGTTTACGTCGCGGCCGCGGACGGTTCAGCACTCTTCGACTTGACCACCGGCCCGGACGCTGACACCGAACCTTTCTGGTCGCCCTCCGGAGGGAAGGTCATCTTCTCCAACAACCGGGACTGCAATTTTGAAATCTACGAAATTGATGCGTCAGGAATAGGAGAACGCCGTTTGACGAACTCCCCCGAAGCCGATTCATACCCTGCCGTGTCTCCCAATGGGAACAAAATAGCCTTTGTGTCGGAACGGGACGGCAACCCTGAGATCTACGTTATGGACTCCAACGGGGCCAACCAGACCCGGTTGACCGACGATCCCGCCGCCGACTCGTATCCCGGGTGGCATCCAACTGGGGAGTCGATCGTCTTTACCAGCTACCGCGACGGCAACGCCGAGATTTACACTATGAACGCCGACGGCGCTGGCCTGAAAAATCTAACGGACCATCCGGCCGATGACAGCCATGCCGATTGGTCGCCTTCCGGCAGCCGGATCGCCTTCGCCTCGGACCGGACCGGCAATTGGGAAATCCACGTGATGAACGCCGACGGTTCGGCGCCCTCCCAGTTGACCAATACCTACAGCGACAACGACTCACCGGCTTGGTCGCCTTCAGGTGAGGAAATCGTATTTCGCTCGAACAGAGACGGAAACTCGGAAATCTACACCATGTATCACGATGGTTCCGACCAGTTCAATCTCACTCAAGACCCTGCCCATGACGCCGCTCCTCACTGGGGGCCGTAGCTTGACAGGGTTTGGGATGTGATTGACAATCAGGGCGCACTGAGACTCCGGGGTCCGACAGCCCGGAGCGTTTTTTTGTCACCGGGCGGTGTTTTCCGCAGCAGGAGCAGACTGATGACCACCGTTTCTACGACATGGACCGAGGAAACCTTCCGGGTCGCCGGCGCCGAGATGCAGATCAAAAAGGCCGGAAGCGGCGAACCCCTCTTGGTTTTACACGGCGAAATGGGACAGCCGGGATGGCTCCGCTATCACGAGGAACTAGCCCGCAATTACACAGTGTATGCTCCTTCCCACCCAGGCTTCGGAGTAACCGGCCGCGTGGACTGGACCATGAACATGCGAGATCTCGCCGCCTGGTACTTGCGGGCCTCGGAAGAGTTAGGACTTGATAACCTCAACGTAATCGGCTTTTCCATGGGAGGTTGGCTGGCCGCCGAGATGGCAACCCAGACCCCGGACCATTTCCGGAAGCTGGTGTTGGTCGGCGCTCCTGGCATTCAACCCCCTGTGGGCGAAATTCTCGACATGTTCCTCATGGTGGCCAAAGACTTCATCACGGCCGGCTTCCTGGATCCATCGGCCGCCGAAGAGTTCGAATCCCTGTGTCCGGGCGAGCCCGATCCCGAGTTGATAGAGTCCTGGGAAACGGCCCGCGAGGAGGCCTGCCGCCTGAGTTGGCGGCCCTACATGTTCGACCAAAGCCTGCCCTTCCGTCTGGGACGGCTCAAAGACCTGCCGACACTCATCGTTTGGGGAGGTCAAGACGCAGTGGTCCCACTAAGCGTGGCAGAGTCCTACAACCGCTCTATCGCCAGCTCCAGGGTCGCGACTATTGATGGGTGCGGCCACCGCCCGGAGATCGAAAAGACCGCTCAGTTCGTAGCTTTAGTCCGGGAGTTCTTGGGCTAGCCCGGGCCCACCGTAGTCAGGCCATTGCGTCCGCTTGTCCGTCGCGCCGGAAGTTTTAAGATAGACGCTACGGCCCGATGTCCTCTCTGCATATCTGGCGGTGACGGCGGACAGACCGTCAGCGCGGCGAATTCCAAGTTGAATGACAACCGCGCCTTGAACGATGGGCCGATTGAGTTATCATTGGCGCGAGGCCACATTTGGCCCCTCGAACTGAAACGAGCATGCCGACTTCAAAAGACCATTACCAATCATTGCTTGCCCCCGTGCAAGTGAACCCGGCCTACGGGGAAGCCGCCTCGGCTCGCAATAAATCCCTGGCGGTTCATCGCTGGTCGAATTGGATTGCCGGTTTTTCCGGTGAATTCGCACGTAACGTCATCGAGCAATATCTACCGTTTCCCCAAGGGAATCGAGTAGTCATGGACCCTTTTGCCGGAGTTGGCACAACTTTGGTAGAAGCGAACAGATTGGGCTTCGAAACCGTCGGGTTCGAACTAAACCCTTATGCCGCTTTGATTTGTAGAGTCAAGCTCAACTCGAAGAGTATTTCTCTACGTGACCTGTTCGAAAGCATAACCGGGTATGAGAATTTCATAAGCGACATTGAACAATGCTCAAGTTCCACGGATGATTGTGGAAAACATGGTCCGACACAAGAGCCCCAGAGTTCTCCGCCACCGGGCTTCAAGAGCCGCATTCCTTTCTTCTCACCTGCTGTTGAGAGAAAGGTCCTCTTTACCATCGACTACCTGAGTAATCTGACCCCGCCAATAAGAGAACTCTTTGGCGTCGCTTTATCCTCCGTGATAATCGACTTTTCAAATTATTCCTACGAGCCGTCTCTAGGTTCACGACCGGCAGCCGGCAAGGGGCTCATTCTGGATGCTCCGGTGGGAGACATACTGACAACCAAACTCAAACAAATGTCGGAGGACATCGCTGAATTCCAATCAGAAGCGGCGACCCACTACGGCAGTCTGTCCTGGCAGGTCCACGAGTGTTCTTTTTTCGACGCAGAGAGCCTAATCGAACCCGGCTCGGTCGATTTGGTCGTCACTTCTCCGCCATACATGAACAACTACCACTACGTTCGAAACAGCCGCCCCCAGCTCTTTTGGACCGGCTTGGTCCATTCTGCCGCAGAGCTAAAACGCCTGGAAAACGACAACTTTGGCAAATACTGGCAAACGGTCAGAGCAAGTGCGCCTATTCCCCTGACACCGGTGTTACCGGACCTTGAAGAGCAAATCGAGGGAATCCGGCAGACTAATAAATCCAAGGGTGTTTACGGAGGAAACGGGTGGGCCAACTACATTACGACTTACATGAATGACCTTGACCGGTTCTGTGCTCTGTTAGCCACGATATTACGGCTGGGCGGAACCGCCGTTGTGGTTCTCGGCAACTCAATCGTTCAGGGCCGCGAAATAAAAGTCGAAGAGTACCTGTGTCGTATAGCGGCTCTTAGAGGGCTATCGGTCCTCGGGGTCACAAAGCTCCGAGATCGTGTCGGCTCCAGCATCATAAACAGCGGGAGTCGTCTCCACACAAGGAGCAGGTCTTCGCTTTACGATGCAGCGGTCGTGTTGCGTCGTTCGGTTTAATTCGCGGGCGGGAACAGGCGGTCCCATTCGTTGACGTAGGTTGGCATACCAGGTCGGCCCTGGCCCGGAGCGTGCATGCTGAACCCTGGAATGCCGTTCCACTCGGGGGTTAAACGGGAGATCAAGACTTCTTCTGCCCGCGCAACTTCCCAAAGCCTCGAAATCGTCAGGAACCGGCAGGTTACTTGTTCAGCGTCTATTCCGCTCCTCCCCTCGATTTTTCGTAGATGGTCTCGTATTCGGTTTCGAAGACTTCTGGCTTGTCCCACGTATACAGGAACCCGGTTCCAGTAGAGTACGTATACACCATACGCCCTTGGAGCATCAGATTCTCGGACCGGGTGCTCGGGACTGGCTTCCAAAGCGGATGCCAATTGGTCCTCATACGCCCGGTCGACGTCGAATATGAAGTCATGCTTATCGCACACTGTTCCGACCCTATGACCGTTTTGCTGCCGGGTGTGATTGCGCTGGGCGGTTAAAAAATCGGGACTCCCCTGGATTCAGGGGAGTCCCGCATTAACCCTGGGTGTTGCGCCTCGCGTCAGGAAGCCGCCGTTCCGGTTACCCGTGTCCGTCCTGTTCCCAGAGAGCTTCCAAGACGTTGCCCGGCGACATTGGCAGTTGTTCCATACGCACCCCGGTCGCGTTGGAGATGGCGTTGGCGATGGCCGCCATGGGGGGCACAATGGGCACTTCGCCGACACCCCGGACTCCATACGGGTGGCCAGGGTTGGCAACTTCGACGATTACCGTGTCGATCATCGGCAGGTCCAAGCTAATAGGCATCCGGTAGTCCAGGAAGGTGGGGTTTTGCATCCCGCCGTCGTCGCCGAAGACGTATTCTTCGTTCAACGCCCAACCGATGCCTTGGACCGCTCCACCCTGGATCTGGCCCTCGACGTAGCTGGGGTGCACGGCCTTGCCAGCATCCTGCACCGCCGTGTAGCGGAGGATGTCGACCTTGCCGGTCTCCGGGTCGACTTCCACATCAACCACGTGGACCGCGAACGCTCCGCCCACTCCGGCCGGTGAAACGTTGCCCCGGCCGGTGATGGGGCCGCCGCTGCCGTTCAGCCGGGCGGACAGCTCTTTGAATGTCAGTTTCAGTTCGGGATCGGACTTGTGGGACATTACTCCGTTTTCGTACTCCACCAACTCGGGATCAACGTCCCAGATGCGGGCCGCGCGCTCGACCATTTGTTGGCGGATGTCCAAGGCTGCTTCGTAGGAGGCCCAGCCGGTCTTGAAAGCCACACTGCTGCCCCCGGTCATGGAAGTGTATCCTACGGAATCGGTGTCGCCGACCAGCGGCCTCACGTCTTCGGCGGCGATACCGAGCACTTCGGCCAACTGCATGGCCAAGGCGGCCCGAGTGCCGCCAATGTCCGGTGAACCTTCAATCAGGCTAACGGTGCCGTCGGAGTTGACGCTGGCCGTGGCGCTGGCGGGTCCGGTGCCGTTGAACCAGAACCCGGCGGCTACACCCCGGCCGCGGTTGGACCCTTCCAGCGGGGCGTTCCAGTGGGGATGGTCTTTGGCCGCCTGCAGTGTTTCCAGGTTGCCTATTTTGCCGAATGTCGGGCCGGTCAGCCGGCGGGTGCCTTCTTTAGCGCCGTTCAGCAACCGGAACTCCAACGGGTCCATCCCGATCTTTTCGCAAATCTCATCGATCACGCTCTCGATGGCGAAGGCCGCCGCAGGAGCGCCGGGCGCGCGGTAGGCCGCCGTCTTGGGCTTGTTGAGGACGACGTCGAAGCCTTCCAACCGCCCGTTGGCGATGTCGTACGGCCCGGTCATGCACTGGAGGCCGGGATTGATCGGCGAACCGGGATATGCTCCCGCCTCGTAAGCCAGGGAAGCGTCGATGGCGGTGATGCGCCCGTCGTTGGTAGCTCCGAGCTTGCAACGCATCCAACTACCGGAGGTGGGTCCCGACCCTTGGAACACCTCGGCCCGGTTCATGCTTAGCTTCACCGGGTTGCCGGTCTTGCGCGACAGCAGGGCGGCTACCGGCTCCAGGTAGACCAGTGTCTTGCCGCCGAACCCGCCGCCGATCTCCATAGGGATGGCCTTGATCTTGGAGACCGGAATGCCCAAGACCATGGCGCACTGGTCCCGGACGTTGAAGTGGCCTTGGCTGCTGGACCAGATGGTCAGGCTGCCATCCTCGCCCCAATCGGCGGTCGCGGTGTGGGGTTCGATATAACCTTGATGGACCGACTGCGTCCGGAACTCCCGTTCAATGACAATGTCCGCTTCTTTGAACCCCTGTTCGATATCGCCGGCCTCGAAGAAGAAGTGGTTGGCGATATTGGTGCTGGCGGTGGCGTCGCTTTCGTCCCGCAGCCCTCCGGGGCGGACGTTGGCGTCTGTAGCGTTGGCCAGCCGCTCGTGGAGCACCGGGGCGCCCGTCTGCATGGCATCCAGGATGTCGGTGACTCCGGGCAGTACCTCATAGTCGACGACAATGAGTTCCAAGGCCCGCTCGGCGATGTGGACACTGGTGGCGGCGACGGCGGCGACGGCGTGGCCTTGGTACAAGGTCTTTTCGTCGGCGAGACAGTTGTTGCTCAGGAACTTGGGATTGACCATGGCGCCTTCGCCTTGGTCCGAAAGCCGGCCTCGAGGTTGCGGCAACTCTGCAGCCGTTACCACGGCCCGCACGCCGGGCAGGGCTTCGGCCTTGCTGGTGTCGATGGACCTGATGCGGGCGTGGGCGTGGGGGCTGCGGAGCGCCTTGGCGAATAACAGCCCGGGCGGGTTCAGGTCGGCCCCGTAGCGGGCCCGGCCGGTCACCTTCTCGGCGCCGTCGTGGCGCAACGGCCGGCTCCCTATGACTTCATATTCCTGGGTAGAGAGCACCATGTTGGGACCGGTGGTAGTGGCCATGGAAACATCACCTCCGGGGTCAATTATCGGCTAAAAGGACTAGAGGAGATTCTACCATCAATGGGAACTTAACGGGGGACCAAACGCAGAGGGCGCGGAGAACGTCCAGGAGATTCGGTAGGCCAATAGTCGTTCGGGCGTTAAGAAGCCGAGGTGATGGAGCGAAGAGCATCTTCTCTGCACCAATTCATGAGAGCTACGGGCCAGTCAACTCGTGTTCGTCAGCGGTTCCAGAATTTCCAGCAGATCGGCAACATCGTCAAGACTTATCCTGATTTCCTCGGCGTCAAGGAACCGTTTGCGAGTGTAGAAGTTCCCATGCAAATCGTTGGCAATGCCGCGAAGTTGCCTTATGCGAAGGTTGCCCGTCACAATTCGGGCGTTGTTCAGCACAACGTTAAATTGCTCGTGGCGCTCGTACTCCCAGCCTTGAGCGACAGCGACGGCCTTTGTCATCCATGCCGCCGCCCCCCAACCTTTCTCCGAAGCTTGATGCAGGTCACCCGCGGCTAGATATTCCCTGCCCTTGTCCAAAAATTTGAGGGCCTGTTGTCGATAGTCCGCCGTGGCCGAAGGGTCATTCGGCCCGCCAAAGGGTTTTAGCGCCAATTTCTATTATCCTACAGGACTACATCATTGTAGCTTGGCCATGGAGCAACGCCAACTCTTCCGACGATGCCGGCATCTATTCCTAGAGAAACTCTGAATAAGTCCCTTCCCCCTCGACGGGGGAAGGTTAGGATGGGGGTGACCTCGCTTATTGGATAGCTGAAGCCCTTAAACTCCCCACCAAGATATCGGTTTCCGTTGCAATTCCGAGTGCTTTTTCAGAGGTTTCCTAGGTTACACCCCGCGTTCCAACCGCTCCATTTCAGTGGTGAACCAGAGGGCCATGCCGCCACTGCGGTCGTCGGGACCGAAGATAGCCGGCCGGTCGAGATAGTCCCGGACGTTTCTTTGCAGTCCGGTGCTGGCGCAGGCGTCGACCACGTTCCCCATGTCGTCTATGCGTTCCGATACGCCCTGCCAGGCCAGTTCGGCCGCGTTTCTGAAGTCGGGTTGAGATTCCGCAGCGAACCAGCCGCGGCGGAGGCCGCGGGCTATGGCGTAGCCCATCATGCAGGTGGCGGTAAACTCCAGGTAGGAGCCGGGGAAGTCCAGCACCTGGGACAACATCCCAGACGGGTGTTGCAAACGCCGCAACGACTCCATCAACCTCTGGTACATGGCCATCACCGCTGGTTGGTCGCGGTGGTCCTCGGGCAAAAAGCTAAGGGATTCGGCCAAGCCCATCGCGGCGAAACCGTTGCCCCGTCCCCAGTAGTATTCCGACTCGCGGGCGTGCCAGAACAAGCCGTGGCTTTGCTGGGTCCGGGAGTTGAGCAAGAAACGGGTCAGCAGGTCCAGATAGCGGGTCTCTTTCGTCTGCTGGTAGGCCCGGCCCATGATAGCGCCGTTCATAAACATATCTTCAGTCCGATAGTCCTTGTCTGAAGGCGGCGGGGCCTCGCCGGATTGGGGGGTCTGGTAGCAGTTGGCGGCGTCTACGATCAGTCTGGCGTACCGGTTGTCGCCCGTGACCTGCGCAAGTTCGTCCCCCCATATCACCGAGGCCAAGGCGGACGGGGCCAGTCCCTCACCAAACCCCGAAGCCGCCGACACAGTAAATGCCTCCAGAAGCTCCCTGATTGCCGGAACGGGATTCTCGGCCCCAGGGTCCAACTCGGCCAAACGAAGACGGCCGCTGATGGGCACACCCTGGGTATAGACCACCGGGGCGAAGGTCTGGCCATAGGCCGCCGCCAGTATCCGGCCGATCTCCAGCTTGGGGCGGGACCGGCGGGCGTCCAAGTTCTTTCGGGCGTCGGAGACGGACCACGGACCCCCTTGGCGGACAATGCCGAACAACCGGCTCAACTCCCGGGCCAACTGGTCCTCGGAGCAGTTGAGCCGCAGCCCCGGTATCGTGCTGAGGCCGTCGGGAGCGCCCTTCCCCAAGCCAGCCAGCAGACCGGTATCCCGAAGGTCCCGGGCGGCCACCGCCGGAGCCAGGGACCGGGCGGCTTCGTTGTTCTCCCACTGCACGGACCGGCTTTGCCGCAGCTCCAGCACCAAGTCCGGCGCCTGGAAACAGACCCAACGCCACAGGTAACGTTTTTCCGGGTCGTTGGCGTCGAAAAAGAAGTTGCCATCCGGAGGGTAGCCCGCAAACAGGTTGCCGCCGGCGCCGTTCTCCGGGCCGGCGCGAAGCCGCAGTCCGTCGGGATTGGCGCAAGGGGCCGCGCTCAGGGCTACCCGCAGACCGAGGGAGTCACCGCCGCCAGCGTACAACTCCAAAGCGCGGAGGGCCAAGTCTACGTCTTCCTTGTAGCCTGAGAGGCCGCCGATCAATAGAATTCTGTTCCGGGAGGTCTCGGCCGAATAGGCGTTCCGGTCCAACACGGCATAGATCGAAGCCAGAGACCGGGTGACTCCGAAGGCGGAACGGGACCAGAAATTCGGCTTGGCCCGTACCAGGGAGTCGATAGCGCTCCTAATGTCCTGTTCGGTAGCCAGAGTTATCCCCTCGTTAACCCGTCCCGTTGCCGGGCAAGGAAAGTTTGATGCCCTCCGTCCCGGAAAGGGGCGGGAGTTTCGGGCAGCGCAGTCCGGTTGGCGGAGCCCCGGTCTACTTTTGGACGATGTCCACGTTGACAGTCCGGGCGGCGCTGACAGTGAAGGTCAACGACACGGTGCCGCCCCCTTCAGTGCTGTTCGATACCTCGATGTTGGCCGGGCCATGAAGATAGTTTATCTCGTCGCCTTCAACCCGGAAGGGGCGGTCGTGGCCGGGATAGAAGACGTTGGATGAAGCCACCATCTTCTCCACGCTGGACTGGGCGTCTCCCACGTCCCAGAAGATATTGTACGGCAGGCCGCGGGCCACGGTACCGCTTTCAGGAAGTGCGTCTCCGGCAATTAACACCTTCTCGCCGTCTATGTCGGCCAGAACGCTCATGTGCCCCTTGGTGTGTCCCGGCGTCTCCAATACCGTGACGCCTTCGACGATGGTGTCGCCTTCGGACACCACCTCCACCTTCATGTTGCGCATCATGTCGGCCATGCCGGCGGCCACCGCTAGGTCCCAGCGGTTGGGGTTGCGGGCATAGTCGATTTCAGTGGGGTTGACCAGGACTCTGGCGTTGGGGAAAAGGTCGGTGTTCTGGCAATGGTCCCAGTGCATGTGGGTCAGGATGACGATGTCAATATCGTCGGTGGTCAGGTCTTTGCTCTCTAACGCACGGTACAAGAAGGGGCGTCGGGACGACGGCCCGGTGTCGATGAGGATGTTGTGGCTGCCCACCCGCAACAGAGAGTTGGTGGAATAGCCGAAGGCGCCCTGGTCCGTGTTAAGGGCGAATCCATAGGTCAAGACATCCAACGTTGCCATGGGCGGTCACTCCTAATGTAATGTGGGCGTAGCGTCATCTTCTACGTGATTTGAGGGTGCCGGAACCGTTTGGTCTGCCTTCAAAACGTCACTTGAAGGCCAAGTCATCCTTCAGCGAGCAGGCACAAGAGATCGCATCCCCACCACGATATTGCCGCCAAGGTGATGGGTGAGAGGCGGTTACCGGAAGTTGGGCATCACCTTCTCGGAGAACAGTTGGAGGGAACTGGAAACTTGCCCAAAATCGAGTCCGCCAGCGTCCAGGTAGCTGATGAAGTGGGTGACGTGATTGGCTTCCAACTCTTTGACGGCCGCCGTAACTTTCTGCGGACTGCCGATGGCGGCCATTCCTTCCCTTCCCCTTTGGGCCACCAAGTCGGGCTCGATGAACGGGTCGCGGACGTAATGCTCGTAGCCCCGTACCCCGGAAGCGCCAACCACGTTGGCCAGCGGCCGCCGTAGATATTCGCCCATGTCGCCGGCCCACTTGAGCCTCGGCGTGAGCAACTCTATGGCTTCTTCGTCGGTGGGTGAGACGTATACGTTCCGTACGGCGGCGATTTCAATGTCCTTGGCGGCTGCTCCGTCTTCCAGCATACGCCGGCGATAGAGGTTGATAAGGTTCTGGTCGGAGTCCGGCGAGGCCGGGAAGAAGCTGCTGCCCACGGTAAAGAGGCCCCAGCGGTTCCGCACGGCAATCTCCACCGAGTCCGGACTATGGGTCACCGCCATGAAGACCGGCGGATGGGGTTGTTGCAGCGGCTTGGGTATGACCCTTACTTCGGGGAAGCTGAAGAAATTGCCGTCATAGGAGAAAGTGTCCTCGGTCCACGACCTGATGGCAATGTCCATCCCTTCGACGAAACGGTCTCGCGACTCGGCGATGTCGATGCCGTAGACATCGAACTCCCGTTTTTGGTAACCGCGGCCAGCTCCCACAATCAGGCGTCCTTGGCTGATAATGTCCAGTGTGGCCAGGTCCTGGGCCATGCGCAACGGCGCGTGCCAAGGCACTATGGTGCAGGCGACTCCCACTTTGATCCGCTCGGTCTTGGCGGCGATGGCTGCCAGCAGGCTATGGGGAGAACTGATAATGCTGTGTTCGCTGAAGGCGTGTTCGGCGATCCACACCGAATCGAAACCCAACTCTTCGGCCAGTACCGCCCCCTTGAGTATGTCCTCATACACCTGTGTGTCGGAGCGGCTGACCGGGTTTGGGTTTACCTTGCTTTCGTCGGCGTATTGCTCGTGAAGCTGAGGCCGCTGGCCGACGAAGAAAGCCCCGAATTTCATCTGGCTAGTCCTCCTGCTCCAACCGGGCGTACTCTTGGCGCATCGAAGCGCCAGAGTCGTTCTCGACGTCGATGAACCAGCGAATGAGAGAGCGGGTCAGAGCGTCCACCGATTCATCTTCCATCGCCGCCTCGTAGCGTTCGCGGACCGTCGGTTTGGGTGCTCTGGCCTGCGACTCCCGCATCCAGGTTATCTTCTCAACGTCGGAAATATCCGAGGCAGCCACCTTCAACCGCTCGTCGGACTCCGAGTCATCAAAGTCTTGTGTGGTGAAGCCCAATTCCCGGATGCGCCTCTCGAAAATATCACCGTGGCTGGTTTCCCGTTCGGCGACCAAGCCGAGACATTGTTGGAGGCCGGGGTCGTCGGTCTTTGCCGCCCAGGCTCTCAAGAATACACCGGCCCGGGTCTCTTGCTGCCGAATGGCGTTCAGTAAGTCTACGTAATCGGGTTTCGCAGGCATTTGCTATACTCCGGAGGGGTGAGTGCGGTGAGTGTAGTCCGCTCCCGCTGGGGTGTCAATTAAAGCGGAAACGGCGGCCGAGCTAGTGTATCCTCCTATCATAAGGTGTTGTGGGACGGTGGCGTTTCTATTCCGCTTCGGATCCCAGGAGACTCGAGAACAGCCGTTTCCGCCACTACTGGAATCGTTGCCCAACCACATTCTCAAGCCTTGAACGGAGGTATCAAGGACGCATGGTAAATACGGACATACAGACCGAACGAGACCGCGAGATAACCCGCACCCTTGGCGGGTTCGCGGCCAATCTCAGCTATGAGGACCTTTCGCCGGAGGTGGTCGACTGGGCCAAGTATTTGTGCCTGGACTTCGCTGGGGTTACCTTGAATGGCTCCACCACCGACTCCGCCAAGTCGGTGGTCAACGCGTTGCGGGACTTGGGCCGTTCCGGGCCTGCTGTCATCGTCGGCACACCCTACCGGGTGCTACCGGAATACGCTTCCATGGCCAACGGGACCGCTTTCCACAGCATCGAAATGGACGACGTCAACAACGAAGCCTCCCTGCATCCGGGAGTGGTCGCCTTTCCGACCGCCCTTTCCGTGGCCGACTTGGCCCCGGTATCCGGCAAGGACTTCATCACCGCCGTGGTGGCCGGTTACGACGTGATTGTCCGCTTAGGACGCGCCCTGAAACCCGCCGAACACTACGGCCGGGGCTTCCACCCAACCGGCACCTGCGGAGCCTTCGGAGCGGCGGCAGTAGCGGGGCGTCTGTTGGGTCTGGAGGGTGATGCGTTTTTGCACGCTCTGGGTATCGCCGGCAGCCAAGCCGCCGGTAGCATGGAATACTTGGCCGAAGGCGCTTGGACCAAGCGGCTCCATCCGGGTTGGGCCTCCCACAGCGGCACCTGGGCGGCCCTGCTCGCCAAACACGGGTACATCGGACCCACCACCATCCTGGAAGGACGGGACGGGTTCCTGCAGGGCTACTCCGGCGACCCCGACCCCAGCCTGGTGTTGAAGGACCTGGGCGAGGAGTACCAGATCACCCGGACCGGCGTAAAGCCTCACTCCTGCTGCCGCTACAAGCAGGGTCCCATAGACTGCCTGTTGAACTTGAAAAACACTTATGGACTGGACCCCTCGGACGTTGAGGAGGTTGCCGTCGGCGTGCTGAGCGCCGGGTACAAGCTCATCTCCGCCCCTGAAGAAGAAAAGGCCCACCCCAAGACAGTGGTGGACATGCAATTCAGCATGCCCTTTGGCGCTGCGGTGGCCTTGACCTACGGGAGGGCCTCTTTGGCCGAGTACGCGCCCGGGATGCCGGACCGCCCGGAGGTGCGCCGCATCATGCCCCTAGTGACCAGCGTGATCGACCCGGAATTGGAGGCCCACTTCCCCAAGGAATTTCGGGCTTGGGCGGAAGTGTCCACCAGCGACGGCCGACGGTTGCGCAGCGACATCCGGTACCCCAAGGGTGACCCGGAGAACGCGCTCTCGTGGGAGGAGATGAAGGACAAGTTTCGGGTGCTATCCACACCGGTCGTCGACCCGGAACGCCAACAGCAGATTATCGACGCCGTCGAAGACCTGGAGCACATTGACGACGTCCGCCAACTTGCGGCCTTGCTCTCGACGGAGCAGCTCTGACCGGACCGCCGCCGTTCGTTGAAGCCGAAGCCGCGCTTATCCAAATGAAGAACTAACCCACAGGAGGCACACCATGGCATCTGCCGCTAAAATCGGCATCCTGGTTCCCGGCGGATTCGCCGGCGCCCCGCCGTCGATGGCTGAATTCACCAGCTTCTTCCGCCGGGCTGAAGAACTGGGTTACGACTCCCTTTGGGTGATCGACCGGGTCTTTCACCCCAACAGCATCGTCGAACCAATGACCCTGCTGACGGCGGCGGCCGCGGTTACGGAGCGAGTGCGGTTGGGCACGGCGGTACTGCTGTTCGTCCTGCGCAACCCGATACTGGTAGCCAAGACCACGGCGACGCTGGACTACTTGTCGGGCGGCCGGCTGACCTTGGGTGTCTCTTTGGGCGGTCGGGACAACGAGTTCGGCCCTATGGGCGTCGACGTACGCCGCCGCGTGAGCCGTTTCAACGAGGGCTTGGAGGTCCTGCGCCGCTTGTGGAGCGAGCGCGACGTGACCCATCACGGCCGTTACTTCTCGATGGACGACGTCAACATCGATCCGAAGCCGTCGCAGAAGCCGTCCATCCCAATCATAATCGGAGGATCCGCCGACGCCGCGTTGCAACGGGCCGCCGAGCATACCGACGGATGGGTCGCCGGCGGCGCGGCCAGCGCCGAAGTGTTCAGCCAAGCTTGGACTAAAGTGCGGGAGTACGCTGCCGCCGCCGGCAAAGACCCGGGCTCGCTGCAGTCATCCAAGCTGATTTACACCTACGTTGACGCCGACCGGGACCGGGCCAAACGCGCCCTGGAAGCCTTCACCCACGCCTACTACGGCCCCCAATACGACGTCGAAAACAGCTGCGCCTTCGGTCCGCCCGAGGCCTGTGCCGAGAAGCTACAACCCTTCATCGACGCCGGTTGCAAGACTCTCATCCTCGGCCCCACCTGGCCAGAAGCAGCCCAGATCGAGCGAATCTGGAGCGAAGTAGTGCCCCTGCTGCGGTAAGCAAACGCGCCCTTGTCCTCAATTCTCTAGCCTGAGTGTGAACAGGTAGAGGTCAGAAGGCTCCAACACAATCGGGCCTCCGGTTAAGTGCAAATTCAGGAGCTGATTTCTATTCCGCCAAAGAAGCAAAATCCGTTAAGGGTGAGTTGGTCTGTCGGCGAGGCAGGCATGGTGCGTTTGGATTCGATTCCGCCGAAGACCGCCCCGGTATGGACGTTTACCGCCCAATCTTCTGGAACGATCAGCTTGACGCCGCCGAACATCGCGATGATTCTGACCACTGCCTCACCGTCATCGAGGGCGGCGCCCCGAAGGTCGATGTCGCCGCTCCCGAAGAGGACGAAAACCCGGCCTCCACGGACCTGCTGACTTGAAACCTGGTTTTTATTGCCACCTAATATGCTAGTCACGATGACACGTGTGCCTCTAGCCGAATCCCTTGCCATCCTGGGCCACCTCCGCTTGTTTTGGATAAGGGAAAACCTTGTCCCGTCCGGCTTCGGCAAGTTTGTCGCCTCTCGCCCTACGCCGACGGCTGCGTTATCACCCGCGGGGCAACCCTGCGGGAGAGCCAGCGGCCGTCGCTAGAACTGCCCAACAGTTGGCCGTCGCGGACGATGACCTTCCCCCGTAGCATGGTCATGATCGGGTAGCCGGCGCACTGAAAGCCGTCCCAGATGGAGTAGTCGCTGTCGGCGTGTAGGTCGTCTACCGTGATGGTCTTCTTGAGGTCGGGGTCGAAGATAACGATGTCGGCGTCGCTGCCCACCGCGATAGCGCCCTTTTGGGGGTACATCCCCAGAATCTTGGCGGCGTTGGTGGAAGTGATGGCGGCGAACCGTTCCAGGGAAATTCGCCCCGGGGCCACCAGCTTAGTGTAGGTCACCGGCATCCTGGTCTCGATGCCGTTATGCCCGCCGCACAGGGTGCGGATGGTTTCGCCGGACAGCTTCACATTTTTGTAGGTGGTCCACTCGTCGGTGGCGGTGGCGCAGATTGGGCCGTCCACCAGTCCTTGTTGCAACGCGTCTCGGTCGTCGGAGAACTTGATCGCCGGGTAGGTGTGAATCGCCAAGCCGTCGGGCTTTTTATAGTCGTCGCAGGTGAACTCCAGGTAATTGTGCAACGCCTCGCCATACACCGGCAACTGGGCGGCCCGGGCCTCAGCTATGGCGGCCACGCCCTCTTTGGCCGTGGTGTGAACGAAGTAGATGCCAGTCTCGGTGCTCCGTGCCAACCGGGTTACTTTGCGGAAAGATATGTCTTCGGAGATGTTGTTATGGGCTAGATGCAGGTTGGAGGCGTGGTTTTGCCCCTCCCGCTCCAACTTGTCTTCCATGTAGGTGACGATGTCGTCCTCTTCGGCGTGGACGGCCATGATGCCTCCGTGCTTCGAGACCTCTTTGAATATATCCCACAGGTGCCCCATGGGGACGCGGGCGTGGAAGGTGGTGAAAATCTTGAAGCTGGCCACCCCCGACTGGATCGCCTCACCGATTTCGCCCATGGTACTGGGCGGTATGGCCCCGGCCAGGATGTAATGGAAGGTGTAGTCGGTATAGGAGTGGCCCCGGAACACGTCTCGACGCCCTTCGATTTGCCCCATGATGGGGTCGGCCGGGGGAACCGCGCCCGGTGTCAACGGCAGCGCCCCGGCGAAATCGACGTAGGTCGTCACGCCGCCGAACGCTGCGGCCCGGCTGGCCGCCTCGGGCGGCTGGGTGAAGACGCCGGGGTCGCCGCCAGCCCAGTAGTCGGGCACTGGCACATTGATGTGGGTGTGGGGCTCGATGCCGCCGGGAAGGACTATTTTGCCCGTGACGTCGATGGTCTCGCCGGCGCCAACGTCGTCTAGGGCGCCGGGGGCGGCCACGGCGACGATCTGTTCTCCCTGAATGCCCACGTCCATCACGGAAGCGCCCTCCGGGGCAACCACGGTCCCACCCTTGATAATCAGGTCCAGCATAACGTCCTCCCTGTCAAACTAGAGGTCAGTTCCAAATGCCGTCCGGCAGCAGTAGCTAAAAACTTAACTTGACTTCGGGCACCTCTATGTCTTCGGCCAAGGTTTGCGGAATCCAGGACTCCAGCAGTGTCTCCAGTTCGTCCCGGCATTCCTCCAAGCGGTGTTCTGCCCCTTCGTAGAGAACCAATTTTTTGGGTTCTTTGGCCCAGTCGTAGATTTGCTCGGCGCAGCGGAAGGGCAACCGGGTGTCGGCCTTGCCGTGTACCACCAGCAGCTTCCGAGGCGTCAGCATTCCAGCCATACCCGCGCCGAAAGTCTGAGGGGAGAGGGATACCACACCCTTAATGTGGTCGCTGGCAGCGCCGGCCCCGATTACCACGGCCCCACCGAAAGAATGCCCCACTACGACCACCGGTCCGTGTCCGGTCTGTTTGCAATATGCCGCTCCGGTGACGAGATCCAAAACGCACTCCATCAGGTCGTTGGGCATCCGGTAGTCCAACCGAAGCGAGGTTATGCCTTGGTCGACGAAGCGTTGGGCCAGCCGGGCGTAGGAGCCAGGACCGGGCCCGCCGAATCCTCCCCGGGCGCCGCAAACCCAGACCACGGCTTGGCTGGCGCCGGGAGACCGGTGAATGATGGCGTTGAAATTACCCCGGTTGGTGAGAAAGCGCAGTCCTCCGCCGGTGTCGCCGTCGGGCAACGGCGCCTCTTGGACCTCGGAGAGCGCGATCAGGTCCTGGATGTTACGGGGTTTCGAATCGGGGGCCGCTGGCGAGCTCATCGTGGCTTCCTATGCTCCCTTCGATCTCCGGCGGGAATTGGGTGATGGCCTAGCCCAGAAACTCACCGAGTACCTGGTTGAATTCTTCGGGATTGTCTTCGAAGACCATGTGCGCGGCGTTGCTCACGTGGACCAACTTGCCGTCGGCCAGGGTTTCCACCATACGCTCAGCCACCGCCAAGCCCAGGGTATCGGTCTCGGAGCCGCGAATGATCAGCGTAGGGCAGGTGACCTGGGACACCGCCGGCCAGAGGTCGGGAGATGGGACGACGGTGTTTTGGCGGCGTTGTTCCCGGATGGCAAGGTCGTAGCGCCAGCCAATCTTGCCGTTGGGCAATTCCCGGGTGGCGTATTTCAGCCGACGTCGCAGGACCGGCTCAGAAATGAACCGGTTCTGCTGGTTCATGTACTGGACGACCGCCTCGAAGTCATCGAACTCTTCAGGCACCTCCTGGATTTCCCGGGTAATCCGCGCTGAACCTCGCGGGTCCAGGTCGGGTCCGATGTCAACTATCACCAACTTTTCCAAGCGGGCGGGATTGCTGCCGGCGAAAGCGATGCTATTGCGTCCACCCATCGAGTGGCCCACCAAGATGAAGGACTCCAGCCCCATCGCGTCGCAGAAGCCTTCCAAGTCGGCAACGAAGGCCCCGGTGGAGTAGTCCCCGCGAGGCGCCCAGTCCGATTCCCCCCGGCCTCGCTGGTCCACTGCCAAGACGTGATAGTCGGGACAGAAGCCGGCCGAGACATCATCCCAGGAGTGGCAGTGGCCACGGAGCCCGTGGAGCAGGACCATCACCGGTTTTCCTTCGGTCCCCCAGTCCAAGTAGTGGAGGTTCACACCATTAACGGTCACCATTTTATCTTTGGGTTGCACTGACGTTGTCATATTCCTCTCTCCGGCTTTTGCCTGTTCGACTTATGCACTGGTCACGAGATCATTACTTTCCCGATTTTCCGGTAGTGGAACAAACCGGGACAATGCGACGTTGATTTCGGTAAGATCTGTAAACTTACTCGCGTCCATAATCTCGAACGCCGTAATTTGGTCATCGACATCGAAGTCGACGATGACTCCAGGAAGAATCTCTCTTGACACTTTGACATTCTTGGGCATGAATACGATGGTCAGGATGTCTACGTCTGCATCGTAAGCAACTTTCATTACTAAAACACGTCCTTTTCAGAATCGCTACGGCCGAAAGTCTCCATCAAAGTCTCCATCAACGAAGATCGTCAATATCTCCCCGCCGTCCGGTTCAACGACGACCCGGACATAGTGCCCGAATTCCTCTAAATAGGCCCAATATCGAGTACCACCATCATCCTGAACCTGGACTATTACCGGATTATTTACTACACGAATGGCATGGTCAAGCGAGATGCCACGCCCAGCCATCCGATGCTCAACGTAGTGCCTAGCAAACCTCATACATCCCCGAAGTCCTCATGGCCCCCACCTACCGCTTGATTATCAGCAGGGAGAAGTAGTCGAGGTCCTCCGGGGTTAGGGTGCGAATGTCGTCTACCACGCTTTCGCGGGCCGTGCTGGCTTGGCGGACGTATATGGCTTTTCCTGCCAGCCCCAGGCTTTCCAGGTTGGCCAAGGCCTGGATCAGGTTCCGGTCGATCTCCATCAACACGATGGTATCGTAGTTAGTGATGGCCTCGCGGAGGTCGTCTATGCCAAAGACTGCAGGCAGAATCGCCAAGCGCTGGCCGTGGGTGACCAAGGGTACACCGGAACTTGCCGCCGCCGCCATCACCGACGACACTCCGGGGACCACTTCGATCGTCAGGTCTGCGAAGGCGGCGCCCACCCATTCCAACAGGTAAGGAAACTCACTGTAGAGCATCGGGTCGCCCTCGGTGATGAAGGCCACGTCGCGGCCACGGCGAAGGTGGGCCGCGATCCGCTCCGAGGCGTCGCGCCAGGTTTCCGTTGGCGCCGGGCTGTCGTCCGAAGGTATGGTGATACCCAAGGTCTCGGGCCAAGGGTCTTCCAGCACCCCCTCCAGCACGCTCAGGGCGTAGCTGGGCTGGCCGTTGTCCAGTTGGGTGAAACAGATAACGCCCATGTGCTGGAGCAGCCGCTGGGCCTTGATGGTCAAAAGCTCAGGGTCGCCGGGCCCCACGCCAATGCCGTAAAAGTAACCCAAGGGGGTGTCGTTGCCGGTAGCCGTCATCTAAGCGAGACCGGGCCTACCGCACTACCACGTTTACCAACCGGCCGGGAACATAGACGGTCTTGCTCACCGACTTCCCGTTGGTGTAGGTCTGTACTCGCGGGCTGGCCAGAGCCAGTTCTTGGGCTTCGGACTCGGCGATACCGGCGGGTACCTCCAACTTGTCGCGCACCTTGCCGTTCACCTGCACCACCAGAGTAATCACCTCGTCAGCGGCCAAGGCATCGTCCCAGGATGGGAAGGACTGCTGATGGATGCTATACGGATGCCCGGCGCGCTCCCACATTTCCTCGGTCATGTGGGGGGCGATTGGGGCCAGCATCAACGTCAGCTTGTCGACGCAATCCCGCCAAGTGGCGGAATCGACGCTGGCATCGGCCCAAACCCGGTTCAAGTGGTTGGTCAATTCCATCAGGGCGGCGATAGCGGTGTTGAATTTGAAGCGGTCCAAGTCGTTGTGGCACTTTCGCACCGTCTGGTGCAACAACCGCTGCGTCGCTCTGACGCTGTCCGTATCCGGCGCGCCGGAGTCCAAGGCCTTCGGGTCTCGGGTCGCGATGTGCCAGACCCGGTTCAGCCATCGCGCGGTACCGTTGATGCCCACGTCGCTCCAAGGCCCGCCTTGGTCCCAAGGGCCAATGAACATGAGGAAGCAACGCACGGCGTCGGCGCCCATCAGGCCCACCACGTCGTCCGGGTTCACCACGTTGCCGCGGCTTTTACTCATCTTCTCGTGGTCTTCACCCAGGATCACTCCTTGGTTGAACAGCCGCAGGAAGGGCTCTTCGAAATCGACGAGACCCATGTCGCAAAGCCCCTTGACAAAGAAACGGGAATAGAGAAGGTGCATCACAGCGTGTTCGGCGCCGCCGGTGTATTGGTCTACCGGTAGCCACCTCTTGGCCACTTCCGGGTCCACCGGCCCATCGTGATAGTCGGGGCTCAGGTAGCGCATCATGTACCACGAAGAGTCCATGAAAGTGTCCATGGTGTCGGTCTCGCGCCGGGCGTGACCGTCGCAACGGGGACACCGGGTATTGAGGAAACCGGCGTTGGCGGCCAATGGAGATTCGCCGGTGGGTTTGAACTCAGCGTCGGACGGCAGCAGGACCGGCAGGTCCTCCTCCGGCACCGGCACCACACCGCAAAGATCGCAATAGACCATCGGAATCGGCGTGCCCCAGTAACGTTGCCGCGAGATCAGCCAGTCACGCAGCCGGTAGGAGACGGTGCGCCGGCCCCAACCGTTCTTTTCGACGTCATCGGAGATGGCTTCGACGCCCTCCTTGTTGGTCATCCCCTCATAGGGGCCCGAATTGGTCATGAAGCCGTCGCCCAGGTAGGCTTCGGCCAACTCGCGGCCGTCCCAGGTAATGGGAGCAATCACGATACGTGCCGGCAGCTTGTATTTCCTGGCAAAGTCGAAGTCCCGGGCGTCGTGAGCCGGAACCCCCATTAGCGCGCCAGCACCGTAGGTCATCAACACGTAATCGCCAACAAAGATGGGCACCCGTTCGTTGTTCAGGTGGTTGACCGCATAGCTGCCGGTGAAGACGCCCGTCTTTTCCTTGTCGGCGGCCAAGCGATCGATCTCCGAGGTCCGGCGGGCTTGTTGGACGTATTCGTCCACCGCTTCCCGCCTGTCAGGCGTGGTCAGTCTTTCGACCAGCGGGTGCTCCGGGGCTAGGACAATGAAGGTCACCCCGAAGATGGTATCGATCCGTGTCGTGAAGGTGGGAATCCGTGTCTCCTGCAAGCCGGCCGCCGAGATGTCGAAAGAGATTTCGACGCCGTCGCTACGTCCGATCCAGTTGTTCTGCATATTCAGGATTTTTTCCGGCCAGTCGACTAGGCCGCTGAAATCAAGAAGCCGGTCGGCGTAGTCGGTGATCTTGAAGAACCACTGTTCCAGGTCCCGGCGGGTGATCAGCGTTCCGCACCGTTCGCAGGCGCCGTTTAGCACCTGCTCGTTAGCCAATACCGTTTGGCACGACGGGCACCACACCACCGGAGCGTTGGCCCGGTAGGCCAAACCCCGTTCGTAGAACTTCAGGAAGAACCACTGGTTCCAGCGGTAGTACTCGGGCAGGCAACAAACCACCTCCCGGTCCCAATCGTAAATGGCGCCGATGGACCGCAACTGCCGCCGCATGTTTTCGACGTTGCCCATTGTCCATTCGTAGGGATGGATTCCGCGGCTAATGGCGGCGTTTTCGGCGGGCAGACCGAAGGCGTCGAACCCGATGGGATGGAGCACGTTATAACCTTGCATCCTGCGGAAGCGGGCGTGACAATCGGAGGGGGCCATGGCATACCAATGGCCAATGTGCAGGTCTCCCGAAGGATAAGGGTACATGGTCATTTCGAACCACTTGGGGCGTGGGTCGTCGTCAGCCACTTTGTGGAGACCGTCGGCCTCCCACCGGGCCTGCCATTTTTTGTCCAACTCGACCGGGTTATAACCTGAGTCGGCCGGTCGGGACCTGATCGTCATATACCGTCACCTCGAATACCTGTAGCTTCCGGATATCTCAGCCCAAGTATCTGAGCCCAAATATCTTAGCATAGAAGCCCCGACCCCTGTGGGGCGGTCGATTCGCAATTCCGGCCCCAGAAGTCGTCAATTCCCCTTTCCTAAATCTGTATTCCCAATCCATAATTCCTCTAATGGCCGCCAATCGCCGCCGAAGGCCCACAGACGCTACTATCCGCGTGCCCCGGCGCCGGGACAGCGCTCCTACTATCGAGGAGGCAGTCCCTTCGCGCCGGCCCCGGCGAATGTTCGGCGTCACCCAGATTCTGCTCGTCGGGTTCGCCCTGCTAATTCTGGTGGGCGGCGGATTGCTGATGTTGCCCATCGCCAGCGAAGGCGGCGGATTCGCGCCCGTCACCACGGCCTTTTTCACCTCCACATCCGCCGTTACCGTAACCGGCCACATCGTTGTCAGCACCCCCGATTACTGGAGTCCGTTCGGTCAGGCCGTAATCTTTGTACTGATGTTGGTGGGCGGTCTTGGGTTCATGGTGATCAGCACCTTCCTGTTGTTGCTGATCGGACAACGCTCGACACTGCAAGAGCGAATGCTGACCTGGGGTCTGATGCGGGATACGGTCGGCGTGGAGCAGATGCAAGGGCTCCGCCGCATCGGCCGGCAGGTGGTCCTCATTGTCTTCTCCCTCTACATCCTGGGGGCCTTGCTCCTGTTCTGGCAAATCAACGGTCTCAACGGGCTGGGAGCGGTCGAGTCGTTCTGGCAGTCTGTCTTCTTGTCGGTGTCGTCCTTCAACAACGCCGGTTTGAACATTATTCCGGAATCTCCGGAGGGCAACGCGGCCCGGTTTGCGTCCAAGTTCGCCGTACTGGCAACCATGACGGTCTTGATGATCCTGGGAGGACTGGGTTGGGTCATTTGGGTGGACATTTACCGCCAGCGCCGGTTCGCCCGGTTCAGCCTGGACACCAAGCTGATCATCGTTACCAGCCTGGGACTGTGGGCGGTGGGCGCCGGCGTCTTGGCCTTGGCCGAGTTCGTCAATGCAGAGACCATGGGCCAATTCGGCTGGCCGGAACGGTTGGTGGGAGCGGTATTCCAATCCGTGAGCGGACGGACCGCCGGGTTCAGCATCATAGACTTCGGCGCCGTCGCCGACGTGACCAAGATGACCTTTTCGGGACTGATGTTCATCGGGGGGGCCGCCGGGTCGGTGGCGGGCGGCATCAAGGTCGTTACTTTTGCCGTCATCGTGGCTGCCGTGGTCTCCTCCCTGCGAGGCCGGGCCCACGCCGAGGCCTTCGGCCGGGAGATACCCCAAGGCCAACTGCACCGGGCCCTGACGGTTGCGGTCTTGGGCTTGGCCTTGATCGTGGTCGCCATTCTGATCTTGATTACAGTGGAACCCGATGTTCCGTTTTTGCACCTGCTCTTCGACACCGTATCTGCGGTGGGTACGACCGGCGCCTCCACCGGAATCGTGACCGAATTGGGACTAACCGGCAAAGTAATATTTATAATCGCTATGTACGTGGGGCGCCTCGGTCCGGTGGCCTTGGCCTTGGCGTTAGTTCCCCCGGAAGAGGAGACGGAATTATACCGTTTTGCCCAGGAAAGGGTTAAAATAGGTTGACCGTTACGGAGGGAACCGGTGAAAAAGCAAGTCTGCGTCATCGGACTCGGCAGGTTCGGCTCGGTGGTGGCCCAAGAGCTGTACCAGAGCGGCCACGACGTATTGGCCATAGACATCGATGAGGCAAAGATCCAGCAACAGTTGGGCCAAGCCACCTACTCGGTGCGCGCCGACGCCACCAGCGAGTCGGTCCTTAGAGAACTGGACGTGCACGAGTATGATGTCGCCATCGTGGCCTTTGGCAGCGAGAACATCCAGACCAGCATCCTCGCCACCGTGTTGCTAAGGAGCATGAATGTTCCTTTCATCATCGCCCGGGCGGCCAACGAAACGCACGGCTCTGCCTTGGAACGGGTGGGGGCCGACCGGATAGTGTACCCGGAGGCGGAAAGCGCCCGGCGCATTGTTCACATCGGCTTTAACGCCGGTGTCATCGACTATATGCCCATAGTGCCGAATTATGGCATCAGCAAGCTGCGGCCTCCGGAAGAAATGCTGGGCCACACGCTGGAACAGGCGGGGCTGACCGGCTCCCACGATGGCCACGGCGTTTCGGTTTTGGCCATCCGCCGGGGACGCCTGTCCTTCCTGCATCCGGCCAAGGACGAGGAAATCAAGGCGGGTGACGTGCTGTTCGTGGCCGCCACCAACGAGCAAATGGGGAAAATGGGCGACGCGGCCCGGCAAATCGCCCCGCTGGTGGCCGACAGCCGTCACCGGCGCAACGGGTCGTAATCGGGCGGCAGTGGTTTCCGATGCGATTGGAAGCGAAACGGATCCTGGTCCCGGTCAACGGCACCCCACATAGCGAACGCGTTTTCCGCTGGGGGTGCCAGATGGCCCGGCATTCCAAAGCGGCGCTCCACGCGGTCCACGTCATCGAAGTACCATTAGAGCTCCCCCTCGAAGGCGAGATCGCCGAACAGATAGGCCGGGGAGAACGAATCCTGTCCCGGATCGAGACCATCGGCGCCGAAGAGAAGTACAAAGGACTCCAAGCCCATTACCTGCGGGCGCGTCAAGCCGGTCCCGTCGTCGTGATGGAAGCGGAAGACCGGGCAATCGATCTCCTGCTCTGCGGAGTGTCCTACAAGCGCAGTTTCGGGGCCTGCGTACTTGGCCCCACGGCCACCTATATACTCAACAACGCTTCCTGCCAAGTCATGTTCTGGCGAGAGCGGCCCTAGGCCCCGCCACTCTTGGCGGGCTAGCCGATTGGACTGACGAGTGCGGGTCCTGATCTACGGTTGCAACCAGCTTACCCCCAGCTTGGTCCCGGGCTTGGCCGGAGACAACGTAACTATCACTGTCTTGGGCCAGACGAGGGAATGTCTCGAATCGGTCGCACCTCAGCCGGGCGTTGAAGTGATTTTGGCAGCCGAGCCGATGATGCAGGACTACCTGCAGGCCGGCGGCATAAGCCACGCCGACGTCTTTCTGGCAATGTCGGGGGACGACCACGAAAACGCCCTCACCGCCCAGATCGCCAAGCATATTTTCAACGTCCCCAAAGTCGTCTGCCACCTCTCCAATCCCCAGCTTCAAGCCTTCTACACCGACTTGGGGTTGAACGTGGTCAGCTACTCTTCCGGTGTGCTCCAAGAAGTTCGCCAGACCATCGAGAAGTGACCTGAGGTAACGAGTGTACGTGGTAATCGTAGGCTGTAGCGAGACCGGCTACCATCTTTCCAAGGCGCTCATCACCGGAGGACACGAGGTAGAGGTGATAGACCGCGATCCGGACCGCTACCAGTTGCTGGCCGACGAATTGGGCAGCGTAGCCCTGCTGGGCGACGGCACCCACGAACATACCCTGAGAAAGGCCGGCGCGGCCCGAGCTGACTTGGTGGTCGCCCTGACCGGCATCGACGCGACTAACTTGGTGGTGTGCCAAATAGCGAAGCACGTCTTTCGGGTCCCGCGGACCATGACCCTAATCAAAGACCCGAAAAACGAGCCCGTTTTTACCCGGCTCGGGATCGACGTTGTCGTCAACTTGATCCACTTGGCCCTGGAAGCGTTGGAAGAAGGTGTGCCGGGGCGTCCTCTGATCCACTTGATGAACTTGCGAGTCCCGGACATGGAGCTGGTCAGCATTTCAATTCCCGAAGACTCCAACATCGTCGGAAGGCGCCTCGGGGAGGTGCAATTGCCTCCCAACAGCTTTATCTCACTGGTGATCAAGCGAGGGACCGCCGAGTTGCCTGACAACCGATCGGTGATCGAACCGGAGGACGAACTGGTTGCGGTGACACCGACCGGCGATGAGCAGATCCTCTACGACATCCTTACTGGAGTCTAGCCATGGCCGGTAGGCTCGCATTCCTGGGGCCGGTTGGCACCTACACCGAGGAAGCGGCGCTGCTGTACGATCCGCAGGCTGAACTTCAGCCTTATTCCACCATCACCGCCGTGGGACGGGCCGTAGCCTCCGGTGAAACGGCCGAGGGAGTGGTTCCGATTGAGAACAGCCTGGAGGGGTCTGTCAATTTCACCCTGGACCTGTTGATAGGCCAACCTGATTTGTATATCCGGCACGAAGTGGTGGTGCCCATAGAGCACTATTTGATGGGCCGGCCTGGCACCAACCTGGATGAAATACAGGTGGTGTTTTCCCATCCCCAAGCCTTGGCCCAATGCCGGGAATACCTGGAACGCACTTTCCCCGGTGCCCAGCAGATGGCGTCGCTGAGCACTGCCATGGCGGTGTCCGACGCTCAAAACAGCCCTGTGCCGGCCGCAGCCATTGCGCCGCGGCGGGCCGCGGCCCTCAACAATGCCGAAATCATAGCCAGCGGAATTCAGGACGGAGCGGCCAACGTCACTCGGTTCGTGGTGTTGGCAGCCTCGGACCACGAGCCGACCGGCCAAGACAAGACTTCGATCTGGTTCTCTTTCGGCGAGGACGTGCCGGGCCAATTGTACGGGGTGATGGGCGAGTTCGCCCTGAGAGACATCAACCTCGCCAAGATTGAGTCTAGGCCCACCAAAGCGGGCTTGGGCCAGTACTTCTTCTGGATTGATTGCGACGGCCACCGGGAGGACCCGGCGATGTGGGAAGCAATCGAGGCAATCTCCGCAGCGGTTACTTCACTCCGGGTGCTGGGTTCCTACCCCCGCTGGACGCCGGGCCGGTAGAAGGCTCAAAAAAACCCCCTGCCCATTCGGTACAGGGGGAAGGGAACGGTCGCCGCCCCTCCTCTCACGGCCGCTTGAACCACCGCACTACCCATCGACGTTCCCGTCGGCCCCACTGAGAGGAGAGACGGCCGGGCTGTCTTTTCTTTTTTCTCGAAAAGACATTGATATGTTAACCAATATTGGCAATTATGTCAACGTTTGTAAAAATTTTCCTCGTTAACCTGGTAAATTGAGGTGCCCGGGTTCTCGAATACCAAGCGTACCACGCCCCTAGCCTCCATCAGTTTGAATTTCTCCAGTCCCTGACGGTCGTACACCACCCTCTCCAAGTCACCGACCACCACGTAGCTCACGTCGTACTTGCGAAGCAGCCGCAGCGACTCTTCGACGTCGTTCGTCTCGTAGGTCCGGCGGATGTCGGCGGCCCGTTCCTGGATGCCGGAACCATAGTCGGAGCGTTGTTGGTATTGGTGCCAAGGCCAACCCAGCACCGTAGGAAGGCCGGTGTACTTGGCAGACCTGGAACCCCAGCGGTACTGCTCCATGTGGGCTTCCAAGACCACCGGCGAGCCCTGAACGTTTTCCTGTAGCCACCGGATTGCCTCGTGGTCCCACTTTAACTCGATGGCCTGGTCCCGCTCGTAGTGGACCGCCGTCAACATGTAAGCCGTGCCGTCCAGACCGGCGGGTATCGGAGCAAACCGGTCGTCCACCCGTTCCCGGGAGCCCAACGCGGTGTAAATCAGGCTCGCCCCGACCAACAACGCCAACGCCCCCAACCAGACGCCGGTCCTCCAGTTCCACAACCGGCCGAAAAAGCCCCGGTCCGCCAGGCTCCAGAGCATGAACGCTGCGGCTATACTCATCAACACCCATACTTCCAGGTAGTATTTGAAGAGGGTGTTCATCCGGCCGATGTCACCTTCGACGGTGACAAAGTCAACGCCGATGGCGATGAGTAGCGCCATGGCGAAAAGCGCCACCGCCACGGTCGTGTAGGGCGATTCATCGTCCCGGTTCACCAGCAGCCGCCATCCGTTCATCCCGGCCAGTGTCAGGAACACGGCCAGCATCACTGCGGTCCAATACCCGGCGGCGGCCAACAGCGCTATTAAAACGACGGCCAAGACCAAGCCGGCCCTGAGCCCTAGCAAACCGGGCAATCCCTCAGGGCTCCGGCCTCGCAGCCCGGTGACCGCCGCGACCAGAGCATCCTTGGCGCCAACCAGCAAGAACGTCACCCCGATGAATAGGAAGAGGCCGTGAATCCCCAGGAACCGGTCCACCGGGGTCATCCACTTGGAGGCTACCACTCCATTGTTGAATGTCTCGTAGGCTTGATGAAAGGGCAGGAAGGCCAAGAGGCTGACCGCCACCACTGCCGCGCCGATTAACACAAATGCCGCCAGCTTGACCAATGGCCTGCCTTCGCAGAAATATACCGCCAGGGCCAGAAGCCCCAAGACCAGCACAGCGTAGGACGGGTAGTCCCAGCTGTTAACGGCCCACAGCGAGCCCAGCGCCACGGCCAAGGTGATCAACGCCAGCAACGCCCATCGGGCCCCGCCTTCGCCTAATCCCACCACTAGGTTTATGCCGAGGCCGATTACCAAAATGGTCAACGGTATCACCATCATGTGGGCGTGAAGGTCGGCAAACAGGAAAGTAAAGAAGGGGAACTCGGTGATGTGGAACGAGACGTCCTTCAATCCCGGTACTGCCTCCGGCATCCAAAACGCTAACGGTGACGGGTCGAAGCTCTCGACCGGCGGAATCATCCGGCTGCTACGCCAGAAATCGAAAGCGGGAATGGTGGTGCAATCGACCAGCCGATGCCAAAGGGCTTGGCCGATCTGGACGGCGCCGTCCAGATTGCCGATGACGGCGATGAACAACGCCGCCGCCAACCCGGCGACAATCGGCTTGGACAGCCACGAGATCCAGCGGCTGGTGACCGGGTCGGGCAACGTTATGTCGTAGACGCCGTGGACCATCGAGTCAGGTTCCGCGGCCCGGCGTTGGCGTATCCCTTCCGCCAGGTTATAGACCAAGGAGTAAGCGCCGGTGATGGTCAAAGCGAACAGCAACGGGACCGCTAGGTTGAAGGCGATAGCGGGCAGAATGCCGGTGACCCGGACGACTCCGGCGATAATGAAGTAACCCCAGTAGTAGTAATTCAGGTAGCCCCCGGCGAACCAGGGGTCGTAGGGCGGCAGGGTGGTGGAGCGCACCACCGCCGTTAGGTAGGAGAGCTCCATCGGCTTCTCCCCGCCCCGCACCGGGTGCCACAGGTCGGGGTTCAGGTACCGCAGGCCGACGAAGGCCAGAAAGGCGGCCAGGAAGAGGACCTCCCCGGCCAACAACAGACGCCAGTGTTCCCGGAGGAATTCCAGAATCTCACGCCACTTGAAGGCCAGCGTCAGCGCGGACGCCACGGCAATTACCGACATCCCCAGGTAGACGGCGGTCCGCGAGAAATCGGTCCAGCCCAGTGACACGATGAGCCAAGTGAAGTAGCTGACCCCCAGCAGCCCCAATACCCGGGCCAGGATGATGCCCCGGTCGGGAAGCGGCCGAAATACCAACATGGCCAGCGGCAGGGTCAGGAGGAAGATCAACTCCACAACCAAAAGCCAAGCCAACACTGGCAGCCGGTTGGTCCAACCTTCCCGGTCGAACAGGTCGGCGAACGTGCCGCCAGCGCGTTGGGATGCCAAGTCCTCGGCAGAGAGCATAAGGGGACCGGGACCGCCGGCGCCGAGGTCCCGGTCTTGGAGCGGCTCGATCAGGAGCCCGCTCAGGTACTCCTCGCTATGGCGGTCGACGTTACGGAACAGCAAGACCCGGGGATGATCGTAGCTCGCCACGTTTTCATCGGCGTAGCCCAAGTTCAGGCTGGCGACAGACCGCTGGCCCGGTAACGCCGCTTCCGGCGACTCCAGCCCGGCACGTTGCAGCGCGTCGTCCCGGAAGGCCACACCGGCGAATTGCGGGTATGAGGTGAACTCCGCATGGAGGCGATAGCCGAGGTGCCCAGCGAATAACTGCTGGTAGTACTGGTTGCTCAAAGGGAACCGGCCCGGGTCCCGGGCTGCGCTGGCGTAGGGACGGCTACTGTAAAACACCAAGTAATCCGACCCTGACAAACGGCCCGCCAGTTCCTCCATCTTCGCCACGGTGTCGGTCTCGTACAACGGGAACTGCCAACCGTCGTAACCGTAGAGGTCCGGGAGGAATTCGTCCCAGTGGTTGTCGTAAACCAAGGAGGACCCCCGGGGGACGTGTTCGTTAATCCAGCGGGAGGCGGCTATCGCCGGGTGGTCCTGAGCGTAGACTCGTTGGAATGCCAGGGAATAGAAGGCGGTGAAGGCCACAATCAGTACGACAATTGCCGCGACAGCCGCAGGAAGGAAACGGCCGATGGCGGGCCAGGCTCTTTCGAACCAAGCTCCTACCTCGGGAGCATTCTCCCACAACCAAATCAGCAGCCGGGCAGCCAGGATGATCATTACCGGCATCAGCGGGAAGGCGTAGCGCAGGAACCTGACCTCGAAGGTCTCCAGGAACAGGAAACCGGGAACCACCCAGGCCAGCAGCAACAGGTCTCCTCGTCTGGTGTTCTCGTTTGTAAAGGCCAAGACGACGGTGAATGGCACGGCCAGCCAAGCCACTACCCCCAACGGCAGGCCCAGTCCCCACACCGACGTTTGACTGATTTGGTAGAAGAATGCCGGCGTGTCGACGTACTGGATGGTGAAAGGGACGAGTCCGGCATTGTTAGCCATTCGAGCTTGGAAAGACAGGTCGGCGACGAACTCGCCGAAGTCGATAAAGGCGTAGGGCGCGGTGACGAAGAAAACCCCCACGGCCACGACGGCGCAGACGGCGGCGTCCCTGATTACCGGCACAGCCATGTCCGGCGTGAAGTCGAACCAGCGGCGTTCTGCCTCGTCCCAGAACCGGTACCAGTAGACCAAAGCCAAAGGGGCCAGAAGCGGCAGCACGTTCACCTTGGGCGCCAAGGCGAGTCCCAGCATGACGCCGAGCAACGCGGAGTCCCGGATTCGCCGGCCTTCCATCATGCGCACCATGGCCCATAGGCTGGCCAAGGTGAATAAGACGGAGAAGGTTTCCGGCCGGTAGAAGTGGCTGTGCTGGACATGGATTACCGCCAACGCGGTCAACCCCGCCGCCAGCAGCCCCACCCGCTGGCTGTAGAAACGCCGCGCCAGCAAGTACACCATCAAGACCGATCCGACGTCGGCGAGGGCTGACAGAGGCCGCCCGATGAAGCGCATGTCCATGGCGCTCATGTCGGTGAATAGTTCGGCCACCGACCGGAAGAACACCAAGACATAGATGAGGATGCTGCCCAAGGGGAACCAGTGGGGGTTGAGTGGGCTGCGTTCGGGGTCGAAGAAATGCTTGAGACCGGAAAGTCCCGGTTCGGCCTCGGGATGGTCGTTGAGGTAGCCGCAGTCCCCGGCCCTCGGCGCGTCGGTCAGCAGGTCGTACATGCACCCGGAGCGCATGTATATGTCCCGCTCGTCCGGATGAAAGCCTCGACCCTGGTCCCAGTCGACCCCGTGAAGGCGCAACGCCAGCGCCAAGGCCAACACGAAGGCCAAGAGCAAAAAGGGCCAGGAAATCTGGCCCTTCAACCTTGAGTAGCGGTCAGCGATCTTGATCATTCACGGCCCGGCAGCAGGGCCCGCCGGGCGGTTAGAAGCCTTTTTCGCTCATCAGCGCCGCTAGGTCGGCAGTACGGCAGGAATAACCCCATTCGTTATCGTACCACCCCATAATCTTGACCATGCGGTCTTGCATGACGATGGTCGAAAGGGCATCGAAGATGCAACTATGGGAGTTGCCCCGGAAGTCGGAGCTAACCAAGGGTTCGTCGCAGTATTCCAGGATGCCCCGGAGAGCGCCGTCGGCGGCCCTTTGGAACGCGGAGTTAACCTCGTCCACCGTCACGTCGTGGGCCACGGTGGCGGTAAAGTCGGTGATGGAGCCCGTCGCGGTGGGCACCCGGAAGGCCATGCCGTGGAGCTTGCCGTTGAGTTCGGGTAGCACCAGCCCCACGGCGCGGGCAGCCCCGGTACTGGTGGGGATGATGTTCATGGCCGCCGCCCGGGCCCGGCGCAGGTCGCCGTGGCGTTGGTCCAGAATGGCTTGGTCGTTGGTGTAAGAGTGGATGGTGGACATCAGCCCGTGCTCGATCACGAACTGATCGTGGAGCACCTTCACCATCGGGGCGAAACAGTTGGTGGTGCAGGAAGCGTTGGAGACGATGTTGTGCTTTTCGGCATCGTAGAGGTGGTCGTTAACACCCAGCACCATGGTCAGGTCTTCGCCGCGCGCCGGGGCCGATATGATGACTTTCTTGGCGCCGCCTTTCATGTGGCCGCCCGCCTTTTCGGCGTCCGTGAAGATCCCGGTAGACTCCACTACCATGTCCACACCCATCTCCGACCAAGGAATCTGGGCTGGATCGCGTTCCGAAAACACCTTGATGCTGCGGCCGTCCACCACCAAGTCGCCGTCGATGGCCTCGACCTTGCCGGGATAACCGCCGTAGTTGGTGTCGTACTTGAGCAGATGGGCGTTGGTCTCGGCGTCGGTCAAGTCGTTGACCGCCGCCACTTCAACCTTCCCAATGTTGCGTTCCTCGTTGGCCCGAAGCACCAACCGGCCGATTCGTCCGAACCCGTTAATTCCGATGCGCGTAACCATATGCGACCTCTACGATGATTTCCAATTGGTTTCAGAATTATTGCATGTGTCTACCCTGAGACGCGACGGGCCCATGTGCTTGGTCATTCCATTGTAGAACGGTATTACCATACAAGGAAACGGTATGGAAATGAGTTGGAACCAGCCTCTACGGGCATTTTAATGAATGGGTATACGTGAGTGACGAACATTCCCACTAAGCCAGCATGTTGTTTAGTCCTTGTTCTTAGCCAAGGCGTCAAGGAATGGTTTAAGCACGAGTTGAGCGCCATCCAAGTCAACCGCGACCACACTTCCTTCCGCGTCGTAGTGAACGGTAAGGCCCTTGGCAACCTCTTCGCCTTCAACTGCGGGCATCCCGTTCCATAGAGAGAGCGTGTGGTGTTGAGCGTCGTAACGCACCTGTACTTCGGGCAGGGGTCCCATAATCTTCGCTAATGACTTGCCCACGGCCTTCCTCCGTGTAACTTGGCGAACCGCCGGTCCGGGTATGCGGTATGTAGTTCCCCAGTATCCGTAACCAAAACTACCCTGATCCATTGGCTAAAGTCCGGGACCCGCCCCACCAATATAGGCCTGCGTTCTCCATTCGTTGTCTCATCCCATCGGTAGTAAGGGCTTTCTATGATGCTGATCACCCATTCCGGCCGAATTTCCGTGTGCCTATTTAAGATGCCTGACCAGTGAGTGGTCTTCGGAATGCCCTCATATTTCCGGAGGAGCCTAAGACGTTCTGCTTCCAACTCGCCCGTTTGTTTAGCCGCCCGGTCGTTGCGAAGCTGCCGGTGGCCGGAACGGCGCCTTCTTCCAAATTCTTTTCGGGTTCCAAAATTTTATCACACTGGCCTCCCCAAATATTCGAATGCCGCCCGGCCGGCGTAGACGGCTTTCGGTCCCAGTTCTTCCTCAATGCGGAGCAGGCGGTTGTACTTGGCGACGCGCTCGGAGCGGGCGGGAGCGCCGGTCTTGATCTGGCGAACGTCCCAGCCGACCGCCAGGTCGGCGATGGTAGTGTCCTCGGTCTCGCCGGAGCGGTGGCTCATCACCGCGCCCCAACCGGCGGTCCGGGCGGTATCAAGCGCCGACCGCGTTTCAGCCAACGTGCCTATCTGGTTGGCCTTGAGCAACACGGCGTTGCTGGCCCGTTCCTCGATGCCCCGCCGGATACGGGTAATGTTGGTGACCAGCAGGTCGTCGCCCACCAACTGGACCGTCCGGCCCAGCCGCTCCTGCATCGCGCTCCACCCGTCCCAGTCGTCTTCCGACAGTCCGTCCTCGATGCTGATTATGGGATACTGGCGTACCCATGCGTCGTACAGGTCGATGAGTTCCGACGACGACAGGCTCGTACCCTCCCGGTCCAGCACGTACTGGCCCGACGCTTCGTCGTACAGTTCGGTTGCGGCCACGTCCAGTCCCAGGAAAACATCCTGGCCCGGCCTGTACCCGGCGGTCTCGACCGCCCGCAGCACCAACTCCAGCGCGTCTTTATTTGAGGGCAGGGACGGGGCGAACCCACCCTCGTCTCCAACGTTCAAGTTATGGCCGCCGGATCGCAATAGGGAACGCAGAGACTGGTAAATCTCCACTCCCGCCCGGAGGGCGTCCGAGAAAGTGGCCGCGCCTACCGGGAGCGCCATGAACTCCTGAATATCGGCCGAGTTCGAAGCGTGACGGCCACCGTTGAGGATGTTGAACATCGGCACGGGAAGGCTGACCGGCCCTTCGCCGGCCAGGTAACGCCACAGGGAGACCCCTTCGCTCCGGGCCGCGGCGTGGGCCACCGCCATCGAAACGGCCAGAATCGCGTTGGCCCCCAATTCCCCCTTGTTGTCCGAACGGTCCAGGCTGTTAATATACCGGTCAATGGCGGCTTGGTCGAACGGAGACTTGCCGACTAGCTGGGGGCCCAACACGTTGTTGACGTTCGAAACGGCTTTGAGCACACCTGCGCCATTGAATCGCCCCAGGTCGCAGTCGCGCAACTCGACAGCCTCGTGGCTGCCGGTGCTGGCCCCGGACGGGACGAGCGCGTGGGCGGTTACGCCGTTGGACAGGCGGACTTCGGCCTCGACTGTGGGATTGCCCCGAGAATCGAGCGCCTCCCGGCCCCTCACCTCAGCGATGGTTACGCCGGCGGCGGGACCACCGACGGGACAGGTCACGGAGTCCGGCCTTCCAGCCGGGCGGCGCCGATCGCCATGGCCTTTTCGACGGCGTCCACGGGGCTGGATGCCAACACCATGGCGTCTCCCAAGGGTTTGCCTTCTCCGGTCTCGGTCAACGGCCAGGTCCTCAAGCCAACCACCGGAACGCCGTCGGCCAGCGCGTGAGCGATCTCGGAGAGTGTGCCGAATGCGCCTCCCACGGCGATGACACAGGCGCCGGTGTGGACCACGATCACGTTTCGCGAGTAGCCCATGGTAGTTACGATGGGGATGTCCACGTAGCTGTTGGCGTCGGCGGCCGCTCTACCCGGAAGGATGCCGATGGTCGTGCCGCCTTCGGACTTCGCGCCCCGGCAAACGGCTTCCATCACGCCGGAGAGCCCGCCGCACGCCACCATCGCTCCCCTTTTCGCCAGTTCCCGACCCACCTCTTCCGCGAGGCCCAAGTGTTCTTGACCCGGAGGATTGCTGCTGCCAATCACTGATATGATCACAGGTACCCCACCTTCACTGGCCGGATAGATTGGCGTCCCAGTGTGGCGGCAATTATATGACCGGCGTTATTGCCGCCGGGACCACCAATCCGGCCAGAAATCGATTCCCGTTGACTCCGTGCTCTTCGATTAGACGGCCTTACCGGTAAGCCTTACTGGTAAGCCTTGCCAATCGCCTTTCCTGCGCCCTGCTCTCAACGACAAACGGCGGCGGCGGCAACATTCGTATCGCTTCCAGCTCTCGCATCAAAAGGCTGGCGTCCAGCATACCCTGTTCCACCCTGTCCGAATCCAAAAAGTCTTCATAGAAGTTGTCGTGCATTATGTTGGCCGCAGCGAACAACAACCTTAGATCGGGCCTATCCCGTTCGTCCGCGATTTGGTCCGCAATGTCGTGAAGGCGCCGGTGATTGTTGTGGTCCCAACCTCTCTGTTCCGCAACGGCTTTGGCGGCATGAGCTACCGCCCCCCAGACCTTCTCACCGGCTTGGAGAAAGTCCCCTTTTTGCAATTCCTCCACGGCCTGACTGATAAGGCGCTGGCTCATGGCCGAGTAGCAGTCAGCCTCGGCCGTTGAAATCGTCATGCCTTGTTTCGCTCCGTTTGTCGCTCAAGGCAATGCTAACACACGGGTCAGGGGAGAATCGCCCGGCTTGCCGCGTCGATGGTATCCAGTAGGGGCGAAGGATAGACGCCGAGCCAGAATACGGCCAGCAGGCCAGCGCCCAACACGGCGATAATGGTGACGGAGGGCCGTTTCCCCAAGGCCGGGTAGGCCTCGATTAACGCGGCGCCGGGCCGGGGCGCCGGGCCGTCGTGTTCTTCCTCTTCCTCCTCGTAGCCGTACCCGTGACCGTAAGCCCGGTCGCCTTCCGCCGGCTCGATGTACATCTGCCGGATAACCTGGAGATAGTAGTAGAGGGAGACCAAGCTGGCAAAGACGGCGAGACCGGCCAACCACAGGAACCCTCCGTCGGCGACGGCGGTGAACAAGTAGAACTTGATGGCGAACCCGGCGAAGATGGGCAACCCGGCCAACGAGAACATGCCGATGCCGATGGAAGCCGCCAAGAAGGGCTGCGTTCCACCCAACCCCGCTAGGTCGTTCATCATCTCCTTGCCCGTCATGTTGAAGAAGGCAATCAACCCGCCGAACACCACGAAATTGGTGACCGAATAACCGACCAAGTAGAACATTACCCCGTTGGACGGCAGGTTGGATTCCAAAGAAAGGGCGGCAATGCCAGCGAGTATAAATCCGCTGTGGCCGATACTGGAGTAGGCCAGCAACCGTTTAAGGTTGCGCTGGGCTAGGGCTACCAGGTTCCCTACCACCATGGTGGCTGCGGCCAGCACCGCAAGAATCATCTGCCATTGGTCCCAACGGTCGGCCACCGGCAGGAACCCTTCGGCTGCCAAGCGCAACAACAACGCGAATGCCGCCGCCTTGGAACCGATGGCCAGGTAGGCGGTTATAGGGTACGGGGCTCCTTCGTAAACGTCGGGCGCCCACATGTGGAAGGGCACCGCAGCTACCTTGAACCCCAGCCCCACCAGTATCAAGGCCACTCCCACCCACAACGCCGGGCTTACGTCGGAAGCGGCGGCCAGTCCGGCCGCTATGGCCTCGAACTTGGTCACTCCCAACGACCCGTAGACCATGCTCACACCGTAGAGCAGGATCGCCGAGGAGAACGCGCCGATGATGATGTACTTCAACCCGCCCTCGTTGGACTTGGCGCTGTCCCGGGCATAGGCCGCCAGCACGTAAAGACTGAAACTGAGCAACTCCAAGGCGATGTAGGCGGTCAGCAGCTCCCGTGACTGGGCCATCACGTTCATTCCCAAAACAGAGAACAGAACTAACCCGTAGAACTCGCCCTTGTGGTCCAAGTGCTCTTGAACGAAGTCCATGGAACTGAGGATGATGAACACCCCGATGCCCATGAACAGTACCTTGAAGAAAAGGGCGAAGTCGTCCACCGCCAGCAGGCCGTCGTAGAGGGATTCCTCCACGCCCCATAGCATGACCACCGACACCCCAATGAGCGCCAACAGACCGGCTATGGAAATCCAGGCCAAGCACTGCTTCCGGTGGGCGGGAAGGAACAAGTCCAACGCGAACACCAAGAACGCCAAGCCCGCCAAGGCGAACTCCGGCGTAAGCAGGTCGAGGTTGGCGGTTAGCGGCACGGTTGCCTACACTCCCGGAATGGTGTCGACGCCCACGTTGATCACCCGCATCAACGGCTCAGGCCACACCCCTACGAAAATAATAACCATTACGAACGCCCCTCCCACCGACTTCTCCAAGACGCTGGCGTCCGACAGCCCGGACCAGCGGATGTCCGGCTCGCCGTAGAAGGTCCTGGCCAGCAGCCGCAGGATGTAGACGGCGGTTATCGCCGCCCCTATCACCCCCAGCACCGCCAGCGGCAGGTAGGTGCGGAAAGCTCCCGTAAAGACCATGAACTCGGCGATGAACCCGCTCAGCCCCGGTAGCCCCAACGAGGTCAGGCCGGCGATGACGAAGAAGAAACTGGTGACCTTCATACGAACGGACAGTCCGTTCAGTACAGCGATGTCACGGACGTGGGTGCGGTCGTAAATCGCTCCGACCAGCAGGAACATCAGGGCGGTCATAATCCCGTGAGAAAACATTTGCAGGACCGCGCCGCCCATACCTATAGGGTCCAAGGTGGCGATACCCATCAGCACGTAGCCCATGTGACTGACGCTGGAGTAGCCGATGATGTACTTGAGATCTTGCTGGGAAAGGGCCGAAACTGCTCCGTAGAGCACGTTAACCGTCCCCAGCGAGATCAGCACCGGCATCCAGTTTTCAGCGCCCTCGGGCAACAGGAAGATACCCACCCGGATGATTCCGTAGGCCCCGAGCTTCATCAACACGCCGGCGTGGAGCATACTTACCGCGGTGGGCGCGGCCACGTGCCCGTCTGGCGACCAAGTATGGAAAGGCCAGAGACCGGCCAGGACCCCGAAGCCGACCATGAACAGCGGGAACACCAAGGTCTGGAAGGTGGTGTCGAACTGGCCCGACATCCCCAACTGTTGCAGCCTCTCCAGGCTGAAGGTGCCGTCGCCTCCGCTGGAGGCCTCGGCATATACGGCCAGGATGCCAACCCAGACCAGGATGCTGCCCGCGACCAAGAACAGGATCAGCTTCATTGCCCCGTATTCTTTGGTGCGCAGGAAAGTGGTGAAATCGGTGCTGCTGCCCCAAACGCCAATGAGCAGGTACATCGGCAGCACGGCCAGCTCGTAGAAGAAAAACAGGAAGAAGAGGTCGCGCACCGCAAACACGCCGTAGACCCCGGAGGCCAATGCCAGCAGCAGTACGAAGAACTCCCGGTTTCGGTAGGAAATGTTCCGCGAGATGAGCACCCCGCCCATGAGAACCAGTCCGTTCAGCATCACCAAGGGCGCCGAGATGCCGTCGATGCCCAAGGCTAAGCTAATGTCCAAGGGCCCGGGGAGCCAATCATAGGTCCGGACAAACTGGAAGCCGCCGGCCTGGTAGTCGTATCGGGCGAATATGACCAAGGAGAGAAGCAACGACAATACGCCGATGAACACGGCGAAGTACCAGACGTCCTTCGGCCGGTCCCCCGGCATGAACATCATCAGTCCGGCCCCCGCTAGGGGCGCCAGGACCAGCAACAACAGCGCTATTTGGTCGAAATTCTCCACTACTGTCCTAGACGGTCCTCAACCACCAGAAGATGCCAAGCCCAACGGCGCCTAGCACCATAGCCAACGCATAGCTGTAAAGATGCCCGGTCACGTGGAGCCGCAGGGTAACGCCCATCCAACGCACCATGTCGGCCGGACCGTTGACCCCAACGTCGTTGACAATCGCCCGGTCGAAGAAGGCCACGAAGCCGGAAAAGACCAAGACCAGCCGGTCAACACCCCATTGATAGACCTCGTCGAAGTAGTAATTGTTCTCTACGACCCTCAGTACCGGAGCGAACCGTTCCCTGGCCCGTTGCCTGGTCAGTTGCATGGTCCCTTCCAGCGAACCGCCTCGCCCGTAGACCAAGTAGGTGAGCACGAAGGCGGCCACCGCCATAACGGCCGACAGAATTCCCAACCACCAAGTGAAATGGAAGCCGTGACCCTCGTGGAAAAAAACGAAGGCGCCGAACCCTTCGAACCCGCCCGGCCAGTTGAAGCTGATGAAGCCGAACCCGGCGGCCAGAACGGCCAGAAGAACCAGCGGTACAGCCATCGGCAACGGTGCGTCGTGTACGTGTTCCAACTCGGTCCTGAGCCGCCCGAAGAAGGTCAGGAACAGCGCCCGGCCCATGTACAGAGCACTAAGCAGGGCCGTAATTAGAGCGAAAACGATAAACACCGCGCCCCGGTGGTCGCTCACGGCGGCCAGCACCTCGTCCTTGCTCCAGAAACCGGCAAGAATGGGGACGCCGCCCAAGGAGAGGGCGCCGATAGCGAACACGAAGGCAGTCAGGGGCATTGCCCGGCGCAACCCGCCGAGTTTCGAGACTTCCTGCTCCTCGGTGCTGTGGATCACACTGCCCGCGCCTAAGAACAACAACGCCTTGGCGAAACCGTGGGCCAGCAGGTGGAATATAGCCGCCGTATAGCCGAAAGCCCCAAGGGAAAGCATCATCAGCCCCAGGTGGCTCACGGTGGAGTAGGCCAGGATGCGCTTGATGTCGGTGGCCACCAGCGCGATGGTCGAGGCCATCAGGGCGGTGACCAGCCCGACGATGGCCACCACCAGCAGCGGGTCGGCGTCGTAGGCATAGAACAACGGAAAGGCCCGGGCGACCAGGAATACGCCGGCCACCACCATAGTCGCCGCGTGGATCAACGCGCTGACCGGTGTCGGGCCCTCCATGGCGTCGGGCAGCCAGACATGGAACGGTACTTGGGCGGATTTACCCATAGCTCCCAAGAAAAGTAGTAACGCGGCGGCGGTGGTGACGCCCTCGCTCATGGCGCCGGTCCGCGCCGCCTCGAACGCCTCCAACATGCTGAAGCTGCCGACTTCACTCCAAAGCAACAGGATACCCACCAATAGCCCGACGTCGCCGATTCGGGTGACGATAAAGGCTTTTTTGGCGGCTTCCCGGGCCGCCGGGCGTTCGTGCCAGAAGCCAATCAGCAGGTAGGAGCAAACGCCAACCAACTCCCAAGCAACGTACAACAGCAGGAAACTGTCGGCCAGAATGATGGTCAGCATCGAGGCCGCGAAGAGGGCATGGACCGCGAAATACCAGCCGAAGCGCGAGTCGCCGCGCATGTAACCCAGCGAATAAATTTGGACCATCAGTGCTACGAAGGTAACCAAACCCAGCATGGCGATGGTCAACGGGTCTACGATTATCCCCAAATGGAGGCTCACGCTGTCGTCGAGTCCGGCCAGGCCCGCGTTGAACCAACTCCGTTCGTAATTACAGGTCAGGGCTCCGGTGCTCTCGTTGGTTACACAATCCTCGGAGGCAGGGGAAGCGTCCATCCAACCGAACAAAACGAACCAAAAGACGACGAACCCGGCGGCGATGGCGCCGATGGCAAGCACCGCTCCCTTTCCCGGCAGCCACCGGCCCAGCAACAGGATGAGCGGCGCAGCGGCGAAGCTGAAAATGGGTATGAGCCAGCCCCATTCCATCAGCCGGCGTCCTCTACCATTTCATCAGGTCCACTTCGTCCACGTTGACCGTGGCCCGGTTCCGGAACATACGAAGAATAATTGCCAAGGCCAAGCCGACTTCCGCGGCGGCGATGGTGATGATGAAAATCGCGATCAACTGACCGTCGAACCGTGCGAAATGGCCGGTGCCCTCCAAGTGGGCGGCCGCGGCGATCAGGTTGATGTTTACGGCGTTGAGCATCAACTCTATCGACATGATGATAAGCACGGCGCTCCGGCGGGCCAATACGCCGTAGAGGCCGATAACGAAGAGCGCGGCGCTGAGCAGTTGGAACCAGACCAGGTCTACCACAGCTCAGCTTTCTCCAGACCCGGAGCGGGCGATGATAATTGCTCCGATCAGGGCAACCAGCAACACCAGAGAGGCCACTTCGAAGGGCACCGCCCAAGTGGTGAACAGCGACTCGCCGATGCCGGTGAACGAGGCGTTTTGGGCTTCGGTGTCCTCCACCGCGTTGATCAAATACGCGGGGACCAGCACACCCAGCAGGGCCAGAGAGGCAATGGCCGCCAAGGGCCACTGCTTGTTGGGGGAGGTGCGCGGGTACTCGGCGCCGCGAGTGAGCATGATGGCGAAAATCAGGACGATGATGATGGCCCCGCCGTAGATCAACACTTGGACCAGAGCCAGGAACTCGGCGAACAACAGCAGGTAGATGCCGGCCACCGCTACCAAGGACACCAGCAACGCCAAGGCGGCATGCACCACGTTGCGGGTAGCCACCACGGCCAGCCCACCGCCCAAGGTGAACACGGCGAGAAGAATGAAAAGAAACCAGGCCATGCTAGAGAGCCCTTTCCAGACCACGAGCCACCAATCGGCGGCTCATAGATGGGTACTTGACCAATTTCCGAGGCTCGGCGGGGGTCAAAACGGCGCTACCGCCTGCCAAACAGCCTTCTGAAGAATCCGGCCGGCCCGCCCCCCTTGCCGGTGCGCCGCTTCAGGAACCGGTCGACGCAGTCCGCGCAGGTACAGGCCGGCGGGTGCTTGTCTGCCATATTCAAGCGGCGTTCGTCTTCTCGTCTGGGCATATACCCGCCTCTAGGCGGTGGACTCGGAAGTTGGCGCTGCGGCGGGCGCCGGTTTGGCCCGTTTTGTCGGCGGTATCCAGTCAGTCTCCGACTGGAACTTCTGGCCGACGTCCAGCAAAGCCGGCAGGTCCACCCGGTCACCGTTCCGGTTGTAGGTGCTCATTTCATGTTCGTGGGACATCACGATGGCGTCGAAGTTACAGACCTCTACGCAAATCCCGCATAGTATACACCGGTTCAGATTGATCTCGAAGCTGTCGACAATCTTCCGGCGGGTGCTTTGGCCCTCCTGTTGTAGGGGATTGTCCTTCATCGTGGCCGACATACATTGGGTTGGGCACTGGCGGATGCAGACCATGCAACTGGTGCAATAAGGCTCGCCAACCTCGCCATCCCAGGTGAGGGCCGGAAAGCCCATGAACCGGGGTTGCACCGGTGTCGGCGCCTCTTCACGTCGTAACAGGTTCCCGGTGGCCGGGTATTGCCGGGTCACCGGTTCCCGCAGACCCTTGGCCGACGAGACCAAGGTCAGGATCATGCCCTTGATGCTATTAAGCATTCTGCCTAGTCACCTCCGGCCCTGAGTGCCCGCCGCTCCGCCTGCAACGCCTCTTGGCGGGCCCGGACTTCGGCGACGCGGCTGGCCGGACCCGTCATCCGCCGGTATATCGCGTAGGCGACACACACCAACCCGGCCACCGACATCAGGGTCAGCGACCAAGCAGGCCAGCCGTAGAATTGATAGATGGCCGTCACCACCACGCTGAGGAACGACAGCGGCACGACCACCTTCCAAGCGAAGGCCATCAACTGGTCAATTCTCAGCCGTGGGAACGTGCCCCTGATCCAGAAAATTACCATGACCACGAGGTAGACCTTGAACAGGAACCAAAGGATCCCCCACTCTCCCGAAAGTCCCGGCCCCAACCAGCCGCCGAAGAACAGGATCACGGTAAGGGCGGCTACGGCGAAAGTGTTGATGTATTCCGCCAGAAAGAAGACCGACCAGTGGGCGCCGCTGTATTCGACGAAGGGACCGCCCACGATCTCGGACTCCGCGAAGTAGATGTCGAAGGGCGTCCGGCCCACCTCGGCCAATCCGGCGATGAAGAACAAGACGAGTCCCAGCGGTTGCACCAAGACGAAGGGGTACGAGCTTTGTTGGTTCACGATCTCCCGGAGGTCCAGCGATTGGGCCAGCATGGCAATGGAAACCGCTACCATAATGATGGGAATCTCGTAGCTGACCAGTTGGGCCGCCGCACGAAGGCCTCCCAGGGTGCCGTACTTGTTGGCCGATCCCCACCCGGCCAAGACCAGCCCCAATATCCCCACGACCGAGAAGGCGATGACATAAAAGAGGCCCATTTCCAGGTTCTTCAGCACGGCGTTTTGAGTGCCGGGAATGGTTACCCAGATCATGAAGGCCGAGATCACCACAATAAGCGGCGCACCCCAGAAGATGGCCTTTTCTGAGGAGGTCGGAATGATGTCCTCTTTCAAAATCAGCTTTACCGCATCGGCCACCGGTTGCATCAGTCCCATCGGTCCGGTGCGGGTGGGCCCCAAGCGCCGTTGTAGCCGGCCCAGCGCCTTTCGTTCCAGCCAAGTCAACGACAGCACGACTACGGCCAAGACGTTGAACAGGATGAACAGGCCCAACACTATCCAGCCGAAGTCGGCGGCGCTGATGGCCAGCGGTATCACGTTCGGCGTCACCGGTCCACTTCACCCATGACGATGTCGAGGGAACCAAGGATCACCACGGCGTCGGCTATCCAGGTGTCGACCAGCATGTGCCGGATGGCGGACAGGTTGCAGAATGAAGGCGGCCGCACCTTGACCCGGAACGGGCGGTCGGTCCCATCGCTTATGAGGTAAACGCCGATCTCGCCCCGAGGATTCTCGGCCCGCACATAAACCTCCCCGGCCGGGGGGCGTATGAGGCGCCGCCCCAACGACGAGGCCACATTTCCTTCGGGCATCTGCTCCATCGCTTGTTCGATGATGCGGATCGACTCGTACATCTCTTGGACCCTTAGGTAGTAACGGTCCCAGCAGTCGCCGTCGAGGCCGATAGGAACGTCGAAGTCGAAACGGTCGTAAATCGAGTAAGGCGCCGCCCTGCGCACGTCGTAGTCGACCCCTGAGGCCCTAAGACAGGGGCCGGTCAGCCCAAAGTCGATGGCGTCCTCGGCGGAGATGGGCGATACGCCCTTCAACCGGGCCAGGAATATTTCGTTGAACGTAAGCAGCCGGTCCGATTCTTCCACGTCCTCCCGGACCAATGGCATCAGTTCCCGCATACGTTCCACGAAATCGCCGGGCAGGTCTTCTTTCAAGCCGCCGACCCGGAAGTAGTTGTGCATCATGCGGGCGCCGGAGACGGCCTCGAACAGCCCCTGAATCCGCTCCCGGCCACGGAAGCAGAACATGGAGGGGGTCATGGCCCCGGCGTCCAACCCCATGGTGGCCACGAAAAGCAGGTGGCTGGCGATTCGGTTGAGTTCGCAGAGGATGACGCGGACGTACTCGGCCCGCTCCGGCACTTCCAAGCCCATCAGCTTTTCGACGGCCCGGCAATAAACGTGCTCGTTGTTAAAGTTGGCGATGTAGTCCAACCGGTCGAACAGCGTAATGACTTGATGGTACTGTTCGCCCTCACAGAGTTTCTCCGATCCCCGGTGCAAGTAACCAATGTGGGGCACCGAATCGACGATCTTTTCGCCGTCCACCCAAAGGACCATGCGGAAGACGCCATGAGTCGAGGGATGCTGCGGCCCCATGTTGAGCAGCATCTCAATGCGTTCTCCGCTGGTGGACACTTCAGCCATGTTCAGTACCGGTCCTGACCATAACCCTTAAAGAATCAGTATATCCGGCTCGTGGGCCGGCTCGACTTCGTTACTCATCCATATTTCGCCAGTGAAGTAAAAGCCCGCTTCGATCAGTACCTCATCCAGGATGTCCATTTCGTCGCAGTCTTCAAGGTATTCGCCGACCTGGACCCGCAACGAGTCCCGGGCCTCCTCCGGCGTGTCGCCGAAGCCGGTCATCACCAACTCGGGGCACACGGCCTGGTAGGAAGACCCGGCCTTCGACTCTTCGATTTGATAGACGATCCGGTCCTTGACCGATTCCGGTTGCTCAGTCATTGCCGGTCCCGCCGGACCCTTTCTCCAAGAGTTGAAACTCCAACTCCAACTCCGTATCTTCGCCGACTCCGGGAAACCCGGCGGCGGCAAGCGTCTGTTCCAGGCTCTCGGCGCCGTCTTGAGTCTCGATCCATGACCGCATCACTTGGACCAAGTCTTCTTGGGCAGCCTCGAAGGAGGCGCCCTCACCGGCCAAGTCCAAGCTTTCCACCCGGGCCACGAACCCGGAGGTTTCCTGCTCCACCCGCGCGGTTAAGGTTAACCGCTCCACCCTGCCTGACTCCCCAAGCTAAAACTCCTGGTACTCATAGAACGGGTATTCCTTACGGCCGGGGTAACCTTCGAACCCTTCGTACAACAACAGCGGCGCCAAGTCTGGATGGCCGCTGAACGAGACCCCGAACAGATCGTGCGCCTCCCGTTCGTACCAATCGGCCGCCCGCCAGACCGAGGTCACCGACGGCACGGTGGCGTCGTCGTAGGGAATTTCGGTCTTTAGCACCAAGGTCCGTTCCGGTTCCAACGATTGCAGAACGTAGACCAACTGAAAATAATCGGAATAATCGACGCAGGACAGGCAGAGGAGCATCTTGGCCCCGATGCGAGGGTCGTCTTTGATGAGACGGCAGACCCGCTCCGTGTGGGCGCGGTCAATGGTGACTTGGGGAAGGTCATTCAGCGTCCCCGGTTCAGGTTGGAAGTCCCGCAACACTTCCAGAGAGGCTTGCAGTATCGCCAGTCCATGGTCGTTCAAGGCGCTCAGGTCGGGGCCGGTATCCTCCGGCTCGGCCGGGGATTCGTCCTTGGTCTCAGGGACCTCCGGCTGATTCTCGCTGGCGGAACTCACTACTTTGCGGCGTCCGCCATGATCTTTTCTTGCAACTTCAGGATGCCGTAGAGCAACGCCTCCGGCCGCGGCGGACACCCTGGGACGTAAACGTCGACGGGAACGATGTGATCGACCCCCATCACCACCGAGTAGGAACGGTAGTAAGGGCCTCCGTTGGTGGCGCAACTGCCCATGGCGATAACCCACTTGGGTTCCGGCATCTGCTCGTACAAAAGCCGGATGGGTTCGGCCATTTTCTTGACCACCGTCCCGGCCACGATCATAACGTCCGACTGCCGGGGCGAGGGCCAAGTGACGACACCAAACCGGTCAAAGTCGTGATGGGCCATATAGGTCGAGATCATCTCGATGGCGCAACAGGCCAACCCGAAGCTGAGAGTCCACAGCGACGACTTGCGGGCCATGGCAAAGAGCTGGTCTGTGGTAGCGGTGATGACGCCGGGAACCCGGCCGGCCGTAGTCTGATCGAACATGCTCGGCCCAGGTTGGTTACCGGTCCCCAGTATTAGTTCCGGTATTATTTCTGCCACTCAAGGACCCCTTTCTTCCAAGCGTAGATGATGGCGAAGAAGAGCACCCCCAAGAACAACAACATGGCGTAGAAGGGCAGGGCGTTGGAATTTACGACCTGCTCTCTAAGGAAAATGACCGACCAAGGAAATAGAAAGACCGCTTCTACGTCAAAGATCAGGAACAGAATAGCGAAGATGTAGAAGCGAACGTTGATGTTGGACCAAGTATAGGGGGTCGGCGGTATGCCGCACTCGTAAGTAGTGAGCTTGGTCGCTGAGGCGCGGCGGGCGGACAGGAACCGGGACGCTCCGAACATTCCGCCAATGAACAAGGCTCCCACGACCGCGGCTATGGCGACCGCAGTCCAGTTGGAGGCAAACTGATCGGGGCTAAATACCTGAAGGAGCATAGGCTCGCAGAGGGCTTATTCGTCCTCGGAAAGCGAACGGCAAGACGGCGCTTTTCGCTTAAAAATAGGTACTATGAGCGCACCGGACTATATCACCAGCCTATGGGAGTGTCAACGAAATCGCCGCCGCCAGACGGGGCTTTCGATTGTTCCCTCCCCATCGCAGGGGGAGGGTTAGGGTGGGGGAAAGCGCGGGACGCCCTCGCCCTAACTCTCTCCCAGAGGAAGAGGAGATTTCTGCAACAATTCAAAGACCCTGCCGACGCCGGACGGCTTATGTCTAGCCAGGGTCACAGTACCGGACCGGGTTGACGGGGCCGCGCCGTTTTTAGAGGTGTATATCGATGGGGGACCGGTTTTCATGCCCGTTTCAAGGGCGGACCAAGCGATATACGTGCCTTCTCAGTTACTCGGCCCAGTTACCCGGCAACTCCCGCCGGAAAACCGTCTCTAGGCACAACGCCGGTCCTCTAATTCGACTCCACCCGCAGCTCCGTGGAGGAGAGGTCGCTACGAAACAAGGACTCGGGAATTACTTCGAACATGGGACTGAACCCGGACGGAATCGGCACGTCGGCGAGCGTGCGGAACGAATCGCCGTCGAGGCGGCCCGCCACCAGAAACCGGGTGTCCGCGGCCCACATTTCGGCCAGGGCCCGTAACATCGCGGTCTCGTCTTCATAATAACGCGGGGCCACGATACGCACGGCGGTATCCCAGCCGATGACGAAGGAACACCCGGGAAACAAACTGGCTTTTTTGTAAAACGTCTCGGCGGCAGTCAACACCACCGTTTCCGCTGCGTCGAATTGGGCCAGTCTTCTTTCGATCACCTCCGCTGGTAACGGCGGCTTGTCCACGTTGGTAACGGACAGTTCGTAACCCGGCTTGGCGCCCAGAAGAGCAGCCGCGGCCCCGGCCAGCCCCCGGTGGCCCTCATGTAGCGGGTTGAAAGACCCGGGCAACAGGACCGACGGGACCACCCCTTCCACTTCCAGCGTTCCACCGGGGCGGCGCACCACCCAAGCCGCTCCGCCGGACGCGAGCTGTTCGAGCGGCGTCGGATGGGGTGTGGAAACCACCTCCAAAGAATCCCCGGGGGTCAGGCCCAAATCGTCAATGTCTGCTTCCAGGCCAGAGGCGGCGGCCAAGGCGGATATGATTAACCGGCTCACCACCTCCTCTTCGCCGGCCCGGTCGCGCAGGCCCTTGTGCAACAGCAGAGAATAAACGTTGGTGGCTTGGCCGTCCCAAGTGGCGACGAAGGCCCGGTGCTCCCCGCGCTTGGGCCGGTCGGTAGCGATGGTGGCGGCGCAGGACAGGCCCAATGGCGGCGAATCGTCCTCCAACTGCTCCCTGGCTTTGCGGTAGGCGGCCCGGGCCATCTGCCGGGCCGTTTCCGCCGCCGCCGATTGCTCCGGCTCGAAACCAAGGAACCCGGCCATGGAATGCCGCCCGTAAGGCACTACGACTTCCAGGATGGTCCGGGAAGCCCCGGCCACCCCCAACAACCAAGCCACCGCTTGAGTCCCGGCGCCTGATACGGCGATGACCGCCTTGTGCGGGGTGGCGTGGATTCTTTGAATCTCAGCTATCAAGGAGTGTCAGCAATTAAATTGGTTCCGGCAAGCTGGTTCCGGAAACTGATTCCGGGGTGACCGGCCCCGGCCACTGGTCACTGGCCGCCACTTCTCCCATGTGAACGCGGGAGTGGGCCACCTCGCCGGACTGCTTGCGTTCGTACTCGGCCATCCACCCGCGGGGGATTTGCCGCCGCGCGTCCCGCCACCAGAGGGGTTCGCCCTCAGCGCGGGTGGCGCCCTCCAATACCTCGGCCAAGAAGCAGGTCATGTCTCCGCCGTCCATGGCGTTGACCACCCGGCAGTCCAAGTACCCCCAACAGCCGGTGAGAATGGGACTTCCCGTCGGCCCCGGCTTATGGTCCACCCCGGCCAGCTTGTCGCGGTCCCTACCTGACGTCATGCCGAAATCCTTGATCCAATGGAGTTGGCCGGGAAGGGGGAAATTCAGGGCGAAAGCGCCGCTGCCCATCACCATGTCGTGGCTGTGGTTGGTCTTATAGACTTGGACCACGACCCGGGGTTTTTCCGGAACGATCGAAGCCGCGCCGATGGACACGCAAATCTGGGCGTTGGCCTGTCCCCGCCACTGGCTGGTTACGGCGGCTATGGAGACCAAAGAGCGCCCATCATCGGCGCAATAACGTCGTATTGCATGTCCCGCTTCCGCCCTTCTTGGTTACGCGGAGGAAAATCGCCTGTCCGGTTACCCGGTCCCCAAACCCGCCACACTCCGTAACGCGCCTCTTTCGGGAATAGACATTAGTATGACCGGGCTCGGCGCGAGTGTAGCACTGGGAGAACGGGGTTACCAGTCGGGGGAATAGTCTTCAGCGTTGTTGTTGGTCAGGCGCCGTTGGCCGCCGCCGTCGGTCCGCATCAGGAAAATTTCGCCCGTACCATAGATGTGTGAAACGAACGCGATTTCCTGGCCATTCGGGGACCACACCGGGTCTAGGTCGTCGGCGTCGTTGGTCGTCAACCGCACTTGATTGGCGCCGTCATCGCGCATGATGTAGATCTCGGCGTTACCGTTCCTGAGCGACACGAAGGCCAAAGTCTCGCCGTTAGGCGACCAAGCCGGTGAAAGGTCTGCGTCAGCGTGTTGGGTCAGCTGGGCGATATCGGTGTCATCCTGCCAGCTGCCGTTTTTCAGCTTGCTGACGGTATAGATATCAGAGTTGCCGCCGGAGTCCCTGACAAAGGCGATGCTCCCTCCGTCCGGCGACCACACCGGGGCGGTGTCGTTGTCGTTGGTCAAACGCACCACGTTAACCCCGTCGGGGTTTCGAAGCCACAAGCCCCGTTCCTCGCTGGGGCCCGACCGGTATAAAGCCAGCCATTCGCCGTTGGGAGACCAAGAACCCAAGTATTCTTCGGCGGTATTGGTAGTGACCCGGGTGGGCAGGGTGCCCATGCTGGTCATTATGTAAATTTCGGGATTGCCGTCGCGGTTGGACACGAAGGCCAAAATTTCCCCTCCGGGGGCCCAGAGGGGCGAATGGTCGTCGCCGGGCGCCAGAGTCAACCTTTCGGAGAGGTCTCCCTTGCTGTCTATGCGGTAGACGTCCAGGTCGCCGAACTCGTCGGAGACGTACAGGACCTCCTTTCCATCGAAGGACCAGATGGGGCCCAAATCGCGGGCCCGGTTGTCGGTCAGGGGGACTATCGCCCCTGTCTTCGGGTCCACCTTGCTAATTTCCGCGTCCCCGTCCGCCTCAGACACGAAGACGATACCCTCGGGGCCCGGCGAACCGCAGGCCGCCGTAAGCCCCAACAAGGCGGCCAAGACGCCGAACAGTATGGGAACCGCCGCCGCTCTCACGTCTAGTCCCTCCACTACCAGCTTGAATTATATCCAATGGGCTGGTGGGTTGACCCTGAAACGGCTCCCGGATTCACCGGATTCCAAGGCCAACTTGACATCGTCCCTTCCCTTTACTAGCATCGGGCCAATGATTGGCGAGCGCCGGGCATCGGGCATTCGACTTCCCGCACACAACGCCCGGCCACCGGAGGAATGACGTGAAAGTGTTATTTGGCGCGGACCTAATCGACGGCTCCGGCGGCCCGGTGCTGCGAGACGCCGTGGTATTGGTGGACGGCAACCGGATCGAGGACGTGGGACCCCGCGGCTCGGTCGCGGCTCCGCCGGGGTCGGAAGAGGTCGACCTTACCGGCCTAACCCTATTGCCGGGGCTGATCGACACTCACGACCACTTGGCCAACAAGAATTATGGCCTGCTCAGCCGGTGGGAACTGGAAGAACCGGTTTCGGTGGCCCATTTGAAGACGGCCAAAGCCATTGAAGACTCATTAGCCGCTGGCTACACCACCATTCGGGACGCCGGCGGGTTGGACGCCGGGTTCAAACAAGCGGTGGCCGAAGGGCTCTTGAAGGGCCCCAGGCTGGTAACCGCCGTCTCGATCATCTCTCCCACCGGCGGCATCGGCGACGGGGTCAGCGGGTCGGGACACCGGAACGCTTTCCACACCGACCCAATGCGGCCCCTCGGCGTGGCCAACGGTACGGAAGCGGTACGCAACATCGTTCGTGAAATGGTCCGGGTGGGCGCCGACGTGATCAAGTTCGCCACCACCGGCGGGGCTAGTTCGCGCCAAGGCCACGGCCCCAAGGACATCGCCTTCGGTCCCGACGAGGTCAAAGCCCTTGTCGACGAGGCCCGGAACCATGAGGTCTTGACGATGTGCCACGCCATGGGCGGGCCGGGACTCCGCATGTGTATCGAGGCCGGTGTGGGATCGGTGGAACACGGTTGCTATTTGGCCGAAGACCCGGACCTCTTCAAGATGATGGCCGACAAAAACACTTTCTTCACACCCACCTTCGAGGTCTACGAGTTTCACTCCACCATCAGCGCCCCTCACGTTCAGGAAAGAGCCAAGACTCTGATGCGAATCCACGAAGACAGCCTGCACCAAGCGATAGCGTCCGGGGTGAAGGTTTCCGCCGGCACCGACGCCGGGGGCTTCGTCCACGCCGACAACGCCCGCGAGATCGAACTAATGGTGGAGCGGGGCCTGTCTCCCATGCAGGCGATCCAGACCGCCACCACTTGGGCCGCCGAGTGCATCGGTCTACAGCGGGAGATCGGTTCCATAGAAAAAGGCAAGCAGGCAGACCTTATCGCCATCGATGGAGACCCGCTGCGCAACATTGGGGTGTTGCGGGACCAAGACCGGATCAGGCTGGTAATGCGGGCCGGCGAAGCACTGATCGACAAGCTCGCCGCCCCTCAACCCCAAGCTGTGGCCGACTAAATCGCCGGCCAGTCGTCCGGCTCCGTTGCCCAGGGTCATTTAATTGTTCCCTCCCCATCGTAGGGGCACGGTTCAGGGTCATTTAATTGTTCCCTCCCCATCCTAGGGGGAGGGTTAGGGTTAATTGTTCCCTCCACATCCTAGGGGGAGGGTTAGGGTTAATTGTTCCCTCCACATCCTAGGGGGAGGGTTAGGGTGGGGGTAAAACCCTTCGCAACAGCTAGTGTGGGAGAGCGCGGGACGCCCGCACCCTAGCCCTCTCCCAGGGGCAGGGGGATTTCTCCAACAATTAAATGACCCTGCCCCGTCGCCCGTGTCCCAATCTCTAGTATCATAAGGCGATGCGTTTCCACGTCTTGACCCTGTTTCCGGAGGCCTTCGGCGAGCCTCTGGAAATAGGCGTCATCGGTCAGGCCATCCGCAAGGGCTTGATTTCCGTCGAGGCCGCCGACATACGGAGCTTCACCCATGACCGCCACGGCACCGCCGACGACTACCAGTTCGGCGGCGGACACGGCATGGTGATGAAGCCCGAGCCGTTGTTCGAAGCAGTAGAGTCCGTCCTTTCCGGCTATACCCATGAACAACGGGACCGGACGCCGGTGGTCTTCTTGACCCCCCAAGGCGAGCGCCTAACGCAACGAGTCGTCGAAGAATTGTCGCAAGCTGCGGGAATGGTCCTCATCTGCGGCCACTACGCGGGCGTTGACGAACGGGCCGCCGAGGCCTTGCCGACCCGCCAGATCAGCATCGGCGATTACGTTTTAACCGGGGGCGAGTTGCCGGCCATGATACTGATCGACGCCGTGTCGCGCTTGGTGCCGGGGGTGGTGGGCTCCCCGGAAAGCGTCACCGAAGACTCCATCACTACCGGACTGTTGCAACACCCCATCTATACCCGTCCCGCCGAATTCCGCGGGATGGCCGTACCCGAGGTGTTGCGCTCCGGCCATCACGCCGAAATCGAGCGCTGGCGCCGCCGCGAGTCCCTCCGGCGCACGCTGGCCCGAAGACCGGACCTGCTCAAAACTGCCTCTCTGTCCGACGATGACCGCAAGTTTCTTGACGAGTTGGGTTACGCGCCGGATGGCTAACACACTATCCAAAAACTCCGCGCTGTTTGCGCCCTCTGCGGTGAACCCAGTCGCCGGTCGGTTGCGGGATAATGGCTAAGCCCGATTTCAAATTCAGTACCGCGTTCCGCGTCCGATGGATGGAAGGCGACGCTCAAGGCATCGTTTTCAACGGGGCCTACCTGGGTTACTTGGAAATGGCCCAAGCCGAATATTTCCGCAACCTGGGCATCGCGATTTATCAGCTGCCTCGCACCGGCTATTTCGACTTCGCCGTGGTCAAGACCACCTTGGAATTCAAGGCCCCGGCCCGCGTCGACGATATGGTCGAAGCCTACGTTCGGGTCTCTCACATCGGCAACACCAGCCTGATCATGAACATGGAGTTGTACCCCAAAGACGGTGACCGGCTTCTGACCGCAGTGGAAGCGGTCTACGTTGGTTACGACGCCGCCACCGAGGCCACCCGGCGCGTGCCCGACGCGTTCCGGGACTTGATCGGACACTACGAGGAGACGGGCGAAACCCTGCCCATAGCCCAGTTCCCGGACTTGGCCCGGGCGATGGCCCAAGTTACGGGCGGTTAATCCGTGATAGACTAAATTCATGGCCAGACTCTTCGACCTGCATATCCACACGACCAAGGGGAGCAGCGACAGCAGCCTAACTCCCGAAGAACTGGTAATGGAGGCGGACCGGCTGGGGCTGCGGGGCCTCTGCCTCACCGAGCACTCCGGGCCTTGGGACCGCCACGAATTCCAGAAATTCGCCGCCTTGCATAGCGTGGTCTTAATCCGGGCCATGGAAGTGGAAACGGACATGGGACACATGCTGGCCTTCGGACTGCCCAGCTACCGAGCCGGTTTCAACAAGGCCGCCGAATTGCGCCGGGCGGCCACCTCCAAGGGCGGCTTCGTGATCACCGCCCATCCCTTTCGCGGCGTACTCAGCAGCGGAGGCCGACGGGACCGGGCTCTCATCTACCAGTCGGTCCCCGACGAATTGCCCAAGACGCCCCACGACGCCTTGGATCACCCGGTCTTCCAACTGGCCGACGCCGTCGAAGTGGCAAACGGCGGGACCGCCGACCGGGAGAACGACTTCGCCATGAACGTAGCCGGGCTGCTGGGACTGCCGGTAACCGGCGGCAGCGACGCCCACTCGGTGCACGGGTTGGGTAAGTTCGTGACGGAATTCCGTGACGAAGTTACCTCGGAACAAGAGTTCCTGAAGGCCCTCCACTCGGGCCAATATCACCCGGTGACCGGGTTGCGCAACGGGACGATCAGGCCGTACACGGTGTGAATTCGGGGGGTCGAACCCCCGGCGGGTCCGTGATAAACTCTCCTTCGCAGTACCCGCGGGTGAAGATGGGCCGGGAGTGTTATGGTACTAGGCCGCCGACAGACATCCCCTCTGGAACAGGTCCATGTCGCCTTGGACCTCGAGACCACCGGCTTGGACTCGGCCCGGCACGCCATCCTGGAGGTGGGAGCAGTACGCTTCCGCGGCGACGAGGTAATCGACACCTTCCAGACACTGGTCAACCCGGCCCACCCGATCCCCGACTTCATTCAACGGCTCACCAATATCACGCCCGCCATGATAGAGCGGGCCCCCTTCTTCTCCACCATTTCCAGCGAGTTGGAAGAGTTCGTGGGCAACGAACCGGTCATCGGCCACAACGTACAGTTCGATGTCGGATTTCTCGCCGCCAACGGATTGCAGTTGAACAACCCGGCCTACGACACCTGGGACCTAGCCACCGTATTCATGCCCCGGTCCCGCCAGTACTCCCTGCGGTTCCTCACCGCTCACTTCAACGTGGGCCACGAGGACGCCCACCGCGCCTTGGCCGACGCCATGGCCACCAAGGAGGTGTTCCTCAAGCTACTCCGGCTGGCGGAAGAGCAGGACGACGGGCTGTTGAACTACATCGCCAACCTGGGAATTCGTAGCCGTTGGGCCGTAGGCAGCGCCGTCGGAGGTCTTCAAGGGGCCAGGGGAAACGGGCCTTCTGCGGTGGGTCTGACCGGGTTGGACTTGGAACAACTGGCCCAACGACTGGGGTCTGCGGAGAAACGCCGTCCGGCCGGCGCTCCCGAATGGCTGGACCAAGAACGCATCTCCGGGCTGCTAGCCGCCGACGGTCCCTTTGCCAAGGTGTTTCCCGGCTACGAGTACCGCCGGGAACAACAGGATATGTTGCGGGCGGTGACCGGCGCCGTCTATCAAGATCACCATCTGGTGGTCGAAGGCGGTACCGGCGTCGGCAAGTCCATGGCCTACTTGTTGCCAGCGGCGTTGTTCGCGGCTTCCCAAGGCCGACGAGTCGTGGTGTCCACCAACACTATCAACCTTCAAGAGCAGCTTATGTCCAAAGACATCCCGGCCTTGACCGAGGTGCTGGAGGAGTCGGGGCTGCTCGAGCGCGGCGTGCTCAAGGCCGCTCTGCTGAAGGGCCGGGCCAACTACCTCTGCCTGCGCCGGTGGAACCACTTGGCCAGCACCGAGGCGCCGACCGTCGAGGATGCCCGGTTGCTGTCCAAGACGTCTGTCTGGTTGCAGGAAACCGCCTCCGGCGACCGTAGCGAGATCAACCTGGCCGGGCGGGACGCTGCCTCTTGGTACCACGTTTCCGCTGGCGAGAAGGGCTTTTGTCCCGGACTCCGGGACGGCTCTCCTTGTTTCTTAAGGGCGGCCCGTGAACGCGCCGAGCAAGCACACGTCATAGTAGTGAACCATGCCCTGCTCTTGGCCGACCTAGCCCGGGGCGGCGGCCTCATCCCCGATTACCGCCACCTGATCGTGGACGAGGCCCATCACTTGGAGGATGAGGCGACGCGCCAGATGGGGTTTGCGGTTTCTCAGGAAACCTTAGACGAATCGTGGGAGCCCCATTCCCGTCTGAACACCCATATCCGGCTCGCCCTGAACGCCGAGGGAATGTCGTCGGCGGTGCGGCAGGACGGCGAGGCCGCCGCGTCGGCCGTCGAAGCCGAGGGCCCGCGGTTGCGCCAGACTTGGGCGCGGCTATGGGACGAAGCGGAACGGTTCCAGGGCTCCCAGAGAGGGCGGCGGGGCCGCGACCAAAATCAGGGCGACCAGAACCAACTCCTGATCACGCCGGAACTCCATTCCACACCGGACTGGCGGGCCCTGAACTTGGCCTGGGAGAATCTGGACGTGGCATTGCAACAATCGGGGCATCACTTGGACCGCCTCCACCGTTTTTTAGAAACCACCCAATTGCCCGCCGCCAACGATCAGCCGGCCTTGACAATGGAAGCGGCCAATCTGACCGACGGCCTGCAAGAACTGAGGCAGCGGCTCAATTCGATTCTAGGCGAACCCGCCGCCAACCGGATTCACTGGTTGGACCGGGACCATTCCCGGGCCAACCTCTCCTTCCACTCAGTCCCATTGGACGTAAGCGGCATGCTGGCCGAGGACCTGTTCGAGAAGAAAGACAGCGTCGTGCTTACCAGCGCCACTCTCAGCGCCGAGGAGAGTTTCCGTTATTTCAAGAGCCGGACGGGTGTCGCCGAGGAGGTGCCGGAGTTGCTGGTGGGGTCTCCTTTCGACTACCGGCGGGCGGCCCAACTGCTGATTCCGGAAGATATGCCCGCGCCGTCGTCGGACCGCTACGTCGACGCCGTGGCCCGGGTCCTGACCGACACGGGCCGGTCTTTGGGCGGCCGCACCATGGCCCTTTTCACCTCTTACTCGGCATTGAGGGCCGTCGCCCAACGGTTGAGGACCCGCCTGATGACCGATGGAATTCAGGTGTTGGCCCAGAGCGTCGACGGTTCGGCCCCCCAGCTAATGGCCCGGTTCGCCGAAGAACCCAACAGCGTCCTGCTGGGCACCGCCAGCTTCTGGGAGGGCGTCGACCTGCCGTCGGGCCTCCTCAAGGCCCTGGTTATCGCCCGGCTGCCGTTCCAAGTGCCCACCGACCCGGTGGTCCAAGCCCGTTCGGCCCAGTACGGCGACCCCTTCAACGACTATTCCATACCCCAAGCGGTGTTGCGCTTCCGGCAGGGCATCGGGCGGCTCATCCGAAACAAAGAAGACAAAGGGACCATCGTGTTGTTGGACCAGCGGATCACCGGACGGTCCTACGGCAAGGCCTTCCTGCGTTCCATTCCGCCCTGCACCCTGACCCCCTGCAACGCCGCCACAGTCGGAACGTTAGCCGCCCAATGGGTTGGAGGGAACCGTGGAGCTAGCCGTTAACCAGCCCTTCGACTTGGCCTCCAGCCTGGAAAGCGGGCAGGCGCACCGCTGGTCTTACCCCAAGGACGTTGACGACGGCTGGTACACTGGCGTGGTGCTCGGAAACCTGGTCCGAATTCGCCAGGCCGGCGGCCGGGTAGAGTTTCGTTCGGCGCCGGACGATGAGGGTTCGTTCGCGCCCCGGCTGTCCGAGTATTTCCGGTTCGACGACGACATCGCCGCCATTTATGAAGAGATTAACCGCGACGAGCGGGTGGCCGCCATGGTTGACCGCTATCCGGGGCTGCGAGTGTTGCGCACCGAGCCCTGGGAGTGCTTGGTGGCGTTTATCTGCTCCGCAACCTCCAACATACCGCGTATCCACCAGAACATGGAGAGCATGTCCGAGGCTTTCGGTTCCCCGGTCAGCCTGAACGGTTGGACACGCCACACCTTCCCCAGACCCGTCGACTTGGCGGAGGCCGGCGAAATGGAACTGCGCCGTCTGGGACTGGGTTTCCGGGCGCCCTACGTCCACAAGGCGTCGCTGGCCGTGTTGGAAGGCCGTTTGGACTTGGCGGCCTTGGTGGAGATGCCCTACCCGGAGGCCAAGGCGGCTCTCATGGAAAACCCAGGCATCGGCTCCAAGATCGCCGATTGCGTCGCCGTGTTTTCCCTGGAAAAGCTGGAGGCCTTCCCCATCGACGTCTGGATAAGGCGGGCCCTCGGCGAATGGTACTTCCCTGGCGAAAAAACGCCGCCGGACCGGGTGCTGCTTGGTTGGGCCCAAGAACACTTCGGGCGCTACGGCGGCTACGCCCAACAGTACCTCTTCCACGGCCGGAGACTGCGGGACAAGAAAGGAGTCGCGCCCCCACCCTAACCCTCACCGTTCGTGGGGGGATGGGAAATTTGGGGGAACCGACTATGGGGCTGGAAATTTGAGGGGGAGGGCCCCGGCTAAAGAAGGACAACTTCAGATAGCCAACCGTCCCAAAAAACTCTGCGCTCTCCGCGCCCTCTGCGGTGGACCCCGTCCCCGCCGGGTTTTCGAATAGTTTCTTAGCCTTGGGTCAGGAGCAGCTTGCCGAAGAACCTGGTGGCTTCCATGGCGCGATGGGCCTCGGCGGCTTCGGCAAGGGGGAAGGTCCGGTCGACGACGGGACGAACGGCCCCGCGGTCCAGCATCTCGACAATTTCCCTCATGTCCTCTTTGGTCCCCATGTACACCCCGTAGACTTCTTTCTGCTGGCTGAAGAGCAGTCCCAAATGCAGTTCGGTGCGCAACCCGGTAGTTGCTCCGCAGATGCCGTAACGCCCGCCGGAACGCAACGAGGCGAACGCCGGGCCGAAAAAGTCCGCTCCCACATGATCGACCACACAGTCCACCCCGGCGCCGCCGGTGATCTCCCGCACCCGTTCCCGGATGTCCTCGTCGGTGTAGTTGATCACCTCGTCGGCGCCCAACTCACGGGCCTTTGCCGCCTTCTCCGGCGTGCTGGTGGTGGCGATAACCCGGGCGCCGATCACGTCTTTAGCCATCTGGATCGCGGCAGTCCCCACGCCGGCGGAAGCGGAGAGCACCAGCACCGTTTGCCACGGCTTCAACTGCAGGCGCCGGACCAGCATGTTCCACACCGGCAGGTAGGTGGTGGGGACCGCTGCGGCCTGCTCGAAACTTACGGCGCCGGAAATAGGGTGGACGTTAGCCGCCGGGACGGCCAGAAACTCAGCATAGCTGCCGTCCAGGGCGCTGCCCAAGAACCGGGAACGACGGCATAGATCGTCTTGGCCCGCGAGACAGGCAGGACATTGTTGGCAACTCAGCCTGGGGTTCACCACCACCCGGTCTCCCTCTTTCAGGGCCGAAACGCCGACGCCGGTCTCGACGATTTCCCCGGCGCAATCGCCGCCCAGAATCAGGGGCGGCGGAAACTCCCGTTGCAACCCCCGGCCGCCTTCCCGCGTGTAAAGGTCCAACCGGTTGAGGGCGGAGGCCCGCACCCTGACCTTCACGGCGCCGGGGCCGGTTTCCGGTTCGGGACGCTCTCCAGCGGTCAGGACTTCTGGGCCGCCGTGGGCTTCGATGTACACTGCTTGCATGTGGTAATCCAACCTCAAACTAACTCAATCTCAAAGGCGTGGGGTTCTCTCCGGCCGCTACAACCTTTATATGCCAACGTCTGATCGTAACGGAGTTTCAAGGTCTCCGACCGTAGAAGCAGTCGTCGCAAAGGAATACGATGGCCAAGGCGTCTTCGTGGCTGCCGATACGGCCGCACTGGCGCACCTCGGCGTCCTGGCTCCATGGCTGATGGAACTTGCCGCCGCACATCTGGCAGTAGGTCTCGTGGAAGCCGTCCAGCGCCTCGCCGCAGATGACGCACGACTCCAGTTCGTCGTTTTCCGTGGGTAGTTCCGACATTGGTCCTTCTATATTCTCGTCCAGAGTCACTTATGCTTTGCAATCAGGGTACGGGCCAATCTTCTTTCCTCTTCGTCGGTGGCTGCCAGTCCATCCAATCTGGCGTCCCGGATGAGGGCCAATACTTTGCCGATGCCCGGTCCTTCGGTCATTCCCATGGCAATGAGGTCCGTTCCGGTAAGCCGGGGCGCCGTCAACGAGCTGGCGAGATGGCCGGTCAGACCGCCGGATACCTCGATGTTGTTGCTGAGGACGGCCACGGCCGCCAGCGCGTCCACGTCAATACCCCCAAGGAACCCGGCCAGTTTCGAAGGTGTGGCTACGACGCGAGCAAGAGCGCTTTCCTGTTCCCTAAGCCAGATGGTATCACGTACCAGCTTGGCCTGCCGGTTGGTGAGATTGAACCGGCGGATGACACCCTCGCCGGCGGCGGGCGTGACGGGGTAGACCAACGCCGCCAAGCAACCCCCGGCGCCGGTTCCCGGTGATTCCTGAATCCGGGCCAGGGCATCCGAAACGGCCAAGGCGGTCAAGGCGGGATGGATACCGGCCAAGATCCCCAGTTCGGCGGCCCGGATCAGTGTTTTGGCCGGTTGGTCTTCCGCCAGGATGCGGTCCAATTCGTGCCGCCAGCGGTCGCCGCTGACGGTTGGTATTGCACCGGCCGAGATTGCGCCCCTCAAGTTCCTCTCGGTGCTTTCTTCCAAGTTGAAGCCGAACCGTTGCTCGTAACGCACCGCCCGCAACATCCGGGTGGGGTCGTCGAAGAAGCTGCCGTCATAGAGGGTGCGGACCCGCCCGTAGGCCACGTCGTCCAAGCCGTCGTGGGGGTCCAACAAACCGCCGCTTCCCCAGATCGGGAGGGCCATGGCGTTTATCGAGAAATCGCGGCGGGCCAAGTCGTCGTCGATGCTTCCGGGGGTGATTTGGGGAAGGGAACCCGGACAAGGGTAAACTTCCTTCCGTGCCGTGACCAAGTCGATTTGGGCCGCCTCCAGTTTCACCGTAGCCGTGCCGAACCGGGGGTGAACGGTCAGGCGGCCGCCCAACTCACTGGCCAACGACGCAGCCAACGCCGGGGCGTCGCCCTCTACCGAAAAATCCAAGTCCCGCAGCGGGGCGCCCAGCGCGGCGTCCCGAAGGGGACCGCCCACGAGGTACGCCGGTTGGCCACGCTCGGAAGCCAGCCGCCGGAGACTCTCCAACATGGCCAGCAGCCGGGATGGCAACATCGCGGTAACCAATTGCATGGAAACCGGCGCCGCGGACACGGTTGCATCAAGGAATGAATGAAGGGGCTTGGGTGTGGAAGACATCTATATCCGCTGGGGGAACGAGGCGATACTGGACCGAGAAAATTATAGCACAGCGATCTCAGACCCCCGGTCCGCTGCGGTCGGGCTGCCCAACAGTCGTTGTGTCAGGTAACGTTATGTAATGACCAGCGCCGACGCCGCTTGAATTCGCCGATGGCGCACGCTACAATCCTGATGGCGGCCCCGGCGAAAAAGGGCTGTTAGTAGCTGGCAGGAGGCAAAAATGGCCGAGCCTGAATTCACCTCTTATTACGACTTTCGTTGACCCTTCGTCTACAATGCAGCCGTGTGGCTGTCACAAGTACGGGAGTCCACCGGGTCGGACATTGAGGTAGACTGGCAACCCTTCTCCCTGGCCCAAGTCAATAGCGACAACAAAGACGAGGGCCGGAAGCTCTGGGAAGAAGCCGGGGTTATAGACGGCTCCGACCCCACGTTCTTGGCCCACCAAGCCGGACTTGCCGCCAAGCGGCAGGGTTCCGAGGCCTTCGAGGCGTTCTTCATGGCGTTGCTCACGGCCCGCCACGTCGACAAAGCCGACCTGAACGATTGGGCGGTGATGGAAGCTGCCGGAACCCAATCCGGTCTGGACCTAGCCCGTTTCCGGGAAGACGTAGGCGACCCGGACCTGCTCCGGGAAATCGCCGAGAGCCACACCAAGGCCGTGGAAGAATACGGCGCTTTCGGTGTGCCTACCTTCGTATTCGACACCGGCAACGTGGCGTTCCTCAAGATGTTCATTCCGTCAACCGAGGAATCGGCGGAGATATACGAAGGGCTGACCAAAACCATGAGCCAATTCGCCCATGTCGGCGAGGTCAAACGGCCTCAACCGCCGTGGCCCCATGGGGTCATCTAAGACCTCTCCTGCCACCGGCAGGCTGGAATCGTTGCTGGGGTTCCGTTTCCGGGACCCCAGCCTGTTTCAGAAGGCCCTCACCCACCGCTCCTACTGCAACGAAATGGGCCTGCCCGCCACCGAATCCTACGAACGCTTGGAATTCCTCGGCGACGCCGTGCTCGAAATGATGGTGTCAGAGGAATTGTACCGCCGCTTCCCCGACGATTCGGAAGGCAGACTGACCAAGACTCGTTCCAATCTGGTGCGAGGTAGCACGTTGGCCCGGGTGTCCCGTGGCTTGGGGTTGGGCTCGATGATGTCGGTGGGCCGCGGGGTCGAGAATTCGGGAGGCCATAGCCAGGAGTCGGTCTTGGCGGCGGTCTTCGAGGCGGTGGTGGCGGCGGTGTACTTGGACCAAGGGCCGGAGGCGGCCCGGGAATTCGTGCTCCGGACCATGTCCGGCGTATTGTCGGAACTGGACCGGGCCGGAACGTTTCAGGAAAACCCTAAGACCCGCCTTCAGGAATTTCTGCAAGGCCGCGGCGCCCCAACCCCAACCTATCGGCTGGTAAACAGCGAAGGCCCCGACCACGATCCTTTGTTCACCGTCGAGGTATTCGTCGATGGCAGCGTTGCTGGCGCCGGACGCGGCGGCCGCAAGTCGGACGCCGAAGGGGAAGCGGCCCGCGTCGCCCTGCAACGGCTGGAAGCAGCCGGATAACAGAATGTTACGGATCTTCCGCCGCAACCGTAATGACGAAATAGCGCGTACCGAAAACGCGGTAAAGGCCAGCCGCGACCGGTGGTTCGGGCGTATCCTGGGTATCCTCCGGTCCAACCGGCTGGATGACTCGGTATGGGAGGAATTGGAGGAAATATTGATTTCCTCCGACGTAGGGGTTGAAACCTCACTGCGCATCATCGAAGAGCTCAAAGACCGGGCAAAGCAAGGCGGTTTCGAGACTGCTGAATCGGTGTTCGAATCCCTGAAGGAATCATTGGTCGCCGGTCTGGGAGACGAAGACACTGACTCCGTATCCCTCTGGGACGATGCGACCGAACACGACGGACCCTACGTAATCCTGATGGTTGGGGTCAACGGCGTTGGCAAGACCACCAGCATCGCCAAGCTCGCCCACCACATCAGTCTATCGGGCAAAAAGGTGTTGCTAGGGGCAGCCGATACCTTCCGTGCCGCCGCTTCGGAGCAACTGGAAATCCTGGGAAAGCAGGTTGGCGTAGACGTCATCAGCCACGGCCCGGGGGCCGACCCCGGAGCGGTGGCCTATGACGCCTACCTGGCGGCACGGGCCCGCCGGGCAGACGTCCTCATCGTAGACACAGCCGGCCGGCTCCACACCAAGTCGAACCTGATGGAAGAATTACAGAAGGTCCACCGGGTGTTGGGACGGCTGGACCCACACGCCCCTCATCAGGTGGTACTTACCTTGGACGCCACTACCGGACACAATGGACTGGCCCAAGCCAAGTCCTTCAAGGAAGCCGTAAATTGCACCGGCATTTTCCTGGCCAAGCTCGACGGAACTGCCAGGGGCGGGATCGTAATGGCCATCAAGCAAGAGCTCCAAGTGCCCATCCTATTCATCGGCACCGGTGAAGGCATGGACGACTTGGCGCCGTTCAACCCTAAAGACTTCATCGACTCGTTGCTCACCCCGGTCGCCTGACCGGCCTGCACCCCCACGCGCCGGAGTCCAAGCCGTTTTCTCGCCGCTTGACCCATGATTGACGCCCTAAGCTGGTTCCTTGCCGTCGAGGCGTTGGGCTTCTTGGCCTTTCCGGCGGCTTTCGCTCTCTTCCGCCACCTTCCCGACCGGGGCTACACCCTCGTCAAGCCAGCCGTGTTGGTGTTCTTCTCCTACGTTCTGTGGGTCTTGGGCCTCACCCAATTTGTGCCCAACAACCTCTGGACCATTGCCGCCATCCTTTTCGTGGGGGCGGTGATCGCCGCAGTGGTGGGCTGGCGCCAAGCGGCGGCCATCCGCCAGTTCTTCAAGGACAACTGGCGGATGCTGGTGGCTGCCGAGGTGGTATTCATCGCTTTTTTCGGGTTGTGGCTTTGGATCGTCTCCGAGGCACCGGCGATCAGCCACACGGAAAAGCCGATGGACTTCGGTTTCCTGAACGCAGTGCTACAGAGCCGCTTCTTCCCGCCGGAAGACCCCTGGCTGGCCGGCAACCCCATCAGCTATTACTACTTCGGCCATTTCATCATGGCCTTCATCACACATCTGTCCGGCGTGGCTTCCAGCGTCGGATACAACCTTGCAGTGGCGACGATACCGGCGCTGGCCGCGGTCGGCGCCTTCGGCTTGGTCTACAACTTGGCGCGAATGTCAGGCGGAACGTTAAAGGCGGGGTTGGTGTTCGGCGCGGCGGCGCCCCTGCTGGTGTTGTTGGCCGGCAACCTTGAGGGCGCCTTGGAGTTCGTAAAGACCCGGGACTGGGGGGGCGAGGACTTCTGGGCCTGGGTGGGCATCAAGGGGTTGGAGGGTCAGGTCGACGCCGGCGCCGGCGGCTTCCCCGACCAGTTCTGGTGGTGGTTCCGGGCCAGCCGGGTGATCGACACCCTGGTTGACGGGCAGAGCCTGGACTACACCATCACCGAATTCCCTATGTTCAGCTTTATCCTAGGGGACCTGCACCCCCACGTAACCAGCCTGCCATTCGTACTCTTGGGGTTGGGGCTATCCCTCAACCTCTACCGGTCCCCCGACGCTCTGGGGCCTCGGTGGTTGTTGCGGAACTCCTGGCAGGTACTGGGACTTGGACTCTTCTTGGGCGCATTGGGCTTCATCAACACCTGGGACCTGCCCACCATGGCGGCGATATTTGGGGCGGTCATGCTGTTGAAGTGCTGGCGCGACCAAGAGGGAGACTTGGGCCGGGCGGCGCTCGCCGCCGCGCCGGTGTTCGTCTTGGTTGTGGGGTTGGCGGTTGTCCTATTCCTGCCCTTTTACGTCGACCTCAATTCCCAAGCGGCCGGTGTGTTGCCCCTGACCGGCGTAGCAACCAGGCCCTTTCTGTTTTTCTTGGTCATGGGACTTTTCATAGTGTTGACTGTGGCTTTCGTTTTCCGGCAGTGCTTCAGGTTGCCCCAGTCCTCACCCGGAGAGACGGCGGCGGCCAGCTTGGTTTTGATCGTGGTTTTGGTCCCGTTGTTGCTCTGGTTGGCCGCAGCCTCATTCACGACTTATTTGACGGACGGCTTGGGCGCCGTCCTGGATGAGATCGGGCGGCGGGCGCCCCTGACCGTGCCCGGCGCCCTGATCTTTGGCGTGGCCGCATTCAGCGCCTTTCGACGGGCCCGGTGGAACCCGGACCCGGCCGGCTTCGTACTGGTCTTGACCGCCCTGGGTTTCTTCTTGCTGGTGGGGGTAGAACTATATTATGTTGTGGACTCCTTCGGCGGGGCGTACCGCCGCATGAATACCGTGTTCAAGACCTACTACCAAGCTTGGTGGTTACTGGGAATCGCCGGAACGTATGCTGTCTACTACCTGTGGGCCCACCCTGTCGTCTTTGCAGGCAACGTGCAATTGGGCCGGCTCCGGATCAAAGCGGCTTGGGGCAACGTCGCTGCCAAGGCGGGCCTTTACTTGGGCGCGGGCGCTGCGGTGTTGCTATTGATCGCAGCTTTTTACTATTCGGCAGGGGCGGTCGCGGAGCGGACCGGGGTGCTTGGTCCCGCGCACTCTCTTTCCGACAATACCCTGGACGGCTTGGCTTTCGTCCGAAACTCCGCCCCCGGAGAGTACGCCGCGATTAGTTGGCTACGGGACGAGGCTCCCCGGGGTCGGCTGGTAGAGGCGGTGGGCGACGACTATTCTGAATACGGCCGCGTCTCCTCTAGCACCGGCCTGCCGACGGTCTTGGGCTGGAAAGGACACGAACTTCAGTGGCGGGGGTCGGCGGCGGCCTTTTCCGGCCGAGAGGATGCGGTAGAGCGGATCTACACTTCGACCAGTCAAACCGAGGTCCGGCGATTGTTGAATACCTACTCTGTAAGGTATGTTTATCTGGGCCACCGGGAGCGCCGCAGCTACGGTGTGTCCGATTTATCCCACCTTCACGGGGTCTTGAAACCCGTTTTCAGTGAAGACAACGTAATAGTCTACGAGATGGTCCCGACACCGCAAACCAACCAGGAAAGCCGTCGTGCTGATTCCTGACGCCTCTTTCCGTACAGGCCTCCCGGCGTCGTTGATATCCAGGGTTTGGGGACGGTTTGGTTGGCTGGAAGCCGCATTTTTGGTGGTGGTCGCCGGAGCCTTGGGGATGCGCCTGTGGGAACTGGGCGGGCGCACCATGCACTACGACGAAGCCATCCACGTCCATTTCGCTTGGCAGCTATTGAACAGCGAAGGCGGGCGGCTGGGTTGGCCCTGGGTGTTTGGCTCCGACTACTTGCACTCTCCCTGGATGCACGGCCCATTCCAGGTGGAGATGACAGCCTTCATTTTCCGTATCTTTGGCGACACCGAATTTACAGCCCGCTTGGCGTACGTCCTCTTCGGTACGGGCTTGGTGGCCCTGCCCTATTTCCTCCGGGAGCATCTCGGCCGGTACGGGGCGCTGCTGGCCGCGGTGATGTTGGCCCTGTCTCCGACCCTGCTTTACTTCAGCCGGTTCGGGCGGAACGACATCATCATGGTGTTCTTGGCCGTGGCTTTGCTGGTCTTGGTCTGGCGTTACCTCCAAGAGGGACGGCGGACATATCTCTATCTGTCCTCGGCGGTGCTGGCCCTCATGTTCGCCAGCAAAGAGACGGCATACCTTGTGGTGGCCATCTTCGGACTTCTGCTCTTGGTCATGGCCCTTCCGGACATCGTTCCCTGGGCCCTCGGCCGCCTACGGCCCAGGATGGAAGACGGTCCCCTCGGGCCCTTGGTCTTGTTGGTCACCCTCACCCTGCCCCAATGGATGGCTGGCTTCGGATTGTTCCAAGGGGCGCTGGGGCTGACCCTTGCCAACCCCGACCCCCAGACTGGCGAGAACGTAGCCAATCCGGACGGCAGCCAAGGCCTGATCGGGGCGCCGGCCTGGGAGGGGAGCACCCTGCTGCTGCCGGTAACCGACGTTCCGTGGACCATCCACGCCGCGTTGGTGGCGATCGCGGTTACGGCGCTCCTTTGGATGGTGGGGCGGGGGCCGCCGGGCCGGCGCACCGCATCGGCGATAGCGGTGCCCTTGTTGGCGACGGCGGGCGTAGCCTTGTTGCTGTTCCGGCCCTTGCACCAGTCGGTCCCTGTCTCGGGAATACCGGTTTTCGACCTACTGCTCGCCGTCCTGTGTTTGGCGGGCGGCGTGGCGGTATTAGTCGCGGTGCGTTATCCCTGGCAGAAGGGCGCCCTGTTGCTGTTGGTCCCGGTTCTGGTCACGACGGTCTATTCGGTGTTGGTGACGCCGCTGGTCAACGTGCAGGGCTTGGTAAACGCCATCCTGCCCTCTAACGTCGTGGTTACCGCCGTGGACAACGGCGTCCCGGCCAATTACGTCGTGGCCTTGGTGCTTCTGGGCGGTTCTCTGATCGTGTCGGTGGTGCTGGGGGTGCGCTGGCTGGGTAGCCTATGGCTGGTATGCGCCGGCGTCTTCTACGTAATTTGGGCGGCCCTCTACACCACGTTGTTTACCAACATATCCGGCCTGTTCAGCGGTTCCTGGCAAGGGATGGGTTACTGGATTGCCCAACAGGACGTCGCCCGGGGCAACCAACCCTGGTACTACTACTTTGTCGGCCTTTCGGTTTACGAGCTCTTGCCTCTGCTATTCGGGGTCGCGGCCGCAGTCTACTTTGTCAGGAAGCGCGACGTCTTGGGGTTGGCCCTAGCCTTCTGGGCCGGGATTTCCATAGTGGGCTACACGATTGCCAGCGAGAAGATGCCTTGGCTGCTGGTCAACATGGCGGTCCCGTTAATTTTATTGTCGGCCAAGTTCCTCGGCGAGATGGTGGAGCGGGTGGACTGGCGGGAAGAGCTCCGGCGCGGTCCCGCGGTCTTGCTGTTGCTGGCCCCGATTTCGGCAGTAGCGGTGGTCTTCCTGGGGTATGACTACGCGACTGGGACCGACGGCGTTACGATCTACTTTTTGGCCGCCTTGGCTGCCATCCTGTTGCTCTTGTCGGTGACCGCCGTTTCGCTGTTTGCCTACTCTCCGGGCCGGTCGGCGCCCTTGGCGTTTTTGGGGATAGCCGCCCTACTATTGGGTTTCGGCTCTTGGACCGCCTTCAGGGCCGGGTACACCTACGACGACTCCAACCGCGAGATACTGGTCTACGCCCAAGGGGCCGCCGATCTGCGGGACGCCTACCGGAGCCTTGTCGAGGACGTGTTCCCGGCCAATACCCCGGACGACGAGGTGCTGGTGGACTACGACCTGTGGTACCCGTTTGTCTGGTACGTCCGCGACCACGACCGGAACGGGGAGTTGGGATTCGCTTGCTTCAAGGAAAGGGAGGACCACAGCTGGAATTCCAGCTGCATCAGCCCGTCCGAACGGGCTGATTCCGCAACAAACGCCCCAGTCCCGTCCCTGTTCATGGTGAAAACAGCCAACGCCGGCGAGACGACCGGGAATTTGAAGGAATTCCAGCGCGACGGACCATTCCACAACATGATCTGGTTCCCCGAGTCCTACCGTCGGCCGGGCGAGGACCGCCCCGGAGAGGGTCTCGGCGAGGAAATTTCGATGGACTTCCGGTTCTTCAAAGATACCTTGGTTAGCCGTAGGTCCTGGGACACCATGTTAAGTTACTGGTTGTTCCGCGACCTCCCCGACAACTGGTTTACCGACGACTATTACGTTTACCGGCGCTAACCGGGCGGCGCTCTCCGCTCTTGCCCCGAGGCGGTAGGTTATACTGAAACAGACATCCGATTGGCCTGGGACGGTCCGATTGTTCTCCACCAAATGGCAACTCTGGCTGGGTCTGGCGGTCAGCGCCGGTCTCCTATTGATCCTCGTGTACCAGGTGGACCTGTCCGAGTTGAAACAGGCCCTCGTCGAAGCCGACTACATTTACGTGGCGCCGGCCGTGGCCCTCTATTTCGTGGCGGTGCTATTTCGAGCGATTCGGTGGCGCTACCTGCTCGAGCCCTTGCGGGCCTTCCCGGTGCGCCGGTTATACCCGGTGGTCGTCATCGGCTACATGGCCAACAACCTCTTGCCGATGCGCCTGGGAGAGTTGGTGCGGGCCTACCACCTGGGCCGACGGGAGAATTTCAGCGGCAGCTCTGCGTTGGGGACTATTGCGGTAGAGCGGCTGTTCGACGGCGTCTGCCTGCTGGCGTTGGCGGCGTTTTCCGCGCCTTGGCTGTTGTTGCTTGGAGAGTTCGACGGGGCCGCCGACATCTCCCGCGGAGCGGCGGTGGCGCTGATCGGCGGCTCGGTTGCCGCATTCGGCGTTTTCTTGTTGGTTTTCACCCTGCTGGCAGTCAGCCCGGCCTTCGCTGGCTGGGTCGAAAGACGCATGAACATTCTGCCCGCCCGCTTCCGGCCGGTGGCGGTCGATTTCCTCCGTACTTTCATCTCCGGCCTCCGCATTCTCAACTCCCCCCGGAAGCACTTGGCCTTGCTGGTCTATTCGGTCCCGGTCTGGCTTATGGAGGCCGGGATGTACCTTTTGATCGCCTATTCCTTCAACCTGGACAGCTATTTTGGTTCCACCGGCGCCTTTTTCTTAGCGGCCATTCTGCTCACCGCCACCTCCAACCTAGCGACGGCGGCCCCGAGCGCCATCGGTGGCATCGGCCCCTTCGAGGTGGTGGCCCAGCAGACGTTGGTCGCTCTGGGAGTAGGCGCGTCGGTGGCCGGCGCCTACTCCGGGTTCGTGCATCTGGCCGCGCTGTGGCTGCCGGTCAACATAGTCGGCCTAGCCCTCCTGTGGAAACAGAACCTTTCCCTAAAGCAGCTGGCAGGGGCTTGGCGGGAGGAAGGCTTGGTCCCCGAGAACGTTTACCCTGCGCCCGGGTCTGCCGAGAGAACCCCGTCGGGAGGGCCGGCGCCATGAGAGTAGGGATCATCGGCGGAGGAGTGGCCGGTCTGGCCGCCGCCTACGAGCTGACCAAGCAGGGCCACTACGCCGAAGTCTTCGAGGCGGCCCCGTTTCTGGGCGGCCAAGCTTCCACTTTTCCGGTCTACGGCGGCCAGTTGGAACGGGGCTACCACCACCTGTTCGTCAGCGACACCGCCATCACCGAGCTGGTCCACGAACTGGGGCTGGGAGAGAAACTGGCTTGGCTGGAGTCCAAGGTCGGTCTCTACCACCGGGGCAAGGTCTGGAATTTCTCCACTCCCTCCGACCTGTTGCGGTTCACTCCCCTGTCGTTGTTGCAACGGATCAGGGTGGGTCTGTGCACCTTGATACTCCAAAAGACCAGCAACTGGAGCAAGTTCGAAAACGTCACCGCCAAGGACTGGCTGTCCCGGAACATGGGCCGCCAAGCCTACCAGACCATTTGGGAGCCGCTGCTTCGAGGGAAGTTCGGCCAGCACTACGATCAGGTCAGCATGACCTGGATCTGGGGCAAGATAAGGTTGCGGGTAGCTTCCCGGGGTAAGGGTTTCCAGAAAGAACGCTTGGGTTACCCAATGGGCAGCTTCGGAGAAGTCATCGACACCCTGGCCGACCGCATCCGCCAGCAAGGAGGCAAGGTGCACGTATCCGCCAGGGTCAGCGAAGTAATCATCGAGGAAGAGGCCGCCCAAGGCCTGATGGTCCAGGTTGGCGACGGGCAGCCGGAACGCCGGGACTACGACGCTGTACTGGCCACTACCCCGTCATACGTCTTCACCCGGCTGGCGCCCCCATTTCCCGAAGACTACCAGGCGAGGCTGACCGGGGTGAGGTATTTGTCGGCCGTTCTGCTCATATTGGTCATGGACCGCCCGCTGACCGACAAGTATTGGATGAACATCGCCGACGAAGATATGCCCTTCGTGGCCCTCATTGAACACACCAACATGATCGATAAGGAACTCTACGGCGGCAAGCACATTCTTTACATCAGCAACTATCCCAACCGTGAGAGCGAGCTGTACCAGAAGAGCGCCGAAGAGTTGTTGGAGCTATTCGTTCCCCATCTGCGTAGAATCAACCCGGACTTCGATTCCTCCTGGGTCTTGGAGTACCACCACCACCGGGTCGACGGGGCCCAGCCGGTCATCGGAGTGAATTACAGCCAGCGGATCCCGGACCACCGCACCCCCGTTCGGGACCTGTACCTGGCCAACACTACCCAAATTTTTCCGGAAGACCGGGGCACCAACTACTCCATCCGCATGGGCCGCAGGGTGGCCCGGATGTTGCTCGAAGACGCCGGACAGCAGTAAAATCTAAAGCTAAACCGGCTGCGGGCCGCCAAGTCGTTAACCGGCGGCAACGGCATATAGAGTTAGAGGGCATCCAATAATCCCCTCCCCCATTTGGGGGGAGGGTTAGGGTGGGGGCTCACCGGACACCCTGTAGGAAACAGGTTAGGAGTTAGAGGGCATCCAATAATCCCCTCCCCCATTTGGGGGAGGGTTAGGGTGGGGGCTCACCGGACACCCTGCGGGCAACAGGTTAGGAGTTAGAGGGCGTCCAAAAATCCCCTCCCCCATTTGGGGGAGGGTTAGGGTGGGGGCTCACCGGACACCCTGTAGGAAACAGGTTAGGAGTTAGAGGGCGTCCAAAAATCCCCTCCCCCAAATGGGGGAGGGTTAGGGTGGGGGCTCACCGGACACCCTGTAGGAAACAGGTTAGGAGTTAGAGAGCGTCCAAAAATCCCCTCCCCCATTTGGGGGAGGGTTAGGGTGGGGGCTCACCGGACACCCTGCGGGCAACAGGTTAGGAAAATTGGGTAGGAGCATAGGATGGCATCGAATCAAGAGAGCAATGAAATCGCGGAGCATCAGGGCGAATCAAGGCGCAGCTTCCTGGCCAAGCTGGGCTTGGGTGCGGCCGCTTTGACCTTGGTTAGCTCATCCCTGGGGTTCTTGGGCCGGAAACAAGGCGTCGGCCCCTCGGCCCGGCACGAATTCCCGGACGAGGACTCGATATTCCACCCGGCCTCCGACCCACGCAACGATCCGCGACGTCGTACCTAACGGAGGCGGAGTTATGCCCGAATCCCGGATGACTGTCGGTAACGTCGAGATTTTGTCTCTCAACGACGGCGATTTGGCCCTGCCCCTCGCCGACACCTTCCCCGGGGTGCCCGCCGCCGCTTGGGGCCCCTACCAGGAACGCTACCCCGGCGCTTTCTCCGGGGCCGGTAACCTGAATGTCCACTTGGAGTGTTACCTGTTGCGTTCCCAGGGCGTCACCATACTGGTCGACACAGGGTTGGGCGGCGCCGCCAGCAACCCCCACGGCGTCGAGGCAATGGCCGGGGGCGTGGAGGGGCGGCTGCTGGACGAACTCAGTGCGGCCGGGGTGGACCCCGGCGAGATCGACACCGTCTTTCTTAGCCACCTCCATTTTGATCATGTGGGCTGGAATTTAATCCACGACGCCGGGGAAACAGCTAGGCCCACCTTCCCCAACGCCCGTTACTTGGCCCACGAGGCCGACTGGGAGGCATTCCAGCGCCCGGATGTACAAGCCAATTTCCCGCCCAACTGGAACGAGACACTGGCGCCGTTACCGGAGTTAGGCCTTTTGGACCTCCTGTCGGGAGAGCGGGCTTTGACCGGCGAAATCACTGCCATTCCCACTCCGGGGCATACCCCCGGGTCGATGAGCTTGGCGGTGGAATCAGGCGGCCAGCGGGCTTACATCCTGGGTGACGTTTTCCACGGACCGGCCCAAATCACCGAGACCGAATGGAAGTTCAGTTTCGACATGGACGCCGACCAAGCCGTGGCAACCCGGCAGCGTATTATAGACCGGGCCGAGTCGGAGGATGCCGTCTTGGCAATCTGTCACCACGGCGGCTTCGGCCGGGTGACACGCGTTGAAGGACGCCGTTACTGGCGATTGGCCTGATTCAGCGCCTTCCGAACTCCCGCTCCATGTGATATGAACTGAAGTGGACCATGGTGGGGCGGCCGTGGGGACAGGTGTGAGGGTTGGCCGTCACCTCGAGTTGCCCCAACAGCGCCCGCATCTCCTCTTCCGCAAGCGTCTTTCCCGCTCGGACCGCCCCGTGGCAGGCGATGGACGCCAGCACCACGTCCTCTTTTCGCCGCACCAGGGTCTCGAACGCCGTCATGTCCAGGATGTCCAACAGCGATTGAGCCGGCCCCTCGTTGGCTAGCACCGCCGGGACGGCCCGGACCAGATAACCCCTGTCGCCGAAGGACTCCAGTTGATAACCGTAGGCGGTCAGGGCCTCCAGGTTGGCGGCCAGCGCCTCCTGCCGGGATGGGGTTAGCTCCACGTTCACCGGCGCCAGCAGCGCTTGGGCCTCGGCGGCCCGCTCCGGCGACTGGCCTTGGATCCGGTCGAACAAGACCCGCTCGTGGGCGGCGTGCTGGTCGACCAAGTACATTCCCCCTTGGCCCTCGGCCACAATATAGGTGAGCTTGAGCTGGCCCACCACCCGCAGGGGTGGGCCCGGCTGTTGAAGCACTGCGGCGTCGGCCGGGGCGCCGCTCCAGCCGGGGGCCCCATTGCTGCGCCCACGGCCATCGGCAAAGGGACTGCGGGCAAAGAACGACGGCCCACCGGCGGACCGCGGGGCCGTGTCCGTTCCCGGAGGCGGCGCCAGCGGAGGCACCGGGGAACCGGCCACCAGCACCGACCGCACCGCCCTTTGCACCGTGGAGAATATCCGGTTCTCTTGATGGAAGCGCACCTCCCGCTTCGACGGATGGGAATTCACGTCGACGTCCTCGTAAGGCACACTGAGATTCAAGGCGGCCAATGGGTAGCGTTTCACCTGCAACAGCCCCAAGTAGGCCTCTTCCACCGCGAATGAAAGCATCCGGCTCTGAATCCACCGGCGGTTCACGAAGAACGTCATATAGCCGCGGTTGGCGCGGCTCAGGTTGGGGGCGCTGGTGAACCCGTCTACCTGGTATCCGGTTTCCGGGTCTTCCCCGTGTACCTCCAGCATGTTGGCGGCCGCCTCCGGCCCGTATACCGCCAAGAGGGACTCCCGGGCTTGACCGTTGCCGGGAGTGGTAAAAGAAGTGCGCCCCTCGTTGACCAATTGGAAGCCGACGTGAGGAAAGGCCAAGGCGTAGCGGCTGACCAGTTCCTGGACCCGTGAGGTCTCGGCTTGGGTGGACCGCAGGAATTTCCGCCGTGCCGGTTGGTTAGCGAAGAGGCCGGACACTTCGATGACCGTGCCCGCCGGACAGCCGTGGGAATGGGAGCCGACCAGTTCGCCCCATTGAAACTCGGTCCGGGAGCCGGCGGTATCCAAGGGAGGGCGGGTGGTGATGGTGGTCCGGGAGACGGCAGCTATGCTGGGGAGGGCCTCGCCCCGGAAGCCCAGGGTAGCAATGGCCGCCAGGTCGTCTTGGGTCTGTAGTTTGCTGGTGGCGTGCCGCTGGAAGGCCACCGCCACTTCCTCGGCCGGGATGCCGCCGCCGTTATCGGTAACGCGAATCTGGTCCACGCCACCGCCCTTGATTTCCACGGTAATCCTGGTGGCGGACGCGTCCAGCGAGTTTTCCAGCAACTCCTTGACCACCGAAGCGGGGCGCTCCACGACTTCCCCGGCGGCGATCTGGGAAGCGACTTCCGGGGCGAGGACTCTAATCGGCATCCTGGCGCCCCCCGAGAGATGAGACTGGAAGTGGGCCGGTCAGAAGAGGGGTACGGTAGTCCCCTTGGCCCGGTACTGCTTGTCTTCGGAGGAGCCGGTGGCGGCGAAATCGCAAATGATGCGATAGATGCGTTCCATTTCGTTGTCGACGGACCGCTTGAAAAAGTAGGGCGGGACCCATACTCCACCGAAGGCGGCCACCACCTCGGGGTAATCGTCGATTACGAAGTCCGGTTCGAAGGGCACTCCCAGTTCGGGCAACCGCTCGTGAAAGTGATGCGTCGGCTTCTCGTACACACCACTCACCCATTGGTTGAGTTCGTGCTTGTTGATTACCTCCCACCGTTCACCCATCCCCGACCAGATGTAGATTTCGTGTTGTTCGTTGATCAGCGCTTGGAATGTTTCTTTGGTTGAGGGCCTCAGGCTGTTGTCCAGCCCCAGTATGGTGTAATCGACATCGAAAAATATCTTCATGGACGGCTTCTGGCCTTCTAACTCCCAGGGGGATTTACCGCAAGACGGCTGGATCGAAGAGCGGAGTTTGGGTAGCCACGGCCAAAGATTATACCCCATTCCGGCCGCTAATGATTACTTTTTTCGAGGCAGGTCCGACGTAATTACACAACGGCCCTTCCGCCGCCGCTATCTGCCGCTGCGGCTATTTCGTTGCTTCCAAGGCCTCGGCCACCGCCGCGGTTCCGCCTCCCACCACGACCCGGTCCCCGATGCGCATCAGCGGGCGGCGTACCAATTTGGGCTCTTCCAACATCAGGCGCACCATTTCGTCTTCACCGAGGTCTTGGCCGGCCAGTCCCATCTGCTTCAAGCTGGGACTCCGGCGGGCGAATATCTGGTCGACTCCAGCTAAGGACGCCAATTCCCTGACTTCGGCTTCAGTGAGGCGCTCCTTGAAATAGTCCCGTTCGGTGACCTCGGCGCCGTTTTGCAAGAGGAACTCCCTTGCTTTGCGGCAGGTCGATCAACGGGGCCACCAATAGAACTGGACCGGCTGGCTCATAGCACACCCTCCCGCACGGTTACCGGCTAATGCGCCGGGGCTGTATCGGGAACATTCTATAACGGCAGACCCCCATTGGGAACATGTGTCAGCCCATGGCCACCCCCAGCGGCGGAGCCTGGCTCCTTTAGAAACTATCTCAAAAGTCCCCTCCCCCTTGAGGGGGAGGGTTAGGGTGGGGGTGAAAAGGTCGAGTAGAAGGGCTGCAAAGAGAGCAACCGCTGGTTTTGAGATAGTTTCTTAGCCCTGAGAGTTGACCTCTTTTTGTAACTCGTAGAGTTGGTGAAGGGCTTCCAAGGGGGTTAAATTGGGGATATCCAATTCCCGGATCCGGTGCGCCAGCGCAGACTCGTTGGTGAAGAGGGCCATCTGCTGGCCCGGCGCCTTCGCGGGACGGCTTCGGCCCCGGCGCCCGGCGCCGTTGTGAGACTCCAGTTCCGACAACACCTCCCAGGCCCGGTTGACCACGCCGCGGGGCAGACCGGCCAGCCGGGCGACATGCACGCCGTAGCTTTTGTCGGCGCCGCCGGGGACGATGCGGTGCAGGAAGGCGACCTCGTTGCCTTCCTCGGCCACCGCCACACTGAAGTTGCGAACGCCGGGCAGATGGGCCGCCAACTCGGTCAACTCATGATAATGGGTGGCGAAGAGAGTCTTACAGCTCAGCCGGGAGTCGTTGTGCAAGTGCTCGATTACCGCCCGGGCGATGGAGAGACCGTCGTAGGTGCTGGTGCCCCGGCCGATTTCGTCCAGGATGACCAATGAACGGGGGGTCGCTTGGTTCAGGATGGCGGCGGTTTCCACCATTTCCACCATGAAGGTGGACTGGCCGGTGGCGAGGTCGTCTTGCAGTCCCACCCTGGTAAAAATCCGGTCGGCCAGTCCAATGATGCACTGGGAGGCCGGGACGAAACTGCCGACTTGCGCCATAAGGGTGATCAGGGCAACCTGCCGGATGTAGGTGGACTTACCGGCCATGTTGGGGCCGGTCAGTACCACCACCCGGGCGCCGTCGTTGGCCAAAGCTACGTCATTGGCCACGAACTGCCCGGGGCCCAGTACCCGCTCCACCACCGGGTGGCGCCCGTCTTTGATGACGATGGCCGGCCCGGTGTTCAATTGGGGGCGGATGTAATCGTTGTCCACGGCGGCTTGGGCCAAGCCGGAGAACACGTCCACCCTGGCAATGGCGGCAGCCAACCGGATGATCGCTGGAGCCGAGCCGGCCAACTGGGCGCAGACCCGCCGGTAGACCGCGCGTTCAGCTTCTTCCAGCCGTTCCCTGGCGTTGAGCACCACCGATTCGTATTCTTTGAGCTCGGGCACGATGTACCGCTCGGAATGGGTCAGGGTCTGCCGCCGGATGTAGTCCTCGGGCAGGGAGGCGACGTTGTTCTTGCTAACCTCAAGGTAGTAACCGAAGACCTGGTTGTAGCCCACCCTCAGGCTGCGGATCCCGGTGCGTTCCCGCTCCTTTTGCTCCAGCCCGGCGATGTAGCGGCGGGCGTCGGCGGCGGCGGCCTTGAGCTCGTCCAACTCCGGGGAAAAACCGGCCCGGACCACTCCTCCTTGGCCCACGTCCCCCGACGAGTCCGGATCGATGGCGGCTTCGATCAATGAGACTGCTTCCGGCGCCGGGACCAATTGGTCCCTTAGCCAGTCAGGCGTCCCCTTGGCGCCGCTCCTTTCCCCTTCGGCCGTTTCGAGACTGGCGCGAAGGCCCGGCACTGTCTCCAAACCGGCCCGAAGGGCCAAAAGGTCCCGGGGCGTCGCCGAACCCACCGCTACCCGGCCCATGATCCTTTCCAAGTCGGCCACTCTGTCCAAGAGACCAGCGACGGCGCTGCGGCAGATGCCGTCCCTGAAGAAACGGTCGACGGCGTCCAAGCGTTGTTCCAACGGGCCGATTTCCAGAAGCGGTTGGCCCAGCCATTGCCGCATCAGGCGTCCGCCCATGGCAGTCCGGGTCCGGTCCAAAGCGGCCAGCAGCGAAAGTTCCTTCTCCCCGCCTCGACCCCCTTCAAACAGTTCCAGATTCCGCCGGGTTCCGGCGTCCAGGGTCATGTAGCTGGCGGTGGAGTAGAGCGACAGGTTTTGCAGTTGGACCCGGCCCGGCGCCTCGGCGCCGTTCCGGGATACAGATGGTTGGGTGCGGGAAAGGTAACCCACGATGGCGCCGGCGGCGGCTACCGCCCAGGGCCGGTCCTCGCAACCGAAGGACTCAAGGGTGAGTACGCGGTAGTGGGAAAGCAGGGACTCCTGGGCTGCTTGGAGATCGAAGGAAGCGGCATCGACCTCGGTTAAGACGGCGCCGACTTGGGCCGCCCATTCCGGCGGCCCGCCGTCACTAGCGCCAGAGGCCACGAGCACCTCGGCCGCGCCGATACGCTCCAATTCCAACGGGACTTGGTCCCAGCTTAGTTGGGTGGCGGCGAACTCGCCGGTGGTGATGTCCACGTAGGCCAATCCGGCTCCTGCGCCGGCGCCAGCTACCGCCGCCAAGTAGTTATTTACCTTCCGCTCCAGGAGAGCGCTCTCCAAGACGGTTCCCGGTGTCACCACCCGCACCACGTCCCGGTCCACCAACCCCTTGGAGACGGCCGGGTCGGTAAGCTGCTCGCAAATGGCCACTTGGTGTCCCTTCTTGACCAAGCGGGCGAGGTACGATTCTATGGAATGGGCCGGGACTCCGGCCATGGGCACCCGAAGGTCCTTGCCCATGCTGCGGGAGGTGAGGGTGATTTCCAGTTCCCGGGCGGCGAGGCGGGCGTCGTCATCGAAGGTCTCGTAGAAGTCGCCCATGCGAAAGAGGAGGATGGAGCCGGGGTAAGCGGATTTGATTTTCAGGTACTGGCGGCGTATCGGCGTCACGACCCAACCGGCCCCTCAACACTCAGCTACGCCCCTTATTGTAACTTATCTATTCCTTCCAGAACCGCTCTTCCTTGAACTTCCAGCCCTTGGCGGGGAGGCTGTCTTTCATGTCTTCGATCATGCCCGGGTGCCCACAGGCGTAGACCCTGGTGTCGTCTTGGGGAAGTCGGTACTTTTCCAGGTACTCTTCGGCAATGTGATTTACTCGTCCTCCAGCCCCCGTCCACTTGGCGTTCCGGACATCGTTGGGGCGGCTCACCGTCGGTATAAATTTTACGGTTTCGGGGTGTTCGTCGGCCAAGCGGGCGAATTCTTCGTCATAGGTCAGTTCGTCGTAATAGCTGGCCCCCAACAGGACGTAGAAGGTGTTGTCGCCCCGGGCTTCCGGCCCGGTTTCGTGCAGGTAGCTTCTTACCATGCTGACCGAAGGCGCCACCCCGGTGACCGTAGATAACATGAAGTGGTGGTGGACGTTCTGGTCCAGGGTGAAAATCCCCTTGGGCCGTGGCCGGATGGACATATAGTCCCCCGGTTCCAACCGCCACATCAGGGGAGTCAACTGCCCGTCGGGGACCAATTCGACGAATATCTCCAGGAAGTTTTCGTGGGGCGCCGAGGCGATGGAGTAGGCCCGTTCGATGGGACCCAAGCCGAGAGTACAGTACTGGCCCGGCCTGAATTTGAAGACGCCGTCACCTTCGGGTACGAGCTTTATCACCATCAACTCGTCGGTGACGTCGACTCGTTCCACCAATTTCGCCCTGGGAAATAGGGGATTCGGGGTGAGGTCCAATTCCTTGGACTCTTCCGGTTGCTCCTTCTGTGGCTCCCCCTGTGACTTCCCGGGTGTCGTTGTTTCGACCATTGTAGACTCCTAGACTATATCGCCGGGGTCTTCACCATCCATCAAACACCCCGGGGTTCCACCCGGTCACGCGAGGCGAGGGTCGGGCAGCTTAGAGCGGGCCAGACGAGCCCGCCGGACCTCCAGTCCCGGCAGCCGGGACGCCGGGTCGAATTCCTGGCTGGCCTCCATTTCGATGGCCAGTTGACCGAATAGGCCGGTGGACGCCGCCACACCCCTGGGCACCAAGGAGTTGAACAGGACCACCCCGTGCAAACGCCCTTGCCCGTGTTCGACCGTTATTTTGGCTCCTTCTTCCAAGGCCCATTCCGGCCCATCGGCGGGGTTGATCTCGACCCATTCGTCACGTTGGATACTGTTTCGTTTTCCTTTTACGACTTCCATCGGGCGCTCTTGTTGCAATAAAACGCGCCCCGGAACGAACCACACCGGGGAATCCGGGTCGGCAGTGAACTCCGCCACCCTGAAGGCCGGGGTTATGGGATCGGCCTTGACGCTGGTAAACCCGCCCTGGTAGAGGACCGGCGTACCGGGGTCGTCGGCGGTGCGGCAGGGCCACTGAAGGCCCCGTTCCTCTCTGCTGGCGTAGAGCACCTGGGTCGGTTGGGGGCTGCTGAGTTGGGTCCGCAGCACCAGCGAACCCTGGGCTGCCAGCTTGGCGTAGGATATCCCGGCGTAGATGGGGGCCAAGCTGGCGATTTCGTCCATTATTTCCGAGGGGCTCTCCGGGGCGAAGTCATCGGTCCCCAGCCTCCGGGCCAGCTCGCTGATAACCCAACTCTCCGGCCGGGCGCCGCAGCCGCCGGACTGTTGAGCCGGCTTGATTCCCGGCTTGATGCGTTGTACCCGGCGCTCCAAGTTGGTATAGGTGCCGTCCTTCTCGGCGAAGGTCACTCTCGGCAACACAACATGGGCCCGCTGGGCCAAGGGGGTCAGGAAGGTGTCATGGACCACCAAGAGTTCCAGGTTGCTTAGGGTGTCCAGCATTTCTTCGGTGAAGTCGGGGCTGTCCCCAATTATCACCGCCGCCTTCACCGAGCCGGTCGCTGCGGCCTCGATGATACCGGCCAGTCCCAGTCCCGGTTTTTCCGGCAACGGCCCTCCCCAGGCCTCTTCCACCGCCCGGCGGTCTTCCTCGTCGGCCACCCTACGGTAACCGGGCAGGCGGCGGGGAATGCATCCCACGTCCCAGGCCCCCTGTCCGTTCGCGCCCCGGCGCATGGGAAAGAGTCCCGCCCCGGCATGGCCCAGACTCCCGGTGAGCAGGGCCAAGTCGATGATGGCCCGGACGCAGTCCCGTTCCAGGTCGGACGGGACATTGTCCAGACCGTAGACGATGGAACCGGGCCCGCCTTCGGCGAAGAGCCGGGCGGCCTCGGCGATGTCCTCAGTCTTGACTTGGGTGGCCCGGGCGACCTCGCCGGGCTCCAAGGCGCCAAGGGCGTAACGCAGGGTGGAGGGACTCTCGCAGTTTTCGGCCAGCCACTCCTCGTTCTGTAGGCCCTGCTCCACAAGCGAGGCCATGATCCCGCCCAACAACAGCAGTTCGGTACCCGGCGCCGGGCGAAGCCAGAGGTTGGCGTAACGGGTTAGCTCAACCTCCCTGGTATCTATGACCACCAGCCGGGCTCCTTGGCGGGCGGCCCGTTTGATGGGCACCGCCGCCACGTTTTGCTCTTCGGTCAGGTTGGAGTTGAAAACCAGGATGCTGGCGGCCTTTTCCAGCTCCCAGATAGAGTTGGTGGCGGCCGGATGACCGAGGGAGGCCTCCAAGCCCAAGACCAACTCCGGGTGGGTGTTGGAAGTGTGGTCCACGTTGTTGGAAGCCATGACCAGCCGGGTGAACTTCTGTGCCAGATAGTGCTCTTCGTTGGTGCTGGTGGGAGAGGTCAGCATGGCGAACCCCTCTCCCATGTAGGAACCCAACCGTCCCGCTACGTAGGCCAGGGCCTCGTCCCAGTCAACCTCCTCCAAGACACCGTTCCGGCGCAGGAGCGGAGCGGTCAACCGGTCTTTGGCGTTGACGAATTCCAAGCCGAACTTCCCTTTGAAGCAGGCTTGGCCCCGGTTGGCCGGCGAGTTGATCTCCGGCACGGCGCGGATCAACTCCTCTTTTTGGTTGAACTCCAGGTTCAACTGGCAGCCAACGGGACAGTGCGGGCAGATCGAGCGTTCCACACGGCGGGCCTTTTCCCATTTGTGGTCCCGCTCGACCAAGGCCCCCACCGGGCAAACGTCGATGCAGGCGCCGCAGAACTCGCAGCCCGATTCCAAGAGCGAGGTCCCGAACGATGTGCCCACCAAGGCTTGGCCGCTGCGTTCGGTGAAGCCAATGGCGTCATCCCCCCGCAGTTCCTCACAAGCCCGCACGCACCGGCCGCAGACAATGCAAAGGTTGTAGTCCCGGTCGTAGAAGGGATCGGCGACTTCCAGGGGAATCTGGCGGTACTTGTAACCCAGGGGAGATTCCAGCTTCATCCCCAGGTAACGCACCGTGTCCTTCAATTCGCAGCGTTCGTTCTTGGGACAGGTAACGCAGCGGTCGTTGACCGACACATGGCGCAGGCAGACGTCGTTGGGTCCGCAGATGTCGATCCGGTGACAGGTCAGGCAGCCGTTGGGGTGCTCGGCGATCAGCATCTCCATCACCGAGCGGCGCAGTTGGTCCACGTCGGGGGCCACGTTGCGGACCATCATCCCGTCTTGGACCGGAAGGGTACAGGCGGCCGGAAACCCACGCTGCCCTTCGATGCCTACGACGCACATACGACAGGCGGCGTAGGGCTTCATGCCCGGGTGGTAGCAAAGGTAGGGCACGTAAATACCGGCGTCGATGGCCGCTTCCAAGACCATCTTGCCGGACTGTGTCCTTACCTCTACGCCATCAAAGCTGATGGTGATTTCGTCGGCCATCGGCTCCCCTGTGGTGCGGCTCCTCTATGGTACGGTTCCCCTTGGTGCGGTAAAACTCTAGTATAACGTCCGGCGCCGCGGCTTGCCCGTCACCGGCGGGAGAGAGTTGGCGAGTAACGGGGACCCAAGCAGGTCCCTGCCGGGCATTGCCGGTCCTTAATGTGGGTCTCGAACTCGGCGCCGAAATAGCGTAGAGCCGAAGCCACCGGGTTGAACCCAAGTTGACCGTGTCCGCAGAGCGAGCCAGCCTGCATATTCTCGCCCACGGTACGCATTAGTTCCAAGTCCTCAAGTGTCCCTTCGAGGTCGCAGATACGCTCCAAGACCTCCAGCAGATGGCTCATCCCCATACGGCAGGGGAAACACTTGCCGCAGGACTCGTATTGGCAAAAGGCGATGAGGGCCCGGGTCAGGTCTACGACGCAGGCGGTGTCATCGGCCGCGATTATTCCCCCCGACCCCAGGATGGCCCCCGCGTCCCGCAACCGCTCGAAGTCCAGAATAAGGTCCAGGTTATCCGCGCCCAGCACCCCGCCCAAGGGGCCTCCGGTCTGGACGAATTTAAGAGCCCGACCTGCGGGAACACCGCCGGCCGCCTGGTAGAGGATGTCTTTCAAATTGACACCCAGCGGGACTTCCATCATCCCAGTGTAATTTAATGCGCCGGAAAGGCACAGGATGGCGGTGCCCGTACTCCGTTCATGGCCGATGCCAGCGAACCATTCGCCGCCCCGGGAGACAATTTCCGGAACGTAGGCCAAGGTCTTCACGTTATTGATGTTGGTCGGTTTCCCGAAAAGCCCGACTTGAGCCGGAAACGGAGGGCGGTAGCGGGGCATGGCCCGTTTGCCCTCGATCGCCTCCATCAAGGCGCTCTCCTCGCCGGCCACGTAAGAGTCTCCGGTAAGGGCCACCTCGATTTCGAAGTTGAAACCGGAGTCTAGGATTCCTTCGCCCAGCAGTCCCAATTCACGGGCTTGGTCCAACGCGGCGCGGCACCGCTCGATGGGACCGTCGTGACCATGACGGATGAAGATGTAACCGCGGTTGGCTCCGGTGGCGTAACCGGCGATGATGACCCCTTCCACCAAGGTGTGAGGGTCGCTTTCCAGGATTGCCTTGTCGTTAAAGGCGCCGGGGTCACCCTCTTCGCAGTTGCACAGAACGTACTTGTCGGGGGCCGGGTTGCCTGCCAAGAACCGCCACTTGGTGGCCGTGGGGAAGGCCGCGCCGCCCCGGCCGCGGAGGCCGGAAGCATTGACCTGTTCCAGGGCCTCTTGCGGCGTCATTTCGTGGAGGGCCTTGTTCAGGGCTTGATAGCCCCCGTTAGCCAAGTATTGATAGATGTCCAACGGGTCGATGTTGCCGGCGTTTCGCAAGGCAATCCTGTTCTCGCCAACGCGCATGGGGTGGTGCGCCAGGTCAGGTATACCCGACGGAGGCCGAAAATCGGAACCGTCACTTGGCGCTAGGTACCCCAAGGCCAAGTGCTCCACGGGACTGCCGCCAACGACGTGGCCGTCTACGATCTCGTCCACCAACTCGGGGGTGAGGCCCCCGTAGAAGACCCTGGGCCCGCCCGCAAACTGCACGTCCAGAAGAGGTTCAGCGAAACAAAGTCCCAAGCAACCCACCGGGCTCACGAAGGCCGAGACGCCGGCGCGTTCCAAGGCACGGCCCAAGGCGTCCAAGACGGCGTCGCAACCGGCTGCCTTGCCACAGAGGGCCGTACCTACGCGGATCCAAGGCCGGTCTCCCGACGTGATCCCGGCCCAACGGCGGTCGGCCTCGTCTCGCAACTCCGCAAAGGCCACGAGGCGTCTACGACTCCAGGGTTCGGCTAACGGCGCGGGCCGCCGCTTCGGGGGTGAGGCGACCCGCCAATTGGTGGTCCAAGGACATTACCGGGGCCAAGGCACAGGCGCCCAAGCAGGTGTTGAACCGCACCGAGAGGCGATGGTCGGGGGTGTCGCCTTCCCCTTCCAAGCCCGCGCTGTCCAACACCGCTTTCACCACACCCATCGCGCCTACCAGGTGACAGGAAGTGCCCCAGCAGACCTCAATACTGTGGGTCGCCGGAGGGTCGAAGCGGAAGTTGGGATAAAAGGAGGCCACGGCCCAAACATCGTTGACCGTGGCCTTGATGAACTCCGCAACCAACTCGACGGCTTCCTTGGGGATATAGGACAACTCGTCTTCCACCGCCAGCAGAGACGACAGAATGGTCACCGTCGGTTGGGTCTGACCGCGGACCGCCCGGTTGATCCGCTGCTCCAGCCCATCCATCTAAAGGCGCCCCCAGATACAGTTTAGGGAGTCCCGACCATCCCGCCAGACGGTTCGTGAAAGTCGTAACAATCGGCTTGGATGGTAACACACGGACTCGAAGCGGTTCAACGAAAGTCCAACCCTCGCCCTGCAGTCCCGATACAAAAAGGCCTCTCCCGGTAATTGGACACCGCCGTATCCGCATCGCCGGGAGAGGCTGCGTACAAGCCGTTTATTGCTCGTGGGATTCCCGGTCTTCTATAAATCGACCCTGTTGGCAGTGCTGCCCAGAAGCAGGCGTTCCACCTCGGGGGCCAGGATCCGCGCTCGCTCGACGCACTCTTCGTCGGTCAGGCTGGACAGCGGGTGCTGGGCCACCACGTATTCATAGCCGGGCACACCCATCATTCGGGTCATCGCCTTGGCCGTGTTGTCGAACACATGGGTGATAATGGAAGCTGTGGGGATGCCCAAGCGCTCCATCTCGATACCGTCGTGCACACTGCACGAACTGCAAGAGCCTCAATCCCCGACCCCGGTGATCAGTACGTCCACCTGGTCGATCATCTCCTGGATTGTCTCCTGCTTGGTGGGAAGGGACGCCGAGTGTTTTCCGAAGTACAGAATGTCCTTCAGGCCGTACTTCTCCTTGAGCATCTGACCCAACTCGTAGAGCACTTTGTCGGAGTTGGGCTTGGAGTTTTCCAGCAGGCCCAAGGTCTTGCCGGCCAAGCTATTGGGCCGGTCATTAAGGTGGAAGTCCCCCTCGGCAAGGCCCGTCCCCGTGGGGTCCACCATTCGTATGTTGCGTACCGTTACCGTGTCCGCCATGTCGTGCCTCCCAGCAGTGAGGATCGGGAGTCCGTCCTGATTATAACAATTCCGGGTCCCGATTTCTAAGCCCCAAAATCAATTTTCCGGGTGCGTATGGGGTAATTGGTGGTGTCGATGATTGCGCTGTTCCGGCCGCCGGTGCCGCCGCCCATGACGATGATTATGTCATCGGGGTCCCGTGAGCAGCGTCTCAGTATTTGATCGTCGCCCTCTCGTTCCGGGCCTTGGGCGATGCCCAAACGGATCAACTCGCTCTGAGGTCGGGCGGCGTGCTCGATCATGTAGTCCTGAATGTCGCGGCGGCTCCAACCGTCGTGTTCCAAGGTAATTGCGTGTTCCGGGCCGATTACCAGCACCCACTGCGCGGGGAAGCGCCAAGCCAGGCTGGCGCACTTCAGGGTATCGGCGATGGAGGCCAGAATAGACTCCCCGGTGTGGCCGTACGCGTTGTTGACGGTAATGGGGTTATAGGCCACCGCCACTGTAACGCAGTTGTCTTCGGCCTTGAAGCCCCGGCTGACGTGGAGCGGACCCCACGGCGAGTCCTCCTCGTTGTCGGCGAAGCAGAGGCTGAACTTGCTGGGGTTGCCCAGGGTGCCCCGGTCCAAGATGCCGGGCCTGGCTTCGAAGCCGTTCATAAAGCAAAGCCGCACCGCCCGTCCGATACAGGCGTTGGCCCGGTTGCCGGGCCCGAAAATCCCGTCCTTGGAGTTGATATCCAACTGGTTGCGGATGGGGCCGTTGATGATCATCAAGATGGCCGGGGAACTGGTGGAGGAGGCCGCCATGTTGACGTAGTTCTTTTCCTCGTCCAATGCCCGCAGAGTGGTGGTCAAAATGGGGAAGTATTCGGGCAGGCATCCTGCCATCACTGCGTTGGCGGCGGCATTTTCCGAGGTCAGCACCCGGCGGCGCATTTCCAGGGAAAGGATTTCCTCCTCCCCGGTCATGCCGGATACCTCCAGCATCTCGCGCACCTTGTACTCCACCGGCGGCACCACGGGCAGACCGTCGCTCCAGCCCCGCCGGTAGCACTCCTCGATGGCCTCGATGGTATCGCTCTCTTCTACAATATTAGACCTGTTCACTACTCACCGTTCTCAATTCTCAATTCGACGCCGGCTTTTTCTTCCTGAAGACGGGCCACGGCGTCGGAGTCCTCGCGGCCCCAGCCGCGAAACAGGGCCTCCACGTGGCGCTGGTCCACCAGATTGGAAAGGTCCATGGGAACACCGTATTCCCGGCCCAAGTCGGTGGCGAGACGCACGTCCTTGGCGGCCAAGGCGGTGGCAAAACCCGGTTCGAAATTTCCTTGGAACAGGAACCGGGAGAATTTCTCCGTCAGGCGTCGTGAGCCGCCGGAGCTGTTGGCGATCACGTCGGCCAAGACCGCTAGGTCTACGCCGGCCTTGACACCCAGCGTCAGCGCTTCCGAAAGCAAGACGCCGATGCCCATGCTCATCAGGTTGTTGCAAATCTTGCAGACCGACCCGCTGCCCACGGGACCGCAGTAGACCACATGGCTGCCAATGGCCCCCAACGTTGGTTCGAACCGGTCGAAGGTCTCTTTGTCCCCGCCCACCATTACGGCAAGAGTACCGGCGGCGGCTCCGTAAACCCCGCCGCTGACCGGAGAGTCGAGCAGCGTAACTCCATTTTCCCCGCATACGTCGTGGAGACGGCGCACCATCGTGGGAGAGTTGGTGGAGAGGTCGAATATTACCTGGCCCCTAGCGGCGCCCTCCAGGATTCCGTTTTCCCCCAGGACCACCGCCTCGACGTCCCTGGGGACGGGCAGAGACGTTAGCACCGCCTCGTTTCCCGGGACGGCCTCCCTTGGACTGTCCGCCCACTCGGCGCCCATCTCCAGCAGGTTGGTTGCGGCTTCCCGTCGCAGGTCGTGGACGGTCAGTTGGTGACCGGCCCGTACCAGGTTGGCCGCCATCGGATTCCCCATGTTGCCGACGCCGATGAACCCTAGCTTCATCCTGTTCCCTCCTGCCGGGTTGACTGCCCGTTTGCCTGCCGGGTTGGCTGCCCGTTTGCCTGCCGGGTTGGCTGCCCGTTTGCCTGCCGGGTTGGTTGCCCGTTTGCCTGGCTGTTTGATCTATCGCCTCTGCCGGTTGGTCCAGTTCGGGGCCCACACGAGGCCGGTAGACCGCCACCTCGGAGACGCCGCGCCCGGTACGGGGTAGGGATCTCGGGGCGTTGGGCGCAGCGCTTGGCCCAACGCCGGGTTGAACGACTGGTTGCATTACCGGTCCCGCGGCCGGCGGCCTCCCGGCCGACGGCCCGGCAGCCGGTTGCGCCGGGGCCGGTGGATCTGTGACCGGTCCGGCGCCTTGCCTGTCGAAGGTCTCCTTGGCGATGCCGAAGGCCCGCGCCGCCGCCGGAATTCCGCCGTAGAACACCATCTGCCCGATGATCTCGGATATCTCTTCCGGAGTGACGCCGACGTTCAAAGCCCCGGTGATGTGCCGCTGGAGCATCTCCGGACTGTGGCCCGATACCACCAACGCAGCGATGGTGCATAGGCTGCGGACTTTCAGATCTACGGCCGGGCGGTTGTAGACTTCGCCGTAGATTGCCGCGTCGACCAACCGCATGACTTCCGGCGCCAACTCGGCCATGGCGGTCGCGGGGTCGGGGTTATCGGACCGGCCGTAGTAGCGCAAACGGAACTCGGCCGCCGCCCGTTCCAAATCGTCCAAGGAGCCCTCGGGACTGAAATTATCGTTCAAACCGCACCTTAGTGGGACAACCGGAGTCGGAATAACCGGAGCGTTAGATTATCTGCCAGTAACGCCTGCCTTCGAGGCGCACTACCTTGCCCAGGTGGTCATCGGGATGAAAATGGCCGGCCGCAATGATGGTCCCATCCTTTTCCGCTTGGTCCAGGATACTCTCCCGGTTCCGTTGGCTCGCCTCTTTATCGGTGTCCACGCCGGCGGTCCAGTCAGGTCGCTCAACCTGCGCCTTGTTGTGCAGCAAATCACCCACCACCATTGCCTTTTCGCCCTGGGAAGTGATGGCAATGACCATGTGACCCGGGGTGTGGCCCGGGGCCGAAATCGTCTTCACCTCGTCGGTGATATTGAATTCACTGTCCACCAAGTCCATGAGACCCATGCCCTCGAGCGGGACCACGCTGTTGCTCACCTGGGGGGCGGTCCCGATGACGTCGGGCTTGGTGAAGTATTCCCAGTCCAATCGCGGGACCAAGTAACGGGCGTTAGGGAAAGTAGGAGCGGGTTGTTCGCCGGAATAGTCGACGTTCCATCCCACGTGGTCGCCGTGGAGATGTGTGTGGGCCACCACGTCCACGGCGCCCGGTTCCACGCCCTTGATCTTGAGCTGGTTCACCAAGTCGCCGGTGCGGTTGCCCCGGTCCGGGTGGGGTCCCGGCCCCATGCCGGTGTCCACCATGATAATCTTCCCTTGGGAGCGAAGGAAGAAGTGTAGGTAGTAAAGCTGGAGTTGACCGCATTCCAGGGCGTCTTGGTGGTCGTGCCAGTCCGGTTCCGCCGTTGTGGGAAACATCATCCAGGGATCCCTGGGCGGCGGCACCATATCCAAGACCGCTACGATGTCCACGTTGCCTACCCGAATCTGCTCCGGCATGTCACTCTCCTTAGCCCGCGATCTTTAATCCCCGGTCCCTTCACCCACAGAGCGCGAGGATCTGCGTCGGTGGGTTATCACTCAACGGCTTAATACTCGATCCTTAATACTCGATCAATGAAAAAACGTCGTAGCCTTCCAGTTGTTGGCGTCCTTTCAGTCCGGTCAATTCAATGATGACACCGATTTCGGCAACGACACCGCCAACCATCTCAACCAACCGGGCCGAGGCGGCCAGGGTGCCGCCGGTGGCCAGCAGGTCGTCCAATATCAGCACCCGGTCGCCCGGTGAAAGGGCGTCTTGGTGCATTTCCAGGACGTTGGTCCCGTATTCCAGAGTGTACTCCGCCGAGTTGGTGGCGGCGGGCAGTTTCCCCGGCTTACGCGCCAAGACGATCGGCTTTCCCAACCGGTGGGCCAAGGGCGCCCCAAAGATGAAGCCCCGAGACTCCACCACCACCAAGGCGTCCAACCGGGCGTCCTGGTAACGCCCGGCGAGACGGTCTATCACCTCGTCGAACGCGGCGGCGTTGGCCAAGAGCGGCGAGATGTCCCGGAACAGTATCCCCGGTTCCGGGAAGTCGGGAATATCCCTGATGTACCGCTTCAGGTCAATCAATGGGAGTGCTCCGTCAGGTTCGCGGCATCGCCGTTTTCTTGACCGGGGCTGCCGCAGCGTGTGCCCGTAGCTTCGCTGCCAGGGAGTGTAATTTAGGGGGCCTTGAGGGTCAAGGCAAAGCAGTGTAGCGTCAATGACCCTGGCCGGACTGTTCCATCAAACTCTTCAGCCGGACTGGTCAGGGAACACCGGGTGTGGTTCGGATTCGGTCAACGAAAGTTCCAAAGCCAATTGCCGCAACGTTTCCGGTAACTATAATTCTATTCAGTAATCCCGGTGCTACAAGGGCCCCACAGTCGCGGGGCCTATTGCCGGACATCGTTTCTGGCAACAAAAGTCCCTTCCCCCGCGCACGGGGGAAGGTTAGGATGGGGGTCGTTGGCGTCGGCTCTCCTCCATTCCACTAGCGCCCTACGCCAGCTAGGGTCCCCCCTGTCACGAGCGGATCACGATGCCATTTCCGACAATGAAAAGGCAATCAAAATACCCCGCGAGCTGACACCCCTCCCTTGCCAACCCCGAATACACCTCCCTACCATCATATATGTCTGACCCAACGTTTTACCGGGATCCGGACTAAGGAAGCTCTGAATAAGTCCCTTCCCCCTCGACGGGGGAAGGTTAGGATGGGGGTGACCTCGCTTATTGGATAGCTGAAGCCCTGAAGCTCCCCACCAAGATTTCGGGTTCCGTTGCAATTCCGAGTGCTCTTTCCGAGGTTTCCTAACTTCAACCCGCCACTGAGGCGACGCGAAATACGATGGCCAGAAACCGCCCCAAACCCAAACGTTCTCAACCGGTCCGCCAACCCCTTCAGTCCGCCCCCAAACCGGCCACCGAGTCGGAATGGGCGGAAATGAGCGAAAGTGAGAGGGAAATCGAAAAATCTGACTTCACCTTTCGTCAGCACTCGGCGCTCCCCGTCATCGCCTCCTCCCCTACTATTGCTGAAGCCGCCCGCTCTTCCGGGATCGGCGAGAGTACCCTGCGCCGCTGGCTTGAAGACGATCACTTCCGCGAAGAGTTGACCCGTCTCCGCCAAGAGTCCGCCCTCCTCGCCCGCCAGGAACTCCAAGGCCTCATGCTGCGGAGCGTCTCCGTCCTCACCGAAGCTATGGACCACCCCGATATGGCTATCCGCCTCCGCGCCGCCCGCTACGCCTTGGCTTTCGCCGTCCAGTTTTGCGAAGCCGAAAAGCTCAAATCCGATATCCAGGCCCTGGAAGACGCCCTCCCTCTCTGGGCCGCTCACCACTCCCTCAAATAACCGCCGCGAGGTGAACTCCCCCTAATGAACGACTTGAGACATCGCGTCAATGCCCTCCGCCGTAAAATGGCCCTCGCACTCGCCGTTGTCCGGCTCCGCCCGTTGGCCCAGGAATTTTGCGCCCATTGGGCCGTAGCCCAATCCCGTCGCCAGCCCTCCCCCAAGTCCCATACCTTCATCAGCCGGGTGGTCGACGCCGGACTCCGGCTCCCCACCTTCATGGCGGCACATAACTATCTCAATAGGTGCCGCAGCCGGAACACCCTTCCCGACTGCGATCAACTCCTCCACTCTCTTCTCCCCTGGTCCGCAACCCTCGGCCCTTTCGATACACCCGACAATACCTCCCCCAGGTGAAGCCGGGGGCAGGACGATTGCGAAGTCTCTGCTGCGGCATGAGTCTGGACCACGATTATCAGGATTCAAGGATGCTCAAGACTGGAGAATATCCTGAAAATCTCAAAATCCCGGAAATCCCGGTTCAGACAATTACTTCGCAATCGCCCTGCGGTGCTCCCGATTCCAATTGACTAAACGGAGGCGGTTTATTATAATTTCAGGAAGACCAACGGTGCTCGAACGGCCCCACACTCGCGGGGCCTTTTTTGGTGGCTGGCCTTCGCGGCGATGAGATGCCCCTGTGGCGCAAAGGAAGCGCAGTCGATTTGTAATCGACAGGTTAGGGGTTCGAATCCCCTCTGGGGCTCCAACACACTGGCAGGCGCCGCCGCCGTTTGCGCGGTTGCCGCAGTATATGCGAAGATTTATCTAAACCCGGCTCAATCTGGAGGGGTGGGTGAGTGGTTAAAGCCACCAGACTGTAAATCTGGCGTCCGGAAGGGCTTCGCAGGTTCGAATCCTGCCCCCTCCACCAATCGGCCCAGATAGCTCAGCGGTAGAGCACGTTCTTGGTAAGAACGGGGTCGGCGGTTCAATCCCGCCTCTGGGCTCCAGAAAGTTAGATTACGTTAGACGACTAGGGAGGATACCCAAGAAATGGCCAAGCAACAGTTCGACCGGTCCAAGGACCACGTTAACGTGGGCACGATCGGCCACGTGGACCACGGAAAGACCACCCTCACGTCCGCCATCACCAGCGTCTTGTCCAAACAGGGGTTGGCGAGTTACCTGGATATGGACAGTATCGACAACGCCCCGGAAGAGAAGGCCCGCGGCGTTACCATCGCCATCGCCCACGTCGAATACGAGACCGGGAACCGCCACTACGCTCACGTGGACTGCCCCGGCCACGCCGACTACATCAAGAACATGATCACCGGGGCGGCCCAGATGGATGGCGCCGTTCTGGTGGTGAGCGCCCCCGACGGTCCCATGCCCCAGACCCGGGAGCACATTCTGCTGGCCCGCCAAGTGGAGGTGCCCCGGATCCTGGTCGCCCTGAACAAGGTCGACATGATGGACGACGAAGAGCTGTTGGAACTGGTGGAATTGGAGGTCCGAGACCTCCTCAACCGCTACGATTTCCCCGGCGACGATACCCCCATCGTTCGCGTCAGCGGCCTGAAGGCCTTGGAAGGCGACCCCGACTCGGAGCAGGGCATCCTCGACTTGGTCCAAGCGATGGACGATTACATCCCGATGCCAGAGCGGGTGACCGACAGGCCCTTCCTGATGCCCATCGAAGACGTGTTCGGCATCAAGGGCCGCGGGACCGTGGTGACCGGCCGGGTGGAGCGCGGCACCCTGAAACAGGGCGAGCCGGTTGAGATCATCCGCTTCGGCGATGTCCGGGAGACGGTGGCCACCGGTCTGGAGATGTTCCACAAGACCCTGAACGTCACGGAGGCCGGCGACGCCGTGGGCATCCTTCTCCGGGGCGTGGACCGGGAAGAGGTGGAGCGGGGACAGGTGCTGGTAAAGCCCGGTTCGATGCGCCCTTACACCAAGGCCGAGGCCGAGGTGTATGTGCTGAGCCGCGAGGAGGGAGGGCGGCACACCCCCTTCTTCACCGGGTACAAGCCCCAGTTCTACATCCGCACCAGCGACATCACCGGCTCGGTTACCCTTCCCGATGGCGTCGAGATGGTGATGCCCGGCGACAACGTCACAATGACCATCGAACTCATGAGTCCCGTGCCCATCGAAGAGCAGATGCGTTTCGCCATCCGCGAGGGCGGGCGGACCGTCGGCTCCGGTGTAATCACAAAGGTGGTGTCGTAAGATATGGCTAGAAAGACCGCCGATATCAGACAGATCATCACCCTGCAGTGCGGGGAGTGCAGGGAACGGAACTACACCACTATGAAGAACCGGCGTAACGACCCGCAACGGGTGGAGTTGCGCAAGTACTGCTCCCGTTGCCGGGGGCACCGGACCCACCGCGAGGTACGGTAACAGATTGGCCCGGGCCTCAACCCGACCCCAGCGTATCGCCTCCCCGCTGGGCGGGGGGCGGACCAGCCCGATAGCCTTCCTCCAGGAAACCTATCAGGAGCTGAGAAAGTCGGTCTGGCCCAGCCGGGAGGAAACGGCCCGCCTCACCACGGTGGTTATCATATTGGCGATCGCGGCCGGGTTCTTCCTGGGAGGACTGGACCGGATTTTCTCCGAAATTTTCAACAGGGTTATCTTCGGTGTTTAATCCCGGCCGGAGAAGGTACGGGCCCGGCGGCAACGGGGCGCATACCCGCCCTGCGGACTGCGTGTGATGAATGCGAATGACATTTCCGAAATAGAGGAATTCCAGGGGCCCCGCTGGTATATCGTTCATACCTATTCGGGCCAAGAAGACCTGGTGGAGAAGAACTTGAAACTGCGTATCCAGAGCCTGGATATGCAGGACCGGATCAACTCCGTGCTCGTGCCCACCGAAGAAGAAGTCGTCTTCAAGGACGGCAAACGGCGCTCGGAACGTAAAAAGCTGTTCCCCGGCTACATCCTGGTCCAGATGACCATGGACGACGAAAGCTGGTACGCCGTGCGCAACACGCCCGGTGTGACCGGGTTCGTTTCCAGCGAGGACGAGCACGACAAACGCCCCAAACCAGTGCCGCTGGAAGACAAGCAGATTGAGGACATACTGAAACAGGTAGAGTCCGATCCCACCCGGGTAAAAATTGCCTTGGAACGGGGGGAAACGGTACGGATCACCGAGGGCCCGTTCGTAGACTTCATCGGCGCCATCAACGACGTCGACGAAGGCAAGGGCAAGGTCAGGGTACTGGTGTCATTCTTCGGCCGGGAAACCCCGGTGGAACTGGACTTCTTGCAGGTAGAACGGATTTAAACGTCGGGCTCCCAAGCGGCCCCGACTCAAACTGGAGACTAGGTGGCAAAGAAAATCCGGGCAATCATTAAGCTGCAACTGGAAGCGGGAAAAGCAACGCCCGCCCCTCCCGTGGGCCCGGCGTTGGGCCAGCACGGCGTCAATATCATGGGCTTCGTAAAAGAATACAACGCCCGGACCGCCAACCAAGCGGGCGCCATCGTGCCGGTGCATCTCACCGTTTTCGAAGACCGTTCGTTTGTATTCGTTACCCGCACCCCGCCGGCCTCCGATCTGCTAAGAAAAGCCGCAGGCGTGGACAAGGGCTCGGCCGACATCCGGCTGGGCCGTGTGGGCTCCATCAGCCGACAGGCCCTGCGGGAAATTGCCGAAACCAAGCTCACCGACCTGAACGCCGCGTCGGTCAGCGAAGCAATGTCGATTATTGAAGGCACCGCCCGAAGTATGGGAATCGAGGTCGCCGAAGGATAGGTTATGCCCCGTCACAGCCGCCGCTTCAGCAATGTAGCCGAGAGGGTCGATACGGACCGGCAGTATGAGCCCGCCGAGGCCGCCGACCTGGTCAAGGAACTATCCACCGCCAACTTCGACGAGACTGTGGAACTCCACCTGCGCACCAACGTCGACCCCCGCCATGCCGACCAGATGGTTCGCGGCGTGGTAGGCCTCCCTCACGGAGTGGGAAAGACGATGCGGGTGTTGGTGTTCGCTGGCGCCGAAGGTGCGGAAGCCGCCCGCCAAGCCGGCGCCGACTACGTGGGCGAAGACGATTTAATCGAGCGGATCGAGGGCGGCTGGCTGGAGTTTGAAGTTGGTCTGGCCACACCCCAGGTGATGCCCAAGATCGGCAAGCTGGGCCGAATCCTGGGCCGCCGGGGTCTCATGCCCAACCCCCGCTCCGGCACCATGGTGCAACCCCAAGACCTGCCCCGGGTCATCCAGGAGGCCAAGGGGGGCCGCACCGAGTACCGCACCGACCGCACCGCCATCATCCATTGCGCCCTAGGCAAGGTCAGCTTCGAGACTCCGTTGCTGATTGACAACCTAGCAACCTTGGTCGATGCTATTGGCAGAGACCGTCCGGCCGCCCTGAAGGGACCTTACTTCCGGTCGGCCTATCTGACCTCCAGCATGGGACCCAGCGTTCCACTGGACTTGGCGGCCCTGCAGGCCCTGCAACCGCCGGAATAGACTTACCGGACGGACTTCCGGAATCGCCTTAACAATCCCAGCGATCAACGCCACAGACCGCGGGTCCCGTTAACGGGATAATGGCCCAACGCCGCCCGCCGAGGCGCGAAGGCATCACCCTGGAAGCCAGACTTCCGGAGTATCAGCAACCCCGCGCCGCGTCTTGGGCCGGGGTTTTTTGATTCCATTCAATTGGGAGGAATAATTGCCGACACAACAAAAGATAGACCGAGTCCAAGAGTTGAAGGAGCGAATCGAACGCAGCACCATCACCTTGGCCGCCAACTACTCTGGCATCACCGTTAACCAGATGACTGGTCTGCGACGGGCTATGCGGGCCGGGGGCATCGAGTTCACCGTCGTCAAGAACACCCTTACTTACCTGGCGGCCGACGAGGCGCAGCGTCCCCAGGTGAAGGAAATCATCGAAGGCCCCACCGCCTTGGCCTTCGGGTACGACGACCCATCGGACGCCGCCAAGGTGTTGACCACCTTCGCCAGGGCCAATGCGGCAGCCTTGGCGATCCGCGGCGCGGTCTTGGGAAACGGCGCGGCGATGGGACCGGAGGAAGTTACCCGGCTGGCCACACTGCCGCCGCGGCCCCAGTTGCTGGCTACCCTGCTGGGCCAGATGCAAGCGCCCATCGCCCGGCTCTTGGGGGCCCTAAACGGCCCGATCCAGAACCTGGACAACGTCCTTCAAGCCCGCATTCGCCAGTTGGAAGAGGCGGAATCACCCGGTAACTAGCCAGTAGCGAACCCGGGACGCACCGCGAACCAACCGGCGCCGTAATTTAACTCAAGTCACCAACCAAATCACCGAAGATATCAACAAGGAGGCAACAATGACCAAGGACGATATCCTGGACGCAATCAAACAGATGAACGTAGTGGAACTGGCCGACATGGTCAAGGCCCTGGAGGAGGAATTCGGAGTCAGCGCCGCGGCCCAGGTCGCCGTAGCCGTCGCTCCGGGCGCTAGCGCCGAGGCCGAAGCCGCCGAGGTTGAAGAGCAGACCGAGTTCGAAGTAACCCTCAGGGAGATCGGTCCCAACAAAATTAACGTCATTAAGGCCGTGCGGGAAGTGACTTCCCTGGGCCTGCGGGAAGCGAAGGAGTTGGTTGAGTCGGCGCCTACGGCCATCAGGGAGGCCATTCCCAGGGACGAAGCCGACGGCATTCGGGCCAAACTGGAAGAAGCCGGCGCAGCCGTAGAGATAAAGTAGCGTCTTGGGCCGCAAAGACCGCGATCGATTCCTGCGGTTGAAGCAGCAAAACCCTGACTACCGGGGTTATCGGGGCCGGGAGGCAATTGTCGTCGCGCCCGCCCCGGTAACCGTGCCGGTGGTCTGTTCAGTGTGCAACCGGAAACGCAACGTGGCCAGCGACAGCCTGCCCGAGGACCGCTCTACCTACGTTTGCCTGCGCTGCCAGGACGAGCAGGCCGTAACCTAGCTGCGCCCTGGCCCCACGCCTGCTCTCCCCGCGTCCACGACTTAACGGAAGGGTGGCAATTGACCGTCCAAGTACTCGTAGGCCCGGTTGAACTGGCTCTCGCCTCCGTAACCCTGCTCCTCTTCCTCAAAGAAGACCAGCATGTCCGGCTTGATTCCCGATCCGCCCAGCCATCGGCCCGACGCCGGGTACCAACGGGAAATCGGAATATACAACGCCGAGCCGTCGCTTAGCTCGACAAAGTCGTAGCTGGACCCCTCCCCGACCGTCGGCGTCCCCACCACAAAGGCCCTATCCGCATCCTGCAAGGCCACCGCCACCGCCTCGGCCTCGCCGCTGGTCCGGTCATTAACCAGCACGGCGATCAGCAGGTCATCCAATTCCAACCGTGTGAGGTCGTCTGCAATCAGGTCTTCGGTACGGGCGCCGTCCCGGTCTTCCACGTAACGGAACAGGCTGCCGGGCGACAGAAACTGACCGGCTACTTCCCCGGCGGCAGTGGCGGAGCCTCCGGGATTCGAACGGAGGTCGAGGATAAGGGCCAACATGTCAAACTGCTTCAGCGACTCCAAGGCCGAGTAAACTTGGTCGCCGGTGGCGTCACTAAAGCGGGAAACCCAGATGTGGCCGATACCGCCGGGCGTCAGCCGGCTGCTGACCGTGGACAGTTCCACGCTCTCCCGGAAAACGCCCAACTCCACCGGCTCCGGCTCCCCTTGGCGTCGCAGTTGAAGGGTTATCTTGGTGCCCGACGGACCTCTTACTAGGTCTACCACGGAGGCTATCGGCTGGCCGACCACCGACATTCCGTCAACCGTCAAAAGGACATCGCCGTCTTCCACTCCCGCTTTTTCGGCCTGGGAGCCCTCAAACGGGGAGAGCCTCAAGTCGCCGTCATCGTCGATAACGCTGGTGCCTATGCCCTGATAGGAACCCTCCCTGCGGGTATCGAAGCGTTCCTTGGCCATCGGATATTGTTCGGCGGTCAAGAAGACGGAGGACGGGTCACCCATGCCGTCAATGACACCGTCCAAGACGGCCTCCACCAACACATCTTTATCGAACTCATCGCGCTCCAAGCGGAACATGGCGATGGCCCGCCAAAGGTCTCGGAGGTTCGGCGGGACTCCGGCGGGGGTCTGCCCTCTCGTCCGGCCCACGTCAGCCAGAAATGGATAGGGCCGAATATCGCCAAGTATCATCAAGCGTTCCACGGCTCCGGCCGTTGCCGCTTCGAAATTCAGGTCGGACGGGCTAGCGTAATGTTCTTCGATCTGGGTCCAAGCCTCCCAGACCAACGCAAAATCATCCTGGGGGCTGGGCGCTTCCTCATCCTGAGCGCAGGCCAAGAGGGGCAGCATCACCACGACAACCCCGATAGCCGACAGTCGAAACAGGCGCCGGAATGACCGCTGGTCCAATTCTCACGTCCTTACTATGTTTCTCCAGACTATGGCTCTCCGGACTATGGCTCTCCGGTTGCGAAAGTATTTTAGCAAATCCGCCGGGGACGGGGCGGCGCAATCATGGATTGCCAGCCAATCGGGGGCGCGTTAAACTGTCGGCTCAACGACTTTCGGCCACAACCAGCGCCGGGGGTCCCGGCGTAACAAAGACAGGAGGAACACCGTTGATCAAAGTATCTGTTTTTTACCCCAACGGGGAAGGCAAGAGTTTCGATTTCGACTATTGGTCCGGGACCCACATGGACTTGGTTAAGGAACGCCTGGCTCCCATGGGCCTGCTCCGCTCGGAAGTAGAAAAGGGCATATCGGATGCCGATCCCAACGCCCCGGCCCAGTTCGTTGCCATTGCCAACATGTATTTCAACACCACCGACGAGGTCCACGAGGGATTCAAGACCCATGGCCGCGAGATCCTGGGCGACATCAAAAACTACACCGACCTCCGGCCTAGCTTCCAGATCAGCGAGATAATCTAAGCGGCGGACCGCAATCGCCGACAATCAATGGGCGGCCCACCAAAGGCCGCCCATTTTGGCGGGGTTCCGACCACAAGTCACGACTAGGTCTTCTCCTCCTCAAATTCCAATCCCCACAGGCAACGAAATTCCGACCCCACTGGCACCGGAGTTAGCCCCAGGGCGGAGCCGAAATCCCATCTCCTGGCGGAAACGAAGTCTCTTCCCCCGGCGGAGCCGAAGTCCCCTCTCCCGCTGGGGAAGGGCTAGTGTGGGGCCCCCGGCCGATGGCCCCCCGGCTAGGTGCGGAAGTTGACCTTGCGGAAGGCTTCTCCCGATTCAAACTCCGAGCCGCCGGCCGCCTCTCGGGCCCGTTGCTTAACCATATCCTCGACCTCTCCGTTGGTGCGGCCGGCGAGTTGGCTCCGGTGGACCTTGAGAGCCTTGAGCTTGGTTTCCAAAGACCCGGTAATGTCAATGACAGTGTCCGACGTTTCAGCGCCCCAGAACAGGACGGTCCCGGTCTTGTGGGGTTCGAGACCCTCATCGCGCCAGAGTTCCTCGAAATGCAGGTGGTCTCTGGCACACGGGAAAACAGCGTCCAAGGCCACTTGGCCCGCGATGCGATGATCGCGGTGCCAAGCCAGGTTTTTCCGGTAGGGCTCTGGACACAGCACCACGTCCGGCTTTACCTGACGGATTTGACGGACCAGTTCCTTGCGGAATTCGGAGGTGTCCTCCAATCCGCCGTCGGGACGGTGCAGGTGGACCAACTCTTGGACCCCCAGCAGCCCGGCGGCCTCGGCCTGCTCCTTAGATCGGGTTACTTCCAGTTCTTCGGACGTGATCTCAGGGTTGACGGCGCCTCTGCCGCCGTCGGTACATAGCACGTAGCGGACTGAGGCCCCCTCGCCGACCCATTTCGCCACCGTTCCAGAACACCAGAACTCGGCGTCGTTGGGGTGGGGGACCACAACCAGGACTCGTTGGGGAGGTTCGTTGGAAGTAGACATGAAGACCAGTCACAACAGGGTTCGTTGGCCGTTGGGTACTCTGCTACAATCGGCCCAAGGTGTCAAGTGTTTGTTGCTTGGCGCAACGGCCGATTACGCCGTCCGCGCCAGTGCAACAACGTCATACCGCGCACTCGGGACTTACTCTTACCCGATCAGCGAAACAAGGCCGCAGGGCCTTACTGGGTCGAACTCAGGTCGGCGGGAACTTCGACTCCCGAGATCTTAAAGACCCGTTCGGAGAGGATGCCGCCCGATATCACCACACTCATGGCTTCTTCCACCGACATTTCCGTAAACGTTACTTGGTCTACGGGCACTATCACCAAGAAACCGGAAGACGGGATCGGTGTGGTTGGGATGTAGACCGCCAGTATCTCCTCGCCATCCACGTCGGCCATTCGCGAGGTGATCAAGCCAATGGAGCGAATCCCCGGCCGCGGAAACTCAATCAAAACCACCCCGCTATATTGTTGCTCGCTGCTGGAGCCGTTACTGGAGAGAAGCTGCACGGCCGTGCGCGTGGTGCTGTAAATTCCCTTCACCACCGGGATGACCTCTACAATTCTATGTCCGATGGCTATGAGGCGCCGCCCCAAAACGAAGGCCGCCACCAAACCGACGATGTAGATGACGATTAGGAGGGCAATCAGACCGGCGCCCGGAATCACCGGACCGGGCGTATGGGCGATGGCGGGTTCGAGGATGGGATTGAGCATGTCGAAGACAAATTTGAGGACCAAAATGGTAATGCCGATGGGCAGCATCACCAAGACACCGGCTCCCAGGGTCCGTTCGAAATGACGGACGATGCGGCGCAACGGATTGGTCGAGGACGGTTGGGGCCGGCGGACCGTCCCGTTAGCGCCAGAGGAATCGGAAAACAACGTCTGCTCCAAGGGCTGGGGTACGGTAATAAGTTTTAATAATCATTATCGTCGCCAGCCATGCCCCCGGTCAAGGCGCGATACTCGTCTCCTATCATCAATGCGACGTTGTTCCAGCCCATGCCTTCGGCTCGCCGGCGGGCCGCGGCGCCGAGACTCCTCTGCAAACCCGAACTGGAGATGATCATTTCCACCGAATTGGCGAATGCCTCGGGGCATCGCCACGACTTCAGGTATCCGGTGTGGCCGTGGTGAATTATGGTGGGGAGGCCGCCTACCCGGGTGGCCACCACCGGGGTGCCGCAGGCCATCGATTCCAAGGCCACCAAGCCGAAGCTCTCGTAATAAGACGGGACCACGCACACGTCGGCGGCGTTGTAATAGAGGGGCAAATCGTCATGGTCAACCCGGCCCACAAAGTCGATCAGTCCATCCACCTGCCGCTCTTTGGCCAAGCGCCGGACTCGCTCGATATCCGAATCGCCGTTCGCGCCGCCGACTACTAACATACGCACGTCTTCGCCCGTGTCGATCTGGGCGGCGGTTTCCACCAACAGGTCCAGTCCTTTCAGCGGTTCGGGCCGCCCCACGTACAACAACACTTTGCCGCCGTTGAGTCCCAGCCGTTTTCGTACCTCCGCTTGGTCCAAGGGTCGGAACTTGGCCAGATCCACGCCACAGGGCACGAGCGTAATCCGGTCTGCCGGGGCGTCGTAGAGACGGACCATAGCATCGTGTTCGTGGCCGCTGAAGGCAATGATGCGGTCGGCGGTGGCCATAACCTCCCGCTCTACCATAGCCCGCTCCGGCGGTTCTACCTCGCCGGCCCGGGACTGCATCTTGATCAGCCCCAACGTGTGAAAGGTGACAACGTGGGGAGTGCCGAGGGCTTCCGACAAGGCGCGGCCCACCCAAGCCGACAGCCAGTAGTGGGAATGGACGACGTGGTAGTCCGCCGGCTCCGTCTTCAGAAACGATTTCAGACTGTCCAGAAACTCCGGAAGGTGGGCATAAAGGCCGCCCACCGAGGCCTCGTCCGGGTCCCCGGCCGGCAAGTGGACCACCCTCACCAGAGGGGCAATGTATTCGATGTTCTTATGGTCCCCACCGTGTTCCCGGGTATAAACGTCGACGGCGGTGCCTAGTTCGCCCAAGGCACAGGCCAGTTCTCGGACGTAAACGTTCATACCCCCTGCCTTAGCCTGCCCAGGGGCAGCCAGTGGGCAAGCGTGCAAGGTGATAAACGCAGCCCGGTTCTCGCTCACTTTCTTCTTACCACCATTTTGTAAAGACTCTTGCGTATGCCCCCAAGGCGCTGTTTGTAGGGTTCCGGGCCGCGGAGAAAGTCGAAATATTCCAGCCCTTGGTCAATGGCGTCCCGCAGGCAGATGGCGTTAAGCAACAACCCGACGCTGTAATAGGTGAATTCGGGATCGTAACCGCTATTGTATAACAGCCGCGATGAGGCGTAGTCAAAGCACAAGCTGGCGGCCACGGTCTCGCCGTTCAATTCCATGAAAAAGAGCCGGACCCGATCAAGCTGGGCCATCCTTTGAGTGACCAGACGGAAGAAATGCTCCCGGTCCGGTGTCATGAACTCGTCTTTTTCGGCCCGGCTCTGGCGCATCAGGGTCAAGAAGTCCGCCAGACGGCCGCCAACTTCCTCGGGGGTGGTTACCACGTACCATCGCCAGTCGTCGTGGCCTTCCAACCGCCGGAGTTTTCGCCTAAGCTCGTGCCGGTCTTTCTTGGAAAGGCAGCCCAGGTAACCCTCCCAGGTATCAGGCAGCTCCAACCCGGAGGTCACGTCCTCCTGTTCTATCTCCACCATGTAGCCCTTTCCCCGGGCCATGTCGGGAAGGTACTCCAGCGTAGGCGAGTCTTCCACGAGGGAGTCCAGTCGCAACTCCTCGTATCCTTGGTCTTCCAGCCGGTCCAACAGCGACTCAAAAAAGGTCCCCTCGTATCCGGGACGGATCATGAAATCGTTGTAATCGAAGGTATCCTGGCTGCCGACGAAGGATACAGTGTTGCCGGCACGGGCCAGCGAAGCAATTCCGGCGACCTCTTCATCCGGCGCCGAGAGATAAAACCCGGCCATGCTGTGGCCGTCGCCAAAGGCCTCCCACCACACTTCCTGCCACTGGGAGGACAGGAACAACGAATTAACTGGCGAGTCGTTCAGCACCGAGTCCCAATCGGACCGGATTTGCTGAAACGACGTGACAGGGGTATTGACCAACGGCTTACCTGCGATGCATCAGGGCCAGGAGTCCTTCCCGCCCCAACGGATAGTTTACGAAATCCCCTCTGACGGCCGAGGTTAACACCCTAAGGCCCGGCTTTTGGACTCCCCGCATCGACATACAAAGATGCTCGGCCTCCAACTCCACGATCACACCGTCGGGCCGAAGTGCGCCGGATATGGCGTCCGCCACCTGCGTGGTCAGACGCTCCTGAACCTGGGGCCGTCGGGCGGCTATGTCCAAGGCACGGGCCAGCTTGCTGATTCCGGCGATCTTGCCGTTGGGAACGTAAGCGATCCTGGCTTCGCCGAAGAATGGCAAGAGGTGGTGCTCGCAGACAGAATAAAAGGGAAGGTTGTCCAACACCACCGGATCGTGGCTCTCGGCCTCGAATACGGTATCGATGGCATACCCCGGGTCGATTCCCACGCCGGAGAACAGGACCTCGCACATCCGGGCGAAACGAGCCGGAGTGTCACGCAAGCCCTCCCGGGAGGAGTCCTCGCCCACCGACTCCAAGACCGCTGCCACGGCGTCCTGTATGCGTTTCTGATTGACCGTGAATGCTCTCCTCTCGCTCGCTTCAGGCCAGCGCGACCGCTTCGACGGCTTCGATGGTCGGCTCAACTTGGAGCGCTTGGGCGGCGACGCTGCTCACGGCCAAGTCCGGGTCCTTCAGGCCGGTCCCGGTGAATATGCACACCACGCGCCGGCCGTTCAATTCCAGGCCTTGCCGATGTAGTTTGACCAGCCCCGCGAAGGAGGCCGCCGAGGCCGGTTCGCAGAATATACCCTCGTGGGACGCCAATATCCGGTAGGCCTCCAGGATTTCGTCGTCGGATACCATGTCAATGGTCCCGCCCGACCCGTCACGGGCGTCCAAGGCCCCCTGCCAACTGGCCGGGTTGCCGATGCGTATGGCCGAGGCAATGGTCTGGGGGTTGGCTACCGGCTCGCCCCTGACTATGGGGGCGGCCCCTTCCGCCTGGAAACCCATCATCTTGGGCAGAGTTTGGCTGCGGCCCAAGGCGTGGTATTCCCGAAACCCACGCCAATAGGCGGTGATGTTGCCAGCGTTGCCCACCGGGATGAACAGATAATCGGGGGCATCGCCCAACGAATCGACGATCTCGAAGGCGCCGGTCTTTTGGCCTTCCAGACGGTAGGGATTAATGGAGTTGACCAACGTTACCTCGTGCTTGGTGGTAAATTCCCGGACCAAGCTGAGGGCGACGTCGAAGTTGCCGTTGACCATGATGACCCGGGCCCCGTAGGCCATCGCTTGGGCCAGTTTCCCCATAGCCACCTCGCCTTTGGGGATGATGACCAGGGCCGGCAGGTCGAAGCGGGCGCCGAAGGCGGCGGCCGAGGCGCTGGTATTGCCAGTGGAGGCGCACATTATGGCCCGGCTGCCTTCCTCCAAGGCCTTGGCCATGGCAACGACCATCCCCCGGTCTTTGAAGGAGCCTGTGGGGTTGCATCCTTCCAACTTGAAGTAGAGCTCGGAACAGCCCAACTCCCGACCCAGCCGGTTCGACCGGACCAAGGGGGTGTCGCCTTCACCCAAGGTGATCATCGGCGTGGCATCCGTCACTGGCAGAAGCTCTTTATAGGTTTTGAGAACGCCGTCCCCCATGTACTCTCCGGGCTTTGCCGTCGGGACTACTCCTCGATCCTTATCATGTTGCTGACCCGCCTCACCGGTTGCAGGCGGGCTATGGCTTGCAACGCCAGTTGCATCGAAGCCTCGCGGGCGGGATGGGTGGTGATCACGATCTCCGCGCTCTGAGTCTCCGGGTCGGTATCCTTCTGGAGCACCGAGGCGATGCTGATCTGTCCTTCTCCCAATTCTCTGGCAATCTGGGCCAACACGCCGGCTTGGTCGGCTACGTTCAGACGAATGTAATACTTGGCCACCAGATCATCGATGGGCTTGAGTTGATGGCGCCGTTTCAGCGGCGGCATTGAGGACGGAGCGGTCCCGTCACCGACGCTCTTGGCCGCTTCGAGCAAGTCGGCCACCACGGCGCTGGTGGTGGGTCCGCGGCCCGCCCCCATGCCGTGTAACAGCACCGGACCGCAGAGGCTGCCCTCCACTTGCACCGCATTGTACACGCCATCCACCTTGGCCAGCATGTTGTCTTCGGGCACCAACGCCGGGTAGACCCTCAATTGGACGGCGCCTTGGTCCCGGGCCGCGATGGCAAGCGACCTGATAGCGTAGCCAAGCTCTTGAGCGTAGCGAAAGTCCTGAGGTTCCAGGCCGGAAATCCCCTCGCGGAACACGTCGTCGGGTTCGAAGGGGTGGTGGTAAGCGAGGGAAGCCAGAATGGTCAACTTGTAGGCGGCGTCGATGCCTTCAACGTCGTTGGTGGGGTCGGCCTCAGCGTATCCCAGTTCCTGGGCCTCGCTCAGGGCCTGCTTGAAGCTGGTGCGCCGATGGGCCATTTGGGTGAGGATGTAGTTGGTGGTGCCGTTGATTATGGAGCGGATGGATCCCACGTCGTTAGCCGTGAGTTGGTTCATCAAACAGCCGACGATGGGAATGCCACCGCCGGCGCTGGCCTCGAAGAGCAGGTTGACCTTGTGCATGGCGGCCAAGGCGAGGAGTTCCGGGCCATTCTTGGCCATTACCTCTTTGTTGGCCGTCACCACGTGTTTGCCAGACGACAGGGCCCGCTTCAGGTAGTCCCCGGCCGGCTCGGAACCGCCCATCACCTCGACCACAATATGAATGTCCGGATCGGCCAGAATTTCCTCGGCGTTGGTGGTGATGGTTCCGTCGGGCAACTGAACGTCCCGCGGCCGGGAGGAGTCGCGGACCAAGACCCTTTGCAGGTTGATATTTCGGCCGGTCCTTTGGAGGAGAGACCCCGGTTGTTGGAGCAAGGCCGCGGCGACCCCGCCGCCAACCACACCGAGGCCCATTAAACCGACGTTTATTTGCCCTTCAGGAACCATCGCTGTCTATACTACTGCTCGGTTGGGTCGAGACGAGGCGCGGTGATGGCGACTTGGTCCGCCACCCACGCGTACAGGTCGCTGTTGAAATGCATTTTAACCCGAGGGTCGGGGGCCGATGTCCCAGCTTGCAATTGCTCTTCCTGCCATAGCACCACTCTCTCCTGAGTCAACTTGACGCGGACCAAGTCGGACAGTTCCCGTTGTTTGGGGCCGGACAAGACCTGGGTTATGTATACTGCATCCTCGCTAAAGATCGAGGCGTTAGCCTCCCCGGGCGACAAGGCCTCAATATCCTTCTCCGGATCGCCGAATAAAATTCCGTCAAAATCAGGGAAGGCTCCCCTGGGCACCCAGCCTACGTAGCCGAAAGTGTCGGAGTACCCGGCGGACTGGGAGACCTCGCTGGCCACGATACCGAAATCTTCGAGTTCCAAGCGTTGTATCACGTCCCCGGGTTGCACCGCGCTGCCGGCTTGGGGCTGTCGTTCCAAGGGAAGCCGTATCCACTGTACCTCGACCTGCTCCATGGTATCTTCGATGGTCTGAGCCCGAAGCCCGGCCAAGCCCAATATGGTGAGCCGCTCCTCGACGATAATTCGATAATCGGCGTCGGATAGGCCGGTGGTGGTCAAGAAGGTCTGGTAATTGTTCCGAAACTCTTGGTCCAATTGTCCCGGGTCGACCTCTTGTCCGGGCGGCGGACTGGGCTCGAACTGGCCGCGGAGGGCCAGTTCGATACTTTCGTCGGTGGGCGCTATCCCCAGTTGGGGCGCAGCCTGCCGGAGAATCTCTGCGTGGATCAGGTCTTGCAGGTACTCGAAAGGCACCTTGCTAAGGTCGACCCGGCCACCTTCATAGCGGTTGGCCCCTTGGAGCACCCGTATCCTGGAAACCAGGTCCCCCATGGTGAATTCAACGTCGTTGACCCTACCGGCCCAGACACGTGGCGGACGGAAAAACTCCCAGTAGTAACCGAAGACGGCCACGGCTGCGATCAAAGTGACGAGGGCGACTCCGAGCCCGATGGAAGTCCGGCGCCGACGCCTTTCTCTGGCGACAGCCTGGGCTTGGCGCCCCGCCTCCTCTTGATCGTGCTGGCCCCCGCCTTGTCGTCCGCGGCCCTGCCGCCGCCGGCCGGCGCGGTCCCGCGGGGCCCGGAGGCGGCCGAACCAGGGAATTGTCATTGTTGGACCTCGATTGACGCGCTATCGATGAGATGCGCTATTGATTATCGACAAACAGACCGAGAGGAAACAGCAGCAAGGATTCCATACCTGCGCCGCTTCGATTGGTGGAAGCAGGGGTCCTGACGCCGGTCTAGCGGCGGCCGCCGGTGTAGGCGTGATAGGCCACGTAGGGCGCGAGGGCGATGTGACGGGCCCTTTGGATTGCGGTTCGAAGAGCTCGTTGGTGCTTGGCGCACACGCCGGTGCGTCGACGGGGTTCGATTTTGGCCCGGTCGGACACGAACCGCCGGATTTTATCGATTTCCTTGTAATCTATATGGGTAACGTGCTCCACGCAGAAGGTACATACCCGCCGACGCGGGGCAAACCGGCCCCGTGGACGGCCGCCGGGCCTGCCGCCCGGTCGTCCTCCGCCGCCTCCACCGGAGCGTTGTGGCGGTCCACCGGGTCCTCTGCTGGCTTCGGTAGTCATTTTCCTACTATTCCTTTTCGATTAACCGATTTGAATCCACCGGTTTGAACCGGACCTGGGGTCAGAAGGGTAGATCGTCAATTGGGTCGAAATCGGGGCCACCACCGGGTTGCGACGCCGTATTCGAACCGTAGGGCGAGCCACCGCCACCGCTGTCGTCACCACGCCCTCCGAGGAACTGGACGTCCTGTAAAAATATGTCATTGGAATGCCTGGTCTGGCCGTCTTGCCCAACGTAGCTTCGACTACTAAGTCTGCCTTCCACGTACACTTGTCGGCCGCGGGCCAGATACTGGTTGCAAAGGTCGGCCAACCGGCCCCAAGCACTGACGTTGAACCACTCGGTCTCTTCCCGGCGTTCTCCGTCAGCGGTGGTGTACCGGCGGCTGGAGGCCACGCTGAACGAGGTTACCGATTGGCCGTTGGGCGTATAGCGCATCTCCGGGTCCCGGCCCAAGTTGCCGATTACGATTATCTTATTCACATCTCCACCCCGCTTCCCTGAGTGTTCGGTTGGCGGCGCCTATGATTCCCGTGTTGCTTCCGGGGTCTCGTTCCTGTCTTCGGCCGCGTCCGCTTCGCTCGGGCTTGGAGCTTCTTGTTCAGCGGCGGGTGTTTCGACGGCCTCGGCGACGGCATCTTCGACTGCCGCAGCCGGCGGAGCCTCAGCGGCCGGCTCTTCCGCTACTGGCTCGTCGACGGTTGCGGCCTCGGCGACCGGTTCCTCTGCCGCCGCAGCGGGAGCGACACTCGGCTCTGCCGTGGATTCGCCGGCGGGTTCCTCCGCTGCGACAGCGGGAACTGCGGCAGCATCCGTGGAGGGCGCCGTTTCGGACCCGGCAGCGGGTGGTGTTCCTTCCGCCGGAGCGACGGCGGGAGCAGGACGAGGCGGCGGGGCGCGGACCGCCCGAGTTTGGGCGGCGACCTGAGCCGCCAATTCATCCTCGGGTAGGGTGGTGGTGACCATCGACCGAAGCACATGGTCATCCAGCCTGAGGAAGGTTTCAAGCTCGCGGTTGAACGGCTGCTCGGTGGAGAACCGGGTTATGTGGTAATTGCCTTCCAGGAACTGGTATTGGCCTTTGCGTATCGGGTACGCCAACCGGCGGGTCCCCCACCGTTCTTCGTGGTTGATGTCGGCCTGACGGCCGGTAATGAAACCTTTGATGCGGTCCCAGGCCTCTGTGACCTGGCCGGGGTTGATCATCGGGCTAAGAACAACGACAAGTTCGTAATGGCGCAAAAGTTCCCCTTACTACACGTTAGGCAAGTGGATTGATTATAGCATCGGCCTCTACCAGCCTCAACTGGTATCGGCTGCCATTTGATTAACCCCAGAGAATACAGGAACCGTCGAGCAATTCGTAGAAAATCCTGCGTTCTCTGCGGTGAACCCATGGGTCAATGTATGAAAGCCTAGTCGTCAATGCCCGGTACGGGGAACCGCGAGGTCAGGTCTCTGACTTCGGCGGCCACTTTTCGGTGCTTTGCCTCATCGTCGATATCGGAAAGCACCCTGGCCACCAGTCCGGCCACCTGCTTCATATCTTCTTCGACGAAGCCCCGGCTGGTCACCGCCGGCGAGCCGAGGCGCAGCCCGCTGGTGACCCGGGGCGGTTTGGTGTCGAAGGGGATGGCGTTCTTGTTGGCAATAATTCCTACCGATTCGAGGGCCTGCTCCGCTTGGTGTCCGGTTATCCCCAAGGGAGTCACGTCCACCAGCAGCAGGTGGTTGTCCGTGCCGCCGGAAACCAGCCGCATCCCCGCTTCGGAGAGCTCGCCGGCCATGGCCTGGCAGTTGGCCACCACTTGGTGGGCGTAGCGGGAGAATTCCGGTCGCAGCGCCTCGCCGAAACACACGGCCTTGCCGGCCACGGTATGTATCATCGGGCCTCCCTGCATAAACGGGAAGACGGCGAAATCGATTTTGCGGGCCAAGTCTCCGTCGGCCAGAATGAAACCTCCCCTGGGCCCGCGCAGGCTCTTTTGGGTGGTGGAGGTCACGACCTGGGCGTGGGGCAGGGGCGATGGGTGGGCGCCGCCGGCGACCAGACCGGCGATATGGGCCATGTCGACCATGAGCAGGGCTCCCGCCGCGTCGGCGGTCGCCCGCAAGCGAGGGAAATCGATGGTCCGGGGGTAGGCGCTGCACCCGGCGACGATCAGCTTGGGGCGGCGCTCCAAGGCCAAGCGTTCCAGTTCGTCGTAATCGATCAGTTCGGTTTCCCGGTTGACACCATAAGGAACGAAGTCGTAAAGCTTGCCGGAGAAATTGACCTTGGCGCCGTGGGTCAGGTGCCCGCCGTGGTCGAGTTGCATCCCCATCACGGTGTCGCCGGGTTCCAACACGGCGAAGTAGACCGCCATGTTGGCTTGGGCGCCGCTGTGGGGTTGAACGTTGGCGTGTTCCGCGCCGAACAACTCCTTGGCCCGCTCGAGGGCAAGGCTTTCCACCACGTCGGCGTTCTCGCAACCGCCGTAGTAGCGGCGTCCGGGATACCCTTCGGCATACTTGTTACTGAGCACACTGGCGCCCGAAGCCAGCACGGCCCTACTGGCGTAATTCTCCGACGCAATCAACACAACGGCATCGCGCTGGCGCCGGTCCTCGGCCTCCAAGGCTTGGGCCACCTGAGGGTCCACCTCGGCTAGGGAAGGCATAGATATCTCCTGGAACAACGGTTAAATGTGCTGGAAGGGATGCTTTATCGAAGGCAGGGGAGGCCACCGCGCCGGTTGGTATGCTTAAATTTAGTGTACGGTTGGGCCTCAGGACTGTCAACGAACACCATGTCTACCGGTGACCCCGGCCTAAACGGTAAGATAGATGCTGAAACTTCAGTCTTTCCAAGACGCCGGAGCGCCAGCCTATGAGCAGCCATCAACACCACGACTACAGCGCCGCGGAGCGGGTTGAGCATATGCTCAACGCGGAGCGCATGGAGAAACTGGACCCGTTCGTGGTGCTCAGCCTGTGTCCCGTCAATTCCGGCGAGACCGTGGCGGACGTCGGTTGCGGTCCCGGCTATTTCACCCTGCCCTTAGCCAAGCGGTTGGTTAGCGGCAAGGTCTACGCCATGGACGTGGACCCGGAGATGGTGGAAATCTGCCGGGAGAGGGTGGAGCAAGCCCGCATGGGCAACGTTGAGGTACTGGAATGCCAGGACTACGAGTTTCCGGCGCCCGAGGGCGGCTTGGACGGCCTGCTGGTGGCCTTCGTAGTCCACCATGTTCCCGATCCGCCGCGGTTCCTCTCCGCCGTTCGCGGACTTCTAAAGTCCAGGGGCTGGTGTTCGGTCCTGGAATGGCAGCCAAACGAGACTGGGTCCGGCCCGGCAACGGCCCACCGCATAGCGCCGGAGGAAATGAGGGACTTGGCCCAAGGCGCCGGCTTCCGGGTGCAGGGCTGGCGAACGCTGAACGAAGACCACTACATAATGACGCTGCGGAATACGTAGCGCACGGGGTTATTTCACCGCAGGGTTTGCAGAAGACGCAGAGCCTTTCTTTTTTGCTTCCCAGGCAAATGGTGGAACGCTAGGACGAGGGCTGTTGGGCCGGCGTGACTGGCAATAGGGCGTGGGACGGGCGGGCGGCGTCGTGGTGTACGGTGTTGACCGCGGTGAGCCGTACCGGGGAGACAGCGGGGTTTTCGCCGGTGTTGCCGTTTACGTCGAATCGCGGGAAGTTGCTGGAGGCGACGTCGACGCGGATGCGATGCCCCTGGACGAATAGGTTGGACGTGGGCGGCAGCCGCAGGCTCAACGGGTATACCCGCCCCGGCTCCATCGCAGTTGGCTCCTCCCAGGAGTCCCGGAACTTGGCCCGCAGGATACCGTCGGCCAGGTTCAACGCGTACCCCTCGGGATAGTCTGCCGTCGGCGGATAGACGTCCACCAATTTTGCCGTAAAATCGGTGTCCGCCGCAGTGGATGAAACCCATAACCGGACCGACACCGGGCCGGTGACCTCCATGTCCTCTTCCAGCGGTCGGGTCTGAAACACCAAGACGTCGGGCCGCGACGCCAAAGGCAGGTAGGGCTGCCGGGAACCGAAGAAGGCCGCCGACTCCCGCTGATCGAACCCTCCGGCCTCCATCACTGGCTGTCCCGAGGAGATGTTTCCCCCAATGGTAGGCACAGGGCGGTCGGGGTCGAAGAGATAACGGCTGGGCGGTTGATTTCGTCCCGGCGCCTCAATTGACAGACCGCCGTCCGGTTGAAGATAGAACGGCGTTCCGACGGCCCCAGCCAACGGCCACGACGCTTCGCTCCGCCACCGTCCCCCGTGGTCCAGCCGTTGCCGGGGGTCCATCCCGCCGGTACCGCCGCCCATGACAAAGATCTTGACCGGCGCTTCGTCGTCCCATCCGTTCCGGCGGTCCTTGAGCCAGCGGTCGAAGAACCCGAGGCGGAGATGATTGTAGTCCCGGTCCAGGTTCCCCTCCAGGACGGCCCCCGGCCCAAAGTCGGCGTTTCCCGAGTAGCTAACCGACCGGGCCCCATGAGTCCACGGGCCCATGATCAATGACACCGGCGCCGGACTCGCGGAGCGAATGGCGGCGAAGTTATCGGTGGTGGAACGGGAATAGGGGTCATACCAGCTACCCATGTGGACCTGGGGAATTCCAGCGAAGGCGTCGTAGAACTCCTCGGCGCAGAGGCCCACTTGCTTCCAATAATCGTCGTAGTTCTCCCTTCGCCATATCTCCAGCAGGTAGTCCTCGTAGTCGGGCGTCCATCGGATGGGAGAGTGTCCCGGTTTCCAGGGCAAGCGTTCGAACCAGTCATGGATTGACTGGGCTTCCAACGCGGCCCGGACGGTGCGGGGGTTGTCGTAGGACGACGGACTTTCGATGGCCTCCTTGTAGGCCCAGGTAAGCTGGCGCAATTCAAAGGCCCCGCCGTTGCGGACGCCGCTTTGGAACGCATTGGCGAAACCGCCGGAGTCCAGCCACATGCAGGAAAGGTTGGGCGGACGAAGGCAGGCGGCGGCAGCTTGGGTGTGTGCCGCGTAAGATAACCCGTAGGTCCCGACCTTGCCGTTGCACCAGTCCTGTCGGCCCAGCCATTCCAGGGTATCGTAGCCGTCCTCGCCCTCCGCAGTGTACTTGGTGAACCCGCCCTCGGAGTTGTAGCGGCCGCGGCCGTCTTGGAGCACGGTTACGTACCCCCGGCTGGTGAAAAAGGCCGCCTCCAATGCCAGCGCCTCTCCGTCCTTGTTGTATGGAGTGCGTTGCAGCACCACCGGGAAAGCGCCCGCCACCGCTTGGCCGTCGCGGGCGGGACGGTGGACGTTGGCGGCCAAGCGAACGCCGTCGCGCATGGCGACCATGACGTTCCGTTCCACGTAAACCTGGTACTCGGCGGTCGTTTCGCGGCTAGCCATTATTTCAGTTCATCTCCGGTAACGGCGATTCGGGCGTGGCTGCTTATGGCCGCCAGTCTGTCATGGAATAGCGAATGGTTGCGCCCTACTACAGCGCCACCGCCGACTCGGTGTCTCCGGCGGCGAGGGCGTTCATGTAGCCGAGGATCAGGTCCTTGGTCCGGTAGCGGCCGAATTGGGTCTCGTCTTCCTTGCGGACTATGGGGAACGTGTCCAACACGTATCCGGCGTCTTCTCTGGAGAGCCCGTAGAGGAGGAAATAAAGGGCGTCCAGCCGCGCCCTGAGATGGCGACGCTCCTCTTCGTCCCACGCGAAGGGCGGTCCTTCATAGCCCAGGTCATGAGCAAAGGGCGCCATGTCGTGGGCGGTGTAGGTGAGGCGGAGCACATGGTCGCGGACCAGCTCCCGGGCGGTCATGTTGCCGATTTGCCGGTCGTAGTCGTCGGGCGCGATGACGGGCAGTTGTTCAAGGATGTACCAGTTCAGATGAGTGCCTTGGGCCTTATGTCTGGTAACGAAGTCGGCAGACATGGCATTCAGATTTGCCAAGAGGCAAGCAGACGCCAGCGCGTCGTTCCCGACGAGTAAGGGCACTGTATTCCCGTACCCAGCCCACGATCCGATTGAAGCAATCACGGTTCTCACATCAGTCGGCCGGGCGATATCACGGAAACCCAACGAATAACCGCGGCTTTCGGGCAGAGCAGACTCGACATCGACTTGGGATACCCAGTATTCGGGACGCGGCAGGAAGCCGGGGTCCGCATGTTGGGTCTCGGTGACTTCTTCGCTCAGGTACGGATTGTGCGTGTTTTCCGGGTTGACCAGTACCGAGTTTGCCCGATGGTCGAACTGGTGGATCATCCGTCCCTGATACAGCGGCAGATACGTCTCGTCTCCCCGCTTCCAGCGGTTGCCTTGGACCGGATAGAAGCCTTCGGTTTCAAGCTGCGCGGCGGTGCGGAACAGGTGGGAATCGTTGGTCATGTCGAACATTCGAACATAGCGAACAGGCCAAGCGCGGCGTTCTTCGCCCCCTGATCGGTCCACCAGCAGCGGGTGTCGCTCGTAGATGCGGCGGGTGATCTCGGCGTCCCGCCTCGTGCGGAAGATTGGCGCCGTGCCGGTGTTCGGGTTCACCAGCGTGAAGTCCCCGGGCGCCAGCGGAAAGCAGCGGTCCGGGTCTTTGATGGCCTCGATGTCGTGCAGGAAGAAAGCGCACTCGGCCTGTCCAAACTTCCGCTCTTCGCCGCCTAAGATCAGGGCGCAGAACTTGAACGAGGCGTGTATGTCCTTGAAGAATATCTTCTTGTTCTCGAAGTCGAACAGACCGGACACCCGGCCGCTGGTGGAAACGGAATTGAAGAAAGGGGCGGCGGTCTTGTCGGCGTAGATCCCTGAGGGCGTCAGCAGTCCAACGAAGCCGTCGGGCTTGACCAAAGCCATAGCCCGCTCGACGAACAGCGAGTAGAGGTTTACGTCGCCTCCGCCGAGCAGGGGGTAGTGGCCGGACTTGCGGACCAATTGGCCGAGTTGGTCCGCCCTTTCCTTCGCGGCGTCGAACTCGTCCGCCAAGGGCGCTCCTTGGTCCCGCAGTTGCTCGATGGCAACCTTTCTCGCGGCGGCAGTCGCGGCATGGGCTATTTGGGAGTCACGCGTCGCAAACCACTCCACTTCTTGGAGTTTGATGCGGTCCCAGGGCGGGTTGCCGATTACGGCGTCGAAGCCTCCCACGGGACGGATGTTTTGCCAACCGTGCCACACCCCAGGGAACGCGACCTCCCAGTTCAAGAAACCTTCGCGGGTTGCGATGGACCTGGCATCGTTCCACAATTCTTTGAACCTCGGCCAAGATGGTTCCTCGGCGGCAGACGTTCCGGCGTCAACGGCGTCCGGGCCCTTCGTCAAGAGGCTGTAGGCGTTCTCCGGCTGTTGACCGAGAATGTCTACCAGCGGGGACTCAAACGCGGTGCGACCCTTTTTCGTCATTCCCGCGGTCGACCAACGCATACCGCAAAGGAGATCAAGCAGCCCCCGGAGCTCAGCGGTCGCCGCTTCGACCCCCGAGAACAACTCGGCCGACTCCCGCACCTCGGACACGTCGGCATCGGACATCTCCTCGATGCGCTGCATCCCCTCGGTGGCGGCTTCGGCTCCAGCGATGGCGGAACTGGCAAACAGTCCACCAAAACGGTTCAGCTCTTCGGTGGCTTCCAGCACCCGGAGACCTAACAGTGAGTCACCGCAACGCAGGTGGTGGTCCAGGAACGACAGCGGCGCGCCCACGGTAAAGCTGTGGAGCCACAATGACACCTTGGCCAACTCTACTGTCAGGGGATTCTTGTCCACCCCGTAGATGCACCTTTTCAGCACCATCCGGCGAATGATGGCTTGGTCGGTAAGCCGGGCCTCGTCAATCACCCAATCCGAGTCCCGGGCACGTTGTAGAATATCACCACGAACGGCCGCCACGCGCTCCACCAGCGGTGATGAGTACTCGCCGTCGAGCCATTCCGGGACCGCCGGCGCGTACTCTATGAGGCTGGCGACGTAGTCGGAAAGGAAGTCGACGGCGGTGACCAGGAAGTGGCCGCTTCCCATGGCCGGGTCCAGCACCTTCAAGTCCAAGACCGCCTCAGCCGGGTCCAGCTTCAGCAGCTCGGCATGGCGTCCGGCCTTGGACCTATGGTCGCTCTTCAACTTGGCGGACAATGACTCGAAGGCCGCCAGGCGTTCCTCGGCCAGCGGCTTGAGCGTCCGGTCGATAATCAAGTCCACCAGCGCTTGAGGCGTGAAGAAGCTGCCGCTGTCCTTGCGGGCGTATGGGTTGGGGCGGACGACGATGTCTCCGCTTTCGTTGCGGACCGGTTCCTGTTCCAGAAGACGTTCGTAGATAGAGCCGAGCTGTTGGACGGACATGTCGCGGTAGTTGACGAAGCGGTGTCCTATGCCATGAATACCCCTCTCGTGGCTCATGGCGTAGACCATTGGAGCGATTGCCGCGTCGCTCAGTCGTGTCGGCCCCAGCAATGGCGCCGCCTCGGGAGCAAACAGACCGCCGTTGTAGGGCGGCAGGCCGATGGAAACATCACCCTTGTCGATCAGCCGGAACAGGGTCATCAGACGGTCGTAGTAGTTGGTGGCGCCAGTGGAGAAGGCGTCGTTGTTGGCCTGCCTGCGGGCGATGTCGTCGCGTACCGGCTTTCGGAGGCCATAGTCATCGTACCGGGAATCGTTGACCGGCAGGAGGCCCCGGTCTTCGGCGTAGAGCACGAAGAGCAGCCGGTAGAGGAAGATCAGCGCCGATTGGCGGACTTCCGGCAGGCCCTCTCCGGTGGCGTCGGCGAGGGCCCTTACCAAGTCCGGGAAGACGCTATCGAAGACCACGCCCGAAAGGTCCTGCGCGACCCGCTCCTCGTACCGCCGCCCTTCGGCCAGCGCGTCTTCCAGGAAAGTGGTAGTGCCGCCCGCTTGGGGAGTGAACGAGTCGCGGCGGAACAGGAGGTAGAAAACGCGGAGGTCGTCTTCGGCGCCGGGTTGGAGTAGGTCTGCCAGGTCGCCTTCGAAATAGCCGGTGGCGCGAGGGCGAGCCCGATAATCGTAGAGACGCCAAACTCCGCCATTGGTGAGAATACCCCATCGAATCCCGCCATCGGAGGCGATATCGGCCGTCTCCAGGTACCGCCGGACCTGCCAGTGGGGTGTGCTGGCTTGGACTTTGTCGTCTCGATCGCGGGTGTCGAGAGGCAGGCCGAAGCGTTTGCTTTCTTCGACTACCGAGGCGTCCCGGTAGCGTTCAGCTGCGCTGGCCCTCCCGGTGGCGCGTTCCTTGGACACAGCATCTATGAAGAGAAGATTGTCGGGGATGTCCTCGTTTTGGGCTGCGCCTTGCTGCGGCAGGTAATCGGTCCATCCCAGGAGTTCCAGGAACGGCCGGACCAGCTCCTGCTCGGTTACGGCTTCGTTGGGTTGTTGGTACCCTTGGAAGCTCTGGTACGCTTGGACGGCGCCGTCCCGGAAAACAGTAAAAGCCGGGCCCGAAGCCGCCCACTCAGCAGTGGCCTTGATGCCGTCGGTCAGGAAGTAGTGGGTGAATAGCTGGCCTGTCATTTCAGCTACTCAGCAACTTGGCCCGCGGCCATGCTTCCGGCGGGGTGATATTTCATTGCCCGATTCCATTGGTATGGATGGTTGACTGCCCACTAGGCGGCGGTTTCCTGCGGCGTTAGCGCGGCCAGCCACTCCAGCACTGCGGCCGAGGCTTCGGAGGTGCGGTTGACCAGCGAGTGTTCGCCTTCTTCGATCATCAAGGTGGCGGCCCGGGGACTGTTGACCGCCGCCGCTGCTAGGTCTTGGGCCATGTTGCGCAGCCTGGTGTGGGTCTCCCGCGAGCCGTTCAGAGTGAGTATCTGGACCCGGATACGGTCGGCCAATCGGACCAAGTTGTATTTCTCGGCGGGTCCGTGCTTGTCCAGGTAGGAAGCCGCGCTGAAATATTGAGGAATGGGGAAACCTACCCGAAACACGCCGTCCGGTTCGTCTTGGTCGATCAAGCGTTGGGCCGTTTCCACGTTGGCCCGGAACTCGGCGGCATCGTTGGATTCCAGGTAATAAGAATATGACAGCCGGACCGGAGACACCGGGACTATTGCCGCCACACGCGGGTCTTCCTGGGTCGCGGCGTAGTAGCTCACCCGCACCGCGCCCATGCTGTGCCCCAGCAGGCCGATACGCCGGTAACCCCTCTCCCACAGGTGGTCCACGCCAGCCCGGAGGTCGGCCATCGTGTTCTCCAAGACCTCGAAGGCGTTGCCCTTGAAGTCCTGACCGGCCGGGTTGTACCACATGGTGTCGTGGGCGTTGGTGTTAAGGGCCAAACAGGCATAGCCCCGGGCGCTCAGGTCGGCGGCCATCGACGCGGTGGCCGGGTCGCAGAAGTTGCCCCGGGAGCCGTGGATTATCAGCATGGCGTCCACCGGACCGCCATTTCCGCCGCTTCCGGCGGGGGCGTAGAATGCGCCGTCCAAACGAAGGCCCTCTTCGTTGACGACGCTGATCAGATCGACGAGCATGGCGGTCTCCTCTTGCTGCCGTAGGCTGGCCTTCTGTCCAATTCTAAGGGCCTCCCCCGCCGCGGGCAACTTGAGCGGGGCAGGTGTCGGGGCAATCGCGTCTCAACCGTTCGCCGGGCGGGCGGGCTTTCGACCGGGTCAGGGGCCTTCATGATGTGGCGGGCGCATCCAATCGGAGCATTGCCTGGAGGACGCCGTTGGCGGACCAGGGAAGGAGACAGCGGATGATTTCATGGCATTCGGGAAGGGCGTCCGCGGTGCGGCAGCGCTCGAGGTACAGGTGGAGGTCCATGAATGTGGTGAGGCGGAAGCCGTGGCCGGCGACGCGCCTGATAAAGGAAAGGGGCCCGGTTTCCACCGAGGTGAAAGGCTGCGGCATTTGCTTCGATGGCGCCTTGTGTCTACCGAAGTCGGCGCGGGCTTGGGCCCACTCATAGCAAAATTCTTCGGCCAAGGGGCGGAGCCGGATGACGGCGAGGGGCAGGGCGAGTTTACGCTTCAGGGCGTTGACTCGGTTTCTGAATTGGCGCAATGACATGGATTCACCTCTTGGGCTTGTGGCGAAAGGTCAGGCCGGAAATTTCGATTTTCCCGCCATTTCCGCTCATTTCCGCCCATTTCGGCCCGTTCCGGGTGGTTGGGCGTGTTGGGCGTTTTGGGGGCGGGATCACAGGAATAATGGTAGTAGGGTGTACCAGGGGCTGGGAAGGGGCGAGTGTCAGGTATGTTTCACCGCAGAGGACGCAGAGGACACAGAGGGCCGACCAACTTCAAAAACTCTGTGGTCTCTGCGTGCTCTGTGGTTGACCGTGGCGTTTTGATTTAAGATGCGATTGCCTTGGGGGCCGATGCTAGGAAACCTCTGAAAAAGCACTCGGAATTACAACGGAAACCGAAATCTTGGTGGGGAGCTTAAGGGCTTCAGCTATCCAATAAGCGAGGTCACCCCCATCCTAACCTTCCCCCATCGAGGGTGAAGGGACTTATTCAGAGCTTCCCTAGTTATCACGCCGTTTCGGTCGTGTATATCCTGTCATGCCGCGTCGAAATGCTGATATAGTAATCCTGGGTATAGAGACGATTGAGGGGTGGCCGGGAGGCTGTTACGAGGCAGATGGGACGTGCCCGGAGGAGGTGGTCTTTTGGCAGACAACTATGACGTGGTAATCGTCGGCGGCGGATTGGCCGGGATGACAGCCGGAATGTACGCCGCCCGTTACGGTTTGAAGACCGGCTTGGTGGAGCGCATGATGGGCGGCGCCTCCATCATCAACATCGAGAAAATCGATAATTTCCCCGGCTTCCCCGACGGCATTTCCGGCGCCGAGTTGGCCCCGGCAGTGCAAGAGCAGGCGATGAACGCCGGCGTGGACTTCGTATTGGGAGAGACCTCTTCCATATCCCGCCAAGGTGACTATCGGGTGGTTGCCACCGATGCCGGAGAGATAAGAGCCAAGGCAGTGATCGTGGCGGCCGGCTCCACTCTGACGCAGTTGGGCATCCCCGGCGAGGAGGAATTCTTCGGACGCGGTGTCTCCCAATGCGCTACCTGCGACGGCCCCCTCTACATGAGGCAGGTCGTCGGCGTGGTGGGCGGCGGGGACTCGGCCGCCGACGAGGCCCTGACCCTTACCGAATACGCCGGGAAGGTGCTGTTGTTTCATCGCCGGGAGCAACTGCGGGCCCATAGGGCGCTACAAGACCGGGTTGCGAAGAACCCCAAGATCGAGATGGTGTGGAATTCGACGGTGCAGGAGGTGTTGGGCGAAACCACCGTGTCCGGCGTCCGGGTGACCAACACCATCACCGGCATCGAAAACGCCATCGGGTTGACCGGGCTGTTCGTCTACGTGGGCTTGGAACCGAATTCCGGGTTCGTAAGCGGGGTGACCAAGGTGGACCGCGCCGGTCACATCCCGGTCAACGTGTCCATGGAGACGGAGACGCCGGGAGTGTACGCGGTGGGCGACATTCGCCAACATTCGTCGTCCCAGTTGGTGTCGGCCGCCGGCGACGGCGCCACCGCCGCGGTAGCCGCCTTCAAGTACATCGGCGCCAAGAGTTGGGCCTAAGCGCACCAAAATCCCTTCCGCCTGGCGGGGGAAGGCAAGAATGGAGGCCACAGCCATGAGTGGCGACTATATCGACCTGATCGACGAACAACTTCGCAACTCCAAGACCATCGCGGTGGTGGGACTCTCCGACAACCCCGCTCGCGACAGTCACCGGGTCTCGCTCTACATGCAGAGCCAAGGCTACCGGATAGTCCCGGTCAACCCGATGATTTCCGAGGCCTTGGGCGAAAAGAGCTACCCGGACCTGAAGTCGGTACCGGAGCCCATCGACATGGTAGACGTGTTCCGCCGGTCGGAGTTGGTGCCTCCGGTGGTGGATGAGGCCATAGAAGTTGGCGTCAAGTACATCTGGATGCAGGACGGCGTGATAAACCCGGAAGCCGCCGCCAAGGCTGAGGCGGCTGGAATACCGGTGATCATGGACGATTGAACCCTGCGGCAGCATCGCCGCCGGTTCGGCGGCGCCTAACTTCGGTCAAACGCGGAGAGCGTCCGGTTCAACGCGGAGGGCGCAGAGGATGCTATTGGGGGATGGCTGTGCCCCCGCGTTTTGCCTCCCGGTGGGGAGGTGAGGGAAAACCAACGGCCCCCAGCGTTTACTCCGGCCAACGGTCCCATATCTGGGCTACAGAGCCCTGTTGACTTGAAACGCGATTGCCGACGACTTGCGGCTAGACGTGGCAATCCTACGTTAGAATCATTATAATCTAGCGTCAAAGAAGCTACTCGAAAACGGGTCATGAGAGTAAGGAGAGGTATCTATGGCCGATCAAGACATCGAGCTAATGGCTCACCTGATGCGCCGGGCGGGATTCAGCGCGACCTACCAGGAGGTCGAGGAACGCGCCGCCAAGGGCTACGAGGCTACCGTGGAGGAACTACTCAGTCCCTTGGCGCAGCCGGACTTGGACCGGGCCCTGCTGGAGCGTTATTTCATCGACTGGAAGGAAATGAACGCCCTAGAGATTAACCAAGCCTACATGACCTACCGGATGATCAACACCCGGCGGCCGCTTCAAGAGAAGATAACGTTGTTCTGGCACGGCATTTTCTGTACCGGCAACTCCAAGTGCGAGCACGGCCGCCAGATTCAAGAGCAGTTCGACATGTTCCGCAGCTTGGGCATGGGCAGTTTCCGCGACCTGTTGCTGGAGATCTCCAGGGACCCGGCGATGGTGTTCTACCTGGACAACTGCATGAGCCACAAAGACGCTATCAATGAGAACTTCGGCCGCGAACTGCTGGAACTGTTCTCCATGGGCGTCGGAATGGACGGGCAGGCCAACTACTCCGAGGAAGACGTAAAGGAGTGCGCCCGGGCCTTCACCGGCTGGACCATCACTAACGCCATCCCCCGCTACCCTTACGGCCGATACGCCTCCCAGTTCGCTTTTAACGCCGCCGACCACGACACCGGGGACAAGACCTTCTTGGGCGAGACGGGCAAACTCGGCGGCGAGGAAGTAATCGACATCATCGCCCGTCAGCCAGCCACGGCGCGCTTCGTCTCCAGACACCTTTACAACTACTTCGTGGCCGATGAACCCCAGGTACCGGCTTGGCAGGAGACCCCGCCCAGGGACCCCGAGGCCATCAAGATGCTGGAAGACGCCTATTTCGAGTCGGGCTACGACGTGACCGCAATGCTGCGGGTGTTGTTCAACTCGGAGTTCTTCAAGGACGCCCGCTTCGCCAAGGTGAAGAGCCCCGCCGAGACGGTGGCCGGCACCATGCGGTTGGTACAAGACTTTACCCATCCGAAACCGGGCCTCCACCCCATCGCTATGGAGATTCGCTACATGGGCCAGGACTTGCTAAACCCGCCCACCGTGGAGGGTTGGCACACCGGCGCCGAATGGATCGACAGCGGCACCTTGGTTGAGCGCATCAACTTCGCCGCCGACCAAGTGGGCAACACGACCCTGCCGGGAGTGAAGGCGATCATCGACCGGCTCAGTTCCGAGACAGTCGACCAGCCGGCCGCCTTTGTCGACCGGTGCTTGGACATGGTTGGCTCCTACCAACTTTCCGACGAGACCAGGGACTACTTGGTGCAACACGTCGGCAGTGGCGGGCCTCTGCGGCCCGGTTCCGAAGAATACGGCCAGAGGGTCGGCCAGACGCTGCAACTAATCGTGGCCACCCAGGAATACCAGTTCGCATAGCCAACCGGTAAAAGATACAAGACGCGATCGTGAGTAGGCTGGACGGCAATCACAGCTCGCGCGCGTTAGTCAGCCTGATTCAGCAGCCTTAATCAAAAAGTAGGAGTAACCAGAAACATGACTTCTACCAAGAAAGACCCCGTCTTGGCGGTATTGCAGCTTTCGGGCGGCAATGACGCGGTGAACACCCTGATCCCCTACGGCGACCCCCGATACGCCGACAACCGGCCGACGGTGCGGGTGTCGGAGGAGCAGGTGTTGCCCCTGAACGGCCACCTGGGGTTCAACCCGTCGATGGCCCCGCTAAAAGAGCTCTACGATCAAGGGAAAGTCGCGGTAATTCAGGGCATCGGCTATCCCAACCCCAACCGTTCCCACTTCCGGTCGATGGACATCTGGCACACCTGCGAACCCGACAAGGTGGGGACGGAAGGCTGGGTGGGCCGCGCCATACGGGAAATCGACCCCAACGCCGAAAACGTTCTAACCGGCGTTAACTTCGGCCGGGGCCTCCCCCGGGCCTTGGCCACTCCGGGAGTCCCGGTGGCCTCGGTGGGCAACCTGGAGACCTACGGCGTGTTGACCGGCATAGAGGACGACGACCGGGACGAGGCCCTTGACCTGTTCTCCCGCATGTATTCACCAGCGGTGGGTCGCGGTCAGGTGCTGGACTACCTGTCTCACACCGGCATGGACGCGCTGAAGGGCGCCGACATTCTGAGCACCGCGCCGGAAAAATACTCCTCCAGCGTGGAATACGGCAATGACACCGTGGCCCAATACATGCGGAACATTGCTATGACCCACTTGGCTGGCTTGGGCACCCGCTTCCTGTACACTACTGCTCCTTACAACAGCTTCGACACTCACGCCGGGCAATTGAGCGGCCACGCCAAGCTGTGGACCGAAACCTCCAACGCCGTCTCTTGCTTCTATGAGGACCTCAAGCAACACGACGCCTCAGACAACCTGGTCCTGCTGGTCTTTACCGAGTTCGGCCGCCGGGTGCATGACAACGGATCGGGCACCGACCACGGTTCGGGCGGAGTGGCCTTCATCGTCGGCGACCGTGTCAAGGGGGGACTCTACGGGGAATACCCGTCGTTGGCGCCCGACAAGCTACTGGAAGGCGACCTGCACTTTAACAACGATTTCCGGAGCCTCTACTCCACCTTGTTGGAGCAGTGGATGGAGATCGACCCCAGGCCGTTGGTGGGCGGCGCCTTCGAACAGATGGACTTCATTATCAAGTAATCGTGTCAAATAACCGGACCAAGCAACCGGACGAAGTAACCGGGCCGGGTCAACGTCTAAATGCGACGAAATAGCGCCGGGACCGGCTCCGGCGGGCTAACTCTCAGTCTAGCGAGGTAAAGATGGCTACACAGGCACTGGGCATCACCTTCCAGTACAGTCACACCATCGGGCGCGGTGAATTCTCCGGCCCGGGATTTCGAAACCCGGTGGCTATGGCCCGGGGTGAAGACGACACGATGTACGTGGTCAACCGGTCTTACGAGTACCGGCCCGACGGCAAGCGCATCACCATCTGCACCGTCGACGAGGAATACATCGGAGAATTCGCCCGGGGGGTCCACACCGCCGGAGAAACCGAGGAGAACGAGAACGACGGATCGCTGATCTGGCCTACGTCGGTGGCCATAGACCAAGACGGGAACGTCTACGTGGCCGACGAGTGGTTGAACCGTATCTCCATGTTCACCCAAGACGGCGATTGGATCGGCAAGTGGGGCGTCAAGGGCTCCGGGGACGGGGAGATCAACGGGCCGTCGGGAATGGCCTTCGACGCCGATAACAACTTGTTGATCGTCGACAGCCAGAACCACCGGGTGCAGAAGTTCACCAAGGACGGTCAATACATCTCCCAGTGGGGGCGCGAAGGGACCGGCGACGGTGAAATGGGCCTGCCTTGGGGTATCGCCATCGACAACGACGGCGCTGTATTCGTTGCGGATTGGCGCAATGACCGCATCCAAAAATTCAGCGCCGACGGACAGTTCTTATTGAAGATTGGCAGGCCGGGCCAAGGCAGGGGCGAACTTAACCGTCCCACCAGCGTCGACATCGATACGGACGGCCTCATCTACGTGGCCGACTGGGGGAATGACCGGATGCAAGTCTTCGATCGGGAAGGCGACTCGGTAGCGGTGATCACCGGCGACGCCACCATCTCCAAGTGGGGCAAAGACAAACTGGACGCCAACTCGGAGATGTGGCAGGAACGGGAAATCGCCCAAGGGATCGAGCGTGAAAAGAACTTCTGGGGCCCCGTGGCCGTAGAAGTGGACGATGAGGGCCGCATCTTCGTGGTAGAGTCCTGCCGCCAACGAATCCAGGTTTATCGCAAGCAGGAGCCAATGTTCTTCGGAGGCCGGCTCTAAGCCCTATCCAAATCTTGTCCCTTGCTGGTCCTGCCCCTTACCAGGGGCGGGACCGCGATCAGTTCAACATTTGACAACTCCAGAACAATTGGCCGCAAAATTCAGGGCGCTGGGGATCCGGCAGACCCCCCAGCGTCTGGCCATCGCCGAGGTGGTGATAAACTCCGGCGACCATCCGTCGGCGCGAGAGATACACGAACGGGTGACGGCATTTTTCCCCTACGTCACGCTGGCCACCGTGTACTCGACGCTGGCCGTGTTGGCACAGGCCGGAATCGTACGGGAATTGCCATTCCAGAAACAGTCCCGTTACGACGCCAACCTGTCGCCCCACGCCAACTTGGTCTGCGTTGGTTGCGGCGGGGTGGTAGACGCGGCGGTGGGCGAGGCCATGGTGGCCGAACTTAGGCAGCGTCTCGAAGAATCCACCACCTTTGAAGTCGCCGGGCAGCGGGTCGATTTCTACGGGTGGTGCCCCAACTGCGCCAGCCGCCGGGACTTCAAGGCCCGTACCTCGGAGCTTTAAGAAACTCTCTCAAAGTGGTCGCCGCAGAGCGTTTTGGACCCCGGCAACGTTCAGTCCTGTCTCTCACAACAGCGAGCACAGAGTATCAGGTACAGCACTCCGCGCTCTCTGTGCCCTTTGCGGTGAATCCCGCCGTCATTCCAGGTTCTCGATAGCCAACGGTTCTATCGAATCGGCTGTATCGAAGCCGAACACCCTGGAATAGAAGTATAGCTCGGCTTCCAGTGCCCTTTTGATGTTCTCGGACCGGCGGAAGCCGTGTTGCTCACCCTCGAACGGCAGGTAGGCCCCGTGGGCAGCCCCTTGGCCCGCACCGCTTCGAACATCATCTCGGCTTGGTTGGGGGGAACTATTTCGTCCTCCATGCCTTGGAGCAATAGCAAAGGGCAGGACAGCCGGTGGGTATGGTTGATGGGCGAGCGTTCCTGGTATAGGTCCCGCCGCTCCGGGTAGGGTCCTACCAGACTGTCCAGGTAGCGGGACTCGAACTTGTGGGTCTCTTTTGCCAGGGCCTCCAGGTCGCTCACCCCGTAGTAGCTGGCCCCGGCCTGAAAGACTTCCCGGAAGGTGAGGGCGGCCAAGGTGGTGTAACCGCCGGCGCTGCCGCCGTCAATGGCCAAGCGGCCGGGGTCCACGTCGCCTCGATTCGCCAGGTAGAGGGCGGCGTTAACGCAGTCCTCCACGTCCACCACTCCCCATGCCCCGTTGAGCCGGCGCCGGTACTCCGTGCCGTAGCCGGTACTGCCGCCGTAATTGACGTCGGCCACCGCGAAGCCCCGGCTGGTCCAGAATTGTATTCCCAGGTCCAAAGCGGTGGAGGCGGCGCCGGTAGGACCGCCATGGGACTTGACCAGCAGGGGAGGCTTCTCGCCGGGCGGCGGCGAGAAGTCCCGGTTTGTCGGCGGGTAATAAAAGGCGTGGGCCGTCTGGCCGTCGGCCGTAGCGAACTCCACCGACGAGGGCGCCGAAAGATAGCCGGGACCGATTTCCAAGCTGTAGCCGCGGCGTATCACTTCGGTCCTGCCGCCGGTCTTATCACCGGTTTTGTCGATAAAAGGCTCCCAGAGTACCAGGCTCATCGGCTCGGCAGGGCCGCCAGCCACGAAGACGACCTTCCCACCGTGAGCCTGAAGGTCGCCCCGGCCCATTTCCGAGTAAGGGGAGTCCAGAGGCGCAATCGAGCCATCCCCCGCATTCAGAATACCCAAGCGCCAGGCGCCGTTGGTGTTATAGGCACAGGCGATTCGGTCTTCGTCGAGGAACCCGTAAGTTGCGGACCCAAACGTCCACTGCGGTTTGCCAAATTCCGCCTTCCGGACGGCCACCGGCTGGACTTCGCCGGCGCGCCAGCGGTACAGGTTCCACCACCCGCTGCGGTCGGATACGAAATGGAGCTCCCCGGCGGGAGACCATTGAGGTTGAAAGATAGACTCGCTCTTCCCGCCGGCCACCACCCGGGCCGGCCCCAGCCGGCCCGCTTCATCCAAAGGGGCGACCAGCAACTCGGTACCGTCCCAGGGCATGTTGGGATGGTCCCAAGCCAACCAAGCCAGGCTATTGCCGTCCGGGCTCAGCCGCGGCGTGGAACAGAAATCGGACGAGGAAAACAGCGTCACTTGGGAATGGTCGCCGGTAATGTCCACGGCGACGATGGCGTTGACCGGCTCTCCGGTCCCCGAATGGTCCTCTCGCACACAGATGATGCGCTCCCGCCGCCGGTCGATGATCCCGTCGGCGTAGCGCAGGGGCTCCTCAGGAGTGATGGGGCGGGGGTCACGTCCCGGGTCCTGCCGGTAGAGGCGTTGGTCGGCGAAATTCGAGAAATACACGGTACCGCCGTCCACCAGGAACGCCCCGCCTCCGTACTCGTGGACCCTGGTACGGACGCTGTAGGGCGCCGGAGTGACGTCGTTGGTCTCCCCGGAGGCTGAGCGTCGGACTACGACCATCCTCCCGCCCTCGGCGGGCCGCATTTCCACCCAATAGACGTCCGGCCCGTCCCAGGCCACTTGGCCGGGCGTCACGGCGCCGGCGACGATAAGGTCCGCCGTGATGGGCGACCGCCAAGAACCGTGAGGCGCAATGGTGGGCATACTACGTCACTCCGTCAATTCCGACTTGCCGAAGAATTTTAATCGGAGGCGGTCCAGATGTCGAACACCGTCCGCCGCCGCTGTTACAATGTAAATCATGAAAGCGACTTCCAAGCACTTGCGGAAAAACGTGTGGGGGTCGATGGTAGTGGCTATCCTGGCCTTGATAGTGGGTTGTTCGGGAAACGACGCCCCGTCGCAATCCCCCGTAACCGAGGCCCCCACCGCCCTCCCAGCCGCCACGGCCGTGCCAGCAACTGATCGGGCGGCGTCCACCTCCCCGTCCGCTGGCATCCAGCCTACGGTATCGCCCGGGGCAACCGCGGTGAGGGAAACTGCGCCGGCTGACACCGCCACGGCAACTCAAGAAACGACTCCTGTGGCGGCTGAATCCACGACCCCAGCGGAGACCCCGGCCGCCGCGCCACCGGCGGCTCAGGCCGCAACCCCTCAGCTAGCGACTGCGGCCCCGGAAACCCCGGCCACCGAAACGGCAGCCATAGAATCGCCAGCTACTGAGCCGCCAGCCACAGAACCGCCAGCTACTGAACCGCCGGCCATGGCCACGGGGGCTTACCGGTTTGAACTCCCCAGTGCGACGGGCGGCGTCGTAGCGCTGGAATCTTACCTGGATGACCGCAACGTGGTCCTGGTCTTTTATCGCGGCTTCTGGTGAGTGTATTGCCGGGGACAGCTCGTTGAGCTGCAAAAAGACTACGGGACCATAACCGATTTGGGGGCCGAGATACTGGCGGTCAGCCCGGATGACCTGTCGGGCGCCGACTGGGTCATCGACGAACTGGGGTTGGAATTCCCGGTGCTCTACGACGAGGAGACCACGACCATCCAGGAATATGGGATCTTCATCCCTAGCACCGGACTGCCGGCTCCGTCGACGTTCGTGTTGGACAAGACCGGTGAGATTCGCTGGAGCTACATCGGCCACAACCTCACAGACCGGCCCCTGAACCAGCAGATTATCGAGGAACTACGAAAACTCAATTGACCCCGATTAGTCGGATCATGGCAGCCGCAGCCCTGCTCGCGGCATTGGCCACGGTCTTGTTGATTTCCGGGTGTTCCGGCGGAGAGTTACCGACTCAGGCCGTCGCTGGTCCGACCGTCTCTGCCGCCTCGTCAGCCCCGGCGGCTACGTCCGCCCTGGCGCCAACGTCCACCCCCGGGCCGGAGTTGTCGAGTGCCGCGCCGTTCGAACTGCCCAGCGCCGCTGGCAAGCCCGTCGCCCTCTCGTCCTACCTTGGCGAGAAAAACGTGGTGCTGGTGTTCTACCGGACCTACCAATGAGGCATCTGCCGGGAACAACTCGTAGAGTTGTTGGACGCCTACTCCACGATAAAGTCCCTGGGGGCCGAGCTCCTGGCGATAAGCACCGACACTAACGCCGACGCTCGCAGCGCGGTGGCCAGGCTGGGCCTGCAATACCCGGTACTGTACGACCCGGCAGCCGAAGTGGTGAGAGCCTACGGGGTCTACAACCTGTTGGGCGATGGCTTGGCGGCACCGGCGACGTTTATCATCGACAAACAGGCCAATATCCGCTGGAGCTACGTCGGTGTCAACGTCGCCGACCGTCCCACGAACAGGCAAATATTCAGCCAACTCCAGAGGTTGCAGTAGCCCGGCCTGTGCCCGGTACGCTCCCGGCCCGTCCTTAAAACGGGTCTTCCAGCCCTTTCCCAACTGTTTGACCGGGGTCAGGCCTGCCCGCCTGCGGGCGCGGCTCACTGTCGCCGGCGGTTGCGGTTAAGCGTTGGTAATCACCGGCATCTCTTTGACTGAGCGGAAGGTGATATTCGGCTGGTACTCCATGTCGTAGGTACCCAGGTCCATGTCCGGGTAGCGTTCCGCCAGTTCCCGGAACACCTCCTGTCCTTCGACCCTGGCAATGGTGGCGCCCAAGCAGTGATGGATGCCGGCGCCGAAGGCGACGTGGGGGTTGGGCCAGCGGGTAATGTCCATCTCATCCGGCCGTTCGAACTTATTCGGGTCCCGGTTGGCCGACGATATGAACCACCGGATGCGTTCGTCCTTCTGGATAGTCTTGCCCCGCATCTCGACGTCTTGACTAGCCAACCGTTGAATCGATTTAACCGGAGCGTCATAGCGCAGGGCCTCCTCGTTGGCCCTTACCATCATGCCCTCGGGGGCGGTCTTAAGGAGCTCCCATTGGTCCCTGTTTTTCATAAAAGACAGCGTACCGTTGCAAATCAGGTTGATGGTGGTCTCATGGCCGGCTAGCAACAACAGGGAGGTGTTGACCAGCACCTGTTCCCGGGTGAATACGCCGGCTTTTTCACCGGAGGCGAGCACGGAGATGAAATCGTCGGCAGGACTGACAATCCGACGGTCGACCAACGGGTCCACGTAGTCCAGCATGCCCTGCATACCCTCGGTCAGAATATGCATGCGGTCGGGTTCGCCGCGGGCTATGTAGAGCAGCTTCTCGGCCAGCATCCGAATGTGGGGCCGGTCCTCTTTGGGGACGCCCATCATTTCGGCGATGACCAGCACCGGCAGAGGGGTGGCCAGATCGCGCATCAGGTCAAAGTTGGGTTTCTCTTCGGCCTCGTCCAGCAGGTCGTTGATGGCCGACTTGACCAGCGGCCGCCACTCTTCCATCGACTTAGGAGTGAAGTAGCCGTGGACAACCTTCCGCATCTCCAGGTGGTCCGGGCGGTCGTGTTGGATGAATTGCTGTCCCTGGTAGTTGCGGACGTACTCGTAAAGTTCGTTGTCCGACTGGTTAATGGCCGGGTAGGCCGGGCGGGGGTCGTTCAGAAAAACGGCGTTGGAGAACATCTCGTGGTTGCGGGTAAGCCACACTAGGTCGTCGTGGCGGGTGACCACCCACAGCTCGTACAACTCGTTCCAGTGGACCGGGTCTTCTTCGCGGAGGCGTCCGTAGTAGCCATACGGGTCCTTCATGACCTCTGGCGTGAACATATCATCGTTGAAAGTCGTAACCATAGTCCCACCAAGCCGCTGTTGATTTTTGAAACTCTATTTCAGTACACATGGCTTGTCAATAATATTCGACCGGAAGTCCAGGGATAAAAATCGCCGATTCGGGGCTTTGTCAAACTGTGGGGCATCGCCCATAATGGAAGCGATTCGACCCAGCTGGGCCATCGGCCCTTGGAGACTGAGATGCGGGTACTGCTCGTTGCCACTAACCGCCATGACCGGCTGAACAGCCGTATGAACGCCCAACCCCTGCCCATCGGCTTGGCCTACGTCGCCGGCCACTTGGACCCGGACCGGCACCAGACAAGGGTGCTGGACTTGATGTTTGCCGACGACCACCTTGCCGAGGTGGAGAAGGCGGTAAGGGAATTCCAACCCCATGTAGTCGGCATCTCCCTGCGTAACCTGAGTAACCACAGCTACCTGAACACCGTGTGGGCCCTCCCCACTACTAGGGAGGTCATCGACCGGATACGCCCCATAAGCAACGCCACCATCATCTGCGGCGGACCGGCCTTCAGCATCCTGCCCCGGGAATGCTTCGAGTTCCTGGGCCCCGACCTGGGCCTAGCCGGCGACGCCGGGGAGACTTTCGCCGAAATCTGCAACCGTTTGGAAGTGGGGGAGCCCTCCATCGACGACCTGCCCGGCTTGGTCTTCAGCCGCAACGGCCAGACGGTGATGAACGAGGGCTACTGCACCTCCGAATTTGCCAAGCCGCCCCGGTTGGACGACCTGGATATGGCCCGTTACAACCAAGCCGGCTTCGGCATCGGCATCCTGACCAAGCTGGGCGGGTTCTCCTATCCAGCCAATGCCAGCCAAGCCCAGATGAACGAGTCGGGATGGCGGGTAATCCGGCCCATCGATGAGGTGGTGGCCGAAGCCAAGGACATGGAGCAACGCTACGGGCTACGTAAGTTCTTCTTTATCGACAACGGTTTCAACCTTCCGTTGCAGCACGCCAAGTCACTTTGCGGGGCCCTGATCGAGGCCGGCCTGAAGGCACATTGGAACACCTGCCTGGCGCCCTTTGAATGCGACGCCGAACTGGTCCGGTTGATGAAACAGGCCGGTTGCGCCTTGGTGTTAATGACCAACCGCGGGGGCGACCCTCACGATGGAGAAGGCCGGGGAAATGCGTTGGCAGAGGAACTGGACTCGTTGCGGGAAGTGACTCAACTTTGCGAAGACGGCGGCCTGCACTACACCATTTCACGGACATTCGGCGAACCTGGGGAGACCCGGCAGACCGTGGAGCAAAAGCTCGACTTCTTGAGTGGAATCAACCCGGCCTTAGCCAACCTGCGGGTCGGCGTCAGCGTGATGCCGGGCACCGAGGTCGCCGCTATCGCCCTCAAGGAAGGTCTCATCTCGGACGAAAGCGAGCTGATCAAGCCCACGTTCTACGTAGCGGAAGAAGTGCGCGGCTGGATTGTCGATTACCTGCAAGAGCGCGCGGCGCAAAACCCCCGCTGGAACCTCTGGTGACACCGGAGTTGGGGCCAACATGACCTTGACGCGCGTCCTCAACAGGACCGAGGGCCTTCCCACGTTGTTAAGATTATGGTGGTACGCAAGATGGAGGCCCCAATGGACGTAAAGGAAGCGGTGCGAACGGCGAAAGAATACCTTGGCGAACTCTTCGCCGAAGAAAGCATATCGGATGTTGGTCTCGAAGAGGTAAAGTTCGAAGACCCGTCAAATAAATGGAATATTACTATCGGTTTTCCCGGCCCTGGGACCAGAAATACAGCCTTGCTAACGCGTTAGGTGGAACCCATCCGTCTCGTTCAAATAAGGTCGTCCGCATCAATGACGACACTGGCCGGGTAGAGTGTCTCACCGATCGCGTCATGAATGGTTCAGGGTAAGCCCGCGACCCCTGTGGGGTACTTCATCGACCCGAATCTCTTCGTGCTAATTGTAGTGGGGAGTGTCGAGCGAGACCTAATCGGCAAGCATCGCCGGTTGCGGGAATACTCAGTGGAAGACTACAACACGTTGGTCATTCTGCTCGAGCAAGTGGTCCAGGTGTTCGTAACGCCGAACACACTTACTGAAACGTCCAATCTTCTGGCTCAACATGCCGAGCCCCAGCGTTCTTACTTCTTCGACAAACTCCGGTTTATCATCCAAATAAGCGGGGAAACCGTCGTTGCCAGTGTAGACGCATCAAGTAACAGGGTTCCGTTTGCTTATAGGGTATAGCCTATAAGCAAACGGAACCCCCTGAACGATTACGACTTGTAGCTCTCCGCCGCCGTCCGGCGTAACTGCGGGAGGTCCAGTCCTCTTGGTGAAGTCCATGTCGCGATACGCCCTGCGCCTTTGCCTGCCCATGGTCGCAATCGGGTCGCTTGTGTTCCTGATCGGCTGGTTTTGGTTTGGCTGGGGGCATATCACCGCGAACAGTAACCTGCTGGAGTCGCTTCCGATCCCGCCCGGGGCCGAACAGATCTGGGTCGGTTCAAACGGCTATACATCGGACGAATCGCCGATAACCCCCCCGGACGGATGGAGCATCCTTGCCACGTACTCTGCGCCTCCCGGTGCTACTAGGGAGGAAATTGTTGATTTCTATATTTCTCGTCTCTCCCCCACTTGGAAATCCTGCATAGATACAGATTCGATTGTCGCAGTCTCGGGAGAGAAGAGGACCGAAATGGGGAACGCCCGATTCTCGAGGGAGAAAGCATACGTGAGTGTAGACACAAGGAATATGAACGCCCCATCGAAGTCACAGACTTTTGACATTTTCGTGGACCACGACAGCCGCCACCGGGCCGATTGCTACCCGGAATGGCGCAGATAGCCTCAAGGCAGGGCCATCACCTATATTCAAACGGAGCCAGTAACAGCGCTTTCGTACGGCTAGGGCTGACCGATGCGGCGCTTCTGGAAGTTGCCACTGCGGAAAGCCCGTTGGTTACCGTGGACCTCGACTTATACCTCGCGGCCTTGGAGAAGAATCCGGATGCCGTATTGAACTTCACTCACCGAACTACACTCACCTTCGGCAGTTGTAACCGGTTTCAGACCCGCCCGCCTTTATTCCGAGGCTGCCTGGGCCGGCTCCAGAGGCCGGGAGCGGGCGCCGGAGTCGGCGGCCACCGCAGTCTCCATGGCGCAGATGGCTACTTCAATCTGCCGGTCGTCCGGTTGCCGGGTGGTCAGCCGTTGCAGCCAAAGGCCGGGCTGGGCCACCCATCGGGCTATCAACCATTTGGGGTGGGAGCCGCTGAACCGGATGATCTCATAACTGATCGCCGCGATCACCGGCAGCAACAAGATTCGCGAGGCGATCCGCCACTCCAGCGGCGGCCCCAACAGCAAGGCAAACACCACTATCGATACGATTACCACCGTCAGCAAAAACGCTGTCCCGCAACGAGGGTGCGGGGTCCCGAATTTACGAACATTTTCCACACAGAGCGGCAGTCCCGCCTCATAAGCGTGTACCGTCATGTGCTCGGCGCCGTGGTAGGCGAAAACGCGCTTCACGTCCCCCATCAGGCCTATTACGGAAATGTAGCCGACCAGGATTATCAGCCGGATCGCCCCCTCTATCAACTCGCTCAACAGGCCGGAATGGACCCACGGCCCCAAGGCCCAGACGATGCCCAGAGGCAATATGAAGAATAGACCGATGCCGAAGACCAAGGCAAAAGTCAACGTAGCGGCCATAGCCCATTTCGGTATGCCTTCCTCTTTCTCGTCACCGCCCTGTTGGTCAATGGCGGCGAGGTTGGCCGACATTTGAAGGGTCTTGACTCCGAGCACCAGGGTTTCCAGAAGGGCGAGGAAGCCCCGCACCAGCGGCCAGCGGCGCATCCGTCCGTTGTAGATGGGATTCAAGGCCTCTTGGCGTTGGTCGATCCTGCCGTCCTGACGACGCACCGCCAAGCTGAAATAATCCCGCCCACGGATCATCACACCTTCGATGACCGCTTGACCGCCGTACAAGTGGATGGGTTGTTTAACAGGCTGGTCCGCCACGTATGGGCCTCTATGCGCAAGAAGTAGGGACGTTGCAACCAAAAGAGAATCGAGGGCCTCGGCCCTCGATTTCGCTGCCTCGGACTCTTTTACTGAAGGTTGTATCTCCGTCGCATCCGCTCGATACGGCCCTGAGTGTCCACGATACGTTGTTCACCAGTGTAGAACGGATGGCAATTGCTACAGACCTCGACGCGCAGCGTGGGTTTGGTGGCCCCGGTCTGGAACACGTTCCCGCAAGAGCAGGTGACTGTGGAATTGAAGAACTTAGGGTGAATGTCCGATTTCATGCTTCACCTGCTGCTGACGCCGTTTCCATGGGGTAGACGCTGACCCGCCGCCGGCCTTTAGCGGCCCATTCGTACTTGACTTCACCGGTGATCTTGGCGAAAAGGGTGTAGTCCCGGCCCAAACCCACGTTGGTGCCCGGCCGGATACGGGTGCCTTTTTGCCGCACCAGGATCGATCCGTTGGTGACCCGCTCTCCACCGTAGCACTTAACGCCCAATCGCTTGGCGTTACTGTCTCGGCCGTTGTTGGTGCTGCCGCCTGCCTTCTTATGCGCCATTAGCCTCACCTGTCTCGCCGTGGCCCGCAGGGTTTCCACCGTCGCCGGCCTGGAGCGTCGTTAGCTGGATATCCTGAATGAGCAGCCTGGTATAGGGCTGCCGGTGTCCCCGCTTCCGGCGGTAGCGGGTCTTGGCTTTGTACTTGAAGACCATGAGCTTCCGGTCCCGGTAATGGGACTGGACCCTGGCCAGGACCTTGGCGCCGGGAACGTGGGGCGAGCCGACCGTCACCCGGCCGTCATCTGAAATCGCCAGCACTTCCCCGAATTCTGCGACACTGTCCACTTCGTTCGGGAGCATTTCGACGTCAAGCGTGTCTCCGGGCTTGACCCGGTACTGTTTGCCGCCGGTCTTGAATACTGCGTAGTCCATAGAAACCTCGGTTTTTCATACTACGGGAGCCCATCGCGGCTGTCAAGGAATTCTCATGGCGTTATATAATGGGGCATCCCGCTACGGTCGGATTTGTAGCCGAACCGGACTAGACGGCCATATATGTCAAGCCACCCCGATAGCGATATTGGAGTCAGTGAAGTTCGAGGGAGTGACCTTCGAGAAGGGTTTCTGGCGGCGGCCGGACTGCTCGAAGACTACCGCGATACTGTCAACGCCCTCAACGTGTTCCCGGTGCCCGACGGCGACACCGGGACCAACATGCTGCTGACCATGCGCTCGGCTGCGGCGTCCTTTCCCGAAGACCCGGACCCCCCGGCCTCGGAAATCGCTGGAACCATGGCCCAAGGCGCTTTTTTCGGCGCTAGGGGCAATAGCGGCGTCATCCTTTCCCAGTTTTTCCAAGGGTTCTCCGACGCCCTTCAGGGAAGCCGGACGGTGTCGGGCGAGGGTCTGGCCCGGGCTTTCGAGTCAGCCAGTAACGCGGCCTACGGCTCGGTGGGCCAGCCCGTCGAGGGCACTATGTTAACCGTGATGCGGAGGACGGCGGAGGCGGTGCGGGAGCGGGTCGACGGGAGCGGCGCCAGCACGGTCACCAGCCTGTGGGAAACGGCGTTCGCGGCGTCGTTGGATGCCCTGAAGCACACCCCCGACCAGTTGCCGGTGTTAAAGCGGGCCGGCGTAGTAGATTCGGGCGGGCTCGGGTTGGTAGTAATTCTCAGGGGTGTGTTGGAATACCTGGCGCCGGAATTCCATCCGCTGGACCTGTCCGGTGTGGCCGGTATAGATGGGGAAGCTGTCGACACCGGCGGGTCCGCTGCCGACCCGGACTATCTCCATTCTACGGTCGAGACCGAATGGGGGTACTGCACCGAGTTCATAATCAGCGGCCAAGGACTGGAAGTGGACCCGGTCCGGCGACGATTTCAGGAAATCGCCCTATCCACGGTAGTTGTGGGCGGCGGCCAACACGTAAGGGTCCACGTTCACGTAGAAGACCCCGGTCCGGCCCTTAGCTACGGCGTCTCCTTGGGCAGCATATCCAGCATCAAAATTGAAAACATGGACCAGCAGAACCTGGATTTCGCCAGCCCCGGCGCCGCAGCGTCAAGGTCCGCCGCCGAGATAGCGGTGGTCGCCGTGGCGGCTGGCAACGGGCTAGGTGAACTGTTCCGGGAATCGGGCTGCGCCGTAGTGGTAGACGGCGGGCAGACCATGAATCCCAGCGTAGCCCAAATCCTGGAGGGAGCCAGGCAAGCCCGTGCCGAGCACGTTATCGTCCTGCCCAACAACAAAAACATTGTGGCCGCCGCGCAACAAGCGGCGGCCAATGACCCGTCGCTGCACGTCGTGAGCTCGACGACCGTTCCCCAGGGAGTGGCGGCCATTCTAGCCTACAACCCGGAACAGCCGCTGGAGGACAACCTGCGCTCTATGGAAGGCGCCCTGTCTACTGTGGCCAGCGTATCGGTTACCCGGGCCGTACGCGACGCCGCCATCGACGGCATATCTGTCGAAACCGGCGAGTTCATCAGCCTATTGGAAGGAGAACTGGCCGCGACCGCGGAGTCGGCTGAAGCGGCACTGCGCTCCGCGTTGGCATTGACCGGCCTCTCCGATGACTCCATAGTTACCATTTACCTTGGCGCCGACGGCGACGCCGGGCCAGCCCAAGCGTTCGCCGAATCCTTGGAACGGGACTTTCCTGGACTCCAAATCGACCGGGTAGATGGCGGACAACCTCATTACCATTATTTGGCTTCGGTTGAATAGCCAGGCCGGTGAATAGCCAGGCCGGTGAATAGCCGAGCTCGTTAATAGCTAGTCCGGCAAATGGCTAATCCGGCAGGCAGGCCGGGTCAGGCAGGGGGAAGATATGGCGGTACGGATCGTTACGGACAGTTGTTCAGACCTCCCCGCCGGGTTGGTGGAGCGCCACGGCGTCACGGTGTTGCCTTGCTACGTGGTTATGGGAGACGAGACCTTCAGGGACGGCGTCGACATATCCGCCGACCACTTCTACCAGCAACTGGCCACCACGCCCCGGCTCCCCACCACGGCCCAACCCACCCCTGCCGACTTCCAGCAAGTCTACGCTGAACTGATCGGCCAAGGCGACCAAGTGGTGTCCATCCATGTCTCCGGCAAACTGAGCGGCACCTTGAATTCAGCCAACCAAGCCAAGGCCGCCATCGGACCCGACGCCCCGGTGGAGATAATCGACTCCCAATTGGCTTCGGCGCCCCTTGCCTTAGCAGTCTTGGATGCCGCACGTTTGGTCGAGAGCGGCCTCGGATTCGAGGGGGTGGCCCAACAGGTGCGGGACTCCCTCACCTTACACGATGCCTATTTCATGCTGGACACCCTGGAATACCTGCAAAAAGGCGGCCGGATCGGCAAAGCCCAAGCGTTCGTGGGTTCCATGCTCAACGTAAGACCCATCCTGCGCCTCCAAGATGGAGAGGTCCTTCCCGTGGAACGACCCCGCAACCGGGAACGAGCCCGCAGGCGATTGGTCGAGTTGGTCCGCGGGCTGGCGCCGGTGCGTCAAATGACCGTTCTATACAGCACCGACCAGACGCTGGCGCAATCGACAATAGAAGAGTTGCGGGACATGGCGCCGGAGGAAGGCATTATCGAAGCCCGCTTCGGCCCTATCTTGGGCGTCTACCTTGGCCCCAACGCCTTGGGGATAGCGGTAACACGCCGACCGGCCTGATCGCTTGGTCTCGTGTCAGACCTTGATTGACGGGCCCTGGGGCGGCGGGGATGATATAGGGAAAACGGCTGAAGGCACCGGTGATGGCTGCCCCTTGGACTGACGCTTTTATCAACATCCTCGACCTTGAAGAGTCCCGCGGCTTTACTGACAAGGCCGTGACCGGCGGTATGGACCGGTTCGTCCAGCGTTGGTCATCTGACTTGGAAACGGCGGCCGCCGGCTCCGGCGCATCCCGATTCCTCGTGAATGAACCTTACGGCGCCATGTCTCCGGAGCAACGGACGCGGTGGGTGTCCCAGTGGCGGCAGTTGATCGGGAACGGCCCGGCCGCGTCACCGGCGTCACCGCCAATCGCCGCCGCGCCGGAAGGCCCAGACAGGGAAATCGCCCCTCCGGGGTCAGCCAACCCTCCGGCCCCGCCCCCAACCCGACGCCGGTCTTACGGGGCCCCGCCGGAGGGACTGACCGTCGATGTCGCCGTGGACAGCCTGCGAGGCGTGGACAAGAAGCTCACCGCCCGCCTCAATCGTTTGGACGTAGAATCGGTGCGCGACCTTTTGTACTTGTTCCCGCGCCGTCATGAGGACTACTCCAAGACCGTCAGCGTGTCCCAGGTTGTGGCGGGGGACGCTTGCACCGTGGTCGGTACGGTCTGGGAGGTACGGGAGATCGGCCAAGGCCCCAACAGCCGACGCCGGGACACCCAAGCGGTGCTCAGCGACGACACCGGAAGCCTGCGGGTCATCTGGTTCGGGCAGCGTTACATCGCCCGCACACTGAAGCGGGGCGACAAGGTGGCGATCAGCGGCAAGGCCACCGGCTTTCGAGGTCAACTTGTCTTCGAATCACCGGAATTCGAACCTGTTTACGCCGACGGCCATCAGGTACACACCGGGCGGTTAGCGCCGGTATACCCGTTAACCGAAGGGCTGACCGGGCGTAATATGCGGCGGTTGACCTGGCAGGCCTTGCAACAGTGGCTGGGCGGCGTCGATGAGTTGTTGCCACCGGACATTTTGGACCGGGTCCATCTCATGCCCCTGTTGGACGCCGTGTTCCAAGCCCACTACCCTGATAGCCCCCAAAGCTGGGACCAAGCGCGCAACCGTTTGGCCTTCGATGAATTGCTCTGCCTGCAATTGGCGGTCTTGGCCCGGCGCCGGGACCAACAGCACGAAGTACAAGGAATCGCCATTTCACCGCCGCAAGGAGTCGTCGGCCGGTTCCTGTCCGGCCTGCCCTTTTCATTGACCCCGGCCCAGCGGCGCTGCGTCGTCGAAATCACCCACGACCTGCACCGCGGCACGCCGCCGATGAACCGCTTGTTGCAGGGCGAGGTCGGCAGCGGCAAGACGGTGGTGGCCTTGGCAGCTCTGCTCTCAGTGGCGGCGGCCGGACGGCAAGGCGCTATGATGGCGCCGACCGAGGTCTTGGCGGTACAGCACTTCGAAACGGTGGGCCGGTTGTTGAGCGGTCTGCCGCGGCCAGTGCAAGAAGAACATCTTCTGACCGTGTACCTGGAAGGGTTGGATCCCCCGGTCTCCATCGGGCTCCTTACCGGCAGCTCCCGGGCGCCGGTGAAGCGGGAGTTGACCAGGATGGCGGCGGAGGGGGCGCTGGACCTGATCATAGGCACCCACGCCCTGATTCAGGAGGGCGTATCCCTGCCCAAACTGGCCTTGGCCGTCGCCGACGAGCAGCACCGTTTCGGGGTGTTGCAACGTTCCGCCCTGCGCCGCCGGGGCGACGAAAATTCCCACACGTTGATTATGTCGGCCACACCCATACCGCGCACGCTGTCGTTGACCCTCTACGGCGACTTGGATATCTCCACCATCGACGAAATGCCGGCGGGGCGACAGAGGGTGGCTACCCGCTGGGTCGAGCCGGAGCTCCGCGACGCCGCCTATGGGTTTCTTAGAAAGCAGGTAAATGAAGGCAGGCAGGCTTTCGTGGTCTGTCCACTAGTCGACGAATCCGCTGCCATTGAAGCCAAGGCGGCAACGGAAGAGTACAAACGCCTCTCCGGGCAGGTCTTCCCCGATCTCAGGGTGGGACTGCTCCACGGCCGAATGGCGGCCAAAGACAAAGACAAGGTGATGCGGCAGTTCCGGGACGGGGAAATAGACGTCTTGGTGTCCACGCCGGTGGTGGAAGTGGGCATCGACGTGGCCAACGCGACCGTCATGTTGATCGAGGCCTCCGACCGGTTCGGGTTGGCACAGCTACACCAATTCCGCGGCCGGGTCGGCCGGGGCGAGTACAAGAGCTATTGCCTCTTGCTGTCCGACACCCGGTCGGACACGGCCAAGGAACGCCTCTCTGCGCTGGAAAGGATACACGACGGTTTCGAGTTGGCCGAGGTGGACCTGGAATTGCGGGGGCCGGGGGACTTCTTCGGCACCCGGCAGAGCGGGCTCCCGGCGCTGCGTATGGCCCACTTGTCGGACCGGCAACTCTTGGACTTGGCCCGTGACGAGGCGGGCCGCCTTATGGAACAGGACCCTGAATTAACGGCGCCGGAACACGCGGCGTTGGCTTCTCAAGTGGCGCGGTTCGTCGACCGGGCCCCCGCCGACGACGCCTAGCCGTTTCCCACCCCATCCGAGGCTGGAACGAGGCCTCGAAACAGTAGCCCGCGTTCCAAATAATCTCTACACAGGAACTCCCGGGCGCTTCGATCTTGGAACGCAGCCGCCGTCGTGGTTTGCCAACAACAAAACGTTGTACAATGTCCCAACCCAATACGAGACCGCAGACAGTTCCAACGCTGTACAGTAAAGATTCTGTCAATTGACGGCGGTGGGACCCCAATCTATCATGGAATTACTCTACGGCGAGAGGTCTAAGACCCCGCCACGGCGCCAAGGAGGGCCAGATGGCAGTCCAGACGCTGGCAAATCCGGCAAAAGAGGCGCGAGACCGGATCCGCTCCAATAGGTGGCGGGGAGTAACGTCCGGCGTGGCGCCGGGCTACGTCCAAGCCAACCTGGCCATCCTGCCCAAGGAACTCGCCTTCGATTTCCTTCTTTTCTGCCAGCGCAATCCCAAGCCGTGTCCCTTGTTGGAAGTGATAGAACCAGGCGAGATCGAGCCGGTCCTGACCACACCGGGGGCCGACATACGCACCGATGCCGCTGGCTACCGGGTCTATGAAAACGGGGTGTTCACTGCCGAAGTCGACACTCTGGAAGGCTACTGGCGGGATGACTTGGTATCGTTCCTGCTGGGTTGCAGTTTCTCCTTCGAGGCCGCCATGGTGGACGCCGGAATTCCGTTGCGCCACCAAGAACAGGGCACCAACGTGGCCATGTACATCACCAACATCCAGACGGCCCCGGCAGGCGCTTTTTCCGGGCCGATGGTTGTGAGTATGCGTCCCATCAAACGGGAGCAGGTGGTCCGGGCGGTACAGGTAACGTCCCGGTTCCCGGCCACCCATGGGGCGCCAGTCCACATTGGCAGCCCGGAGGACATAGGCATAACCGACATCGGCCGCCCCGACTTCGGCGACGTGGTGGAAGTCCGGCCCGGCGAGGAACCGGTGTTCTGGGCCTGCGGCGTTACTCCGCAGGCGGTGGCGCTGAATTGCCGCCCGCCGCTGATGATTACCCACGCTCCGGGCAAGATGTTTATCACCGACCAACGCGACGCCGATTACGCTGTCCTATAACGGGGCTTAGTGCCGGAAACGTCAATGCCGGAACCACCAATGCCAGGAACACCGATGCCCGAGACACCGATGCCTGAGACAATAGAAGACATCATCCTGGACCACGACAAGCGAGGGATGCTGGCCCTACGGCCCCATCTGCCCGCCGATTATTGCACCCAAGCCGCACGATACGTGATCGACCACCCCGGCGACGTGATCATCGTCACCGGTTTTTACGTATTGATGGCGGACAAACCCGAGACCGACGGTCCGCCGGGCGCTATCGCCATCGGAGACGCCTTGGGCGCTCTGGGCAGGCGGGTAACCTACGTAAGCGACTCCTATACGGCTCCGGTGCTCCGGGGTTGGGCCGGCGACGCCAACATCGTGGAATTCCCCATCGCCGGCGTGGCCGAGAGCAAGAACCACGCCGCCGCCGTATTGCGCAGGGTGAAGCCCTCTTTGCTGGTCTCCATCGAACGCTGCGGGCGGACCGACGACGACACCTACTTGAACATGCGCTCCAGGGACATATCCCCGCAAACGGCCCGGGTCGATTACCTTTTCGACGGCTCAGTGCCTTCCGTCGGTATCGGCGACGGCGGCAATGAGATCGGAATGGGCAACTTGGCCGAGGTAATCCCGACCGTCGACAGCCTCCCCGATCAGCCAGCCGTGACCAAGGTCGACCGGCTAATCATTGCCAGCGTTTCCAATTGGGGCGGCTATGGGTTGGTGGCCGCACTCTCCCGGCTGACGGGTAAGAACCTGTTGCCGGCGGTTGAACACGAGACCCGCATGATCGAGGCCATGATAGAAGCGGGAGCGGTTGACGGCACCACCGGCGACGCCGTGCCCACCGTGGACAACTTCACCACCGGGGAGAACGGCGCTCTTCTGGCGCGGCTTCACCAATTGGTAGACCGTAGCTAGAATGCTACGGGGAACCGGCGGCGGCAGCGGGACATTGTTCCCGTGACCAAGACTCCGCCCATCCGGCGGACGTTGGCCGGAATGGCCGGCCAGTTGGTAGCGGCGGCCTGCGTAGCAGCGCTCTTGATGTCTGCCTTGGGCCCCGCCGCGGACCATCACTTCGCCGAACGCCACCCCGGCCACGCCCACCTTTACCTCGGTCCGGAAGTCCCGGACCACCTCCACTCCTACGAGACCCGGAACGCCCACTTCCACAGCCACGGCGCCCTCTCCGACGGGCCCACCCCGGAAGGGGTCATCTACCTGACGACTCACGACGGATCGGGCCAAGGGCTCAGCGACGTGACCGCGCCGACAGTTTCGCCGTCCACCGTCTTCCCTGACCCGGGAGACGACCGTCCCTACTTCGGGTCAGCCGATGGCGAGTCCGCACTGCCCGGCGCCTTCGTCGCGCCTCCCGAGAGACCTCCCCGGGCGTAGCTCCTTTCCCTTCCCCAAGCGTCCCTTGGTCCCACTGGCCGTTATTTTACTGTAGGCCTGCGGTACCGGATTTTCGATTATTCGTGAAAGGAGCGTCCATGAAACAGCTAATCCGCGCAAAGTTTGTACTCATTCCGGCCGTGTTGACCGCTCTTATCCTCGTCACCGGCGCCGTCTTCGCCCACGATGGACGAGAGGTGGGCGAGTATCGGTTTACCGTCGGTTGGGCGGAAGAGCCAGCATACGAGGGCCTGAAGAACGGCGTCGATGTCCGCGTGACAAGGTTGGTTGAAGTCCAAGGCCACGAAGGGGACGACAACGGCGATGACGACCGCGACGGCCACGACATAGACGACGACCGGGAAAACCACGACGGCGACGACGATCAAAACGGCCACGACACCGATGACAACGACCAGGAAGACCACGAAGGAGACGATGATCAAAACGGCCACGACACCCATGACAACGACCAGGGAGACCACGACGGCAACGACGACCAAAACGGCCACGACACCGATGACGACGACCAGTCAATTCTCCCATCGGCCGCTCCTAAGATTATGGCCAGCGGCCTGCCGCAAACCGGCGATAACCACGATGCGCAGCCGGTGAAAGGCCTGCAGGACACGCTGCAGGTGGAAGTAAGCCACGTGGCGTCAGAGAACTCGAAGGTGCTCAACCTGCGGGCTGTGCTTAATCAGCCCGGCGACTACACCGCCGACTTGATTCCGACCGCCCCCGGGGTGTACGAATTTCGTGTCTTCGGCGCGGTGGAGGGCAACCAGACCGACGAGACCTTCGTTTCCACTGGTGGTGGAGGCGACTTCGACGACGTTCAAACCGCCGCCGCCCTGCAATTCCCCAACCAGGTAACCGGACCCCGTGAGATCGAGAGTGCGGTGCGTGGAGCCATAGAGACTTCGCAACAGGCCCAAGACGCCGCCTCGACCGCAGCGGACAACGACTCCGGCGCGGTCCTGGGTATCATTGGGATCGTGCTCGGCGCCGCAGGGTTGGCCGCCGGGACTGCCGGGCTGCTGGTGGCAACCAGGAAGCGCCGCCCAACGGCGGACTAGCGCCGTCGCCGGGAGCGAACTTGGGTACTTGGAATAACCGGAACAGCGTACGGCCAAGACGCAACTGGCGCCTGCTGGTGTGTCTGTTGGCCTTGGTAGCGTTGTGGTTGTTGTTGCCCGGCCGGGAGGCGCAGGCCCACGCCAACCTAGCCCGGTCCGAGCCGCCGCCCAACTCGGTGCTAGCGGATGCACCGGACCGGGTTGCTATTTGGTTCACCGAGCCGATCGAGCGGGGGCTGAGCGAGATCAGTGTCCTCGACTCGGTCGGCGCCAGGGTAGATGACGGCGGCATCCTGGTAGACCGGAACGATCCGACGGCCCTATCGGTGGGAGTCGGCCCGCTACCTGACGGCGTCTATACCGTCGCTTGGAAGAATGTCTCGACGGTGGACGGCCATCGAGTACGGGGCTCGTTCCTGTTTTCGGTGGGCCAGCCCATTACCGGGTTGCCAGTGGGAGTTGCCGATGAGCCACTGCTCCAGTCACCGGCCGAGCCGGTATTGCGTTGGCTCATCCTAGCCGCCGTTTTGGCAATGGTGGGCGGGCTGGTGTTTGAGCTGTTGGTGTGGCGGCCGGTGTTGTTGGGACGGCAAGCCGCGGGATCGGTACGGGAAACGGGTCGGCTGTTGGCGTCGCGTAGCTCCAAGCTGACCTGGGCTGGGGTCGGGCTGTTGTTGGCGGCATCGGTCGCCCAGCTGTTGGTGCAGACCGCCGCTATCCACGATATCTCGGTCGTCGAGGCGGCCGGCGCCCCGGTCCGAACGATACTGGCGGATACCGGCTGGGGCCGCCTCTGGCTATGGCGTTGCGGGCTAACCTTGGCCTTCATCGTGGTGCTGGCTAACCCCATCCGTCTATGGCCGAAGGCGATACCCCTATCCACCAACCTGTGGGACAAAACCGCCCCCCTTATAGCTCTTGGCATCGGCGGGGGAATCCTATGGACGCTGAGCCTGACCAGCCACGGAGCGGCTACTCCGGCAATCCGCTCGGCCGCCCTGTTCGCCGACTTCCTCCACCTGCTGGCAGCGGCGTTCTGGGCTGGCGCTTTGTTCCATTTCGCCTTGGCGACTCCGTTGATCATGCGTTCCCTGTCCTCCGGGGCCCGGCTTTCCTGCCTTTCGGCGATGGCCCCCCGGTTCTCGATGGTCGCCGCGTTGAGCGTGGCCGCACTGATCGTCACCGGGGTCTTTGGCGCTTGGGCGCAAGTGACTGTGTTCCCGGCCCTCAACACCCCCTATGGTCTGGCCCTGTTGGCCAAAGTGGCCATGGTAGTCCCGCTGCTATTGCTGGCGGGCCTGAATCTGATGTGGGTGCGCCCACGGCTGGCCCGCGACCCCGAAGCCGGGCGTTGGCTTAAGCGGCTTCTAATGGGGGAAGCGGTCTTGGCGCTCTTGGTCCTAGCGTCGGTCGGCGTGTTGACCAGCTTGGAACCGGCACGGCAGGTCGCTTCTCGCCAAGGCGTCGGGGCGCCCAGTGCCCTCACCTTCAGCGAAACGGTGGAAGGGACAACTATCGGCCTGAACGTGCGGCCCGCCTCGGTTGGACCCAACGACATCACCGTTTCCTTGGCCGACCGGCGGGGCGGGCCGATCACCGACGCTACGGACGTCGCGGTCCGCCTGACCTATCTGGAAGCCGACCTAGGAGAGGAAGCGGCTACGGCGGTGTCGTCGGGAAGCGGCGATTACCGCTTGGAGGGCGTTCCGTTGAGCATCAAGGGCGCTTGGCAAGCGGAAATAACAGTGCGGCGTCTCGACGCTTTCGACGCCCGCACCGCTTTCCGCTTCGAGACCACCCCTGCCGGGGGCGCCGGCAGTTCGACCATCTCGCCGACGCCCGAAACGGCGGGACTGCTCCTTGGGGCCGGGCTGGCGATACTGGGGATGCTGTTCATGGCGTCGGCGCTGCCCTTGGGCGGTTGGTTCACCCGGGCCGGGGCCGGCGTGATGGCCCCTGGGATAGCCGGGTTCGCCGTGGGTATGGTGCTGCTATTCAACTCGCAACTGGGTCAACCAAGCGAACTGCTGAGAAATCCTATCCTTCCCAACGCCGAGTCACTGGCAAGCGGGCAGGACCTTTACGGCGGGCATTGCCAGACCTGCCACGGCGACGGCCGAGGCGACGGACCGGCGGCGGCAGGACTGCAACCACCCCCGGCCGACCTGATTGTCCACGTACCGTTACACTCCGACCAGGACCTTTTCCGATTTATACGCGAGGGCATTGCCGGGACAGCGATGGCCCCCCTCGGCGAGACGCTGACCGAGGAAGACATCTGGCACGTAATCAACTACATAAAGACGCTGGAATAGGGGCTCAACCACAGAGGGCGCCGAGAGCGAAGTAAAGAACTAAGAAACCTCTGAAAAAGCACTCGGGATTGCAACGGAACCCGAAATCTTGGTGGGGAGCTTAAGGGCTTCAGCTATCCAATAAGCGAGGTCACCCCCATCCTAACCTTCCCCCGTCGAGGGGAAGGGACTTATTCAGAGCTTCCCTAACTAGAATTCGCTGAGCCCTTTGTGTTTAGTCTTCGGGGGGCTGGAATCCTGAAGGGGCTAGGGTCTTTTCTTCCAAGGCCAAGAGGCGGCGAAGCTCGAATATTTCGTCGCGGAATTGGGCGGCTTTCTCGAATTGCAGGCCCTTGGCCGCCTCCTTCATCTGCACTTCCAAGTCTTTTACCACCCGGAACATGTCAGTGCGCGACATTTCCTTGCGCACCACGTTGTAGCGGGACCGGTTCTCGGCGATCGCCTTGATTCCCTCGGTGATGTCGTGGACCTCTTTCTGAATGCTCTGCGGCTCGATTCCGTGCTGCCGGTTGTAGTCGCTTTGCAGGCGGCGGCGGCGTTCAGTTTCGTCGATAGCCCGGCGCATCGAGTCGGTCATCCGGTCGGCGTACATCACCACGTGGCCGTTAGCGTGACGGGCCGCCCGGCCGATGGTCTGGATCATCGACGTCTGCGAGCGCAAATAGCCTTCTTTGTCAGCGTCCAAGATGGCCACCATGCTGACTTCGGGGAGGTCCAGGCCCTCACGCAAGAGGTTGATGCCAACGATGACGTCATAGACGCCCAAGCGCAGGTCGCGGAGTATCTCTATCCGGTCGAGGGTCTCGATGTCCGAATGCAGGTAGGTGTTGCGGATGCCCATCTCTGACAGATAGTCGGCCAACTCCTCGGCCATCCGCTTGGTAAGGGTGGTTACCAGGCAGCGCTCCGCTCTCTCCACCCGCTCCTTGATTCTTACCAAGAGGTCGTCGATCTGACCCTGGGTGGGCCGGACCTCCACCGTGGGATCAAGCAGTCCCGTGGGCCGGATAACCTGTTCCACGACGGACCGGCTATGTTGCAACTCGAAGGGGCCCGGGGTGGCCGAAACGTAGACCACCTGATTGATATGGTCTTCGTACTCCTCGAAGTTCAGGGGGCGGTTGTCCAGGGCCGAGGGCAATCGGAAGCCAAACTCCACCAGGGTCCGCTTCCGGGAGATGTCGCCGTGGTACATCCCCCGAACTTGAGGAAGAGTCATGTGCGACTCGTCGACGAACATCAGGTAATCTTCAGGGAAGTAGTCGAGGAGAGTCCATGGTGCGCTACCCTCTGCCCTCTGGGACAAGTGGCGAGCGTAGTTCTCGACCCCGGAGCAGAAACCGGTCTCTTGGAGCATTTCCACGTCGTAGTTGGTACGGCTTTCCAAGCGGGCCGCCTCCAGTATTTTGCCGTTGTCCCGGAGGTGCTTGAGGCGCTGTTCCAACTCGACTCTGATGCCTTGGACCGCCAGCTCCAGTTTCTCCTTGGACGTAACGAAGTGGTTCGCCGGGTAAATTGACACTTGCGGCAGGTCGGCAAGCACCTCTCCGGTCAGCGGGTCCAATTGGACGATACGTTCCACCTCGTCGCCGAAGAACTGGACGCGCACCGCTGCTTCTTCGTAGGCTGGCACCAGCTCCAAAACGTCGCCGCGAACGCGAAACTTGGCACGGCTCAAGTCCAAATCGTTCCGCTCGTACTGCATGTCCACCAACTGGCGCACCAATTGGCTGCGGTTGCGAATCTCCCCCACCTTGACCTGGGCCACGAGATTGAAGTAGTCAATGGGGTCGCCCAAGCCGTAGATGCACGAGACGGAGGCTACGATCAGAACATCCCGGCGCGTCAGTAGCGAGGTGGTTGCGGAGAGACGCAGCTTGTCGAGCTCTTCGTTGACGCTGGAGTCTTTCTCGATGTAGGTATCCGACTGCGGTACGTATGCCTCGGGCTGGTAGTAGTCATAGTACGAGACAAAGTACTCCACGGCGTTATGGGGAAAGAATTCTTTGAATTCAGACGCTAGCTGCGCCGCCAGCGTCTTGTTGTGGGCCATGACCAAGGTGGGGCGCTGCACCTGTTGCACTATGTTGGCCATAGTGAAGGTCTTGCCGCTTCCGGTAACGCCCATCAGACTCTGCCGGTTCATCCCGTTCTGCACGCTCTCGGACAGCCTGGCCACGGCGCCGGGTTGGTCGCCGGTCATCCCGAAATCGGCCACCAACCGGAACTGCCGGTCCTCCCTAACAAGGGAGTTCCGCGTCTCGTTGATCCCTTCGCCAGCCTCGGCCCACTTCTTGCCACGTGCGTAGGTAGTCATGCTCTGATTATATCCAATCATCCTCTGGAAGCGAACCGTTGCAGCGCGAGCCGTATCCGGTCCTCGACAGTGTCGCCATCGGAATCGGGCAGACTGTCCACTGCCGCTCTGGCTTCAGAAGCAGAATAGCCCAAGGCTGCCAGGGCGGCCAGTACCTCGCCGTCCCCTCCGGTAATCACGCCCGAGATGTCGCCTTCGCCGACCTCTATTTTGCCCTTAAGGTCCAAGATGATGCGGCTAGCGGTGCGCCGCCCTACACCCGGGGCCGCCGCTAGGGCTGCCACGTCACCCGATTCCACCGCAACTTGTAGACTGGCCGGTTCCAAGACCGACAATAAGGACAAGGCCAACCGCGGCCCCACGCCCGACACACCAGTGAGCATGGTGAAAAGATCGAGGGACGCGGCGTCGGAGAAGCCGTAAAGCACCGGCTGCTCCTCCCGGATGCGAAGCAGAGTGTGAAGCGAGACGGTGGTCCCGGTGGGGCCCAGTTTGGACACGGCGTTGCCCGGAACGAACACCTGCAGGGTAACGCCGCCTACCGATAGACGCGCCCAGTCGGGACCGGTGGACTCCAACACCCCCCGCACGCCGACAATCATCAGATCCCCGCTCCTATCGTTCTCGGCCCGGAGGGATCTCCATCCTCAAGGCGTTCCGGGCCTGGGTTTGGACCAAGTGACACAATCCCACGGCCAGCGCGTCGGCGGCGTCCGAGTCCGGCGGTTCCGTCAGCCCCAGTGTGGCGGCGACGATTTCGCGCATCTGGTCCTTGGAAGCGGCGCCGTAGTCGGCCACGGCCAGCTTTACCTGGGCCGGTGCGTACTTGTATATCGGAATGCCCTGGCTGGCGGCGCCAATGAACACCACGGCTTGAGCCTGCCCGATGGCCAGTGAGGAACCGGGAAAGCTTCGTTCGCCGCGGCCGACAAAGGGCTCTTCGATAGCTACCGCGGCCGGGTGAAAGATGGCGATCAAGTTCAAAACGTGGGTGTGGAGTTGGTAGAGGCGGTTTTCCAGGGGCATACTGGAGGGCAGGGCGATCACGCCGTAGTCGGCGGCTTCCAACCGGGGGCCCTCCCCCACCACCCCGTAGCCCATCCGAATCGTCCCCGGGTCAATCCCCAACACGCTCATCAGGCCCGGCTAGGCTCCTTCGATGCGGTTAATACGGTCGTCGAGCCTGATTACCTCGGCTTGTGTCACCGGGACGAACTCGGTCAAAGCCTTCACCGATACCTCCATCCGCCTCACGGCTACACCAAATTCTTCGACCGACGCCTCCAACGCTCGAAGCGACGCATCCAACTCCCGGAGCGACGCTTGCGACCGTCGTATCGACGCCTCCGCCCGCAGCATGGATACGTCGAATTCTTGCAGTGCCTGAACGGTCAGCATCGAAATTTCTTCCAGGGCGGTGATGCGTCGTTCCATCGTCACACATCCTCACGTCCTCACGTCGGTCCCCACACGTTTAGCACGGCCGGGGGTAGGCTAGCTCTCCGCTTGGTACTTGTCCAGTACCTCGGGCGAAAAATCGGCGTTGGTGTAAGCCTTCTGAATGTCGTCCAAGTCTTCCAGTACGTCCAACAGCCGCAGTGTCTGCTCGGCTTCCTTGTTGCCGAGGGCGATGGTCGTCTTGGGCACCATGGAAAGCTGGGCCGAATCGAGGCTAATCCCCTCAGCCTCCATCGCCGCTTGGACCTGTTGCAGTTGGTCGACCGCGGTGTAGATGTCCAACATCCCGTCCTCTATCTGGACGTCCTCGGCTCCAGCGTCGATCGCCAGCAGGCCTAGCTCTTCGGCGCGTTCTTCGTCTTCCATTTCCAGGTTGATCACGCCGCGGAGATCAAAGTTCCAAGCGACGCAGCCGCTCTCCCCAAGACTGCCGCCGCTGCGGTTGAAGGCGGCACGCACGTCGGCCGCGGTACGGTTGCGATTGGTCGTAACCGCCTGTAGCAGGATCGCGCCGCCGCCGGGCCCGTAGCCCTCGTAAGTAACCTCTTCAAGAGATTCAAGACCGTCGCCGCCTTCGCCGCTGCCCCGCTTCAGCGCCCGGGCGATGCTGTCTTGGGGCATGTTGTTATTCTTGGCCTTGTCCAAGGCCAACCGCAGGCGAAAGTTCATGTCGGGGTCGGCGCCACCGCCCTCGCGCGCGGCGAGCGCGATGTCGCGGCTCAGCTTGGTGAACAACACACCCCGCTTCGCGTCGGCCGCCCCCTTCTGGTGCTTGATCGTCGACCATTTCGAGTGACCAGACATGGGTTCACCTCCTTGGCGCGATTTTAGCACCGGCGGGAAGAGCCGGTCAAAACGAACTAGCGCATTCCGTCGAGCAATCGGACTGTCATCCGGCGGCCGGAAACGTCAACCTGCCGCACCACCTGTGCCGTCGCCGGCACCAGAAGTTCCTTCGACGGTCCCTTCACCACATAAACGTCGTTGCTGCCGGTCTCGAGAATTTCTCCTATCTCTCCCAGCAGCTCATCCTCTTCGGTGTAGACAGCCATCCCCAAGAGTTGATAGTGAAAGAACTCCCCTTCCTCGGCGGCTGGCACGTCTTTTTCCGGGACGTACAACCAGCTACCGCGCAACGCCTCGGCCTGCTCCCGGCGCGACACTCCCACGAGCCACAACAAACGGGAATTGGGACCGGATACTCGAGAGACGCTGACGGTGCAGGAACGGCCGTCGATGAGCAGCGTTTGGCCCGAATCGAACCGACCAGGGACATCGCTAAACACACGCAACGTCAGGCCGCCGTCACGTCCGTGGGCGCCCAACACCTGTCCCACGGCGACAACATCCGTCGGTTGTGAAACGAGCTCATGGGTCATAAGAACAACGGCGGGAGCATCTTGTCGGCCAAGTCAAATTGGTGAAGCCTGATGAGGAATTCGCGGGGTGAGTAAGGGGACTATGCGACCAAGAGAACCGGGGCGCCGGGAGACTATATGATGTCCAACACGGCGTGGGTACCGTCTTTTACTGCGGCCACCCGAAGCAAAACACGCATGGCTTGGGCAACTCGCCCTTGGCGTCCGATGACCTTGCCCTTATCTTCCGGGGCGACTTCCAGGCGATAAATCACCCGCCCGTCCTGCACGGTTTCGGTCACTTGGACGGCGTCCGGGTTGCTGACGAGCGACCGGGAGATATACTCGATCAACTCTTTCATCGTACTAGGATTCCTCGCCTGCTTCCGCTGCTGGCGCTTCGTCGCTTTCGTTCCCGGCGGCCGCGTCGACCAGTTCCGGCTCATCGGGCGGGGCAACACCTCTCGCCACACCGTTCTTGTCGAGAATACGTTGGACCGGCGCGGAGGGTTGAGCGCCCAGATTCAGCCAATGCCTGGCCCGGTCTTGTTTTAAGGTAATAGCCGGCGGGTCGACCAACGGATCATAGTTGCCGATCCACTCCAAGTACGCGCCGTCGCGGGGCGCGGCCACGTCCGCCACCACGATCCGGTAGGACGGTCGCCCCTTTTTCCCTACTCTGCTGAGCCGAATCCTTAACATTCAATCTCCGGAATGTATGCCGTCCAACTTACAATTGGCGATTCTAACGGTTCCTTGGTTTATTGTCGAGACATCGCTCCCAGCCAGCGCTGTCCTTCACGGCACTAAGAAAAAGCGTATGGTCTCCAAACAAAGAAATCGGGCCCGGCCAAATCTGGTTTATAGTTCGCCCGATGACATTCCTGGGTCCCACGGGGCGATGGTAGACATTGGCCTGGGCCCGACGTACGGGTTTTCAATTAGCGCGGCGAATAGCTACGAACTGATCACCTCGTCGTGTCCAGACTGATGCCTACCATCGCCCCTGAGTGTTAAACTATCATCCATTCGTCTCACCTCCTTTTCAAAATTCCCGCCAAGCGGTTGAGCAATTCTAGCAATAGAAACTTTTGGCTGTCAAGGATTTGACGCCACATCTACCCGCAATGTATCTCTTTAGCTAAGAACCGGGCGGGGTTCCTTGCTGCAGCTATTCCCGGTTGCTTGATTTTTGTTTACAAATCGCCTGAATTCCCGGAAAGAATGCTGAAATGCTTCCCCGTGGCAACCACATCGCCTGCGGCGCCCCGAAGTTTGCCGAACACCAACAACCGCACGAACGATATACTGGAATCAAGGGCAATTTAGGAGTCCCTTGGAGTGAATTGCATACGGTAACCTCGAATCGCCAAGGGGGCGTCTCGAATCACATAACGGGGAAGGTCGAGCAATGATGCGGCTGGTCTTCATGGGCACACCGGGGTTTGTGGTACCGGTCCTGGAGGCCCTCGCTGGCTTGCCGGGGGCCGAAATCTCCGGCGTAGTCTGCCCGCCCGACCGGCCCAGCGGCCGCGGCAGGCAGCCCCAGCCGCCCCCGGTGAAATTCTTCGCCTTGGAACAAGGTATCCCGGTATTCCAACCGGAGAGCCTGCGATCCGAGGAGTCTCAAAGGCAGTTGTCCGCGCTCGCCCCCGACATCATCGTCGTCGCCGCTTACGGCAAATTGCTGCCGCCGCCGGTGTTGGCGCTGCCACAGCGGGGATGTCTGAACCTGCATCCGTCGTTGTTGCCACGCCACCGCGGGCCAGCGCCGGTAGCCGCCGCCATACTGGAAGGCGACACCGCCACCGGTGTCACATTGATGCTGTTGGACCAAGGAATGGACTCCGGCCCCATAGTCGCCCAAGCGGAACACCCGTTGAACGGCGCCGAGACCACCGGCGAACTGACGGCAGCGCTGTTCAACGAGGGCACTAGACTCTTGATAGATAACCTGGACTCGTGGATGGACGGCAGCCTGGCGGCCCGCCCTCAGGATGCTGCCGCGGCGACCTTCACCAGCAGACTGGAACGAAATGACGGCCGGGCCGATTGGGGGCTGTCGGCCGAGGCCTCGGACCGTCGCCGGCGGGCTTTCACGCCGTGGCCGGGACTATTCACTCATTGGGAAGGCAAGGTACTGAAGGTCTTGGACTCGACACCGTTGCCCCCTACGACGATACCCGGCGGCGTGCCCGGCCAAGTGGTGGCCGGCGACTCCGGGAACGACTCTCTGGCTGTCGTCACCGGCGCCGGTCTCCTGGGCGTCAGAAAAATACAATTGGAAGGACGCCGCGCGGTGACCGCCAAGGAGTTCCTGGCCGGTTTCCCACAAATCATGGGTTCGATGCTATCGTAAGCTCGGGGTACGTCCCAGAGGCAGGGGCGACTGTACAACACGTACAACACAGACAATGCGGACAATGCGGCCGAACCGGCCCGGACTCGACTGTGGAGAGGACTGAAATGGCCAAAGACATTCCCGCCGAATCACAGGTGTTGGCCTGGATGGAGTCACTGAGCAACTGGGGTCGCTGGGGCGCCGACGACCAACTAGGCTGCCTGAACCTGATCGGGCCGCACAAACGGCAACAGGCCGCGGCACTGGTTACCGACGGCATCCCGGTAAGTTGTTCCCGTCCCATCACCACCGAGATGACGGCGGATGTCACCTACCAATTCCAGCGGTTCATGTTCGACAGCGGGGAGGGACGGGATACCGATTCTCCGGAGCGGCAGTTCAACCGCCGCGGCGCCGGCGAATTCATCGGCATGGTGTTCCACGGACAAACCATCACCCATGTCGACGCCATGTCCCACTATTCGTGGAAGGGGAAAATGTACAACGGCGTCCCGTCCAGCGTGATTACCTCCCGGGAAGGCGCCCAAAGCCATTCCATCGAGCCGGCTGCTCAAGGAATCGTAACCCGCGGTGTCCTGCTCGACCTGCCGGCGGTCAAGGGCGTCGATTGGATGGACCCGTCCGACCCGGTGCTGCCGGAGGACCTTGAAGCCGCCGAGCGGGCCCACGGCGTCCACGTGGAAGAAGGGGACATTCTCTTGGTCCGTACCGGAAATTACCGTATGCGGTTGGACCGCGGGCCGTCGGGGCCCAACGACCCGATGACCGCCTGCCAGGTCGGTTGCACCCCATGGTTCAAGGAGCGGGGAATCGCCATGATGGGCACTGATACCTCGAACGACATACGCCCCCAACGGTACAAGACCATCGGCAATCCGCTTCACACCGTTTGCCTGGTGTCCCTGGGACTCTGGCTCATCGACAACACCAACTTGGAAGACCTGTCCGTCGCCTGCGCCCAGCGCGGGCGTTACGAGTTCATGCTCACCTTGGCCCCGCTGCGGCTCAGGAACGTCACCGGCTCTCCGGTCAATCCCATAGCGCTGTTCTGAAAACGTGTCCGGCAAAATCCCCCTCACTACGGAAGAAGGCTAGGGGCCGCCGCCCAGACGCGCCCGCAGGTAAGGAACGGCGAAGGACGCCGCGAGCAACAGGGCGCCTACGATCATGGCCACAAGGGCCGCGCCGCCGTAACCAGAGGTCAGACGCTCGATCAAAGAAACGGCCAGTTCCTCCATTAACGGAGATTGCTGGACCAGTGCGGCCTCAAGCGCTTCGGTTAGCAGGGAATGGACTACTAAGAAACCTCTGAAAATGCACTCGGAATTGCAATGGAAACCGAAATCTTGGTGGGGAGCTTAAGGGCTTCAGCTATCCAGTAAGCGAGGTCACCCCCATCCTAGCCTTCCCCCTCGAGGGGGAAGGGACTTATTCAGAGCTTCCCTAAACCCGCCAAGTAGCAAACGGCCCCACTCAGCAACAGGGTTATCCCCGGCCATCGCAACACGCCGCCCAAGCGCGGCAGGTGCATCAAGCCGATAATCAGGGCTCCAGCCACTACGATGACCAGCGCCGCAGTCCGGCCCAAGCCTTGAGAACCAGTCAGCCAACTTCTGATGTCGGCGGCTCCTTGTCTGATCTCAGTCTCGGACACGCCTTCTTCTTCGGCGATTTTGCAGACCAAGTCCAACCGGTCGTCCGGCTCCAATTCGCGGCGGAATTCTTCGATGGCGTCAGTGATGAGCGGCTCGGACAAGGGACGCGCCAAGACCTCCACTGCCTGCCGGGCGTCGGTGTCGCCAAACGCCTGCCTCAGGTCCTCACGCAAGCTTCCGCCGGACAGGGAGGCTCGCGTGGTCACCAAGGGGAGGGCTTCGAAAGTGGCCTCGAATACCCGGGTCCGGCAGGGTTCGTTCAGCGATCTTAGAGAAGGGACAGAGGTGGGAATGTCGCCCTTAGCAAGTTGTTGCCAGCGCTCCTGAAACCCTGACGTCAACCGCTGGACTGCGTCTTGAGAGCAATCGGGCGGCCCCGGCGGTTCCACTTCCGCTAGACCGTCGATACGGCGGTCAATATAGGCGTAAACCGCTGGCCGGAGGTTTTCCAGCGGCGGGCCAAAATCAACGTAGACCTCCAATTCGTCCGTCTCCCGGTCCATGTAGGAGACGACGCTGCCGATGACTCCTTCGGTCTGGGTTTTCAGGTATGCAGGCGGAAAGACTTCTCGGAGCAGACCTGCCTTGTCTTCAACGCTGGAGACATCGACGTTGCCGAAAATGTACCCAACTTCTTCGACAAGCTCGGTCTCCGTCACGACCTCCTCGTAGACCCGGTTATAGGCATCGGCATCTGCGAGGATATCGCTGTAGAACTCGCGGTCGAGCAGTTTGGACGACACATTGGCCAGGACCGCAACATAAAGCAGCCCGACAAAGACGAAGAGACCGAGGACGAGGGAGGCGACCGCCCGGGCGATGCCCAGATAACAGCCTGCCCGAGCCGCTGCCTCGTTCAAGCTCGCTGGGAGAAATGGCGGCTAGTAATTGGGATGCATCTCCGACAGCCGCCGGACTCGTTCAGCCGTGGGCGGATGGGTCGAAAACAGTCTGGACACGGAGGCGCCCCGTAACGGGTTCACGATGAAGAGGTGTGAGGCGCTTTCCGCCACCTTCATGGGGCGGATTTGAGCGCCCTGCTCCAGCTTCCGGAGCGCCATGGCCAGCGCCATAGGATCGCCGCAGTTCTTGGCGCCGGTGGCGTCGGCTTGGAACTCCCTGGTCCGGTAAACAGCCGCCCGCACCAAGGCGGCGGCGATGGGCATGACGATGGCGACGACCAAGAGTCCGATGATGTTCCCGTCCCTGTCGCGGCGGCGGCCGAACCCTCCAAACAAGGCGGAGATTTGGGCCATAATCGCCAACATGGAGATTGCGCCGGCAATGGACGCTACAATTGCCATGATTAAGGTGTCGCGGTTTCCTACGTGGGCCATTTCGTGGGCCACCACCGCGCCCAACTCCTGGCGTGTAAGGATGCGGCGTATGCCGGTGGTGACGGCCACCGTGGCGTGACGGGGGCTTCGGCCGGTGGCGAAGGCGTTGGGAGAATCGTTCTCGATTTCGTAAACTTTGGGCACCGGCAGGCCGGACATCTGGGCTTGTTCTCTGACGATGCTGTACAATTCCGGGTCGTCGTCTTCGGTGACGGGCCGGGCGTGAGTCATCCTCAAGGCAATACGGTCGCTAAACCAGTAGGCCCCGAAATTCATGATCACCGCGAAAGCCAGGGCCACGATTATTCCGACCTGGCCTCCGATGACCCCTCCCACCGCCAACAACAAGGCGGTCAACACCATCATCAAGAAAAAGGTCTTTATGGTATTCAAGGAGCTTGACTCCCCGGTTGCCCGCCGCCGGGCGAAACGGCAACCGTCCTATCCACCTCGTATGCCAAAATTATATCATTCGCTCCCGGCTCTCCCACCCGGGTTTCGTAGCATCGGCGCCACCGCGCCCGAGGCGATTCAAATTGACACCGCAGGCTGGCCGGTGATATGTTTTCCCCGGTCGTGACGGAATTCGCCGGAGGGTCAGGCATGGCGATCAAGATAGGCGTGTTGGCAAAACAGGTGCTCGATCCCGAGATGCCGATGGCGGCTTTTCGCATTGACAACGACGCCAAAAAGGTCGTTCCTCCGCCCAGCATTCCGCCGGTTGTCAACGGCTTCGATGAGAACGCAGTCGAGGCGGCGCTCCAGATAAAAGACTCCCAAGAGGCTTCGGTAACGGTCATTTCTTCCGGTACCGGGTTCGCCATGGACGTGATGAAGAAGCCGCTGTCGATGGGAGCCGATGAGCTGGTCCTGCTACAGGACGACGCCTTCGAAAACACCGTCGATAGCTTTTTGACGGCGCAATTGCTGGCCGCCGCAATCAAAAAACTGGACGGCTTCGACCTCATCATCTGCGGGCGCCAAGCGTCGGACTGGGACAACGCTCAGGTACCCTTGGGTGTCGCCGAAATCCTTGGGTTGTCCTGCATTTCCCTCGGGAAAAAGGTCCAGGTCCAAGACGGTACGGTCCGGGTTGAACGGATTATCCCCGACGGCTATGAAGTCGTCGAAGCCGCGCTCCCCGCCCTGGTAACCGTGAGTAACGAATTGGGACAGCCCCGCTACCCGACCCTCCGCGGAATCATGGCGGCCACCCGCAAACAACCCACCGTCTGGACCGCCGCCGACCTGGCCTTGGACGACTCTTTGGCGGCCGCACGGGTAACCCTCCGGGAGTTGTTCGTCCCGGTAAGCGAACGAGAATGCGAGTTCATTGAAGGGGAAGACCCGGCCGATTCGGGCCGGTTGCTGGCCCTGAAACTCCGCGAAGACAAACTTATCTGATCATCCTCGTCCGGTCCGGCCGGCCACTGCCGTTCCGGACCGAATATTTGCCGCTGGCACGTCAACGGCAAGCCTCGCCTTTAGGGAGACTGTAATGGCTGACGCCACCGGGGTCTTGGTACTGGGAGAAACGCTGGAGGGGGAGCTGAGCGCGGCGTCCAGCGAATTACTGGCCGCCGGCCGGCGCTTGGCCGACGCGCTTGGCGAAGAGTTGGCTATCGGCCTTTTGGGTGACTCGGTCGCTGGGCCTGCCCAGAACGCCGTCAGTCAAGGCGCCGATAAAGTCTACGCCGTCAATCATCCCCTGTTGGCCGATTACCAGGTAGACCTACATCTGGTCGCACTAGACGCCCTCTGCCGCGAGACCGCCCCCCGCATCGTGTTGATCGCCCGCACCAACGAGGGGCGGGAACTGGCGCCCCGCTTGGCCTTCCGCCTCGGCGTGGGACTGGCCCAAGACTGCCTCGAGGTTTCGGTCGACCCGCAATCGAAGCAGTTACTGGCCAACCGCCCGGTCTACGGCGGAAACGCCATCGCCGTTGTTAGCTGCGACCACACCCCGCAAGTGGCCGCCATACGCCCCAAGGTCTACGAGCCGCTGGAACCCGATCCTTCGCGGGAGGGCCGAATCGTGTCCTTCCCTGTCGAATTGGACGCCGCCCAAGCCCGGACCCGCGTGGTGGAAACCGTCAAGGAGGAAGCCGCCGGGGTCAAACTTGAGGATGCCCGGGTTGTGATATCCGGCGGACGAGGACTGGGCGGGCCAGACCCGTTTACCGGGTTGGAAGACCTAGCGAGGTTGCTGGGAGGAGCGGTGGGCGCTTCCCGCGCCGCCGTTGACTCCGGTTGGGTACCCTCAGCCTACCAAGTGGGGTTGACCGGAAAGACGATAACCCCCGACCTGTACATCACCGTGGCCATTTCCGGCGCCAGCCAGCACATGGCCGGCTGCTCCGGGGCCAAGGTAATCGTGGCCATCAACAAAGACGCCGGGGCCAATATATTCAAGGAAGCCCGCTACGGCGTGGTGGGCGACTGGGAGCGGGTAATACCGGCGCTGACCGAAGCGGTCCGGGAGTTGGTGCAGGCTTAGCGCCGGTCTTGGGCCTAGCCGAGGACTATGTTGTCTATCAGGCGGACCTTGCCCAGATGCACCGCCGCCGAAACCATAATCTTGCCGGTTACGGTCTCCTGTTCCTCCAGGGTCGAGGTATCGGCCACGCTCACGTAGTCGATTCCTGCGAATAGGGGTACGGATTCCAGGGAACCCCGGACCGCGTTGCGCAGCCTTTCGGCGTCGCGCTCCCCGGCGGCCCATAGCTCTTGGGCTTGGCTCAGGGCCTTGAACAAACCGGCGGCGGCGCGACGTTCTTCCGGGTCCAGCCGGACGTTGCGGCTGCTCATGGCTAGGCCGTCGTTTTCGCGCACAGTGGGGCAGACCACCACCTCAACCCCCATGTCCAAGTCACGGACCATTTTTCGCACCACCACCGTTTGTTGGCCGTCTTTTTCTCCGAAGTAGGCCCGCTGGGGACCAATGAGGTTGAAAAGCTTGGATACCACGGTGGCCACGCCGCGAAAGTGGCCCGGCCGCACCGCGCCCTCCAGCCGGTCCGCCACCGGTCCGACATCCACCCAGGTATTGAATCCCTCGGGGTAGACCTCGGTAACGGCGGGAGCGTAGACCAAGGCCACTCCCCGCTGCCGGAGCAATTCCAAGTCGCCCTCCAGGTCCCGAGGGTATTCGGACAAGTCTTCGCTGGGCCCGAACTGGGTGGGATTGACAAATACCGAGACCGCCACGGTCTCGGTTTCCTCGCGGGCCCGGTCCACGAGGCTCAGGTGGCCGGCGTGCAACGCGCCCATGGTGGGCACCAGCCCCAGCGGGTGCGGGGCACTGCGGCAGGCGAGGGCCATTTCATAGTTGGTGTCAACAACCCGCATTATTCACCGTTCCCGGTTTTACACCGCCGACAGTTCGCCCACCGAAGGTATTCCGCCCAGTCCCGTGGCCCGTTCAACGGCGCGAAGCACGGCCTGCGCTGTTACCTCCACCGCGGCGGCCCCCAACACTGCCAAATCCACCTCGCTGTGGTTGCGCCGGGTGGCCATGGCGAATATGGTGTCGCCGTCCCGGATGGTGTGGCAAGGGCGTATGGTTAAAGCCAAGCCGTCGTGGCCGACTCGGGCCAAGTAATTGGCCTCCTCCCGGTTCAAGACCGCGTCGGTGGCCACCACTCCGATGGTGGTGTTTTGGTGTTGCGTAGCCTGGGACGGCTGTGCGCCCCGGAAAAGGGTCTCCACCGGGTCATCGAAGCCTCCGCCGGGCCGCCGCGGACCCGCCACCAAGCGGCCGGTAGCGGGATCGCGCACACCGCCGATGGCGTTGACCGCCATCAACGCGGCCACCACGTGCCCGGAAGGCAGGGTAAGGCTGGCGGTGCCGATTCCACCCTTTACTGCCCGTTCCGGTCCTCCGGTCTTGGCCACGGTGGCGCCCGTGCCGGCGCCCACACTCCCTTCGGCTACCGCGCCGGCGCCGACGCTCTGGCACGCGGCATAGCCGTCAGCCGGACCGGGCCGGACCCTGGAAGTGATCAGCCCCAGATCGTACAGGATGGCCGATGCCACTATCGGCACCACCACGCCACCCGCCGTTCTAAAACCGAGGCCGTGCTCTTCCAGGTACGCCATCACCCCCGAGGCGGCGTCCAAACCGAAAGCGCTTCCGCCGCTAAGGACCACGGCGAAGACACGGTCGACCCGTCGCGTCGGCTCCAGAAGGTTGGTTTCCCGTGTGCCGGGAGAGCCGCCGCGAACGTCGACGCCTCCCGCCGCGCCGTCCCGGCACATCACTACGGTACAACCCGTAGCGTTTTCCAAGTCGGTATAATGCCCTACTTCCAAGCCGGCTACGTCCGTGATGGCGCCGGCCGGAGCATTCATCCGGTTGACGCCGGGGCAGGCTGCCGGTGGTCGGGGAAGGGCGTCAACAGCACGATAGCCAAGGCCACCACAGTCATTATCCCCACGTAGTAGAATACCGCCCCGTAACCGCCCATCTCGTTGATAATCACCGTGGCCAGGAACGGAGAGCCGAACCCGAGGATGCCGTTGAAGCCGAAGATCAACCCCGAGGCGGTGGCCTCGGTGCCCCTGTCCACCACGTCCAGCACCGCCGCCAGCAGGATCTGTTGCAGGGCGAAGCTGAACAACCCGATACCGGTCAAGAGCAACGCCAAAAAGATGGTGTCGCCAGCGCTTACCACCAAGAACGTCAGGACGGCGGCAATGACCAAACCGGGCGCAAGCACCATCTTGCGGCCGTACCGGTCTGAGAGTAAACCGAGGACCGGGGTCGAAACGATTCCCATCCCGGTGAGCAGCGCGAGATGGACGCCTGCCAGGAAGTAGCTCATTCCCAGGCCGCCGTCGGTCGAACGCTCGAGGTAGAAAGGCGTCCAATTGAACAAAGCTCCGGTCGCCACCCCTCGTATGGCGGCGGCCACGGTCAAAGACATCACCACCGGATTCTGAAAGAGCTTCAGGCCGTCCCGAAACTGGGTGGACATACGGCGGCCTTTGGCTCGCCTCGTTTCTCCTTCATCTCCCAAGTCCCGCAGCGACCACCAAACGAAGACGGTCATCAATACCGCCGGTATGGCGTAGATGTAGAGAACGTGGCGCCAAAGCATGAAGGTGAGCAGGCCGCCAGCCAGCAAGGGCCCCAGGACATTGCCGATGTTGGACCCAAATCCGTGGATCGAAATGGCGAAGCCGCGCCGGTCGGGGAAACGGCGCGAAATGGCCGCTGTAGCCGGCAGGTGCCACAGAGCGCCTGGGATGGATACCATGCCGACGGCCACCGCCAATATTGCCAAGTTGGGCGAGGCGCCGACCACCAGAAACGCCAGAGCCGACCAAAGCATACAACCAGTCAGTATTTGTCCCCAGTTGTCGATGAGCCGGTCTACCACGACGCCGCAGGCCAAGTTGACCACACCGAATCCGCCCTGCCTGATCCCCAGCAGCGCGGCCACCTGGAAGTGGTTCAACCCCATGGCGCTGGCGATAGCCGGCATGAACACAGGGAACCCCTGATCGTACAGGTGGGAGATTCCGTGCCCGAGCGAAAGGCAGGCCAGGATGAACCCCCGGCTTTGCCTCCGCCCGGCCGGCATTTGTACCGCTGCGGCCATTGGTAACATATCTTACAACATCGCCCGGTGAGTTGGCCCGGCGGAAGCGACCCTGTTCCTTTCTTTCTTCGGCTTTCCCCAAGGTGACGACGGTGCTATGCTAGGCCAAATTCCAGTCACCGGGAGGCCCAGCAATGCCTTATTCCGGCCTTAGCCTCGAAGGGCGGGTGGCCCTGGTAACCGGGTCTGCAAGGGGTATTGGCGCCGCCCTCGCCGTGGGCTTGGCCCAAGCCGGCGCTCATGTGGCCGTGTCCGACATGCCCGACCGGTTGGAACTGGCCCGGGACACCCAATCGAAAGTGGAAGCCGAAGGGGTCCGAAGCCAGACTTATCCTCTCGACGTGCTGGACCTGCCGGGCATCCCCGAGACCGTCAGCCGGATCGTCGAGGACTTCGGCCGGTTGGACATCTTGGTCAACAACGCCGGCATCCGTATCCGTAAACCGGCCTTGGAGGTCACCGAAGCGGACTGGGACGCCACCGTCGATACCAACCTGAAAGGCCTGTTCTTCTGCGCCCAAGCCGCCGCACGGCCGATGATCGACCAAGGGTCCGGCCGGATCATCAACATCGGCTCCCAGTTCTCCGTGGTAGCCATGGCGGACCGGTCCCCTTATTGCGCCAGCAAGCACGGGGTCGCCGGCCTGACCAAGTCCTTGGCCATCGAGTGGATGAAATACGGAATAACCGTGAATGCTATCGGTCCCGGCCCAACCCTTACGCCGGGGATGCTGGCCGCCGACACCAGAACCCCGGAGGAAGTACAAGCCGATCTCGACCACCACATGCCCTTGGGCCGCCGCATGGAGCCCCAGGAATTGGTTGGCGCTGCAGTCTATCTAGCCAGTCCATCGGCCAGCGCCACCACCGGCCACCTGTTGTTGGTAGACGGCGGCTGGGCGGCCACCTGAACATTCCCGCAAGAGTCCCCTTGACGAATTCGAGCACAGGAGGAAGCGGTGGGCCATTTCGACGGTAAAGTTGCCTTGATTACCGGGGCGGGCCGTTTCAGGGGCATCGGCCGGGCCGCTGCATTGGCATTCGCCCGGGAGGGAGCCGACGTGGCGGTTACCGGCACCGGCCGCGACCCGGCAGCCTTTCCCGAAGACGAGCGCGATCTGGGCTGGCGGGACGTTGAGAGCGTGGCCCAAGAGATCGAGGGCCTGGGCCAGCGAGCGCTCTCCTTGGTTGTCGACGTCACCGACGCCAACCAAGTGCAGGCGGCCGTCGACCGGACCGTTGCCGAATTGGGACGCCTCGATGTCCTGGTGAATAACGCCAGCGCCCCCCGGACGGCCGCTTGGGCGCCAATCCACGAGCTTTCGGATGAGGCATGGCGAGCGGTGCTGGACACCAAGGTCACCGCCGCCTTCTTTTGCACCCGGGCGGCGGTCAAAGTATTTCTCGACCAAGGAGACGGCGGCAGCATCGTAAACGTCATCTCGGTAGAAGCCAAGATCGGCCGCGCCAACGACCTTGCCTACGCCACAGCCAGCGGCGCTCTCTACACCTTTACCCGGAAGGCTGGCCGGGCCTTGGCGCCCCTGGGAATAAGGGTAAACGGTATTAGCCCCGGCACCACCGACACAGCCCGCAACGACACGCTCTACGGCTATCCCCGCAGCCCGGAATGGGAGGACCGGTTGCGGAGCATCCCTTCCGGACGGGCCGGAACGCCAGAGGAGATGGGCAACTTCATAGCTTGGCTGTGCTCCAAAGACGCCGAGTTCATCGTCGGCCAGTGTATCGAGATCGACGGCGGCCAAGCGGCCTAGCCGACCGGATACTGCGCCAATTATTACTTGGGGAGGAGTGTTATGAGCCTGGAAGACCTTGCAAAACGAGTCCAAGTATTGGAAGACATCGAAGAAATTAAACGGCTCAAACACCGGTATTGCGGGTATTGCGACGCGGACTTCGACGTCGACTCCCTGGTCGAACTCTTCACCGAAGACGCGGTCTGGGACGGCGGAGAGTTGGGGCACAACGAAGGGCGAGAGGAGATCCGGGCCTTCTTTAATCGCGCCTCGCAACGGCTGCCCTTCTCCATCCACATGGTGATGAACGCGATCATTGAAGTGGATGGCGAGCGGGCCACCGGCACCTGGTACCTCCTGGAGCCCTGTACCTATTCCGACGGCAATCAAGCAGTCTGGGGTTCAGCCCGTTACGACGAGCAATACGTACGGGTCAACGGCGAATGGAAGTTCCAACACCTCGTTCTGTCGTCCATCTTTTGGACGCCCTTCGACAAGGGCTGGGTGGAGGCCCGGTTTGCCTGAACATCATCTAGACAACTGGTTTCAGCGCAGCGGGCACAGAGAGCGCAGAGTTTTTTGGTGTGGCGGAGGGGCCAAAGGCCGCATTCCCCAGCGTGGGGCCAACCCAAAGTCCCAACTCCCCAGCAGGGGACCAACCCAAAGTCCCAACCCCACGGCAGGGGACCAACCCAAAGTCCCAACCCCACGGCAGGGGACCAACCCAAAGTCCCAACCCCACGGCAGGGGACCAACCCAATGTCCCAACTCCTTAGCGGGGGGCCGACCAAGTCCCGACTCCCTCAGCGGGCGGCCAACCCAATGTCCCCTCCCTCGCGCACGGGGGAGGGTTAGGGTGGGGGCAATCAGGCGGCCAAGTGAGCGCCCAACAATTCAAGGAGAAACCGTATGAATCTTGAAGACCTGGCCAAACGAGTCCAAGTATTGGAAGACATTGAAGAAATTAAACGGCTGAAACACCGGTATTGCGGGTACTGCGACGACAGCTACGATGCCGACGCCATCGCCGACCTCTTCGCCGAAGACGCCGTGTGGGACGGCCGGGAGCGGGGACGCAACGAGGGGCGGGAGGAAATACGGGCCTTCTTCCAACACGTCCCGGAACGGTTGCCGTTCGCCATACACATGGTACTGAACCCAATCATTGAAGTGGACGGCGACCGGGCCACCGGGGTCTGGTACCTGTTCCAGCCCTGCACCTATGCCCCAGAAAATCAGGCGGTCTGGGGCTCGGCCCGCTACGACGAAGAATACGTCCGGATCGCCGGCGAATGGAAATTCCAACACCTCACTTTGACCTCCCATTTCTGGACGCCCTTCGACAAGGGCTGGGTGGAAACCAGGTTCGCCTGATCCCCTCGCCAAAGGAGACGTAATGGCTCAGATGTCCGGCCAGATGTCAGGAATGACCGCCTTGGTTACCGGCGCCAGCCGCGGCTTGGGCCGGGCCATCGCCGCCGAGTTTGCGAGGGAGGGGGCCAACGTGGCGATTTGCGCCCGTGACCGCTCACCCACCGGTCTGGCCGGCACGGCGGCGGATACGGCGCAACAAATCCGCGAGGACGGCGGCGAAGTGTTGGCCTTGGGCTGCGACGTGACCGACGAAGGCGAGGTCAACGCCATGGTCGAGCGCGTAACCGCCGATTACGGCCGGATCGACGTCTTGGTCAACAACGCCGGCGTGATGGTGTTGGGTGAAACACTCTTGGAGATCGAACCTGAAAAATGGGACCTGAGCGTCGCCGCCAACCTGCGCGGCCCCTACCTGCTCTGCCGCGCCGTGGTGCCGGTGATGATGCGGCAACGCAGGGGGAGCATCATCAACATCGGTTCCCGCATGGGAAGCAGCCACCTGCAAGGCGGCGGCGTGCTCTACAGCAGCACCAAGGCCGCGGCGCACATGTTCAGCCAGTGCTTGGCCGAGGAAGTCCGGGAATATAACATCGCCGTCAACATACTGTCGCCGGGGGCGTTGCGGAGCGAAGGCTCGGCGGCCATCCCCTGGACTCAACGCGACTGGCACCTGCGGGTGGACCCGGCGGTAGTCGGGCCCAGCGCTGTCTACCTAGCACTTCAGGACGCCCAATCGATGACCGGCCAATTGGTGCAGCGGGTCGAGTTCGGCGAGACTTGGGGCCCAGGCGTTTCCTAGCGCCATCCCCGAGGCCTCCCGCTCCGGCGTCCTAGTCCTTGTTGCCGTACCGGTTGTAAGAGGTGACCTCGGAGGCGGGCTTCCGGTTAGTGGCCCCGAACCGGCCCCGTGGGTATCCTAGCGGCGTCAGGCACACCGTCTCGACGTGCTCCGGTATGCCCAGCCACTCTTTGATTTGCTCTTCGGCCCGGATGTGTACCGTGGTTATTCTGGTACCCAAGCCCAGCGCCCGGGCCGCCAAGAACAGGTTCTGGATGGCCAGCCAGATGGACGAGGCGTAGCGTCCCCGCTCGATAGGTTCGCCCGCCGTGTTAGGAATGTAGCCTAAGCCATGATCCGCGCAGACCAAGATCATCGCGGGGACTTCGGGCATGTGATGGGCCAAGTACCGGGCCTGAGAATAGGCGGGCGGTTCGTCGGGGGGCGCCGTTGCACCTTGGGAGCCCAGCCACAGGTCGCGGTAAAGGCCGCCGACCTTGGCGATCAAATCCGGATCGGTGATGGCAATGAAATGCCACGGCTGGGTATTACCGCCGCTGGGCGCCTTGGTGGCCGCCTCGATGATCTGGTCGATGGCCTCTTTGGGCACCGGGTCCGACTTGTAGCGGGTAATCTGCCGTTGGCTGTAAATCGCTTCGAACACCCCGAGTCCATCTGCTGCTTCTGCCATAAACGTACCTCCGGATTTTAAGGGGCGCCCCTCGCCCAGCCCCTTCCCTATCACTCCCCCGTGCGCGGGAAGGCGACTTTGGGTGGCCGCCAGCTTGGGGGATTGCTACTTTGGTTGACCACCCATCCAAAAACTCTGCGCTCTCCGCGTCTTCTGCGGTGAACTCCTCCGTACAGCGGGTCTTAATATTGTTTCTAAATAGGCGGGCGGCGGGTATGCCAATCGGTGTTCTGTTCGTAGGCGTGGGCCACCCGTAGCACCATGTCCTCGGCGAAGGGACGGCCAACTATTTGCATACCCATGGGCAGCCCCGCTTGGCTGAAGCCGCATGGGACCGAAAGGGCGGGAACGGATGAGAGGTTGAAGGGGCCGGTGAAGCTGATACGGCCCGCTAACCCGTTGGCGGCGTGTTCCTTGCTCTGGATGCCCGGCACACTCTCCACCAAGGGCGCGGTGGAAATGCCGGCGGGCAACACCAGCACGTCGAACTCCTCAAGGGCGCTCAGGACTTGCTCCCGCAACAAAGTACGCAGCTTCTGGGCCTTGTAGTAGGCTTGGGCCGGAAGGGTGCTGCCGGTCAAGAATCGTATCTTGTTGTTGTGGTCCAATTCTTCCAGATGAGGCTGGAAGGTCGGACGGTGCAGGTTCGACCATTCCACACCGATAATCGCCATGCTGAGGGCGCCGGCATGGGGTATCAACGGAATGGAGACCGGTTCCGAGGTGGCGCCCAACTCCCCCAGCGCACCCACCGCCGTGGCCACGGCAGACCGGAACTCCGGGTCGAGGTTGGGGGCGTCCATGTTTTCCTCGATCACTCCCACTTTGAGGCCGCGTATCTCTCCGGTGAGCGCCGCCCGATAGTCGGGTACCGGTACGTTCCAGGTGTATGGGTCCTTGGGGTCATGACCGGCGATAGCCTGAAGGGTGATGGCCGCGTCCTCAACGCTCCGTGATATGGGTCCCACGGTGTCCATCGACCACGACCCGCCCATCACCCCGTAGCGGCTAACCCGGCCGTAAGACGGGCGCAACCCCACCAGTCCGCTGAAGTTGGCCGGCCCCCGGATGGAACCTCCGGTGTCTTCCCCCAAGGAACTGGCGCATAGAAAGGCGGCGGTTGCCGCGCCGGAGCCGCTGCTGGAAGTGCCTGGATTGCGCTCCAAGTCCCAGGGATTGCGGGGCGTTCCGAAGGAGTGGTCGTAGATCTCGGCCATGGCAAACTCGCTCATGTTGAGCTTGCCCAGCAGCACTGCGCCAGCTTGTTTCAGGTTGGCGATGACCGTGGCGTCCTCATCGGGAACGAAGTCCCTGAGGACTCTGGAGCCGCCGGAGGTGCGTATCCCGGCAGTGTTGAACTGGTCTTTGACCGCCACCGGCACCCCGTGCAACGGCCCCCGGCGGGTACCTTGGGCGATCTCGCGCTCCGCCCGCCGGGCTTCTTCCAGGGCGTGGTCCCGGGTGACGGTGATGTAGGAGTTCAGCTTGCCGTCGACTTCGGCGATGCGCTCGAAGTAGGCTTCCGCCGCCTCGACCGGCGACACCTGCCGCGACTGGATGAGACCGGACAGCTCCGTCGCCGTCAGAAATGGGATGTCTTGCTTGTCCATGTTCCCTCCGGCTAGTCGTCGGGGACTGCCGCGATGAGCCGGCCGTTCTCCACCGCGACCGGGAAGGAGAGCATGCGCGAGTTGGGACCGTTGACGCACACTCCTTCGGTGTACTCGAAGCGCCAGCCGTGGTCGGGGCACATAAACACGCCGCCCCAGTCCAGCACTTCCCCCATCTGATGCGGACAGACGTTGGAGAGCAACTTGTAGTCGCCCTTCCGGCTCCGGGCCAAGAAATAAGACCAGTTGCCGATGGCGATTGGCGCCGGCAGCTTGGGAAACGACGACTCGGCGCCTATGTCAACCTTGATCTCCTGGTAGTCAGGCATTGGCCAGTCCCCAACGAAGCATTACCAAATGGCAAGCCCTGAAGCCAAGTCTCGCCAAGACCCGGTCAGTATAACCGACGCCTTTCGGGGCCTCAAGGCGCGGCCGAGGGGTTACTGGGCGCTCTAATTGTTATTTTCCCCGTTCGTCCTGAGGAACTTCAGAGAATTAAAAGACCCTCAGGGCGACCGGGTTCGTGCTTGACGAGAGGGCGAATTTCTAAGAGTATGGGCATAATAACCGTTGGGTGGGACGATTCAACATCGCGGCAACGTCGCATGGGAGGCTGGTATGGCTGATCTGAACAAAGACGAAGTGCGGGCTATGGGCAAGGCCGTTGGCCTGGATATCCAGGACCCGGAATTGACCGAGGTTATGTACAGCTTGAACGCCCTGCTGGAATCGCTGGACGCCATCAACCCGCCAGGGCTGGAAAACGTCGAGCCCCTGCCCATAATCCTTCCTCCCGCCTAGACCGCCCACACCCCCAAGACCCCTTCCCGGCCCTTCCCAGGGGCTGGGGCCGAATAGACGTGGCAGGGAAAGGAATCGAGGAGGCGTTATGAACAACGCGGAACTGCCCTTTCTCAGCGCCGGGGACCTCGCCCGGCTGATCGAATCCAAGGAAGTCTCGCCGGTCGAAGTTACCGAGGCTTACCTTGAGCGGATCGACGATCTGGACTTCAAATTCAACGCCTTCCTGACCGTAACCCGGGAGCAGGCGCTGCAGGAAGCCCGCGAGGCGGAGCGGGAGATCGCCAATGGCAATTACCGAGGTCCGATGCACGGTGTTCCCGTCGCGGTCAAGGACCAGTTTCACACCGCCGGGGTCCGGTCCACCGGCGGTTCCCGGATACTAGCGGACTTCGTCCCCGACGAGGACGCCACGGTGATCGCCAACCTGAAGAAGGCCGGGGCGGTATTGCTGGGCAAGACCAACCTGACCGAGTTCGCAATCACCGGGTTCTCTCACCGCTACAGCACCCCCCGCAATCCGTGGGACCTGAACAGGTACGCCGGCGGTTCCAGCAGCGGCTCCGGCGCCGCCACCGGCGCTCATCTGTGCGCCACGTCCTTGGGGGAAGACACCGGCGGTTCCATCCGGTTTCCCGCCACTTGGTGCGGACTAGTGGGACTGCGGCCCACTTGGGGGCTGGTAAGCCGCTACGGGGTGATGCGGGGAGTATGGTCCATGGACACCGTCGGCCCCATCTCCCGGACTGTTGAAGACGCCGCCATAACCTTGGGCGCTATCGCCGGCCACGACCCGAAAGACCCTCATACCTTCGACCGTCCCGTCCCTGACTACCGGGCAGGATTGGGCGCCGGCATCAACGGTCTGCGAGTCGGCGTCATCACCGAGCAGATGGAGTCGGCCTCGGTGGAACCCCGGGTGCGCGAGGTGGTGGGCCAAGCCATCTCGGTGCTGGGAGAGTTGGGGGCCACCGTAGGCGAGGCGGAGATACCCCTCTACGGCGCGGCGGCGGCCCTTTCCGGCGCCCTGCTGGCGGTGGAGCCGGCGATGAACCACCGGGAATGGGTCCGGGAACGGCTACACGATTACGGCCACGACGACCGGATACTACTATTGACCGGCAGCATGATTCCGGCACACCACTACTACAAGGCCCAGAGGCTGCGCAGCCTCCTCCGTGAGCAGGTGCTGCGGGCTTTCGAACAGTTCGACGTCTTGGTGTTGCCCACTTCCGGACGCGGAGCCCGTCAGGTTGAGGACGACCCTCCGGTTACCGGCAAAGACACAGCCTCCCGGCTGCCCTTCCTATTCACCCGGCTCTTCAACTTGGCCAGTTGCCCGGCCATGTCGGTGCCCTGCGGGTTCGACGACCGGGGCCTCCCCGTCGGGCTGCAAATCGGCGGGCCGCCTAGCTCGGAACAGACCCTATTCCGGGCCGGCCACGCATACGAACAGGCGACCGAGTGGCACACCCAGCGCCCATCGGCCGTATGATCAGAGTATGAACCGGATGCAAGGCGTTCGTTGCGGATGACGCCGCGGACCGCCTCTCCCCGGTCCGGAACGTCGATGGCGGTGTCGACCTCGTACATGCCATGAGTGCGGTTGGTCAAATCGCCCAGCTTCAGCCTGCCCGCCATTGCTCAACCTGCGGGTCCCATGCACAAGGCGGCCCGTTATTTGCAACCTGGCCGCGCATAAGTCCTAGCGGCCCTTACGCCGAAAGAACACCGCCCGCCGGTCTGTACACCTAGTTGTAGAAGGTGGAGTAGTGGTCGTCCACAGTTACCCGGCAGTGACCCGAGATCAACGTCCGCGTCGGTCTGAAAAATGAAGCATTCGCGCTCCGTCCGCCCCGAGCGTTATGTCACCTCGGCTATACAAGAACGCCGCCGTTGTTGACATTGCCAAGGGGCGTTCCTAGAATCGGGGCTAGGGCTACCAGAAAGTGGCGGTCAGGCATCGCCGGAACTCGGTAGAACGGTGGAGAATGACTAGCGTTAGACATTTGTTGGTGTTGCAAGAATTGGACCTAGTCCTTGATCGTCTACGCCACAGGCAGAAAGTGGCGGAAGACGAGTTGAAGACCGAGGTGTCCATAGAGGCGTTGGAGCAGGCTTTAGAAACCGAGGCCGAGCGGATAAACGAAGTACAGCTGCTGCAGCGCAACAACCAATTGGAGTTCGAGTCCCATCAAGAACGGTCTCAGGCTTTGGAAACCTGGCTTTACGACGGATCTATCACCAACGCCCGTGACTTGGAAAACATTCAGCAGGAAGCAGCCAACGTCAGCCGTCAATTGGCGCAGGAAGAAGCCGCCTTGCTGGACCTTTCGATCCAAGCGGAAGAGTCCCGGACAAAACACGCCGACCTGGACCGAAAACTGACCGATACCCGGGCCCAATGGGAGGGCCGGAAGGAAGAGCTTCAACAGGTCCTTGAGGGCTTGGCCGAAGAACGCGGCAGTTTCGAGGACCTGCGCACAAAGGCGGCGGCAGCGGTGGACCCGGCCTCGTTGCAGCGCTACGAGACCCTGCGCCGGTCCAAGCACGGAGTGGCCGTAGTCAAGGTGGAACGGGGGTTGTGCCAAGGCTGCCAGATGGCCCTACCCACTCAATCGCTGCAGAGGGTACGCAGCGGACGACAACAGGTCAATTGCACCAGTTGCGGCCGCTTGTTGATTCTAAGCTAGCCGTCCCTTCTTCCGGCAACTCCCCGCGAACCGGGGCAGTCGCGTCTTACTCGTGGAAGACGACGCGGCCCAGCGCCCGCCACCTCTTCGTAGATTCCATCGAATGCGGGGACGGCAACGGCTTGGTTGCCACCTTCATATACCTGCGTTGGGGTCATTGTCGACGCACTGTTTATACTCATCCGGCCGGCGCCTTGTAACGCATGCCGCCGGCCGGATGAGGTTACATCTCAGAGCGGAACGCCGGACCTAGCGAAGCATTTTGCTACGTGGCGCAGTCCCATCTGTAAGCAGCCTGTCAGTTGGTTCACGGGCAGTCGGGCAGACTAGGCGTGGGCGACGTTGAGATAGCGATTGCCGGGGCCGTGCTTGATTCCCTCACCGTCGGTCCCCTAACGCTGGGAGAGGCCCATTTTCTCGTAGACCTCGCCGATGGTCTCGACGGCGATGGCCCGGGCTTTCTTCCCCCCCTCGTGCAGAATCTCCCGGACGTAGCCGGGGCGGGCCTCGTACTCCCTTCGCCGCTCCCGCATGGGATCCAGGAAACCGTTGATGCTGGCGGCCAGTTGGCGCTTGCAGTCCACGCAGCCCCGCTGGGCGGTGGTGCATTCTTCGTATACCTCGTTGACATCGTCCGCGGGACTGAAGAATTGATGAAGGGAATATACGTTGCAGACTTCGGGCCGCCCCGGGATGTTGCGCGTGGTGCGCTGCGGGTCGGTAAAGGCGGTCATCACCCGCTTGGCGGTTTCTTCCGGCGCGGCCGCCAAGTCCAAGTGGTTGTCCAGGGTCTTGGACATCTTCTGCTGGCCGTCCAGTCCAACTAACAGCGGGGACTCGGTGAGCTTGGCCTGGGGTTCGGGAAAGGTGTCTCCGAAGGTGCTATTGAACCGGCGCACGATCTCCCGGGCCAGCTCCAAGTGGGGCACTTGGTCCCGGCCCACCGGGACCGTGTCGGCTTTGTAAAGGATGATGTCGGCGGTCTGTAGGACCGGGTAGCCCACCAAGCCGTAGTTGACCGTTTCCTCGGTCTCGTCCATCTGCCGAACTTTCTCTTTGAAAGTGGGCACCCGCATCAACCAGCCCAGCGGGGTGACCATGCTGAGCAGCGTGTGCAGGGTCATGACTTCCGGTACGTGGGACTGGACGAAAATTGTGCTCCTTTCCGGGTCTATTCCGGCGGCCAGCCAGTCCAAGACCATCTCTTCGATGTTCGACTGGATGGCCTCGGTCTCGACACGGGACTCCACGGTGGTGAGGGCGTGAATGTCCACGGCGCAGTAGATGCAGTCATAGTCCTGCTGGAGGGTCACCCAGTTCTGGAGCGCCCCCATGTAATTGCCCAGATGCAGTAGCCCCGTGGGCCGCATCCCGGAGAAGATCACTCCTCTGTTGCTATCGTTGCTTACTGAAGCCATAGTCACAGTCCAATAAGGTCTTCGGCGTTAAACGTTGGTTCATCCCAATCTAACACCGCTCCCAACCCTGTGCAATTATCCCTTAGGCGTTCTTTGTGCTCTCCGCGTTCTCTGCTATGAAAGCATCGGGCCACTTGAAGTGTTTGGAGATCAGCCGGTAAAAACCCCAGCCGAAGTTCCGGGCGTGGCGCATACCGTAGTCCCGCCAACGCTCCAATTCCGCCTCGGCCTCGGGGTGCATAAGCTCGCCCGGTTGCAACGCCGGAAGCGCTTCCTCGCTTTCGCACTCGTAGATGGCGAGGTACTTGGGGCCGGTGTTAAGGCCCCTGACCGCCGGGTGGTCCAGCCGCCGGAACCGGGAGCCGCCGACGTAACCCGGTGCCCGTAGCACACCGGGAAGGTGGGACTCGGTGTACCAGCGGTCCCACTCAGCTTCGTGGACCGGGTCGACGTCGGCCGTCACAATGCTGATCGGGCGGTCGGAAAGCAACAGGGGCGCGCGCAACGGCGATCCGCTTATCTCCTCGTACACGTTCATTACGACCTTGCTGACGCCTTCCAGGGTACTAAACACGGCGAATTCGGCAGCGGCGATGGGGTGAAGTTCCGGACCGCCGAACTCCAAGAGAGACGCCAAGTCCCCGGCGCCGCGGACGCCGTAAAGGGCGGTGAAGCGGGCGCCACCCTCCAAATCGTCGTCCAGGTTAATGTAACGCTGGGCCCATTGGTAACCCGGTATTCGCAGCAGGTTGGGCAGATGGCTGTTGTACCACAGCGTAAACGGCCCGAGGTGTTCCCGCCCACAGGACAATTGCACCATCAGCAAGAGGTCGGTTTCAGCCATTGCCGCTCTCCCGGGGCCACCCGTTATTCCGGCAGCCCGTCGTCGTCTCCGGGGTCTTCCAGGCCCCATCTATTCCGCCGAGTTAGAACATCTGGCCCGCCAGGAGTGGGCAGGGTGGCTAGTCTAAAGTGATAACGGCCTGCACCGTGAAGAGCGTTTCCGAAGTGTCGGCGACAAAGGTCAAATCACCAAACGGCCCAACGGCGGGTGCGGTGAATGGCCTAATACACACCGCCGTAGCCGCCCAAGACCACCACGGCCAATAGTCCCAGGACCAATGGGCCACATCATAAGGGAGCCACGCGAAAAGGAGTCATATGCGGCGCAGCGAGAGAGGGACGGACGCGGGTTGCACGGCTGCGGGCGCGATAACCGTCAGGGACGAAAAATCAACAGAAGCCGAGGAAGGTGCGGAGAAGCGGAGGCGGCGCCTACTCTTCGTTATCAGCCTCCAAGCGGCCGCCCAATTCGCTAAGGAATCGCTCTATTTCCGGGGAGAGAGTGGAACTGGCGCCGGTTTGCTCCGTTGACGATTTCTCGGAGTCAATCTGCGCGTCGTAGTAGGCTTCCATCTGTTGGATCAACGTCTTCAGTTCCGAGTTGCGGTCGACGGTAGCGTTCAACTCCCGGTACTGCCGCTGGCCTCGGCGAACGGGCGCCAAGTCCTGAGGAATGTTCTCGTACACCGATGAAAGAACTTCGATCATTCGCGAGGTGCCGGCGTAGTCCTCTTCCAGTTGAACGTATTGGGGAAGATGCACCATGAAATTGATCGTCTCGATCTGGGCGCGTTCGATCCCCTCGGAGAGCAGGTTCATTATGGTAGTAGGGCCCTGGTAGGTGCTTTGTTGTAGCTTGAAGTTGGGCACGGGGCGTTTTTGCTCTACCGGCCCAAGGGAGCCCGTAACCAATAACGGACGGGTGTGGGGAACGGCGTCGTACATGGCGCCCAGCCGACAATAGCGTTTCACCCCGAAGTAGTTCACCACTTCCAGGATGGAGTCAGTGTAATCTTCGCCGTTGGAATGTGGCTCCAGCAGGTGCAGAAACAGGTAGTCCGGGCCGTCCTCGGTTACAGCGTAACGAATCGCGCTGTTGGGTATCTTCACCTCCCGGCTGCCGTCCACCATTCGAATGGTGGGGCGGTACCGGGTGAAGTCGAGGAAGACGCCTGGGCGGTGCAGTCTGCCCAACTCTTTGGAGCCCATGAACCGCTCCAAGCGGTTAAGGGTCAGCGTGCCAACACTGCCAACGTCCACCCAAGGACGGATCATGGCGAAGGCGTGAGGATCCCTGAGTTCAGGAACGGGCTCGTCGATTTCAAAGGCCCCGATGCGCATAGCCCCATCTTGCCAGAGTAAATACCGATTTTCAAGTCCGGCGACGACGTCCCGCACCGTTCGCGCCCGGTAAGAAGCTCGGTTGAGGCTAACTCTGGCGCAGCAGGCTGTCCGCGGAACCCAAGCCCTCCAAGGCCAGACCGTACCCCAAAAGGTCCAGCATCGCCCGCTTAACGTATTGGGCCATGGCAACCCGGGTGTAGCGAAGCACCAAGTCGGGCTGTTGGGCCAATTGCTCGGCCAGTTCCCAGGCCCTGGGCAACAGGTCGGCTTGGGCCAGCACCTCGTTGACCAAGCCGAGCTCTTTCGCCTCTCGGGCCTCGATGGTTTGCCCGGTGAGGAGGAAGTAGCGCCCCCGGTTCAGCCCAAGCAACATAGGATAGACGACGTGCATCCCGTCGCCGGGGACCAGTCCGCTGATGAAATGCCCCGAGTCCTGGAACGCGGCCGTATCTGCGGCCAAGACAATGTCACAGAGCAGGGGGATTTCCGAATGACGGAGCGCCGGGCCGTTGATGGCGCTGATCATGGGTACTTCAATGTCCAACAGGTTGGTCAGCAGCCGTTTCCCTTCCCAGTAGGTCTTGTCCCACTCCCGGGGAGTCCGCTTGGGGGTTGTTTGGCTGGAACCGGCCGGGCCGGAGAAAGAGTCGCCGGAGCCGGTGATGATCACCACCCGGTTTTCCGGGTCGCTGCCAACGTCGGCGAAGGCTTGGGGGAACTCTTGGTGAGGCACGCCACCCCATTGGAGCGGGCCGCCGTCGGTGTGGAAAGTTAACTGGAGAATGCCGTTCCGGCGTTCCGCCTTGATGGACTCGTATTTGGCGGCGTATTCTTCAAGAGTTGCCATCGGACGACCTCCTTAAACACTATCTCGAGACCCACTCGCGGCGGGGTTCACCGCAGAGTTCTTTGGGGAGATGGGCCGACGGGGAATTCCCGGGGCAGTCAAAGCCTTTCACAACGAGAACAACCCCCACTGTGCAACCGGGTAGATGGGTAACACCTAAACCAAGGACATGGGTAACACTTGAATCGGTGTGCGCAGCACCTTTCTGGTATAGGTGTCCATGTCCCCGATCTGCAGGGGGCCGAAGCAGATGCCCAAGTGCTGGCCGTCCTTCGGTATGAGCCCCACCAGCTCACCGATCAGGGCCTCCCTTAGGTAGACCTTGCTTCCTCGCCACTTGATCTCGCCGTTGGAACGCACCCGCCGCACTATGACCTCATCCCCGTACTCCGGGGACCTCGGTTTGGATGGATAACTGCGGCTTGACGGTTGGCAGTGGCGGGCCGGGGGTTCTTGCCCCAAGGCTTCATGAGGTCTCTCCTCATTGTACTTGGCGCGGAACCCATTGTACTTGGCGCGGAACCCATTGTACTTGGCGCGGAACCCATCAAAGGCCTGTTGCTGCTTCCTCATGTCCTCTTGGGGCGGATTGGCCGTATCCGCTTTCAGCGTCCGGTGAAACCGTTCCAAGCGCCCGTTCTGCTCCCGATGGCCGGGTTCGACCCGCCCCCCCGTGGCCTAATTCCCCCCCGCCCTTGACAGACCCTCCAACCCCCATTCCTGCTACCGCTTGACCCGCTTGTATCCGGTCTTCCTGCTGATGCCGAAGGCGGGGCACAGGGCCGAGAAATCCCCTCTCCCCTCCAGGTACGCGTTGATGAACCTCTCTTGCTCCGCCTGCGGGTTGGTATTGGTCCAAGGCAACACTTTCCTCCCAGCCGCCATTTCCTTCCCTCCATAAGGAAGGTGTTACCCATGTTCTTGGATAATCTGTTAACAGCCTACCCGGTTCGTACCCCCAAACTCTCCCCCGTTGGGGGAGGGGACTTTTTTGGCGGCTGGCCTTTGTCCGCCCGGAGCGGAAGGGGCCGGCATGATTGCTAACCTTCACCCGTGCGGGGGGAGGGGCATTTGTGACCGTTGTGCGCTTGTAACTACCGTCCCGGCCTCGCCAGGAAAGGGTGTCCGGCAATACCCGGAATCGTCCGTTTAGGCGTCCAAGTCTGTTGTTAGCACCCACATAGGACGCTGCCCCACGTCGTAGGTCTCTAGGGGAGTGAGCTCGCCCGAGCCGCCGATCCGGTAAGAGGCCATGCGGGCTGTCGCCGAGCCCGCCGCGTAGACGAACTTTCCTTGCGGGTCGAGGCTGAAAGCGCTGGGCACCACCTCGGTCGGGGCATGACCCGCCGGAGTCAACACGCCGCTGCCGGGGTCCACCGAGAAACTTGCAATGGTGTTGTGGCCGCGGTTGGGAACGAATAGGAAATCGCCCCCGGGCGACATCTGGATCTGGGAACAGGTATTTCTTTCGGTTACGCCCGCGGGCAACGAGGTTACGGTCTGGAAGGCCGCAAGAGTGCCCGAAGAGGGGTCCAGACGGTACCCGGTGACGCTGCTACCCTGCTCGTCAGAGAAGTAGACGATGTCCAGGGCCGGGTGGAAACAGAAGTGGCGAGGCCCAAGCGGCCCGGTCATTTCCAACACCAGCGGCGTGTTGGGGGTAAGGCTGCCAGTCGATTCGTCGAACCGGTACTGGTAGATGACGTTCGGGCCAGGCAGGTCTTTCGGAGGCTCCAGCACGTTATCTTGCAACCGGGCGATGTGGGGAACGAACGCGAAGCGGTTAGAGCGGTCGGTCTGCATCGCGTGGGCGCCGACGTCAGTGGTCAGCCATTGAATGGCCGCTCCGCCAACCGAACCGTCATCCCCCAGCGGATGCACCGCGATGTGCCCGCCCTGGTAGTAGGACGATAGCAGATAGCGGCCAGTGCGGTCGGTAGCCAGAAAGGCCGGTTGGTCTTCCGGAGTCACCGAGCCGCTTCTGGTCAACCCGCCGGTGGCCGGATCGATGCTGTGGCTGGAGATTTCAACCCCGTCCCGGTGCCCTACGTATAGCACGCTCCGGTCGGGAGAGATCGCCAACAAGGCTGGCCCTCCGGACATGGCCTCATCCCGTTGCAGCGTTAGAGCCCCGGTGTCTGCGTCGATGGTAAAAACGGAAATTTTGTTGTCGTCTTGGGCCGCTACGTAAGCGTAATTCACCATAGGTGCACCTCCGGATATTTGGTTCGCGCGGTTAAGGTAATGGTTCTCCCCGACCTAAGCTACCTGACCAAGATCTCGGCCATCCGCTCCAATTCCTCCCCCATTTCTTCTTCGGTATCGCAATGAGTGGGCCACACGCAAGCGCGCACCGCCCCAGCGTTTAGAAGGTCCTCTACCGTCTGCCGTGTGGTCTCCCTGGGCAGGGCGAACACGGAGATGGAAAGAGACTCTGGGTCCCTTCCCCGCTCGGCGGCAAGGGTTTCCAGTTCCTTTTTCGCTGCTTCAACCCTGCCCGGCGCGATCGGGTTGGGCAACCAGCCATCGCCCCAGCGGGCCACACGCCGCAACACATTGGGGGCGTCACCACCCAAGAGGACCGGCGGGTGAGGCTTTTGGACCGGCTTGGGATAGCTGTACACCGGCGGGAAGTCGTAGTACCGGCCGTGGTATTCCGCCTCGTCCTTGGTCCACAGTTCCTTAAGGACCGCTACAGCCTCCCTGGTCTGGGTCCAACGGTGGTCGAAGTCGCCGCCCATCATGGTGGTCTCTTCCCGGTTCCAGCCCGCCCCGACGCCGAAGATGAACCGGCCGTTGCTGTGCCGGTCCAAGACGGCTATCTCTTTGGCGAGGAGCAGGGGGTTGCGTTCCGGTACCAGGGTGATGCCGGTGGCCAGCTTGATGGTGCTGGTAACGGCACAGGCCATGGCCAGCGCGATATAGGGATCGGAGAAATGGCGGTAAGTCCAATGAATCTCGCCGCCGGCGCCCAGGAAGGGGCTCTCGCTATTCACTGGCATGATCGGGTGTTCGTGGTACCAGATAGACTCGAATCCCAAGTCCTCGGCCTTCTTGGCGATGAACGCCGGGTCCAGTGTGTAGGCCGGCAGTGGTACGACTATTCCAACAGCCATGTTAGCGCCTCCCGTCAAGCGATATCGTTGGCCGGGGTCCCAAGTGTTGCCAACATTAACACAGCGGTAACGCCGCCGGCAAAACACCACGAACCGCCGATGCCGGCGCGGCAGAGCCGAGCCGCCGGCCTCAGCCTGGCTTCAGATCTGCCGGAGTTTGGGATCCAGCCGGTCTCGCAGCCAGTCACCCAGCAGGTTTAGCGACAACACCGTCATCATGATAGCCAACCCCGGGAACAACGAGACCCACCAGAAAGTCACGATCACTTCCCGGCCATCGGCCACCATCAACCCCCAAGCCGGGGAAGGCCGCTGGATACCGACACCGAGAAAGCTCAGCGACGCTTCCAAGAGGATCACGAAGCCTATTTGCAGCGTTGCCAAGACGATAATGGTGTTGATCACGTTGGGCATGATGTGCTTGGTAATGATCCGGAAGTGGGACGCCCCGGTGACCCGGGCGCGAGCAATGTAGTCTTGCTCCCGGATGCTCAGCACCTCGCCCCTTATCTGGCGGGCGTAATAGGCCCACAGAATGTAGCCGATAACAATCAAGACAGTAGTCAAGCCGGGGCCAATGGCCGCTGCCAAGACGAGGGCGAATAGAATACTCGGTATTGATAGGGTTATGTCAACAAGCCGCATGATCAACAGGTCGAATTTCCCGCCGAAATAGCCGGCCGCTAGTCCCAAGGCGACACCAATAATTTCCCCCAAAGCTATACCAATGAGGGAGACTTTGACCGAGACGCGGGAGCCATGAATGATACGGCTCAAAACATCCCTACCCAGCCGGTCGGTCCCCAGAATGTGTGTGCTGCTTCCGCCAGCCTCCCATACGGGCGGCAGGTAGCGTTGCGGGAGGCCTCCGTCCTTGGGGCCGTGAGGAGCGATCTGGTCGGCAAAGGCCGCGGGGATAACCAGCAACACCAGGATTAGGGTAATCGGGATTAACGGCAACCGGCGCGCCAGAGCCAGACCGGTTAACAGGCGGCCCGGTGTGTACCACGGACTCTTGGTAGTTACGAGGACATCCATTGGCGGCGCCGTTCCTTGAGATTCGTTGGCCGTTTAGGTTGCATACCGGATTCGTGGGTCCAAATAGGCGTAAAGGATATCGACGACCAGGTTGCACAAGACGAAGATCCCGGCGAACACGATGATCACCGCCTGCAATACAGGGAAGTCGCGGTTGCGGACGGCTTCGATGGCCAACAACCCGGTGCCAGGCCACTGAAACACTTGCTCGGTGATTACGGAGCCAGTCAACAGAATACCGGCGATGACCCCGTAATAGGTAAGGGGCCCGATGGCCGCGTTGCGAAGACAGTGCTTCCAGACCACTTTCCCTTCGGGAAGCCCCTTAATACGAGCCAATTTCACGTATTCAGAGGCGAGGACATCAAGCATCGAAGAGCGCAACAGACGCATGACGGCCGCCACTTGGAACCAGCCCAATGCGATGGCCGGCATGATCATGTGCTTGAAAGAGCCTGTCCCGGAGGCCGGAAGCCATCCCAATAGGACAGCGAAAACCCACATTAACATCAAACCCAGCCAGAACGAGGGGACCGACTGCCCCAGTAGGGCAATGACCTTGCCGAAGTAATCGAATGGTGTGTCCCGTTTAACCGCAGCCAACACCCCGATGGGAACCGCGATCGCCGTGCTAATCGCCAGCGAGAATAAAGCAAGCTGGAACGTGGCAGGCAACCGCTGGGTCACCAGTTCCATCGCTGAATCCGGCTTTACCAGCGAGTCCCCTAGGTCGCCCCTCAGGGCGTTTTGAATGAACTTTCCGTACTGGACTACGATCGGCTTGTCGAAGCCCCACCTTTCGTTCAGACGGTCGTATTGCTCTTGGGTGGCGTCTTCCGGCAGCAGGATATCCAAGGGGTTGCCTGAGAGCCGCCCCATGCCGAACACTAAAAAGCTCACCACCAACAGGGTGATGAAACTGTGGACTACGCGTATGAAGAGGTAACGCCGCATGACCTTCCAGAGGGCTCCACCCGGTTACGCCCGGAGTATTTCTCTCATGGATAGTGGATGAACCGTCAATTAGAGCGAACGCCGCCAGGGCCGGTACTCAGCGCTGGCGGCGTATTTTCCCTTGGTCTGCCGGGCCCGGAGGCCGTTATTCCCTGACGCCCTTGATCAAATGGACGTGGTCTAAGGAGGTGGGCGTTTGGCCGGAGAATATGTATTCTTCGACGATCTCAGGGTCTACGGTCAGTTCGTAGAAAATCTGGGCGATCGGTATGCTGATGTAGTTGTCGAAAGCGAAGTTGCCCATCTTGCGGGCTATTTCCTCCCGTGCCGCAAGGTCTATGGTGGACTTTAGCTCGTTGTACAAGGCCTCAAGTTCATCGTACATCGCCGCGTGGGTAACACCCTCGTCGGCGTAGAAGACCCGTACCGCTTCCTGGGTGGTCCGGATGGGCAGGTTCCGGCTCATCCACATCTTGTCCCAAGCCTGTTTGGCCACTAGGTCCGGCCGCAGGGCGGTGTACTCCATCTCTTGGAGGTTTATGGTAATCCCGACCTTATCTAGATCTTGTTGAATAGCCTCGGCAATCTGAGATAACTCCGGGTTCCCCGAGAAGTTCATGGTCGGGAAGGTGAATTCGATATCGCCCTCACCGTAGCCCGCCTCGGCCAGTAGCTGCCGGGCCCGTTCCGGATCGAACCCGTAATTGGCTTCGAATTCCGCTTCGAACCGTGGGTCCCATCCTTCATGGCCTGGAGTCCAGCCGTAAACGTATACCGGCGTAGCGCTGCCCTTGTAGATGAATTCCATGATGTTTGCGCGGTTGATGGCCCGGTTGATCGCCTCACGGACGCGGACATCCCCAACCGGCTGGTCCGGCCGGTAGGACTCGTCACCGGTCAGGAAATATTGGCCCAGCATAAAGGAAACCGTCTGAATGGTGGGTTGCTGGGAACTAATAACGCGCATGCCGCGGTTCTGGGCCTCGGCCTGAAGGTCCCGGCTCAGGTTGGCTATTTGGGCGTCACCGGCCAACAACACCGCCATCCGGGTGGCGTCCTCGGTTATGAACTTGAGCTCGAACTCCGGGAAATCTGGTGTGGCCCCGTCCCAGTGCTGGGTGCCGGCCTGCTCATAGGACACCCCTAGCCCGGACCGCCGCTCCAAGTACCGGTAGTGTCCGGTCCCGGCGGGCCGGTCGTCTATGGCGTCCAACCCTTCTGCATCGAACTGGGCCTGGCTCAGGATATAAAGGTCACCGGCGGTCCTGGAGAAAAGGCGCAGCCCGTCCAAGTAAGGGTCTTGGAACGTGAACGTAACCCCGTAATTGCCGTTGGCCGTGGCCGTGGGGGAGATCTCGGTCCTGCGCCAGACCGGGCTCATCGTTGAAACCGAATCATCGGACGAGAGAAGGGAGTGCCTCCAAACGACGTCGGCGGACGTGAATTCCCCGTTTCCGAAATGGAACTGGACGCCCTCGCGGAGTTTGAAACTCCACTCGGTGAAGTCATCGCTAAATTCCCAGCTTTCGGCCAACCCTGGGCCGGCAGCTCCGGTGGTCGGATCGTTACGCAGCAATGTGTCGGCAAAGGGCACGTGTTGTTGCAGTAGCGACCAAGGACCTTCCCAAATCCGGTTGGTTTCTTGCAATACCGGCATCGCCGCTATCACCCGGTTCACCTTGAGTTCCCCGACTGGGGGCGGGGCCGTCGTTGGTGTCGGCGCGGGAGTGGGTGTATTCGCCGGGGCTCCACCGCCGCCGGCGGGAGTCGCCGTCGGGCGGAACGAGGTTAGAGTCGCCGTGGGCGACGGGGCGGCCGCTGTATCTGCCGGCATTGCCGTTGCTTCAGCCATCGCCGTTGCGGCTGGCATCGCCGTCGCGGCTGGCATCGCCGTGGCATCGCGGTCGCGGCTGGGGCCGCTGCCCCATCGCCATCTCCGTCACCGCCGCAGGCCACCACCATAACGAGGGCTGCCGCAAGTGATATACCAATGAGTATCCGTAGCATCGGGAGTTTAGACAGCATCAACAGCCCTCCTGGCAAACATCAACATACCCGTTCGGGAAACAACTAGAAAACCCTACCAAACGTTAGGCACCAGTGTCAATCAAAAAACCCTTCCTCACTGTCCATTAAGGAACCTCTGAATAACCGGGCAAAGGCCGCCCTGGATTGACGGTGCCGGGTTGGCGGGAATGTTCGGCCCTCTGATGGCGCCCCCGCAGGTGCCTTTGCGGTCTTGCGCCGACCCTGCCGGACGCCCTTGGCCGGATTTGGGCGCACTCCTCACTTATCACGCCGCCAGATGGTCCTAGGCGGCCGACGAGTTGCCCAGTCCCGGCAGCAACGCCACACGCGGCCTGTTCTTGGCCAGTCCCCGGTCGCGCACCCCGTACTGCAAATGGGGAGGCTCTTGGCGTAACCGAACAGCCGCTTCACCTTCAGGAACGGGTGCTCCACCTTGGCTCTGACCGACGCCTTGCACTGCTCCGACAGCGCCTCCTCGCTCCCCGGCTCCAGTTTCCGGCGCCGGCCGGGCTTCATCGCCACCTGCCAGTCCACCCGCCGCTCTAGGGAAGCTCTGAATAAGTCCCTTCCCTCTCGACGGGGGAAGGTTAGGATGGGGGTGACCTCGCTTATTGGATAGCTGAAGCCCTTAAGCTCCCCACCAAGATTTCGGTTTCCGTTGCAATTCCCGCTTTTTCAGAGGTTTCTAGGTTCTCCTCCCGCTTGTGGACCTCCTGATACCCGGCGTCGCCCCCACCAGCGAATCCCCGCCGTGATGCAAAGAAAGCGGCGACGAGTCGATATCGTATTTCACCCAATCTTCAACTATTCCGGCTGTCTTCTCAAGGTATTGAGCATCTAGCAAGGCGTTCTCTTGACAAAACTGTAGGTAAACCGCTAACCTACTACGAAACTAAAGACACTAGAGCCAATACGAATCTCGTGATCCGGGTGTTAAGGGCTATCCGAAGCCCAGTGAGCGGTTCGTGGCTAATAACGTTCCCATCGATACCCAGGAACCAAGGGTTACACCAGAGAACACATGGAGGTGCCGCTGTGGTCGGTCACTGGTTATTCAAGCCCAAGTTCTTGCTCTCCGTCCTGCTGCTGCTGATCCTTGCAATAGCAGTATCCTGTGGGGATGGGAATGGGGATGCTGAAGAGAGGGCCGTACCGACGGCTACCTCTGCCCCCGTAGCATCTCCTACGGCTACAGCCGTGCCACCGACCGAGGCGCCGGCAACACCGACACCTACCATCGCGCCGGTGGCCCCGTCCCTTCCTACCCCGACGCCGCCCCGTCCCACCCCGGTCCCGACTCCCGCTCCCAAGGTTGTGGGGATTCAAGGTGGGGATGCAAGTTTTCTATGCCCTGCATACCCCTCCCAGTGGGACCCTCACCTGGGCACCGGCCTGGAATCCAATTGCGCTATCAGCCCCCTCTACAACCAGGTAGTGGAGTTTAACCCCGTCAAGCCCGATGAGATAATCGGAGACTTGGCCAAATCCTGGGAATCTGGCGAAGACGGTCTGTCTTTCACCTTCATCCTCCACGATAACGCCAAGTGGACCGATGGAGAGCCCATCACGGCCGAGGACGCGGCCTTCAGCGTCAACCGGATGATCGAGCCCGGAGAGCCCAGGCCAAGGGTGGGGCTGCTCAGAGCTGCTACCAAAGATGCTGAGGCTCTAGGCCCTTACACCCTGAAGGTAAACCTGAAATTTGCCTCGGCAGCCTTTCTCCCCTTCCTTGCAGTGGACTACATGAAGGTAGTACCCAAGCACGTAATCGAGGCGGGGATAGATATAAACGAGCATCCGAACATAGTGTCCGGCGGCCCATTTATGCCCGACGATGACAGGCGAGGCAGCTTCTGGCGGCATGCGAAGAATCCCGACTACTTCAAAGAAGACCGGCCTTTCTTCGACAGCCTGACCATGAACAACATATTGGACCCGGGCACTATTGTCGCGGCCTTCGAAACGGGGGCGGTCGACTGGACAGCCATGGCCCCCCGCCTGAGCGTGGAAGACGCCTTGGCGATAGAACAAAACCTGAAGGGCAAGTACACCGTGCACTGGACGGTGGCGAACCTAGCAATCTGGGTCAACGTGAATACCGAGAAAGATCCCTGGAGTGACCTCAGGGTAATACAGGCGCTCAGGCTGGCTACCGACCAGACAGAGCTTCAACAGGGCGTTGGCGCAGGGCGCTATCTGGTGGGCGCCCCCTTCCCTACCAACTCCTGGTATGGCCACACTGAGGAGGAGCTGGCCGAGTTGCCCGGCTACGGAGGGATGCCCGGAAGTACCAGGACCAAGCAGGACGATATAGACGATGCCATAGCACTGCTGAAGGAGGCGGGCTACGATCCCCCTTCGATGCTGGGTAAGAGGGTGATTCAGACCGCCCCGGTGTTATGGTTCTCCGACTTGGTCCAGCTGTGGGCCCAGCAGATGAGGAGGAACCTGGGGCTGGAAATGGAAACGAAGATCATCGACATCAACACCCATGTACAGGGCATGATCTCTGGAGAGTTCGACATGGCCCTTTGGGGCTACGGAGTTAACATAGCCGACCCCGATGACTACGTGCAGTCCGTATATATGGGTGGAGCCAGGAACTACACCAACTATGCGAACCCTGAGCTCCAAGAGCTGTTTGACAAGCAGTCAATTGAGGCGAACACTGTCGAACGACAGAAGATACTCCGGCAGATGGAGAGTTTACTGCTGGAGGGACAGAGGGACGCAAACATACTTATCGAGTGGGCGACCAACTTCAACGTGATGAGTGACAAGGTCAGGACCGAGGCAGGTGCTTACGTCCCGCCACAGACCATACAAACTATTCTGAAGTGGGAGCACATGTGGTTCGAGGAGTAGGCCGGTTGCGTCACATTAGCGGTAAGCAAGCCCGGGCCCAGGGATGCCACCCCTGGGCCCGGCGTAATCTCGGGTCGTAGTGATGCAGCAATACGTCGTCAAGCGACTACTGCTTTATGTCCCCACGATATTACTGGTCACGCTGTTGGTCTTCGGGCTGATGCGTATCATCCCCGGGGAGCCAGCCCTCCTCATCCTGGCGGGCGCTTCAGGTGATGGAAATTTCACCGAAGAAGACCTCACGAACATGCGGCATGAGCTGGGGACCGACAGACACATAGTTGTCCAGTATGGGGACTGGATTTCGGACCTGGCGCAGGGAGACCTGGGTACGTCTATGTACTACAGGCTGCCGGTCATGGAGGAGCTCGGCCCCCGAATACCCCTCACAATAGAGCTCGCGATTATGGCGGGCATCATCAGCTTCATAGTGGCGGTGCCGTTAGGAATCATCTCGGCGATCAAGCAGGATAGCATAGGTGATTACATTGCCAGGCTCTTCACCTTCACTGGTATAAGCATACCTATCTTTGTAACAGGGCTGGTGGTGATATACCTTCTGGTGCGTATCTTCAACTACTTGCCCCCACTGGGCCACACTACTCTTTGGGAAGACCCGTTGAAAAACCTGCAACAGCTGGTATTCCCCGCCCTGACCCTGGCGTTCTTCCAGATGAATTTTATAGCCCGGGTAACTCGCTCCGCCATGCTGGAAGTCCTGCGTGAGGACTACGTCAGGACGGCCCGTTCCAAGGGGCTCAAGGAATGGAGGGTAATCTACTTGCATGCCTTCAAGAACGCCGCCTTGCCCATCATAACCGTTTCCGGATGGAGCGTGGGTATCCTTCTGGGGGGGACGATAATCATCGAGAGGATCTTTGTGGTGCCCGGCATGGGTACACTGCTACTGGAAGGCATCAATAACAGGGACTACACCCTGATTCAGGCAGACGTCGTGGTTTACGCCATAGCCGTTCTCACCGTGAACCTGATAGTTGACCTGGTTTACGGCTGGCTGGACCCGAGAATTCGATATGCTTAGAGGCGGGGACACTCAAACCCTACCGGTAGCGGCGGCCCGTATAGGCTTGAGATGGCAGCATACCCTTTTACAAGGGCTCGCCGGGTTTGCCAGGAAGAAACCCCTGGGAGCGATAGGGGCCGTCATCGTTGTGGTGATTGTGTTGCTAGCTATCCTGGCCCCTTTCATAGCGCCCTTCGACCCGCTGGAAGTACACGTGACCTCCAGATTCGCGGGGCCGGGCGATGCAGTCACGGACGCTGGGGGCGAGGACACCGGGGGAAGATACTGGCTCGGCAGCGACTCCCTTGGGAGGGATACGCTCACCAGGTTAATCTACGGCGCACGGGTGTCCATTTACGTGAGCTTGGCCAGTGTGAGCATAGGGGTAACGTTGGGCGCCTTGATAGGCATTATCAGCGCCTACTTCGGCGGTACGGTGGACCTGATTGTCCAGCGCATTGTGGACACCTTCATGGCCTTTCCGTCCATTATCCTTGCGCTGGCGATAGTGGCCGTCGCGGGCGCTTCCTTGCAGAACGTTGTCCTGGCTCTGGTCATTATTTTGATACCCGGCGCCGCCCGCATCGTGCGCTCCCAGGCCCTGGCCATAAAAGAGATGGACTATATACTGGCAGGGAGAGCCCTGGGCAGCAGCAACCAGCGGCTTATTTTCCGACACATACTGCCCAATTGCATGGCCCCATATATCGTGTTCGCCACCGCCAATCTCGGTTTCGCCATCGTGATTGAAGCCGCCCTTAGTTTCCTGGGCGCGGGCACTCCGCTAGACACTCCCACTTGGGGAGGTATGCTGGCCTTTGCGGGGCAAAAATACGTGGAAGTGTCGCCATGGTTGATCGTCTTCCCCAGCGTTGCGATAAGTGTAGCGGTGTTTGGTTTCAACATGCTGGGAGACGCCCTGCGCGACGTCCTGGACCCACGGCTAAGGGGAACCAGCTAAAGCGTATCCGCCAACCCGCCGTACGCACCCTGAAGGGCACGGCAAACGCCCCTGCCATTTGACGGGCTACACAGCCCGGCACGTCACATCGAGTAGAAGTTAGCTACCCATCTTGTGCCGAGGCGTCCTACCCCCCGACAAAGGCCGCGATCAACTCTTGGACCAGTTTCTGGTTCCCCTCCGCCGCTACCGCACCGGTTTCGATGGCCTGGCCAAGCTTCTGTCTGCCGAAAATCACCATCGCGTAAGTGGAGCTGGAGCAGCAAAAGACTACGTCGGCGTTCTCTGACGGCCCTGTCTCAAAGCTGGCGCCCTCGGCCGACAGCACTACGTCGATGCTCCTGGTCACGGGTCCGCTGAGATCCCAGCGGTATCGGACCGGCCCGGGACGCCCAGAGTCCGGGCGGAACGCACGCCGTACCGCGCGGCCGGAGGCGTTCACCAATCCTGGAAGACTGTCTTCGGCCACCGTAGCGTCCCGCTCTAAAGCCCAGTGTATGTCCCACTCGTGCATCGCCAGTTCGGCGATGCGGATGTCTGCTGTCGAGCGCACGTTTTCCGGTCGGAGCCGGTGGTAGCACAGCTTCTCCCAGTCGCCGGGCTCGACCATGGCCAGGACTCTGTCGAACTCCCGGTTTTGGCCGGTGAACTCCGTCAGCAAGCGTTGTCCCAACCTCTGTCGCAGGTCCACCGCGCTTCGGTCGAGATTCAAGCGAAACTGGTCTTCGCTCATTGGAGACTCGGTATCGATGCCGGGAATGGAAGAGATGTCCCCGGCCAGGCCCCGCTCTATTTGGTCGGGGATGGGAGCGCCCCGTTCCACCAGGTGGGCCACAACGTCGCCCACCGTCCATCCCTCGCAGGCGCTCTGCCGTGCCCAATCGTCCGGTTCCAGCGTCCCAAGGAACGCCTCCAGCCGTTGGGCCGCGGCGTGAATCTCGGCGCCGTCGGTCGTCGGTGTACATTGCGGGCGGCTTACTCCAGCGCAAACCCCTCATAGCCGTTTGCCGCCACCTCGTCACGCTTGGCCCGCATGACCGGGGCGCTGTCGGGACTGGTGAGCAAGGCGCGCGCTTTACCGGGAATGTTCGCCCCCACAAACCAAGAGTCGGCCATAGTTCGAAGCGAATTGGCGCCCCCGTCGGCGACGTGCTTGGTCCATGCCTCCTCCGCTTGGGGCGTGGCCGAGATGCGGGTAAATTCGTGGTCGCGGACGTAGCTAATGCAGTCGCTTACCCAGTCCACCAGCGGCTCGGCGGCTCTGACGAAATTACCGACCGACGCCGCGTTGATGGTGAACAAATTCGGGAACCCGGCGCTCTGGATGCCCATGTAGGTGCGCGGACCGCTGACGAATTTGTCCTTCAACGTTTCGCCGCCCTCGCCGCGGATTTCGATCCGTGTCAACGCCCCGGTCACGGCGTCATACCCCGTGGCAAATATGATGGCGTCCAGTTCGTATTCAGAGCCGTCGCTGGTCTTGATACCCTTGCCGGTAATGCGCTCGATCGGCGCCTCCTTTACGTCGACCAACAGGACATTATCCTGATTGTAGACTTCGTAGTACCCGGTCTCACACGGGAGTCGCTTGGAGCCGAACAGATGGTCCTTTGGCACCAGTTTTTCCGCCACCACCGGGTCGTGAACGCGCTCACGTATCTTATTGCGGACGAATTCGGCGTAGTCCTCGTTGGCCTCCCCGGGGATCATGACGTCATAGAAATTGGACAGCCACTTCTTGAACCCAGGTTCCGCCCAAAGGGTCTCGTACTGCTCCAACCGCTCTTCCGGCGAGACTTCCAGGGCCGACCGCGGGTCGGAGTCGTGTATGAACGAGCCCGAGGTTTCGTTGCACCGCTTGAAGATTTCCGGGTAGCTTGCCTTGATCTCACGCTGCCAGTCCGGGTCAATCGGGCCGTTTCGAAGCGGCGCACAATAATTCGCCGTCCGTTGAAAGATGGTCAGGTGGGCCACTTCCTTGGCGATTTCAGGGATGAGTTGGACGGCGGTGGCGCCGGTGCCGACCACTCCCACCCGCTTGCCTGCCAGGTCCATGCCTTCCTTGGGCCACCTTCCAGGGTGACACCAATCGCCCTTGTAGCTGTCCAGCCCTTCAAATTCGGGTACGTAATGAGCTGATAGAAGACCGACCGCAGTGATCAGGAACTGCGCCTTCGTCCGCCTGCCGTCTTCCGTTTCGACCAACCAGAGGTTCTCCCGCTCATCGTAGACCGCCGTGGCGACACGGGCATTAAACTGGATGTCCCGTCTCAGGTCGAACTTGTCCGCGACGTAATTGAGATAGCGTTCGTTCTCCGGCTGGCCGGAATAGTGCTCTTTCCAGTCCCATTCCTGGAGCAGTTCTTCGGAGAACGAATAGCCGTAGGTATAGCTTTCGGAGTCGAAGCGGGCGCCTGGATACCGGTTCCAGTACCAAGTGCCGCCCACTCCCGAGCCATCTTCGAACACCCTAACCGACAATCCAAGTTGGCGCAGACGGTACAACTGATAGAGGCCGGTAACCCCGGCGCCAATAATAATAGCGTCAAACCTCTCAATCCCGTCCGCCGCCGCCGTGTTTAAGACCTCGTTTCGCTCCAGGGAATGTGTCATGGCATACTCCGTATGAGAAGTTGTCTACTCGCTTAGAACAGGTATTCGTTGCTTCGAGTAGACTTGAATGCGGTGCCTCGTGGGTTCCAAGACAGCGATGCGGTAGCGGTCATCGACTTTTACATCGCATGGGTTCCAGAATACCCGTTCCGGGGTCAAGTCGTGGACCATTTGGCGTTGCCGTACCATATCCGGGTTGGACGCCAGTTTTTCTCGGCCCCATTTCGACAAGCCAGCTTCGCCGGTCAGGGCCGAAACAAAACGTCCGTCGGGAGCAAGCACCTGCACCCTGTGGTTGTTCCAGTCAGTCACGTAGATATCGCCGTCTCCGTCCACACAGACTGCGGTGGGTCGATTGAATTGGCCCACCTCCCGACCAGACCCTCCGAAGGAGGCGAGAAACTCCATGTCCGGCCCGAACTGCACAACCCGGTCGTTTTTCCAGTCGGCGACGTAGACCAAGTCCCCTTTGTCCAACCCAACGCCCCACGGAAGATTCAACTCCGCTTCCCCGTGGCCGTAGGTACCGAACTGGCCAAGGTATTGGCCGTCCTTCGTAAACTTCTGGACCCGATGGTTCCAACTGTCGGCAACGTACAGATGGTCTTGAGAATCAAACGCCAGGCCGGACGGTTTGGCAAGTTGGCCGTCTCCCGTCCCGGCGTTGCCCCACTTTTTTATGAACTCTCCGTCCTTGGTAAAGACCGTTATCCGGTCCAGCCACTCATCGGAAACGTAGAGGTTCTCCTGGGAATCGATTGCGATGGCGGCGGGCCAAATGAATTGACCGTTGCCTTCCCCGTACGAACCGAACTCCGTAACGTAATCTTCGTCAAAAGTACAGATGGTAATGCGGACACCCTCGGGCCGGGCGGTTGAAGGACGGTTGATTACGTAGATAAGGCCCTCGGAACCCAACGCAAGCGACACCGGACAACGGAATCCGGTTCCAGCCAACTCCGATCTGCCGATGTCATAGGAATGGACGAAGACGCGGTTGCTTACCCCGAAGAAGTTAGTACTCATAGACGCTCATGAATGCCGTTGCTGTCAACGCGAAACGCTTCGCGGCCGGCCGCAGACGATAACCAACATTCAGGTTAATGGTCAGCACGTCTGAAACTCCGCCGTCGCGCCGATCATCTGGAGGATTCTGGCCACACGGTTAGCGAACCGGACATCCCCGGGTCCCGAACTCGATTCAATTGCCGCGTCCTCTTCCGCAAGTTGCAAGAGTTGGGCCCGGGTGTCGCTGAACACCTCTATCGGACCGAGGAGGTCCAGACACCCATCCACCAACTCTTCAGGGGATAACCCGGCAGGCCTATCGTCCAAGCGGCGAACAATATCCCGGACGCCGGGCAATTCCGGATCGCCCAGCAATCCCGACACAAAATTGATTCGTTCCACCAGGCTCCCGCTGTCGATCCATTCCCGGCCGGTGTGCCATCCTTCCACGGAAGGCGGGTTCATTAACTCCATTCCCATGTACTTGCATTCGAAACCCAGTTCGATCTGTCCGGGTTTGTAACCGCGGTGTTCCCCGACCACACGAATGGCGCCGGCCACGAGTTCGGCCGGACTCTTCACTTTGGCGAACCGGACTTCCTGTGACCTGAAGAATCCGGAGTTGAAGAGGGCCCTGAGCATGAACTTGATTTCATACCTGGAATCGAAATAGGCTTTTTCCAGCATCGCGATGGCGGCCGGATCCCTCGGAGGAGTGCCTTGCCAGAACGGCGCCGGCGTTTCGTCGGCGACAAAGAAATCGTACAGTTTCCGGGATAGGAATCTGGCGGTGGACGGTTGCTTGCAAATTATCTCGACGACATCCTCGCCATTCCAATTCCCGGTCTCGCCCAGAAAAGTCTTTTCAGACTCGTCGTGGTCTGCGGGGTTATAGCGAAACTCCCAGGGGCTTCTACCGTAAGGGAAGACCGGCAAGGTGGGCGCGATACTCCAGCCGGTAAATGCCCTGGCGCAAGCCTTCACGTCGTCTTCCGAGTAGTTGGGAGAACCCTCCATGCCCACGCCCATGGAAAACAACTCAAGAAGTTCACGGCCATAGTTCTCGTTTACAGCCGTCTTGTTGCTCTCACAATTGTCCAGGTAATAGATCATGGTCGGGTCACGGGACAAGAGCAGCAGCAAGTCCCGGAAATTGCCCATGCCATGCTCTCGAAACATGTCGATGTGAAGGCCCATTTGGCGCGGTCCTTCAACCTTGCTGTAGCCGGTGCAAAGCATGGTGTGCCAGAACAAGGCCATTTTTTCACGAAGCTGGCGGGGCTCGTTGATCATGCGAAAGATCCACTCGCCAGCGTTATCTTCGATCGTCTCCCTGTTCAGGTAAGACGGGTAGTAACGGCACATCTCATCTACGTCCACACCGGGCTGCCCTTCCGGATTGAGCAATTCCTCCACCGCCCGCTCGTAGCCAATGGCGGCGTAGGTCTCGATGGTCTTGCGGTCTGCCCCAAATCCCGCTCTTCTCAGGAGGTGTGCCATCAGAGCTATATCAGTTTCAACCAAAGCTCCTCCAGAAACGCTGTCCGTCAAAGGACGCCGGGAGTCCGCAGTCAACCAATCTCATCCGGCGTACCGAGCGTCTACAAAATCAACAAAGGCTCGAAATGGCCGCCAACGATGGGGACCGGATCCAAGCCCAACCAGCCTTCAACGACGGTGGAGTAGACGCTACGAAAGTCCACGTTATGTCGCAGGTCCCCACCGTCTTCCAATTCGTTTTCGTCAAGCGACGGGTATTCACCATAGATACCGCCCGCGACGTTGCTGCCGAAGACGAACGCTACGCCACCGGTCCCGTGGTCGGTGCCGGAGCCGTTGTCGGCCGCCCGTCGGCCGAACTCGCTGAACATCAAAAGCAAGACGTCATCTGCTGCTTCGTGCTCCTCCAAGTCGTCGAGGAAACTCTCCACGTTTCGGGAAATATCCTGCCAGAGCGCGCCATGAACTCCCGGCTGGTTGGCGTGGGTGTCGAAGGAATTGTAGGGAGCGCCGGTATAAAGGATGCGGGAACCGAAACCCGCCAGGTGCACTTGGGCGATGTTCTTCAAGTACCGACCTACCGCTGAACCGGAGTACTCGACGTTGGAGCTATAGAGTCCAGGAGCCGTGGCCAGCACATCGGCTCCCTTCAAAGCATCGTAACCGGTCCGGCGTATGTAGCTGACGACGGCCGAACTTCCAATCGCACTGGAATACATCCGGTCAAACACTTCCAAGGCCCGGTCCCGCTGCCCTTCGCCTTCGATGCCACTGAGGAGGCCATAGGTTTCCAGGTTGTCGACTGAGGCCACCGGAACGCCATCTTTGGCCAGCGCCCGTGGCAAACCCCGCCCGAAATTGACCCCAGTCAATACGTTTTCCGTATTCGGGTCCAACGCTTCTATCGCCCGGCCCAACCATCCTTCGGTCCCGATTTTATCGGGCTCACAGGTATGCCAGATGTCCATGGAGCGGAAGTGGGACCGGTTGGGATTGGGATAACCAACTCCGAGAATGATGGCCATTTTGCCTTCGTCCCAGAACCGCTTCATGGGCGCCATAGACGGATGGAACCCCAGGTTATCGTTGATGGGCAGGATATCTTCTTCGGCGATCCCAACGTTGGGGCGATAGTCACGGTAAAGCGGGTTGGTAAAGGGCACGACCGTGTTTAGAAAGTCGTTCCCGCCCGTTAACGAAAGGACGGCCAGCACGTTTTTCCGGGCGTTTGACGCCATCCTGTCCTCCGTCTTAAACCGTTACCCCAACTGCCGGAGCCTGGGATCGAGAGTATCTCTCAACCAGTCTCCGAACAGGTTCAGGGCCATCACGGTCACCAGTATGGCCAGACCGGGCATGGTGGATATCCACCAGTACTCGGCCAACCGGTCCCTTCCATCGGCTACCATGGAGCCCCAAGCGGGAGTCGGAGCCGGTACACCCGCTCCCAGGAAACTCAACGAGGCTTCAACGAGGATTACTATCCCTACTTGCAGCGTGGCCACCACGATAATGGTATTGGTCGTCCCCGGTAAAAGATGGACGAACAGAATTCGCGTTGTGGAAGCGCCGGCCACCCGGGCCAACGCCACGTAATCGCTGGTCTTGAGCTGTAGCACCTCGCCTCGAACCATCCGGGCAAACCTGGGCCATATCCACAGCGCCAGAACGACGATTATGATCGATAAGGACTGCCCCAGGGTAAACACCAGCACGAGCGCCACCAGGAAAAGAGGCATCGCCAGGAAGATGTCCACGGCCCGCATTAGCAGCTCGTCCATCCAGCCGCCGTACCAACCGGCCGCCAACCCAAGAACGGTGCCGATGGTCCCGCCGATGCCCAGGGTAACCGCCGCCACGATCAAGGAGATCCGGGCGCCGTAAACGACTCTGGTGAACAGGTCGCGTCCCAGGTGATCGGTGCCCAGCGGGTACTCGGAACCTCCGGTCCGCTTGGTGACCACAACCAATTCTTCGCCGACGGCCGCGTCTTCTTTAATCTTCCGGGCGTCGCGAAGGGAAATTTCGACTTCCGCCTGACCGTCGCTGACCTGATCGACGACCGTCTTGATCCCTGACTCCTCCCTGTCCCAGAACCCCGATAAGTTGCGGTCCTTCAGGTTGCCTCTTTCCGGATCGTGGCTGGAAATCCAGGGAGCGCCGACCCCGGCAACCAATACCACCAGCAGTAAAAAAATGGGGATTAGCGGCAGACGCCTGAAGCGCTGAACCGCGTTGGTTATTCTGGCGACCGGACCAACCGCCGATTCGATCAGGACCGATGACTCAGCCACTCGACAACACCGCTGTTAGGCGTAACGAATCCTGGGATCGATGTAGGCGTAAAGCACGTCCACCAAGAAGGCGGCAAGGACGTACAAAAGAGTATACACAATGACGACGCCCTGAAGGAGCGGATAGTCCGACCCTCTTAGCGCCTGCACTCCCAGTTGGCCCAGGCCGGGCCAGGCGAAGACCACCTCCACCGTCATTGAACCGGCCACAAGGCTGCCAAGGGTTACTCCGGCGAACGTCAATGCCGGAATCACCGCGTTACGGAGCGCATGGTTCCAGACCACCCACTGCCCCGGCACCCCCTTGGCCCGGGCCAGCTTGATATATTCCGAATCCAACACGTCCAGCATCGCCGAACGCACCAATCTCAGGTTGGCCGCGACCAAAAACCAGCCAAGGGTAACGGCCGGCAACACCACGGCCGACCATTCCGTGCGACCGGATACTGGCAACCACCGCAAATGCACCGCAAAGAAGAAGATGAACATGATGCCCAGCCAAAATGGAGGGGCAGACTGGCCCAGCAAAGCGATTACTTTGCCTATCTGGTCCAGGACCGTGCCTCGCCGGACGGCTGAGAGGACCCCGAGGGGAAGCCCCACTACAATGGAGAGTACAAAAGCAGCCAACCCCAGTTCCAGTGACGCCGGGAACCGGTCCCAGAGCACCTCCTTGACAGGGCGGCGTTCCCGGATTGAATCCCCCAGGTCACCGGTTCCCAGGTTTTTGAGGTATATGCCGAACTGGGTGTAGAGGGGTTTGTCCAACCCCAGCCTTTGCCCCACCCGCTCCCACTGCTCCTCGGTATGCTCCTCACTCAGCATGAATACCCGCGGGTCTCCAGCCTGGCGGGCCATAACGAAAATAATGAGGGAGACGGCCAACAGCGTGGCGATGATTAACAGGAAGCGGCGGACAAGGAACCGTTGCATATAACTCCGCTAGTTCTATGACTCCATCGTATTACGTTCGACAAAGTCAGAGCGACTCCGAGCCGGTCTGGAAATCCTCGAAAGACCAAACACAACCCGGTTAGTCGCCCTGACCACCGTCGAGTTGGGGCGAGCGCTAGCTGGCATCGCCCATGACCTTGTTATCTATGCGGCGTCCACTCCGAGCTGCTCAGCATCCTCCGGTCTCCAAATTCCACGTGATCCAGCCAGGTATCGATCGCGGGACCCAAGGGCCACAGGATGTTGATCGTAAACAGTCCGGCGGTCATCGCGTTATCAAACCCCCACCGTCCTACTTCGTCCATGACTTGGGCCCGGGCTTCTTGGTCGACCGTCGCGACGGCCTCTTTCAACTTTTCGTCCAACCACGGGTGATCGAAGCCCATCGTCCAGCCGGCATCGCTGGTGGCTACCACGCTCCACAGGACTATGGGTTCGGGGCGTCCGGTTGTGCCGTGGCAGTTAATCTGGTCATACTGGCGGCTGGTAATTTTCGGACCGATGACCTCGTAGGCCACTCTATTGAGATCGACGTCGAGGCCGATGTTCTCCCACATGCTACCGACGGCCTCGCAGATCTCCACCTCAGACGGTATGCCACGAATGTCCGGGGTGAGCGTCAACTCGAAGCCGTCAGGGTAACCGGCTTCAGCCAGCAACTCCTTGGCGCCCTCGGGATCGAACTCCCATGCCATATCCGGGGTGAAGCGATGCTGGGAGCCCTCCCAACCCCACAGCAGGAGATGGCCCCCCTCGCCTTGGAGCAGGGTTTCAATCATGGTATCCCGGTCGATCGCCATTGAGAGGGCGCGCCGTACTTTGGCGGCGTTCTTCCACTCTTCAGATTCGAAGTCGGGATTGCTGGATATCCAGGGATTCTCGGGTTTGTAGCCTTCCCTCTGGTCCGGCGTCCCAATTCCGGTATACCAGTTGCCATAGAACCCCACGTGTATGGTAGCACCGCCGGTGATCGGCATGAATTTGGCTCCATCCACCTTTTCCACGGCGGGTTTGGAGTCCAGCGCCATGTTGAAACTGTCCAACCCACCTACTTGGAAATTGGCCAAACGGGTGGATTCCTCAGCGATCTCGTGGAAGACCAATTCAGCGAAGTATGGCGTCTTGCGGTGGTGGTCCTCCACAGCGTCGAATTTCCAGAACTGGCCGGTCTTGGCCTCCCTCAACTCCCAGGGTCCGGTCCCGACGGCCACCCGGGCGTACTCGTCCTCCCCCAGGTCGTCGAAGGCCGCCTTGCTGGGTATCACCCCGATATGGGGGATCGCCAGAGCTATGAGCATGTCGTATTGGACCGTGCCTGTATTTACCGAGAAAGTGTAGTCATCTATCCTTGTGACATTGCCATCAGGATTGTCGAAGAGCCTCGTATATTGGGCGGTCCCACCATTCAACGATTCGGGATCGGCGTAGCCCTGCAGAGCCCAAATGACATCGTCGGTGGTCATCTCGCCGTATTCTTTATGATACTGGACCCCTTCTTTAAGCGTGATGGTCCAGGTCAGGCTGTCGTCCGACAGTTCCCAACCGGTTGCCAACTCCGGCAGGAACTCGCCTTTCTCGTTCACCGTGACCAGCGATTCACCGGAAGAGATACCGACGAAGAGCCAGCTCACGCCGGTCCCGTTCTTGAGGCTGGCCTGCATGGCGCCGAATTCCTTGAACCCAAAATCAAGCGTGCCGGACGGAGCATCGTCCGCCATGGCGGCCGTAGGCGCCGCAGTGGGTTGCGGCGCAGCCGTCGGTTGCGCGGCCGCAGTGGGTTGCGGCGCAGCCGTCGGTTGCGCGGCCGCAGTGGGTTGCGACCCCGCTGTAGGCGCCGCTGCGGGTTCGGGCGTAGACGTGGCCGCGCCGCCACAGGCGACTATAAACAACAACAGCAACGCTGCCGGCGCCATGATCCTCAGCCAGAAAATCGGACGAGGTAAGTTAATCATCGGTTCACCCTGTATCAAGTGCTGAATCTATGTGATAGCAACCGGGATTTGGCGGCAACACGCTAAACGTTCGGAATGAGGGTATCGAATCGGCATATTACCAGAATTACCGTTCCGCAGTCAATTCTAAAATTAACGGATGGTTCCTAATATCGTCGATTTATAAAGCGAATCCCTAATTCATTGAGAACACCTGGACGACTCCCAACGGGGGGCCAGCCATTGCCGATGCCGTCACCAGACTAGCTTGAGCCGTCAGCTATAGAGCGATGTCGGGGGGGTTGCCCCCATGAGCACACTGCCCCCGTACTCGAAGTTGACGGGCAGGCCGGAGATGTGTTGCCCATGGACGTGGAGGTCCCGGAAATAGCGTTCCAGCCCCACCGCATGGTGAATTGCGTTGGTGCCGGCAGCGTTGAACAGCTTGTCGACCGCGGCCACCGACTGCCGGATGGCGTGGGTGATCGCCAAACGCGCGCGTACCGCCTTCTCGGTCAAGTCGGGCCGCATCTCCACTTGCGACTCCCACATAGAGCCGACCGCGTCCAAAAGATAACTCCTGGCGCCGTCGACCATCGCCTCGCACTCTCCCACTGTGATTTGAACGTGGGGGCGGTCGCGGAGGAGGGTCTTAGAATCGGTGGACCCCGAGCCTGTGGCCAAGTCAAGGAAAGCGTTCATGGAGCCCCGCGCCATGCCCAAGGCGTTGGCTGCGGAAAGGGTCCAACTGAGCAGTGTTGATGTTTGGGAGGGGTTGTACAGCGGACCCGGGTGACAGGCGGGGTCGCCGCGGGTGAATGTGTGGCGGGTGGGCACGAACACGTTAGAGAACTCGGCGTCGTTGCTGGCCGTGCCCCTCATACCCAGGGTGGTCCAGGTATTAAGCACAGCGCCGTCAGCCACCTGCACCACCGCCACCCGGGTAACCGGGCTGCCGTCGGCGGCGATCACCGGCCCGCGGTCATCGATGATATAACAATTCAGGAACAAGGCGATGGAATGGTCGATGCCGCTCAGGTAGTTCCAGCGGCCCGACACCAAGTAACCGCCCTCGGTGAGTTTGGCGGTGCCCTCGGGGCGGGCCGACCCGGACCCCAGAAGGACCGGCGGGTCGCCAAAGATTTCTTTCGCCGCTTCCACGGTCAGGCGTGAGATCGCCGAGATGACCGCGCTTCCGTTGAAGACGCACCAGCCTGCCGAGCCGTCGGCCTTGGATATCTCCTCCACCACGTGGAAAGCCGTAATTGGGTCTGCTTCGGGCCCGCCTAACAGTTTGGGAGCGTATAAGCTGAAGAGTTGCTTTTGCGCCATGGCCGACGCCAATTCAGGCGGGAGCTGACAGTCGGAATCCATCTGGTCCAACCTTGACAGGATCAATGGGACTAGGCTCTTTGCCGCGTCAACGAGGCTTTCGGCCATCTATTATCTCCCTCGACAAATAATCGCCCGACCCATTATAGCTAAGACCGCCCCGCCGTTCCCAGACCTTAGCTGCCGCTTCGGCAATCACCCCACGTAGCCGGTGATATCGACCGCTCCCGTAACCGGGTCGACGTTGCCGTTGGCCCATATCTGAAGCTCGTTTACCCATGAGTACTTGGGTGACGAGGTCAAGAGCGTCACGTTCCCGTTGTGGTAGAAGTTCGCGCCTTCCCGGTGAGTGGAGATGCCATCGGAGAACAGAGTAACTCTTTCACCATCGTCGGTGGTTATTTCACCATGAATATGTAGCTGGATGCGGCCATCGCCCCGCACATGAATGTAGTCCGTGCAGCTTACCGAACCCTTCAACCGCGGACTCTCAATGTCGCCCTGGAAGTAGGCGTCAAAGCGGGCTCCTTAAGGTGGGAGCGCCGGCTGGCCGGTCGTCAACGATTCAAAGCTGACTCCATACTCGATTATCTTGGTGAGATTGAACGATTTCCAAGTATAAACGACCTCGGCGGTGATGGTACTCGACGACAGCAGTAATAACCTCCCGGCGTTTGGCAATTCGTGTAGACGGGCTGTCCGCTGCTACAAGGTTTCCCAGTCGACGTGTTGTTCGAAAGCGTGGGAGGCCTGGAATAGGGTTGCATCGTCGAAATGTCGGCCTACCAACATCAGACCTACCGGCAGGCCGTCAGACTTGGCGCAAGGAATACTAATGGCGGGGTGACCGGTCATGTCAAAGGAAGCAGTGTTATTCAGCATGTTCCAACCGTGACTGACAGTACCGTGGGGTCCCAGATTGGGCACGTACCGGTGGGCTTTCACCGGGGTGGTGGGCATTACAAGAACGTCCACTTGCCGCAACGCCCGGTCGTAGCTGGCCCGTAGAGTGCGGCGAAGATTCTGGGCCTTGGCATACATTTTCCCGTAATACCGCTCACTCATATAGCTGCCAATGAGCAGGACCAACTTAGCGGTCGGCGGCAGGTCATTGCCCTGGGCCTGCCGTGCCCTACCCAGAGCATCGGCCAACCCAGGGTTATAAAGTCCCTGCCAATGGTGGCCTGTGCCGTTGCTCTGCAGGTAGGCGGTCGCACCCTCCGCCAAGAGACCCCAAACTATGGCGCCGGCGGTCAGGTGATCAGGAATTGAGACCTCGGAGACTTCGGCCCCCAGTTCGCTATACACTTCCACAGCCCGGCGGACCCCTAGGTCCACGTCAGGTTGAGAATTGCTGAAACCAAAGCCTTCGTTGAGCACTCCAATGCGCAACCCCCTCACTCCCTTCCCTAACGCCTCAGTGTAGGCTTGGACCGGGACTTCTCGCTGCCGTGGGTCCAAGGGGTCCTTGCCTGCGATGACTTCCAGAGTCAGGGCGGCGTCCTCTACCGTTCGGGTCATAGGTCCCACGTGATCAAAGGTCGCGTCAATACCCCCAATTCCAGTATAAGGTACTAGACTGTGGGTGGGTTTGAGACCCACGACCCCGCACCAGGAAGCCGGGATGCGTATAGACCCCCCTTGGTCGCCGCCGATAGTGATATCGATATCATCGTAATACAGGGCTGCGCCGGAGCCGCCCGAAGAACCGCCGGCTAAGTGGTCGGGGTTATGGGGGTTGCGGACCGGCCCCCGTGCGCTGGTGTCTCCGGCCCCGGAGAAGGCGAAGTTCTCCAAGTTGAGCATGGCGACGATGTCGGCGCCCTCGTCGAGCATCCGCGTTACAATGGTCGCGTCGGTATCGGGAATATAGCCCTCCAGCAACAGCGAACCCAACTCCATCGGCATTCCGGCCACATTGACATTATTCTTTAACCCGATCCGTTTGCCGGCCAACTTTCCCGAAGCAGCGCCCTGTAGGGTGCATCGGCGCACAATGGCGTTCAATGGGTCTTCCTCAGGCGTCGGACGTACTCCGGGGTCGCGTTCCCGATATTTCAGAGGTTCCACCGGTTGCGGCATTTGGTCAATGGCTTCGTAAGAAGCAAACATACCGGGAATCAGGTTCTGAAATGCTTCCAGCTCTTCCTCATTCAGTTCGATGTGGTTGGCTTCGGCCATTCTTCGCAGGTCATTAGCAGTGGGAATTCGCAACGCCATTGTGTCTCCTTTTCTACTTACGTCGATATCAAGTTAGTGTGATATCGGAACGAGGGCTACCGGTTGATCAAGAAGCGAACGATCGTAGCGGAAGGGCACCGCTGTTTATGTGATTATTCCGTGCTTTCCGCCGCCTGTCTAGTATGGGTATCAGAACCCTCTTCACCGCTTGCCGAGTACAGGTGACACGCGACCAAACGGTCACCGCTAGTGACCAACAACTCAGGCTCTTCGACAGCGCAACGGTCCATCACGTAGGGGCAACGCGTCCGGAAGTGACACCCCGATGGAGGGTTGATCGGGCTTGGCGGATCACCGCTCAGTGGAGGAGTCTGGAGCCTACGGTCGGGGTCCCCGGAGGGCGCCGAGGCCAACAGGGCCTGGGTATACGGGTGCAATGGCTCTTCGTACAGTGCTTCGGCAGGACCCGATTCTACGACTTGGCCCAAATACATCACCGCGACGCGGTCGCAAATGTATTCGACGACGTTCAGGTCGTGGGAGATGAAAACGTAGGTCAGGTTGAGAGTCTCCTTGAGTTCGATCAACAGGTTCAACACCTGGGCTTGCACCGATTTGTCCAGAGACGAGACCGGCTCGTCCAGCAAGACTAGCTTCGGGTTGAGCACCAGCGCCCGGGCTACGTTCACCCGTTGCCGCTGGCCTCCGGAGAGCTCGTGGGGGTAGCGACGGGCGTACATCCCCGGGGCAAGCCCGACTTGGTCCATGACCTCCCAAGCCCTGTTTCTGGACTCCTTCCAGGAGTAGCCGTGGACCACCATGTTGAAGGCGACGGTATCGTCTATGGTCATGCGCGGATTTAATGAAGTGTAAGGGTCTTGAAAGACTATCTGCATGTCCCGCCGCAGGACCTTCATCTCCTTTGGCCGGGCCTTGAGGACGTCGTTGCCCATGAAGCGCATTTCGCCCAAGTCAGGCTCGGTCAGGCGGAGGATGCAGCGGGCCGTCGTAGATTTACCGCAGCCGGATTCCCCGACAATGCCCAGCGTCTCACCCCGGTAGACATCGAAGGAAACACCGTCGACCGCCTTCACCGACGCGTTTTGCCTGCTAAAAATGCCTTCCCGGACCGGGAACCACTTGCGGAGGCCGCGCACCTGCAGGATAGCCTCTTCGTCTAACGCAGAGCTAAGCCCCATTTCCCGTTCCGCATCATTCGGAGTTTTGATCATTTCATTTTGACCCAAACTCTATTCGCATAAGACTACATCGCACTCCCGGACTGCGCTCCGAAGTTGCATCGTCTACAGGCGCACATCGAGCGCGTCCCTCAGTCCGTCGCTCAGGAGGTTAAAAGACATGGAGGTGATGAAAATCATCAATCCGGGGAGGGCCGGCACCCAGGGATCGATGTAGATAGATTGCCGCAACGAGTTCAACATGATTCCCCACTCGGCATTGGGAGGCGAGACGCCCAAGCCCAGAAAGCTGAGACCGGCGGCGGCTATTATGCTTACCCCTACCAAGGTGGTAGCGTAGATAACAATGGGCCCAGCGACGTTGGCCACGATATGGTACCTAATTATTGTGAATGGCCCGGCCCCGCTGGCCTCGGCAGACTCCACGAAATCCAAAGATCGCACTTGCGTCGTTATGCTCTCCGCTATTCGCGTGATTGGTGGTGTGAATACAATGGATAATGCGATCAGAGTATTGTTTAGCCCGGGCCCTAGCGCCCCGGAAATGGCGATGGCCAGCAGAATGAACGGGAACGCATAAAACATGTCGACAACGCGCATGATGAACATGTTTGCGCGCCCACCCAAGAACCCGGCCGTGATCCCCAGAGTAGATCCTGCCAATAATGCGGCGAACACCGGGAAAACCCCGGCCAGTAGCGACATGCGTCCTCCGTAGAGGAGTCGGCTTAACATGTCCCGGCCCTGCTCGTCGGTTCCTAAAATGTGCCCTTCCGAGCCGATGGGCATGACCCTGTTGATGACGTTACCCGTCATGGAGGCTACATTGGGATCGTTAATGGAGGGAAGGACAGGGGCCAAAAGAGCGGCGAGGATGATCAGAAACAGCACGACCGCAGCGGCCAAAGAAACCTTATCCCGGCGCAACCGCCACCATGCAAGTTTCCAGTGGGAAATCGGCTTAGCCGCCAGTGCTTCCACCGCTAAGCCGATCTCAGTGGGCGGGGACTGTATCATCGTAAACCGTTCTTCATGTACGACGTATCCGAGGGTCGATCACTGTGTTCAAGATGTCCACAGCCAGGTTAAGCACGACGAAGACGGCAGCCAGTATCAGCACCGTGCCTTGAATAACGGTGATGTCCCGCTGCTGGATGGCTAAGTTCAGCAGCCCCCCGGCACCGGGCCAGTTCACCACTGCCTCCACTAATATCGATCCGCCAACCAGATAACCAAAATCCAGGCCGACCACTGTCATTACCGGAGGCGCCGAGTTCTTTACCACATGGCGCATCACATTGAGCGGCATCAACCCTTTAGCCCGCAATGCGGTTACGTATTCCTGGTTCAGAACCTCCAGGACGCTGGCCCGTACCATCCGCGTGATAATTCCTAAGGAGATCATCATCAGAGCAACCACGGGAATGGCCATATGCTTCATTACATCCAATCCACCAGACCCGCTTCCCCCGATAGTATTCATACCCTGAGCCGGCAACACGCGCCACGTCACAGAAAACAAAATGATGAGTAGGATAGCCACCCAATAGTTGGGCAAACTGATGCCAGTGATGGCGATGGCGCTGGAAACTTTGTCCAGCAATCGCCCTTGGTTGAATGCAGCGATGGTACCCAAGACAGCGCCCACGGTGATCGATAGCGCCGCGGCAGTTACGGCCAAGAGGACAGTGTTCCTAATGGCCTCTATTACCTCGGGGAAGACCGGGGTACTCCGCTGAATAGAGCGACCCAAATCGCCCTGGAGGGCATGGCCCAACCATTTGCCATACTGCACGATAATGGGCTTATCCAAACCCATATCGTGCGCCAATTTGTCTCGTAGCTCCGCCGAGGCATCCGGGGGAAGGAGTGTAGCGAGGGGATCCCCAGGCGCCACGAAAAGAAGGAAGAACATGATGATGGAGACCCCAAAGAGGGTCGGGATAGCAAAGAGGGTTCGTCTGGCTGCGTAGTTCCACATAGCCTTAGCTTAAGTCTTCGGAGGTATCCGCCCTCATTCGGGCAAATGCTTCGCTGCATATACTCTAGCGAGGTATCATCCCTACCAGGCAATAACTGATAGTAGGTAGCTTGTGATCAAAGCCGGATCTCGGCCTCCACCTTTACGTTAATTCACCATCAATTTACAAAATCCCCCTAGCCCTTCCCAGGAAGGGTGGAAAAGGTGGACGGCCAGGTTTTACTAGGATCCCAAGGCGAACATGAAGGCGCGCGACTCGGGCTACTGCCTTCCACCTTGCTGCGCCGAGCCGACTCGCCTAACGCTCAACCCACAAATCCCAAAGATTAGTGTACCAGGACGAATCTTGGACATAGCCCTTTACTCTCGCGTTTAAGACCCGCGGATTTAGGTCGTGCACGATGAACAGATATGGAGCATCGTCTACCACTATTTCATGCGCCTTCTGCAGATTCCGGTTCATTTCGGCGAGATCTAAAGCCTCCTCGGCGGCCTTGAAATACCTGTCAGCCTCAGGGTTAGAATATCCTCCCACGTTAAGAGCGGCATCAGTACCCAACATAGTGGTTATCATGCCAGGCATCTGCTGTGCATAGGATATATTGGTGGCATCAAAATCTTCGTTTTCGTCCGTAAAAGTGTACCCCGGAATTCTGAATATAGTTCGGGTCAACATGGAGTTCCAGTCTACCGGTACTATCTCCGTATCTATACCGACTTCTTTAAGATTTCGCTGAAGGAACTCATTCATCTGTATGGGCAACATCTGGCCGGAGCCAGCAGTGGAGATCATCAACTTGAACTTGATTGGTAATTCCACACCGGATTCCTTCAGCAGTTCTTTCGCCTTTTCAGGATCATAGTTGTAGGTTTCCTTGAGAGTCCCAAAAATATCGTGCTCGGGATACACGAAACCCGGTGCTGGAACACAGGTACCGTTTAGCAGATCACGGCACATTCCCTCCCGGTCGACCGCGTAGTTCATCGCCTTCCGAACAAGCACGTTATCAAACGGTGGCTTGCGCGTATTGATTTGGTATGGCCAAATATGCGCGTAAACCTTGGTGAACACTTGGAAGCCCTCCTCCTTCAGGGCAGGGATAGCATCGGGCGGAGGCACTTCAATCCAGTCCACTTCATCAGCCCGCAGGGCGGCCAAGCGTGTGGTTGGTTCCGGTAGGGGCCGCACAATCAGGCGGTCTATATTGGGCCTTTGGCCCCAGTAGTCCTCAAACCTGTCCATGGTCAAAGCGACTCGTGGCGTCTTTTCCACCATTTTGAAGGGGCCAGCGCCAGCGTGGTGCTCCGGAAAGTCTTCGCCCCACCTCTCAATCTCGGTAGGGCTCCCTATCCCCATGTACACAACTGACCACGGTGTATAACCGGTAGTGCCGAAAGTGTTGATCTCGAAAGTCATATCATCTACGGCTCGATAGCTACTGCCGTCGGGTTCGCAGCAGGTACCCACCCAGCGCCACGTGGTCAAGCCGGCAACCTTGGAGCCGTACAAGGGGTGATCTTCATTCCAAAACCGGTCATAGCTTGCGACGACGGCCTGGGCGTCTATGGGGGTACCGTCATGGAATGTCATGCCTTCCCTCAGCTTGAAAGTCCACACTTTACCATCCACCTCCCACGATTCAGCCAAGCCCGGGACCGGGAGGGGTTCGTTTACACCACTCCAACCCCATGTCGCCAGTCCTTGATTAAGCTGAAACCCCACAAAACGGTCACCCTCTCCCCCCTGGTCGGCCGCTATGTCGGTGAAGGGTATATCCGCAGCGGTCATACCGATTCTGAGTTCGCCGCCCATCTTGGCGGCCCCAGCGGGTTGAGGTACAGGTGTGGCGGTAGCTGCTGGCGCGGAAGTGGCGGCGACCGCGGGAGCAGTGGTTGCGGCTGCCGGGGCGGCGGTTGCTTTTGGCTCGTCGTCTCCACCGCAGGCCCCGATAGCAAGGAGCAGGACCAGACACGCTGAAACCGCCACAACCAGACCCAGGATCCAACGTTTATCCATGATCGAACCTCCCTGACATATCGGGTTTCCGGGTCCAAACTCCTGCGATGGAGTCCAGTTTAAGGGTTACTAATTACGGTTAAGAAATCCGACTCCTTCCTCCACCAATACACAGCGGGCCAGGTGCTGGTCTTTCACCGCCCGCCATTCTGGCATCTCAGCCAAGCAGTTCTCGTGGACGAACGGGCACCGCGGAGCGAAGCTGCAACCGGGAGGCAAACGTGATAAGTCCGGGGGCGCTCCCGGAATGGGCACCAAGCGGGTACCCTTTTTCTGGCCGCGGACTGTAGCGCCCAGAAGGCCCTGGGTATAGGGGTGCTGGGGATTTTTGAGCACCTCTCTAACCGGACCATTCTCTACAATGCGGCCGCCATACATCACTGCGACTTCGTCGGCGATCTCGGCGACTACCGCTAAGTCATGGGTAACAAAAATCACCGCCATTCCCAGCGTTTCCTGAAGGTCCCGTATTAAAGCCAGGATTTGCGCCTGGACCGTTACGTCCAGAGACGTGGACGGCTCATCGGCCAATAGGAGATCGGGGTTGCACGACAGTGCGCCCGCTATCATCATGCGCTGCCGCATGCCGCCGGAGAGCTCATGGGGATACGCTCGCAAGCGTCTCTGAGCCTCGGGGATCTGTACCATCTGGAGCAATTCCCTGGTTTTTCGAGATGCCTCTTCCCGGGAAACCTCTTGATGGCGGACTATACCTTCTTCGATTTGCTTGCCGCAAGTGTAGATGGGATCGAAGGCGGCAATCGGTTCTTGAAAAATCATGGAAACCCGCCGTCCCCTTACGTTGCGCATCTCGGATTCAGACAACTTAAGGAGATCGACGCCTTCCAGCCATACTTCGCCGGACACATGGGTACGCCTCTTGGGCAGGACGCGAAGAACGGAGCGCAAGGTCACACTCTTTCCAGAGCCCGACTCTCCCAGAAGTGCGTACACACGACCTTTCTCCAGGCTGAAGCTGACACCGTTGACGGCTTGGACCGTGCCGGTAGCCATGTCGAATGTCGTGTGTAGGTCGCGTACTTCTAAGAAAGGCATTCCATAAACCCTGACCTCCGGGTGGAGCTGACCACAGCCTCAGAAAGTATCAGTAATGATATGGAATGCCGTACAACCAGTCAACCCCGTTGTAATACAGCTCACTCCCTTTAGGATAGTCGAGCCACACGGACCGCAGACCTCATTTTGGCCGAGCGGTGATGGACTGGGTCCACGAGCGGCGCCTACAACGCCTCCCAATCGCCGTGCTGCTCGAAGGCGTCGGCGGCCTGGAATAGCGTAGCGTCTTCGAAGTGCCGCCCCACGAGCATCAGCCCGACGGGCAGGCCGTTGGACTTGGCGCAAGGGACGCTGATGGCCGGGTGGCCGGTGAGGTCGAAGGGCGCCGTATTCTCCAGCATGCTCCAGCCGTGACTGATTGTATCCTCGACCCCGCGTGCCGGCACGTGCCGGTGGGCCTTCATGGGGGTGGTGGGCATCGCTATGATGTCCACCTGTTGTAAAACGGCATCGTAAGCGGCCCGAACTTCCCGGCGCAAGTTCTGAGCCTTGGCGTAGATACGGCCATGATAGTTTTCCTGAATATAAGACCCGCACAGAAGGACGAGTTTCAGCGTGGGAGGCAGGTCGTTGGATTGGACCTGCTTGGCCTTCCCCAACGCGACAGCAAGATCGGTGCCGTACAGGCCTTCCCAACCATGCCCGGTACCGTTGCTCCGGACCAGGGCGGTGGCTCCTTCCGTAACAAGACTCCACAGTACGGAGGCGGCGCCATGGTGAGACGGAACCGAAACCTCAACGGTCTCAGCGCCCAGACCTTCGAGTATCCCTATGGCGTTACGGACCCTGTCATCGACATCGGCTTCTGAACCGGTCAACCCGAAACCTTCCTTCAGCACTCCAATGCGGAGTCCCCGTACACCCAGCCCGAGCGCTTCGGTATAGGCCTGTAATCGCACGTCTTGTTGACGAGGGTCCATTATGTCTTCGCCTGCGATCACCTCCAAGGTCAGAGCGGCATCGGCGACCGTCCGGGCCATTGGGCCGACGTGGTCAATAGTGTGGTCGGCTCCCATAATTCCAGTGTAAGGCACCAGTCCGAAAGTGGGTTTGTGACCAACCACACCACACCAGGAAGCAGGCATTCGTATGGAGCCGCCTTGGTCCGCCCCGAGGGTGATGTCTATATCATCGTAGTACAGCGACGAACCCGACCCGCCGGAAGAGCCGCTGGCCAAGTACTCCGGGTTGTGGGGATTAAGCACCGGTCCGAAGGCGCTGGAATCTCCGCCGCCGGAGAATGAAAGGTCTTCCAGATTGAGCAGCGCAACAATTTCGGCTCCCTCGTCTAGTAGCCGGGTGACTATTGTGGCGTCGGTATCGGCCACGTAATCATTCAACAGCCCGGAGCCACTCGTCATGGGCATTCCCGCGACGCTGATGTTGTTCTTGAGTCCAAATCGCTTGCCGGCCAGCTTGCCAGCAGTAGCTCCCTTGATACTGCAACGCCGAAGAATAGCGTTAAAGGGGTCATCCTGACGAGTCGGCCGGGCCCCCAGTTGACGGTCCCGGTATTTCAAGGGTTCCCGGGGCTCGGTCATCTGTTCCAGTTGCTCATAAGATTCAAACATCCCCGGTAGGAGATCCTGGAAGGCGGCCAGTTCTTCTTCGTTAAGCTCGAAATAATTGGCTCGAGCCAGACGTTGAAGATCGTCTCCGGTCGGAAGTCGAAGAGCCATAGTGATCCCCTCTATTTCTTAATTCCGATTCAGGTTTGCACGGCGCTCGTTTTGGTATTGGTTCTTTCGCCATTCAGAACAAGGAGCAAGGCGAGTGTAGAGGCGGCCCCTTACCCTGTCAACGCCAACCCCTAGCTATCAATCACTTGGTGGGTGACGTTCAAGGCGACCTAACTACTTCGAGGCTGGCAAGAATTGCCGGGTGTTCTCACGATACCGCTCTGCGGGGCATCACGGACTTGGCAGAGCGAGGTGCGCTGGTGCAGACCCTGGAGGCGGGCGGAGCACCAGCTGCGGGCGGCACGGTATTATCTCCATTCCCTCAAGTTCCAACAACGATCGGCGCACATAAATTGGAAACGGGGAGCGTCGAGCTCCCCGTTCAGCAAGGCGCCTGCGGGTCCAAGGGACAATTCGGGCAAGGGCGTCCGGCTAGACCTGCCGCAGCATAGGATCGAGGCGGTCTCGCAGCCAGTCACCAAGCAAGTTAAAGGAAAGCACCGTCAGCATAATGGCCACCCCTGGGAACATCGCCACCCACCAAGCGGTGATTATCAGTTCCCTTCCATCGGCTACCATCAATCCCCATGCCGGGGTCGGGGGACTCAGGCCAACCCCCAAGAAGCTTAGGGAAGCCTCCAAGAGGATGACCAATCCCAACTGTAGCGTGGCCAGCACAATCAACGTGTTAGTAATATTCGGCAGGATGTGCCGGAAAATGATGCGAGCGTCGGAGCACCCGGCCGCCCTCGCTCGCGCGATGAAGTCCTGCTCCTTCATGACCAGGGTTTCCCCCCTAACCTGCCGGCAATAGACCGCCCACAACAAGGCCGCGACCACAATGACAATGGTCTTGAGACTTGGTCCCAAGGCAACCGCCAGCGACAACGCCAACAGGACAGTAGGAATGGAAAGGGAGACATCTACCACGCGCATGATTGCCTGGTCGGTTCGACCACCGTAATAACCGGAGATCATTCCCAGGATGACACCGATAAAGCCACCTATACCGATGCCGACCAGGGATATCTGCATGGACACCCGAGACCCGTGAATGATACGGCTGAGGACATCCCTTCCGGCTTTATCACTGCCCAGGATGTGGGTGAAAGTGCCTTCCTCCGACCACACCGGCGGTTGCAGCCGGCCGGCTAGACCCAATGGGGCTTTCAACGGATCATGTGGAGCGATCAGATCGGCGAAGATAGTGGGGATTATCAAGACCACTAGCAGGATCACTATCGGAATTAAGGGCAGCCTCCTGATCCTGCCAACGAACGCTAGGGCGTTGCTTGTGACCCCATTGTCAACGCGGAGACCAGCGCCTGTGGCGCCCCTGACTTCAGTTAACATCGCTAGAAAGATCCATCCTCTCCCCGGTTGTGGGGCTGTCCATCACTAATTGTATCGAATCCGGGGGTCAAGATAGGCGTATAGAACATCTACCAACAGGGTCAGGAAGATAAACATGCTGGCAAACACCAAGACTATCGCTTGGATTAATTGAGTGTCCCTGTACAGCACGGCTTGGTACGCTAGCAGGCCGGTGCCGGGCCAGTTGAAAACGACTTCAGTGGTAAGGGACCCGGTCAAAGTGTTGGCCAGGAGGATACCGAAATAAGTTAGGGGGGGTATGGCTGCGTTCCTGAAACAGTGTTTCCAGACCACGCTCCACTCCGAGAGCCCCTTGATGCGGGCCAGCTTGACATACTCGCTTTCTTGAGTTTCGAGCATCGCCGACCGCACCAGCCGCATTATCGCCGCGGTCTGGAACCACCCCAAAGTGATGGCCGGCAGAATAAAATTCCTAATTCCGCCCTTGCCGGAGGTCGGCAACAAGTCCAATTCCACCGCGAAAAACCACATCAACACGATCCCCAGCCAGAACGACGGTACCGATTGCCCCGCCAAGGCCAGAGTCTTCCCGACGTAGTCAAGCAACGTGTCTTTTCTGATCGCAGAGAGTACCCCTACAGGGACGCCTATGGCCAAGGCAATGGCCATCGCTATGCCCGCTAGTTGGAGCGTTGGGGGCATGCGCTGGAGGACGATAGCCCCCGCTTGTGACCCGGGATATTTCAACGAATCACCCAGATCGCCCTTGAACGCGTTACCTATGAATACGCCGTACTGGACCACTAAGGGTTTGTCCAACCCCCAGCGGACCCTCATTCGCTCGATTGTCTCAGGCGTCGCTTCTTCCGGGAGAAATGTATCGAGGGGGTCCCCGGAAACTCGGGTCAGGCCGAAAACCACCACCGTGACCACCCAGAGGGCAACCACCGCCTGCGCCGTTCGTAATATTAGATATCTCTGCATAGCTTACTTATAGGGGAGAGTTGGGCTAGTACCTTTCTTGGCCACCATCTTGGCCACCAGAGAAGGGGTCCATTTGTCGAGAGTCGACCACCCGTCGGGTAAGCTGACTCTCAATTCAAGCTTTCATGGATACCAAGCGAACGCTTGGTATCCATGATCGCCACGGGTCCCATTGGAGATTCGGCTACCTATTTGACCGCCTTGATTTGGTGGAAGTGAGAGACTCCGGCCGAAGTCAGCCCCGGCCAGTCGTAACTTTCGATGTACTCAGGGTCGACCGTTACGTCGGCGTAGAGGTGGAACATCGGCGCGACCATGTGGTTATCGTAAATGTAGTTGCCTATATCCCGTGCACATTGGTCCCGTTCTGGCAGGTCGGCAGACCGCTCCAAACAGAGATACGTGTCATTGACAAAGGGCTCGTTAAGGTACCAGGAAGCGTAGTGATTGGTGTAGAAGACGCGGATTCCTTCCTGGGTAGACCTGATGGGGAGGTTCCTGGAAGCTCTCAGGGTATTCTCCAGATCGTGATCCCTTCCCCGTTGCAGCCAGCTGCCGAAGTCAAGTCTCTCTATTTCCAAATTTACGTTTACGTCGGCGTACATGATCTGGGTCGCCTCGATCACGTCGTGCAACTCGGGGCTTCCCGGAATGGTTGTCGAAATGAACTTGAGATTGAGGGGATTGTCCGGCCCGTATCCCTCGGCGGCCAGCAACTCCATCGCCTCATCGGGGTTGTAGCCGTACATTGCGTCCCATCGCTCCACCCAATCCGGGTTCCAACCCTCGTTTTCGGAGTGGAAGCCGTAGTTATAGGCGTTAGTGGCCCTGCCCAAGTATATTTCCTTGTTAATGGCTTCCCGGTCTATGGCCTTGTTCAGGGCTGCTCTAATGTTTTGGCTTTGCAAGGGCAGTCCAGGCGTGAAATGGTCCGGCCAGTCAGGCGTATTCTCACGATACAGACCGCCGAACATGATATAGGTTTGAGCGGCCTCGTTGCTGCTGTTGATTACCTTCATGCCACGGGCCTCGGCGTCGGGCTGCAGGGTTCTCTCAATCTGGGAGAGGTGTACCTCCTTGGCCAGCAGCATCGCCATCCGGGTTAGGCTTTCAGGCGCCCAGACAAACTCGAACGCATCGAAATCTACATCATAAGCCCAGTGCCCTTCCGGGACCCTCTCGTAAGAAAGGCTTTCCCCCAGGCTACGGCCGGTGAGTCGGTAAGGGCCGGTGCCAGCGGTTTCTACCTGGTCGAACGCGCCCTCGCCCTCTGCGTCCCATTGCGCTTTGCTGACGAGGATCAGGTCTCCTGCCCAACGGGAGAACAGGCGGTTCCCGCTCAGGTAGGGGTTATCGAAATGGAATTTAACGTTGAATTCGTCTACGACCTCGGTCGTGGCCTGGCTCCACGCCGGTTCTTTCAATATGGCCAAGCTGTCTTCCCGATTGACTAGGTCGAAGCTATGGACCACGTCCGCGGAGCTAAAATCGCCCCAACCAAAATGCCACGGGATGCCCTCTCTCAGTTTGAACGACCATGTTTTAAAATCGTTGGTCGACTCCCAGCTCTCGGCGAGCAGAGGGCCGACTGTGGAGGTTTCCGGGTCAACACGCAACAAGGTCTCAGCGAACACGTCGTGCTGCACGATATAGAGCCATGGCCCCACCCAGGTACGGTTGCTCTCCACATCGGGCGTAGGGAGGGCGAAGCGCACTATGCTCGCCCGGGCCATTCCCGAGTCTGCTGGCGCCGTAGTCGGGGCAGGCATCGCCGTAGGAGCCGCCGTGGCCCCGGGCGCCGCCGTGGCTGCGGGCGCTGCAGTGGCTGCGGTAGCCGCCGTGGCTGCGGGAGCCGCCGTGGCTACGGGAGCCGTTGTTGCCGCTGGATCGGCGCTGCCGCCGCAAGCAACGATTAGCGCCACGAGCCCAGCCAACAGCCAGAGTGGACTAAACCACCGTAGGGTAAATCTTGATGTTGCTCTCATAATCTCCTGCTCACTCCCAATCCGTGGGGATATTGAACCCAGAATTATCATTCAGCGCCGGTTAGTTTCCTGGGCGCAAAATGAACAATGACGGGATTCTAGATTGCGAGTATATGTATGTCAACCCCTGAATATCGAGGTTAGTACCGACAAAAGTTGCACGAACATTACGATAGTCCTATCTATAGCCTTGTTGGGCGATGGGATTTGTACCATTGTCCTCCTATATTCGTCAACTATCCATAGGCAACTGAAAGAAACGGGCCAACGTACGGCTTGGCGAGGTCCGGTGGGGACGGTAAGGAGGTGCGGGGCGCAACGGGCCATGTCCCGACGCCCCTGCACGGATACACGCATGGTGTGCATGGTGGAATGAGGATGCTCCGGTGCCGGCCGTCGGCCGCCAGGAATATTAGGGCGGTATTGGCGCGGGCAGCAATGCGCTAACGAAAATGGTCGTTCCACATCTGGTAGGTTAAGGCCCCAGCGCCAGCGAAACCGGCGACTGTTACGAGAATCAGTCCCCAGCCGGGATCGTACCCAAATCGAAAATATTTGGCGTCTCGATATTCTTCCGCGATCATCCGTACTTCCGACCAGTTGAACACCCCCACCAGACCCGCTACCACAAAGACCACAATGGTCGCAGCCAAAAAGATGGTGCCCGATCTGGGGCGCAGAACCCTCCACAGGATCATGACTACAGCCAATATACCGATAGCCAGTGTTACTTGGCCGTCGCCGTTAGTACCATTTACGTAGTTGATTTCGATGTCTTCACCGAAAAAACCCTCTCCCCAGGTCCGGGCCCAGGGACGTGTCGAGCCCACAGCGACCAGCACCGCCGTTAACAAGCCCAATAAGTAAGTAGCTGGCAAAAGAATGCGGCCGAGCCGGAGTGTCATTGGTATACTTTCCTCCCTTTCCCGACTATACGTCTCCCGTTAGGGAGAACTCCATGCGTTGCCACAGGTAGCAGGTCCCCGAGTTTGATAGCTCAGCACCTTGCCAGCCTATTCGGCAGTCTGAAAAACGAGTCGCCCCAGACTAGCAAAGAGTCTGGGGCGACTGCAACTTGTTGTTGGTGGAGACGAGAGAGGGAGCAGCCCACGGTTCCCGTCCATCCCAATCCTGGTGGAGTTCAAGGCACGGCTCGGTATCCCAACAGAAACTCAGAATAAGCGGCCTATTGCCGGTTTGTACATGGGGTTGGTCGATGGACGTTACCGGCGAACCGAGTCTTACAACGAGCCGTCTATCACGATGTCCAGGAGGGCCGGTTTTCCGGAAGCCACAGCCCGGTCCACGGCGGGTCTGATCTCTCCCGGGTCGGTGATGCGTTCTCCGTGGACGCCCATGCTGTTGGCGATGGAGGCCATGTCAAAGGGTGTGGCGAAATCGGAATAAAGGAGCCTTCCTCCGGAGGTCTCGGGCAACTCCAGGACATCCTGCTGATAGGTGTTGAAGTTTACCTTGAGAACCCGGTACATGCCGTTGTTGCAAATGACGAATACGCAGGGGATGTTGTCGTTGGCGGCCGTCCACAGTCCCTGAACAGTCATCATGGCGCTGCCGTCGCCGATAACGCCAAAAACCGGCCGGCCGGGATTGGCGCATTGGGTGCCCATGGTCGCCCCGATGCCGCCGCCGATGGACTGGCCCCGGACGCCCCGCAGGTCGCCGCGGCGGGCAGCCTGGAAGTAGTGACGCATCGCGCCGCGGTTGCTGATGGAGTCGTCAACAACTATAGCGTTGTCTGGTAGGGCGGCGGCCAACTCGGACATCATGCGTGCCGGACTCATGGGCTTGTGGTCCCACTTGCCAGCGACCGACTCTTCATAGGACTCCCGGTTGCTCCGAGCCTCGGCCACGACAGCTTGCTTCCGCTTCTCGATTTCCGGCAAATCGCCCGGCGACAACCGCTCCTTCAGGGCGGCGGTCAGGGAGGAAAGGGCCAGCCCGCAGTGGCCTACGATGCCCACGTCGGTAGGCTCGGACCGCCCAATGTTGCTGCGGCTTGGATCTATGTGCACCAGCTTGGCTTCCGGTGGGAGGATTACATCTCCCCAATAGAAGAGTTCCTCGAAGGGGTCTGCGCCCACGGCTAGGACGAGATCAACCCGCTGAAGGACGGCGCGTTGGGCGGCAACCCGCAGCGATAGGTTGCCTAGAAACTGGCTGTGGGACGTCGGGAAAGCCACTTCCGCGCCCCTGGCCTGGTAAACCGGCAGGCCCAACAGCTCGGCCAGCTCCACCGCCTGATCCAGAGCGTCATCGTCGGAGAGCCGGTCGCCCACCAGCATCATGGGCCGGCTGGAGTCCAGCATCAGCGAAGCAGCTTGAGCGATACCCTCCCCATTGGGACGGGGAGCGTCGTAAACGGGCCGGGAGGGCACGATGTTCATCTCCGCCGTCCCTTCCAGGGCGTTAGAGGTGAACCCGACGTAAACCGGGCCTTTAGGGTGGCTGTTGGCCTCGTTGAAGGCCCGGCGTATGGCGCTGGGTATCTGGTCTGGGTAAGACAACTCTACCGCCCACTTGGTGACCGGCCGGACCAGTTGGGCCAAATCCGTCAAGGTCTCGTTCACCTTGCGAATATCGTAATTGGCGGACGTTACCACCATGGGCGTGCCGGTATTGAGGGCATCCAGCATCAGGGCGATGCCGTTGGCCAGCCCGCTGTCCACGTGGAGACTGACAAAAGAGGCCCGTCCGGTGGCCCGGGCGTAGGACTCGCCCATTCCCACGGCGACGCTCTCCTGGAGGGCCAGAATGTAGCGGAACTCCGGGTAATCGCCCAGCAAGTCAATGATGGGGCCCTCACTGGTGCCAGGGTTGCCGAAGATGTAATCGACTCCCTCCGCCTTGAGCATTTCCAGCAGGGCCTGCTTACCGGTCATCATTTGGGACATGAACGCCTCCGATGGTGTACTACCCAGGTGGTGTACTGCCCAGGGAAACTGGCGGCGGGCAGCCGGAATTCCAGGCAATTTTACAACAACCGGCAGTCCGGAGTTCCGCTACGCGCCAAAGCACGGCAGTTGGCTGAATCATCGCATGAGTTTGCCGCAGAGACGGCGGAGACCATTTCCAGCATCCTGCCCCGCTCCTGTCTCAAGCAACGAGACCTCTACGAAGCGGCTACCTTGCGGTAAGTCCAAGCCCTGGCAAGGAGCGCAACGCCGCCCAAGCTGCCATAACCTGACGGTCCAACATCCAAGACGCCAGGGTTGACCTTCACCGTCTCTATCCCCTTGAATACGAAAATGATCGAGCTCTAGGAAACCTCTGAAAAAGCACTCGGAATTGCGACGGAAACCGAAATCTTGGTGGGGAGCTTAAGGGCTTCAGCTATCCAATAAGCGAGGTCACCCCCATCCTAACCTTCCCCCGTCGAGGGGGAAGGGACTTATTCAGAGCTTCCCTAGTCTTCGATGGCTTGGCCCAGGAAGACTCGGGTCAATATGTCGGTATCACGGACCGATTCTGGGGTGCCGTAATGGACGACCCGCCCTTTATCCAGCACATAGGCCTGGTCCGCGATGGCAAGGACGCCCTTGATGTTATGTTCCACGACAAAGATGGTGGCGTCGAGCTTATCTTTAATCTCAGCCACCTTCTGGAATACCTCTTTGACCACTATCGGCGCTAGGCCCAGCGTGGGCTCATCCAGAAGCAGCAGATCCGGAGCCGCCATGAGCCCCCTGCCGAGGGCCAACATTTGTTGCTGGCCGCCGGACATCTGACTGGCGAGGTCGCGGCGCTTCTCATGCAGGATGGGGAATAGATCCATGACCGCATCCAGCCGGCGCTCTTTTTCAGAACGGTCGTCAAGGTGCAGGCAGCCCATTTCCAGGTTCTCTATGATCGTCAGGTGAGTGAACACCCTCCTGCCTTGGGGGACGAAGGCGATACCCTCTTTCACGATCTCATGGGTGGCGGCCACCAGCGGGTTTTCACGCCAGTAGACACTTCCGCCGACCACCGGGGCCAGCCCCATGATGGCCTTGAGCACGGTGGACTTCCCGGCCCCGTTGGGGCCCATTAGCGCCACCATCTCCCCTTTTCGTATCCCCACCGACACTTGGTCCAAGGCCACTACAACCCCGTAATGGACGGAGACATCGATCAACTCAAGGAGCTTGTTCCCGTTGTTCCCTTTTTCTGTAGCGACCATGCAGTTCATCTCCACTGCGGTTGCGGAGGGCGGCGAGGGCCTAGACGCCCAGGTAGGCATCGATCACCTCTTCCCGGCCCAGCACTTCGTCCACGTCTCCCTCGGCAAGGAGGGCGCCACTGTCGAGCACGATCAGGTGCTCCGGCAACTCTCGCACGATATCCATGTTATGAGAGATGAAGATGATAGTGCGCCCTTGGTCTCGAATTCCCTTCACAATCTCTTTGACCCTCTCGATCATCTGCGGGAAGAGCCCGGCGAAGGGCTCGTCGAACAAGTAGGTGTTAACATCGAGTGCAATGGCGCGGCCGATCTCCAGCAGCTTCCGCTGGCCGTAGGACAGATCCATGGCCATGGAGTCGCGCTTCTCCCACATCCCAACGCTCTCCAGCACACTTTGGGCCTTGGCGCGATGCGCGGGCTTGGTGCGCTGCACCAGCGCGGGGAATAGGCGGCGCTCGGTCAGCACAACCATGATATTGTCCCACACGCTAATCTGATCGAAGAGCCTCACTTCCTGAAAGGTGCGGGTAAGGCCATGGCCGGGGGACTCGTGGGCCCTCACTATTTTGAGGCCGACGCCGTCGACAATCACCATCCCGCCGTCCAAGGCCAGTGTGCCGCTCAACAGGTTCACGAGGGTCGATTTCCCCGACCCATTGGGGCCTACGATGCTTGTCATCCGTCCCCGGGGGATGGAGATGCTCAGCTCGTCGACGGCCTTGACGGCCCCGAAGTGCTTAATGATCTTGTCCGTCTCCAGAGCGAAGTCTTCTCGGGCGTCCATGTCGGGAGGGTTCATAACCTGTATCTCCCAACCAAGCCTTGGGGTCTGAATAGCATGAGCAACACTAAGAGGACACCCAGCACTACCTGCCTGGCTTGGCCCGTATATTCTGCTGGCACAAACGGCAGGAAGCGCATCCCTTCTTCCAACAGTACGAAGGCCATGGCTCCAAGAAGTGAGCCCCAAACGGTGGCCAGCCCGCCCAGGATCACCACGGCCACCAAGAGGATCGACTCAAGCAGGATAAATGAGTTGGGGTCGATGAAGGTGGTCCAGCTACTGAACAGGCCGCCGGCCAAGCCTGCCAGCATGGCCGAGATTACCCACACGGCCAGCTTGTAATGGGTGGCGCGGTAGCCAAACACTTCGATGGCCTGCTCGTCCTCCCGGATTGCGGTAAGCACTCTCCCAAATGATGAGGTGACGATGAACCAAGCGGCGAGCATCACCAAAGCAAGGAATACGAGGGCCAGCACCAGGAACTCAACCTCCCCGTCGAACACCCATCCACCGATCTGAGGCCTTGGTATGTCGTGAATTCCGAAAGCTCCCCTGGTTAAGCCGCGCAAATTAAGGAAGACGTTGTAGGCGATAATAGCGAAGCCGAAAGAGACCAGGACGAAAATATCGTCCCTGAACCGGTTGAACACCACACCCACCACAATCGCTACCAAGCCCGCTAGGACCATGCTGATGGGAAGGGCGGCGAAGAAAGGCAAGCCAAAAGTTGGAATGGCCTCGGTGCGCAACTGCTCATAAGCGGAGGCCGAGGTGAGGATGGCCGTGGCGTAAGCGCCGATACCGAAGAAGCCGACGTGACCGACCGACAGCAGGCCGGTGAATCCCACCACTAGGTTCAAGCTGACAGCCAATATAGCCCAGATGGCGAAGATGGTGCCGAGGATTACGGCAAAGCCGACACCCTGCCATACCATGAACGCCACAGCCCAAGAAATTACCAACAGATTGGCCCATAGCTCCACGTTCCCTTTGGGGATTCCCAACAGTCCTTGAACCCCGGACGGCAGCCGAGGCCATTCCCTAATGTTGAGTAGTCGATTCACCATGCGGCTATTTCCTCGGGAGCATGCCCTTGGGCCAGAACGATAGGAAAAGAATGAGCAGGATGAACGATATGGCATCCTTCCACTCGCCAGCCAAGTCCCAAATGCCGAACTGCTCCACCAAGCCCAGGGTAAATCCGCCAACGATGGCGCCATAAATGTTGCCCATGCCTCCCACCACCGAGGCTATCCAGCCCTTCAGCAGGAGCAGGAGGCCCATCTTGGGCTGAATGGCCGTGTCGTGGCCGCTCAACAGGCCGGCCATCGCGGCAAACACCGCGCCGATGAAGAACACCGAGGCGATGATCGCGGTGGTGTTTATGCCCACCACCTTCGACACCTCCTCGTCATCACCGATTGCCCGGACCGCCTTGCCGAAAGTGGTCCTCTTGAGTAGGAGCAGCAGCCCCAAGAAGCCGCCAACGGCGACCGCGATGGTGAAGACGTTGAACCCCTTGATGTTGGCCCCGGCGATGGTCCAGGGTTCACTGCCGAACGCCTCCGGCAGGGGACGGGCCGTGGCTTGGAACAGTATGGTGATCAGCGCGATTATGACAAGCAGGATTCCGAGAGTAGCCACCAGCATGGTAAGGGGCGACCTCGCCCTCTGGCGGATGTTCACGTACAACCCACGATACAGTGCCACGCTGACGGCCCCGGCAAGCAGGCACGATACACCCCAGCTCAGGTAGAGGCTAGTGCCGGGAGCGCCGGACACCAGCAGCCCGCAGTATGCACCCAAGACGGCCGCTGAGGCTGCCAGAACGATTAAGGGCGCGACGCCAGACCCCGGTAGCGCCCTCCGGTAGGCCCGATGCAGAATACATCCCACGACGGCGGCGGTCAGTCCCCCAACGGCGGGACTGAGGGTCACGTTCAAGGCATCGGGATAGGCCAGCACAAGCCCCATGTAGGCGCCTACACCTGCAGCTACCAGGCCTTCGACGACGCGAAGCGCGATAAGACTAGCACGAGCCCGCAGACGTGAATGGAACGCCTCGTGTAAGGCCCAAGCGGTGACGCCTGCGATCACCGCAGCAAATACGATATTCACGTAGAGGTCGTTGGATTCGAAACTGCCGTAGCCCGACGATTGAGACCTCAGGTAGAAAACCCCGTAAGCGCCCATAGCCGCGGCTGCGCCATAGTACACGTCGAAGAACCAGACGGTGCTGTAGACCAGGGTGAAACCCATGGCCAGGATAGCGTACACCGCGCCGACGGACAGGCCGTTGAAGACAAACTGGAGGGCCTGATCACCCGACTGGCTGACCTTCCAGCCGATGTAGCAGGCCACGGCGACCGTCAGCGCCACGGCTAAGAGCTGAGAGACGGTTGGAAGGATGAGCCGACCCTCGTCAGTGCGATATCGGAGCAACTAGACCCCTCGAAACGGATTCCTGCCGACCGTAGGAGCCAACCCGGGTGGTGGCCCCTACCGTGGCTTGATACGGAACGTTACGGCTTGGCCTACTTCAACGGGGCAGGACCCAGTATCCGGTAGCCTTGGTTCTCAGCGGTCCTTTCGGCTGTCGGCAAGACCTCCACAACCACGTTGGCCAGACCGACCACCTCGCCGTTCTTGTCGAAGGTATAGTCGGTTCCGATGGCCCCGCTCCAGGTGATGTCGTACAGGCAGTCTCTCAAGCCATCTGCGTCCTGGTCATCACCTGTCTGCTTGAGACACTCGGCTGTTATGTAAACGTCGTCGTAGGCCGAACCGATATACCAGGGCAGGGTCACGTAGCCGTAGCGGTCCCTGAAGTCGGCGAGAACTTTCTGCCCCTTGGCATTGGCTGGGTCCAACTCCGCAGTGATCGCCTTCAGGCCGTTCGCGGCGTCGCCGGCGATTTCCAGGGCCGTTGTCCCTACCGTCACGATCTCGGAGTATATGGGGCCGTCATAGGCCAACTCCCGCGCCTGCTTGACGATGGTGCCGCCGCTGGCCTCCGCCTGAGCTGCGATGTGAAGGGCATCGGGGTTTTGGCTGAACAGCTTGGTCAACTGACTCCTGAAGTCGGTAATGTCGGAGGCGTAGGCCTCTGCGGCCACCACATTGCCTCCGAGCTTCTCGAATTGCTCCACCGAGGTCCGCCTCACACCCTCGGCATAATCGGTCGACTCGGTGATGGTGGCCAACGTGCGGATACCGTCGGCCCAGAGCACGTTGCCCGTGTCGATACCCAACTGCAGGTCATTCATGGCGGTGCGGAAGATGTAGTCGCCAGCAGCGGCGATATCCGGACTAGTGGCCAACCCTGAGAAGAGCACCACTCCATCTTCTTCGGCGCGAGGGGCGGCGCCCAACATGGCCCCGCTGCAGGAGGTTCCCAGGATGATTTTCACGCCGTTCGCGTCGGTCAGTTTTCGATAGGCGGTGATAGAATCTTGGGCGCTGCATTTCGAGTCCTCGACGATAATCTCCAGCATGAGGCCGTTGATGCCGCCAGCGGCATTGATCTCGTCGACAGCCATCTGTTTGGCTTGGACAGCAACGTTACCATAGGTCTCTCCCGGACCAGTCAAAGACTCCATCACACCGATCCGGAACTGGTTTTCCCCGTCACCGCCGCAGGCTGCTACCAAAAGCAGCATTACCAACAGGAACCCGAGTATCGGCACACACCATCTGGACATCGCCTTCATATTTCCCCCTTGTATCACGATGTCATTTAATACCGTGATCCAGCGTTTTCTCAGTCTGGACAGTGCAAATATAAAACTATCACCAACGACGTGCAACTATTAAACGACAGAGAGCATTGCCTTTCCAGTAGGTCGAGGAGAAGGGTTCGTCGGGCATCAGGTTTCTCCCGGTCTGGCCACCTGCCTGGACCTTGGGATACTCTGAACAAGACCGGCTAGAGCCGGGTTGTGTTTTTCGGAAAGGTATTGCGGGAATAACGAGCTTTCTGCCGGGTTTACCGGATTGTTCAAGCCGTCCGACTGTGCTCCCAGGGGTGTTTTTGTGGGCTTTGAACGGCCCTGTCGGCGGTCCGAGAACGGATTGGGACGTACTTCTCCCTCTTCATGTCGCCGGGTGACGCTCGATAGACTTAGGGAGCTCGGCATATTCCGTAAGCTGAGAAAGAACAGTTACGGATATGCAATCTTAGGTCTACCTGTACCGCCAGTAGGGCATTGGCGAGCCCAGGTCGGCTGGCGGCTTCAGGTAGATTGTCTCCTCCTCCACCAGAACCGCACAGACTGGCACGTCTTCAGCCAAGGGGCCCTCCACCAGAGCGCCGGTGCGCAGATCGTAGCGGGCAAAGTGGCGGGGGCAAACAATTAGGTCCCCCTCCAGCTTCCCCTTGGACAGCATGGCTGTCGCATGGCCGCACTCGTCCAGTATGGCGGCGAAGTCACCGTCCAAGTTTACAAGCACGTACCGCTCGCCGTCGATAACCACGACCTTTTTTTCGCCGGGCGCAACGTCAGTGGTCTTGGCTACCTCGGTGTAGTCTGGTGGGGGCATGTTTCTCCTAGTCGACAGTGATTAAACGGTGGAAAGTATACAACAGCTATAGATAGTTGCATAACCGCGCGATTGTTTTCTGGACCGTATAAGGTGTCCTACTCTTACAACCTCGTGTACGATGCTTTGAGTGTTTGACCAGAGACTATTCGGCAACGGAAAAGGCTGCAATGTTCCTTACCTGTATCACCGTATCACTTTGACTGGCCATGAAGCTCACGATCATTATTCCCGCCTTCAACGAAGAGGCCTACCTCCCGTCAACTCTGGATTCGGTCCAGGCCTCCGCAGCTTGCTTGAGCGCTCGCTCCAACGTCGACGTACATACGATCGTTGTCGATAACGACAGCGATGATGAGACCGCCGCTGTAGCCCGTAGCAATGGGGCGACGGTGATCCACGAACCAGTGCGCGGCATGGCGCGAGCCCGAAACTCGGGTGCGCGCCATGCCGATGGGGATGTGCTGGTCTTCATCGACGCCGACGTCATCGTGCCGCACACACTCCTCGACGCGGTCAGCGGGGCAATGAGCGACCCGGCTTGCGTCGGAGGCGGCGTGGACGTCGATTACCAGCCGCAACGCCTTTCCATCAGGCTCTACCTACGGGCTTGGCGACTCCTAGGCCAACGCATGGGGATGGTACAAGGCGCCACGCAGTTCTGTCGCAAGAGCCTCTTCGAACAAGTGGGAGGTTACAACGAAAGAGTGTGGGTCGGCGAGGACGTAGACTTCTACTGGAGTCTAAAGAGATTCGCCAAGGCAACACATCGCACGGTCCTGTTCATCCGGAATCCACCAGTGCGACCATCCTGCCGACGCTTCGACAAGTGGCCGCTGTGGAGGACCCTGATATGGACCAACCCTCTCTTCATCGGGCTGTTCCGCCGTTGGAAAACGGCCTGGAAGGGCTGGTATTCGCATGCGGTTCGGTAGGCCTCGGCACACCCCCGGTGCTGAGTTCGTTATCTCCGCATTGTCGGTGCAACCGGGATGTGTTAACCGGAGCTACATTCGGGAAGACAAGCTTCCTTGCCGCCTGTTTTGGTGAATGTCCAGTCCTTTGATTTCGTCGGCTCCATCAACTACTATCATCCTCATCGTGACGGACTGCACTACGGCGAGGAGGAACCCGTGACGGCAAACGCATCGAATATGGCCGGCAAGGTGATGACGGTCCGGGGCCCGATAGACCCGGACCAACTGGGCCCTACTCTAATGCACGAGCACCTGTTCATCGCTCTTTACAAAGGCGTAGCGCCGGACGATAACACGCCGGCCACCGATTGGTGCTTGTGGGACCAAGAGTTGACCATAGACAAGCTGGACCTTGCCAGGGACCGGAAACCCATCCGAGACAACTGGGTCCTGGTGGACGAGAAGATGGCGATAGACGAGGCCATGGAGTTCCGGTATCACGGCGGCGGCACCATTGTCGAAGTTACCAGTATCGGCATCCGGCGAGACCCGCTGGCTATATCTCGAGTGTCCCAGGCCACCGGCCTCAACGTGGTGATGGGCGCGGGGTGGTACCAGAAACTCTACCATCCGGCCGACATGGACCGGCGGACCGTGGAGGACATGACCGACGAGATCGTCCGGGACGTTGCGGTTGGCGTCGGAGGCACCGCTATCCGGTCCGGGATCATCGGAGAGGTGGGTATCGAGGGCGACCCGATTACGGAGAACGAGGTCAAGAGCATAAGGGCCGCGGGCCGTGCCAGCCGCGCCACCGGAGCTCCCATTTCTTTCCACCGCGGCGGCAAAGGACGGGAGAGGCTGGCGGTGATCGGCATACTGGGCGAGGAAGGGACCGACATGTCTCGGGTGATATTCGGTCACAGCGACACCATCTCCGGCAACTTGGACCTGATGCTTGAACTGCTGGGCCACGGCGTCTACATCCAGTTCGACCTGCTGGGGCGAGTTGGTGTGCCGTTGCGGTTCGTACCGGCCGACGACGACCTCCGGATGTTCCTTACCAGCGCCGGTACGGCGGCGGTGGCCGCGGCGATACCCAAGCTCATCGAAGCGGGTTACGCCGACCGGCTCCTGCTGTCCCAGGACGTGTGCACCAAGATGCAACTCAAGCGTTACGGCGGAACAGGCTACTCCTTCATTCTGGAAAAATTCCTACCCGAAATGCGTTCTCAAGGGGTCTCGGAAGAGCATATTGGGATGATGATGGTGGAGAACCCGAAGCGCATCCTGACCTTCGTCGAACCCCAGGGCTAGGCCAATCCGGAAGTTTGGCGTCCGACTGTGTTATTGATGCTGAGGTGTCGAACATGTATACCAAGCGAGTCTTGAGCCAGGACCAATGCCAGGCAGCCATCGCCGCCGTGACCGCCGAGTTCAAGAAGATGTCCGGCGGCCCTCGGTGGACGATGGCCATCGTAGACGACGCGGGAAACCTCATGGCCTTCACCCGCTCGGATGGCGCCGGTCCGATGACGGGCCGGAACTGCATCAAAAAGGCCTACACGTCGGCCTTGACCGGCTCCAGTACCAAGGTGTTCGGGGAGCTCCGTCCCGGCGAGGCCGACTTCGCGGCCAACCTGAAGGAACACGACTGGCAGCTATCCGAGTATGGTGACCCGATGCTGATGGTCATCTCCGGGGGAATATGCGTTCGCGACCCGGCCAATAACGCCATTTTAGGGGGCATCGGAGTCTCGGGGCTGCCATACGGTCCCGGCGACCACGACATGGCGCTGGTGGGCCTGACGGCGATGGAACTCGGAAGCGGGTAAGAAACTATCCCAAAACCCGGCTCATTCTGCTGACAACCCCGTGTCGCTGACTGAAGCCCATGGATTCCCTGGGTCCATTAACCAAGCGCAACACCAAGTGAGGTGTCGCTATGGGAACTCAATCCCGACATACCGCCATCAAGGAGAGGTGCGAATTGGCACGTCTTCATGACCACGCGGAGGTACCCGGCAACTCTGGCAACGCTGTCATCCGATACCATTGGGGACTAGGTAGGCGCCATTCTCGCTGACCCTGTAATCCGGACCTTATCGCTGGTCATCAACAGCGGGACTTCAGCGCCTTCGCCAGAAGCTTTATAGACAAAAGGGCCGGAGAAGTCCGATCCGGACCTGTACCCACCGACGAACTAAAAATCCTTAACTCGGAGGCCTGAAAATGCCGGTCAAAGGGACCACGCTGACCAGTCTTCGTCCGTTGATGCAGGGCGTCAACGGAATGGTTGTAGCCAGCCACCCCAGTGCCGCCATGGCCGGTTTGGACGTCCTGAAAAACGGCGGCAACGCGATTGACGCTGGAGTGGCCGTTGGCTTGGCGTTGAACGTGGCGCATGTCGATGATTGCAGCTTCCTGGGCGTGGCGCCCACGGTCCTATACCTGGCTGACCGGAAAGAAGTTACCACTATTGACGGGCTCGGGGTCTGGCCCAAGGCCGCGTCGGTCGAGTACTTCCAAAAAACCCACGGCGGAAAGATTCCGGCCGGCGTTCTCTCGTCCTTAACGCCGGCGGCCGCCGATTCGTGGCTAACGTCTCTCTCCAAGTTTGGCACCATGACCTTCGGACAGGTGGCGACCGCGGCCATTGATCTGGCCGGAAACGGTTTCCCCATGTACCGTTATCTGGCCGGCCGGTTCAACACCGCCTTCGACCAGTACAACGCCCACCCGTCAACCGCCGAAATTTACCTGCCAGGCGGCCGCGCCCCCAAACAGGGGGAGATGTTCTATCAAAAGGACTTAGCCGCCACCTTGTCCAAAATCGCGGATGTGGAGGCTTCCAACGCCGGGAAAGGCCGGGAGGCCGCGCTCAAGGCGGCCAGAGACTACATCTACGTCGGCGAACTGGGCCGCAAGATTGCCGCATACAACCGGGAGATGGGGGGCCTCCTCACCGAGGAAGACCTGGCCCGGTATCATGTCCAAGTGGCTCCGCCCGTGACGGTGAATTACAAGGGCTACGACGTCTACAGCACAGGGCCGTGGGGCCAAGGACCGACGTTTCCCCAAGCACTCAAGATTCTGGAGGGGTACGACCTGGCGTCCATGGGCCACAATTCCGCCGAGTACATCCATACGGTGAACCAAGCCTTGAATTTGGCCTTTGCCGACCGGGAGCAGTACGTGGGAGACCCGGACTTCGTGAACGTGCCAATCGATGAAATGCTGGCGGAGGACTACCTGGTTAAGCGCCGGTCTCTAATCGACCCGGACTTGGCTTGGCCGGGCACGCCCCCCGCCGGAGACCCGCGAAACGGGAGGGCGACTATCGACGGCGCCCCGCAGTCCCCCAGAGAGGCGGCGCCCCCGGTTGGCACAGCCGGAGTCAGCGGCGGCGGGACTTCTTATTTCGCCGTAATCGACCGGGATGGAAACATCTTCTCCAGCACCCCCAGCGAGGGCACCAAGAACGGCGGGCCAATAATTCCGGGCACCGGCTTGGCGTTCTCATTGCGCGGCTCTCAATCCAAGCTGACCGAAGGGCATCCGGCATCGATCGCAGGAGGCAAGCGGCCCAGGCTCACTCCCGCGCCTGCTCTGGTGTTGCGCGACGGCGAGCCCGTGATGGCCCTTGGCGCTCACGGCGGTGACCATATCCCGCAAGGCACTATGCAGCTGCTGTTGAACATCTTGGAATTTGGCCGCGACCCTCAAGAGGCGGTGGAGGAACCACGCTTCTACAGCTATAATTTCCCCAGTTCCAACTGGGCATCAAAATACGAGCCGGGGATGCTGCGGTTGGAAGGCCGTATTTCCGATGAAGTGGTCGAGAAATTACGGCGGAAGGGCCACACGATAGAGAAGTATCCAGATTGGTGGGAGGGTTCAGCCTTATACTGTGTCATCACCCGGAACCCGAAGACCAAGGTGCTGCAGGGCGGCGCAGACCCGCGGTGCGAGGCCTACGCCGTCGGTTTCTAATCCCGGGGCAACCACTGATAATCTTCTGGAGGACAATAGATGCCTGATTTAGACGACCTGTTGGACCAAGTTGATGAACTGCGCGACGAGATAGTAGCGTTGGAGCAGGACATGGTCCGCATTCCTACGGTCAACACCGGCTTCATGCCCACGGGCAACGAGACGGAGCTATGCCGGTACATCGAGAAATGGCTGGCCGAAGACGGCGTAGCCTGCGAGATTATCGAGTCCGCTACGGACCGGGGCAACCTTATTGCGCGGCTGGAAGGCAGTTCGGGAAAGGCCGGGCTCATGTTCATGTCCCACCTGGATGTGGTGCCGGTGGAAGAGGAGGAGAAGTGGCGGTTTCCTCCTTTCAGCGCCACGGTGGCCGATGGCCGGGTCTATGGTCGAGGCGCGTCGGACTGCAAGGCCCTGCTCACCTGCCAATTGATCGCCTTGCGAATTCTCAAGCGGAATGACGTACAACTCGAAGACAGCCTGATTCTAGCCTCCTGCGCCGATGAGGAGCATGGCGGCCGCTACGGGTTTGGTTGGATGGCCGATAACCATCCAGAGAAGCTGGCGGCTCCGCTGGCCGTGAACGAGGGCGGCGGAGTTCCCATCGAGGCGGCAGGGAACCTCACTTATCTGCTGGGAGTGGGCGAGAAAGGCCGCTTGCAGTTGGAGATTGAAGTCCGGGGCTCGAGCGCCCATGCGTCAACCCCTTGGCAGGGCTCAAACGCCCTGTTCGGCCTGTCGGAAGTCGTGAAGCGAATTGAAGCCTATGAGCCGGAGCGGGACACTTCCACTAGCTTGTTCCAGCACCTGTCCGTTTTCGCCATCGAAGACAGGCCATCGGCCACAAACATCGACCAGATTATCGCGGACACCCAGGATGAAAACCCCCGGTTCGCCTCAATTATGAGGGCGCTATCGCGGATGACCATTACGCCCACCATGATTCAGGGCGGCATCAAGTCCAACAGCGTTCCCGAGTCGGTCCGCCTGACCTGCGATGTTCGGACGCTGCCCCATCAGGACGAAGCCTACGTCCGGCAGGAGTTGGGCAAGATACTCGACGGGATTCCTGGGGTGGAGATTGACATCGATTATATGTCGATTCCCAACTCCTCACCCTTTGAGACGGACTTCGCCCAGCGAATCCAGATCAGTGCCGCCCGGGCCTTGGAACGGGACGACATCCAGTGGGTACCCGCACTGAGCACCGGGTTTACCGACTCCCGCTTCACCCGTAACCTGGGAACCACCACCTACGGCATGACCGGCTCCCACCCCGACGACGACCCAATGCTGGCGAACGTTCACGGGACCGACGAATCGGTGGGCATCCAAAGCCTGATGAGCGGCACACGAATCATGCTGGCGCTGGCATATGACATCCTGGCGGTAAAGTAGGCGGTGTTGCGCTTAAATCCTGAATGTTTCTGGTGAATACACCGGCGTACCCTGCGGGACGTGCCGCGGCTGCAGACGGAGGAAATCGGGCGCACATTCGGCGCATAGGAGAGGAGAAACCGGACGGCTCCGGTGTGAAACGCTATCCGGCCCGTCGCCGGGTGGTGGAACGCACCTTGGCTTGGCTGTCCGGGCGCCGGGCGATCTTGATTCGCTATGACAAAAAAATATCCAACTACGTGGGCCTGATCCAACTGCCGTGCGCCCTGCTCTGATACCGCCGTCCGCACCATCTACTGTTTTGAGATAGTTTCTAAGTATCAGGGACTTTGGCCCGGCGTCTATTGCTCAGGGGCGGGCAGGAACACCGGCAGCACCACGTCCGGCTCGTCAACCGCGGGAACGAAGGTCACCCGGACCGACATGTCTATGCGGATGTCCTCGGGGGCCACGTTGAGGACGTTACTACAAATTCGCAGACCTTCCTGCTCCTCCAGCTCGATCATGCAGAGGTTATACGGCGTCTGTTCCTTCTCATAAATCGCGGGGTGGACCGGGTGACGGACTATGACGTAGGAGTAGACGACGCCCCGGCCGCTGACACTTGTCCAGTTATAGTCCAGCGACGAGCATTGGGGACACATGGGCGTAGGCAGGTGCCGGAACAACCGGCAACCCGAGCACTGTTGGATGCGGAGCTCGCCGTTCCGGGACCCCTCCCAGAATCCTCGCTCGTAGTCCGGCAGCTGTTCAAGGTCGGGTAGTGGTACGCCTTCCAAGGGCGCGGTCATCGGCCTCGACCGGGCGGCTTGGTCTTTTTCCTGGCTCACTGGCGCTCCTTGCCATCCCCAGGCCATGCCTGGGCTATCCCCGGCGAATTATCACGGCGGCGCTTAGCTGGGCCGTACTGCTACACGAGAGGACCCGGTTGATGGTCTTGTGGGGCGGCTGAGCCGTGGAGATGCCCCGGATGAGCCGCACCGCCTCCTGGGGATGGGTGAGGCCGTGGATATAAGCCTCGGAGTGATTGCCGCCGTGGGTATTGGTGGGCAGCGGGCCATCGAACCGCAGGTTCCCGCCACCTTCCACGAAGTCCTTGGCCTCGCCGCGAGGCACAAAGCCATAGGCTTCCAGGCTCAACAGGCAAAAGGGGGCGAAGTGGTCGTAGAACATCCAGGCGTCCATGTCACTGGCTTCCAAGCGGGCCCGCGCCCAAATGTCCCGGGCGGTGTTCGCCGACTCGGCCACAGCCAGGTCTGGACGGTAAATGATGCCATCGTTTCGTGGGCCGGAGCCTTGGGCGGCCGCCTCGACAAGGGTCAGGGTATTGGAATGGCGCAGTTCTTTAGCGCGCTCCGGGGTGGTCATGATAATGGCGGCGGCGCCATCGTTCTCCTGGCAAAAGTCCAAGACGTGTAGCGGCTCCACCACCATGCGGGAATTCTGGTGGTCGTCAATGGTAATGGGGTCCTTCCTAAGGGCGCGGGGATTCCGGGAGGCGTGCTCTCGCAGGGTCACTGCGACCCAACCGAAGTGGCGGCTGGTGGCCCCGTATTCGTGCATATAGCGGCGGGCGAACATACCGAAATTGTGCGCCGGGGCCATGTTGCCCCAAGGCGCGGCGAAGCCCGCTTGGCCCCCGGCAATTCGCTCCGGGCCCCTGGCTTGGCCCAAGCGGACCCCGGACCGGAGGTTGGCGGCGCGGAAGCATACCACGTAGTTGCAAAACCCGGCGGCGATGGCGGCGGCGGCATGGCCTACCACGGCGTTGCCCGCGCCCCCGCCGTAGGCGACAGCCTCCCAGTGGCGCAGGTTCTTGATGCCCAATGACTGCACCAGCAGCGTTTCATGGTTCGAGTCCATCTCATAGCGAACCAACCCGTCGATATCCTGCGGTGCGATGCCAGCATCGTCGCAGGCGGCCTTGATTGCTTCGGAGGCAAGCTGTATCTCGCTGCGGCCCGAGTTCCAAGAAAACTCCGTTTCGCCTATGCCGACAATGGCGGCTTTGTCCCTTATGCCGTTGGTTTCGGCGGGGATAATGGTCTGTGCCACAGCCTGCTATTCCTCCTCCCAGTCCACTACTTTTCGTTGCTTCAAGTCTAGGATCTGTTGGTCAGTATACCCCAACTCCCTTAGGATAGGCCGGGTGTGCTCGCCCTTGAGCGGACCCGGGCCCGCCCGGCCAGAGGTCTCCGAGAAGCCGACCACCGGAGAGTAGCGCCAGAACTCGCCATAGCGGGGCGCCTCCACTTGGGTCAGGAGGCCGTTCTCGCGCACATGGGGATCGTTGTCGAAGAAGAAGTACATTCCCCGGTCCTCGGCCTTGACGCAGGCCACGTCAGCGACGGTGAGTAGCTTCTCCCAATACAGTGGGTCCCCGGCAGCGAACACACGGGCCAATTCGTCGGCGAGCGCATCGTCGTGCTCCTTTCGCGCCTCGCGAGTGGCAAACCGGGGGTCATACCGGAGGTCCGGCCGGTCGATGGCTTGGCACAGGGCCTCCCATTCCTCGTCAAAGGGACAACCAAGGAACACCCAACCGGTTTTTGCGTGGTAGAGCCGGTACAGGGCATTCAGCCCGTATCCGTCCCGGTCCGGCAGCGGGCGAGGCTGCTTGCCCTCGTGCCAGAAGAAGTCGTCGGCGTTGGCGTAGGCATTGGCGGCGATCATGGTGGACTCGACGTATTGTGCCCGGCCGGTGCGCTCTCGGGCGTAGAGGCCGAGCACTAATCCGACGGCGTTGACCATAGCCGTGTTGTGGTCGGCGGTGCCGTCGTTGGCCCGTTTAAGTTGCTTGGCTACGGCGGCGATGTCGTCGATGGACATGGGCTGGTCCGGCGGTGGGAAAGACTCCCTCCCCATCTGGGCCACGCCCCCACCGGAGACGGCGCCGGCTATCGGAGCCATAGATGGCCGGTGCGAGTAGGGACCGGTGGAGCCATAGCCGCCGGCGTAGAGGTAGACCAAGTTGGGGTTGACCGCAGCTAGCTGCTCGTAGCCGATACCCGTACGCTCGGGAGCTCCAGGGCGCATGCTGTGAAGCAACAAATCGGCCTTGGCCGCCAGCTTGTGCATGATCTCCTGGCCCTCCGCGGTCTTGAGGTCCAAGCAGACCCCTTCGGAGCCGGCCATGGTCCGGTGCACCGACACGCCTTGGCCCTGCCTCCCCCAGTCGCCGCCGGGGGCTTCTACGCGGATAACCCTGGCGCCCAGCTCCGACACTAGGGCACAACCCAGGGGGCCGTTGATTACCGTTCCCAGGTCCAAGAGTGTTACTCCCCCCAATGGGTGCTTCGGCATCGGGCCCTTGGCGCCGTTGGAACGCTTTGCGGCGGCGCCTTCAAGGCGAGCGAGGACTTCGGCGGTGTGCTGGCCCAATTCCGGGGCCGGCCCCTTCGTGGTGGCCGGCGTCTCCGTCATGTTCACCATGGGGCCAAGCTGGCGGGTAGCTCCCACTCCCGGATCGTCCAGTCCTTGCACGTTGCCGTTGTGCATGATTTGGGGATGGTCCAAAGCCTGTTCAGAGGTCAGGTAGGGCTCCGCGGCCACGTTGCCGGCCTCGCCGACGAGTATGGCCATCCACTCGTCCAGGGTCTTCTCCTGGACTTTTTCCAGCATGATTCGTTCCAAAGAAGCAACGGCTTCCTCTTCCAGGAAGGGCGCGTTCTTGTATCGCGGGTCCTCGTAGATGAAGTCCATGTCCAGCGAGTGCATCATGGACCTGAACAGCCGCTCTACCACGTTTCCCAGTTGAATCCATTGGCCGTCCCTGGTACGGGCGGGCAGATAGCCTGTGGGGTTGGGACGCCCGATGCCTACCCTGGAATCGGGCGGATAGGTCTCCGGGCGTTTTTCGATCATCTGGCCGTGGACCCAAGAGACATGATCATAAGTGGTCACGGCCTTGAGCATGCTGGTTTCCACCCGCTGGCCCCGGCCGGTCTTATCTCGCACGTACAATGCAGCCGTAATGCCGCGAATCAGCGCTGTGGCGGCGGAGTGGCACACTCCCTCAACGACGACGTAGTTGGGGCCTTGCCGGGGGTTCTGCCCGGCAAACATCATCATGCGGCCGCTCTTGGCGGCGACCACGGCGTCGTAACCCTTGTAGTTGGCGTAAGGTCCCTCCGGTCCGAAACTGGTCAGCGTGGCGTACACCAACTCGGGATGACCGGTGCGAAGGCTATCGTAGTCGACGCCCAGACGTTGGGCGACCCCTGGACGAAATGTCTCGACGACGACGTCGGAACGGCGCGCCAACCTACGGGCTTTATCCTGTCCGTCCGGGGTCTTCAGGTCGAGGACGACGCTTTTCTTGCCGCGGTTCCATTGGACAGACCCAGGCGAACTCCTGAATTTTTCTCCGCCCGGCGGCTCGACTTTTATGACTTCAGCGCCGAAGTCGGACATCACCATGGTGGCGACGCCGCCAGCCCTGCCGCTGGTGAAATCGAGCACGGTAATTCCATCAAAGACGTGTGACACGGCGCCCCCCTTCGGAACCAGCTAGTCTATTGCTCTACAGTTCCACCAAGTCGTAGGGCAGGGTGTTGAAATTTTCGTACCCGTCGTCCGTTATCAGCACCATGTCCTCGATGCAAAACGATCCGACGCTGACGCCGTAGTATGGCGTTTCCACCGCCAACACCATCCCCGGTTCAAGCACCGTCTCTTCATGCGCCGAGAATGAGGGCGGCTCCTCCACCCAGGAGTCCAGTCCGATGGAATGCCCGAAGTGGCCTCTGGTGTAATTGGGGAAGCCGTGCGCCCTTACCTCTTCCTGGGCCACCCGAAAGACCTCAGACATTTTCACACCCGGCTTCAGCAAATCGGTAAGCCGGTTAAATGACGACCGGAGGGCGCCATAGATTCGTTTCTGGGTTTCGTCGGCTTTTCCGTATACAAAGGTCCTGCCTGCGTCGCTTATGTACCCTCCCAGGATCACGCCGCAGTCGAACTTCACCAGGGAGCCGTCACGGACGGGGCTAACGTCTCCAAATCCCGCTTTGACCCCCTTACCCACGGTAACCAACCCCCAGGTGCTTTGATAGTTGTTCACTTCCGGGTCTGCCAGGGCCGCCTGAACGACACCCATTTCGTACAGGAGGCGCACGTCGGTGCCGGGCATCCCTTCCCGAAGTTCCGACAAGGCGTACTTGACCCCTGCTTCCATCAGGTCCGTACCCCGCCTTAGCAGCTCGATCTCCGATGGAAGCTTGACGCAGCGGACCCGGTACATGGCGTCCGTCATATCGGCGAACTCGCTCCCGGGGCAGGCCTGGGTCAGACGGCCCAATGTTTCGTGGCCGATAAAAGCCATGTCGGTGCCAATGCGACCACCGCGGATACCCCGTTCGTTGAATATATCCGAGACGTGGCCGAACAGCTCATCGGCATTGTAAGAATGGGGCCTTACGAACCCCGGGGCAGGGCTGGTCTCTCCGGTAATCACGTCCAGGTCGCGGGTCTCTATCCAGGTAACGTAAGAACGGACGTCGTTGATGGGTGATGCAAGTCTAGCGGTCTCTTCCTCGAAGTCGTTTACAACCATCGCCGGGGGCAGGCTCGGATCGGCCGGTATCACCGCGAGTTGGGTGCCGTGCCAACGCCAGAATGCGGACAGGAAGCGACTCTGGTGACCCGTTACGTAGAAAAAATTAGACGGCGTATAGGCCACGTAGGCATCCAGACCACGCTCCTGCAGAGCATGCCTCACCTTGTCCAAGATCTCTTGATACATTCCTCAGCTCACCTCGCCAAATCCATCCAGGGCGCCAACCTAGCCCCGACCCTCCGGAGCCGCACTCGGCCCGCGAAGTTCACGGCACGGGAGCGCCAAACACAGTCTAGCACATGGGCTGTCGCCAGCCGCCGGATTACACCGCTATCTCGACCTTGGCGGCCACCAAGGTCAGGTTGGCCACGGTGGCCGCCAAGTAGAGCTGAAACCGGGTTTTGGCGCGGCCGAAGTAGCGGGCCTGACGGATCCTCAGTTGGACTAGCCGCGTCAGCCGGTGTCCCACCACCACCCGGCGTTGCCGGTACTCGGCAAAGGCCGGACTCTGATGCAGGGCACGAGCCTGCTGCGATTGGGCCTTCTGCGAGTGCAACCGAACCGGCCGGCCGATGCACGGTCCGGCCGCCGCGCACTGATGCCGCTGCCCCACACACTGCCCCATCGAATTGGAAACCTCCCAGCTTGTAAGTTGGACCCGTCAGGTCGGTCCGCCGCTCCGCCGGGCCCATCCTACGGGTGACCTGTCCCGCCGGACAGGTGCAGACGCCAGCGTTCAGGTCAATCCGGAAATCGCCCTTGGCAAAGTGGACCTGCGTCAAAGCCGGTTGGAAAACTGCATCGACTGGATCATGGACAACCAGGTTCGGCGGTCCAACCTTCACGCCGCTCTGAAAGAACGGCAATCCATAATGGTCAAGGTTGATCGGGCTCGCCACCTGTACATAAACGGTGACTTGGATCTCCGAGCGTTTACCAAGATCCAGGACGAGGCGGAAGCGGCGGCGGACAGCATATATGTCCCGGAATTCGACGAAGCAGTCGAGGCTGGCAACATCCCGGCCGACTTCGGGACCCTGTGGCAGACCGCGTCAGTAGCCAGCAAGGATCGATTATTGGGGTCGACCGTACAGGCGGTCTACGTCGACCTGGACAAACGGAAAATAGTCGGTTCGTTGCCCAAGAAGCGTTTCTTGGCGCCGATTTTGGCTATGGCGGAAAGGGCCGGCATGGCCGTCTTGGACGCTTCGAGGCAGTGTTTATTAAGGAATGGTGGAGACGGGGGAGGGTCGAACTCCCCGTCCAGAAGAGCCCATAAGCGGATGTGCTACAAGCTTGTCCTGTGGCTTGTGTCTCGTCCTCGGGAGGCGCCACGGGCAGAGCCTTCAAAGGACCAGCCGGTAATTCTTGGGCCACCCTTACCGGCATCGGGTCGGCCGCATCCCGGATTTATGGCGCCTGGCATCCCCGCATCCGGGAATTGCAGAGAGCAGACGTAGCCGCCCTTAGGCGGCTAGAGCGAATTCACGTTCGCCGTTTAGCGTTTGCCACCTTTTTTACGAGGTTGATGGCGCCTCGGCTTGCAATCCGTTACGGAACGCCCCTGTCGAACCCGCGCGTCCCCACTAACAACACTATTGTCCCACGCCGCCCGCCGGCGGTCAACGAACGGGAATCACACCTCCGGGGACAGCATCACTGGGACCACCTATCCTTCAGCCTTCTCATTCCCGCGTTAGCCAGACCTGTTATGCTAGACCAAACCCACACGCTTGGAGGAAACCATGCCCGATCTTGACCCGATGGCCGCCTCGGTTGGCGCTTTATTAAAAGAGACACAACAGAGTATCGCCGTGGCCGAATCGGCCTGCGGCGGACTAATTTCCGCCTCTCTGGTGGCAGTTCCGGGGGCTTCCGCATACTACGTGGGTGGAACCGTGATCTACACTCGCGTGTCACAAAAAGGCCTGTTGCTGGTGCCGGACGAGGCCATGGCCAATATGCGGGCCAGCTCCGAGCCCTACGCGCTGCTCAACGCCCGGACCGTCCGCGATTCGTTGGAGACCGACTGGGGTCTGGCCGAGACCGGGGCCAGCGGGCCCACCGGCAACCGCTACGGCGATTCGGCCGGACACGCTTGCATCGCCGTCGTCGGGCCGGTGGAGAAAGTAATTACCGTCGAGACCGGTGATTCGGACCGGGAGGCCAATATGTGGGTGTTCGCCACTCGAGCTTTGGAGTTGTTGGAAGAATGCGTCCGCGAGGCCCGGCAGACGGGTTCCTAGGCGTCCCCGTGCCGGCCCGCATAAATTGCGTCCCGAGAGAAGACCTATGTCCACAGTAGAGTCAAAATTGGCCCAGTTGGGGTACCAGTTGCCTCCGCCGCCCGGCCCGGCGGGCAACTACCTGCCGGTAACCCGCAGCGGCAATTTGATGTGGATGGCCGGCGTCGGCTCCCGTACCGTCGGATCCAGAATAACCGGGAAGCTGGGCGAAGATCTGACCGTGGAACAAGGCTACGAGGCGGCTCGTCTCTGCGCCTTGAACCTGCTATCGCGAATGAAGGCGGAGTTGGGCGACTTGGACCAAGTCAGCCGCATTCTGAAAGTAGTAGGGATGGTGAACAGCACCCCCGGCTTTACTCAACAGGCCGAGGTGGTTGACGGAGCGTCGGACTTGTTCATTGCCCTCTACGGTGACCGCGGTTGGCACAGCCGGTCGGCCCCCGGCATCGCGGCGGCGCCGGGCAACATCGCCGTAATCGTCGACTGCGTGGTCGAAGTGGCCGAGGGGTAGCCCTCTGCCTCCGGTTGATAACGGCTCGGCGCCAATCCCACCCATGAAACTCTATAACGAGTTGGCCTACCTGTGGCCGGTAATCAGTCCTCCGGAGACTTATGCCGAAGAGGCCGACCACTGGCGCCGGGCTATCCGGAACAAGTTGGGGGAGGGCCGGCTGCACCTGCTGGAGTTGGGGGTGGGAGGCGGCCACAACCTGTCCCACCTTACGACCGATTTTGAGGCCGCGGCGGTGGACATTTCACCGCGAATGCTGGAACTCTCCCGACGCTTGAATCCCACGGTAGACCACCACTTGGGTGACATGCGGACCGTCCGGTTGGGCCGCAAGTTCGATGCCGTCTTGGTCCACGACGCCATCGGCTACATGCTCACCGAAGACGACCTGCGGACGACCTTCACCACCGCTAAAGAGCACCTTCGAACCGGAGGCCTGTTGCTGCTCGCACCTGATCTAGTCCGGGAGAGCTTTTACGAGGGCATGGCCCATCGTTGGACCGGCGGTGTCGGCGACGTAAGGGTAGAAACCGAGGAACGCATGTACGTTGGAGAGCCGGCGGACACCGTCATCGAGTCCCACTTCACCTACACGATTACCGAAAACGGGACCGTCCACACCGAGCACGACATTCACCTCACCGGCCTCTTCCCCATCGCTACCTGGACCCGGCTGCTGCAAGAGACCGGCTTTGCCGCCGAAGTCCTTCCCCTGCCCGGCAACGAGGGCGGCTACGGCGAATACCTTTTCTCCGCGGTACTGCGAGACACTGAGCAGTAGCTCACCCCTATTCGGGCGTGTCGAGAATACGTCTTAATGCCGGCAACAGCCCCGGGATAGCTTCCTGAATGACGGTCCACGCCGAGTCGTGGTCGACGCCGATATATCCATGGATCAGGCGGTTGCGCATTCCAATGATCTCGCGCCAAGGGACATCCGGGTTCCCGTCGCGTATCGCGGCCGGGATATGGGTCGTCGCTTCACCAATCAGTTCCACGTTTCGAAGAGTAGCGTCGTAGACCAGCCCGTCGCCCACAAACGCGGTCTGGTCCATCCTTGCGGTATACGACATGGTCTTTTCCGAGAATGCAATCATGTCTTTCACGTAACAACGCCACTCCCGCGGTCGTTGAGCACGACCAGACACGGATAGCCTCCCCTTCCGCGTAGGGCCTGAATTCCTTCCTCAACGCTTTCTCGCCCACCGGGTCGACGGGCTTAGCCGGCAGGTCCTCCAGGTAGAATTGCAGCCCGGAGTACCGCCGAAAATCGGCAGGTCCATTGAACCGGACCAGAATATCGATGTCGCTATCGGCGTCGGCTTCATCACGAGCGGTCGAGCCGAACAGGGACAGTTCAATGATGTCAAACTGTTCTACGATTGCCGCTTTGTGGCTTCGCAACAAAGACAAAGCCTCGTCTCTGCTTAGGGTTTCCATTCTTTCCGACCCGATCCCTTAGTCTGCGTTCCGACTATATTATATATCGGCAGACCTACTCCACGTCGCCGGTCATCGAAACACCGGCGCATAATCCATTTCACCATCACCCGGTTGCCCCAAGAATTACCAGGATTACGCCCGCTACGCTCAGGAAGGTACCCACCGCCAGCAGCGTGTCCAGCGTTTCCAATCGACGCAGGAATAGCCAAGCCAGTAGCAGCGCAATTACCGGTTGGCTGGCATAGATGGGGGTTACTATCGTTATCGGGGCCCGGCTCACGGCCTGAAACAACGAGGCGACCGCCATCCCTTGGAGCAGCCCGGCCAAGCAACAAATGGCGACGTATCGCGGCGGCAGGTCGCGGATGGTGGAAATGACTCCACGGCTGGTAAACGCAAAGAGGACGGCTCCACCGATGACCAGCGAGAACCCGGATACGACGAAGGGCGGCGCCAAGCCCAGCACTCCCACCACATGGCGGCTGACAGCGTCCCGGCTGGCAAAAGCGGTCGAGGCGCCGATGGCCAGCAGGTAGCCCAACTTCCGCACGTCGGCCACTCCCTGGTTGGACTGGCCGCGGGGCATGGCGACCATCAGAAGCCCAATGACGATAACCGGCGTGCCTGTCGTCACCAACAGGTTGGGACGCTCCCCCAAGAGCAGCACTCCGAAAGCGAAGGCCAGCAAGGGTTGCAGCGAGATCATGGGCACGGCCCTTGCGGCCCCGACCATTGAGATGGCCGAGTTGTGCAGTACCCTAGCCAGCGGGTAGGCCAAGACCCCCATCAGCGCGATCCAGCCGTAGGCGGCCAAGGGCAGGGACTTTATTTCGTCGAAATTGACGGCGAAAGCAACAGCGCTGACCATGACAGCCCCCACCAACACGGTGAAGAAGGTGGCCGTCGGAGGCGAAACGTATTGAGTCGCGATCCGCATCAGGATGCTGCCGCTGGCGAACCCAAAGGCGGATAGGAAGGCTAAGCCGACAGCTATTTCCAAGTCGTGATCAGGACACCCACTCGGCCACCCGTTCCCCAATCATGATTGCGGTGGCGTTGGTGTTGGCCCGCGGCACTTGGGGCATAACCGAAGAGTCGGCAATCCAGATGCCGTCGACGCCCTTAACCTTGCAGTGTTGGTCAACGACCGCCATGGCATCGGAGTCTGGCCCTATCTTGCAGGTGCCAGACACATGGCGCGCCGAGCCCACCGTGCGGCGTATCCACAAGTCCAACCGGTCGTCGTCGGCCAAGTCCTCGTCGCTAGGGCTGATGCGCCCCTCGGAAATCGTCCCGTAAGCCTCAGACTCCAGCATCCTCACGCCCAAACGTACTCCATCCCGCATACGCCGCATGTCCTCTGGATGCTGGAAATAACAATAGTTGAAGGCTGGCTGTACCGTGGGGTCGGCAGACACCAACCTGAGCCAGCCGGAACCAGCGGGCAGCTCCAGGACACACGAAACTCTGGCCACCCGGTCGGGCAACAAGTCTCCGGTCAACGGGTTGAAGACCGAGTTGGTCATCATCATCATGTCGTTGACTTGGTCCGAGCCTTCGGCGGTATAGCGCAGGGCAGCCCGCACACCCATGGCGTCGGGCGCCAGGGTGACTCCGTCTTTAACGGCGAAGGATATGGCCGAGATTGCGTGGTTCCATAGATTCTGGCCCACACCGGGAGATTCGTGGGTCAGGGGCAACCCAACCTGCCCCAACTGGTCGCCGGGACCGATGCCGGAAAGCATCAGAATGTGCGGTGACTTCAACGCCCCGGCCGAAAGAACGATCCTCTCCGCCGCAACGGTGAAGATTTCACCACCGCTTTCGACCTCGAGCCCCACGGCCCGTTTGTTCTCAAGGAGTACGCGGCGAACGAACGCGTTACCCCGCACCGTAAGGTTGAGGCGGTGCCGGGCCGGGGCCAAATGAGTGAGAGCGGTGCTCATGCGGACACCGTTCTGATTGTTCATCGGGACCGGGCCCACGCCGGACGGATTGGGCCCGTTCATATCGCCGGTAACGCCGAACCCGGTCTCCAGGCAGGCCGCTTGGAAGGCCGATTGGATAGCCGGCCATTCTCCTTTGTCCCGCCGGCTGATGGGAAGAGGGCCATCGGCGCCGTGGAAATCGTCCCGGATGTCGAGATCCCGTTCCATCTTACGGAAATAGGGCAGCACGTCCAGGTAGTTCCATTCTTCGTTGCCGCGGGAAGCCCACAACTCGAAGTCTTCGGCCAATCCCCGGAGAAACACCTGCCCGTTGATGGAGCCGGAGCCGCCGATCACCTTGCCTTGCGCCACGTGGGTCTCGCCCTGCTCTGCGGTGAGGGTACCCCGCAATGCCCAGTTATGCGGCGAGTCCTCGGCCTCCGCTGCCCGGGTGTGGCCGTACTGGATGTCAAATGGAAGGTTGCCGGTATCAGGGTAATCGGTGCCCGCTTCCAGGAGCAATACCGATTTCGACGGGTCCTCCGACGCCCTGCCAGCCACCACCGAACCCGCCGAACCGCCGCCCACCACAATCAAATCGTACTTCATCAAGACTCCTGAGGTGCAGAATTTCCGGACGGAAGACACCGGCGGGCCGCACTAGCAGGTGGAAAGGCAGACGCGGAACATTGTCCGTCATCCGCTTCGACGACACCGGTTGTTGCGTCGGCGGCGTTATAGAGCGGCGATGAACTCCTCGGTGCTCATGACGACGCCTTGGCGGGGGTAAACCTTTTCGGTGAGCACGCGGTGCACCTCGGGGTCGGGGTCGGAACAGGCATCGGCCACCACTATGAACTGATAATCAACGTCCACGGCCCAGCGCACCGTGGAAAGCACGCAGCCGCTGGTGGCAACGCCCATTACCACCAAGGTGTCCACGCCCATCTCACGAAGGGTTACGTCCAGGGCAGTGGAAGAGAAGGGGCCGGGCCTGACCTTGGTAATAACCATCTCTCCAGCAGCAGGGGCTACGCCTTCGTGCAGTTCCACGTCAGGCGCGTATTCGGCGAAAGGGCCGCCACGGTGCACCACGTAGATCACCGGCACTCCCGCCTGCCGGGCGCCCGCCAAGGCTCTGGCCGCGTTTTCCACCACGGCCACTGGATCAGACGCGTAGTTGGCTACGATTCGCTGCTGAAAGTCTTCGACTAAAACGACCGTTTTGTTTCGATCTATGCTGGTGATTTGTTGCGTCATCGTCTTTCATCCATCGTGTTTTTTGATAGAATCTTTTGCCGGTGACCTGATTGGGGCCATTATAAGCGCCAGCCAAGCGGAGGAACACCTCGCACTTTAGTACGCTTCGCCGCTCGCCCAAGCGCGAATCAGGTGGTAGGCGATAGCGATGGAACCCGGGATGGCCAGTTGGTCGCTCTTTTCGTCCAGCGCCAAGAGGACTTCCTCACGGTCGAACCAACGGACGTCGGCCATCTCTTCTTCGTCGTAGGCGATTTCGGTGGTCGCGGCGTCGGCATGGCAACCGATCATCAGCGACGAGGGAAAGGGCCACGGCTGGGACGAATGGTACCGGACCCGACCCACCCGGATGCCGGCCTCTTCCATTATCTCCCTGGCCACCGCCTCTTCGATGGACTCCCCTTGGTCCATGAAGCCGGCCAAGGCAGAATAGCGGCGCATTTGCACCAGCCGGCCCCGTGACTGGCCCAACAAGCAGTTGTCACCGTGGTGCACCACGGTGATAACCACCGGGTCAGTCCGGGGGTAGTGCTCAGTGTCGCACTGGGGGCAGCGGCGCACTTGGCCGCCCCTGGCAATGTGGGTGGCGTGGCCGCAGACCGAACAGAAACCGTGACGGTTATGCCAGCTAAGCTGGGCACGGGCTTGAGCAATTATCCCGGAATCGGGGGCGCTCACGTATTCGGTGGCCGCCCGGGCATCCTCGAAGGTCAAGACCCCGGTGTCTTGAAGGGTTAGCGCCGCTTGCTCATGGGCTGATAGGTCGACCACGAAGTGGGCCACTCCTTCCAAGAGACCCAGGAATATCGGCTCGGCGGTCACTCCCAAGCGATCGAGGTCTCCGGGCGTGAGCCAGATCAGGCCTTGAGCTAGGTCCGGAGCGATAGGGACGTTCAAGTCCCGCATGGGAAGCAACCTGCTTGTAGGGTTTTTGGCGGCTTTGGTGATCCATTCTTCGTCGCGGCGTTCTCGTTCGCCACGGTCCAATGGGTTGGCGGCATACACGTGGGGAATGGTGAGTCTTTCGTTCATAGTCCTTTCCGACGGTGAGTTAACCTAGTAAAGGCGCAAGCAGCGATGATGCGCCTCTCGCGGCCTCCACTATAACAGGGGTGCGGAAATGCGTCTGGCGGCGGCCGGCAGCCGGTACACCGGCGGCATCGCCCCAGTACAATAGCTGACGCAGGCTGGTCGGCGCAGTTTGATTGACGCAGGTCTTGGGAGGCGCGGGTCTAATGACCATTATCCTCTTGGTGGGAGCGGGGGGGTTTGCAGGGGCGGTGGCCCGGTACCTGATCAACCGGGAAGTCCAGCAACTATTCGCCAGCGCCACAGGGTTTCCCTACGGGGTGCTGGCGGTAAACGCATTGGGTTGCTTCATCATCGGTTTCTTGGGCGGTCTGGCTGCGGCCCACGGGATTCTCGGCAACGGCAGTTCCGGCCGGGCCTTTCTCTTCGTAGGGGTATTGGGCGGGTTTACTACCTTTTCCGCCTTTGGCTATGACACGTTGGAACTGGCCCGCGCGGGCAACTTCACCTTGGCGGCGGGGAACGTTGTCCTCCAATTGGTCTTGGGCTTGGGCGCCGTATGGGTGGGGTACAAGCTGGCTGTCTGGTAGCAGCGCCCAGCGACTACCGAGCGCCCCAATTGGCAGAGTGAAGTCTGGCAGGTCGGTCCGAAGCGCGGCTCCAAACCTTCCCCGCGGCCTGCCGGGGGAGAGGAGTTAGGGCGGGGGCGTCCCATCAGAGATTGAGGGGGTGCTCCTCGTAGTCCTTCTCTTTGTTATAGATCTGCAGGCGGTGGCGGGCCGCTTCCAGGACGAAGATACGGTCTTGCGGGTCGATGCGCACCGCAACGGGCCGACGGAAGCGCCATTCGGGCTCCATGTTGGCCCGGCGTCTGGCCTTGATAATGTCGGGATTGGCGTCGATGTAGGTCTGGGTCCACGGTGAAGGCTGCTGGGCGTCGCCCACGAGGGTGGCGAGAAAACGGCCGTCCGGGGCATAAATCTGCAGGCGGTGATTGCCCCAGTCGGTAACGTAAACGTCGCCGTCGGAGTCAACCGCCACGTCCGTCGGGCCGTGAAGGTCGCCGGCGCCGGAAGCCGAAGCCTCGAATTTGGCCAGCAGATTGCCCTCCTGATCGAACTTCTGGACCCGGTTGTTCTTCCAGTCCGCTACGTAGACGTTGCCCTCCCCGTCCAGACAGAGGCCCCAGGGCATGTCGAACTCGCCGTCCTCAGAGCCGTGGCGCCCGAAGCCTCCGAGGAAGCTCCCATCCTTGGTGAACCTTTGCACCCGGTGGTTCAGTCCATCGGCCAAGTAAACGTCCCCGCCGGAGTCGAAGGCGATTCCCGCCGGGGCATTCAACTGGCCGTCGCCGTTGCCGGGTTCGCCCCACCGGTGGAGGAAGGCTCCTTGCTGATCGAACACCGAGACGCGGTGCAGATAGTCGTCGGTGGCGTAGATGTTGCCGTCGCTGCCCAAGTCCATGGAGCGGGGCCAAACGAACTGGCCGTCGCCGGTCCCGTAGCTTCCGAATTGGGTGATGAACTGGTGGTCGAGGGTGCAGATGCTGATCCGCTGGCCCAACTCCTCGGACCCCCGGTTGAGCACGAAAACAGTGTCGTCGGCGCCAAATGCGAAGTCTTGCGGCGTCCAGAACCCCTGTCCCGACATACCGTACATGCCCAAGCAGTAGCTGTAATCAAATACTCGGCCGGCCGACACCGTGGTTAGCATGGCGGACCTCCCAATACATTACGCCAAAGTTTTATTCGGCCCCCCACCGGAAGCTTCACCCCATCCCCGCTACCCATTCTATAGAGGGAGCCAAGCCCTAAACAAAGTCCAACTGCTCGAACTGGCCGCCAACGATCGGGACCGGGTCGAGTCCCAGCCAACGGTTGATGATAGTCGAGTAGAAGCCGCGGAAGTCGTAGTTAGGCGCCAGATCGCCCTGACTCAGGTCCTCGGGGCGGAGCGACGGGTAGGCGCCGTACATACCGCCCTTGACCTGGTTGCCGATAACGAAGGCCGCGCCGCCGGCCCCGTGGTCGGTGCCGGTGCCGTTATCCTTCACCCTGCGGCCAAACTCGGTAAAGAGCATCATGATCAGGTTGTCGCCCGCGTCTTGCTCTTTCAGGTCGTCGAAGAAATCGCCGATGGCCCGGGAGGTATCGGTCCACAGCTTGGTGTGCATCGGCGGCTGGTTGAAATGGGTGTCGAAGCTGCCGTGCTGAGTGTAGAAGAGCTGAGTTCCCAAGTCGGCCAGATAGACGCGAGCCACGTCCCGCAAGGCGGCCGCGACAGGAGTCTCGGCGTACTCCACCGTAGAGGAATACTTTTCGGGGGCAGATTTGATGATGTCGGCGCCCTTCAGGGCGTCGCGTCCGGTCTGCCCCAGATAATCCATCACCGCGCCGGAGCCAATGGCGGGGGCGTACATACGGGCGAAACGGTCCAGCAGTTGATCCCGGTCCGCGCCGCCGACGCCGGGAACGTTGGACAGAACGCCGTAGGACTCCAGGCTTGAAACCGAGGTTATTGGGACGCCGCGCAGGGCAAGGGCCCGGGGCAGTCCTTGACCGAAGTTGACGCCTTTCAGCACGTTCTCCGCGGCCGGATCCAAGTCTCGAATGACCTTGCCGGCCCAACCCTCGGTGCCGACAATGTCGGGTTCGCAGGTGTGCCAGATGTCCATGGACCGGAAGTGAGAACGGGGGGAGTTTTCGTAGCCGATGCCATGGATTACCGCGACCTTGCCCTGGTCGTAGAGGTCCTTTACCGCGCCCATGTTGGGGTTGAAGGCCAATTCGTCGTCAATCGGCATCACTTGGTCTTCCGGAATGCCCACTCGTGGACGGGCGTCGCGATAGTGGCCGTTGGTGTAAGGAATAATGGTGTTCAGGTAATCGTTGGCGCCGGTTAACTGCAAAACGACCAATACCGGGTCTTTTTTGGTGGTTGTCATCTTTCGCTCCTCTCTATGCCCGGACCATGGTCCGGGCGGGTGGTTAGGCGAACTGGAAGTCCCGAGACGCGGCGATCAACGCCAGCATAACGCCGACGCGTTGTTCGGATACCGCGGCTTCTTCATCATTATTCCAACTCAGATGGCCGCCGCTGCGGGCTTGGTCGAGCAACTCTTGCTTGGTGGACTCGCTGGTCTCCAAGGGGCCGATCAATTCCAAGCAGCTATCGACCAACTCCTCGGGGGAGAGATTGCCCCGCTCCCGCAGTTGACCGACGATAGCCCTCACTCCCGGCAAGGAAGTGTCGCCCAACAGGCTGGCGGCGAAGTTGACGCGCCGAACCAAGGCGCCGCCGTCGATCCATTCGGCGCCGGTGTGCCAGCTTTCCACGCTGGGCGGGTTGAGCAGTTCTTGACCCTGGTAGGCGCACTCGAAGGCCAAGTGATTGAAACCGGGCCGCGGCCCCAGGTAGTTGCCCGCCAACCGGACGGTGCTGATCACCAACTCGGCCGGGCTCTTTACCCTGGAGAACCGGGCTTCCTTGAAGAAATCGGAGTTGAACAGGACCCGCAGCATCACCCGAACGTCGCCGTCGGAATCGTTGTAGGCTTGGACCAACTGGTCGATGGCGTCCTCGTCGTTCGCCGGGGTGATGTTCCAACTAGGAACCTGGGGTTCATCGGCCACGAAGAAGTTGTAGAGGTGGCGGGCCAAGAAACGGGCGGTGGCCGGCTGTTTCACCACGATGTCGATGATATCGTCGCCATCGAACGCCCCGTTATAGCCCAAGAAGGTCTTTTCACCGTCGTCGTGGTCCTCGGCCCGGTACTCGAAATTCCAATAGAACCGTCCCAACGGGTTGCGGGGTATCTTGGGGGCGATGGTCCAGCCGGTAAACGCCCGGGAAGCCTCTTTGATGTCGTCTTCCGAATAGTTGCCTACGCCCATGGAGAAGAGCTCGAGCAACTCCCGGCCCCAATTCTCGTTGATGGCGCCCTTGTGGTTGCCGTTGTTGTCCAGCCAGAAGATCATCGCCGGGTTCCGGGCCAAGGCAACCAGCAAATCGCGGAACTTGCCCATCCCTTGCTGCCGGAACATTACAATCTGCTGGGTCAATTCCGGCGGGTTATCCACCTTGGAGTTCCCGGTGGCAAACAGTTGGTGCCAGAAGAGGGCCATCTTCTCTTCCAGCGGCCGCCGGGTGTTGATCATTCGGTACACCCACTCGGCCTGGTTGGTAACCGGGGCCAAGGCGCCTTCGTAACCCGGCATAAACCGGTACAACAGGTCGTCGTCAATCGGTTCCAAATCTTCGGGATGCACTAGTTCTTCAACGGTCGCCTCGTACCCCTGTGCCGCCCGTTGTTCCAGCTCCTCCCTGGATGCGCCAAACCCAGCCCGGCGCATGAGATGTCCGAATAATGCGATTTCTTCTCTATGGGGCATGAACGTCCCTCCTGATGGGAACTGCTCCGTTGGAAAATCAGGAAATAGGTAACCTAATCCTACGTACCGGTAATTCCCCTGTCAAGAAGAATTGAAGGCGGCTCAACGCCGTCGGAAACATCCATCTAACCTTGAGACTGTTATTAGTCTTACGACAACGGTCAGGCGCTGTTAAAAGCACTCCATATTGTAATAGTAGTATTGTTATCGTTTCACATCTGCGGCATTCGTCGGACCTTCGTCGCCACGGCGACCGTTGCACACTCGCCCCTGACGGCGCTCCCCGCCACACCTATTCGCAGGCAGCGGAAGGGTTAAACGCTTCGTTAAACGCTTCCTGGGCTAGGTGCTAATATGTAAACCTCAAGGCTGCTGGGCAGACCTTCACCCTGGCGGCATCAACCCCGCCTCGCCAACCGCCTGATCAACTATGGAGGCACGCTATGGTTACTTACGCCGGCCAATCGATAAAAAGGTACGAGGACCACCGGTTGCTGACCGGCCGCAGCGCCTACGTCGACGACATGGAATTCCCCGGACTGTTGCACGCTTTAGTGCTTCGCAGCCCCCACGCTCACGCGGTAATCGAGTCGATCGATACAGCGGCCGCCCGGGGGATGGCCGGGGTTGTGGCGGTTATAACCGCCGACGATATCCAGGAGATTTCCACCCATCTCCCCACCCGAGGCGCCACCGACGCCGACCATTTACGCCCCCCTCGCCATCCGGTGCTGGCCACGGGCAAAGTGTGCTACGTGGGCCAAGCGGTGGCGGTGGTGGTGGCCGAAGACCCGTATACCGCGGGAGACGCCCTCGAGGAGATAATCGTCGACTATCGCGTGTTGCCGGCCGTGATCGACATCATGGGGGCGTCCGCCGAAAACAGTCCGGTTATTCATGACGACCTGAACTCCAACGTTTGCCTGCAAACGGTCAACTCGGGGGGCGACTTGGAGGCCGCCTTCGCCGAAGCTGACCGCGTCGTTTCCCAGCAATACCACGTTCAGCGCTTGGCCCCGGCCCCGATGGAGGGTAGGGCCGTTTTGGCCGACTACCGGCCGGGCGAGGACCTGCTGACGGTTTGGGATTCCACCCAGCACCCCCACGAAATCCGGGAGCACTTGGTGGAACTCTTGGGCCGGACCGAGGACAACGTCCGGCTCGTAGCCCCTGACGTGGGCGGAGGCTTCGGCGAAAAAGGCTGCCTTTTCCCCGAGGAAATCGCTATTCCATACTTGTCGATGCGCTTGGAGCGGCCCATCAAGTGGGTTGAGAGCCGACAGGAAAACATGCTGGCCTTCCACGGCCGGGGTTATACGGTGGACTTGGAAGCGGCGGTGCGGAACGACGGTACGCTGCTGGGAATCAAGGTAGACATCGTGGCCGACCTGGGAGCGTTCTTCTTTCTATCGACACCGACGATTCCGGTGCTGACCAGCCACCGCCTGACCGGCCCCTATCTCACCCCTGCTATGCGGGTTGAGGTTCAGGGCCTTGTAACCAACAAGCCGCCCACCGGCGCCTACCGCGGGGCGGGCGGGCCTGAAGCGGCTTTCTGCATGGAACGCACCATCGACCTGATAGCGGCCGACTTGGGCTTGGACCCGGCCGAAGTCAGGCGCCGGAACTTCATCCCTCCCGAATCCCTCCCTTACGACACCCCCACCGGTATTACCTACGACAGCGGCAACTACGAGGCAGCCTTCGATCGCGTGTTGGAATTGGCCGACTATCAATCGTGGCGAGAGCGCTCCGAGCGGGAGAACGCATCCGGCGAGCGCCTGATTGGAGTGGGGCTGGCGGCTGTGGTAAAGGGCTCCGGCGCCCGGGTAACCTGGCTTACCGACCACGCCCGGGTCATCGTCGGGCCGGCGGGCGACGTCACCGTCCACACCGGCGTTTCCCCCCACGGCCAAGGCACTGAGACTACTTTCGCCCAAATGACCGCCGACGAACTCGGAATCTCCCCCGGCGACATACGGGTGCTCCACAGCGACACCGATGTCTTGCCTGCTGGCGGCGGCACTTCGGGCAGCCGGGGCCTGATAGCCGGAGGAACAGCCCTCCACGTGGTGTTGCAAGAAGCAAAAGAGAAGCTGGCCTATATCGCCTCACACCTGTTGGACTGCCCGCCCGAGGACGTAGAGTTTCAAAACGGCGCTGCTATCAACCGCTACCAACCCAACCGGCCGGTACCCTTTGCTCAAGTCTCGGCTGCGGCCTACAACGAAGAACTGTTGCCCCAAGGCGCCGAGCTCGGGCTGGACTTCAAGGGGACCCATTCCCTGAACAAAAGCCCCTACGCCTTCGGCGCCCACGTGGCCGTTGTGGAAGTGTCCCGCGCCACCGGGGCCATCAACATCCTGAAATACGTCGCGGTCCACGATGCGGGCAAGATCATCAACCCGATGCTGGCCGAAGGGCAGGTCCAAGGCGCCATAGCCCAAGGGTTGGGCCAAGCCCTCTTGGAAGGGATGGTGTACAGTCCCGAGGGGCAACCGTTGACCGCCAGCCTGATGGACTACGCCCTGCCCAAGTCCAACAATACCCCGGACTTCGGCTTGGAGACCATGGAGACTCCCTCGCCCATTACCGCCTTGGGTGTAAAGGGAATCGGCGAACTGCCCACCTTGGCCGCGCCGGTGGCGGTCGCCAACGCAGTGATGAACGCCTTGGCCGGGGCAGGTGTGCGGCACATCGACACCCCCCTCACTCCGGAAAAAGTTTGGCAGGCCCTGCAAGAGGCGAGGAAGTCGCCTTAACCCGCGTCCCGATACCGCGTGAAGCCTGCCATCGCCAAGTGGGGGCCGGGAGACTATCGACTACTACGGGGTGCCGAGGTCTGTCTAAGCCTCGACCGGTTCGGCTTGGTAGGCATCTTCGACGAAGCCGGCAATCTGGGTCCAGCGCACGTTTTCCGCGTCGTGGGTCAACCCGACTGCCGCCCCTTGTGAGTCCTCCAGACCCAGCGGGTGGTAGACCAACTCGATCAAGTTGCCGTCGGGATCGCTGAGATAGGTGTAGTGCTCGTTGGTGTCTTCCCGCTGGCCTTGGTACGGGTTGTCGCCGCCGGTGCCGGTGAAGGCGCCTCCGGCGGAGCGACTATAGGCCACCCCGTTGGCGTCCAAGTGGGCCAGCATCCCATCCCAGTCCTCCACCTCGATTGCGAAGTGGACCCGCGGAACGGGTATGACTTCGTCAACGTCGCTGGTGTGTACCTCTCCGGAGCCGATTCGTAACTGGAGTTGCCGCCGGTTAAGCGCCGGACCGCGATCCAAGAACTCGGCTCCCAGCACCCTCTCGTACCACTCGCGGGTCCGTTGCCGGTCGGTAATTTGAATGTTGATATGGTGGATCATCCCGATTTTGGACATTAGTCACTCTCCTGCGGGCGGTTGGGCCAAAGGGAAGGAAGTCCGTCCATTATCGGCGAAAGAGGAGGACGCTACAACCGCCGCCGATAGCCGCCGGGCGGAGGCAACGACCGCAAACGTTCCACATCCGGTTGTTATTCTCACTGACAGCAGCCCGTAGCATTATTGAGTAAACGAGTGTCCGATATAAACTAAAGACCCGGATCATTCGTCGGGGCCTTTACAGTCCTCCAAGTATTTCCCTTCACTACGCTTCTTGCGGCGTCTCGCCTTCTGGCAGACGTTTACTTCTCCTCCAAGGCTTCAAGTTTATCCAGAAACCATTGAACATCCTGTAACCCTGACTCAACTACCTCATGAGAGAACCAATTCTCATAGAAGTTGGTGTGTCAACTGCCCGCTACGTGAAACAGGGTGGAAAGACCAGCATCTCCGGTTTCTCGTGCAAGGCTATGCACGGTCTGAAAGAGCGACGAATGGTTATTGTGTTGCCACCCTCGTTGTTCCGCCATCGCCTTTACCATTTGCGCTGCTGCTCCCCAACCCTTCTCGGAAGCCTGCCGCGGGCCTCCGTCGGCCAATTCCTGGATTTGCTTGGCCAAACAACTCTTTACCGGCAGCTCTATAAGTTGGGGCTTGGGTCATCTGCCTCTCAAGTATGCTGATTGGAGGCACCGTGTTCGTTCAACATTTTAACTGGAATTTACACCAGAGAATTGCCGGCCACAAGTCACGTTTAACTCCCCTACTACCGCGATTTCATCTAACCCAGCGCTTGTGGTCGAAATACTCAGCCACTATCTTATTGGCAGATGTTAGCAACAGGAACGTCCGACGGGCGCGTATGCCAGGAACGAAAATGTCTTGCATTCCCGCCGGTCACGGCGCTCCCAGGGTGGCCACGCTGAAGACTACGGCGAATGGTTTGCAGTAGATGACGACGCTTTTGAAGACCGACACGTCCACCCCAGCCGGTATCGGGTAGTTCTGGTTGCCGCGGTTTCCCTTCAGGCCGCCAAGGTCGACATAGCCTTCGGTCTTGACTTCTTCGGACCGGTCCGGGTCTTCGTGGGGCGAGAGTATAACGTGGAGCGCCGGGCCGTTGGTGACATCCAGGTTTTCCAGTCGCAGTAAGTTGGCCCCGTCCGCGGTGGCGTAGATAGTTGCTTGACCGCTGCCCCGGTGGAAGCTGTCAGCATCTTTGAAGTTGCCCACCTTGACCTTGCTGGCCTCCGCCTCGGCAGCGGCGGCGGCCATGACGACTTCCTCCATCATCTCGGCGCCCTTTTCCACCATTTCGGCACCTTCCTCCACCATTTCGGTTTCGCTCCCCGCCTGGACCATATTGAGGCCTTCCTCCAAGGCCGCCTGCTCGTCCGCGTCCATAACCACCACCGGGCCGCCCGCGCTCAGCGTCGCTCCAGCGTCTATTGCGGCAGGCGCCGGCATCGCCTCGTCCATCACGGGGTCGTCTACCATGGCCATGCCGGCCATCACTCCTTCCACGTCGGCCATCTCCATTTCGACCGGCACAACGGCGGCATAGGCGAATGGAAACTCTTCTTCGACAGTGACGTTGGTGAACAGGGGCGAGCCTAACGACCAGCCCAGCCAGATTGTGATAGCCAGAACGGGCACCGAAACGATGCCGAGGCCCACGCGGTGCCGCCAAATCACCCGGTGCCAGCCCCGCCAAACCCCGAAAGCTATGACCGCGGCGATGAAAACCAGGACCGCTGCGCCGATAGCCCATCGGTACTCATAAAGATCGGCAAAGGTCCGTTCGATATCACCGAAAGTAGACATACATTCCCCCAATGTTCGTACTCTGCCAGGATGGGACCAGACCCGCACCGCGGCAGTTTCGATAGCCTTTCACTATATTTTACGCGTCAGGACAGGGAACGGATGGGTCCCGGCACTGCGCTTAGAACCGACGGTCGCCCTAGCTCACGCTGGACGCTTACCCCTCCGTCCATGCCGGGTCCATAGCATGGGCCCAAGGCCGTTCGACCGGAAGCCGTCTCACTTCCTGAGGCGAACTTACGGGCGCGAGGCACATGTTGTTCATACAGGCATACAACACCGGCTCTTTGTCCAAGGGAAATCCCTCAGACCGGATGCGGTCCCGGTCCGTCTCCGGGTCCAATAGCTGGACCACCCGGTTGGGCAGGTAGGCGCTAAGCCCGGCCGCTAAGAGCTTCCGCGAGGCCGGATTGTTGGCCGGGCCGACAACGAAAAGGTGTACCGGCCCCGCCGCCACAAACTGCCTGGCTCGGGCCCAAGCAGAAGCGGCCGGCATGAAGAGCGCCTCTTCGTCCTCTTCCACCACCCGCGACGCCTGCGGCCCCAGGTAACTGCTGCGCGGCGCCACACCCTCAAACGCCCGTAGGGCTTGGGCGGCGCCTTCCCGGCGGAAATCATCGCCCGTAAGGCAACCCAAGACCACCAAAGCCTCGGCCAGCAACGAATTCTCCAAGACCGGCCGGTCCCCGGAGAGAGGCGCTCCGGCGGAAGCTTCAACCGCGACGTCGACGTAACCGCCTTCGGCAGGGCCGAACAGCCGGTCGATACAATCGGCGACTTGTATGGCCCGTTGCAGGTACGCTCCATCGGCGGTGGCTTGGTAGACGTCCAAAGACGCCCGCAAAAACGCCACGTGGTCGTCCAACATACGAGGCTGGCCGGCGGTACCGTCCACGGCGTGCCGGAACCCTGTCTCTTGGTCCCACGCTTGGGACCACAGCGTCTCCAACGCTTTGGCCCCGGTCCGCAGGTACGATCTGTCGCCCAGCACTCCAGAGGCCTTGATGAACGCGGCGGCGGCCCAAGCGTTCCATCCAGTGTAGGCGGTGCGGTCGACTGTCGGCTTCTCCGCCGTTTCCCGGTCCTTCCAAGGCAGCCGATAGAATTCCTCCCAAGCGTCCTGGCTGGAGAAAAACAGCCCGGATTGCTCGTCATGCAGGGTGGTTTCCAAGTAACGTAGAGCCCCGGCAGCAGCCACCTTGTAGCCCGGCTTCCTTATAATTTGATAGGTTTCCAAGAGCAGGGCGGCGAGGTTGGCGTTAGTCACCACCATCTTCTCGTAGTGGGGCACCTTCCAGTCCCTGGAGACCGAGTAGCGAAAAAACCCCCGGTCCTTCTCGTCGTATAGTCCGGCGATAATGCCGTCCAGGGAGTCGGTGACCATCTTCCGGTAGCGCTTCTCACCAGACCGGCCGTACAGGTCCAACAAAAGGCGTAACCCTTCCCAGGGCGGTTGTTTCGGCTCCAGACCGAAGCCTCCGTACTGAGGATCGTAAATCCTTTCCAGCCGCTTCAAGATGGCTTCGTCGGGCGATTCACTGGCGCTGCCCCCCGGAGTTTGGCCGAGCGCCTTCCGTGGACTGGCGCTTGTGGATGCCAATGGCTCAGGGAAACGGGCGATTATTTGTTCCAGCAACCCCAGCATCTCATCGGGCGGCGAGTATACCCGGCCAGCCAGTACTCCCCCCTCGTGGTCCAAGATGGCCAACGAGGGAAACCCGCCTTGGTTGTAACGGCGGGAGATATCAGGCCGCCGGTCGACGTCCACCCGCATCGGAATAAAACCGGCGTTAATACACTCGATCACCCGGTGGTCGGAGTAAGAAGTCTGGTCCATAACGTGGCACCAATGGCACCAGGTAGCCGTCAAGGTCAACAACAACGGCTTTCCCTCCCGGCGGGCCGCCGTGAAGGCGCTCTCGTTCCATTCCCGCCATGCAATAGACGCTTGGCCGCTAAGTTGGTCTGACAATTGCGGTACCTTCCTGCCCGGTGAGCCAGTCGGCTACCGGTCGAACTGACGCAATTATAGACCGCACCGGACCGATTTGCGCTGGCCGCCCGATGGTTTATGATGGCGGCGACCGAAAGGTTTCACGGGAGAACGTCACCATGGTCCCCGGGCCACAGGAGGGAACGATGGTATCCGGAGAAGTCTCAAAATCGGTCGGCTTACCCATCCGGCGAAAAGAGGACCTGCGCTTGGTCCAAGGGCAGGGCCAGTATACCGGTGACGTGCCAATCGTGGGACGGTTATACATGGCGGTATTGCGCAGCCCCTACCCTCACGCCCGAATCGCCCGGCTCGACGTTTCTGCGGCCCGAAGTTTGCCGGGCGTGGCCGCTGTGTATACCGGCGATGAAGTGAACAGGTTATGCCGAAACGAATTTCGGTTGTTCGGTCTCCGCGACAACATGCAGACCGTTTCCCGGTGGGCCATGGCGGTTGACACGGTCCGTTACGAGGGAGAGCCGGTGGCGGTGGCCGTTGCTCCCGACCCCCACACCGCCCGGGACGCTTTGGAACTGATTGAAGCCGTCTATGAGCCGTTTCCGGCGGTGGTCGACTTGGAAGCGGCCCTGGAACCGAGTTCCCCTCTGGTGCACCAAAACTTGGGAACCAACCTGTGCGGAGAGAGTTCGCGGACGGTTGGGGACATCGGACGGGCCTTTCGAGAGGCCGACGCCATGGTGTCGTTGCGGGTTACCGAGCCGCGGTTGGCGCCCAACGCCATGGAACCACGGGCGGTGCTGGCCAGCTACCAGCGTGGCGCCGGTGAGCTAACCCTTTGGATTTCGACTCAGGCCCCCCACATGGAGCGCAGCTTCGTGGCCCACACCCTTGGTATCCCCGAGAACCGGGTCCGGGTCATCGCCAAAGAGGTCGGCGGCGGCTTCGGGGCCAAGATCGACACTTACCCGGAAACGGTCATCGCGGCGGCGCTTTCCATAGACTTAGGCCGCCCTGTTTCGTGGGACGGGGAACGACAGGACGAATTCACCTCCACTATCTACGGGCGAGGCGAGGTCCAGTATGTCGAAGCGGCTTTTAACGGCAACGGCGTCCTGACGGCGCTCCGTCTAAGGTTTTACACCGACTTGGGCGCCTATTGCTTCGGAGGCTCCCATGCCGTAGCCGAGACCCTCACGCCATCCGGGGCGACCGGCGCCTACCTCGTGCCGAATGTCGAATGGACAGCCTACAGCGTCTACACCAACAAGATGTCGGTGGGCCCCTACCGCGGCTACGGGCAGCATGCCACCGCCTACGCGGTGGAGCGGGTAATGGACGCCATCGGGGTCCGGTTAGCCTTGGACCCGGCTGAAGTACGGCGCCGCAACCTGATTCCCCGAGACGGCTTCCCCTACCACGCTCCCACCGGGAGAGTCCATGACAGCGGGGCCTACCTCGACGTCATGGAACGGGCCTTGGTGTTGGCCGGCTATCCCTCCTTGCGTGACGAACAGCGCGCCCTGAGAGAACAGGGTGTCTTCATGGGCATTGGCTTGGCCACCACGGTGGACGCCTCCGGGTTCGGCCCGTCGGGCTCTCTCAGCGTGCGGCCGGGGTACGAGACTGCCACGGTGCGGGTGGACGCCACCGGCCGGGCCACCGTAATTACCGGCTCCTCGCCCCACGGCCAAGGCCACGAGACCACCTTTGCCCAGATCGCTAGCGATGAGTTAGGTATGCCGCTGGAGGACATCGACGTAGTCTACGGAGACACCTCCCTGATCTCCCAGGGAACTGGCACCAGGGCCAGCCGCTCGGTGGTAGTCGGCGGCACGGCGGTGGTGCAGGCGAGCCGCCGGGTCGTGGAGAGGGCCACTCACCTGGCGGCGGCCATATTGCGGACCGACGCCGAACACGTCGCGTTGGACGGGGGCCGGTTCGTCGCCGAAGACATACCCGGACGTTACGTGACTTGGGCCGACGTGGCCAACCTTTCCTTTGGCGGTCAACCGGTGCCCAAAGGATTGGAACGGGGCCTGGAGGCCAACACCTTTTGGGAACCCTCCGGGTATACTTTCCCCTTTAGCGCCAACGTGGCAGTTGTCTTGGTTGACCCGGATAACGGCGCGGTGACGCTGACCGGCTTTGTCTCTGTGGATGACTGCGGCACGGTGGTGAACCCGCTGGTGGTGGACGGTCAGGTTCACGGGGGGTTGGCCCAAGGGATTGGCGCTGCCCTGATGGAAGAAGCACTGTGGAGCGACTCAGGCCAACTGTTGACCGGCAGCCTAATGGACTACGCCATGCCCTTGGCAAAGCACCTGCCGGATTTCACTGTCGAACTGATGGGTATGCCGAGCCCAAACAACCCCCTGGGCGCCAAGGGCATGGGGGAGTCGCCCACCATCGCCGCCGTGCCAGCCGTGGTCAACGCGGTGCTGGATGCGCTGGCCCCATTGGGTGTCTCCCACCTCGACATACCGCTGAAACCGGAGAGGGTGTGGCGGGCCGTGCAAGATGCCCGGCGGTGAGCTATTGGGTCCCAGAAGCTATTGAGTGCCTCGAAGCCGAGGGTCGAGAACATCCCGCAGGGCGTCGCCCAATAGGTTGAAACCGAAAACCGCCAAGACTACGGCGATGCTGGGAAACAACAAAAGCCAAGGGGCTACCTCGACGTATTTAGCCCCGGCGACCGACAGCATACCGCCCCACGACGGAACGTCTATCGGCGTGCCCACTCCCAGGAAAGTAAGAGATGCTTCGATAACGATGGCCAGCCCAAGGTTGGCGGTGGCGAAAACCAAGTAGGGCGCAAGGCAATTTGGCAACACGTGCCGCATAATGATACGCTGATCGCTGGCGCCGATGGCCCGGGCGGCGTCGACGTAAATCGTCTCCTTGACGGCAAGAGCCTGAGAGCGTACAACGCGGGCCGATCCCGGTATAAACAGCAGGACCAGGGTCAGCACCACGTTATTCAATGACGGACCCAACGCGGCCAAAATTCCCAGAGCGAAAACCAAGGCAGGGAAGGCCATAAAGGCGTCCACAACCCGCTGGACCACTAGGTCCACCTTCCCTCCCAGGTAGCCGCTGACGATCCCCAAGGCTGCCCCAAGCGTTACCCCTAGTCCAACACTGAGCAGGCCCACGTAGAGGGAGATCCGGGCGCCGTACATGATCCGGCTAAGGATATCTCTCCCCAAGCTATCGGAACCCAGGATGAACATCTTCCCGTCGTCGATAGCCCCGCCGGGGGAGGCGTACTTGTCTATCAGGTTCAGCTCGTAGGGGTCGTGGGGCGCGGTGAAAGGCGCGATGATCGCTATGACCACCATGACTACGACGATCACGCCCCCGATGGCGCCCAACGGTTTCCGCTTGGCAAACCGCCAGAGGACGGGAGGGGTTTGGGCGGCCACCGAATAGCTACGATTGGCCGCGGTCAAGACATTGCTAGTCTTCAAATGGTCTACTCGCCTAAATGCCCGTTTTACGACCTATTGGTTAACGCCGATTCCAGCCGGCCACGAAACCGCCGGCTACCGGGTATTGAACCGGATTCTGGGGTCCACCCATCCGTATAAAAGGTCCACGCCCAAGTTGAGTATCAGGACCATCATCGCGATTAGGAAGACTTCTGCTTGGACTACCGCATAGTCCCGGTGAGCGACACTGTCCAAAAGCAGCTTACCCATCCCCGGTAAAACGAAAATGCTTTCGATTACTACGGTGCCTCCCAGATAGACGCCGAAATACCATCCGGTGACGGTAAGGATTGGCAGGAACGAATTCCGTAAAGCGTGGAGATAAATGACCTGCCGCTCCCGGAGTCCCTTTGCCCGGGCGGTCCTGATGTAGTCTTCCCGCAGGACTTCCAGCATCGACGAACGGGCGACCCGGCTAATGAACGCCATCATCAAGAACGCCATAACCACTGAAGGGAAGACCATCTGCGACAGATTTTTCCCAAAGTCTTGCCAAGGAGCGGCGTAGTCCAAGGGCGGAATCCAGTTGAATAAACGCACCAGGAGATAAACAGTGACCAGGGCAGTCACGAAATTGGGAATCGCCACTCCCGAGAAACTGACAATCCGGGCCACGTAGTCGATCAACGTATCTTGTTTGATGGCGGATAAGATCCCTAAAGGCAACGCCACCACGAAGGCCATAATCAACCCGAGAGCGGTCAGTTCCAGGGTCACGGGAAGCCGGACCTTCATCTGATCGCGAATTTCGACGCCAAAGAAATAAGAGGTGCCGAGGTCGCCCCGGACCATATTCCAGATCCAGGTGACATACTGAATGTGCAACGGCCGGTCGATACCCAGGTCGTGCCGGACCGCTTGTAATTGCTCCTCAGTAAACGAGCCTTCCCCGGTCCCGCTGGTCAGGACCTGCAACGCGGGGTCTCCCGGAATCACCCGCAAGAACAGGAAAACCAGCAGGGTAAGCAACACCACTGTGGGAATGAACAGTAGGATCCGTCTGGCGATGTAACTTTGCATCTAAGCCCCGTAAATCAAATCTGGGACCGGGGTTGAATCCGGTCCCAGGCAAGGGCTGGTCGAAGCCGTCGGCTAATTCAGAAAGTCCGGGTCGAACCACTCGTGGTCGTGTTTAAGCGCGTGATAGAGACCGTTGGCCCTGACGAAAGAGCCACCTGACGTCCTGATCTTCTTGCTCACCGGGCCGACGAAGGCGTTCCAGGAATATTCTATGACCGCCGGCGAGATGTCGGGAGAGTTCAGCACCTTCCGTTGCATTTCATTAACAATTTCCCGGCGCATCGCGTCGTCCGGCTCACCCTGTTGCTTGAAGAAGAGCTCTTCGATTTCCGGGTGACTCCAATTGGAGAAGTTCCGTCCCCCGTCTCCCAGGTAGACCATTCGGAAATGGTCGTCGGGATCAAAGATAGTCGGACCTGCGCCAAAGGTCGCTACTTCAAACTGGTGGGAGAGCATCCGGTCAACAGCAGTGGCGGTATCTACCAGTTCCAAGGTGATCTCCACCGGAAGCGCTTTCTCCCACTGCCCCTTGGCCACCTGCGCCGCCTCGGGGAATTGAATGACGTTGGCCGTCAGCAGCGTGAATTTCAACGGATCGCTATCGGTGTAACCCGCTTCGTTGAGGAGCCGTACCGCTTCGGCTATGTCGTCGGGGTGTTTTTTGCCATCCAATTGCCGGAAGCCGGGAAACTCCATTATCTCCGAGACGGGGAGGGCGTAGTCATTGGCCCTTTCCGACATCGGCGTGCCTAGTTCCCACCTACCGCGGCCGAAGAATTCAGTGTACTCATGGCGGTCCATCGACAGTGAGAGGGCTCTTCTAACCTTGGGGTCGTCCATGGGCGGCGAATTGAAGTTCAATTGGAAATGAAGGGAGGCCCCGTCGTTCAGACTGTAGATATCGTAACGGCTCATGAACTCTTCGTCGGCCTCCAGCCGCTCTATATCTTCGATATCCATGTTTACGATGGCGCTAGTGGCCATTACCACTTGCTCGGTCCTGAAGGCGGCGATCTCCGTTCCCTTGTCCTGAATGATGAACACTTTAATCCCGTCGAAATAAGGCCGGCCTTCCTTGAAGTAATCGGCGTTTTTCACGTATTCGGAGCTAACGCCCTGGGTGAAGTCGGATATGATAAAAGGACCGGTGCCAACCGGATTCGGTATGTAAGCGTTGATGTCTACCCCAGCATCCAAGACGTGTTTCGGCAACATTTTGTTGAAGTCTACGGCCAAGAACGAGAGGAAAGACCCGGCAGCGAACTTGAGCTTGACCTCGACGGTGTTGGGGTCGATCTTCGTTATCGACTCCACCAAATCGCTGAAGAGACCCGCCTTGGCTTTAGGCGGGTCCGGGGCCATCAACCGGTCAAGGCTGAAAACCACGTCGTCCGCAGTAAAGGGTTGGCCGTCTGTCCATCTAACGCCTTGGTTGAGGTGGAAAGTATAGACCAAGCCGTCCGTACTTTGGTCCCAACCCTCAGCGAGGTCGCCGATAACCACACTGGGATTCACGGGGTCGTATTCCACCAATTGGTTGTAGGCTAGCCCGGTGACGCCAATGTCTTCGGCTCGGCCGTAGCGTTGCGGGTCCCAACCACTGGGGTTATCTACTCCCTGCATGGGAACAGTCCCGCCGTATTTTGCGTCCCCGTCCATCATGGCCGGCGCCGACGTTGGCGCGGCCGTGGGCACTGCGGCGGCGGCCGTGGGCACTGCGGCGGCGGCCGTGGGCGCCGCGGCGGCGGTGGTGGGCGCTGCGGCGGGCGGCGGCGAGGTAGCTGTCGCGGAGCCACCGCAGGCCACCACTAAAGCCAGCAACAGCGACCCGAGGATAATCAGGAACACATTGGCATTGAGCGACAATCCGTTTTTCATTTAAACCTCTTCGAATCCTGGTTAATATCGAACCAAAATACGCTGCCTTTAGTAACCGCTTGGGCCTATTGTATACACCGATCAGAGCAAACGTAATTCCACTTGATCTTCTGTATCCGGCGCCGAATGTTACTCCGGCGAGTCTTACGACTATATGGCATTCGTGACGATTGGTCAACCAGCGATTGTGGACGGAAAATCTCGGAAAAAGCGGCCTCGGAACCATTATCGAATATCGTAATCGTGGTGGGATTGTCGGCTACTATTGAATTCGGAGGCGTCGTGTGCTTTGGGACGCGACACCGGGCCGCCGGTCTTTCGACGCCGGGCAACAGATTCCGCTATGCGCGGAGTGCTCCTTGACACCCTTCGAACGCCGTTCGTAATATTGATAAAGGCCGGGTACTCCGGGCGCTCAGGCCATTTCACCGGTTTGACGGGTCCCAGTAGCTCAGAGGATAGAGCGGCTGCCTTCTAAGCAGCGGGTCGCGGGTTCGAATCCTGCCTGGGACGCCATTTTTGGCCACAAAGCAACTACGGCCAAGCTACGAAATACCTCCCTGTTTTGACCGCCGGGGGGCCGATACTTATAATCCCTGCCAAAATGTCTCCGCGTCTATGAACACCTCGACATGGTGAGTCTGGCCAAGACATACATCAAGAAACACAGGGGAGGAAAAATATGGCAGCTACCCGAGCGCCCTTCCTATCAACCAAATACGGCGGCTACTACCATTCTCAGGTGCCCAAAGAAGACGCCGAGCTGACCCGAATCGGGCCTGGCACCCCCTGTGGCGAGTACCTGCGCCGCTACTGGCAGCCGGTCTGCTACGCCGACGAGCTGACCGACGTTCCCGTCGCCCTCAAGATTCTCAGCGAAGAACTGGTCGCTTTCCGAGACTTCAGCGGGCGTATTGGACTGGTGGAAGCCCACTGCCCCCATCGTGGCACGTCGCTCGAATTCGGGCTGGTGTCGGAGCGGGGTATCCGTTGCTGCTACCACGGCTGGCTCTTCGACGTCGACGGCACAATTCTGGAAACGCCCGGTGAGCCCGTTGGCAGTACCTTCAAGGACCGCCTGTGCCACGGCGCCTACCCCGTTCACGAGTTCCAGGGGATCATATTCGCCTACATGGGCCCGCCGGAAGACATACCAGCATTCCCCATGCTCGACGTCTACGAGCGCGAAGGATACCGGTTGATGCCCGGCAAGCGATACGACTACCCGTGCAACTGGCTCCAGATTGTGGAGAACGCCGCAGACCCGGTGCACGCCTCTTTCCTGCACACGATAGTCGCCGGGACCCAATTCACCGATGAGTTTGGGGTCGTGCCGAACATGGAGTATATCGAGACTCCATCAGGGATGGTCTCGTTGGGTACCCGGCGCATCGGCGACAACATCTGGGTGCGCACCGTGGAACTCCTACAGCCGAACCTGCAGCAGGTCGCCCCGGTCTGGAACGACGGCAAGGCAGAGCAAGGGCTTGACGGCCCGATGATGAGCCGGTGGATTGTGCCCCGCGACGACACCAGCACCATGCTCATAGAGTTGCGCCACATTTCCGAGGACGAGGAGAGGGAACCGGCTTGGTGGCTGGACCGCAACCAGATGTTACCCGCCCAGCTTCCGGTGTCTGACGACCGCCGTGAGCAACAACTGCAACCCGGCGACTACGAGGCGCAAATCAGTCAGCGCCCCATAGCTATCCATGGCCTGGAGCACCTCGGGTCAACCGACCGGGGCGTCACGGTGTTCCGCCGCCAGATCCGCCGCGGCATCCGGGCGGTGCAAGCCGGCGAAGACTTAGGGCTTCAGGTGAGCGACGAGAATGAGCGAATCTCCACGTACTGCATTGACACGACAGTGCACATACCTCCCGCCGCGACTCCCGACGAGGACATCACGCTATTGCTGGAAACCGGGCGCCGCTACTTCGAGGAGTATTTGAAGAACCCGCCGCACCAGAAGTAGCCCTGCCCCACAGGCTTGACGACGGCCCGGGCTGCTGGCCCGGGCCGTCGTCGTTTTCCCATTGGCTTGGGCCAACTCCCCAAAAACCCAGAGGTCCTGTCACTGCGCACTTCCAGATTAGCGTCGAGAGGAACCGCAGACTCGGTGAGTTTCTAGGGAAGCTCTGAATAAGTCCCTTCCCCTCGACGGGGGAAGGTTAGGATGGGGGTGACCTCGCTTATTGGATAGCTGAAGCCCTTAAGCTCCCCACCAAGATTTCGGGTTCCGTTGCAATCCCGAGTGCTTTTTCAGAGGTTTCCTAGCATTGTTTCTCCTATTGCGCATCGACATCGATTGTTTCACTCTATACTTAAGTACCAAGGGCAGCGATAAAATGTACTGCTGGCGTGTTGATGTTCAGGGAAGGGAAAGTTGGAGAAATCACCGCGTGGACGGGCTCAAGAAAACACGCCGCCCACCGCCGGACCACACCAAAGGTACCGTCCCAAACCCGTCGTTGTAGTAATAGGCGCCCGGTAGGAAAGTAAAACGGCGGCCTTCCGGGCAGCGAGGCTCGGGACAGCGAGAGGCGGGACCAAATCCTGACCGCGACGCCGCGTTCGTTTAATCAGGTGTGATGGGTTGGGGAGATGGCTCCTGAACGGTTTCACTGTCGGGGAGCAGTATTCCGGCGAGGAGAAGCCACCAGGACAGGCCGGCAAATATCAGGAACCCCGGCAGGTAAGAACCGGTCAGGTCCCTTAGCCCTCCGACGACTATCGGCGCAATCGCCATCCCCAGTCCGGAGAAGGTGACCATTGCCCCCCAAATCACGGCCAACCGGCGTGGCGTCATCCCGGGAAGTTCCATGGGCAGTGTCAACAGGGTGGGCGTGCAAGCCCAAGTGCCGATGCCAAGTATGATGATCGCGGCGTAGATCCCAGCCTGGCTTTCAAACAGCACCACGCCCAAGCCGCCGACTCCCACAAGCAGGCCGGGGGCCCAAAAAAAGAAGCGCCGAGACCGTATCTTTGCCGAGAGCGCGCCCCCGGCCATTACGGCTCCTACCCCCACCAGCGGCAGCAGACTGGCTACGAAGCCCGATTGGTTCAATGACATCCCGCGGACTTCATGGTAGAAGGTGGGCAGCCAGCTGTTTAAGGCAGTGTACTGGCAGAAGACCGCAACGTCGGCCACTATCACCAGTACGATCGTCTTCCGCCGCAACAGGCCCCAAATTTCCCTGGCGGAAATGGCAGTAGTGCTCGGAACTTCACCGGGCGCTCTCTTGCCAAGCACCATCCAGGCTGCCGACCCCACGAGCGTAAGGCTGCCGTATACCCCCAGGGCAGTCTGCCAACCCACCAGGTCAGCCAAGGGCGCAGCCGTTGCTACCGCAAGGGCCACGCCGACGCCGAAGCCCGCGATGTTAAGGCCGCTCAGCATGCGGATTTCGGCCGGCCGAAACCAAGCCATTAGTATCGGTCCGGTTGAAGGAAACTGGAGACCAAAGCCGACGCCGTAGACCAGCCTCATCGCCAACAACGCCCAGAAGTTGGGGGCAAGCGGCGAAAGCGCCAAGATCCCCATTAAAAGCCAGCTACACAGGAATACCCGTCTGGCCTCCCAGCGGCCACCGATAATCGATCCCGGCAATCCGACCGAGGCGTTTATCAGGAAAACCAGCGCCACCAGCAGGCTGGCAATGGCCCGGGTCGTTCCATACTCCTCGATGATCAGGGGAAACAGGGGGGCCACTACGGAGAAGTTGAGTCCCGCCGAGAAGTAACACGCCAGAATCATACCCGCGATGACATACTTGTATCGGCCCTGCGTTCCTCTACCCAGCAATGCGGCGTCTCACTCGGAGCATCGACAATGTACCGGCGCCCTCCGGTGACCGGCCCCGGATTGGGCTGGGCTGGCCGGCCTCGGAATGGGCGGTCTCCGGAGGTGGGCTGACGACGGAAAAGGGATGGGCCGGCGTCCAAGCTGCCGGCCTACCCCTTCTCCAATGCGCTTCATGGCCGGGTGGTCGAGAGACCCCCGGAACGTCCGTTTAAGAATGGCAATGCCCGTTGGCGTGGGCTGACGGAGGCACGTCCAAAGCCGGGTTCTGATCGAAGAAGCCGACCGGCATGAGCTTGAAACCGGTATACATTACCGGCATTACCGGCCAGTCTTCGGTCCTAGGCACATGATGATGGCCGAACGTATACCAAACGACGATGTCGGTATTCTCGACGCTCCGGTCCGCCTCAGTCCATTCCGGCAGGCCCGCGCCTCCGGGATGCTGGTTGGGGTAGGGTCCGGTTGGGGCCATTTCATCAGGACTGTACGGGGTCACCCACAGGTGCTTCCTGATGAAGCCGGCCCGCTTCGACACGCTGGCCTCCGGGTGGGCGAAGGGCAGGATATTTTCGCTCGGGACCAGCTTGTAGCTCACCGGCTGTCCTACGTAGTTTCGCACCGAAGGATTCGTGATCAGCCAGTACCGGCCGGTGAAGGGGTCAACGGTACGCTGGGCTTCGGACTCGCTTGCCAGAAGCGTCTTTTCAGCGAAAAACGCGTTTCCTTGGGGGTTGCCGGGCCCCATGGGTTCCGCTTTGGTGTTGACCTCGTAGACGGAATTGTTAAGGCCGTCCACGTTCATGTCCAAGCGGACGCTGAAGAAATGCTGGTGGATGTGCCCTCCCAACTGCGGCGCTATCAAAGATCCGTATTTCGGGACTTCGCCCGGGGCTAGGGCCATATTATTCACGATGCCGGTCAGCTTTACCTGAAACTCAATGGTCCCATCCTGGTACAGGTGCCAGAAAAATCCATACTCGTAGTTGCCGACAGTAGCGATGAATGAGACGACCAAGCGCCGCGAACGACGCACTTCGGCCTGTCCGGTGCGCCAATCGGTATGCTTCCAAAGGATGCCGAAATCCTCCTCGTGCAGGCAGACGGCGTTGGGGATGGTCGTCGGCTCGCCGAGGCTGTTATTCAACACCGCGTCAAAATAGTAAATCTCGCCCAGGCAGTCGCATCCCAGGGTTAACGAATTAGCCAGACTGCCAATACCGGCCTCGCCAACGTCGAAAGCGTTTTTGCGGAAATTCTGTTCGGCCGGGTCGCCATAGGGCACCACCAATTCGGCCAAGGAAGCCCGGTAGATAATAGGGCGGGTCCGACCTTGGTCTTCATAGCCGACGGCGTGGAGAACGAGCCCCTCGCGTCTGGTAAAGCCGACCCTGAAGTTCCACTTCTGCCAGGAGACCTCGTTGCCTTCGACCTTAAAGCTGGGCCCTTCGGCTTGTACGATGTCCAGCGGCTTCAGGCCGGTCCGAAACTCTTGAACAAATTCGGCGGCGTAGTTGCCGTCATTGGGCGGCATGGGGACAACGCCATGGTCGTCTACTCGGATAACCTCCATCTTGTTGAGGTCGACGACGGCGATGACACCCTCAATCGGCCGCGCATACCCGTTGTCGGCCGGGCTGGCCCGGAGCCAACTGCGGGCATAGGACAGCCGCAGCCCCTTTTCTTCTTCGACGCCATAGCTGCCGGCCGGCCATGGATCAACCATTACCAAGCCGGTGTCGGTTATTCCTCTCTTTTGTAGCGCAGCCCGAAACTCGGGACAATCCTTCACGGCCTGCTCGCACTCGAAGAACTCGTCCATCATCAATCTTGGCTGTACGCCGGGAATATGCGTCCACGACTTTACACTCCCTTCGGACAAGGAGACGACAGCCTCGTGGGTTGCTCCCGTATCATTTTCAAGCAGGATGATGAACGCCTCCCGGTCGGCTGCTTCTTTGCCATTCGGACTGAGGACGTTGTTTTTCGCCGGTTCATTTAATACGACCGACTCGAATCTGACTTTTGCTCCCAATTCCCGCTGGGCGCGGAGTATGGCTATCGCGCTCTGGATCTCACTTGCGCTCAGGGGATCAAGGGGATGGACGGTTGTAGCGGGGGCGGATTGGACCTGGGTAGAGCGGCTTACGGTTGCCATAGAGGACCTCCTACTTCCCGACCTGTTCGAATCGCCGACGACCTACAAGGACCGCCTGGCGCAGTATAAATTGGGGTAGCCAGCCATCGCAACAAAGCTTAACGGAGTTGGAGGCTAATGCCGGTATAATCGGCAGTGTCCTTCCTTCCGGGTAGGGTCTTGGGTTGAGTCCCCGAAGGAACGGAAGAGCCCGGAGAACGGTACTTCAATACGGGAATTCGTTACACGGTGAAAGGATACAGTGAACGGATACTGTGAAAGGAGGCAGCAATGGCTCGATCGAAGATCGCGGTGTTCTCGGGACCCACGTCCACAATTGCCAACTCACCGACCCTGGTTACCGGCAACAAGGGCAGACGGCCGGAGGAGCGCATCCTCTCCGGCAGGTACGATCACTTGGTGGCGCAAACCCTCCACGAACCGGTGGTAGTCAGGATCAAGAAGTACAGCGCCCACCCGTTGGAGGAGGATTCCGAGGCTGTCTATTATCAGGACGGAAAAGACTACTATGAAGTGGAGTTGCTGCCGGAGGACGGCCCATACCCATTGCCCTATGTCGCACGGCGGGCCGACGGCTCCGGCCATGGTCTGCCCTTCGAGGAGGCTGACCTCTCGGACCCGTCCCTCAATTTTGGGGGCCGTCAGTTTTTCTACCCGGACGCATCCCGTATGTTTGCTGAAATCGACCGCACCATCTCCGGAAGAGATGAAGACGGCGAAGGGAGCATACTGGACCGCAAAGCCGACTTCGAGTTCATCCGCGCACTTCCTCCCGGGGGTTACACCAAGACGGGAGAAAAGTTAGGCGTAGATTTTTTCCCCTACAAGCCTAGGGTTATCAGCCAGTTCCCACGGTACCGGGATCTGGCCCAAGTAACCAACTCGGTACAGACCACGCTGGCAACCGGGGCATACGCCGGCGGCATCTGGCTCGAAGGCAGTCCAACCGTGGAAGAGACAATATACTGGTTGAGCCTTCTCATAGACACCGACTTGGCCGTCGCCGGAATTGCGTCGCAGCGTCCCCACGGCCAACTGGCCAACGACGGCGACCGAAACATCGTAGACGCGGTGGACTTCGTGCTCTCAGGCCAAGGAAGGGGAATCGGCGCCGTGGGCGTCCAAGACGAGCGGATTTACGCCGCCCGCGAGTTCAAGAAGGATGATGACCGCCCCGGCAACTACAAGGCCACCGGCGGCCATGGCGGGATCCTCGGCACCGTAGGACCGCCCGTAACGATCTGGTACAAACCCGCCTACCGGCACACCGCGAACTCGGACGTAAACCTGTCCCGGCTCCCGGCGTGGCTGGAATTCCCGGATTTCGCCGGCGACAGCACGCCGGTCCGTGTGGCGGTGAAGGACGATGCAGGCGCGCTACGGGCGGAGAGTATTCCGCGAGTCCACATCGTCAAGTACGGCGCCTACATGGATGAAGACGAGATGGGCAATCCGGACCACGAGGTGGACATCCTGGCCAGGATCGACAAAGGTCTGGCGGACCAGATCGGCAACGGCCCAAGCGCGCCAAAGCTTCACGGTTTTGTTCTGGAGGGGTTATCGCCCTACGGCATAGCGGCCAAGTCGCAACACAAAGCCCTGGAAATCGCCACCTTCAGCGGTATGCCCGTGGTCCGGGTAGGTCGGGCGGACCCAGGGGGAAGGGTGCCTAGCGGTTGGGACGACCTGACCATCGCTGGCAGCAACCTAGATTGTAACAAGGCCAGGTTGCTGCTTATGGCGGCGTTGCTGAAGCTGGGTAGGCTACCCAAGGCCCAAGACCCCAGGCACCCCACAAAAGACGAGCGGAACGCTACCGCCGCTAAAGTCGCTCAATTCCAGGAAATCTTCGAAAGCCATTAGACGGGCTGTTTGGCGGCTGCCCGGCGATTCGTAACATCGAGAATTCCGAATCGCGGATTTTTGACCGTCGTAAGAGAGCGGATAGGCGATATCCGATTATTGCTGCCGCTTTTGGTACACCTGAAACCGGTGACGGTTGGCCTCTGTCACGTAAAGGCGTCCCTCCGCGTCCAATGAGACCGACACCGGGCCCCAAAAATAGGACTCGGTCTGGGAGGATACATGATACGGCGTCTTCAGGTGGTCCGGGAGCGTGGGAACGAGGTTGGCTTTGTCTCGTTCAACCCTTTCTTCGGGGTTGGAGGCGAAGTAGTCCTCCGCCCATTTGGACAACGTCGCTTGTCCACGAAGCGTTAGCCGGAATTCGCCGTCCGGCCCCAGAATCTGGACTCGCTCGTTGCCCCAATCGGCCACGTAGATATAGCCTTCCGGGTCGACCGCCACGCCCGCGGGGCGGTGGAATTCCCCCTCACCGTCTCCCGGCGCGCCGTAGCTTGCCAGAAATTGGCCGCTGCCGGTGAATTTCTGAATTCGGTCGTTGTACCAATCGGCGACGTAAACATCGCCATCAGAGTCGACCGCGATACCCCACGGCAGGTTGAACTGCACCTGGAGAACTGCCGAATTCTCCCCATCCCAGTACAGGTAAACGCCGTCGGCAGTGAATTTTTGGACGCGGTGATTATGCTGGTCCACCACGTATACGTCGTCGTTTCGGTCTACGGCGACGCCGGCAGGACCGTTGACTTCACCCTCACCCGACCCGAAGACGCCCCACTTGCCGAGATAGGCGCCGGATGAATCGTAAATCGAGATTCGGTGATTGTGTTCGTCGGTGACATACAGAGCGGTTTTGGGAATCGAAGGCCATAGACACCGGCCACACCATCTGGCCGTCACCGGCTCCGGCGCCGTAGCCGAACTCCCCCAAGTATTCTTCGTCCAGGTTGCAAATGCCGACCCTGATCGCAGCCGCGCGGGGAGGGTCGCAACGGTTCAGAACATAAATGCGTCCATCCCCGCTTACCGCCAGATCATAGGGGGTAGCGAATCCCCGACCGTTCGAGCCATTGTTCACAATGCCGATGGTCTTGAGGTATTCGATTGTCATGGCTTGGGTCCCGGCCAGGGTGCTCACGTTCGCATCTCCGAATAGAACCATGTCGTGTGATAGCGGGTCATTACGGACCCTCATTTCCCTTGACGAAAGCGGGGCGGGGAATCTTGGTAGTTCCCGACCGTCGTGTTGTCCTTCCACCAACGGTCCGAACCGGCCGATGGCCAGACCACGTTACGCCAGTTGGTACTCCCTGGTCGCCGCCACCAGCCTTAGCATGTTGCCTACCCGCTGTTCGGATTCGTCACCCGCTTCCCGGCCGCGAAGGTCCAAGTCCCCGTCGCGCCTGGCATACTCCACCAAGGTCTTCCGACTCTCGTCGGATACCTGGATGGGGCCGACCAGTTCCAAGCAACGATCAACCAGTTGTTCGGGTGTCAGCGTTCCACTTTTTTCTTGGGACAGCCGGTCGATAATTGTCCGGACACCGGGCTTGGTGACGTCGCTCAGTTCCTTAGCAACGAAGTTGACCCGCTCGACCAAGGCGCCGCTATCGATCCACTCAATTCCCTCGTGCCACCCTTCGACCGTAGGCGGCCGGAGGAGGCCTTGGCCCATGAAAAAAGACTGGGCGGCCACGTTGTCGATGCCCATAGTTGGCGTCTGGTAGCTGCCCGCCAAGCGTATGGCCCCTACCATCAATTCGACCGGCCCCTTCACGCGGGCGAACCGGGCGTCTTCCGACTTGAAATAATCGGAGGTGAACAGCGTTCGCAGTACCTGCCCTATCTCGTAGTCACATTCGAAGTAGGTCCGCACCATCTCTGCAATGACGCCCTCGCCAGCTTCGTCAATTTCATCGGCCGCAAAGAACTGGAATAGCCTGGTGCAAATGAAACGTGCTGTCGCTTCCTGCCGCACGATAATGTCGATGATGTCTTCGCCGTTGAAATTACCGGTCTCGCCCAGGAAGGTTTTCTCGCCGCCGTCGTGGTCATCCTCTCGATATTCGAAGTGCCAGGCGATGCGGCTATAGGGCCAGATGGAGTCCTTGAGAGCCCGAATCGCCATATACTCGGCGTTGGCCAAAGTCCACCCGGTAAAGGCCCTTGACCCCTCCTTGACGTCCGCTTCGTCGTAGGCGCCTATCCCCATGGAAAAAAGCTCTAGCAGTTCCCGCCCGTAGTTCTCGTTGACCGCGTCCCTGTGGTTTTCGTTATTGTCCAGCCACAGGATCATTGCCGGGTCCTTGGACAATTCCACCAACAACTCGCGGTAGCCGCCCAGGCCCTTCCGGCGGAACATGTCTATCTGGTTTAGCTGGGCTCTGGCTTGATTGAGCTTGGTGTACCCGGTAGCGAACAAACCGTGCCAAAAGAGAGCAATCTTCTCTTCCAAAGGACAGTGGGTGGTAATCATCCGGTACATCCAGTAAGCGCCCGAGCTGATCAGGTCTCTCGATTCCGATTGCTCCGGGTGGTACCGCCGGATTAAATCGTCGGGCATGTTTCGAGGGTCCTGCGGGTGCAACAACTCCTCGACCACCGCATCGTAGCCTTGGGACAAGTAACCTTCCAACTCGCTCGGGGTGGCGCCGAAACCCGCTCGACGGAGCAGGTGGGCCATCAGCGCGGTTTCGTCGGCAGTAACCGAACCACTCATATCTTCCCCCAGTAGACTCGACAATTGACTCTTGTTTATCGGGTTTACGTCCCAGTCTCAATTAGGCTTTGACCAGGTCGAACGGCTCAAATTGGCCGTTCACGATTGAAGGCGCGTCTAAGCCCAAGACCCGGTCCAAGATCGCGGTGTACGTCGAACGAAAATCGTTGTTCGCTTTAAGGTCGCCTTCCAGTTGGTCCGGCTCCTCCAAGGACGGATATGCGCCGTACATACCGCCATTGACGGCTCCACCGACCAAGAAGGCGCCGCCCCCTGACCCATGGTCGCAGCCGGAGCCGTTGTCTTTAATTCTGCGTCCGAACTCGGTGAATATCAGTATGGTCACGTCGTCTTCCACGCCGTGTTCTTCTAAATCGGCCATAAAGTCACCCACCGCGCCGTCGACCTCCCGCCAAAGTGAGTTATGGGTCTGCACTAGTCCGGAGTGGTTGTCATAGCTTCCGTGGCTGGTATAAAGAATACGGCTTCCCAGGTCGGCAAACAGTACCTGAGCTATGCTCTTCATGGTCTGGGCCAAGGCGTCTGGAGCATACTCGACGGTCGACGAATACATCGCCGGGGCGGTCCGCAGGATGTCGGCGCCCCTCAGCGCATCACCGCCCGTCTGCCCCAGGTAGTCGATTACCGCGTCTTTGCCCTTGGCGCCGCCGTACAGCATGGAGAACGCATCCAGCGTGTACTGGCGCAACATCTCGTCCTGGATGTCGGGAAACAGCCCGTAAGTTTCCAGGTCACCAACCGAAGCGACCGGTACGCCCCGGCACCCCAAGGCCCTGGGCAACCCCCGTCCGAAGTTAATGCCGGTCAATACGTTTTCGCTATTTGGGTCCAAGTCCCGGATAGCCCGCCCCAGCCAGCCCTCGGTGCCTATCGCCTCCGGTTCAGCCGTGTGCCAGATATCCATAGAACGAAAGTGAGAGCGGTTCGGATTGAAGTACCCGATGCCGTTAACGATGGCGACCTTACCCTGGTCCCAAAGTCCCTTGATCGCGGGCATATTGGGGTTAAAACCCAAGCGGTCGTCGATGGGAAGCACTTGGTCCGCCCGGATGGAGATCACCGGGCGAAAATCGTAATACAATCCCTCGCCATATGGCACGACAGTATTCATATAGTCGTTGCCGCCGGTCAATTGTATTACGACAAGGGAACTATCACGCTTGGTTGTAGTCATTCGTTAACGACCTCAGCATCGTTTGTATCGAAGTTACCCGACACTATCAAATCGAGCCGCCATACCTGTGATGAGAGTACGTGGTTAAATACTCCAGTAAATCGGGGACTGATTAGAAGCGGCGTTTCTTGATCGGACTCCCGGGCCAGGACCGAACTACTTTCCTGGACGGAACCATTGTAGTAGCGCCAACCGATGTTATCAATCAGCCAATCAATCTCACAATTATTTCTTCCGGTGTCTTGAACCGCCTCTGTTGGTTGGCAGTCCAGCTTCAATAGGGTTGTTGCCCGCGTTGGAAAGGCTGTCGCTGCCGTTGGCTCCGACGAGACTGGAAAACAGGTTATGTCCGGTTATGTAAAGAGTCGGCGGCATCCCCAGGCAGCGGCCGGGTAAACCCGTTTGCCACCCTGCCGTCCGGCTGGCTAGAATAGAGGCCTAGCCGTAGCCCAAGGAGAGTTGGCCCATGGCTGACGAGCTGCTGAACCTGGAAACCACCCCTGGCGCCAAGTACCTGCTCTGCGGTTGGCGCCGTCAATGGTCCGACGGCGGCGAAATTTCCAGCGGTCTGCCCCGTTACCTGATAAACAAACGCCAAGCCCGCCGCGTCGGCGAGATGGGACCGGAAGTCGCCAAACTCTGTTACCCCTTTCAGGTGCCGGGCACCCACGACACCTATCGCCCGAGGGTTTCCTACCAAGACGGGCTTCCCAGCAAGGAAATGCGGCGAGAGAACCTCTTTTTCGACGCCGGTAACGGCCTGATTATTTTTCTGGGCGAGGAACCCTGGTTCCGTCTCGACGTTTACGCTGAGGCCTTCTTCAGGGCGGTGCGCGAGCTGGGAGTGTCGCAAACGGTGGCGGTGGAGGGATACAACGGAGCCGCCCCTCCTGAATCGGAACGCAGCGTGAGTTGCATCTACAGCCAGTCTCACATGAAAGAGACGTTGGAGCGATTCGGCCTGCGTTTCTCCAACTACGGCGCTCAAAGCCGCAACGGTCCAACCATCGGAATGGCGCTAATCACCATCGCACACTTCGAACACCCGGACTTGGAGATGTTTCGCTTGGGGGCGATGGCCCCGATGTTCCCATTTCTTACCCAGAACAACGACCCGGTGGGTATCAGCCGCGACCACCGGGCCTTCTACGATATTCTTCGCCGGCTCAACGCCATGTTGAAGCTGGACTTGGACCTTTCGGAGCTCTTGTCGTTGGGTGAGGCAGAGTCCTTGGAACTGAAAGACACCCTGGAGAAAATCGGCGCCACCAACCCCACCGCCAAGGAATTGATCGACCGGGCCCGCAACGATTTCAACTACGTCCCCTTCGAAGAACTGGTAGAGCTGGACCCGGCCTTGGACCGGACACTGGAGGACATCCTCCGAAACGCGCCCGGCAACGACGAAACGGATTAACCCGGACGGAAGGAACCAAGGGGCCGGTCCGGCGGCGGAAGCACACGGTAATCCCCGGCTAAACCAGCCCTTCCGACACTGCGGCGGCCTCGATTAACTCCCAGCCGTAGTCAATTCCGGAGACGAAGCCGGAGCAAGCCTCGCCTCGCAACACCGACTGCTCCACCTCGTCGGACCCGGTTACCGACAGAAAGGCGGCCTCTATCTCCCGGGCCAAGCGGTGTTCCATCTCCCGGTGAGCAGTGAAACAGCAGTGGCTGTAGCCGGGACTTGAACTGAAGATTCGCACCTGTTCCCTGGGCAAGCTCCCGTCCTCCGCCATCGTCTCCATGGTCTGCTGACTAACAGCCCCGGCGTCGAAGTCGCCGGAGGCGACTCGCTCCACCACATCCCGCTCGTCCGACCGAGTAGACGATTGTCGCTCCTCGAAGAAACTGCTCGCTGCCAGGTCCTTTTGCGGGTTCAGGCCCGCTTGCTTTAGCAGGTAGTACGGCACCAAGCCGGCCTGCTCTGAGCTACGCCGGCCGAAGGCGAACCGCCTGCCCTTCAGGTCTTCCACGGTCAGAATATTTGAGTCGGCCTTGGTGATGAAATGGGTGGTGAAGCCAACGTCGACGTCCCGCATGGCAATCACCCGGCAATCATCTTCGAGCAGCTTCTTGATTTTTACGTAGCCCAACGGTCCGTTCCAGGCGATGTCGATGTCACCCCGGGCGAAGGCGTCCACCATAACGTCGTAGTCGGAATAGAGCACCCAGTCCAATTCGATGCCGCGCCGCCGGAACAGGACCTCCAACCCCTGAAATACCTCCAAGTGGGAAACGGTAGCCGTGCCGCCCAATCGGACCATGATCTGCCTCCTGTTGGAGTCTCCAACTTAGGGCCATCCTCAGTGACGGATTATAATGCAATCCGGCCCCCTTCATTATTGGCTTGGCGATTGATATGATGGGCTTGTTGGACAAGAATCTCCAGCGAAAAAGGGAGGAAATTATGGGTTACAAACCGAGAAAGCTAGGACACGTTAATATCTACGTCCGCAACGCGGAACGGTCCCGCGATTGGTATGGAGACCTGCTGGGCCTGCACACCTACGGTTTAATGCCCGGCTTCGCCGCCTTCATGACCTCGGACCTAGAGAACTCCCACGAAATCGCGTTTGTACAAGTTGGCGAAGACGCTCTCGGTCCTCAACAGGGGCAGGTGGGCCTCAACCACATGGCGTGGTACATGGACAGCCTCGATGACCTGAAAGAGCTCTACCTCCGGATCAAGGAGCGGAACATAGAGATCGAGATGGTATCGGACCACGGCCACGCCATCGGAATCTACCTCCGCGACCCGGACGGCAACGGCATAGAGGTCTCCTACGAGATGCCCCGAGAGGAATGGGGACATGATGAAAACGGGTACATGATTGGCGGCACCGAGAAAGGCCGTCTCCCCGGCCCGTGGGACGAGGAACTGGCCAGGGTCTAATAGCCAGGGTCTAATGGGCCTGCCGAAATCCCGACGCTATATCAACCCGTCTACAGGCACCAACATTTGGTTTACGGGGTCTATGCCCAGGAACGCGCCTTCCAAAGCGAGGGCCCCGAGCAGGGGAGTGGTACCCTCTTCGTTGAAAAGCACCTGAGTAGTGATTTCTTCGCCCTGGACTCGTAGCCAAGTCTGGCCCACGTCCATAGTTCGCACCTCGCCTTGACCGAAGCGAAACCGGCGTTGCATGAATGGTTCAACACCTAGGCCATATAATATCGACGACGGTACGGAGGTGATCGACGCGCCGGTATCTGCCAAGGCGTTCAACTCCACCCAGCGTTGCCGCTGCCCGTCTCCCAATGCGATTGGTACGCTGAAAACTCCCATCTGCCTCCCTTACTCTACACCGCCATCCCGATGGCGTGGTCCAAGATCTCCGCGGCTTGGTCCATTTGGTCTTCGGTGGTGGTAAACGGCGGAACGAAACGAAAGACCGACCCTCCCCGGCGCACGCTCATAATCAGGCCGTTTTCCAGGCAGGTGCGGCCTATTTGGCGGCCTTGCTCCAAGGCGGGTTCTTTGGTGACCCTGTCGCGCACCAACTCAATCCCTTGCAAAAGACCCCGCCCCCGGATGTCGCCGATGATCTCGTGGCGTTGCGCCAAGCGCTCCAAGTGCTCCCGCCAGTAGCTCCCGATGCGTTGGGCCACGTCCACCAACACCTCCTCCAGAGATGATGTCGATGCTGGCGATGGCGGCGTTGCAGGGGAGAGGGTCGTTGGAGTGGGAGTGGCCGACGACCAGGCCCGTTTCCGACGCCTTCTCCTCGATTGCGTCAGTCGTAATGGCGGCGCTGATGGCTACGCCGCCGCCGAAATGCTTGGAGATGGTGAAAATGTCCGGGACCACCCCTTCCTGCTCGAAGGCCCACATCGAGCCCAGCTTGGCCAAGCCGGTCTGGGCCTCGTCAACGATGAGCAGCGCCCCCCTGGCTTCGCAACGGCGTTTGAGTTCCTGGAGCCAACCCGTAGGAAGGTCGATGACTCCGCCAGCGCTGAACAGCGGCTCGGTGATAACCCCGGCCAACGGGCCGTCGGCTTGGGCGTCCAACAACTCGAAGCTGGTGTCCAAACAGGAATAGTCGCATTGGCCGCGGTCCTGGCAGAACTTACAGCGGTAGCGGTAAGGGGCGATTATGGGGTAGTGGCCCGGCGCGTAGGGCCCGTATCCCTCGTGCCAGCCCGAGAAGGTGAGGGCCCGGGTGGAATCGTTCATGCCGTGGAAGCTGACCGCCGGGCTGGCGAACTCGTAGCCGCCGGTGTACCGCTTGGCGATGGCCATAGCCGCCTCGTTGGAATCGCTGCCCGAAGTCAGGAACATGGAACGGTCCATGCCCTCGGGCGTGATTTCAGCCAAGCGAGCGGCCAGTATAATTTCCCGGTCGTTAAACATGCTCATGTGACTGTGGATCAGGGCGTCGGCGCTTTCTTGCAGGGCCTGCACGATGCCGGGGTGATTGTGGCCCAAGGCGGCGCACATTTGACCGGAATTGAAGTCCAGGTACTCTTTGCCGTTAACGTCGCGCACCACGGAACCGCGGCCCCAGACCATTATGGGGCCGGTTACCACGTTCTTGTCGATGCGGCTGCGGAAACTGTACTTGCGGGCCAGCTCCAGCAACTCGGCTTCGGTAAGTTGCTCAGGCATCACTTGACCTGTGCCTTGAACCTGGGCATTACTTCTTTGCCGAAGGTTTCCAGTTGTTCCAGGATCACGTTCTGCGGCGTTCCGATTACCGAACCCACGTTGATTTGCTCCAGGCCGGGGTAACGGTCCTGTACTTCCATCAACTTTTCGGCGACGATCTCCGGCGGGCCGCAGAGCCAGGAACCGCCCCGCACACCGTCCTCCAGGGTTGGCAGGCCGGCCGAACGGGCCCGTCTGGGATCGCCGACAGCGTCGATTTGGTCGTTAGTCAGGCCGCCAACGAATCCCAGCGGAGCAAACATTTTCATGTTTTCTTCGAAGAAATCACGGGCTTCCGAGACCGCTTTGTCCTCGGTCTCGGCAATATGGATCGTGTAGCCGACGGCGAGGTCGGCGCCCAGTTCGGTATCGCGGCCTTTCTTAGCCAGGGTGTCGCGCCATTGATTCATCACCGCGTCGGTGGCGCCTCCGGCGGCGGCGCCCCCGCCGATGATCCCCTTGATGTTGTGCTTGACCATGAAGTCCATCGCCCGTTGGCTGGCGCTGACAACCGGCTGCCAGGTCTCGACCGGCAGGTTCCGGGGCCGCGGCACCAGGGTTATCTCCTTCAGGGTATATCCCCGATAGGGTACCTCCGGGGGGATTGTGTAGAATTTGCCTTGATATGAGAAGGAGTCCTCGTTGAAGGCCTTGAAGATAATCTCTACCTGCTCCTCGAACATCTCCCGGTTGGCCTCGTTGTCGCTGAGGGTACTGGGTACGCCGAAGGTATCGACCTCCCTTGAGTGATAACCCCGGCCCACCCCGAAAATTACCCGGCCGCCGGTAAGGATGTCAGCGGTGGCGTAGTCCTCAGCCAAGCGCAGCGGGTGCCACATTGGATTGATGTTGAATCCGCAGCCAAACTTGATATTCTTGGTTAAGTGGGCCAGATGGACGTAAAGCAACAACAGGTTGGGTATACACTCGTAGCCCTCCCGTTGGAAGTGGTGCTCCGCCGACCAGAAGGTATCGTAACCAAGTTCCTCCATCTTCAAGACAATAGCCTCGGTTTTGTCGAAGACGGAGGCCAACCTGCCATCGTCGAGCCAACGGTCGTTGACCGGGGTGCCATCTAGGCCAAGCTTTTCCAAGTCTACGTGTCCGGCGAACAGGCTGCCGAAACTGGTGATCATACGGGAACTCCTGTGGATGGATAGCGGATGTTTCATCGCCGCAATGGCGACGTGACGTAATTGTAATGGGGCAGGTGTGCTTGTCAACCAACGGAACAGGCGATGGAACAAACGGCGGAGCGTGCCAGCGGTTTTGATAAAATGAATCATCGCGGAAGGTGTGCCGGAGGTTGAGGAGTTGGCCCAAGCGCCTAACGGGCGGCGAATATTGATTGTGGACGATGAAGCGGAGTCGGCCATCCTGAAGGCGGTGCGCCGCCGGCTGGAAGAGGAGGGCTGGCGGTCCGCGGTGGTGACGCCGGAATCCGGGTATTCCTATGGCGATGAATTCGAAGCCGCCGCCCTTTGGGCTGTGGAGGAAGAACAGCCCGACGCGGTGTTGCTGGACGTGCGCTTCGGAGACCACCGGGACGACCGTTTCAAGGGGCTGTCCATCCTCGGGGAGATAGTCGAGCGGTGGCCCAAGCTGCCGGTGTTGATGTTCACCCAGTACGCCCAAGGCCCGGAGCGGGAGACGGCGGTGCGAGGATCGCTAAAATGGAACGCCCCTGTCGATTTCATCGACAAGCTGGCCAGTCCTGACGAGGTGGTGCTCCGGTTGCGCCGGCTGATCGGGCGCACCCCTGAAACGATTGTCATCGGCGCCCAAGTGGTGTTGGACATTAGCGCCAGGCTGGTATACGCGGGTCCCCCTGACGATAGGCCCCCGGTGTTGGACATCCAGGGAATGAAGTTCGAAATCCTGCGGGAGTTGGCAGCAGCCTGGTACCGCAGCCCAGGGGAATTGGTGCCCTTCTCCCGGTTGGAGCGCTACTCCGAAGGCGAAGACCCCAGGGCCTCGCTGCGGGTCCGCATCCGGGAGATCAAGGATAGCATCGGCAAAGCCTTGGGGGTACGGTTCGGCCCAGGGGAGCTAATCCTAAATGTTCGGGACCAAGGGTATCGGCTGGTCCCACCCAAACCGTGAGCCGGCGTTTCGTTCGACGGATCATTACGCCGACGAAGATCATCGCCGGCGCCGCAGCGGCGGCTGGCTTGGTGTGCTTGGTCTTGGCGCCTGTCATTGGCTCTTCCGCCTTCGAAAACCTCTGGGGTGTCGAGCCGCTAACCTACATCGGAGCTGTACTAATGGTCACGGGACTTGGTATAGCGGCCGCGGCCTACGTAGTGCCCGACCTTCGGAAAAGCTCCCCCACGAATGGAGTTTCCGCCGAGGATGAGAACCGCCGTTGGAGTGAGACAACGCAACAGTATTTCGAACTCTTTGATCACGACTTGGGACGGCCGCTGCGGCGCATCGCGGGGAAGGAGCGAGAGTTGCGCGCTATTTTGCAGGCATCTCGGGAGTCGGTTAACCCGGCGGTCAGGGACCTGCTTGATGAAATCGAACGTCAAACCCCCAACTTCCGGCTAATGCTTTCCAACATCCAGGTGTTGGTCCAGTTGGAGTCTCCGGATGCAGCTCCCCAAGTAGGCCCCGTTGAACCAGCCGCCGTGATACGCCGGATCGCCGACCGCTACACACCCGTCGCGGCCGAGGGGGGCAAGGCAGTCAGTTGGTGGTCAGAGCCCGTCGATTTTGGCATCGTTTACTCCGACCCCAATGCCATCGAGCATATCGTGGCTAACCTCGTAGACAACGCCGTCCGCTTTGCTTCCCACCAAGTCGAGATAAGCCTCACCATCGATACGAACCAATTCTGCGTGCGGGTATGGGACGACGGACCGGGAATCGGGGTCCAGTACCTGCCGCACCTTTTCGACCGGGGCTGGACACCGGAGGTGGGCCGGAGAGAGGAAAAGACTAGTTCCGGCTTGGGTCTCTTCATCGCCAAAACCCTGGCGAGAAAGGCAGGGGGCGACCTTGCGGTGGAGTCGGTTACGGTACCGAACGAAAGCCACCACACCGCCATGTCCCTGGAACTGCCCCTGAATTCCCCTCAAACGACCATTGCGTAACACTGTTTGGGACAACCGGACCAGACCAAAGAAAGAGCCGAGTCCGCCACGCTCTCCCTACGGAAGTACGGCCACGCCTCCGACTTGGGCCGTGGCAGCTACGCTGGCCGCCCTGATGTTGCTGGTCGCGGCGTGCGTGACCCCTGTCCCCCGGACTATGGACCCGCCGGCGGCGCCGGTTTCGACTAGCCCACCGCCAATGCCAACCGCAACACCCTTTCCCACGCCCACCACCGCCCCCGCGCCCACGCCGACACCAACTCCGCCGATTTCTACGGTCCCCGCGCCGACGGCTACCGTCCAGGCCCCCACCCCCACCCCCATTCCAATTCCCACTGCAACTGCTATTCCTACTCCTACTCCTATTCCAACTTCCAGTCCGGCGCCGACTGCGGATCCGGGCCCCAGACCTAGCCCCGAACCTATACCCGAACCGGACCTGTTCTTGCAGGTGTCGGCCCCCGTCAGCGGCACGACAGTCCCGGAAGCCGCCGTGGTGGTGTACGGGTCTACGGCGGCGGGGGCTTCAGTAACAGTGGCCGGCCAGCCGGCTGCGGTGGACGCCAACGGCGGGTTCCGGGCGGAAACCGAGTTGGGACCAGGCGTCAACACGTTCGAGGTAGTGGCCACCGGCTCGAACGGGGACCAAGAATCGGCCATCATCGTGGTTACATCCCTGGCCTTGGAACCCCGGCCGTTCCTGCTCCTAGTGACGGAACCGAGGGACCAGATCATCGTTACGGCGCCCAACCAACCGGTCGAAGGGTACACCGGGTCACGCGCGGTGCTGAGCGTGAAAGGCGTTTCGGTGCCCGTTGACCCCTTCGGCGCCTTCGCCACCACGGTCACTCTGGAACCGGGGCCCAACATCATAGAAGTGCTAGCCACCAATGACGACGGCCAAGTCAGAAGTGTAGTGGTCGCCGTAATCTACCGGGCGCCGGAGAATTAAGAATGTTGGCAACATCGCCGGGCAGCAGTAACACAGCAGTAATTTTGCATATGGCAACCTTTTACATTGGTCGAACGGTCCCACCAGTACAATGATTAAGCATCGACAGAACAATCACCATGCCGCAGGGTTGAAAACCGTCCTTGCCGGAATTGCCGTGGTTGCGGCGGCGTGGGTCCTGTTGCTCGTGAGCGGGGGAACGGCCGCGGCCCAATCCGGCGTCGAGTGGGACCTGACCCTGGGCGGTGAGGGCGATGACTTTGCCCACGCCGTAATTCAGACCTCCGACGGGGGTTATATAGTCGTCGGCGAAACCGGTTCGTCCGGCTCGGGCCGCCAAGACGTCTGGTTGATAAGAATCGGCGCCGACGGGACCGAAGAGTGGTCCAAGACCTACGGCGGCCCCGAAGATGACATCGGCTACGACGTCCAACAAACGGCCGACGGCGGGTATATCATCGCGGCCGAAACCCAATCATTCGGCGTCGCCACTGCCGCAACCAGTGATTTCTGGCTGATCAAGACCGACGCCGCCGGCGATCCTGAATGGGACCAGACCTACGATCGGGTTGACCTCCAAGGTCCGCTCGGCGTGCCGGACTCGGAAGTTCCCCACGCGGTGCAAAAATCCTCGGACTCCGGCTTCATTGTGGCCGGCTCGACCGGCAATGGGCGTCAGCGGAACGCTTGGCTGGTAAAAACCGCATCCAACGGCTCGGTAGAGTGGAGCCAAGAGTTCGGCGGCGACCTCGACGACAACGCCTATGGGGTGCTGGAAGCAGCCGATGGAGGTTTCGTTTTCGCTGGTAAGACCGACTCGTTCAGTACCGGCGGCAGCGATTACTGGCTGGTCAAGACCGATTCATCGGGGGCCGAGGAGTGGAGCAACACCTTCGGCGGCCCGTACAACGACGAAGCTCGCGCTTTGACCCAAGCGAACGACGGTGGCTACGCCTTGGTCGGCTTCAGTTGGTCCTTCGGCTCCGGCCTTTCGGATTACTGGCTGGTCAAGACCGATTCGTCGGGCCAACCGGAATGGGAACGTCCGTACGGAGGGGTTCCCCGCGACTCTGCCCACTCCCTGCAACAGACCTCCGATGGCGGATACCTACTGGCCGGTTGGTCTGAGTCCTTCCCCGGCGGCGATCAATTCTGGGTGGTCCGCACCGGAGCCACCGGCGTCTGGGAATGGCGCCAGACCTACGGCAGTCCCGGCGGCGCCAGATCGTCGGAACAGACCGCCGACGGGGGATACATCCTCGCCGGCTGGACCGGACCGCTGGAGGAGGTACGGGACATTCGGGTCATCAAGATTGCAGCCCATGACCAACCCCAGCCATCGCCCGCGGGACCGGTGGTCGTCTTGGAAAACACCGGGCGGTCCCCAATCACCGCGGCGGCCGTGGGATTCAACATTCCCGACCAGTCCGGTTCGCACCGGTTCTTCTTCCGTGGCAGCCCACTCGGCGAGGACAATCCCCTTCCATCCGAGTCCCAGGCCTGTACCCTACCCATCGACGGGATTAACCGCGATACTCACCTGGTTATGGACCAAGTGGGTTCCCGCGGCTCCGTTTACATCGACGAGGTTACCGCCAAACATTCGGCGCCCCGGTTGGGTATAAACTCCGACGGCTTCTCATTCGAACGGGAACAGGACGACGCAGAGGGCGGACCGATAGGGGGATCGTACCGTCTCGTTTCCACATCCCCCTGCCAGACGGCCCGTGCCGAATTCTGGCCTCCGGTGCCCACAGGACTCGCCATTGCGCCCTTCCCTACAAAGTCCGGAACCCTGGAATTGGAATGGGATGACAATCGAAGCCTCGGTATCGATGGCTACGATGTTTACGTCAGCCCGAGTCCCACAGGCCCCTTCCGACGAACGGCCACTCTCGAGCCAGAATCGAAACACATTCAAGGCGGTCTGGAAAACGGCCAAAGCTATTACTTTGCGGTCACAGCGGTCGACGACCGAGGCCGTGGGTCGGCCCTGTCTGCCGTCGCGGAAGGGGTGCCTTTCGACTTGGCGCCACCCGAGGCTCCTTCGGGGCTAAGCCTGCAGAGCGCCGACCAAGCCGAGGGGACCTCGCGCCTGATCTGGTCGCAAAACCCCGCACCCGACTTGAGGAGCTACCGGGTCTATCGCCAGGATGGAGACGGTCTCTTCCAATCTATCGCCACCCTGGGCCGCACCACTCGCCACGTAGACCATTCCCTCCCCATGGCGGGGCGCTACACCTACGTTGTTACGGCAATCGACCAAGCCGGCAATGAATCGGGCTATTCCAATCTGGCGCCGCCGGACCTGGACTTCTTCGGGACCATAATCCGGGTTGAGCCGGACTCGGCCGATGGCGGACTGCTGGTTATCAAGACCGGACGGGGGGTAGTTGAAGCGCCGGTGACCGCCGAAACGTCGATCCGGTTGCCCTACCAACCGGAAGCTAAAATCACCGATTTGGTCCGGGGCGATGAGGTTGCGGTGACGCTCATGGAAAGCTCAGGCCGCTTGGTCGCCGACCAAGTCCATCTGATACCGTCCCGGGCAATCAACCGTCACGTCGCCGGGGACGTCACCACCTTGACCGCTACGCTAATCACCGTCCAGCCTCCGGGTACGGAGCAGGCGCCCGTCACCTTCAGAATATCGCCCGCGACAACGATCGAATGGTACCAGGGTAAAACCGAGTTGGCGGAAGGGTCTTACGTGATAGTTTCGACGGTCAGCCAACCGGTCTCGGTAGATACTCCGCTGTTGGCCAATGTCATCAACGTCACCTCGGGACGTTCTCCCGCTGGAGATGCTGCGGACGAAGAAACAGCGGTATTAGCCACGGTACGGGGGGTTTTACTCGACATCAACCCCGAGACCGGCGACCTGATGCTCGAAACTTTCGAAATAGCCCTCGACCAAGCCACGGTGATCGCCGATGGCTTGGTTGCCGGAGACATCGTCGTCATAGTCGCGGAATTGAAATCCGACAACTCGTTGCTAGCCCGCTCAGTAATGCGGGACGAGCCGAGGGAATCGGTGGTGGAGCACACCTACGTCGAGGGAACGTACCAGAGGACCTACCAAGACGTCGGCGGGCCAAATGGCCGGTGGCTCGTCGGCGGCATCGAGGTTACGGTAGACGACCGGACTCTCACCGACGGTCAACCTGCTAATGGTCAAAGGGTCCGGGTGAAAGCCATCGTCCAGGACGACGGGTCGTTGCTAGCACGAGACGTGGTCAACCTGCCTCGTAGCGCGATCGCCTCCGGGAGCGAGGAAATGACGCGCATCGAAGGCGCCTTCCAGGGAGTCCAAGACGACGGCGCTTGGATCATTGGCGGGTTGCCGATTGCGGTGGCCACTGTCACTGGAATGGAGGGAATCATATCGGTGGGACGCCGCGTTGCCATTGAGGCCGTGATGTCGGAGGGCGTCCTGACCGCCCGCACGGTCTTCAGCATCGAACGCGAATCCGTCGGGGAGGCGAGGATTCGGGGCACCGTCGACCAAGTGTTGGAAGACGGGTCATTGGTGATTGACGGTGTGCCGGTGGTGCTGAGCACCCTGACCGAATCGCAGATCGAATTGGAAGTCGGCGCCTCCGTAGAAATTAAGGCGCTACTGACCCCCGATGGTGTATTGGTCGCTCGAGTGGTCGCCGACCTGCCGGGGGAAGACCGGACCAGTGAGACTCAGGCCAACCGGGTCGACATAGAGGGCCGGGTCGAACGGGTCTTTCAAGATGGCGGCCTTATCGTCAACGGCATACGGGTCGTCACCAGCCCGCTTTCGGTGATAGAGGGCGAAATCTTAGCGGGTGTCAGGGTGCAGGTGCGCGGCATGCTACAGCCCACCGGGGCGGTCTTGGCCCGAGAAATTCAACGGCACGGGAGCCGGGCAATCGACGGGGCATTTACCTTCCGAGTAGAGGGCGTTTTGGAACGCATCATTCGCGGTGCCGATGGCGCTGAAGAAAGCCTGGCCCTCCGGGGCGTGACGTTGGCGGTAGACGAATTGACTTGGTTTGAACCCGGGTTGCAGGCCGGCGGGCCCGTGATAATTTTGGCTATGGTGGCCGAGGAGGGGTTTCTGGCAATAACGGTGGAAAGCCAGCCTATACCCAGCGTGTTGGGGAACGCCGAAGTACAGTTCCAAGGGACCGTCGAGTCGGTAAGGCGGGTCGCGGCAGGGGCCATCGTCTCGTTGTTCGTTCAGGGAGTTGAGGTCACACTACGGACAGAGTCCCGGATTCTGGGCCGGCTGGCGGCCGGAGAGACCGTAGAGATCAAGGGGGTGTTCGAAGAAGGGGCCGTGTTCGCCGAAGAAATAAGAGGAGCGGCCCAGGATACGCAAGAGGTCGTCCCGTCACCGTTTGAATTGGAAGGCGTGGTGGAAAATGTGCGCCGGGACCAAGTCGATAACGTGATTGAAGTATCAGTCAACGGGCAGACGATAACTGTGGAGCCTCTAACCGTGATAAACGGAGAGTTGGAGTTGGGAAGCCAGGTTGCTGTTGAGGGCGTGATACGCGCCCAAGAGCTGCTGGCGGCGGTTATCACTGTCACTGCGGGCCCCAATGACCTCGGTGACGGGCCCGGTTGAGCTTGACACCGAAAATCGAAAGTCATACAGTAAATCTATCGGGAATCTACCGGATTTTCGGCGGGCCTCCTCGGCCCGGTTCTCGTTTTGGCCCGGTGGTGTAGCGGTTAACATATTGGCCTGTCACGCCAAAGATCGTGGGTTCGAATCCCATCCGGGTCGCCAGCCAACCTCAACTCCACTGATCCCACTTGGAATCCGGCTATTGCGGCAGTGTTCCGAGACACTACTTGAAGTCCCGACCGCAGGCGGCGCCAATTTGGTTAAGGCCGCTGTTGTGTCCTCAGCTTGGCCAGCGTCTCTTTGCTCAGGTCGATCGCCGGGGTGGGCGACGGATCAACGCCTCGGAGCAACGCCAAGTAGTAGCTCACCCAATCGCCAAGGGAGAGCATGGTGAGCACTTGGGCCAAAGGCGGTCCATCCACCGCCGTCAGGTAACGGTACGGCAGACCGCTGTTCCCCAGCATCTCGGCCAATACCTCAAAGCGGGCCAGCAATTCCGAATTAGCCGGCTTCGAGTCCAGCAGGACCATAGCGACAGACTGCCCGCTCTCCCGGCGGTCCCCGAAGGCCTCCACGGTGTTGTGCAGCAACTCGGGAAGCTCTTCGAACCAAGCCCAGACCTTGGCGTTTTCGTTGAGTTGAGACTTCCAACGGCGCCCTACGGCCGAAAAGGTCCCGCCGCCGCAGACCACTACCGCATGTCCAAGTAAGTCCACCGCCAGTTGTTTGGCAGGGTTATCACGGGTGAGCGTTTCCTCGCCGCACCTCGCGTTCTGGTGGTCCAGGGCTTCTATCGTCAACCTGAGGTCATCTCCGCTGGTCGAAGCAAGTCCCAGCCGGTCCAAGGCGCCCAAAAGGAGCATCAGGTTATACCCGACGGCGCTCCTGGGTTCACCGTCCACGCGGATTTCCAATACAGGAACTTGGTGGGACTCTGCTTCCTCGCGTAATTTACCGCCGCGGCCCACCACCAAGACCCTGGCGCCGGTGCGCATGACCTGCCGGAACAGGGCGATAGTCTCCTCGGTGTTACCGGAATAGCTACACAATACCGCCAGGCTCCGTTGGTCCAAGGTCAGCGGAAGATCGAAACCCCGCACCACCGTCATGGGAACACCCGGCGTTTGGGACGCCAAGTCGACCACCAAGTCGCCAGCGATGGCCGAGCCGCCCATCCCTCCAAACATTACCCTATCGATTGGCTCCCCGGCCGAAAGCGGGTGAAAGGAACGGGCCTGCTGCCAGCCTTCCTCGCAATGCCGGGGCAACTGCCGGATACGGCGCCGTAGACCCGAGGGATCCAATGCCGCGTAGATTTCGGGATGGTCAAGAAGTGACATCGTTGCTCTTGGTCATATTCCAACCCAGGAGTCCGCCCTCAGTAATAGTTCCTCACCACTTCAGCATAACGGCAGACCAAGGGATTCAAGATCATTTTTCTGCACGTTTTGCAATGCTCCCGGTATACAGGAAGTCAGTTGGTTGCGTCCGCCGAGGGTCAGCGCTTCCAGGTTGGAGAGACGGCCCAGGTCAGCTGGTATGTCCCCGCTCAATCGGTTTTCATGGAGCTTCAACCTCTCCAGGTTGGAGAGGCGGCCCAGCTCGGCCGGTATCTCCCCGCTTAACTCGTTCCAACTGAGGTCCAGCACTTCCAGGTTAGAGAGGCGGCCCAGCTCGGCCGGTATCTCCCGGCTCAATTTGTTCCCTTCAAGGTAAAGCAATTTCAGGTTGGAGAGACTGCTCAGTTCAACCGGTATCCCCTCATTTACCTCGCTGCCGCCCAGGTACAGTCCGCGGCCCAGCGCCAGCCTCTTCAGGTTGGAGAGCCGGCCCAATTCGGCGGGTATCTCTCCGCTTAAGTCGTTCGCAAAAAGGTGCAGCCCTTCCAGTTTGGAGAGGCGGCCCAATTCGGCCGGTATTTCCCCACGCAACTTGTTCGCCCAGAGGTCCAATACCTTGACCCGGCCGCCGTCGTCGGTAGTTACGCCGAACCAATCGTCGATTGGGGCCTCGCTCAGCCAGTTTTTGTTGTTCGACCAGTTCGCTCCGTCCGTAGCCTCGTAAAACACGATCAATACGTCTTTATCCGTGGCGGGCGCCGCTGTACCCACGGTAAGGCCCGACGTGGGTGCGCCAGTCGGCAGCGACTCGGTGGCGTCGATCTCAACGGTTGGCGTGCCTGGAGCCGCATCGTCTTGGCTGCCGGTGCAGGCCAAGCCCACAATCAACAACCCGGCCATTCCCAGCCATGCCACCCACGGGGCCAATCTTGGCATGTCCAAACGTTGTACCACCGATGCCATTAGGGGTCCGCTTTCTCTACATGGATGTATTCGCATCAACTCATTAGGCGCTACTAATTCCTTGTTAGTCAAGTGCGGCGGCAGCGTTAAGCTACACCGCCCAGCCGCCTTTCTAATCGTTAGGGGCGATGATAGTATTCCCGGTGGCCCGGCCGGATAGAGATTGACCTCTTGACCTGCCTTTGCCCGGCGCCCTTATCCAGCGCCCTTGTCCAGCGGCCTTGTCCAGTGGAAGGGACAGCGAAAAAGCGGAGTCTTATGCTAGTGCCACAGGTCCTCAAGAGCGGTGACGATTCAGGAAATAGGATGCTGGTCAAATACGCCGCTCCGTCGGGGGCATTGGTCTACGGAATCGGGGTGCCCCAAGCCTGGGAAACGCCGTTGGGGCCCACTTGGTGTTACGTGGTGGAGGGCGAGCAATTGACGGTGGTGGACCCCGGGTGTCACGGGTCCGTCGGGTATCTGGAGGAGGGTCTGGCGGCAATCGGCTACACACTGGCCGCCATCGAACGGGTGGTCGTAACCCACGGGCACATGGACCACGACGGCAATTGCCTCGCGGTGGTCAAAAGAAGCGGCGCCCAGCTTTGGGCCCATGAGGTCTACCAAAGCCTGTTGCGGGCCGACCGTTGGGAGCGGGAGATGGAATGGCGGCGGGAGGTCGCCGGATTCGAGGCCTTCGAGAGTTCACAGGTCGTGGACCGCGTCAAGGAACACCATCGCCGCTCCAGTTTCCTGACGGTCGACCGGCCGGTGACAGACGGCTTGGACGCCGACGGGCTAACCTACTATCACACACCCGGCCACTCACCCGACGAATTGTGCATTAAATTCGAAGAGTTCATGTTCACTGGCGACCATGTGCTGCCCCAGATTACCCCTCACCCATCGGTGGCCCGCAGCTACGCCAGCTTCCGCGCCACCCTCCCTGAGTCCTACCGGCGGCGCAACGAAATCTACGGCCTCAAGGTACTGCTGCAATCATTGAAGCGGATGGCCTTCATGGGCGGCGGGATTCAGGTGATGCCGGCGCACCGGGCCTACCACCGCGGCCGGTTCAACCTGGTGGGCTTGGAAAGAGCCGATGAGATCATCGATCACCACCGTCAGCGGTGCCACGATCTGATCGACATACTGCGTAGGCAGCCGACCGACCTGCCTTCGTTGACCCGGGAACACTTCTCACACCGGGAGCTGGAAGACGACAACTTCTTTCTTGCCCTGACCGAGGTGATGAGCCACGTGGAGTTCCTTCTGGAAACCGGCGACGCGTCAATCGAAGGCGCCGTCGAGTCAGGCGGCCTGATATGTTGGAAAGGAACGGAACACTTTGCGGAATTCATCGACCAATTGGGGGCAAATTGACACCCGGATGCCCGCGGCTATAATGAGGCCACCAACCTACCAAGTACGCCCGGCGTGGCCTCGAGCGTCTGCGGGCGTCCCAAATCCTACATGGGGAGGGCCAGCGTAATGCCGAAGAAGGAAATCATCTCGACAGACCGTGTCACCAGCGGGGCGGCCCCGCTTTCCCAGGCTGTCCGGTTTGGCCACTTGGTATTCGTCCAAGGATGCACCGGGCGCCACCCAACCTCCGACCACGTAAGCGAGGGGATCAAGGAACAGACCCGTCACGCCCTGCAACGGATCGCGGCGATCCTGGAGGAGTCTGGCTCGTCTCTCGACCAAGTGCTTACCAACACCTGTTACGTGTCCAACCGGGAAGACCTGCCGGGCTTCAACGAGGTTTACTCAGAGTTCTTCCCTTCAGACCGTCCGGCACGGACCACCGTGGTCGTCAACTTCGGCGCGCCGGACAACTTGGTGGAAATCACCAGCACCGCCGCAATACCTGATTAACGCAATGTCTGGTTAAGAGCAACCCGGCCGGCCCGTTTCCCGTGGCGGCGCCCCATCCGGCTGGCACAACCGGCGACAGGGGGTAATCCAGTGGCAGCCAAGGCCTATATTCTGATCGAAACCCATGTCGGGCGATGCCGCCAAGTGGTAGAGGGTCTGCGGTCGTTGGAAGGCGTGACGTCGGCAGAGGTGGTAACCGGCACCATCGACGTTATCGCCCTAATCGAAGCGCCGGATATGTTGGGGGTCGCCGACTTGGTAACGGGGCGGGTCCAAGCCATCAGCGGCGTAATGCGCACCATCACCTGCGTGGCCGCAGGGTAGGACGGGTCCGCGCCCGATTCATTACTAACAGGAGATTTTAATGATTTACCAGCTTCGCACCTACACAGTGAACCGCGGCATGATGGACCAATGGGTCGAACTCTTCAACGATAAATTGGTGGGTATCCAGCGCCAGTACGGAATCGCCATCGACGAGGCGTGGGTCAACGAGGACGAAAATCTCTTCATCTGGATCCGCTCTTTCGCCGACGCGGACGACGTCACGGCCAAAGAAGCCGCATTCTATGCCTCGCCGGAGTGGAACGAAATCGTGGACCACGCTCGGAGTCACTTGGCCAGGATCCAAGTGGAAACCATGAACTCGGTCCTCAAGGTGCCCGCCGGCCGGTAGATACTCCCTTCCTAGTAGCCGGGGGAGCTAGCCCAACCGCTGAAATACGCTGCGCGACCGGTTGGTTGCGTGAGGTCGGATCTTGGAGACCCAGTCGCCTTTGTCCGACTCCGCCTGCCAGCCGGCGGTCTGGGGAGTATCCGGCGAGTCGATCTGGTACACTGCGGCGTACCGGGCCACCCCATCGACGTTGGACGAAACCAGCTTGTACCGGGTGCAGCCGTGGACTCCGGGTGCGTTCAGGATGTTGGGTACGTGCTCGGTGTCGTAAATCCGGTTGAATTCATCCTCCAACTCGGCCGGTATGTCCATTTGCACCAAGTAGATGTAATCGGCCATTTCGCGGCCTCCTCTGCCATTCTTGGTCTTCCCCATTCCGGAATGGTCCGCCGTCGGGGCGATTGACCCGAAAGTGACCCGGTTGTAGAATCGGGGCCTCAGCGACCGGTTGTGGGCCGCTCCTTCAGCGGCTCCCCTGCTTCGGCAGACCGGCCGCTCCTTTTTGGGCCTCGTCGGCGGGCGCGTCTAGTAAGTGAGGTCGCTGGTGGTGCCTTCGGGAAGGTCTACTTCGAGGGCCTGAAGGCAGTTGGACAGGGTGTGGTAGTAGCCGGAAACCACCAGCACGTCGATCACCCCAGCGTCGCCAACCAGTGCCCGCACAGCCTCGAAAGTGGCATCGGAGATGCGGTGTTGGCGGAGCAACTCCAAGACGAACTGGACCACGGCGCCGTCCCGGCCGTCGAACCCGGCGGGGGCCCGAAACTCTCGGATGGCCGCCAAGATTTCGTCGGAGAGGCCAGCCTGCTTGGCGCCCGGCAGGTTGGCGGTCCAAACATAGTGGCCGTGGGCTTCCCGGGCGGCGGTGAGCACGGCGAGGAACTTGACCCTGGGGTCGAGAGGCGCCTGGTAACGGGCATACCCTCCCAGGTGGGCCATGCTGCCAGCGGCCTGGGGGTTGTTCAGCAGGGCCGCGTAGTTCCGGGCGACCCCTCCGCGGCTGGTCTCGATCTCATCCCACACCGCCTGCCCGGCGGCGTCCATGGCTTCCCGAGTGGCGTACGGCACCCTGGTCATTTCAAGCCTCCCCTGGCATCGCTATAGTCCGGCGCCCGGTAGTCCGGGCAAAATATAGGCCAGGCTGCCATGACGGAAGCCTGGCCTGGTTGACATTGGACCGGGACTAATCGGCGGCTTGCAGGCCGGCCGGTTCTCCTGTCTGGGACCAGAGGGCCTCTAACACCGCGTCCGGCGACATCGGCAGCTTCTCCATCCGAACACCCAAGGCATGGTAGATGGCGTTGGCAACGGCCGCCATGGGAGGAATGATAGGCACCTCGCCCACGCCCCTGGCGCCGTAGGGGTGGCCGGGGTTGGCGATTTCGACGATCACGGTGCCGATCATCGGCAGATCCAAGCTGGTGGGCATCCGGTAGTCCAAGAAACTGGAGTTTTCCATCTGCCCGCGGTCGCTGAACCGGTATTCCTCGTTCAAGGCCCAGCCGATGCCTTGGACTACCCCTCCCTGAATCTGTCCTTCAACGTAGCTCGGGTGAATGGCCTTGCCGGCGTCCTGTACCGCAGTATAGGCCAGGATGGTGGCCTTGCCAGTGTCGGGGTCCATTTCCACGTCCACTATGTGGGTGGCGAAAGCGGCGCCGACACCCTTGGGGTCCACACTTACCTGGCTGGAAACGGGGCCGCCGGAGCGGTTCAACTGGGCGGCCAGTTCTTTGAACGTGAACTTCAGTTCCGGCTCCGACTTGTGCTGGAACACCCCGTCTACCAACTCCACGTCCCCGGCCGCCACGTCCCAAATCTGGGCCGCGCGGTCGATCATCTGCCGCTTGATGTCCTGGGCGCATTCGTAGGCGGCCCAGCCGGAGGCGAAGGTGGTGCGGCTGCCGCCGGTGAGGAAGGTGTAACCCACCGATTCGGTATCAGCGACGCTGGGATGAACGTCCTCAGCCGGGATGCCCAATACCTCGGCGGCGTGCATGGCGATGGTGGCCCTGGTACCGCCGATGTCGGTGGAGCCCTCCACCAAGTTGATGGTGCCGTCGGCGTCCACGCTGATGGCCGCGCTGGACTGGAGGCCCACGTTGAACCAGAAGCCGGAGGCGATTCCGCGGCCCCGGTTGGGACCGGTCAGCTCGGACTTGTAGTGCTCGGTATCCCGGGCGGCCTCCAGGGTTTCCAGGTTCCCGACTTTGGTGAGCACCGGTCCGTCGACCCGTCGCGTACCTTCTTTGGAAGCGTTCCGTATGCGGAACTCGATGGGGTCGATTCCCAGCTTTTCCGCTATTTCGTCGACAACCGACTCGCAGGAGAAGGCGGCAATGGGAGCGCCCGGCGCCCGGTAAGCGGCCACCGGCGGTTTGTTGACGACAACGTCGAACCCGTCGATCCTGGCGTTCTCGATATCGTAGCAGGTGAACATGCACTGGGCGCCGGCGGTTACGGGAGAGCCGGGGAAGGCGCCAGCGTCGAAGGCCAGGTAGGCGTCCGCGGCAACCAGCTTCCCGGTCCGGTCGGCCCCCATCTTAACCTTCATGTAGGACCCCGACGTGGGCCCGGTGGCCTCGAATACTTCAGCCCGGGTCATGGCGCTCTTGACGGTCACGCCGGTCTTCTTAGACAGCAGCGCGGTGATCGGCTCCAGATATATGGGAATCTTCCCGCCGAACCCGCCGCCGATCTCCAAGGGCACCACCTTGATCTTGGAAACCGGCAGGTCCAACACACCGGCAAGAGCGTCCCGCGTGGTAAAGGCGCCTTGGGTGCTGACCCAAACGGTAAGCTGGTCGTCGGCTTTCCAGAAGGCGGCGCCGTTCTGGGGCTCGATGTACCCTTGGTGCACGGTCGCGGTCTCGTATTCCCGCTCCACGATAACGTCGGCGTCGGCAAACCCTTTCTCAACGTCTCCTATTTCATAGCGGAAGTGGGTAGCGATGTTGCTCTTCTTGTCGGTCTTCTCGCCCAACTCATCGGTGGTCTGGTCTTCCTGAATCAGGGGGGCATCCTCGCGCATGGCGTCGCGTACTTCGGTGGCGGGCTGCAGGACCTCGTAGTCCACTTCAATCAACGCCAAGGCGTTCTCGGCGATATGGGCGCTGGTGGCGGCGACACCGGCTACCGCGTGGCCCTTGTACAGGGCCTTGTCCGTGGCCAAGACCTTGCGGCTGGCAGCGCTATTCGTCGGCATGTCGGCCCCGGTGACCACCGCCCGGACTCCGGGCAGGGCCTCCGCCTTGCTGGTGTCGATGGACTTGATGCGGGCGTGGGCGTGAGGGCTGCGGAGCACCTTGGCGAGCAGCATGGGGGACGCTTGGAAGTCGGCCCCATACTTGGCGTGCCCGGTAACCTTGTCGGTGCCGTCGTGCCGGATGGGGCGGGTCCCCACCACTTTGAAGTCGGTGTTGGATAGGACAATGTTCGAAGCCATTAAGATTCCACCTCGCAAGGAGTTTGAGAGTCTTCTAGCCTGTACCTAGTTGGCGAAATTGTACCACAGCAGCCCACCGGCAAGCGTCAAGCCGCAGTACCCAGGGCAATCGCGTCTTAACCGTTCGCCGGGCGGGCGGGCTTTCGACCGGGTCAGGGGCCTTCATGATGTAGCGGGCGCATCCAATCGGAGCATTGCCTGGAGGACGCCGTTGGCGGACCAGGGAAGGAGGCAGCGAATGATTTGATGGCATTCGGGAAGGGCGTCCGCGGTGCGGCAGCGCTCGAGGTACAGGCGGAGGTCCATGAATGTGGTGAGGCGGAAGCCGTGGCCGGCGACGCGCCTGATAAAGGAAAGGGGCCCGGTTTCCACCGAGGTGAAAGGCTGCGGCATTTGCTTCGATGGCGCCTTGTGTCTACCGAAGTCGGCGCGGGCTTGGGCCCACTCATGGCAAAATTCTTCGGCCAAGGGGCGGAGCCGGATGACGGCGAGGGGCAGGGCGAGTTTACGCTTCAGGGCGTTGACGCGGTTTCTGAATTGGCGCAATGACATGGATTCACCGCTTGGGCTTGTGGCGAAAGGTCAGGCCGGAAATTTCGATTTTCCCGCCATTTTCGCCCATTTTCGCCCGTTCCGGGTGGTTGGGAGGGTTGGGGGCGGGTTCACAGGAATGTAGACAGGAATAATGGTAGTAGGGTGTACCGGGGGCTGGGAAGGGGCAAGTGTCAGGTTTGTTCCTCAACAGAGCACGCAGAGGGCAGACCAACTTCAAAAAACTCTGTGGTCTCTGCGTGCTCTGTGGTTGACCGTCGCGTTTTGATTTAAGATGCGATTGCCCTGGCCGCAATACCCATCGACGACACTCGCGAGTGTATCCAATAGTATAATGTCAGGCGCGACCAATAATGGGTGACCGATGTCGAAACCATTCCATACCCTTCCAAGTTGGCAAGAGATTCATCATGACCCTTCAGCAAGCTGAAACTCTACTTGAAGAGGAACGGCGATACGACCCTGAGGTATTCGAGGACGGTGAAGACGAGTATGACTCGTCTCCAATCGGCCAATACGACATTGTTTCCTCTCCTAACGACTTTAATATTGTCACCATTGTTGATTTCATCAAGTCGGGCATCGTTAAGATACCGGGATTCCAGCGCAACTTCGTTTGGGACATCAAAAGGGCCTCAAAGCTCATCGAATCAATTTTGATTGGTCTTCCGATTCCTCAGATCTTCTTGAGATCTTCTTGTATGAACAACAACGCAACCGATTTCTGGTCATCGATGGGCAGCAGAGACTGATGTCCATCTACTATTTCGTCAATCAGAGGTTCCCCAAAAAAGAGAAGCTGGTGGAATTAAGACAAGTATTCGATGAGAAAGGAAGCATTCCAGAGGCAATCTGGGAGGACGACGCATATTTCACTGATTTTAATCTCAGCCTCCCCGAGCAATTGCCGGGCCAGCGCAACAAATTCAACAAGATGAATTACTCCACGCTGGGAGAAGAGTATGAATCTACATTCAATCCACGAACTATCCGAAACATTATCGTCAAGCAGATTAGACCTAGCGGCAACGATTCCATTTACGAGATCTTCAATCGTTTAAATTCGGGGGGTATGAATCTGACACCTCAGGAAATCAGGCGTTCCATGTACGATTCAACGTTCTACGATTCGCTATACAAGACAAATACGCGGACCAAATGGAGGCGTCTGGTAGGGGCGGACGTTCCCGACCTCCACATGAAAGACGTTGAGATACTCCTGAGGGGGTTTGCGATGAAGACTCTAGCCCCTCGATGGGAAATTTCTCAATGCTTTTTCGGAGACAGCGAGGTCGTTCGACGACCATGCAGTTTTGAGCCTAAGAGGGTGTCTAATAAGTCCCTTCCCCCGCGCACGGAGGAGGGTGGGGCCGGTTCATGGTGGAATCCGGGATAGCCTACCCTGAGGCCCCCATCCTAACCTTCCCCCCCGTACGCGGGGGGAAGGGACTTGGAAGCTACCTCCACTTGGGCACGGGAGGGGACTTGGAAGCTACCTCCACTTGGGCACGGGAAGGGACTTTGGTGACCAGAAAAAAGTGTCCGGCAATAAAACCTGGGAAGGGGAAGGTGAGGTTACTGCCGGAACGAAGACTTATTAGACACCCTCTAAGTGAACTACTACAATCATTTCTGGACAGCTGCGACAACCTTCCAGACGATGCCTTTCAAGTCGGTGGGCGATTCAGCGCCATGGTTTTTGAATCGGTGTTTGTTGCCACTTGCGCCGAAGCATACTCATCAGGAGCACTGGTCAAGGGAATGGTCAATCCCGACTCTCTTAGACGGCTCCGGTTGGACCCAGAATTCTACTCCGCTACCCAAAGCCGGACCACAGCTACGGAACAAGTACGGACCCGTTTGTCGCGGGCCTACAAAATCCTTTCTTCAGATTAACCGATGGCTGGCGAGAACCCGGCGGACATCGTCGGTCAATTGGTGGAAGAACATGTGACCCTTATATCGCTACTGCCTCTAGAAGAAGTTTCGTTGCGAACCGGCGCCGATGCCATGTTTCGAAAAACGCTGTTGATTTCGGCTGCCAGCTACTTCGAGTTCCGTTTGGCGGAATCGCTCATCGATGTCTTCTCGGAGGTGACCAACCATTCGGAGGCATTGGTCGAGTTTGTTCGCAGGAAAGCAGTCGATCGCCGCTACCACGATTGGTGTTCGTGGGGTTCCCATAATGCCAATACGTTTTTTCAAGCGTTTGGCAGTGACTTTCAATCGTTTATGGCAGAGCGGGTAAGGCATACCGCGGGCCTGGAAGAGTCGATACGGGCGTTTCTCGAAATCGGTTCCCTCCGAAACCAGTTGGTCCATAAAAACTTCGCCGTTTTCGAGTCAGGCAAAACCGTCGACGAGATTTTCGTGTCGTACCAGAGTGCCCTCCAGTTCGTAGACACGTTCCCGAATTACCTGCGGGAATTCATCCATTCCTAATTAACCCAGGCTTATCGGAGGGAATATGCAACCACTTGCCGGCCTCCGCGTCTTGAGCGTGACCGTGTATTTGGCCGGGCCGTTTTGCGCCATGAATCTGGCCCGGTTGGGGGCCGAGGTGATTAAGGTGGAGATACCCGGCCGGGGCGACCCGGTGCGAGGTAACGGCCCCTTCGCCGGTCCCGGCGGCGCCCACGACGAACCCGTTTCCGGCGCCATCTCCACCCGGTTCCTCAAGCGCACCCAGGGAGTGAAGAGCATCACCCTGGACCTGAAGCATCCTCGGGGTAGGGAAATGTTCCTGCAACTGGCCGAGGAGAGCGACGTGGTGGTGGAAAACCTGGCGCCTGGTTCGTTGCGGCGCATCGGTCTGGGCTATGACGAAGTAGCGAAAGTGAACCCCGGCATCGTCTACGCCTCCATATCCGGTTACGGGCAGACCGGAGCCTACGCGGACAAGCCGGCCCACGACCCGCAGATACAAGGAATGAGCGGGCTGATGGACATCAACGGCGACGCTGGCGGGCCGCCCATCAAGGTCGGCTTTTACATCGGCGACTTGGTCACTCCTATGTTCGCCTGTTATTCGATACTGGCGGCCCTGCGGGAAAAGGAACGCACCGGCCAAGGGCAATACCTTGACGTGTCGATGATGGACACATTGGTCTCCCTGATGTTCATGGAGAACCTGGAAGAGAACATAGAAGACGGCCTGCCCCTGCGCACCGGCAACATCAGCCGCAGCGGTCCGACCGGGCTTTATTCGGCCCAAGACGGCGACGTTTCCATCACCATGACCAGCGACGACCAGTGGCGGCGGTTTTGCAGAGCGACGGAAGCCCCCGAGCTGCTGGAAGACCCCCGGTTCACCAGCTACGTTTCCCGCACCGTCAACGTGGAGAGCGCCCGGGCAGAGGTGCAGCGGCTCATCGGCCGGATGACCCTGAAGGAGGCTCTGCAGCGCCTGGAAGAGTACGACGTGCCCTGCGCGCCGGTGCGGACCGCCGAACAGGTGATGAACGACCAGCACTTCTGGGACCGGGGAAGCCTGCAACCGATGCGCCACGCGGGGATGGAGTCGCCGGTAAAGGGAGTGGTCTCCGGGTTTCCGGTCCGCTTCTCCGGGGGCGAACTGCCCACTCTGGACGGCGCTCCCACCCTGGGGATGCACAACCAGGAAGTCTTCGGCAAGCTCTTGGGCCTCGGCGACGACGATTTGGCGGGGCTCGCTGAACAGGGCGTCGTGTAAGGCCGGGGCAGCCTGTTCCGAGCTCTCAACTCAAACCGATAGCAGGGAGGTCACCAAGTGCCGTTCCAAGCGAGACCCATTCGCACGGAACTTTTCGTTCCCGGCAACAAGGAAGACTGGATGCGCAAGGCGCCCCGGTATGGGGCCGATGCCCTGATCCTCGACCTCGAGGACTCGGTCCCGTTGGAACACAAATTGGCAGCTCGCATTCTAGTGGCCAAGATGCTCCAAGAGTTGGGGGAGGCCGGGCAAACCCTGGTGGTAAGGGTGAACCGCTTGGAGACCGGGCTGACCGCCGAGGACCTGGAAGCCATCACCGGCCCCCACCTCTATTGCGTCCTGCTCCCCAAGGTCGAAGGCCCGGCCGACGTGGTGGAGGTGGATAATCTGTTGCGTCATTTCGAACGCAAGGCAGGAGTAGAACCCGGCCAAACCTTCATCGACCCGGCTTTGGAGACTGCCCAAGGCATCCGGCAGTCCTACGAAATCGCCACGTCCTCGCCTCGGGTAGCCCACATGGGCGCCAGTGGGGGCAAGGGAGGGGACACCGCTCGCTCCATCGGCTTCCAGTGGACTCCTGAAGGCATGGAAACCTTGTTCCTGCGCTCCAAGGTCTTGGTGGATGTGCGGGCGGCCGGGATTCCCTACCCGATGAGCGGCGGCTGGATGGACATCCATGACCTGGACGGCCTACGGGCCTCCGCCCGGCAAGCCAAGCAGTTGGGCTACACCGGCATGCACCTGATCCACCCTTCCCACGTGCCGGTGGTCAACGAGGTATTTACACCCACTTCCCAGGAAGTCGCGCAGTGGCGCGGCCTCATTGATGCCATGGAACAACAGCGGAGCCAAGGCGGCGCGGCCGTTACCTACGCCGGTGACATGGTGGACATCGCCCACGAAGAGACCGCCCGGGAAATGGTGGCGATGGCTCGGAAGATGGGCGTGCCCGGGGCCTGACCGGACTCCCGAAACAAAAACGGAACTATTGAAGAATGTCCCAACAACCGAAACGATTTATTACTTTCGAAGGCTGCGTCAACTTCAGAGACCTCGGCGGTTACCGCACCAATGAGGGACGCACGGTAACATGGGACCGGCTATTCCGAAGCGACGCGCTTCATGAACTGACCGGTGGCGACGTGTCCCACGCCCTCCGGGAACTGGGCCTTCAGACCATGATAGACTTGCGAAACCACGACGAAGTCCGGCGGGACGGGACCGGCCCCCTCAAGTCGAGCGGGTTGGACTACCACCATTTCCCTTTGCTGGAAGAACGGGGCAGCCCGCCTCCAATAGCAGGGGCCGATGTCGCGGAACGGCTTTCGGTTACTTACCAGTGGATAATACATAATTCCGGGGCTCTCATCGCCGACGCGGTAACCACCATCGCCGACAACCGCGGGGAGCCGGCGGTGTTCCATTGCAGCGCCGGCAAGGACCGGACCGGTATCATTGCCGCGTTAGTGTTGGGGGCGTTGGGGGTGGACCAAGAAACCATGATGGCCGACTATCTGCTGACCAATGAAGTCATAACCGGCATCCACCGGCGGGTGATGAGCATGGACCCCAGGCCGGAGTTGACCGCTGACACCCTGAGGGCCCAGCCGACTGCTATGAAGCAGTTCCTGACCACCCTCGGCTCTGTCTACGGCGGTCCGGAGGCGTACCTACGGCGCCACGGCGTAACCTTAGAATCGATAAGCCACCTCAAATCGGGGCTGCTGGACTAGGCGGCTCGAAACTACTTCGGACCACTGTGATGGCAATTTACGTACTGGTACACGGTCCGGGCCACGGCTCTTGGTGTTGGGACCGGGTGACGCCGCTGCTCCAAGCCTACGGCCACCAAGCCGTAGCCGTAGACTTGCCCGGAAACGGCCACGACGACACTCCGTTGGGAGAGATCACCTTGGACACCTATGCCCGGCACCTCTGCCAAGCGCTGGACGAGCAGACCGCTCCGGTGATTTTGGTGGGGCACAGCCTCGGCGGCCTGTCGATCACCCAAGCCGCGGAATACCGGCCCGATAAAATCTCGGTGTTAGTCTACCTTACAGCACTCCTGTTCCAGCCAGGCGAAACATTCGTCACCCCCTTGTCTACCGAGCCCGAGGCCATACGCCGAGCCCTAGAGGAGCGGCCGGCCTGGAACGTAGCCGACGACCTGAGCTACGTGGTCCATGACCTGGGCATCGCCGCCAACCGTTTCTACAACGGCTGTAGCTCGGACGACGTTGCTTGGGCGCGCTCAATGTTGGTCCCCCAACCGGTGGGGCCTCTCGTGTCGTCGCCGCACACTACCGATGCCAATTTCGGCCGCGTCCCCAGGGTCTACGTCGAATGCCTCAACGACCAAGCGATTTCTCCGGAACGCCAAAGGGAGATGTACGCCAACCTACCCTGTCAACAGGTTATCTCCATGAACACCGGGCACTCGCCCTTCTTGGTCGCGCCGGAGGAGTTGGCCTTGAACCTGCATCAGTTGGCCGGGTCTTCGCCGTGACCTACCCCCTGCTGGAAGGCCTGAGGGTCTTGGAGTTGGGTGAATGGGTGTCGGCCCCCTACTGCGGAAAGCTCTTGGCTGACATGGGAGCAGAGGTCATAAAGATCGAGCGGTCGCCCACCGGAGATCCGGCCCGCGGCTACGGCCCTTACCCCAATGACGAACCCCACCACGAACGCAGCGGGCTGTTCCTCTACCTGAACTCGAACAAGCAAGGAATCACGCTCAACCTGGAAACCCCCACCGGCAAGGAGTTGCTGGGGGAGCTTCTGGCCGGGTCGGATGTCTTCGTCCACAACCTCCATCCCTTGGAAATGGACCGGTTGAAGCTGGACTACCCAAGTCTCCAGGTCTATTCCGAGGCCTTGGTCATGGCCTCCATCACGCCGTTCGGCCTGAGCGGCCCTTACCGCAACTTCAAGGCCTACGACATTAACCTAGCCGCCGGCGGCGGCATCTGCGAGGGTCTGGGCGAACCCGGACGGGAACCGCTGACGTTCAGTACGCCGCAGGTCGGCTACTTTTCCGGTTCCGCCGCCGCCTCGTCCATCGTAATAGCGACGCTGGCCCGGAATAGCGGCGGGGTCGGGCAGCACGTCGACATCGCTGAAATCGAGTCCATGGCTGGGATTTACACCGGCCCTGAAGCACTGATGGCCGTTTACCAATGGCGCATGACCAAGCGCACCGGCCACCACGCCTTGGACTTTCCCTACCCCAATTGCATCCTGCGCTGCAAGGATGGCTACGTCTTCGTGGGCGCTCCCGAAGGCCGCCAATGGCGGACTCTGCTGGGGTTGATGGGCAACCCGGAATGGGCCCACGACCCCCGGTTTACCAACCGTACCGTCATGAACAACCAATACGCCGACGAAATCGACGGATACCTGGAGGAGTGGCTGGCCGGGTACACCAAAGCCGAGCTACTGGAATTGGCCTTGGAACACCGCACGCCCTTGGCCCCGGTGCGCGGGTTCGACGAAGTACGTCACGACCCCAGCCTCTCCAGTCAGTTCGTACCCATAGCGCGGAGTGACACCGGGCCCATCGTTTTTCCGGGACCGCCCTATCAGATGCCAGGGACCGATTCTGTCCCCGCGAAACCGGCGCCCACTCTGGGAGAGCATAACCACGAAATTTACTGCGGAGTCTTAGGGCACACCGAAGACCAATTGGTTAAACTGTACCAAACGGGCATTATCTGACTCGTCGCCGGCACAGTCTCCAACAAGCATAAGGAGGAACATGGCCGCTTTCGACACCTACCCCGTCGCGGTTGACGGTGAATACCAAGAACGTGTAAACCGATTTCTCTGGTTGATCAAATGGCTTCTGGTTATCCCCAACTGGCTAGTCCTTTCCCTCTTCTCCATACCAACCATCGTCACCTATCCATTGGTTTGGTTGATCATCATCGTCACCGGACGCTATCCCCTTTCGCTATGGGGTTACCACTTCGGCCTGATCCGATGGTCATGGCGCATGAATTTCTACGCCTACCAAATGGGGGGCACCGACCGCTACCCTCCGTTTTCCTTGGCCGACCAGGACTATCCGGCGTCTATTACCATCGATTACCCGGAGCGGTCGTCCCGGCTTAAAGCGTTGTTCCGGTGGATTCTCATTATTCCGCATTGGATCATCGTTTCGATATTAGGCAACTTGGTAAGTATCCTGGTCGTCATCGCCCTGGTAGTCGTGCTGTTTACCGGTTCCTATCCCCGCCAGGTCTTCGACTTCAACCTGGCAATGAACCGGTGGCGGTACCGGGTGAGCGCCTACGGAGGGTTCTTGAGGGACGAATACCCGCCGTTCGGGTTCGACCTGTGATTTTCTCCCGGCCTTAGAGCGGACTTTTCGCCCAGGAACGTCGATGTTGGAACATTCCGAACGCGGTCCCTCGGCTGGACCGCTCCGCGGGTACCGGGTCTTGGACTTCGGTTGGGTGTTGGCCGGGGCCATTCCGGGAATGGTGTTGGCCGACATGGGCGCCGAGGTCATCAAAATTGAGACCCGCCAACGCATGGACTATATGCGTCTGGGCCGCCCCATAATCGGGGACCAGCCCGACCCGGAACAAAATCCCATGTTCCACAACGTCAACCGGGGCAAGTTGAGCGTCACCCTGAACACCACCAAGCCAGAGGCAATTGACTTGGCCTTACGACTCGCCGAGGAATGCGACGTCGTCATCGAAAATTTCTCCCCCGGTGTTATGGACCGCTTGGGCTTGAGCTACTCCGACCTGAGCGGCGTCAATCCCCGACTGGTCATGGCCTCTATCTCCTCCAACGGCCAGACGGGACCCCTACGCGACCTTCGGGCCTACGCACCTTCGGTAGGAGCGCTGGCTGGCGTAGACAGCACGCTGGGCTACGACGGAGAACGTCCGCTGGGACTCAAGCACGCCTACGCCGACGTTTGCGGCGCCGTGCACGCGGTGTTTGCAATCACTGCCGCCCTGTACCAGCGCCAACGCACCGGCCGCGGCCAGTTCATCGACGTATCGATGCTCCGGGCCACCGTCGCCACCATGGGCGCCGGGTTGATGGAGTACGAACTTACCGGGCGGGTAATGACGCCCCGGGGCGCCCACGACCCGGTCCTAGCGCCCTACGGCAATTATCCCTGCGCCGGAGACGACACCTGGGTTTCCATCGCCGTGGGCGCCGAGCCGGAATGGCAGGGCCTGAAAGAGGCAATGGGTAACCCTCCCTGGACGGAAGAACCGGACTTCGCCAGCCGGTACGCCCGGTTGCGGCACCGGAAAGAACTGGACCGCCATTTGTCGGAGTGGACCCCTGCCTTCTCCGCCGAGGACATCACCGAATTGCTCCAGTCCCACGGCGTGGCCGCCTTTCCGGTAATGGGAGCCGAAGAGCGACTCTTTAACCCCCATTTCCTAGAACGGGGCCTGTATTCAGACATCGAACACCCATCGCTGGGGGCGGAGCCGATTTTCAACCTGATGTGGAAGCTCGACGGGCAGCCGCCCGCCATCCGCCGCCACGCCCCGCTGTTGGGCGAGCACAACCGGGAGGTCCTCGGAGGTCTGTTGGGAATATCCAACGAAGAAATTAGCCGGCTGGAAGAGGAACAGGTACTCTGGTGATCCGGCCCGCGGCCCGGGACTTGCCGATAAGGGGTGTTCATGACGAGCCGAGACCAACAACAAAGGGTGACGGAAACACTCCCCGAGGTGGAGGGTATCTCCGCCGAAGCCATCGCCAACGCCAAGGCAATGATCGGGACCCGGTTGCGGACCGAAAACTTCGTCCGCGACGCCTCGATGGGGGCGCTGCTCAACTTCGTTAACGGTATCGGCGACACCAACCCCATTTACCGCGACCAGGAGTACGCGGCCTACTCCAAGTACGGCTCCATCATCGGCCACCCATGCGCTCCCTACATGCGGCACTGGTCGGGCCGCACCCGTTGGGGCCTGCCCGGAGTCCACGGGTTCTTTGCCGGCAACGACTGGGAGTTCTTTCGCAACCTTCGTGCCGGCGACGCCGTCAACTGCGTGGAACGGGTGCTTGACGTCCAAGAGAGGGAGAGCCGGTACTCGGCAACCCTGGTGATCCAGTTCGTCGAGACCGTCTATACCAACCAGCGGGACGAGTTGGTCGCCAGGGTGGTCGGGTGGTGCACCCGCCACCAGCGGCGGGCCTCCAGGGAACGCGGCAAGTACGCCGACGTCCCCAAACGCCACGAGTACACTCCCGAGGAGCTTGAGGCCATCGACCAGCAGGTGTTGAACGAGAAGTCCCGAGGCGCCGCCACCAGGTATTACGAAGACACCAACATAGGCGACGAGTTGGAGCCGGTGGTCCGGGGACCTCTGTCGTTACAGGACGTCAGCGCCTTTCTGGTTGGCACAGGGCGTTCCAGCGCCCACGGCGTGTTGTTGCGGGAGGCCCTGCGCCACCCCAACCACTTCTTTCGAAACCCGGAGGCGGGCGGCGGCTTGGAGTACACCGGTATCGGGCACTTGCGCGACTCTGTGGCCGAAGCGGTGGGCGTTCCCGGGGCCTATGACTATGGCCCGCAGCGGGTGTCCTGGATGGGTACGCTCGTGGCGAATTGGATGGGCGACGACGCCTTTCTCAAACGGCTCCGGTTGGAGTGCCGCCGCTTCAACGTGTACGGGGACACCCAATGGTGCCGGGGCCGCGTCGTGGGCAAGCACGTTGACCAAGGTGTGCCCTTGGTCGACCTGGAGATCTGGGCTGAAAACCAACGCGGCGAGATAACGGCGCCCGGCCAAGCAACCGTAATGCTGCCCTCCCGAGACCCCCGTCTCCCTTGGTTCACCGACGGCGCCGGCCTCAACCTACGAGACGTGACCCACAGCGAGCCAATGCCGCCCATTCTTCCGGTGTAGGGAGGCAGCGGACAATATTCCCATGCGCCGCAGAAGGTTGTTGCAACGGCTCTCCGAAGGTAACGTTAGGAACGTACGGTTTAGGGATTTTGCCAGTCTGGTAGAGGCATTCGGATTCCGGCTCATACGGGTCGCTGGGAGTCATTACATTTATGGCCGTGACGGAGTACCGAAACTGATCAACATCCAGGATGACCACGGCGAGGCTAAGGCCTATCAAGTCCGGCAATTCCTCCGATTGGTGGAGCGTTATAATTCGGAACTGGAGGACCGGCAATGAGTGATTACCACATAAACATTTTCTTTAGCGAAGAGGATGGAGGATACATCGCTGATATCCCGGACCTTGAGTACTGCTCGGCGTTCGGACACTCTCAGGAAGAGGCGCTGGCTGAAGTCCAAGTAGCGAAACGGGCTTGGTTGGAGGCTGCCAGGGAATTAGGCCAACCCGTACCGGGACCCCGATATCGCCCGTTCATTTACCATGACAGGTCCTGATTAACGGCCCTTCCTTCTAGAATGGACTACTTTCCTAGTCCCTATTTCGGTGTCGACATGGAGTGCACGAACGAGCGATATGTCCATGTCGCAGAACGCCACCGAGAACTTGCTTCAAGCCACTGGAACAGGGTGGCCGAAACTATACGCAAACCAGGGCAAGCATGGTCCAACAGTCACCCCGGCAACACTATCCTATTCTTCCGTTCAAATGATGACTTGGCTACGTACGTGTTGGCTGTTATCAACAGCGATGAAAAAAACCGGCGTTGGTTGGTTACCGGATATGTCACTCGAACGATTCGAGGAGGTGAACTCCTGTGGGCGCTGAAATGATCATCAGCTATGACAAGATCGGAGATATCTTGACTATAGACCAGTGCCGCCCCTACGCCGACCAAGACGAGGATGAGATCGACGAAGGAATTGTAGCGCGTACCAACCAAGAAACCGGCCAGATCGAAAACCTGTACATCTTGTTTTTCAATTCTCGAATGGCAAAGGAAGGCACAATCCACCTTCCCATCGACGCGAAGATACGGCCCTTCTTGAAGCGGGCCAAACCGGCGACGTCTGGTATTTTGGGAAATGACGACCCCGCCGGTGGATAAACCAGCCCTCGGCGGCCTGCGGGTGGTGGAAATCGGCGGCATGGTGGCGACGCCGTTTTGCGGCAAGCTGCTGGCCGCGCTGGGCGCCGACGTTATCAAGATTGAACCTCCCAGGGTTGGCGACCCGTCGCGCCGCCGCGGTCCCTTTCCCGGCGACGTTCCTCACCCGGAAAGAAGCGGCCTGTTCCTGTACCTGAACACCGGGAAGAGGGGAATCACCCTCAACCTGGACGACCCTCAGGGCAGAGATGTCTTGGCCGAGCTGTTGGGACGTGTCGACGTGGCCCTTCACGACTTGCCACCGGACCGGGCTGGCCCCTTGGGGTTGAGTCCCGAGACCGTGGCTAAGAATTACCCTGGCCTGATCGCCGCGGCGGTCACTCCCTTCGGCAGTTCCGGCCCTAACGCCAACTACGCGGCCCGAGATATTACGGTGTTCCACGCCGGCGGCGAAGGCAACCTGCTTCCCAACGGGCTTGCCTTGGACCAATTCCCGGAACGGCCTCCGATTACCGCCGGCAGTTTCATGGGTTCTTACCAAGGCGGAATAACCGCCGCCGTTGGTATCGCGGCGGCGGTGTTCGCCAAGTGGAGCGGGCAGACCGGGCAAACAATCGACTGCTCTCTGCAAGAGGCCCAACTGGCCATCGGCTACTTGCCGGTTCAACGGATCGAGTCCGAGGGGTTCGTGGAGTCCCGCTTCTCCCGCTTTTTTCGCATGGGGGGCGTGCTGCCGGCCCTCGACGGGTACGTGGAGTTGCTGACGTTGGAGCCGCGGCAATGGCAGAGTCTGGCCCGGTTCGTAGGCGAGCCGGAATGGGCCCGAGAGGAGAAGTTTCAGGACCCGGCCGCCCACGGAGCCGAGATCAACGATAATCTGCGCCGTTGGAGCCGTGACCATCCCAAAGAATGGCTCTACCAGGAAGGCCAACGCCAAGGTGTGCCCTTCGCGCCCTATTACACCCCCGGAGAAGTCTTCGAAAGCCCCCAACAGCGTTCCCGCCAGTTCTTCCAGCCTATCGACCACCCACAGGCCGGACAGTACGATTACCCCGGCCTGCCTTGGCGCATGACGGAGACGCCGCCGGTACTGGAACGGGCGCCCCTCCTCGGCGAACACAATGGTGAAGTGTTGCGGGAGTTGGGTTACTCCCGGGAAGAAATAGTCGCCTTGGCCCGGTCGGAGGTGATTTGATGGCGAAGGGTCCGCTGGCCGGGGTCCGGGTCGCCGACTTCTCGGTACATGCTGCCGGGCCCTTTGCCGGGCTCATGCTGGCCGAGCTTGGCGCCCAAGTCATCAAGATCGAAAGCTCGGCCCGCTTGGACATCACCCGGCGTCCCCACACCATGTACGGCAAGCCGCCGTCCAGCTTCGAGCAGATCAACGCCAACAAGATGTCGGCCTGCCTGAACCTGAAGGAGCCCAAGGCGGTGGAACTCGCCCTGGGTCTGGTGGGGGTCTCGGACTTGGTGTTGGAAAATTTCCGTCCCGGAGTGTTGGACCGGTTGGGGCTGGGCTACGAGGCGCAACGGCGGGTGCGGCCCGACATCGTGCTGGTGTCCCTTTCATCCAATGGCCAAACCGGTCCGGAGCGCAACTACGCCGGATACGCCCCTATGTTTGCCGCCTTGGGCGGCTTGGGCCACCTGACCGGCTACCCGGACGGGCCGCCGGTTGAACTGCGCCACGCCATGGACCACACCGGCGGAATGCTGGCTGCCTTCGCCGCCGTAGCCGCCCTGTGCGCCAAACGGGCCACACGCCTCGGGCAGCACGTGGATGTTTCGGTGCGGGACATGGGGACGGCCTTCATCGGCCCGGCACTGCTGGACTACGCCATGAACGGGCGGGAAGCCCACCGCCAAGGCAACCGCGACGACGCGGCGGCGCCGCAGGGAGTTTACCGTTGCCGGGGCGAGGACTCCTGGGTCAGTATTTCGGTCGGCTCCGAGGCGGAATGGCAGGCCCTGGTACAGGCCATGGGGCATCCGGAGTGGGCCCGGGCCGACCGCTTCGGCGACGCCTACCGCCGCTGGCGAAAGCACGACGAATTGGACAGGTTAATCGAAGAATGGACCATGACCCACGCTGCATGGGAGGTTACGGCCTTGTTGCAGCCGTTGGGCGTGGCGGCCTTTCCCTCTCTGGCTCCCGATGAACTGACCCGAGACCCCCACCTGCTGGACCGGGAAGCTTTTCCCACGGTCTTCGACGAGGTCAAGGGCCGCCAGAGAGCGGTGGCCCCTCCGTGGCGCTTCTCCACCACCCCGGCCCGAATAGACCAATGGACTCCGGACTTGGGCCAGCACAACCTCGATGTGTTCCACGGTATTCTGGGCCTTCAAGAGCAGGAAGTAGCAGACCTGGAGGCAGCGAGGGTCATCTGGTAGGGGCTTCGTAGCCAAACGGTGTGCCCTTGGTTATTATGTCGTTAGCAAGCGAAACTAAGGAGGACAGCATGGACAACCAGAAGGGCACCGGTCTGATGATTGTGTGGGCGGACGTGCCCGCCGACAAAGAGGAAGATTTCAACCGCTGGTACAACGAAGAGCACTTGGCCGAGCTCCTTTCCGTGCCAGGCGTGCTCAGCGCGGCCCGGTACGAAGCGACCAAGAGCGGGCCGAAGCACATGGCAGTATACGAGTTGGAGAGCCCGGCGGTGGTGGAGAGCGACGCCTTTACGGGCCGACCCAGGACCGAATGGGGCACGAGGGTCAGCCCGAGTATCATCGGCACGAATTTCATCAACAACGTCTACGAGATGATCCACCCGGCGGAGTTGACCGGCGAGATCGCCGGCAGCGGCATGGCCCCGGCGTTGCAGATTGGCCGGATGGACGTGCCCGCCGCAAACGACGATGAATGGAACGAATGGTACAGTGGCGTGTATGTTCCCAACTACGAAAAGGTGCCCGGTTGCATCCGCGGCCGCCGTTGGAAGGCGGTGCGGGGCGAGCCGGTCTACGCCACGGTCTACGAGTTGGAGGACGAAAACGTCTCTGAGACGGCCGAGTGGCTGAGGCAGCGGGAAATCCATCCCGACAACAACCGTATGCGGGACATCATGACCCACGCGGCAGGATCACCGGGAGTGTGGATAAAGACCTTCCAGCTATGACGGACCCGGCCCCGGGCGGGGGCCGTCCCCACGACAAGCGGCTGGCTCGAACGTCGGCAGGTTCCCGCTGGGTGACGGCGCCCATAATTCTCTGGGTCTTCGTTGCGAGCGCGTTGCTGGTGTTCGCCGCGTCCGGCTCGGTCCACGCCCAAGACAGCCAGTTAAATGAGGTGAGGATTACGGCCGGGCCCCACGACGTGGTGGTAATTCCGGTTAACACCAACCTTGCCGCCGGATTTGTCCAGTATTCGGTGTTAGTGCGAAACGCCAAGACCGGCGGACCGGTATCCGACGCCAAGGTGGTATTGCTGGCCAACCACGAGGATGAAGACTACGAAGGCTGGGCCAACGCTCTCAACTCGCCGGCCCTCCCGGAACAGTACGATGCCCGGCTCAACTTGGACTCCACCGGCAAATGGTTGATCAGCGTTGACGTTATCAGTCCCTTGGGCCGGGGCGGCGGCGAAGTGCAGACCCTGGAAGTGCCCTCTCTGCAACGTTACACCTCGGGGAGCCTGGTGTTCTTCGGGGTGTTCGCCGTTCTGTTAGCCGGCGTGGCTTATGTCTGGTGGAGCGCCCGCCGCGACCGGCGCCGGCGCGCGGCCCAGGGATGATCGCCGCTCGTTTTCCGACGCCGGTCCGCCGCAAGCGCTGGCTACTCCTTGCGGCGCCGCTGGCTGCCGTCGTCTACCTGCTGGTGACGGTACCCGGCGTTTGGGCCCACGGGGGCATAGACTCCGGCGAGCCGATCTGGAAGGCGTGGAACACCAACCCGGCGCCAACCATCATCCTTCTGATGCTGGCCTACCTCTATGCGAACGGGCTGGCCAACTGGGACCGGCCCAGCCATCCGGTCAACAACTGGCAAAAGGCCTCCTTCTATACCGGCTTGTTGTTGATGTTTATTGGGCTCCAATCCCCCTTGGACCCGCTTTCCGACCACCTGCTGTCTTTCCACCAAGTACAGCATTTCGTGCTGCGGATGATGGCCCCCCTGCTGGTGTTGTTGGGGGCTCCACTCACTCCCATGCTGCGCGGGCTGCCCCCTTGGGCGCTACAGGGAATCGTAAGACCCATTGTCCGGCACCCTCGGGCGCGGAGGGCCTACGGTGTGGCCACCAATCCGATCTTCACCATCGGACTATTCATGGGCAGCCTCTACCTATGGCAGTTCCCCGGCGCCTTCAATCTGGCCCTGAGGAACGACGCCGTACACGCCCTGATGCACGTAACCATGAGCGGCGCCGGCTTCCTTTTTTGGTGGATCATCATCGACCCCAAGCCCCACCGCTCCCGGTTACATTACGGCCTCCGGGTGTTGTACGTTGGGTTGATCGTGTTGCCCAACACCGTACTGGGCGCCGCTATCACCTTTTCCGGCAGCTTGATCTACACCGCCTACGCCGAGGTGCGGCAGCCCTTCGGCTTGGACCTCATGACCGACCAGCAGTTGGGCGGACTGATGCTGTGGGTGCCGGGCGACATGATGAGCATAGTCGCCGCCGGGGTGGTGATGGTGATGTGGTACCAGCGGGAGGAGGGGGAAAACCCGTCGAACCCGCCGGTGAGCCGCAAGACGGACGCCCCTTAACGCATTTGGCTGGGCCTGGGGATGGGCTCGCCTTGGTTGATATAAGCGGCAATGGCTTCCTCAAGTGCATCCTCCGCCTCGGCGAGCGCCTCGGTCAGGTCAGCCCCGGACGTATGACACCAAGGCACGTCCCGAAAAGAGACTACATATTCATCATTCGAAAACCGGCAGATACTGGCCGGATAGACAAACTTCATAGCTCCAACTCCCAATCGCCTATCGAAAGATGAATTCCCCGCCGGTCGGTCATCTCCGGTCATGTATCATCAATTGTAGGACACGGCTGTCCCATGTGTTAATTGTTGCCGTCGGCCTTTGGTATTATTCCCGTAACGACACGCCGCAGGGAGAGAGGTAGCGAAGCAGTGAGCACTACAAATGGCGAGGAGCAGGTCAAATTCAGTTGGTTCATTCCCATCGACGGCGACGGCGCCAGGGCCGGAACGCTACGGCCGGAGCGTCCGCCCGATTTCGACTATTTGAGGCAGGTGGTGGAAACGGCCGAGGAGTGCGGGTTCTATTCCCTGCTGATACCAACCCGCTTCGCCAACGGTCTCTTCGGCGAGGACGCCCCGCTGGCCGAGACCTGGACCACCGCCACCGCCTTAGCGGCGGTGACCCAGAAAATCCGGTTCCTGATTGCAGTCCGGCCCGGCTTCATTGCTTTAGGGCTCTTCGCCCAGATGGCGGCGGCCCTGCACCACATTTCCCAGGGACGGATCGACATCAACGTGGTGCCCGGTGGCATTCAGAACGACTTCGAACGGGTCGGCGAAGTGAGCGACCACGCCACCCGGTACGAGCGGGCCGAGGAGTTCATATCGGCCTGCCGCAAGCTGTGGACCACACCCGGTCCGGTGGCGTTTCAAGGGGAGCACTACCGGCTGCGCGACGCTTACTGCACACCGCTGCCCGGAGAGCAGGCGCCCCGGTTCTACTTGGGCGGAGTCTCACCAAGGGCGGTTGGGCTTTCGGGAAGGCAGGCCGACGTTCACCTTAGCTGGATCGAGCCACTGGCGGAAACCAAGACTCGGGTCAAGTCACTGCGCGACGAATGCCGGAAGACCGGCCGACGCTTGGACTTGGGGCTGCGCACCCACCTAGTGGTCCGGGACACCGAAACCGAGGCCCGGGCGGCCGCCGACGAACTCGTCGCCCACGCAGACCCCGCAGTAAAAGCCCAACGCCGGTCGGCCATAGAGGGCAGCCCAATGGTTGGCCAGCAGGCCCAAGCCAGGGAGGCTGCTGGGCATTGGGTGGCCCCACATCTTTGGAACGGGTTATCCGAGGTGCGCGTCAACTGCGGGACGGCAATCGTTGGCACCCCGGAACAAGCGGCGGACTTGTTGCTGTCCTACTGGCGGCTGGGTTTCGGGGAGTTCATTCTTTCAGGCTTCCCTCACGTCGAGGAATGCCGCCGGGTTTCGAGCCAAGTCTTGCCCTTGCTGCGGGAAAAGATCGCTACAGCGGGCGCCGGGACCGGTTAACCGTAGCGTCTAGGTGCCTGAAACACCGAGCAGGGCAGCTACAATCCCGTATATGATGAGCCATGGAATCGCGGCGATGAGGACCACGAAAAACGCCCGCCAAGTCGAAGTGTAGTCCAAGCACTGCCGAACGGCGGTCAGCATAGCCGCGAATCGCCAGACGAAGATCACCGCGCCGATTGGCCAGCCAATCCACGGTATGAAGATCAGGAAGGAGAAGATTCCAGGGGATTGTGCGAATCCGGTGCCACGGGCGAGCTGCCCCCAGTCGGCTTGAGTATCCGGAGTCTTCAGAATTGTGCTTCCGATTATCCAGATCCCCAATGCCCAAATCGCCCAAGACGCAATCCCGCCAATTACACCGAAGACGAGGGCATTGACGACGCTGATTTCGTTTTGCAACAGGCCGCCGACGCCGCTGGAGATGGAGACGATAATCACCACCAAGAAGGCCTGCAAGGTGGCGCTCCGGTCGTGCTCTACATCCTCGTAGGTATCTGAACTCAATCCGGCGGCGCCCACCATTCTGCTTAGCATTTTTTCCATTATCTATTGACCTGACTTCTCCGATTTGTGCTCAACGACGCGGATGGGTATCAGTTTCTCCGGCGACTTGAATGGTAATGCGCACCACGTTGCCGGTGCCATAGCCTCAGTAGCCATTGTTGCCGGCTTTGCCGGAGGACTTTGTGGAAATCGCTTCCTAATTACGCGCCTTGGACTCCGCACCCATGTAAGCAGTGCGGTTTGCTTAACCAGTCCTCCCCCTTAGCTCACCGGGGGCCGTTTGTCGGCCCACGGCCGGGCCGCCTCGAAAGCGGCTGACGCCTGTAACACTTTGGCCTCGCTACCCCTTGGGCCGACAATGTGCAGGCCGATGGGCATCCCATCCTGGCTGAAGCCGCAGGGAACGCTGGAAGCGGTCTGCCCGGTCATGTTGATCGGGTAGGTGAAAGGCAGATAACCCCAGAAGGGCTCAACCTCTTTGCCTCCAATATTCGTAGGCCGTTGGCCGATGGGGAAGGCCGGGACCGCCATCGTAGGAGACAGCAGTAAGTCGTATTCGTCGAAGAAGTCCTCCATGCGGCGGCCCAATTGGTCTACCCACAATATGGCCCGGGAAAGGTCGGCCCCGGTGACTTCGGCGCCGTGTTCTATGGACCGGAGGCCGTATTCGGAAAAGTCATTCCGGTGTTGGTCCAACAGGTGCCCGTAAGAAGTGAACGCGGAAGTTGCGAAAACGTCCCAGAACGCGGGGAACGGGTCTTCAATTGCAAAGTCCGGTGTTTCTACGCTGGCGCCCAACTCCTCGAAGAGGCGCGCTGCGGTTTCGGTCACTCGCGCCACCTCGGGGTCTACCCCGGCATAGCCATAGTCTGGGGTCCAAGCCAGCCGCATCCCCCTGACTCCGGCGCCGAGACCGGCACTGAAATCCGGCGCCGGCTGCCGGATAGAGGTCGGGTCCCGGGAATCGGGCCCCGCCAATACCTGTAACAACAAGGCGCAATCGGCGACGGTGCGGGTCATCGGGCCCGACTGAGAGAAATGGTTGGCCGCTGGGCGGCCCAGGCCGCCGTACCGGGGCACCCGTCCCTGGGTAGGCTTGATGCCGAATATGCCGCTGAAGCTGGCTGGAATACGGATGGAGCCGCCGCCGTCGCTGCCGGTGGCGACGGTGCACAGGCCCGCGGCCAGCGCCGCCGCCGCTCCGCCGCTCGACCCGCCGGGCGTCCGTTCGGTGTTCCACGGATTGCGACAGGGGTCTCCCACCTTGTTCTCAGTGGTGCCGGACTGGCCGAATTCTGGGGTGTTGGTCTTGCCCAGGATGATGGCGCCGGCCGCTTTCACCCGCTCCACGACAATGGAATCGATGTCCGGGACCGTGTCCCGGAAGACAGCCGAACCCATGGTGGTGCGGACTCCCTTGGTTACCTCCAAGTCTTTGATGGATATGGGGACCCCGTGCAGGGGACCCAACTGACCGCCCCGTTGGACTGCCTCGTCGGCTGCCCTAGCGTCGTTCAACGCCTGTTCCTGGCATAGGGTCAAGTACGAATTAAGTTGGGAGTCCAGCCGGCCAATCCGCTCAAAAAAGTTCTCGGTTGCTTCCACCGAAGATACTTCTTGGGCGCGGATGGCGGCACTCAATTCAATGGCTGACATAAAGGCCAAGTCTGAGCTCATGCTCCCCTCCTCCGTCTGGCCGGTGCTATAATCGGGCCTGGCTTGGTCCCGGACGTTAAATCGGCTCCGGGACCCCAAATTTTCGCAATTATAGCTGCGGCCGGAGCGGGGCGCCAGCGTTGCTGTCCCGGCGGCGGCGGGAGGGTTCTTTGGCCTTGGTGGGAATAATAGCCAACCCGGCGGCCAGCAAAGACATTCGCCGCTTGGTGGCCCAAGGCCGGGTGGTCCCCGATTGGGAGAAGGTGAACATCATCCGCCGGGTGATGCTGGGGCTCCAATCGGTGGGAGTTACCCGGATCGTGGGGATGCCGGACAGCTCTCACTTGGTGGAACGGGCCGCCGACGACCCGAATCTGTCCCTAGACTTGCGGTTGCTACAGATGTCTGCCCTGTACAACGAAGGCGATACGGTCCGCGCCGCCGCCGGAATGAACGAGCATGGGGTTGATTGTTTGATCACCTTGGGCGGGGACGGCACCAACCGGGCCGTGGTGAAGGGCTGCCGGACCATGCCAATGGTGGCCATCTCCACCGGCACCAACAACGTCTTCCCGGTGTTAATCGAAGGCACCATGGCCGGGCTGGCCGCCGCCTTGGTGGCCCGGGGCGACGTCTCTTTAGACGAAGTCGCCGTTAGGAGCAAGGTCTTGGAGGTTTACGTGGACGGCGAGGCGACGGACATCGCCTTAGTCGACGTAGCCTTGTCCAAGGAGCGGTTCGTAGCCACCCGGGCTATCTGGGACATGAACACCCTCTACGAGGTCTTCCTGACCCGGGCCGAACCATCTTCGTTGGGACTCTCGTCCATCGGCGCCAGGCTTCAGCCGTTGTCGTTGGCCGACGAGGGCGGCATTCAGTACAGGCTAGTGGACCAAGCCGGTCCGGACGTCTCGCGGCAAGACGGCCAAACCCACGTCCGGGCCCCCATCGCTCCGGGGGTCGTGCCAACCGTGGCCATCGCCTCTTGGCGCCGTCTCGCCGAGGGCGAGAGGGTGCCGGTGGAACGCCGGAATTGCACCGTCGCCCTGGACGGAGAACGGGCCTTCAGCGTCAATCCCAACCAGAGCCTCGAGATACAAGTCCAGCGAAACGGGCCTCCGGTCATCGACGTTAACGCCGTGTTGCGCCAAGCGGCCGTCCGCCGGTTGTTCGACGTTTAGGCGGGCCCGAGGCTGACTCACGTGTTTCGGACGCTCCACCCCTTAAACCGCCCCCGGTAACCGTGCTATCCGGCCTCGAACTGGTCTATGCCCTGCTCATCATTTCGCTGGCCGCGACCGTGCTGGGGACCGTTAGCTTCGGTTTCGGGCTTGTTGCCACGCCGGTGATACTTTTGTTGCTTGACGCCAAGTCGGCGGTGGTGGTGGTTAACATCCTGACCGGTTTGCTGCTCATCCTGGTGCTGACCAAGACCTGGCGTCACCTTGACCTCAGGGTAAGCGGCGGACTGGTGTTGGGCGGCGTGGCCGCCACACCCTTAGCGGTATTGGCCTTGCGGTCAGCCGATCCGGTTACGCTCAAGATCATTATCGGGGTGGTGATCATAGTCTTGGGCTTGCTCAGTCTCAAGGACATCCAACTGCCGTTGGCGCGCCACCGGTTGGCGGGTCCAATTTTCGGGTTTGCCACCTGTCTGGCGGTGAACTCAATTAGTATCGGCGGCCCTTTGGGCGCAATCTACGCCTTGGCCCAACGATGGCCTCCCCAGACGATTCGAGCGTCGCTGGCCTTGATGTTCGTGACCGCTGACATCGCGGCCTTCGCCCTTTATAGCGCCACCGGGCTGGTTAACCGCACCACTTTGGCCAACATCGGAGTGCTGGCGCCTGGGCTGATCATCGGCTTTGGGATCGCGTCGCTTCTGGTCAACCGGCTAAACGAGCAGGTGTTTCGGTACGTGGTAGTGGTGGTGGTCTTGGCTGGCGGTTCCGTATTGCTGACGCGGGAACTATTGCGGCTTTAGGCGCTATATAAAACCCGCTGGCTACGGGAGTTCACCGGCGAGGGGGCAGAGTTTTTGGGCATGGTGGACCAGCCAATGCCATCCCCCTGAATGACGGTCACCCAAATTCCCTTTCTCCGCGCACGGGGGAAGGTCAGGGCCGGGGGCCGAAGTTACCGGCTAAACCTGAAGGTCGTGGTAGGCGGCTAGTGCGGCGGTGATGCCGTCGCCGACGGCAGCCCCTAGCTGGCGGGTGGAGTCGGCCCTGGCGTCGCCGCAAGCGTACACGCCGTGGACCGGAGTCCGCATGTGTATGTCGGTAAACACATGGCCCAAGGGGTCCATATCCAATAGACCCTTCAGGTACTCGGTATTGGGATGGAAGCCCACATAGATGAAGGCGGCGGCGGTCGGGTATTCGTATATCTCTTCCGTCTTGAGGTCCTTCACCTTGGCGAACTCCAAGCCCTCATTCCCGGTGAATTCTTCCACCACGTGGCTCCACAGGAATTTGACTTTCTCATTGTTGAAAGCCCGCTCTTGGAGCATTTTGGTGGCGCGGAGTTCGTCCCGTCGGTGGACGTAGGTAACCGAGTTGACGATGCCGGTGAGATAGTGGCCCTCGTCCATGGCGGCGTCCCCTCCGCCGACCACCACTACGTCTTGACCGCGAAAGAAGTTGCCGTCGCACACCGCGCAGTAGGACACGCCGCGGCCAGCGAACTCGTCTTCCCCGACTACGCCCAGCTTGTTGTGGGAGCCCCCGGTGGCGACGATCAGCGACTTGGTGGTGTAGTCCCGGTCATCAGTGATCACTTTTTTGACCGGCCGGTCTATATCTTCCAGTGCCTGCACTTCGGCGTAATCGATTTCTGCCCCGAACCGGGTGGTCTGTTGTTCCATAGAGACTGCCAATTCCTGGCCCTTGACCCCCTCTGGAAAACCGGGGTAGTTCTCGATCTCGTCGGTAATCAGCAATTGTCCGCCGGGACCGAGTTGCTCGATGATTAAGGTCTTCATCATCGCTCGGGTGGTATAGAGGCCGGCGGCCAAGCCGGCGGCGCCAGCCCCCAGGATAATTGCGTCGTAATCAGCTTCCATAATTCCATTCCTCCTGTTGTCCAGTGTTCCCGACTGCCAGGGCTTAAACGGCCGGGTTTGCGATACCGGCCGACTGCATGGTTTCTCGGATATCTTTCACGGTAGCTGCCAGACCGTCGGCTAATTCTACCTTTGGCGCCCAATCCAGTTGCGCGGCCGCCCGCGACCAGTCCAAGCTGATGCGGTGGACGTCTCCGGGTCGGCCTGAAGAATGGACGGCGTCCCACCGGTACCCGATGATTTCTTTCAGCAAGGCGAAGATCCGGTTGACGCTGGTGCCTTGGCCCGTGCCGATGTTCATCTCCATGCCGCCGGCCCGGTCTATGGCGGCGACGTTGGCATCGATCACGTCGAACACCGAAACGAAGTCCCGTTCCTGGTTGCCGTTGCCGAAAATTTGAGGTTGTTTGCCCTCCAGCATGGCGGAGGAGAAGATGGCGATAACACCGGCCTCGCCATGGGGGTCCTGCCGGGGCCCGTAGACGTTGCCGTAACGCAGGGCAGTATAGTTCAACCGGTACTGCCGGTAGTAGAAACGCAGGTATTGCTCTGCCACAAATTTGGACATCCCGTAGGGAGATACCGGCTCTACCGGCGCGTCGTCGGGACAAGGAACGGTCTCCGGGTTGCCGTAGAGGGCGCCGCCCGTGGAAGAGAAAATAACCTTCTCCACGCCGACGCGGCGGGCCGCTTCCAACAGGCGCAGGGTTCCCAACACATTCACGTTGGAATCGAGGATCGGCTCTTTGGTCGAACGAGTAACACTGGTCTGGGCCGCCATGTGAAAGACCAGGTCGGGTTGCTCTTTGCTCAGAACTTCCGCAGTCGTAGGTTGCGTTATGTCCGCATGATAGAAGGTGGCGCCGGAATTGAGGTTTTTGATCTTGCCGTTGCTCAAGTCGTCTATGACCACAACACGGTAGCCCAATTCAAGCAAGCGGTCGACCATGTGAGAGCCGATGAAGCCGGCTCCACCGGTTACCAACGCGGTCTTCTTTTCCATCATAGCCATAGCGAAGCCTGCATAGCGAACCCCCGGCGGCCAGCGCCGCAAGCGCTCCCAAAAATTTCCCCGGGCGCAACACCGGGGAAACCAAGGAATATGATAAACCCATCCGTCGGCCAGCACAACGGAGTTAAACTGTGCTAAAGTTGCGGCGCTTGCTTGTTAAGCTGCATTGTTAAACTGCCTGGTAACGCAGCTAGGTTACGCTGCTTTGCACAGGGCGCGATTGCCGAATTAAGGAGGCCGGAACATGGCCGAAAAGATTGGGTTCATCGGACTGGGAATCATGGGCAAGCCAATGGCCCGCAACCTGCTCAAGGCGGGCTATGACCTTACGGTCTACGACATCGTCGGGGAGGCGGTGGAGGAAGTGGTGGGAGACGGCGCCAGCGGCGCTTCGTCCTCCGCGGAAGTCGCCGCCGCCACCGATAAAATCATCACCATGTTGCCAGACTCCGCCGACTCGGAGAGGGTCATCCTGGGTCCGGGCGGTGTCTTGGAAGGCGCCAAGCCGGGGTCTTTGGTCATCGACATGAGTTCCATTGCCCCTTCGGTCTCACGGCGGATCGCCGTAGAGGCCGAGGCCAAGGGAGTGGACGCACTGGACGCGCCGGTGAGCGGCGGAGAGCCCGGGGCCGTCGCCGGGACCCTAGCCATCATGGTAGGCGGGAAACAGGACTTGTTCGACCAGAACGTGGAACTCCTGAAGGTGATGGGCTCCAACGTGGTGCGGACCGGGGACGCTGGCGCCGGCCAAGTGACCAAGCTGGCCAACCAGATCATCGTGGCGGCCAACATCGAGGCGCTGGCCGAGGCCCTGGTGCTAGCCCAGAAAGCAGGAGTCGACCCGGAGAACGTGCTCAACGCCATTAGCGGCGGCTTGGCCGGAAGCGCGGTGCTTCAGGCCAAGGGGCCCATGATGCTCAACCGGAACTTCAGGGCCGGGTTCCGAGTCCGCCTTCACCAGAAGGACCTGCGGAACGTGCTTCAGACCGCCCAAGAATTGAACATACCGCTGCCGGTAACGTCCTTGGTGCAACAGATGTTGGGGGCGTTAATCAACGAAGGAGAGTCGGAATCCGATCATTCCGCTCTGCTGAAGTTCGTCGAAGGCCTCTCCCAAGTGGAGGTCAAAGCCGGGGGTTAGTCCCCCCGGCCCTCCCCTGAAACGGGGAGGGGTATCTCATTACCCCAGTTTCCTGAAGCGGGCGTCCCTCCAGTCCAAGGCCGCCCGCAGCCCTTTTTCCGAGTTGACGGCGTTAAACTCGTCCTGCTCCGGGCTGGAGTTGGTGTCGAAGATGGTCATCAACTCCAGGTTGTGATTGACCGCGTTCAGAAACCCCATGCTTTCCAGGGCCCGGTTTACCGAGGCCTTGGTCAATTTAACGCCAAGCTGGGGCAACAAACAGATTTTCCGGGCCACCCGCTCACACTCCGCCATCAGCTCGTCGTGGGGCACTACCCGGTTGACCAGCCCAATACGCGCAGCCTCGTAGGCGTCTACGGTGTCGCCGGTGAGCAACAACTCCTTGGCTTGGGCCAGGTTGACGCTGTAGGGCGTGATCAGCAGGGGCGCGCCGAAGCCAGCCCGTATCTCCGGTTCACCCAACACCGCCCGGTCCGAGGCAATCTTGACGTCGCAGACTTGGACCAACTCACAGGCTCCGCCTAAGGCGTAGCCGTTGACCGCGGCTATCACCGGCTTGCTCAGGTTCCACACCATCATAAAAGTATCGATATGTCCCTGGAGGTGGGACCGCCAAGCGTCGGATGGCCCGTCCAGCGGGTCCGGGGAGCCGGGTCCACGTTGGATGTCGAATCCGGCGGAAAACGCCCGGCCGGCGCCGGTCAGGATGACCGCCCGGACCTCGGGATCGGCCTCGATAACCTCCAGCGCCTCCCGGAACTCCGCCACCAATGCAGCGTTCAACGCGTTCAGCTTCTCGGGCCGGTTCAGCGTCAGGTAGCTGATGGAGTCTTTTCGCTCGTAGATTATGTTCTCGAAGGACACGAAAGGCCTCCTTCAGGAGCGCAGTGTTTCAGGAGCGCGGTGTTGTCTGGATGTCGATCCCCTCAATTGTCACGGGACGCAACGGCCGGTTCTGAGCATTCCGGCTCACCCGGGAAATGGCGTCCGCCACGTCTTGGCCTTCGGTAACCTGACCGAATATAGTGTGATTGCCGTCGAGGTGCGGCGTGGAAACGGTGGTAATGAAGAACTGGCTGCCGTTGGTGCCGGTACCGGCGCCGGAGTTGGCCATCGCCAGTTTCCCGGGTGCGTTGAACATCAGGTTCGAGCTGATTTCGTCCTGGAACAGGTAACCGGGACCACCCGAGCCTGTGCCGGTGGGATCGCCGCCCTGAATCATGAAATTGTCTATAACCCGGTGAAAGATAAGGCCGTCGTAGAACCCCTCCTCGGACAGGAACACGAAGTGGTTAACGGCCATGGGGGCTTGGCCGGGGAATAGCTCGACCTTGATTTCGCCCATGTTGGTGCGAATGGTGGCCGTGTACTCGGCGGAGACGTCGATGGCCATCGACGGCGGGGCGGAGTAACTGCGGCGCTCCATATTCCCCGGCGCCGCAGTCGCCGCCGGGGCCGATGTAGCGGCGGGGACTGACGTGGCCGCCGGCGCCGACGTTGCGGCGGGGGCTGACGTGGCGGCGGGGGCCGGCTCTGCCGTCGGAGAGGAAGGTGTGGGAGTCCCCAGGAGACAGCCGCTCAGGGAGACGGCTAGTACCAAGGTCACAGCTAGCAGGGTTATCCGGAGTCCGTTCTTCAGCCCGGTTTTCATTGGCGGCGCCCGTTCCTTTGCAAAATCACCTGGTCATTCACGGCGGCCCTCCCATGTTCTTTTATCAGCTTTGTCATATTTCCCAGTGCGCCGGCCGAAAGTGAAGAATATCGGTCCAAGCACCGGTCCTCTCGTCGCCCCAGACCGGCTCCACGGCCATTCCGCTCTCGACGTCTCCGGCATCGACGCCAGCCACCCGGTGGACGAGTCCGCCCTTGGCCTCTGGCCAAGTGATCATCGCCACAACCTGGGGCTGGTCCAAGGGCTGCTCTTCCAGTCCGTAATGCAAGACGGTGAAACTACGCACGTAGGCGGGACCTTCCAGGGCGACCCACTCGTCGCCGGTTTCTTCGAAGCAGCGTTCGCAGTACATCCTGGCAGGAAGCAGAAGGCTGCGGCACCGGGGGCACGGAGAAGCCAGAATCTGCCGATCATCACGCAGCGCCTTGAAGAACCGTTCTCCGGCCACCCCCAGGGTATAGCGGTGACTTATTGGGATCGTCCCCGGCACTTGGCGCAACGCCCGCTGCCGGCCGACTTTCTCCAGCATTAAATTATCTCCTGTTCCAGCCTATCCAGACCGCTCCGGTTAGCCGGGTTAGCCGATGGGCCGAAAGTACTCGATGTCCGTTATTGAACCTTCCCGTTGGTCCGCCGGCCTCCATACCGCCCGCACCGGCGTGCCCACGCTGAGCCGGGACTGGACTTCCTCCAGCGTTTCGCCGACTTCACCCATCTTGTGGAGGATCGACATTCCGGGGCTCGCGCCGTCGATCTCCACCACCACCGGGATTTCCGGCGTCTGCCGGCGCGAGGCGTCCCAGTTGACAAAGGAGACGGAGAAGGTGTTGATCCGTCCGGTATCGGGAAGGTCCACCCATTCGTCGATTGGCCGGAAACACAACTCGCAGAAGGCTCGGGGCGGTACCATGGTGCGGCGGCATCCCGAGCAACGCACACCGGTGATCTTGCCCTGTTTCAAGCCGTCGAGGTACCTGCTCATGGCCAAGCCGGCGTCCCAGTGGTAGGCAGACTTCACCTCCCAGGTGGTCACCAGCACCTCACCGGCGGTCAGGGCGTGATCGGTCAGCGAGGTCCCTCTCCAACGCTGCATGGTTATTTCCCCATCACAACTACGGCGCCGACCTGCATCAGGTCACCCCAAGCTTGGGCCAGTCCACGGCGCACTTCCCGTTTGACCTGCCGGGGTCCGGCTTCTCCTTGAAGCTGCCAATATATTTCGGCGCATTTCATCATACCGGCGGCGGCTATGGGATTTCCAACGCCCAAGAGGCCTCCAGACGGACTGGCCGGAATTCCTGTGGTGGTGTCCCGGTCCCAATAACCTTCCTCCAGCAACTTGGGGGCTTGGCCTTTGTCGGCCAGCATCAGCCCCTCCAGGTGATGAAGCTCCTTGTAAGCGAAGGGATCGTAGGGTTCCGCAACATGGATGTCCCGCCGCGGGTCGCTGATGCCGGCCATTTCGTAGGCCATGCGGGCCGCTTTTTCCACGTACCTTGGGTAATAGAGGTCCCGGTTGGTCCAATACGAAGTATCCAGGTTCCAGCCAACCCCCTCGATCCAAACCGGCGACTTGCTCAGGCGCCGGGCGAACCGTTCCGAGGCCAGCACCACGGCGCCGCCGCCGTCGCTGATTGGCGACACCATCAGCCGTTGCACCGGCCAAGCCATGATCTCGGAGGCCATGATGTCTTCGATGTCGAAGTCACCGGCCACCCCCGCTTGGGCCGAAGGGTGGTCCATGCCGTTGCGCTTGTTCTTCTGGGCGACCCTGGCGAAGGTCTCCATGGGTATGCCGTAGGTCTGCATGTAGCGGTTCATTTCCAGTGAGAAGATCCACAGCAGGTTGACGCCTAACGGCCGTTCGGTGAACTGGTCGTAGATGGCGTTGAAGGCGCCTTGGGGGTGGGGCAGGGCCGGGGACATCTTCTCTTCGGCGACCACCAAGCAGGTATCGAAGCGCCCGCTGGCGATATGGTACCAACCGGTTACCAAGCCGAACACGCCGGAGCCGCCGCCGACGTAGGTGCGCATGTAGGGTTTACCCCAAGCCCCGGCGCCGTCGGCAATGTACTCGCCGTTCATGTGGACGCCGTCGAAGGCCTCCGGGGCCGTAACAGACACCACGCAATCGATGTCGTCGATGGTGAGCCCGGCGTCCTCCAAAGCGGCCTTGGCCCCTTCGAACGCCAACTCCGGAGAGGTTTCCAGGGCCCGGCGCATGAACTTGGTCAGCCCGGCGCCCAACACGGCCACTCGATTCTGATAGGGCACCTGCCTAGACCTCCATCGAGACAGCGGATGTGAGACTGCCGCCGGTCCCTTCTCCGGGCGTCGAAAGACCTCGGTCATCTAAGCCGTATATTTTGGTCATAATCAGGCCTTGCAACAAGGTCATTTCGGGGTGACGCTCGGTGCGGTAGGTTATTCTCTTTCCCGGTCCCGTAGCTGTTCTTCCAGTTGTCGTATCCTGGCCTCGGCCGAATCCCTGGCGGCCTGCTCTGCGCTCAGGGCGGCCTCGGCCTGTTCCAGGTTACGCAGGTAGTGGCCGGTCTGGTGGTTGTAGAACACAAGCATTTCGTCCCGCCAGCACAGGCTCAGTCCCAATGTCGGGCTGTACCCCTTGACCACGCCGTCGGGTTCGGTGGTTAGGCTCATGGGCTGGTACACCCCGTTTTCCAGCCTGTCTCCGGCCAAGCGTTGCCCGTAGAACTCGCCGCCGGTGCGGTCGAAGCGCCAGTATTCGAGTACGCCTATTTGGGCGTAGATTTCGCGTTTCGTGGTGATGTCGTGCCGTGCCGTGCTCACCGAGGCGACCTCCAGCACGAAGTCCGGCGGCTTGCCAACCTCCCAGGGCAGGTACAACCTCCTACGCTCGATGGCTTGAGCGTCCACACCGAAGGCGGCGTAGAAGTCAGGGCCGACCCGGACGTTCAGGTCGTTTGGGTCATAGCAGATGAAGGTGTTGCTGCCTTGGAAAACCTCTTCGGACGCGGACGGGTGGACGCTTGAGATATGGGCGTTCAGGACATGGAGAATTTCCCTGAGAATTGGGTATTGATACATGGCGTCTGGCAAGGGCTCCGGGTCGTCGGGGTTGAAAGACAGGCTGTCATAGTCGATGACGGACTGGATGCGGTACGCGGATTTTGTAGTCATGTGAAGTCTCCGGGCAGCCCGGTTGGTTTTTGTCCGGTCGAATTTTTATCCGGTTGGCTTTTATCCGGTTGGCATTTGTACGGTTGGCATTTGTATTGTAGCTTAACCGTTACTCCACCCCTAGGACCGCCACTCCGCCGGTGGCCGTGGGGATGCCGCGCCAAGACTGGGCGAGGCCGGTCTTAACTCCCGGCAGTTGGCGTTCCCCGGCCTTGCCGCGCAGTTGCAACACCACTTCCAGCACGCTGCGCAGCCCGGAAGCGTCGTGGGCCGAACCGCAGCCCAGATTGCCGCCGGACACGTTTACCGGCAGGGCGCCGGAGGCGTCGAAGGCGCCCCGGGCCAACATCTGCCCCGATTCACCGAAGGGGGCCAAACCCAGAGACTCCAGATGTTGTAGTTCCTTGTAGGAGAAAGTGTCGTCCACTTCCGCGAAATCGACTTCCGAGGCCGGGTTTCTGATGTCGGCCATGCGGTAGGCGCGTTCGGCCGCCTGCTCGGCGTAGGCAGCCCGGTGGAAGTCCCGATCAGCAATGTTGGGGGTGTCCTGACTCCATCCGATGCCTTTGATGAACACCGGACTGCCCTTGAGACGAGACAGTTTCGATTCCCGGGCTAAAACCAACACTATGGCGCCGTCGGCCAGACTGGCGGTCTCGCCGCGCTTCAATGGTTCGGCGTCGGGCGGGGAGGCCATCACGTCTTCCACGGTGATCCGGGCCGGATAGGCCGCCAATGGGTTGGACAATGCCGCCATGCGGTTCTTGACCACTACCGCAGCCGCCTGCTCCTCGGTGTTGCCGGTCTCTTCCAGGAAGCTCCGCATCTCCAGTCCCGCGACAAACCGGGGATGCAGACCCAGCGGCCGGGTGTATATGGGGTCCAAGGCGAAGGCCTCGATATGGGCCGGGTAGTCAATGTTGGAGGCCTTGCTGTGGCCCTCGATGACGGCCACGTCGAACTGCTCCGTTTCCAATTGCATCACCAACGAGGCCAGCCCGGTTATGCCGTCGGAGGTAACGGTGTGTACCGGCTTCAACACGGCGCCCAGTTGGTCGGGAACGTACTCGTCGGCGATGGCCGTTCCCTCGTTATAGTCCTCGGTAATGGACACAAAGGTGCCGACGTCGCCGGGCCCGATGCCAGCGTCGGCGTAGGCCTTCACCGCGGCCTCATAGACCATCTCCCGGAAGGAAACCTCCGGGCTTACGGACCGGAAAGCCGTGTAACCGGCCCCTACGATGGCGATCCGCTCAAACATGCCAAACCCCTGGTTACGTTGCCGGGGAAAGAACCGGCCGCCACGCCGGGACCAGCGCCCTCGCCGACACGGGCAAGAGCATACCAGAAAGTGGGTGAAGGGTGAAGATTGGTCAGGAGTAGGAGTCCCAATAGGGAGGGTCTTCTTCGATGCGGGAGGGGCGAAGTTTTCGCCAGACGCTGCGGGCAACGACCACGATAACCACCACCAACGCCACCCCGATGAACAACCAGCTATCGAAGAAGGCGAAGGGCGATGGGCTATCCGGTGCGTCCGGGAAGCGCCTGGGCTCCGGCGGCGTCTCCGGCTGGCTGCCTCCAGCGGCAGAAGATTGGGCATCACTTCCGGCCTCCGTCCGGCTGCCCTCAGCCGCAGAAGATTGGGTATCATTCTCGGCCTCCGGCGGCGGCTCCGGCTGACTCTGCCCCGTGGCGGGAGACAGGGTATCGCTCTCGGCCTCCGCCTGGATGGCGGCGATGTCGAGTCCGGCCCAGCGGGCTTCCAGGCCGTCGGAGTCAAATCCATATACGGACTCAAGAGCGTTGTCGATTTCAAGATCGTTGTTCAACGCTACGATGAATAATTGGAACTTTGATTCCCCGTGTTCATCGATCAGATAGGTAACCACGCTACGGGCTTTCTCGTAGAACAAGTGAATAGCGTGGGGCGTACCCGAGACTATGGTCATGGTTTTCAACGGCGCCGACCGGTCATAGATCTTCCGCGGGCTGGTCAGCCGCCTCTCGGGCTCAAAATAGCTGGCGAACCCCTCGCCCAGCCACGCCGGAATTTCCAGGATCCTACCGGCCACTGCTTGGTCGAATAACAGGTGGGCCGACTCATGAGCGATGATGCGGCGGTCCAAGCCCAAGCCGACGAACACGCCCTGCTCGGCCAAAGCGAATCCGGCGAAGACCGCCTGATCGGTAGTGGTCTGGCTTTCCCGGGGGAAAGCAGCTTGGGCGTCGGAACTCCGGTTGTAGATGACACCCTTGATGCCGCGGGGCGCAGTTAAGCGAAGCAACCCGGTAATCCGGGCTAGGTCCTGCTCGATGACCGGGGCGGCCTTGGTTACCGTGGACCGGGATAAATCATGATAGATAAGCGTTAACGGCCCCACCTGTGCCCGTTGCCAATCAAACCGGCGGTCCAAGTATTCCACCAACGCCCTATCGGTGGTCAACACGTTGCCCAAGGCGTCGTGTATCTCATAGTAGTATTCAACGTCGACCCCGGGAGCCAGGTAGGTGGCGCCGTTGGGCGGCAGGGTCTGCGAGGTGGTGACCCTGGTACCGGCGTCAAAGTCGGGGTATAGGTAGTTCCATACCATGCCGCCCGTCGGCCGGTAGTAGAACAGGACTTCGACTATTTCGGCCTCGGCCTCAGCAGTCAGGGTCAAGGCGACCTCCCCGGAAACACTGACCTTGGCGCCGGTCTCCACCACCTCGATGGCGCCGCCAGCGCGGACCGTGTCGCCCTCGGCCAACTGCCAGGCGAGCAACGCGAACACCAATACGGCGGCGACGAGCCCCAGGACCCGCCTTCGGGACGGGGCCGCCATCAGACGGGAGGGTAATGGACGGCGGGTCGACTGGACCGGCAAAACTCTAGCCTCGGAGCGGCGTTTCCGCCGGCTGGTGACTCCGGCGTTGTCTAATTATACGGCGGATGGTGTCCATCGTATTCCTGTCCCGTCCGGATTTGCGCCTCCATCGCCTGTAAGGCTTTCTTTCGGCGCAGCCCCCAACGATAGCCGGCCAGACCGCCGTCCTTACGGCGGGCACGGTGGCAGGGGACGACCAAGGAGACCGGGTTAGTGGCGCAAGCCCGGCCCACGGCGCGGCTGCCATTTTCCAGGCCCAACTCCCGGGCGATTTCCTGATAGGTACGGGTCTCGCCGTAAGGAATGGCCTGCAATAGCTGCCAGACCCGCCGTTGGAATGCCGTGGCCTGAACGTCCAGAGGGAGGTCTAGGCCCGGCTGCCGTCCCTCCAGGTACTCGAGCGTCTCGCTGACCCATGACTGCAAACGGCCCTCTTCCCGCAGGTGTCGGGCTGCCGGGAACTCTGTAAACAGTTCTTCGATCAGGGACGACGGTTCGTCGCCTAGTTTCACCGCACAGACGCCTTGCCCGGTGGCCGCCACCAACAGCCAGCCCAAGGGACTTATGGCCACGGTGTGGTATATGGTGGCGCCGGGCGCGCCTCTGTCATATTGTCCGGGACTCATACCCAACTGGGCTGCCGAGTCTTCGTAGAGACGGCTGGGGGAAGTGTATCCGGCGTCGTACATCGCCGGAGTAACGCCATTCCCTTCCCGCACCATGGACTTAAACCGCTCCAGCCGCCGGGCCTGTCCGTATTGGCGGAGAGTGACGCCGGTCTCCTTCTTAAACGCCCGTTGCAACCGCGAGGGACTGGTCTCCAAGGCACGGCTCACCTCGGCAATGGTGGGCAGACCATCTGGATCGTTATCCGTTGCCTGCCGGACGTATTCACAAGCCCGGCGCACCAACTCGGTGTAGGGCGATTCCACTGGCTGGAGGTCGGGGAGGCAGCGCAGGCAGGCCCGGAACCCCGCCTCTTGGGCATCTTCCGGTCCGGAGAAAAACCGGACCTGTCCCGGACCGGGCCGGCGGCTGGGACAAGACGGCCGACAGTAGATACCGGTGGACCGGACGGCATAGACAAACCGTCCGTCGAAGCCCTCGTCACGGGACTGCACTGCCTGCCATGAGCTCTGGGCGTCGATCTGTTGGGGCTGGGCTGTCGTCATCGTCCGTCTTCCTTCGACCACTGTTTATGGATTTCTCATTGCCAAGTTGGTCGGGATAAGTTGATCAGGATGAGCCTGCCGGTCTTGATGGCGTCAGGTTAACGCTGCCAGCTAAAGCCATTCTATCCGTTTCTGGTCATTAAAGTGGGCCTGGAAGTGGGCCTGGAAGTGGCTTGGGAAGTAGATCGGGAAGTGGATGGGGGGCCTGTATCGTCTCCCCTGCGAAACGTTGTGACCGGTGGCCCTTGCTGTGCCGTACATACGTTCTATACAATCCCAGCCCCCAAAGAACGTGATAACGAAGAACGGCGATGGCTGATAGCTCACACCACCCAATAGCCTGCGTGCTGGTCACCCACCTCCCTATCAAGGCCGAGTTGCGGCGCTACCCCGAACTGCGGGGAAAGCCGGTTATTATCACCGAAAGCCTCGGCTCCAAGGACCTGGTGTTGGACAGTTCACCCCAAGCCCGGGGCATTGTCCCCGGTATGCCGCTCCAAGAGGCGCTGTCCCAGTGCAAGGAGTCGGTCCTGTTGCAGGGCGACGCACCTTATTACAGCAAAGCATTCGAAGGCATGGTGCGCTCTTTGGAGATGCGGAGTCCTCTGGTGGAAAGGGCAGACCTGGGCTGCGCCTACGTAGGGCTGAAGGGCTTGAACCTGATGTACGGGGGTGAGGCCCGGGTCATCACCGCCCTCATCCAAGCGGTACCCCAGGAATTCAACCCGCGTGTAGGGGTGGCGGCGGGAAAGTTCCCGGCCTACGTCGCCGCCGTAACCACTGAAGGCGGCCGGGCCGTCAGGGTTCCCCAAGACGCCGCCGGGTTTCTGCGGGCCCTGTCCGTCAACTTGCTGCCGTTGTCCTGGGAGAACAAGTCCCGGTTGCAACGTTTCGGCATATACACCCTGGGGCAGTTGGCGGCCATGCCGGTGGGGGCGGTCCAAGCCCAATTGGGCGCTCCGGGACGAAGGGCCTGGGAATTGGCCGGAGGAATAGACGCCAGTCCCCTATCACCCTGCTACTCCGAGCCAACAGTCGAGGAGTCCCTCTCCTTCCCTTCGCCCTATACCACTTGGCCGCCGATCCTGACGGCATTGAGCATTCTGCTGGGCCGGGCTTTCGCCCGCCCGGAGGTGGGAGGCCGTTACGTTCGCACCGCCACCCTGGAGAGCCATGTATTCCGCGGCGGCCCGCCCTGGGTAAAAAGGTTTACCTTCAAAGAGGCTCTGGGCAGCAAGGAACGGGCCTTGTCTGCCCTGAAGAGCCGCATGGACAGCCTGAACCTGCCCGGACCCTTGGAAGACCTGAAATTGACCTTGGCCGGCTTCACCGGCGAGTCGGGCATCCAGGCCAATCTTTTCTCAGACATCCGCAGGCAGGAGCAACTCAGGGAAATGATGCGGCAGTTGGAGGTGCATCTGGGAGGAAAACCGCCCATCTATCAGTTGAAGGAGATGGAGCCATGGTCCCGAATTCCCGAAAGACGCCAAGCGCTGGCGCCCTTCGATCCCTAAGCCATCAGTCCCTAAGCTACCGGCCGTTGAACCTGCCAGCGCCGGTGGAGGTAACGGAGGACCAGCAGCATAGGCCTTTATCCATAACTCTCCTGCCAACTTCCCATACCCCTCGCAAGGGCCGTCCTCTAGATAATCCTCCCGGGAAGGTCTCCCGGCCAAATTCAAGAGTGACTTCACGAGCAACTTCCCGCAACTTCCCAGGCCGTTTCGCGGGTCATTACAATCGAAGACGTGTGGCAAGTGGACGACGAATGGTGGCGGGAAAAGCCCATTTCCCGGAAATACTACCGGGTCACCACTGAAGACGACCGCCATTTCACTATCTTCCGCGACCAGACCAGCGGCGCTTGGTACCAGCAACAGGGAGACGGGTGACCTGGTCTAGTAAATGCTAGAATAGGCGTGCAACTAACGCCCACCCTCGCGGGAGGCTCAACAGGAGGCTTAATATGGAAGGCCATCTGGTGATATCGTCAGACTCCCACGTCTTTGAACCGCCGGACTTGTGGACCCAGCGTATTGACTCCGAATTCCGGGACCGCGCCCCTCGTATGTTGCGAGTGGGGGACGTGGACCAGTTGGTGGTCGAAAAGGACCAGATACTCGCCGGGATCGGTCTCATCTCCAACGCCGGCGCCCGTTTCGAAAATCCGGAGCAAATCTCCGCCCAAGGCCGCTTTGAAGACGTCCATGTGGGCGGTTACGACCCCGAGCAGCACATCAAGGACATGAAGATCGATGGAATATCCGGCGAAGTGCTGTATCCCTCTCAGGGCCTCTTTTACTTCAAGGTAGACGACCCTCCGTTGATGTCGGCCATTTTCCGGGCCTATAACGACTGGCTGGTCGAGTTTTGCAACACCGGCCCCGAACGGCTCAAGGGCATCGCCATGGTCAATCTGGACGACGTGGATGAAGGGGTGGCGGAGTTGCAACGCGCCGCCAACATGGGCTTGGTCGGAGCCATGATCACCGAATACCCCGCGGAGGACCGGCGTTACGACAACCCCGAATACGAGCCCCTCTGGGCGGCGGCCCAAGACTTGGAAATGCCGCTCAGCCTGCACACCGCCACCCGCCGGGAAGGGCGCAACCGCGCCGACGGCGAAAATACGGTCCGGGACGCCAGCGGGCGGGCCACCAAGGTCTTCTATCCGGCCGCCTCAATGTGCGACATGATCTTCTCCGGGGTCTTCGAGCGCTACCCCAAGCTGAAATTGGCCATCGTGGAGTTCGAACTGTCCTGGGTACCCTACTTATTGACCTCCATGGACTATACCTACACCGAGCGCCACGAAGAGGCAATCCACCGGTTCAAGGGTGGTATGTACCCCAGCGATTTCTTCCACAACAACGTGTACCTCAGCTTCCAGGAAGACTCGGTGGGCATCCGCCTGCGCGACATCATCGGCGTGGACAACCTTATGTGGGGCTCGGATTACCCTCATTCCGAGTCCACCTTCCCCTACTCCAGGCGGATACTGGACGAAATCCTAGCCGGTGTCCCGGAAGACGAACAAGCCAGGATCGTTGGGACCAACGCCGCCAATCTCTACCATTTCGACCTGGCAAAAATCTCCCAGGCCGACTAGAAACCCTTCCTTCTCAAACGTGAATTTTGGTATAGAGGCGGGTCCGGCGACGCCTAACCAGCGCAAGCAGGCCCCAACCGACAAAGCCCCAACCGATCAGGCCCAAACCAACAAATAAGGAGCCGGAACGATGGTAGACAAAATAATAAAAGGCGGACAGGTTGTTACTCCCTCCGGGACCGGCGTCCGGGACATTGGCATTCAGGGCGAACAGATAGTGGCGGTCACCCTCCCCGGCGTGCTGTCCGAGGAAGGGGCCACCGTGATCGACGCCAGCGGCAAGATAGTGGTGCCCGGCGGGGTTGAAGCCCACGCCCACGCCGCCGCCAACGTGCAGCCCGGCGCCAGAGAAACGGTGCCCGGCACCCCCAACGCCGGACCGGCAGTCCACTCATTGGGGGCCATCTGGGGCGGCACCACCACCGTGGTGGACTTTGCCCCGGTACCCAACGAAGGCGATTTGGCCGCCAGCGTCCACGACTATATCAGCGTCTGGCAGGGCAACGCCTATACCGACTACTCGACCCATTGCATCTATAGCAACGCCAACACCCCCGACTCCATCGCCCGCTACAAGGAATTGGTGGACGCCGGTTTCCCCAGCGTCAAGATTTTCACCACCAACATCCGCCCTCCCGGCGCGGAAGGGACCTCCCTCACCCCCATCGGCAAGATCGACACCGGCCGCTTGGGTGACTTGATGGGCCAGATCGGCCGGCACGGCGGCGTGTTGGCGGTCCACGGTGAGGACGACGAGCTGGTTATGTACAACTACCTGCTGGCCCAACAGCGGGGGTTGTGGGACTGGTACAACGTTCACCTGATCCACTCCAAGACGGTGGAAGACCTGGCCTTCCGTCATGTGGTGAACGTGGCCCAACGCACCGGGGCCGGCATGTACTTTGTCCACGTCACGGCCAAGGACGGCCTGGACGTCATTTCCGAAGCGCGGGCCGCCGGAATGCCGGTGTACGGAGAGGTGCTCACCCTGGCCCTGTCCTTCCAAGCCGAGCAGTACAAAGAAAGCGACGGCATGAAGTACCACACCTACCCCTCGCTCAAGTTCGAGGAAGACCAGCAGAGCCTGTGGGGCGGCATCCTCAAGAGCGACCTATCGCTCACCGCCACCGATAGCAGCTTCACCACCTATCTGGACAAGATCGCCGGCACCAACGTGCGTGACATTCGGGGCGGAAACGTGGGAATCGAGATTCGCATGGGGGTCAACTATACCGAAGGCGTGGTCAACCGTGGAATGTCGCTGGAACGCTACGTCGACGTAACCTCCGCCAACCCGGCCAAGCTCTTGGGGCTCTATCCCCGCAAGGGCGCCATAGCCGTGGGCAGCGACGCCGACATCACCATCATGGACCCCTCGATAGACAAGCCGTTGGCCATGGCCGACCTTCACGTGAGGGACTACAGCCCGTGGGAAGGCTGGCAGATCAAAGGCTGGCCCACCACTGTGTTGCTCCGCGGCAAGGTAATGGTAGACAACGGCCAGCTATTGGGCAGCGGCGCCGACGGCCGGTTGATACCGCGAAAGATCGATCCCGGAGTCCTGCAACGCCCGGCGTTCTAGCGTCGACACTGAGGGCCGCCGCCCGGTACAGCCGACCGGTACAGCCGACCGGTACAGCCCGATCCGTAAAGCCGTTCGATGAAGCCGCCCCGCGGATATTCGGAGGATCGCTGACGCATGGCTACGATTGATGAGATATACGATTGATGAAATAGTTGAAGGCGTCTACCGGATTAACATCGTCATTCCGGGCCGTCCGGTGACTTTTAGCCTGTTTCTTATCGACGATGAAATGCCTACCCTCGTGGAAACCGGGTTTGGGCAGCTCTTCGGCGAAATCAAAGAAGCGATAGCAAAGGTCATTGATCCGGCTCGGATCCGGAACATCGTGTCGCCCCACTTTGAGGGCGATGAGTGCGGCGGGCTGCCGCAATTTCTGAACACTGCACCCGCCGCCGTGCCGTTGTGCTCACCCATCGGAGCCAACTCCATCAGAGATTTCACCGGAGTGGAACCTCGGATTGTGGCGGATGGAGAGGTGCTGTCGATTGGGGCCAAGCGGTTGCGCTTCCTGCTGACTCCTTACGTTCACGCTTGGGACAGTCTGTTGGTTTTCGAAGAGACCCAAGGAGTGCTCTACAGTTCCGACCTGTTCATGCAACCTGGAGACGGCCCCGCCGTGAGCCACCAAGACCTGTCGGAGTCAATGGTGGAGTTCTACCGCCGCAGCGGGCTGATGCCCTCGATGAAGCACATACACTTGGCCCTCAACAAGATCGGACCGCTCCCGATCCAAACCATCGCCTGCCATCATGGCGCGGTACTGACGGGTGACTTGGCTCCCTATTTCCAGGCTTTGCGGAGCCACGACGTTACCGGCCTGCCGGACGTAATTCCAGGATGGCCCGGGTTGATGCAAGAGTAGGATTTGTCGGGGCCCTCACCCAAACTGCCGTCCCACTATTTGCCAAAGCTCCGGCAACAAAGCTCCGGCAACAAAGCTCCGGTAGCCGATATTGCAGCCAACTTTCAAAATTCCTTAAAGGTTGATGGGTATATTAACACTCGGTTCGGCGGCGCCCGGTCCAGCGCAATCCGGTCCAGCGCAACCCGGTCCGGAGCCGAATTAATTATCGACCGGAGGACTTTTGATGAAGCGCAAGTGGATATTCCTGTCCTTGGCTACCGTGTTGTTACTGACGGCTGTTACCGTAGGCTCGGTGTTGGCTTGGGGCGGCGGTGGCGGGAACGGGGAGGGCGCTCCCAAGACGGACTTTGCGGCCCGCGTCGCGCAGATATTGGAACTGGATGAAGGGACGGTCCAAGACGCGTTCGACCAAGCCAAGCAGGATATCGTGGCCGAGAGGATAGAAGTCAAGCTCCAATGGGCTATCGAGCAGGAATTCATTACCGAGGAAAAAGCTGACGAAATCCGGGAACAGATCGAGGCCGGCGAGGCTGACCCGTTCTGGACGGGCCATGGCCACCGGCACGGGAAGGGCTTCCGCTTCCATCACAAAGGCCCCCGTCCCCCGGCTACCAACTCGATCCCGGAAGAGTCCTCGTAACCGGCCGGCTTTGGGGTCTGCAAACTCGCGCCAACTGGTGTTGATAGTCGACGACGATCCCAACGTCGTCGACTTGTCGCGTTTATATTTGGAGCGGGACGGGTTTCGTGTGCTTTCGACCCAAGACGGGCTCCGGGCCTTGGAGTTGGCCCGCAGCGAGCAGCCCAACCTGGTGGTCCTTGACCTGATGCTGCCCAAGCTGGACGGGCTGGCGGTCTGCCGGACGCTACGCCAAGAATCGGATGTGCCTATCATCATGCTCACCGCCTTGGTGGAGGAAGACGACCGGCTCGCCGGACTGGAGTTGGGGGCCGACGATTATGTAACCAAACCATTCAGTCCACGAGAGTTGTCCGCCCGGGTCCGGGCCGTTCTCCGGCGCGTCGAGCGTGAAAGCGGCGGCCCTACTGCGCTGGGCGCGGGCGGAATCGAGGTAGACCTGCGGCGGCGGGCGGCGTCAATCGCCGGCCACAAGCTGCAACTCACGCCAACTGAGTTCCGTTTGCTTACCCTGCTGGTGCGCGATCCGGGGCGGGTATTTTCCCGAGACCTGATTATCGAAAGGGTATTCGGCGACGACTTCGACGGTTTCGACCGCACCGTCGACGCCCATGTCTCGGGGCTGCGCCGAAAGCTGGACGCCGCGGCCGGCGGGGCGAAGCGGATACAGACCGTGTACGGCAGCGGCTACAAGCTGGACGATGACTAGGTGGCTGGGTAGTCTTCAGTTTCGGCTGGTGCTGGGATTCACCGCCGTCCTGGCACTGGCTCTGGCTGGGGTCAGCGCCTACGTGGGAATCGCCGCAGGCAAAGAAGTTGAGCGATTCGAACAGAAACGCGATGCCGCCCGCACCGCCCGCGTCGCGGAGTTGGTTTCCAAGTTCTATTCGGACCGGCGAGAATGGTCCGGGCTACAACCGCTGCTGGAGAGGGCCGCTCCCGTGGCCGGGCGGCGGATTGTCGTCAGCAACCAGAATGGTGTAATCGTCGCGGACTCCCACCGGCTATATCTTGGCAAGAAAAGGGGCTCCGAAAAGCAGAGAATCGAGGGGGTATTGTTCCCGACGGAACACCAAGCGCCAATTCTGGTCGACAACCGGCAGGTTGGGGTCTTTTCGGTCAACCCCGATCTCCGGCCCGGAGGCGGAGGCGACCCGGCCGCCGCCGGGGTCGTTTCAGCCGTCAACCGGTCGTTAATCGTTACCGGGGTGATAGCCGCGGTAGTCGGCACATTGCTGGTCCTGTTCCTGTCCGGCCGGGTGCTGGCCCCGGTGCAAAGCCTCGGAGCGGCCGCCATCCGGCTGGGCCGGGGTGACTTGGCGCAACGGGCCCCGGCCGCCGGCCCCACAGAAATCCGACAATTGGCGGGAAGCTTCAACGCCATGGCATCGGACTTGGAGGACGCCGAACGCCGCCGTCGGGAACTGGTCGCGGACGTGGCCCACGAGCTGCGTACCCCGATTTCCAACATCCAGGGCTACCTTGAAGCAATCAAAGACGGGCTCCTCGAGCCGGAGGCCGACACCATCGACACCATCTACGGCCAAGCCGCCCACCTTTCCCGCTTGGTAGAGGACCTACGCCTGTTGGCCCAAGTCGAAGCCGGAGCCTTGGAACTGCACCGTACTCCGGGCAGCGTGGCCGACTTGCTTAGAAATTCGGTGGAGGCGGTGCGGCCCCGGGCCGATGCGAAAGGGGTGACCCTGGCCTTGGAGACCCGCCCGGCTATTCCCTCCGTGGCGGTGGACCACACCCGCATCGCCCAGGTGCTGGCGAATCTGCTGGAAAACGCCATCACCCACACGCCCGAGGGAGGCACGATTAGCATTGTCGTCGCGCCAGCCTCAAGGAACCAGGTCGAGATATCCGTGACCGACACCGGGCGAGGCATCCCCCCTGCAGACTTGCCCCGTCTGTTCGACAGGTTCTACCGGGCCGACTCTTCGCGCTCCCGGCTTACCGGAGGGGCGGGACTGGGACTCACCATCGCCAAGCAACTGGTCGAGGCCCACGGCGGTACCATAGAGGTGAACAGCGCCTTGGGGGCCGGTACCCGGTTTTCGTTCCTGCTGCCAGTGGATACGGGCTCTTGATTTCGCCGATCCTTTTATTCAACAATTGTAACCGTGGCTGAAAACTCCGGCCCACAGGCAGAGGATAGGCCGTCCCCATCCGGTCCTTCGCCCAAAGGCATCACCGTAACCCCTTCCGGACGAGCGCGACAGCAGCCTGCCCACCCGCTGCTGGGACTCTTGCGTTGTTGCGTGGGCGAGATAGTGGGCACCTATATTCTGGTGTTCTTCGGCGTCTGCGTGGTGGCCGCCTCGCTCTTGGCCGGCGCCCACGTTGGCGTGTGGCAGGTCGCAGTTATAACCGGCATCGGTGTCGCGTTGGCCATTTATGCTACGGGCGCTATCTCCGGAGCCCACATCAATCCCGCTGTCAGCCTTTCGTTCGCCATTTTCCGCCATCGTGAATTCCCCATGAGCCGGCTCCTCCCCTATTTGACGGCGCAGTTGGCCGGCGCCGTGCTGGCCGGGCTCACCGTACTGGCCATCTATAACCCGTTTATCGAGAGGTTCGAAGCACAACAGGGGCTGGAACGAGGCGAGCCGGGCAGCCAGCTTTCAGCCATGGTGTTCAACGAATACTTTCCCAACCCAGCCCTCATCGGTACCGACGAAGCGGCGCAAGCCTTGATTTCGCCGGTCGCCGCGGCCGCAGTGGAAGGACTCGGCGCCTGCATTTTGGTGCTTATTATATTTGTGTTAGCCGACCGGAGAACGGAACGGTCGCTCATCAGGGCGATATCGCCGGTTCTGATTGGCGCCACCGTTGCGGTTCTGATCGGCGTGATGGCGCCGTTGACCATGGGGGGTTGGAACCCGGCCCGGGACTTCGGCCCCCGCATCGTCGCCTTCTTCGCCGGTTGGGGCGAGATTGCTATTCCGGGACCGTCGTCGGGTTTTTGGGCATATATTGCGGGCCCGCTGGTGGGTGGGCCGTTGGGAGCGGCAATCTACGATTACGTCCTACGGCCGGCGTTGAACGGCAGCAAGCCCGACAGCGGCGAGCAGCCCTAGACACACCGCCCATAAGCGGACCCGATTACGCCGGCCGTCGCCTCCGACCCCGGTCCCTAGCCCTGATTTAACGAACGGTCGATGATGGCGAGGCCCTCGATGGCCAGACCATAGCCCAACATATCCTGCATCTGCCTCTTTAGTTGCAACGTGAGGGCAACACGGCTGTAACGCAACGTTAGGGTAGGGCGCTCCGCCAACTGGCGGGCCAGCTCCCAAGCCCTGGGCAACAACCGGTCCTTCGGCAGAACCTCGCTGACCACTCCCAGGTCCAACGCCTCTTGCGCCGAGAGGGTCTGACCGGTAAGAAGGAAGTAACGGCCCCGGTTCTGCCCCAAGACCAGCGGCCACACCACATGCACACCGTCGCCCGGCACCACGCCGTTGGGGAAATGGGGGGCGTCTTGGAACGTGGCGGTTTCCGACGCCAACACGACGTCGGAGAGGACCGGTATCTCGGCGTGGATGGTGGCGGGGCCGTTGACCGCCCCGATTATGGGGACCTCAATCTCCAACAGGTTGACCAGCAGCCGCTTTCCCTCCCAATAGGTCGTGTCCCAGTCGCTGGGCATCCGGCGCGTCGGGCGGTTGGGTTCGAACTCGGCGCAGTAATCATCCCCGGTACCCGTCAGGATAACCACCCTGTTTTCCGGGTCGCTGCCGATATCGGCGAAAGCGTACCCCAGCTCCCGGTGGGCCGGCCCGCCCCACTTCAGGCTGCCGCCGCCGGAGTGGAACGTTACTTGAAGAATTCCGTCCTCCCTGTGCATTCTGACCGTTTCGTACTTATTGGCGTATTCTTCCAAGGTAGCCATGTCGAATCCCTCCTTACCAACAATTCGTTCGTCCCATCGGTTGGCGTAATAGACCGCCGGGCCCAAACCCGGGTCATAACCGTAACACAAGGAACCGCCCGCCGAGGAGACGTTGCGGTTATTGCGCGTGGATACCCAAACCTTTAGAATTGCCCATTATCACGCCCTGTCCTGCTGACCAACGCCCCAGCCGGATAAGCGGCCTGTTTTGCCTCTGGCGGCAAATACTTCTAAGGGAGTAACGCCCTGTATGGACGCGAAAAATCTGAGAAACGTCGCCCTCCTTTCCCACTCTGGAGCCGGTAAGACCTCCTTGAGCGAAGCGGTCTTGTTCAACACCAAGGCGGTCACCCGGCTGGGGAAGATCGAAGACGGAAACACGGTATCCGACTACGAGCCCGAAGAGGTGAAGAGGGGCGGCAGCATCCAAACTACCCTGATCGCCGTCATGGGCGACGGATTCAAGATTAACCTGCTCGACACTCCCGGCTACGATGATTTCATAGGCGAAGTGGTTAGCGCCCTCCGGGTGGTGGAAGGCGCCGCCATCCTGGTTGCAGCTCCATCCGGCGTCGACGTGGGCACGGAACGCTCGTGGGCCATGTGCGAGGCGGCCAAGGTCCCGCGTCTTATCGTAGTCAACAAAATGGACCGCGAGAACGCCGATTTCGACCGCAACGTGGCCGACATCCAGGCCACGTTCGGACGGCAGTGCGTACCGTTCCAAATCCCCATCGGCGCCGCCCAAGACTTCACGGGTGTAGTCAGCGTCATTGACCCCGACGCCGACGTGCCCGCCGAGCTAGCCGACGCGGTGGCGGCGGCCCGCGAGCGTTTGATTGAAGCGGCGGCTGAAAGCGACGACGAGCTGGCCGACCGCTACCTGAGCGGCGAGGACTTGACCGCTGCGGAGATCGAAAGCGGCCTCCGCACAGCCGTGCTCCAAGGGGAATTGGTGCCGATTCTGGCCACGTCCGCGACGGCAAACGTGGGGGTCGACGATTTCCTGTCCATGATGCGGACGTTCCTGCCCTCGCCGGTGGAGGCCGAGAAACCCCCACTGGTGAAAGCGGGCACCACCGACGCAGTCGACTTGCAGGCAGACTCCGACGCCCCGTTGGCTGCCTTGGTGTTCAAGACCATGGCCGACCCCTTCGTAGGCAAGCTTTCGATGTTCAGGGTCTTCCGAGGGACTATCAAGAGCAACTCAGAGGTTTGGGACAGCAACCAAGGGCAAGCGGAGCGAGTAGGCCAACTCTACCTGCCCAAGGGCAAAAACCAGGACAATCTCACCGAAGTCACCGCCGGTGACATCGGGGCGGTCGGTAAACTCTCGTCAACGGTGACCGGCGACACCCTCTGTCCGCGGGACAATCAGGTCGCGTTCAAGGGCATTCTAATGCCCGTGGGCTACTATCGGGTGGCGGTGTCACCGGCGTCCAAGGCCGACCTCGATAAAATGTCGTCCGCGCTGGGCCGGATTATGGAAGAAGACCCCAGCCTCCAAATGTCCCGCAACGCCAGCACCAGCGAAACCCTGATTACCGGGCTGGGCGATGCCCAGATCGACGTGGCTCTGGACAAGATCCGGAGGAAATTCGGCGCCGAACTCAGAACGAAGCTGCCGCGGGTGGCTTACCGGGAAACCATCACCCGGACCATCCAGAGTGAATACCGGCATAAGAAGCAGTCCGGCGGCCACGGCCAATATGGCCATGTGTTGTTGCGCTTGGAGCCGAGGGACCGAGACCAAGGGTTCGAGTTCGGCTCCGAAGTCGTCGGCGGCCGGGTACCCAGAGAGTACATCCCGTCCGTCGAGAAGGGAGTCGTCAAAGCGCTGGACGAGGGTTCACTGGCCGGGTACCCGTTGGTCGACCTGAAAGCCGTGCTCTTCGACGGAAGCTACCATGACGTCGATTCCTCCGGCATGTCCTTCGAGATTGCCGGCGTTCAGGCGCTAAAGAAGGGAGTCAACGACGCCAGCCCGGTTCTCCTGGAACCTGTCATGACACTCTCGGTTACGGTTCCCGACGCCTATACCGGAGATGTAATGAGCGATTTGAACGTGAAGCGGGGGCGCATTCTCGGCATGAACCCGGACAACAACGTCACCGTGATCGAAGCGGAAGTCCCCCAAGCTGAGGTGCTCCGCTACGCCCAAGACCTGCGGTCGTTGACCCAGGGCCGCGGCTCCTACTCAATGGAGTTCGGCCATTACGAGCAGGTACCGGCCAACCTCGAACCCAGGGTTATTCAAGATGCGAAACGGGCCAAAGAAGAGGACGATTAACCAAAAACACCCGTTCGGCTGCCTGAAGCGCGGCTCAACCCGGAGTTTGGCCCGAATCCAGTAACAAGCCAACAATACTACAAAGATAGCGGGCACGTCAGAAGCCTCATTGGTTGATTGATGGCCGACCCAACCAATCAACCGAATGGGGCTTTTTCTATTGGCGGCAACCGGAGTTCCATGACTCCGGAAAATCCCATACGCCGACGACCCCCTTCCTAACCTTCCCCCAGCGGGGGGAAGGGATGGTGATGGCTGGGCACTGGATTAGGGTAGGGGCCCGCTGGGGGTCTCCGGCTAGTATCCCCAGGACGGGTGGTATTCGCCGAAGACGTCTCGTAATACGTCCATCATTTCGCCCAGGGTGGCATAGGCCTTGACTGCCTCCAACAGGGGCGGCATCAGGTTTTCTGTCCCCTTGGCTGCTTGCTCCAAGGCGCGGAGCTTTTCGGTGACGTGGCGGTTGTCGCGGCGACGACGCAATTCGTTCAGGGCTTCGATCTGCTGGCGCTCGCCGTCCCGGTCTACTCTCAACAAGGGGATATCAATCTCCTCCCCGGTGTCGAACTCGTTGACGCCGACGGTAATTCGCTCCCTGCGGTCTTCCTCCAGTTGGTAGAGATAGGAGGCGTCGGCGATTTCGCGTTGCAGGAAGCCGGTTTCCAATGCCGGGATAACGCCCCCGATGTCGTCGATGCGGCGGAAATAATCGTAGCTGTGCGCCTCAAGCTGGTTGGTAATCGATTCCAGGAAATAGCTTCCGCCCAACGGGTCCACCGTGTCGGTAACACCTGTTTCGTGGGCGATTATCTGCTGGGTGCGCAGGGCCTGGAGGGCGGCCTCTGCCGACGGCAACGCCCAAGCTTCGTCCTTGCCATTGGTGTGCAACGACTGGCACCCTCCGAGGACGGCGGCCAATGCCTGGATAGAAACGCGGGCCACGTTGTTATCCGGCTGCTGGGCGGTCAGGCTTTGACCCGAAGTCTGGGCGTGAAAGCGGAGCCGGTGGGACCGGGGGTCCCGGGCCCCAAAGGTGTCCTGCATTTCCCGGGCCCAGATGCGCCGCGCGGCCCGGAATTTGCCAATTTCCTCGAAGAAATTGTTGCAGACGTTGAAGAAAAAACTGAGCCTGGGAGCGAAATCGTCTACCTGCAACCCACGTTCTTGGGTGTGACGCACGTACTCGAAACCGTCGGCCAAGGTGAAAGCCAACTCTTGGACGGCGTTGGAGCCAGCCTCCCGGATATGGTAGCCGCTGATGCTGATGGGGTTCCATTGGGGCACGTGTTTCGCCCCGAACTCCACCGTATCCACGACCAAGCGCATCGAGGGCTCTGGCGGAAAAATGTACTCGTTCTGGGCGATATATTCTTTCAGAATGTCGTTCTGGATCGTGCCGCCGATCCGGTCCAGGGAGGCCCCCTGCTTTTCGGCCAACGCCAAGTACATGGCCCAGATGATGGCCGCCGGGCTGTTGATGGTCATGGACGTGGTGACTTGGTCCAGTTGTATGCCGTCGAAGAGCGCCTCCATGTCGGCCAAGGATGACACCGCCACCCCGCAGGAGCCGAATTCGCCGGCGGCCCGCTGGTCGTCGGTATCGTAGCCATAGAGGGTCGGCATGTCGAAGGCGACGCTCAAGCCGGTCTGCCCCCCTCCCAGCAGAAACTTGAAGCGTTCGTTGGTTTCCTGGGGTCGGCCAAAACCGGCAAACATTCGCATAGTCCACAACCGGCTACGGTAGCCCGAAGGGTGGATCCCCCGCAGGTAGGGGTGTTCACCGGGGAGACCCAAATCGGCCGGGCTATCGCCACCGGGGTTATCCTCGGGCGTGTAGACCCGGTCGACGGTTAGCTGGGACGGGGTACGAAAGCTGGGCTTGCGCTGGGCGTCCGTGTCCGGCCGCGGCCCACCGGCAGTGCTGCGCTCGTTGACCTCTTCCGAGTCTCTGGCGGAGTCCACAGATACCTCCCTCGCCCATTATCCGGTCGTAGGCTCGACGCGGAGCGCCTTAAGGCCCGACCAAGCGGACAAAACGGCGCTTGCCTACTCTTACCACGTCTCCCGCTTCGACTGGTACGGCCGGTTGGTCTACGGAAACGGTTACCTGGCCGCCCGCCCTGCGAATTAGCTCCACTGCGCCTTGGCCCAGCAGCCGCTTGGCCTCGGCGTTGCTGGATGCCAAAGACGCGGCCACCAACAGCCGGTCGGCCCGCGCCGAATTTTCCGACAGAACGCCTTGGGCGCGCAAGGATTCGAGGGGTATTTCCGGTACGTCGTCGGGTACGCCGCCGCCTTGCACTACCCGTTCAAATTGGGATTGGGCGGCGGCGGCGGCTTGACCGCCGTGAAACTGGTTGGTGATGTCCCAAGCCAGCCGTTTCTTGTAGTCCATTGGATTAACCGCGTCCCGCTCTAGGTCCCGGGCCATGTCGGTCAAGTCGGAACGCGGGACGTCAGTCAAGAATTCGAAATAATTCAAGATAAGACCATCAGACAGAGACATGATCTTTCCGAACATATCGGCAGGGGGTTCATCCACGGCCACGTAGTTGCCCAAGCTCTTGCTCATCTTTTGGACGCCGTCGGTGCCCACCAACATCGGCATCAGGAAGCATTGTTGGGGCCGTTGGCCCATCATTACCTGCAGTTCCCGGCCCACCAGAAGGTTGAACATCTGGTCGGTGCCTCCGAATTCCACGTCCGATTCGATAGCCACGGAGTCGTAGGCCTGAAGCAGCGGGTACAGGAACTCGGTTAAAGCGATGGGACGTTGCTCGGCGAACCGCTGGGCAAAATCGGCCCGTTGCAGGAACTGGGCTACGGTGAATTTTTTGGTCAGGTTGATAACGTCGGCCAAGGTGAAATCGCCGAACCACTCGCTCTGACGCACAACCTGGGTGCGCTCCTCGTCGACCACTCTGAAGAACTGGCGCAGGTAGGTCTCGGCATTAGCCATCACCTCGTCATGGGTCAGCATGGGGCGGGTGGCCGACTGCCCGCTGGGATCGCCTATCTGGGCAGTCCAGTCGCCAACGATAAGGATCACCCGGTGGCCCAGCTCTTGGAGTTGGCGTAGCTTCCGAAGGCCCACCACATGACCCAAGTGGATATCGGCCCGGCTGGGGTCGAACCCCATCTTCAAACGCAGCGGTTGGCCGGCCTGCAACAAACGGACGAATTCGTCCCGGGAAATAATATCGGTCACGCCCCGGTTGACGATCGTGTCCAATTGCTCGGCGCTAAGCGTCATGGTCCCCACGTTCCAAGGCCAAGACTTCCCTGGAATCGATCACGTCTTGGTCTATCTGCTTGACCAACTCGTCAACCGAATCAAAGGTCTCTTGGTCCCGGACTTTGTTGACGAACTCAATACTGATAGTCTTGCCGTAAAGGTCCCCGCTGAAGTCCATCACGTAGACCTCCACCAAGCGTTGGGTAAGCCCGAAGGTGGGCCGTACCCCGACGCTGGTAGCCGCTGGCCGGCGTGTGCCGTCGATTATCACCCAAGTGGCGTAGATACCGTCGCCGGGCAACAGCAACCGGGAATCGACGGCCAAGTTGGCGGTGGGGAAACCCAGAGTGCGGCCCCTCTGGTCGCCGATTACCACCACACCGCTAAGGGTGTGATTGCGGCCCAGCAGTCCCGAAGCCGCCGCAACGTTCCCGTTGGCCAAAGCGTCCCGAATCCGGCGGCTTTTCACCGGTTCGTTGCCACTCTCCAAGGGGTCGACGGCTTCCACCCAGAAACCGAGCCGTTCTCCCTGCTCCCTCATAAACGCCAAATCGCCCCGGCGGCCCTGCCCCAAAGCAGAGTCCGGCCCCATAATCAGGCCTTTCATGCGCATGAGGCCGGCCAAGACTTCGGCGAACTCCTCGGCCGGGACCCTGGAGAGCTCCAGGGTGAATTCCAGGCACACCACCACCTCGACGCCCAGCCCCTTGAGCAGGTCGATGCGATGTTCGGGTGTGGTAAGGTAGCTGGGGACCGTGCCCGGTTGTAAGACAGTAATGGGCCGGTTGGCAAAGGTGACGACAGCGGGTGAGAAATTAACGCCGGCCCGTTCGATCAACCGGGCGAGCAGGTGGCGGTGTCCTTGGTGGACTCCGTCGAAAACGCCGACGGTGAGGACTGTATCCCTCGCGGGAGCGGCGCTGGCCAATAGTCGGCGAAAGCTCATTTACCACGGGTTAGAGGCGGTTGGAGTGGGCTGGATATTAGCATAGCGGCCTATTAGCGTCAACTTAGTTACCTTAACCAATTCCTTAGATTCGTCTAAAACAATGCCGTTTTCTATAGGAAACAGGACTGCTGGTTATGTATAATTCCGGCTTAACAGGGTGATGCGAGTATCCGGCGGCGAGGCCAGAGGCCGACGGCTCAAGGGGGCGGTCAGCCCCGGTACACGCGCCACGACAGAACGCGTTCGGGCGGCGATCTTTAACATTCTAAGACCAAGCCATTACCAGGGGCGCCGGGTGCTGGACCTATACGCCGGTTCCGGGAGCCTGGGTATCGAGGCACTGAGCCGCGGCTCAGTCTGGGCCGATTTCGTAGAGTGGGACCGGCGTCAATGCGAGGTGATCGAATCCAACCTGGGCGCCACCGGCTTTCGCAGCCAGGCAACCGTTCACCGCGCCGACGTACTGAAGACGCTTCCGTCCTTGGCGGGCCCCTACCAACTCGTGCTGCTGGACCCTCCTTACCGGATGGACGGCCTGGACCAAGTCCTGAACGCCATCGCATCGCAAGAGGGCCTGGTGGTTGAAGGCGGGGTCGTGGTCGCGGGACATTCCAAGCGGAGCGAACTCGGCGCCAGCTTCGGCAAGCTACGCCAGACCTCCCATCGCCAATACGGAGACAACGTGGTCGATTTTTTCACCAACCAGGGTATAACCGACGGCGCAGACAACACGGACGGTGCGCCGCCTTTGGGAGAAACGCCGTGGTAACAGCGGTCTACCCCGGCAGTTTCGACCCGGTAACGGTGGGACACGTTGACGTCGCCACCCGGGCGGCCCAGCTCTTCCAAACGGTGGTCATCGCGGTCTACGACACGCCGTCCAAAGACCTGCTCTTCACCACCGACGAGCGGGTGAACCTGCTCGAGGCCGCCTGCCGGCACCTGACAAACGTCGAGGTAACCAGGTTCTCCGGCTTAGTGGTGCGGTTCGCCAAAGAGGCGGGGGCCAGGGTGATAGTACGGGGCCTGAGAAGCGGCTCGGACTTCGAGTACGAGTTCGAAATGGCCTTCATGAACCGGAAGTTGGAACCGGAGGTCGACTTGGTCTGTTTCATGACCTCCCAGGATTACATGTTCGTTAGCGCCAGTCTGTTAAAGGAGGTTGCCAGGCTAGGGGGGAACATAACGGCGATGGTCCCTCCCAACGTTGCAGAAGCCGTGTATCAAAAATTCGGATTACCGGTCCGGGAAGGGTAGTGACCGGGTGAGGGGGCAATTATCGACATCATAAATATCATCGATCGGTTGGAATCAATGATCGACACCAGCAAGGTGGTGCCGGTTAGCGGCAATATCCTAGTCGAAAAAAGGAAAATGATGGAACTGGTCGACCAGCTCAGGTTGACCATACCCGAAGAAATTCGGGCGGCTGAAGAGATCATCTCTCAAAAGGACCACATCCTGGGCAACGCGGAAACTACGGCCCGGCGGACCAAGTCCCAGGCCGAAGACGAGTATCGGGAACGCTTGAACCACCACGAGTTGCTGGGCCAAGCGGAAACGAAAGCCCAACAGATCATCAGGGAAGCCGAAGAGCGAGCCGCTCGAACGTTGCAGCTATCGGAGGCTGAATCCCTTTCCCGCCGCACCGACGCAGACGCCTACGCCCTGCGCAGCCTGAGGGCGATGGAAAATGAGTTGGGGACCATTGCCGCTTCGGTACGGAAGGGCATCGAAATCCTGGCCGGGCAGGCGTCGGCCAACCTGAATTCCCAGTATTTCGACACGGAATATTCCAGCACAGGTGCGTCGCGCTAGTCCGCCTACGGGTCTACAATCTACGATTCAACATCGAAGGCGCCGCTTCGTCGGCGCCTTTTTATTTGGACATTTCCCGCAGTTATTTCCCGGCAGATATTTCCCGGCAGACAATTTGCCGGATTATCGTGACCGGGGGCATTGCCCGGTGCAACGCTTAAGGGCCGGTCGTCAGCCGGGACCGGACGACCCACCAAAATAGTGGCGCATGTTGTCGTTCAGTTCCCGCAATCGCTGGGCGGCCTTGGCGTTGACGGTGCCCTCGGGATAGGAACCGTCGGCTCCTTTAGTTCCCGCCTCGACGCCGGTCAATATCCCCAGACCTTCTTCAATGGTCTTGACGCCGTAAACGTGGAACCGTTCGTCTCGAATGGCCTGCACCACGTCTTCTCTGAGCATCAGGTTGCGCACGTTTTGCCGGGGAATAATCACGGCTTGGCTTCCGGTAAGCCCGCCGGCGGCCCGGCAGACGTCGAACATCCCCTCAACCTTTTGATTCACACCGCCGATGGGCTGAATCTCCCCTCGTTGGTTGACCGAGCCGGTGACCGCCACGTCTTGGCGTAAGGGGAGGCCGGACAGGCTGGAAAGAATCGCATATATCTCCGCTGACGACGCGCTGTCGCCGTCCACCCCATCGTAGGACTGCTCGAAGCACAGGCTGGCCGACAGGGTCAACGGACGGTCTTGAGCGAAATTGGCCCCCAGGTAGCCGCTGAGAATCAACACTCCCTTGTCGTGGGTCCGTCCGCTCAGAAGGGCTTCCCGTTCGATGTTGATGACCCCTTCCCGTCCGGCGAAAGTCTGGGCGGTGATCCGGGCGGGCCGGCCAAAACTGAAGTCGCCCAAATCGTATACCGACAACCCGTTTATCTGTCCCACTGTCGCGCCGGTCAGGTCCAAGAGCAACGAACCGTCGGCGATCATTTCCCGGATGCGCTCCTCCACCAGATTCAGCCGGTATACCTTGCGGTCGATGGCCCTCCGGACGTCCTCCTCCCGCACCCGGCCGCCGCCTTCCTTGCGGGCCCAATAGTCGGCTTCGATCAACAGGTCCTTGATCAGGCCGAAGCGGGTTGAGAGCTTCTTCTGGTCGTCAACCAGCCGGGCGGCATACTCCAGGACCCGGCCGGCAGCGGCGTTTTCAAACGGCGTCAACCGTTCTTGGATACAGGTAGAACAGATAAAGGCGCAATAGGCCGCCAAGTTCTCCTCGTTTCGGTCCACCTTATAATCGAACTCCGCCTTGACCTTGAACAGGTCCCAGAAGTCTTCGTGGTCGGAGGCGGTCAAAACCCGATAGGTCCGTTCGTCTCCGGTCATAATTACCTTGAGGTCCAATGGTATCGGCCCGGGGCGGAGGCCTTGGGGCAACGGCAGCCCAGCCCGTTCGCCGGGGTCTTCCAGCAGGACCTGCCGGTCGCGGATGGCGCGTTTCAGCCCTTCCCAGGCGCCGGGCGCCGCGAGCACTTCGTTGGCGCTGAGCACCAGATAACCGCCGTTGGCCCGGTGGATTGATCCGGCCTTGAGCACGGCGTGGTCGCTGACACTGGTGCCCCTTACTGCCCGGCGTTCGATCCGGCCGAACAGGTTCCCCCAGGTCGGATGGGTCTCGATGACGATGGGCGGCTTATCGGCTCCGGAGTTGTCGACGAACACGTTGATTTCGAAGGGCAGGAACGGATTGAGCACCAGCGCCGGCGCGTCGACCGCGGGCGGCTGCCCGGGCAAGGCGGGGACCGGAGAGGCGCCGGCTTGGAACAAGTTGGTATTGTCCAGGATGTATCCGGTTAGGCCACGTAAGTATCGGTCCAGCTCCGGCAGGTCTTGGACCATCGAGGCCGTTGGTCCCAACAGGGAAGCCACCAACCCGGCCACGGCCGCCCGTTCCATTTCCCGTACCTTTATCGCGGAGGCCGCCTCGATCTCACGGATGTCCTCCATGGTCTCTTGGGCCATCCTGGCCAGTCCGGCGCGCGCGTTTTCGATGGCCTCCCTGGCTTGTTGGCCCAAGCCCTGGTATTCCTCAGAAGTCAGGGGACGGCCCTCGGTCGTCGGGGACAGAGCCACGCCCGAAGGCGTTAGCTGCACCGCGAAATTCGCTGCCAGGCCCGCTTCTTCCAATCCCAACATCGCTGCCTGAATCGCCCGGCCGTCCGTCTGGACCTGGGCCCGGCGCAGGGAGTCCAGTTCTTCGCCCGCCAGGGTTTTCGGGACCTGTTCTTTCAGTTGACCAAGCACGGAGTTGAGGCTTTGCCGGTAGGCCCGTCCCGTGCCTCGGGGCAGGCGCACGGCGTTGGGCCGGTCGAGGTCTTCGAAATTGTGAAGGTAGACCCAGTCGTAGTTCGGCTGGTGCTGTTCGGCCCACTGCGGGTCGTCCAATATTCCCCTGAGGTGGTATTGGACCGCCGCGGTCTTGCCGGTCCCGGTGAGCCCGGTCACGAACAGGTTGTAGCCTGGCCTGTCCAACTCCAAGGCGAACCGGATTGCTTCCTGTGCCCGGTCTTGGCCGATAAACCGGTCCAAGGGGTCCAGCTCCTCGGTACTCTCGAAAGACAACGTTCCCAGGTCGCAGGTCCAGCAGGCGTCCCTATAATCAACCCGGTACTTGAGGTCGCGGCCTCTGTCGATGACGGACATCTGGTCCTCCCGCCGGTCATCCTTCAAAACCGGTCCTCCCTCAAAAATGAAATCACCCGGGACATGGAAAGGCGTGGTAAAGGGGCGCCAGCCAGCCGTGGCCGGTATTATACATGGCCTTCCAGCGCATTCGGGACGTGGCAGAATGGCCCTACAGAGAGCATGGTTCGGGTTGACATTGAATTTCTGCCAGGACTACAATTTTGCCTCAGGGCCAAGGGCGAGTTTCGGAGGCACACCAATGCTCGAGATGACCGTGGATAGCATCCGGGTAAGTCCCATGAACTACCAGAGGGTCGTCATCCTGCGGGAAAAGGACTCCGACCGCTACCTGCCTATATGGATAGGCCCAGCCGAGGCCGAAGCCATAGCGGTCAAGTTGCAGGACCTGAGTGTGCCCCGTCCCCTAACCCACGACTTGTTGGGCACGATAATCGACACCCTGGGCGGCTCAGTGCAGCACATCCTAGTGAACGACCTCCATAACGAGACCTTCTTCGCCAAGATCACTATTCAGACCAATGGCGAAGTCAAAGAGATCGATTGCCGCCCCAGCGATGCCGTGGCCTTGGCTGTCCGGGCCAAGGTGCCCATTTTCGCCGAGGAAACCGTCTTGGACAAGGCTGGCATACTGCTCGACAAAGAGACCGGCAAACCCTTGGGCCAAGACGCGGCAGCCGAGCAGCCCGCGGGCGAGACCGCTTCCGAAGTGAAGGAAGGGGAGTTGGAGGGCATGTCCGCTTTCACCGACTTCATCGACTCCTTGGACTTGGAGGATTTCGGCAAACAGTCGGGAGGACGCTGAGACACAAGCATTCCTTGCCTGTAAAAGAGCAACGGCCCCGAGATTCGGGGCCGTTTTTCGTTAACCGCGCTCTATACTATCGTAGCGTAATTTTGAATTGACTTTTAAGATGCCCGGTGATAACATCCGCACGGTTTCGGCGGACCGATGGACCGTCGACTCTTAGCCTTGCGTCTAACCGGTCTGGGTTGGTACGTGGCCGGTTGTGTGGTGGTAGGCGTCGTAGGCGGGGTCTGGTTAGATAAGCTATCGAACACCACGCCGTTGTTCACTTTGCTGGGGGTACTCCTCGGAACCGTGGCCGCATTTTACGGACTGTATAAGATGGTGCGCCCGTTGCTGGGCAACCAGCCAACTAGCCAAAATCCCGGCGCCAACGGAGATAATACCCAGTGAACCGCAGGTTCTTGGTAATGGGCCTGTTGGTAGTGGCGGCGCTTTTCATAGCTGGCCTGATCACCGGAGCTATAGGCGCCGGTCTGGTACAGTCCGATGCCGACAAAGCGGCCGGTAAGACCGCCGAGGGTCCCTTCATCCCCAAGCCCGCCGTCCATCTCCCGCCCCAGGTGGTGGCTCCCAAGGGCGAGCGGGACCACTACCAGGGTTTCCTCCACGCCGAACACAAAGAGAAAGCGGAGGGCGAGGCCGCCCTTAGCCACGACGAAGAAGACTTGGTACACGAAGGCCCCTACCGGGGCACCAGGTTCATCGTAACCAACACACTCCTCTCTTCCTGGATCGCCAGCATCGTTCTGGTGGGCATCTTCGTTCTTGGCGCCCGGCGGGCTAAATTGGTGCCGGGACGGCTCCAGAACTTCTGTGAAATCGTCATCGAAGGCCTGTTGCGGTTCGTCGAAGCAGTGGTGGGACGGGAACGCAGCCGCCTGATCTTCCCCATGATCGCCTCGATCTTCCTCTTCGTGGTAATTAACGCTTGGATTGGCCTTTTGCCCATCTACCCGGCGCTGGGATTCTTCAATGACGGCAATATTGAAGTCCACCTGTTGCGGCCGGCTGGCACCGACATCAACATGCCGTTGGCGTTGGCGCTGACATCCTTCGTGTTCGTCGAATTTCTGGGTACTCCGAATGCTGGGCGTCAGCTACATTACCAAGTTCGTTCGCGTCGGCAGCCTGGGCCGGGGTATGGCGGCGATGGGCCGCGGCCGGTTCTTGGACGCCTTCCAGGGACTGCTCGACTTCTTCTTCGTGGGTCCGCTGGAAGCGTTCAGCGAAGTGGTCCGGCTGGTCAGCTTCACTTTCCGGCTGTTCGGCAACATGACCGCCGGGGAGATCCTGGTGTTGATCTCGGCCTTCCTGGTGCCATTCGTGGCCACGGTGGGGGTTTACGGTCTGGAATTGCTGGTTGGCTTCATTCAGGGGCTGATTTTCGCCGGGCTCACCCTGGTCTTCGCGGCCATTGCCATGACGGCCCACGCACACGAAGGGGAGGAACACTAGCCAGTAACGTCGGACTTGTAACGTTCATCCAGGGCCATCGGGCCCCGATAATCGGGACCGGCAAAGGAGCGCGATGGAAGCATTAATCTTCCTTGTGGTAATAGCAACGGTTGGAATCGCGGCAGCGGCTTTGGGCGGTATCTTCGCCATCTACGCCGCCCGCCAGGACTAGAGTCGACCTACCCCGGATTACGGGGAATGAATAACTAGCTACTTAGGAGGCACAATGGAGGTTCTTCTGTCACTGGCCAACATCCCGTTGGCCCAGATTGGTGAGGACGCGGGAAGGCTGCTGGGCGCCGGTATTGCCATCGGTCTAGGGCTGATCGGCCCAGGTATTGGCATCGGCATCCTGGGTGCGGCGGCGATGAGCGCGATCGGCCGAAACCCGGAGGCTACCGGCAACATACAGACCAATATGATCCTGGGCATCGCTTTCGCCGAGGCGCTGGGTATCTACGCCTTGGTCGCGGCGATCATGATCGGCTTCATATTCTAAGGCCGGGTGAAGTATGCTGGAGACATTAGGAATACACTTCCCCAGCCTGCTGATTTACTTGGTCAACTTCGTGTTGGTCCTAGTGATACTGCGGGTGTTTGCCTACCGGCCGATCCTGCGGCTGATGGACCAACGGAGCGATCGGATTCGTGAGAGCCTGGAGGCCTCGGAGCGGGCACGCGAAGAGGCCGCCACCTCCCAGGCAAACGTAGAAAGCCAACTGGTTGAAGCCCGCCGGGAGGGTCAACGGTTGCTGGACCAAGCCCGGGAGGCGTCGGAACGGTTCCGGTCCGACGAAATGGACCGGGCCCGGCAAGAGGCGGATGCTTTCGTGGAACGGGCCCGGGCCGACATCCAGCGGGAACGGGACACCGCCATCGAAGAGGTCCGGGCCAATTTCGGCGACTTGGCCATCACCGCCGCCGAGAGGGTAATTCGCCGCTCATTAGACCGGCAGGCCCACGAGGAACTGATCAACCAGGTGCTCGAGGAAGGCGAGTCCTTGAGAAGGGGTTAGCCGGCCCATGCCGCAACGGGTTACGGGCAAACGTTACGCCCAAGCCGTTTTCGAATTGGCCTTGGAGAACGGCCGGGTTGACCAATGGGCGGAAGACCTGTCGTTGGTGGCCGAGGTCTTCCAAGACCCGGAGTTCAACGCGCTGCTGAAACACGCCGACGTTCCGGCGGCCGACAAACGCCAAGCCGCCGAGACGGTGCTGGCCGGGATCGACCCGCTGGCGCGTAACATGGTCAACTTGCTGGTATCGCGGGGAATGGTGGACGCCATCCCCGAGGTCTGTGTTGAATTTACCGTGCTCGTGGACCAGCATTTGGGCCGTCAAAGGGTCGCAGTGACCACCGCCGTGCCCCTGGAAGCCACCGAAGTGGAACGCATCACCCGTTTCGTGACCGACCTCGTCCAACGCGAGGTTGTGGTAACCACCAAAGTGGACGAGTCCATCCTGGGTGGAATGGTCGTCCAGATCGGAGACCGCCTGCTGGACGGAAGCGCCCAGTCCAGATTGAACGGACTTCGGGAACGTTTGCACTCCGATGTGTCCGGCGCCTGAGCCAATAACGCACAAATAAGTAATGGCCATTCCCCCGGCGGTATAGCCGCCGGAGATTCCCGACCTAAAGGAGACCGCCAATGGCGACCAGGGGACAGGACATAGTTTCGCTGATCAAACGGCAGATAGAAGAGTTTGGCGGCGATCTGGCTCTCGTGGACGTGGGCACCGTGGTCCAAGTGGGCGACGGCATCGCCAGCATTCAGGGACTGCAGGGAGTGCGTTCCAACGAGTTATTGGACTTCGGCGGCAATACCCTGGGGCTAGCGTTGAACCTGGAGTCAGACCTGGTTGGCGCCGCCATCTTGGGCGACCCCAACGCCGTGAAAGAGGGAGACCGGGTCCGCTCCACCGGCCGGATCATTGAAATCCCGGTGGGCGACGCCCTGATCGGCCGGGTGGTCGACCCCTTGGGGCGGCCTCTGGACGGCAAGGGAGCGGTACACACCACCGGCGTCCGCTCCGCCGAAACAGTGGCCCCCAACGTCGTGGTGCGTCAATCGGTTGATACGCCGGTGCAGACCGGCATCAAGGCCATCGACGCGATGATCCCCATCGGCCGGGGCCAGCGCGAGTTGATAATCGGCGACCGCTCCACGGGTAAGACCGCCATCGCCATAGACACTATCATCAACCAAAAGGGCGGCGACCTGGTCTGCATTTATGTTGCCATCGGGCAGAAGCAGGGGAAGGTCGCTCAAGTGGTGGGCTCGTTGGAAGAAGCCGACGCCATGTCCCACACCATCGTGGTAACCGCCGGCGCCTCCGACTCGGCCCCGTTGCAATATTTGGCGCCCTACGCCGGGTGCGCCATGGCCGAAGAGTTCATGGAGCAGGGCCGGGACGTATTGATTGTCTACGATGACCTGACCAAACACGCTTGGGCCTACCGCCAGATGTCTCTTTTGCTGCGGCGGCCGGCGGGCCGGGAGGCCTACCCCGGCGACATTTTCTACCTTCACAGCCGTCTTCTGGAGCGTTCCGCCCGGTTGGACGAGGCCCACGGCGGCGGCTCCATCACTGCCCTTCCCATCATCGAGACCCAAGCCGGCGACGTGTCGGCATACATCCCGACCAACGTCATATCGATAACCGACGGGCAGATCTACCTCGAATCGGAGTTGTTCAATTCCGGCATCCGCCCCGCGGTCAACGTAGGGCTTTCGGTGTCCCGGGTGGGGGGCGCGGCCCAGACCAGGGCCATCCGGAAAGTGGCCGGGCGGTTGCGCTTGGACTTGGCCCAGTACCGGGAACTGGCCACCTTCGCCCAGTTCGGCACCGCCGACTTGGACGCCGCCACCAGGTCCCAGTTGGCCCGGGGGCAGTTGGCCACCGAGGTGCTGAAACAGCCTCAATACGCTCCCCTGTCACTGGAGGAAGAGGTGGTGGTTCTGTATGCCGTCAACGCCGGGCTGATGGAAGACATACCTTTGGCCCGGGCCGCCGAATACGAACAGCAATTGCTCCGGTACATTGCCAGCAACCACCCGGAGGCAATCCAGAGCATCCGGGAAGCCAGAGACATCACGGACGAGACCGATCAAACCCTTAACACGGCCATCAGCGATTTCAAGTCAACCTTCCTGGCCTAATCTTCAGCCTTGGCCTAGTCTTAACCGAGCATCTAGCTTATGCCCAGCGTAAGAGACATACGAAGGCGGATCCGCAGCGTGGAAAATACCGGCAAGGTGACCAACGCCATGTCGTTGATCGCCGCCTCCAAGATGCGCCGGGCCCAAAATTCGGTGCTACAGGGTCGGCCTTACTCGGAGAAAATCCGGGAGGTCATCGCCCACTTGGCCGCCCAACCCACGGAAGATTCGTTCGCCGTCCAGCCGTTGCTCCAGACCCGGCCGGTGGAGCGAGTCGCCGTCTTGGTCATAAGCCCCGACCGCGGCCTTTGCGGCGGACTGCACGCCAACCTGAACCGGCGGGTGGGACAGTTCATATTGGACCAAGAGGTACCGGTCGAGGCAGTCGCCGTGGGCCGGAAGGGCCGCGATTTCATGGTCCGCACCGGGCGGGACCTGACGGCTGTTTTCACCGATTTGGGCGAGACGCCGGTGCTGGCGGACACCACCGCCATATCCCGCATACTGATCGACGCCTACTCCGGCGGCGCCGCCGATGAAGTGTACCTGGCCTACACCCGGTATATCTCCACCCTAAGCCAGCAGCCCGTTGTGGAGAGGCTGTTGCCGGTTTCGCCATCCGACCTGACCGGGGCGGAACGAGTGGGCTACATCTACGAACCCAACAACCTCTCCGTGCTGCAGAATTTGCTGCCCCGTTTCGTGGAGATGGAAGTCTACCACGCGCTGCTGGAAGCAATCGCCAGTGAGCAGTCGGCGCGCATGGTGGCCATGCGAAACGCCACCGATAACGCCAAGCAGCTTACCGAAGACCTCACGATCGTAATGAACAAACTGCGTCAGGAGAGCATCACCAACGAGCTTCTGGACCTCATCGGGGGCCAGATAGCCCTGGAAGGCTGAAGGAGAGACCAATGGCTACCGGGAAAGTTGTTCAAGTAATCGGGACCGTGGTCGACGTCGAGTTCCCCGCCGAAGAGCTCCCCAACCTCTTCGACGCCTTGGAGTTGGACAACGTGGGAGAGCGGTTGGTGCTGGAAGTGCAACAGCACATCGGCAACAACTGGGTACGGTGCCTAGCCTTGGGGGCCACCGACGGCTTGGCCCGAGGCGTGGACGTTAACGACACCGGCCAGAAGGTGACCGTGCCGGTAGGCCCCGAAACCCTGGGGCGTCTCTTCGACGTGACCGGTACGCCCTTGGACAACCTGGGCCCGGTAGAAGCGGGCCTACACTGGCCCATCCACCGGGACCCGCCGCCGTTCGACGACCAGATTTCCTCCGTTGAAATCCTGGAAACCGGAATCAAGGTCTTCGACTTGATCACCCCCTTTATGAAAGGGGGCAAGATAGGGGCATACGGCGGGGCCGGAGTGGGCAAGACAGTCATCATTCAAGAGCTCATACGCAACATCGGGGCCGTTCATCAGGGCGTATCGGTGTTCGCCGGCGTGGGCGAACGCTCCCGCGAGGGCAACGACCTCTGGCACGAAATGCAGGACTCCGGCGTGCTGGCCAACACCGTGCTGGTGTTCGGCCAGATGAACGAATCGCCGGGCGTCCGGGCCCGCATCGGCCTAACCGGGTTGACGATGTCGGAGTATTTCCGGGACGAGCAAAACCAGGACGTGCTGCTCTTCGTCGACAACATCTACCGCTACATCCTAGCCGGCATGGAAGTATCGGCTCTGCTGGGCCGGATGCCGTCCGCCGTCGGGTACCAACCGACGCTGGGCACCGAGATGGGAGCGCTACAGGAGCGCATCACCTCGACCCGGAGCGGCTCCATCACGTCCTTCCAGGCAATCTACGTGCCAGCCGACGACTACACCGACCCTGGCATCGTGACGACCTTCGGCCACCTGGACGGCGTGGTCTCCTTGGAACGGTCGTTGGCCGCCCAGGGCCTGTACCCGGCGGTGGACCCGCTGGCGTCGTATTCCCGGATCCTCGAGCCCCGGATCGTGGGCGACGAGCACTACCGGTTGGCCCGGGGCGTGCAACAGGTGCTACAACGCTACCGGGAGTTGCAGGACATCATCGCCATTCTGGGCATTGAAGAATTGTCCGATGACGACAAAATGACGGTGTTCCGAGCTAGGAAGATTCAACGGTTCCTTACCCAGCCCTTCTTTGTGGCGGAGGCCTTTACCAACCAGCCGGGCAAATACGTGCCGTTGCGGGAAACGGTGCGAGGCTTCACCGAAATCTTGGAAGGCCAGCACGACGACCTCCCGGAGCAGGCCTTCTACATGGTAGGCTCCATCGACGAAGCCATCGAACGCGCCGCCGCCATGGGTGCCAGTGAGTGACAAACCGGAATATATTCCAAGAAGAGTGGGCAACCGGTTGCTGCTCCAGGATGCCGTCATACCATTGAGCGATTTAAGAGATGTTAAGTACGCTCTGGACAGCGCCGCTCAATCGCCCGCGGATGACGTGAGACAACTCGCAATGGGATTGGTGTGAACCACATGGCTCCCATGATGCTGGAAATTACGACTGCGGAACGCCGGGTATTTGCCGAGGAAGTGGACATGGTGATCGCCCCGGGGATTGACGGGCAGTTGGGCATCTTGCCCCATCATGCTCCGCTGATGACCATGCTGCAACCCGGAGAGCTCACCATCCGGGCGGCCGGCGCCGAGACATACCTGGCCGTTACGGGCGGCTTTCTCGAGGTGCTGGCCAACCGGGTGACCGTACTGGCGGACGCCTGCGAACGCTCCGACGAGATTGACGAAGAGCGGGCCCAAACCGCGGTGCGGACGGCCCAAGAACGCATCGCCGGCCAAGGCTCGGAAATGCAGTTGCAACAGGCAATGGCCTCGTTGCGCCGGGCCCAAGTCCGCTTGGACTTGGTGCGCCGGCGGCGGCCTCGCGGCGCCGGACAGCCGCCGGTGGCCGCTGGCGGAGGCTGAGCAAGACCACGGCTACCACGCTACGACGGAATTCTACAAAGCCGCCTCGGTGAAGGGGGCTTTACAATTGCCCGCACCGGCCCCGGGGCTCTCCGGCTATTGTAGGTACAGGCCGCTAGACTTCGTTAGGGTCGTTGATGTAATAGGTCATCGACTGGAGGGATAAGACCGGATCGATGTTGCGGATCCGGATTCCTTCCCTAACGTAGGGAGCGATGGGGGCGTAGTTCAAGATCGCCCGCACCCCACAGGCCACCAGCAGGTCAACCACTTCCTGGGTCTGGGTCACCGGCACCGCCACGATGGCAATGCTGATCTTTTCTTCTATTGCTATACGATGCAGGTCCTCTAACGAGCGGACCTTGAGGCCGCCGACCTCTTCTCCTATTACCCCAGGGTCCAGGTCGAAAGCCGCCACCAAGTGAAACCCGTCGGGGTTAAACCCGGGATAGTTCAGAATGGCCCGGCCCAAGCGGCCTACCCCGACCACCGCAACGTTCCAGTAGGAATTCACCCCGAGAATTTGCCGGAGCCGGTCCAGAAGGTCGCGAACGCTGTAACCACGTCCCTGCTTGCCGAAACGCCCGAAATAACTCAGGTCTTTTCGGATTTGGGCTGGCGTGACCTGGAGCCGTTCCCCCAATTGCTGGGAGCTTACAACCAGGGTCCCGTCCTCAATCAACCGGCTGAGCACCCGTAGGTATTGGGGAAGCCGGCTAACGACGACCTCGGGCACGTCGTCCCGGTTTTGCTGAGGAGAAGACGGGTCGCCGCCCATAATAAGTCCACCCTTGAACCCGGATACCGCTCCTAATCTATAATGGCCCTCCGAGCCCAGTCAAGAACTGCGCTTGCCCGGTAGCGCCTCACTCGAGGCTTGGATGAGGAAGCGTGGTCGGGTTCCCTGGCCGCTCCAGGATTTTTCCGTTGCTTGGTAATAACCGCAGTAGCGCTTGACAAAATTGACCCCAACTTTCTTGACCCTCGTCCGATTACAGTCTAATCTACAGGTCGACTGAACGCTCGGTGATTGGATTGACCATGGGATCGTTTTCCATTGCTATGCAGGTAGGCAACCTCGAAGGAGGGGACCTCGAATTAGTGCCAGAAGCTCTGGTGGACACTGGGGCAACCGATACGATGTTGCCGGAGTCATTACTAAATCACCTGCACATAGATCCACGGGGATATACGTTGTGCTCGTTCGCCGACGGCGAGAGCCGGGAAACAGGCTACGGAACAGCGCGCATAGTCATGGAGGGCCAAGACTGGTTTTGCCCGGTTATGTTCGGCCCGGACGATGTATATCTCGTAGGAGCAACTACTTTGGAGATTTTTCGCCTCTTGGTTGACCCGATCAGTAAAGAGCTGATACATCGGCCAATGCGGGCTAGGCCTATTTAGCAAGCCAGTCTTGTTGCCTTCCCATTCTCCTTCCTCTTTACTCCAGGTTTCCGCTTCGTCCCCCGGTACAAACAGGATTACCAGGACTAACGACAGCCCACCGCGGCCGCCGTTTCAGGAACCGGGGTCGCTTACCGGTGGGCGGCTGCTTGGTGATAAAATATCACGATGCACGTCGGTGTTTGCCGGTTGACGCTCCACCTGCCCGAAGCGGATAGCCTTAAAGACAAACGGCAGGTGTCCCGCTCACTCACCAGCCGGATCAAGAACCAGTTCAACGTTTCGGTGGCCGAGGTAGAGGACAACGACTTCCGGCAGCGGCTGACCCTGGGAGTTTCTTGTGTGAGCAACGATTCGGCCCACGCCAACCAAGTCCTTTCCAAGGTCGTCTCTTTCGTGGAAGACTCGCGCCGCGACGTTGAATTGTTGGACTACGAATTGGAGATCATTTCCGGGGTCTGATCATCCGCCCCCATCGCCTCGGGCAATCTCCGCTTGGAACCGTTCCAGCGCACCGAAAAACTCCTCGGGGTCCACGCTGTAGGTGTCGTTGTGGTCGGCGCCCTTCAACACCGTCAGGGTCTTGGGCTGGTTGGCCGATTCAAACAGCTTCCGACCTTGAGATATTGGCACGGTTTCGTCTTGGTCCCCGTGCAAGACCAACAGGGGCGCGTGAAACCGGCCGATACAGGAAAGGGTGTCGTAATGGTTGCGCACCACCCAACCGGCCCCCGGCAACGGAAAGGTCATTCTCGCCATGTCCCGAATCGAAGTGAAGGGGGAGACGAACACCATCCCTGCCGGCGGGTGGGAGACGGCCAGTTCCGCCGCCACCGCCGTCCCCAAGGAGTGCCCGAAGTAAACGACCGCCTCCGGGTCGGCACCGGGACGTTCCAGCGCCCAGCGAAGCGCGGCCCTGGCGTCTAGGTAGGTGCCCTTTTCAGACGGCGTTCCCGGGCTGCGCCCGTAGCCGCGGTAGTCGAAAATGAAAATGTCTACCTGAAGCCGGTGGTGAAGCAGTGCAATCTCCTCGACGCGGTGGCCGATGTTGCCGCCATTGCCGTGGAACCAGACCCAGGTCTGACCCGACGGATTTCCTGTTGCGCCAGGGGCCGGAATGGACCAGCCGTGGAGGGTCAGACCGTCCTGCGTCGGGAAGAAGACGTCCTCGTATTCTAGGCCGAGGTGGCCGGGAGTATATTCGACTTCGGCCGAGGGAAAGAAGACGAACCGTTTTTCGATCTGGGCCCAAAGCGCCAACAGGGTAACTCCATAGGCTAGGACGGTCCCGGTGAGGATATAGAGGAGGCTTCGCCGGACCGAAATTTCCTAATCTCCTGGGCAAACGAAGGGCTCTTGACTCGGAGCATCGGGACGATCAGGCGAACGACACATAAAGGGTTCAGGAAATCGCAGCCCTGCCCCTGGTTTCCAGCAACTCCGGCAGGCGCTCCGAAAAATCCCGCTTGATCAACACGGCGTCGCTGCCCAACTCGCGGGCCTTGCGCAACGTTCCCGGCTCCCCATGGGGGCCGTAGGCCACCACCAGAGGGCCGTCGGCTGTTTTGAGCAGTCTGTTGATTGCCGCCAAGCCCTCAGTCCACACGGTCTCGTCCATTTCCAGGTCGACCAACACCAAAGGCGCCTCGCGGCCCTTGGCGGCTTCTATCAAGGCCTTTCCTGAAGAGACCTGGACCGTCTCCATGCCGGCGTTCCCGGCGGCAGCCTCTATTCTGGGCATGAAAAACAGGTTGCTCGTCAGCACCAATACTGTCTCGGTTCCGGCCATGCTACCTGTCCAAGGTGGCGCGCACCGGCGCCACCGTGATGCTCTGGGGATAGCCCTGTTGCTCCTGTTTGATGGCCTCCAAGCGTCCGACGATGTCTCGCGTCTCGGGCCGGTCCGCTTGGCATTGCTCGCACCAGACCAGCTCCTTAGAGGAGAGCATCATGTTGTCTTTCTTGACCTTCACGACCTCGTGCTCGTAACCGCAATGGCCGCAGCGGCGGGCGATGGTGACTACATCAATCGGCATTACTTGACCGTTCCGACGGATAGATTTGGTGAATGGATTTAGCTACGTTTCGACGTCCAAGCTCTCGGAGAGCAGTTCCAGAATGTCTTTGGACTCTCTTTGGCCCTCGTAGCCCGCCGCCTGGATGCCCTCGGTCATCATCTGGAGGCAGAAGGGGCAGGAAACGCCTACGGTTTGGGCCTCGGTTTCCAGGAAATGGCCGGTACGGGCGTGGTTCACCCTGGTGCCCTGGCTTTCTTCGATCCACATGTGGCCGCCGCCGGCTCCGCAACAGAAACCGCGTTCGCGGCACCGCGAGCCCATTTCCACCAGCTTCAACCCCGGAATGGCCGCTGCCACGTCGCGCGGCTCGTCGTAGACTCCGTTGTGGCGGCCCAGGAAACAGGAATCATGATAGGCCACCGTTACGTCCATCAACTTTACCGGCTTGATTCGTTGCGCCTTGATTAGCTGGTCGACAAACTGGCTGTAGTGCAACACCTCGTACTGCCCTCCCAATTGGGGGTACTCGTTCTTCATCGTGTTGAAGCAGTGGGGGCAGGTGGTGACCACCTTCTTCACATTGTAGCGGTCCAGCGTTTCGATGTTTTGTTGGGCCAAGATTTGAAACAGGTACTCGTTGCCCATGCGCCGGGCCGGGTCGCCGGTGCAGGTTTCCTCGTCGCCCAAGATGGCGAAGTCCACTCCGGCGGCTTTCAGCACCTTCACCATCGAGCGGGCGATGGCTTGGCTGCGCTGCTCGAGGGCCGGGGTGCAACCAACCCAGAACAGGATTTCGGCGTCCGGTTTTTCCGCCAGCGTCGGAACGTCGAGACCCTCGGCCCAGTCGGTGCGGGAGAACTGGGTGCCGCGCCAAGGGTGGCCCCGTTGCTCCAGGCTGAGCAGGGCGTTCATGGCCGTTTCCGGGGCGTTGGATTCTTCCAGCACCATGTAGCGGCGCATGTCCATGATGGTGGGAACGTGCTCCACCACCACCGGACATTCCTCCATACAGGCGCCACAGTTCAGGCAGTCCCAAATGGCCGCCTCCGGGATTGCGTTGTTCAGAATCGGAATGGGCTCCACGTGCTCCGGGTCCCGCGGTCCTTGGTGGCCGATGGCGACCATGTGGTCCTTCAAGTTCTCCACGATGTGCATCGGCGACAGGAGTTTGCCCGTGATGTTGGCCGGACAAACGTCCGTGCAGCGGCCGCAGACGGCGCAGGCGTAGCCGTCCAAGAGTTGCTTGCGCGTGAAATCTTGGATTCTGCTGGCGCCGAACCGGGCGGCGTTCTCCAAGTCCATGGCCGGGAGCGCGCCCCTAGGCTCAAGAGACCGGAAGAAAGCGTTGAGCGGGGCGGCCAGCATGTGCATGTGCTTGGAGAAAGGGATGTAGACGGCGAAGAAGAGAATGATTCCCAGGTGGGTCCACCAGAACACGCCTTGAAGCAGGTTGGCGGCCCCCGTCGCCAGTCCCCAGTCTTGGAACAGACTCCCCAACGCTTTGCCGATGGGCGCCTCGGCCTCGGGGCCGGTACCCCCTTGGGCCACCCAGAAGGAGTGGGTGAGCAGGGTGGATGCCATCAGTCCGGCGACCAAGGCTACGACGATAACGGCGTCGGGGTTGCGGGTAAGATCGAAGCTGAGCCGGCGCGGCCTTACCACCCAGCGGCGCACCACCGCCCAACCCAGCACCACCAGCAAAACAGCCGCGAGGACGTCCAGGTAGCTGCTATAGACCCTCGCCCCGGTCTCGGTGAGCAGCCACTCCGGGAATTCCCGCCACACCGATGCGCCGAAGATGAAGATGGCGTAGGAAATGATGAAGGTCAGAAATCCCCAAAAGACCGTGGCATGACCGAGTCCCGCCCAGTCCCCGAAGGGCACCCGTTGCAACACTTTCTTTTGGCCCAGAACGATTATCGCCGCCCCGGACAAGCGTTCCCAGGGACGGTCGAAACGCAAGGACGGCTGCCCCTGAAGCACCAACCGGACCACACGGCGGTAGAACGCCCAGCCGCCGACGGCTGCGGCAATTGCCGTCAGTATATAGACGCCGGCCCAGATGGGCAGAGGGCCGAAATCGCCTGGAGGGACCAAAATTCACTCCTTGCCTTGGTCTAGCAACGGGGTCAACCGCGGGTTAATCGCGCCTAAAGTTCTTTGACCCTGGGAATTACATCCCGCCCCAGCAGCTCGATCTGCTTCAGGACCTGTTCTTGGGGCATACCGGGCCACTGCATCCGGAAGATCATCATGTTTATGCCCAGCTCGTCCTTGTACCTGGATAATTCCGATACCACGTCGTCCGGTGAGCCCAACAAGAACCGGTCTTTGGCCAAGTCGCGGTACGGAACGTTGAAGCTCTCTTCGCCGGGAAGTGCTTTATCCTGGCCCCAAGCGGCGTAGGCCGCGTACTTGCCTTCCAGGTAGGGTTGGCTTTCGATGTAGGCCGTTTCCCGGTCCGCCGCCACGTACATCTCCCGCATCATGGGCAAGACGTCGGGGACCGGGTGGCCGGCCGCTTCCAGCGCTTCCGTGTAACCCTTCCACTGGCCGGCCACCATGGGCACCGTGGCATGAGGATTGATGAGCCAGGGGTACCCCCAGCGGGCTGCCCGGCGAATGGCGACGTCGTTGTTGGCCGCCACCCAGATGGGCGGATAAGGCTGTTGCGCCGGACGGGTCGCCAGTTGAGTGCGCGGCACGGTGTAGTACTTGCCGTCGTACTCCATCTCATCTTCGGTCCACAACCGCTTGATGATCTCCATTCCCTCGTGAAGCCGGCCTACCCGCTCGCAGCGTTCAACGCCGAAGGCCGTGTATTCCTCATCGCGGTAGCCCAGCCCAATGCCGAACACGAACCGCCCGCCGGTGATGCAGTCGAGGGTGGCGATACTCTCCGCCAATTCCACCGGGTTGTGCAACGGGACCAGGATGACGGTGGCGGCCACCTGCATGTCGCCGGCCTCGGCCGCCAGGCGCGACAGCAACGGGAAGATCGCACTCATCTGGTAGGGCGCGGCCAAGTAGTGCTGCCCCGTGCAGATCAAGCTGAACCCGGCGTCGCGGGCCGCCCGCACCTGCTCCACGCTCTCCTGGATTTTCTCCGGCATCGACTCGCCGGGCAAATACTGGTTGGTAACAAAGAACCCTAGCTTCACTTCGGCTCCTTTCGGTTATCTGAGGAATCCGCAGGCATTTTGAGAGAACTGCGCAATAGAGAAAATACCCACCCCACAAACGAAAACGTTATTCTGAGTCCAAACGGTGCCACAGCACCATACGGACAAACAGTTCCTATATTGACGCCGGGTCCAACAATTATGAAACCAGCCGCGCCGCTAGCCGACAGTCTACCCTCCAACGGGATACACCTCATTCGGATCAACCGATTTAGCTAACACCGTCGCTGCTTTGGCGTTATGCTCAATATACCCATAGATTCCAGTGTGCGATGGGTCATCGGGTTCACCCAACGTGACGAACTGTAGGTCCAAACCCAGCCGACTTTTGCACACAACTATGGCAGCAGCCCCCACATTCAGCACGGCGAAGGAAGCGCTGTTGACGACGGTGCGTCCTTTGGCGCTTAAAGACTGGATGACACAGGCAATCTGGAATGACCGGTCGGCTCGGTGAAAGTACTCCAGCCAGTTAGTGGAGAGGTAACGCTCGTTTTCTCGGAGTCGAAACGCTCCTTCCATTGGTATTCCATCTTCCGCAATATCCCGTTTACGACAGTACCGGGCAACGGTGTGGCTAGGTAAAAGTTCCCGCTGGTCAGTGTATCGGCATGCCATGCAAGCAGACCTGCTTCTACCAATTTTGCCATTACCTCCCGGGAGTTACCCACCTCACCACCGCCGTCAATTTCTATGAAAATTCCGGTGGCGTCAGTAGCTGAAAACATAACCCGGTTGGCGTCCAGGAACCACAAGCTGGCCCTGCGTTCGTCTGAGAAGCGCCACACGGCACATAGCCATCCCTCTGGTGAACAGGTCAAGCTTATCCGGCCTTCGGATGTCACTGCACCGAAAAATGCCAGGAAACCGCGGATGCTTTCAGGTGTGACCGGAATATCCTCTTCTTCTAGGTCTTGGTCAGAGACGAAGTAGGCGATCCGATCAGCTAAGGCATACTCACCCCAACCGCGCAAAACGTTGTAGACATTGTTCAGGGAGTGAATATCGCTCCCTACGTGAGATGACAAAAGATGGGGAAATGGTGCCCTAGAGTGGCTTTCCGGTACGGCCACTTGATTTAGACAGAAGTAGTTTTCAAGAAAACTCTCGTCACCTTCAAAGATAACCGGCATATTCCTTACTTCAAGAATTTCGTGCTGGGAGATACGGGCGGTCCGATCGTGCAAATCCTGCCTGTCCCAGCCGTAAGTATGCGGCGTTAAATCCCCGGTGCGGCTATCTTGAACCGTCTCTCGGTCCGAAAGTAGAGGAAACGAATCCGCACTACCAAGTGCGACACTGAAATATGTAACCACCTCGCCCTCCATAAGCTGCAAACTGCGTTCGGGGCTAGAGTTGGCGCAGCACATTTGCTTCGAGATGTGCTTGGCACTGATGCCAAGCATCCAAGGTCGACACCATCACATCAGGATAACTACGCGCTAGCTGGAAGTGGTAATTGCAATCCGCCGCAATCCGCACGTTCTCGACTTTAAATATCAGGTTGCAATCAGCGAAATCAAGCTGCTTCGTCATTTGTAGTGAAGTCGGATAAAAGTCGGAGAATTGATCTCCGTTGCCCATCAACTTTTCCCGAATCCATAGGTTGGGATTTCCTACCACGATGTCCAGGTCCCAGTTAATGCCTACGGCGTTGTAGGACACCAGCTTGGTAGCTTCGGCATATCGTTGGACCAACGGATGGACATGATAAGTTTCCTGAAACGCACCGCCAATGGATTCCCGGAAAACACAACGTCCGCCTTCGATTTGGATGGTGACGCCGTTTTCAAATCGAGTTAACGCCAGCACCGGCGTGTTAATTCCACCAGTCGACAACCAATCAGCCGGAACTATTCCGGCGCTACTCAACGCTTCAGGTCTGATGGATTGGGGGTCGATGGGCGACGGCGACGCTAACACTACTGAGGCATGACGTACAGTGAGCGCTGGCTGTTCGGTCATATAATTGTCTTCTTCAAATCCGTGGTGTATCTCTTAGGCCAACTCAGTCCCCAAATTGGCGACGATTTCTTTAGTCGCCAAGTGCTGGGATTCTCCTTCCCTCCAGATGGAACGCCCTTCGGGCGTGGCCGTTACTCCTTCACCATCGCCTTTTACGGCAAGCAAAAACGTATCGAAATAATATCACAAAGATTATCAAAGGTCGCAATTAACAATCGCGGTCGGTGGCGCCAAGGTCGTAGCCGTGCCAGTTGACTACCCTAGTGGGCGATCCTGGAAACTTTCCTCAATAGTAGCCATGTGTGATCCTAAAGACGTCCCGTGAGCGAACCAGGGTTAGAGGTAGCGCGGTTAGTCTACAAGTCCCATCCGCTAGGAAAAAGCATTTTTGCGCCATCACTTTAGAAACACTCAGCTTTAGATCTATAGGCGTCGGTCGCTTTTCGGAGTCTTGGCGATGGGCTTAGCCTGTCACTCTGGCAGTGAAATCGAATCACGGTTCTTTCGTATTGTATACCACGTTGCGGCGTGACGGACGGCGGGGTAAAATCCGGCCTTGACCGGAAGGCCCATCAGGAGGCAGTCACGCCATGAAAATCGCCCGCTTTCGCCTTGACGGCCGTAATGCTTACGGCGTCGTCCAGAACGGCGAGTTGGTGGAGATCGACGGTGACATCTTCACCGGATTCGAAATGACCGCTACGAAGCATCAACTGGCCGACGTGGAGTTGCTGGCGCCCACCGATCCCACCGAAATCTGGATGCCCGGCCTCAACTTCGCCAATCACTTGGCGTTCGCCGCCGACGTGCTGGGCGACTTGGACCCCCAGGTGCCGCAGCACCCGGCGCCTTGGATCAAGGCTCGGGGCTCGCTGACCGCCAACGGAGAGAGCATTGTGCTGCCCTTCGACGCCGACGGCGAGATTCACTACGAAGGCGAGGCGGTGGCGGTCATAGGCAAGACCTGCCGACGGGTGACTCCCTCGGAGGCCGGCGCCTACATCATGGGCTACACCTGCGGCAACGACGTGAGCGAGCGCACCTGGCAGAAGAACGATTGGACCTTCTGGCGGGCCAAGGGCAGCGACACCTTCGCTCCGGTGGGTCCCTGGATCGAGACCGACGTGGACCCGCAGAAGCTGGAGATGATAGTCAGGCTGAACGGGGAAGACGTGCAACACGGCCGCACCGAGGAGATGCTGTTCACCTTCACCGAGGTTGTCTCCTACATCAGCCAGCAGGTCACGCTCCACCCCGGCGACCTAGTGTTCTCAGGCTCCACCGGCGTCACCACGGGGCTCAAAGACGGCGACTTGGTTGAGGTGGAAATACCGGGGATCGGCGTGCTGAGCAACCCGGTCAAGCTGGAGGAGCGTTAACCACGGAGAGCGCGGAGGACCCAGAGATTTTTCCGGTTTTCTCTGAGCGCTCCCAGATCGAATCCTACAGGCTGACCACGGCGCGGGCTTGGGCGGCTATGCCGGCGCCGTCTACTTCGATCACGATATCGCACTCCACCAAGCGCCGGCCGTTTTCCTTCCGCTTGTTGGCCACACGGCCGCAAATGCCGGTGATGTCGCCCAGCGCCACCGGTTGCAGCGACGTAATCTCGAAGCCGCTGCCTTCCGCCGAAAGCCGCTCTTCGGGGAACGCCTTTCCCAGCAGCTCGGCAACGTAGGCGGTCAGGGCCGCCTGGGGCAAAGTCTCAGGCGGTCCGGGTTCGTTTTCATCCTCGGAGCCGGCAAATCGGCCGATGGTATGCTCCGTCTCCCACTTGACCAGTATGGGAAGCTGGTCCCCCACTGTAATATTGTCGAATTCCACGGTCTGGGCCCACAGTCTCGCCATAGCGCCACCGCCTCCGGTGAAGTCCGGCTCAGGCTAGCACCGCTCAAGGCCCGCCGCAACTGGAATCGGCGGGCCTGCTGGGGTAACCTACTCATATCATTAGCGTTTGGAGGACCAGGTATATGTCAGAACAACCGGAGCCGTATTGTCGCGGGATGGTCATCGTGGCCCATCCCGACGACGCGGAATGGATGTGCGCCGGCACCGTCGCCAAGTGGTGTGCCGAGGGTTGGGAAGTGGTGTACGTTATGTGTACCGACGGCAGCAAAGGCAGCTCTGACCCGGAGGTTACCAGCGATCAACTGATCGCGATTCGAGAGGCCGAGCAAAGGAACGCCTGCCGCGTCTTGGGCGTCAAAGACGTGGTGTTTCTGGGTTACCCCGACGCCCACTTGGAAGCGACGATGGCCCTGCGCAAGGACCTGGCCCGGGAGATACGGCGGCACCGTCCCGACGTGGTGATCGTCGAGAGCCCGGTGCGGCGGCCGATGAGCGATTTTTACATCAGCCACCCCGACCATCTGGCGGCTGGCGAAGCGGCGTTGGCCGCCGTCTTTCCCACCGCCCGGGACCGTTTGACCTTTCCAGACCTGCTGGACGAGGGGCTGGAACCCCACAAAGTAAAAGAGGTGTGGATCGGCGGCGGCGAGGAGGGTTCCGACCACTTCGTTGACGTGGCCCCCCACATGACGACCGCCATCGCCGCGCTAAAGGCCCATGAATCGCAGCTAACCGAAGAGGAGGCCGACAACCACTTCCCCCAAGGCCGGGAAGAAACGGCCAAAAAAGTAGGCCTCCTCTATGCCGAAGGCTTCAAAGCCATCAAAATGTGGTAGCGCCGGGGCCAATCCCGGACGCCAAGCACATGGAAACAACATGACAACGCCGAAGTCCGACATATCGCCCGGCTAGCCGCGCCTACGCCCCGAGCAGTTCGTCGCCAAGTGGCGTAACGTCGACTTCGGCGAGAAACAGGCGTCTCAGGAAATGTTCCTAGACATCTGCGCCTTGGTCGGTCACCCCACCCCGATCGATTATGGAAACAGTGAATTCTTCACTTTCGAGAAATGGGTGCCCGGCGGGGTTGCCGACGCCTTTCTCGAAGGGTCTTGTATCTTGGGGTGTGGATGCAAGATAACTCCAAGCGGGGTGAAGTGGGTGCGGCAGACCGGCAGGGTCTTGGTCCTGACAGGCCGTTCGAAAGCGTGGTCGCCGCACCTTTCCCAACAGAGCCCGGACAGTTGCTGGGGCTGCTAAGCCCGGATGTCGCAAGAACGGGCCAACCTTTAATCGGGAGTGGGGGAGTGGGTATGAAACAGGAAGCGGCTTACGTGGGCATCGACGTGGCCCAGGACCGGCTGGATGTGGCCCTCCGGCCATCGGGCGCCGTATGGACGGTGGCCTACGGCCCGGACGGGATTCGCGGCCTGGTGTCGGAGTTGCAGGCCCTGGGGCCGTCGGCGGTCGTCCTGGAGTCCACCGGCGGGTTGGAACTGTCGCTCGCGGGCGCCCTGGCGGCGGCGGCCCTGCCGGTGGTGGTGGTCAATCCCCGGCAGGTGCGCGACTTCGCCAAGGCCACCGGCCGGCTGGCCAAGACCGATGCCCTGGACGCCCGGGTCCTGGCCCATTTCGCCGAGGCGGTCCGTCCTCCGGTCCGCCCCCTGCCAGACTCCGACACCCGGGAACTCCATTCCCTGACCGCCCGGCGCAACCAGGTGGTAGAGATGCTGGTGGCGGAGAAGAACCGTCTTGGCCGGGCCGGCGGCGCCGTCGCTCCGCGCATCCGGGCCCACATCCAGTGGCTGGAGCAGGAGCTGGACGACCTGGACCAAGGCCTGCAGCAGACGCTGCGCCGCAGTCCGGTGTGGCGGGAGCAGGACGATCTGCTGCGCTCCGTTCCCGGCGTGGGGCCGCAACTCTCCGTGACGCTGCTGGCCCACCTGCCGGAACTGGGCACCCTGGGCCGCCGGGAGATAGCGGCTCTGGTGGGAGTGGCCCCGATGAACCGGGACAGCGGGGCCATGAGGGGCCGGAGAAGCGTCTCCGGAGGGAGAGCCCGAGTCCGGGCGGTCCTCTACATGGGCGCATTGGTAGCCAGCCGCCATAACCCGGTGATCCGCAGCTTCTATCAACGGCTGCTGACCGCAGGCAAGCCCAAGAAGCTGGCCCTGACCGCCTGTATGCGCAAGCTGCTGACCATCCTCAACAGCATGGTCAAGAATGGTCAGCACTGGAATCCTCGCGCGATGAACTCTTGACATCAAAGACAGTTGCTTTCGGTTGGGAGTTCAAGGGCAGCGACCACGACCTCGATGCCGGTCTGAACCAACGGTTTCGTTTGCTTATGGTGTATGGAAGCATAGGGCCATCCCAAGAAAAAGGCCCCGGTGGTGATAACACCGAGACCTGAATATCGGGCGGTTGGCCGATCGATGGAGCGCAAGGTAAGCTCATCGTAGGCCTTGGGCGTTGCCTTGTCAACGCGCCGCCCGACCGTCTTGGGGCAAGATGCGGGCGGAGGAACGCGATGCTATTCGGTGGAATGTTCGAGGAACCCAAACCGCAACGAAAGCGGGTGCGGTACACAGAAAGGGACAAGGAACCCTACTTCAAGGCACAGGGTGGCAAGTGCAATGGATGTAAGCGTAGCGTTCCCATAGACCTTCTGGAAATGGACCACAAAATATCCTTCTCTAAGGGAGGGAGCGAGAAACCCGGCAACTTCCAACTGCTGTGTGGCTCCTGCAACAAGAAGAAAAGCAACAAGAGTCAATCAAAGTTCGAGAAGACATTGAATCAAGAGAAGGGCCGCAACAAAGCAGCGGCATCAAAGACGACGACCAGCACTAAGCAGGTGTCTACGGCTAAAAAGAAGAAGCCCGTCAAGAAAAAGAATGTTGATCCGTTTGCGGACTTATTTGGCTTTTAGCGACTGGCTCTCTGTTCAGCCCTGAGCCGTGTGGTCATTTTCTTATAGCGTGTTTGGGCCGATGACAATTTGGACTTGGCCTTTGTGAAATTCTTTTTGGCGGATGCCAGATTGTCAGTAGCGGAATTTACCCCTCTCCAAGAGAGTGACCGGCGTCGCTTCTTCTTTTGCGAGGCGGGCATTCCATCGCTCCACTGAGTTGATTATGGCTGCATTTACCACACTTACCACCTATGCGGTCAACTGCCCGGCTTGCGAATCCGGCCGGGTAGTGAAAATGGGCATCCGCAACGGACAGCAACGCTATCTGTGCCGGGGTTGCCGTAAGTCCTTTCGCGCCAACGGCAAGCCTGCGGGCCGGAGGATGGACGCAGAACTGATAGGCTCGGCCATCCGCGACTACTACACGGGCAAAAGCTATAAACAGATTGCCGAAGGTCTGCGTGACGAGTACAACATTCCCGAACCCAGCAAGGCTACCATTTACGAGTGGGTGAGGGATTTCACCGACGAAGCCGCCGCAGAAATGGCGAACCACAAAGCCGCCACGGGCGACCATTGGGTTGCAGACGAAATGATGGTTGATGTCGGCGGTGAGAAGGTTTGGCTTTGGAACGTAATGGATGGCAAGACCCGCTACATCCTCGCATCCCACCTATCTAGGGAGCGCGACGGCAACGCGGCCAAAACCGTAATGCGTAAGGCACTGGCGGCGGCGGACAAGCCCGCCAAAATCATCTTCACCGACAAGTTGCGCTCATACCTGCCTGCCCTGCGGGAAGTCTTGCCCGGCGCCAAGCACTGGCAGTCCGAAGGGCTGACCGCCGACATCAACAACAACCTGAGCGAGCGGTTGCAAGGCACCTACCGCGACCGCATCAAGACCCTGCGCGGACTGGACCGCTTAGAGACCGGGCAACGCTACCTCGACGGCTGGCAGATAACATACAACCTTTTCCGTGGACACCACAGCCTGAGGAATCAGACGCCGGGTTACCGGGCGAAGGTTCAACCGCCTTTCAAGGATTGGGGAGATGTGGTAAAAGGGGACGCCGTGTTTCCGCAGGCAGTGGAGACGGAGACACGGCTTGTCGCTCCGAAACCGCAGAAGGTCAAGATGCCAAAGATTCAGTCGCCCAAGTGCGGGTGAAAGGGAAGGGAAAGACGACCAGCGGCCCGATACCGCCGTCGGCCTTTGCCGCGATGCCACAGGCATTGCGGCCCAAACCGCCGAAAGCGAACCGCAAGGCTAGGGCGCACTTTGTGGCCTAAGAGGGCCATACACCATAATCAAACGAAACATCTACAACCGGCGTCCCAAATGGCTGGCCAACGCCCACGACACGCTGGACCAAGCCGTCGCCGCCGCCTACGATTGGCCGCACAACCTCGACGAAGCGGCAATCCTGGAGCGGCTGCTAGCCCTGAACCTGCAACGGAGTGGACCCGCGATGTCTTCAAAGACGACCGACCTCGAAGCCACCTTCGCCCAACTCGCGGAAGAATGGAGAAAAGAGACAAGCATTCACTCCAACAGCGCAATAATCGTAAGGCACCCGGCATACCAGAAAATCATCGCAATGGGGGAGAGTGTTCTCCCGCTTATCTTCCGGAAATTGGAGAACAACGCCTATCACTGGCGCTATGCACTGAGCGACATTACCGGTGCAGACCCAATAGAGAACGCACTCCGAAGCGATGATGGGTGGGTCAGGGTGAATGTAAGGGAACAGACCGAAGCATGGTTGCGATGGGGACGAGAACAGGGATATCGCTGGTAGACCCATGCCGGGACTCTTTGACGATTGTTCCCGAACCTGGTTGGCTCTGGGTACGAAATCACCAGCGATGCCTCAAACGTGTACAACTGCATCGCTTGGGCCTTAGGGATTACCACCGAGTGGTGGGACTACCAGGGAGACAATCCCTGGCCTTCGTCAGTCCCTCGTAACCAGGAAGTCGAAACGCTGGTGCTATTATTCGCCGGTATGGGGTACTCAGTTTGCGGTAGCGACGCCAGGGAAGCAGACTACGAAAAAGTCGCTATCTATACCGATAACAGCGAATGGACTCATGCGGCAAGGCAACTCGAGAATGGGCGGTGGACCAGCAAGATCGGGCAGCTTGAGGACATAACACACCCGTCGGTAGCAAGCCTGGAAGGGGGCTATTACGGCAGCGTCCATTGCATAATGCGCCGGCCAGCCCGGTGAGCAAATCACCGGCGCCAGTTGCCAAGCCTGTACCTACCCGGCGCCTAAGCAACGTTTCAGGCCGGGCTTCCAGTCCCGCGCCCCGCGCCTTCCCCCAACCGTCTTGTGGGACAGACTCCTGAGCGAGAGGGCGTTTTGGGCCGCCTTCTTTAAGGAAATATGCGTCGGTATACGCCGGGCGAACCCTCTTCATGGGTCATGTGCGGGCGCACCTCGTTGGTCCATACCGGTGTGACGGCGGTGCGCCAGTTGCTCCAACCCTCGCTTTCCACCACTTCCAGCGACTCCATTTCGTGGACGGTCGCGTACCGGGGCTCCCCCATCACCGCCTCGAAGCGGCGGGCGCGGATGTAGCCTGGAATATCCAGGCACAGCGGTAGCCGTTCGTTGTTGTAAGCATCGTTGAATTTGGCGTCCAGGCTCTCAGGCACCGACATCCTGCCCACCAAGACCACCGGCGACATACCCGCTTGGGCCGTTTCTTCCGAGAGCTCTTGGGGATGCACGCGCCGGTAGAGGTTCCGTATGTATGCCGTTCCGATCACGCTGGGCGACATCCGCCGGGACCATTCGGTGGGGCTGGTCAGCCACTTTTGCCATCCTTCCGAATACCAGGCCTCGTGGGAGTGCAACTCGTAGCAGGCCAGGTACTTGGGCCCTCCCTGCACCGCCTCGTAGCGCGCCGCGTCCAGCACGCCGGGAATCGACAACCGTTCGGGGATATGTTCCTCGTTGTACCAGCGGTTGTACTCTTCGTCATTCTCCGGGGCGACGTCGCTATAGACCAACAACAGGCCGCTTCCTTTCTTAGCCGTCATCATCGTCCTCCATTCTGAGTCGTTGCCGCCCCTGGTACAGGGCTTAGGGTGGCGGCGCTCCCGGGAAATAATGCTCACCGGTACGCAGGCTGGCCAAGGCGTAACGCATCGCTTGGAAAAGCGGTCCCGGCGGCCGTTCCAATGGAAACCAACCCCACTCGGAAAACGCCTCGGGCTCCGCCAGCATCGGCTCTTGGTCGCCGATATCGCCCAAGAACTCCAGATCGACGTAGTGGCGGCCGTAGGCGACGATGTTGCTCACGCAGAGGAAACGGAGCTCACCCACCACCAAGCCCAGCTCTTCCAGCGCCTCCCGTCTGGCGCAGTCCTCCAGTGACTCCCCAAACTCCAGGTGGCCGCCGGCCGATCCCCAAGCGCCGCCGCCTAGTTCTCCCTTACGCCGTCCCAGGAACACCTTACCGTCCCTTACGAAGACAACTCCCACACCCACCAAGGGCCTGCCATCGGCTGCGGACATTTGAGGGGAGTATATCACGGGCTATAATTGGCACAGAAAATGACTCTCCTCTTGGTCATATCGTTGGCGGTCGCCGCCCTTTCCGTGTCGGCCTGGCTTTACTTGGTCTTGGCCCGCGGTCTCTTCTGGCGCACCGATATCCGCCTCGAAGCGGTTAAGTCGGACCGGGCCGGGGACCGGGCTTGGCCGAGGGTCGCCGCAATTATCCCAGCCCGGAACGAGGCCGAAACATTGCCACAAACCCTGCCCACAGTGTTAGCCCAAGACTACCCCGGCGAACTCCTGGTGTACTTGGTGGACGACCAGAGCGACGACGCCACCGCAGCTATCGGCCGGTCCTTGGCCCAAAAATCCGCGCCAGACCGGGCCATCCGGCAAGTCAGCGTGGTCGAAGGCAGCCCCTTGCCATCCGGTTGGGCCGGCAAAGTGTGGGCCATGGAGCAAGGGACCCAAGCCGCCCGGGCCCAAACCCCTGAGTATTATTGGTTCACCGACGCCGACATCGCCCACGGCCCGGCGGTCTTGGCTTCCTTGGTGGGCCGGGCCGATACGACCGGGGCGGCGCTGGTGTCGGTGACGGCCCGGCTCCATTGCGACGGCGCTTGGGAACGCCTGCTGGTCCCCGCCTTCGTCTATTTCTTCGCCAAGCTGTTCCCCTTCCGGTGGGTCAACAACCGCCGCAACCGGACAGCCGCGGCGGCAGGTGGCTGTATCCTGCTAGAGCGGCAGTCCCTGGAGGCCTCCGGCGGAATGGCGAGCATTTCTAACGCCATCATCGACGACTGCGCCTTGGCCCGCCGGATTAAACACAATGCGCCGGGTGACCGGCAGATTTGGCTGGGACTAAGCCAAGACGTTCGTAGCGTGCGGGCTTACAACGGCCTGCCGGAGGTCTGGCGGACGGTGGCGCGGACCGCCTATACCCAACTGGGCTATTCGCCGCTGTTGTTGCTGGGTACTATCGCCGGCATGGGCTTGGTCTACGGAGCGCCCCCGGCGGCGGCCGGAGCCGGACTGGCGGCGGTGGTGGTGTGGCCGGGTACGCCGTTGCCGCTGGCGTTAATGGGGCTGGGACTGGTCGGCTGGTGCCTGATGGCCGGCAGCTACCTGCCCATGCTGCGCTGGTACCAAACGTCGCCGGTCTACGCGGCGCTGTTGCCGGTGGCGGGGATGCTCTACACTCTGATGACCTCCGATTCGGCCCGGCGTCATTGGCAGGGGCGCGGCGGGGCATGGAAGGGACGCAGCTACGTCGCCTATAATGGCAGGCGCCAGGCACCGTGAACAACCCAAGAAATAATTCAAGCCTTGGCGAGGTGGATAGATGGCCGAGCTACAACGCTCCGTAATAACCAGCGACCAAGCGCCATCGCCAATCGGGGCCTATTCCGCCGGGATGTCGGTCAACGCCGGGCGGCTGGTGTATGTGGCCGGTCAGGTTGCTCTCGACCGCGACGGGAATTTGGTCGGCGCCGGAGACGTCGCCGCCCAGACCAAGCAGGTCTTGGCCAATATCGGCCATGTGCTGGCGGCGGCCGGCGCCGGCTTCAACAACGTCGTGGAGTTGACCACCTACGTGGTGGGCCGCGACTCAATCCAGCCATTCATCGCTGGCCGGACAGAGGTTTACCCCGAGTTATTCCCTGACGGAGACTATCCGCCCAACACCCTGCTGGTGGTGGGCGGCTTGGTCCGCGAGGAGTTCTTGGTCGAAATCAAGGCAGTGGCGGCCCTTCCCTAGACCCGGCCGTTCCCACCACAACGGCCTGCCAACCAATATTGCTGGCCCGGAGCCGTCTTGGACCGACTCGACACCATATTGGAACGGGACACAGAGCGGGCGCCCAATGACCGGGTGCCCTACGAAATACCCGTTTCCGCCTACCCCACCGGCTCGGGGGTACTGGTCGTCAACTCCCCCGGGTCCGGCGAGCTAAAGGACGGCCGTCACCAGCGCTGGGACGGGATGGCCCGCCACCTGCAGGAGTTGGGCGTTGGTTCGATGGTCACTTACAACGCGCCGCGTCCCGACTTTGAGGTACAGCTGGAGTGGGAGGCCTATTCCTACAAGGGCGCAAGTTGGAACCAGCTCCTGCTGGAAAGCCTTTGCCACGTGGTCGACTGGTCGTTGGAGCGGGCTCAGGAATTGTGCGGCAGTGAGTCACCCGACGTTTACCTTGCCGGGTTTTCCTCGGGGGGCTCGGCCGTAGGGGCCGTCGCCTTCAATTACACCGAAGTTAAACGGGTACTGCTGCTATCGGCCTACGATAGCGTCGGCGACTGGTTCTACGAGGGTATCTCCCGGTTTACCGGCGACATCTACATGGCTTATGGCAGCGAGGACCCTGTCGCCCGCTTGTTGTGCCAAGTGGTGGGAATGGGCCCGCTGCGGGCTTCGTCCTTCCAAGCCCGCGAGGTCCCCGAATGCAACCACCGGTTCAGCGGGGCCGCCAACAGCCAAGCACTGACCAAGGCCTTCTACTGGGCCTTCCGCGGCGACGACAGCTTCCCCGACCCCACGGGCGCCCCAAAACTCTACGATTAAATTACGAGCCCAGGTAAACGACTAGCCCAAGTAAACGACGAACTCACGCTAAGGAGGCGCACCTTGGCCGACAAAGACCGGCTGACCCGGACCCTCATCGATCTGATCCGGATCGACAGTCCCAGCGGGGAGGAGGAGGCAATAGACCGCGAAGTCACGTCCCGGCTCTCCGGACTGGGACTAGCGGTGGGCCACGACTCCTACAACAACCTCATCGCCAAACTGCCCGGCGACGGCGCGCCGCTGTTGCTTTCGGCCCACTTGGACACCGTGGAACCGGGCCGTGGGATCGATCCGGTGATCGACGGCGAGGTACTGCGGTCCAGCGGCGCCACCATCTTGGGCGGCGATTGCAAGGCCGGAGTGGCCATCGTCTTGGAGGCCTTGGCCGCCGTCTTGGAGTCCGGCGGCGGTCACCGTGCCCTCGAAGTGGTCTTCACCCGGCACGAGGAGGGCGGCTTGGTCGGCGCCCGTCACTTGGACTTCGACCAGCTAACGGCCAAGGCCGGCATCGTATTCGACGGCGAGGGGCCGCCCAACCGGGTCACGGTGGCGGCCCCTTCGCAGAGCGTCGTTACCGCCCAAATTCAGGGGCGGGCCGCCCACGCCGGCCTTGAGCCCGAGAACGGGTTGTCGGCCATCCTGATCGCCGCCGATATTCTGAACCGGCTGCCCTTGGGCCGCATCGACTCCGAGACCACGGCCAATATCGGCCGGATGGAAGCGGGACTGAAACGAAACATCATTCCAGAGCAGGCCATGCTGGACGGGGAGTTCCGCAGCCGAAACAACGACAAGCTGCGCTGGATGGACCGCCAATTCCGCAAGGTGTTTGACGAAGCCGCCGTCCGCTACCCCGAGGCCCGCATCTCATTGGATATCGAGAATACCTACCGGGCCTACAACGTCGGCGCCGACGATCCCGCCGTTTCCGTCATCGGACGCGCCCTGTCGGACTTGGACTTGGAGCTAGTGCTGGAAGCGTCGGGCGGGGGTTCGGACGCCAACATCTTTATCGAACGGGGCATCACCGCCCTCCCCGTCGGCATCGGGGTACGCTCCTTCCACACCACTTGGGAGACGGCGTTGCTGCCCGAAGTGTTCCAAGGGGCCCAAATGTGCGAGGCAGCAATCCGGGGGAGTTAGCAATGCCGTACGACACCAAGACCCTATGAACTCCGTCCTAATCGTTGCGTTCGACGGACTCCAGCCCGCCCAGGTAACGGGTGAACTTATGCCCAACCTCGCCGGCTGGGCCGAAGGCGGCGTAACCTTCAGCAACAGCCACGCCGCATTCCCGACCGTCACCCGGGTCAACGCTTCGTCCATCGTAACCGGCCGCTATCCCAGCGGCCACGGCATCGCCGGAAACGTGCTGGTCGTCCGAGAGTTCGACCCCCATAACGCCATCCCAGCCTTGGAGCCGGTCCTGACCCGGATGGCCGAAGTGACCACGGTGCAACTAGCGCCGACGCTGGGCGACATCTTGGGCCGCCGCGGGCTCGAATTCATCGCCGTGGGCACTGGCACTTCAGGCAACGCATACCTCCAAAACCCCAACGCCGAGCAGGCCGGCGGCGCAACGATACACCCCGACTTCTGCCTGCCCCGCAGCCTCCACTCCGAAGTCACCGCCCGGTTCGGCGACTGGCCTCCGTCCGGGGAGACCAACGTCGCCAAGCTTCAGCGCGCGGTGGACGTCATGACTGAATACGTATTGCCGGAACGCGGCCCGGCGGTTTCCTTGGTCTGGTTCTCGGAGCCGGACCACGCGCAACACGCCAAGGGCGTTGGCGCCCCGGACGCGTTACGGGCTATCCGGGAGGCCGACTTCCAATTCGGGCGGCTGTTGCGGTGGCTGGAGGAGCGGGGCCGGTCCGGAAACACCAACGTGATCGTCGTCTCGGACCACGGCTACTCCACCGTGACCGACGTGATCGAGATTGAACCCCTGCTAAGAGAGGCCGGCTTTCTCCCGGGCGACCAACCAGGCGGGGTAATCGTGGCGCCCAACGGTGGTTCGGCCCTGTTCTACATCCACCGGCATGGCCCGGACCCAAACGACCCGCACCCGAGCGACCATGCGACGGCCAGCCGGCTGGCCGAGTGGTTGATGTCACAGCCGTGGTGCGGCGCGTTGGTGGCGTCGGACGCGGCTGGAAAGATTCCGGGCGCCCTTCCGGCGCGGCTGGTGGGTCTGGAAGGGCCGAGAGCCCCGGAGCTGGCCATGTCCTTCCGCTGGGACTCCCGCCCCAACACCGCCGGCTACCCCGGCCATGCCTATTCCACCTACCCAGCCTCCGGCCTAGGCCAACACGGTTCCATGAGCCGCCACGAAACGAGAAACGTGCTATTCGCCAGCGGCCCGGACTTCAAAACCGGCGTAACCGTCGCCAGTCCCGTCGGCGTTGTAGACATCGCGCCCACCGTGCTTCGGCTGTTGGGGATCGCGGCGCCGGGGCCGATGGACGGGCGGATACTGTTCGAGGCAATGTCCGGCGGGCCCGAAGCCGTCGAATGGCAAACGGCCACCCACCGAGCGGAACGCGCCGGACCCGGTAATCGTTACCGCCAAGAAATCACCCTGTCTACTGTCGGCGATACCATCTACGTCGACCAAGGGGCCGGGGGAATGGAGGCGGCGGGCACGTAACGGGTAGTGGGTTTAGCCGCGGTTTCCGATTCAACAAGCCTTAGGTAATAGATCGACGTGATTAGGGGTGCGTGCTAAGAAACTATCCAAGAGTGTCATTGGTCCCATCACCCCGTCCAGATGAGATATTTTCGTCGACCAGCTATCACCAAAACTCTACGCTCTCTGTGGTGAAACCGGCCGCCAGTGTATTTGGAGATAGCTTCTAATCGACCCTCAGAAATTTGGTCACGTAGTCCACGTCTACCGTCGGAGCCGGTAACCCGATCTGCGGAAGGACTTCGCTAAAACGGCTGGTGTCGTAGACGCTGGCGTCAGTCAGGTACGGCTCAACTGAATCCAAGGACTGGAGTAGAACTTTCAATTCCATGTCGTTCTCCCGGTCCGCCGTTGCTTGTAATCTTGATTTCCAGTCCCTCAACGAGAGCCGTTCTGTCACGTAGCCGTTGCTCTCCATATAAGCGAAGACGTGGTCGGCAGGAACCGGGTTCTGTTGGACCACGTTATAAACCTTGCCCAGGTGGGCCGGGTCATCGGAGAACTTGGTGATAGCCGCGGCCAGGAAGTTGACGGGGGTCATTTCGATTAGCCAGTCCGGCGCCAAGGGAGCGCATCCCGAGCGCGCACAGGCTTTGATTATCAACGACAGAAAGTCGTTGGGATTGACCACACCCGAACCGCTATGGTGGCCTATGTTACCTGGCCTGAATATGCAGACCGGCAGTCCTCGAGATATGGCCGACCACACGAGGCGCTCTGCAACCCATTTGGCCTGATTGTAACCCCCCTCCATCCTATCGACAAAGTCATCTATCTGGTTGTTTTCCAAGTAGGGAGCATCGTCGCCTCCTGGGAAGATGCCGTTGGAGGAAATGTATTGGACCGTTTTTGTTTTGACGCTGCAGGCGAACTTGATCATTTCCAACGTCCCATCGACGGTGTGGGGCTTAGCAATGGCATAGGGATACACGTAGTTGACAGAGGCCGCGCAGTGAAAGATTAGATCAATCTGTTCCGCAAGTTTCTGATACTCGTCCTTTTCCAGTCCCAGACGGGGCTGGGTAAGGTCCCCCGTAACTGGGACGATTCGATTCTCAAGGGAATGACTGGCCAGCCCGTAAAACTTCAGGGTCTCCAATACCCGGTTGGTCGACCGGTCTTGTCCAGAAGTTCGATTCCTTACCAGACAATAAAAACGGGTATCCCGGCCCGTGTTACGCAGCAGTTCGTCAAGTAAAAACGCCCCCAAAAAGCCGGTTGTCCCCGTGATTAGAATCGAAGACGCTTCGCTCAAGCGTGTAGCGGTAATTTTGTCCGGAGGAGAAATCCCCGCGTCCAAAGTTGCGTCGTCGGCCAACGAAACTCTCGATTCCATATCTGACCCTCTATTGTCCAAGTATGCGTCTAGGTATCCCGCCAGCTCGTTTATGGTTGGGTGCTCGTAAATCTCGGCGCCGCGAAGTTTAATCCCAAATGTCCGCTCAATGCCCAGGGTAAGGCCCAGTCCGGTCAGAGAATGGCCGCCAAGATCGAAGAAGTTCCAATCGTCGTTCAACGACTCGCCGTCGATGTCAAGCGCCTCGCCCCATAGCTCCCGCAGAACCCACCGGCGCTCTGCTGCCGTCGCGTGCTTCGGGAGTTGTGTAAGTTCCCTGGCAATGGGTCTCCTTTCTCGTAGCGCGGGGAGGGCTTTGCGGTCTAGTTTGCCCGTCTGGTGATTTATCGGAAGCGTTTCCAGTTCCAAAAAACGGCTGGGCACCATGTAGTGCGGCAGATACCGCTCCAATAGGTCCCGAAGGTCCCTGCTGGTCCCGCTCTTGGCATCGATTCGCCATGATGCCTCCGGTTTCCGGACAACGTACGCCACGAGCCGCTTGTTGGTCTCGTCTTCGGTTTCCGCTGAAACCACCGTGTCAGCTACATCGCAGTGCTTCCGCAGCATTTCCTCGATGGCGCCGAAGTAAACGCTGTAGCCCCTGATCTTGACCATTGAATCGTCCCGGCCAATGACTGTTGTCATTCCCTGGGCATCGATCTCGGCCAGGTCGCCTGTCGAATAATACCTCTCGTCGCCCCGCCAAACGAATCTCTGGGAATCCAGATCGGGCCTTCCCAGATATCCCCTGGCGAGTCCTCGGCCGCCGATAAATAACTCACCGACTCCCTTAGGGACGAGGATGGAATCTCCTTCCGGAAGCACTCGGAGCGTTACCCCGTCCATCGGTAAACCGACTGGACACACATCCCTTCCGTCCAAGCACAAATCTGTCAACTCAACGGTACAAGTATCGTGGGTCTCACTAATACTGTAGGTATTGAACACACGGGCACCATTGGAGAAAACGTCCAACGCCCGCTCCAAAAGGCTGGTTGGCACTACCTCTCCATTCAGCCAGACCACTCGTAAAGAAGCTAGCTGGCTAAGTAAGACGTCATGGTCGGCCGAATTCAAAATCCCCTGCAACAAAGATGGAGTAAACAAAATCTCAGAAACACGATGCTCTGAGATGAACGCGGCGAGAGCCCGCGGCAGGAAAACAACGTCATCGGGTATTACGTATACCGTCCCCCCTTTCAACAGGGGACGAAGGAACTCCCACGGGAAGAAGATATTGCAGGCAACCCTGTCTCCGACCGTGTAAGAGCTAAATTGGTATCTGGCGAAGTAAGATGAAATGACGGAGCCGTGGGTCTGCATCACTCCCTTTGGGTCTCCGGTTGTACCGGAGGTGTAAGGGAGGAACGCCAAATTATCCCGGCCGACGCGCGGACTACGGTTTACAGCTTTGGACCTTGTCCAAGACTGATCGCTGTCAATGGTCAATAGGCGGATTCCAGTGAATTGGCTTAGCCTGGACAAGTGTCGCGCCTTGGTGATTACTACCTTGGGCCGCGATTCAGTCACGATGGCGCGCAGCACAGTTTCGGGGGAATCGAGGGCCATCGGCATGAAGGCGGCGCCGGCTTTCAAAGTTCCCATGCTCGCAACGATGTACTCCGAGCAAGTCTCCATGAATATGCCTACCGGGTCGTCGGGTGAGACGCCGTGATATCGAAGGTAGGCTGCTAGCGCATCCGTTGCTTGGTCCAGTTGAGAATAAGATGTTTGCTCATGGCCGGACGTTATTGCCACGCCATCCGGGGTCTCCGCCGCCTGAGTCTTGAAAAGGTCATGTATACAGCTCTCTACGGAATTCATTACCCACCCTGCTTTAAGTATGGATGGATATCAATCGGACTGGCCGTAGGATTGTGATATTCCTACACCAGACACAGAATGTACAAACTAATGGGCAACAAGTAAACTGAACACTCAAGATTGTACTCCTTTTTCCGCCGGTCGGAATTTTGCCCGCACTATGGGGTTCAAATGCAGTTCGATTCGCTGGATTTTTATAAAGAGCACGCTCAAAGGTACTCGGAGCTATCCCACGAGTTCACTCATTCGGTATACACCAATTCTTCTCACCCTGCTCTTAACGGCGACATGGACCTTCTGAATCGAGTTACCCAACTGGTAGCTGGCAACCGCGGGCTGGACGCAGGATGCGGAGCCGGCGCCCGGGACGTTTATTTGTTGCACACCCGGGGGTATGACGTTTACGGGATTGACGCGGTGGAAGAGAACATCAACCTGGGGAAACAACTGCACCCGGAAATCGCCGACAACCTTCGCGTCGCTGATCTGCAACAGCCTCTACCGTTTGAGAACGCTTCCTTTGATTTCGTTTTGTGTAATGCCGTGATTCAGCATTTGCCTACCGAGACGACCGAAGTCACAACGGTCCCAGAGTTGACCAGAGTCCTGGCTCCCGGTGGGGTCTTGCAACTGATGTTCAAAATCGGCTCCGGGGTGGTGACGGTCAGTGATCGCGCCTACGGAGCGGACAGCGTGGATAGGTCGTTCCAACTGTACGACGAGTACCGGTTGTTAAAGATATTGGAGGACTGTGGCTGCACCTTGGTAGAGGCGATGGGCAGCGAGGACTTAGGGGGAATGCTTTATTTCAGCGACCCCAAACCGATGCGCTATTGTGCGTTCTGGGTGAAGAAAAATTAGGCGTACCCGGTTCACAGGACCAGCGGTCGGACATCTAAACCGGCGGCGGCTTTTTGGACCTCGCTTATGGGCGTCTCCGCAATTCCCATCACCTGGCATTTGAGCCCAGCGTAAGCGCTGGCGAACCGGGCGCTGCTTTCCAACCCCCATCCTGCTCGAAGCCCGTATATGATCCCGGCAGAAAAAGCCGCACCGGCTCCATAGCCATCGACGACTCTTGCCTTTGGCGGCCGGATACCAAAGGCCTGCCCTGCATCGGCAACCACGCAACCGTCCGCTCCCAAAGTTACCAACGCGGTACCCACACCCTGGTTGATTAACGAACGGGCGACATCAACCGGGTCTCCCGACGCTCCCGGTTCGTCCATAGATACCTGGCAAATACTGGCATATCGGAGCAAATCCGGCAGCGGAAGACTATTGTCGTATTGCGACTCCAAGTTGAGGTAAACAGGCGCGCCCTGGGAGGAGGCGGTCTCCATAGCTGCTAATACACTCGGACCATCGTACCAATCCACGTATAGCATCCCCGCTCCGGACAATTGGGCAGGACTCGGCGCGGTCAACGCTGCCACCGCGGAGGGGTCCCGTTGTTGGAAATACGTCCGGGCGCCACTGGCATCTACTATCCCCACCTCTAGCGGCGTCGTTAATCCGTTACTGACTCGCTGCTCGACATCTAAGCCCCAGGCCTCTAGGTGTTTAATCACTTTCTCCCCGTGGTAGTCGTTTCCCACCGGCGCAGAAATGAGGCTAGTTGGGACGCTCCATTTACTCAGAATGCTGGCAACGATTACGGCATCATCTCCCACCGTATCAACCGTGTCCAAGACGAACGCGCCGCCGTTTCTAGACGGTAGGTCTTCGACCATCAAGAGCAAACAATAGGTCAAAAACCCGAAGCACACGATATCGCCAATCGGGAGTTGGATTGGATTTTGGCTATGGCCGGTCGCCAACGGATCGTCGGACATATGTCGCCAGGCGTCTCCCGTCTTGAACACAAACGGTAGGACCCAAGGACGTGAATCGCATCACGGATCAAACGAGGAGCAATAGAGTGGAATAGTAGCGTCGTTACAGACGGATTGTCTACGGTTGACGGCGTAGTCCAGGGCCTCTTAGTTCTCGTTGCGCCCCGGCCATCTTACGGGCAAAGACGGGGGCGGCATCCGAGGACCAACAAGTATCGACTGATGAAAAGACCCCGCACGTAACCGGCTCAGGTTGACGTGGAATCGCCCCGGAGACGATAATTGCCAACGCGCACCACCATCGCGGGGCTCGGTCCCGTGCTCGGCATCGGCGTTACGATTTTCCCCAAGGAGCAACACCATGTCATCGGTAACCAGGAAACGTCAACTGGGCCGTCCAGTAGCCATCGTTGCCGCCGGGCTTTCGGATTTCGGCGCGTTTCCCGACAAGGACAGCCGCGACCTGTTCGTCGACGCCTTCCAGGACATGCTGGCGACCATGGACCAGCGGATCGAAATCGAGGACATCGAATGCGCCTATGTCGGCAACTACTCCTCCGACCTTTTTGAAACCCAAGGCCACACCGCCCCCATCGTCGCCGACTGGCTGGGTATGACGCCGATACCGGTCACCCGCATCGAAAACGCCTGTGCCAGCAGCGGCAGCGCCCTCCGCGAAGGAGCCATGGCCATCGCCAGCGGCATGTACGACATCGTGCTGGTGGGCGGCATGGAGAAGATGACCAACCTGCCCACCGAGGGCGTGACCGACGTCTTGGCTTCGGCCGCCGACGGCCTCTACGAAGTACCCGCCGGACTGACCTTCCCAGGCATCTTCGGCGCGATAGCCAAGGCCCACATGGACCGCTACGAGACGAACCTGGACCACCTGCTGAAAGTAGGCATCAAGAACCACAAAAACGGGGCGCTGAACCCCAAGGCCCAGTTCAACGTGACCATCAACGACCTGATGGAACGGCGTAAGCAGCGGGCCCAACAACGGGGACAACCGGTGCCGGATTGGCAGTCGGAGATGGACTTTCTCAATGATCAGCAGGCGAACCCCTGGATCGCTTGGCCGTTGCGTTTGTACGACTGCGCCCCGATCACCGACGGCGCTTCTTGCGTTCTGCTGGTTTCGGCCGACATCGCCCACAACTTCACCGAACGGCCCGTCATGCTGGCCGGCATCGGCCAAGCGTCGGGGAAACCGCTCCACGACGCCGAGGAACTCACTTCGCTCTCCGCCGCCAAGGCGGCCTCCCAACAAGCCTACGAGATGGCGGGGATCACTGCCGACCAAATAGACCTAGCGGAGGTCCACGACTGTTTCACCATCGCCGAAATCGTGGCGACTGAGGACCTCGGCTTCTTCGCACCGGGCGAAGGGCCCCGGGCGGTAGACGAAGGCCGGACTGCCTTGGACGGCGACCGTCCCGTCAACACTTCCGGAGGGCTGAAGGCCAAGGGCCACCCCGTGGGAGCGTCCGGGATTGCCCAAGTGATCGAGGTCTACCACCAGCTTCGGGGAGAAGCCGGCGACCGCCAGGTCAAGAAGTCCCGGGCCGAAACGGGCCTGACCCACAACGTCGGCGGCACCGGCGGGACCTGCGTGGTCAACGTCCTGCGACGGGAGTGATCCTGCCATGCCCAACGATTTCAACGCCGCCAACTTCTACAAGCAACTGCAGGAAAACCAACAGTTGACCGGCATCCGTTGCAATAACTGCGGTCGCTTGGCCCCGGAGGCGCGGCCCATGTGCGCCGCTTGCCACAGTTTTGACGTGGCTTGGCACGGGTTCAGCGGCCGGGCCACGCTGAGTACCTTCACCTGCATCTCGGTCGTGCCCGACGCTATGGGCCGGAAAGGCTATGGCCGCGACAACCCCTGCTGCACCGGCATCGTAACCCTGGAGGAAGGCCCCCGCATCAGCGCCCGCATCACCGGCGTCGATGGCAATAACCCCCAAAACATCAAGACCGGCATACCCTTGGTACTGGACCTGGAAGACCTAGACCCGGAATACCCGTCGCTGGCGTTTAAGCCAGCGTAAAAGGGGATTATGCCAGGATGGGCGGGGCTGCTGGGAGGAGACGCTCGTTGCAAATTTCTATGACTCTTCCGGCCAACGGAGAAGCCCTCGAGAAGGGCGCCGACGACTTACCGTCGAGTGAGCAGAAACGCACGGTGAATAACGGCGAGCCGTCAACAGACCTCGTGTTGAGCGCTTACGAAGGGTCTAACGAATCGCTTTTCCCTAAAATTCTAGAGCTTTATGTGCCTCCGGGAAGCACAGTCGCGGATATTACCTACGGCAAAGGTGTGTTCTGGAAGAAAATACCCATCGATCGCTATCGCCTTCTTCCGACCGATCTGACCGACGGCGTAGATTGCCGCAACCTTCCTTACAAAGACGGCGACATTGACTGTGTTGTATTCGATCCCCCTTATATGCACTCACCGGGGGGAACGGCGTATGAAGGACATGAGCCGTTCGAAAGGTACTACAAGAACAATGGGACCGGGAACCGCACTTCCGCCAAATATCACGAAGCCGTATTGGAACTCTACGCTGAAACGGGAAAAGAGGCGGCCCGTGTCCTCCGGGAACGTGGTGTTTTCATTGTGAAATGCCAGGATGAAGTATGCTCGAACCGACAACGATTCACTCATATAGAAGTTATGAGTTCGTATGAAGCTATGGGTTTCGTACCGGAAGATTTATTTGTCCTGGTGCGGCGCAACCGTCCCGGGGTGAGCCGGGTAGTCAAACAGGTTCACGCAAGGAAAAACCATTCCTATTTTCTGGTTTTCTGGAAACAGGGTAAGAAAGGAGGTCTATGGACCCCTCCCAACAAAACCCTGTCGAACTGATGATCGATGTAATTCGAGAGAACACGCCGGAGACGATCTGGACTAACGCTCCCTTAGAAGCATTTCGGGGCGTCGCTAATACCAATCGCGGGAACATTGGGGAAGAATTCATCCGCCGTTTTCTCACCCAACATGGAATTGCCGTCGACTCCAGTGGTTCACGCGTCAGCCGCTCGGATATGCGGATCGCAGAAAAGAATTTTGAGGTTAAAACCGCATCCCAAGACAGCAACGGCAGTTTCCAATTCAACCATGTTCGGCTGGACCGTAGATACGATTACCTACTTTGCTTGGGGGTTCGCCCTGCAAGCATAGTGTTCAATGCTTGGGGCAAGGGTTATGTTTCAGAGGGCGGGGCAGGCAGCCTCGTCCGTATGGCCGAGGGGCAGAGCGTCACTTTCAAATTGACGAAACGGCCAGAGAACATGCGCCAGATCGAGGAACTGCCCGACTGGATTCGAGCCACTCTGGGCGATGTGTAGAGTCGCATCTACTACGATCCCATACAAAAACACCCGACCATATAGGCCGGGTGTTTTAACCGTTCAACTTATCGGCGGGCAAACGGCCTAGTCGAAGCCCCGGGTGCCGATCCACCCTACCTGGGAGACGTCTATCATCTCGCCGTTGGGGCCTTCGTACTTGGTTTCCACGTTCTGGTGCCGGGGGCCGGTCATACCGGCGTGGAGCGCGGCGTTGACCTCTTCCATGGGGGCGGAGTTAGCATCGGCCAGCCGCTGTTCGATCTCCTCCAAGCTCTCAACCTCAAAGCCGATGTGGTGAATCCCTTCCCAGTCCTTGCCGCGCTCTCCGGCCACGGCGTCGGACTGGAAGTTCAGAATGGCCATGTTGATGTTACCGTCGCTGAGCATGAAACCCTTGGCGCTTTCGCCATCCAACTGGGCGACCTGCCTCAGACCGAACACTTCCGCGTAGAACTTGGCGGTCTTTTCAGCGTCGTTAGTTGCGATGGCAATGTGTTTAATCTGGGGCATTTCGCCACCTCTCGAAAAGAATCTTTCAACCGGTCTTAGCACCAAAAAGATACCACGTTTGCTTGGTTGCCGCCATAGGGCGACAGTCCCCGGATTGCGCCTAGAGGGCTGCGGACTCACGCATGATAGTCGTGTTTCCCTTGGCAACTAGCAAGCAATATAGAGGCACAGCGGCCCCCGAACCGCATCCGTAGTGCCTCCGCCCCTTTCCGTCCCGACTGGCAGCCGTAATCATGTTAGAATGTGTTTGCCGTTGCGGCGCCAATCCAGATAACCAGCCTTGGTAGTCAGTCCCTAAATCAGGCCGGATACGGTTGGTGTTGCCCATTTACGTTGATTCACGGAGGATGGTCCCTATGACAGCCCCTAACAAGATGAAATTCGGCGTCTTCATGGCCCCGTTCCACCGCGTTGGCGAGAACCCCACGCTGGCCTTGGAACGAGACTTGGAGCTAATCCAATGGCTGGACACTTTGGGCTTCGACGAGGCCTACATCGGCGAGCACCATAGCGCCGGCTGGGAGACCATCGCGTCGCCCGAGGTTTTCATGGCCACCGCCGCCGAACGCACCCGCAACATCAAGCTGGGTTCCGGCGTGGTCAGCCTACCCTACCATCACCCTTACATGGTGGCCAACCGGTTCGTGCAACTCGACCACCTGACCCGTGGGCGGGTCATCCTGGGCGTCGGCCCGGGCGCGTTGGCCTCCGATGCGTTGATGCTGGGCATCAAGCCGGAAAACCAACGGGCCATGATGGATGAGTCCTTGGGCGTCATCATCCGGCTGATGACCGAAACAGACCCCATCAGCTACAAGAGCGACTGGTTTGAATTGAACGAGGCCGTGATCCAACTGCGGCCGTACCAGCAACCCCATGTGCCAGTGGCCGTGGCCTCGGTGGAATCGCCCGCCGGCGTCACCACAGCCGGGAAGCACGGAGCGTCGGTACTCTCCCTCAGCGTACCCCGCGACACCATCCGCCGCACCTCGCTTATGGAACTCTGGGACATCTGCGAGGAAACGGCAGCCGAGCACGGCAAGACGGTCCACCGCGAAGACTGGGGTATCGTGATGGGCATGCACTTGGCCGACAGCAAGAAGCAGGCTTTAGAAGATATCCGGGAGGGCAGCGCCCGGGTGGTAACCGAGTACTTTGGCGCCACCCTCGGCAACCCGGTGCCCGAGGTTCCCCGCGACCAGATCGTTGACTACATGGTGGAACACAATCAATGGATTGTGGGCACTCCCGACGACGCCATCGCCGGTATCGAACGCCTGCAAGAGATCAGCGGCGGGTTCGGCAAGTTCATGATCCGGGTCGAGGACTGGGCCCCCCGGGACAAGCTCCACCGCAGCTACGAGCTACTGGCCCGTTACGTGATGCCCCGGTTCCAGGGTTCACTGGTCGGAATCGAGACCTCCCAGCAATGGGCCGCCGAACGTATCGACGCGCTACAAGCCAACCGCTACGCCGGCCTGAAAGCCGCCACCGACGCCTACGACGCGGGCCGCGTCAGCAGATAGCCCGGGTCCGGTCGTTGGTCCCGCCGGCCGCCGCGTCGAAGGGTGAAGGACGGACTCAGGCAACCGAGGTGCCAGTAGAATGCGGAAAACCAAGATAATCGTTACCATCGGCCCTTCCTCCCGCGACTACGACACCCTGGAACGGTTGATCTCCGATGGGATGGACTGTGCCCGGCTCAACTTCTCCCACGGCACCCACGCCGAGCACGCCGAGGTCATCGCGGCGATTCGCGCCCTCGCCAAAAAGCACGGTCGGCCAGTGGCCGTACTACAGGACTTGGGCGGCATCAAATTGCGTCTGGGCCAAATGGAAGAACCGGTGCCTCTCAACATAGGCGACGTGGTGGCCCTGTCGCCGGATGCCGAACTGAAGGAGCCCGGCGTCCTACCCTTCCCCCAACCCAAGGTGATCCGCAATCTCCGGGTCGGTCATAAAGTCTTTATCGCCGACGGTAGCGTGATGTCTGAGGTGGTCGAAGCCTCGCCGGACCGGGTCTACATGCGGGTGTTGACCTCGGGCGTCGTATCCTCCTACAAAGGGGTCAACCTGCCGGGGGTAGCCATCGACGAACCCGTGTTTACGGAAAAGGACAAAGTCGACCTTGTTTTCGGCGTCGAGCAACAGGTCGACTGGGTGGCCATTTCCTTTGTCCGTACAGCCCAAGACGTGCTCTACGCCCGAGAATATCTGAACGCCGCCGGCAGCGAGGCATTGCTGATGGCCAAGCTGGAACGCGGTGAAGGGATAGAAAACATCGACTCCATTCTGCCCGAGGTCGACGGAGTGATGGTGGCACGGGGCGACCTGGGAGTGGAAATCCCCATGGAACGGGTGCCCCGCGTCCAGAAAGAAGTAGTCCGCAAGACCAACGAGGCAGGCAAGGTAAGCGTCATCGCCACCCAGATACTCCGGTCGATGGTAGTGTCGCCAACCCCGACCCGGGCCGAGATTTCAGACGTCAATACGGCGGTGCTGGACGGAGCCGACGCGATCCTGCTATCCGACGAGACGGCTATGGGAAGCTATCCGGTGGAAGCCCTCAGAGTTGCTGTTTCTACCATCAACGCCTCCGAGGAGATGTACGCCTTCTACAACGACCTCGGCGCACGGGACCGGACCCAGGCAATCACCTCGGCGGCGGCGCGGTTGGTGCGGGCTACCGGGTCCAAGCCGGTGGTAATCACCAGCACCGGACGGGCGGCTTTGGAGTTGGCCAGGTACCGGCCGGACCAGGATATTTTTGCCTTCTCCCACGACCCGGCGGTGCTACAGAAGCTCAGCCTCGGATGGGGGATAGTCCCCGCTGGCGTCGTACCGCCCCAACAAGACGTGGCCCAATTGGTGTCGTCGCTGATTCAAGCGGCCTTGGACACCGGCAGCATCACCGAAACCGACGTCGTCACAATTGTCCACGGGTTCCTGCCGGGTGTCTCCGGCACCACCAATGCCGTCCAGGTGTTGGACATGCGGGAATACTTGTCCACAACCCACGCCCCCACGAGCGAAAAGGTCCCCGCCAACCAGTGATTTCCCCCGCGGCTACGCACTATTTTCGCTGACGACAGGCTCGGCCTCCTCCGGGAAACACCCCAAAGAAATATCCTCGGAGAAGACGCTCGGGGAAAAACTCCCGCCCTCAGGGCCGGGATTCCGGCTGTCTAGAGACAGCGGACTGTTACGGGGTAAACAGGACGGGCTAAACGGTACCGGCTGAACGGTACCGGCTAAACGGTACCGGCTAAACGGTACCGGGAAGCGAGTGAGGCAGGTTGGTCCGGCCCATTAGGTAGAGGTCCATGGCGCGGGCTGTTTCCCGGCCCTCCGCAATCGCCCAGACGACCAACGACTGGCCCCGGGCGGCGTCGCCGGCGGCGAACACCCCGGGAACGCTGGTCATTCGGTCCTCGCCAATTCTCACGTTGCCGCGAGGGTCCAACTCGACGCCCAGCTGGGTCAGCAAGCCGCCGTGCTCCGGGTGCAGGAATCCCATTGCCAGCAGCACTAACTCGGTCTCGATTTCGAACTCGCTGCCCGGGACTTCGACCATTGACGGGCGTCCCCCGTTGGCCGGATGCTCCCATTCCACCCGCACCGCGCTCAAGCGCTCCAGCTTGCCGTTGTTGCCGGAGAACGACTTGGTGAGGATGCCGTAGTCGCGGACGCCACCCTCTTCGTGGGCGGCCGACGAGCGTTGAATCAGCGGCCACTCGGGCCAAGGGTTGTTGACGCCGCGCTCCGATGGAGGCTCGGCTAACAATTCATACTGGTGGACGATTTCCGCGCCCTGCCGGTGGGCGGTGCCCAAGCAGTCGGCGCCGGTGTCCCCGCCGCCAAGAATGACCACCCGCTTGCCTTCGGCCGAGATACGGTCTTCGCTGGAGACCTGCTCGCCGGAATTTAGCTTATTCTGCTGGGTCAGGTACTCCATCGCAAAATGAACGCCGTCCAATTCGCGTCCCGGTACTGGCAGGTCGCGGGGTTCCGTCGAGCCGCAGGTAAGACAAACGGCGTCGAATTCAGAAAGCAGCCGTTCGACTGGAACGTCAACGCCCACGTTCAAGCCCGTCTCGAAGCTCACCCCTTCTTCGGACATGATGTCCAAGCGGCGCTTCAACACCCCTTTGTCCAGCTTGAAGTCTGGAATACCCAGAGCAAGCAGGCCGCCGATGTAGTCGGCCCGTTCCAGCACCGTCACCCAATGGCCGGCCCGGTTCAACTGCTGGGCGGCGGCCAACCCGGAAGGTCCCGAGCCCACCACCGCAACTCTCTTGCCGGTACGGACTGCCGGCGGCTCGGCTTTGATCCAACCCTGTTCAAATCCCCGGTCGGCGATCTCTTTTTCGACGTATTCAATGGTCACCGGGTCCGAGTTGATGCTAAGCACACAACTTGCTTCGCAGGGAGCGGGGCAAATCCGTCCGGTGAACTCGGGAAAGTTATTGGTCGAAAGCAAGGTACGTAGGGCGCTTTCCCATTGGCCCAAATATACGAAGTGGTTGAACTCAGGGATTACGTTCCCCAAGGGGCAACCCGTATGACAGAAAGGGACGGCGCAGTCCATGCAGCGTCCGCCCTGTTCCCGGGCCGAGGCCTCCGGCCAACGTTGGTACAACTCCAGGTTATCGCCCAAGCGCTCTCTTACCGGGCGCCGCTTCGGAGGCTGACGCCCCGACTCCATGAATCCGGTGGGTTTACCCATGGCTTACCGCTTCCGGCCCCCGTTCGGTCCCTGCCAACGCTCTTTGCTTCCGCTCCTCCAACACCCGACGGTAGTCCCTCGGCATGATTTTCTTGAACTTGGGCAAGTGCGACTCCCAGTCGCCCAGGATTTTGCCAGCGGGACGGCTGCCGGTGTGTCTGTGGTGTTCCTCGATCATTTCCTTCAGGATGGCGACGTCCGCTTCCCCGGCAACGGGCTCCAAGTCGGCCAAACCGTCGTTGAAGCGGATGTGGAAGTCGCCGTCTTTGTCGTAGACGAACGCTATGCCGCCGCTCATTCCGGCGGCGAAATTCCGGCCGGTGTCGCCAAGCACCACCACCAAGCCGCCGGTCATGTACTCACAACCGTGGTCTCCCACAGCCTCCACCACCGCCTCGACGCCACTGTTGCGGACGCAGAAACGTTCGCCGGCGACACCGTGGATGAAGGCCCGGCCACCGGTGGCCCCGTACATTGCCACGTTGCCGATGATGATGTTCTCCTCGGGGGTGAACGGCGAGTCGGGGTGGGGAGTGACGACGATGCGCCCGCCCGACATCCCCTTGCCGAAATAGTCGTTGGTGTCCCCTTGTAAGTTTAGAGTGATCCCTTTGGCCAAGAAAGCGCCGAAACTCTGGCCTGCGGAGCCAGAGAAGTTAATCCGGACCGTGTCCTCGGGCAGTCCCTCTTCACCATAACGTTTGGCGACCTGACCGCTGAGCATGGCGCCGACCGTGCGGTTGGCATTGGTGATTGGCAGATTGATCTCCACCGGTTCCCGGGCCCGCAAAGCCGGTTGGGATAGGGTGATCAACTGGTGGTCCAAGGCCCGTTCCAATCCGTGGTCCTGCTCCTCGGTGCAATAAACGGGCTCACCGGGGCTGATGGCTTCCTGGTGGTGGAGCAGCCGGGAAAAGTCCAGCCCTCGGGCCTTCCAGTGGTCGATCGCCTTCCGCGTGTCGAGGATGTCCGCCCGGCCAATCATTTCGGCGACGGTGCGGAAGCCGAGTTCGGCCATTACTTCCCTCATTTCCTCGGCCACGAAGGTGAAATAGTTGACCAAGTGTTCGGGCTCGCCAGCAAAACTGCTGCGCAGCTCCGGGTCTTGGGTGGCGATGCCAACCGAGCAGGTGTTCAGGTGGCACTTGCGCAACATGATGCAGCCGCTGACCACCAAGGCGGAGGTGGCGAACCCAAATTCCTCGGCGCCCAGCAAAGCGGCAATCGTGGCGTCACGGCCCGTTTTTAATTGGCCGTCGGTCTGCACCGCAATCCGGCTGCGCAGCCCGTTGGCCACCAGCACCTGCTGGGTCTCGGCGATGCCCAATTCCCAGGGCAGCCCGGCGTGTTTGATCGACGACTCCGGAGACGCACCGGTACCGCCGTCGTGCCCGCTGATCAACACCACATCGCCGTGGCCCTTGGCAACGCCGGCCGCTACGGTCCCGACTCCGACCTCGGCTACCAGCTTAACGTGGATCCTGGCATCGGGGTTAATGTTCTTCAGGTCGTGGATCAGTTGCGCTAGGTCCTCGATGGAGTAGATGTCGTGATGGGGCGGCGGCGAAATTAACTCAACCCCAGGGGTGGTGCGGCGGACCCAGCCGATGTACTCGTCGACCTTGTGACCGGGCAGCTGTCCACCCTCGCCGGGCTTGGAGCCCTGCGCCATTTTGATCTGCAGGTCGGTGGCGTTGATCAGATAGTTGGGCGTCACGCCGAACCGGCCCGAAGCCACCTGCTTGATGGCGCTGCTACGGCTGTCGCCGTTGTCGTCGAGGGTGTAGCGATGGTAGTCCTCGCCGCCCTCGCCGGTATTGCTGCGGGCGCCAAGGCGGTTCATGGCGATTGCCATAGTTTCGTGGGCTTCCCGGCTGATTGAGCCCAACGACGCGGCGCCGGTTGCAAAACGTTTCACGATCTCGGAGGCCGGCTCCACCTCTTCGATGGGTATGGCCGTCCGGTCGCCCTTGAACTCCAGCAGCCCGCGCAGGGTTGCGATACGACGACTCTGGTCGTTGGAGAGGCGGGCAAACTGCTTGTAGACGTTCCAATCGTTGGTGCGGGCGGCGTGTTGCAACCTAGCGATGGTGTCCGGGTTCCACTGGTGGTGCTCCCCGTCCCGCCGCCACTGGTAGGCGCCTCCCAAGGGAAGCTCTTGGCCGCTCGGTACCTTGGTCTCCAGGTAGGCGGCCCGGTGGCGTTGCACCGATTCCTGCTCGATGGCGTCGAGGCCGATCCCGCCCACCCGGGAGGGCGTCCAAGAGAAATATTCGTCGATGATTTCCTGATTCAGACCAACCGCTTCGAAGATCTGGGCGCCCCGGTAGCTCTGTACCGTGGAAATACCCATCTTCGACATGACCTTAAGTACGCCTTTTTCGTTGGCCTTGATGAAGTTTTTCATGGCGTAGTCAGGGCCATGTCCGTTGACTTGCCCCGAGTCCACCAAGGCGCCCACCGTCTCCAGCGCCAAGTACGGGTTCACCGCACCGGCGCCGTAGCCGATCAACAGACAGAAATGGTGAACCTCCCGGGCCTCACCGGTCTCGACGATTAGTCCGACCTTGGTCCGGTTACCCTCCCGGATCAGGTGGTGATGGACCGCTCCGGTTGCCAGCAGGCTGGGGACCGGAGCGGCGCCGGGGCCGACGCCGCGGTCAGAGAGAACGATGATCGCGTAGCCGTCGGCCACCGCCTGGGTCGCCTCCCGGCGCAAGCGGTCTAGGGCAGCCTTGAGCGCCTGGCCGCCGGAGTTCGGATCGAAGAGGGCGGACAGGACGATGCTTCGCACCGGACCGGTGCTAAGCCCCTTGATCCTGGCCATGTCCTCGTTGTCGATTATGGGGGAATTCAGCTTTAGTTGCCGACAGTGTTCGGGCGTTTCTTCGAACAAGTTTCGTTCGCTGCCGATAAAAGCCGCTAGTGAGGTAACCAAATCTTCCCGGATCGCATCCAAGGGCGGATTGGTGACTTGGGCAAACAGTTGCTTGAAATAGTTGAATAGCACTTGGTCTTGGTCCGAAAGCACGGCCAGTGGCGCGTCGTTACCCATAGAGCCCACGGCCTCGTACCCGTGCTCCGCCATCGGAGTTGTCAGCATTCGGAGTTCTTCCACGCTGTAACCGAAGGCCCGCTGTTGGCGCGACATCTCTTGGGAGGCGATTACCGGCGGCGCTGCCGGGACGGGTAGGTCATCAAGGGAGAGCTTGTGGTCGGCCAGCCATTCGCCGTAGGGCTGGCGGGCGGCCAGCTTTTGTTTCAACTCCTCGTCGCCGATGATCCGTCCTTCGTCCAAGCTCACCAAGAACATACGGCCGGGCTGGAGACGGCCCTTGAATTTGACTTCGCCGGGCGGGACGTCCAGAACGCCGGTTTCCGAGGCCATGACCAGTTTGTCGTCGGTGGTGACCAGATAACGGAAGGGCCGCAACCCGTTGCGGTCCAGTACCGCGCCGATGTCCCGTCCGTTGGAGGAGACCATCATGGCTGGGCCGTCCCAGGGCTCCATCAGCGCCGAGTGGTACTCGTAAAAGTCCTTCTTTTTCTGGGGCATGGTCTCGTGCTGGTCCCATGCCTCCGGGATCATCATCAGCAGGGCGTGGTCCAACTCCCGCCCGGTCATCAACAACAACTCCAGCGCGTTGTCGAAGCTGGCGGTGTCGCTGTCGCCGGGGGTCATAACCGGGGCGAGCTTGGCCATGTCGGACCCGAAGAGCGGCGATGCGAACTGGGACTCCCGGGCGTGCATCCAGTTTAGGTTGCCCCGCAGGGTGTTAATCTCGCCGTTGTGGGCCAGGTAACGGTAGGGATGGGCCAACCGCCAGTGACCCAGGGTATTGGTGCTGAAACGGGAGTGGACCAGCGCGAAAGCGCTGATCATCAGCTCATCGCGGAGGTCCAAGTAAAAGCCGGATATTTGATGGGCCATGAGAAGGCCCTTATATACGATGGTGTTGCAGGACATGCTGCAGACGTAAAAGTAGTCGGCTTCTTCTTCGCTGAGGCCGGACTCCTTGATGGAATGCTCGATTACCTTTCGCGCCACGTAGAGCCTGCGTTCCAACCGGGCGGCGTCCGAGCCCATGTTCCCCGGACTAATCTTTCCGGGACTAATCTTCCCCGGGCCAACAAAGACCTGGCCGATGTAGGGCGCCCTGTCCCGGGCGTCGCGGCCCAGTTTGCCGGGGTCAACGGGGACATCCCGCCAGCCCAGAAGCTCCAAGCCCTCGTTGGCGATCGTTTTCGATACCAAGTCCCGGCACATTTCCCGCGCCTGGGGCTGTGGCGGCAAGAAGACCATGCCCACGCCATATTGGCCGTCCGGAGGTAGATGGAAGCCAAGTTTTTCGCTCTCCCGGCGGAACAGGGCATGGGGCATCTGGACGAGAACTCCGGCCCCGTCGCCAGTCTCCGGGTCGCTGCCGGTGGCTCCCCTATGGCCGAGGTTGATCAGAACTTCGAGTCCTTCCTCGATGATCCGATGGGTCTTCCGGCCCTTGATGTTGGCAACCATGCCGACGCCGCAGCTATCGTGTTCTTGCTCCGGCGAATAGAGTCCCTTTTTAGCCAACTCTCTTAGAGGGTCCATATCTCGCAATATCCTGCTCAAGGAGCGGAGGGCCGCATCCGGGCCAAATCTTGCGTCGTGTCCATGCATCCTTGGCTACAGGAAATAGATTTATCGCCCCGAGCTAAACGGGCCGATTTGGTTTGTTAAATATATCACAATATACAGGCGAGGCAAGGCTTGAAGAAATCCCCCGTACTGAAGCAGCGACACCGGGATTCCACTGGCGCCTTGCCATCAAGTTGACCATTATAGAGAGTCAGAGCCAAATTATAATCGTTACACCGGCTACTGAATAGCCACAGATAGCTGGTATCCGTAATATGGCCTGGTGAATGCCGCCGCAAGGCGAAATACGGCAACCAACGATCATGCGGGACTTCCCGGAATCAAGGCCTTGCTCCGTCCCCCTCTGCGCCCTCTGCGTTCAACGCACCCCCCAGCCCTACCGGTTGACCCTGTTTCAGGCCGAGCCTATACTCCGGGCAAATCTTACTGGCTTGCGGCGGCTGGCGGCGCGGCGTCTAACTCGCCTGTTGCTTAGGAGGTCGGGCTGGAACCGACGGAAGTGGCCCAACTGGTGGTAGAGGTGGCCTCGGACAAGCTGGCCGAGGACATCGTGATGCTCGACCTGCGCGAACTGGCCCCGTTCGCCGACTACTTCGTTATTATGTCGGCCGACTCTTCCCGGCAGATCGAGGCCCTGGAAGAAGACCTGACCCGAGCCTTGAAGGAGGCCCAGGTGCCCCGGCACCGCCGCGAGGGGACCGCGGCATCGGGCTGGGTCCTGCTGGACTTCAGCGACGTAATCGTCCACATCTTCTCTAGCGACGAGCGGGAATACTATGCGTTGGAACGGCTGTGGTCCGGAGCTTCTCCGGTAGTTCGCGTCCTGTAAACCGGCCGGGTTATGTAAACCGACTGGGACTCAGTCAACCCGGAATTGCCGGGTAATCTGAACACCCATCTCCCCGTTTCCCTCTACGAGAACTTCCGCGCCGCCGATGCACGGCACATCGTAAATCGGCTGGAATTCCACGACACGCCCCAGCATGGCAGTCAGCTGAACATGGCGGAGATCAAGTTCAGCGTATTGGCACGCTCCTGCCCCCGATTGAGTACTGGGACGAATCGACGATTCAGCGAAATTCGAGTGAGGAACACAAGGAATCAGAAAAGGTCAAGGTGGTGAGGTATAACGCTGACACAGATGTGTGGTGGAGGCAAGGGTATGGGGCAGTACGAGCTCAGTGCATTACAGTGGCGGCAAATTGAGCACTTCCTGCCTGGCCGTCCCGGGCACGTCGGGGTGACAGCCAAGGACAACCGCAGTTTCGTGAACGGCGTTCTCCGGGTACTGCGCAGCGGCGCACAGTGGAAGGACCTGCCCGCGGAATACGGCAACTGGAAAAGCGTCCACAAGGGTTTCACCCGTTGGGCCAGATCCGGGCTGTGGCTAAGAATATTCGAGGTCTTGCCGGGGGATTCGGACAACAGCTACGTAATGATCGATTCCACCATAGTCCGGGTCCATCAGCAGGCAGCGGGTGGAAACTGGGGAGCCCGGATCAGGCTCTTGGGCGCTCTCGGGGCGGTCTGACCACCAAGATTCACATGTTGTGCGATGCACAGGGACGGCCGATGCGCTTTGCCCTTACCGCCGGTCAGGCGTCGGATGGCCCCCAAGCCATACCCTTGCTCGAGGGGATAGAGACCGATGCCGTGATAGCCGACAAGGGGTACGACAGCAACAGGATACTGGGTTGTATCCGGTCAAAGGGTGCCAAGGCAGTAATATCGCCCAAGTCGAACCGGAAAGAGCCTTAGGAATACGACAAGGAACTCTACCGGGAACGCAACCTGATCGAGCGAGCGTTCAACAAACTGAAGCACTGGCGCAGGACCGCAACCAAGTATGACCGCAGGAGCATCTACTTTCTCTCGGCGCTCTACCTGGTCTCAGCGGTCATCTGGGGGTAACAAATTGTTGATTGGTTCCAGGAATATGGCAGGGCTTTCGCGCCCAAGGCTGGGCGTATACTGAGGCAGACACATTCTCCTACCCGTGAGCTACATTGTTTTGGCAGGAACACCCGGTCGATTTTTAACTGATACGTCGATTGATGTTCCGTTCGATTCAGAGGACACAATGTCTCCCATTGCTCTCGTCGCTCTCGGCCTTGTTTCGCTCACCACCCTGATCTCGATGGCTTGCACCGCACAACCCGCAGAAACGCCAGCGGTTACGAGAGTCCAAAAGGCAACGCAAACACCCCCGATGCTGTCTCCAACACTTACCGCGGAGCCGACAGACCGAACACCTACGACGCATTCCACGTTCGCCAGCTTTGCCGTTGCGTGTGGCAAGCTGGTGGCAGAAGAGAGAAGGAACTGGCTAAGGACCGATAGAGTCGCGTTCGCCGAGTGGGAGGACAAAGTGAACGCCGAGATACCACCGCCCGAACTGGCAAGCTTCTGGGAGGCTCGCAAAGAGTACTTTGCCTGGTTTCCAAGAGAGTATGTGGACTACACCCCTCCCGCAATGACGAGGGCCCAAGAGTTCTCTATGAGGCAAGCCGCGGCCATTTCCCCTGATGCTCGGGAGGCCTTATTCAAGGGCGGCTGCTTGGATAGGCGCGAGTGGGAGACGTATGAGAAAAGGGCAGCGGCCCGGGAAAGACTAAACGCAATGAGAGAAACGCCCCTGGAATCCATTGAAGATTTCGCCCAGGCTTGCAAGGACATAGTCGCTACTGCCCCGAAACCTACGAACCTGAACCACAGGGTGGAAACGCTCCAATATATAGTGACGGCATGGGAAGGGATGGTGCCGTCCAGCGACTTTGAAAATTTGTATGTTGCCCTTGTCCATTCTTACAGGTCGGCACTAGCTGATGAACTCCCGGGCCTTGAACCGTTGGAGCCTCTCGATTTTGAAACAGAGGAACTCGATGCTGAGTTCTTTGCTTCAATACAGCAAGCAGGTTGCTAAAGGACTTCGTTGCTGCTAGGGCAGGTCACTATTACCTCAACGTTTTCTGATTCCCTATGATCCTCACTCGAGTTTCATCGAATTGTCGATTCGTCCTAGGTTGAATGAGTACCGGGTTGAATGAGTACCGGGTTGAATGAGTACCGGGTTGAATGAGTACCGGGTTGAATGAGTACCGGGTTGAACACGAACGGGTAGCCAACACCAGCTAAACCAACGCCTACGACTGTTGCGCCGCATTCGACGGGAGCTGTTCCGAGCCGCTTGTTCCGCCGGGGCGGGCGAAAATAAGCCCGATCGCCGCTATCACGGGCAGGGCCATCATCGCCAATATTCCAACGGTATAAGTCTCGGTCAGATCTTTGAACAGCGCCAAAGGCATGGGGCCGATTGCCGAAGCACAGACCGAGATGGTCATCGCCGGGCCCTGCACCCGGCCCAATCCATGACGGCCGTAGTAATACGCCCAGATCATACCGTGGACGATGATGAAGGACCCTAGGGAGACCCCCAGCACCACAACATAGGCCACCGCCAGGAACAACGAGTCCATCACCACTACCAAACCCATGGCCGCCATCAGGACTGCCAACGAAAAAACGAAAAGGGCTTTGGGGCCGATGCGGTCCGCCACGAACCCGCCCGCCAGCGAACTGACCGCGGACGAGGCCGAGTAAATCGGAAAAACTCCCGCCGCCAGGGTTGCACTCAGCCCGCTCTCTTCGAAGATAAATGTTTGGTGGACGATCAGCCCCGTGTTAACCAGACCCGGCAAGCCCAGCGACAACGCCACCAGCCAGAAGCTGGCGGATGTCAAAACCCTGGCGTTCCTCCGGACTTCGGGAGTCGCTTGCCTGGTCTCTGAGGCGGGTGGCTGGGAAGAGCCATCCGGGAACAACCCTACGTCTTCAGGCCGGTTCTTGATGACGAAAAGCGCCGCAGGAACAATTAGCCCAATCGCCACCGCGCCAAGTACAGCGTAAGCCTCGCGCCAGCCGATGCTGTCAATCAAAAACCGGGCAACCGGCGGGTAGGTGGCAGTGGAGAGCACCACTCCCATGGACATCATGCCGATGGCCCGACCCCGCCGGGCGACGAACCACTGGTTCACCAGCAGGATGCAGTTGATGATCAACGACCCTTGGCCCAAGGCACGTAAACCGGCGAAGGCGACGAAAAAGAGGATAATGTTGGTGGCGGTGGCCATGCCGAAGCAGGCCGCGCCCAGACCCAGCCCGCCAGCTACCAAAATGATTCTCGGCCCGTACCGGTCGGCAAGCCGGCTCACGATGATCACCAGAACTGCGCTCACGGCGGTGCTGGCTGTCAACAGCGCCGTAGCTCCGGTGAGAGATAGCCCGGTGTCCTCGATTATGGAACCAAGGAAGACCGAGAAAACGAAGGACTGGCCCGGTCCGCTACTGAATATGACCAGAGCCGCCGCGACGACGATGAACCATCCGTAGAATATGCCGCGGCCCGGCCCGGAATAGTTGCCAGGTGGAGTTGCTATTGTGTCTCCTTTGTGGAAGAACTGTTCATTCGGTTGTCGCACGCCAACCTTCCCGGTCACCGAGACCCGCCCGTTTCAAACCGGAGACCAACTCACGAGTCTTGTGGGCAGAGCCGGCCCTCTTCGGCGCATAGGACCGGCAGGGCGCACGATACGAGCCATAACGAAGAGCGTAACGAAAAACTGAATATCGGTTGCCTGAGATTAGGACGGCTCCTTGATCCAAGGGTCCGTGCTGCGATCGTAGTCCAGTAGCTCCGCGGCGTCGAAGAAAAGGTCCAGTTCCCGCCCGGCCGACTCCGGGCTATCGGAACCGTGTACCAGGTTCCGCCCAATGTCTATCCCCAAGTCGCCGCGAACGGTGCCCGGAAGCGCACTGGCCGGGTTGGTCGTCCCCATGGTGTTGCGCACGGCGTCCACCGCTCCGTCAGCCTCCCAGGCCATGGCTACCACCGGCGACGACGTGATGAACCGCACCAAGCCGGGAAAGAACGGCCGGTCGACGTGTTCACCGTAATGTCGCCGGGCCAGTTCGTCGCTTACCTGCATTAGTTTCAAACCCACCAGCTTGAGCCCACGCCGCTCCAGCCGGCCGATTACTTCGCCTATCAAACCCCTTTGTACCCCGTCGGGTTTGACCAACACCAGGGTCCGCTCCATGTTCACCTTCCCGTTCGCTTCAATTGACTAGCACTAATATAATTTGGCCCAGCCCAGGGCCATTCCCCTGTCACCGGCTATCGCGGACTTTCGTAACGGCGGCGGGACCCCAGATGGTAGGGTCAAGACGGGCCGTGGTTTCGGCCGGTCCCACTGTCTCCTGCGTCGCCGCGACGCCGGGACTCTTGCGTTCCCCGGTCCCGTAGCTTCGGTTGGCCGATGCTGGGCAGGCGTAAGTAATTGGGTTGCAGTGTTGTAAGGTCGTCTACCAGCCCCGCTTCCAACCGCTGGCGGGCGATCAGGGCCAAGGACCATACCCGCAACGCTGGCGCTACGGAGCATACCACGGCTCTGGGCCCCAAGGCGGCTTTAATTGTCTCGGACCAGCCGGCAACGCCTTCACCACAGAAGAGGGTTGCCTCGGATGCTGTCTGATCGATGTCCGCCGTGAGTCCTTCGGCTGTCGACACCCGGTCTTCCCGGATGCGTACGCCTTCCGGACTGAAAAGGGCCGACGCCGCCTCCCCTCGTCCGGCCTCCAAGAGAGAACAGACCGGCAGTCCCGACCCGGCGTAGGGGAAAGCCTCCAGGTCGAGGCTGCCCACACCGACGATCTTTAGACCGCCAGCGGCGGCCAAGCCCTTGGCCACGCTGACCCCCACCCGCAACGCGCTGAAACCGCCGGGTCCCAGGGCCACGGCCACCCCTTCGAGGTCTTGGACGGCGGTTGCACGGCCTTGCAATAGCTGCGCCACGGCGGGCATCAACTCGGTCGTGTGATTGGCGGTGGAGTACCAGGTCCGAGCGGCGATCACCCTTTGGTCATCGGCCAAGGCCACTCCGGCGTAACGGGTGGAGGTATCGATGGCCAACAGCATGGGCCGTTAGGAACGCCTCTCAAAAATGTCTTGGCCCTTTGGGCAAGGGTCGATGGACGTATCGGACACGCTGTCGGAGGACAGGCCAGCGGCCGCTTGAGCCAAGGCTTCCAAGAGGTCCCGGTAGCGGTCAGGACCAGGCGGTATGGCGATCACCCGGTCGTCCTCGCCGTAGCCATAATCAAGTCCCAGCCAAAAGGAGTCCGGCGGGAACAGTTCGGCCGTGCGGTCGGCCCATTCAATGACACAGACGCCGTCGCCGAATACCTGCTCATCCAGACCCAGGTCCCAGGCCTCGGCGGACCCGCCCACCCGGTAGAGGTCGACGTGATGAAGGGTCAACCGGCCAAGATGCCGGGTCATCAACACGAACGTGGGGCTGCGCACGTATCCTTCCACTCCAAGTCCTTGCGCAATGCCTTGCGTGAGGCAAGTTTTGCCGGCGCCCAAGGGACCGGTCAAAAGGAACACGTCGCCCGGCTTGGCGAACTCCCCGATAATACGGCCCATCGCCTTGGTCTGCTCCGGGCCGGTGGTAGTCAGGCGCAGTGCCGGCTCCCTAAATGACGGCCCCGTGAATGGCGGCCCCATGAATTCCGGTTCAATAGACGGCATCAGCGAAAGTGGTCCCAACCGGCCACAGCGGTGGCCAGCTCGGCCCCCGAGGCGTCGACCACCGTGACCCGGCCGGCCTCGCCTTCTTCGATGGCGCCGATGGTGGCCGCCAAGGGCAGTTGTTTACCGACCGGCTCTACTACCGAAGCCGGACCGGTGAAGAGAAGCACGTAGTCCTCGCCGCCGCCCAACGCCAATCCAAGATAATCATCGGGGAACTGTTGGCGCAGAAAGGGATGCACCGGCACCCCGGCGGCTTCGACCCGGGCCGCGACCCCGGAGGCCCGGCACAACTTGGCTAGGTCGTCGTAGAGGCCGTCGCTTACGTCCATTGCGGTGGTTATGCCGTTACCCGTCAACACCTGCCCTTCCGTCACCGCGGGAGAGGGGCGGCGGTGACAGGAGCGTAAAAATTCCGCTGCTTCTCCGGTGACGGCCGGAGTGTCCAAGAGCAGCCGGAGGCCGCCGGCGGAGCTGCCCACGTACCCGGTCAGGCACACCCTGTCGCCGGGACGGGCGTTGGTGCGCAGCATTGGATGGTGGCTAGTTACTCCGGCCAGGGCCACTGTGACGAAAAAGACCGGCGAACGAACGGTGTCACCGCCGACGATGGCCACCCCGTATTGTTCGCCAATCTCCAGCATACCCTGGTACAGTTCTTCCAAGGCTTCGACTTCGGTTTCCGGGGGCAGACCCAGCGTGATCACGGCGAAGGTGGGAAGCCCGCCCATGGCGGCGATGTCGCTGACGTTGACGGCGATAGACTTCCAGCCCAGGTCCCGCCAAGGAGTGGTCTCGCGGGTGAAGTGGACTCCCTCCACCATGGTATCGGTGGTGAGCAACTCGCGGGCCGGGCCGGTCTGCCAGACGGCGGTGTCGTCGCCGGTGTCGACCAACAGGTTGAAGGAGAGGGGAGCGCCGTTATCGGGGCCGCGGCGTTGGTTAACGGCCATGCGGTTAAGCAGGTCGATGACGCCGAATTCGCCCAAGTCTTTTACGAGCATCGCCACCGGATTATATCGCCCAGCCAATAACGGCCTCAACCGGGAAATCAGGCGGGAAATCAAGCGGGAAATCAAGCGGGAAATCAAGCGGGAACTTGGCAGGCAACGGGGTGTTTGCGGCCCCCTTATATTCGGTTCAATTCGGGTTGACAGGCGTTAGGGGCGTAAGTATACTGAACAGACTCTCACCAGATAGGGTGAGCCAACGGGTACTTTAACAACTGAATAGTGGAAGGAAGCTAGGTAAAGGTTCGATTTAGAGAGTTTGATCCTGGCTCAGGGTGAACGCTGGCGGCGCGCTTAATGCATGCAAGTCGAACGTGCTTTCGGGCAAGTGGCAGACGGCTGAGTAACGCGTGAGTAACGCACCCTTCGGTGGGGTATAGCCACGGGAAACTGTGGGTAATCCCGCATACGCTCCCGTTACCTTGGTAGCGGGATGAAAGCCTACGGGCGCCGGAGGAACGGCTCGCGTCCTATCAGGTAGTTGGTGGGGTAATGGCCTACCAAGCCGTTGACGGGTAGCTGGTCTTAGAGGACGATCAGCCAGAGGGGGACTGAGACACGGCCCCCACTCCTACGGGAGGCAGCAGCAGGGAATTTTGGGCAATGGGCGAAAGCCTGACCCAGCGACGTCGCGTGGGGGATGAAGGCTCTAGGGCTGTAAACCCCTTTTCCAAGGGAAGAGAAAGGACGGTACCTTGGGAATAAGCTCCGGCTAACTACGTGCCAGCAGCCGCGGTAATACGTAGGGAGCGAGCGTTACCCGGAATTACTGGGCGTAAAGAGCACGTAGGCGGCTTTGTAAGTCTCTTGTGAAAGTTCCCGGCTTAACTGGGAGAGGTCAAGAGATACTACTTGGCTTGAGGGCAGTAGAGGAAAGCGGAATTCCCGGTGTAGCGGTGAAATGCGTAGATATCGGGAGGAACACCAGCGGCGAAAGCGGCTTTCTGGGCTGTGCCTGACGCTGAGGTGCGAGAGCGTGGGGAGCAAACTGGATTAGATACCCAGGTAGTCCACGCCCTAAACGATGAATGCTAGGTACAGGGGGTATCGACCCCTCCTGTGCCGCAGCTAACGCGATAAGCATTCCGCCTGGGGACTACGGCCGCAAGGCTAAAACTCAAAGGAATTGACGGGGGCCCGCACAAGCGGTGGAGCGTGTGGTTTAATTCGATGCTAAGCGAAGAACCTTACCAGGGCTTGACATGTTGGTAGTAGAAACCCGAAAGGGTGACGATCCCGGGGTAACTCGGGGAGCCATCACAGGTGCTGCATGGCTGTCGTCAGCTCGTGCCGTGAGGTGTTGGGTTAAGTCCCGCAACGAGCGCAACCCTCGTCGCTAGTTACATTCTCTAGCGAGACAGCCTCTCACAAGGAGGAGGAAGGTGGGGATGACGTCAAGTCATCATGGCCCTTATGTCCTGGGCTACACACACGCTACAATGGCCGGTACAATGGGCTGCGAAAGCGCGAGCTGGAGCCAATCCCACCAAAGCCGGCCCCAGTTGGGATTGCAGGCTGCAACTCGCCTGCATGAACGCGGAATCGCTAGTAACCGCAGGTCAGCACACTGCGGTGAATACGTTCCCGGGCCTTGTACACACCGCCCGTCACGTCATGGAAGCCGAGAACGATTGAAGTCGCTGAGCTAACCCCTAGGGGAGGCAGGCGCCGAGGTCGGGTTTGGTGACTGGGACGAAGTCGTAACAAGGTAGCTGTACCGGAAGGTGCGGCTGGATCACCTCCTTTAAAGGGAGCACAGGCCGGGCCTGTTGGACCGATGTAATCGGCCCGGAGGTCAGACCCACTCCCAGGTCGGTCGGTGGGTGTTCCCGATCCTGAAAGCCAGCCGAAAGGCGACGCGATAGAGCGCTAATGCGCTCCCGGGCTGATGGAGAAGGTTCCCCAAGAAAGCTCACCGATATCCCCGGTACCGGTCTTTAAGACCAATCGCCGGGGACCTGCAAAACAAATAAGAACAAAACCCTAATCTCCCTTCCACTGTTCAGCGGTTAAGGTGTCAACAAGAAGAGCCGGACTCACTGAGTTCGGCTTTTCGGTATTTTTGGTGCCAGTTAGTCCACTATAAGCGAGGCAATCGCCCGTGGCGAAAGCCGAAGATTTGTATGAAATCCTGCAAGTCCATCCGTCGGCCCAACCGGAAATTATCCAGGCAGCTTACCGGCGGCTGGCGTTGCTGTACCACCCGGACACCAACCCGTCCCCAGAGGCGACCGCGGCGATGGCCGCTGTCAACCGCGCCTTCGAGGTTCTGAGCGACACGGAAAAGCGGGCAGAGTATGACCATAGCCGGGCACCCACGGGCAGAGCGCCTGCGGCACAGCCCGTAGGCGAAACAGGAAGCGCGTCCGCGAAGAAGGCGCGGACCAGCGGCCTCGACTACGTTACCATCGGCTCCAGCAAGAGCGACGTGGCTAGAATTCAAGGCCCGCCTAACAGCACCAGTCATTGGAAAGACACTTACGGGATGGCCTTGGACAAAAACTTGCTTGACGAAGAGACTTGGACATACCCCAACTTTGCTATTTATCTCAACCGGTCTGGGCGAGTGCAAGGCTGGAGCGTCTTTAACCACGCCGTCGACCGTTATAGCAACAACATGGACAGAGCGAAAATTAAACTGCTCCCCGGACCCGATGCCACTACCGCCTCATTCTTCACCATAGGTTCCCACAAGGATGATGTTGCTAGGCTGCAAGGAACACCATTTCGCCTCATCAAGGAATGGAACTCAGAAACGGTTGAGAAGGGCTATATCGAAGATTGGTATGAGCGGTACTTCTATACCGGGGAAACTTGGGAATACCCTGGTGGCATCGTTGAGTTTTCTCTTTCTACTGACCGAGTCACCAAATGGGATAACAAGGACGGTTCCCTCAAAGTCCAAGTGGAACAACCATCCCGAAGAGCCGAACGACGCCGCCCTGAAACCAGACCCGATATGCCCCCAAGCCCCCAACCAATCAAAATGTTTATACGTCCATTTACACTCCATGAAACCAGGCCCGATGAAACCGAAAGCTCCACCAACACCAAGAGCCGGGCCAGCGGCGGTTGCTCCTTGCTGCCGGCCGCTCTGCTGTCTGGAATGGCAGTTGCCATCCCCGTCATCTGGTTATTCCTATAGCTAAACCGAGAGGCAGCCAGCGATGTCCGTAGACACAACTCGCATAGCCAAAGAATTCGCCATCACAGAAGAAGAGCTGACCAGAAAGAGCCTGCGGACCTTCCTGCTGGAACAGTTGCGCCTCATGGAAGCCGAGCGCAAAGCCCGCTGCACCAAGTTCGGCGCAACAGACCTTTGGGACATGGAACGCCTAATGGTGGAGGGCAAGGTAGAAGAAGAGGATATGCCGGAAGACTTCCAGACGGTGGACTACCTAACCGCCCGAGTCAAGCGAGTAAAAGCGATGCTCGAAGAACTGTAATGCCAGATTTGGAAAGTCTTGGCAGATTGGCAGAGGTGGAGTTTCTCGAGATTGTCCAATCTACCGCCATCATCGAAAACAAACTCCGGGTGACGCTTATTGATGGCTCCTACATTGACTTCTGGTGGTCTGAGGAACTATCAGGACGGTTCGCCTACCACTGGGAAAGGATACGAATTGATGGCACCGTTTACCGGCACGACAACATTCCCCACTTACGACGGCGAGACCGTCGTCGGCATCACTATCCTGCACGCCAGCCAGCGGTAGCGCTTGTGCAGAGGCATACGTCGCTAATCAGGCAATTCCGCCGCCAGCCGGTCGAACTCCTCCCGGGTTACTCCGGCTTGGGCCAAAATCGCGTTTAGCGCCGCCGGGGAAAGCTCGCCGCCGGCGCTGTCCCTTTCCTGAGGGACCTCGGCATCCGCCTCAGTTGATTCTGGCCGTTCAGGGACGTCGATCTCCACGGTTCCAACAACCACATGTTCGGAATATGCGTGGTCCAAGTCGAACAAGTCCCAATCGCTGGGTTCTTGCAGGTTCAAATCCAAGGATTCCTTGGCCATGGCAAGAGCGTGCCCTACCGATTCTCCTTGCGTTGTGCAGTGCGGGAACATCGGCATGACGGCCGTATAGCCACCAGCTTCGTCATCATGGAACAGGACTACGGTCACTTTGCGCTTGGTCATTAGAGAATCTCCTCAGCCAGTCCCTGAAACTCCCTGGAAGTCAAGCCCGCCTGTCTCAAAATCGAACCCAATGTGCCTGGTTTGATTTGCCCGCGGTAGTCCGGAACTATCACCGGGTTTCGTCCATCCGGTAAGGATAGCTTAACATGACTTCCTTCTTGACTGACCCGTTCCCACCCCATGTGTTCGAGGATCCGCATGACCTCTCGGGGGCGGTAGCGTCGTGGCACGGCCCTGTCCCATTACACCCCGGCTGCCACCGACCTCCCGGCGTTGACTCGGCCACGAACCCTGCCAGCAGCCCGGCGAAGCTGCCGGGGACCTCCACGTTCGGAGAGTGGCCGATGCCGTGGTACATGTGCAGGTGACGGTTCGCTTCGGGAAGGGCCAAGTAGTCGGCAACTATGTTGTCCACACCCACCGTATTATCGCGGTCGCCGCCCACCACCATAGTGAGAACGGTGATTTCGTTCAGCCGCTCCCGCAGTCTCAGGGCGGACATGGAACGCCGGCCGCCTATGGCCCGCTCGACGGGGTTCCGAAGGATGATGCCGATAACCTCGTCCTTGAAGTCCTGGGTAACGTGGGGCGCGTTGAAACCCATGTCGCCCTGGGTAAGGCCGCCTTCGGCGAAGGACTTCCGTAGCTCCTCCTCCCAGTCGGCGGCAAGGGTGCGGCCGGCCAAGGGCGCCGAGTTAAGCAGTACCAGCGACTTCAGCAAGTCCTGGTGGGCCAAGGAAAACTGGGCCACCGTGGCCCCGCCCATGGAGTGCCCGACCAGTGTAAAGTCTTTGAGCCCAAGCGCTTGGGCTGCGTTGAAGAGGTCGTCGCCGAATGTCTCCACGGTGTAACCGTCCTCGGTCTCTGAACGGGACGACTCATCGGCGCCCCGGTTGTTGAAGGCGATAATCCGGTAACCGCCGATGTTTTCCATCGCCTCAATGGTGAAACGCCAGATGCGGGCGTTGGAAGCGTATCCGTGCACCAGCACTACCGTTTCCGGGCCGTTCCCATATTCAAAATATTGCAATCGGGCCGAGCCCGCTTGGACGAAATTGGACGGCATATTGCACCTCCGCCGCGATTTTATTTGATGGTTGTGGGCTGCGCGAATGCGCCCATTGAGTTATCCTAACACACGCTGGCTACGCTCTTAGAACAACCGTCGCAGGGCAGCACCGGCGAATGATCAATCTACTGGACGCCGTCCGCGTAATGGACCAGACCCAAGCACACCACGGCGGCGCCAAGGGCTACATGCTGGGCCGGAGTGAAGCACCGGGCCCCAACCTGGGCCGGCGCCCAGAGAGATACTGCTGGAACGAGGCCACACCTGAGCCGGGCTGGAGGCGCTGCATACTGCGGGTATAATCTAACCCCAAGATTGCCGGAATAGAGTGAAATGGAGCAGAGTTATGAGGCTGGAAGGTAAGGTTGCCATGATCACCGGAGGGGCCCACGGCATGGGCGCCGAGGAGTGCCGGTTGTTTGCCCGAGAGGGCGCCAGAGTCGTCATCGCCGACATCCGGGAAGAGGACGGACGCCAGGTTGAAGCGGAGATAGCCGAGGCTGGCGGAGACGCGATGTTCGTTCAGCTAAACGTGAGCGACGAAGCCGCTTGGGACACCGCCGTGGCGCAGGCGGTGGGCCGGTTCGGCAAGCTGGACATCCTGGTAAACAATGCCGGGATCAGCGGCAGCGGAGAAGCCGACTTCCGCAGCACGGAAGCCTGGGACCGCTTGATGAACATCAACGCCCGCGGCGTTTTTCTGGGCATCAAGTATGCCGTGACTGAGATGCAAAAGACCGGCGGCGGGGCCATCGTCAACATCTCCTCCATCTCCGGGTTCGTGGGGCAGGAGGCCGTCCACCCTGGTTACAACGCCTCCAAGGGAGCGGTCCGTATCTTGACCAAGTCGGCCGCGGTCCAACACGCCAAGGACGGAATTCGGGTTAACTCGGTGCACCCCGGCATGATGCCCCCGATGCTGACTTCGTTCCAGCGGGGCGATACTCGCCGGGACCGGCTGGTCAACGAGGTACCCATGCAACGGGAGGGACAACCGATAGAGGTAGCCAACGCCGTCTTGTTCCTGGCATCCGACGAGGCATCCTACATCACCGGTACCGAGCTTATCGTGGACGGTGGCTTCACCGCCAAATAACGTGATACGCGCTCATCCCGTTTTCCGCTGCCGGGCGCGCCGGGATGGACCGCAGTCTGCCAGCCGTCCGTTGGAGCAACCATGGGTTTCCGAGTCCTGTACCATTTGAATACCAGCAACCTCAAGGGTGTGGCCGAAGAAGCCCGGTGGGCGGAATCAATCGGCTACGACGGTCTCTGCACCGAGGAGACGGGGCACGACCCGCTGTTCCCTCTACTTCTGGCCGCTACTACAACCTCCGAGGTAACCCTGGAGCCACGGGTAGCCATCGCCTTCCCCAGGTCGCCCATGGTCGTGGCCTACGCGGCCATGGACCTGCAACAATTCTCCGGGGGCCGGTTCCGGCTGGGGCTGGGCACCCAGGTAAAGGGACACATCCAGCGGCGTTTTTCCACCGAATGGTCTGCGCCGGGTCCCCGCATCAGGGAATACGTCCAGTCCCTCCACGCCATCTGGGACGCTTGGCAGACCGGGGAGCGGCTGGCGTTCCACGGCGATCACTACAACTTTTCGCTAATGACGCCCTTCTTCAGCCCCGGCCCATCCGACCAACCAACACCGCTGGTGTTCATCAGCGCCGTCAACAGCTACAACTGCCGGGTGGCCGGCGAGGTCTGCGACGGGGTTTCCCTGCATCCGCTATGCTCCCCCGAGTACCTTAAGCAACGGATTCTGCCCAACATCGCCGACGGCGCCGCTAGAGCCGGAAGAAGACCGGAACAAGTCAACCTGTCAGGCTCCGGCTTCGTGATAACCGGCCCTAGTCAAGCGGTCATCGACGCCAAGAAGCAGGCGGTAAAGCGCCAAATCGCGTTCTACTCCTCCACCCGCACCTACACGCCTGTACTGGAAGTCCACGGATTCGAGGACGTGGCGGTGCGGCTCCACGAAATGTCCCTGAAAGGGCAATGGGAAGAAATGACGGGCCTGATCACCGATGAAATCTTCGACGCCTTCGCCATAGCCGTCGGCTACGACGAAGTGGCCGCGGCGGTCAAGGAACGCTTCGGCCTGCTGAACGAGGTAGTCTTCGGATTCGACACCCCCAGCCCAGAGGACGAAAAGCAACTGAAGAAAATCATCCGGCAGTTGCAGGAGTAGTCCTTGCTTGCCCAAGTCCCTCGAACAGGTCCGCCAGCAGTCGGAAAATGTAAAGTCTGACTTTAGCCGCCACGCTTGCGGGCGCACCGTGGAACGCAATCCCCTTTCTCAACTGGTCAGGATCATTACCATATACGGCCCAGATCCCGAAGCATGGATAGATTATGCTATCCGGAGATAACCATGTCGGTTTGCGCGGTCTGCGGTTGCCCGGATAGCCTGCCCTGATTTTGTCAGCAAGGTATCCCGGGTTGGCGACGAGTACGCTCTGATTGACCGTATCCCAGCCAATGTCTGCACCCGCTGCGGGGAGAAAGCGTTCAGCCGGGAAACCACCGAGAAGGTGCGGCAAATGCTGCACGAAACCGCAAGCGCAGCAAGATCAGTTACCCTAAACGTCTACGATTTCGTCTAGCGAGTCCCGCCCCCTACTCCCCTCGCCGGACCCAGGAACCCGCCTCGACCGCGGTGAGGAAATCGAGGACTGTGCGGTTGAACAAGGCGGGCTCTTCCAGGTTGATGGTGTGGCCGCTCTGGGGGAAGACGGCCAACCCGCTCCTGGGGATGCGCTCCTTCATGAATACGGCTGGGCCTACGCAGGGGGCGTCCTCGTCGCCGGTCAGTATCAACGCCGGGATATCGATCCGCCTCAGGTCTTCTTCAAGTTGGTAGATCGTGGGCCGTTTCATCTGGACTCCCTGGAAAGTCAACGCCGAACCTCTGGCCGAATGGGCGCCCAACCCTTCGAAGAACTTTTGCCAGCCGCTAGGGTCTTTGCGAAGGAACTGCACCCGCTCCGGTCCCCTGGCGTACGCCTCGGCAAACTTCTCCATCCCCTGGTTTAGCATCGTGTTAATTCCGGCCTGCCAGGAAGTCAGCATCTGTTCCCGGTTATCGGCGCCCGCGCCCGCGGCGGCTACAATCAGCGCCCGGCATCTTTCCGGATGGGCTATGGCGAAGCTGACCGTAACCGATCCGCCCATGGAAAGGCCCCCGACGTAAGTCTGCTCGATTCCCAGATGGTCCAAGAGCAACCGAAGGTCCTCCACCGACCGGTCTTGAGAATAGGCCGCCGGGTCTTCGGGAACCTCCGAAGGCAGGTATCCCCGGGCGCTATAGGTAATGACCTGGTAGCGCCGGGAAAAGAAATTGACCTGGGGCTCCCAACTGGCAATGTCGCCGGCGAACTCGTGACTCAAGACCAAGGGCAGTCCGCTGCCGGTCACTTGGTAGTGAATATTGACCCCGTCTGCGGAAAAAACAGGCATCGTGTCGCCTCCTGTAAAATATTCGTTAGCCTTGGGGCCGCCGCCGGCGGTCAAGATTAAAATTACGAGCCGGACTTCAAACAACGTCGGGTTATCGTAGCGCCGTTAGTCTGACCCGGCTTTCCGCTCCGCCTGCCGCAACAGCGTCTCGACGTGTTCCACGAGTTCGTCTACTTGGCGGGACACAAGCACCCGGTCCATCACCGGTTCCGGCACGTCCTCGTAGAAGTATTTGCCAGCGTAAGGACTGAGACTGGCCAGATGCGTATAAGCCTGCGCTTCGGTTGCCCCGGCGTTGGTGAGCGTGGTGATCAGGTCGTCGATGCCGTGAGTCCGCTCATAGCGTTGCCCGGCCAGGCTGACCCAGGTTTTCAGTACCAGTTCCACTGCCCGCTGGGCATGGAATCCGAAATTCTCTTCGTCCGCTTCCGGTCCCACTAGCGCAGCCATCCCCCTGAGCTGCCGCCGGCATTGCCTGAACCCCTCCCGGACGTTATCCAACTCCGACACCACTTCTTCCCCTGGATAGGTCTCGTGAGCGCCGTAGAGTATACGTCCTTCCCGCCACGCCCGGCCGGCGACATGGTTAACGGAACGCTTCTTGGCGCGGTATTCGGCTTCGGTCCAACTGAGAACGTCGATGCGCCGGAACCGCCCGTTGGCCGCCGAGTGGGCCAACCGGACGGCGGTCTTGTTTATCCCGGAACGTTGCTTGGGTTCCCATCCGTCCAAATCGAGAATGACGGCCAAGTCGACGTCACTCCCTTCATGGTGGTCATCTCGGGCCCTGGAACCGAACAGGATTACGCAACGGGCGGACAGGCCCTCGCCGACGGCGCTGGCCGCCGCCTGGATCAATTCGGCGTCGGTGGGAGCTTGTTGGGCCGGAGTGGTCATGTCGTCAATGTTATGCGCGGACCGGGTGGGAGTCAATTTGGGGATTGAATCCCGGCGCAAAAACTACTAGGCTTCCGCCAAGTCTACCGGCTTGGAGGAACCCCGTGTTCAACAAAGTGCATCACGTAACCTACGTTGTGGAAAGCGTCGACGACATGGCTTCATATTTGGACCGTAACTTTTCCCTCCAGCCCATCCGGCGGGACGAGTTTGCCGACCGCGGCTTCAAGTCCATCCTCTACCAGATCGGCGAGACCTTGGTCGATTTCTTCGAACCACTGCGGGACGACACCCCCCTGGCGCAACAACTTCGCTCCACCGGCCCCGGCGTCATGCACGTGGCCTGGGACGTGAACGACATCGACAAGGTATTCAGCGACCTGAAAGACAAGGGCAACGAGATGCGCGGTGACGGTCCCTCGACCAGCCCCTTCGGATACAAGACGGCCAGCATCGAGCCCGGCAGCTCCCACGACATTTACTTCCAACTGGCCGAGGGAGAGCACACCTAGAAATCGGAATTGGCGCCCCGGAAATCATGAAGTAGAGGCTTTCGTACAGCTATGGAATATACCGAGTTTGGACGCACCGGGTTAACCGTATCCAGGGCCGGCTTTGGCGGCGGCGGCATCGGGCAGGTCTGGGGAGCCACCACCGAAATGGAAGCGATCAGGTCGGTGCACCGGGCGCTGGACTTGGGCATCAGCTTCTTTGACGTGGCCCCGGGCTACGGCGACGGCAAAGCGGAGGAAGCCTTGGGCAAAGCCCTGCAGGGAGGCAACGAACCGGTGGTGGTGGCGACAAAAGTAAGGCTCGACATGGACGAGATGGACGACGTAGCCGGGGCCGTAGCCCGTTCCGTCGAGACCAGCCTGCGCCTTCTGGGCATGGATTGCGTCGACGTGCTGCACGTCCACAACCTGTTTACCGAGTCGCGCGGACAGCGGCCCAACTCACCGGCGGCGACGCTATCGGCGGAGGACGCTCTCGGACCGGTGCTCGACGCCTACAGGACCATGCAGCGGGAGGGTAAGACACGGTTCATCGGCCTCTCAGCGATGGACCACCACGTGCCCACCATGCGCCGCATCCTGGAAGCCAACGAGTACGACACCGTGCTGGCCTACTACAACCTGCTGAACCGGACCGCCCAAGAACCGCCGCCGCCCGGCGCCGATCTCTTCGACAACGGCCAGATCATACCGTTGGCCAAGAGCCTCGACATGGGCATAATCGGCATCCGCTCCCATGCCGCCGGGGCGCTGACCTCGGCCTTGGACCGGCCTCCCCAACCGGGCGACGCCTTGATGCGCAAGGACTTGGCCAGCGCTGCCAAACTGGGGTTCCTGCTAGATGGCCCCATCGAATCCCTTTCACAGGCGGCGATGGTCTTCAGCCTGATGAACCGGGACATCCACACCACGGTCCCAGGGGTGAAAAATTACGAGGAGACCGACGAGATAGCCCGCTGCATCGACCTGCCCCCCATTCCGTCGCACCACCTATCCAGGCTCCAAGAACTGTACGACAACGACTTCCGGGACTAACGGCTCCTTTGACTCGGGGTTCGTAGGGCGTGACCCGGGGTTCGTTGGACGGCCTCGAACCGCAATGAGGTTTGATCTGGCCGAACAGTTGTCCCACCGTCTGAATCCGCAAACGATAACGCTCCGGTCCCGTTCCGTACACAACTTACGAAGCATTCGATCTCTGGCCGAAAGATAGCCTGGCCCACGCCGGATAGTCCGTCGTCAACCATTCCCGTAGGGCCTGTCGGCAGCAGCAACTGCAGGCTGGGGCCGGTGGTACGGTAGGCCTCCTCACCGGGACTCTCAATGCGTCATATCCTCTTCATGTTAGTATCTGCCGGGCACCACGATTGTTGAGGTGTAACTGTTGGCTGCGGAAGATGTAAACGAGAACGTCCGCTACGAACCGAACGAAAATCCTCCCAGTTTAGTGGCCTTCGGCACCGGCTTCCAAGCCGCACCGATAATAGTGGCGCCGGTGGTCTTGACCGTCGTGATTGTGGCCCGGATTGCCGAGCAGTCCGACAGTTACATGTCGTGGGCCGTCTTTGCGGCATTGGTAATCAGCGGAGCCACGACAATTCTCCAGGCTGTCCGTGTCGGGCGAATCGGGGCCGGACATATCCTCATCATGGGCACGTCAGGCCGCTTTCATTGCAGTGTGCGTCGCGGCACTCGTCAACGGCGGTCCGGCTACGATGGCCAGCCTCATCGTTCTGTCGTCGCTGTTTCAGTTCGCGCTGGCGGCGCGTCTCTCACTATTGCGCCGAATATTCACTCCGGTCGTTTCCGGCACTGTGATTATGCTGATAACCGTAACGGTTATGCCGATCGTATTCGGTTCGTTGACAGACGTGCCTGAAGGCACGGCGCAAGCCGCGGCGCCGACAGCGGCCTTGGCTACCCTTGCCGTAGTAGCAGCCCTCGTGTTGCGCGCCCCGCCCGCATTGCGGCTTTGGTCGCCCATCATCGGCATAGCGGTGGGTTGTGCAGTGGCCGCGCCCTTCGGGCTCTACGAGGTACAGCCGATTCTGGACGTCCCATGGGTCGGCGTACCTGTGGGTTCGTGGCCGGGATTTGACCTGACTCCGAGTGTGGAGTTTTGGCCCCTGCTGCCTGCGTTCCTGGTGGTTACCCTGGTGGGGCAATAGAGACCGTTGGCGATGGGGTAGCGATTCAACGGGTTTCACAACGGAGGCCGCTGGCCACCGACTTCCGCGTGGTGCAGTGCGCTCTCAACGCCGACGGCGTCGGCAATTTCCTTTCGGGCATCGCGGGAACGCTGCCGAACACAACCTACTCATCCAGCATTTCGCTTGCCGAAGTTACAGGAATTGCCGCCCGGCGGGTAGGCGTTATTATCGGCGCCATCTTCGTGGCTGTAGCCTTCTTCCCCAAAGTTGCCGCCTTGTTGATTGCCATACCGGCCCCGGTGGCGGCGGCCTACATTACAGTTCTTCTGGCGTTGCTCTTCGTACAGGGTATGAAGATCGTTATTCAGGACGGTGTCGACCACCGGAAGGCGGTTGTTGCGGGACTGGCCTTTTGGGTCGGCGTCGGCTTCCAAAACCAATGGGTCTTCGCAGAACAGCTGGGAGAAGGGTTCTTGGGCGTGTTGCTCGGCAACGGCATGACTGCCGGAGCTCTCGTCGCGATCATCATGATGGTGTTCATGGAATTGACCGGCCCCCGGCCCAGGCGCCTTGAAATCCCATTGGACTCAGACGCTCTGCCGAAATTGGTAGAGTTCGTACGAAAGACACAATTGCAACGGAAAACTGCGCTACTCGTGGGCGGTGAATCTGGATGCCAGCATGTAAGACCACAGGGACGTATCCATCTTCTTAGACCGGCCTATTTTGGCGGTAAACAGAACCGTCTTCGAGATGTGGCCGAGGTCTCGGTAGGGTCTCCCGGATTGCTCCTGCCAATATCAAAGTGAGAGACTATCTCAATGTCAGGCTGTTCACTGCCTGCTTGGGCGGTAGTCCCTCGGATCGCGGCAGGCGTCGTAGGTCTCCTGGTTTATCGGAACCCAGGTAGTTCCCGGAACCCCTCTCCGTGAGTGGCTTCCGGGTCCGACCGGGAAGCTGGACTCGAAGACGAGCCTACGGCCCTGTGCTTGAGCGATCTCCTTCGCCAGGCGCACCGCAGGCCCGAAGTCCCAGTCCTGACTCACGATGATGGCGACTTCAAACCGCCGGTCGTAGGTGGCTCTCACCAGGTCCACGGCCAGGCTGACATCCACGCCCTTCTCCTGCCCTCCGGCGTTTACCCTGCCCCGATAGACGTACACTCCCCGGCTCCTCAGATACCTGATCTTGTTCGACCAGAAGCCGTGCCAGAACAACTGGAAAGGGCCGGAGGCCGGATCGGGGACCCCCGTGTAGAAGCGAGTCTCCGCAAGGGAGCGTCCGGGCGTTCCAGCGACCAGAGAGCCAGCCAGCTTCTCAACGTCGTAGCTCGGCCAAGCATACGGAGATTGCGGGCCGGAGGCCCAGGCCCTCCGCGCCAGGTGATAGAGGTTCTGGCCGTCTATGAGTACGATAGCGCGCATAAAAAAACACCCGCCCAGGGACATGGCCGGGGCCACGATCCAACGGGCGGGGTGGAACTGAAGCGCAAACTAGCACATGGGCGGCACTTCGTCAATCCCTCGTACCGCCAGGGCAGGGCATGTGCAAAGTCCGTAAAATCACACGTCGTCTTTCCGGAGGAGGCCGGAATCCAGGATTTCTTACTGGAAAACGGTGCAGTTGTCTTAGCATTCCTGGGTCCCGGCTTTCGCCGGAAAGCCGGCGCAGTCTATTGAAACTGGCACTCGCAGGCCGTATCGGGGCTTTGCACACGCCCGGCCTAAGAGGAAAGTTTACATCACAACTTGAACGAGGATGTGTTAAAATTGGTCTATCTTGCGTGAGTTGGCGCAAGAGATGGAGCTTGTACCACAGGTGCCGCGCTAGTGTCAAAGCCAGCGTCAGCATCGGTGGCAGGAATCTGATGATTAGATTCATTGGTTCTACGCTCCCTGGACAATTCCCAGGTTGCGGCACGGCGGGTTGTTCGCCGGAATTGCACCGAAGTTAAGGCATTGACCTAGGTGTCAGCAAATCATACGTGGTGGGGTTGACCGGCCGCAGTCTTATTCCCCACTCACGTGGGGAGCCAGACACTTGAACGAAACTCAAACGTGGTACAAGCGGAAACCCTACATCCATTTTGATCTGCCGCTCCCCAAACAAAGGGTCACGGACTACGTCACTGATCCTGAGAAAGTAGCGCGCCATTCCTTCTACCCGTTGCTTGGGTACACCCTCACCAAACCGCGGATAAAGCGGCTTCCGCCGGGGTCTCCGACCCGGTTCATTAAAGACCCCAAGAAACGCCCCATAGCCTATCCCGCCCACATGGACGGGAATATTTTTTCCTATTACAAGAGTCTCTTGGAAAAACATTATGAAGATTGGCTCAAGGCGAATGGACTGAGTGATGCGGTTACCGCCTTTCGTTCGATCAACGAGAATAATTTGACCTTATCGAAGAAGGCATTCGATTTCATTGCAGAGAATCCAGATTGTCAAATTGTTGTCACGGATGTTGAGTCCTTTTACGAACGTATAAATCACAAACTGTTAAAGCAGACATGGGCACGTCTTATTGGGACATCTAAGCTACCCGACGATCATTACGCCGTATACAAAGCGGTCACGAACTACAGCGTAGTGCAACTATATAAGGCCTTCAACTTGTTCAGGATCCGTATTTCCGGGAGGTTGACCGGGCCTGATGCGCCACGGCGGATATGCACTCCCCGAGAATTCCGGGAAAAAGCCGTTCCTCGTGGCTTGGTAACTCCAAACCCCCACAGTGGGATCGGGATTCCTCAAGGAACTTCCTTGAGCCCACTTCTGTCCAATGTGTATATGTCCGATTTGGATTTAGCAATGTCCAGTTGGATCAAAAGTCTTGGTGGGAAGTATTGGAGATATTGCGACGATATCCTGATAGTTGTTCCTGGGACTCAAGGAGTTCCGATCCTTCCCAAACTTGACCAGGAACTGGCAGGGCTGAAACTGACCCTCAGCTGCGAGAAAACCGAGGAATTTGAGGGCAAATCGCTGTCCCCACGGAACCAACTCCAATACCTCGGGTTGGTTTTTGACGGCAAGAATCTCAGGGTTCGTTCATCCTCGATCCAGCGGACGCACCGGAAACTTAAGAAGGCAATTGGGGCAACAAGAATCCGCCGGCAGCGTGAGGCCGAAGCGAGCGGAGCAAAGGCGCCATTCTGCCGCAAAGCTCTGTATAACATGTACTCTGATTTGCCTGTCAGGGGCAAGAGAATCAACCAACGGCAGAGGAACAGAAAATATACAGGGAACTTTACCCATTATATGGAACGGGCAGCTAACGCCACGGGTTCGCGCAAGATTGCCACCCAAAGACAAAAGCTTTTGAGGCAGGTTCACAGCCGTATCCAGCAGGAAGAAGCGTAGGGAGGGAGGTTGTCCCGCCCGTCCCGTCGGACGGCTTTTGACATGCGGTGGTACGGCGAATATCCGATCATACCGCTAATATTACAACGACGAGTTGTATAATAAAGGATTCTTGGGATAACGGGGGCTTTGGGACGGGGAGGCGGGGTGATGGATGTGGTAGCCTTTGAGCGGGTTCACGAGTCTTTCCGCGAGTTTCATGCCTTCTTCGTGTTGGCCTTCGGACGCAAGCAGTGGCGGGAACACAGCAAGAACTATCTCCAGGCCCTGCTAGTCCAGTCCGAAGAGCGTCGCAACGCCGAGAATCTCTCCGAGACCGTTCCGGCTTCGGCCCGGGCCATGCAGCGTTTTCTCACCGAGGCTCGCTGGGACGATGAGGCGGTCATAGGACGCCTCCAAGAATACTTGGGTCCCAGGTTGGCGCACTCTCAGGCGGTGTGGGTGTTCGACGGCAGCGATTTTCCCAAGCAGGGCGTGAAATCGGTGGGTGTGGCCCGCCAATACTGCGGAGCTTTGGGGAAGATCGCCAACTGCCAAGCCGGGGTGTTTCTGGCGCATGTGGGGCCGCGGGGTCGCGCGCTGGCGGACAAGCGCCTGTATCTGCCCGAGGAATGGACTTCGGACGCGGAACGCTGCGCGGCGGCGGGAGTGCCGGCAGACCGCCGTGAGTATCGAACCAAGACGGAGTTGGCCTTGGAGATGCTGACGCAGGCCCAGGCGCGGGGCCATCTCAGCGCCCGGTGGGTTGCCGGGGATTCCGCCTTCGGCATGTCTCCGTCTTTCCGAGACTGTCTGGCGGCAGCAGGAATGTGGTACGTGCTGGACGTGAGGCCGAACATGACGGTCTGGCCGCTGGAGCCTGTCTGGAGCGACCCGGCCTATCAAGGATTTGGCCGCCCCCGCAAGCCCAAACTGCTGGGGGAGCAGCGGCTGACCGTCGAAGGGCGCAGCTTGTCGCTGCCTGAGGAGGCTTGGCGGGAGGTGACGGTGGCGGAGGGAACGCAGGGGCCGAGGACCTACATGTTCAGCGCCCAGCGGGTACGGGTAACGCGGAAGCGAAAGCCCGGCGAGGTGATCTGGGCGGTCTACCGCCGGAACCTGGACGGGAGCGAGTCCCGCTACTACCTGTCCAACGCTCCGGAGGACACGCCCTTGGAGACGCTGGCTTACGTGGGCGGGTCGCGGTGGCGCATTGAAACTGAATTCGAGACCGAAAAGAGCGACGTGGGAATGGACGAGTATGAAACGCGCACTTGGGCTGGCTGGAATCACCACATCGCTCTGTGCTTGCTGGGTGGGGCTTTCCTGCTGAGTTTGCAGCAGGAATGGGGGGGAAAAGATGCCCCGGATCACCCGGCCTCAGGTGTACCGGGTAGTGCGTGAGATGCTGCCCCGGGTACGGTTCGGACCCCGGGAACTGCTGGAATGGCTGGAGAACACCCAAGAGCGCAACGAACGAGCCAAGCGCTCACACGAAAAGCGCCGTGCCGCCGGTCGGGCACTGGCAGGCATTCCTCCCTAACTCGTCGTTGTAATACTAAGAGGGTGTCTAAAAAGGTAAAACCTTGCATAGTGGCAAGAAGGCGAGGAAGGGGCGGGATGGCTTAGTCTTGGGGTATGAACCGATCAACTTACCCCACCGACCTGAACGACCGGGAGTGGCAACTGTTGGAACTGTTGCTGCCTCCGCCCAAACCCGGCGGCCGTCCCGTCAAGTACCCGCGCCGGGAGGTGGTGAACGCCATCCGCTATGTGCTGCGCACCGGATGCCCGTGGCGGATGCTGCCTCATGACCTGCCACCCTGGCGTACTGCCTTCCATTACTTCCGCACTTGGCGCCGGGATGGAACCTGGCAGAGAGCCCATGAGACCTTGCGGTCCCTGACCCGTCAGTCCGAGGGCCGCCGGGCCAGCCCCAGCGCAGCGATCATCGACAGCCAATCGGTAAAGACTGCCGAAAAGGGGGGCCAAGGGGTTTCGACGCAGGCAAGAAGGTGAAGGGGCGCAAGCGCCACATAGTGGTCGATACCTTGGGACTGTTGCTGGCAGTGGCGGTGCATCCGGCCAACATACAGGATCGGGACGGCGCCAAGCTGGTGTTGGAGCGTATGCTGGGGCAATATCCCTGGTTAAAGGTAATTTGGGCCGATGGGGCCTACGGCGGCAAGCTGGTGCAGTGGGCCAAGGAAGTGGGTGGCTGGAGTCTGGAACTGGTGCGCCGGCCCCGGCAGCTACGTACTTTCCAGGTACTGCCCCGGCGCTGGGTGGTGGAACGCACCTTCGGCTGGCTGAACTTGCAACGGCGTTTGAGCAAGGATTATGAGGGTTTGCCGGAAACTACGGAGGCTTGGGTCTACACCGCCATGACCGGACTCATGTTGCGCCGTTTGGCCCGGGCTCCAACTTATTAGACACCCTCTTAGAGTATCACCGGGGCAGGCTCCCAGTTAAACCGGCCTACCGAAAAACTCTGCGCCCTCTGCGATCGACCCCTTGGCCAGTAGGTTTTGAGATAGTTTCTTAGACCTTGGGCCAGACTTCGTCGGCGAACCGTTCCATACGGGCCAGCAACGCCTCCGGGCCGTCCCCTTGACGCTGGAAGTCCAGCACCATCGACCCGACACCCATTTCCTCGTAACGCCGGATGTCGGCTGCGATCTGGTCGGCGTTGCCCACGAAGGGAGGCCGTCCGTCTTCCGGCGCCGCCACGCCATTGAGTTCCAATTGGTGAGTTCGGTAGATCACCTCAATTTCGGATGGATCCCGGCCGAACCGGCGGGCGTAGGCGGCCAACCTCTCCAGACCGGCCGCCAGTTGCTCCGGGCTGCCCATCGGGAACGTTGGATTCGAACCCAACGGGTACCAGCCGTCGGCCAACTCGGCGGTGCGGCGCAGCGCTGGCCGGCTCTCCCCGCCAACCCAGATGGGCGGATGGGGCTTCTGGACTGGCTTGGGCAGAAAAACAATGTCGTCGAACTGTACGTACTTGCCTTCGAAATGGGGCGAGTCGCTGGTCCACAACTCCTTAAAGGCCCGTATGTACTCGTCGGTAACGGCCCCCCGTTCCTCGAAGGGCAGCAGATTGAGGGCCTCGAACTCCTCCCGCATCCAGCCTACGCCTATCCCCACCACCAGCCTTCCTTGGGAAAGAACGTCCAGAGTGGCCAGGGCTTTGGCGGCCACCAACGGGTCGCGGTATGGGACGATGATAACGCTGGTTACCAGCCGGATCTTGCTGGTCTGACCCGCCAGAAAAGCCAACAGCGTCAGCAGTTCCAGTGCCTCACCAGATGGGCCGCCGGGATATTCCCCGGTCTCGGAGTAAGGGTACATTGAAGCAATGTTCTTCGGAATGAGGATGTGGTCTCCGCAGTAGAGGGCATCGTAACCGAACTCCTCACCTTTCCTTGTGAGCAAACTCAGGGTTTCGGGTGCGGCTGAGGGGCCGCGTCCGGGCAGGGTAAATCCGTACTTCATCTCGTCTTCTCCTTCGGCTCGGATGATTGCAACGACCCGGTGCCCCTGAGGAGTCGCTCCAGTTGATTGCGGCTCTGCCGGGTCTAAGAATGGTGGGGGCCTAGCGCCTCCTCTCGTTCTAGCAGCGTCTGCCGGTAAAGCTCCTCCAGCTCTCCGGACCGTCCCAGGCAGACAAAGGTATGGGTCAAGCTGCCGCGCCCGCGCAACGTGTCCGGGTGGCGATGTACCAGGACCCGGCGCGGCTCTTCCACAACGTCCCCGAACTGAACGGCCTCCTCTTGGTAGCGTCCGGCCGGGTCGAGAGTGTTGGCCAACCGGCTGCGGTTGCGTAGCGTTCCGGGATGGCCGGGGCACAGCCGGCGCAGATGAACATCCAAGTTGGCAGTATAGGGGCCGATGGCCTCATCCATCCAACCCTCCATCCTTAGCGAGCGCACCAAACGGCTGTCGGCTTCGATCCATCCGAGTCCCAACCGGCAATCCGAGTCCCAACCGGCGTTCCATTCAATCCGGGTCTGGCGAGCCGCGACAGAGCATTCACACCTGTTCCGCTCCTTTGACCAAGAGCAGGACACGAGTAGACAAGAGCGGGCCAACACTAATACCACGCATCGGTGACGAGTGCAAACAACATAGGTCCGAGCAAGCCAGGAGATCCCTTAATGCGGACCGGTCCGGCCGTTCGTCTCCGGACGGCCGCTCTCATGGTTATTTGTGGATAACAAATTTGTTGTAGTATGGGTGCCGCAACCTATCAGACCGGAACAGACCCAGGGCCTTGGCGAAATGACCGACATCTACATGGTGCCAACGCCGTTGGCAGTGCTTGAAGCGCCGATGGCGGACGGTGCGCCGATCAGCATCCGGCGACACGGAAACCCGGATGGCCCACGGATTGTCTTGAGTCACGGCAACGGGTTTGCCGCCGATATGTATTACCCATATTGGTCGTTACTATTGGACCGGTTCGACCTTTTTCTTTACGACTTCCGAAACCACGGTTGGAATCCGCCCACCGACCTGCGGGCGCACAATATGCCCACTTTCGTCGGAGATTGTCAAAGCGTGCTCCGGGCCATCGGGCGGGATTTCGGGGAAAAGCCTGCGATTGGGGTGTTCCACTCGCTGTCAGCATTGGCGGCGCTACTCCACGAGGAAAAGTGGAGCGGGTTCTCGGCGCTGGTCCTGTTCGACCCGCCGGTCTGTCCCTCTGGAAGAGCGCCGGAAGACCTCATTTCAGTGACCGACCAGCTGAGCGTCGCCGCCGGGCGGCGGTCGAAATGGTTCGAACACCGTGAAGATCTCGCCAACCGCCTTCGCCAATCGCCCGCCTTCCGGCGGCTGCGTCCGGGTGTACCGGACCTCATGGCTGAGACGACGCTGCGTCTCGCTGCCGACGGGTCCGGATACGAGCTTTGCTGCCCGCGGGACCATGAGGCTAACGGCTACGAGTACGCGTTCGGTTGGGCGATGCAGATAGACTTCAAGAGTGTTTCGTGCCCCGTCAAGGTAATTGGGGCCGACCCCACCGAGCCGTTCTCGTTCATGCCAAGCATGGACCTTAGAGCCCTCACCGATATCGATTACGATTTCTTGCCCGAAACAACCCATTTCCTGCAATTGGAAGACCCGGAGCAGTGCGCGGCCCTGACCATCGAATTCCTAGAAAGTCGGGGCTTGGCATGACGTTTGATTGCGACTTTGCATCGCGACCAAGCAACGCTATCGCGGTCCAATAATCCGCGCCGCTCATACGAAATCGGCGGCGCATCCGAAGTTGGACCGCCCTCTGATCGGCCAAGGGAATGATGATAGCGAAGCGGGGCGCCGTTCCATTGTTCAAGGAACTCATCGCTTAGCCAGCTATCGTTGTAAGTCCAGTCTGCGCCGTTGGTGGCATCGTAGAACGCAAGCAGAGCTTCCCTGTTCGAGTCGCCCTGCGATGGGTCCGGCGCCTCGATTATCCGGCGTGCCATGCACAGGATCGCCAAAATCCCAGGAGCGCCAAGGAGCGGCCCCCAGGGAAATCGCGCTTTATCCTCAGCATATCGTTCCTGCTCCCCGTGGGGGGAAAAGGCGATGCTCTGTAGCTAATAGGCCCGGCGCAGCACTGCCATCACCTGCGCGGTGTCGGTGATCGGGACTGCGTTGGTACGGCAGCCGCCGTCTTTCAAGACTTCTTCGGCTATGGCGGGCAGGTCTTCTTCCGGTATTTCCAGATCGCGGATGCGGTGAGGCATGCCCATTCCCACGATAAAGTTATCTACGGCCCGGGCCGCCAACTCGGCGGCGGCCTCGTCGCTCATGCCCCGCGTTTCCAGCCCGGCAGAGCGGGCCAGCAGGGCCTGCTTATGTGCCGAAACCGGCCGGTTGTACTCCATCACGTAGGGCTGGGTCACGCAAGAAGTGTAGCCGTGGCCCACTGAATATTTTACCCCGATGACGTGCCCCAATGCATGGCTGAGACCCATGGCGAAGTTGGGTGCGCCGATCATGGACAGCCAAGCCGCCAGAAGACACTGGAGGCGGGCGTGGGAATCGCCGTCTCCCTCCCTGGATCGGGGCAGGTTGTTGAACAGCAACTCCGCCGCAGAGAGCACCGGGGCATCGATGGCAGGTTGATTCCCGTCGCTGTACAGGCGTTCGATGCAATGGTCCAAGGCTTTCACGCCGGTCGAAAGCCAGAGCCAGTCCGGGGTGCCTATGGTCACGTCCGGGTCCAGCACTATCAGGTCGGCGTAAAGCCGTGGATGCCGCACTCGAATCTTGTGGCCGGCTTTGTCGTCCAGCACGTTGCCGCCGCCCGCGTTGAATTCACCTGCGGAGAGGGTGGTGGGGATGGAAACCTGTAACGGCAGCGGTTTTCCCGCAAGGTCGGGGGAAAGCATCCGTTCGTGGCGGTTGCCCAAGTCCCGCAACTGCGCCACCGTGGTGATATCCTCCGCCATCAAGGCGGCAATCATCCGGGCGGCGTCGGAGACGGTGCTGCCGCCGATTCCTACCAAGGTGTCGGCCCCGGCGGATAACGCCATGTTGGCGGCCTCCACAGCGGTAGCCAGCGGCGCCCGCTGGGTGAGACCTGAGTAGACTCCGGCGGACATGCCGCCCAATGCGGTGTTGACCCGGCGGACCGCGTCGGTCCGCTCGGCGACACTGCGCCCCGAAAGCACCAGCGCCCGTTTGCCGCCCAATTCCTCGACTTCGGCAGCCAAGGTCTCGGCCTTCCCTTGTCCGAAGATGACGCGGCTGGGAACTGTGGGGTTGTATTCGCCGGCGAAGGGGTATCGTTGCGTCATAGCTCCACTACTTTCGATAGACTGCCGGAGGACCGACCGGCGGGGGTAACCCGGCAAGAATAGACCGTCCGGTCAATCGGCCAAGGGAATGATAATGGCGAAGCGGGGCGCCGTGCCCACCACCCTAGTGGAGTGTCCGGTGCCGGTCATATCCTCGGCCATCAGGACCGTACCGGGCCCATAATGCCTGATCGTCCCGTCGGGCGTGCCCACCTCTATCTCGCCGGTCAGGGTGATGCTGTATTGCCGGCGGGGCGCGGTATGAAAGTCCAGAAAATAGCCGGGTTCATACTCCCGGAATGTAATTCCGGGAGTGTTGATCAACGGGGTCGATAGCCCGTGGGCCCCTTCCGTATCCACGAACTCTTGCATGTCGAAGTCCAACTCCTCGATCTTCGACTGGCCGTCATCGCCGGTATAGACCCGCACGAACTTTTGCATTTTGCTCCTCCGGGGGGCGCGTGGCACTGAATTTTGGATGGGTGAAATTGGCGTTTATGGTACAGGAATTCGCAGCCGGGTCAATTCCCTACGGGCGGTCCGGCTTCCGGCAGGATGGAATAGGACAGTGAGGTCGGGAAGGGACGTTCCGGGTCGACGCGGCGCATCAGGTAGGCTTCGGAGGCCATAATCTCGTCCGTCCGCGGCGGGAAGTCCTCAAAAGGGTCGGCGAAGGCGCGGACCAAGCGGCCCGACAGGCTTCCGCAGTCGTCGCTCCCCAAGAACACCGCCAGCTCGGCGGCCCGCTCTATGGACGCCCCTTGCCCGGAGGTTACCCGCACCCCGCGCTCGTAGGTCGCGGTGTCTCCCACGGCCAACGCGAGGTCCCTGTTCTCTTCCCACATCCGTGTATGGATGGAACCGGGGCTGATGGCGTTAACCGTGATGGCCGTATCGGCCAGCTCGAGGGCCAGGTTCTCGGTCAAGCTCACTATTCCCGACTTAACCGCATCGTAGCAGGACGAGTAGGGCCCTCCAACTCCCGACATATTGACGATACGACCGGAGCCGCGCTCCAACATCTTCGGGAGCACGGCCCGGCAGCCGTAGAACGTGCCCAGCAAATGCACCGCCACCGTCCGGGCCCAGTCTTCTGGGTCGTTGTCCCAGAGGTGGCCCACCGGCCCGATGTTGCCGGCGTTATTGACCATCACGTCGATGGCGCCGTGCCGCTCCAAGGCCAGGGCTACCGCCGCCGCAACTTGCTCCGGGGAGGTCACGTCGGCGGTGATGATTGCGACTTCGCTGCCAAACTGCCCGGCGATGGCATGGGCCGTCTCCTGCAATTCGGCTTCCGTTCGCGCTGCCAGCACTAGTTTCGCTCCTTCAGCGGCATAGGCCCCGGCAATGGCGCGGCCGATACCCCGTCCTCCGCCGGTTATCAGGGCGACCCGCCCGTCCAACCGCTTCCGCCTGGCCATGGTCGTACCTCCGAAACGGCCGCCCGCTCAGCCGTGCTACAATTCAGCTACATACTACACGACTGGAAGTAGTCAGGACGTAAATGGCGTTGAACGACGCATCAGGCACAGTGTCCTTCACCAGCATGTCGGCCGGAACCCGCGAGGATTATGAGCTGCTCGACCGGTTGGAGGCGGAATTTGCCGCCGGGGCCGCCGACCGGGTAATCGAACAACTAAGCGGACTGTCGGGATCGCTGGGAGGGTACCAGGTTGACCGGCTAGAACATTCTTTGCAGACCGCCACCCGCGCTTACCGGGACGGCGCCGATGAGGAGACCGTGGTGGCGGCGTTGCTGCACGACATCGGCGACTTGCTGTCGCCCCACAACCACAGCGAACTGGCTGCGGCCGTGCTCCAGCCCTACGTCTCGGAACGGACCCATTGGATCGTCCGTTACCACGGCCTGTTCCAGAGCTACTACTTCGCTCATCACCGGGGCGGCGACCGCAACGCCCGGGACCGTTACCGCGGCCATCGCTGGTACCAGGACGCCGTAGACTTTTGCCACCGGTGGGACCAACCGTCGTTCGACCCGGGTTACGAGTCCCTGCCGCTATCCCACTTTGAGCCGATAGTGAGGCGTATCTTCGCCAGGGAGCCTTTTGGACTTGCCGGCAGGCCCGGTCCCGGATTGGATTGACGAACGGCGAGGCTCATAGCCCCGTCTGCACCTGCCGGCGCAGGCCGCCAATCCATCTACGGAGCAGCGCGTCGGAATATGCGACAGCCGCCGACCGGGCCATCATCCCGTAGACCCATTTCCTGTTGACTCGTGACGGCCGGCCTGGATCGAGCCAATGGTCGTTTCGGACTAGGCGCGCCAGGGTGGCCAACCCCAGCAGGATGGGCCACAGCACCGCCAAGCGCAACCGGAGGCAACGACGCGGCGTGGCCAGGAGGTACGACTCCGCGGCTCCATAGTATTCCAGCGCCTGTTGCACCCACGGAACCAACACCTCCCTAGCCTGCGGTCCGAGGGCAGGGTCCAACAGGTCGGATGCCGACAGCCCGGCCTTGGCCAGTTCATCGGCCGGCAGGTAACACCGGCCGGTCCTCAGGTCCCGAGGAATGTCTCGAAGCACGTTGGTGAGCTGTAGGGCCTTGCCGAAGCGGACTCCCATTTCCGACATCTCCGCCGCATCCCACTCCTTCAGCCGGGGTTCATGGGCTACCAAAGTTCCGGTCCAGAACTCACCGACGCACCCGGCAACCAAGTAGGTGTAACGGTCCAAGTCGGCCGCCGACGGCAACGCGGCCACCGCGCCGGAGTCCTCGGAGGGAAATACGGTAAGATCGGTCTCCATCCCCAGGGTCAAGGTTACGACGGCCGACCGGATCCGCTCCCGATCGGCGTCTTCCAGCCCTTCCAACCAAGCGAACGCCGACGCCAAGGAGTCCAACAGGACCAGTTCGTCCGCAGTCGGCGAACCGGCCCGGGCCCCTTGGAGAATATTCTCAAGCACTCCTCCATCGGCGGGGCCTCGCACCTGTTGCCGGAAAGCCAAGAGGCGGGCTAGACGGGTGGCGGTTGGTAAAGCGCGGCTGTCGGCGATGGTATCAGCGGCCCTCGCCAGCAGGTAAGCCAGTCCTATAGGCTCCCGCAGTGGCCGAGGGAGCACTCGGACCGTCAGGTAGAAAGAGCGGGAAACGTCCCGCAGCACCGGGCCCAACAATCGCCGACGGACGTCCGGTCCCAAGTCCAAGCTCACTTACGGAAGGCCGCCGTCGGGCCCACCGGCGCCCCGGCCCCTCAAACCCTGCCGGAGCCGCGGCGCCGTCGCCCGGTTGGGCCGGTTGGCCAAGGTGGAATCACGCGGTCACCGGAAAGGGAGCCTCCGCGATGAATTGGCGCCGCTCGACGTTCTCCACCGCTTCGGAGACCATTTCTTCCACCGGCAACGCTTCTTCCAACCGCTGGACCGTATCCAGCCGTCCCCGGGTCTCCGGGTGTTTGGGTACGAACAAGGTGCAACAATCTTGGTCGGGAAGAATGGAAATAGGAAAGGTGCCGATCCCGCGGGCCATGTTCACGATCTCCTCTTTGTTAAGACCGATTAGAGGGCGCAACACCGGCATTCCGGCGACCTGGTCGACCACGGCAATGTTCTCCAGGGTCTGGGAACTGACCTGCCCGCAACTCTCGCCGGTGATGATGGCCCGGGCCCGGTTCCGTTGGGCCAAGACCTCGGTAATGCGGACCATGAACCGGCGGTAGAGCAGGACCCGATAGGACGGCGCCGCCGAAAGAATTACGCGTTTTTGAATCTCTGCCAAAGGGACCATGAGCAAATCGGCCCGGTCTTGGTGCCTGGTCAAATGCTGCACCAAGTCCACGGCCTTTTCCATCGAGGTACGGTCAACCAAGGGGTAGCTGTGGAAATGGACGAAGAGCGCCTGGCAACCCCGTTTCATCATGGACCACGCCGCCACCGGGGAGTCGATGCCCCCGGACAGCATTACCGCCACCCCTCCGCTCACCCCCACCGGCAGTCCGCCGTAACCCGGCTCCTCTTCGAAGTAGACCAGCATCCCTCGTTGATGAATATCGAGGTACACGCACAGACCGGGATGAGTCAGGTCTACTCGGGCCCCGGTCAAGTCCTTGACGAAAGTGCCCAAATCCCGGTTTATGGCCTCGGACGTCAAGGGAAACCGTTTATCGGACCGGTTGGCGGAGATGCGGAAGGAATCGAACGAACGCCCCTCCAATAGCCCGGGCAGGCGTTGTTTCAGCAACTCCAGGTCTTGGGGCAGGTCGTAGGCCTTGTAGAATTTGGCGACCCCGAAACAGTCCTTGACTCGTTCCCTGACCTCGGGCCACTGGTCTTCATCAGCCAGGGTCAACCCGATCATCATCCGTGCCTGCCACACCCGCTCCACTCCAATACCCCGGGTGGCGCGCCGCAGGTTCTCGGCCAACTGCCGCATGAACCACGGCCGGTTCTGGCCCTTCAGGGCCACTTCGTGGGTTTTGACGATGACCTGGGTCTTCATGTGCAGGCGCCGTTGTAGACGCCGACGAACGTATCGGGACGCCAAGCGGCCACGGGCAGCGGTCTTTTTGTTGGCTTGGTCTCACTCACTGCGCCCCTATTGTACGACAGATCAAAAGAAGATGAAGTCGAGACCAACGCGGTCCGGCGGAAAGGGCCGTTCAGGAGAAGAGGGCTTCTTTGATTGCCAGCACGTCCCGCCGGAGGGAGGAATTTTCGTTCATTTCGCCGTTGATTTTGCCAGCGCCGTGAATGACTGTGGCGTGGTCCCGTCCCCCCAGTAACCGTCCCACCTGGGTCGGCGATAGTTGCAATTCGTAGATCAGAAGGTACATGGCAACCTGGCGCGCCGCGGCCACCTTCTTGGTGCGGTTTCGGGCCATCAACTCCCCAACCGTCACGCCGTAGTGGGCGGCCACTTGATCGAAGATATGCTCGGGGCTGACCGACTCCCGGGAGACCCCGGGGGCCGCGTCGTCCAGTATCCGCAGGGTGGACTCGGGGGTTATTTCCACATTCATCAACTGGGAGTAGGCCACCATTCGGTTCAGACTTCCCTCCAACTCTCTGACATTCCGTTGGACCCGTTTGGCGATCAGTTCAATGACACTCTCATCCAAGCCCACTCGCATCTGGCTCGCCTTGTTGGCCAGTATCGCCATGCGGGTCTCCAGGTCGGGAGGCTGAATATCGGCGATCAGGCCCCATTCAAAACGAGACCGCAACCGGTCGGCCATCAACGGAAGGTCTCGCGGCGGGCGGTCGGAAGAGATTACCACTTGGTTTCCGGAGTTATGAAGGTCGTTGAACGTATGAAAGAAACCCTCGTGGGTCTGCTCCTTGCCGCTTAGGAATTGCACGTCGTCCAATAGCAACAGTTGGACCGACCGGTAACGCCGCCGGAAGTCTTCCGTGGTCCGGTTGCGAATAGCCGAGATGAACTCGTTGGTGAATTGCTCCGAAGTCACGTAGAGAGCCGACATACCCCGGCTGGCGCAAGTGCGGCCAATGGCCTGTAGCAAGTGGGTCTTCCCCAAGCCGGCTCCTGAATATAGGAACAGCGGATTGTAGGACTCCCCAGGGGACTCGGCCACCGCTTGGGCGGCGCTGAAGGCCAGCCGGTTGGATGGGCCGACCACAAAGGACTCGAAGGAATAGCGCGGGTTGAAGTTACGGACTTCAAAGAGGGGCGAAGCGACCGGGGCTAGGCTGGCGGGTTCCGGCTGCGGGGCCGCCCGCTCGACAGTGTAGACCGCCCCGGACTTTACTTGCAAACGCAACTCAACGGAGCGTCCGGTCACCTTCTCGAGGGTCTTTTGCAGAGCGTGATACATTCGCCGTTCCAACCACTCGACGGCGAACGTGCTTGGCGCCTCCACCACAAAGAAATCGTCTTGGTCGGCGACCCCCTCGGTCTGTTTTAGCCAGGTCTCGAAAGTCGGACGTGGGAGCTGCAGTTGAAGGTCGCCCAGCACAGCCCGCCAGACCTCTCGGGCTGACGACACGTTCATGTCCCCTCACACCCCTCAACTACAGCTCCCACGCCCCCTCCCCAACCAGCGCTACCCCAAGTCGCGGCCCAAACCGACATGGGCCGGAAAGTCGCCGCCAAAATCTATTATTCGCCCACGAACCGCCCTGTTACCGGTGCCCCGACCGGCCCGGAAAAAGGCAAAAGCATACCCCCGGAGCGACGCGGCGAAAAATGAAAAACCAGGGAAGAACGAATGTTGTGGGTCGCCGTCAAGCCCTCAAGAGCTTGACCGACTTCTCGCCGTTACCAATCTACAGGCCACCTGCGGCTGTGGCTCTCATCCGTCGGAGTGGGCTAATGAAGATTCGCCCAGCACCGGAATTTTTGGCTTAACTCGGGGCTCCTTTCAGGCTTCAGAGACCTAGTCCCTACCGGGACAAAAACGACGTTAACAACTTTCAGGCGAGGTTGTCAACGCAAAAATCTAATGATTTTCAGACCAACTTTCCGCAGTATTGAGGCCAATTTTTAGACTCTGACCAGAGTTGTATCTGTGCGTCCGATTTGGGGTGAACAAGGGGCGAAACAGCCTCAAGCCCGGTCAAAAGAACGCTGCTTGGCGGGAGCGGGGCGCCGTTAGGCCCCTCACGGTTTGCGGGCTTAGGTGGAGCCATATATAATTTCGGGGATTTGTTTTTGTTGGTCACCATTCGGGGAGGGGTGATGCCGAGGAAAAGGTCTCCACGGAACGGCGCCGATGGCGTCGCCACTCCCACGGCGACTCCGTTGCCCAAGGGCCTCAGCGCCGATGACCTGCTGGACTTCTACCAGCGGATGGTGCTTGCCCGCACCTTAGACGAACGAATCTGGGCGCTGAACCGCCAAGGAAAGGTACCCATCGCCGCTTCCAGCCAAGGGCATGAGGCCGCCGAGTTGGGCAGCCTGTTAGCCGCCGAAAAAGACGGGGACTGCTTCCTGTTCACCTACTACCGCGACTTGGCCCTGAAGTTCGCCGCCGGCCTAACTCCGGAACAGGTCATGCGGTCGTTCATGGGGAAAGAAGGCGACCCTTACAGCAACGGGCGTCAATTCCCCTTGCAGGGCGCCGATATTCCTCGCAAAATCATCCAGATCTCCAACGTTGTGGCCGCCGGCTTAACCCAGGCCGTCGGCTACTCCTTGGCCTGTCGGATGCGCGGTGAGCCGACGGTGGCCTTGGTCTACTTCGGCGACGGCGCCTCCAGCCAAGGAGAGACTCACGAGGCCATGAACTTCGCCGGGGTCCATAAACTGCCGGTGGTTTTCATCTGCGAGAACAACCGGTACGCCATCTCCGTGCCCCAAAAGAAGCAGATGGGCATCGAGGAAATAGCCGACCGGGCCGCCGGATACGGCTTCCCAGGTTTCGTGGTCGACGGCATGGACTTCATCCATTGCTACGAGGCAACGCGGGAAGCCATCAACCACGCCAGGGACCAAGGGCCAGTGCTGCTGGAAATGAAAGTTGAGCGCTTTACGTCCCACACGACCGACGACGACGACCGCCGCTACCGGCCGGCCAACGAGGTGGAACTGGCACGGGAACGAGACCCTTTGATTACCTTCGGCAGCCTTCTGCTCGAGCACGGTCTGATAACCCGGGAGCGTATAGACCAGTTGGCTGCCGACGCCCTTCAGGCAGTGGACGCGGCCACCGACGCCGCCGATGCCGCCAGTCCTCCCGATGTTTCCACCCTCCAACACATGGTCTACTCCTCGTGACCGCTACCAACAACCGGCCTACCCGGTATACTAGGTCTAAAATTGGATATATCAACAACGGGTACAGAGGAGTAGCGTCTTGGCGGTAAAGAGCGTAATCGAGGCCGTTCGAGAGGCCATCCGGGAAGAAATGGAGCGCGACCCCAGCGTTTTCATCATGGGAGAGGACGTTGGTACGCGAGGCGGCGTTTTCCTGGCAACCCAAGGGCTCGTCGAGGAGTTCGGCGAAAACCGGGTAATCGATACGCCGTTGGCGGAGGCCTCCATCGTTGGCATTGCCTTGGGGGCCGCGTTCCGCGGGCAACGGCCGATGGCCGAGATCCAGTTCTCCGACTTCGTCTGGCCCTCGATCAACCAGTTGATCGGAGAGGCCGCCCGGACGTGCTACGGGACCAATGGCGCGGTGCGGGTGCCGATGACGGTGCGAATCCCGTACGGCGGCGGCATCCGCGGCGGACTGTTCCACTCCCAGAACGTGGAGACCCACTTCTTCCACACTCCTGGATTAAAAGTAGTCACTCCCTGCACCCCTTACGACGCCAAGGGCCTGCTCAAGACCGCCATCAGGGACGACGATCCGGTCGTATTCTTGGAACACAAGAAGACCTACCGGCTGGTGCGCGGCGAGGTGCCCGAAGGCGACTACACACTGCCGATGGGCGTGGCGGACGTAAAGCGTCCCGGCCGCCACCTGACTATCGTCAGCTACGGGCTCACTCTCCACTACTGCCTCGAGGCTGCGGAACAGGCAGCCGCCCAAGGCGTTGACGCCGAAGTAATCGACCTGAGAACGCTGACCCCGTTGGACACCGAGTGCATCCTAAACTCGGTGAAGAAGACCGGCAAACTTCTCATCGTTCACGAAGACAACATCACCGGCGGCGTAGGGGCTGAAATCGCCGCCGTCGTAGCCGGCCAGGCGTTCGACTATCTCGACGGCCCCATTTCCCGGGTCTGCGGGCCGGACATCCCGACCATGCCTTTCGCCCAAACCCTGGAAGACGCCTATATGCCCAGTACCGCGAGAATTACGGACGCCCTGCTCAAGCTGGCCGCACACTAAGCAGCTTTACGCGAAAGTATGGAGAGCAATTGTCGGTAACCGTTGAACTTCCCCACGTTGGCGAATCGGTAGTAGAAGGGACCATCGGCCGGTGGCTGAAACAGCCCGGTGAAACGGTCAAACGTTACGAACCCTTGGTGGAAGTGGTGACCGATAAGGTGACCATGGAGGTCCCTTCACCGGTTGCAGGTTCGCTCCTCCGCGTTCTGGCCGAGGAGGGCGAGACCGTGCCCATGGGGGCGCCCATCGCCGAGCTTGAAACGGCCGAGGCCCCGGCCCCTCAACCGCCCGGACCCAGTTCCTACCTGCTAAGAGACGTGAGCCCGGTGGGGCCCACCGGAGGCGCAGCCATAGAGGTGGCCGAACCGATTATCGACGGGGCGCCGTCAACCCCTCCATCCGTAACGCCGCCGGCGTCCCCAACGCCGGTTTCCACGCCGCCAGCTTCCACGGCATCGGCCTCCGAAGCCGGAGACGGCCCCAGGCTCTCACCTGCCGTCAGGCGGTTGGCCCGAGAGCATTCCATCGACGTAACCCAGATTACCGGCACCGGAATGGGCGGCAGGATCACCCGGGACGACGTACTCGAATTCCTGAAGCTAGGGCCTGCTGCGGCGCCTTCCAGGGCCACCCCGCCAACGGCGGCGCCCTTGCCCTCCCAAGCGGCGCCATCCGGTGACGAGGAGCGCATTCCGGTAACACCGGTGCGCCGCCTGATTGCCGAGGCCATGGTTCGCAGTGTCACCGAGATACCCCACGCCTGGAGCTTGGTGGAGGCCGACGTGACCGGCCTGGTCGCGTTGCGCACCCGGATGAGGGACGAATTCGAGCGCCAAGAGGGTGTTCCCCTCACCTACCTTCCCTTCGTAATTCAAGCCGTGATCGAGGCCCTCAAGAGAGTCCCCACCATGAATGCATCCTGGGGCGGGGACGCCATCATCCTCAAGAAGCGGATCAACCTCGGGCTGGCCGTCGCGGCTCCCAACGGGTTGATAGTGCCAGTGATTCACGATGCGGGCCGGCTCAGCCTCTCGGGCTTGGCCGGGGCCATAAACGACCTAGCCAACCGAGCCCGGACCAACCGGCTAAGGCTGGACGACGTCCAAGGCGGTACCTTCACCCTGAACAACACCGGCGCATTAGGGTCGGTGATTTCGGGCCCGATCATCAACCACCCACAGGCCGGTATTATGACCACCGACGCCATCCTGAAAAGGCCGGTGGTCCGCGACGACGCCATCGCCATCCGTTCAATGATGAACCTTTGTTTGGCGTTCGATCACCGCATCAACGACGGCGCGGAGGCCAGCGCGTTTCTGGCGGCGGTCAAGGACCGTTTGGAGTGCCTGACGCCGGAAACTCCGGTCTCCTAGGACGTTTCAGCGGCAGCCATGCCTGGCCCAAGCCCGTGCCGCTTCGTCTGGCTTGGCACGTTGGAATACTGCCGGGCTTGGGACTTGCAACGCGCGTTGGCGTCCCGGTTACGCAATGGCGACAGTTCCAATACGTTGTTGCTTCTGGAACACTTCCCAGTCTACACCCGCGGCCGCCTGAGCAAGCCGGAACACCTGCTGACTACGGCGCCGGAGTCGGCCGCCAACGTGCCGGTGGTCGACACCGACCGCGGCGGTCAAATCACCTATCACGGACCCGGGCAGCTCGTGGGCTACCCGGTAATCGACCTCCGGGATTGGGGCGGACCGCTCCGCTACGTCCGCACCCTGGAGCAAATAATCGCCGCCACCCTAACCGACTTCTCCATTGAAGCACACACCGAGGAGGGTTTGACCGGCGTTTGGACCAGCGGCGGCAAGGTGGCGGCCATCGGGATCAAGGTGAGCCGCGGAGTGGCCTTTCACGGCTTTTCCATCAACGTAAACACCGGCCTCTCCTACTACGATCGCATCATTCCCTGCGGTATTGAAGACCGCCCGGTAACCTCCATGGCGAAACTGCTCGACGGGCCGGTAGACCTGGAGATGGTGCGCTACAGCTTGGTCTATCAATTCGGCAAAGCCATGGGATTCCGCATGGAAGAGGCGGCAAGCGTCTGACGGCGCCCCGGCCCGCTTTGACGGCGCCGCCCGGCGACGCTTTTGACACCCCCGCTGGCCGTTGCTACACTCGCGGTCTAGTGGCTGGCAGGTTGTCGCTGTTTGGCCTTATGGGAGGCAGCAAGTATGGCGGTGTCGCAAAAGGTGCGGCAGTTCATGGCCGAAGGGGGCTGGATACGCCGGGTCTTCGAAGAGGGGCTGGCCCTGAAGGCGCAGATCGGGGCCGACAAGGTGTTTGATCTCTCCTTGGGCAATCCGGTAATGGAACCACCCCCGGAATTCCACGAAGAGTTGCGCCGTCTGGCCAACGATCCTCTCCCCGGCATGCACCGCTACATGCCAAACCCCGGCTACATGGATACCCGTCAGGCAGTAGCGGAAACCCTGGCTGCGGACACCGGCCTCCCCTTCACCGGGAACGAAGTCATCATGACCTGTGGTGCGGCCGCGGCCGCCAACGTGGTGCTGAAGACCATCCTCGACCCCGGCGACGAGGTTATCATCCTTTCCCCCTACTTCTGGGAGTACCTCTACTACATCGACAATCACGGGGGGGTGCCGGTAGTAGCCGCCACCGGTAGCGACTTCCAACTGGACATCGCCGCCATCGAGGCGGTGATGACGCCCAAGACCCGGGGCATCATCATCAACTCGCCCAACAACCCGACCGGGGCAGTCTACTCGGAGGCCGACATTGCCGGGTTGGCCGCACTGTTTACCCGCAAGCAGGCTGACTACGGCCGGGAGATTTTCATCATCAGCGACGAACCGTACCGCCGGATTATTTTCGACGGAATGGAATTCCCTCAAATCGTGCCCCACTACGCCAACAGCCTGATCGTCACCTCCCACGCCAAGGACCTGGCGTTGCCGGGGGAACGGATCGGTTATATCGCCGTTAACCCCGGCTACGCGGAAAAAGAGGAACTGTCGGGCGGCCTGGGTTTTTGCAACCGGACCCTGGGTTTCGTCAATGCCCCGGCCCTGATGCAAAACATTGTGCGCCGCCTACAGGGCGTAAGCGTCGACGCGACATATTACGAGAAGAAGCGCGACTTCCTGTGCTCCCAACTCGCTGAGTTGGGCTACGATGTGGTGCGGCCCCAAGGCGCTTTCTATCTATACCCCAAATCGCCCATCGACGACGACGTGGCCTTCACCCGGGAACTGCTGCAATCAAACGTGCTGGTGGTGCCCGGCCGGGGTTTCGGCACCCCCGGCTACTTTCGAATCTCGTATTGCGTGGAGGACTGGGTGCTGGAGGGCGCGGTGGACGGATTCGCCCGGGCCGCAGCCTCAGTCGGCGCGAAATAACCGCGCGAAGTCGATGGACGTTCCCTGCGTCAGCGGGGTGGTGAACCGTCCGGCGTCGCCGTAGCTGGCGTGCTCGTCCAGTCCTTGTTCGCCCTCGGTGAAAACTTGGACCGTTTCGGCGTTGGGGTCCACCAGCCAGTACTCTCTGACACCATGCCGACCGTAGAGCGCGAGTTTGTAGCCTTGGTCATAGGCTGCGGTACTGGGCGACAGAATCTCTACCACCAAGTCGGGCGCTCCCTGAACGTTGGCGTGTTCAACGATTCCGGACCGCTCGTTGGAAACGAACAACAGGTCCGGCTGGGCCACGTCATGGTCGGACAATACCACGTCCAGCGGCGCGTACAGGACCCGGCCCAGACCCCGGTCGGCGAAGATGCCAACGAGCAAAATATAAAGCCTGCCTGAAATCACTTGGTGTCGGGTTATCGGTGAAGGCGCCAATACCATCTCCCCGTCCAGCAACTGGTAACGCTTCCCGTCCTCGGGCATGCTCATGTAGTCCTTGACCGTGAACTTGAGGCGCGGCTTCTGTTGTGTCAAAGTCGGCAACCATCCTTCGGTCCGATTGCCCCCAGGCTTGCGTTGCTTGCTTCCGTTGTTTGTCTCCGGGGAAGGCGCCCCGCAGCCTTCTCATCCATTTTAACTCGCTAGGTGAATCCTTGCATAACTCGTTGAAATCCTCACCGGCGTCGGTTCTCGCGCCAACCATGCGTATACACCAGCTTCCAGCAGCCGTCGCTGCTTCGCCAGTAAATTATCAAACTCCGGCGGCCGGGCGTGGCGACCATGACCTGAGGGGCTGCTTCGGCCTGGGGATGGTCCAGTAGAACAAGGCGGCCAGGGCGTATATCCCAACCAGCGGTATCAGAGCCCAAACGTAGCTGCCGGTGTGGTCGAATATCAACCCCATCCAGACCGGTGTGCTCATGGACATTAGCTGGTCCGGCAGATGCTGCCAACCGCGCAGCGTGGCATACCTGCGCCTTCCGAAAAAATCACCCATGATGGCCCAAGCCAGGGGGTTGGCGGTCTCGGAGAAAGCCAGCAGGACTACAAACAGCGCAGCCTGCCACAGGTGTCCGCTTTGATTGACCAGAACTAACAGGGCGGCCGCCCCGCCCACCATAGCCACCGCACTCAGCCGTTGCTTGGACCACGAGTCGCCCAGCCACCCGATTACCGGGGTCATTGCCAGCGAACTCAAAGACATCAGGCCAATGAGAAGGGCTGAAATACGCCAACTGTCATCCTCGGAGCGCCCCCCGCCGATCAGGAACCAAACAATGATGGGTGACAGCAGGAACTGGGTGCCGGAATGGACTGTGTTGCGCAGGCCAACGGCGAGCACCAGAAGCCAATACGACGTGGTGCGCATCGCCTCCCGCGCCGTGAAATCGGGTTCGCCCGGCAACAACCCGCTGGGCGTACGCGCTGCACGGCTGGCAGCGGCGCTTACCGGCGCCGCCCCCACCGCCGGTTCGTGCTCGGATGGCGCGTCGCCGTCGGGCAACAGTCCTTTGCTCTCCGGCGACCGGTGGACGAAAAAGGACAGGGGTAAAACCACCGCCAAGATGACCGCCCCGGAGTAGAACGCCGTATCGCGCCAGCCCACTTCGGCGGCCACCAGCCCGATCAACGGGGCGATGAGGATGCCGCCAAGGGGACTTCCCATCCCGGCGACCGACATGGCCAACGCCCGGTGGCGGCGGAACCATTGGTTGATGGTGGGCATGGTGGCGTTGTTGTAGCCCGCGCGGAACCCCAGCGACAGCAGGCCGACGAAGACCAATACGAAGTAAATGTAGTTGTTGGTAACGGACAGCAGAATGAAACCGACGCCCGAGGTGATCCCCCCCAAGAGCATGATTCCGCGCGGGCCAAACCGGTCGGTCAACCATCCCATCAGCGGGCCTTGCAGTCCGCCTTCCATACGCCCCAGCATCTCGGCCAGCGAGATGGCGGCGACACCGATTCCCAGCTCGTTGCGAATGGGGAGTACGTAGAGGGTAAAACCGCGGTTGAAAGTGCCGTGTTTGAGGGCGTCTACTCCCGCGCTAATGGCGACAATCCACCATCCGTAGAAAACGTTCCGCGGTTTTCGGAAGACTCGATTGGCTCCTGCGCGTACCAACGTCCGCCTCGTTTGGCCCTTCAAGGACGGCCTAGTATACCGCCTGCCGCTCAATCACGGAGTCGAAGCGGAAGCGGGAACAGTCCCATTAGGCGGCATGGCCGCCAACCGGTTGTCGCTGTCCGGGAAGCGGACCGTCGTCCTAGCGAACCCCGCAGTTCCTGCAATTCCAATCGACAACACCGCCATCCCGAGGCCCCGCGGGGGCGCCTTCCCACGTTCGGTAGCAGCGGCCGTTTATAACCGGGCCGCTCCCGGGCCTAGATCGGGCCCGTTGCAACAAAAGAAAACGGCCCGGCGTTCACAGGCCGAGCCGAAGTGCTCTCCAAATACGGGACCCGCTGATGCGGACTCTATTCCAGCGTGTCTCGCAGCTAGGCGGCTGAAGCTACTCTCCCAAGTTGACGACGATGTTGTCCGGGCCCCGGGAGAGCACGGCTTCCGCCGGCTCATCGTAGGGGTTGCCCTCGATGTGGTCGAAATGAGCCGGGACGAATATGAAGTCGCCAGGGCCCGCCTCGATGTATTCCTCGAAGTTTTCCCCATAATAAACTCGAATGTGACCCTTCAAAACGTAGGCGGCTGTCTCCGCCTCACCGTGGTTGTGGGGAGGGCCCATGGTGTTCGGTGTGCAGTCAACGCGCCCTAACCAGATCTTGCTGGCCCCGGCGGTGTTGCTGTCCACACCGGGCTTGCGGACCATGCCCCTAGTCTGGGTGGTGGTACCGGGGTCGGCGGTGCCGTGCACCACTTTCAACTCTCTGCCGCCTATCTGTGTGCTCATTGCCTTCTTTCCTCACAATATTGGCTCGAATCCAACCTCTGACCGTGATAATACTCCATGCCCCGGAACCCAACAAGTCGGCCGCCTAGGCGCCAGCTTAGTACAAATGGGTCTACGGCGGCGCTTGAGCCACGACCATGTAACGGGCTCTCTCACGCTGCTCATTGTCGAACGTAATCAAGGGTAGGTCCTGGAGCATCGCCACCGCGACAAAGGCTGCGTCGGCGCCTCTCAACCTGAGGTCGGCAGCCAATTCTCCGACAACCGATGCTGTGTCCGGCCCCATGTCGATAATGTTTAGCTCGCGGTAATTGAGCAACAGTTGCAACGCCATCCGACCGATTTCTGACGACTGGGAGCGCCTGGTGACCGCGCCGGCAACCTCAGCGAGCAGTATAGGCGGCCCAAATAGAGGAATTTCCCGGATATGGGCCTCCGTTAACCAGCCATCGGCCCGCCGGTGGTGGGAATCACGCTCCCAGAACCAAGCGACCCACACGCTGGAATCAACAACGTACACCCTACAACTCCCGCCGTTGTTCCCTTACTGCCTCCACTGCCGACATCCCATCCATCCAACGCTCGGAAACTTCTTTTCTGAGCACCGCCAGCTTTTTCGAGAATTCGTCCAGACGCCTTTGTCTCTCGTCGGGTCTCTCCACTGGGATTATTCGGGCGACGATCTCGCCGCGATAAGTGACGTCGATAACTTGCTTTTCATCACGGACCGTCCGGACAATTGCGCTCGCGTCCCGCTTTAACTCCCGGATCCCAACCGATTCCGTTGGCGCCCGATATATCGCGTGATAGTCGGGATACACCTGCTGGACTCCGGCGGGAGAACTTGGTGCTGGATCCCTCGCAGGTGAGTTCTGAGATGTCATGGAACTTCCTCGTCACAACTTCCTCGTCACAACTTCCTCGTCACAACTTCCTCGTCACAACTTCCTCGTCACAACTTCCTCGTCACAACTTCCTCGTCACAACTTCCTCGTCACAACTTCCTCGTCACAACTTCCTCGTCACAACTTCCTCGTCACAACTTGCTCGTCACAACTTGCTCGTCACAATGTAGTCACTCTTATAATCACAACGTACTCTCATTGCAGTATGTACTCTCATTGCAGTCAGGACGGCAAGACTCGGCCAAGCTGAATTGCGCCCTGAGTCGAGGCGTGCTTTACTGTCGGGGAATACACCGGCCTGGGAACCGGGACTTGGAGCAGCCATGGAAGTAACCAGGAAATTCGCTGAATACGTGACCACCGCCGGGTTGGAGGACTTTCCGCCCGAGGCAATCCACGCCGCCAAGGCCGCCATCATCGACTGCCTGGGTTGTATGCTGGCCGGGTCACGCGAACCGCTGGCCGGCGTCCTCTGTGACTACGTCGACGCTTTGGGCGGGGCACCGGCCGCGACGGTTGTGGGCCGGGGGTTCAAGACATCGACTCCAGAAGCCGCGCTGATTAACGGCGCGATGTCTCACGCCTTGGACTATGACGACGTTACTTTCATCACCAAGACTCATCCCAGCGCCGTCCTGATCCCGGCGGCCCTGCCCTTGGCCGAGGAACTGGGCGCTACAGGCGGAGAAATGCTGCTGGCCTATCTGGTAGGGTTCGAAGTGGCCTGCGCCGTTGGGGACGCCATCAGCCCGGCCTACTACGACGACCTGGGGTGGCACCCTACCGGCCCCTTGGGGACTCTGGGCGCTGCGGCGGCGGCGTCACGGCTGTTGGGACTGGACGAGGACCGGACTGCTATGGCCATCTCACTGGCCGCCTCTCAGGCCGCAGGGCTTCGACAGAACTTCGGCACCATGACCAAGCCCTACCACGCCGGCGCGGCCTGCCGGTCCGGAATTACCGCCGCCAAGCTGGTCCAAGCCGGGTTTACCGCCGCCAACGACGCTTTGGAAGGCCGGTTCGGGTTCATGCGGGCGTTCTCCGGCGGCAGCGGTTACGATCCGCAGCAGGCGGCAGCGTCCCTGGGCGCCCGATGCTACATGGTCGACTCGGGGATCGAAATCAAAAAATACCCCTGTTGCGGCAGCTCCCACCTGGCTTTAGACGCTACCGCCAAACTCTTGCAACGGGAGTCGCTGACCGCCGATCAGGTAGACCGCATCGACGTACTGGTGGATTTCGACCCGCCGCGCTCGCTGATCCATTCCCGCCCCACCGGTGGGCTGGAAGGAAAGTTCAGCATGCAATACTGTTTAGCCGCCGAGATACTGGACGGCCGAATCGGCCTGTCCAGCTTCAGTGACGAGCAGGTGATGCGACCCGAGGCCCAAGCGTTGCTGCCGCGTATCGAAATGCGGCGCCATCCCGGTTACGAGGGCCAACTGAGTTGGACCGAAGCCTATAACCAAGTCGAGGTCCACACAAAGGATGGCCGGGTTTTGACCGAACGGGCCGAACGGGCCACCACCGGGGCCTTGCGCGGGGCGACCATGGAAGAGGTTAGGTCGAAATTCCGGGATTGCGCCAGCCTCGCCCTCACCGCTGCGGACGCCTCGGCGACCCTGGAGATGCTGGATAACCTGGAGGACGCGGGCCCGGTGGGCCCATTGGCCGAGCTACTGGGCGGTTAGCCCTCCGTCGATTACCAGTTCCGATCCTGTCATGAACGACGACTCGTCGGAAGCGAGGAACAGCGCCCCGTTGGCGATGTCCTCCGGGGTGCCGAGCCGCTTCAGCACGGTGCGGTCGATGGCCTCCTCCCGGCTGGAGGCGTCGGGCCACACTTGGTCTCCCATGGCAGTGTCGATGGGGCCTGGGTGTATCGAGTTGGCCCGGATTCGCTCGGCGCCGTACTGTATACCGCTGTGGACTTGGTGAGGAGCCGTACCGCGCCCTTGGAAGCACTGTAGGCGGTGCTGGTACGGCTGCCGACGAGGCCGGCGGTGGATGAAATGTTTACTATTGAACCGCCCCCGGCCTTACGCATCTCGGGAATCGCCGCTTTGGTGCCCAGGAAGACGCCCTTGGCGTTAATTTCCAGCACTTGGTCCCACTGGTCCGAGGAAGTGTCGGCTACGTGTCCACTCCGCCAGATTGCGGCGTTGTTGACCAGGATGTCCAACTTGCCGTAGGCCGAGACTGTCGCCTCAATGGCTTCTCTCCAGTTGTCCTCGTCCGACACGTTCAGATGAACGTATAGAGCGTCGGTCCCTGATTCGGCGATCTCCGCCGCTACGGCGCTGCCTTCCTGGTCCAAGACGTCGGCGATCACCACTCTGGCGCCTTCACGGGCGAAAATCCTGGCCTCGGCCGCTCCTTGTCCCCGAGCGCCTCCGGTAATCAAAGCAACCTTTCCTTGCAGTCGCATTTCCCGCCCCGCATGGTGGAATTGGGCGCAGTGTAGCCTCGTTCCAGTTCCTTGGTCAAACGTCTCTTAGTATCGTACCACCACACCCGGAGACGCACGAAAAATATTGACATGAATGCAGGGCTTAACTAATATAAGACCAAACCGGCACCGGGGGCGCTTTCGTCCTATTCCAGGGACAGACCCGGTTCTTTCTGGCGCTCGGTGTCAAATAACTTGCCGCCGCATGAAAAAAGACGGCGCATGAATCTAACGGGAGGAAACTATGGCCGAACAAGACATCGCATTGATGGCCCACCTGATGCGTCGTGCGGGTTTCGGAGCGACCAGGGAGGAACTCGAGGCCCGGGTAACCAAGGGCTACGAGGCCACAGTCGAGGAATTGCTCCAAACCGAAGAACAAGAACCCTTGAGCCGCAATGAAATGATGCGCTACCACCCTTGGACTTGGCGGCCGGGCACCCTGCCCGGCATGGGCGCCGCAGAGTGGCTGCACGACATGATCAATACCAAGCGCCCACTGGAAGAGAAGATGGCCCTTTTCTGGCATGGCATCTTCGCTACCGGGGTCTCCAAGGTAGACCACTACGACGACGTCATGGACATGATCGTCAAGTTCCGGGACAAGGGGATGGGCGACTATCGGGAATTACTGGTCGAAATGGCCAAGGACCCGGCGATGATCTATTGGCTGGACAACTACGAGAACCACGCCGACGCCGTCAACGAAAACTGGGGCCGCGAACTGCTGGAACTGTTCAGCATGGGCGTGGGCAACTACACCGAGGTTGACGTCCGGGAATGCTCTCGGGCCTTCACCGGCTGGACCATTGAACCCAAGCTCCCCCGCGGCCCCGTAGGCCGCCACGACTGGTTCTTCGATTACCGGGAAGAAGACCACGACGATACCTACAAAACTTTCTTGGGCCATACCGGCCAGCTGAACGGCGAGGACATTATTCGGATTATCAGCGAAGACCCTGCCTGCGCCCGGTTTATCGCCCGCCACCTTTACAACTTCTTCGTCGCCGACGAAGCGCAGGTGCCGGCTTGGTCGGTAACGCCACCCCAGGACCCGGAGGCCATCGACCTGCTGGCCAACACACTGCTGGAGTCGGACTATGACATGCGCGCCGGCCTGCGGGCGCTATTTAACTCCGATTTCTTCAAGAACGCCAGGTTCGCTCGTTTGAAGAATCCCACCGAGGTGGTAGTAGGGACCCTGCGAATGGTCGGAGGCGCCGAATTCCCGGCTCCCGGCCTCGGCGAACTGTCCCGCCAACCCTCATACATGGGTCAGGACCTGCTGAACCCACCTAGTGTCGAGGGCTGGCACACCGGCGCCGAGTGGATCAACAGCGGCTCGCTGATGCGCCGGGTGAACTTCACCGCCGACCTTGTGGGCGACGTTTCACGCCCCGGTATCAGGGACATGGTCGACCGGCTGCAGGCCCGGAACGGGCGCACCGCCGAGGACGTGGTCGACGGCTGCCTAGACCTGATGGGCCCTCTGGAAGTCAACAAAGAGAGCCGCGACGAATTGGTTGGCTTCATCTCTGAAGGCGGCAGCTTCAATTGGGATGCCCCGGACCAAGTCGCTGCTTCCACCAAACGAGTTTCCGAACTGCTGCAACTCATCGTTTCGCTGCGCGAGTACCAATACGCCTAAACCCCGAACATAACATTCGACAATCAATGCAACCTTGGCAAGAGGAGGCGGCCGTAGCGGGTGTGGAATTCACCGGACCTCCTCCCCTCTCTCGAACAACCAGCTACGGCGGCCTAATTCAACTAACGGAGGGCATCCAGGAATGACCAGCACGAAGAAAGACCCAGTCTTGGTGGTATTCCAGCTAACTGGGGGCAATGACTATCTGAACACGGTCATCCCCTACAACAATCCATTGTACCGGGACAACCGCCCTTCGGTCGGCATCGCCGAAGACCGGGTGATCCCCATTGACGACAAGGTGGGCTTTCATCCCGAGTTGGCGCCCCTCAAACACGTATACGACCGCGGCGACATGGCCATTGTCCACGGGATTGGATACGCCAACTCACCCCGCTCCCACTTCCGCTCCATGGACATCTGGCACACCTGCGAGCCGGATACCCTCGGTACCGAGGGCTGGCTGGGCCGGGCCACCCGTGACCTCGACCCCAACAAAGAAAACGTACTCTCCACGGTGAGCTTCGGGCCGTCCCTCTTCCGGGCTTTGGCCCTGCCAGGCACCCCGGTTGCAGTCGTCGACGACTTGGACAACTACGGGCTGTTGCCAGGCATTTCCGAGCCGGAACAGCGTAACAAGATTCTGGACCGGTTCGCTCGCCTCTACTCCCCCGCCATCGGGACCAGCGCCGTCATGGACTACTTGGGCCAGACAGGACTGGACACCTTGGAGGGCGCCGACATCCTGAAGGAAGCCCCCAAGATGTACCATTCGGACGTTGAGTACCCGGACACCCCCATCGCCAAGAAGCTGAGGGGTATTGCCCAAGTCCACATGGCGAACTTAGGGACCCGCATCTTCTACGTGGACCACGGCAGCTTTGACAGCCACTCGAACCAGACCGGGATGCACGACAAGCTGTGGTACGACGTGTCCCACGGTCTCGATGCCTTCCTAGACGACCTCCGGGAACACGGCGTCGACGACAACGTGGTGGTGCTCATGTTCACCGAGTTTGGCCGACGCACCCATGACAACGGCTCCGGCACCGACCACGGCGCCGGCGGTGCGGCCTTCATGTTCGGCTCCAACGTCAAGGGCGGCCAATACAGCGAATTCCCGTCCATGGAAGAAAAGGACCTGGAACAGGGCGACGTGGTGCCAAACTATGACTACCGCGGCCTGTACACCACGGTCATCGAAGACTGGATGGGCTTGGACGCCAAGCCGGTCGTTGGCGGCGCCTACGAGAAGCTGGCAATCCTGGCATAAGTCAGCCTCCCAGGGGCACGGCCCGGTGGGCCGCGCCCAACAGAGATATGGCAGGTTCGTTACGGGCGGCGCTTGCGCCGCCCGTAACTGAATGGCTCCGGTCGGTTCCGGCCGGCCCCCAGGGAATATTCGGAGGTACTTAAGAATGCTTACTGAGACAGTGGCTGGCCGAACCTACGACTATAGCCACAACATTGGCCGGGGCGCCCAAACGGGAATGGGGTTTAATGTGCCGGTGGCGTTGACCCTGGGCGCCGACGGCGTGGTCTACGTAGCCAACCGGGGCACCGAGTCCATCGGCAACGTCGCTTGGAACCGTATCGGCGTAGGACAGCGCATTTCCAAGCTGACCATGGGCAGTACTTGGGGAGAGGAAGAGTTCCTGGGAGAATTCAGCCGTTACGGTGACGCCAACGGTCAGTTGATCTGGCCAGCGGGAATAGTCGCAGGCCGGGACGGTAGTCTCTACGTGTCCGACGAATGGCTCAACCGCATCTCAGTCTTCGACAGAGAGGGCGGTTACCAACGCCACTGGTCGACCGTACAACCCGGCGACGAAGGACCTAACGGCTCTTGCGGTATCGCCATCTCGGCCGATCAAACATTGTACGTGACGGACGGCCGCAGCCACCAAGTACGCATGTTCAACACCGACGGCTCCTTCCTCGGGGCTTGGGGTTCCAAGGGGTCCGGCGAAGGAGAATTCGATTCTCCTTGGGGCATCACCGTCGACGGCAACGGCAACGTCTACGTGGCCGACGCCAACAATCACAGGGTACAAAAATTCACCTCGTCCGGCGGGTTCCTGGCCCAGTTCGGCGGCCCGGGCGCCAAGAGCGGCGACCTGAATTACCCCTCCGACGTAGCTGTCGACCCGGAAGGCGACGTATACGTCTGTGACTGGACCGATAACCGCTGGGGGCAGGGCCGGGTGCACATCTTTAACTCCGACGGCAGATTCTTGACCAGCCTGGAAGGTGACGCCCAACAGCTGTCCTCTTGGGCCCAGTTGACCGTGGACGCCAACGCCGACTACGCCAAGCGGCGCCGGGAGGTCCGCACCACCGAGCCGGAATGGACCTTCGCCCAACCGACCGCCGTTGAGTTCGACGCCGAAAACGGCCGCTTGATTGTCGTAGACACCCAGCGCAGCCGCTTGCAAATCTACAACAAACTTTCCAGGTACCTGGTCCCTCAACTGAACCTCTGACTACCGGGAGTGGTCCCGACACAGGAAAACGAGTCCGCCGGGTCGACTGCCTGTCGCCCGGCGGACTGCTGGTTTGGGAGCAACGCGTTTCGGAGCCTCTGGCAGCGGGTTCGTGTTCATTACAAACGCGCGACCCGTTCCGCCGACCAAGGAACCAGAACGTGTAAGTGGACCTGATGTCCATCATGGAAAAAAGAGTTGTGCATCAAGAATCTTAAACCAATATCATGACCTATCTCTGTAGTTACAATACCCAGAATCAAGGCGGGTAACCCATGGACCGTGACCGAGAGCGATTCTTCCTTGAAATGGCGGCAGAGCAGCCTGGCATCTTGTGTTCCGAAGCCCCGCCGGAGATACTGGATGCCTGCGCCGTAGAGGTGGAACCCACCGATTTTTTGGAGCAGTATTTCGCAGCCGGGCACACCGCTTGGCTGGCTCTGAAGCACGGCCGCCCTGTCAATAAGCCTCAAGTCCTCGTTGACCAAGCCATCCTCGTGCTCTACCACCGGGCCTGTTTGATCAACACCAGCCACCTGTTGGGCCAGAGCAACCTCCACGCCGATCAGCCGTTCTTCTCCGACGAGGACATCTACTAACCGCTTTCCCGCCACAGCGGACACCGAGAACGCTGGCACGCATTACTGACTAGACCCGTTGTCTGTTCTATGCCCCTCCGCGTTTAGTCCCCAACCGTAGTACAATCTACCCCGAATCGAATTGTCTACGGAGGACGAATGCAGGGTAAGACCGCTATCGCCAATATCTTGAAGCAGGAAGGGGTCGAATTTGCCTTCTGCTTCCCCAACAATACGCTTATAGACGCAATCGCCGCCGCCGGGATCCGGCCCATCATCTCGCGAATGGAACGCGGGGCGGTCAACATGGCCGATGCCTACAGCCGGATTAACAACGGCAACAAGACCGGCGTCTGCATCGTACAAGCCGGTCCCGGCATCGAGAACGCCTTTCCGGGGGTGGCCCAAGCCTACGCCGATTCAGTCCCCATATTGATGCTGCCCGGCCACGAGGGTTCGAGCCGCGCCACCATGCCCTCCGAATTCTCGGCCAGCCGCAATTATGGGGGCGTCACCAAATGGGCCGGGATGATCAATTCCCCGGCCCGGGTGCCGGAAATGCTGCGCCGCGCCTACACTCAACTCCGCGCCGGGGTACCCGGTCCGGTGGTCTTGGAGACGCCCATTGACGTGATGAACGGCGAGATCGACGAATCGGAGTTCTTCTACGCCCCCATCACCAAGCGGCGCACCGCCGCCGACCCTCAAGACGCGGCGCGGGTGGCCCGGCGGCTCATCGACGCCGCCAGACCGGTCGTCTACGCCGGACAGGGCGTACTCTACGCCGAGGGCACCCCCGAACTAATCGAACTTGCGGAGCTGCTAAACGCCCCGGTGATGACCACCACCCTAGGTAAGAGCGGTTTCCCCGAAGACCATCCTTTGTCGCTGGGCACCGGCGGCAACACCGGGACCAAGGCGGTGGGAGAGTTCCTGCGCCGGTCGGACCTGGTCTTTGGCATCGGCACCAGCTTCCAGAAAACACTGGCCTCGGCGCCGGTGCCAGCGGGCAAAGCCATCATTCAGTCAACCATCAACGATCGCGACTTGAACGGCGAATACGGCCTGGAAGACATGCTGCTTGGGGATGCCAAGCTGGTGTTGAGGCAGCTCATCGACGAAGTGAAGTCGGCGTTGGGGGACCAAGGCCGTCGCGGCGACGATTCGGTTTCCAGCGAGATAGCCGCCATCAAGAAGGAGTGGCTGGACGAATGGATGCCCCGCCTCACCTCGAACGACGTGCCCATCAGCCCCTACCGGGTGGTCTGGGAGTTGGACCAAGGCCTGGACAAGGCCAACAGTATCGTCACCCACGACTCTGGCAACCCCCGGGACCAGATCGTGCCCTTCTACACCGCCACCACTCCCCGCGGCTACATCGGTTGGGGAAACTCCACCCAGTTGGGGGCAGGGTTGGGTTACGCCATGGGCGCCAAGCTGGCGGCCCCTGAAAAGACGGTGGTGAACCTCATGGGCGACACTGCCGTCGGTATGTGCGGCACCGACTTCGAAACCGCCTCCCGCAACCGCATCGGCACCATCACGGTCATCGTGAACAACGGGGCCATGGGCGGCTACGAGAAGAACATTCCCATCGCCGTGGAGAAGTTCGGCTCCAAGTTCCTGACCGGCGATTACACCAAGTTGGCCGAAAGCCTGGGCTGCCACGCCGAGACCATCACTCAACCCGGCGACATCGCCCCGGCCTTGGCCCGCGCCCAAGAAACCGCCGCCACCGGGCAGCCCGTGGTGCTGGAAATCATCACCCGCGAGGAGCCGGTGTTTTCGCAGTATTACTGATTCGAGTTGGTAGTTGACCCCGCTTCTACGATCTCGATGATGCGGTGAACGAAGTTGGCTATCATTGGGCGCCCCCGTTCGATGGCATCATCCTCCATGAAGTCATGGTAGAAGTTTGCATGAAACTGCTCTGCCACCAGGAATTCCAAGGCCAAGGAGCGTTCATCGTATTCTTGGGCCAGCCTGTCGACTGCCGCGACCTTGGCGTTGTGCTTGCTGAAGCTCCAGCTCCGTTGCATGGCTATTGCCATGACGGCGTGCGATGCAGCGCCCCATAGCTTCTCGGAACCTTGCAAGCCGTCACCGTTGGCGAACTCTTGGTCCGAGTGCTCCAAGAATTGGAGGGCGGTGCGGACATGGTCCAAGGCGGTCATACTTCCTTTTGTTGTCATTAGTTGCCTGTTCGTCCTTCGATGGCCGAGGGAAGCTCTGAATAAGTCCCTTCCCCCTCGATGGGGGAAGGTTAGGATGGGGGTGACCTCGCTTATTGGATAGCTGAAGCCCTTAAGTTCCCCACCAAGATTTCGGTTTCCGTTGCAATTCCGAGCGCTTTTTCAGAGGTTTCCGAGATGTCTCTTGAATTGACATTATGGGCAGAGGCGTGCTATTGAGTCAAAAGTCGTTCCCGGAGATGCGCCGATGACTCGTACCGTTACCGACCCTGCCGCAGCAAGCCGTGGCAGCCGGCGTTGGTTGCAGTTGCTGGTCAACTGCCGCCCCAAGCTGCTGGACGATTCGGTTAGCGAGCGGTTGGCCGATCCGCCTAGCGACATTGACTGGCGGTCCCCGTTGATAAGCGACCACTACGCCGAGTACCGGGACCAAGAATTCATCGACCGGCTGGCAAGCTCCCGGTACTTGGCGGGACCATTGCAAATCCAGAGACCACTAGCCGAGTTCTGGCCTCGGTTTGGGCCTCAATGGGATGCTTTGGGCATAACCGACAAGGGCCAGGTCCTGCTGGTCGAGGCAAAAGCGCACATCCCCGAAATGGTTACCGCTCCTACACAAGCCAGAGGCGAGTCGGCGTTACAGTTGATACTGAAAAGCCTGAAAGAAGCCAAGACCTTTGTCAACTCAAAGGCACCGGCAGACTGGTCAACTAGTTTTTACCAGTACGCCAACCGATTGGCGCATCTCTACTGGCTCCGTGAGCTGAATGGCCAAGACGCCCATCTGGTCAACCTCTTCTTCCTCAACGACGAGGAGATGAACGGGCCAACGTCAGTGGAAGAATGGCAGGCCGCCATTCGGCTCCAGGAAGTTTTCTTGGGAGTCCGGCAGGGTTCCCAGAGCGGGTACGCTCTGGACCCGTGGGTCGGCGCCTATGTCGTCGATGTGTTCGTCGACACCAAAGACATTCCCGTCCGGTACCCACCACCGATTTAGACCACAAAGGAGAAACACAACCATGCCATCATCCGAAAGGTTCAGCTACGAAGGGTTATTCGCCGCCGGCGCCCCGGAGAATCCGCCGGGGACGACCCGCCACGCCAAGTACGACTTCGCGGTGGCCTACCCGGACCCGGACACCCTGCCTCTGGACGGGCTGGCAGACGCGGTCAGAAGTGTGTTGGTCCGGGAAGGGCGAGACCTGGCCTACTACACCGACCCTGCCGGCTACCCGGAACTTCGGCGGCTGGTGGCGGAAAAGCTCAACCGTGACCGCAACATGAGGGTCGACGCCGACGGCTTGGTGCTGACCGGCGGCTCCGGCGAGGCCATCTCCATGGTAATTCAGGCCCTGACCGATCCCGGTGACGCCGTGCTGACCGAGGAGTTTCTCTACCTGGGCACCCTTCGCTCGTTGCGGCGCTACCGGGCCCACGTGGTCGGCGTCAAGTGCGACCAAGACGGCATCATTCCCGAGGAGCTTGACGCCGCCATTCACCGATTGCAGGCGGAGGGCCGGCGGGTCAAGTACCTGTACACCATCCCGACCTTCCAGAACCCCCTGGGTTGGACCATGTCGCTGGAACGCCGCCAAAGGGTCTTGGAAATCACCCGCCAACACGGCGTGCCAGTGTTCGAGGACGACTGTTATATCGACCTCCGGTTCGAAGGCGAGGACGTTTCTTCTTTTCATTCGTTGGACGACACCGGCCAAGTTATATACGTCGGTTCATTCTCCAAGACCATCGCCCCCGGAATGCGCATGGGTTACCTGGCAGCCCCGCCCGAGGTGGTCAGCCGGGCGTGGGCCTTCAAGATGGGAGGAGCGGTAAACCACTTCGCCGCCATGACCATCGCCGAATACATGAAGCACGGCGACATCCAGGGCCACGTCAGGGCCCAAAACGAATCGCTGCGGGGAAAACGCGACGCCATGCTGGCGTCGTTGGGAGAGAATTTCGGCGACGCCGCCACGTGGACCGCCCCCGAAGGCGGGCTGTACGTCTGGCTGACTCTCCCCGAGGGCGCCGACTTGGCGGGCCTGCAGGAGCAAGCCTTCCAGGAAGGCGTGGGCTACTACAACGGCACGCTCTTCTCGCCCGAAGGCCGCGGCGCCAATTCGATGCGCCTGTGCTTCGGCTACCCCACCGCCGAAACCAACTATGAGGGCGTGGCCGAACTGGCCCGCATCCTGGAGCGGCACGGGGTGTTGCGCGGGTAACCTGGCCAGTTAGACCACATTAGCGCGCTCAGTCAGTTCGAGCGACAAAACGAAAGGGGCCTCACAAGAGGCCCCCTCCGTTCAACCAACTAAACCAACTGAAAGTAAGATAGCACAGCCTCGTAGCCAGGTCAATCGAGTCCGATTCGACTACAGCGCCTTTTCAATTTAGCCATACTCACGAACGAATTCCCCCTGCAATTTCGGAGAATGAAAAGGCCCTGGATTCGTCTAGGCTAAAACCCTTCCTGATCGCTGACCATTCGCAGCAACTCTTCATACAGGCTGACGCCATCCTTGACCAGCACGACGATAGCGTCGTAAGTGTGCGGCATTTGGGCCTCGGTCAATCGGTCCTGAATACGCTTGATGATTGGACCATAAGACGGGCCAAGAAATTCGCTCAGGTCGTCGAGGTCATCTGCCAGATGAGTAGCGTTCATAAGACAGTTGGCGTGCAAGCGCCGGATGTCTCTGACGGTTTCCCTGGGTAAATCCAATCTTCTCCTGCCATACCTGAATTCCTCGTTGCCGAAGCCCAGCTCTTCAGCATAGGTGGCGAATTCTTCGACCACTCGACGGGCATAAATCACCGATCTTCGGGCTGAAAACCACGTGCGCCGAAACTCCCTTTTTTGCTCATCACCAGTAAGCCTGCTCTGGCGCCGCATCTCCAGGTACGCTGCGCCGCTGAACAACGCTGCCAGCAGGGAAATACCCCATGCAAAAGGGTCCGGGTCGGATAGGTTGCCAGAGTTGCGCTTTGCCATTTTCTTATGAATTGTCCTCTCGGTAAATATCAGGCGGAACCCAACACACCTTGCCGGGAAAGCCTACTCTTCCGGCTCCGACGGGTCTTCCAGGTCCAGCATGGCCAGCAGGCGGCCGTAGCCGATGAACTGTCCGGTGATCATGCCCAATTCAAAGATTTCGGCGTCCGAGAACTCCCGCCGCAACTCCCCAAAAAATTCGTCGCCCACATTCTGATGGTCTGTGGCCATGCGTTCGGCGAAGCGTATCGCCAACTTCTCGCGTTCGGGCAAGTCAGTGGCTTCAAAGTGGGCGAGGGAAGCCACCATTTCCTCGGTCATTCCCTGCTGCACCGCCGGCGCAGCACGGCCCAGCTTTCAAGTGGCGCACTCGTTGAGTTCGGCAATCTTGAGCCGGACTAACTCCTTGAGCCGCGCCTCCAACAACCCCTCCAACTTCAGCGGTCCGTAGAACGCCCAGAAGGCTTCGTAGGCATCGGGTAGGTTGCCCGCCGCCTGAAAGATGCGCGGATTCAACTTGTGGGCCTCGGCCTCCCGGGCAATTTCCCGCAGGCCGGGGGTTAATTGTTCGGTGGGCACCAGCTTGATGCGGGCCATTCAGGTAACCTCTGGCTTTACCGCAGAGTGCGCGAAGTCCGCAGAGGTTTCTATTAGATCCTTCTCCGCGGTCCCTGCGCCCTCTGCGGTCAAAATATACGGCTAGCAGGCCGGGCGGTTGACCACCGCCGGGTCCACCTTGCGCCGCAGGAACTGCCCGCCGCCGGGGGCCGTCGGCCTGAATTCACCGTTCTCCACCACCACGTTGCCACGCAGGATGGTGGTAACCGGCCATCCCTCGATGTCGAACCCTTCCCAGATGCTGTAATCGGAGATGTGGAAATCATCGGCGGTCAGCGGCCGCTTGATGCTGGGGTCGATGATACATACGTCGGCGTCGCTTCCTGGCGCCAATACGCCCTTTCGCGGGTAGAGCCCCATGATCTTGGCGGCGTTGGCCGACGTGACGTCGACGAACCGTTCCAGGCTCATACCCTGCCGGCCGACTCCCTCACTGTACGTTATTCCCATGCGGGCTTCGGCCCCGTTGTGACCGCCGGTAACGTCGTTTATGGTGCGGCCAGCTACCTTGGTCTCCCAGGAGGTGCAGTATTCGTCGGTGGCCATGGTCTGCAGGCCGCCGTTAACGATGCCGTCCCACAGGGACAACCGGTCAGTCTCCGACTTAAGGGAAGGATAGGTATGGTACTTCATACCGTTTTCTTCTTTGTAGTTCTCTTCGCTGAAGCAACAGTAGTTATGTAAAGTTTCCCCGTAGACCGGGCGCCCGGAGGCCCGCGCCTCGGCGATGGCTTGAACGCCCTGCAAAGCGCTGACATGGACGAAATAGACCGGCGAGCCGGTCCACTCCGCCACCCGGAGCACCCGGCGGAAGGAAACGTCTTCCGACTCGGCGCTGTGGACCAACGACATGTTATGCCACTCGGTCCTCTCCTCCCGGGTCAGCTTCTGGTACATGTGTTGGACCATGTCGTCGTCCTCGGCGTGTACCAACAGCATGGCGCTCAAACGTTGTATCTCCGTCATCAGGTCATGGAGGTGGCCCGTGCCCACCATCCGCGGTTCGCCGGTAAAGGCCGGGGGACGGATGTTGGTCGTGAAAATCTTAACCGAGGCGAAGCCGTCCTCGACAGCTTCATGGAGCGACCCAATGACTTGTTCCGGGATGGCGCCCAGCATCATCAGGTGGTGGGAATAGTCGGCGTAGGAGTTGCCCTGCCAAACCCCGGTACGCTCCTGAATGGCCTGGGGTATGTCGATACCGGGGTACTGGATGGCGAAGTCCATCAGGGTGGTGGTGCCGCCGAACAGGGCGGCGCGGCTGACCTGCTCCGGGGGCGCGGTCCTCAAGTCGCCGTGGCCCATGATAGGCGCCGAGATGTGGGCATGGGGTTCAATACCGCCGGGAACGACGATTTTTCCGGCAGCATCAATTACCCGGCCCACGTCGCCGGTGAGGGTTCCCGGCGCGGCCACCGCTGCGATCTTTTCGCCCTGCACCGCCACGTCCCATTCACCCACGCCCATGGGCGTTACCACCTGCCCTCCGCGAATGATCAAGTCCAGCATGGTAAGACCTCCGTGTCTAAATTGAGTCCGGTTAATTCCAACCCGGCTATTATGGTCAGGCAATTGCGGTCAGGTCATTCTAACCCAACCGACGGTGAACGTGCGCGGGGACGAGGCAATTGGTCTACACCCGGGTCGTCGACGGCCGCGGCCGGGTCTAATCGTTTCCCGCCGTCGAGACTGGGCCCGGTTGGGAGGCCGGGGCCGGCGAGGACCGGGCTTCCTCGGGCAACTCCTGCTCCCAGTCGGGCAGCAACTCCTGCTTGGTTGAGGGCAACAAAACGATGGAAATCACCCCAACTAAGCTCAGAAACAACGACAACGCGATAGTGGCGTCGAAATCGCCGGTCCAATCCCGCAGTTGCCCGCCCAGCAGTGCGCCGGCCGCCATCCCCACCCCGGCCCCCATCATCTGCCATCCGTAGGTCGTGCCGATGGGGGCGCTGCCGTAATACTGGCGGTTGATAATCGGGAATGCGCTCATCTCCCCACCGAAACCGATCCCGAACAAGACGGCGAACAAGTAGAAGTGCCAGGGGTCGTGAGCGAATACGAGCAACACGATGGGCGCCGTTTGGAGAACGAAACACACACCCATGGCCCCCTTGCTGCCGACCCGGTCCGCAATCACCGGCACTATGAACCGCGTAACGGTGCTAACTACCGAAAGGACGACGAAGGCGCCGGCGGCCAACGCTTGGGATACGCCTTCGGCCTCGGCTATGGCAACCAAGTAGACCAAGATGATGGCATGGCCGGCGCAGCCCCAGAAATGGATGCCGATCAGGTTCCAAAAGGCGCTGGTGCCTTGGGCCTGCTTCATAAAGGTGGCGGCCCTCACCTTGGCGATGGGACCGGTCTGCACCTGTCGTATCGGCTCGTCGGCCGATGCGCCCAGGGGCCGCAGCCCAATCTGGGCAGGTTCGTTGTAAAACAAGCGGGTCAATGCCAGCAGAACAACCCCGCCGAAGATGCCCGGTATCCAGAAAGCGGCGCGAACCCCGGCGATGCCGCCGCCGAATTCGTGGACAATCAAGAGCAATACCGGCGTCGCGATCAGCGGCCCTACTCCCTGGGACGATTGAAGCAGCCCCATGCCGAAGCCCAAGCGCCGACGGAACCAAAGGGTAACCGCGGCGGTCAACGGCACTTGGAACAAGCCCATGGAGGCGCTGAGGACAACCCCGAAGAAGAGATAGAATTGCCACAAATGGCTCATCATCCCGGTTAGCACCATGCCAACTATGAACAGGACCGCTCCCACGGTCATCGCGACCCGCACCCCGTAGCGGTCGCCCAGCCAACCGGCCGAGGGCCCCAACAGGCCGGAAATGACCCACTGCAAAGCGAAACCGAACCCTACGGCGCCGTAGCTCCAACCGAAGGAGTCCACCAGCCTCGGGATCAGAATGCTGGAAGAGGAGCGGAAGGAGGAACTGGACAACCGCATAGAGGCCGCTACGGCCACAATCACCCAAGCGTAGTGGACCGTACGGCCGGCGACGACGAAATTTCCCGGCTTCAGAGAAAAGCGCAGCATTGGCCCCGGCCGGTCAACGGTTTCGGGAAAACGCGGATTTCACGGATTTGATGGACTTGACAATTCGGGTGCCAAAATGGTTGACAATTGGCCCCATTCACGTAAAATAAAGGGTTACCGGCGTATGCCTGAGAAGACTACTTCACGCCAGTCCGCCACTAGATTCCGCCCCCTCAATATCCTTTTGCCCACCGCTTGCGCCGCGAGGCGCCCGGCCGCGTAACGGCCGAACACAACCCACCTACTTTCTTTAAGGAGAAGGGTTAATGGTTTCAACTCGTGCTCTCGATGGGCATCCTTTCCAATTGCCGGACGTCCGGTCCTATTCCCGTATTCCCCAGGTGCTTGATGTTCCCAACCTTATTCAAAGCCAGATCCAGTCATACGACTGGCTAAAGAACGACGGTCTCGTCGAAGTCTACCAGGAAGTTTCGCCCATCGCCGATTACACCGGCAAGAAATACGAGCTTCACTTCCTGGAACACTATTTCCGGGACCCCAAGTACTCGCCTCAGGAGAGCAAGGAGCGGGAGATAACCTTTTCCCAGCCCCTCTACGTAAAGACGCGGCTGGCGATGAAAGAGACCGGAGAAATCAAAGAACAAGAGATTTTCATGGGAGACATTCCCATGATGACCCCCAACGGCACCTTCATCATCAACGGCGCCGAACGGGTGGTGGTCAGCCAGTTGGTGCGTTCACCGGGGATCTATTTCGTCTATGAAAGGAACCCCGTCAGCAACCGCAACCTCTGTTTCGCCAAGCTCATCCCCTCCCGGGGCGCTTGGCTGGAGTTCGAGACCAGCAGTAAAGACGTGCTGTCGGTAAAGGTGGACCGCAAGCGGAAGGTCTCGGCCAGCACCTTCCTGCGGGCCTTGGGCGTGGCCGAAGACGACGCCATACTGGCCATGTTCGATGATATCGACACCGACGAAAACCACAGGTACATGCGGTCGACCCTGGAACGGGACCCGGCCATTGATACCCGGGAAATCTCCTTCAAAGAAGATGACCTGCGGTCCTTATGGGACTGGCTGCACCCCGAGCAGCCGTTCGACCCCGAAGCCGCCCGCCGCATTGCCGCCGCCCAAGTGGAATTCTACCGCCGCCTGCGGCCCGGCGAGCCCCCCAGCCTGGAAAACTCCCGGACCCTTATCCGCAACCTGTTCTTCAGCCCCCGGCGCTACGACCTGGGCCGGGTAGGGCGCTACAAGCTAAACCGCCGCCTGGGAATGCCTGAGAACGGCGAACTGATGACACTGTCCCTCGAGGACGTGGTGGCCGTAATCCGGACCATGATCCGCATTAACCAAGGGGAAGGCCACCCCGACGACATCGACCATTTGGGCAATCGCCGGGTCAGGGCCGTCGGCGAGTTGGTGCAAAACCAGGTGCGGGTCGGCTTGCTCCGCATGGAACGGATGGTCAAGGAGAAGATGACCCTGGTAGACCCCGAGACCGCCGCGCCGCAGGGCCTGGTGAACATCCGGCCAGTGGTGGCCGCGGTCCGTGAGTTCTTCGGCGGTTCCCAACTGTCCCAGTTTATGGACCAGACCAACCCGCTGGCCGAGTTGACCCACAAGCGGCGGCTCTCCGCCCTAGGGCCCGGCGGCCTCTCCCGGGAACGGGCCGGATTCGACGTCCGGGACGTCCACTTCTCCCACTACGGCCGGATCTGTCCGATAGAAACGCCGGAAGGCCCCAACATCGGGCTGCTGAGTTCCTTGGCCTCCTACGCCAGGGTCAACCCCTACGGGTTCATCGAGTCTCCCTACCGGCGGGTAATGCACGCCCTGCCTAAGGACTCCCCAGACCTGAAGGGCCGCACCGTGACCGAGGCGGTGATGGACCCCAAAGGCGGGACCATCGTCAGCAAGGGCAAGGCTATCGGCGCCAACAGGATCAACGCCATCAAACGCCTGCCCGAAGACGCCATGGTCCATGTCCTGCCCTTCGTGGCCACCGGCGAAGGTAACGTGATCTATCTGTCCGCCGACCAAGAAGAGGACCACCGCATCGCCCAAGCCAACGCCAAGCTCGACCACCTTAACCAATTCGTCGAAGACCGCGTCGAGATCCGGGTGGGCGACCACTACACCCAAGATCCGCCGAGCCTCATCGAGTTCATGGACGTTTCGCCCATGCAAATCATGAGCGTTTCGGCCGCCTTGATCCCGTTCTTGGAACACGACGACGCCAACCGGGCGCTGATGGGCTCAAACATGCAACGCCAAGCAGTGCCGTTGCTCCGTGCTCAAGCCCCTACCGTGGGCACCGGCATCGAGGGACGCGTGGCCCGGGATAGCGGCCAGTTGGTGACCTCAGGGGTCGACGGGGTAGTCACGTCGGTCAACGGCCGGGATATCGTAGTTACCGACAACGACGGCGTGGAACACCCACATCCGTTGATCAAGTTCTCGCGGACCAACCAAGGCACCTGTTTCGACCAACGCCCCATCGCCACCAAGGGTGACGTGGTAGAGACCGGTTCCGTTCTGGCCGACAGCTCCTCCACCAACAACGGCGAGCTGGCTTTGGGCCAGAACGTACTGGTGGCCTTTATGTCGTGGGAGGGCTACAACTACGAGGACGCCATCATCGTCAGCGAGCGGCTGTACCGCGAAGACTATTTCACCTCGATCCACATCGAAAAACACGAAATGGAGGCCAGGGAAACCAAGCTGGGACCTGAAGAAATGACCCGCGACATCCCCAACGTGGGGGAGACCAGCCTCCGCGATTTGGACGAACGGGGCATCATCCGCGTGGGCGCCGAGGTCGGCCCCGGCGACATCCTGGTGGGCAAGGTAACCCCCAAGGGCGAGACCGAGCTCACTGCCGAGGAAAAACTGCTCCGAGCCATCTTTGGCGAAAAGTCCCGCGACGTTAAAGACACCTCTCTTCGGGTCCCCCACGGAGAGCGAGGCAAAGTTATCGACGTTAAGGTCTTAAACCGGGAGAACCGGGACGACCTCTCCCCCGGCGTCAACGAGGCCGTCCGGGTATGGATCGCCCAGACACGGAAGATTTCGGTCGGCGACAAGATGGCCGGCCGCCACGGAAACAAGGGCGTGGTCGCCCGCATCCTGCCTGAAGAGGACATGCCCTACCTTGACGACGGCACCCCGGTAGACATCATCCTCAACCCAATCGGCGTGCCCTCCCGGATGAACCTGGGACAGGTGCTGGAAACCCACTTGGGCTGGGCCGCCCGCGGTCTGAATTTCCGGGCCAACACCCCGGTGTTCGACGGCGCCCGGGACGCGGCTGTGGAAGACGCCTTGGCCCGGGTCTGGTTTACCGAAATGGCCGGCGCCGCCCAACCGGGCGGCTTCGACGAAGCTCCCGCCGTCGATTATCCCAAGGTGGACCGGTGGTTGAAGGAACAGGGCTACGACCCCAAGGAGATATTCGACGAAGCCAAGATCGGCGTGGCACAAGAGGCCTGCCTGCGCATGTGGCTCGAAACCGAGGCCGGCCAAGACACGACCGGCATGGACATGAAGCAGATGTACGAGCAGGCTTTGACGCTTCACCGGGAGAAGCGGATCGCCCCGCCCACCTTCGGCAAGTTCGAACTGTACGACGGACGTACCGGCGAGACCTTCGACCAACTGGTGACGGTAGGCAGCATTTACATCCTCAAGCTCATCCACTTGGTAGAGGACAAGATCCACGCCCGTTCCACCGGGCCGTACTCCATGATCACCCAGCAACCCTTGGGCGGCAAGGCGCAGTTCGGCGGCCAACGCTTCGGCGAAATGGAGGTATGGGCCCTGGAAGCCTACAGCGCCGCTTACAACCTGCAGGAGGTGCTCACAGTTAAGTCCGACGACGTGGCCGGCCGGGTCAAGACCTACGAGGCGGTGGTCAAGGGAGAGCCAATAGGCCAACCGGGCGTACCCGAGTCGTTCAACGTTTTGCTCAAGGAACTTCAAAGCTTGGGGTTGGCCGTCCAACTGCTGAACGAGGAAGCCCGGCCGCCCCTTACCCAAAGAATATCCGGGGACACAGAGCTATTTCAGCCTCTGGAGACGATTTAATGGTCAGAATGGCAGACAGAACAGAGACCTCGGGGACCAATTTCAACGCGATTCGCATTTCCATCGCCTCCCCGGAACAGATACTGAACTGGTCCCACGGTGAGGTAACCAAACCGGAAACGATCAACTACCGCACCCTCCGTCCCGAAAAAGACGGGCTGTTCTGCGAACGGTTGTTTGGCCCCACCAAGGACTGGGAATGCTTCTGCGGCAAGTACAAGCGCATCCGCTACCGGGGTGTCATCTGCGACCGCTGCGGCGTCGAAGTCACCCGGGCCAAGGTCCGCCGGGAGCGCATGGGCCACATCCGGCTCGCCGCTCCGGTGGCCCATATCTGGTTCAGCAAGACCACGCCAAGCAGGCTGGGCCTGTTGCTGGACCTTTCGCCCCGGAACCTGGAACGCGTCCTGTACTTCGCCCAGCACATTATCGTATCGGTGGACGAAGACGCCCGTCAGGACGCTTTGGACACCCAGCAACTACGGTTCGAACTGGAAGTGGAGAAACGACGCCGCCAGGCTGAAGAGCGCCTCGAAGCGTTGAACGCCCGGCTGAATGAGGCAACCGTTGCCGCCACCGCCAGCCGCGGCGAGGACGACGCCGACGCCCCCGCCGAAACGGCCGGAGACCTCATAGCCATTCAAGCCGAAATCGACGGCGTCAACAATCGGTTGGCCACCGAAGAGGGCCAACTGGAGGAACAGTACAAGGCGGCGGTCGACGAATTGGAAGACCTGCGGGTCCACAAGCTCATCGCCGAGTCACGCTTCCGGGAGTTGAAGGAGCATTACGGCGAGGTCTTCGAGGCCGGCATGGGCGCCGAGGCCATCCTGTCTATTCTCCGTACCGTCAACCTGGAAGCCCTGCGCGGGCAGCTTATCAACGAGATGCAGACCACTTCGGGACAGCGGCGAAAGAAGGCCATCAAACGCCTCCGGGTCGTCGAATCGTTCCGCAATAGCGGCAACCGGGTCGAGGACATGATTCTCTCGGTAATGCCGGTGCTGCCTCCCGAACTGCGCCCCATGGTGCAACTCGACGGCGGACGCTTCGCCACCAGCGACCTGAACGACCTCTACCGGCGGGTGATTAACCGCAACAACCGGTTGAAGCGGCTCATGTCCTTGGGCGCTCCCGAGATCATCATCCGAAACGAAAAGCGCATGCTCCAAGAGGCGGTGGACGCGCTGATCGACAACGGCCGCCGCGGCCGCCCCATTCAGGGCAGCCACAACCACAAACTCAAGTCTCTGTCCGACCTGCTCCGCGGCAAACAGGGGCGGTTCCGGCAGAACCTGCTCGGCAAGCGGGTAGACTACAGCGGCCGCTCAGTTATCGTGGTCGGCCCGGAACTGAGGATGGACCAGTGCGGGCTGCCCCGCCGCATGGCCTTGGAGTTGTTCAAGCCCTTCGTAATGCACCGGTTGGTAATACTGGGCATCGCACCCAATATCAAAAACGCCAAACGCATGGTCGAGCGGGCCCGCGGCGAAGTATGGGACATCCTTGAGGACGTAATCAAAGACCGCCCGGTGCTGTTGAACCGGGCTCCCACCCTGCACCGTTTGGGCATTCAGGCCTTCATGCCGGTGCTGATCGAGGGCAACGCCATTCAAATTCACCCCTTGGTGTGTTCGGCCTTCAACGCCGACTTCGACGGCGACCAGATGGCGGTGCACGTGCCGCTGTCGCGCATGGCGGTGCTGGAGGCCAAAGAAGCTATGCTCAGCACCCACAACATGCTGTCCCCCGCCTCCGGCGACCCTCTGGTGGCCCCCACGCTGGACATGGTAATGGGCTGCTATTACCTGACGGAGGTCCGGGAAACCAGCAAAGGCGTCGGCAGCCGGTTCAACGACTTCGACGAGGCCCGCATTGCCCACGCCTCGGACCTCATCGACCTACACGCCCCGATTTCGGTCCGGGAAGTCCGCAACAGCAGCGAAGAATGGATGGAAACTACCCTGGGCCGGTTGATCTTCAACGAGATACTGCCCGAGCGCATCGGGTTCCACAACAAGCTGATGGACCGCGGCGCCCTGAAAGACCTTACCGCCGACCTTTACCGGAGCCTGAGCAACGACGAGACGGCCCGGGTCTTGGACAGCGTCAAGGACCTGGGGTTCCATTACGCCACCTCGTCGGGCATCACCATCGCCATCAACGACATCCAGGTATCCGGCAAGAAGCCGGAGATTCTCACCGAGGCCACTCAGATGGTGGATGGCTATGACGAACAGTTCCTATCCGGGTTGATCTCGGAGGATGAGCGCTACGCCAAGACCGTGGACGCTTGGACTTGGGCCTCGGACCGCACCACGGAGTTGGTGGAGGAAGAGCTGCCCAACTTTGGCGGCATCGCCGTCATGGCGGTTTCCGGCGCCAAGGGTAACATCTCCCAGATCAAGCAGATGGCCGGAATGCGCGGCCTGATGAGCAACCCCAAGGGGCGAATCATCGACCTGCCCATCAAGTCGAGCTTCCGGGAGGGGCTCACGGCACTGGAGTACTTCATCTCGACCCACGGCGCCCGCAAGGGCTTGGCCGACACGGCGCTACGGACCGCCGACAGCGGCTACCTGACGCGCCGCCTCATCGACATAGCACAAGAGGTGATCATCCTCGAAGAAGACTGCGGAACTTTCGACACCTATTGGGTGCCGCGCCGTCCCGACGACACCACGGGCGCTTCGCTGCCGGAGCGCATCCTGGGCCGCATGGCCGCCGCGCCCGTGCCTCACCCGGAAACCGGTGAAGTCCTGGTCGACCGGAACGAGTTGATAGACGAGGGCATCGCCCAGACGATAGCCGAGGCCAACGTCACAGAAGTACCCGTGCGCTCGCCCATTATCTGCGAAGCCCACCGGGGCGTGTGCCAGAAGTGCTACGGACGCCTGCCGGCCACCGGGATGATCGTTGAAATCGGGCAGGCGGTGGGGATCATCGCGGCCCAGAGCATCGGCGAGCCGGGCACCCAGCTCACCATGCGTACCTTCCACACCGGAGGAGTGGCCGGCACGGACATTACCAGCGGCCTCCCCAGGGTGGAAGAGCTGTTCGAAGCCAGGGTGCCCAAGGGCGCCGCCATACTGGCCGAAATCGACGGTCAGGTGGAACTGGAGAACGACGAAGAAGGCCGGCGCTTGCGGCTGACCAGCCGTGAGGAATTCCGGGAAGACCACTCGATGCCCGATAACGCCGAGGTGCTCGTCGACGAAGGCGAGACCGTGGAACCCGGCATGGTGCTGGCTTCGATACAAAGGGCTCTTCCCGGCGGGACCGTCGGGACCATCGAAAACGAGGAAGACCCCGAAGCGATGGACGCCGGTCAGGTGGAAACGGTCCGGCAGATGGAAACGGTCCAGATCGTAGCCAACGTGGGCGGCAAGGTGGAAATCACCCCCGGCTGCGTGTCCGTAGTCTGGGAAGACGTGGAAGTAAGAGAGCACGTAATCCCCGCCTCCGCCTATCTGCTGGTGGGCAACGATGACTTGGTGAAGGCTGGCGACGCACTGATTACCGGCCCGCTGAATCCCCACGACATCCTGCACATCCGGGGCCAAGACGACCTGCAGGGCTATCTGGTCGACCAAGTGCAACAGGTCTACCAGTCCCAGGGAGTCGGCATCCACGACAAACATATCGAAATCATCCTGCGGCAGATGTTGCGCCGGGCCCAAGTGGAGTCCACCGGTGACTCGGACTTCATCCCGGGGCAGATGATCGACAAATTCGCCTTCCAGGAACAAAACGCCAAGGTCTTGGCGGAAGGCGGCGAGCCCGCCACAGCTAAACCGGTCCTGCTGGGCGTGACCAGGGCTTCGCTGCTTACCGACAGCTTCCTCTCCGCCGCATCCTTCCAGGAAACAACCAGGGTATTGACCCAGGCGGCGGTAAGCGGCGCTCAAGACTGGCTGCTGGGTCTCAAGGAAAACGTCATCATCGGCCGGCTGATACCGGCCCAGGTCGACATACCCGGCATGGATGAGTTGCTAAAGCCTCAACCAATACCCGAACTGGCCGCTTTCTCGCCCGGCGGCTGGCTGGCCGCTTCGGCAGGCAACTACCCTACAAGTGAGGACGGCGCGCCCATTGATGCCGGATTCCTCGCCTCCGACGGGGATAACGGCACCGATAGCGTGGTAAGCGCCGCCGCCCGGGCCTTCGCACCGGAACGGTCTGCGGATACCGAACCGGACGACGCTGAAGACCTGTCCGACGATGACGACGAACCGGAAGAACAGGCTTCAGGCGACACCACGGCAATGGCCCAATCGGTTGAACTGACGCCCAACGACCAAGCCGACAATGGGAGCAACGGCAGCGGGATCGGGTTGGCCGACACCTTGGCCGAAGACCTTCAGGGATGAGATAACGGGAGAGGGTGGTGATGAAGGAAAATGGGGCACAACGTTCCAACGGTGCGTTTGGGGTAACGGGACCAGACTTGGCGGTTGACTTGGCGCCACGGAATCCCAATCACCTGTGGTTGAATAACCCGGTGATGATCGCCTCCGGCACCTTCGGCTACGACGGGTACGGCCGCGGCATCACTAGCGACATGGACCTCGGCGCCTTGGGGTCGGTGATTCCGAAAACGGTTACCAGGGAGCCCAGGGAGGGCAACCCGGAACCGCGGTGGTACCCTGCGTCGTACCGGGAAGCCTGGGCGGAAGGCGACCAGCTATTCCTCAATTCGATCGGCCTCACCAACCCGGGCATCGAAGGCGCAATGCGGGACTTGGCGCCCCAGTGGGACCAGTGGGATGCCACCGTCCTGTTGAGCTTCGCGGCGGACAGCGTGGGGCAGTTCGCTGAAATGGCGGCTATGACCTGCGGCGTCCGCGGGTTTCAGGCCATCGAGCTAAACCTGAGCTGCCCCAACGTGGCGGACGGCGCCCTGTTCAGCCACAGCGCCGCCCTGACCCACGACGCCGTGGCCGCAGTGAAAGCCAACACGGGCCTGCCGGTGTTGGCCAAACTGGCGCCCAACGTGCCCGACATCACCGCCATCGCCCGGTCGGCGGAGGCCGGGGGCGCCGACGCTCTCACCCTGTGCAATACTATCCCGGCGATGAGGATAGACGCCGAAACGCGCCGTCCGGTGCTTGGCAACATCACCGGGGGACTCTCCGGAATGGGTCTACGGCCGGTCTCGTTGTACCTGGTCTACCAGACGGCCCAAGCGGTGGATATACCCATCATCGGCGTTGGGGGCATATTCGAGGCCAAGCACGCACTGGAGTACATTATGGCCGGAGCCGCGGCGGTGCAGATCGGCAGCGCCAACCTGGTCGACCCTGCCACTCCGTGGCGGGTGCTGGATGAATTGAAAGTCCAGCTTGCCCGGTCCGGCGTCTCCAGCCCTGCAGAGCTACGAGGCGTGGCCCAGAAGTCGCCAGTAGGCTAATCGCTGCCGGCTAACACACCATCGAAGTCATACTTGTCGAACGGCTCAAACTCCATCTCAACCCTCTGGAAGTCTAGGACAGCCAATCATGGTTACTGTTCTGCAGAAGTTGTTGGGTGACCCCAACGATAAAGCACTGAAGAAACTAAGCCCCCTAACCGGAAAGGTCGGCGCCCTGGAACCGGAATACCAGCGACTCAGCGACGGCCAGTTGCGAGACAAGACCGCCGAATTCCGGTCCCGTTTGGCTGGCAGGGAAACGTTGGAAGACCTCCTTCCCGAGGCCTTCGCCGCCGTCCGCGAGTCCGCCCGGCGCCACTTGGGGCAGCGTCACTACGACGTTCAGCTAATGGGCGGCATGGTCCTGCACCGGGGCCAGATAGCCGAAATGAAGACCGGAGAAGGCAAGACCCTGGTCGCCACCTTGGCGGTCTACGCCAATGCCCTGACCGGTCTTGGGGTACACATAGTAACGGTAAACGACTACCTGGCCCGGCGCGACCCGGTCTGGATGGGCCCCATATACCACGGCCTGGGCCTTAGCGTGGCCTGCCTCCAACACGACGCGGCCTACGTCTACGATCCCGAAGAACCCGCGACGCCCCGAGGACTCGCCTCGTTGAAGGCCATCTCCCGAGAGGATGCCTACGCGGCCGACATCACCTACGGCACCAACAACGAATTCGGTTTCGATTACCTCCGCGACAACATGGCCATCGAGTCCAAACACAGGGTGCAAAGAGAGTTGAACTATGCCATCGTCGACGAGGTGGACAACATCCTGATCGACGAGGCGCGGACACCGCTCATCATCAGCGGCCCCGCCGAGGAGCCGGTCCAGCTATACCAGAGCTTCGCCAAGCTGGTGCCCCGTCTCCAAGCCGAAGAGGACTACACCATCGATGACCGCACCCGGGCGATCTCCCTCTCCCAAGAAGGAATCTCCAAGATGGAGCGGTGGACCAATACCTCCAATCTGTACGACCCGGAAAACTTCCACTTGGTCCATTACATGGAGAACGCCCTCACCGCCAACGTGATGAAGCAGAGGGACAAGGACTACGTGGTCCGCGACGGTGAAGTGGTAATCGTCGACGAATTCACAGGACGCCTGCAACCGGGCCGCCGCTGGTCCGACGGCCTCCACCAAGCAGTGGAAGCCAAAGAGGGCATCAAGATTCAACGGGAAAGCATCACCTACGCCACCATCACGCTACAAAACTATTTCCGCATGTACCGGAAGTTGGCCGGTATGACCGGTACCGCCGTCACCGAAGCCGACGAGTTCTACAAGATCTACGGCCTTGAGGTCGTTGAGGTCCCCACCAACGTACCCATGGTCCGGGAAGACGATTCCGACCTGATATTCCAGAGCAAAGATGGCAAGTGGCACGCGGTGGTGGAAGACATTGCGGAGTTGCATGAGCAACAACGGCCGTTGCTCATCGGCACCACCTCCATCGAGGACTCCGAATATCTCAGCGACCGGTTGCGCCGGCGGGGAGTCCCCCACCAGGTGCTCAATGCCAAGAACCACGAGGGCGAAGCCCAAGTGGTGGCCCAAGCCGGACGCCTTGGCTCGGTCACCGTGTCCACCAACATGGCCGGGCGCGGGACCGACATCGTTTTGGGAGGCGCCGACATCGAGCGGTCCGACTGGCGGGATGAACACGACGAGGTGGTCCGGTTGGAAGGGCTCCACGTGATCGGCACTGAACACCACGACGCCCGCCGCATCGACAACCAGCTAAGGGGCCGCGCCGGCCGCCAAGGAGACCCGGGCAGCTCCCAGTTCTATGTTTCTTTGGAAGACGACCTGATGCAACGGTTCGGCGGCGACCGCATAAAGACCGTTATGGGTTGGACTGGTCTGGAAGATGAGACGCCGGTGGAAAACAAGCTGATTACCAAGGCCATCAGCGGCGCACAGATCAAGGTGGAAAGCTACCACTTCGACATCCGCAAGCACCTGCTAGAATTCGACGACGTGCTCAACAAGCAACGGGAAATCATCTACACCGACCGCCATGAGGTGGTGAGCGGCGGCGACATTAAAGCCAAGTTCCTGGGCATGGTCCGCCAAGAGTTTCAAGTTCTGGCGCACCAATTCCTTCCCGGCCGTCACGCCGACGATTGGAACACCGGCGGTTTCCTGGATGAACTGGGCAAAATCTGCCTGCCTCCCGAGGAGCTGTACACCGAGGACCAAGTCTTCAGAACTAGCTTGGACCAAATCGGCCGCATCCTCGACGACTACGCCGAAACAGTCTACGATGCCCGCGAACAAGAGGTCGGCGAGGAGCAGATGCGATTGGTCGAGCGTCTGTTGCTGTTGAGGGCCATCGACACTCACTGGGTGCAGCACCTGACCGCCATGGAAAACCTGAGGACGGGAATCGGACTACACGCCTACGGGCAGCGCAATCCTCTGGATATGTACCGGACCGAAGGCCACAAGATGTTCCAGGAACTAATGGGCCGGATCCAGCACGACGTGGTCCACACCATCTTCCACGTTGCGGTCAGCCAAGGCCCCGCGGCCGGTTCCCGCCGACGGCCCAACAATGGTTCCAACACCAGTCCCATGCAGGCGGTCAACGACCCCAACCGCAACTTGGCAACTCCGGCCGGCGGCAAAGTCGGACGGAACGCGCCCTGCCCTTGCGGCAGCGGCCGAAAATACAAACGTTGCTGCGGCGCCGCCGCCTAAACGAAACGTTACTCGCCCCGAAGTGCGTCAATCGCCCCGGAGTGGAGGCGGCGGCGCATGGGCAGGACCTGCCCATAAAACGGCCCTATCATCAATCCATCTCCGACTGCATCCCGAATAGACGCCTGAAGTAACCCAATATCCCGCCCCGAGGCCGGGCCGGCGGCTCATCGCCGGGCATTTCCATCGGCTGGTAGTCTTCCGCCAAATACTTTTCCGGCTCACGGTCGAAGACCACTTTGCAACCGGGACCGCAGAAGTAGTAATCGGCGTCTTGGTGGACACTCCGGCCTCCCGGCGGCGCCTCTGTGTCCACTTCCATGTGGCATACCGGGTCAATCGCTACCGCCATGGGTCCTCCCGACTACGATATCGAGTAGCCTGTCCCAATTCACCCCTTCAAATCGCTGTTCGCAGGTCGCTATTTTTGATCCTTAGAGAGTTGGTTACCACGGTGACCGAACTGAAGGCCATCGCCAGCGCGGCCAACACCGGGTTGAGGAAGCCCTGCTCACCGAAGAAGAAGCCCAAAGCGTCGGGCACCCCGCCAGCGGCTTGGAAGACCGGGTACAGTATCCCGGCCGCCACGGGAATTAGCAGGACGTTGTAGAAGAAGGCCCAGAACAGGTTCTGCTTGATAGCGCGTATGGTCTGGCGGCTGAGATCGAAGGCGCTGGCCACGCCGCCGACATCCCCACGCATCAGAGTGATATCTGCGGAATCCGCCGCTACGTCGGTCCCGCCCCCCATGGCTATGCCGATGTCGGCTTGGACCAAGGCAGGAGCGTCATTGATGCCGTCGCCGACCATGGCGACTATCCGGCCCCTGTCCTGAAGCTCCCGGACAATCTCGGCCTTGCCTTGGGGCAACACTTCGGCCTCCACCCGGTCGACGCCCAGTTGGTCGGCCATTGCTTGGGCGGTACGCCGGTTGTCGCCGGTCAGCATCACCACCGCCAGTCCCATCTCTCGCAACCGGGCGACGGCGGCGCGGGCTTCGGGCTTGAGGGTGTCGGCTACCGCTATAACTCCCTTGGCCTGGCCGCCGACGGCAAGGAACATCGGCGTCTTTCCTTGTTCGGCCATGGACTCGGCCGCTTCAGCCAAGCCTCCCAATTCCACTCCCAAGTCCTTCATCAACGCCCGGTTACCCAAGCGGATGGCGGTGCCGTTGATCGTGGCTTCGACGCCCTTGCCGGGAATATTTTGGAAATCCGTCATGGCTCCTAGAGCCAGTCCGCGGCGCTCGGCTTCTTTTACTATCGCCTGACCCAAGGGGTGTTCCGAGCCGCGTTCCGCCGAGGCCGCCAGCAACAGCAAGTCATGCTCGCCTATGCCCACTGGCGCTAGGTCGGTCACCACCGGTTTGCCGGTGGTCAACGTGCCCGTTTTATCCAGTACCACCGTATCGACCCGGTGGGCTGTCTCCAAAGCCTCGGCCTGCCTGACCAACACCCCGTTCTCGGCCCCCTTGCCGGTTCCTACGATAATCGCGGTGGGCGTGGCAAGACCCAAGGCGCATGGGCAGGCGATGATCAGCACCGCCACGAACACCATGGTTGCGAGGGTGAGTGCGGGCGCCGGGCCCATCAGCATCCAAAAGAGGAACGCCGCCAGCGCCAAGACCATTACCGAAGGGACAAAATAGGCTGCCACCCGGTCCGCCAGCCGTTGCACCGGCGCCTTGGAACCCTGGGCCTCCTCTACCAACCGGATGATCTGGGCCAAGACTGTCGCGGCGCCCACTTGGACGGCCCGGTAGTAAAAGGCGCCCTGGATGTTGAGGGTTGCGCCGTATACCAGGGTCCCCGGACCCTTTTCCACCGGCATACTTTCGCCGGTCAGCATAGACTCATCGACTGCGGAGAACCCTTCCGTGACTTCACCGTCGACCGGTATCTTTTCTCCGGGACGGACCAAAACGATATCCCCCGGCGCCACCTGGTCCACCGGCACGTCTGTCTCGCCGTTTTCACGCACCACCCGGGCCGAGGTCGGCCGGAGACCCATAAGCCGCCGGATGGCTTCGGAGGTCTGACCTCGGGCCCGGCTTTCCAAGAACCGGCCCAGCAGGATAAGGGCAACAATGATTGCCGCGGTCTCGAAATACACTTTGGACGGAATCCCCGCATTGGCCAGCACGCCGGGACCGAACACGTCCAGCAGGACCACCACCGCGCTGTACCCGTAGGCAGCGATGGTGCCTATGGCGAACAGGGTAAACATGTTGGCCGTGCCGTGGCGGACGGCGGCGATGCCCGAAGCGTAGAAGCTGGCCCCGGACCAGAAGAGCACGGGCGTGGCCACCGCCCACAGCAGGAAGAGATAGTAGTCTCGCTGCATCAGGGAGGAGACCCAAGGAAACGCTTCGAAGGTACCCAGGAAAATTAGCACCGCGCCGCCAGCGGCAAACAAGAGACGGTTGCGAAGATCCTTGATCTCACTGACCCGGGCCAAGCGTTCGAGCTCCCGTTCCCGGCCGCCGCCGTCGTCGATACCCTCGACCCGGTAACCAGCTTGCTCTACGGCCCGTTGGATGTCGTCTAACGTGGCCAGCCCGGGGATGAAATCGACCGCGGCCCGTTCCGTACCGAGATTGACGTTGGCCCTAGTCACCCCGGAAACACCTCGGAGGGCATGCTCCACATGAGAAACGCAAGCGGCGCAGGTCATACCCCCGACGTTCAGGGACGCCGATTGAGCGCCGATCCTGTAGCCCGCGCCAGCCACCGCTTCCCGGATGGCGGCAACCGGCAGGTCTTCGTCCCCCAACCTGACGGCCGCCCTTTCGGTGCCTAAGTTCACCGTGACATCGACCACCCCGGACACGTTTTTGATGGCCGACTCCACGTGGGCAACGCAGGCGGCACAGGTCATCCCCTCCACCGGCAAGGTAAACAACCGGGTATTTCGATTGCCTAAGGCCATGGCCCAACGATACTCAAACGATCAGATACTCAAACGATCAAGGGCGCTGTAACGCCTGACCGCAGATTCCTAGAGTCCTTCCACAAAGAACAGGTCGCCGGTGGAGGCTTCCATGCGCATCTCCCGCAACGGCACGTATTCAGGCGAGTCGTACCACTTCCTGGCCTGTTCCACGCTCTCGAATTCCAATACCACGATGCGCACGGGGTGGTAGTCGCCCTCGGCCACAGCCGCGGTCCCGCCCCGCACCAAGTACTTACCCCCGTATTGGTTGATGGTATCCGGGACCAGTTTCCTGTATTCCTCGAACCCGTCCGGGTCGGTCACGTTTATGTTGCCGATCACATAGCCTGCCATCGCAGTATGCCCTCCGAATGTCTTAGAGTGCATCTCCAAATTTCCGTCGCCCAGGAGAGAGGGTCAGGGGGCTGGCCGTCTAGTTTTATCCCCTGGGAGAAGGGACATTCTTGAGACGGCGTCCCCGGGCAGCGGAAGCGAAAAAGTCGCGCCATCGGCCCGAGGCCGGGCGCTCACACGTAGCGCGGCTCTACGTTCCAGGGAATGCCGAAGGCGTGTTTGCCGATAAGCTCCAAGGCGTCAAAGCCGCTTATGGGGTGCATAGGGCCGGCGCGCACGTCGCGATAGTAGCGTTCCAAGGGCAAGCGTTTGGCCAAGGCCGCGCCCCCAACCATGTCCACCGCTTTATCCACCACGTTGACCGCGGTCTTGGTACAGAAATACTGCATTTTTATCGCGTCCACAATGGTGGCGTCATCGCGGTTGGCGGGGTCGGCAAGCCGCTCCGCCATCTCGAGTTGAAAAGCCCATCCGGCGTGCAGGCCGATGTCCATCTCGGCGGCCAAGAACTGGTGGCCTGGATAGTAGCTTTCCGGATGCTTGAAAGGAATGCGGGTACGGTCCCTGGTCTGGTTGATGGCGAAGTCCCGGGCCGCCTTGGCGATACCCAGGTAGACCGCGGAAAAGGTGCCGCCGTGCCAAGCCCAGAGGCCGCGGGCGTAAATGTCCCATTCCCACGGTTTGTGCTTGAACACATGGTCCTCTTCGACGAACACGTCTTCCAGCCGCCAGCTATGGCTCTGGCTGGCCCGCATACCCATAGTGTCCCAGTCGTTCAGGCAGACCAATCCCTTATGGTCTATGGGGAGGATAAATATCAGGCCGGTTTCCCCTTCTTCCGGGTCGATGTACATGGCGGTGCTAGCGAACAGGTCGCCGCCGGGGCTGTTGGTCCCGAACGCCTTCCGGCCGTTGACCAAGAAGCCGCCGTCGGTCTTTTCGGCCTTAACCGTAGTGTAGCCCAAGCCGGTGATGCCCTTCATGCTGTCCACTTGGGGGTCGGTAATGGCGCCGAATACAATCAGGCGTTCGTCGGCGATGCGGGTCAGGAGTTCCTTTGGGCCGTCGTTGCCATCGGCGATCAGGTCCGTCATCACGAACGGCAGGCCGAAGTGCATGTTGATCGCCAAGGCGGTGGCGCCGTCACCTTGGGCCAACCGGTTTTGGGCGATGCAAATATCCAGAAGGGAGGCGCCGCCGCCGTTGCAGTCGGCGGGGATCGGCATAGAGGAATAGCCCGACGCCTTCATGTCTTCGTAGTTCTCGAAGGGGAATTTGCCTTCCCGGTCATACTCCGCGGCGCGTCCCTCGAAAACGCCAGCGTGTTCCGCCGCCAAGTCGTACCATCTTTGCTGCGAAGGAGTCAGTTCTCCGCCCATTCCTTCCTCCTGTATGGCAACCTGCCGGTATGGCGACTTCCCGGCTTGGCTATGGTCCCACCTGTTCAAGCCAGCCGATAATTACGTATTCTAACTCCCTGCCGTCGGCGGCGTCCAACCAGCCGGACGCGTCGCCGACGCCTTTTCATTGTCGCTAGTCGAAAAAGATTTCGCCATAGAGAGCGCTGAGAGCATAAAGTTTTTTCGCAATTATCTGTGCCTTCTGTAGTTAGTCGGAAACAGCGAAAATGTTAAGGGTGTAGGATAATCACATGATCTTGGCGGAGGAGCATCTCCGAGTTTGAAAAACTGTCTAGGGCTGAAAATCGGCGTCCTGACGTTGGCGTTCCTGCTGCCAACAATGTTCGCTATTGCGTCTTGCGGCGGCGGAGGGCATACGCCAGCGACTGATCAGGCTATGGCGTGGGGATACCAAGGACCCGGCGCTCCGAAAAATTGGGCCTCCTTGTCTGAAGACTACGCAACTTGCGCCGATGGCCAACAGCAGTCGCCGGTCGATATTACCGGGTACCAAAAGGGCGACGCCGGGCCTATCTCGTTTTCGTACAGTTCCGACGCTACAACGGTCCGCAACGATGGCCATTTCGTACACGTTGAATACGCGCCGGGTAGCGCATTGACCGTCGGCCAGCGGACTTTCGAGTTAAAATCGGCGCACCTTCATTCACCCTCGGAACATAGAATCGACGGCATAGGCTTTGCGGCGGAATTGCACTTGGTCCACGCCCATGCCGACGGTAACTTGGCGGTGGCGGGGCTGTTGTTTACGTTGGGAGAGCCCAACCCCGCAGTGGAAGCAATTCTCAATGCCGCCCCGGCTGTCGGAAATACCGTTAACACCGGCATTGAGCTAAATGCCGCCGGTTACGCGCCGGGTGAAACCGGCTATTACCGCTACGACGGCTCAAAGACGACCCCCCCTTGCCATGAGCCGGTTGGCTGGTACGTGATGCGGGAGCCGAAGACTATTTCGCAGGAACAGGTCAACCAATTGCTGGCGTTGAGCGGCGGTCCCAACAACCGCCCGGTCCAACCCGTAGGCGCCCGCGTGATAGCAGTCAGCGGCGCTCCTTGAGGCCTTCCGGGGATCTCGCCCGCGAAAGGACCCTTAAGGGTCTACCGCCGCCGCACGCAAACATGAGGAACGAACCCAGATGACCAAGACCATTTACCTGGCAAATCCTTACGGGTTTTCCGCCCAGCAGAAAACCATGCTCCTGCCGCCAATCGTAGCGGCGCTGGAAGAGCTAGGGTTGGAAGTCTGGGAGCCGTTCGCCAGGAACAATCAGGTAGACTTTCTGGAGGCCGGGTGGGCGTACCGGGTTGGTCAAAGGGACTTCCAAGACGTGGCGGACTCAGACGCCATATTCGCCGTGGTCAACGGCGTCCCTCCGGACGAGGGCGTGATGGTGGAGCTGGGAATGGCGATTGCGCTGGAGAAGCCGACGTTCTTGTTTCGCGACGACTTCAGGCGCGTTACCGACAGCGACCACTATCCCCTGAATCTGATGCTGTTCACCGGGCTGCCCGAGGAAGGTTGGCAGGACTACTTCTATACGTCGGTGGAGGAGATAGCCTCGCCCGACAAGGCGCTGGCACAATGGGCCAAGCGCCCCTGAACCGCGCCTCACCGGGCGCCAACGCGTCACCGAGCAATAGGAGGAGCACCAAGCCCCGGCAGCAAGGCTGGACGCGGCTATCGCGGAAGCCCCGGAGCGGCTGCGTTCAAACACCACAGGGAGGAGAGGGGATGATTCGGCCATCCGGCCATTACCGTTCCATGCGGCAAGTCGAACGGCCTGCCGGTAGGACTCATGTTGGTGGGGCGGCGCTTTGAAGACGCCACGGTGCTCCGGGCGGCCCACGCCTTCGAACAACATATAGATTGGGAGACTCTCTGAGTTTCTGGGGGCCTCTCATAGGGGTTCCGAGCCGTCGTTGCCGGCTATTGACTGCGGGTGTGCCGTTCGCGGGACGTGGTTAGCCCGGCGTGGCCTTACGAATTAAAAGACCCCCTTCCATTCCCCGGTACGGTGGCCGGTACAGTGAATGGAAGGGGGTCTAAGTTTCGCCGGTACTCTTCGGGTTAGCGGCCCCCGCCAATTGCGGGCAGGAAGTGGACCTCACCGCTCTCGGATACCCGCTCCAGCAGGCCGAGCAGGCTTGTTTCGCCGTCGACGATCACCGCTATTCCCGGGTGCAGTTCGTCTTCTTCAGTGTCCATCAGCAGTTCCCGGGTGCCGGGGTATTCCTTTTCCAGGTTATTGATTACCTGACGCACCGTCGCGCCCGGTATCTGGACCTGTTGCTTGCCTCCGGTGAGCCTCTGCATCCGGGGCGGCACCCAAACCTCTGGCATTCGCCCTCACCTTGGTCCTATTGCTGCGTTCGGATCGCTGTCTCGAGCTAGCCGCCGTTCTTGCTCCAGATGGCCTCAAGCACTTGGTCTGGAGACATGGGCAGCGCGTTCATTCGCACGCCGATCGCGTCATATATGGCGTTCGAGATCGCGGCCATCGGCGGCACGATGGGCACCTCGCCGACCCCGCGCAGGCCGTACGGATGAGCCGGGTTGGCTACCTCGACGATGACGGTGTCGATCATAGGCAGGTCCAGCGACGTCGGCATTCGGTAGTCCAAGAAGCTGCTGTTGACCATGGCGCCGTTTTCGTTGAGCTGGTAGCCTTCGTTCAACGCCCAACCGATGCCTTGGACGACGCCGCCCTGGATCTGCCCTTCCACGTAACCGGGGTGGATGGCCTTGCCGGCATCTTGCACCGCCGTGTAGCGGAGCACTTCCACCTTGCCCGTCTCCGGATCAACCTCAACGTCGACCATGTGTACCGCGATGGACGGCCCGGCGCCCGGAGGATTCACCCCCGCCCGGCCCACGATGGGGCCGCCGGTGCCGACCTGGCGCGCCGCCAACTGTTTGAAGCTCAACTTGAGCTCGGGGTCCGACTTGTGTTGCAACACGCCGTCGGAGTATTCCACGTCGTCGGCCGGGATGTCCCAAATCTTGGCGGCCCGCTCGATCATCTGGCGCTTCACGTCTTGGCCGGCTTCGTACGCGGCCCAGCCCGACTTGAAGGTTGCGCTGCTGCCGCCGGTGTTGGAAGTGAACCCTATGGAGTCGGTGTCGCCCACCTGGGGTTTGATATCGTCCATGGGGATGCTGAGTACCTCTGCCAAGTGCTGGGACACGGCCGCCCGGCTCCCGCCGATGTCGGGTGAGCCCTCGGTGAGACTCACCGAACCGTCGGAGTTGACCACCGCGATGGCGCTGGCCGGGCCGGTGTTGTTGGCCCAGAAGCCGCTGGCCATGCCCCGGCCCCGGAGCTTCCCGTTCCGCTCTTCGCCTTGCAGACTTGCGGCGTCGTCAATGGAAGTGTAGTTATGGGGGTGGTCCTTCAGCGCCTGGAGGGTCTCGACATACCCCACCTTGGGGGTCATAGGGCCGGTGACCCGCCGCACCCCTTCCTTCGAACTGTTCAGCAGGCGGAACTCCAAGGGGTCCATGCCCAGCTTTTCGCACAACTCGTCGATGGCGGTCTCCATAGCGAAGGCCGAGGCCGGGGCGCCGGGCGCCCGGTAGGCCGCTGACTTGGGAAGGTTGATGACCACGTCGACGGCCTCGATGTAAGCGTTCGGAATGTCGTATTGGGCCATCATGCACTGTGCGCCGGGAGACACGGGCGAGCCGGGGAAAGCGCCTGCCTCGTACACCAAGCGGGCATCGGCGGCGATGAGGCGGCCGTCCTTGGTCGCTCCCAGCTTCACCTTGATCTTGGTTCCCGAGGTGGGGCCGGTGGCTTCGAACACCTCGGTGCGGCTCATTTGTACCTTTACCGGGCGGCCTGACTTCCGGGACAAGAGGGCCGCCACCGGCTCTACATATAGGACCGTCTTGGCCCCGAAGCCGCCCCCGATTTCCATCGGTACGGCCTTCACGTCGGCAATCGGTATTCCCATGAACCGGGCGGTGTGATCGCGCACCGTGAAATGGCCTTGGCTGCTCGACCAGATGGTCAACTTGCCGTCGGCCTGCCAGTGGGCGGTGCCAGCGTGGGGTTCGATGTAACCCTGATGCACCGGCGTCGTGGTGGTCTCCTTCTCCACGGTGACGTCGGCGTCTTTGAACCCCTGCTCCACGTCGCCCAGCCGGAACTCGAACTGGTTGGCGATGTTGGTGGCCGGGGTGGCGTCGTCGTCATCCTTGTACCCACCCGGACGCAGCGCCGGATTGGAGATGCTGGCCAACCGCTCGTGCAGGATAGGGGCGCCGGGCTTCATCCCTTCCTCGGCGGAAAGCACCGGAGGCAACACTTCGTAATCGACCTTGATCAGCGACAGCGCCTGCTCGGCGACATGGGGACTGGCGGCGGCCACGCCGGCGATGGCGTGTCCTTTGTACAGCGCCTTGCCGCGGGCCAGCACGTTGGTACTGAGGAAACCCAGGTTCTGGATGGCGCCTTCCGCCAAGTCGCTCAGCCGGCCGGAGGTCTCCGGCCAGTCAGCCGAAGTTACCACCGCGTGGACACCGGGCAGCGCTTCGGCCGCACTGGTGTCAACAGACTTGATAACGGCGTGAGCGTGGGGACTGCGGAGTATCTTGCCGTAGAGCAGTCCGGGCAGGTTGGTATCGGCGCCGTAGCGGGCCCGTCCCGTAACCTTATCGGCGCCATCGGGCCTGATGGGCCGAGAACCGACCACGTTGAACTCTTCGTTGGAGAGGACAATGTTCGGTTTATAGTCCAGCATCTCTTGTCTCCCGGTTGCAAGCTGCGGTTATCCGCCGTCCGGCAAGGCGGGGCGGTCCGCCGATATGGTATCACAATCGCCGACGACCTTTAGTTGGAGGATTATATCAGGGCAATCGCGTCTTAACCGTTCGCCGGGCGGGCGTTCGACCTGGTCACGGGCCTTCATGATGTAGCGGGCGCATCCAATTGGAGTATTGCCTGGAGGACGCCGTTGGCGGACCAGGGAAGGAGACAGCGGATGATTTCACGGCATTCGGGAAGGGCGTCCGAAGTGCGGCAGCGCTCCAGGTATAGGTGGAGGTCCATGAAGGTGGTGAGGCGGAAGCCGTGGCCGGCGAGGCGCCTGATGAAGGAAAGGGGCCCGGTTTCCACCGAGGTGAAGGGCGGCGGCATTTGCTTCGATGGCGCCTTGTGGCTGCCGAAGTCGGCGCGGGCTTGGGCCCACTCATGGCAAAATTCTTCGGCCAAGGGGCGGAGCCGGATGACGGCCAGGGGCAGGGCGAGTTTACGCTTCAGGGCGTTGACGCGGTTTGTGAGTTGGCGCAATGACATGGATTCACCGCTTGGGCCTGTGGCGAAAGGTCAGGCCGGAAATTCCGATTTTCCCGCCATTTCCGCTCATTTCCGCTCATTTCCGCTCATTCCGGGTGGCTGGGCGGGTTGGGGTGGCTGGGCGGGTTGGGGAGGTCACAGGAATAATGGTAGTAGGGTGTACCACGGGCTGGGAAGGGGCGAGTGTCAGGTTTGTTCCTCAACAGAACACGCAGGAGGCAGACCAACTTCAATAAACTCTGTGGTCTCTGCGTGGTCTGTGGTTGACCGTGGCGTTTCGATTTAAGATGCGATTGCCCTGGAGTGCATCGCCCGTACCAGGGATGGGCGGGCAACATGGTGTATATTACCTTTATGCCCACCTACGCCCACATCGAGCGCTATCAGGCCGATAAGCAGCGTTTCATCGAATTTGGCGGCTCTGACAATGAACAGAGCATCCGTCGCGCATTTGCCGTTTGCCTGGACTCCTACTGCCGCGAACACCGCGAGAAGCTGGCCCTGATCGACGAGTTGGACGCCCCGTTGCGCAACCGGCCCGACGGTACTGTCAAGGACTCCCTTCGCATGGCCCGCGGCTATTGGGAGGCCAAAGACACCCACGACGACCTGGATGCCGAGATTCAGCACAAGCTCAACCGGGGCTACCCTCAGGACAACATCATCTTTGAAGACTCACAGACCGCCGTCCTGATTCAGAACCGGGAAGAAGCAATGCGGGTCGACATGTCCCGCCCCGGTGAACTTCACCGGCTCATCCGGGCATTCCTGGACTACGAACTTCCGCAAATCGAAGAATTCCGCCAAGCGCAGCAGCAGTTCAAAGCAGACCTGCCCGCCGTGCTGGACAACCTGCGCCAGGCCGTGGCCGACGCCGAGACCGGCAACGTCGGCTACCAGGAGGGCGCAGCCCGCTTCCTCGGCCACTGCCGCCGAACCATCAGCCCCTCCGTCTCCGGCGAAGACGTGCGCGAGATGCTCTTGCAGCACATCCTCACCCAGGACATCTTCCTGCGGGTCTTCGGCGAAGACCAGTTCCACCGCGAGAACAACATCGCCCGCCAGCTCGCCGCCCTGGAGCAGACATTCTTCACCGGCGACGTGCGCCGCCAAGCCATAGACCGGCTCCGTGCTTACTACGGCGCCATCGGGAGGGGCGCCGACGAGATTGCCGACTACGCCGAAAAGCAGCAGTTCCTCAAGGCCATTTACGAAGACTTCTACAAAGCATACAACCCGGCCGCCGCCGACCGGCTGGGCGTGGTCTACACTCCCAACGAGGTTGTGGACTTCATCGTCCGGGGAACCGACTATCTGTTGCAAAAGCATTTCGGCCGCACTCTGGCCGACGACAATGTGCAGATTCTGGACCCGGCCACCGGCACCGGCACCTTCGTCACCAGCCTCATCGACTACCTGCCCGCCGACCGGCTGGAGCGCAAGTACCGGCACGAAATCCACGCCAACGAAGTCGCCATCCTCCCCTACTACATCGCCAACCTGAACATCGAGTACAGCTACCACGAGAAGACCGGCAGCTACCTAGAGTTCCCCAACCTCTGCTTCGTCGACACCCTCGACAACATGGACTGGCAGCAGTCCGGCGCAACCGGCGGCGCGGTCACCCGTCAGGGTGCCTTCAACCTCGGCGGCCTCTCCGAGGAAAACTGGATCCGCGTCCAGGAGCAGAACGAAAAGACCATAAGCGTCATCATCGGCAACCCGCCCTACAACGACAGCGCCACCTTATGGGGTGACGGGGGCGCAAACCGCCAGTACCCTGATATAGACCGCCGCATCCGCGATACCTACGTCAATGAAGGTACGGCCCAGAAGACGCACCAGTACGATATGTACAAGCGCTTCATCCGCTGGGCCTCGGACCGCCTCGCCGACGACGGCATTATCGCCTTCGTAACCAACCGCGCCTACCTGGACGCCCGGCAGGACGATGGCTTTCGCAAAGTAGCCGCCGACGAATTCACCGACATTTATGTGCTTGACCTGGGTTCTGACGTGCGCCGTAACCCCAAAATCTCCGGCACCACCCACAACGTCTTTGGCATCCAAACCGGCGTTGCCATAGGATTCTTCGTGCGAGACAAGTCCCGCAGGGGCGAGTGCAACATCCACTACGCCCGACGGGAAGACGCCGAAGTTGCAGCGGACAAGCTGGCGTACTTGCGTGGGGCGATGCTGGACGATATTGCTCTTGATGTCATCTCGTCTGACGCTCATAACAACTGGTTTAACCAGTCCAACAGCGGCTTCGCAAATCTGATGCTCTTGGCAGACCGGCAGACCAAACTTGTCAAGGCTGCTGGTGGCGACCGAGCTGTGTTCAATATGTTCTCCAATGGAGTCAAAACCAATCGTAATGAGTGGGTTTATGATTGCGATGTTCAAAACCTCGGTGCCAAAGCACTTTTCTTTGCAAAGGTCTACAACGGGCTTTTGAACGCTGACGTCAAGTCATTTGACACAGCTATTAAGTGGAGCGAAGGGCTTCATGCGCATTATGAGAGCCTTGAATATATCCTCTATGACGAACGCCTCTTTTATGACAAATACCAGCTTACACAATCGCTCTTCCGTCCATTCGTAAAGCGACACTACCTTACTGAAACCAAAATGAGCGACAGACTTACCCGAAATCATTTTGAAATCTTCGGGTCTGACCTGAAACAGACCAACAAAGTGATTTGTTTTTCCGGGCTTGCTTCCAGCCGGTCGTTTCAAGTATTAGCTACCGGCCAAGTGTTTGACTTTGACATACTCGAAAAAACCCAATGCCTCCCTCGCTACCGCTACACGCCACAGGGCGAGCGGGTAAGCAACATCACCGGTTGAGGGTTGCGGCTCATCAACGAGCATTACGGCGATGAATGGGGCGAGAAATTCGACGCAGCCTACCCGGAGGGCATCACTGCCGAGGATATCTTCGCCTATACCTACGCCGTGCTCCACGATCCGGTGTACCGTCACGACTACTCGGTGGATCTTAAGCGAGAGTTCCCCCGGCTGCCACTGTACCGTGACTTCGACGTTTGGGCGCGGATGGGCCAGGAACTGCTGGACCTGCATATCGGCTTCGAGTCGGCCGAGCCCTACAACCTGCGGCGGGTGGATCAGGACGGCCCGGCCGGGCGGCCCATCCTGCGGGCCGAAAAGGAGCGAGGCGCAATCGTTCTCGACAGCAAGACCACACTGACCGGCGTCCCATCCGACGCTTGGCGTTACCGCTTGGGCAGCCGCTCCGCCTTGGAATGGGTGCTCGACCAGTACAAAGAGAAGAAACCGCGCGAGCCCACCATCGCCGAGAAATTCAACACCTACCGCTTCGCCGACCACAAGGAGCGGGTGATCGACCTGTTGCAACGGGTCTGCACGGTCAGTGTGCAAACGATGGCAGTGGTGGACGGCATGGCCTACTGGGAAGGCGACCGGCTGATAGCCATCGGGGACCGGGACCGGGGCGAATGGTCAATGCTGGGACTGGACCAATTGCACGACCACCCCGAAAACGACGACCGGTTGGCCGCAGGATCGGAGACGTAGCTATCGCCCCGTTCCCATACTCGGACTTGAGCGCTTCCATCCCTCCGCCAACGGCAACTGGCCGTCAAGCGTCCTGGTGGGGCGCCCTGCGGGGTGACCGGGACATGGCGAAAAGGACGGCGCTGGCCCCGTAGAGCCCGGCCAGGATTAACAACGACACGTGGTAGCTTTGGGTCCGGTCGAACATCCAACCCAGAAATAGCGGCGACAGCATCATTCCGGCGCTGTAGAAGACAGAGATGATGCCGGTCAGTGTAGCAAAGTGGCGGCGGCCGAAAAAGTTGCCCAAGAGCACCCAGTTCAGTGTCGAAGCCCCTTCCAGCAGGGCCATTCCAAACACGAATACCCAGATAATCCAGGTCCCCTCAACCAAGGTCAGGGCTATCAACGCGGCCATACCGGACGCCATCCCGGCCGCCAGGATCCTTTGCGCCGAAAACCTCATCCCGGATATTCCGATAAGGAACCTGGCCGGAATCGACGCGAAGAACAGCAGGCCCAACACGTCGCCCGCCACCTGCTCCGAGGTCCCTTTCCAGACCATGATGGGAAAGCCGTGGACCAGTATCCCGCTGGTCACCGCGATCCGCAGTGCGCTCCCCACCAGAATGAACCAGTAGGTTGAAGTCCGCAGCGCCTGCCGCACGGTGAAGTCTTCACCGGCAGGAGTTGCGGCGACCGCCGGGTCCATCGCTTCGCCCACATCCTCCAACCGGATTCCCATGCTCTCGGGCGACCGCCGGACCATCAGGGCCATCGGTACCACGACGGCGGCGACGAAGATGCCAGCGTAGAGCATTACCTCCCGCCAGCCCAGGTAATCGACCCCTCGGGTCAGCAGTGGCAGCATTATGGCGCCGCCGATGGTGTACCCAGTGACGACCATGGTCATGCCGACCGCGCGCCGGCGCACGAACCACCGGTTCATCACCGCAAGGAAGGTCTGGCCGAAACCGCTGTTGTTGCCCACCGACACGAAACCGACGTAGACCAGCATGAACAGCCAATAGTCGTTGATGTCGGAAAGGACGATCAGGCCCACACCGGCCATGATCCCGCCCACCATCACGATGGGCCGCGAGTCAAACCGGTCAATCAGCCAGCCGACTAGCGGTCCCCCTACTCCGGCTTCGCCCCGCGCCAAGGCGAAGATCAAGGAAGTCTGAGCGCTGGTGAGCATCAGGTCGCGCTGGATGGAGAGGTAGAAGACGGGAAAGCCGTAGGAGAAGATAGCGCCGGGAAAGACCGCCAGGAAACAACAGGCCCCCATCACCCACCACCCGGGGTAGATGGACCCTGCGCGTTGTCGTAACTCCCCCAGGTTTAACATTCAGAGACCGGCCCCAATATTGAACATGGTCCAACTGCGCTCCGCAACGATTTTCGGCGCCCAAATCATATCATCAGAAGTGTGCTCCACAAGTTCCCGCGCCCTTTGGTAGATAGCCGGGATGAAGGCAGTTCCTGCCCTGTGTAGCCCCTTGCTTAGACGAAGCGCCGATTCGGGGTTAAACTGGCAACATCAAATCCGCGGGGAGCGCTTAGCGACGAGGTGTAACCAGATGAACTCGAACGGCAGGGTCGCCATTGTCACCGGAGCCGGGTCAGGAATCGGCCGTAGCGCCGCTCTCGCTCTAATGCGGGACGGCTACTCGGTCACGCTGGCCGGCCGGCGAGCCGAACCCTTGGAAGCCACGGCCGGCCACGCGGAGGAATTCCGGGAACGGCTCTTGGTCGAACCCACCGACGTCGGAGACCCGGAATCTGTCCGGGCGTTGTTCTCCAAGACGGTGGAGCAGTTTGGGCGATTGGATGTACTGTTCAATAACGCCGGGTCCGGGACGCCTCCGGTGAACATGGAGGACCTGACCTACGAGCAGTGGAAGCGGGTGGTGGACACCAACCTGACCGGCACCTTCCTGTGTACCCAGGAAGCGATCAAGATCATGAAGGCGCAGGAACCCATGGGCGGCCGCATCATCAATAATGGTTCGATCTCGGCTTATGTGCCTCGGCCCAACAGCGCCCCTTATACTTCCACCAAGCACGGCGTGACCGGGCTGACCAAGTCGACCTCCTTGGACGGCCGGAAGTATAATATCGCTTGCAGCCAGATCGACATCGGCAACGCGATCACCGACATGAGCGCGGTCATGGAGAGCGGCGTCCTGCAGGCCCACGGCGCCATGGCAACCGAGCCCCGGTTCGACGTGGAACACGTTTCGGAGTCAATCGTTTACATTGCCAACCTTCCCTTGGACACCAACGTGCAGTTCATGACCATCATGGCCACCAAGATGCCCTATATTGGCCGAGGCTGACGCTGATTAAACGGCCCGGACCGTGACAACGGAAACACCACCGGCTATCCCAGGGTCTTTTAATTGTCCGTGTCTATGCCATCATGACCCAGAGTCCCTTCCCCCAGCGGGGGGAAGGTTAGGAAGGGGCGATGTCCGGGCAGGTCAGGTCAACAGGTGAAAGGCAACGGCGACGCGGTTCGACCCCCTCCCTAACCCTCCCCCTACCCAGGAGGAGGGGACAATAAAAAGACCCCACCGGCAATCCGACTATAGATTAAGTTGAGGTGACAGGCGCGATGGCGATGATTGAGGACGGCGATTTTCGATTCGAAGTGGACCATAGCTGGGGGTCTTTCCCCTCGGGTTGGCCGGTGGGAGTAGTAACCGGAATCGTGGTCGACTCCCAGGACCGGGTCTACATCTGCCAGCAGCAACAGGACCCGCCGGTGGTGGTGTTTGACCGGGAAGGAAACTATCTGGACTCATGGGGCTCCGGCACGATCGTGGAACCCCACACGATGTTCATGGGGCCCGACGACGTAATCTATCTGGCCGACCGCGGCGCCCACGTGGCAATGAAGCTGTCCCTAGACGGAGAGGTGCTGCTGGAGATTGGCAACCGGGGCCAACCGTCGGACACCGGATGCTTCGAGGACGAGGGAGAAGTGCCTCGGGCCGGGGGCCCGTTCAACCGCCCCACCCGGCTTTCGCCCTCCCCGTCCGGAGACCTGTACGTTTCCGACGGCTACCGCAACTGCCGGGTCCACCGCTTTACCGCGCAGGGCGCCCTCACCACATCCTGGGGGCAGCCCGGCGGCGACGCCCCAGGAAATTTCTACTCTCCTCACAGTCTCTGGGTGCAGCCGGACGGCTTGGTCTATGTGTGCGACCGCAAGAACAACCGCATCCAGATTTTCGATCCCGAAGGGCAGTTTGTATCCCAGTGGAGCAATGTCCAGCTTCCCACCGACCTCCATGTAGGCCAAGACGGTCTTTACTACTTGGCGGAGCGGGAAAGCAATGAGGCCGCTGAGAACCTGCTGACGGTGCGCGACGAGAACAGCAACGTCTTGGCCAGTTGGACCACGCCCCGCAGCCACCAGATTTGGCCGGACGCCCACGGCGACATCTACTTGGTGGGAGGCGCTCAGGTCATTCCGGGCGCAGGGATAGCCACAAAATACGTCCGAACGCGGTAGCGGCGCCGCCGCAACCTCTCCTCATCTTCCTACCCTGCGGAAGGGGACGTTTCCCCGAATCGCCCCCTCCGCAGGCTTCAACTCCTCAATCCAAGGCCTCGCCCGCCACCCATGATGCAATTGGGAAACGCGCCCGTTATATCAGCGCCCATTAAATTTTTCTTATGACATTGTTCCGCCAGGGAACGTTTCGGGCCGAAAGCGCATATTCTTTTCCGTAGGCGCCTGGCGCAAAAGATAGACCGGCGGGCCCGAATTTCGAATCGCGGTCCTTTCGGCGGTCGTTTCAATTGAGTCCCTGGAGGCAGAACAATGAACGGTTTAGGCAAGCGGGCAGTCATTCTGTGTTGTATCGCCCTGCTGGCAATTGTCTGGATCGGCTGTGGCGACGAGAAGGACGAAATGCCCGGACCGCCACCCGCCGAGGGCGGACCGGACACCGCGACCCGTCCCATGTCCACCACCGTTCCACTGGCTTCGGCAACTCCAGCGTCCACCGCGGCTCCGCCGCAAGCGACTATGGCGCCTTCCATACCCACCGCGGCCTCTCTAGCAACGGAGCCGCCGATGGCGACTTCCTTGCCGACAACGGCTCCGGCACCGACAACGGCCCCGGCGGCGCCAACGGCAATCACTTCGGAGCCACGCCCCGCGGCGACGATGTCTCTCATGCCCACAGCGGTCCCCGGGGCGGCCCCGACGGCGGTTGGAGGAATGGCCATGGCCGAGCCCGAAACGGCGGCACATCCCACCGGCACGCCGGCGCCGATGGCAGCCTCCGATACCTACTCCGGAACCGAGGGGGCGGGGCGAGCCGCAAGAGATGCCTACGTTCCAGTTTTCCTCTCCGCGGGCGAAGTCGATGACAACCGGCAATGGGAGGAATACCTGCGATTCCGCAGGGAATACCGGGGTCCTCCGGTCCACGACGTCAACGTGTCGGAACGGTACATCATCACCGTGCGGGACAGTCAAAACCGTCCCGTCCCCAACGCGAAGGTACGGGTGTCAACGCGCAGTGCCTTGGTCTACGAGGGGACCACCTACGCCAACGGGCTAACACTCTTCTTCCCCCGGGCCTTTCCCGAAACCGAAGGGGTCGACAGCTTCCAACTCTACGTGGAAAAGAATGGGGTCAGCCGGAGCCTCGACGTCGCCCGGCACGATGAGACTCAATGGGAGGTTGCCATAGACGTCGACTCCTCTTTCCCTGCCGGAGTCCCCCTCGATGTCCTGTTCCTGTTGGATGCCACCGGAAGCATGTCCGACGAAATAGACCAGATAAAAGCGACCCTTCTTTCCATATCCGGGCGAATCGCCGACCTTCCGGCGCGGCCTGACCTACGCCTCGGCATGGTCAGCTACCGGGACCGCGGGGACGAATTCGTGACCCGCCTCTACGATTTCGAAAGAGACGTTCCCCGGTTCTTGGAATCGATACGGGGAGTACGGGCCGACGGAGGAGGAGACGAGCCGGAATCGCTGAACGAGGCACTTCACGAGGCGGTCCACGCACCGGAATGGCGGCTCGGCAATGCGATCCGGCTGGTTTTCCTGGTGGCGGACGCGCCGCCGCATCTTGACTACCCGCAGGACTATGACTACGCCGTCGAGATGGCAGTGGCCAGCAGTCGAGGAATCAAAATATTCTCCATCGCCTCCAGCGGGTTGAATGGACAGGGCGAGTACATTTTCCGGCAGATTGCCCAGCATACGATGGGACGATTTATCTTTCTGCTCTACGGCGGCGGTCCCGAGGGGCCCAGTACGCCCCACGACGTAAGCGAATATACTATCGAGCGATTGGATGACTTGGTCGTCCGCTTGGTGGAGGAAGAGCTGGCCGTCCTCAGCCAGTGAGCGTCCGAATCCAGCGGCCATCCGACCGGCGGAAGCTATTGTCGGTCCGCAAAGCCCGCCGGGGAGGTTCTTCAAATGTGCCGAAGCATCAAGGTATTGCGCCAGTCCGACGGCTCGGCGGCAGACCTGGAAGTAAGAGAAGCGGCGTTGCAGTTTGTCCGTAAGATCACCGGCTACCGCCACCCGTCCCAAGCGAATGCCGAGGCGTTCGAAATGGCAGTGGACGATATCGCCGCCGTTTCGCGGGAACTCTTGGCCTCACTGGTGCAACGGCAGTCCACCAGCCGAGGATGACCCATAGACAGCGCCGGGATTCGAAGAATCAGCCTGGTCCCGGCGCGCTTTTGGAGTTATGTGTTTGAAATAATGGGTTGGAACTAACCGGGGCGGTACTTGTCCCCTTCCTCCCGGGTGATCCGCCCGGCAGCCATCAGCCACATGCGGGATATCTCGGGACCCATGAACTTGAACCTGCCTCGGAGCTCCTTTTGTAGGGCCGGATACTCTCCGCCGGGCAGCACCTCGTAGAACCAGCGGCAAAAACCGTCGTGTTCGTTTTGTAGCGTTTGGACCCGGCGGGCGTTCTCTACTACGGCCTCGATCTTGAGGCGGTTGCGAATGATTGCTCCGTCTTGGCGGGCGGCCTCTATCTCGCCCGGCCCCATGGCGGCCACTTGGCCGATCTCCCAATTGCGAAATACCCTCCGAAAGGCGTCCCGCTTGTCCAGCACCATCTTCCAGGTGAGGCCTGCCTGAAATACTTGAAGACACATCACCTCGAAGAGGGTGTCGTCGTCGTCCAGCCGCCGGCCCCAGATGGTGTTGACATACCAGTCGCGCAACGGGTCGGGAGGCGCCGCCGGGTCATGGGTGGATTCGTGGGGCAAAATTCCTCCGGTTCAATAGGCGGCCTTCGTTTACCTGGGCCTTCGTTTACCTGGGCCTTCGTTTACCTGGGCCTTCGTTTACCTGGGCCTTCGTTTACCTGGGTATGATCGGCAGGGTGACGTGGGAGGGGTGTTGCGCGTTGTGCAACACGGTCTGCAGGCCGGTTTAAGCTCGGCGTCACCAGCGATCAGATTGCCAGTGTTGGTATTACGGTCGAACCGGGGGAAGTTGCTGCTGGAAATCTCCAGCCGTATCTGGTGCCCCCGCTGGAAGACATTGCTGGTGGCCCACAGGTCGATGGTGTAACAGTAGGCCCGGCCCGGCTCCACCAAGGTGGGACTCGACATGGACTCACGGTAACGGGCCCGGATAATCCCGTCGGTCAGGTTCAGGGCGCACCCGTCCTCGCACACGTCCACCAGCTTGGCGGTGAAGTCGGTGTCGGCGGCTGAGGTGGCAGCCCATAACGTCACCGTTATCGGGCCGGTAACCTCCACCTCTCGTTCCAGCGGCGGAGTCGAGTAGACCAGGACATCGGCGCGGGCCTCGATGTCGTTCTGGTCGAAGGCCCCGCTGGAAGCGAAGTAAGGATTACAGCAGAGCGCGCCGCCCACGGTGGGCACCGGGTCGGCGGGATTGTACAAAAAGACGTCCGAGGCTTCCTCCCCGGGACCTTCGGCGCTGAGAGTGCCGTCACCGTGACGGGAGTTGGCCTTGCCGCCGCTGTGCAGGTAGTACTCGGTGTTCCGAGCCCGGGCCAAGGGCCATTCCTGCTCGTCACGCCAAACGTTGTCACCCATCACAAAGATCTTGACCGGCGGTTCTTCCAGAATTCCGTTGTCCACCCCATTTAGCCAATGGTCGTACCAACGCAGGTGAATGTCGTCGAGTCCCAGGGCCATGGCGTCGGCGGCTACGCCGAAATAGTGGCCGCCGGCCATGCTGGTGCCCTTTGAACTGTGCGGCCAAGGGCCGATGATCAGCTTCTGGCCGCGGCGGGCCTCGTCGGTGGCCCCCGATTTTCGCATACCCTGGAAGTTGCGGATGGTGCCGCCCAAGAAGATGTCGTACCAGCCGCCGATGTGCAACGCCGGGGTGGTGATGTTCGAGTGCTGGTCTTCGATGCACAACGCCTTCCAGTAGTCGTCGAAATCGGGATGGGCCAGCCAATCGTAATAATAGGTCGCCAGACCGTCTTTCAAATACGGAAGATCGTTCAACGGCAACGACAGGAAGGCTTCGGTCATTCCGTCCACCGCGCTCAGCAGGTCCCCTTGGCGTTCCTGTGGCACGTTCTTGCCGCGCGACTGCGCCGGGTAGTTGGCCAGCGTGAGTTGGTTCAGGGTCCATGACACGTTGAATCCCAGTTCGAAGGCCCCCCCTTGGTAGGTCCAGCCGTTGTGATAGTTGGAAGCGGTCACGTTGGGGACCAGCGTAACCAGGTGCGGCGGCCGGGTAGTGGCTGCCAGCCACTGGGTGGCGCCGACGTACGATGCGCCGACCATGCCCACCTTGCCGTTGGACCAAGGCAGCGCCGCCGCCCACTCGACGGTGTCGTAACCGTCGTTAACGTCGTCGCTGAAGCAATAGAATTCACCCTCTGAGGTAAACCGGCCCCGGGTGTCCTGGATGATCAGAGCGAAGCCGTTCTTCGCGGCCTTCATTGGGTCTAACATCTGGCCGGACAAGGGTGATTCCTTGTCGTAGGGAGTCCGCTGGAGAATGACCGGAAACGGGCCCGGGCCGTCCGGGCGATAAACGTCGGCGTAGAGGATTACGCCGTCTCGCATGGTGGCGGGGAGGTTGGTTTCCACTTTGACCGAAACCGATTCTGGCATAGTGTTCGCCTCCTGGATCATCTAGCCCAAGATTGTTTGGCCCAATTCTACCGCCGGGCGCGGCTGCGCGGCTAGGGCCGGTCACTGGAAACGCGGCATTACCTGCTGGGCGAATAGCTCCATCTGGCGGTAGAGGCCGTCGGCGTCCGGGGCCAGGAAGCCCAGGTTGAGGTGCTCCACGCCGGCCTCGATTCGCTGCTCGACTCCCTTGGCGCAGTCGTCGGGCGTCCCGGAGATGCACAGGGACCGGGCGATGTCTGCGGCGCTGCGCTCGGGGGTAACGTACCGCTCGCCCACGTTGGAAACAGCGAGACCCAGGGCTTCGTCGCCGTCCTGGGAGATGGCGGTTGGCTGGTTCAGTCCCCAGTGGAACCCGTTTAAGTCCCGGCCGGCTTCGGCGGCGAATTGGCGGACCAAATCGTTACTGGCCTTGAGGCGCCGGACGCTGAACAGGTATGGGTACCAACCATCTCCCAGCAGGGCCGCCCGGCGCATCGCGGCCTCGCTGCGTCCCGACACCCAGACCGGCGGGTACGGCTTTTGGACCGGTTTGGGCAACAGGGTAACGTCCTGGAAGTCGAAGAAATCGCCGTGGTGGTCGACGTGCTCTTCCGTCCAGAGCCGTTGCATCACTTCCAGCATTTCGTTGGTGCGGCGGCCCCGGGTGCGCGTCGTAATTCCTAGGGCGTCGAACTCCACCTTGGTGCCGCGCTGTCCGCTGATGCCAATGCCGAAATCCAAGCGGCCGTTGGAGACCCGGTCCAGGCTGGTCACCAGCTTGGAAAGCAAGACAGGGTGGTACAAAGGGATGATGACGATGCCGGTCATTACCCTTAGCATACTGGTGGCCCCGGCGGCGGCGGCCATCGCCGTGACGTTCAGGAGCGTGGGTCGGGGCGGATTCCCGTCCATGACGTGCTCGCCCATGCTGACCCGCTGGAACCCCATCGCCTCGGCCCGGCGAGCGAACTCCGGCACGTCCCAGTAGTCTTCTACCGAAAGGCTGCAACCAAACGTTATGTCCCTTGCCATGGTTCCAATCCTCCTGCGGCGAGTCCCGCTATACGCCTTTATACTGGATCGGGGCAGTCCGGGAGCCAACCCGGATGAAGGCGCCTCATCCCAGGCATAATACATCCCGGCAATACAGTTAGACAGGGCGAAGGACTTTAACGCCATGACCACCGACCAGTCCATGCGGGGCAAGACCTGCCTTATTACCGGAGCGACCGCCGGCATCGGCTATGTGACCGCCCGGGAGTTGGCGGCCCGGGGCGGGCGGCTGATTTTGGTAGGCCGGAGCCAGGCTAGGTGCGAGGCTGCGGGCGGCAATCCAGGAAACCACCCAAAACGAAAAGGTGGAATACCTGCTGGCCGACCTGTCTTCCCAGGACGAGATTCGGCGGCTGGCGGCGACGGTGACAGAACGCCATCAACGGTTGGACGTGCTGGTCAACAACGCCGGAGCGATCAATTTCCGCCGCCGCTGGACCGTAGACGGCATCGAGTGGACCTTCGCCGTAAATCACCTGGCATATTTCCTGTTGACCCAATCGCTGTCGGAACTGTTGGCCGCGTCGGCGCCGGCGCGGGTCGTTAACGTGTCATCCAGCTCCCATTGGCACGCCGGGCGGATGGACTTGAACGACCTGCCCAACCCAAGGTTGTACCTGGGACACCGCGCCTACTCCCGTTCGAAACTATGCAACCTCCTGTTTACCTACCACTTGGCCCGCCGGTGGCAGGACGCCGGGGTCACCGTGAACGCCCTGCATCCGGGGCTGGTCTACACCAACATCATGTCCAACAACGGAGTCCTGGGGCGGTTCTTCAATTACGTGCTCAGATTTCGCGGGATCGACGTGGAACGCGGCGCCGAGACTCCGGTCTACTTGGCGTCCTCCCCAGAGGTGGAGGGCGCAACCGGCACGTATTACGTCGAGAAGCAGCCGGCTCCTTCGTCGCAGGGCTCCCAAGATGAAGACGCGGCCCGGCGTTTGTGGGAGCTTAGCGCCCGCCTCACCGGAGTGACGAACGAGAAAGTTCCGGGGCGCGGTTGACAGCTTTGGGCCTCCCTTCCATAATCCCTGCCATTCAGCAGGGAGAGCATTTCGGAGGGTACTATCGTAACCAATTCATTTGACGTCGTAATCGTGGGCGCCGGCGTCGTTGGCTGCTCCATCGCCTACTACCTGGCCAGGGGCGGCGCCAGTGTCGCGCTGCTGGAAAAAGAGGCCATTGGCAGCGGGTCGTCGGCCCATGCCACCGGCTCTCTCAGCCTGTTGGGAGCCGAATTCTCGCCGGGCGCGTCGTTCCGGTTCGCCATCGACAGCTTCAACGAATTTCCAAGCTTGGTGCGCGAACTGGAGGAAGCGACGGGTATGGACCTGCTCTTCCAGCGGCGTCCGTCCCTGCGCTTGGCCTTAGATGAAGACGAAGAAAAGCTGATTAAGGACTTGATGGAGTGGCAGGGCGCCGACGTCGCGATGCGTTGGATCGGCCCCGAAGAGGTACGCGCCATCGAGCCCCGGTTGACGCCATCGCTGCGGGGCGCCGTATACGAAAATGAATCGGCCCAGTTGGACAGCTACCGCTTGAACCTGGCCTTGGCGGCGGCGGCGGAGCGATTGGGCGCCACCGTCTACCTGAGAGAGGTAACCGGTCTCATAGTCGAAGGTTCCCGGATTACCGGGGTGCGCACCCCCAACGGCGAGATCGCCTGCGGCACGGTAGTATTGGCGGCGGGCGTTTGGAGTCCGGAGTTCGAGAGAGACCTGGATTTCCCGGTGCCGGTCCGGGCCCTCAAGGGGGAGCGGCTGATGCTGCAATACGCCGGGGAACCTCTGCCGGTGTTGATCAGTTCCCCGAAGAGGGGCCACATGATAAGCCGGTTGGACGGGATGCTGAGCGTCGGCAGCACCGGGGGCCGCGATTACGACCAAGAACAACTTTACCGGGGCGAGGGCTTCGACCGCCAGCCAACGGAGACGGCCCGCCGCGAACTGTTGCAACGCGCCATCGACGTGCTTCCCGACTTGGAGAATGCCGCCTTGGTGCAACAACTGGCCGGCTCCCGGCCCTTGAGCCCTGACCGGGCGCCTATTATCGGGCTCGTTCCCGGCAAAGACAGTGTGATACTGGCCACGGGCCACACTACCAAGGGGATACACTTGGGCCCAATTACCGGCTTGGCGGTTGAAGAAATGGTGCGGACGGGAAGGACGCCGGTTTCCATCGAACCGTTCCTGCCCGAGCGGTTTAAGGGCTTGGACTACGAGCGGGCCGTCGCCGATTTCCAGGCCGGCAGCCGGGACGTGGAAGAGTAGTCACCGTCCAAACCGAATACCATAGGAGGCGGACTGATGAAACGCCCCGTTGAGTTCTACAGCGAAGGATACAAACTCCGCGGCGATGTTTTCGTCCCGGACGGGATCGCTCGCGGAGAGCAACGGGCGGCCGTGCTCCTGTGCCACGGCTATACCGGGGTCAAAGACCTGTACCTGCCGAACAACGCCCGGGTCCTGAACGACGCCGGCTACGTGGCGATGACGTTCGATTACAAGGGATGGGGAGAGAGCGAGGGCATCTCGCCCCACCGTCTGGCCCCCTATAGCCGGGTGGCCGACGCCCAAGCCGCCATGACTTTTCTGGGCGTGTTGCCTGAGGTGGACGAAACCCGCATCGGCATCTATGGCACCAGCTACGGCGGCGCCACCGTTTCCTGGGTGGGCGCTATCGACCCGCGCGCCAAGTGCATCGTCAGCGTGGTCGGCATCGGAAACGGGGCCCGGTGGATGAGCCGGGTACGCCGTATCGACGAGTGGTTCGACCTGCTGGAACGCTCCCGGTCGGACCGGGAGCATCGGGCGTTAACCGGCAGGTCCGAAATGGCGGAACGCAGCGAGATACTGTTGCCAGACCGTCAATCGGCGGCGTTGGCGGCCGCACAGAGGGCCAACAACCCGTCCGCCGCGTCGACTATTCCTATGGAGTACGTCGACGACACCATTGGCTTCAACCCGGAGTGGATTGTGGGCAAGATCGCGCCGCGTCCCATCCTGTTCATCACCAGCGACAATGACCGCTTGGTGCTCCCCGAGGAGTCGGAACAGCTCTACGCCCACGCCGGAGAGCCCAAGAAACTGGTGACGCTGAAGGGTGTCGGCCACTACGAAGTCTACGAGGAGCCCGCCTTCAGCGAAGTCATGGAACACACCGTGGACTGGTACCGGAAATACCTGCCGGCCCGAGGGTAGACCGGGCTGGCGCTTGGCGTCTAAACTGGCCGCAAATCATACAATCACCAAATCATCCGGCCATCAAATCATCCGGCGCGGGAGATGACCGCCATGTCGAACAAAGGATTTTCCCACATCGGCCTTTCCACCCATGACTTGGACAAGACCCGCGACTTCTATGAAAACATCCTCGGGTTTGATGTCGTGCGGTGCGACGTTATCAAAATCCGCCAAGGCGGTTATATCCGGCACATGTTTGTTGACGCGGGCCGGGACCAGTTGATCGCATTCATGGAGCCCAACGACATTCCGGGTATGCCCACCGACTTCGACACCGGGATCAACCGCGGCCTGGGTATCCCCGGGGTCTTCTACCACTTCGCTTTTGAGGCCGGGTCCGTCGATGCCCTGAACGCCAAGCGCCATGAGCTTATCGGCAAGGGTTTGGAAGTCACCGACATAGTGGACCACGACTGGGCCATGTCGATCTATTTCAGCGACCCCAACGGGATTTCGTTGGAGTACTGCTGCCTGACCCGCAACGTGGGCACGGTGGACGACGTTACCTTCCAAGAACGGTTCGAGCGGTCTATCGTGGTCAGGAACGGAGAGCCGGTATTCTCACGGGACGTCCAACCCGACCCGATGGAGCCGGCACTCGTCAGCGACTAGAGCGCGGTCAACCGGCCGCGGCCAACAATTCTTCGATGGCCCGGTTGACGTCATCCGGCCTTTCGGCCATTGGAAAGTGACCGGCCCGCTCCAGCTCTATGTAGCGGGACCACGGGACCGCTTGGTGTATCTCCCGCTCGTATTCTTCGGGCTGCATCGGGTCGTCTATGCCCCGTATCAATATTAGCGGCGCCTTGAGTTCCGCGATCCGGTCCCTAACGTCGAACCGGTCGATGGTCAACAGGTCATTGTACTGGGAAATAGGCCCAACCTTTTGGTGACGCTCCAATAGCCGGCGCTTAAGGCCCGGCTCGATAAACAACATCATGTGTTCCATGCTGTCCAGCCACTGTTGCCGGGCGCCGGGGGCACGGGCCGCGTCGAGCCGGAATTCCAGGCTACCCGGACTGCGTTCCTTCGGTCGCATGGCGACGGTCATCAACAACAGACCCGCCACTTCATCGGGATAGTCCAAGGCGTACTGCAGTCCCACACAGGCGCCTAAAGTGAAGCCTGCAATTACCAGGCCCTTGTGGTGACCCCGGTCGTGCAACCAAACACGCAGCCACCGGGTATAGTCTTCCACTGTGGACAGGGACTCTCCATCCAGATGTCCCGGCAGGTCGGGCGCCAAGCTGCCAGGAAATCGGTCCACCTGGTAATGGAACGATGCGGCGCACCCGCCCGCCCCGGGTCCGTGGACGAAGACCAATTGTGACACGCCGGTCCTCCTTAATCAGAGAAAGAAGGGCAACACCTCATCCACGCAACGGCGGAACTGCCCCTGCTGGTCCCAGGACGGAAACCGCAACAGGATGTCGGTGGCGCCCGCGTCGACGAAAGTCTGAAGCCGGGCGATGCACTGTTCCGGGCTGCCCAAGGCCACCCAGCTTTCCACGGTCTGCCTGGCATAGCTGATTGAGTAGTACCGGTCCAGGTATTCCTTGGACTCCCGGAAGGCCGCCTCCCGGTCCTCGTTGACGTTGATGTTGTAGTAGAGGGAGCAGGGTTTGCCGTCGAAGCTCTCGTCGTAGTCGGCGGCGTATTCCATGACCCTGCGCCGCAGTTCGCCGAACTCCGGGGCCGGATTGGCGGTGGTCATCCAGCCGTCTCCCAACCGGGCCACCCGGCGCAGGGAGCGTTCGATAATCCTGGGCTTGCCGGTGGACAGCCGGGGGTTGCTGATAACCCAGATGGGAGGCGGGTCTTGCACCGGCTTCGGTTCGATGAAGGCTCCCTTCAGGGTGTAGAACCGGCCTTCCCAATCGACCCGAGGCTCCTGCCACAGCCGTCGCAACAGATCGATTTTCTCCTCCATGCGCAGGGCACGGTCGGAGGCGTCAATCCCCATGTTGGTGTACTCGGCGCGGTGCTCCTGCTCGTTTACCGGGCCACCCATGCAGGCCCCCAGGATGGTGCGGCCCCCGGATAACAGGTCCAGGCTGGCCCACTGGTAGGCCAGGGTGACGGGATCCCGGGAAGGAAAGCTGGCCATGCAGGCTACCCCGATTTTGACCAGCCGCGTCCGGGCTGCAATACCGGCCATCAACGTTACCGACTCCATCCTGGGCTTGGCCATGATGGAATCGCCGACCCAAACGTGTTCGAACGCGCCCGAAGCGTCAGCCAACTCGGCCATGGCCAGCAGCTCTTCCGGCTGGGTCAGCCCCAGCAATACGCCGCGGTTGGAGAGGGTGAGTCCGAAATTGACTTTACCGGCCATGTCGTTCCTCCGTTTCGGCCCGCCGTTACACTCTTATACCACCGGTCTCAGACAACCGGCCAACGGGACGGGAACGAAACGCCGGTACGACGGAGCATGTCCTCCCCCAAGACCTGGACTTCGGCGATCAGCTTCTCTTCGTCAACGAATAGCGGCGTATGGTTTTCCACGACGATTCGCCCGTCGACCATCACAGTGTGAACGCTTCGCCCGTCGGCGTTGTAGACCAGGTTGTTCACCGGGTTGAACATGGTGCTCCACTCAGCCCGGTTGGTCTCGAAGAGCACCAAGTCGGCCTTTTTACCGGCCTCGACGGACCCGATCTCCTGGTCCAAGCCCAAGGCGGCCGCGCCGCGAATCGTAGCCATTTCCAGCGCCGTCTCGGCGGATATGACGCCAGTGGACTGGCGGGCGTCTTTGTACAGGACGGCTATAAGGTACATGGCGCGATGGGTCTCGATCAGGTTGGAGTTGTTGCCGGCGTCGGTGGCGATGCCGACCGTGATGCCCCGGTCCAACATCTCCGGCACCAAGCCGGTCCTGCTCAGGCCGTACCCGCCCTTGACCGCCGCGGTGGGCACCGCCGCGACCTTGGCGCCGGTGCGGGCGATTACGTCCACCTCGCTTTCGTTGATTCCCAAAACGTGAGAGAGCAGAACGTTCTCCCCCAGCACACCGATACTCTCCAGGTACTGGGTGGGCCGCAGGCCGAAGTCCTCCAGGCAGGCGTTCACGTACCCGAACGAGTTGTTGAAGTGGAGGGTAAGGCCGGCGCCGTAGTGGTCGGCCAATCGTTTGGCTTCCTGCAACAGCGGCGTAGTGGAGAAGGCGGGCGCAAAGGGCATAGCCCAAGCTCGGAGCCGCCCCTCCAATTGCCCGTCGAACGCCTGTATCGTGGACTCAATCGCTTGGACCGCGTCACTGGTGGACAGTTCCGGCAGGTTGAGAGGATTGGGCCGGTCGGTCACATGTATGCCGGTGATTATTCGGCATCCGGACTCTTCATAGGCCGGGAGGCATTCCTGAATGTGCTTGGTGCTGCCCGGGTCCAGGAAACAGGTGGTGCCGTACTTCAAAAGCTCGGTGATTCCCAGGAGCGAGGTGTAATACTCGTCCCGGGGCGTCATGACGCCCTGAAGTTTGAAGACATTGGGCAGGTAATCAGGGCCGAGGTCGTCGGGAAAGACGCCCCGCGTGGCGTGAGCGTAGCTAACGTGGAGATGGGTGTTGCAGAAGCCTGGCGTGATCACCATGCCCCTGGCGTCGATGGTCCGTGCGGCGGGAACGTCGGCCAATTCAGCCGCCTTACCCACATGAGTGATGCGCTGGCCGTCGACGACCACCGTCCCATCCTGGATGATCCTTCGTTTCGGGTCGACGGTAATCACGTAACGGGCCCCTTCCAACTTGACCGGACCGGCTGGCGTCATGTAGGTCTACTCCCGCGGCTAACACTTCCATCCCTATTATGCCACTAAAACGCGGCTTGGCCCCCTCTCTAACCTTTCCCGGAGAACGGCTTATTACGGGACGCCATTATCGGAGACAAATGCACCTTCCCCCCGCGCACGGGGGGAAGGTTGGGATGGGGGCCGTGGGGAAGATTGATCCAAGTTCCATTAGAAACCCCCACGGACCCCTCTCTCCCGGCTGTGCCAACGCCAGCGGAGGCGCCCCCCGCGCACGGGGGGAAGGTTGGGATGGGTACAAACCGGGTAGACTGGTAACAGATTATTCAAGAACATAGGTAACACCTTCCCTATGCTCACAAAAAGTATCCGGCGGTAAGCCCGCGAACGGGAGCGGAAAAAACAAAAACTCTGCGCCCTCTGCGGTGAACCCCGGCATCCATAAAGTTGACCACGGCCCTGAGCCACCCTATCATGCAACGTGGGGCTTTCGAAGGCCGGACGACTCTGTCCCAAGGGGGTGGAACAGTGGAAAAGTCTCAAATCCCTTTCCTGACCGTTGCCCAGCTCGGCGCTTTGTTGCGGGACCGTGAGGTATCTCCCGTCGAGGCCGCCGAGGCCTACCTGGACCGCATCGAGGCCAAGGATGGTCAAATTGGCGCCTACCTGACGGTGACCCGGGAGGAAGCGTTGGCGGCGGCCCGGCAGGCCGAGGGTGAGATTGCCCGCGGCGACTACCGGGGCCCCATGCACGGCGTTCCCTACGCCGTCAAAGACCAGGTGCACACCAAGGGCATTCGCACCACGGGAGGCACCCCGGTCTACAACGATTTTATCCCCGAAGCGGACGCCACGGTCATCGCCAGGCTCAAGGACGCTGGAGGCGTCTTGTTGGGCAAGCTGAACATGACCGAGTTTGCCACCACCGCACTGTCCCACCAGTTTGATCCGCCGCGCAATCCATGGGACCGGCAACGGTCGTCCGGCGGTTCTAGCAGCGGCTCCGGGGCCGCCACCGCCGCCTTCCTGTGCGCCACTTCCTTGGGTGAGGACACCGGCGGATCGGTGCGTTTCCCAGCCTCGTGGTGCGGGCTGGCCGGGCTCCGCCCCACTTGGGGCTTGGTGAGCCGGGCCGGGGTGATGCCGGGCGTTCGGTCTATGGACACTATCGGCCCGTTGAGCCGCACCGTGGAAGACGCCGCCATTACCATTCAGGCCATCGCCGGACACGACCCCAAGGACCGCGTGACCCGCAACGACCCTCCCCCCGACTACCGCGCGGCCCTTAGCGGCGACGTCCGGGGGCTGCGCTTCGGCCTCGTCCGTGAAATGGTCTACGACGACGTGGTCGACGCGGAGGTACGGCAGTCGATATTGAACGCCGCCAACATCCTGGGCGAACTGGGCGCGACGGTTGAGGAAGTGTCGGTGCCTCTGGCGGCCCACGCCTCTACCATATCCACCAGCATTAGGGTCGAGGCGCCTATAACCCACGGCGACTTGGTGCGAAACCGGCCCCAAGAGATCGGCCACGATAACCGCATCGGGTATATGGTCGGGACGATCCTCCCTGCCAACGCCTTTTACAAGGGTCTGTTGTTGCGCACCATGTTGCGGGACGAGATCGCGGCGGCCTTGGAGAGCGTAGACCTGTTGCTGTCGCCGACGGCCGGCGTCACCGCCCGGATATTGGAACCGGACCCGGTTATCGCGGCGAAGCAGGGCAGTTACCGCACGCCATACCTGCTGACTACGCCATTCAGTTTGGCCAACGTTCCCGCCCTGACGGTGCGCTGCGGCTTCTCGTCCGACGGTCTGCCCATCGGCCTGCAGATTGCCGGCCGGCCCTTCGACGAAGAAACCGTGCTCCGGGCAGGCCATGCCTACGAGCAAAACACCGAATGGCGCCATCGCGCGCCTCCCGAGTAAATGCCCTGTAATTGCCATGCGAGACTGTCTTTCGACCTATCGGCGACGGGAGGTTCACTGCAGAGGACGCAAAGAGCGCAGAGTTGTTGGGTGTAATGGGCCAGCCAATGTCCAACCCCCCAGCCGGAGTCAACCAGATTCCCCTCTGCTGCTGGGGGTCAACCAAATTCTCCCCTGCTGGGGTCAACAAAATTCCCCCTCCTGCTGGGGGTCAACCAAATTCTCCCTGCTGGGGGCCAACCAAATTCCCCCATGCTGGGGGTCAGCCAAATCCCCCCGGCTGGGGAACAACCGAATTCCCCCCGGCTGGGGAACAACCGAATTCCCCCCGGCTGGGGGTCAACCAAATTCCCCCGGCTGGGGTCAACCAAATCCCCCCCGGCTGGGGTCAACCAAATCCCCCCCGGCTGGGGGTCAACCAAATTCCCCCTCCTGCTGGGTGTCAACCAAATCCCCCCCGGCTGGGGGTCAACCAAATTCCCCCTCCTGCTGGGTGTCAACCAAATCCCCCCCGGCTGGGGGTCAACCAAATTCCCCCTGCTGGGGGCCAACCAAATTCCCCCTGCTGGGGGCCAACCAAATTCCCACTGCTGGGGGCCAACCAAATTCCCCCTCCTGTTAGGGGTCAACCAAATATCCCCGGCTGGGGGCCAGCCCAATTTCCCTCCCCCGCGCACGGGGGAGGGCTAGGGTGGGGGCACATGAGTAACTGGAATCGTGTTAGGCAAGCTGGACGTTAGAGCGTCCCTCTACGGGATGCTGGTAATCCCGGACGGCCGTCTGCCGGAGCGCCGCCTGCTCTGGCGGGACAAGCCGGTGCCCCGCTATTTCCTGCCTTACCGCGGCTGGGCGGCGCTGGCGTTGATCGCGGTCTTTTGGACGGCTTCCCTCTTGGACCTGGAACCGCTGGCCCGGCACTCGTTTTTCCCGCTGTGGCTGGGCTACATCCTGGCCGTGGACAGCATCGTGCTACGGCGGACCGGCTCTTCGTTGCTGGTACGCAGCCCGGCGGCGGTCTTGGTCATGTTCATCATCGCCGTCCCCTATTGGTGGTCCTTCGAGTGGATTAACCGGGTGACCCAGAACTGGGTATACGTCGGCGACCATCAATACCCGGAATGGTTGCGTTTAGCCATCTCTTCATGGCACTTTTCCATCGTCATCCCGGCGGTATTCGAGAGCGCCGAGCTCATAGGCAGCTTCGGTTGCATCAGACGCTTTGCCCGGGGGCCCAGGATTGCTCTCGGCAAGCCCCAGCTATACGGCGTGGTCCTCTTGGGTTTGTTATCGTTGGCGCTGCTGTTGGTTTGGCCCAAGGTCTTTTATCCACTCACCTGGGTATTCTTGTTTTTAATCATCGACCCCATAAACTGCCTGAGAGGGCAACCCAGCATTGCGGCCCAAGTGCGGCGAGGCGATTGGCGGCCCTTCATAGCAATCGCCCTAGGCGCGTTGCTGACCGGATGGTTCTGGGAGATGTGGAACAACGCAACGGTGAGTTGGGTCTATGACGTGGGTTTCTTCAACTTCGCTCATATCTTCGAAATGCCGTTGCTGGGCTATGGCGGCTATCTTCCCTTTGGTCTGGAGACCTATGCCCTATACTACTTTGTGATCAGCTTGGCGCCCGTTCCTTCCAGCGGCCAATTGCCGGTGGTCGGGAGCGGCCGCCGTGCCAGAGATTGACCGGAAATTGACCGGAGATTGATATGAATTTCGGAATGTTCACGGATTTCCACGTACGGCCGGGCAACTCCCAAGCGGAAGCCTTCGACGAGTCCTTCACCCAGATCATGGCTGCGGAACGAATGGGAATGGACACGGTATGGTTGGCCGAGCACCATTTCAGCCCGGAACGTGCGGTACTGGCGTCGCCGATGGTGATCGCCAGCGCCATCGCGGCCCGGACCGAGCGCATCCGGGTGGGACTGGCAGTCCAAGTCCTCCCCTTGACCAATCCGCTCCGGGTCGCCGAAGAGGCGGCCACCGTGGACCACATCAGCAAGGGCCGCTTCGATTTCGGAATCGGACGCAGCGGCCTCACCCGCTACTATCAGGGCTACAACGTGCCCTACGCCGAGAGCCGGACCCGTTTCCTGGAAGCGCTGAATATCATCATGAAGGCTTGGGAGAACGACAGCTTCTCCCACGAGGGGGAGTACCATACCTTTCACGACGTGAGGGTAGTGCCCAAGCCCTATCAGTCGCCCTACCCGCCGGTGAGGGTGGCCGTGGCCGGAGAAGACACTTTCCCGCTAATCGGCAAATTGGGGCATCCGATATTCATCAGCGCCAATACCCCTCCGGAACGGTTGAAAGAACGATTGGCCCTTTACAACCGGGAATTGGCTGAAACGGGCCACGCCGGCCCCGCCGACATCGCCGTCCGGGTACCGGTTTATGTAGCCGAGACCACGGCAAAGGCCCGCTCCGAGCCCGAGACCAGCACCATGTCGGCCATCCGGTACGCCGCCCGGGAGCTGAGTCAATCGGCGGCCGACGAAGAGGTCGCGGAGCGGTTACGGCAATCGGCCAATATTTCTTACGACGAAGTGCTGCGGGACCGGGTGGTGTACGGAACGCCCGAAGAAGTAACCGAACGGTTCCGGGGTTACCAGGAGGAGTACGGCGCCACCGGAGTGGTCATGGAAATGAACTACGGCGGCCAAGTACCCTTCGACCGGGTCGAAAACTCTCTGAATCTCCTCTGCCAGCAGGTAATGCCTAACTTCAAGTAATCGGTCGGAGAGCCTCCTCTCCCCATGCGCGAGAGAAGTAAAAGACCCCGGTACCGGTTGGCTTGGCCTACTCCATCTGCCGGAGCTTTGGATCGAGCTTATCGCGGAGCCAGTCGCCGAACAGATTGAGCGACATCACGGTAATCAAAACGGCGATTCCGGGCATAATGGCCGCCCACCAAGCGTCCACCAGCAGGTCCCGCCCGTCCGCCACCATCGAACCCCAAGCCGGGTCCGGCGGCGGGACCCCGGCGCCCAAAAGCTCAGGGACGCTTCCACTAGGATTACGATCCCTACTTGTAAGGTGGCGACCACGATCAGGGTGTTAATCATGCCCGGAAAAAGGTGCACAAACAGTATTCTGGGCGTCCCCGCCCCGGCCACCCGGGCCAAGGCCACGTAATCACGAGTCTTTAGCTCCAACACCTCGCCCCGGACCATGCGGGCGAACCTGGGCCAGATCCACAACGCCAGCACCGCGATTATCATTTCGAACGACTGGCCCACCGCGACCACCAAGACCAGCGCCACCAGGATCAGCGGCAACGCGAGGATGATGTCTACCAGCCGCATCGCCACTTCGTCCACCCACCCTCCGTACCAGCCTGAGAGGAGACCCACGATCACGTCGAAGCCGCCGCCCACTCCCAGGGTCACCCCCGCCACGATGAGGGAGATCCGGGCGCCGAAGATGATGCGGCTCAGAATGTCCCGGCCCAATTTATCGGTGCCCAGCAGGTATTCGGTGCTGCCACCGGCCCGGGTGCCAGATCCGGTGACCATTAAGATCGTGTCGCCCAGGTTGGCGTCGGGGTCTTGCTCTCGGGCTTCTTCCAGCGACACCTGGTATAGGAGCTCGCCGCTTTCGGGTATTTCTACCACCAGTTTTTCGGCGGGGCGAGCCGCCCCCCGGAAGGGAGGCAGGTTCCGGGACCTCAAGTTGCCGTCGACCGGATCGTGGGGCGCCACCCGGTTGGCGAATATACCGAGGACGACCACCGCGCCCAGCAGGACGATAGGAATTATCGGCAGGCGCCGCGCGGTACGCCCCCAGCCCATCAGCCGGGCCAATGGAGGCGTTGCAGTGACGAGGGTTATGTTTGTGCCACTTCGGTTGAGGGCTCCTAAGAGTAACGAATTCGGGGATCTACGTAGGCGTAGATTATGTCCACCAGAAAGGCGGCCGCCACGTACAGCAACGTGAATACGATCACCACTCCCTGAAGCACCGGGTAGTCCGAGACCAAGGTGGCTTGAATAGCCAGCAACCCCAAGCCCGGCCAAGCGAACACCAACTCGGTGGTTACCGACCCAGCCACCAAATTGCCCAGGGTGACGCCGGCAAAAGTGAGGGGTGGGATGATGGCGTTGCGCAGGGCATGCTTCCAGACCAGTACGGTCGTCGACACACCCTTCGCGCGGGCCAGCTTGATGTACTCCGAGTCCAAGACGTCCAACATCGCCGAGCGCACCAGCCTCATGTTGGCGGCTACGAAGAACCAGCCCAATGTAATCGCTGGCAGGAAGATACTGTTCCAATCATTTCGGCCTGATGGCGGCGCCCAGCCGAACCTGACGGCGAAAAGGAAGATCAACATGATGCCCAGCCAGAAGCCTGGGCCCCGTTACGGGCCTGTACGCGGCGCCGGTTTGACACCCGTTGGGCCTGTCGCTACCATCGGGCAATACCCGAGGCCACGCGAGTCACCAACGACGAGACATTGAGGAAACGAAACAACTACGATCTGATAGTGAGGAGTCACAAATGAAATACGATTACATCGTCCTTGGCGCCGGTTCCGCCGGATCGATTATGGCGGCGAGGCTCTCCGAGGACCCCCGCAATTCCGTCCTGCTGATTGAGGCGGGCAACGACTATCCCGACTTCGAGCGGCTGCCGGACGAGGTGAAGTTCGGATTCGCCACCGCCACGGACGTCATCACCAAAGACCACAACTGGGAATTCATAGGCAAAGCCACCGACACGGCGCCGCCGATGCGGGTGCCCCGCGGCCGCGTCACCGGCGGGTCCAGCGCCATCAACGGCCAGATGTTCCTGCGCGGCGTACCCGAGGACTATGACGCTTGGGCCGCCATGGGCAACGACCAATGGAACTTCCAGTCCGTCTTGCCCTACCTGCGGATGATCGAAAGCGATACCGAGTTTGGCGGCGACGACTTCCACAACTCCGACGGCCCGATTATCGCCCGGCGCTTTTCGCGCGAAAGGTTGATGCCGGAGCAGCGGGCGTTCTACGACGCGGCGTTGGCCGCAGGCTTCCCCGACAGTCCCGATCATAACCACCCGGAAGCCTCGGGTGTTGGACCCTCGCCCCTGAACAATCCCAACGGCATCCGCTGGAGCACGGCCTTGGGTTACCTGGACCCGGCCCGGCACCGGCTGAACCTCACCATACGCCCCAACACCTTGGTACGCCGCATCCTGTTCGAAGGCAAACGGGCCAATGCCGTGGAGGTGGAGAGCGACGGCGAACGGTTCGTGGTGGAGGGAGAGGAGATCATTCTCAGCGCCAGCGCCATCAACTCGCCCCATCTCCTGATGCTGTCGGGAGTGGGGCCGGCGGACCAACTCCGGGAACACGGCGTAACCGTGATACACGATTTGCCCGGCGTGGGCCAAAACCTGCGGGACCATCCGATTGTGCCGGTAACCTTCCGGACCAAACAGGGCCACGTCTTCAACGAGCACGACCCCAGGCTGCAAATGATGATGAGCTGGACCGCGGAGGGCTCGGATTTGCGCAACGACATGATCTTAATCGTCCTGTCCTACGCCGCAGAGGAATTGACGCGGGACCCCAATGCCGAGGACGCTGAGCCCATAGGCTTCCGCATCGCCTCTGCCCTCTACCTGGCGGTGGGATCGGGCGAGGTGCGGCTGACCTCCGGCGACCCCGACCAGCAGCCATTAATCGACTACAATTACTTTGCTGAAGAGTTCGACTTGGTACGCATGCGAGAGGGGGTCCGCTTGGCCGCCAGGTTGGCTGAACATCCAAGCATGGCGGGGTTGATTGAAGAGAGGGTGAGCCCCAGCGACGCCGAGATTGCCGACGACGGGGCATTGGACGCTTTCATCAAGTACCGTTGCAGCACCGGCCACCACATCTCCGGGACCTGCAAGATGGGGCCGGCCTCCGACCCGCTGGCAGTAGTAGACCAATACGCAAAAGTGCACGGCATGGAGGGGCTGCGGGTGGTAGACTGCTCCATCATGCCCGACTGCATCCGGGCCAACACCAACGTAACCACTATGATGATCGGCGAACACATCGCCGACTTCATCAAACGGGGCCACTAGCCTTCGTTAGGTGTCCGCCACTTAAATATGAGGGGCCTCCGTGTGTGGAGGCCCCCTTCTTGTCAGGCAGACGCGGGCGCGGCTACTCCTCCCGGTGGCAAGCGAACTCGTAGGAACCCAGCCCACCAGCGTTAATTCGCCATAAACGGAGTCTGGTGCGGGCAAGTTGTTCCCTATCTGTACCCATGATAGAATCGTCCGACTAGCGGCCATTACCCGGGGCAATGGAGGTGGTTGGTGCCGGTTACGGAGGCACAGAAAGGAATAGTCGCCACGATTCGCGACTTTGTGGAGCGAGACGTAATGCCCGTCGCTTCACGCATGGAGCACGCCGACGAGTATCCGGTTGAGCTCGTGGAACAAATGAAGGATCTCGGCCTCTTCGGTTCGCTGATACCCGAGGAACACGGCGGCGTAGGGCTCGACGTGACGACCTACGCCCTGATCATCGAAGAAATTTGCCGCGGCTGGATGAGCTTGAGCGGCGTGCTCAACTCCCACATCATCATGGCCCACATGGTAGCCTCCAACGGCACCGAGGAGCAGAAGCAGCGGTTCTTGCCCCTGATGGCTACCGGCGAAAAGCGCGGCGGCATCTGCATCACCGAGCCCAACGCGGGAAGCGACGTACAGGCGATCCAGACACGGGCTGCGCGGGACGGCGACGAGTACGTGGTGAACGGCACCAAGACGCTCATCACCAATGGACGCAACGGCAATACTTTTGCCTTGGTCGTCAAGACAGACCCTGACGCGGTCCCTCCTCGCCGTGGTATGAGCATCTTCATCGCGGAAAAGGGCCCGGGCTTCAACGTGTCCCGTGATATTGCCAAGCTGGGCTACAAGGGTCTGGACACCTGTGAACTGGTTTTCGACGATTATCGCGTCCCCGCGACTAACCTGCTCGGAGGCCGGGAGGGCCAGGGATTCTACCAAATCATGAGCGGCCTGGAGATCGGGCGAATAAACGTGGCGGCGCGATGTATCGGCATTGCCAGGGGCGCCCTTGAAGAGGCTATCAGGTACTCCCAACAGCGGGAGACTTTCGGTAAGCCCATCGCCGAGCACCAAGCCATACAAATGTTGATCGCCAAGAACGCGACCCAGTTGCAGGCCGCCCATCTTATGGTCCGCCACGCCGCCGAGAGAAAGGACCAAGGCGAGAGAGTCGACTTGGAAGCGGGCATGGCCAAGCTTTTCGCCAGTGAAATGTGTATGCAGGTGGCTACCGACTCCATGCGTATCGCCGGCGGTTACGGGTACACCCAGGAAATGACCATAGAGCGGCATTTCCGGGATGCCCCATTGATGATGATAGGAGAGGGCACCAACGAGATTCAGCAAATGGTGATCGCTCGCAACCTGCTGAAGAACTTCCCATCCGGGGACTTTCTCTACGAATCTGGCCTGTAGCCCGATTACGCCCAACTACACGCGGAAATGGTAATAACGGGGTGATTAGAGATGGCTAACGCTACCAACGGTTGGATAGCCCAGACTCTGGGCCGGTTCTGCTCTGAACTCAGTTACGAAGACCTCTCTCCGGAGGTGGTGGACTGGGCGAAATACTTGTGCTTGGACTTCGCCGGGGTGACCCTGAACGGTTCCACCACCGAGTCGGCCCGGACGGTGGTGCAGGCCGTTGAGAGCGTGCAACGGCCAGGCCCTTCGGCCATCATCGGCACTTCCAAGCGGGCCTTGCCCGAATACGCCGCCATGGCCAATAGCACCGCCTTCCACAGCTTGGAGCTCGACGACACCAACAACGAGGCCTCCATTCACGTCGGAGTGGTGGCGTTTCCCACCGCCTTGGCCATGGCTGACGTGGCCCATGTGGACGGAAAAAACTTTATCACGTCGGTGGTGGCGGGTTACGAGGTAATGGTCCGCCTGGGCCGGGCTCTGAAGCCAGCGGAACATTACGCCAGAGGATTTCACCCCACCGGCACCTGCGGCGCCTTTGGAGCGGCTGCAGTCGCCTCGCGGTTGCTGGGCCTGAACAACGACTCGATGACCGCAGCTTTGGGCGTAGCCGGCAGTCAAGCAGCCGGCAGCCTGGAGTTCCTGGAAGACGGAGCATGGACCAAGCGGCTCCATCCGGGCTGGGCGTCCAACAGCGGCATCTGGGCGGCTTTGCTCGCTCGGGCCGGTTTCCTCGCCCCCGCCAGCATCATTGAAGGTAGGTACGGCTTCCTACATGGCTACTCCGGCGACCCGGACCCGGACTTGGTGCTGGAAGACCTGGGAAATGAATTTCACATTACCCGCATGGGCATAAAACCCCACTCATGTTGCCGCTACAGTCAGGGCCCGATTGACTGTCTTATCGACCTTCGCCAACGCCACGGCGTGAAGGCCGAGGAGGTAGAGAAAGCGACCATCGGCGTCCTCAGCGCCGGGTTCAACACGATCGCCGCTCCCGAAGAGGACAAACGTAACCCCAAATCGGTGGTGGACCTGCAATTCAGTATGCCCTTCGGCGCCGCCGTGACCCTTCTGTACGGACGGGCCTCGCTGGCGGAACACTCTATGGAGGTTGCCCAACGCCCCGAGGTCATGAATCTGATGTCCCGGGTACACTGCGTCACCGACCCCTCGTTAGACGCCTTGTACCCTCGACAGTGGCCCGCGTGGGCCGAGGTGACTACAACCGACGGGCGCACCCTCCGCAGCCAGACGGAGTACCCTAAAGGCGACCATAACAACGCTCTTACCTGGCAGGAGATGAAGGACAAGTTCACGGACCTTTCGTCGCCCGTCATATCTGAGATGCGCCAAGCACAGATCATTGCCGCCATCGAGGGGCTCGACGACATGGCCGACGTTCGAGAGTTGGCCGAACTGTTGACGGCCGAGTAACTTAACCGGTGAAATCAAAATCCACGTCTAACGGTATCGAGCCATGGGCCGCGCCTGGGTTTGTCAGGCCCGGCAGGCAACTGCCCAGTCAGTTATGACGCAGCAGCCACTACAGGGCGTAAGAATCATAGAGATGTCCCAGGCAATCGCCGGGCCATTCGCTATGCGCAACCTAGCCGACATGGGCGCCGAGATCATAAAGGTCGAGCAGCCCGGTATAGGCGACATGTCCCGCCGGATAGGACCCTATTTCCTGGGCGAAGAAAGCGCCTATTACCTCTGTTTCAACCGCAACAAAAAGAGCGTTACTATCGACCTGCGCAATCCCGAGGGCAGGAAGCTATTCGGCAGGTTGGTGGCCGTATCCGACGTCGTTCTGGATGCTTTTCGTCCTGCGGTATTGCCCCGGCTGGGCTTGGACTACGAGACCGTCAAGCTTTCCAACCCCGCGATAATCTCGTGCTCCATCTCGGCCTTCGGCCAGGAAGGCCCCTACAAGGACCGCCCCGGGTTCGATGGGATCGTCCAAGCTATGGGCGGCGGCATGAGCGTGACGGGGCAGGAAGGACAGCCGCCCGTGTTCATGGGATTTCCTGTGGGCGACATGGTCGGCGGGTACGTCGCTGCGTTGGGAATCGCGTCCGCCCTCTACGGCCGGAGGGTAACCGGACGGGGCGCCAGATTGGACATTAGCATGCTGGACGTGCAGATAGCATTGCAAGCCCACCTCGGCCAGTTCTACATGGTGTCCGGCCAAGTTCCCACGCCCATTGGTTCCAGCCATCCGTCCAACCTCCCGGTGGGCGCCTACCTCACCGGGGACGGAAAATACGTCCAGGTCCACTGCGTTGGCCAAGAGTTCGCCCGAAAGCTCTTGGAGCTGGTGTCGAACGAAGTCGAGGGCATGGAAGGTCTCGCCGCGGACCCCCGCTTTGCCACGCAAAACGACCGCATCGCCAACAGGACGGCCCTGGACCTAGCGATCTCGGAGGCCTTCGGGACCAAGCCCCGCGACCAGTGGGTGAAACTACTCGAGGAATGGGATGTCCCTGCCGGCCCGGTGAACAATATTGGCGAAGCTCTTGAGGACCCCCAGGTACAGCTACGGAACATGGTGGTCGAGATCGACCACCCCACGGCCGGGACCTACAAGACCGCCGGCAACCCCATTAAGAACGGCGCCGCCGAGACCTTCAACCCGCCGCCGGCCCTGGGGCAGAACACCGGCGAAGTCCTGAGCGAGCTCTTGGGTTGCTCCGCCGGCGAGATCGATTCTTTCCGGGACGCCGGCGCCATATAGCCTCGGCCGCGTTACTAACCCTACGACGAAATTGGGGATCGCAACGCCGATGAAGCTTGCAATCTTTGAAAGATAATCGAAAGGGGAATCTTGAGCGATGGCGAAAACAATCCCGAGGGGCAGCGCCAATACGAAGCTGATGGCTATCGCAATGGCCGCCAGTTCCAACGTGAGGGGAATTCGATGCTTTAGCTCTTCCCTGATCGACGTATTCCGGGCGTAGGAGATACCGAAGTCCCCTTGTAGCAGGTCCCGCACCCAGACGCCGTACTGGATATGAATGGGCTTATCCGTACCCCACGCCTTGCGCACGTTTTCCAGGTCTTCCTCGGAGACCGAACCCGCTCCGCCAACACCGCCTCCCAAGACCAGTTGAGCCGGGTCGCCAGGTATGATGCGGAGGAACAAAAATACGAGAAGTGACAGAATCACCATCGTGGGGATGAACAGCAGGAGTCTTCTGGCGATGTAATACTGCATGGCGGCTATATTGGATGCTAGCGGTCAGCCGTGTGTCCCAATCCCTGGTTCGGCTTGTTCCGATGGCCCCGGTATAGGATGCAATTGGGTGTAGTCAATGCGGACAAAGGGTAGTGTGGGCCAAAAGCGGCGTCGCCCTTGCAAAAAGACCGGCATCTTTTGTCCCAGCATCTTATACCCGGGTCCCGGCCACTCGACTCCCGGAGCGGCGTGAACTGGGCAGTGTGATACTGGATAACACTACGCCCCGTGCCGAACACGATGCGGCAATATCAGTCAGTCTTTATGAACGGCGATGCAGCTAGCCAGGTACTCCATTACCTCGGCCTTCGCCACCACGTCCCCGTACTTGCTGTCGATGTCGAAGAGATTGGCTTCATGGGGGACCTCGTGCCTGTCCCCCACGCACTCACGGGGCACAATAACCCGGAAACCGTACTGCATACCATCCACTGCGGTTGCGCGGACACAGCCGCTGGTTGAGCAGCCGGTCACGATCAACGTATCTACCCCTTGGCTGGTCAGCATTGGCGCCAAGGACGTACCGAAGAAACCGCTGGCATACTGCTTGTTGATGATCACGTCCTGAGGGGCAGTGGGCAGTTCGGGGACGATGTCCGCCAAGGGCTCGCCTTCGACCATCTTTCGCAGCGCCGGGACCTTTTTCACGAACACGCCGCCGTCAAGCCCGTGAGGCGAGTAAATAACCCGCGTGAAGATTACCGGGATTGCGTTTTGACGAGCGATGTCAAGCAGGTCGGCGGTCTCTCTAACGGCGTCGATCACCGGCGCGGCGTATAACGGCGACCCGAAAGTCGTGTAGGCGTTTATGAAGTCTATTACCACCACGGCAGGTTTTCGACCGTAGCCTATGCGTCCGTCGAACACACCCTGATAGTTTTTGTTCAAGCTTTCTTGGGTCACGGTTACCGGTCCTTTCGCCGCAATGATGGCTCCATCGGCCGTCTGCTAGTCGGCGGCAATCGCCGGAGCCGCCAGCCCCTGCCTCTCGTACATGCGGAGGATGTGTTCCGGGAACACCGGCGCGCTCGGCGCCGGAAGGCCGGTTTCCTCGAAGCAGCGGGCCTTAAGCTCTTCGATGCTGTCGAACCCGCGGTTAAACATTTGAGGCTCGCCCCGCTCCTCGGAGAGCTTGGCCCGAAGCTCCTCTGTCGCCTTTACGTCCACGGTCATGTCGGCGTTCATCAAAACACCGTAGAGTTTCGCGCCTTCCCGTGTTACCAAGCCGCGCCTGACTTCCAAGGCGACTTTGTCGGCGTCCCGTTTGTAAGGGTCGCCCCAACCACCGCCGCCCCAGGTGCAAAACAGGAAAAGGTCTCCTTCTTCCACCTTAACGTGATCGCACTTCGACGGCAGCATCTGGGTCGTGCCGTCTTTCCTGATTAGCTTTTTCCAACTGCGTCCGCCGGGCAAGCCGCCGTTCACTCCGTAAGGATAGGTCAGCCAGCGGTCGTCATGAATGGAAATCTCCCCTGGTTCGAGGAAACGATATCCGAGTTTGCAGCCGTTGCCGCCACGATAGAACCCGGCGCCGCCGGAGTCGGATATGGTCTCGTTGATCTCCATCCGCACCGGAACGTAGTTCTCGAGAAACTCGTTGGGAACGTTCGTGAATGCCGGCCATAAAGAGTGCCCGTCGGGGCCGTCGCCGAACGGCTTGCCCGGAATACCACCGAATCCTATCTGGTACAGTTGGTACCATTCGCCGTTCTTATCGTAGCCGGAGTACATCAGATGAGGGCTGTCGGAAAAACCGGCGGCGATGAGGAAGTCCGGCGCCCGCTGGCCAAGTGTTCCCCCAAGCACGTCGAAGATTCGGCCTAAGGCGTGGGTACGACAGGACAGAGCCGCTGGCTTGACAGGCTTAAGGAGCGTCCCTTCCGGAATGCGTACCTCCACATGCTCGTAGAAACCGTCGTTGAAGAGGATTTGCGGGTCGAACACGTTTACCATGTAGGTCCCAACAAACATCTTGAACATGGCTTCGCTAAGGAAGAAGTTGATGGAACCCTCCGACTGGGGGTCGGTCCCTTCAAAGTCGAAGATGACCTTGTTGCCCTCTCTCCACAGGGTGCAAGCCATCTTGTAGGGGCCCATGCCGAGGCCGTCATCGCACACGTAGTCTTCGAAGTAGATCTTCTCTTCCGCCACACTGGTAATAATGAGTTGTTCCATCGCCCGCCGGTTTCGCTCCAGCAACTGGTCCACTGCTTTGACGTATGTGTCGACCCCAAACCGTTCGCACATATCGAGGATGCGTCTCTCGGCTGTTCGCACCGCCGCGAAAATACCGTCTAGGTCGGCCCGGTTCAAATGCGGCTGGCGGACTTGATGGAAGATCAAATTGAGCAGGTCATCCTGCCGTTCGCCTCTCTTATAGACCTTGACCGGCGGTATGAGGATCCCTTCTTCGTAGATCTGCCGCGCCTGGGTGGGCAGGCTGCCGGGCACCGCGCCTCCCACGTCGGTCATGTGCCCGAACATAGCGATCCAAGCTATGTGACGACCCTCAAAATAAACAGGGTGCATGGTCAGCCAGTCGTTGGCATGGCTGATGGCGGCCGCGCATGAATAGGGGTCGGAGGTCAGGAACATATCCCCTTCCTCGACGTCTCCCTCGTATACTTCAACGAAGGGCGGGATGAAGGAACCGAACTGGCCCACTACCATCAACCCCTTCCGATTGGCGATCATAGGGAATTCATCGCCCTGCTCACGGATCCCCGGGGACACTGCGGTACGCAAGAGCACCGCGTCCATTTCCCACCGCGCATTCCGCAGACCACTCTCGATGATGTCGAGGGTGACGGGATCCACTTCAACGTCCTGGAAATCTCCCGGATTGGTTTCAACAATATTCGCTGGCATATGCGACCTTCCTGCTTATCTTTCCCTGTTTATTTCACGCGGCTTATTTAACCTGGCTTATTTAACCTGGCTTATTTAACCGGGTTGATGAGGATGTTGCCCAACGCATCTACTTCGCCCACGTGTTCGGGCAATATCAACGTGGTTGAGTCCATCTCGGTTATCATGGCTGGTCCCGGAATCCGGTTGCCGGCCAATAGTTTCGAGCGATCGTAGACGGAGGCCTCCCGGTCTGCTCCGTCCACGTACATTGAGGTAGAGCCTACTTTCCCCCCGGAGGCGTCGGCGCTGCCCCTCTCGACGGCACGGGCCTTGGCTATAGTAGCCTGTCCCTGGGCGATCGCCCGGAGGTTGACGACTTCTGGCTCTACCTCCGGGGCAAAGGTGAACATCTGGGTATGGAGATCGGCGAACCTGCGGCTGACCAGTTCCAGACCACCTTCTCTCAATTCGTCCAAGTTAACTTCCGTGGTGAGCACAAAGCCCTGACCCCGGTATCGGCAGTCCAACTGGTATTGGGTGGTTTGTTCGGAACGGGGTACGTTCTCTGCATCAAGCGCTTGGGCCGCCCGCTCGGCAAGCTCGCCGAGTATCGCCCCGATTTCCACATTCGTGGTCTCGGAAAACCGCCGGATCAAGGTCTGGGACGCCTCGTTCCTGAGCCGTGTGGTGGCATCGCCGTAGGCGCACAGCACTCCCGGCGAGGGCGGTATGATGACCGGCCATGATTGCGTGAGCCTGCCGATGGCGTTGGCGTGCAACGGTCCCGCCCCACCGAAGGCAATAAGGGCGAATTCTCGTGGGTCGTAGCCTTGCTCGACGGACACCAGCCTCATGGCGCCATACATGTTTTCATTGACGATATCGATAATGCCCTCGGCGCCGCGTTTCAAGTCCAAGCCAAGGGCGTCGGCAACTGTCTGGACCGCCTTTTCGGAAAGAGCCTTGTCTAGCAGCGTCTGGTCGGCGAGAACCGTGGGAAGACGGCCGAGCACCACGTTCGCATCGGTCACCGTGGGGTTTTCTCCACCTCTGCCGTATGCCGCCGGTCCGGGATCGGCGCCAGCGCTCTGGGGCCCGACCCTCAAGGCCCTGGTCAGCTCAGGCACGTGGGCGATGGAACCACCGCCGGCGCCCACGCTACGCACGTCCAAGGATGAAGCCCGGATGGTTACGTCTCCTACCCTAGTCTCACGCCTTACCAGAGGCACGCCGTTTTCGATCAATGAAACGTCGGTCGAGGTACCGCCCATGTCGAACGTAAGAAGGTTCTTATAACCCGCTTGCTCCGCTATCCATAGTGCGCCCGCGACTCCGCCGGCCGGGCCGCTCATCAACACGTTAACCGGAGCGTTTTGGACCATTTCGATCGATGCGAGGCCGCCGTCGGAACGCAAGATGTGAAGGTTAGCGCTGATGCCGCGGTTTTCCAGCTCATTTTGTACTCTGCCGATATAGCTGGTGATCACGGGGGCCACGTAGGCGTTGGCCGCCGTAGTCAGCGTCCGCTCAAACTCATACATCTCCGGCAGAATCTCTGACGATATGGAAACGGGAACCCCCGGCATGATCTCGATTGCGATCTCCCGTATACGACGCTCGTGGTCGCCATTCGCGTAGGAGTTGATTAAAGAAACGGTCAAAGACTCAATGTCCTTTCCCTTGAGATAGTTCAACTCGTCGCGAATGGTATTTTCGTTGAGGGGCGAAACTACCTCGCCCCGAGCGCTCACCCGCTCGTCAGCCTCCACTGTTAGCTCCAGGTCGACTAGGGGGTCAGGCATGTTCCAGACTATAAACGCAGCGAGGCCGCCCGGTACGAAGGCCCGCTCAATCTGCAACACCTGCCTATAGCCTTTGGTGGTGACGAGACCCATCTTTGCGCCCTGACCTTGCAAGATGGCGTTGGTCGCCACGGTTGTCCCATGCATGATCTGACTAATCTCAGAGGGTTTTACACCAGCGTCGGAGCAGACTCGCTCGATCCCCTCAAATACGCCGACCGAAGAGTCATCGGGCGTGGAGTGGACTTTAGCTTCGTACGTGTTCCCTGTGTCCTCGTCCATCAGGAGAAGGTCAGTGAACGTCCCTCCCACATCCACACCTAATCGATAAGCCATCCCGTTGTCCTCCGTTAGAATCAGCAGAATAAGTGTTCCAGCGCTACGTGCCGTCACACTTTACGCGCCGGGGATTTCCGAGGCAAAAGCTAACTGCTCGATGCTAAAGTGTCAAGGCCTGAACGCTTGGCCTGTAGATGTTCAATGATTATGTCAGGGTCTAACTGTTCAATGAAAATGTCAGTCTATGGAAGGACTGACGTTGACGACGAGAGAGCAGGCAAGGATACAAGTGTTGAACGGAGTGACCGCAGGAGGGGTGACTATGGGAGTTGCGGCACAGTTGATGGGAGTGAGCGAGCGCCATGTGTGGCGACTGCTGGCAGCCTACAGGAAGGAGGGAGCATCTGCCATAGCTCACGGCAACAGGGGGAGGAGGCCGTCGACGACCACGGACACACCTACACGACAGAGGGTCAGGGAGTTGGCCGAAGGCCCCTACGCAGGGCTCAACCACACCCATCTGACCGAGATGCTCTCGGAGCGAGAGGGGATCGACCTGTCACGCTCGACGGTCAGGAGGATACTGCTGGCGGCTGGCGTGCGGAGTCCGCGTCCTAGGCGAGCCTCCAGACGGTACAGCCGGCGGGAGCGCTACCCGCAGGAAGGGATGCTGCTTCAGGTCGATGGCAGCCGGCACGACTGGCTCCAGGGGCGAGGCCCCTACCTGACGTTGGTCGGAGCCGTGGACGACGCCACCGGAAGGGTCCCGGCCGCCCTGTTCAGGCAGCACGAGGACGCCCAAGGTTACCTGCTGATGCTCAGGGAGGTCATCGAGCGCCACGGTGTCCCCCTGGGCCTGTACAGCGACAGGCACGGCATCTTCCAGCGCTCCCCCAAGGAGCCCGAGAGCCTCGCCGAACAGCTCCGGGGCAGACGTGACCCCACGCAGTTCGCCAGAGCCCTCAGGGAGTTGGACATCGGTCTCGTCCTGGCCCACACCCCGCAGGCGAAGGGACGGATAGAGCGAGTCTGGGGCACCTTCCAGGACCGGCTGGTCTCTGAGATGAGGCTAGCCGGAGTCTCGACCATCGAGCAGGCCAACGAGGTGCTCTGCGAGTTCCTGCCACGCTTCAACTCCCGGTTCGGTGTGGAGGCGGCACAGCCAGGCTCGGCATATCGCCAACCGCCGCCCGGCGCCCGACTCGATGCCGTCCTCTGCTTCAAGTACATCCGCACCGTGGCAAACGACAACACCGTGCACTTCAACGGCTCCACCATGCAACTCATGCCCGATGAGCACAGGGCCAGCTACGCTCGCGTACAAGTCGAGGTCCAGGAACGGCTCGACGGCAGCATCGTCGTGGCCTACCGGGGCAGGACCCTGGCATCGGAACCGGCCCCTCCAGGACCCGTGACCCTCAGGGCCCGCAACGGCAGGCGCTCTAACGGCCACTCGCCTACTGACCTGCCAGGTAGTGGCTCTAACGGCGCACACACTCGCCCTGTAGGTGCTGAGCGACGGAACGGAGCGAAGAGCCTACAGGGCGTCGAACCCCGCCCCCCAACCAAGATCCGGGCTAGCTCCCCAAGGAACCCCGCCCCCGACCACCCCTGGAGGAGACGACTACTGACATAATCATTGAACACTTGCACTGACATTTTCACTGGACAACGACAGGCCTGAACACTTGGCCCAGGGCGATTTGGTCCTCTCCAGCCCTCCCTTAGACCGTTCGTCTATTTGGCGATGTCGTCGATGTTCAAGCCCCTACCGGACCATGTCCATGGCATCTCTATAATGGCCGATGAGCATATAGGGAAGATTCGCGGATATTCCCTAGTGCGGCAAGCGGGCGTCCTACACCAGCTTCAACTGGAAACCGTTATTGGAGGGCGGTCCTCTACGGTCGAGGTGTACCGCCGGGTAGCCTATGCTGCGCAGGTTGGCCGACAGCTCGGGGAAGCCATATACGGTGTAGACCTGGCGCGGCCGGACTGCCTGCACGTAGTCCAGGAGTTCGTTGTAGTCGGCGTGGTCGCTGTAGGGAAGGCTGGCGTCGGCCCGAGAGCGCCAACTCCGTTGGTCCGAGGCGGCCCATCCGGTCAACTCCATTATCCGTTTGCCCCGGTAGTCCCGCAGCGCCTCGGACCTGTTGCCCGGCGGAAACAGGGCGATTGCGCCCTCGGGCCAATGGCCGTTAAACAACGAGACCGGCCCGGGAAACTCCACACCAGCCTGCCGGTAGGCCTCCACTCCCCGGTAGATGCTCTCTTCGACGGCGACGGAGAAGCCCTCGGCCAACAGATGATGCAGTATCTCCTGGGCTTTCCCCAACCGCCAGCCTTGCACCACCGGACGCTCTCCCCGCGACAGCCAGGACCTGAGGGTTCGAGCAGCGGTGGCCAGCACCTGCTCTTCGGGCGGGAACACATAGTCGGAACGGCCGTAGGTGGACTCGATGACCAGTACGTCGCATTCCGTCGGTTGCAGCGGCTCGTTGGTGGGGCTGGGTCGGGTCCGCAGGTCGCCGGTGTAAAGCAAGCGTTCGCCGGTGGCTTTGGATTGGACCAAGGCCTGGGCCGAACCCAAGCAGTGGCCGGCAGGATGCAGAGTTAAGGTGTAGGCTGCGGTTTCCAGCGGTTCACCGTAGGGGAGGACGACCGGCTCGCTGTTCTTCAGGTAGTCGTCCAACAACAACCGCGTGTTGGGAGTAACCACCGGCCGTTGGTGTCGGGCAGTGTGGTCGGAGTGGGCGTGGGAGATGACGCTGGACTCTCTTTTCTTCCGGGAGTCGAGCCATAGGTCCAACTCCGGAAGAAACACCCCACGGTCAAACACTACCTCCACGTTCCGACCCTCTCCCTGCCTGCTTCCCGGACCGGGAGAGTAACCCTAAACGCCGACGATTTTTTGGACCAGGTACGTCAGAGTGCCGCGCGGAACGTTGATGGTCACCTCTTCGCCGACGGTGCGGTCGAGCAGTGCCAAGCCCACTGGTGACTGGGTAGAGATCTTCCCCGTAGCGGCGTCGGCCTCCCGCACGTCTACCAGTGTATATGCAAACACCCGCCCCGAAGCTACGTCCTTAAGGGTGACCCTGGCGCCGACAGCGGACCGGGCCACTCTGACGTCCCCCCCTTCGGGCAGGATTTGGGCAATGGCGACGCTGTTTTCCAACTCCCGAATACGGGCCTCGATGATGCCCTGCCGGTCCTTCGCCGCGTCCAGCGGGGCGTTTTCCCGGAAATCCTTGTCGGCCATGGCGAGTTTGATTTCCTCGACGACAGCCACCCGCTCGACCTTCAGATCTTCCAACTGGGCAACCAGCCGGTCGTAGCCCTCCTGGCTGAGCCGCGTTTCTTTATTACCCTGGTGGCTTTCGCCGCCTCCCGACAATCTGGACCCGGACGGCTTTGCGGGAGCGTTGCGGCGGGTACGGGGGACGCGTAAATGAGAGGCCAGTCCGTTTTCGATCCAGCCTTGGTCTTTCCAGTAGTTCAAAAAGGCCTTTACGGGGTGCAGCCGCTGCGCCGAGCCCGGTCCGCTCAGACCGATCTGTTGAGCGTAGTCGGCAACCTCGGAAGGCGACAACTCTAGAACGTTGCGCTCCCTCCCGCACCAGGCTACGAACCGGCCCAATTCTTGATGCCCTTGTTGGACACTCTTGGCGCTTTTTTTTGCCGTTACGAACAGGGTGAGCGCCTCGGATATCGACGGCCTAGACTGGACTGACACGTATGTACCCTCCATTGACCGTTTGTTCCGGGGACCGTTGGTTCCGGGAACCGTTTGTTCCCGGCCCCTAGCTAATGGCGTTAACGACCCTTTCGTTCAGACCGGCAAAGCTGGCTAAGTGAGCCTTGCGCTCTTCAATCAGACGGCCGGCATACTCTTCGACTTGCTCAGGGGTGTAGAAGTTGGACAGGTCGTATTTCTCCATGTCCATCCCTTCCACCTTTTCGGGCATCTGGGTAGCGAACAGAGGATCGGGCTTCCATTCGATGGAGTTTCGTAGGATGCCCCGGATGATGGCCGACATCTCGGGAATAGGCACACGCGAGACTGGCTGCTTGACCGTGGCGCGCCCTTGATCGTCCCTTTCCAGTATCTCGCCGACCCCGCCGGTGTTGAGCAGGTAGCACTGCACCCGCTCTTCGTTGTTCTTGACGAATTCGTAGAACCAGTTCCCCTCGTCCGCTTCCGATCCGATGATAAACGGATTGGTCCCCACAACCCGGACCGACTCACCGGCGCGCTTGGGGTCGCCAGCGGTGGTTTCCACGCTCTCACCCAACATGAACGCGGCCGCCGCCTGTTCCGGGTTCAACTTCGACACCAATGGCAGCACCGTCATGCGCCGGGTAATAAAGGCGATCACCATTCCGTCCAAGTCATCCAAGGCCGGCATGTTGATGTTGCTTCCGGCGTTGCCGCCCAAGGCGGTACGCGGTATGACCGCACGACCGTTGCCCCCCAACGACAGGTCGGTGTAGTCGATGTCGCCCGCGTGGGTCAACATCACGTTCTCGAACAGGGTTTCGGGCGATTCCAGGGCCTGAAAGATTATCTCTTGAGTAGCCGCATTCATCCCCTCGGTCTTCAGATAGAAGCCCCGTTCCGTTCCCAGGGCCCGGCCGTCGTTAGCCAAGGCCACAATGTCATCTTGAAGAATGTCGATGGATTCGTCGGCGCCGTCGAGTTGGTGGGCGTGGCAGGCATGGGTGGTCTTGCCGGTGCCGGAGAGTCCGAAAAACAGCATCCCGTATTTTTTCATGCTGCCGTCCGGCTGGCGCGCCATTGCCGTTTTGGAGCCGGCGTGGAGACTCAGCATCCCTTCCTGTTTTACGTCGTACATCGCCATGCGCAGGAAGCCCATCTTGACTTCGCCCACATAGTCGATACCCAGGACTACGGTAAGGTTCTCCTCCGGAAAGACCATTACCTGCCGCTCGTTTTCCGGCCACTCGGGGATGCAGACCAAGTACAACTCGGGGCCGGGGGAGTGTGGGTCGTAGTCGCGCAGGGTGTGGCTCCACAGATGGGCCTGACGCACGTTGTCGGCCCGTTGGACCGACAAGTAGAGGTTGCACCTTGGATTGAACTCGGCGTTGTCGCCTACGGTGCGTTGCACCCTGATCAGCGGTGCCCGCTTCAGGTATTCCTGCACTTGCCGCAGGGTGCGGTCCTTATGTTCCTTAATAGCCTGCTGGCGTTCGTTCAGGTTCCGGGAGGCTACGCTGTCGCCGCCGAAAACCACCGAGATGCCAGCGCTGCGGTTGCGGACGTTGGAGTAATAACTGCGGCTGTTGGTGTTGGTGATTCTGCCGAATTGTCCCGCCTCTTGGTCCAACTCTTCGAGGTTCAAGTTGCGGACGTTGCGCTGCCCCGGCAGGGATTTCACAAAGTCCAGGAAACTTTCGACCATGCCACCACTCTCACACGGATCTAGGGATCGCCGGTATTCCAATTAGGGCAAAATCGCCACGCGGCAACACCGGAACTTTAAGCAAGTACACACTCCAGTGTGGCCCATGGCGATGGGTGTCGTCAGCCGAAGCTAATGATAGCAGTTTCAAGGGGTGATGGCAATTTGGAACGACCGGGAATCAGCCGTCGGCGGCCAGTGTATACTAGGGCCGATACCACATAAAACGGCCTGGGGTCAATTGCAAAAGGCCCTTGGTCCGGGGTCAAAAGACACTGGCAGGAGAATGAACATGAAAGCGGTACAGATCAACGATTTCGGCGGCCCGGAAGCCATGAAATACCAAGACGCGCCGGACCCGGCCCCGGGCGCCGGCGAGGCAGTAGTGGAGATACAGGCGGCGGGCGTCAATTACACCGACGTCTACAGCCGCACCGGCGCCAATCCTGGCCCTCCGTTGCCGCGGACCATCGGCGTAGAGGGCGCCGGAGTGGTAACAGCCGTGGGAGCCGGGGTTTCCGAGGTGGCTGTCGGCGACCAAGTAGTCTACTGCAGCGTTAACGGCTCCTACGCCGAGCAGGCCATGGTGCCCGCTTGGCGTCTTATTAAGCGGCCCGACGGCGTCGACGCCCGGGCCGGGGCCGCCGCCATGCTCCAAGGCATGACCGCCCATTACCTGTGTCATTCCACCTACGCCGTTCAGCCTGGAGACGGCGTGATCATCCACGCCGGCGCCGGCGGCATGGGCCTCATCTTGACCCAAATGGTAAAGCAACTGGGCGGCTACGTTTTCACCACCGTCTCCACCGATGAAAAAGCCGAATTGTCCCGGCAGGCCGGGGCCGACCACGTAATCAACTACGCCCGGGAGGACTTCGCCGAAGAGGTCAAGAAGGCCACCGGCGGCGCCGGCGTTCGGGTCGTCTACGACGGCGTCGGCAAGACCACATTTCACCAGAGCGTCAGCTCTCTGGGCCGCCGCGGCGTGATGGTGCTCTACGGCGGCGCCAGCGGCAACCCGGACCCTGTAGAGCCCCGCCTGTTCGCCCCCGGATCGTTGTACCTGACCCGCCCGGGGCTGGGGGACTACACCGTAGACCGGGAGGAGTTGGAAAGCCGGGCTGGCGACGTTCTCGGTTGGGTGGCCTCGGGCCAACTCAAGTTGCGCATCGGCCACGAGTTCCCCCTGTCCGATGCCCCCGAAGCCCACCGCCAACTGGAAAGCCGCGCCACCACCGGCAAGGTCTTGCTTATACCGTGAGCCAATGGCGGGTCCCAACGCCGGACGCGGTGACGGACCAAGTAAAGCGCAACAATAATAGCGCAATCGCAAAAATGTAAAGCGCAACAATAATAGCGCAACAATAATTACCTATAGGGCCTCTTTTCGCCCCGGCCGGGCTGAAGAGGCCCAGGTTTTACTGGAAGCATCCCTGCCCCGGCCCAAACTGGCGTTTGCGGGCGACACTCACACTGCCATCTCCCTAAGCCGCCCGGCTCTATAGATGGGCTTTCGGTTCGCTGTCGCAGATGCCCACAACGCATCGGCCGCAGAGGAGCCCCCACCCTCACCGACCTAGAAAATCAGTTGACAATCTCGTCTTCGCGACGTATATTCCGGCCAATTCGCCGCAGGGGGGTCGAAAATGAAACTAAGATGGTGGATTCCTATCGTATTGTTAACTGTCGGACTCTTCATCGGAGTTTCATGCGGTGGAGCGGAGGCTCCGTCTGATTCAGAGCAACCTACTACGGCTGCCCCGACCGCGGCGCCTACCGCCGCTGCAGCCGCCGCGCCTACCGCCGCCGCCGCACCGACGGCGGTTACGGAGACTCGAGCTGAACCAACCGCCACCCCCCGGCCTACCGCCGAAGCAACCGAAGCGCCGGCAGCCGCGGTCCCTGTAGCCGGCAGCCTGAATATCGCGTTCCGCGTGCCGGTGGACCAAGTGGTGGTCCCCTACAAGGCCTTTATTACCAGTCCACTCATGAGGCCGATGTACGACCAGCTCATCTGGAACGACCGGTTCACCAACGAACAGCAACCCATGCTCGCCACCGAATGGACCATGAGTCCCGACGCCCTGAGCTGGAATTTTAAGCTGCGAGAGGGTGTCCCTTTCCATGACGCGCCCGGTTTCGAAGGAGGCGAGTTCACCGCCAATGACGTAGTACGAAGCTATGACCTGATGTTTGCTCCAGGCTTCCGCGCCAGTAACATTCCCGCCTGGAAAGAGAGGGTAGGCGGGAGCGACAATATCGAGGTCGTCAATGACCACGAGGTTACGTTCCGGCTGATCTCGCCTTGGCCCACGCTGAACTACGGCGCCGACGAAGAACATCAGAACACCATGGGAATCTACAGCGCCGATTACTGGGATGAGTTCGGCCAGGACGTGTACGAAACTCATCCGGTGGGCACCGGGCCCTGGAAATTCGCCGAGCTAAGGACCAACGAGTTCATCCGCTGGGAACGGTTTAAAGAACCCGGCGATGACCACTGGTGGCAAATACCGGCGTTTGACGAGCTTAAGGTGTTCTTTGTGGCGGAGCACGCCACCCGCCTCGCTATGCTGACGGCCAGTGAGGCCCATATGGCCGAGCTGCCGACCCTCCTTATTGACGAGGCGGAGCGCGCGGGCTTCGAGATCAACCGGAGCACCTTACCGGGCACCTACGTGTTCGGGGTCTTCAGCGGCCAGAACCACTCCCAGTCCTTGTTGGACGGGCATCGCCGGCCCCATGAGTTGGACGAGTACTACTGGCCCCAGGACCCGCTGGTCCAGCAGAAAATACGCCAGGCGTTAAACCTGGCGGTCGACCGCGAACTGCTCAAGGATACGTTCTTTCAAGAGAGAGTCACCTTTGATGCAGTCCACGGGATGCACCCGTTCCGCGAGCCGTGGGACTCCGGTTGGACACCCTACGAGTACAACCCCACTCGAGCGAAAGAACTTTTGGCCGAAGCAGGGTTCCCCGACGGATTCGAGATCACAGTCCTGACATCAGACCAGTTCGCGGGCTGGCCCGAACTGGGCGAAGTGTCAGAGGCTATCAGCACCATGTGGAATAACATCGGCGTCAAGACCACTATCGAGACCCGGGAGAGCAACGAAGTCTACCTAAGGGCGAGGAAATACAACATAACCCGGAACGAAATCGCTATCCAGATGTTCCCGGTGCTGGACTTGGAGTTACTTTGGAACTCGGCGGTCCAGGGCCCGGGCAGCGCTATCTTCTACGACCAAAACCTAGCGGACATATTCAACGACGAGTACCAACTCGAGTTGGACCTTGCGGAGCGTAGGAGACTTGAGATCAACTACGGACAGTCAATGTACGACCAGTTCGCCACTATGCCCTTGTTCGCCCGCTTCGACGAGTCCGCTTATGACCCTGGAGTGATCGCTGAATACTACGCCAATTACGGCGCAATCGGGATTACCCGCCACCACGAGTTCACCGTACCGGTGTACAAGTAGGTGACCGGAACGTCAACAAGGAAATAGAGGGCTCAACTCTCGCGGACCCTCTGGGATCAAACGAGGAACACGCTCTCTGACTCTCCCCCGTGAAGGGGGAGAGTCGCAAACCCCAGGACCTTCTACAGGGCCAACAGAATGACGAAGGGGTGGGGTAAGTGCTGTAGCCGGGTTGAACTGGGGGGCAAACCGACCTGCCAGGGCCGCATTGTACGTCCAGCGAAAGAGAGTTGGATCGGAATGTGGAGGATCGCCCGGAGCGACTCTGGCTGAGGACACAACTGCCTCTACATCACTTCCTGGAGTGGCCTAGCTGGGGGTAATCCTGCCGCCTGGACTCACGAAAACCCGCAATGAAACCTGGTCGGCGGAGGATCGCAGGCCGCTACCGACTGCAATCTCGAGACGGCCAAACCGGCAAAACTCCTCAGTCTCTAGCGCGGTTATTAGTGGACCGCAAATCGGGTGCACGACAAACCCCGCCGCTACCTACGGACCGGCGCCGCACCCGAGGCGATGGCGCCACGAGCTGCCTGGTGGTAGAGTCGACCTGTCCTGGCCCGAAAGTGGCCGTTGCGCTGCGCCATTACGGCAGGGAACCCTGCGATGCTTTGACCCTTCCCAGCCCCGCCTACTCCCTAACTAGTAGACGACCCTGAAATCCCTCTGCACGGGGGAAGACTCTAATGAGGGTGAGGGTGACGCCCTGAGTTATAGCTGCCTCATCTTGGGGTCCATCTTGTCCCTGACCCAGTCCCCCAAGAGGTTGAGGGACATCACGGCCAACAAGATGCACATTCCGGGGAAGAAGGAGACCCACCAGTTGGCCACGATCAACTCTCTGCCGTCGGCCACCATCACTCCCCAGGCCGGCGTGGGCCGGGGGATTCCGGCGCCCAGGAAGCTAAGGGAAGCTTCGAAAATTATGACCGCTCCCAACTGGAGGGTTGCCAATACCACCAAGCTGTTCAACAGATTTGGAAGGATGTGCCCCGTAACGATGCGGAAGTGGCTCGCCCCCGATACCCTGGCGCGGTCCACGAAGGTCCGCTCTCTAAGGCTGAGGGTTTCACCCCTCGCCTGCCTGGCGTACTGGGACCAGAAAACCATGACAATGACCGCGACCACTGTCGTAAAACTGGGGCCAATCGCCGCCACCAAGACCAAGGCCAGCAAAATGGAGGGCAACGACAACATAATGTCGACCAGGCGCATGATCACCGCATCTATCCAGCCGCCGGCGTATCCGGCCAAGAGCCCCAAGCTCGTGCCGACCAGTCCGGCAAACAGTATCGCCAATAGTGCGACTGCCAGGGACACCCGAGCTCCGTAGATCATACGGGTCACTAGGTCTCGCCCCAACTTATCGGTGCCCAGCAGGTACTTGGGCTCGCCGCCGCGGGTTTCCTGGCGCACAACCCCTTCGCGGGCCAGGATCTCCTCCTCGCTGCCGGCCATACTAACCTTGGTTATGGCAGCGACGGCCAGCACCCCCTCCACAGAGTTCCCTTGGCCGTCCTTCACGTCGAGGGCTCGTTCGGCGGGCATCCCTTGTACCATGGCCCCTACCGGAGTGAAGGTCACTCCATCAATGAATGCCACCCCCTGTCGGACCTCGGCGCCATCGACGTACAGTCCTCCTTCGGTGAAGGGGACCGTGTTTAGGGGTGCGACAAGAGTTCCCGCCTTGGTGATGTTCCCTTCGTCGCCTCCGGGATAAAGGAGCGCCATCTCAAGGCGAACATCTTGCCCTCCGGCGGTCTCGTAGGTAACTATCCCTCGAATTTCACGGCCATCCGCCTCGGGAACACCGTCGGCGGTTACGGCGGCCTGGGGTATTAAGTCCCCGTCCTTGAACACCTTGAGTTCGCTGAAGTCGAACCTACCCGTCAACTCCAGCACCTCGGCATCGACCCAAGCGGGCGGAATCAGCCGGTCGGGCAGGACCCCGACTTCTGGGTCGTGGGGTGAGATCACATCTGCGAAGACAGCCGGCACGATGAGAACGAAAACCACGAGGAACAACGGCAACAGAGGAAGGCGCCGCGCCTCCGACATCCACTTTGACAAACGGGCAGGCCGGTACCATGGCCTGGGTGCAGTCAAGACGATGGACATATCTCTCCCCTACTACCTTGCTAGACGTAGCGGATCCGAGGGTCAAGGTAGGCGTAAAGGATGTCAACTACCAGGTTGCAGAAGATAAAGACACCGGCCATGAACAGCACGACCGCTTGGACCACCTGATAGTCCCTGGCCCGCACGGCTTCCACCGCCAACTGACCCACCCCCGGCCAAGAGAATACGGTCTCGGTGATAACGGACCCGACCATCAAGTAGCCGGCAATGACGCCAAAATAGGTCAGTGGGACGATGGCCGCGTTGCGGAGGCAATGTTTAAAGATCACCTTCCACTCGGGCAGCCCCTTGATGCGGGCCAGCTTAACGTACTCGTCGTCCAATACTTCCAACATCGCCGAACGGGTTAGGCGCATCAGGGCAGCCACGTTATACCAGCCCAACGTAACGCCAGGCAGGATCATGTGCTTGAAACCGCCCTTGCCGGATGTTGGCAGCCAGTCCAGCATCACGGCGAATATCCACATTAATACGATGCCGGTCCAGAAGGTGGGCAGGGATTGGCCAAGCAAGGCGATCACCTTGCCGATATGGTCGAAACCAGTATCTCTTTTGGTAGCTACCAACACCCCAAAGGCCACACCCATGACGGAACTGATAGCCAGAGTGAAGCCAGCCAACTGAAGGGTCGCCGGGAATTTCTCCAGCACCACGTCCAAGGCCCCGGTCCCCCACTTCCAGGACTCCCCGAAGTCGCCTTGGAGGAGCTTCCACATATAGGTCACGTATTGGCCGGTAATGGGTTTGTCTAATCCCCACTCTTTGCTCACTCGCGCGTAATCTTCGGGGCTAGCCTCCAAGGGCAGAATGAAGTCAAGAACGTTCCCGCTCGCCCGGGTTAGGACGAAGACCAGAATGCTCACCCCTATCAGGGCAATAATAGACTGGCCCAATCGATACACTATATATCGCTGCATATCAGTGTGTATCCTGCGTTGACTGTTAGCTCACCGAGCGGCAGGGGTTGAGTTTAGCGGATTGTAGCATAGGCGATATACCCCAACAAACCCAAAATATCAAGGTCCGCTGGGCCGGGGCTTTAGACCAACGCTGGGGGCCGACCGAGGCGGGGCCGCGTCCCAATGCTCCAAGGCATGACCGTACATTACCTGTGTCATTCCACCTACGAGGTCCAGCCGGGAAACGGCGTGATCATCCACCCCGGCCCTGGGAAAACACCTGCCGCGAGAGGGCCGGCCGGGGCCACCGGCCGGGGCCGGCTGCGGATTGCCGGGGTGCCGTGGAAGCGGCTTGCAACGTTGGGTTTGCCCCATGCCACGGCCCCAAATATAATGGCGGCAGCGATTCGGAGATGAGCGCCCGGACGACAGCGGAATCTCTCAAGGGGCAAGGACGGCGGCATGAACGAAATCCTGCCCGGTTTGAAAGAGTGGCAGGCCCAGGGTGAGGAGATTGCCTTGGCTACGGTCCTCCGGGTGGAGCGGGCCGCGCCGCGGCTTCCCGGCGCACGGCTGGCGGTCACCCGCAGCGGCCGTATGGTCGGCTCGGTCAGCGGCGGCTGCGTGGAATCGGACGTCTTTCAGCGCGCGATGCAGGTGCTGGATACCGGGGAACCCACCTTGGTCAACTACGGCATTGCCGATGAGTTGGGCTTTGCGGTCGGACTGAGCTGCGGCGGGTCCATCGACGTTTTAATCGAGCCTTTCTTACCGGGTAGTGACTGGCAGGCGCTGGCTCAAGCTGTGGAAGACCAGCGGCCCGCCGTGTATGCCGTTGGCACGGCCCCGGAGTCGTTGCTGGGGCGCAAGCTGACTCTATCTCCGCCGAAGAATCCGGTCGGGTCCATTGCTCCCGGATTGGATGGTCTCGTGGCCGATGCCAGCAACCGTCTTCTGCAAACCGGAGGAACGCATCTGGCGGCGCTCCCCTGGCGGGGCGAGGAGGCCCAGGTGTTCCTGGAAGCATTCCTGCCCTCGCCCAATATGGTGATTGTAGGGGCCACTCACACTGCCGTCTCCCTTAGCCGCTTGGCTAAAGAAGTGGGCTTTCAGGTCACCATAGTAGATGCTCGCAGCGCACTGGCTACCGAGGAGCGCTTCCCGGAGGCCCACCTGTTGGTCCGGGAATGGCCGGAAAAGGCGATGGCCAACCTGAGTCTGGGTCTTCACTCCGCCGTCGTAGTCCTAACCCATGACCCCAAGTTCGACCTGCCGGCATTGGCCAGCGCCCTCCGTTCCCAGGCCGGCTATATTGGCGCGTTGGGCGGCAGGGTTACCCACGAGGCCCGCAAGCTCAAGCTCTCGCAGCAGGGGTTTACCGGCGACGACCTAGTGCGGATCAGGGCGCCAATCGGCCTGGACATCGGTTCGCGAACGCCGGAGGAAATGGCGGTAGCCATTCTGGCCGAGGTATTGGCCGTAAGGTACGGAAGGGCGTAGAGCTACTAAACCGCCGCTTGAGCCGAATAGCGCTCCGGTTCGCGGTCGAATTCTTCCCGGCAGCCCAGGCAACAGAAGTAGAACGTTTCGCCTTGGTGAGTAGAAGAGTACCCGGCGCCCGGCCCAATTTTGTCGGGGATCCTCACCGTCATTTTACAGACCGGGTCTACCGCCTCTGCGTCAAGGTGTGGCCGGCCGGCATCCTCGGCCGTTGTTTCCAGTTGTATGCCCAAGCCCGAGGCGCGCCTCTGTTGGACAATTTCGGTCAATATGCTGAGGGCAATCTCTTCCGGCGTCTCGGCGCCAATGTCCAGTCCGGCCGGGTACTTGACTCTTTGCAGCGTTTCCGGGGGTACACCTATACCTTGAAGGTATTCAATGACCGCCCGTCCTCTCCGGGGACTGGCAACCAGACCCACGTATCTTAAATAGTCCGGTCTTAAATTGTCCGGTCTTAAATGACCCGGGCCGCCAAGCACTGCCGCCAGCGCCTCCTCATCGTAGTGCCCCATCGTGGCGATGACTGCGTAACTTCCCGGAGAGATATTTTCTTGAATGGCATCAAGGTCCTGTACCAGGTTTTCGGCCTCGGGGAACAACTCTTTGTTAGCTGCCGGATCACAAGCGAAAACCCGAAACCCCAGGCCGCTGCCCAGGGATACTAAGCTGCGGGCCATCGGAGACTGGCCGATTACCAGCAGTTCAGGCCGGGGTAGGAAGGGCTCTAAGTAGATGGCCAGAGTGCCTTCACTCTGGCAGGTCATGGGAATGGGGACGACTCCCTCCAACCCCAGGAAACCCTTCACCCTACCCTCTTCCTCGGGGAGAGGGTAGGGTGAAGGGTCGGGAGAGAGCAGCGCTACCCGGGCTTGGCCGTCCTGTAACGCTTTGAGCGATTCCTGAATCACGAGGGGCTGAGCACAACTGCCCCCGACCCAGCCATGAAAACTCCCATCGGCCTGCACGATGGCTTTGGCCCCCGGTTTGGCCGACGTGGGAGGTTTGCAAGCCACCACCGTCGCCAATACGAAGGGCTCGCTACGGCCCTTTAATGCGGTGACTCGTTCCAGCAGGTCTTCGAACATTACTCATCCACGCCGGCATCCCGCAGTGCCTTCCAGACCTTGGCCGAGGTTATCGGAATATCAATATTCCGTACTCCCAGGTGCCAGAGAGCGTCAACCACCGCGTTGGCGATGGCCGCCGGGGCGCCGACCGTGGCCGACTCGCCGATTCCTTTGGCGCCCAGCGGGTGATGGGGCGAGGGAGTGGTGGTCTTGTCCGTCTCCCAAGCCGGCGTTTCCACGGCAGTGGGCAGCAAATAGTCCATGAACGTCCCGGTGAGGTTGTTGCCGTTCTCGTCGTAGACTATCTCTTCGAGCAGGGCGGGTGCGAGGCCCATAGTCAATCCACCGTGGACCTGGCCCTCGACTATCATCGGGTTGATGATGTTTCCGCAGTCATCAACGGCGACAAACCGGCGTATGCTGACTTCCCCGGTGCCCTTGTCGATGTCCACTACGCAGATATAGCTGCCGAATGGGTAGGTCAGATTGGGCGGGTCGTAGGAGGAATGGGCTTCCAAGCCCGCTTCCATGCCAGCCGGATGGTCGGTGTAGGCGGCAAAAGCGATTTCTTGGATGGTCTTGGCCCGGCTCGGGGCGCCCCGGACGAAGAATCTGCCCGGTTCCCATTCCAACTCCTCCTCGCTTACATCGAGAAGATAGCTGGCGATGGCCCGGGCCTTGTCTCGAATCTTCCGGGCGGCGATGGCCCCGGCCGCTCCGGCGGTGGCGGTGCTCCGGCTGGCGTAGGTGCCAAGGCCATAGGGGGCGGTGTCGGTATCGCCCTCCTCCACCGCGATGTCGCCTACCGGGATGCCCAATTCTTCGGCGATGATCTGGGCATAGGTCGTCTCGTGTCCTTGGCCCTGTGAGCGAGTGCCGAACCGGGCGATGGCTTTGCCGGTGGGATGTACCCGGATGTCGGCGCTGTCGAACATCTTTATCCCCAAGATGTCGAAGTGTCGAGATGGGCCGGCGCCCACTATTTCGGTGAAGCTGGAAATGCCAATGCCCATCAACTCGCCTTGTTGGCGTTTCTGCTCCTGTTCCCGGCGCAGGTCATGGTAGCCAATCATGTCCATGGCCTTTTCCAATGCTCCCTGGTAGTCCCCGCTGTCGTATTCCCAGCCCAACACCGACCGGTAGGGGAAGGCTTCCGGCTTCACGAAGTTCTTAATGCGAAACTCGGCCGGGTCTATGCCCAATTGGTGGGCCACGATGTCCGCCATCCGTTCGACGGCGTACACCGCCTCGGTCACCCGGAAGGAACACCGGTAGGCGATGCCGCCTGGAGGTTTGTTGGTGTATACGCCGTCCACCTCGACAAAGGCATCTTTGAAGTCGTAAGAACCGGTGCAGATGTGGAACAGGCCGGCAGGGAACTGGGAAGGATTGCAGGCCGCGTCGGTGTAGCCATGGTCCGCTATCGTCTTAACCCGTAACGCCTCCATGGTGCCGTCTTGCCGGACGGCGACCTCGGCGGCGATGTGATAGTCCCGGGCAAAGGAAGCGGCCATCAGGTTTTCCATCCGGTCCTCTACCCACTTGACCGGCTGCCCGGTGAGGAAGGAAGCGGCAATGGCCAGTACGTAGCCGGGGTAGACCGGCACCTTGCCTCCGAAGCCGCCGCCGATGTCTGGAGAAATAACCCTTATCTTGTGCTCGGCCAGTCCCAGGTGCCCGGCGACAAGCGCGAGTACCGTTCGGATGGCGTGGGGAGCCTGGGTAGTCATCCAAACCGTCAGCTTTTCCTGCACCGGGTCCCATTGGGCCACGCAACCGCAAGTTTCAATGGAAGAAACGTGGATGCGCGGGATGTAAATGTCTTCTTTTACCGTTACATCGGCGCGGTTGAAGGCCCGGTCGGTGCTGCTCTGGTCACCGGCTTCCCAGTGCCAGATGTGGTTGCTCTGCTCCGGTTTGTCTTCCCGGACGATGGCTGAGTCGGGCTCAAGTGCTTTGAAAGGGTCGACTACCGGGGTTATCGGCTCGTACTCCACCTCGACCGCGTTTACGCCGTCGGCGGCGGTGTAACGGTCTGTAGCCAGCACCGCGGCCACTTCCTGACCGTCGAATTTAACCGTATCCACCGGCAGCACCATCTGGGTGTCTCCCATCAGGGTCGGCATCCAGGCCAGGTTGTACTGCACCAAGTCCTTGCCGGTGATGACGGCCAAGACTCCGGGAATGGCCAAAGCGTTGTCTGTATTGATGCTCTTGATGCGGGCGTGGGCCAGCGGGCTGCGCACGATGTCCAGGTACAGCATCCCAGGGAGTTTCAAGTCATCGACGTAGTTGCCCTTGCCCTGGATGAAACGCGGGTCTTCCTTGCGCCGTACTGAATGGCCCATCCCACCTATTTCCGGGGGTGTTCGCATAGTCATTTAAGCACCTCTATCGCGCAGCTTTCCGGCCGCGGACTGGTAGGCTTTGACGATGTTGACGTACCCGGTGCAACGGCACAGGTTGCCGGAAATGGCCCGCCGGATCTCGGCTTCCGACGGGTCGGGGTTGTTCTCCAGGAATGCGACACCGGTCATCATCATTCCGGGAGTGCAGAAGCCGCATTGCAGGCCATGTTCCTCGGTGAAAGCCTCTTGAATCGGGTGGAGTTTCCCAGCTTCGGCCAGCCCTTCGACCGTCCTTATTTTCCGCCCGTTGGCCTGGACGGCAAACATGGTGCACGACTTTACGGGCCGTCCGTCCAAAAGGACGGTGCAAGCGCCGCAATGAGAAGTATCGCAACCGATGTGAGTCCCGGTAAGGCCGAGGTCCTCCCGGATGAAATGGACCAGCAGGAGTCGGGCTTCCACCACGGCCTCCCGGTCTGCTCCATTCAAGGTCAGCTTGACTTGGACCGGAGTTGGCTGGCTTTCGGTGGTCATCCTATCCTCCTATGAAGTGGCCCTCTTATCGGGAGGGTGGTTTAGGGGTATGGGATGATGAACGCGGTTACGCCATTGGCGGCGGCTTGGTCCCGTTCTGTGTCGGGCAAACTTGCGGTTACGATGGCAGCGGTAACCGTGTCTCCGGTTGCGGCGCTTAGGACTTCCGCCCGGCGTTTGGCCCGGGTGATGTCTTCACCGTCGGCCGTCATCGAAATTTCAACCGCTGTATGACGGTTGTTTTGGCCCATGATGATAAGGTCCGTGTCGTGCAGGTCCTGGATTTGCTGTAGATCAATCGAGCCCGTGTCGATGGCATGGGCAATCACGCTATCGAGTTGCGGAGACACAAAGCCGTCTTGTGTGAGCGCTAGGTAGGGGCGCTCTAGGCCCAGTTGGTTTCGGGCGCGGAATAGGAACTTGGTTCTTACTCGGCGCTCGTACTCGCCGCCTTCGAAGTTTGCAAACCGGCCTTCAAGACGGTCCATTCGGGTGTCCAGCCCGTCCATTCGGGTGTCCAGCCCGTCCATTCGGGTGTCCAGCCCGTCCATTCGGGTGTCCAGCCCGTCCATTCGGGTGCCCAGCCCGTCCATTTGGGTGCCCAGCCCGTCCATTTGGGTGCCCAGCCCGTCCATTTGGGTGCCCAGCCCATCCAAGCGTTGATGTACCAGTTGGAAGTTTTCGGCGGTTAGTTGGACGAAATGAGCGAACCGTTCCGGTAGTTCGAGCAATTCCTTTCCAAGGAGCAGGCTTCTGATGGCATCGGCCCATTCGGGTTGTTCCCGAATGATTCGTGCGAAATCGGATATGTCGTTTATTGTAGTCATCGTTGGGATTATAACCTATCCCGTGGTCGTTTCGCTTTGTAAGACCCGCAGGGAGTTGGGACCGGACCATTGAGAGCGGGGGTGGACCTGGTTTCCGTTGGATTGGTACGGGAAATAGCTCTTGGAGCTGCTGGGTGGAGGTTGAGAAAGGGCTCCGGGAGGAAGCGTGGAGGTCGAGCAAAGCCGGCGCGCCAGCGTTTCCGGTCGTTGAGGCCACAACCGGAGCTACAGCAAGCGGACCCGATGTCCTGACCCTGATTGGATTGCTTGTTCGGTCAACCAACCTGAACAACCGGCCCGCTTAGCCGGTCTGATTAACCGGCCCTGACCAGGGCCAAGCGAATTGACCGCTCGGTTAATACCCTTACCATGTCCCGCTTGTACTCTGCGGAGCCCCGGAGGTCGGCTGTCGGTTGGGCTTCCTGGGCCGCCAAGCGGGCCGCTTCCCGGACGGTCTCGTCGTCCAATCGCCGGCCGGCCAGAAAGTCCTCGGCGGCGCTGGCTTTAACTGGCGTCGGGCCGGCGTTGGTCAGGCCGATGCCCGCCCGTTGACAGACTCCGTCATCCAAGGCCAGCACTACGGCCACCCCGGCAGTGGCGTAGTCGCCGACTTTACGCTCCAGCTTGAGATAGGCGCTCCCGCTTCCCGCCGTGGGTCTGGCAACCCGTATCTCCGTAAGAATTTCCCCCTGGAGCAGGGACGTGGTGAGCGGCCCTTCGAAAAAGTCGCCCACCGGAATCACTCGCTCCCCGCCGGGCCCTCTGGCCACCACGTCCGCACCCAGCGCCACCATGGTGGCCGGGTGATCGTTGGCGGGGTCTGCGTGGGCCAAGTTGCCGCCCACCGTCGCCAGGTTTCGCACTAATGGATCGGCAATGACCGCGGTAGTGTCATGGATAATGGGGTATCCGGAGCGCACCATCTCCGATGCATCCAAGTCCGACTCCCGGGTGAGACTCCCGATGTGAAGCACACCGTTTTCTTCCCGGATTCCGTCCAAGCCGGGAACCCGATTGATGTCTACGACGTGGGAAGGAACTGCCAAGCGCAACTTCATCAACGGAATCAGGCTTTGGCCTCCGGCCAACACGCTGGCCTCGGGCCCGTAATCGTTGAGCAGGGCAATCGCTTCGTCGAGGGTTGACGGAGCGTGGTACTCGAATCGCGGTGGTATCATAAACAGCCCTCCTTTCAGCTAGGGGGGACGCTCAAAAATTAACCCCGGCGAGAACAAAAGTCAATATGCCAGTGATAGGCCACTGCCGGCGGCTCCAATTCGTTGACCGCAGGGGCCGCCTCTAATACAATCCAAGGAGTATAATCGAATGAGGTTTCGGCCACATTAAAACCCGGCAAAGGTAGCCTTGGGCAAAGGTAGCCTTGGGAAAAGGTAGCGCTGGAGGATGTAACCATGCCAGACACCATCACCAAAGACGAGGTCTTGGATGCGCTCCGGACCGTATACGACCCGGAAATCCCGGTCAACGTGGTCGACTTGGGCTTGGTTTACGATGTCCAGGTAAATGAATCCGACATCTACGTGCAGATGACTCTCACCTTCCCCGGGTGCGGGATGGGGCCCTACATCGGCCAACAGGCGGAATGGGCGATACAAGAGCTGGACGGGGTGGAAGAAGTGCAGATCGAGATGGTATTCGATCCGCCGTGGTCGCCGGACCTGATCAGCGAAGAGGCCCGCAACCAACTGGGCATCTAGAAGCCGGATCCGGCCGGCCACCCTGACCCGCCGGTCAATTTCCCAACGCTGCGCCCCCAACGGGAGATATCAAGATGGCTACCCCCCAGGAGAACGCGCGCCTAGAACAAATCAAGCGCAGTTGGCAACAAAAGCGCCAGATTACCGAGCGCTTTGGGAAAATTAAGACCAAGGTCGGGGTGTACAGCGGCAAGGGAGGCGTGGGAAAAACGACGGTAGCCGTCAACTTGGCCGTAACATTGGCTCAAGCCGGGGCCCGGGTAGGCCTGTTGGACGTGGATATCGATTGCCCCAACGTGACCAAGGTGCTGGCCGTATCGGAGAAGCCCGACTACGTGGACGGGCAGATCATCCCGTCAGAAAAGTGGGGCGTCAAGGTCGTCTCCATGGCCTTCTTCCAAGAAAACCAGGACGAGGCAATCATCTGGCGCGGGCCTATGATCCACAACGCCATCAACCAGTTCCTGCAATCTACCGACTGGGACGAACTGGACTACTTGGTGGTGGATATGCCCCCCGGCACCTCCGACTCCCCCCTCACGGTGATGCAGAGCCTGCCCATGGACGGGTTCGTGGTGGTAAGCACACCGCAAGACTTGGCCAATCTGGACGCCAAGCGCTGCATCAACATGATCCGCAAGCTGAACCTGAACGTGTTGGGCGTGGTGGAAAACTACACCGGGGAGATCTTCGGCCAAGGCGGCGCCAATGCCTTGGCACAAGAAGTAGACGCTCCATTCTTGGGGAGCTTGGCCCTGCGGCCCTCCTACCGGGACAACACCAAGCCGACGGCCCTGCTTGACGAGGCGGTGGAGGAGGAATACTCCGGGTTGGCAACAGCCCTCAAGAAGAGCCTCCGGGAGTTTGGAAGTGAGGCGGTCTAGTCGTCTGAAAGCAGCTCGACCGGACTGGCCTCTTGGGCGGCCTGGCGGCGGCGGCCCCCCCGGTGCGGGCGGCTGGCCGGGGCCTCCCCTGAAGTAATGCTCATCAGGAGTTCCACTTCCCGGGTCATGGCTTCCTGGGAATAGTCGCTCGTTTCCCCCATTCGCCGGAACTTGCGGTACCGGCGCTTCACGAGCTTCCCTTCGGACAGTTTGTCAAGTTTGTCCATTTGTTGCAGCACGGCGACCCTTAAGGCCTCAGCGGCGTTCCTGGGGTCGGCGTGTGCGCCGCCCTCCGGCTCCGGGACGATTTCGTCGGCAACCCCCAAGTCCACGCAATCTTGGGCCGTGAGCATCAACGCCTCTGCCGCCTCCCGGTCGAGCCGGTGGTCGTGGTAGGCGCCCGCCAGGTTGTGGTTCATGGAAATGGGCGAGTAGACCGCGTATTCCTGCATCAGTATGCGGTCAGCCATCCCCAGGGCCAGCGCCCCTTCGCTCCCCCCCTCCCCTATTACCACGGATACGATGGGTGTCGGCACGTCCAACATCGCCGACAGAGTCTTGGCGATGGCGTTGCCGATGCCCTGCTCCTCGGCCTCCAGCCCCGGATCCGCGCCTTGGGTGTCGATCAACGTTAACAACGGCAGCTTGAAGCGGGCCGCCAGTGCGATGACCCGTTGCGCTTTGCGGAGACCGTCGGGATACACATGGTAGCGTTCCCCCTCCATCAGGGGCCTGCGCTGCTGCCCGATGACCGCCACCGGTGTGTTAGACAAAAATCCGACGCCGGTTACGATGGAACGGTCGTCGCTGTTGAGGCGGTCGCCCCGAAGCTCGATAAAGGGTTCAAGCATGGCCCGGAAGTAGGCCGCAGCGCCGGGCCGCTCGGAATGCCTCACTGCCGCCAAGGCCTCCCACGGCTCCACGGAGTCCCGGGGCTGGAGTTCGGCCTTCAACAGCTCCTTTTGGTTCCCCTTGCCCTGCTTCTGGCCGGTCAGGATCTGTAGCAGGGTCGAAATCCGGTCCTGCAGCGACTCCCGGTCGACCACGTTGTCCAGCAGTCCGTGTCCCACGTGCGCTTCGGCTGTGTGGGCGTCGAGGGGCAAAGGAACGGGGGAAGCCTCCCGCAGCGTCCGCAGAGGCGAGAGCCCGATCAGGGACTTGGGCTCGGCCAGCATGACGTCGGCCAGGTTAGCGAAACTGGCGTAGGCCTGACCGGTGGAAGGATTGGCCAGCACCACCAGGAACGGAGCCGATTCATCCCGCAACCGGTTGGCCGCGGTGACGGTCTTGGCCATCTGCATCAATGAAAGAACGCCCTCTTGGACCCTCACTCCGCCGCCGGAAACAACCGCCACCACCGGAATCTCACGCCGGGCGGCGGTCTCGAGGGCGGTGGCCACCTTCTCCCCAACCACGCTGCCCATCGTGCCGCCCATGAATCCGAAGTCCAAGACAACCAACATAACGTCTATAGAGTCGATACGGCACCGGCCCGTCACCGCTGCCTCGGTTAGGCCGGTCCGGTTCTGGTCCCGGGTAAGCAGCTTCCGGTAACGGCCGCGGCGGGAAAACGAAAGAGGGGCAACCGAGCTGAGGTACTTGTGGGACTCTTTGAACGTCCCACGGTCGGCCAGCAAGTCGATGCGCTCCCGGGCGGTAACCGTGTAGTGGAAGCGGCAGAAGGGGCAGACCCGGTAGTTCAAATAGGAGGGCGAATCGCTGATGGGCTCTTCGCAATAAAGACACCGGTCATGGACCACCGACAAATAAGCGACGTTGGTCTCATTGTTGCGACCAAACAGATGCACCAGGAAGTTGGCCAAGTTTCTCATACTTCCATCATACAAAACCGATTCTGGTTTGTAATCCTCTATTGGCGCCAATCGTTCATAGCTTTCGAGGCCAGACCGCGGTCCAATCTTGCCGAAGACGCCACCGCTGCGCCCGTACAATTGCGTTCGTTCCAAGGTTGGACTACACTCCCGCCAAATACAGACCAACCGCCAGTGCAGGTCCCGGCTCTGGTTCCGGCTCTGGTTAAGGAGGCAAACATGCCAGTTTCCGACGAAACCCTGAAGGCGATCATTCGCGATTACCAGGGGTTCGAACTCACCGACCAAGAACTTGCCTTGGTCAGGCCCGAGGTGGACTTCTACCTATCGGAGTTGGCCCTCTTGGAAGAACTGGACCTATCCGACGTGATGTCCAGCCGGTTGATCCGGGTTCCCGATAGCAGCCAATCTGATACCAGCCAAACACAGGGAGGCTAGCGAAATGGCCAACGACGACTTGTTGCGAATGTCCATAGCCGAGCTGTCCCCCAGGGTGCGCTCCGGCGAGGTTTCCCCGGTCGAAATTACGGCGGCGGCCTTGGCCAAGGCCGAGCAACTGCAACCCACACTCAACTCGTTTATCACGTTGCTCAAAGAACAAGCGATGGTCCAAGCCAGGGAGGAAGAGTCCGCAATTGCCCGCGGCGAATACAAAGGCCCGTTGCAGGGCATCCCCATCGGGCTCAAAGACAACCTGGCCACCGCCGGAGTGGTCACGACACTGGGGACCAAGGTGCTGGCCGATAACGTGCCTGAGGAAGACGCAGAGGTGGTGCGCCGTTGCCGGGCCGCCGGCGCCATCATCCTGGGCAAGGAAAATATGGAGGAATTTGCCGCCGGCGCCACCTCCAATAACCCCCACTTCGGGCCGGTGCATAACCCGTGGGGGTTGGAGCACATACCCGGCGGCTCCAGCGGAGGCGGCGGCGCCAACGTGGCCGCCGAGGTGACTTTTGCCTCCCTGGGCACCGACCTGGGCGGCTCGGTCCGGCTGCCCGGCACGTTCTGCGGTGTCGTGGGACTGAAACAGACCTTTGGCCGGGTCAGCCAGCGGGGACTGTTGGTTACCAGTTTCAACGGAGACCACATCGGGCCTATGACCCGCTCCGTCACCGACAGTGCCCTGGTCCTACAGGTGTTGGCCGGATACGATCCACTGGACCCCAGCACGGTGCCGGTGCCGACGCCGGACTACACCGCCCGCATCGGCGAAGGTGTAAGGGGCCTTCGCATGGGCATACCTGCCAATTACTATTTCGACGGGTTGGAGCCCGAGGTAGAAGAAGCGGTGCAACGGGCCATCGCCGCCTTGGAGGAGTTGGGCGCAGAACCCGTGGCGGTCAACCTGCCCGCCATGAAATACATCGGAGCGGTCCGCATAGCCGCCATGGCCGACAGCGTCGTCACCCACGAACCATACATGAAAACCAAGCGTGAGGACTACGGGCCCGACGTCCTGTATCGCACTCTCGGCGGACAGTTCGTCATGGGACACCATTACGCCAAGGCCATGAAGGTGCAAAGGCTGATTCAGCAGGAATACGCCCGTGAAATGGAGGGCATCGACTTTATGCTCACGCCCACCTCGCCCTTAGTCGCGCCGCGAATTGACGCCGCCTACATCGAACACGCCGGAGCGACGCACCGGGTGCGCGGTCCCGGTTCGGGGCTGGTTTCCCGTTGCACCAGTCCCTTCAACTACACCGGACATCCCGCCATTACGGTCCCCGGCGGACTGAACCACGACGGGTTGCCCATCGGAGTCCAGTTCGTCGCCAAGGGCTTCCAGGAAGACTTGCTGTTCCAAGTTGCCGCCGCCTACGAAGAAGTATCGGCCTTCAAAGGCGCCCGGCCGCCCTTGTTGAACGGGGCCTAGCCGTTGACCGGCCCGACCCATGCTAGAATAACGCCGGCTCCCGGACCAAGTCTGGAGTCCGGCACGTCAATCAGGCCTGAAATCGGCCAGTCCGGCGCCTTATTCCATTCCATTATCCCGGCGCCTGAATCCCGGCGCCTGATCTAACGAATACGAGGAGGAAACACCGTGCCAGCAAATTGGGTGGACATCAACGTTGATGGAAGTTCCATGGAAGGCTACCTGACCCGGCCCGAGGGCGAGGACGCCCACCCTGCCGTGGTTGTAATTCAAGAGATTTGGGGCGTTAACTCCCACATTCAATCGGTGGCCGACCGGCTGCCGGCCCAAGGCTACGTGGGCTTGGCTCCTGCCATGTTTCACCGGCAGGGTCCGATGATCACCGGCCTCCACGAAGAATTGAACACCGCCATCGGCAGAATGCAACAAAGCACAGACGCCGGAATCACCGCCGATGTCCGGGCCGCTATCGATTATCTCAAGGGCCAGCCTTTCGTAAACGACCGAATCGGCATAGTCGGGTTCTGCTTCGGCGGACGGGTGGCCTATCTGGCCGCCTGCGCCATGTCCGACCTGTCGGCCTCAGTGGTGTTCTACGGCGGGAACATTGGGGTAGCCTTGGGAGACGGGCCCTCGCCGCTGGAGCAAACGTCGAACATTTCATGCCCGGTACTGGGCTTGTTCGGGGAGGAAGACGCCAACCCCACTCTGGATGACGTGGCGAATTTGGACGCCGAGCTGACCAAACACGGCAAGGCCCACGAGTTCCACAACTACGCCGGCGCCGGCCACGGCTTCCACTGCGACGTCCGGGGCAGCTATCGGGCCGAGGCCGCCGAAGACGCTTGGGCCAAAGCGCTGGCTTGGTTCAATCAAAATCTCAAATAATCCAAAAACCCCAAATAATCATTGACCGCGATTTAAGTAGTCGGTATACTTTCGCATCGGTTTCGATAGAGAAGAGAAGATACGGAGTCGCGTATAGGTTTCGCCACCAACTTTGGCCCAATCTTGGTAGAATGCCTGTAAATCTGGACAATCACCTGTTGCGATTCCATAATGGGGCGGCCGCTAGGACTATTCCGGCCTTTCCGGTCTGAAGTCGAAACAGCTGGGCGAGCAACCTTCGGAGGTTTGTCGTGAGCGAAGTAGCAGTATCCGGCGGCAATGCCGGGGCCGAAGGGGAACAGATGGAGCGTGTGCTGGAAGGCAGTTCGCTGCCGCTCACGCTGCTAACAGCCATGCGGGCGATCACCCGGTCGGCCGACCGGGTCTACCTGTGGATGGGATACCTGTGCGGCGGCATTTTCCTGATGCTGGGTCTGTTCATCACCTATCAGGTAGTCGCACGGAAGATCGGATGGGCGATGGCGCCCGGAATGGACCTGATGAGTGGCTTCGCCTTGGCTATGGCCGTCACTTGGGCGTTCTCCTACGCCCTCAGGACCGGTTCGCACGTACGGATCGACGTGTTGTTGCCGTTCATGCCGCCCAAAATCCGGGCAGTGGCCGACTGGATGGCCTTGTTTTCCATCTTCTTTTTCGTGGCGATCACCGCTTGGAAGACCTGGGAGATGACACTCAAGTCGTACGAGATCGGCGCCGTTACCAACACCTACCCCCTCACCCCCCTCTGGGCGCCACAGGTGGTGGTGGCCATAGGTTTTAGCATGTTGGGGTTGACCGCACTCCACATGATGGTCAACTCCATAGCCGAGGGGGCATTACCCGTTCTGCACAAGATGGCCGGCGGCACCGAAACCTACCGGCCCGTTGCTACCACCGCGGTCATCCAAGAGGAATCGGGCGGCGCGATTTAGCCGCCGTTGGCATTCGGACAACAATATTGAAACCGCCGACAGCCCGGAATGGCTCGGAGAAGTAGGAGGCCCTAGAGAGTATGGCGATAACTGCTGCATTCATCATGATGGGGGCTTTCTTCCTTATCGGCCTCTATGTGGCCGGCGCCTTGGGCGTTCTTTCATTGGTGTTGCTGTGGGTCTTCCGCGATCCCTTCAGTTGGTACCCCACACTGTGGAACATAATGGGGAACAAGGCTTGGGAGACCAACATCAACTTTATCCTGGTGGCCGTGCCCCTGTTCCTGCTCATGGGCGAGTTGATGTTGCGCAGCGGTATGGGCGAGCGTATGTACGCATCCCTATCCCGCTGGCTCGTCTTCCTGCCTGGCGGGTTGATTCACACCAACATCGCTTCCTGTGCCATCTTCGCCGCCTGTTCCGGCTCCAGCGTGGCCACCTCGGCCACCATTAGCCGGGTCTCGCTGCCATCCTTCCGCCAGCGCGGCTACAGCGAGCGTCTGGTGATCGGGTCTCTGGCGGCGGGCGGCACCCTGGGCATCTTGATACCACCCAGCATCGGCCTGATCGTCTACGGCGTGCTGGTCGAGGAGTCCATCGGCCGGCTGTATCTCGCCGGGTTCTTCCCCGGCTTCATGCTGGCCGCCATGATGATGCTGATGATCATGGGGGCGGCCCTCATCTTCCCCCGGATAGCGCCCAAGGAGCAATTGGGGAGCTGGCGGGACCGGATGGTCGGCCTGATGGCCATGATACCCATCGCCGCCATCATCTTCGTGGTCCTTGGGACCATTTACATGGGCATCGCCACCCCCACCGAGGCGGCGGCCTTTGGTGTCAGCGGCGCCTTGTTCTTGGCATTGATTAACAACTCAGGGCCCTCGCTCTTCGCTTGGGTCCTGAGCAAGCTAAACAGGAACGGGAGCGGCTCCTCGGAGTCCCCGGGCCAACGGTCTTTGCTGGCTGAGCTGGGGGAACGGTACCCGTTGGTCCCGGGCCAGTTCCGCCAGTCCATGAACCTGAACTGGGATATGGTCAAGGACGCGACCCTGGCGGCGACGCGCACTTCGGCCATGATCTTCTTGATCGTAATCGCCGCCTTTACCCTGAGCTTCGCTTTCGCCCGCCTGGGCATCTCCCACGATATCTCCCAGTGGATCACGGGCCTCAACCTGAGCCCCACGCAACTGGTAATCGTGTTGGTAATCTTCTACCTGCTGTTGGGCACCTTCATGGAAAGCTTCGCCATGCTGGTGACAACGGTCCCGATCCTGGCGCCGGCCTTGATCGCTTCCGGAGTCGACTTGGTCTGGTTCGGCATCATCATGGTGATACTGGTGGAGGCCGCCCTGATCAGCCCACCGGAGGGCATCAACCTCTACGTGCTTCACGGGGTACGCCGGGACGTTCAGGCCGAGATGGACGAGGCCTCGGGGGCCCAGGAGCGAGTGGGCACCATTACCGACGTCTACATCGGTGTACTGCCTTTCATGGCGGTGATGGCGGCGGTGATTGTCTTGCTGATCGCGTTCCCGGATATTGCATTATGGCTGCCAAACACGGTAAAGGGAGCGCGCGCCGGCTAGCTGACCGGAACCAACCCGGCAACAAAGCGGAGGGCCCCGGGCTTTCAGAGCCGGGGCCCTCTTTTTGCCTGCGAAGCGCCGCCGTGACGGGGCAGACCCTGTTGGGCTGGACCGCTCCCCGGGGCCCCGCCGGCTTTTGTTACATCACCGACCGGACCACGCCCCCATCAACCAATATGGTGGCGCCGGTAACGTAGCTGTTCTTTTCCGAGGCCAGGTATGTAACGAAATCGCCCAATTCTTCAGGACGGCCGAACCGTCCCAAGGGGATGCTGGAGGCCCGTGCGCCAAGCACCGATTCCAAGTCCTGGCCTGTTTCCTCGGAGCGGGTCTCGAAGATGTGGCGCATTCGTTCGGTCATCAAGAAGCCCGGCGCCACGTTATTTACCAGAATACCGTCCCGGCCTACCTCGTCGGCCAAGCTCTTGGCGAAGGCCACCGCGCCCATGCGTGTAACTCCGGAGGTCGCCAGGTTGTCGATGGGTTGGTAAACCGTGCTGGCCAGGACGTTGACGATGCGCCCCCAGGAACCTTGCTTCATGTGGGGCACGGCCTCCCGCCCCATGCGGATATAGAAGGACAGGGCCATGTCCACGGCCCGGGCCCAGGTCTCCTCTGTGGTGGTAGCGGCCCGGCCCTCCGGAGGGCCGCCGGAGTTGGCGATCACAATATCCAGCCGGCCGTAACGGTCGACGGTATTGGCCACCAAGCCCTGGATGTCTTCGAGACGGGAAAGGTCGCCCGGCACCGCCAAGACCTCGACCCCGGCGGCGGTACGCATTTCCTCGGCCGCCCTCTCCAGTTCCACGGCGTTGCGGCTGCAAATGGCCAGGTTGGCCCCCTCGCGGGCCAACGAGTCGGCGCAGGCCCGGCCCAGCCCCTTGCTGCCCCCGCCGACTATCGCTACGCGGTCTTTCAGTCCCAGGTCCATGACTCCCTCCCGGCTCCGAGTACCCTCATGCTAACAACGGCTCCCAGACGTGGCAACCCGGCCCATTTTTTCGCTGGACATCGACAGCGAAGCGAAACTCTGCCGCCAAGCTACACAAACTCAAGGGCCGTCGCAATCGGAACTTGGGCGGCCGGCCATGACAACTCTGTGGTAAACCCCGTAGCCGGTGGGTCCGGCGCCAGCCAGTACATCCGGGCTATTCAAAATCAGGTGCGCCGATGCTATTATGTCCGCCAGAACCTGCTAGGTAATACTCCCACGGGTCGGAGAGGAATATGATTGACAGTGGAGATACCGCCTGGGTACTGACTTCGTCAGCACTGGTCTTCATCATGGTCCCGGGGCTGGCCTTCTTTTACGCCGGGCTTGTGCGCGGCAAGAACGCCCTGGCTACCCTTATGCAGTCCTTTATCGCTCTCGGCATCGTGGGCTTGACTTGGGTCCTATGGGGTTACAGCCTGGCGTTTGGCCCCGACGTATGGGGCATCGTCGGAAACCTCGAGTGGTTCGGGTTGCACGGGGTGTCCGCTATCGATGCTGGACCTTACGCCGAAACAATTCCGCACCAAGCCTTCATGGTTTTTCAAGCGAAGTTCGCAATTATCACACCGGCGCTGATAGCCGGCGCTTTCGCCGAGCGCATCAAGTTCAGCACCTTCGTGGTCTTCATCATTGCTTGGTCGACCATCGTTTACCCCCCGCTGGCGCACTCGATGTGGGGAATTGGCGGTTGGCTGGGCGGAGAGGGCGCCCTTGACTTTGCCGGAGGCGCGGTGGTCCACATCAGCTCCGGGGCCGCAGCCTTGGCGGCGGCGATCATCTTTGGACGCCGCTTGGGGTTGGGCCAAGCCGACATTTCACCCCACAACGTGCCCTTTGTGGTCTTGGGCGCTGCCCTGCTTTGGTTCGGCTGGTTTGGCTTCAATGCCGGCAGCGACTTGGCCTCAGCGGCAAAGGCCACGTCCGCCTTTGTTGTAACTCATATCTCGGCGTCAACTGCCGCGGCGACATGGGTGGCATTGGACTGGATAGTAAACCGCCGCCCCAGCGTTGTGGGAGCGGCGACCGGGGCTGTGGCAGGTCTCGCAACCATCACTCCAGGCTCGGGGTTCGTTGGTCCCATGCCGGCGGTGATCATCGGGTTGGGCGCCGGCGCCCTGTGCTACGCCGCTGTTTGGGTAAAGACCAAGGTTAGGCTTGACGACTCTCTCGACGTTTTCGCTATCCACGGAGCGGGCGGCATGTGGGGCATGTTGGCCGTCGGCCTGTTCGTTGGCGTGGGCTTCATGAGTTTAGGTGAACTCACCGACCTGACCAGGGGAGCGCAAATCCTCAGGCAGCTCATGGCCATTGGTGCGTCCTTCGGCTGGGCGTTCGTCTCCACCCTGGCAATACTGTTCGTCCTGAAGTACACCATGGGGCTAAGGGTAGACGAGCAACAGGAAGAAGCAGGACTGGATATCTCACAACACGGCGAGGAAGCCTACACCCTCCGGTAGGAGGTCCAGGCCGTAGCTGGCCCAAACCAACCGTTCGGGCAACCGAGTTCGGAAAATGAAAAGGCTCTGGTGGGCGAACCCAGGGCCTTTTTATTGTTAATTTCCCGTCCCCCTCTGCGCCCTCTGCGTCAAACGCCCCCCTAATTAACAGGCCCTAATGGGCCAAGGGCTAACCAGGGTCTTGTATCTTGGGGTGTGGATGCAAGATAACTCCAAGCGGGGTGAAGTGGGTGCGGCAGACCGGCAGGGTCTTGGTCCTGACAGGCCGTTCGAAAGCGTGGTCGCCGCACCTTTCCCAACAGAGCCCGGACAGTTGCTGGGGCTGCTAAGCCCGGATGTCGCAAGAACGGGCCAACCTTTAATCGGGAGTGGGGGAGTGGGTATGAAACAGGAAGCGGCTTACGTGGGCATCGACGTGGCCCAGGACCGGCTGGATGTGGCCCTCCGGCCATCGGGCGCCGTATGGACGGTGGCCTACGGCCCGGACGGGATTCGCGGCCTGGTGTCGGAGTTGCAGGCCCTGGGGCCGTCGGCGGTCGTCCTGGAGTCCACCGGCGGGTTGGAACTGTCGCTCGCGGGCGCCCTGGCGGCGGCGGCCCTGCCGGTGGTGGTGGTCAATCCCCGGCAGGTGCGCGACTTCGCCAAGGCCACCGGCCGGCTGGCCAAGACCGATGCCCTGGACGCCCGGGTCCTGGCCCATTTCGCCGAGGCGGTCCGTCCTCCGGTCCGCCCCCTGCCAGACTCCGACACCCGGGAACTCCATTCCCTGACCGCCCGGCGCAACCAGGTGGTAGAGATGCTGGTGGCGGAGAAGAACCGTCTTGGCCGGGCCGGCGGCGCCGTCGCTCCGCGCATCCGGGCCCACATCCAGTGGCTGGAGCAGGAGCTGGACGACCTGGACCAAGGCCTGCAGCAGACGCTGCGCCGCAGTCCGGTGTGGCGGGAGCAGGACGATCTGCTGCGCTCCGTTCCCGGCGTGGGGCCGCAACTCTCCGTGACGCTGCTGGCCCACCTGCCGGAACTGGGCACCCTGGGCCGCCGGGAGATAGCGGCTCTGGTGGGAGTGGCCCCGATGAACCGGGACAGCGGGGCCATGAGGGGCCGGAGAAGCGTCTCCGGAGGGAGAGCCCGAGTCCGGGCGGTCCTCTACATGGGCGCATTGGTAGCCAGCCGCCATAACCCGGTGATCCGCAGCTTCTATCAACGGCTGCTGACCGCAGGCAAGCCCAAGAAGCTGGCCCTGACCGCCTGTATGCGCAAGCTGCTGACCATCCTCAACAGCATGGTCAAGAATGGTCAGCACTGGAATCCTCGCGCGATGAACTCTTGACATCAAAGACAGTTGCTTTTAATTGTTCCCTCCCCATCGCAGGGGGAGGGTTAGGGTGGGGGTGAAATGCTTCGCAACAGCTGGTGTAGGAGAGCGCGGGACACCCTCACCCTGATTCTCTCCCAGAGGGAGAGGGGTCTTTTAATTGTTCCCTCCCCATCGCAAGGGGAGGGTTAGGGTGGGGGTGAAATGCTTCGCAACAGCTGGTGTAGGAGAGCGCGGGACACCCTCACCCTGATTCTCTCCCAGAGGGAGAGGGGATTTCTCCAACAATTAAAAGACCCTGAGGGCCAACCTGTGCATGTTGACAGTTAGACGCTGATTGTGCTAGTTTTCAGGAAAGGCGTAGATGGAGACGAGTAGGTAGGGGTAGATGCCTAGCGAGCCTGGTACGGTGGAAGCAGGCGCGTCGAGCCTAACCCAAAATCCCTCCGGAGCCGCCAGCCGAACGCCACCGCACTGCGGGAGCCAGTAGGTCGAGCCGGGGTTCGTCGCCCGTTAGCAACGACGGGGCATGTTGGTGTCCTGCTAGAGAGGTCCCGGCACATCCGGGGCAAATAGGGTGGTAACGCGGGAAAGTAACTTCCCGTCCCTATTAGGGGACGGGTTTTATTTTGCCCGGTGAACGGCTCTCCTCTCGCCCTTCTCGGCAGGAAAATCCCCTATCCCCCGCCCGGAGAAAACCGGAGGGGACCGAAAACCGAAGGGGACCATGGAGGCTGCTGTGAAACTGAAGGGTTCGGAAGTCATCTGCCAGAGTCTCATCCGGGAAGGGGTCGAGGTCATCTTCGGACACCCCGGAGGGGCGATTCTTCCTTTCTATGACGCCCTGTGGGCCCACCCGCAATTGCGTCATATTCTGGTGCGCCACGAGCAGGCCGCGGCCCACGCCGCCGATGGATACTCCCGCATAACCGGCAAGGTCGGCGTCTGCGTGGCAACCTCCGGCCCAGGCGCCACCAATCTGGTTACCGGAATCATGGGCGCCAAGGCCGACTCTGTCGCCATGGTTGCCATCACCGGCCAAGTGGCCCGCTTCGCCTTGGGCACCGAAGCATTCCAGGAATGCGACATCTGCTCCATTGCCGCCCCATGCACCAAGAAAAGCTTCATGGTGATGTCGCCCGAAGACTTGGCGCCAACCATACGGGAAGCCTTCTACATCGCCCAAGAGGGTCGACCCGGTCCGGTCTTGGTGGACGTGCCCAGGGACGTACAGTTGGAGTTGGTGGAGGCCGAGTTCCCCGAAGTGAGGGGCGTCCCGGTCCCCGAGGTGTCTGACGAGACCCGCTCCCGGCTTCAAGACGCGGCCCGGCTGATCAACGAGGCGGAGCGTCCGTTAATCATCAGCGGTCACGGCATTCACACCTCCGGCGCCTACGCCGAACTGAAGGCATTGGCCGAAATCACCGGCATCCCCGTGATCACCACCCTCCTGGGCCTCAGCGGGTTTCCCGGCGGGCACCCGCTGAACCTCGGTATGTTGGGAATGCACGGCATGTACTGGGCCAACATCGCCGTAGACCAAGCCGACCTCATCGTAGGCGTCGGTATGCGCTTCGACGACCGGGTCACCGGCCGGGTCTCGACCTTTGCCCCCCACGCCCGCATTATCCACATCGACATCGATCCGAACCAGATCGGCCGGAACGTACCCGTGGAAGTGGGCCTGCCCGGCGACGCCAAGGCGGTACTCCAATCGCTAACGCCGCTGGTCTCCAATGTTCCCCGGAAGCAATGGATCGACTACATTGGGCAATTGCGGCGGGACCACCCCTCACTGGCCATCCCGCCGTCCGACGCCTTGCAGACCCAACACGTGCTGTCCACCCTGAACGAGGTGCTCCAAGAGGACGACAAGTCGCTGGTGGTTACCGGCGTCGGCCAGCACCAGATGTGGGCCGCCCAGTTCCTGTCGTTCAACCGCCAGAACAGCTTCGTTTCCTCGGGCGGCTTGGGCGCGATGGGCTTCGAGCTGCCGGCGGCCTTGGGGATGCAGGCGGGGCGCCCCGACGCCACGGTCTGGAGCATCGCCGGCGACGGCGGTTTTCAAATGACCCTGCAGGAACTGGTAACCGCCGCCGAGGAGCGCCTGCCGGTCAAGATTGCGCTGATCAATAACGGCCACCTGGGCATGGTGCGCCAGTGGCAGGAGATGTATTTCGACAACCACCTCAAGGCGGTGCCGGTGCCCGGCCCCGATTATGTAAAATTAGCCGAAGCCTATGGAGTCGGCGCGGTGCGGGTAACCGACCAGGAAGAGGTACTGCCGGCCCTGCGCCAAGCCCAAGCCCACGACGGACCGTTTTTGATCGAATTCGTGGTGGACCAATCCGCCAACGTCTACCCGATGGTGCCGCCGGGCGGCTCCTTGGCCGACACCATCGAAGACCCGGCGGTAACCCGGCCGATTTAACCGCAGAGCACACAAAGAGCACAGAGAATTTTGGGGATGGTTGGTCACCTGAAATGCCCGTCCCTCGTTGGGGGACAGCTAATATCGTTCCCCTCCCCTTTGGGGGGCGGGTTAACATCAATTTCCTCCCCTCGTGGGGGGTAACATCATTTCCCCTCCCCTCGTGGGGGGTAACATCAATTTTTCTCCCCTTTGGGGGGGGGTAACATCATTTCCCCTCCCCTTTTTGGGGGGTTAACATCATTTTCCCTCCCCTCGTGGGGGGTAACATCATTTCCCCTCCCCTTTTTGGGGGGTTAACATCATTTCCCCTCCCCTCGTGGGGGGTAACATCATTTCCCCTCCCCTCGTGGGGGGTTAACATCAATTTTTCTCCCCTTTTTGGGGGGTTAACATCATTTCCCCTCCCCCTATGGGGGAGGGTTAGGGTGGGGGCCGCATGGAAAAAGTGACCATTCAAGAAGCCTCCCGCCGGTTGAACGTGTCCCAACGCGAGATACGGGACTACATTCGGAAGGGGGAACTCAAGGCCGCACGGGACCCGGAGTCCGAATCGGGGCGTTGGTTGGTGGAACTGCCCGAGGAGGGTTGGGAGGACCGGTTTAAGCTGTTCCTCAACGACATGGCCGGGGACCAACCCGTCTGGTGGTGGGCCTTCGAGTCCAAGAGGGGCAAGATCCACTACCTCTACAACGTGGGCATCGAGGAGATCATGCCCGACTTCCTTTGCGGGCTGCGCGGGGAGAACCTCTACCCGGCCTTAAGCCACGACCCGGCCGACCGCTGCCCCAACTGCTTGCGCGCCGCAACCGAGCAGGGTTACGCCCTTTTCGATTAACCGGAGTTCGCCGGGATTTTTGTCTTTCCCTCGGTGCTCTTCGTTCAATCCCTTAACCGCCGCCGCCCACGTTAACCCCGGGCTCGGTCATGGCTTCGGGGTCCAGTAGCTCGTCCAACTCCGCGTCGGAAAGTTCCGTTTTCTCGCTGGCCGTTTCCCGGATGGTGCGTCCGGTGGCCGCTGCGTCTTTGGCGATGGAGGCCGCCGCGTCGTAGCCTATGGCCGGCGCCAAGGCGGTCCCCAGCATCAGCCCCCGCTCCACCATCTGGGGCCCGACGGCGGTCGCTTCGATTCCCTTCACGCACTGGTCGGCGAAATTGTTGGCCGACGCCGCTAGGAGCGAGATCGATTCCAATAGGTTGTGGGCCGCCACCGGCATCATGGTGTTCAACTCGAAGTACCCTCCTTGCCCCGCCAGGGTCACCGCGGCGTCATTCCCCACTACCTGGGCCACGACCTGAATTACCGACTCGGCGATCACCGGGTTGATCTTACCCGGCATTATGGAACTGCCCGGTTGCACCTCGGGCAGGCTGATCTCGCCCAGCCCGGCCCGGGGGCCGGAGGCGATGAACCGGATATCGTTGGCCACCTTGTGCAGGCTGATGGCGATGGTCTTCAGTTCGCCGCTGGCCTCCACCAAGGCATCCAACGACGACTGGGCCTGGAAGTGGTTCTCGCTTTCCCGGATTTCCACCCCGGCGGCCTCGGAGGCGGCGGCGCAGGTGCGCGTCGAGAACTCAGGGTGCGTGTTGACCCCGGTGCCCACCGCAGTGCCGCCCAAGGCCACCTCGGCCAGGGCCTCTTGGGCCCGTTGCAGGCGTTGGATGCTGTAGCGGGCCTGCCCGGCGTAACCCAGGAATTCCTGCCCCAAGCGCACGGGGGTAGCGTCCTGCAAGTGGGTGCGGCCGGTCTTGATGATGGGCCAGAACTCGCGGGACTTGCTCTCCAACTCCGAGGCCAACGACTCCAGGCCGGGGACCAGGTCTTCCTTGATGGACAGCAGGGCCGCGAGGTGTATCGCCGTCGGAATGACGTCGTTGGACGACTGGCCCATGTTTACGTGATCGTTGGGATGCGCCAACCGTGAGCCAAGGTCGCCGCCCAGAATCTGGCTGGCCCGGTTGGCGATGACCTCGTTGGCGTTGGTGTTGGTGGACGTGCCAGACCCGGTCTGGAAGATGTCCAGCACGAAATGCCGGTCCAAGGCGCCGTCGATCACCTCTTGGGCCGCCGTCACGATGGCGGCGCCGGTCCTTTCGTCCAAGAGGCCCAGGGACATATTCGTCTTGGCCGCCGACTGCTTGATCAACCCTAGCGCCCGGATAAACGGTCTGGGGAAGCGCAGCCCGCTGATGGGGAAATTCAGGACCGCCCGCATGGTGGAGGCGCCGTACAGGGCGTCGGCGGGCACTTCCATCTCCCCCATGGAGTCTCTTTCTATTCGTACGTTGGGTCTGGCGGCCATCGCGGCGTCCTCCTGGGTTTTGTAGAGTCAAGCCGATTGCTCAAATTGTCGGTAAGTCCGGCAAAGAGTTCTCAATAGGCGAAAAGCAATGCCTCGAGCACAGCATCGAGCATGTGCTGCAAATAGACCCGGTCATCCGCGTTCATACTGGACTTCAGCTTCTTCGAGCACCTTATCCCGGAAGTATATGCTCAGGTCCTCAAGTGTCCTGAGGTCGATCTTCCGGTTCCCAAACAAGCCAGACAGTTCTCGTTCTATCCATGCCATCCCCAGCAGGCCGGGAACGCGCCAGGGGCCAAACTCGACCAGAACGTCCAAGTCGCTGTCCGCCCCGAATTGTGAGCCCAGCGCGGAGCCGAATATCGCCAGCCGGTCGATACCCCGTTCTTGGCAGAACGATGCGATCCGGTCTTTAGGAACTATAACTAGCGGGTTCAATCTCGCCTCTTCGGTTTCAAGTGCCGGCGACCTCGCCATTGTTCTTGGACTATACCCCATCTTTGATCCAGTCGGAGACCCGCTCGGCTATCATGATGGTGGTGGCGTTGGTGTTGGCGCGGATAACGTCGGGCATCACCGAGGCGTCCACCACCCTCAGGCCCTCCAGTCCATGGACCCGGCAGTACTGGTCCACCACGGCCATGGGGTCCGAAGCCGGCCCCATCTTGCAGGTGCCGGCTATGTGGTGCTGGGTGTAAGCGTTCCGCAGGATCCAGGCGTCCAACGCCTCATCCGAAGCGAAGTCGGACTCGGTGGGATTGAGCATCTCCACCACGTGGGCGGCGAACGCCGGGTGTTGAGAAATCCTCACCGCGGTCCGCAGGGCGTCGCGCATCCGCTCCCGGTCGTAAGGGTCGGTGAACAGCCGGTAGTCCAAGAACGGTTGGACATAAGGGTCGGCGGACTGCAGTGTGAGTTCACCGGCGGATGAGACGCTCTGCAAGCCGACGCTCAGGCCGAAGTGAAAACCCTCGCTCTCGTAGCTGATACTGGCCGGACGGTGCTCGCTGGTCATCAAGGTGGGGGTAATCTGGAAGTCGGCGCGGGTGGGCGAGCTTTCGGTGCTGAAGCGAAGCCCTACCTGCAGGCTGGGGGTTTCCACGTCCGCCGGGTCGCCTTCACCCCGGAACAGCATATAGGTGGCCGCGTGGTCCCGGAAGTTCTTGCCCACGCCGGGCAGGTCATGGACCACGTTGATGCCCAGGGATTGTAGCTCGCCGGCAGGACCGACCCCGGAAAGCAACAGGGCTTGGGCCGAACCTATGGTCCCGCTACACAGGATGATCTCTTCGGCCTCCACTCGGAAGGTCTCCCCCCCGCTGTCGGCTTCGATACCGGCCGCCTTTGTGCCTTCGAATAGGACACGGTGAACGGTCACGTTGCCCCGGACGGTCATGTTGAGCCGGTGGCGGGCTTGGCTCAGGTAGGTGAGGGCGGTGCTCATCCGAACGCCGTCGATGTTATTCAGGGGCCGGGCCGCCACGCCGTCGGAGTCGGGGCCGTTCTGGTCGCCATCCTCGGGAAAGCCGACGCCGACGCAGGCTTCGTAGAATGCATTGGAAATTGGTATCCACTCCTCTCGCTTGAAACGGCGCACCGGCAGCGGTCCTTCGTTGCCGTGGAAGTCGTCGCCGGAGAAATCCCGGTCGTTCTCCATCTTGCGGAAATATGGCAATATCTTGGTGAAGGCCCATTCTTCGTTGCCCCACTCGGCCCAATTGTCATAGTCTTCGGGCACGCCGCGGATCACGACCTGACCGTTGATGGCGCTGGAACCGCCAGTGGCCTTGCCCCGGGGAATAACCATAGGCTCAGGCTGGTAATCGTTGGCCTTGCCGCGCAGGTCCCAGCTATGGGGACCGTAGGCTGAACGCCAAACGTTAAACCCTAGTTTCAGGTCGTCGGGCAGGTGCTCGTAGTCCGGGTAGTCCGGCCCCGCCTCCAAGAGAAGCACCGACTTGCCAGCGTCTTCGGACAGCCGGGTGGCCACCACGCATCCCGCCGAACCGCCGCCCACAACAATATAGTCGTACCTCATCGCCTAACCTCGCGTGCGCCTCTTGTTATTTAAGCTCTCCGGTCATTCCCGGTGAGGCCCGCCACATTATATAACGCGGCGGCTCCATGTCTAACGGGCCGGGTCCCCGGCACGGACGGATGCCTTCGAGTTGATTTGACAAAAATCACTCTGACCAATAGTCTGCTAACCACGATGGTGATTAGGAAGCGGTTATTGAGGGATTAGGTATGACATTGCAGAATGTGCTGTCGCACAACGGTCAAGACCTCCATCCCCGAAACCCCAACGAAGAACAGACCATCTCTGTAAGGTCCTTATGGAAGGTATTTGGCAGAAACCCGGCGAAGGCGCTTGAAGAAGACCATCAGAATAAGTCCAGGACGGAAATACAACAGGAGATGGACTTGGTGGTAGCGTTGCGGGACGTCAGTTTTGACGTGCCGCCCGGCGAGACCTTCGTGGTCATGGGGCTGTCAGGGAGTGGGAAGTCAACTCTGGTGCGCTGTTTGATCCGTCTGGTGGACCCCACATCGGGGTCCATTTCGGTTGACGGTGAGGATGTCACTCAATTCGATTCCAGGCAGTTGCGGGACTTCAGGCGCTCAAAAATCGCTATGGTGTTCCAGAACTTTGGCCTGTTGCCCCACAAAAATGTCCTGGATAACGCTGCCTACGGGCTTGAGGTCAAAGGTGTGGGCAAACATGAAAGGTACTCCGTAGCCCAAGAAATGCTGGAGAAAGTTGGCCTCACCGGTTGGGAGTCTGCCAACCAGCGGGAGCTCAGCGGGGGAATGCAGCAACGAGTGGGCTTGGCCCGTGCCTTGGCGGTTGACCCTTCCATCTTGTTAATGGACGAGCCATTCAGCGGTTTGGACCCACTGATCCGGCGCCAAATGCGCGCCGAACTCGCTGCCCTTCAGGAAGAAATCCAAAAGACCATCATTTTCATAACCCATGACCTCGATGAAGCCGTTACAGTGGGGGACCGGATCGCGATCATGCGGGACGGCGAAATAATCCAGTTGGGCAGCCCCAAGGACATAATCACCTCCCCGGCGGACGATTTTGTTAAAGAGTTCACCCAGGGTATCCCCAAGACCAGGGTTATAGACATCTCCAGTATAGTCAGCGAACCAGAGGTGGTGTGCGCGGAGTCGGATTCCCTGGAAGGGGTAATCGCCAGGATGGACCATGCCCAGTGCGACTACGCAATCGGCATTGGCAACGACACCAGCTATATGGGTGTAATTTGCCGTGACCGGTTGGGGCAAATGCTGGCCTTGGGCACGAAAAGCTTGGACGATTGCTTGCACCCGGATATATCCTTCGTACACCCCGATACCACGTTGGAAAAAGCCCTGCCAATGCTTTCTGACGACGATATTCCTCTACCCGTTGTCGACGAAACCAACACCTTCATTGGTGTTGCCACTCAAAAGGACCTGCTTAAGGTGGTCGCTGCCGGCATTTAAACCGTCCTGTCCTACGAATCGCCGGTGGCGCCGTTCGGCTATCGTCAACTCTTCGAGTCCATGAGGCCGTCATGGAAGCCGATTTCAAGAAGTTAACGAACTTAATAACTGGCAACGGTGGCCAACCCGAAAGTGAGCGCACCAAGCGGTTCCGTAAGTGGACGTTGGTGGCCGCCATAATCGGCGTCGCGTTAATTGCCTCTCTCCTCATACACCGTTCCCAATTCGAGTCCGCTTTAGACTACCCAGCCAACGTGGGTCCTCCCATCACCAGAGCCATTGATGCGTCTATCGACTGGGTCGTGGTTGACCTCGGCTGGATCTTTGACGCGATCAGCGACAATCTAAAAATCGCTTTAGGCAAACTGCGGGACTTTTTAATTTGGGTACCATGGCCGGTTAGCGTCGCCCTGGTGTTCTTGGTCGGTTGGCGCGTCGCCTCTTTCCGGATTGGGGCTGCCTCAGGGCTGGGGATGGTAGCCATTGGTGTGGTAAATCTATGGGACCCGGCTATGGTGACCGTGGCAATTATGATCGTCTCGGTAACCATCGCGGTGGGGTTCGGTGTACCGGTTGGTATTTTGGCAGCTCGAAGCAACACGGTAGACGGCATGACCCGTCCGGTACTGGACGCAATGCAAACGATGCCCAGCTTTGTCTACCTGGTGCCGGGCATCATGCTCTTCGGATTGGGGAATGTCGCGGCGATACTGGCTACAGTGCTCTACGCTATCCCGCCGTGTATCCGGTTGACCAACTTGGGCATCAGACAAGTGGACCCATCGGTGGTAGAGGCCGGCCGTTCCTTTGGTTCCAGTCCCATTCAATTGCTCTTCAAGGTGCAAGTTCCGATGGCCATTCCGACCATCATGGCAGGGATTAACCAAACGGTGATGATGGCTCTGGCCATGGCCACCATCGCGGCAATGGTGGGCGCCGGCGGACTGGGGATTGAGGTCCTGCGTTCAATGGGCCAACTTGAAGAGGGCAAGGCGTTCGTCGCCGGGGCCGGGATAGTGGTGATGGCGATTATAATCGACCGCATCTCCCAGGGTTATATCCTCGCCCGGCGCGACTAACCGTCAGTGCCGGAACGACGAGCTCGGTTCCACGCGGCTTCAGAATCGCCCGAGGCTGTGGTTCACTTCCAGGCATCCAATCGGTCGGTGCAATCAGTTGTTCGCCGCTCCTTATTCCGTTCGTCCTGAGCAGGGTTATGACCCGATTGCCTATCGGCTCCGAGTCAATAGAATGAACTGATTTCGCAGTTCATTGAAAGCGAAGCGGAGTGGAGCCGAGGGCGGAACGGATCGCAGTCGAAGGAACCGCGCTTGGGGGGCGACCGGGACCTAAACGCGGCCCCAGAGAACGAACGGGCGAAGAACCCGCGCTTGGGGGGCGACCCTTCGATTCCGCTGCACTTTCAACTAACTGCTCACCGTTATTGGCCGATGCCCGGCCCCGTCCGCGGTGCATAACCCTGCTCAGGGTGAACGGTGGAACCCCAAAGCAATGCCCAGCAATTTCACCTTGATTTGAGCTAATTTGTAAGCCAAAACAAAGGGCCTCGATATGAATCGAGGCCCTTTTCCGTGATCCGAGTGGGGTCTAACGGACTATTCTTCCTGGGCCAACGCCGCTTCGACATTCGCCAGAACCTCGGCGGGTACCCAGCTCTTCCAACCGTCGTTATTCTTCAGGTACCAGATTCCGGTGGCTGAATAGGCCTCTTCGGACGTATCGTAGTTGTCCTTGTTTTCACCAAACCAGCCTTCGGCCGCCAGTTGGTTAACCGCCGACCAGTCCCAACTACGGAAGAACGTAATCAGTTCGGGTGCTTCGTCCACCAGCGCCGTGTTCATGGCAATCATGATCTGGGCAGCCGGGAACTCGCAACCGTGTACTGGGTCGTTATCGGGACACGTTGAGGGGTCGGGCTGTTCCAACAACCTCATGTCCAACTGGCTAGCCAGTTTGGTCGGACCCCAGTAGTAGAACAGGATGGGGGCTTCTTTCTTGTACGCCCCTTCGATCGCGGCACCCAAGGCGCCAGAGGTCCCCGGGTCTCTCAACTCCACATGGTCATTGAGCCCGTATGCCTCCATCTGTCCTTCGTTGACCCCCCGGCAAGACCACCCAGCTATACAGCCGATTAGAACGGCTTTGCCGCCGCTGTCAGCCTGGACGAAGAGCGCTTTGTATTCGTCTTTCTTAAGGTCTTGGACCGACACCAGCCCCGGATTAGCATCCTGAAGGTATCCGGGAATAATGAACGTACTCTGCCAGTTGTCTTCCAGGCTTCTGCCCACCGGGATCACTTCACCCGCTTTCACAGCCTCGTTCCAGACGGCGTTTTGGTTGGGCAGCCAGATTTCCATAGTGATGTCGATGTCGCCTTTCCTAAGCCCTTGGAACAGCGGGACGGTGGCCCCCTCAATTTGGCTGGTGGGATAGCCGTAGCCATGTTCCACGATGTAACGGGCAACCCCGTTTTGCACCAACGCGCTATCCCAGTTCAGACCGCCGAAGACCAGTTCCCGCTTCTCCCTTTCCGGCATGACTTCGACAATCTTGGTCACCTCGACCTGCTCAGTTACTATCTGAGTGACCGGGACCTGCTCAGTTACTATCTTGGTCACCTCGACCTGCTCGGTAACTGTTTCAGTGACTATCTGAGTAACCGGGACCTCCTCGGTTACTACCTTGGTGACCTCGACTGTTTCGGTTACTACTTTAGTAACCTCGACGGTCTCGGTGGTCCCGCACGCTACCGCCATGGCCGAAAACGCCAAGACCAGAAGAGCGACCAAACTCAATTGAATTGATTTTCGCCTTAGCATGGTTACGATTTCGCCTCCTATAGCTCTATTTTTTGCTGGAACCTCATGATTATGTAAGCCAGCCGATCAATGTCGCCTACACCGTATACTACATCCTACAACCCGTCAAATTCTCCTACTCGGCAGTAACGGCCGTCGACACCGTCCGGGGAGGCAGTTGACAGCGGAATCCATTACTCTAAGATGAGCCAAAGCCTCGTACGGAATTTAGACTCGGGACCGGATCCGTCCATATTCGGAAGAACAGGAGCCATCATGCCGGTAATGAACGGCGCTCAAGCGTTGGCCCGCTCCTTGGCGCGGGAGGGGGTGGAGGTGGTGTTTGCCCTGCCGGGCGTCCAGATCATGGACGCCTTCGACGCCCTCTACCACGAACCCTCCATTCGCTTGGTCTTGGTGCGCCACGAGCAGTCGGCGGCCTACATGGCCGACGGTTACGCCCGCACCACCGGCAAGCCGGGAGTGGCATTGGTGGTCCCCGGGCCGGGCGCCCTGAACACCACCGCCGCCATCGGCACCGCCTACGCCACCTCCTCGCCGGTGCTCTTGGTGTCGGGACAAATCGATAGTACCGGCCTGGGGCAGAACCGGGGCGCCCTCCACGAGATCGCGGAGCAGCTTGACGTCTTCGAACACCTGACCAAGTGGCGCCACCGCACCACCGAAGCAGCCGAAATCCCGGACATGGTCCATACCGCCATGGAGCATTTGGGCAGCGGCCGGCCCCGCCCCGTGGAGATCGAGGTCCCCTGGGACGTGCTGCCCCGAAACGCGGAGGTCGAGCTTTCCGAACGGGAGGTCTTCCCCAAGGCCCGGCCCAGCGCCGAATCGTTGCGGGAAGCAGCCGAATTGCTGGCCCGCGCCGAACGACCGTTAATTTGGGCCGGCGGCGGCGCCCGGGAAGCCGAACTGTCGGCAGAACTATTGGAGTTGGCCCGGGCCCTGAACGCCCCGGTGATGACCACCGCCCAAGGCAAGGGCGCCATCCCAGAAAACGACCCGCTGAGCATCGGCTCGTTCTACTATGGCCACGGGCCGGGGCACATCGCCATGCCCCAAGCCGACGTGGTCTTGGTGGTGGGCTCCCGGTTTAACCTCGGCCTGCCGTTGCAATGGGCCGTTCAACCCCATCAGAAATTGATTCAGATCGACGCCGATCCCGAGGAGGTCGGCCGCAACGTGGAGCCAACGGTCGGGATGGCCGCCGACGGGAAATTGGCACTGCGGGACCTTCTCGCCGAACTGGGGGGCAGGACACGGGCCAGCCAGTGGACCGCCGCTGAATTGGCCGCCATCAAAGACCGGGCCTACCAGGAAATCAAGGACCTGGCCCCCCTCCAAGTTGAGGTCATTGAGTCCATCCGCCAAGAACTCGACGACGACGCCATCGTGGTCAGTGGCACCACCGAAATTGGCTATTGGAGCCACTTGGCCTTCCCGGTCTACAGTCCCCGTTCCTACATCACCTCCGGCTACTTCGCCACCCTCGGATTCGCCTTCCCGACGGCGCTTGGCGCCAAGGTAGGCAACCCGCAACGGCAGGTCGTGGCCACCATCGGTGACGGTGGCTTCGGTTACGCCACCAGCGAGCTGGCTACCGCGGTCCAAGAAGGAATCAACTCCGTCACCTTGGTGTTCAACAACGAGTCACTGGGCGCGTCCTTCGCCGACCAACAGGGCCGGTTCGGCGGGCGCGTTATCGGCACCCGCCTCCACAACCCGGATTTCGTCAAGCTGGCCGAGGCCTACGGGGCCCAAGGCATCAAGCTGGCCGGCCATCGGGACTTGGGCCCGGCCCTGCGCGACGCCCTGAGGGCCGAGGCGCCCGTCGTCATAGAGGTGCCATTGCCCAACTTGACGCCGCCCTTCCAGATTTCACCCCCCGGCCTCATCCGGCAGCAATGACGCAACTGACCGCAAGAGAATCCCAGCGTCTCATCCGCTACCACGGTCAGAGTCTGCGGCTGTTGCAGGACGCTATGGAGTCGGTGCGCCAAGGACGCTGGTCCCGTTGCGAGGACCTGTTGTGGGGAAGCCTCACCCTGGCAGTGAAGGGAGTCGCCCTCAGCCGCGGCGAGAACTTGGCCGAACAGCAAGACGTGAAGAACTACGCGGAACGTCTGGGCCGCGAAAACCGCGACCGCCGCATCAGGGACTCGTTCTCCAAATTGGCCTCCTTCTCCGACGCGGTGGAACGGGTCAACGATTACCGCGGGGGCGCAAACCGGCTGGTGTCAGTCTTGGAAGACGTCGCCGGGGCCGTGGAGCGGTTGTGGGAGATGCTCCCCTTGGCCGGATTGGCCGACGAGACCGGTCAAGACGAAATCGCCCAGCGTCGCGGCATGACGGGGGATGGTCCGGTTGCCCGATAGAGCGCTCCCCCAAGACCGGGCCGAGACGCCGGAAACTCCCGCACCGGGAACAACGGTGGCCATCCACACCCACGGTTGCAAGCTCAACCAGTCCGACAGCCAGGAATTGGCCCGGCAATTCGAGGCGGCCGGGTACCGGGTTGTCGGCGCTCCCGGCGCGGCCGACGTGGTGGTTTTGAACACCTGCACCGTGACCGCCACCGCCGACGCCAAGGCGCGGCAGTTCCTGCGGAAGGTGGACCGCGCCAACCCCGGCGCCGCGCTGGTGGCCACTGGCTGCTACGCCCAGCGAGACCCGGAGGCCCTGAGCGCCATCCAAGGCGTCTCGCTGGTCGTGAACAATACCCGGAAACCGGAATTGGTGGACGCGGTGACGGCCTTGGTGGGGCCCAAACCGCTGGCAGGCCGGGCCGCCATCGATTGCGCTGGGCTCGCCGCTTGGTCCTGCAACCCCGGCCAAACGCGGGGTTAAACGGACCAGGGCCATGATCAAGATCCAGGAAGGTTGCAACCAGGTCTGCGCCTACTGCATCGTGCCCAAGGTGCGCGGGCGGGAACGCAGCATCCCGCCGGAAACCATCGTGGCCCAAATCGCGGAGCGATGCGGCGAGGGCTACCGGGAGGTGGTGTTGACCGGCACCCAACTGGGCTCCTACGGTTTCGACCTTCAGGAGGACTGGCCGGGGGCCGGCCTGACGGGGCTAATCCGGCGAGTGCTGGAGGAGACCAGCCTCGACCGGCTCCGGGTCTCGTCGCTGCAAGCCCACGAAATAACCCCGGAACTGCTGGACCTGTGGGAATCTCCCCGGTTGTGTCCCCACTTCCACATACCCCTCCAGAGCGGCAGCGACGCCATATTGAGGGCGATGCGCCGCCGCTACGATGCCGCCCGTTTTGCCTCCGCCGTAGAACTGACTCGACGCACCGTTGCGGATGCCGCCGTGACCACCGACATCATCGTTGGCTTCCCCGGCGAGGGTAACCACGAGTTTGAGGAAGGGTTGGAACTGGCCCGGTCGATGGCCTTCAGCGATATTCACGCCTTCCCTTATTCGGCGAGACCGGGGACGTCGGCCGCCCACTTCCGGGAAACGGTGGGCGAAGAGACCAAGCGGGACCGGATGGGGCAAATGTTGGCGTTGGCCGCAGAGTTCCATCGCAAGTTCCGGGAAGGCCAACTGGGGACGGTGAGGAATGTGCTGTGGGAGCCGCGGCCGACCGACGCCAGCGCGTGGACCGGCCTCACCGATAACTACATAAGGGTGCGCACCGAAAGCGTCCGGGACCTGGGAAACACTATTACCCCGGCTAGATTGACCGGATGCGCCGACGATTGGGTATCGGCGCAGGTAGCTTGACCGCCAGGCGAACCCGAACGCCACGGCCATTGCCACAACCGGGCGGAGGGCCGCGAAATTCCGGCTCAACCAGACGGGCTAATCGGACCGAGCCCTGCAAAGCTTACGGTGAACAGGCGGAGATTCGCCCGTTCACCGTTTCAGCCGTTGGTCCGATGGTAGACACCTAGAGGTCCACTGGCCTCAGAAAGCCCATCTCGCCCCGCCGCTCCAGGTATCCGGCCCGGATATCATGGCCGTGGGAGAAGACCAGCAGCCAACCTTGACGCTCCGCTTGGCTCAACAAGTCCTTCTTTTGCTCCAGAGTCACTTCGGGAGAACTGTCGAAAGCGGAGATAGCCACCAGGTTCAGATGGTGCGGCGTGGGCACAATGTCCCCCAGGAACACGACCCGTTCGCCGCCGTGGTTGAACATCACCATTTGATGTCCCAAGGCATGGCCGTCGGTCACCACCACGTTGAGGCCGGGAAGTATCTCGGCGTCCCCGTCCAGGATTTCCAACTGGCCGCGTTCGTCGATGGGCAGGAAATTGTCCGAGCGGTGGGCGTCGTCGGCCCTCTCGTTGGGATGGCATGCCTCGTCCCAACATTTGCCCTGCACGTAATACTTGGCCCTAGAGAAGGTCGGCACCAGGTTCCCGGCCCGGTCCAAGCGAGTGCAACCGCCGGAATGATCGAAATGCAAATGAGAAAGGATTACTGCGTTTATGTCCTTGGGGGTGAGCCCCACTGACTTGAGTCCCTTGAGCAACCGGCTGGGCACCAGTCCCAGCGTCTCTTTATCGTTGTCCAGTTCCTTGGAGCCGATTCCGGTGTCCACCAGTACATTGTACCCGCAGACTTGAAGTAACAAGCAATTCAACCCAAGAGTCATCCGGTTTTTCCGGTCGGTCACCACACTGTTCTCCCAGGCCACTTTGGGCACCGGGCCGAACATGGAGCCGCCATCCTTCTTGATGACCCCGTCACTGATTATCTTTACAGCCGTCGACATCATCGTAACACCCCAAACCCCTATTCAATAAAAATTGAAATCCACACCCCGCCGAGGACGTCTTCCGTGCCGGGAAATCTTCACCGGAAAATCTTCAGAGGAAGGGTCATTCCATTAGGATCACCCCGGACTATAGTAGGAGTAGAAGAATTGAGAGAATATTGCTACAAGAAACCGAATAACCTACTAAATCTAGGCGGGCGTCCTACGGGGTTAGTAATATTTTGGTCCGCTAACGCCGGCCAATGGCCGACCTTTCTTTCTCGATTCTTCCCTCCCCTGATAGCGTTGGGTCGCGTTACCGGTTAGTTAATAATGGGCGCCTGTCAAACACCGGATCTTGGGCCGGGTTTTTGGCAGGCTTTAGATTTTGCAATTACTTGGTCCAAGCACACCACCCGCGCCCCACTTTCCCTCGTAAAAGATAGTGTAAAGGCAACCCCCCTTGTCAAGGGGTATTGCACCCAATTTGTGATGGGATTCACAACTGGGACTCAGAAAACGTCGGAGGCCGACCTTCTCCGGGAGGGAGGACAGGCCTCCTGTTGGGCGAGATTCATCGGCCGAGGTGCTATACTTACCGGCGAGAGCCGTGGAGAACGAATCTTGGTCCCGGCGCGGCCAGCGGTCCGCTACCGGGACCCCAAGGAGTCCAGCCATGACCCAGCAAGTACCGGCTTCCCCACCAACGGCCAACGGTGACATCGCCCTGATGTCCCACCTGATGCGCCGGGCCGGATTCGGCGCCACCTACGAGGAACTGGAAACCTACGCCGCCCAAGGCTACGAAGCAACCGTCGAGCAACTCCTTCATCCCGAGGATGCCCCCGAGTGGAACGACGACCTTGTGCGCCGGTATCACGTGGACCAGAACAGCGTTATGTTGATAGAAAGCGCCCAATCGTACTGGATTTACCGCATGATCAACACCAAGCGGCCTTTGGAGGAGAAGATCGCCCTCTTCTGGCACGGGCTGTTCGCCACCGCCTACGGCAAGCTCAACCATGCCAAAGCCGTGGTCAACCAGACCAACACCTTCCGCCGTTGCGGCCTGGGTTCGTTCCGCAACCTGCTATCGGAGCTGTCGCGAGACCCGGCGATGATCTTCTGGCTGGACAACAAAGACAATCATAAGGACGCTCCCAACGAAAACTACGGCCGCGAGTTGCTGGAGCTTTTTTCCATGGGCATCGGCGCCTACAGCGAGGCCGACGTTAAGGCCTGCGCCCGAGCCTTTACCGGTTGGACCATCGCCAACCAAGACTACATGAGCGTCCGGGCCTCCCGAAACTCCATCTGGCCCCACGGCCGGTTGGACTGGCAGTTCCTATACCGCCCGGAGGACCACGACGACGAACCGAAAACCTTCCTGGGACAGACCGGGCGCTTCAACGGCGAGGACATCCTGGACATTATTTGTATGCACCCCGCCAGCAGTTGGTTTGTGGCCGCCAAGCTTTACGCCTTCTTCGTCTCCGACGCCGCCGACGAGTCCGGCATACAGACCATCGCCGAGGACCTGCGCCGTTCCGGGGGCGACATTCGTTCGGCGTTGCGCACCCTGTTCCTTTCCGACTTCTTCAAGTCGGAAAATGCTCGCTACGCGAAGGTGAAGAGCCCCTCCGAGTTGGTGGTCGGGACCGCCCGGCTGGCCGGCAGCTTCTCCTCGCCCGATTGGAGCATCGTCAATCTCGCCTTGGACGCCAACGTCATGGGCCAAGAGATTCTCAATCCTCCCACGGTGGAGGGCTGGCATACCGGGACCGAATGGGTGGACACCGGCGCCTTGGTGGAACGGGTCAACTGCTCGGCCCTCGTCATCGGCGACACTACTCAACCCGGCGTACAATCGATAATCCGCCGCCTCCGCAGCCAGCAGAGCGTCTACACCCCGGAGGAGTTGGTCGACGGCTGCCTCGCCTTGACCGGCGCGCTGGAAGTGTCGGAGAGTACCCGCGGCGAGCTAATCGCCTTCGTCTCCAGCCAAGGCCCGCTCCGGTTCGAGCCGGAAGACGAGGTGGCTTGTTCCGACCAGCGCGTGGTGGAGCTCCTGCAGTTGGCCGTCTCAACCCGGGAATACCAGTTGGCGTAACCAACCCCCAAGCTCTGCCATAGTCAAAGAGGGACACCCGGGGATGGGCATTTCGGCCGTCAGTTAAACACGAGAGGTTATTTCCTGAAATGACCACCAAAACGGCGTTTGTGTATAGCCACACCGTGGGCTCCCTGTCCAACGAGGGGCGCGGTTTTCAAAATCCGGTGGACGTTGCCTTGGACTCCAAGGGCGTGATGTTCGTGCTGAACCGGGCTGGGCCCGAGTTAGACCTGCGCTTGGCCTACAAGCGGGTCAGCAGGTGCACGGTCTCCCAGGAATATCTGGGAGAGTTCGGTACCGGCGGGACCGGCGACGGCGATTTCTGGTGGCCCAGCTCTCTGGCCTTCGACAGCCAAGACCGCCTCTACGTGGCCGACGAAGCGCTAAACCGGATCACCGTCTTCGACAACCAGGGAGGGTTGCTGACCACTTGGGGCGAAGCCGGCTCCGCGGACGGTCAAGTGAATAAACCGTCCAGCCTGTTGTTCGACGATGCCGACCATCTACTGCTGGCCGACAGCGGCAATCACCGGGTCCAAAAGCTGACCGGAGAAGGCCGGTTTATCGAATCCTGGGGGCGCCGCGGTTCGGGACCGGGAGAATTCGACACTCCGTGGGGCTTGGCTCAAGACAGGCAAGGCAACGTGTACGTCTCGGACTGGGGTAATGACCGGGTCCAGAAATTCGACCCCGACGGTAAGTTTCTGGAGCAGTTCCCCAAGGACCGCGAGGCCCAACCCCACGGCGACCGCATCCGCCGTCCCGCCGGGCTGGCAGTGGACGACGAAGGCACAATTTTCGTAGCCGATTGGGGCAACGAGCGGGTGCAAGTGCTGGATTCCAGTGGCGAATTGCTGGCCACCCTGCGGGGAGAGTCCAAAACTCCTCCTTGGTTCGATAATTACGTCGTGGCCAACCCCGAGGAAGGCGCGCTGCGGTTGGAAGCCGACCTCGATCCCGTGTTGGAGTCTCGGGAAGGGGCCGCCCCGCGCTCAGACCACGAGGAATCGGCCAACTTGGAAAAGCTGCTCTGGGGCCCCACCGCCGTCAAGCTGGACGGCAAGGGTAACATCCTCATCGTCGACAGTTGCCGCCACCGTATCCAGGTATACCGGAAGAACTCCTAGACCGGTATGACGACCGCTCAACCGAGGGGTTCCGGTACGACCTATTACGGGTGGTATATCGTCCTGACGGCGATGTTCATCGCCGCCGTGACCACCGGGGCCCGAAACGGGTTCGGTGTTTTCGTGCTCCCGATGAGCGAGGCCTTCGATTGGAGCCGGACCACCATTTCCGTGGCCGCGGCGTTGGGCTGGCTGGTGAACGGAGTGACCCAGCCCCTCATGGGCCACCTGTTCGACCGCTATAACTCACGAAGAGTTATTCTGATCAGTTTGGTCGTCGCTGGGGTGTCCACCGCGGCGCTCAGCCTCACCTTCCACATCCTGTTCCTGATATTCCTGTTCAGCTTCGTCCTCTCGACTGCCATGAGCGGCGCCTCCATCGGCACCTTGGCTCCGCTGCTGGCCCGGTGGTTCCAGCGCCGGCGGACGACGGTATTGGGGCTGGTGGTGGCCGGATCGTCGTTGGGCGGGTTGATCCTGATTCCCTTTAGCGCCTACTTGGTGGAACTGACCAACTGGAAGACCTCTTGGATCGTCTTGGGTCTGATAATAACGGCGTTGGCCGTGCCGCTGGGCTTCATCTTCCTCAAAAACCGGCCGTCGGACCTGGGGTTGGAGCCCGACGGCGACCCGACGACGGTGAATTCGTCTACGGAGCGGCGGCGGGGACTGTTCGAGGTGGACGAGTGGTGGCGCTCGTTCGGATCCCGGCCTATGTGGCATTTGTCGGCCGCCTACACCGTGTGCGGCGTGACCGTTGGAATCATTTCCATCCACTTCGTGCCCTACGCCCAAGAACAGGTGGGAGTGTCCGCGACGACCGCCGGCCTGATCTTCGGATACATGATGGGCCTCAACGTGGTCGGCGCCATTGGCGGCGGGTTTTTGGCCGACCGTTTCGGCCGCAAGAACGTTCTGGGGGCGGTCTACTTCGTGCGGGGCCTTGCCTACGTCGCGCTGCTGGCCGGCTTGGTGGCGGTGGAGCGGAACATCGTCATTACCCTGCCCATGGGGTGGGGTGATATTGCCTGGCTCGCATGGATGGGCTCTCCGGGGCTGTTGAGCCTTTGGGTCTTCGCCACACTGGCCGGCTTCTCTTGGATTGCCAGCGTCCCGGTCACGACGTCGTTGACCGCCGACGTCTACGGGCTAAGGGCTCTGGGCGCCATATCGGGAATATCCTTCCTGTGTCACCAAGTGGGGGCCTTCGCCAGCATTACGTTGGCGGGTGTCCTATACGACCAGACCCAATCGTACTTCCTGCCCTTCACCATTGCCGGGGCATTGCTGTTTCCGGCGGCGCTGGCTGCGTTCACCATCAACGAGCGAAAATATTCCGTCCGCTACGAAGCCGCCGGCGCGGCCGCAGGCGACTAAGAAAGGGAATTACACGGTATTTTAGCCGAAAACTGTCAACCGCACCTTGACAACCCTGTAGTGTTCGACGAACATCCTGTCGTAATTTAGATACGAAACAGGATGATTATGACTGCTTCCCGCTCCGGTCCCGGTCAGTCCTACAGAAAGGGAATCAGCCTTATCGAGATCAACGATAAGTTCAGCACCGAGGAAAAGGCCGAGGCGTGGTTTGTGGCCCAGATATGGCCGAACGGCGTGGCCTGCCCCTTCTGCGGCTCTTTGAACGTTGCGACCGTCGCCAGCCGCAAATCCCAACCGTTCCGGTGTCGGGAAAAGGCTTGCCGTAAGTTCTTCTCGGTCAAGACCGGGGCAGTGCTCCATAGTTCCAACATCAAATCCGCAAGTGGGCCATCGCCTTCTATCTGTACATGACAAACCTGAAGGGTGTAAGTTCCATGAAACTACACCGGGACTTGGGCATCGGGCAAGAGGACGCATGGTTCATCGCTCACCGAATACGGGAGACGTTGGCCGCTAAAGTTGACAAGTTCGCTGGCACGGTTGAGGTTGACGAAACCTACATCGGCGGGAAAGAAGCCAACAAGCAGGCCAGCAAGAAACTCCGGGCCGGGCGCGGAACTGTTGGCAAGACCGCCGTGGTTGGCATGAAGGACAGGGACACCAACCAAGTCACCGCCGAAGTGGTGGAATCGACCGACGCTCCCACCATTCAAGCCTTTGTCCGGCAGAATACTGCCCCCGACACCCAGGTCTACACTGACGAAGCCAGGGCCTACGAGGGCATCCCCAGGCCGCACGAGGCGGTCAAGCACAGCGCAAAAGAGTACGTTAAGGGAATGGCTCACACCATATGGGATTGAGTCCCATTGGGTGATGCTCAAGCGCGGGCATGACGGAACTTTCCACCACATTTCGCCCAAGCACCTTCCCCGCTACACCAGCGAGTTCGAGGGGCGCCACAACGCCCGTCCAATGGACACGGCTGAGATTATGGGGCAAATCGCACGGGATTCGGCGGGCAGGCGCATGACCTACGAAAGCCTGATATGGCCAGAACAACACCGCAACGCGAAGGGGCTCTGATGGTCGCAGAATCCGGGGGGGTGTCCAAGGGCAGCCATGCCTCGCTGGTGTGCGAGGACAACATGGAGTTCATGGTGAAACTGCCGGACGGAATGATGAAGCTGGTTATAACGTCGCCGCCCTACAACTTGGGTAAGAGCTACGAGGCCAGAACGTCACTTGCCGATTACCTGGAAAGTCAGGAGCGCGTGATCGGGGAGTGCGTGCGGCTTCTCCACCCGCAAGGCTCAATCTGCTGGCAAGTCGGGAACTACGTTAACAACGGAGAGATTGTCCCTCTTGACGTTATCCTGTACCCGCTGTTCGCAAATCAGGGACTGAAACTCCGCAACCGCATTGTTTGGCATTTCGGCCACGGGATGCACGCAACCAACCGGCTGTCGGGCCGGTACGAGACCATTAACTGGTGGACCAAGGGCGACGACTACACTTGGAATCTTGACCACATCAGAGTCCCCGCCAAGTATCCGCACAAACGCCATTTCAAAGGGCCGAACATCGGAAAGTTGTCGGGGAACCCGAAGGGCAAGAACCCGACTGATGTATGGGAGTTTCCGAACGTCAAGAACAATCACCCGGAAAAGACGATACACCCTTGTCAGTTTCCAGTAGAGCTGGTGGAGCGCTTGGTGCTGTCTATGACAAATGAGGGTGATTCAGTATTCGACCCCTACTTGGGCGTTGGTTCCTCGGCGATCGCGGCACTGATGCACGGACGAGACGCCTACGGCTGCGACATCGTGCCGGAGTACGTGGACATAGCCCGGGAACGGGTCCAACAGTTCTATGATGGCACTGTTCACACTCGCCCAATGGGTAAGCCTATCTACGATCCCACGATGCCCAATGGAGGGCATTGATGCGGATTAAGGCGCGCTATTCCCATCTGAACGGCGAGGAATACCTGATCGTCCACCGCAAACAACTGTGGCGCGAAGTGCAGGCTGTGATCAAGAAGGTCGATGCTCTCGCCTGCAAGACCAAGGAGTCCAAGGAAAAGACCATGCCGGGTAGGATGCTGTTCTCTCCCACCGACATGAACAATGCGTTCAAGGCCGAATTTACGGGGCTGGGCTGGAGCGAACGGCGAAGCACCTTCTGGGTTACCAATGACGAAAAGGTGCTTCGCGGCGTTTATGCCTTACCGGAGAGTGAGCAGAAGAGGATCATTGAGGAAGCAGGACTGACGCCCATCATGTCCTACAACCAAACCGACTTCGTCAAGGACCGGGTTGCGGTGGAAGTCCAGTTCGGAAAGTACGCTTTCGTGGCCCATGACCTGTTCGTGAAACATCTCAGTTTCTACGTTTCCGACATCATTGATGTCGGGGTCGAGATACTGCCCATGAAAGAGCTTGAGCGAGATATGTCCTCCGGCGTCCCGTACTACGAGCGCGATTTGCTGAATGTGTTGCGCCAAGGGCGAGGAGTGCCAGCGGTACCGCTGGTGTTGCTGGGTGTAGCGCCTTAACGGAAGACGATCATGGCACAGCAGAAAAGACCACGAAGCCGTCCCCGGACAACGCCATTGCCTCCCAGGGCGGATGCGACGCCGAAGGAGTTGGTCCAGGCTTTCTTCCAAGGCACGCCCGGCGGCGAACTGGATTTGCCGATGGTCTACTATTGCGCCGGGTGCGGGGAGCAGGTGTCCTTCCCCGAGATCCTGTACAGAGATAAGCGGTGCAAGGATTGCACCGTCTATTCTGTTCACACCTAAGGAAGCTCTGAATAAGTCCCTTCCCCCGTCGAGGGGGAAGGTTAGGATGGGGGTGACCTCGCTTATTGGATAGCTCAAGCCCTTAAGCTCCCCACCAAAATTTCGGTTTCCGTTCCAATTCCGAGCGCTTTTTCAGAGGTTTCCTAACTGCCTACAGCGTTTCTGAGCCGTGAAAAACCTCCATCCTCAAAACTGGACGGAGATGGTTAAAATACGATTCAATTCCCTTAAGAAACTATCTCAAAAGTCCCGTCCCCCTTGGGGGGAGGGTTAGGGTGGGGGTGAAAGGGTCGAGTAGAAGGACTTCAAAGAGAGCAACCGCTGGTTTTGAGATGGTTTCTAAGCCGCAAGCCCGTCAGCGGCGAGAGGGGTCGAGCCGGGCCCAAGTGTCGCGTAGGGCCACGGTCCGGTTGAAGACCGGCGCCTCGGACGCAGAGTCGGGATCGACGCAAAAGTAGCCCTGCCGCAGAAATTGGAAATTCTCTCCTGGCCGGGCCTCGACCAGACCCGGTTCCACCTTGCAGAAGCGCCGGACGGTTAGGGAACCGGGGTTGATGTTGTCGGTGAAATCACCAGCTTCCCCAACGTCGTCGGGATCCTCCTTCAGAAACAGGTGGTCGTAGAGCCGAACCTCCGCATCCACGGCGTGCTCCGCCGAAACCCAGTGGGAGGTTCCACGTACCTTGCGGCCGTCGTTAGAGGTCCCCCCTCTCGTCTCGGGATCGTAAGTGCAGCGCAGTTCCACCACCTCGCCGGTGGCCTCGTCCTTGACCACCCCGGTGCAGGTAACGTAGTAGGCGTCCTTTAGCCGGACCTCTTTGCCCGGGGCAAGCCGGTAGAACCGGGGCGGCGGGTCTTCTCGAAAGTCATCGCGTTCGATATATAGGGTGCGCGAGAATGGAAGCGCCCGGCTGCCCATTTCCGGGTCCTCCGGGTTGTTGACCGACTCCACTTCCTCTACCAAGCCCTCGGGGTAGTTCTCGATCACCACTCGCAACGGGTCCAGCACTGCCATCACCCGGGGGGCTCGCCGGTTCAGGTCTTCACGGACCGTATGTTCCAGCAGAGCGATATCCACCGTGTTGTCCCGCTTGGCCACGCCGATGCGTTCGCAGAAATCTAGGATGGCCTCTGGGGTGTAACCCCGGCGGCGCAGCCCGGACAGGGTTGGCATTCTGGGGTCATCCCACCCGTTAACGTGCTTGCCTTCCACCAGTTGGACCAAGCGCCGTTTGCTTAGCACCGTGTAGGTCAGGTTGAGCCGGGCGAACTCTATTTGTTGAGGGTGATAGACTTCCAACTCGTCGAGGAACCAGTCGTAGAGCGGCCGGTGGTCCTCGAACTCCATAGTGCAGATGGAGTGGGTCACGCCCTCGATGGAGTCAGACTGGCCGTGGGCGAAATCGTACATCGGGTAGATCTGCCACTTGTCGCCGGTACGGTGGTGGGACGCCTTCACAATGCGGTAGATGACCGGGTCCCGCAGGTTCAGGTTGGCGGAGGTCATGTCGATCTTGGCCCGCAACACCCGGCTGCCCTCGTCGAATTCACCGGCCTTCATTCGCGCCAAGAGGTCTAGGTTCTCTCCTATAGACCGGGCACGGTGGGGACTCTCCCGGCCGGGCTCGGTCAAGGTGCCGCGGTACTCCCGGATTTCATCGCCGCTCAGGTCGTCTACGTAGGCCCTCCCCTTACGTACCAAGTCCTCGGCAAATTCGTATAACCGGTCGAAATAGTCCGAAGCGAAGAACAGATTGTCGCCCCAGTCCCAGCCCAGCCAGCGGACATCCCGGAGGATCGACCCCACGTACTCCACGTCTTCCTTGGTGGGATTGGTATCGTCGAACCGCATGTTGCACTGGCCGCCGTTTTCCCGGGCTAGACCGAAGTTGAGGCAGGCCGATTTCGCGTGGCCGATGTGAAGATAGCCGTTCGGCTCCGGTGGAAACCTGGTGACGACGAGTCCGCCGAATTTGTTGGACCGCTGGTCGTCGGCGACGATATTCCGGATGAAGTCGCTGGGCGCCGAAGTCTCGGTCATGTTTGTTTCACTCAAGAGTATGGTGAGTCGCCGGGGCGAGGATCTAAGACGCCGGGGTTTCTTCCAACCGGCGCAGGGCCATTTGGAACCGGCTGATCGTCTGGTCCCTTCCCAGGACCTCCAGGGTTTCAAAAAGCGGCGGGGAAACGGTCCGTCCGGTGGCCGCTACCCGCAGTGTGCCGAAGAATTGGCGGCGAGAGAGGGACAACCGCTCGCCAGTGCCGTTCAGCAGCTCCTCGAGCCGCTGGTGACCGAAATCATCGATGGCTTCCAGGTCCTGCAGGGTTGACTCCAGCGCCGTTAGCGTAGTCTGGCGGTCCATTCCCTTCTGCACCAAGGTGTTGGGGTCGTAGTCGTCGTTGGCGCGGAAGAAATACAAGGTCATGTCTGCGGCCTGGTCCAAGCGCTTGATCCGTTCTTGGACCAGCGGTGCGATGCGCCGCAGGTAGCCGCGGTCCAAAGGCAACAGGTCGGGAGGCAGGCCCCTTTCCAGGAACGGCGCCATCCGGTCCGCCAGCAGTTCCGGCCGAAGCTCGCGGATGTAGACTCCGTTCATCCACAAGAGCTTGTCGTAGTCGAAGATGGCGGCCGACTTGGTAATCCGGTCCAAGGTGAAGTTCTCAATAACCGTGTGTAGCGGCGCGACCTCGGTGCTGCCGTCCAGCGACCAGCCCAAGAGCGCCAGGAAGTTCAGGAGGGCTTCGGGCAGGAACCCCTGCTCGTCGTATTCTCCGATGGCTGTGGCGCCGTGGCGCTTCGACAGCTTGGCCCGGTCGGGGCCGGTAATCATCGGCAGGTGGGCGAATTCCGGGGGTTCGAAACCCAGCGCCTGGAAGAGCCGCAGGTGCCGGGGGGTGCTGGGCAACCACTCCTCGGCCCGCATCACGTGACTGATCTTCATGTGATGATCGTCGGCCACCACCGCCAAATGATAGGTGGGAAAGCCGTCAGACTTCAGGATAATGAAGTCTTCCTGTAACTCGTTACGCCATTCCACTTCGCCGCGAATCAGATCGTGGACTCGGGTGGTCCCGGAGTCGGGCATAGCGAAGCGGACGACGTCCGACTCGCTGGCGGCCTCCAACCGGCGCCGCTCCGCATCGCTAAGTCCCCGGCAATCACACCGCTTGGTCTGGTCCTTCCGCGCCTGCTCCAGTTTCTCCCGGCTGCAGTAGCAATGGTAGGCGTCGCCCTGTTCCACTAGCCGCTGGGCCAAGCCGTGATAGAGACTCAGCCGCTGGGATTGGAGATAGGGCCCGTAGGGCCCGCCGGTTTCCGGTCCCTCGTCCCAATTGATGTCCAGCCAGCGCAGGCCGGCGAGTATCGCCCGCACCGCGCCCGGCGTCTGCCGTGCTTGGTCGGTGTCTTCGATGCGGACAATAAACGTGCCCCGGTGGTGCCGGGCGAACAGCCAATTGAACAGCGCCGTCCGGATATTCCCGACATGAGGCTGTCCCGTGGGACTTGGGGCGTATCGGACGCGGACCGCTCCGGGCAAGTCAGAACTCCGTGGTCAAAACAGAAGGTTGAAAAGGGTACCTGGAAAACAAAGGGTACCTGAAAAACATTGTAGCAGATTTCACAATAGGCGTTGCATTGGCGGCAGAGAGCGCTGTCACCGGGACCGGAACGTTTCGAGGGCCCCGGCCAAGTCCTCCGGCAATGGGGAGCGCAGCTCCAAGTCTTCATCGCTGACTGGGTGACGAAAGCCCAGGTGATGGGCGTGGAGGAAATGGCGGCCCACAAGCGGGCTGCGCTTTCCGTATACGCTATCGCCGATCAGCGGATGTCCCAGGTAGGCCAAGTGTACCCGGATCTGGTGAGTGCGGCCGGTCTCCAGGTACAACTCCAACAGGCTGGCCCCCGCCAAGGTCTCCAACACCCGGTAGCTGGTCCGAGCTTCCCGGCCGCCGACCACCACCGCCATCCGGGTGCGGTGGCGCGGGTGACGGCCCACCGGCGCGTCGATACGGCCATGCGGCTGGCCCGGCGTTCCATCAACCAAGGCCAGATACCCCTTGGTCACCTTACGGTCCTTGATCTGGGCCGAAAGGCTGTGGTGGGCCTGCTGATTTTTGGCGGCGACCATCAACCCCGAGGTGTCTTTATCGAGGCGATGGACGATGCCCGGCCTTATCTCGCCGCCCACGCCTTCAATATCGGGGCACATTGCTAACAGCGCATTGACCAGGGTGCGGTCTGGGTGTCCAGGCCCCGGGTGGACCGTAAGCCCGGCTGGCTTGTCGACCACCACCAGATGCTCGTCCTGGTAGACCACCGTTATCGGCATGGCTTGGGCCGCTAGGCTGGTGGGCCGGGGCGGCGGCACCGATACAGCCACCAAGTCGCCTGACCGCACCTTGTGCGACGGTTTAACTGCGGCGCCGTTCACCGTTACCTGGCCCTCCAGAATGAGTTGCCGCAAGCGACTCCGGGTTAGGCCGAAGTCTTGGTCGGCTAGGTATTGGTCCAACCGGCCCTCGGCGGCCTCGACCTTCACCCGGCGAGTGGCAGGCAGGCTCGTCGCATGGGGACGACTGGCCGCCGCGGTCATTGCCGGGTTTCCTCGGGTCCCGCAGCTGCCTCCGTCTGGACCGGCAACAGCCGCTCCCTGACGCCGCAGGTGTCGCAACGCCAGCCGACGGCGAGGCTCCGCATCTCGCCGTCGCAAATGGGGCACCAGTTGTAGGCGCTTGGACGGGGTTTCCGGTCCACGGCGAGGAAGATCCAGCCCAATATCACCAGTCCCGTAACAATGGATGCGTCGGCCACGTTGAACACCGGCCAAGGGCCCACGTCGACCCAGTCGGTGACGTGGCCCAGCCGCAGGCGGTCCAGCAGGTTGCCGACGGCGCCGCCCAATTGCAGGCCAAGGCTCAACCGGAGCAGGCCGGTCGGCAAGCGTTGGCTGCGGTAGATTAACGCCAGGATGGTGATGCCGACGAACGACACCAGAATGAGCGGGGTGTTTTGGTCTTGGAACAGTCCGAAAGCGCTGCCGGTGTTAAAAGTGTGGGTGATGCGAACGAAGCCGTAGGCGGGGAACGACTCGCGAAAGGCCAGCAATTCCGTTACCAGGAATTTGCTGAACTGGTCGATCAAAAAGACCAGCAAGGCCAGCTGGAGCAACAGGAAGTCTTTGTAGATCGGGGTGCGCCGGGCCGCGCCGCCGCCAAGCGACGGACTGGCCCAATCAAGGAATCGGAACATTCTGGGTTACTTCAGTCGCTCAATGAAAAACCGGACCACCTCGGGTACCAGCCGGCTCTCCTGGCCGTACCAGAAATGGTCTACCCCGGGAAATATCTGGCTCTCGGGCGGCTGCCTGAAGGTCTCCAGTTCCTCTTGCAAAAGGTCGGACTCGACCAACCGGTCGCGGTCTCCGGCCACAATCAAGGCCGGCATCTTGTGCCGCTTCAACGGGCTGTCGGCAACGTAGCGCAGGGCCGGCGACACCAGGGTCACCGCGTCCGCGCCTTTGTACAACTCTTCGTGTCTCAGGATCACCCCGGAACCAAAGGAGTAACCGACCAGACCGGTCTTGCCCCGGGTGTCGGGCCATGCCTTGATCAAGTCCAAGGCGCCCAAGACCTCCTGATGCTCCATCTCTCCTTGGGCGTGGGTTCCTTGGCTGCCGCCGACGCCCCGGAAATTGAAACGCAGGGTGACGAAGCCCTCTTCGGCCAACCCCAGCGCCAAGGCGAGGACCACGTTGTTGTCCATTGAGCCGCCGTGGAGGGGGTGCGGGTGGCAGATGACGATACCCGGCCAAGGGCCGCCTTGAGCATCGGGCTGGGCCAGCACGCCCTCGAAGCCAAGTCCTGCGGTCTCGAAAGAAACGGCGCTTTGACGCACGGCGTTCACTCCCACGTTGAAGTCCAGACAATTATTCCAATCTGATACCAACTCAATCTTAGGAGACGCCCCACAGCTTTGGCAAGCCATCCCAACCGTCGGAATTGCCGCCTTGAGAGCGAGCCCGGCTTCTCCTATACTTGGGCCAACAGTCCACCGGCGCACCGAGCCCGGCCACACCGCGGCGCCGGTCGATTCGGTAGTGCCGGCATCGGGACCGGAGATCAGCCGTATGCGGGTACATAAATCGTAATTACGTGAGGCTCTGATGAAACTGATCGATTTGCGCAGCGACACCGTGACCCAGCCAACCGACGAGATGCGCCGGGCCATGTCGTCCGCCGAGGTCGGCGACGACGTTTTCGGCGAGGACCCTTCCATTAACGAGCTACAGGAACGGGCCGCCGCCATCCTGGGCAAGGAGGCCGGGCTGCTCACCACCAGCGGCACCATGAGCAACCTGATTTCCACCCTTGCCTACAGCAGCCACGGCGACGAGATAATCATGGGCGACCAAGCCCACATGTTCTGGAACGAATCGGCCGGCCAAGCCGCCTTGGCCGGGGTGCAGACCCGGCTGGTGCCCAACGACGCTCAGGGCCGCTTGGACCCGGAGGACGTGGCTGGCGCCATCCGCCCCACAGGCAATCCGCACTTCCCCAGGACCAGCATGGTGTGCCTGGAGAATACCCACAACCGTTGCAGCGGCGGCGCCCTTACACCTGAGGACACCAAGCTGGTCTGCGATGCGGCCCACGACGCCGGGGTGCCGGTGCATCTGGACGGCGCCCGCCTCTTCAACGCCTCCGTCGCCTTGGAGGTGCCGGCCGCCGAGCTGGTGAAAGACGTGGACGACGTCAGCTTCTGCCTTTCCAAATCGTTGAGTTGCCCGGTGGGGTCGGTATTGGTGGGCTCCCAGGAGTTCATCGACCAAGCCCGCCGTTGGCGCAAGATGGTGGGCGGCGGGATGCGCCAAGCAGGGGTCTTGGCCGCCGCTGGCTTGGTGGCGTTGGACACCATGGTCGACCGGTTGGCCGAAGACCACCAGAACGCCCGGCGCTTGGCCCAAGGACTGGCCAACATCGACGGTCTGAGTGTGGACCCCGGCCAGATCCAGACCAACATCGTCTTCTTCGAAGTCGATCCCAAGCTGGGGACCGCCGCCGACATGATCGCGGCCCTGGGACGGGAAAACATCAAGGTGTCCTACCCCGGCAAACAGTCCATCCGCATGGTGACCCACCGCCACATTACCCCCGAGGACATCGAAGAAGCGCTGTCGCGCACCTCCACCGCCGTCCGGGAGCTACAGGGGTAAACGAAAGGAAACCGGGTTTACGGGGCCGGAATCTCCATGGTTATAGTGAAATTAGCCGATTTATCCAATATTTATAAACTAGGATAACTGTGATATAAATGAGCCGCATGAAACCGGCTTGCGTCCCCGGTCATAACGAAATTAGCCATATTATCTTATCTTTAATAGACTAAGAGGGTGTCTAAAAAGGTAAAACCTTGCATAGTGGCAAGAAGGCGAGGAAGGGGCGGGATGGCTTAGTCTTGGGGTATGAACCGATCAACTTACCCCACCGACCTGAACGACCGGGAGTGGCAACTGTTGGAACTGTTGCTGCCTCCGCCCAAACCCGGCGGCCGTCCCGTCAAGTACCCGCGCCGGGAGGTGGTGAACGCCATCCGCTATGTGCTGCGCACCGGATGCCCGTGGCGGATGCTGCCTCATGACCTGCCACCCTGGCGTACTGCCTTCCATTACTTCCGCACTTGGCGCCGGGATGGAACCTGGCAGAGAGCCCATGAGACCTTGCGGTCCCTGACCCGTCAGTCCGAGGGCCGCCGGGCCAGCCCCAGCGCAGCGATCATCGACAGCCAATCGGTAAAGACTGCCGAAAAGGGGGGCCAAGGGGTTTCGACGCAGGCAAGAAGGTGAAGGGGCGCAAGCGCCACATAGTGGTCGATACCTTGGGACTGTTGCTGGCAGTGGCGGTGCATCCGGCCAACATACAGGATCGGGACGGCGCCAAGCTGGTGTTGGAGCGTATGCTGGGGCAATATCCCTGGTTAAAGGTAATTTGGGCCGATGGGGCCTACGGCGGCAAGCTGGTGCAGTGGGCCAAGGAAGTGGGTGGCTGGAGTCTGGAACTGGTGCGCCGGCCCCGGCAGCTACGTACTTTCCAGGTACTGCCCCGGCGCTGGGTGGTGGAACGCACCTTCGGCTGGCTGAACTTGCAACGGCGTTTGAGCAAGGATTATGAGGGTTTGCCGGAAACTACGGAGGCTTGGGTCTACACCGCCATGACCGGACTCATGTTGCGCCCTTTGGCCCGGGCTCCAACTTATTAGACACCCCCTAAGATAATATTCGCGTAATTCGTCGGCTCAAGATTCAACGCACCTCCCTGGTTATAGCGAAATTAGGCATCTTATCTTGATTTGATAAATCAGGCTAAGTTTGTTATAAACTGGCCGTATGGACCCGATTCTCAACCCCTTCGCCCCCGGGGCGGGCACCCGCCCACCGGAGTTAGCCGGCCGCGATGATATTCTCGAGACCGCCCGCGTCGCATTGGAGAGAATCAAGCGAGGACGTCCTAGCAAAAGCATAATAATGGTTGGTTTGCGGGGCTCCGGAAAAACCGTACTGCTAGACCGGATTCGGGAGAGCGCGGAGACCAACGGCGCCTACGCGTTACAACTGGAAGCCGTCGAGAATAGATCGTTGCCCTCCATATTAGCGCCGCAACTGCGCTTGGCATTGGTAAGAATCTCGAACCGTGAGGCCGCCCAACAACTGGCGCAACGCGCTCTTGCCGTGCTTGCCGGGTTTGTCGGAGCCTTGAAGGTAAAGTATCAGGACATCGAGATCGGACTGGACATCAGCCCTGAGCCGGGACTAGCAGATAACGGAGACTTGGAGACTGACCTTCCTGATTTGTTGGAGGTGGTCGGCGGCGCCGCTAAGGCCGATGGGAGATCTCTCGCGCTTTTCGTTGACGAGATTCAATACGTTAAAGAAGATGAGCTCGCGGCGTTGATCATGGCATTGCATCGGACGTCCCAAAGGCGCCTTCCCGTAACCCTAGTTGGAGCCGGCTTACCGCAGTTGCGAGGCCGGATGGGTAAAGCAAAGTCCTACGCGGAGAGACTGTTCGACTTTCCGGCAATTGGAGCGCTCTCGACAGAGGACGCCAAGCTAGCGATCGCCAAGCCCGCCAAAAACGAAGGAGTCGAGATAGAAGCGGCTGCGCTGGATGCCATCGCCACCCAAACTCAGTGTTATCCCTACTTTTTGCAAGAATGGGGAAAGCATTTGTGGGACGTAGCTGAAGTCTCTCCTATCAAGGCCTCCAGCGTTTGCGAGGCGTCCCGGCAAGCGGTCGCCGCCCTCGACGAGAGTTTCTTCCTGGTCAGGTTCGATAGGCTTACGCCCCTGGAAAAAAAATACGTACGCGCCATGGCTGAACTCGGTCCGGGGACCCATCGTTCCGGCGAAATTGCGAGAGAATTGGACCGTTCAGTTACTTCGTTGGCTCCCATACGCAACCAATTGATCAACAAAGGAACGATATGGAGCCCAGGTCATGGGGATACCGCGTTTACCGTACCGATGTTCGACGGATTTATGTGCCGTATAATGCCCGGCGACGGGTGGCGAAGGTCCCAATAGCGTAAAGAAAGGAGTTAAGCATGCCTGACCACGAACTGCGCATAATTGCCCCCACGGCGATCGTCGGCTACGGCTTCCAGGAAAGCTCCCTGGAGCGGGCCTTGGAGAAAGACCCCCACCTGATTGCTTGCGACGCCGGAAGCACCGACCCCGGCCCCAACTACTTGGGAATGGGCAAAGCCTTCGTCGGCCGCGACGCCGCCAAGCGCGACCTTGCCCTGATGTTGCAGGCGGCCGTGGACCGGAAGATTCCGATGGTCATCGGCACCAGCGGCGGCGCCGGCGGCGACGAGCACCTGCAATGGACCAGGGAGATAGTCGAAGAAATCGCCCTGGAGAACAACCTCCACTTCCCAATGGCCCTGATCCACTCGGAGCAGACCAGAGACTACGTCTTGCGGAAGCTCGACGACGGCCGCATCGAACCGCTATGGCCGTTGCAGCCCTTGGAACGGGACACGGTGCTCAAGAGCACAAATATCGTGGGCATGGCCGGTACCGAGCCCTACATCGAGGCCCTGAACGGTGGAGCCCAAGTGGTGCTGTGCGGGCGCTCCGACGACGCGGCAATCTTCGCCGCACTGCCCATCAAGGAAGAGTTCGACCCGGCCTTGGGCTGGGTGGCGGGCAAGCTGCTGGAATGCGGCGCCGCCTGCGCCATCCCGCGCCAGAAGTACGGCAGCGAAGGTATCACGGTCACCGTCCGGGAGGACCACATCCTGGTGGAGCCGAACCATCCCGGCCTGGCCTGCACACCCCTTAGCGTTTCGACGTTCTTCCTTCACGAAAACGAAACGCCGATCCAGCACACCGAGCCCTCGGGGGTGCTGGACCTTAGCGGCTTGGAGTGCGAGTCCGTTGACGACCGCACCGTCAAAATCACCGGCGCCCGGTTCCTCCCCCGTGAGAAATACACGATCCGGTTGGAAGGGGTGGAGCTGGTCGGATACCGCTGTATCTGCGTGTCGCTGACCCGCGACCCGGTGCTGGTGCAGTGCATCGACGATTACCTGGACCGGGTGCGGACCCTGGTGGCCAGCCGGGTCGACGGCATGGGCGTAGGCCCCGATGAATACTCTCTGATCTTCCGGGTTGTGGGGAAAGACTCGGTCATGGGCGAGCGGGAACCGGTGCGGGAGGTACTGGCCCACGAGTTGGGCGTAATCATGGAGGCGGTGGCCCCGACCCAGGACCTAGCCAACGAAATCCTGGGATTGGCCCGGCAAGCCGGCAAGAACCTTCATTACGACGGCAAGCTCTGCGACGAAGGCTGCCTCACCTTCCCCTATTCGCCCTCCGACATCCCCGCCGGCCCGGTCTACCAATACAACATCCTCCACGCCGTCGAGCCGGACAACCCCCTCGAAATGTTCCCCATAGAGTACGTGACGGTGTGACACTAAATACCACTGGGCGAGGTTTCATATCAGCGCCATCGCTTCTTCATGGTCCGTTCCTTCGCCGACAGGGATATTGAGGGTCTATTTCGAACGGAGCAAAGTCGTCGCTTTGACGCGATAGCCCGAGTCGCCCTGCGGAAGCTGGTCCAATTGAACCAGGCTCGCGCCCTCCATGACCTCTCTGTTCCCCCCAGTAACCGTCTGGGGCCTCTTCAAGGCGACTTGTCGGGTTTCCATTCCATCCGTATCAACGGCCAATGGCGCATTGTCTTCCGGTGGACGGACTCCGGACCGGAACAGGTTGCCATCGTCGATTACCATTGACAATGGTGCTATTGCGCCATACGTTATAGCAATGCATGAACCTATTACGCCCGGCGAGATTCTCTTGAAAGAGTACCTCAAGCCCATGGGGACCTCGCAAAATGCCATGTCCCGCGCAATTGGAGTTTCCCCGCGGGCAATCAATGAAATCGTTCATGGCAAACGGTCCATCACGCCTGTCATGTCAATTCGCTTCGGCGTTCTCTTCGGACAGTCGGATGAATTCTGGCACGGTATTCAGGTTGAGTGTGACTTTCGCCGGTTGGCCCGTGGCAAACACAAGCTCATCACCGATATCCAGCCAGCCTCAACCTTGAGCCGGATTTCTTCACCCTGAATCAAGCGCGATTTCGAAGTCTATGCGGACGGGGCCCAAACGTACGACAGTCTAACCACGTGCCGCGGAGCGGTTAAGCACAGCACAACACCCACGAACAAATCCGGCAACTATAGGAACATCTGATGGGGAATGACGCCGTGAGTAGCAGCACTGAAAAGGAAAGCGCATGATGCCTCGCATACAAGACGTGGCGGTTATATGCCGCAGCAAGAACGCCAACCCCTTCCTGCTGACCCTTGACGTGGTCTTCCCCGACCGCGAGACCTTCGAAAAGGTCCAGGCGTCCGGCGTCATCAACCGGTCGTTAATCTCCCGCCTCTACAAAGTGGCGGAAAGCGACGTGCTGCTGGTGGAATTCCCGCCAGCCAACGCCTTCAAGGCCACCATCCCCAGGTTGCACGGCTCCGGCTCCCCACAGGACTCCGACGTCTACGGCGCCCAGCAACACGGCCCGCTGATGGACGTGGAGCTGCCGATTTAGCTACAACCCTTCCCTATAGTAGCGGGCCGCGACGCCTCCTACCAGGAGCGGCCCGAGGGCTGCTAGGCGGGGCTCTTTGACCTCGCCTGACCCGTAATCACCAAGTCGGACAAAGGGAAGCCCGATACGTCGAGTTGGGACAGGTCTGCTAGCCGGGCGCCGTCTTCGACTTCGATCCCGACGACCACATTGTCGGAGTCATAGTCAAACACTATTCCGGGCGCCACCTCGTGAGAATTCGCAGCCGGGCGATCAAAAAGACGAATATACAGCATGTCGCTGTCTTCGAAGTATCGTATCTTCATATCTACCTGCCCTGGAGGCCCGGCCTAAAATCTCGATCGGGAAAGGCATTATGCACCGTTTCCCGGTCAGAAAGCGTCACGACTCGGAAGTACATTCCAAATTCAGGCCAAATTCAGCGGCGACCCGACGTTGTATTAAAAGTCCATTTTGTATCAGAAGTGGAGCAACTGTATCAAAAGTCGGCCATTCCCCGTCGTTGTACATCAAGTCGATTTTGTCCATAATTTAATCCCGGTTGAGTCTGGCTGTACATTTAGTCAGTCATTGCCCCTCTTTCGACCTTAGCACAGGATTGCATCGACGCCAAGGCGAAAATGAAAAACCCTCGGCAATTCAGCCGAGGGTTTACCGTGTCTCAGGCGTGGCTACAGGCTACCAAATGTCGTCAGCGGTTATCCCTGCCAGAGCCGGAGTCCTCTTACCTATAATGAGACTGTCAAACTCCGGCGTAATCCCCATTTGAAACATCTCCGCAATCAAGACGGTAATGTTGTAGCACAAGATTTTCGCCAGCACTTCGTTGACCATCGCCGCGTCCATCATGATTCTCTGATTCTTGCCGTGGGGGATCATCTGTTGGCTGCTAGATCGGGAGCTCCGGTAGTTCCTGCACTATTTCCATGGTCCGCACACTGACAGTGGTGATACGTTTGATCAGGTCGATGATGTACTTGGGGTTCCCGTGCTCCGCGGCCCAGTCGTTGGGGTCGTTGGTGATGCCGCTCTTGCCGTCGGTCTTGACTTGATAGCGGTCTATCAGCCAGTCCAGTGCCGAGCGGCTGCCTAGGCGGTACTCGTGGGCCTGCTGCGGTATGCCACTCAGGGTGACATGGGCGTTGCCGACTATCGCCGTTCTGTCCGGGTAGCGGGCTGTGCCGCCGTAGGCCATCTTTTCCACGCGGTAAGCGTTGGGAGCGTCCGGGTTCCAGCCGGGGGCGTGGATTTCCTCCAGCGGATACGGCTCCACCGTTTCGTAGTTGACGTGCAGCTCCGCCAGCTCCCGCCCGGCCGCGTCGAAGGCCCGGAAGTCGTCCGCCGTCGTCGCCATGGGGATGCGCGCTGCCGTTTTGGCTAGATCGTCTGCAAAGGTTTCCCGCCACTGCCGCGAGTGCAGCACCCCGTATGTGTAGTAGAACAGGTCATCATCGGATATGTCCGGGGCCTCGTAGTGTTCCCGGAATTGGGCCAGGGCCGCCGCGTTGATATTGCTGACCCGCTCCAGTTCGGGGTTGTCCGGGTCCAGCGGCTTGGTGAGGGCTTGGGCTGGAACATATAGGTATCGTGAGAAGTACACCGTGTGTGACGTGAGTTCACTATCAGGTATAGCGTCAGTCATTAAGACATGGAATGGATTGTTTGAGCCTTGGCTGACGACGCTGATACCCAGGTTGGCCGAATCAAAAGTAGGGTAAATCCGCTCAAAATCTCGGACAGTGTGATTCAATTGTCGATTCAAGTACAAGTTCTGCTTGAAAAACGGGCGGTATGAACTGACCCTAAAGCCGCTTTCTCGCACATTGTACGCGACGCAATTTGCTAAATGCTGATAGTTCTCCCGCCCCCAATGGAATTGCAATGATGGGTTGCTGACGAATTCTTTGGCTCGTGTTACTCGTTCAGCGAGTGAGCCGGTAGGGGTGGATTCTCGGAACGCCGTTACCTGCTGGTTATAGTAGTCAACGCTTTGCTGGATGTTGTTTTTCAGTCTTTTGTGCCATGAGTTGTAGCACCACGCATCTCGGCTGGTTTTCACTCCCAACGTCTGACTGCCGAAAATTGGAGCAACGGTATTCTGGTTGTTGCCTGCTCCGATGCTGTTTGGCCCCAGTGGCCGCAGGGTTCGAAAACCGTCACTTCGTTGTTTTATCCAGTCGCCATGTTCGTTGGGCGTGATAGTCTGCCACTCGGTTGTTGTCAGCCTGGAGCCGGCTAGGATTTCCAGCTTGGCCTCGCGGCTCAGGCAATCCCCGATGTCCCGGTAGTGGATTGTCGCGCCGGGAGATTCGCCCGGTTTCTTGACCAGCAGCAGGATGGCTACTCCGGCCCGGCTTTCTTGGTTGAACACGCCGCCGCCTTCGCGCTGGCGCCTATCCCCGGATGTTCTTGCATCGCCCCGCAGGTTGAAGCAGTAGACGGCGTGAAATTCCTCGGCCACCGCCTTGCGGAACCCGTCGAAGGCGTTGGAATCAACGAATCCCCCGTTGGTCACGAAGGCCACTATCCCACCCTCCGGGCTGCCCCGTACCCGGTCCGATGCCTGCCGGATGGCCCGCACGTAGGGATCGTATAAGGCCGGAACATTCTTGCTTGCTGACGTACCTGCGTATCGCTGCCGCAACCTGGCGTCGATAGTGGGGTAGCGGCGGTTGTTGCTGGCCGACCAAGGCGGGTTGCCGATGATAACCCGGATGTCCAGCCCCTTCTGCCGCTCGATGCGCTCGTTGTTACGGGGGAACAGGAACTCGTCCATGGGGTCGGCTTCCTCATACGATTGGAAGGTGTCAGTCAGGACTATTCCGTTGAAGGGACGGTGTTCGGCGACATCGGCCAAATCGTGGTAGGTGGATTCGATGTTGATGGCTGCGACGTAGTAGGCCAGCAGCATGATGTCGTTGGCGTGGAGTTCGCTTTCGTACTTCCGATTCAGGTCTTCAGGACGAATCAGGCCGCTGCGCAGGAGGCGGGTTATGAAGGTGCCGGTGCCGACAAAGGGGTCGAGCACGTGAACGCCCGCGTCGCTGACCGAGACGTTGAACTCCCGGTTCAGCACGTCCTCGACGCTACGGACGATGTAGTCCACCACCTCGACCGGGGTGTAGACGATACCTAGCCGGGCGGCGGTGTCCGGCAGGGCCAGCTTGAAGAACCGCTGGTAGAGTTCTGCGATGATTTTCTGCTTGCTGGCGGCGTCGGTAATGTCCTGAACGCAGACGCGGACATCGCGGTAGAAGTTTTCCAGCCCCTCGGTTTCCTTTTCCAACCCGCGCTCTTGCAGGCTTTCGAGAGTGGCCTGCATCGCTTGGGAAACTGGGTTGCTCTGGGCGAAGGCGTAATCCTCGAACAGAGCGTCGAACACCGGCTTGGTAATGAGGTGCTGGGAGAGCATACCGATGGCGTCGTCCTCGGTGATGCCGTCGTTCAGGTTATGCCGGAGGCCGGTGAGGAACCCGTCGAACACCGGGCGCACGTCGCTGTCGGGCCTGTTCAACAGGGCGCGGATGCGGGCCTCGTGGCGCTGGGCGATGTCGCGGACTGACTTGGCCCACTGCTCCCAATACCCGGGGTCGGCGTACCTGTCCACGATTCTAGCCAGGATGGCGTCACGCAGCTCGGCGGAACCAGCGATGATGAGCGGCAGGATGCCCTGTTTGCTCAGATCGTCGATGGAAGTGGCGCTGTCGCCGGGTTCGCCTCTGCTGATGCCGGTTTCGCCGGGGAATTCGGGCTTGTCCCTTTCGTAGGTCAAGGCCAGTTGGTTGATCTGGGCTTCAAAGCGGTCTCGTGGGCGCTGATGGCGTTGATGACCTGCCAGACGACCTTGTACGCGCTGTTGCTGACGGATTCTTGGGCTGTGGCCTTTGGAGCTTGGGCGATGGGCAGGATGATGTAGCCGAACTCCTTGCCCTCGGCCCGGCGCATTACCCGCCCCACCGCCTGCACCACGTCAATATCCGACTTGCGGGGGTGCAGGAACAAGATGGCGTCCAGGGCTGGAACGTCTATGCCCTCGGTTAGGCACCGAGCGTTAGATAGGACTTTGCAGACTCCTTCCGCCGGATGTTGACGCAGCCAATCCAGCCGCTCGGAGCGGGTCAAGGCGTTCTGGGTGCCGTCAACGTGGTGAACTTGGCACAGCAGCTTGTTTTCGGCGTTGGCTCCCGCCGCGTTGAGACAGCCTTCGATGATAGTAGAGAAGTATTGCGAAAACTGCTTGGATTGGTTGATGGTATTGCTGAAGGCTACCGCCCGCTTCGCCGGCAGCGGGTCCGTGGTGAAGTCGAAGCCCGACGCGCCCCTCTTGCCCAGACCGTTCCAGCAGCCCACCATCCGGGCGGCGTTGTCCATGTTGATGTCGGTGGCGCTGTCGGACAACAAGTTGTCCAGGTCAATGCCCACCTGTTCCTGGTCTACGTTGAAGATGACCACCTTGTATTGCGACAGGATGCCTAGTTCTATGGCTTTACCGAAGCCGAGGCGGTGAAATTCAGGCCCGTAGGTTGCTTCGTCGTCCATAGAGGCGACTGTGAGGCGGTTTTCGTTGGCTTTGCGCTTCGCACGATCTCCGTAGATTCGCGGTGTGGCGGTCATGTAGAGCCGCTTGTCGGCGGCTACAAAACCATTGTCGTGGACGCGCTGGAAATTGGATTCATCCCTGCCGGCCAAGCTGACTCCGGTGGTGCGGTGGGCTTCGTCGCAAATCATGAGCCCGAATTGAGGCAGTCCCTTCCTCTGCGCCTCCGATACTACGTCAAGGGATTGATAGGTGGAGAATATGACGGCCATATACCCGTCTCGCTTGGCAGCAGTGTACCGCGCAACCAAGTGGTCCGAGTTGGTGGAAGGCGTGTCTCTCAGGTCGTAGGGAGAAATGTCTTCGTCATCGCTGGATCGTTTTCCAGCCCTGGTGTCGGAACAGACAGCAAAGGTCTTGAGCGGCACGTCGGCGTCGTTGGCCCAGTCCAGCAGAGATTGGGACAACAGGGAGATGGACGGGGTGAGAAACAACACGGTCCCGCCCGCGCCAACCTGCCGCTCGGCTATGCGCAGGGCGGTAAAGGTCTTGCCGGTGCCGCAGGCCATAATCAGCTTGCCGCGGTCGTTCTGATTCAACCCGTCAATAACTGCATCCAGGGCCTCCTGCTGGTAGTCGCACACAGTCTTTGTGGGCCGCCGGAGAACGCCAGACGGGTTGTCGAGGTCGAAAACGTTCCAGTCAATGGAAGAGTTCTCGAAAATGTCGGGGCCCCAGCGGGTCACCGGCTTGTTGCGGGCTTCCCTGATGGTGGCTTCGGCGTTGTGGGTCCAATTGTCGGTGGTCGCCACCATGATTCCGCTGGCGAACTGAATAGAGCCGTAGGCCGTCAGGAATTTGTTGAGTTGCTCCAGAGCTATCGAGTTTTCTTCGCCATAGAACTTGCACTGGATGGCTATCAGATCGCCGGTGTCCCGTTCCTCGGCTACCAGGTCTATGCCGGTGTCATGCCGCCCACCGTTGCCGGGCCAGTCGCCCCACAGCCATACTTTGGCAAAGCGTTCGGCCTGTGCCTTGTCCTGTTCTAGGAACGCCTTGACCAGCCGCTCGAAGCTGCGCCCCTTTTCCACAGTGCTTTGGGCGTCGTCGGCCAGTTCTCTTAAAATGTCGCGGAAGGTTCGTGCGGCCATTTCGCCTCCTGTGGCTGGTCGTGTCGTCGGGCTCGCGTTCCGGCGGATCCGGCAAGCGGAACCGCTCTCCGACCCTCGGCTGTTTCGCTGCGGTGTCGGGGGTGGTCATACTGAACCTCGGCGAGCTTAGCGTCGATGGCCGGTCATTACTGGGTGGATTCGGAATTCTGTATCATAAGTCAGCCCGAAAAGCTATTTACAATACAACGGCGGGGCGAACCCCAAAACCGGACTCGCCCATTCCTCTGGACTTCCGTCTGGACCGGTCTTGCGATAACGCGTTCGATCCAGTCCAGTTTCAGGCAGCGAAGGGTGGAAAGGACCCTGTTGTCAAAGCACCAAGTGGTCTTTATCCATTGCGTTAGATTCTACCACCTGAGGCCGAGGGGAGTTGGACGCCAATTCTTCTCTAACGAGGACTCCGACGTCTACGGCGCCCAGCAACACGGCCCGCTGATGGACGTGGAGTTGCCGGTCTAGCGGGTACGCCGCCTCGACCGCCAGTCGCGCACCCGAACTACCCTACTGACGCCTGCCCCTTGCCATCTCGGGTTACAGTAGCCTAGCTTAGTCAACACGGACCCCAATCCTCCACCCGCCACTGAGGCCCTATGGCGCACAATGGCACAGAATGGCACTGAAACCGGAAAACCCGGCTTTACCGCCCGGCAGAAAAAGACACTGCCCATACTCGCATCCGCATCCTCCATCGCCGAAGCCGCCCGCCTCTCGGACGTAGGCCGCAGAACCCTGCACCGCTGGCTGGACGACCCCGATTTCCGCGACGAACTGGCGAGACTCCATAAAGAAGCCGCAGATTTGGCCGGTAGCCTCCTCCAAGGCGTCATGCTCCAAGCCGTGCTTGCCCTGGCCGATTCCCTCCAAGACCCCAACCCGGAAATCCGCTTGCGCGCCATTCGCACCGCCCTGAATTACTCCGTCAAAGTCAACGACATCGAAAGCCTGCGCCAAGAGCTCCAGGCCTTGGAGGACTCTCTAAACCTTTCGGAGGGCCACAATGAACATTAGCCAATTGCAGTCCCGCATTCGCGCCCTCAGGCGCAAACTCGTACGCCCCCGGGCCCGGCTCCTCATCCAGCGCCTGGCCGACGAATTCTGCCTGGAATCGGCCTCAGCCGAGGCCGACCATAAGCCGCTGCCCGAAACCAATGCCTTCGTTCGCCGCGTCGCCAAGGCCGGCTTTCGGCTGTCCACCTTTACGGCCGCCGCCCGCTACCTGAACAATTGTCGCTCCGTAGACCGTCCGCCCGAATCCATTTACGTCGTTGCCGCCTTGCTGCCTTGGGCCAGGCCAATACCGGTTAGCTCAGGTTCTCAGGCGCCATAAAACCGTCCGTCGCCCAGTCAATACGGTTGCCCTCTGTCGTTATATAATGCGCCTGGGGTCGAATGGTCGAATTATTGTAGTTCCTGCACTCGAACCAAAATCCACCGCGCTGCTGATCGCCGACTTTTATGCCGGGATGATGAACACGATTCCCCACGCCACCGAGCGCGGCGTGGTGGACCGCACCGTCGCGCTACAGCAGGCGGCCCGGAACGCGGGCGTCCTGCTCTGCTACTGCGCCACGGTCTTTCGTCCGGGATACGTGGAGATCGGCGAACGCAACAAGACGTTCAACCAACGAAAGGCATCGGGGCAGCCAGCGGTGTTCGACCCGCTGGCGGTGATTCACCCGGCGGTGCGCCCAGCCGAGGGCGAAGTCGTGGTGGGCAAGCACCGGGTCAACGCCCTTTACGGCACCGGTCTCGACGTGGTGCTCCGGGCAAGCGATGTCCGCAACCTCGTTATCCTGGGTTACGCCACCAGCGGGGTGGTGCTTTCGACCCTGCGTTACGCCTCCGACTTGGACTTTAACCTCTACGTCGTCGAGGACTGCTGCTCCGACTCGGACCCGGAAGTCCACGACTTCCTCATGGGCCGGATCTTCCCCAGACAGGCCGAGGTTGTACAGTCGGCAGACGTAATCCAGGCCTTGGGCGGGTAATGGCCCAGCGGAAGACGCTGTACATTGCGGTCGCGGCCCTCGCGATAGCCGTCGGCCATGTAATCTACGCCGCCGTCCGGGATCACCTGTTTGACGGAAGTATTTTCTGACCCGACGCTTTTGTCGCGGATGAAACCAAGAATCGCAGGGAGCGCAGAACGCTCGATGGACCTACCGGCTCACCGCTACTTGGAAGAGCGGGGCATCCCCCACAGCCGGGCCAGTTTTCCGGCCGACACGCCGAAAGGGGCGGCCAGCGTCGCCCGCGCTCTGGGATACGCCGAGGCCCAGATGGTGAAGACTCTCATCTTTCGCACCGGCGCCGGTGAGCACGCATTGATAATGCTGGGGGGCGACAAGTCGGCCATTTCTGGCCGCCTGAAAAAAGCCCTGGGCTCGCGCGACATCAAGCTGGCCGACCCGGCGGCAGTCAAGGAAATCACAGGCTACGATATCGGATCGATACCGCCCTTCCACTGGCAGCCGCCGGGGTTCCGCTCGTTGCTCGACGCCTGCCTGATGGACGAGAAGGTCTTGGGTGTCGGCGCCGGGATATGGGGCCAAGAAATTCTAATCGCCCCCGAAGACCTAGTGGCGGCCATCGACGCGGAGGTCGTCGGCCTCAGCGGTACAGACCTGCAACGACAATTAACAGGAGAGCAACGCCAATCGCTCGAGCTCAAGGCTGGACAGGACGAGATATGAAGATAGCGCTATCAATTTCAGCCCCGGTTTTCCAGTCGGCGGACGCCCTCGCCAAGGGTCAGGGAATTTCAAGGAGCGAATTCTTTCGTCGAGCTATTGAAGCCTACGTTGCCTGGCACCGAAATGATGGAGTACGAGAGGCCTTGGACAAGGTGTACGCCGAAGAGTTGTCAGACATCGATGCCACGATTGCAAAAATGCAATGGGTCACAATGGCAAATGACGATTGGTAGTGCAACGTGGCGAGATTTGATGGGCCTCCCTTCCGGTACCCTTGGCCTCCGGACCGGGTTACCGGCGGCCGGTGGTGGTGGTACAGACGGACCAATTCAACGAAAGCCGAATCAGCACGGTCGTCATAGCGGCCATCACGTCGAATCTGCGCTTGGCAGCCGCTCCAGGCAACGTTGCCCTACCCTCAACGGATTCGGGCCTTCCCGCAGAATCCGTAATCAACGTATCTCAGGTGATGACCGTCGACAAGTCATTCCTAACCGATCAAATCGGTTCGTTGCCACATCGGACGATGAATGAGGTAGACGCGGGACTCCGGCTGGTATTAGGTCTATGACGAACCCGTAGCCAGAAAGTTCAACAAATCCCATGAGTCGATGGACCTAGTGGCGGCCATCGGCGCGGAGGTGGTCGACCTCAGCGGTGCGGCCAGGTCCGGCGCCAGTTAGGCCGGATCGATCAAGGGAGGCTAGCTAAGCACGGGCTGGCAAGTTGCGGACTGCTTGGATAACGACGCGGGCGGAGTCGAGCAGATTGGGAAGGGACTGGCCGCGGGGCAGGGTTTGGCGGCCAGGATGGTAAGTGAGCCGGTTTCGGGCTCTTCTTAAGCTTATCAGCCGTTCCCCCATGCCTTCTTCAATTGCGTTCAGCGCAACGGCCACCCTTACGTGCGCATCGGGTCCCCTTGTAAAGAGCGCGTAGCCCTTTGCGCCAATTCGTCTCTAACGGTCAAAAACGCCGCGTAGTAAGCCCAGTCTACTGCAGAACGCCGAGCCGCCTCATCTTTAGCCCCCGCGAACCCCGTAGCCAAGACAAGATACGATGAGGGCGTAATCGCTTCGAAGCTACGGATCGCTCTCGAAGTCATAGTGGACCATTTCGGCGAGAATGTCGCCAGCTTGACCCTCTTGCCCCTCGCGCATAGCCCTGACCGTTTTCAAATAGTTTACCCACAGCTTTTCGGCTCTGGATCGAGGGCAATCGAAGTCCAGCGTGAGAATCATGTACTCCCAATCGACTTCTGGGTCCTGGTAATAGTCTACTTTAATCTTTTGCAAAGGCCATCTGCGTTTCGCCGCGATGGTCTGACTCTTCGCAAGCAATTGGTCGAACAGAGGCCGTCCGACCTCCCCAAGGAGCCGGTCGGCGACGGACCGCTTGGTTTTCCAGACAATTGGTATTTTAGACACTGCTTGCGCCATCGACTCACTATACCTGAGCCGCGAAATTAGTTCTATTCGCTGGCGGCCGGTTCGCCGGGGCGCCACCAACCGTCCAAGCGTTGCTTTATTTCCTTCTCTGTTCCCTCGCTGGTGGGTTGGTAGTAGCGTCGACCCTTGAGTGATTGCGGCAGGAACTCTTGGTCGGCAAAGTGGCCCTCATAGTCGTGGGAGTACTTGTAGTCCTTCCCGTAGCCCATCTGGCGCATCAGTCCCGTCACTGCGTTTCGCAGATGCAGGGGCACCGGGTCATTGGGCAGCCTCTTGACATCGTCCAAGGCCTGCTCCAGCGCCATATAAGCCGAATTGCTCTTGGGGGCGGTTGCCAGATAGACCGTGGCTTCGGCCAAGGGGATTCGTCCTTCCGGCATACCCAGGAAATGGACCGCCTGCTGGGCCGCCACCGCCACCGGCAACGCCTGGGGTTCCGCCAGTCCGATGTCCTCTGCCGCCAGCACCACCAGCCGCCTAGCGATGAAGAGCGGGTCCTCTCCCGACTCGATCATCCGCGCCAACCAGTAGAGGGCTCCATCCGGAGAGGAGCCCCGCACCGACTTGATGAACGCCGAGATGGTGTCGTAATGACCTTCTCCGGCTTTGTCATAGATGGGGGAGCGCCGTTGCAGGGCGTCCGAAATGGTTTCCAGGTCGATCCCCCGCCCGCCGTCAGTGCCGGGTGCGGTGGCGAAACCGGCGGTCTCCAGGGCGTTAAGAGCGACCCGGGCATCGCCGTTGGATATGTTGACCAAGTGGGCCAAGGCGTCCGGTTCAATGGTGACCGCCATCTCGCCCAGTCCCCGCTCCCGGTCTTCGATGGCCCTCCCCACGATGGTCTCCACTTGGTCTGGCGTCAGCCCCTGCAGCGCGAACACCCGGCTGCGCGATAGTAGGGGGGCAATTACCTCGAAGGAGGGGTTCTCGGTGGTGGCGCCGATGAAGGTGATGACGCCGTTTTCCACGTGTGGCAGGATGACATCCTGCTGCGCCTTGTTGAACCGGTGAATCTCGTCTACGAATAGAATGGTAGCCTGTTGATGCATCCCCTGTCGTTCCCGGGCCTCGGCCACAATGCGCCGGAGATCGGCCACGCCGGAGGTGACGGCGCTCACCGGTTCGAACGCGGCATCCGTGGCGGTGGCCACAAGCCGGGCCAGGGTGGTCTTGCCCGTACCCGGCGGTCCCCAGAGGATGAAAGACGGGACTCGTCCGGCGGCGATGGCCCGGGGCAATACCCGTTCTGGGCCAAGGACCTGCTCTTGGCCGACGAACTCCTCGAACGTACGCGGCCGCATCCGTTCCGCCAGCGGCGCGTTCTTCCAGGCCTGGGCCTTTCTTTGATGCTCGAAGAGCGACTCGGATGAGGTCAACGGAAGCTCCGTCAGGTTACGCCACTTGAGCCTTGAAACAGCGGCATCACTTCCTCGGCGAATAGGCGCATCGAATTGGTTACCGCTTCGTGTGGCAACATACCGCCGGTGTTGAACCAGCAGATGAAACCCTGGGGACCATACCTGGATTGGAACAATTGCAACTTCTCGGCCACCTGTTCCGGAGTACCCACAGCGGCGAATTCATCCCGCACCGTCTGGTAGTCCAAGGCGTGGGCCCGCGCCGAACCGCGACCCGACCCGCCCATGTCGCGCAGGGTGCCCAAATAGTTATTGATGGTGCTTTCGAAGCCGGCCCGGGCCTCCGCCTCCGAATCGGCGACATGCACGTGAGCGGTCACGTTAACGGCTAACTCGTGTTCGTCATGGCCGTTCTCGGCCAACTGGCTCCGGTACAACGCCAGACCGTCGACGGCCCCTTGAGCGGTGACGATAGTCGGGGCCACCAGGATGTTGTGCCCCAGTTCTCCGACGATGCCGAAGGTGTCCGGGCTATTGGCAGCGATGTAGACCGGCGGGTGAGGTTGTTGCAGGGGCCGGGGCTCTACGGAAAGCGCGTCGGCTTGATAATACTGGCCACGGTAGGAGAATTCTTCCTGGGTCCACATGCCAAGCACCATCTCCAAGCCCTCCAGGAACCGGTCCCGGGCCTGCTCTTGATCGATGCCATAACCCTGAAAGTGAGTCGGGATGGCGCCTCGGCCAATCCCAAAGATGGACCTTCCGCCGGAAAGCACGTCTAAAGTGGCAGCCTCTTCGGCCAATCGGATGGGATGGTGCAACGGCATTAAGTGGACTGCGGTGCCGATTTTAATCCTGATGGTGGTCTGGGCGATGGCCGAGGCGACCATCATCGGCGCGGACATAACCGAGAAACGGGAGTTGAAATGGAGTTCGGCCAGCCAAGCGGAATCAAACCCCAACTGGTCGGCGAGTTGGACTTGGGCGATGGTTTCCTGGTAACGGACGGCAGGTTGCTGGTGTTCCGCGCACGGCATTTGGTAGAACACGCCAAACTTCATAAGCATCTCCGAGTTCTTCCGGCAGGCAGTTCCGGCAATGTGTCGCTGGCAGTGATTCTACCCTGTTTCGGTCCGGTGTGTCGTCGGCGGCCGTCAGCGCGGCGGGTCATTCTAGCCGTCCGGCGGGAGGCTCGGCGTGGGCAATTAAACCAGCGGCGCGGAGTCAACCTGGGCCCGAGGCCGAGAGCTAGAGGGGAATATTGCCGTGTTTCTTCGCCGGAAGACTGTCCCGTTTGTTTTGCAACATATCCAGGGCCTTAATTAGCTGGACCCTGGTTTCGGCCGGATCTATAACGTCGTCCAAGTACCCTCGGCTGGCGGCAACGTAGGGATTGGTGAACTGTTCTTTGTAGTCGGCGATTAGCGCGTCCCGAGTCTGTCCGGGGTTCTCCGACCGGCGTATCTCGTCCCGGTAGATGATGTTAATCGCGCCTTCGGCGCCCATTACCGCGATCTCGGCCGATGGCCAAGCCAGGTTGATGTCGGCTCTTAAGTGCTTGGAACTCATCACGATATATGCCCCGCCGTAGGCCTTGCGGATGATCACCGAAATCTTGGGTACTGTGGCCTCGGCATAAGCGAAAAGGAGCTTGGCCCCATGACGGATAATGCCGCCGTATTCCTGGTCGACGCCGGGCATGAAACCGGGCACGTCGACGAAGGTGATCAGCGGGATGTTGAAGCAGTCGCAGAAGCGAACGAAGCGTGCTGCTTTTGTAGATGCGTCGATGTCCAGAACACCGGCCAAGTAGCCGGGCTGGTTGCCGACGACGCCCACCGGCTTGCCGTTCAACCTGGCGAATCCCACCACGACGTTGGGGGCGAAATTCTGGTGGACCTCCATGAACTCCTCTTGGTCCACCACCTTGTAAATGACGTCCCTCATGTCGTAGGCCCGGTTGGTGTCGTTGGGCACGATGTAGCGGAGGTCCGGCTCCAGCCGGTCCGGTATATCATCGGTCCCTTCCACCGGGGGGTCGTCAAGGTTGTTGGCCGGCAGGAAACTTAGGAGGTGGCGGACCTCGTTTATGCACTCTTCTTCCGTTTCGCAAACGAAATGGGCGACTCCGCTACGGGTGGCGTGGGGTTCGGCGCCTCCTAACTCCTCGTGGCTGACCTCCTCTCCGGTCACCGCCTTAATCACGTCGGGGCCAGTGATGTACATCTGGCCGGTCCCCTTCACCATGAACACGAAATCGGTAATGGCCGGGGAATACACCGCCCCTCCCGCCGAAGGGCCCACGATTACCGAGATCTGAGGCACAACGCCGGAATAGAGGGTATTGCGGAGAAAGATGTCGCCGTAGGCGGCCAGGCTCAGGGCGCCTTCCTGGATCCGGGCGCCGCCCGAGTCGTTCAGCCCCACCACCGGGGACCCCGACTTGGCCGCCAAGTCCATCAACTTGCAAATTTTCTGGCTTACCGCCTCCGACAGGGAGCCTCCCATGACCGTGAAGTCTTGGGCGAAAGCGAAGACCTGTCGGCCCTCCACCTTGCCGTAGCCGGTGACCACGGCATCGCCGTATACCTTCCGGTCGCCCAACCCAAAATCGGTGATGCGATGAGTGACGAAGGGATCGAGTTCCTTGAAAGTGGCGTCGTCCATCAGGAGAGCCAGCCGTTCCCGGGCGGTCAGCTTGCCCCGGCTGTGTTGTGCGTCGATCCGGTCTTGGCCGCCGCCCTTGCGAGCGAGTTCCCTCATGGCGTCGAGGGCCTCGATCTGTTCGTCGATTTGCTTTTTTTCCGCAGTCAAGTTCACTCCCGTCAAGGCGAGCGCAGTCAACCCCGCGATTCTTGCCCATCCTAGCAGACCGCAATTGCTCGTTCAACGAAATTTACGCGTGATAGAATTACGGCGTATGACCGTCGCCGCCTCTCCTCTTTCCAACCTGACCGTAGCCAACGGCGAGAAGTTGGACTGGGGAAGACGCACCTACGTCATGGGCATCATCAACGTTTCCCCTGACTCCTTCTCCGGAGATGGGCTGGGCGCCGACATTCCCGCCACAGTCGACTTGGCCCTCCGTTTCCAAGCCGAGGGGGCAGACATTCTCGACGTTGGCGCCGAATCCACCAGGCCCGGCCACCAGCCGGTATCGGCCTGGGAAGAGTTGAAACGCCTGCTGCCGGCCCTAGGGGCCGTGGCGGCGGCGGTCCGCCTCCCCATCAGTGTCGACACCCATAAAGGTCCGGTAGCGCGGGAGGCGGTCCAAGCCGGAGCATCCATAATCAACGACGTCTGGGGGCTGAAGGCCGACCCCGCGATTGCTGAGGTAGCGGCCTCATCCGGCGCCGGACTGGTGCTGATGCACAACCAGCACGGAACCCGGTACTCGGCCCTGTTACCCGAGATTGTCGCCAGCCTGTTGGAAAGCGTTACCTTGGCCCGAAACGCGGGCGTCGCCGGTGAGTCCTTGATCATCGACCCTGGCATCGGCTTCGGCAAGACGGCCGATCAGAATATCGAAGTGCTCCACCACTTGGAACGGTTCCGGCCCCTCGGGTACCCGCTGTTGGTCGGACCGTCCCGGAAATCCACGCTGGGGCATCTGTTGGACCTGCCCCCGGACCAGCGGCTGGAAGGCACCGCCGCTGCGGTTGCGATTGCCATCGGCGGGGGGGCCGACATCGTGCGGGTCCACGACGTCCGGGCAATGGTCCGGGTCTGCCGGGTGAGCGACGCTATCGTCCGGGGTTGGCGCCCCGAAGGGTGGCAGGCTTAGGTATGAATGGAACCACAATCTACCTGGGATTGGGCACAAACCTGGGCGACCGGTGGAGCAACCTCAGGTCGGCCGTCCAACTCTTGGAGACCCCCAACCGGCGAGTCAGGGTCATCCGGGCTTCCCGGGTCTATGAGACCGAATCTTGGGGACTGACCGGCCAACCCAAGTTCCTGAACTGTGTGCTGGAGGCTGCCACGTCCCTCACGCCCTACCCGCTGCTTAGGCGGGTTAAAGAGGTCGAGGCGGTCTTGGGCCGAAACCCGGGGCCACGCTACGGTCCCCGCGTCATCGATCTGGACATCCTGCTCTACGGCGAGCTTATCTTGAACGAACCGGAGTTGCAGGTCCCGCACCCCAGGCTGCACCTGAGGGCCTTTGCCTTGGTGCCTTTGGCTGAGTTGGTCCCTGGGTACGTCCATCCCATGCTGCACCAGACCATAGACCGTTTGGCGCAATCTGTGGACGGGCTGGAGGGCGTGACCGCGTTGGGGCCTCTGGCGGGTCCGGGTCTCCAGGACCAGCAGCCGGCGCCCACAGGTTGACAATCGGGCTTCACTGTCGCATATTCTTAAGGGTTGAGCACCTATTTTCTCGCCCTTTCGCAATAGGCCGAACAACCACAACCAACCGATAGATACGCTAAGGAGCCAACAATGGCCGACAAGCAACTGACTTTCGAAGAGGACGCGCGCCTCAGCCTATTACGCGGTATACACCAACTTCGCCGAGTGGTGGGGCTAACCTTGGGCCCCAGCGGCCGCAACGTAATGTTGAGCCGTATGTTCGGCAACCCGGTGGTATGCAGCGATGGGGTAACCATCGCCAAAGAAGTCGAACTACCAGACCCCTACGAGAACCTGGGCGCTCAACTGGTAAAGGAAGCCGCCTCCAAGACCAACGACGCCGTGGGCGACGGCACCACCACTTCGGTGGTGTTGACCGAGGCCATCGTTCGCAACGGCTTCAAGAACGTGGCGGCCGGTGCCAACGGCATGTCACTGCGCACCGGTATCGAGCAAGCGGTCGACGCCGTGGTTTCCGAGCTGAAGAGCATGGCCATCCCGGTGGAAAACCGCGAGCAGATCGCCAGGGTCGCCGCCCTTTCCGCCCACGAGGAAGCCATCGCCCAGCAACTGGCCGACGCCTTGGACAAAGTCGGCCGTGACGGTGTAGTCACCATCGAGGAGTCCAAGTCCCTGACCGACGAGTTGGAATTCGTCGAAGGCGTCCGCGTTGACCGCGGTTATCTCTCCCCTCACTTCGTAAACGACACCCAGCGCATGGAAGTGGCCATCGATAGCCCCTCCTTCCTGATAACCGACCAGAAGATTAGCGCTCCAAACGACATCATAGGCATTATGGAAAAGATGCTCCAAGCCGGTCGTCGGTCCTTGGTCGTGATCGCCGAGGACGTGGATGGCGAGGCCCTTTCCACCTTGGTGGTCAACAAGCTAAGGGGCACCATCGACTGCCTAGCAATCAAAGCCCCGGGATTCGGCGAACGACGCAAGGCTCTGCTGGAAGACATTGCCATCGTCACCGGCGGCACGGTGGTCAGCAACGACCGCGGACTGAAGTTGGACGCCGCCGAGATCGATTACCTGGGCTCGGCCCGGCGCGTGGTGGCCAATAAAGACGAGTCCACCATCATAGAAGGTCGCGGCGACGAGCAGGCGGTGAAGGAACGCTTGGAACAGCTACGGGTCCAGATTGAAGATACCAAGTCCGACTATGACCGCGAAAAACTACAGGAACGCATGGCCGCCTTGGTGGGCGGAGTCGCCGTCATCAAAGTCGGCGGCGCCACCGAACCCGAGGTCAGCGAACGCAAGTCACGCACCGAGGACGCTCTATCCGCCACCCGGGCCGCCATAGAGGAAGGTATCGTGGCCGGCGGCGGCGTGGCCCTGATCCGCGCCGGAGGAGTGCTGGACGCTTTGATCGATTCCCTGGAAGGGGAAGAGGCGGTGGGCGCCCGTTTGGTGAAACAGGCCTTGGTTGCGCCGCTGGCGTTGATTGTAGAGAACTCAGGCTATGACGGCCCGGTAATCGTTGACGGCGTGCGCTCCGGTGAAGCCGACTGGGGCTTCGACGCCGAGCGGGGCGAGTTCACCAACCTTATCCAGGCCGGCATAATCGACCCCGTGAAAGTAACCCGTTCCGCCTTGGAAAACGCTGGCAGCATCGCCGGGATGATGCTGACAACCGAGGCTCTGATCACGGAGATCCCGGAGGAAAAACCCCTGCCCGCCGACATGCAAGACTTCATGCACGACTAGGCGGGGACCGCTATTCCCACACTCTTGGCGCTATTCGGACCGGACGGTGTTTGTACTGTCCGGGCCGAACTTTTTCGGCCATCCCGGCGCCGGCCCTAGCGAAATCCAGAGACGGCCGCCGGTCTGCTATCATTGGGCCAGCCAAAAGACCAGAAATAACCGACCTGGAATGGAAGACCGGAAGCGGAAGATTACCAGCTACGCTCAAGAATGCGGCTTCGACTTGGTGCGGGTTACCGGGGCGGAGGACTTCGCCGCCGACCGGGACGCGGCGTTGCGGCGGCTACGGGACGGCCACATGGACGGGCTGCCCTGGTATACCGAACGCCGGGTCAAGCGAGGTTCCAGCCCGCAAGAGTTGTTGCCTGGGGCCCGGTCGGTTATTTCCTTGGGGCTTAGCTACCTTGGCCCCGGTGAATCCGCGGCGGAATCGACCCCACCTCAGAACCACGGCAAGGTGGCCCGCTACGCCCGAGTCAAAGACTACCATCGGGTGATGAAACGGCGAATGCGGGACTTCGTAAAGGGAGTTGCCGAGCATCTTCAAACACCGATATCGGCCCGATGGTACGTGGACGACGGTCCTATGTTGGATCGCGCCGCCGCCAACCGTTCCGGGTTAGGCTGGTTCGGCAAGAACACCAATATCCTGACCTCCAACTATGGCTCATGGGTGCTTCTCGGTCAGGTGATCACCGACTTGGAGATGGAGCCGGACGCACCGTCAAAAAAGACTTGCGGAAGTTGCGTCCTGTGCATCGACGCCTGCCCCACCGGGGCTATTGTGGCGCCTTTCGTCATAGACAACAGCCGCTGTATTTCCTACCTGACCATCGAGAACCGGGGGCCTATCCCCCGCCCCCTCCGCCCCATGATGCAAGATTGGGTCTTCGGCTGCGACATCTGCCAGGACGTTTGCCCGGTGAACCGAAAGTCCGAACCGGCGGCCCACCCCATCCCGGAGGCTCCGTCAACCACCACCGGGCTCTTGGACCTTGTCGGTCTCCTGGGAATGACTGAGGATGATTTCCGTGGGCAGTTTCAGGGCACCCCGGTCATGCGGGCCAAGCATAGCGGTATGCAAAGGAACGCCTGCGTCGCCTTGGGGAACCTGGGGTCTCCCGAGGCCGTTCCCGCTCTCCACCGGGCTTTGGCAGAGGCAACTCCCTTGGTGCGAGGCCATGCCGCTTGGGCGCTGGGCCGTATCAAGACCCCAGAAGCGGTAGCGGTGTTGCAAGGGGCACGGGCCAACGAAACGGACGCGTCCGTATTGACAGAAATCCAAGAGGCCCTTGACGACGTCGCTGGACCGGCTTCCGTTTAACCCCTGATTCCCGCCCTTGACCGTTAACCGTTGGCGGCGGTATTGGTCCGCGGCGAGCCCTCTGCGTCGGGGCCGGAGCGGCCCTTGCGATTCCCCGAACGGCGCCGGCGGGACGGAGACCGCGTTGGTGGCGTGACCGGGGCGGGCGTATAGTCCTTGCCGAACTTCAGTTTCTTCATTTCCTCCTCGATCAGGAGGAAATCATTTTTCGGCAAAAGGTGGAGGTTTCCCTGGAAGGCCATGTACCAGTTTTCCGGCGGCCACCGCTTCACGTACTCCAAGCGCGGCGCCAACAGGTTGGCATCCATAAACTGGAAATCGTCCAACACGATTTCTGGCTTGATGTTGATACGAAAAGGGAACCCGGTGGCGCCCTCTTTCACCCAGACCCGGTCTTCTTTTTCGAAATAGGACGAGGTAGCGGTGGCGGTAGCCACGAAACGCCGCAGGTGGGATAGGTACATGAGCACCCGGTCGCCGTCGGCTATCCTCTGGACTTTGCGCCGGTGCTGAGACTTGAGGCCCATTACGGTGAACCCCAGGCCTTGGGTGATTCTGAAGTTCTCCACGTTGTTGATCATCATCCAGAAATTGTTCGGCATAACTTCCTCTGGGGTCTTTCGGGCGATCCCTGACGGTGGCCCCGGAGATATTTTAGCATGGGCCGGCGCCGGCCCACCGGGCGGTTAAGTTGTGGCGCGCCATACCGTGTTGTATCATCGGCCGGTGCCGGGGCAAATCCCCAGCAATCGCTTTTTCCAAGACCCTGGACAAAATCCCACCGGAAACCCACCCGAAGACCCGCCAAACGAGGAGAGCCGTAATGACATCACGGGGTACCGCGCCGAATGACATCGCAATCGTAGGGGTCGCCGAGTCCGACGTGATGGGCAACGTCCCCGGCAAGTCCTCATTACAGCACCACGCCGAGGCGGCATATAACGCTCTGGAAGACGCCGGGCTGTCCAAAAGCGACGTAGACGGCATCTTTACGGCCGGGTTCTCCACCCTGGCCACCGCCGAATACCTGGGCATTCAACCGGGATTCACCGACAGCACCTCCGTCGGCGGTTCATCCTTCATAATTCACGTAGCCCACGCCATCGCCGCCATCCGCGCCGGGTACTGCGAGGTTGCCCTGATTACCCACGGCCAAGCAGGCCGGTCGGCGCGACTGCGGACGCCGACCGACGGCAACCTGCCTATGGCCCAATACGAGGCGCCTTACGGCATCATCGGAGCGCCCATCAACTACTCGATGGCCTGTACCCGCTACATGCACGAGTACGGCGAAGACCTAACTCGCCAAGGCATGGCCGAAATCGCGGTCGCCACCCGCAAATGGGCTAACCTGAACCCCAAGGCGATGATGTTCGACACTCCGATGAGCTTTGACGACTACCACAACTCCCGCTGGGTGTCGTGGCCCTTCCACCTGTTCGACTGCTGTCTGGTCACCGACTCGGGCGCCGCCGTGGTGGTCACCACCGCCGAGCGGGCCCGGAGCTGCCGGAAACAACCGGTGTGGGTGCTGGGCGGCGGCGAGGCCCATGACCACAACATAATCAGCCAGATGCCATCCTACACGTCGATGATAGCACGGCAATCGGGCCCCAAGGCCATGTCCCGGGCCGGAATTACCCACGACGACTTGGACCTGACGATGATCTACGACTCCTTCACCTACACCGTGATGCTGACCTTAGAGGCCCTGGGGTTTTGCGGGCCGGGAGAAGCGGCCGGCTTCGTGGCCGACCAACGCACTGCTCCCGGCGGCGACTTCCCCCTTAACACCAGCGGCGGCGGTCTCTCCTACACCCATCCCGGTATGTACGGCATCTTCCTCTTGGTGGAGGCGGTGCGGCAGTTGCGCGGCGAGTGCGGCGAAAGGCAAGCGACGAACAAACGAGACCGCAGCCGGCCGGCCCAGACCGCTATCGTCAACGGCACCGGCGGCTCGTTGTCCTCCACTGGCACGGTAGTACTGGCCGCCTGACGGCCCGACTCTTTTACAACAGAATTGCATTTTTTCGTTTGGGTTCTTCCCGTGGCGTTCCCAGGCCCTGTGTTAGAATCGTGAGCAATATTGAGTAGGCACACTACACGCTTACTCATCTTGTTACGCTTCGGCGAAAGGATATGGGAACATGGACCAGGCTATTTCTTCTTTTCTCCAACACCTCATCGTGGAAAAGGGTTTTTCTCGCAACACCTCGGAAGCCTACCGCAACGACCTCCAACAGTTCTGGGACTTCCTCGAAGCAAGCCGCAACGGCCACTCCCTCTCCAAATTCGATTGGACCCAAGTGGACATCGACACCCTCAACAAGTACATACAAGACTTGAGGGTTCGCAAGGGCTACCGTGACGCCACCACCGCACGGAAGGTGGCCAGCATCAAGTCTTTCTTCGGTTTCTTGTCGGAGACGGGCAGCATTACCGAAGACCCCACGGAATCGCTGGGCTCCCCCCGGGTTGGCCGATCGTTGCCCAAATATCTGGGAGAAGACGAGGTAACCACACTGCTTAACACCGCCTACCGGTCGGGCAGCAACGAGGGGCAACGGGACGCCGTGATCATGGAGTTGCTCTACGCCACCGGGCTGCGGGTAGGAGAACTCGTTTCCCTCAACATGCAGGATGTAAATACCGAAGAGTCTTACATCCGTTGCCTGGGCAAGGGCTCCAAGGAACGAATCGTCCACCTTTACCCCAAGGCATTGGAAGAGTTGAAGAAATATTGCAAAGGCTCCCGACGGGCTATGTTAGGTCCACGCCGCGCCGAACCCGCCCTGTTCGTGAACCACCGCGGCGAACGACTGACGCGGCAGTGGGTCTGGACGGTCCTCAAGACCTACGCTCAGAAGTCGGGCATCAAGCAGAGCGTTACCCCCCACACCCTGCGCCATAGCTTCGCCACCCACCTGTTGCAAAACGGGGCGTCCCTGCGGCACGTTCAGGAATTATTGGGCCACTCCAGCATTTCTACCACCCAGGTGTACACCCATCTGACCAATAGTTACATGCAACAGGAGTACGAAAAGAGCCACCCTAGGGCCTAAGCATTCCATAATTCCCGAATGGGCGGCCCCGCGCCTGTCGATCGGACCGTGGGCGGAGACCCTGACTGCGGCGATGAAGCGTCGTTCGCTCGGGCACTGCCGGACTGCCCTTTTCCGCCAATAGCTGATATAGTGAATTGACGTTACGTAAAGAGGTCAACCCCCATGGCGGGTAAAGCTCGTCGGGCGGCAGCACGGCAAGGGCAGCTGAACCGCAGACGCAAAAAGAGCCAACGCGGCCCCAGCGGCATCCCTTCTGCCGGCGCTGTTGTAGACGGTCCGGACACCGAATCGGCGGCCAACGGGGCGGTTGACGGCGACGTAGCCGGCGGCGTTGCAGTTACCCAACGGCCTTCGCCCGCGATGAGACAGGCGCCGATAGCCAGAAACGCAACGGCAGGCCGCCCGGGTCGCGCCGAATCGGTGTCCCGGGTCCGCGGCGAACGCCCCACGGCCTATAATTACGTGGGGTCCGAGCTACGCCGTATCGGCGTCCTGTCCGCCTCCGTTATCGCGGTCTTGATCGTATTGGCTATTCTCCTCTAGCCGAATAATGCCGCTGCCTCTGGTAGAGCAAAGACTACAGGCCACCCCGGAACGCCCCGGCGTTTACCTGATGAAGGACCCGCGGGGTACGGTGCTCTACGTGGGTAAGGCCAGCATTCTCCGTAACCGGTTGCGCACCTACTTCGGCTCCCAAACCAACCAACCCTCGAAGATCAGACGGATGATGGGGCACCTTCACGACTTCGAGTACATCGTCACCGACACGGAAGCCGAGGCCCTCATCCTGGAAAACACTCTAATCAAGCGGTACAAGCCCCGCTACAATGCGCGGCTCAAAGACGACAAGACCTACCCCTACCTCAAGATAGACCTAGCCGAAGACTTTCCCAGGGTCTACGTTACCCGCCGGGTCGCCAAAGACGGCGCCCGCTATTTCGGCCCCTTCGCCACCGCCAATACCGTCCGCAAGTCTATGGACTTGGTGAAGCGGCTATTCCCGTACCGCTCTTGCACCAAAACGATTACCGGAAACGACCCCCGGCCTTGCCTGGAGTATTACATCAACCGTTGTGTGGCGCCGTGTACCGGGTACGCCACCAAAGAGGAATACGCTAAGGTAATCGACCAAGTAATCATGTTCATGGAGGGCGACACTGAAGCGGTAACCAGTGACCTGGAACAGAACATGAATTCGGCTGCGGCGCGGCTGGAATTCGAACGTGCGGCGGTGCTCCGGGACCGGATCAGGGCGGTGGAGAAGGTCGCCGAGGAACGGACGATAAAGGTTGACTCCGACCCCACCAAACCGGTCATCGACATGGACGTGATGGCCTTGGCGCAGGGTACCAACGAGGCTTGGGTCGAGGTGTTCTTCGTCCGCAAGGGCAAGCTGATCGGCCGCGACCATTTCTTCATGGAAAGCACCCAGGACGACGCCCCGGCCGTGGTGTTGGGGCAGTTCGTGAAACAGTTCTACGGGTCGGTCTTGACGATTCCGCCCAGAATCGTCACCCAGCACCCGCTGGAAGACTCTACCCTGATCACAGAATGGCTGCGCGGCCTGCGCGGCGGAGCGGTGCGTGTGTTCTGCCCCCAACGGGGGGTGCACAAACGTCTGATGGATACAGTTGCCGACAACGCCCGCCAAGGTCTGGCCCAGCACCGCATCAAGTGGCTGGACAATCTCGACATCATTCAGCAGGCCAGCAGCGAACTGGAGGAAGAGCTATCGCTTCCCCTCCCTCTCCGCCGCATGGAGTGTTACGACATCTCCCATATCCAGGGCAGTAACGCGGTGGGCAGCATGGTGGTATTCGAGGATGGCCGACCCAAGCAGTCCCATTACCGCCGTTTCAAAGTGAAGACGGTGGAGGGCGTGGACGACTACGAAAGCATGAGGGAGGTCTTGCGCCGTCGCTTCAAGCGCTTGGCCTCATCCCGCGCCGCCGCGAAAGAAGAGGGCGACGAGAATGCCGCTCAAGGCGGTTCTTGGGGGGCGGTGCCCGACCTCGTGCTCATCGACGGGGGCAAGGGACAGCTCTCCGCAGCTCTGGAAGTGTTATTGGAACTGGGCTTGGACGACATCCCCTTGGCGTCGCTGGCCAAGGAAAACGAGTGGTTGTACGTTCCCCACACACCGGAGCCGATCATCCTGCCACGGGATTCCCAGGCCCTGTACCTAGTGCAACGAATGCGCGACGAGGCGCACCGTTTCGCCATTACCTACCATCGCAACCTGCGGAGCAAGGGCAGCCTCAGCTCTCCTATCGAATTGGTCACCGGCATTGGGCCGAAGCGCAAGAGGATGTTGATGCGCCGCTTCGGATCGCTCAAGGGCATCAAGGAGGCCGGGTTGGATGAGATCGCCGCGGTGCCCGGTATGACCCGTTCCCTGGCCATCCGCTTGAAGCAAACCCTCTAACCCCAGGCGCCCCACCAATCCGGACGCCCTCCTGCCGCCGCACTACCGAGTACCGGCCGAAGCCCGCCTTACATTTCTCCCCGGCCTTGACTATTGCCGCCGAGTAGCATATACCGTTGGTTCTGTGGGGAATATGTAAACCAAAGGCGAGTGAGTCATGGGCAGGGTATCAATTACACTACCCGACAACACCCAGATCACCTTGGAAACGGAGGAGACGGAACTGTTGCAGCAAGTGGTGGGAATGGCCCTCCGCGACCTTCCACGCGGCTCAACGCCACCGGGCCAAGACGCCCCGGCCCTCACGAGCAACGGGACGGCGGAAAAAAGTACGGGGGTAGTCCCGGAGCCGGACCAACCCAGGGCTGCGGCGGCCAACGGCACGGTACGTTCGGCAGTAGAAGCAAAACCGGTACGGGCCGCCACCGAGCTCCTCTCCCTTGCCACGCCGGAACCGGGAACGCGCCGCGCCACCTCGGGACGCCGTTCCGACCCCGCGCCGGACCGCAGCGCAAGCCTGCGGCTTGATGAGCAGAGCCCACAATCGCGGGACGATTTCGTATCCTTCTGCCAGATTCTCAACCCCGTGGGGGACATGCGGCGGGTGGTGGTAGCAGCCGAGGGCGCAGGTCGGTTTCTCGATTCCGACGGGATCGACGCCGAGGACTTGGACAGCCTCTTCGACTTGGCCGGCTGGAGGCGACCCGGCAACTTCACCCAGACTCTACGCAACGCGGCCCGCGCCAAGTTCGGCTGGCTGGAACGCATCCCCGGCCGCTCGGGCCGCTACGCCGTAACCGCCCTAGGCCGCACGGTGGCGGTGGACGATTCTTAGGACGGCTTGACAGCCGTTCGTCGGCATCGTCTCTGCGGGTTGCGCTGTCCATCACTCTCACCCAACGCAGGGGCGTTGGAACGTCGTTGCTGAGGAGACAATAGAAACCCATGCCGGAAACTAACTTCGAGGTAGTCGCTACGGCACCGCGCGTCGCATTGGCGGTCACGCCCCACCCCGACGATTGCGAAGGGGGGTGCGGTGCGGCATTGGCCAAGTGGGTCCAGGAAGCGGGCACGGAAGTCATCGTGATTATGTGCACCAACGGCAACAAAGGCACCGGCGACCGGGAAATGACGCCCGAACGGCTGGCGGCCACCCGGGAGGTGGAGCAAGAGACGGCTTCCAATATCGTTGGCGCCAAGGAGGTGGTCTTCCTGCGCCACCCCGATGGCGGGCTGGAGGACACCGAATTGTTCCGGGGCCAAGTGACCCGGGAGATACGCCGCCACAAGCCTGACATGATTCTTTGTATCGACCCGTACCGCAGCATCAGCCACACCCACCGCGATCACCGAATGAGCGGGCAGGTGGCCTTGGATGCCGCATTCACCTACGCTTGGAGCCGCCTTCACTTCCCGGAACAGATAACTCAAGAGGGGCTGGAACCCCACATGGTGGAGCAAGCGTACCTGTGGGGGAGCGAGTGTCCCGACGTGTTTGTCGAGATCGGCAATTACTTGGACGTCAAGAGCAGGTCGCTGGCGGCCCACGCCAGCCAGATGTCACCGGTCACCACAGCGGAACGGCTTTCGAGGATAGCCCGGATGTCGGGGCGCCACCAAGCGGAAACGGGGCTGGAATACACCGAGGCCTTTCGCCGGATTGTATTCAACCTTGGCAGCCTCGACTGGCAGCTATTCCACACCTGAAGGCCAGCCTCAGCGGGCGTTCAGATACTCCACAGCCCGGCGATGGCTTTCCAGCAACCCCGGCACCCGGCCCGGATCGGTTCACCCCCAGCCGCATTCGGTGGCTACGCCCGAAAAGTCCAACACGTTCTTGGCGGCATCCATGCGGGCCAGGTCCCCGGCCTCATCGTCGAAATGGACCAAGCCCATAATCAATTCGGTTTCGGCCGGCAGCCGGAGTTCCCGCAGGGGCTGAAAATACTCCGGATCCGTCCGGTCTTTGGGCGTCGGCAGGTGCAGAAAGTCAAGGCCCCTTCCCTGCGACGAGACCACCCCGTTGTCAATCTCCACCAAGACTCCGGCGTCCGCGGGCATCACCAAGTGTTCGTCCCGGGGAGAGCCGTAGCAAAGGTGGTACCCCAGGTCGACGGACGCGGGAACACAGTCTCCCAATCTGGCCAACTCCGCGAAAACTTGGGCCTTGTAGTCTCCGGGCCGGTGGGAGAAATAATCCTCGAAGATCAGCACCTCCTGGCAGACATCCCACTGGATGGCCAAGGCATCGTGGGGAACTGAATCCACGATCTCCGCCAAGGCCCCGGTCAACGCCTTCTCGTAGGCCGGCAGATAAGCGTCGCGGGAGTCCGGGCTGATATACATGTAGGCGGTGGCCATGGGCGTGGGCAACGACACCTGAAATCTGACGCGGGAGCCTATGACTCCCTCGTCCTTAAACGGGGAGTAAAGGGCGAACGACTCCAACGCTGCGGCGGCGTAGCCAGTCTCGAACGTGACCTTAGATGGGTCTACGCCGGGCCGGAAGCGAATGTAGGGAGTCTCCCGGATAAGCTGCCCGTCCCACTGATACAGGGCAAAGGGAGACTCGTCATCGGCCAACTCCATCGCAGGATGGTTGGCTAACATTTCTCGCTGGAACCAGATCCAACGCTGGCGTTCGCCGGTCTCGCCGTCGGTAACCCGCTTCAGGTACGGTCCCAGGGTTCCGCTGACCGTGCGAAACACCGTTTCGGCGTCTCGCAACGGAACGCTGCCAACCAGATGGGCTGTGTTCGCCATGACGCCCCTTTACTCGATTTCCTGGAACTGGCGAAGTATGCGGCGCAGTTGGAGTTCCTCGGGCGGCGATTCAGTATACAGACTGAAACTCACCTCATCCAAGAGGCCGCCGTAGCGACCCGCAAACCGCTCGGCTATCTCGTCGTATTCGCCGGACACCGAAAAGGCGTCCAGCATCTCGTCGCTAACCTCCTCACCCATCTCGGCCCACTGGCCCCGCAACGACATCTGGTGCAGGCGTTGACCGATCTCCTCGAACCCATGCGCGGCCAACACCGGGTGATAGGTGCGGGTCGAGCCATAGAAGGCGATTCGTCGGCGAGCGTCGGCCTGAACGGCGCGGATGCTGGACTGGTTAGGGCCAGTGATGATGAAACCACCGCCGTTAATTTTCAACTGGCCGGGGTCCCGTCCGGCCCGCTCCGCGCCCTTGGCCAGCCCCGGTTGCACGACACTCCGCACGTACTCGGGGGAGGTAAGGGTGTGCAGCATCAGGCCGTCGGCCACCTCCCCGGCAACCTGGCAGTTGTAGGCGTTCACCGCGGCCGTGAATATCTCCGGGGGATGATGTTCGCCGGGGCCGGGACTGAAGAAAGGCGTCATCAAGGAGAACCGGTAGTGCTCGCCCTGGTAGTCCAATCCCTCGCCGGTCTCCCAGCAATGCCAGATACTCCGCAGGGCCCGCACATACTCTCGAAGCCGGGGGCCGGGCGCCTCCCAACTGGTGGAAAACCGCCGCTCGATGTGTCCCTTTACCTGGGTCCCCAGCCCCAGACGAAACCGGCCATTAGACAGGTCTTGCAAATCCCGGGCGATGTAGGCGGTGATCATGGGTGAGCGGGGAAATGCGATGGCCACCGAGGTCTGGAGGGTGGCCCGCGTGGTGGAAGTGGCGGCCAGGGTCAAGGCCACGAAAGCGTCGTGAGCCGTCTCGTTCTTTGAGATGCCGTCGTAACCCATAGACTCCGCCCAAGCGGCCTCGGCTGGCACCGACGACAGCTCGTTCGACGCCAAGCGGTAGGTAACCTTCATAGTGGGGCTCCGGCTTTCAGGTTGGATGCAGTTGTCGGGCACTGATAGGACCGGATCGTACTGTAGACGGTGGGCCCTGTCTCCGCAACAAATTGGAATGCGAAGCCATACCAGCATTTGGACATAACCGATGGCCAGTTATGGCATTTACATAGACGAAATCATCGCCACGACCAGCTTCGTCCACAGCGTGCCGCTACTTACGAGCTATCAGGTTATCCTTGGCCCGGTAGCAGTGCCGCTGGCCCCATAGCCATCAACCGCCAGCCCCGCTATCTGCGCTGGACGCCGCCATATTATGCACGAGCAGGTCCGTCTTGGCTGCCATCACGAAGTCGTTGCGATGCAGGTTGCGAATCTTGTGGGTCCACCAAGTAACCCGCACCCGTCCCCATTCGGTTACAAGCCGCGGGTGGTGACCTTCTTCCTCGGCCAACGCACCTGCCTGGTTGGTAAAATCCAAGGCCTGCCTGAAGTTCTTGAACCGGAAGAGCCTGTCCAGCATGGCTATGCCATCCTCCGATATGAGCTCCCAGTCCGGCAACTGTCCGAGTAGCTCGGCGGCCTCCGACGGGCTCACGCTGGGGGAATCGCGGCGGCAGGCCGTGCATTTTTCCTGGGTTAGCTCGGTCATATCCAACATGCTCCTCGGCAATTGCGACGATCAGGCCCGGAAAACGTCGTTCAGGTCAATGGCCAATCCTTCCAGGGTAGGCGAAGTCAAGACCTGACCTTTCCAATAGGTGGTCGCTTCTTCGTAACCCCGTTCCCCCAGCAACAGGACCGTCGCCGTCTCGACGTCAGGGTCCACAAGCCAATATTCCTTGACCCCGTACCGAGCGTATAGTTCGCGTTTGACGACCCAGTCCAGTCGGGCGGTAGACGGCGAACGGACTTCGACCATCACGTCCGGCGCACCTTGAACGTTGGCGGGAGTGATGATGTCCGCCCGCTCCTTAGAGACGAACAACAGGTCCGGTTGCACAGTGTTGGTGTCGGATAGCACCACGTCGGGGGCAGGTACCATTACCTCTCCCAATTCTCGCTCTACAACAAAGGCATCCATCGCCTTTCCCAAGGCGAAGACGACTCTTTGATGGGATACACTCGGTGCTGCCGCCATGATCAACTCCCCGTCTATCAACTCCCACCGCTCGTCGTCCGGGGTCTTCGCGTAGTCCTCGTAGGTCGATTTCGTCTGGGGTTGCGGGCTGACCATATTGCCCTCCCGGTCCATATTCAGTTACCGGAATCACGACTGGAATACGTGGTCACCACGAAGGACGTGGAAGCCGATATTCCCGCTAACTCGATAATATCATCTTCCAACGGCTGGCAGCCGGAGTATCGAGACCCATCGGACCGCTCCAAGGGCACGAACCACTCCTGCCAGATCGTCATCCTCGGGCCAACCCTGGAAGCCAGCCAGTCTGGCTGACGCTGAATCGCGGTGGCGCCGGACCGATTTACCGAATGCGCTGACCGAGTATTCCTTGAGCCTGCCGTGGCCACGGGTTATAGTTGGAAGCCGTATGGCGGACTTCAGCGGCTACACGGTTTCCATCCACTACGACCGTCGGCTGTTCCGGCAGGACATCGCCGGCTCTATTGCCCATGCCCGCATGTTGGCCAGGCAGGGGATTATTTCCGAGGAAGATGCCGGCCAAATCGAAAAGGGGCTGAAGGCCGTCGAAGGCGAAATTAAAGACGGTTCTTTTCCCTGGGACCCGGCGTTGGAAGACCTGCACATGAACGTCGAGAGCAGGCTGGGCCAGCTTATCGGGCCGGCCGCGGGCCGGCTCCACACCGGCCGATCACGCAACGACCAAATCGCCTTGGACATGCGGCTCTATGCCAAAGAGGCGATTGCGGCCGCGACGGTGGGCCTGCGCGGAGTACAACGGGCGTTGGTGGGCTTGGCCCGGCGCTACCAGCCGGTGGTGATGCCGGGTTACACCCACCTGCAACGGGCCCAGCCGGTGCTTTTCGCCCACCACATGCTTGCATACTTCGAGATGCTGCAGCGGGACGTGGGGCGCTTCGAGGACTGTCATCGCCGCGCCGACGTGCTGCCCTTGGGCAGCGGAGCGCTGGCCGGGGCCCCTTATCCCACCGACCGGGAGTTTTTGGCCCGTGAGCTGGGGTTCAGCAGGATAAGCGCCAACAGCATGGACGCCGTTTCCGACCGCGATTTCGTTGCGGAATTCCTGGCGGCGGCCGCCATCTGCATGATGCACTTCTCGCGGCTGTCGGAAGAGCTGGTACTGTGGTCCAGCCGGGAGTTTGGGTTCGTCCGTCTGGCCGAAGAGTTCACCACGGGCAGCAGCATCATGCCACAAAAACGCAACCCGGATTTTGCGGAACTGGCCCGGGGCAAGACGGGGCGGGTCTATGGCGACCTTATGGCGCTGCTGACCACGTTGAAGGGGCTCCCGTTGACCTACAACCGCGATCTCCAGGAAGACAAAGAAGGCTTCTTCGACGCCGTCGACACCCTTCAGACCACCCTGGAAGTGTTTCAGGCCATGCTTCCGGGCTTGGAGTTGGACGCAGTGCGCGTGGCGGGCCTGTCGGGAGAGAGCCAGATGCTGGCGACGGACTTGGCCGACTACCTGGTTGGCAAGGGTGTCCCTTTCCGGGGGGCCCACGGCATCATGCGAGAATTGTGCCGTTACTGCGATGCACAAGGCAAGGAACTACAGCAGTTGCTCCTCTCCGAGTATCAGCGGTTTTCCACCAACTTTGAGGCAGACGTGTATGAGATCACGGCCGTTTCGTCCGCCGCTGCCCGCGACAATCCGGGCGGCACGGCCCCACGTCGCGTGGCCGAGGCGTTGGCGCAAGCCGAGACGTTGTTGAAGGAGGCCGGGGATGGTTTCTGAAGCCCGAGTCTTGGTCGCCCCGTCGGTGCTGTCGGCCGACTTCGGCCGGCTGGGCGAACAGGTGCGGGAGGTAACCGAGGCCGGAGCCGACCTAATTCACGTGGACGTGATGGACGGCCTGTTCGTGCCCAATATTTCCTTCGGCGAGGTGGTGGTAGACGCGATCCGCGCCAACACCCACCTTCCTCTCAACATCCACCTGATGATCGAGAAACCGGACAACCTGCTGCCCACCTTCATGAAGGCGGAGACCGACCAGATTCTGGTGCATGTAGAGGCGTGCGAGCACTTGCACCGCACGGTCACCCGGATCAAGGAACACGGGAATCAGGCCGGGGTGGCCATAAATCCGGGAACTCCGGTGTCGGCGGTGGAAGAAGTGCTGCCGCTGCTGGACATCGTGATGGTCATGGCGGTCAATCCGGGCTTTGCCGGCCAATCGTTCATTCCCCGAAGCGTCGACAAGATACGCCGCTTGCGATCCATAATCGACGCCGGCAATCATGCCGCCTTAGTGGAGGTGGACGGCGGGGTAAAAGCGGACTGGACGGCCCAAGACTCGGTAAAGGCCGGCGCCACCATCCTGGTCGCCGGCAGCGCCGTATTCAACGACCGCGAGACCGTTCCGGAAGCCATGCGGGGAATGCGGGGATGTCTGGCCGGGTTGGCTTAACTGCGGAGCAGCTCGAGGAACTCGTTAATATCCATGCCCGCCCGGCTGATCAAATTCCTAAGGGTACCTTTCCTGATGACCCGGTGATTCGGGACGGAGAGATTGAACGGAACACCCGGCGTCCCGAGTATCATGTGGCTGCCAGTCTGCCTGAGGAAGTATCATAGCGCTTGTTCGGACGTCCTCACGGCGTCCCGGCCGGAGATTACCCGCAGACGGGACACCTAAACGGGGACCCAGGTTGCCACCTCAACGGCAACAATCTCCATGGCCACCGGATCGCCCTCTCCTATGCGGAACTCCATTGCCTCGCGGAGTTCGTCCGCAATGAGCTGGGGGCGTCTCTGCCAAGGGGACCGTTGGGAACGTTAGCTGATCCGGCCTTCTCTCTTCTACAGAGCCGAGGACTCCGACAATGGCGTCTTTGATCATTTCCAAGGCTTCCGTCCGATTGTCCCCCTGGCTGGAACAACCGGGCAAAGCAGGACAATACACGCTATATCCGCCGTCCGATTCCTGGTCCAATATGACAGTGAACCTCTGGTATTGGTCCGGCATGAGTATTCTCCGATAGCTAAAGGGCGGCGAAGGCTTTGCGGACCTTGGGAGACTTGTGGAGGGAACGGAGGCAACGGCTGCAGATCTTGACGCGGACCTGCTTGCCGTCCCGCTCCAGGGTCTGCTTGTGGACGTTGGCCTTGAAACGGGTCTTGGTATGGCGGTTGGAGTGGCTGACGTTGTTGCCGCTCATCCCCGACTTCAAGCAAATTTCACAGCGCATCGTGGTCTCTCTTCTCTGCTCGGCGAACCGGAGCCATTTCGTATTGGCCCGGTCAGGTTAACACAAGGAAACATCCGCTAACAAGGATGGTACAGCCCTTCTGTAGATGTTCAATGATTATGTCAGGGTCTAACTGTTCAATGAAAATGTCAGTCTATGGAAGGACTGACGTTGACGACGAGAGAGCAGGCAAGGATACAAGTGTTGAACGGAGTGACCGCAGGAGGGGTGACTATGGGAGTTGCGGCACAGTTGATGGGAGTGAGCGAGCGCCATGTGTGGCGACTGCTGGCAGCCTACAGGAAGGAGGGAGCATCTGCCATAGCTCACGGGGGAATTATTAGGCTGTCTAGACTCCAACGGTCCAGGAGACAAACTCACACCCATCCCTGACCGCTGATCGCTCTCGCTGTGCGCCCAATCATCACTTGCAACGCCGATCCTTGGTTGTCGTCGTCCTTCCAATTGGATGAGAAGATTGGGAGCCCGCTGGGGTCCAGATACAACATTCCCACCACGAAGGCCAACGGATCGTCGTCGCTGAAGATGCCGGATTCCTTTCCGATACTGATGACTTCATAACCGTATGGATTGGTTTCTTGTTCCACGATGGACAGGAATTTGGCGTCTCCGAGTTGCTCCGTACCAACCAGTAGGAACGTGTCCGGTCTTCGGACGCGCAGGAAACGCATCACGAATTGAAGTGCTTCATGGCGTTTGCGTCTTGTGTCGGGCATGGCGGCAATAACGATATCGAAGAATGGAATATCGCCGAAGTCGAATATCTCGCGGTAGGACGTTGGATTGTGACTGTAAGTCATTTCCAAGCCTCCGTCCCGTACCGCCTGTTCCAGCCATCCGTCGTCAGAATATAAAACAGCCACCCGGAGAGTGGCTGATGGAGGTGGAGGCGCTGGCCTCATCAGAGATTCGACTATTTCGTCGAATCTGCCATGCAACGGATTTTCTTCGGTGGTCATGCGATTGCCTCCCTTGCAATCAACCGCTTCCAAGTCAACCGCTCACCCACCATTCGTTCAACAACGGCTCCGATTGTTTCCCAACCGTTTCCTTTGCCGGAATTGTGTCGGTAGGCGAATTCATTGACGTAGCGGTGAAGGTGCTTCCAACTCATGTAGTGGAACGTTCCCATATATCCGCGCTTCAAGAGGGACCAGAAGGACTCGATGCCGTTGGTGGTCGCCAGTCCGTTCACGTATTGGCCCACCGAGTGATTGACCCACTGATGGTTATAGCCGAACTGAGAGAGGATTTGATATGCGAGATGTCCATCGGTGTAGACCGTGCTACCAGGCTTCACGTGATCGAGGACGGCATTTTGAAGCGTCCAAGTATCTGTCCGAGAAATTGGGAACGCAATAACGTTGCCATTGTGATCTTTGAGACCGACAACCGCGAACTTGTTATCCATTGGACTGTCCGTCTTCTTATTGGCGTGTTTGTTCTTCTCTTTCCCACCAATGTAGGTCTCGTCAACCTCGACCACTCCGGTCACGGTGGTATCTCCAACCTTCATGGCCTCTCGGATGCGATGTTCTAAGAACCAAGCGGCTGGATACGAAATTCCAAGAATTTTGTGCATCGATAGAGCTGCAACGCCCTTGCGAAAAGTGTGCATCAAGTGGATGGCCAGAAGCCAAGTCTTAGTCGGGAGTAGGGACTTCTCCAAGGGAGTACCCATACGAGCGGAGAAGTATTTCTTGCAATCCCGGCAACGATGCGATAAAGGCTTGCCGGACTTGACGCGGTAGACATTCTGGAAGCCACAACGAGGACAGTAGGCACCGTTGCACCAACGTTTCTGTTCAAAGAAGGTTATGGCCGTTTCTTCGTCTGGGATTGTCTTCTCGAACTGTCGCAGGCTGATGATGTCCTGCTCTTCCTTCTTGGTTAGCTTCTTGGTGGTCGCCTGCACCATACCCATCCGCACCTCTGTTGGCGTCCCTTGTATATTCCCATTTTATCATACAGATTGCCTACGTGTCAATGTTTCGTCACGTTTTGAACAAATTTCAAACTGAATCCGCAATGGTCCCTTAGATGGTTCTGCCGGACCAACAGCTATGGTAACATGGAAATTGCTACGCCGACTCGGTCTCGCTGCCGCAAAAGAGTCTTGCAGGGAATGGGTTCAAACCCATGCCCCCTGCGTTGCTCTAAACGGTTCGGGTTGGCGTAGCAACTGGCCCAATCCTTGCGGCAGGGGGCACCATGTTGCTAGTCCGGCTTCTTGTTTTATTTTCATTCGCTGTAATAATTGCTTGCTCCAGTTCTCCTCCAGTTGACACAGTCCAACGAGCGGTTCCGAGTCCTACCGCTACTCCGATTCCTTCACCCACGCCGAATATACCAGCGACGGTGGACGCAAGTGTGACAGCGTCCATCGCAGCCATTCCAACGGATACTCCGGTTCCCACCGCAACTCCGGTGCCTACGCTGGTGTCCACGTCTACACCGGAACCAATACCCACACCAATCCCAATACCAACGCCGTTACCGACTGCGACGCCAACCTCAACATCGATGCCGACGGCCACTGTAGTTCCAACGTCAATACCAGCACCAACGGTTATTCCTACTCCCACGGTGCAAGAGATAGTTGAAGACATCGACGCCAGTCTCGTCCAGATTGGATCAGACGACGGATCCGGTTCCGGTTTCATTATTCACGCTGACGGCGGAGTCATTACCAACGCTCATGTGGTTGGTAACAATGCCTTTGTAACAGTTTGGACATACGACGGACGAGAATTGCGTGGGCAAGTCGTCGGTCTGGATGAATACCTCGATCTAGCCTATATAAAGCTGGTCAGCCGGCAGAAATTCAAAGCCGTCAAATTGGGCGACGATTCCGTGGCTGGCCAAGATGTGGTCGCCATCGGGTTTCCACTGGGTAACGTGGTTCCATCAGTGACCAAGGGAATCGTTTCGATGGTGTTTACTGATGCGGGCATGGAGTGGATTCAGATGGACGCTCCAGTCAATCCAGGCAATAGCGGAGGTCCTCTCTTAGATGATAATGGTCACGTAATTGGGATTGTGACAGCTAGGGACGATTGGGACCCCGTCTCGGGACGACGAATAGAAGGCGTTGGATTCGCGTTGTCCGTGACCGAGCTGAGAAAACGACTGAGCTTCTTGGCAGCAGGCGGACAATACCTCGTACCTACCCCCATGCCTGTACCCATTCCTACTCTGACTCCGACACCGATTCCTACACCGACTCCGACATTGGTTCCTACCCTCACTCCCGCTCCCACTTCCATTCCTATTCCGACACCGGTTCCAGTTACAACAGGGGATTGGTATACCTGGGACGAAATTCGTGATTGGGGACTTGAGGGCGATGAAGTTGGAGAACCCAGAATCGTGTTGCGAGGAGTGAGTCCATCGCCGTTAATGTACGAGGTATATTTCAACGTGGATTGCTATTCCCAACATGAAATAGGCGTGTATGTGATTAGTGATTCCAGCGACGGCGGTCTCTTCCTTCCCAATCCTTTCGCCGATGATGGCTTGATTGCTTGGGAGATTGACGGACGTAAGGAACCGATCCGTCATTGGCAATACACATCTGAAGCAGACGAAAAGAGACAGATTTGGTTTGCTCCTGATAATGTTGCCAAGCGGATCGTCAACGCCTTGATGGACAATCCACACAAATTAACGGTGACGCTTGATCCGGAGAGATATCCTAAAGATTATGTATTCTATCCTCAAGGATTCAAAGAGGCAGTCAAGCCAGTGCTGGATTATTGCGGCCAGTGAGAATCGGTAGACTGTTCATACCTTGATTTGTGGGTGATAATGAAAATGGCCGGTGTACCGAGCACCGGCCATCGGAAGGCAAACCCAACCGAGCACATCCCAACAGAAGGAATTATTCTGGCTGTTCCTAGCTAGCTTGCCCGTACCAGACCAGATTGCCCGTACCAGCTTGTCCAACAAGGAGGCTTGCCCATGCTTATTAAAAATTTTTGGGCAAGTCTCCCACAAGAAGATGACAGGGAGGCAATGATGCCTAGATACCAAAAGCCAAAGCCACGACGCATCACCAAGCATTGGCCGTCCAAGAAATCGCGTCCTATCAAGAATGTGGGTCGAGGCCACGCCGAACAAGAGGCGGCCAAGCGTCATTAGCCACGGATTTCCTCGCACACAATTTAGCTAATATTTACCCCTCAGAGGGGAACGACGCCGTAGGTGTTGGATTACTGTGGCGGTTGAGGGATAGTGTTAGAGTCCAGTAAAGAGAAGGCCACGGAACTGCCGATAGTTCCGTGGCCCGATAGCCACCGCTTTATCCTACCCTACCCAAAGGAGGAATCATGGGACCTGCCATATTTGCAGTGGCCTGTCTTACCTTGGCCGGAGTTATTAAGCTCCTGGCCTAGGTATTCTTATGGAATCACAGCGGATTATGCTCTTGCAATTGGCGAATGAGACACTGGAAGGCAACGGAAGGGGGGTCTAGAAAGCTTAATAATTCCCAGCTCACGGCAACAGGGGGAGGAGGCCGTCGACGACCACGGACACACCTACACGACAGAGGGTCAGGGAGTTGGCCGAAGGCCCCTACGCAGGGCTCAACCACACCCATCTGACCGAGATGCTCTCGGAGCGAGAGGGGATCGACCTGTCACGCTCGACGGTCAGGAGGATACTGCTGGCGGCTGGCGTGCGGAGTCCGCGTCCTAGGCGAGCCTCCAGACGGTACAGCCGGCGGGAGCGCTACCCGCAGGAAGGGATGCTGCTTCAGGTCGATGGCAGCCGGCACGACTGGCTCCAGGGGCGAGGCCCCTACCTGACGTTGGTCGGAGCCGTGGACGACGCCACCGGAAGGGTCCCGGCCGCCCTGTTCAGGCAGCACGAGGACGCCCAAGGTTACCTGCTGATGCTCAGGGAGGTCATCGAGCGCCACGGTGTCCCCCTGGGCCTGTACAGCGACAGGCACGGCATCTTCCAGCGCTCCCCCAAGGAGCCCGAGAGCCTCGCCGAACAGCTCCGGGGCAGACGTGACCCCACGCAGTTCGCCAGAGCCCTCAGGGAGTTGGACATCGGTCTCGTCCTGGCCCACACCCCGCAGGCGAAGGGACGGATAGAGCGAGTCTGGGGCACCTTCCAGGACCGGCTGGTCTCTGAGATGAGGCTAGCCGGAGTCTCGACCATCGAGCAGGCCAACGAGGTGCTCTGCGAGTTCCTGCCACGCTTCAACTCCCGGTTCGGTGTGGAGGCGGCACAGCCAGGCTCGGCATATCGCCAACCGCCGCCCGGCGCCCGACTCGATGCCGTCCTCTGCTTCAAGTACATCCGCACCGTGGCAAACGACAACACCGTGCACTTCAACGGCTCCACCATGCAACTCATGCCCGATGAGCACAGGGCCAGCTACGCTCGCGTACAAGTCGAGGTCCAGGAACGGCTCGACGGCAGCATCGTCGTGGCCTACCGGGGCAGGACCCTGGCATCGGAACCGGCCCCTCCAGGACCCGTGACCCTCAGGGCCCGCAACGGCAGGCGCTCTAACGGCCACTCGCCTACTGACCTGCCAGGTAGTGGCTCTAACGGCGCACACACTCGCCCTGTAGGTGCTGAGCGACGGAACGGAGCGAAGAGCCTACAGGGCGTCGAACCCCGCCCCCCAACCAAGATCCGGGCTAGCTCCCCAAGGAACCCCGCCCCCGACCACCCCTGGAGGAGACGACTACTGACATAATCATTGAACACTTGCACTGACATTTTCACTGGACAACGACAGGATGGTACAGCCCTTCGACACCGGGCCGCCGGGCCGCCCGACGGCAACGAATCAGGTTTCCTTGGCGGCTCCACCGGAGCTGCCTGGCAACACGCCCTGCAACTCCTCGTTTGTCTTCCAAGCGGGTTGAGGGGTTGGGCGGCCTGCTTTGGGCACGAACTCGGAGGTCTCCACGAATTGGTAGCGGTGAACATAACGGGGGCAGTTCTTGTACACCTCGCTTACCTCAATTCGCACGATGAACTGCGCTTCAGGGTATTCCGACAGCAAAGCGTCTCCCTCTATGATTCGAGCTTCGCCTTGAATGCGGAGCCGCTGTTGGCCTTCAAAGTCGACGAACAGCATCCCGACGTTGGGATTGCGCAACAGGTTTCCCATGGACTGGTATTTGCCGTTGCCGTCATAGTTGGGGAAGGCCAGAGTCCGCTCGTTCACTACTCGTACGAAGCCCGGCTCGCCGCCCTTGTAGGAACAGGTGGGCAGTCCCCTTTCGTCGCAGGTAGCCAGGAAGAACATTCGGGCAGCCTCAATGAACTCCTGTGCCTCGACCCCTATGGTCTCGGTCACTCGTTCCGTCAACCGGTCGGCCAACTTGCGGGTATCGAACCGGTCTTGTAGCTGCCGGTTACCTTCGTGGTATTCGTGGACTTTCACAGCAACTCCTTAGGTCGTCAATCTGGCCGTTGGTCCCGCTGCCGGTGGATTTCGACCAAGGCGTGTTCGATGGCGGAGCCGCGGACCGGAGGCCGTGGCTTCCTGACCGTGACGCTTACCGCTTGCACCGGAAACTCGGCCAGCACCCTGTCTGCTATGGTCTGGGCCGCCGCCTCCAGAAGATTGCGGGACTCGCCTTCAATCACTGTTTGCGCCACCCGGTACAGGTGTGTATAGCTTACGGTATCCTCCAGCCGGTCCGACTTGCCGGGCCGGGTCAAGTCCAGTTCCACCGCCAAATCGACCAAGTACTCTTGGCCCAACGCCTGTTCTTCCGGGTTGACGCCGTGGAACCCGTAGAAGCGCATACCTTCGAGGACAATCCGGTCCGGCGGGAGATTGCGGCGTGTCATCTTGAGGCAAGGTCAATCCTTGGCCCGGGCCTCGATTTCTTCGGCTAGGGCCAGCAGGTTCTGGGCGCGTTTCACCACCGGCACGTCCACCATCCGGCCGTCCAAGGCCAAGGAACCGCGGCCAGCGGCCAAGGCCTCGTCCCACGCCTTCATCACCCGACGGGCGTAAGCGATTTCCTCTTCCGTTGGACTGAACACCTCGTTGATTGTGTCCAGTTGGGCCGGGTGAATAGCGAACTTGCCGTTGTATCCCATGCGGCGGCCACGGGTGGCGTCTGCCCGGAGGGCATCGGGGTCCCGGAACCCAACGAACGGCGAGTCCAGCGACGCCACGCCAGCGGCCCGCGCGGCGATGGGGACCATGGCCCGCGACACAAAGACCTCGTCCCCGGCATCGGTGCGCTCGATGCCCATGTCGTTGGTGAAGTCCTCAGCGCCGAAGGCGATGGCCACCACCCGGGGCGATGCGACAGCGATCTCACGAGCGCCCCAAACCGCCTTGGCGGACTCGATCCAGGGGATGATTTTGATGGTACCCTGGGGCAGTCCGGCTGCTGGCTCCAAGGCGCTCAGCAGTTGGTCCGCGTCATGGATGTGCCAGACCGACTCCACCTTGCCCAAGCTGACACCGTAGAGATCCGACGACACCACCGCTTGCATTTCGTCTCTGGTCAGACCGGTATCCAAGGCATTGACGCGCACCATGACCCGCTGGCCCTGTTGCCGAAGGGCCGGGACCCATTCCCTCGCCAAGTCCCGGGCGTTGGCCTTTTCGTCCGCCGGCACCGAGTCTTCCAGGTCCACCATGATAATGTCGGCCTTAAACGACCGGGCCCGCTCCAGCATGTTGGCCCGGTTGCCCGGCACGAATATAGCGCTGCGAATTAGTTCCATAAGTACTGCACCGCCCATCACAAGAATGGCGGGTGTCTTTCGTTATCCGGCACTTTCTCAATTCGTTGAGTGACCGGATTCACCTTGTATCTCAAGTTTTGCAGCAATTCATATCCCAGTAGCGGAGAGGACGATGGCACCGAGATCGCCGTGAACTCTTGTCCCATCAACTCGCCTTCGGCGAAATAGGTGTCTACCTCTACCATTCCAGTGGCGCTTTCAAGCATCACTCTCCCGCGTCCCCGGCGCAGTCCAAGGCTCTCGATCTCTTCCAGCGGCAGCGCCAAGAATGTGGAACCAGTATCTACCGTAAACGTGTATTCACGAGTTTCGCTTTCGCCGAACACTCTGGCTTGTACTTGAGTCAATCCCACAGGCCTAACCTCCCGATCGCCGCAGAACCACTGTTCAGGTTCACTCCATATCTCCCCAGTTGGAGCCCCATTTGGCGTCTACCTTTAGGGTAACGTCCAAGTCCATTGCTGCGGGCATTTCGTCGAAGACCAAGTCTTTGAGGGCTTCCAACTCGTCCTGGGGCACCTCGAATACCAGTTCGTCGTGTACTTGGAGCAGCATCTTGGTGCGCATCTCTTCTTGGTCCAAGCGGCGTTGCACTCTTATCATCGCCGCCTTCATGATGTCGGCGGCGGTGCCCTGAATGGGCATGTTGATGGCCATCCGCTCCGCGGCGCTACGGACGTTGAAGTTGTTGCTGTTGATGTCGGCCAGATAGCGGCGGCGGCCCATCAGCGTTTCTACGTACTGCTCGGTCCGGACCTTATCTTTCACCTGTTCGAGGTAGGCGCTGATGCCAGGGTATTTAGAGAAATAGGTCTCGATGAAGTTGACGCCCTGCTCCCGGGTGAAACCGGTCTGCTGGGAGATCCCGTGAGGCGAAAGCCCGTAAATTACGCCGAAGTTCAGGACCTTGGCGATCCGGCGCATATCCGGATCGACGCCGTTGATCGGCACTTCGAACATCAGCGACGCCGTGGATGCGTGGATGTCCTCGCCGCGGCGGAAGGCGTCCAAGAGCCCCGCGTCCTGGGACATGTGGGCCAGCACCCGGAGCTCGATCTGCGAGTAATCGGCCGACAGTAGCTGCCAATCCGGCGCGTTTTCCGCCACGAAAGCCCGGCGCACCTGCCGTCCCAAATCGGTGCGTATGGGTATGTTTTGCAAATTCGGGTCGTTGCTGGAAATCCGTCCCGTGGCCGAGCCGGTCTGGTTGTAGCTGGTGTGTACCCGCCCGGTGTGAGGATTGATCATGTCGGGCAAGGCATCGACGTAGGTGGACTTGAGCTTCGATACCTGCCGGTAAGACAGGATCTGGTCCACCACCGGGTGCAGCTCTTTCAACCCCTCCAGCGAGTTGGCGTCGGTGGAATAGCCGGTCTTGGTGCGTTTGGTCTTGGGCAGGCCCAACTCTTTGAACAGCAGGTCGCTGAGTTGTTGCGGCGAGTTGATGTTCACCGTATGGCCGATGGACTGGTAGAGCCGTTCCTCCGCTTGGTACATTTGCTGGGCTAGGTCCTGCGACATCTCGTGCAACGCACCGGCGTCCAACCTGATCCCGTTTCGCTGCATAGTAACCAACACTGGCGCCAGCGGCATTTCCAGATCGGCCAACAGCGAATCGAGCCCGTCCCGGGCCAAGACCGGCTCAAAAACGTTTCGGAGCCGTCCCGTCATGTCGGCGTCGGCCGCCGCGTAGGGGGTGGCGGACTCAATTTCCACTTGGTCGAAAGTAACTTGCTTGCGGCCTCGGCCGATCAATTCCCCGATTGGGGTCATCTCCTGGCCCAAGACGTCCATAGCCAGTATCTTGAGTCCCAACGCATTCCGCCCCGAAAGGTGAGCGGCGATCATGGTGTCGAAGTCCAGGTTGTTTGCAGTGATCCCGTAACCGGCCAACACCGTCAGGTCGTAGTTGGCGTTGTGGGCGCATTTGGCGATGTCGGGCGACTCGAACAACGGCCGAACCGCCGCCAGCACCGGCTCCAACTGCAACTGGGTCCCGTTCCGGTGGCCGACCGGAACGTACCAAGCCCGACCGGGAGCGGTTGCGAAGCTGAGTCCCACCAGTTCAGCCTGTACGGCATCTAATGAAGTAGTCTCGGTATCGAAGGAAAAACTTCCGGTCTCTTCGATGGCAGCCACCATGGAATCGAGTTGGGCCCGGGTCTGAACGGTGGTGTAGTCGGTATCCAGCTCCGGTTCCCGGTCCGGGACCTCAGACTGCCCGTCGTCAACGTCGGGGTTGGGCAGCCGGGAGATCACGCTGAAGAACTCCAATTCGTTCAGCAGGTCGACCACCGTCCGGCGGTCGAACCGCCAGAAGCGGCACTGCTCCAGGTCCAACTCGATGGGCGAGTGACGGTCGATGGTCATAAGCGACCGGTTCTCGAACGCCCGGTCCTTATTTTCCTCCAAGGACGCCTTTACCGCCTTCTGCTTTATCTCTTCCAGGTGGTCGTAGATCCCTTCCAGGCTCTGGTAGTCGTTGAGAAGCCGGGCCGCGGTTTTTTCGCCGACCTTGGGCACGCCCGGGATGTTGTCGGAACTGTCGCCCAAAAGCGCCTTGAAGTCGGGTTGTTGCGCCGCAGTTAGGCCGGAATAGCGTTCGGCCAGTTCCGCTTCGTCGTAGACCTTGCGCTCTTGAATGCTGTAAGAGAGGTCGATTTTGGTCCGAGGCGAGATTAGCTGGAAGGTGTCCCGGTCGCCGGTCAGCACCACCGAATCGACGCCCGCCTCGTCCGCTAAGCGGGTGAGGGTGCCGATGAGGTCATCGGCTTCCCAGCCGTCCAACTCAAACACGGGCACGCCGAACGCTTCCATGAGTTGCTTGACGCGGCCGAATTGCCCCTGCAACTCCGGCGGCGCCTCTTCCCGCTGGGCCTTGTAGGCCTCGAACCGTTCGTGGCGGAAAGTCGGGGCGGAGGTGTCGAGGGCGATGGCGCAGTAGGCGGGATTCCAGTCGTTCAACGCTCTTAGGAAGACGTTGGCGAAACCGTAGACGCCGGTAATGTCCTCGCCGGTGGAGCCGATGGTCAAACTGCGCTGGGTGGAGATCGCCCGGAACGAACGATGGACCATGGCGTGGCCGTCCATGATCATCAGCAGCGGCTCCCGTTTGGGAGCGAAAAGGGACAATGTCTGGCCTTGGGTGTCCGCCATTTGAGGCACCTCGGCAACGGTTAGCTTTGGTGGCCGCATTATACATTAGGGGCGGGGGTTTCATCGCAGAGGGCGCAGAGACCACAGAGAGCGCAGAGATTTTGTGTAGTTTGGGGGCAAAATAGGGGGAGGGCAGTCAGTCTAGTATATTCGGGCAACGGCGTGGCGGCCTTGGCCATGCTAAAATGACCGCGGTGCGAATTCGACTGGAGAGCCGCCCGAATGCCGATTTATGAATACCGGTGCCAGGCTTGCGGGAAGCTGTCGTCCTTCTTTGTCAGGTCCATCGGCAGCGACGTTAACGCCGTGTGCGGGCACTGTCAGAGTGCGGACATGGAACGCCTTATGTCGTCGTTTGCGATGGGCAAGACGGTCTCGGCGGTGCACGAGGCGTTCCCCTCAGGGAGCGAAAGGCGCTCGCCGGAGTATTACCAGGACCCCCGCAACATCGGCCGCGGCGTGGAATCAACCTTCGCCAAGCACGGCATGGAGATACCGCAGTCGGTGCGCGACAACATAGACGCGGCGCGCTCCGGCGAAACTCCCAAGGGCCTCGACCTGTGACCACCCCAACTGCTTCCGGCCACAGCCATTACTCGGTGATGGTGCATTACCTGGAGGCCGTCGCCGAAATGGACTTGCCGGTGCCGGTCGAAGCGCTCCGGGGTCTCCGGGAAGTCCTGCCGTCGCTCCCCTCGCCGGGCGCGCTGGCCGGCCTCGCCGACCCGCCGCCCCGGACCAACGAGCAAGCCTTGGCCCTAGTCGCAACCGCCCTGGAACTGATACCCCACCTGGAAGCCAACGAATCGTCCAGTCCCATCGGATGGGAGACCATCGGAAGGCTGCGCCATAGCCTTGGCGAGCTGTCGGCCCAGCTGGGCGCGGCTATCCGGAGCGAGATGGCGGCGCTGGTGCGGGGGCTGTACGTCATCATAGACCCGGAGATTACCGCTGGCCGTGAGCCGCTGGACGTTGCCGGGGCCGCCAGTCAACGGCGGGGCCAGGATGCTCCAGTTGCGGGACAAGCTCCGGGACAAGGGGGAGACGCTGCCGTTGGCCTTGGATCTGCAGGATTTATGTCAACGCTCCGGCATCCAGTTGATCATCAACGACCACGCCGACCTAGCGGCGGCCGTGGGTTCGGCCGGGCTGCACGTGGGCCAGACCGACCTGCCGGTGGCACAAGCGAGGCAGGTGTTGAAACCCCACCAAGTGCTGGGCCGCTCCAACCGCGAATTGGAGTTGCTGGCGGAGTCCCAGGAAATGGGCGCCGACCACGTGGCCTTCGGCGCGATCTACCAGACAGGGACCAAGCCGGGGGGGCGGGCGCCCCAAGGTCCGGAACGATTGCGACAGGCACGGGCGGTCACCACGCTGCCTTTGGTAGCCATTGGCGGCATCACCGCCGACAACGTGGCCCCGGTGGTGGCAGCGGGGGCCGACGCCATCTGCGTCACCGCCGCCGTGGGGCTGGCAGATGAGCCGGAAGCCGCCGCCGCCCGATTGGTCCATGCTATCGAGGAAGCCGGGGGGAAAGTTTAATGCCGTCGAAGTACAACGCGGACCTGTCGCTAATCGGGCAACAGGCCATCGAGCAACTGACTGACCGCAACCGCGACCGCGAAGAGGCGCTGTCGGTTTCCCGGGAGGTGGTACGCCTTTCCGCCAACGCCATCCGGGCGGTACACCGGGCCGGTTTCGACGAGGCCCGCGGGCTGATCGCCAAGGGGGCCAGCCGACTCCAAGAGGCGGAGCACATCCGCGAGGACAATCCACTCATCTATAACGCCGGCTTTATGAACGACGCCCGGAAGGAGTTCACCGAGGCCAACGTCACCTTGGCCGTCATTTCCGGCGGACCGTTGCCCGGCATCGAGGCCCTGGGAGTCGACCCGTCCTCCTACCTGAACGGCATGGCCGAGGTCATCGGCGAGCTGCGCCGCTACATCCTGGACGCCCTCCGCAGCGATAACGTGGCGCGTTGCCAAGACATGATGGAGGTCATGGACGAAATCTACGGCGTGCTGGTCACCGTCGATTTCCCCGAAGCCGTTACCGGCGGGTTGCGCCACACCACCGACGCCATGCGGGGAATCCTTGAACGCACCCGGGGCGACCTGACCGTGGCGATGCGTCAACACGCCTTGGAACTGCGGTTGGCCGAATGGCACAACAGCCAGACCGAGGCCTGACGTGGACAGGCTAACTGATCAGGACGACCGATTGGGTGCCCGGTTGGATATGCCTTCCGTTAAATACTCTTGAGTAAATACCCTTGAGTGAATACCCTTGAGCAGCACGAGGTGCGCCAATGCTATCTCAATCGAACGCCACTGCCGAAACCCTGGACCAATACTATGAAGAGCTTCAAGACTTCAGTCTTCGCCCCCTATGGACGGTGAAAGAACCGGCCTTGGTCGGAGAACCGGTGAGCAAGGCCATACCGTTCATCTGGCGCTGGCGGGAACTCCGGCCCCAAGCCCTCCGGGCCGGTGAGCTAATCGGCACCGCCGACGCCGAGCGCCGGGTGCTGATGCTGTTGAACCCGGGACTCAACGGCCGCATGGCCACCACCAACACCCTGTTCTCCGGGCTACAGATCGTTATGCCCGGCGAGGCGGCCCGGGCCCACCGGCACACCCCCGCGGCCCTGCGGTTCATCATCGACAGCCAAGGCGGCTCGACCACCGTCGACGGGGACCGAGTGTCGATGTACCCCGGCGACCTCGTGCTGACTCCCAACTGGACCTGGCACGACCACGCCAACGACACCCCCGACCCCATAATTTGGCTCGACGGGTTGGACATCCCCTTGGTCCACATGCTGGAGGCGGTGTATTACGAGCCTTATCCTGAGGACGTGCAACCGATAACCGGACCCCACGACTCCTCCCAAGCCAAGTACGGCGCAGGCACTCTAAGGCCAACCTGGGAAACTCCCTCGGCCAGTCACTCCCCGTTGATGCGCTACCCGTGGGAACAGACCTGGGAGACGTTGCAACGCCTCGCCCCCCAAGTGGACGGCAGCCCCTTCGACGGTGTGATCATGGAATACACCAACCCCAACACCGGCGGCCCGGTGATGCCCACCATAGCCTGCCATATCCAGATGTTAAGGCCTGGGGAGACCACCAAGGCCCACCGCCACACCGCGGGCGCGATTTACCACGTGGTCCAAGGACGGGGCCGGTCGATAGTCCGCGGCCAAGAAATGGAATGGGACGAAAAGGACGTCTTCTGCGTCCCCGGCTGGGCCTACCATGAACACGCCAACGCCTCGGCCACCGAGCCCGCCGTGCTCTTCAGCTTCACCGAGACCCCGGTGCTACGCTCGCTCAACCTTTCACGGGAGCAGGTCCACCCGGACGGGCATCAGGGTCTAGGCTAGGCGGAGCGGCTCTAATGCCTGAAATGCAGATCAGCTTCCTGGGCACGGGCTCGGGTATGTCCATTTACCGGGCCCACACCGCAATAGCCCTCGAGTGCCCCGACGGTACCCGGCTCCTGTTGGACGCCAGTTCCGGGAACTCGGTGCTCCGAAACGGGGCCGAGCTCGGCATGGCCGCCGAGGACTTCGACCACGTGCTGCTGTCGCACCACCATCCGGACCATATGTCGGGGCTGGTGTTCCTGCAATTCCAAAGAAGCATAGCGCTGGAAGACGAGTCGCCCCTCTTGGTCTACAGCACCGAAGAAGCGTTGGACGGCCTCCGCCGCTATTGCCTGAACACCAGGCTCAACGTTACCGACATCGTTGGCAACTCGGGCCGCAATCCGCAGGGCCGCGAGGTGTTGCGCTGGCAGGCGGCCGAACCAGGACAGCCCGTCGAAGTGGGCCAGAAGACGGTTGCTTGGACCTTCCCCGTAGACCATATTTCCGGCGCAGTGGGCTGGCGTGTGGAGTCAGACGGCATTTCCTTGGTCTTTTCGGGCGACACGCGCTACAGCCGGAGCTTGGTCGAAGCCTCTCAGGGGGCCGACATCCTGATTCACGAGGCCCTGTGTACCGACGACGAGCAGGGTTTCGCCGACAGCCGGGCCCACGCCACCGCCGGAGAAGCCGCCCGGTCCGCAACCCAAGCCGGGGTTTCCCGGCTGGTGCTGACCCACATCAACAACCCCTTCCACCACAACACCCAGCCTCTTGTCGATGAGGCGTCCCGTTTCTTCACCGGCCCGGTCAGCGTCGCTCACGACTTGCTACAGATCGGTGTTGCAGGTTAGCTCGACCAAGACCCTCCCCGCCCCCCTCGGCGTCCTCTGCGCTCAACGCCCACCCGGTTTGACCGTGCAATTGGACGCTGCTACACTCGCCCCGCCGTGAGCGAGTTGAGACCGCGCTGGAGCCGTTATGAGCAAGATAGGAATATTCTGCTTCGAGTCCGATACCTCCGCCGACCCGGCGGTACTGGCCAAACGGGCGGAGGAACTGGGATTCGAGTCGTTCTGGGTGCCGGAGCATCCGGTGCTGCCCCTCGAGACATCGTCGCCCTACCCCGGCTCTGCCGATGGCATCATCCCCGAAGTCTACGGGCGAATCGTCGATCCCTTCGTAGCCTTGGCGCGGGCCTCAGCGGTAACCACCACCATCAAGCTGGGCACGGGGATCTGCTTGGTGCCGGAGCGGAACCCGTTGTTGCTGGCCAAGGAGATCGCCACCCTGGACCGCTACTCCAACGGCCGTTTCATATTCGGCATCGGCGCCGGTTGGCTCAAGGAAGAGACCGAGATCATGGGCGGGAACTTCGCCCATCGTTGGACACAGACCCGTGAGTCTATAGAGGCCATGAAAGAACTCTGGACCAAGGACGTTTCCGAGTTCCACGGCGCCTACTATGACTTCCCCAAGCTGAAGTCTTACCCGAAACCGGTGCAACAGCCCCACCCGCCGGTGTACTTGGGCGGCAGGGCCGGGAACGTGTTCAAACGGGTGGTCCAATGGGGCGACGGCTGGATGCCCAACCGCACCTCGCCGGCAGAAATCCGGCAGGGGCGAGCGGCCTTGGACGAGTTGGCGGAGGCGGCCGGCCGGGACCCCAAGTCCATCGAAATCATGGCCTTTGGTTCGGCGGGAGAGTTCGGAGACCGGGGCCCAATTGAGCAGTTGGAACAGGCCGGCGCCGACCGGATCACTGTCTGGCTGGACCAGACCGAGGGCGACGGCGCAATCGCCGAGATCGAAGAAATAGCCCGCAATCTCCTCACCTGAGCACCCTACACCGGCAGGGGAGGCTCCGCGGCCTCGGCGGGCAACCCGACCTCGAAGGCGTTGATGTTGAAAGCGAGGCAGGAGTAGTACCCCATGAGGTTGGTCAGCTCGATCAGCCCGCGGACGCCGAGAAGCGACAGGGCCCGGTCGAAGGTAGGCTGGCTGACCCGGTGCGTCCGGAAGAACTCCCGTCCGTAGTCCACCACCGCCGATTCCTCGGCAGACAGCCCCGTGAGTTCCTTTTGTCCCGCAGGCTGTCGACCAAGCTGTCGCTCAGCCCTGATTGACGGCCCATGGCGGCGTGAGCGTTCCAAATGAACTGGCAGTCCATTTCCCTGGCGGTCACCAACATGCCCAATTCCCGGAGGTTGAGGGGCAGGCTCGATTCGTCGCCCCGCAGATAGGCCCTTAGATGTTCGCCTCGTTTAATCAACTCCGGCACGTTGATCAATATGGAGAGGGGTCCCGTCTCCGGGATGCCGCCCCTTTGGGTCACGTATTCGTCGAAGGCATCAAGTTGATCGGCCGGAACGGTATCACGGCTAGCGAGTGGTATTCTTGCCACGTTAGTCCTCCTGGTGTGGTGTTGCCGAAGCCTTACTGCAAACGCAACTATTCGCGTTCATTGGGCCGGGCATTGCCGTTCCGACGGCCCCGGACGACATATAATAACAAGCAGATGACCTGTTCCGCGTTTCCCGGCCTCGCCCAATGATCCAAAGCAGCAGCAAATACAAATACTGGGTGTTCTTCGCCCTCGCCATTGGCCTCTTCGCCTCGGTGGTCGACCACGGCAGCGTCATCGTCGCCCTGCCTTCCATCGCCTCTCACCTCGGGATCGACCTTCCCACCGTACAGTGGGTCGTGATCGGCTTCTCTCTTACGATCAGCGCCCTGCTGCTGCCTATGGGCCGGCTTTCCGACATCATCGGCCGAAAGAAAGTGTACATATTGGGCTCGTTGGTAATGATCATGGGCGCCGCCGGAGCCGGGTTCGCCCCCGATTTTTGGACGCTCATTGGAGCCCGCGTGGTCCAAGGCTGCGGGGCCGGCATGACCCAGGGCACCGGTATGGCCATCATGACCCAGGTCTTCCCGGCGCGGGAACGAGGTCAGGCCATCGGCCTGATCATGACCACCGTCGGGGTGGGCGCGGTAGCCGGCCCGGCCATCGGCGGAGTGGTGGTGGACCTGCTGGGTTGGCGGGCCGTATTCCTGTTGAACATCCCTCTGGGTCTGGCGGGTGTGTTGGCCACCGTGGCGGTGCTTCGCAACTGGGAGTCGGAACGGGCGTCGGGCAGATCCGGGTTCGACTGGCTCGGCGCCGTCCTGTCCACCGCGGTCTTGATGTCGCTGTTGCTGGGGCTCACCATGGGCCAGAAGGCCGGGTGGACTTCGGCCCCTATCATGGCCACCTTGGCGTTGTCGGGCTCCCTTTTCTTAGTTTTCATCTGGTGGGAGTTACGCTGTCCGGCGCCGATGTTAGACCTCAGTTTCTTCCGGTACCGGATATTCTCCTTGGGGGTGTCCGCCGCCTTTCTAACTTTCCTGGGTTCGTCGGCCGTACTGTTCCTAATGCCCTTCTACCTGCAAAACGTGCTGGGCTACCCCGCCAAAGTCGCCGGCTTGGTGATCGTCCCCGGCGCCCTGATGATGGCGGTGATGGGGTCGGTCAGCGGCACGCTGTCCGACCGCTTCGGCTGGCGTTGGTTCACGGTGGGCGGCATGGCCTGTAGCACCGGGGGTCTGCTGATATTGACCCGGGTTAGCGAGACATCGTCTCTCTGGCTGGTTATGCCTGCGCTGATACTCATGAACACCGGGATGGGGATGTTCTATTCCCCGAACTCCAGCTCGGTGCTCAGCGCGGTGGCGCGCGAGAGCTACGGCGTAGTTTCCGGGTTTCTCAACTTGGTGCGGAACGGAGCCAACGTGATAAGCCTGGCCATCGCCACCACCGTGGTTACGGCCACCATGGGCTCCCTGGGTTTCGAACCTAGCCTGGAGGCGGTAAGAGGGGAAACAGTGGAAGGGGTGCAACACGCCTTTACGGTGGGAATGCGCTACGCCTTCTTCGTGCTGATGGCACTGGTGGTTGGCTCGATGACCGTATCCTTCCTACAAGGTCACCCCGTGCGTCCGCCGCAACCAGCGTCGCCGACGGCCCGTCCCGAAGAACAAGCGGCCACGGGGGACTGACCCGCACGGCGCGATGGCGTGCGGGTCGTGGCTTCCCTTCGCTCGGACACCGGGTCTGCGCCCCAACCAAATGGACTACCCCTACTCCTCCACCAGCGTCCTCGTTACCTCTACTGTGGCATAGGACCAGGCTATGCGGAAGGGTTGATCCCCGGTGTTGATTAGCCGGTGGTGGGTACCGGGGGTGATGAAGGCGGCGTCGTTGGCACCGACACGGTTTCTCTTGGCCGTTAATCATCAGAATGCCTTCGCCCTCTATCACTATCACCGATTCCTCGGCGTTGTGGTAGTGGGTGGTGTTGGAGCAACCGGGGTCGAAGGTGGTGATGCCGCTGGAAATCTCGGTCGCTCCGGTTTCTTTGGTGATGAATCCCGACACCGTAACGCCGGGCGCACGCTGCAGGTGGCTAATGTCTTCGTTTCGAATGATGCGCGGTGAAGGCATGACTCCCTCCTTCTAACCACAAACAAAACTGAGAGCACAGAGGAAAAATCTCTTTGTTCCCCGTGTTCCATGTGGTCGATTAGCCTATTCGTGCTCCAGGAAATCCCGCACCCAGTCGCTGTGCGGGCGTTTGTCGGCCATGTTGTAGAGGAGGATGGCGTTGCGTACTGAGTCGGCCTGAAAGAACCGCTCGTAGAGTATTTGCCTGGCCCCAAACGCACTGCAACTGGCGTCCCAGGCCAACCGGAACAGCCTGACCCGGTCCCGGGCCGAAGCGGTGTCCGTTTCCAGGTACCGGTTGATCTCGTCGGCCAGCGGGCCCTCCAAGTCGGCCTCGGTGGGCAGGGCCATCAGGCTGCTGGAGCCCAGCAACTGAAGTATCTCGCCCATCCGGGGATACATGCGGATAAACAGGTTGCGGGCGGCCTGCAAGGGCAGTTCGGCGGGACACATCACTCCCCAACGGTCCACCTCCGCGTCGGCCTCCGCCGCCCGCAGGCAGGCCTTGGTAACCTCCAGGTTCTCGATGATCTCGGCGATCATTTGCTGGGCTTGAGGTTGCTCACTGGAACCCAGGGTCTCGGTCATCAGGTTGGCCAGACCCAGCACGAACTCGCACTTGGCCACGTTCTTGGTGACTACCTGGTGGCCCGAGTGGAGATGGCGGTTGGTGGCCATTTGCAGGTTGTTGCACAACTCCACGTCTCCCAGCAGGAACACCCTTTCCCAGGGAACGAAGACGTTGTCGAAGAAGGCGACGGCGTCTATCTCTTCGAAACGCGATCCCAAGGGATGGTCGAAATGGGAACGGCCCGAATCGAAGCTTTCCCGGCATTGATAGCGCAGACCGGGGGTATCGTTGGGAATGGCGAAGGCGAAGGAGTATCTTTCGGGCGCCTGCCCCGGCAGTTGATGGGAGGCCGTGGGATAGAGGGCGATCTCCTCCGAGAGCGGCGCCAAGGTGGCCAAGACCCGGGCTCCGTTGACCACCATGCCGGCATCGGTCTCTTTGACCACCGACAACGCGATGTCGGTGCGGTCCTCCAAGGGAGTGGAGCCGGGGGTGCGGCTGCGTTGCAGGTTGAGCAGAGTGTGGGTCAGGACCAAGTCGTTTTCCCGGATGTGCTCGTAGTAGTCCTGAATGTTCTTCTTGAACTCGGGCCGGTTCTGGGCGAAATAGTCCCCCGCCGCCGCCATGGCCATGATGTTCACGTTCATAAAGTCGGGGCTGCGGCCCATCATGCCAAAGGTAGTCCGGGCCCAATGGCGCATCATCACCCGGCGGCGTTCCAAGTCGTCAACCGTCCGGGGCACGATGAACGAGGTCCCGACGCGGTCGCCGGTGGTGGGCGAAACATAGGTCATTTCGTCGCGCAACTCGGGGCGGTGTTGCAGGTCGTACAACCGGGCCAGGGTCTTCACGCCGTTGCGCAGGGACGGGTGTGTGGTGACGTCCTTCACCCTTTCGCCGCTCAGGTAGACCTCGGGGGAGTGCTCCTTGAGCCCGGCGATGTATTCCTCGCCCGTCCTGGCTGGCATTTTGCTGACTCCTCCGGTTGACTTGAGGCGCCCGGCTACGGGGGACCCGTCTCGCCTGGACATAGAGGCCTGGATATTAAGCCTGGATATTAAGCCTGGATATTAAGCCTGGATACTAAGATAGTACCACGGGGGATTGTTCCGGGGAATCAGCGGCGTTTCACCCAGAGGTTGACCCCGGCTTAACCCTTTTTTCGTTGCCAGCAGTGGAGAAAGCGGGTACGATGCCCCACGTCGGGAAGGGCCGCAACTCCGGGTTTGCCCGGCGGCGGAGCACCCGTAGACCACCCGGCACATCCACCATAGGAGGTACGGCAAGTGTACGTGATCATCGCGCCGATTCAGGTCAGAGAGGGACACATCGACGAATTCATCGAGGCTATAATCGAAGACGCCAAAGGGTCGGTCAACGACGAACCCGGCTGCCTTCGTTTCGACGTCATCCAAGACGCCGGCGAGCCCAATCGTATTTGGCTCTACGAAGTCTATGAGGACGAGGCCGCTTTCCAAGCCCACACGGAGGCGCCACATTTCATCAAGTTCCGGGATGCCACCCAAAACATTCGGGAAGAAGGAATCCAAGGGGCGGCCCGAGGAAGTTCCAACATCTGGCCGTCCGACGGCGAGTGGAATTAACCGGCAATTCCGGCCGCCCGTGCGCGGGATAGGCTCGGGGCCGTCCCCGAGCGGCGGCGCCAGTGTAACATCAATGATTAGAACGTCAATTAAAGGAGGACGACTGAATGTACGCAGTAATTGCGCCCATTCAAATCAAGGACGGATCGAAAGAGCAGTTTCTGGAGGCCCTGCTGCCCAACGCCCAAGGCGCCGTTAGGGACGAGCCCGGTTGCTTACGCTTCGACGTGATCCAAGACGCCGGCGACGCCAACCGAGTTTGGGTCTATGAGATCTACACCGACGAAGCGGCGTTCCAAGCCCATACCCAGTCCCCTCACTTCCTAAACGCCATCGAAACCATCCGAGCGCTGTCGGCGGAAGAGGGCGGCATTCAGGGCGCCGCCTTGGGCAGCGTTAACATATGGCCCCCGGACGGGGAGTGGAAATAAACACGCGTTCGCCGAGTAAACGAGGCCGGGCAGCCTCTGAAGAACCGAGGCGGAAATTTCTAACGGAGGCCGGACGATGTCCAAGACAGTCCTACAGAGTTCCAGTGTCGCCACCCCTCGGGGGATAATGTCCCAGGGCATAGCGGTGACTTCGGGCCGGATGGTGTTCGCCTCCGGTCAGGTGGCCCGCGACGTGAACGGGGAGTTGGTGGGCCGCGGTGACATCCGGGCCCAGACCAGGAAGACCCTTGAGAATTTGCAAGCAGTGTTGGGCGAGGGCGGCGCCACAATGGACGACGTGGTAAAAGTCACGGTGTTCGTCACCAACCTATCGGACAATTTCGCCGCCATCCACGAGGTGCGAAGCGAGTTCTTCACGTCCGAATATCCGGCCAGCACCCTGGTCGAAATCAAGGCCTTGGTCGACCCTGACATGCTGATCGAGATCGAAGCGATCGCCGTGGTCTCGTAGGGGTCGGCACCGGAGACACGGACCAGCGCAATAAAACACAAGTCAACCCGGAGTTTGGCGCGGAGCCAAAACCAGTAACAGCATTGCTTCCAAAGAACGGCCCTCCCGGCGGATTGGAACTGACAAACACCACCCCATAGTAAGCCGGATGATAACCTTTGCCCTGGAAGAGGGACTTGGCCATCAGAGCGGACGCGAGCCTTCTAGCGTCTTTGCGCCTCGGTATGCTTGATACCCGAAGTATCGACGCCCACTCGGGCAACGCCACTTTCCGGCCGAATTTTTGGGACGCCAGTTCGCCTAAGGCTACCCGCATCGGTTGGGCAATCTGGGACTGCCTAGTTGCGGGCCATACCGTGGCGTTGACGTTCTCCAACTCGAAGAGGCCCAGCTGCGCCTGCGCCGCGAGGGGGCGACCCGCAGACGCGCGCTCAGTAGTACATCCCTTCCATCCCATCGCTCCGCCGCCAATACCTCTCGAGGAACTCAAGTCCACCCCAACCACTCCAGCAACCGCCGGGCGGGGTCTTCGGCGTGGTGGAGCTTGTTGAGTTTACTTGGATTCAGAGTACTCATTGTCGAGCTTGGCGAGGGTTCGCTCCAAATTGTAAAATCTCTTCTTGGTGCTGTTCTGGGTGGTTGGATCGAGTTTCCGCTCGTAGGTACATTGAGGGTCATTGTTTATTTTTTCCATCGCAGAGTGAAATTGTTGGTTTTGCTTGAAATCTAAATAGCGGCTCCTGCATTGGGCAACAAGTTCGCTATAAGGAGTGGGGAATGTCTTCAAGGCCTCATCATCGCTGATGGAAACTGTAGGAACATTAAGGGCGTTCGTGAGACCGATGTTCCCTCCACCAGATAGGCCGCGATTTAGCTCAACCCGTACTTGCATGACGACCGAGTATTCCGAATCGGTCGAATCGTGAGACTGGGCTAGGTTAGAGAGTTCCTTCAACAGTTCTCTCTGACGTACCGGATACTTCGCAACTACGGTTTGTGCAGTGCCAACAAATCCGAGCGGTAGAAGATATGGGGCATTGATCGAATCTTCGAACCAATTAGCATATGTCTTAACGAAATTCTGGACGCTTGCAGTACTGAATTCGAGTATGGACTCCTTCAACGCGGGAACCAACACTCCCAAATGAGTGGCCTGATTGCGAATTTTGATGAGACCATAAATGTTGGTCTTTACTTTTTCAGGGAGGCCGCTACTATTAAGTGCTCCCCGTATGTCGATTGTTACAATTTCGCCGTCGGAGTTCCGCTCATACCGGCGTGAATTACGTTGGCGCCGGTAGATTGACTGAATTTGACCTCCATTTTGCTGGACGAGGCGAGCCTTGATAAGGACTTCCCATGCATTGACGATCAGGAAAGCGACGGTCTGTTCTCTATATTCGACCCTTGGTTTGTTATAGATCTCCACGGCTGCGAGCAACGCCTCACGAGCGCAATGAGCCATTATCTTCTCACGCTTAGGCCTAGCCATTTGCTATGACCTCCACCAGCACCCGCCCAATCAGTCGCGCGCAGGCTTTGACGTTTTCGACAATTCTAACCCGCCACGTTGCTTTTTTGCTTGGACTACTGTCGCATCAATTGCTGCCTGAATTGCAACCCGGCTATGGCTTGAAGTTCGGGTAGATGTGGCAAGGGAACTGAGGTGGACCCCATCGGTTGGACAGGATTAAGCCACAAATAAGTGGGACTCCTGCACTCCTCCGTATGATACCAAGACCGGTTGGTCCGGGCACCTCCTTTCCTTCAGCTCCTCTTCTACAGGCTCGCCGTGGAAGACCTCCGCCGGCGTACGGTAGCCCAAGGCCTGATGCGGCCTCCGGTGGTTGTAGAACCGGAAGTACTCTCGCAGCCCTCGGCGGGCCTCAAGGCCGTTAGCGTAGGCCTTCAGGTAGACCTCCTCGTACTTCACCGTCCTCCATAGCCGCTCGACAAGTATGTTGTCCTGGTACCTGCCCCTGCCATCCATGCTGATCTTCACCCCGCGGTCCTGGAGTATCTGCGTGAACTCGCGGCTGGTGAACTGGCTTCCCTGGTCGGTGTTGAATACGTCGGGCCTTCCTTGGCCGAGGGCCTCGGTCAGGGCCTCGGCACAAAAGCCGGTCTCCAGAGTGTTGGACAATCCCCAGGCCACCACGTACCGGCTGTGCCAGTCCATGATGGCCACCAAGTACAAGAACCCCCGGGCCATGGGCAGGTAGGTGATGTCGGCCGCCCACACCTGGTTCGCCCGGGTGATCGTCAGATCCCTCAGCAGGTAGGGATAGACCCAGCGTCCCGCCGCTGGTTGGCTGGTGCGAGGCTGCCGGTAGATAGCCCGCAGTCCCATCAGTCTCATGAGTCGCTGCACCCGCTTCCGGCTTACCGTCATCCCCTGCCGGTCCAGCGAGGCCTTCATCCGCCTGGAACCGTAGAAAGGGGTTTCCAGGTACTGGCGGTCCATGGCCTGCATCAGGGACAGGTCCCCCGGAGGTGTCCCCTTGGGACGGTAGTAGAGGCTGGAACGGCTGACACCCATCAGCTGGCACTGCCGCACTATGGACAGGTGCCGATGTTGCCGGTCGGTCAGCTCACGCCGCTGTGCTGGGGTCATGGACCGGACCTTTCCTCCAAGAAATCCCGCTCCACCTTGAGCTGGCCGATCTGCTGGTACAGGCGAGCCACCAAGGCGTCGTTGTTCTTGTTCTTCTGCTCCTTGCCCTTACTGGTTCGGTCGCCCTGGTCGAATATAGCGGCCGCGCCATCCACTAAGGCCTTCTTCCAAGTCTGAATCTGGTTGGGGTGGACCTCGAACCGGGCGGCCAACTCGGCCACCGTCTGCTCACCCTTCATTGCCTCCAGTGCAACTTTCGCCTTGAAGGCCGGGCTGTGCTTTCTCCGCTCTCTGGACATTTCCCGCTCCTCATCAACAGCTCTCGCTGTCCGTAGTTTAGGAGCAGGATTCCCACTTAACCAGCTGTCCAGTTTTCCGGGTCCACCTCAGAACAGACACTCTCTAAACTATCTCGCGGTTCAAATCACCCTGGTTAAAACTTTCGCTAACCGCTCGCATCAGAGAATAGCGGTGGGTAGCCCACGCCATGAAAAAGTCTAGGCCAAAACCAACTCGTAGATCGTGGACGGCAGCGAAGTTCTGGTCAATCGCCTCCTCAAATGCAAGTCGGCCTGCCATCCCACAAGTTTTGCCCGGCCTAATCATTGCAATGAGATAATTCCGTTGCGTGCTTCCGCCAACTCCCCCAACCGTACCACCTCCCACGCCGGCGGGACCGTTCAGGCCCTGCGCGTCCTTCCATTGGGTTTGCCAGCTATTGAAGCCGCCAGATCAGCAGTTGTTGGAGGCGGAGCCGTAGCGTGAGAGTGGAGGTGCTTCCACATTCCTGGCGTCCCTGAGTGTCCTGTCGTCTTCGAACACAATGGGCGGGTTTTCGTATGAAAGTAGTCGAAGTGTCGCATGGCCGGTCTTGCCCGCCACAGCTAACCCGGTTATATTAGTGATGGTTTCCGGTGCCGTCCCTAGGCGATTTGCCGGTGCGGGAACTAGGCCATCTCCCGGTATTTTTTGGGGAACTATATGTTGTTAACGCAGCAAGAACTGGTGGACCGGATGCGCGAGTGGGCTGTCCGGGTCACGCCACAGCGGCTGGCTATCGCCGAGGTCGTGCTCAACTCTTCCGACCACCCAACGGTACAGCAGATCTACGACCGGGTCCGCGGCCACTTCCCGTCGATGACGTTGGCAACCATTTACTCGACTCTGGGAGTACTGCAGAAGAGCGGGTTGATCCAGGAACTGCCCTTCCAGAAGATGTCCCGCTACGAACCCAACATGGAACCCCATGTCAACCTGGTCTGCATCGAGTGCGAAAACGTCATCGACGCCGATTCTGGGCTAGACGTTCAGGACGTGGTAACCGGCCTGCGGGAAAGCATCTCCAATAATTCCGACTTCGAAGTCGCTTGGCAGCGCATGGACTTCTACGGCCTGTGCCCTCGTTGCGCCGCCGCCAAGCGGCGGGGTGAACTGTCGGAAGTTTAGTCTTGAAATATGGTCATCAGCGACCGGCCGGTTGAACAACCGGCCGGTCATTTTATTTGCGCCAACTCGAATTCTGAAGGAGGCGCCACTAATGATCACCGGCGTTGTGGGTGTCACGCTCTGGACCAGCGACCTGACGCCCATGTTCCACTTCTACAATGACCTGCTGCGCCTTCCTCTTCATTCCCGGCACGAAGACTTTATCGCCTTTGAGTTGGGGGAGGTCCGGTTCAACATCGGGCGCCACGGCGGGGTCCACGGCCCAACCAAGGACGCCTTCCGGTTCATGCCCCACTTGGGCGTAGACGACATTCACGCCGAGGCCGAGCGCCTCCGGGAACTGGGAGTCGATTTCATCCGCCACCCTGAGCAAGAACACTGGGGCGGTTGGGTGGCAACTTTCAGGGACCCTGACGGGAACATTCTTCAGCTCCTGCAGTTGGCCTGACCCGGTTGACCTGACCCGGTTGACCTGACCCGGTTGACCTGACCCGGTTGACCTGACCCGGTTGACCTGACCCGGTTGACCTGACCCGGTTGACCTGACCCGGTTGACCTGACCCGGTTGGTTTAACCCGGTCGGTTTTATCTAATAGAGGTGGCCCAATGGCTGACGAAACCCGGTACCAAAACGCCGCCCGATTCCTGTACGAGGCCCATCGGAACGGGAGCCCCTTTGAACCCCTGCCGGCAGACCTGTCGCCCACGACGATAGAGGAAGCCTACGGAATACAAGAGGCTTTCCAGGGCCTGTTGGCGCCGGAACGAGGGCCGCTTGCCGGCTACAAGATCGCGTTGACCACGCCGGTGATGCAACAGATGGTGGGCTACCCGGCCCCGTGTTTCGGCGTTGTGTTTCAGGGGCTGGTGCGAAACTCGCCGGCCACGGTCGTCAGCTCCGATTACGGCCGCCTTGGCGCTGAATGTGAGGTGGCGGTGCGGCTGGCCCACGACCTGCCGGCTTCGGGAGCGCCATACGACCGGGGTCAGGTCACCGCGGCGGTGGGGGCATTGATGGCCGCCTTCGAGTTGGTGGATGACCGGTCGGCCGATTACTCGAATATCCATTTCTTCAGCTTGGTGGCCGACAACGCTTGGAACGCCGGGGTAGTGTTGGGGCCCGAGGTCGCCGCTTGGCACGATCTGGACTTGGGCAACGCCAGTGGGGTCATGACAATCAACCGGCAAGAGGCCGGCAGGGGTTACGGGAGGGATGTTTTGGGGCATCCTATGGAGGCGTTGACTTGGTTGGCCAACGAGTTGGCCGCCCGCGGCAGGGGGTTGAGCGCCGGGATGATTGTGATGACCGGCAGCATCGTTAGCACCAAGTTCCTCAGTCCCGGTGACGGAGCCAGTTTCGCTTTTGAGGGACTGGGCGAGATCAGGCTGACCGTATCTTCCTGACGCTATCTCCCTGGCGGTTTCTCCCTGATCGATCGGCCGCCGGTCCCGACTACCAGCGCCGTTACAAGACCAACATCGCGTCGCCGAAGCTGTAGAACCGATAACCGCGTTTTATGGCCTCGTGGTAGGCGTGCAAGACCAACTCCCGCCCGGAGCGTTTCCCGGCGCCCGGCTTCCCGTCCTGTCCGGCAAAGGCCGAGACCATCATTAACAGGGTCGAGCGGGGGAGATGGAAGTTGGTTAGCATAGCGTCTACGGCGCGAAACCGGTGGCCGGGCAGGATGTATATGTCGGCCTCGCCTTCCTCCGGCTGGAACGCGGCCGCTTCTCCTTGGCCGATTGCCGAGGCGGCCTGTTCCAAGACCCGTACCGAGGTGGTGCCGACGGCGATCATGCGGCGGCCCCCATCCTTGGCCGCGTTTAACTCCTTCGCCGTTGCCTCGCTTATCTCGTACTGTTCGCGGTGAATCCGGTGCGCCTCCGGGTCATCGTCCTGTACCGGCCGGAAGGTATCCAAGCCTACGTGGAGCGTAACAAAGGCAGCGGTCACGCCCATGCCTTCTATCCGGTCCATCAACTCTCTAGTGAAGTGGAGGCCGGCGGTGGGAGCGGCGGCGCTGCCCGTGTGGCGAGCGTAGACCGTTTGGTAACGCTCCGGGTCATCCAGAGTCTGCCGGATGTAGGGCGGCAGCGGAACGCGCCCGGCCTGTTCTACGGCTTCATCGATTGAGAGATGTTCGGATGACAGAAGTACGGTCTTGATGCCATCTTCGTGATTTTCCAGGACTTCCACGATCAACTCCGGGACCAAGTTCGGCTGAACCGGAACGCCGCTTGGAGGCGTGACGTTGATCCGCTGCCCCGGCCTCAGACGCCGGGCCGGTTTGGCCAACGCCCGCCAGACCCGGGGGCTCTCCCGGCGCAACAACAGCAGTTCCACCCGGCTGCCGGTATCATCCCGCCGCCCGACGAGACGGGCCGAAATGACCCGGCTTTGGTTGAAAACCATCAGGTCGTGCGGGCGCAGGTAGTCCAGAATGTCGGTAAACCTACGATGTTCGATCTCTCCCGTGTCCCGCCGCAACACCAGCAACCGCGAGGCGTCACGGGGTTCGATGGGGACTTGGGCGATCAGGTCCGAAGGAAGTTCATAGTCGAAGTCGCTGGTGCGCACCCCGCCTCGGCTATCAACCGCCGCGCCCGTGAATCTTGATGCGGGCCGCGGTTAGCGTATTCACCATCAGCATGGCGATGGTCATGGGGCCGACACCGCCGGGCACCGGAGTAATTGCCTCCGCCTTGGCGGCCACTGGTTCAAAGTCCACGTCCCCCTGCAACCGGTACCCCTGTTTGCGGCTGGAGTCTTCCACCCGGTTGATGCCAACGTCGATCACCACCGCCCCCGGTTTGACCATGTCGGCCGTGATGGAGTTGGGGCTGCCCACGGCGGCGACCAGGATGTCTGCCCGGCGGGTGTTCTCGGCAAGGTCCTTGGTCCGGGTATGACAAACGGTCACCGTGGCGTTGGCCCCCGGCTCGCGTTGCATCAATAAGACCGCCAACGGCTTGCCCACGATGTCGCTGCGGCCGCAAATTACAACGTTGGATCCGGCGGGGTCATAACCGTTTCTGACCAGCAGTTGTTGTACGCCGCCGGGCGTTCCCGGAACGAAGTCTGGCCGTCCCTGCGCCAGCTTGCCGACGTTGTAGGGGTGGAGACAGTCCACGTCTTTATCCGGGTCCACCGCTTCGATGATCCGGTGTTCGTCGACGTGTCCGGGCAACGGAAGCTGTACCAGAATGCCGTGGAATCGGGAGTCGGAATTCAAGGATTCTATCCGGTCCAGCACGGCGTCAGCGGTGGAGCTGGCCGGCATTGCGATAGTCTCGCTGAAAATGCCGGCCTCTTCGCAGGCCCGCCTTTTGTTGCGGACATAGACCGCCGAGGCAGGATCATCGCCTACCAGCAACGCGGCTAGGCCGGGGGTAACGCCGTGCTTCTCCCGCATTTCCTCGACGCCAGCCTTTATCTCAGCCCGTATCTCCACCGCCAGCGCTCGCCCGTCAAGAATCTTTGCTGTCAATTCCAACTCCAATCGTACCAACCTTTCGATTTTAGCACGCCCGGGTTCCTTGATTGGCCGAGTTGGGCCGCCGTATACTGGCGTCAACTTGCTGGAAGTCTACTAAATGCGCATCTGTTCACTGCTGCCCAGCGCCACCGAGATCGTTTACGCCTTGGGACTAGGCGACGATCTGGTGGGCGTTTCCTACGCCTGCGACTACCCGGAAGTCGCGGCCGCCAAACCGGTGGTCAGCCGGAGCGTCCGGCAGATGAATGACTTGGACAGCGCCGAGATAGACGCCATCATCCAACAGGCCAGGGCCAACGGGAACCCGTTGTATTGGATCGACGCCGATTTGTTGCGAGACCTCCAGCCAGACTTGATTATCACCCAGGAACTGTGCGAGGTCTGCGCCATCTCCAGTGGCTCGGTATTCGAGACCGCGTCCAAGGTGTTGGACTACGAGCCCGAAATCCTCACCATCCGCCCTAACACCCTAGAGGATATCCTGAGGAATATCCGTAATATCGCCGCCGCCGCCGGGGCGCCGGAAGGCGGCTGCGAGTTGGAGACATCCTTGCGGGGGCGGGTAGAGCGGGTCTCACGAGCAGTCGCCGGTTTGCCGGAGCGGCCCAGGGTCCTATGCCTCGACTGGCTTGACCCGCTACGGAACACAGGCCAGTGGCTGCCGGAACTCGTGGAGCTGGCAGGCGGCGAAGAGGGTCTGGCAATAAAGGGCGGCCTCTCCCGGGAACTGGATTGGCCGGAGGTGGTTGACTATGGCCCCGAATACCTGATGGTCATGCCCTGCGCCTTTGGGCCGGACCGGGGCCGCGCTGAAGCCTTGGAAAAGCTTCCCGAGTTACCGGGATGGCCGTCCCTGCCTGCGGCGTTGGACCATAAAGTATTCCTGTTCGACGGGAGAGTCCCCAGCCGGCACGGGCCCAGGGTGGTGGACGTGCTGGAAGGACTGGCCGAAGTCATGCGGCCCGAATTGTTTGAGGGCTTGGCCCCGGCAGGAATCTATGACAGTAAATCACTCGTATGAAATAATAGAAGACACGTTGGGAGAGTCGGCCCATGTTCCCTGCACGGGCCCGGTTCTCCACATGCAGCGGCGGTGCTATTACACATGGCCTTGACCAGAAACATTCGTTCACTGTCTCTCAAAGATGTCCCCATACGCCAATGGCTGGTCCCGGCGGTAGTGGCCGGTGTCGCCTTGGCCGTTGCAATTGCCGGTAGGCTGATCGTGGGCAATGACTCCGGCATCGACAGCGTTAACTTCTTCGTGGAGCGGCTGTCGGGCAACTCCAGCAACTACTTGCAGGGGCTGATCAGTGCTTCCGCGGTCTTCGCCCTAGCGGCCGGTATGGCCTCGGCGGTGAACCCCTGCGGTTTCGCTATGCTGCCCGCCTACCTGGGAATGTACCTGGGAGAGCGGCCCAACCAGCAGTTGGTAGTCCATCCGGTGCGCCACGTTGGCAGAGCGCTATTGATCAGCGGCGCGGTTACCGCCGGGTTTCTGCTTTTGTTCGGCGTGGTGGGAGCATTGATTGGAATCGGCGCTTCATTTGTGGGCGAACTGCTGCCTTGGCTCGGTTTGGTAATCGGCATCGGACTTGCGATAGCGGGCGCCTGGCTGGTGGGGGGCGGTAAGCTCTACACCAGTTTGGCGGCCCGGGCGGCCAGCCGCATGGGAAACCCAAGTGAAATAGGGGTAAAAGGCTATTTCATGTTCGGGCTCAGCTACGGCACCGCCTCTCTGGGCTGCACCCTGCCCATATTTCTGGCAGTAGTGGGGATCAGCGTAGCCGGGACCAGCGTGACCTCCGTAGCCGGAAACTTCTTCCTCTTCGCCCTGGGAATGGGTTTGGTGATCATGGCGTTGACCCTGGGCATGGCCTTCTTCAAAGGGGCCATGGTGGGGTTGGTCCGGAAAGCTCTCCCCTTGGTACAGCCCCTGGGAGCCTGGCTGATGGTCATTGCCGGCGCCTACCTGGTCTTCTATTGGCTTACCGTCGGCGGCCTATTCTAGGGCCGCTGGCGCGCCTGCCATCACGGCGGCCACCTAACCGGCCGCTGGCGCCGTCGTTGCGGCAGCGTATAGTGGTAAAATTGCTCAAACCACTCCGGAGGTTCCCCTCATGGCCAATCCCCGCGCCGATTTCTCGCCCATCTTTCAACGCCCGCCCCTGAAACTGCCCGGCAATGCCCGTGTCGCCGTCTGGCCGGTTATCAACGTGGAAGAATGGGACATAAATGATTCAATGGCCCGCACGGTACTACCCACGCCCCAAGGCGTCAGCACCATTCCCGACATCCCGAACTTCGGCTGGTTCGACTACGGTCTTCGTGTCGGTTATTGGCGTATGAAACAGGTGTTGGACCGCCACGGCGTCCGGGCCACCGTCAGCCTCAACGCCTCGGTCTGCCTCAGCTATCCGCAACTGGTGGAAGACAGCCTCAAGTCGGGCTGGGAGATGCTGGCTCACGGCTTCATCCAGCGGGTCATCAACCGGGAGCCCGACGAACGGGCCGTCATTCGCAAGGCTATCGACACCATCGCCGAGTTCACTGGCTCCGCCCCGAGGGGTTGGATGGGACCCGGCTTGGCGGAGACCTTCGACACCCCCGACATTCTCGCCGAAGAGGGTATCGAGTACATCGCAGACTGGTGTAACGACGACCAACCCTACGAATTGAAGGTGAAGTCGGGCCGCATGGTGGCCGTACCCTACACCGTCGAGCTAAACGACATCCCCATCTACTTGGTGCAGCATCACCGCTCCCCGGAGCTGTTCGACCGGGCCAAGGACCAGTTCGACACTCTTTACCGCGAAGGGGCGGACAGCGCCCGGATTATGTGCATCTCCACCCACCCCTACATCACCGGGGTGGCCCATCGCATCAAGTACTACGACAGAATCTTCGAATACATGAAGCAGTTCGAGGGCGTGGTTTTCATGACCGGCAGCGAGATTTTGGACTGGTACAACAGCAGTCAGTCGCCTTCGAACTGAGTTGGGTATGCAGTCTTCAACACCGGAACAAGACAGGCAGACGGGCTTAAGCCAACGGTTTATCCAGCAGGCCGAGGTTGAACTGCGGCGGGGGGACAAACTCCAAGCATCGGAGAAGGGGTGGGGCGCGGTAGCCCAAGCCATCAAGGCCATCGGTGAAGCCCGAGGATGGAACCATCAGGGCCATCGTTTGCTGATCGACATAGCCAAGCAGGTTGCCGACGAGCAGGGCCGTCCCGACTTGGTAGATGCGTTTATGGCCGCCCAGGCCTTGCACGTCAACTTCTACGAAGACTGGCTATCCGCTGACCTGATAGAAGATGGCCTAAATAACGTCAACAGGCTGGTGGCTGAACTGGAGGCTGTCCGAACTGGGACGCCGCCCTAGCCCTTCGTCATCCAAACTACCGAGCAGCGACGCCGCTGGGAAAGGCTAACCGGGGATAGCTAGGGTGGCGGTACATGAGGCAGTTTGAGGGCGTCGTATTTATGACCGGGAGCGAGATCTTGGACCGGTACAATCAAGCGACTGGCTATGGGCAGTAAGCCCGCCTTTAACTCAAAGCAAGAGAACCGAGAACATGGAATCCTCGACACCGGAATCAAATGGGCCAGAAATAAACAAGTACGCGGAACTAAGCCAGTGGTGCATCGGGGAAGCCGATGATTACCTGCGCGGGGGAAACAATGTTCAGGCGTCGGAAAAGGGTTGGGGCGCAACAGCCCAGGCTCTGGAGGCCATCGCCGAGAGCAGGGGGTGGAACCACCAGAGCCACGGCTTGATGGTAGACATTGCCAAGCAAGTAGCCGACGAGCAGGGCCGCCCGGACATGGTTGCTATGTTCGGGTTGGCCCAGGCGTTGCATACCAATTTCTATGAAAACTGGCTGGGCTCCGACGTAGTCGAAATCTATCTGAACGCCATCAAAACGCTGCTCCCAGAGCTGGAGCGCGTCCGCACCGGACCTCAGCCTTCGCCCTTCGCCACCGCCACCCGTGAGCAGCGCAATCGCTGGAGAAGGCTGACCCAGGGATAACCACCTGCCCTTACATGATCGGCGTCGCTCAACCCTCCATTTTGGGCAATGTATCACACGACGTTGGAGGGTGATTCCCAGGGTTAGTCGTCTGCGGCCTGTCGCTCGTCAACGTCTGCGGCATCGCCCAGTTCGTAGGACTCGATTTCCTCGTCGTATATGTCTGCATCGAGTTCGCCTTCGTCAGTGGCAACTTCGGGGGCCTCAACTACTCCGGCGGATCTAAGGGCAGCCCGGAAAGTATTGCCCCCACCTGTTATTTGCCTGCCGGTGGCTTGGCCAATCAATTCGAGCATAGCCTCGCCCCGTTGGACAAAGCACTCGGCGAACCCGTCGGACTCCAGCCACTCAGAATTCAGCCAGTGCGCCTCCAGCACGCTGTTCAGCTTACTGTTGTCCCTCCGTAATCGTCGCAGGTAACTCGAAGGGGCATTGCCGCCGATGATTCTATTGGTGCGAGCGTCAATCGGTGTCTTGTTGATAATTGAATTGAACAGGCGGGGTGGAATGGGCGGAGAAGTCTTTTCGCACCAACTCTTCGGGAAAATATGATGAATGTCGATGTGGCCGTCGTCGTAACTGATGAACGAGAGATTTTCACCGGTGATCCAATCGGCAGCTCCATTCTTCATTTGGAGGGCGTAAAGACCCTTGTACGCAGCGCTATTACGAGTGGCTAAAGTTAATAGCCGAGCCGGTACAAAATTGGCCTGATCGATCACCGTGGGCGACGGGCCGCCACGAATGTAGCCCGCAACTTGGACCAAATCCAGGACGAACTGGGTTTCAGTTGTGCCGCCATAAACTTCCCCGAATACCCCGGACCAAAACCATTTCTCCAGTTTTTCGTTGGCGTTGTGCGTGTCGAGTTCTTTACCCAATTCAACACAAAGGGCGGCCAGCGGTACCAGTTGGGTGTTATAAGGAACATTCCGGTAGCCAAATATATACTGCGAACGCAGGAATTTCGCCGTTTCAATGAACCCTTGCTGGACTTCATCGGCCCAACGCCTGTAGTCCTCCAGATCAAGGCTCAGTATGTCGCGTTTTTTGCATCCGACACCTGGCGCTTGACTCTCAGGTGTGCCTCTGTGGATAGCTGACCGCCGGTCGTTCTGGGTCTTCAACAATGCAATAGCTTGCAGAAAACTATCTCCCCCGATACCTTGCAAAACGCCGCCAGTGTAATCGTGGAGATACCGTCGCCTCTTATCCCAATCATCGCGCAGAGAGAATTCTTCGCTATCGGCAGCGAACGACGCAGTCATCAACTCGAACACACTCAGGGCGACACCACCGGTGTTGACTTTCTCGAACACCGTGCAGACGGCTTCTTTAGGCGTGTCTTTTTCCAAGTTGATTACTGGCAACTGGTAGTCGTTGAACTGGGATAGTATCTCGTTCTCGAAATTCTTGAATAACTCGATGGCATTCCAATTAGGGTCAGTTTCTTTCCAATAGCTGAAATAGCCCAACATCCACTCCATAGGGTTCATCAGGCTTTCAGTGGGCATCATGTGTTGCCTGAATTCTAATTCCGGGGTAGACAAATCCAGAACTGTCCGCCGCCCGAAATCTTCGGTTTCCCGCCGGTTCTCTGGAATGCTAATGATAGCGTCTTCACGGTCTGTATCCGGGTTCAAAGCCTCTTTCATATCGATGTAATACCAGCGCTTGATTCGCTGTCCACGACTGCTGTGGGTATCCACCGGTCCCGGATTCCGTAAGGACTGGTACAATGAGGTCAGCCGTTGCTGTCCGTCCAGAAGAAAGGCGTCCGCACCTCCGACCACAGCTGAGTCAACCCCCTCGATTGGCCGGGTTCGGAACCTGAGTTCGCTGCCAGCCGATAAGGTCATCACTGCACCCACCGGGAAACCTCTGGAAATACTGGCCAACAACCCTTTAATACGGCCATCATCCCAAATCCACCCGCGCTGAAAATCGGGCAACTGAATCTTGCCCTTCTCCGCGTCGTCGATGAGATTTTTCAACAGAACCGGGTTGGTCTTGAACAAGGTTCACCTCGGCGCAAGGTAACTCAGAATGCGCAGACGAGAATTTTTGGCAATCATAGCATACGCCGCCGCGCCTGCCCGCCAGTCGGCGCGGACCGACGTGCAGTGCTGCGCCGAAATCGCAAACGTCATTGAGATTTACCTGAACAACGCAAAAAACATTGTTAGCGTAACTGGAAATCGTCCGCGCCGGCCAGCCTCTCTCTACCACTCATAACTGCTGCTCAGCGCAACCGCTGGCGAAGGCTGACCGAGGAGAGGCGAGGGCCGTGAGCTCGGCCGGTTACCCGGCTGTGTCCAACAACCGCTGGCTGATCTCCTCCGGCACTTGGCGAAGGCGTTGGCGAAAGGCGGTGTTGGAGCGGTCGGATACCCGGTGGGCCGCTTCTTCCAGTAATGTTATTCCGCCCAGGTAATCGTCGACGTTGATGTACTCGGCCTCAATGCGTCCCTCCGGGGCGGCGTTGTGATAATTGCCCAAGGGGAAGGCAATGCCAGTGGTCTGGTAGCCGTAAACGGCGAAGGCGCTCGCCTCGCACACTCCACCGCTCATTAACTGGCGTTGCGCTTTGAACCCGGTGTCCCGCTGTTGCAGGGCCTCCCTCGCCCGAACCAATACCGACTCGGCATCGGCATCGAAGGTGGAACCGGCGTCTCCAACTCGTATCACCGGCCCCTGGCCTTGTTCCGCGCCCGGCAACGTGCGGCTGGACTCGACTGAAACGATCAGCGTTTCACGGGGCAGCTCCCCGGCCTCGGCGGCCAACCGGGCACCGACCAGCCCCACTTCCTCGGCGCGGGTAAAGAGCCCGTAGACGTCGCCAGCGGGCCTTCGCTCCCCATTCAACAACCGGGCTAAGACGGACAGAGTGGCCCCACAGCCAGCCAGGTCGTCCACGGCCCGCATCCGGATTATCTCGCCGTCCAACTCGAAGTCCGGGAGGTCGAACACGGCCGCCACGGGAGGCTCCACGGCGTCAATTTCCGACGAATCGGCCAAACTGATCAGAACCTGGCGGGCGGCTTCCTCACCGTGGGTCCCGGCAGTTACGGCGCCAGCGCGGCTTCCGTTCGGAAGCAAGACCCGGACGGGAACCCCTGGCGTGAAGCTGGAGGCGGGTACGCCGCCGAGGGCGTCTGCTATAAATTGGCCTCCGTGCCGTCCGGTAATCTCGAAACCGGGATGGTCCATGTGGGCGACGATAGCCAGCGGCGCCACCGATCGGTCCGTTCCCCGGAAACTGGCAATGACGTTTCCGAATCGGTCTTTGTAGTGTTCGATCCCCAATTCGTTCAATACGGCGACGACCGCTGCGGCCACGGCCGACTCGTGGAACGCGACGGCCGGGCAGCCGCCCAGCAACGCGAGGTAATCCAGCGCCTGGGAGCGTTGGTTGTTCATAAAGCCTCCCGGTTTGGACCCAGAGACCCGGTTCCAGTTGGCGGGATTATAGCAGTACCCTTCGGGAAGAGCCGCCGGAAAGGGGTGTGGGCCAGTGTTATACTAAAGCCCAATCAGGCCAGTTAATTCGCTAAAAAATCCCAGGAGTACCGCAGTGCTTGAGCAGTTTAAAGTTAGCCATGATGATGCCATCTTTGCCAGAGGGGACGACCTTAAAGGTACGGTCTCCGAAGTCTTCGAAAAGATGGGGGTCCCGGCGGACGACGCCTCGCTGGCGGCAGACGTTTTGGTGCTGGCCGACCTGAGGGGAGTGGACTCCCACGGGGTGTCCAACATGCTCCGCAGCTATATCGACGGCTATCAAGACGGCTCGATCAATCCCCGCCCGGACTGGAAGATCATCCGGGAGACCCCCAGCACCGCCACCGTGGATTCCGACCGGGGGTTGGGCACGATCATCACCCCTAAGGCCATGGACATCGCCATCCGGAAGGCCAAGGCCGTTGGTGTCGGCATGGTGGCCGTTGGCAACGCCCGCCACTTGGGGATGGCATCGTACCACGCCATGTTGGCGCTGGAGCACGACATGATTGGCGTGTGTATGACCAGCTGTCCCCCTTCAATGTTGCCGACTTTTGGCGCCGAGCCCCGGCTGGGCACCAACCCCATCGCGGTCGCGGTGCCAACCAACGACGAAGCCCCCTTCGTGTACGACGCCGCAACCAGCTCCGTGGCGGTCAACAAAATCCGCATCGCGCAGAGACTGGGGGCCGACATCCCCGCCGGTTGGCTGGCCGACCAAGACGGCGTCCCCATCATGGAAGACGCACCGGCCCCAGACGACTTTTGGGTCCTGCCGCTGGGCAGCAACCGGGAGTTGGGGTCGCACAAAGGGTACGGCTTGTCCTGCGTGGTAGACATCCTGGCCGGGGTGCTGACCGGCTTCGGCTACGGGGCGGTTCCAGGCCGGCCCAACTTCGGGCATTACGTCGCCGCCTACAGCATTGACGCCTTCACCGACGTACAGCAGTTCAAGAATCAAATGGACGAGTGGGTCCAAATGATGAACAGCACCCGCCCGGCCCCGGGGCATGACCGCGTGATTGTAGCGGGACAACCGGAAGCGGAAGTCGAAGCGGAACGCCGGGAGGAAGGCATACCGCTACACCCGGATGTTGCCCAATGGCTCCGCGACACCTGCGGGGAACTCGGGGTCACCTGCCGGTTATAACCCGAACTTCCCTCTAGGCGTGGGGCGGTCTCATGGTGTGCCAGGGCGTGGCTTGCTCGTAGGCGTGGGCCACTTTCAAGACGGTTTCCTCGGCGAAGGGGCGGCCCCCGATTTGAAGGCCGATGGGCAGTCCCTCCGAGTTGAAGCCGCAGTTGATGGAAATAGCCGGAGCGCCCGCCAAGTTGAAGGGACGGGTCATCACCGGAATTAAAGACCGGACCATATCTTTTGACGTTACCACCGGTTCGTCTTCCAGCTTCGGGGCGCAACTCTTGGACGTGGGCAGTATCAGCACGTCGCAGCCGGAGAGGGCTCCCAACACCTCCCGGCGCGCCAACTCCCGCAACTTCTGCACCTTGTAGTAGGCTTGGGCCGGAATGATGCTGCCGGTGAGCATGCCGACTTGGTTGGCGTGGCCGAATTCGTGGAGCCGTTCGCGTAGCCAGTCACGATAGGTCATCGCCGCTTCAGTGTTAATGAGGGCAGTAGCCAGGGTGCCAGCGTGGATCGACAGCGGCAGAGAGACGTCTTCGACCACGGCCCCCAGTTCGGTGAGGACCGAGGCAGCCCGCATGACCCCATCCCGGACCTCAGGTTCCGGGATGTCTCCGCTGGTCAGCTCCGAGACCACTCCGATCCGCAGTCCGGCGATATTGCCGTCCAAGGCCCGCCGGTAATCAGGTACTGGCACATCCCAGGTATATGGGTCTTTGGCGTCGCGGCCGGCAATGGCCCCCAGGGTTATAGCGGCGTCCTCCACCGTCCGAGAGATGGGCCCCACTTGGTCCATGGACCAAGAGCCGGGAGCCACGCCGAACCGGCTGACCCGCCCCCAACTGGGCCGCAAGCCCACGATGCCGCACCAAGCCGCCGGACGCCGGATCGAGCCGCCGGTGTCTTCGCCTAATGAAGTGGAACAAAGGAACGCGGCTGTGGCTGAGGCGGAGCCGCCACTGGAGCCGCCGGTGAAACGGTCAAGGTCCCAAGGGTTCCGGTTCAGGCCGTAGCGCTGCGAAGAGGCCAAGGCGAACTCGGTGAGGTTGGTCTTGCCCAACAGGACGGCCCCAGCCTGCTTGAGATTCGCTATGACCGTGGCGTCCTCCTCCGGGAAAAAGCCGGCCATTAGCCGGGAGCCGACCGTGGTCCTGATGTCCCGGGTCCACACTTGGTCCTTGACTGCCACCGGGATGCCGTGCATCGGGCCCAGGTAATTGCCACCGGCGATGTCCCGCTCCGCCGCGGCGGCCGCCTGCCGGGCTTCTTGACGGCAGACGGTCAGGTAGGAGTTGAACTTGAAGTTCAGGCTGTCGATACGCTCCAGATAGGCCTCGGTCACCTCCACCGGCGAGACTTCCCGGAGGCGTATCAACTCCGCAAGGTCTCCCGTGGCAAGAAAAGGAATGTCCTGCTGTTTCATCACAGACTCCCGGAGCATAATTTCAGCATAATTTCCCGGATGAGACTCCCGGGCCCAACGGAAGGTCCCCAAACTTAGCGGATGGCGGGTATTACCTCTTCGCCAAGCAATTTCAGCGAACGCATGGTGTCTTCGTGGGACAGGGGGCCGCCTTGGGCTTCCAACAAGAGGGCGCCGATGCCCAGTTCCTCCTTGATGTAACCCAGCTTCTCGATAACCGTCTCCGGGCTGCCGACCACAAGATGGAAGCTGTCCTGAAGCTCCTGGTAGCTGAGTTCGTTGAGAGGCTTGGGACGCCGGAGGGTGTTGGCGGCGGCGCCAGCGGCGGAGTAGTAGCCGGGCGGCGCCCAGTATTCCTTGGGACCCTTCAGAGGGTGGCGCATACGCCACAAAAAGGCCTTGCCCGATTCCTGGGCCTTTTCGTCGGTGTCGTTAACGTGACAGCAGATCATGAAGGCGAACTTGTCCGGGTCGGGCTCCCAGCCGTCTTGGGCGGCGAAGTTGCGGTAGTTCTGGAACAGGTCTCGCGCCACGCCTAACTCGGTGAGGAAGGCAGCGTAGGTGTAGCGGTTCGCGGCGGCCCATTTTACGGTTTCCGGGCTGCCGGTGCCGGGCACCCAGACCGGGGGATGGGGCTGTTGAACCGGCAGCATCCACGGGTTCACCACCCGGTAGTGGTAATGTTTACCCTCCCAGCGGAAGGGCCCCGGCGTGGTCCAGGTCTTGATGATCAGGTCGTGGCACTCCTCGAAACGCTCCCTGTTGTGGACCGGGTTGGTGTTGTTGGCCCAGCTTTCGATCCCGATCCCGCGAACGAAGCCGGAGATGATCCGGCCCCCGGAGATCACGTCGAGCATGGCGATCTCTTCCGCCAAGCGCACCGGGTTGTCGGAGGTTGGCAGCATATTGCCCAGCATCAAAATCCGGGCTTTCGAGGTGCTCCGGGCCAAGATGCCGCCGGTGATATTAACCTCGACGTCCATGCAAGACGGCGTGTTGTGGTGCTCGTTGATCATCAGCCCGTCGAAACCGACCTCCTCGGCGTACTGGTACTCATCCAGGTAGCGATTGAAGAGGTCGTGAGCCTTATGCGGATCGAAATAAGTGTTAGGGAAGGTAAGCCGCATCGAAGGGTAATTGTCGGCCTCGGACTCAGGGAAAGCCGGATAGGGCAACTCGGTGAAGTAGTAGACTTCCATTAGTTTTGTCGACTCCGGTTCCTAGTTTTGCGGGGCTTCAACTGCTTCTGACATTTAGCAATACCCAGATTGCGAAGGCCCGGCGGTCCTTGAGTGGGACTTTGGCAAATTGGCTAATGGCCATTTCCGCCAAATCGACGTCCTGGAGGACCACAGATTTGTCAAAGGTTCCCTCTGGGTCATAATCCGCGCGCTCGCGTTTGGCCTGCATATCCGCGAACCTGCTGGCGAAATCCTGGAGTTCATTCGGGAATAGCTTGATGTTTGCGTGGGAGCACCGTTTTCTTGCTGTGTTATGTTGTAATGCCCTGTAGGTCTGTCGCCAAGCCGGTCCGCTGCGATTGGACCCTGGGCCACCAACCAGCATATCGGCGCAACATGTGGCCAGGGAGTGAAACAAGGCGTAATAGGCAGTGCTGACGGCCCGTCGGAGATTGGTTTGTCTGGGGCGTCTGTTGTTTGTTCCCCCGGCCAAGTCTCGGGCTGTGGCGATGAAATCGCTGGGCGTCAACCTACCGTCTCCGGTGATGGGTTAGCCACTCGGATTTTTCTACAAACGACGGTGAAGGGAATTCCTCAATGCCCTCGGCTTCCAGCTTGGGCGTAATGCGCCGAATCATGCCAAGGGTCCAATTGGGGTCCAGTAGTTTTTGGTCTCCGTCAAAGACTATCAGTATTTTTAGGTACTCCTCCCCGTCCAGATAAGAATCCGGTTCCACCAAAATCGGGCTGAAAACGAATTCGTCAGCAAACCGCTGGTTAAGGTCTTCTAAAACGATTTCTTCGACAATCTTGGAAACTTGCAGGTCCATATAGTCATCTCCGTTTCGATGACACCATCATATGTGATTTTGGCGGAGAGTCCTGATTGCCCGGTCTGAAACCTCCACAGCGAAAGGGTGCTACGCCAGGAACTCCAAGGCGGCGTTGACAAATTCTTCCGGCTTTTCCACTTGGGGCGAGTGGCCGCAGTTGTCGATCACCACCAGATCGGAGCCCGGAATCGCTTTCTGGTACAGGGCGCCGCATTCCACCGGCACGATGCGGTCCTCCCGGCCCCAGACCATGCGGGTGGGCGCCTTCACCCGTGCCAGCAGACCGGTCAGGCGCGGGTCGTGCATATAGGGCTTCCAGGAGAGGCGGACCGTCATCTCCCGGTTGAGATCAGAGGTCAATTGTTCTTCCGGGGACAACTCACGATTGTAGACCGACTCGTATTCGGGGGCTTGGCTTGGGTCGTGGAAGAGCAGGTCCCGTACCTGGGCGGGACTGATGATAAAGATATCGGCGATTTCGCCTTGGACGGGTTTGATACCCGCAGCGCCCACCAGCATCATTTTGCTGAACGGACTGCTGGCGGTGGCCGCTATCTCGGCGGCAATCCAACCGCCCAAGGAGAAACCAATGACGCGGGGGCGGTCTAACCCGACGGTTTCCATGAACCAAGTGTAGAAGGCGGCCATGTCGGGCACCGATTCCAGCCAGTCCGGCCGGTCCGACTGACCATAGCCCGGATGGGACGGGTAGTAGACCGTGTAATGGTTGGCCAGAGCTTGGGCGAAGCGGAGCCAGCCGGTGTTACCGCTGGCGCCGTGAAGGAGCAACAGCGGCTCGCCGGAGCCCCCCTTGAGCATATGGACTTTGGCGCCGCCGACATCGACGAACTCTTCAGTGTATCCGGGCATATTCGTTCTCCTGACTGGTATTTTTTACGCAGAGAGCGGAGAGAACGCCGAGGGTTTCGGGCTATGCCACTTGACCACGTTCCTTGCGCTCTTCGCCTTTATTTTTGGATTAAGGGGTTCTTTGGAACGGGTCGGTCAGTTCCAGGTCTTCTCCTATCTCGCGTAAGGCGGGCAGTACCTCTTGGCCCATCAGCTCCAGACAGCGCATGGTGTCGGCATGGGTGGTGTCGCCGTCGTTGGTCCAAATTCCGAGGATTCCCGGCCTCAGATTAGCCAGGACCTCCCGGAGCTTGGCTACCACGGTTTCCGGACTGCCCACGATCCAACGATTGGACGCCAGGATCTCATCGTAAGTGGCCGTCTCCAAGCCCAGGCCAAGAAAGGGGTCCTTGCGCACCCGGCCCTGATAGCGGGCCACTCGCGGGTCTTTTGCGCTGCCGCTGTAGCCTACAGGCATCATGTAATCGCGGGGCATGGGCACCCGGCCCACCCCGACGTTCCCGGTAAGAAAGCCCTTGGCCGCCTCGTAGGCCTTTTCGTCGGTGTCCTGAACGTGGATGCGGCACAGGTAACCGAAGTGCTCCGGACCCGGCTCGTAGCCATTCTCCCGCGCCGTTTCGGTATAGATCGACATCATGTCCTGGGTGCCTTGGGGATCGGTTTCCAGGTAGATGTAAGGATAGTGGTGTTCGGCGGCCCAGACCAGCGTCTCGGGGCTGCCCAAACCCGGAATCCAGACCGGCGGATGGGGTTGTTGGATGGGCCGTTCGAAGGGGTTCACCACCCGGAAATGGTAGTGTTTGCCCTCCCAGCGGAAGGGGCCTGGGGTGGTCCAAGTCTTGATGAGCAGGTCGTGGGCCTCCTCGAACCGCTCACGGTTGAACAGCGGGTTGACGTTGGCGGCCAAGCTCTCGACGCCGGTGCCGCGCACAAAACCGGAAACGAGGCGGCCGCCGGATATCATGTCGATTTCGGCCAGTTCCTCGGCGAGCCGCAGGGGGTTGTCGAAGACCGGGAGCGGATTGCCCAGCAACACAATTTTCGGCGTGGACGTGTTGCGGGCCAGAATGGCGGCCTCCAGGTTCATGGTGGCGCCCAAGCAGGTGGGGGTGTTGTGGTGCTCGTTGAGCATCAGCCCATCGAACCCCGCCTCCTCGCAATACTCGTACTCGTCGAGATACTCGTTATACTGCCGCGAGCCGACCATCGGGTCGAAGTTGCTGTTGGAGAAGGTGAGCCGCACGGCTTGGTTGGGGCTATTGCGGACATCCTCCTCCGTATAGTTGGTGTAGGCCCGCTCGGTAAACCGCATCAAAAACATGGGGGACCTCCTCAGGGAGTTGATGGTATTTGCGCCGAAAGTCGGTTGGTCGAACTTCGCCGGTCCACCGGACCCGGGGGAACCTTGGGCTCGCGTGGTTGTAGAATCGGTGGTCGGCGGTCCAAAACTCGCAATCGAAAGATTCGGCCCAGGCGAGGTAGTGGAAGTTGGATATACTATCTCCGCCAGGCTGCCGCTAATGCTAACGGTGACCGTGCCGAGGGTCAAGAATCGGAATATTGCAAGCAGGTTCCTTCCCGATTATAAGCGTAAGCCCGGCCACCAATCCCACGCCTCTCGGTTTCCGGCGTTCAATCGCAGACAAAATGCCCTTCCGAGGCCATGCAACGGTAATATTCCTCATCGTCAGGCGCTACGCGAGTTGACGACCTGACGGAGTGGGAAGATCACGATGGTCAAAAGCGCCTGGGTTTGGCCAGTGTGATATATTCTGGGAACATCGGGGCGGGCAGCCGCCGTTCAAAGGCGACAACCCTCCCAAATCCCCAATTGCCCGGACGACTATCCATGCCCAAAATCCTGGTTTCCGACCCGCTTGGCACTGAGGGGATAGAGCTTCTCCGGGCCAAGGCTGACGTCTCAGTCAAGACGGGCATGCGGCCCGATGAGCTGCTGGATGCTGTGGGGGATTACGACGCCCTGATCGTTCGCAGCGAGACCAAAGTTACTAGGAAGGTGATCGAGGCCGGTTCCCGGTTGCGGGTGATTGCGCGGGCCGGCATCGGGGTGGACAACATTGACCTGGACGCCGCCACCAGCGCCGGCATCGCCGTGGTGAACGCGCCGACCGGGAACACGGTAGCGGCCGCCGAACACACCATGGCCTTGATGCTGGCGCTATCCCGAAACATCCCCGACGCCCACCAGTCGTTGCGGTCTGGGGAATGGCGCCGCAGCGCCTTCATGGGGATCGAGGTGCGGGACAAGACCCTGGGGATCTGCGGCCTAGGGAGGGTCGGCAGCGAAGTAGCCCGCCGCGCCCAGGCCTTCGGTATGCGCTTGGTCGGGTTCGACCCCTTCGTCGCGCCCGATTACGCCCGGCGCATCGGCGTCGAGTTGTTGACTCTGGACCAGCTTTTGGCCGAGTCCGACTTCGTGACCCTGCACACTCCGTTGACTCCCACCACCCGCCGCATGATCGGGCGGAATGAGATCGCCAACATTAAGCCGGGCGCCCGGCTAATCAACGTGGCCCGGGGAGAGCTGGTGGACGAGGCTTCCCTTCTGGAAGGGTTGGAATCGGGACGCTTGGCCGGGGTAGCCTTGGACGTCTTCGACAAGGAGCCGCCGGAAAGCGGGCCGCTTTTGGACCACCCCAAGGTGGTGGTGACTCCCCACTTGGGCGCCTCCACCGAAGAAGCCCAACGGCAAGTTTCCATCGAGGCTGCCGAGCAGGTGTTGGCGGTGCTCGGCGGCGAACCGGCCCGGAACACCATCAACGCTCCCTTCGTGGCGCCCGAGGTCCACGCCGTGCTGGCCCCTTACATGCCGGTCGCGTCGGTGGTGGGAAGGCTGTTGACCCACCTCGCCGACGGGCAGGTCTCAGGCATCACCATCAGCTATTGGGGAGAAATAGCGGAACACGATACCCGAATGTTGCAGGCGTCGGTGCTGTCGGGCCTGCTGGCCACGGTCACCACCGGCCTGGTGAACTTGATCAACGCCCCGGTACTGGCGCGGGAGCGCGGATTGAGCATCACCGAGCAACACAACACGGTCTCGCGGGAATACGCCAGCATGGTTGCCGCGACCCTGGAAACCACCAATGGTGACGTGACCCTGGCTGGCACATCGATGCGGAACGAACCACACATAGTTAAAATCAACGACTATTGGCTGGATATCGTTCCCAACACCCCCTATCTGTTGTTCGTGGACAACCAAGACCAGCCTGGTTCAATCGGCGCCGTGGGCACCATCGCCGGCCATCACAACATCAACATCAGCTTCATGGAGGTAGGCCGCCTCCGGATCCGCGGCCGGGCCATGATGGTGATCGGGGTAGATGATCCGGTGCCGGAGCACGTGCTGGAAGAAATTCGCGGGCTTTCCCACATTCACAACGCTCGCCTCGCCGACATGGGCGGCAGGCCTTAGAGCAGCGACAGCGGACGGCGGGCGAATAGGAGGATTCCAATGGCAAACAAGATTTGCGTCATGGGGGCGGGAGCCTTGGGCAGCTACGTCGGCGCTTTTTTGTCCCGAGCCGGCGAGGACGTCACCTTCATAGACATGTGGCCGGAACATGTGGAGAAATTGCGCCAAGACGGGCTCCACGTTACCGGCAGCCAAGGACCTTTCACCGTTCCGGTGCAGGCAATGCACCTCACTGATGCCCAAGGAATAAACGAGTTCTTCGATTTCGCGTTCATCGCCGTCAAGTCCTACGACACCGAATGGGCCACCCACTTCGTCAAGCGTTACGTGAAGGACGACGGCTTCTTCGTGTCCTTGCAGAATTGCTGGAACGACGTGGTGATTGCCAGCATCGTCGGGCAGAGCCGGTCAGTGGGTTGCATTGCCTCCCACATCGAGGTTGCGCTGTGGGAACCGGGCCACGTCACCCGCGGCGGCGCGGTGGGACGAGACTCGGGGCATGACGTGTTCCGGGTGGCCGAGCATGACGAACGGATTACCCCTCGGACCGAGATGGTAGCCCAACTCTTGGACAATATCGATGGCTCCTACGCTTCGGATAACCTCTGGGGGGAGCGCTGGGCCAAGCTATGCCAGAACTCCATGGGCAACGGCCTCTCGGCGGCGTCGGGGCTGGGTTCCCAGCAGATGGCCCAAGACCCGCGATGCCGGTCGATCCGGGTCCACTTGGCCAAGGAAGGCGCTCAAGTGGGCCAAGCCATGGGGCTGGAGGTGGTCGATGTCATGGGGGTGCCCGCCCGGACTTGGGCCGACGCCGACCAAGGGGATGTCTTCGAGGAGTTGGACGCCTTCATGTCCTCCCACGGCGGCCGGGTCAACTGGCTGGCCTCCATGGCCCAAGACGTCAAGAAGGGCCGCCGGTCGGAGATCGACTTCATGAACGGCTTGGTGGCGGCGAAGGGCCGGGAATTCGCCGTTCCTACCCCCTATAACGACGCGGTGATAGAGGCGATGCACGGCGTTGACGACGGCTCTGTTCCTCAAGGCGAGGACCATGTGGAACGCATCCTGAGGACCGTAGGACGTTAGACTTCCCATCTATCTACCCCGGCCATCCTGGTCGGGCCGGATGACGTTGCGAGTGTATAATTGGGTAACCCAAATGCCGACTGGCCCTGATTAGGCCCAATCGCGAGAGGCCGCCGATGTATATAAAAGTTGAGCCCGCCGAGTTCTTCATGTACCGGGTGATTATGATCTTCGACCTCGAGCAGCCGGACCCGGAGGACCAAGAAGCCCGGGACTACATGGAAGAGTGGGAGTTGGAACCCAAGTACCAACGCACCGGGGACTTTGAAGGCCACAACAGCGAGTACATGCAGTTCGGCGGCTGCTACTTGGGCAAACACTTGGGCAAGGTTGCCGAGATACAACGTGGCTACGTGGAGCGGGAGTTGCTCTCCGCCGAGATCGAACGGCTGTTGCAAGAGCCAGCCTACGCGGTAGCTATCCCAGAAGAACGCCGCGGCGAAGCCGTGAAGGAACTGGTGGCCAACTTCCACCAAGAATCGTCGTTCCAGACAGCCGAGAACGGTGAATTAGAAGCCGTGTTGGACGGCGGCGCCGTCCGGGAGGCAGTATTGGCGCTGTTGACGGAGCCGGGGTAAGGGATGGAGCGGGCGATGGGAATCGAACCCACATGACTAGCTTGGAAGGCTAGAGCTCTGCCATTGAGCTACGCCCGCTCGCAGAAGGGCCACCTCAATTATAGTTGCCGACGCTCCGGCTTTCCAGGTTCAGTTTAGCGCCGACTTCGGCTCCATCCGAATTCCGGCCATAAAGGCTCTCTTTTAACCGCTCTCTTTCACCGTTTCGCAGTTGCCGGAACCAATAACAGATCAAATAATCCCTGGAGTTGCTTGCAATGGCAATCGAAAGAAAGGACTATCCCGATATCGCCCCGGCAGGGCCGACCTTCAGCCGGGCGGTGAAAGCGGGCAATCTGCTGTTTGTCTCCGGTTGCACTGCCCGGGGCACCGAAGCCCAAGGCAAGGGCCTGATGGAACAGCTACGGGTGACCCTGGAACGGGTTACGGGAATCGTGAAAGCCGAGGGCGCCAGCCCGGGCGCCATCGTCAAGATCACCTGCTTTGTTACCGACATCGGCGAGTGGCGGGGCAATCCAAAGGAGCAAGCCGACCTGTTCGCCCGGTATTTTGAAGGCCAATACCCGGCCAACTCGCTCATAGAGATTTCGGCCTTGGTCGAACCCGGGCTGGACGTGGAAATCGAGGCCATCGCCGTGCTGGAGTAGGCCGGCGGGCTGAACGCCGGACTGAACGACCGGCTAGCTGGCCGCGGACCTCAGCCAGCGGCGGATATTGTCGGGACTGAGGGGCAGTTGGTTTATCTGAATACCGAACGGGGAAAGCGCGTCGGCCACCGCGTTGGCTAGGGCGGCGCCGGTGGCCAGTATCGCTACCTCGCCGGCCCCTTTGACTCCCAAGGGATTCAAGGGCGACGGCGCCTCTTCCAGGATGACGCACTCCACTGTGGGCAGGTCCTGGCTGGTGGGCAGAAGATAGTCCATAAACGAACCGGACAGCAATTGGCCGGCGTCGTCATAAACCAGCTCCTCCAGAATCGTGCCTCCGATTCCCTGGGCCGCGCCGCCGGCCGATTGGCCGTGCATCGTAAGCGGGTTGATGCAACGACCCACGTCCTCGACTACCAGGTACCGGAGCACCTCAATTTTACCCGTGGCCGGGTCCACCCGCACTTGGGCCGCGTGTGTCCCGTAGGCGTAGGTCCACTGCTCATTCCGGAAATACTCGGTGGCCTCAAGAGCCGTCTCGGGGTCGTCGAACTGACGGCCTGTCTCCGCCAGTTCATATACTTGCCGCAGGGTTAACGGTTCCGCGTTAGTCGAGCCGTCGTTGTGCACCACCAGCCCGGCTTGAAGGTCCAAGTTACTGGCCTCGGTGTCCAGGTAGCTGGCGGCCACGGTGAGAATCCGGGCTTTAAGGGTCTGACAACTGAGGTGAATCGCGCTGCCCGCCATCACCGAAGCCCGGCTGCCGAAGGTGCCGATGCTGGCCGGGAGATAATCGGTGCTGCCGTGGAAGACCTGGACGTCGTCGATGGGGACGCCCAGTGAGTCGGCGCAGATTTGGGCCATAACCGTTTCGTGGCCTTGGCCCATCGTAGTGGTGCCCAGGTAGACCTCGGTAACGCCTTCGTCGTTCACCAGCACCCGGGCGCCCTCGAACGGGCCGAAACCGGTGGGCTCCACGTAGCTGGCAAGGCCGACGCCTTGGTAGCGTCCCAGGGCGTCGGGCCCTGGGTCTTGCTTCAGAGACTCGTAGCCGATTTCATTGAGGGCGCGTTCGAAAGCGCTAGGGTAATCGCCGCTGTCGTATACGGTAAGGTTGCCGTCGATCCTGGTGGGCCCCACGGTGTAAGGCATCTCCGAAGCCCGGATAAGGTTCTTGCGGCGCAACTCCGCCGGGTCTAGGCCCAAGTCTTTGGCAGCCAAGTCCAACATCCGCTCCCGGATGAAGGCGCCCTCGAAGAAACCGGGCGCCCGGTAGGTGCCGGCGCCTGTCTTGTTGGTCATCACGCATTTGATGCTGGCCTGGAAGGCCGGGACTCGGTAGGGGCCGGTCAACAGGGTGGCGGTCAGGGCGGGCACCACGCTGCCGTGGGTGCGGACGTAGCCTCCCATGTCGCCGTAAACCTCGGCCCGCATCGCCAAGAGCGTTCCGTCGTTTTGGGCGGCCAATTCCACCTGGCAAACGACCTCCCGGGAGTGATTGGCGGACGTCAGGTGTTCCAAGCGGTCCTCAACCCACTTCACCGGCCGGCCCAACTCCAGGGAGGCGAAGGGAATCAGGAAGTCTTCGGGATAGAACTCGCCCCTGATGCCAAAGCCGCCGCCAACGTCGGGCTCGATGAAGTGGATACGTTCTTCGGGGAGTTCCAGGTGCCGGGCAAGGATCGCCCGGTTGAAGTGAGGGACCTTGGTCGGCCCCCAGACCGACAACTCTCCGGAGTCCAGGTCGTATTCAGCCACCAATCCCCTGGTCTCCATGGGGTTGCCCGTGTGCCGGTTGGTGCGGAACTCCTCCCGGCGGGTGTATTGGGCGTTGCGGAAGGCCTCGTCGGCGTCGCCGGAAGCAATCTCGGCCTGCCCCGCCAGGTTGGTGCCGTTGGCTTCGTGGAGCAAGACCTCGTCTTTCAGGGCCGCCTCGACGCTGGTCACAGCGGGCAGAGGGTCGTATTCCACCACGATGGCGTCAAGAGCGTCCTCGGCCAAGTAGCGGCTTTCCGCTACCGCTACGGCGACTGCTTCTCCGACGTATCTCACCTTGTCACTGGCCAACGGTTCCTGGAGGTATTGGTCCAGCCCTGGCAATTCGAAGACGCGCACCGGGATGGTCTTGGCCAAGGATGCGATGTCATCGTAGGTAAACACAGCCGCCACGCCCGGCATGGCGACGGCGGCGGCAGTGTCGATGGAGAGGATTCTGGCGTGGGCGTGGGGGCTGCGCAACACGGCGGCGTGCAACATACCGGGCCGGGTGATGTCGTCCAGATAGTTGGCCTGCCCGGTGAGAAAACGGACGTCTTCCTTACGTTTGAGCGGGGCCCCGATGTAAGTCTGGGTCACTAGGCGCCTTCCTTCCGGCGATTAACCGGCCGACCGTTACCCGGCCTGCAAGACAGCGACAACCACACCGACTGCCGCCAGGATGGTGGCTGTTACGTTTCCGAATACTACCAAAGTCAAGGTGCTGAACCGGGTGTTCATAGAGTTCTCCAGTATGTTGAACCGGGAGTTAATCGTGGCTTCTAACGAGACAATCCGGTTTTCCACGCTGGTAATCCGGTTTTCCACGCCCGTGATCCGTTCCCCCATCTGCTCTACGGCGCCTTCTAGGCGGTCTATGCGTGATTGGTCTGTCACTGTGCTTCCGGGATCAGTAAGTGCTCCATGCTTAATATAGCCGAAATTATAGTCGGACGGCAGAGTGGTTTGTCAGTTACGAGACGTCGCCCAGATCGCCCCGGTCCGGCAGACCCAACCGGGCCCAGTATCCCTTACGGTCGTCGGTCACGGCCTCCACGCGGACAATCCACTTAGCCCACTGATAGCCGTATTTTCCCGGAACGGCCAAGCGAAGAGGGAATCCGAACCGGGGCAACCGTTGCCCGTTAATGGCGTAGGCCAAGAACGCCTCCCGCTCCTCCAACTCGGACAACTCTATCGACACGTAATAGCCGTCGGCGCAGTGGAACACCGCCCGCCGGGCCTGCGGACTGACTCCGGCCCGGCCCAATAGGGGCGCGACCCGCGTTCCTTTCATTATGGAATTGTTGCGAAACCCGCCGACGCAGTCCATGCGCACTTGGCGTTCAACCGGCGGTTCGGCTTCAAGCTCCTCGAAGGAAAGAGACAGCGGGCATTCCACCGCCCCGTCGATGGTCAACCGGAACCGCTCGATGTCCAGTTCCGGTACACCCCAATAGGCGAGGCTGCCCAGTTCGTTCATGGGCGTAAGCTCGTTCTGTTCGTCTACTCCCAGCAGCCGTTTCTCCCATAACGTGAACCTGATGAAACCGGCCGTTACCAGCCGCCGCAGCGGGTACGGCAGCGACCGCCACAGGAAGGCCATTCCGCGCAACAATGCGGCGTTGCCGCCCACGGTAATGACAGCCTTCCGGTATATCCCAGCCAACATGATGTACAGTATGCGCCGATGGTATCCGATAGGCCAATACCCTTGCGAGCCCGGCCGCCCGGCGTTTGTAGCCTCATTAGGGTTGGGAGTACAATTAATCGCCAGTCCAGTAAGCCCCAATCCAGTAAGGCCCAATCCGGGTCTTTTGTCGGTGCGCTTGCGCCGGTCCTGGTCCCCAGGAGGCCGGAATGCCCAGCAAAAACAAACAACAATGGGCGAAGGAAACCCTAAAGCCCACCGTGGAGCGGTTCCCGGAACGGCAGGAAGCCTTTCAAACCGACAGCGGCCTGGCAATCGACTCCCTTTACGTTCCAGCGGACTTTGACGCCCAAGAACCGGACTACAGCCGGGATATCGGCTATCCGGGGGAGTTCCCCTTCACCCGGGGAGTGCAGCCCAACTCCTACCGCGGCCGCATCTGGACCATGCGCCAGTATTCCGGTTACGGGACCGCCGCCGACACGAACGAGCGGTACCGCTATTTGTTGGAGCAAGGCCAGACCGGCCTCTCCGTGGCCTTCGACCTGCCCACCCAAATCGGCTACGATTCCGACCATCCTCTGGCCAAGGGAGAAGTTGGCAAGGTGGGGGTCCCAATCTGTAGCCTGGAAGACATGGAAACCCTCTTTGACGGCATACCGCTAGGCCGGGTCAGCACTTCCATGACCATCAACGCCACCGCCTCCTTGTTGCTCTGCTTCTACATCGCCGCCGCCAAACGCCAAGGAGTGGCCCAAGACCAGATCAGTGGAACGGTGCAAAACGACATCCTCAAGGAATACATCGCCCGGGGCACCTACGCCTTCCCGCCCCGGCCGTCGATGCGCTTGGTGGTGGACGTGTTCAAGTACTGCGCCGACAACGTTCCCAAGTGGAACACCATCAGCATCTCCGGGTACCACATGCGGGAAGCGGGGGCGACAGCGGTGCAGGAACTGGCCTTCACCTTCGCCAACGCCATCGCCTACGTTCAATCGGCCTTGGACTCCGGGTTGAAGATCGACGATTTCGGCCCCCGAATATCCTTCTTCTTTGTGGCCCAGAACAACCTGTTCGAAGAGGTGGCCAAGTTTCGCGCCGCCCGCCGGATGTGGGCCCGAATTATGCGGGACCGCTTCGGCGCCAAGGACCCACGCTCCATGATGTTGCGTTTTCACACCCAAACGGCGGGTGTCAGCCTTACCGCCCAGCAGCCCGACAACAATCTGGTCCGATGCACTGTGCAGGCGTTGGCCGCCATCCTTGGGGGATCCCAGTCCCTCCACGTCAACTCCCGGGACGAGGCCTTGGCGCTCCCTTCCGAGGAGTCCGCCCAACTGTCCCTGCGCACCCAGCAGATTCTGGCCTACGAAAGCGGCACAGCCGACGTGGTAGACCCGCTGGGCGGCTCCTACTACATTGAGCACCTGACCAACGAACTGGAAGCCCAAGCCTCGGAGTACATCGGCCGCATCGACAGCCTGGGAGGCGCCGTATCGGCTATCGAGCAAGGGTTCCAGATGCGGGAGATCGGCGAGGCGGCCTACCGGCACCGGCAAGAAGTGGAGACCGGAGAGCGGACCATCGTAGGTGTCAACCGTTTCGTCACCGAAGAGCCTCCCATAGAGGGCCTGATGCGGGTGGACGAGGAAGCCGCCCGAAGCCAGGTAGAGCGGTTGGAACATTTGCGTCGGGAAAGGGACAACGGCCAAGTCCGCTCAGCGTTGGGCCGGCTGGACGAGGCCGCCCGCAGCGACGCCAACGCGGTCCCGGCGATACTGGAATGCGTCGAAAGCTACTGCACCCTGGGGGAGGTCTCAGAGGTATTGCGCAACGTCTTCGGCGAACAAAAAGAGATGGCGGCCTTCTAACGGCCTTCCGGGAGATTAAGAGATGCCCGACCTATTGCTGAACGAAGAGGAGCAGATGCTCCAAACCACTCTACGAGAATTCGTAGACCGGGAGGTCGCCCCCAAAGCCAAGGAATCGGACGAACGGGCCGAGTTTCAATGGGACACCTGGAACGGCTTGGCCGGACTGGGCCTCATGGGCTTGGGGGTCGAAGTCAACCACGGGGGCAGCGGGCCCGCAGGATACCGGCAGATCTCCATCGCCGCTGAAGAAGTGGCCCGGGGCGACGCCTCGGCCAGCGTCAGTTGGCTGGCCCACTTGGCGTTGGGCGTGGCCTCTATCGACCGCTTCGGCAACGATGACCAGAAAGAACGGCTGTTGCCGCCGTTGGCCAGCGGCAGGGGCGTAGCCGCCTTCGCGCTGACCGAGCCGGGGGGCGGGTCCGACGCTGCCGCCCTCCAGACCACGGCCACCGAGAGGGACGGCACCTACTTCCTCAACGGCAGTAAGATGTTCATCACCAACGCCTCCGTGGCCCAGTCCATTGTCGTCTTTGCCACCCAAGAGCGGTCGGCCGGCTACAAGGGGATCGGCGCCTTTATCGTCCAAAAAGACTCCCCCGGCCTGACCGTCAACCCGATGCACGGCAAGCTGGGGATGCGCAGCTCGACGACCGACGAGATCGTCTTCCAGGACGCTCCGGTCCCCAGCGAGAACCTGCTGGGCGCCGAGGGCCGGGGCTTCAACCAAGCAATGGAAATTCTCACCTCCAGCCGCATAATCATCGCCGCCCAGAGCGTCGGCATCGGCCAGTCGGCCTTGGAAGCGGCGGTGCGTTACGCTCAGCAACGCCAGACCTTCGGCAAACCTATCGCCCAGCACCAAGCTATTCAATTCATGCTGGCCGACATGGCGGCTGAGGTCCACGCCGCCCGGGTGACGACGATGAACGCCGCGACGTTGAAGGACGCCGGCCAGCCCTTCTTGCAGGAAGCCTCCATCGCCAAGCTCATGGCGTCGGAGATGTGCATCCGAGTGGCCGACAAGGCCCTCCAGGTCCACGGCGGCGCCGGGTATTTCCAGGAGGCCGGCGTGGAACGCATCCTGCGCGACGCCAGGGTGACCACCATCTACGAAGGCACTTCGGAGGTCCAGCGGCTACTCATTGCCCGGCAGCTTCTGGCCCAGTACCCGGTGTAGTCGAGAAATGCAAGACATCAACCGCCGCACGAGAGTCCTGGTAGCCAAACCCGGCTTAGACGGCCATGACCGGGGCGCCAAGGTAATCGCCCGCGCGATGCGGGACGCCGGCATGGAAGTGATCTACACCGGCATCCGCCAGACTCCCCGGATGATCGTCCAAGCCGCCGCCCAAGAGGACGTAAACGTACTGGGACTCAGCATCCTTTCCGGGGCGCACTTGGAGATACTGCCGGAGATCATGGAGTTGCTAAGAGAGCAAGAAATGGACGACGTCTTGGTGGTGGTTGGGGGCATCATTCCGGCCTCAGACCGGCAACCGCTGAAAGACCTAGGCATCAGCGAGGTCTTCGGCCCCGGCGCTTCAACCATTGAAATCGTGGACTACATCCAAAACGCCATGAACCAGCGGGCAGCCGGTCAGGGAACCGGCCCCGGGGCGGGGCGCCCCTGAATTCGCTAGGTGACAGACGGAAGGCTGGTATGCGTTATAACGTCGCGCAACTCATGATGGAGCCCACTGGATCGACAAGACGTTACCAATTCGACGGCCCGATTGACGACCCGATTGGCGTCACGAATGACGGTCCGGGCGAATGCGCCGGGGGACGGGTGGACCATGCCTCTGGCACGGTGCAAGTGTTGCGGACCCACCAAGGGTTACTGGTCCGGGCGAATCTCGAAACCCGTGCCGATGCCACCTGCAGCCGCTGCCTTACCCGGTTCTCCCGGCTCTCAACCGTAACGCTGGAAGAAGAGTCCTTTCCCACCGTGGACCCGAGCACCGGACAAAGGATGTTTCCTCCAGAAGAATCGGAGGGCGTGATACACATAGACGCCAGCCACGTACTAGACCTCTCCGACGTGATTCGCCAGTATGTGCTCACCGATGAACCGATCAAACCGTTGTGCAGCGAGGGCTGCTTGGGTCTCTGCCCCGAATGCGGGACCAACCTGAACGAGGAACATTGCAAGTGCGGTCCGGCTTCCGCCGACCCCAGGTGGGGAGCGCTGGCGGACCTTTTGCACCAAGGCAGGGCCAAGTGACGGCCAAACGCGGGACGCCGCCACCCCAACGAAATTCCTTCGGCGCGAGACCAAGCGGAAATGGCGTGGGAAATTACTTGCGTTTCTTTGGTATTGTGGTAAGCTTTCGGGCGGATGGCTGTGGTCGGAACGGCCCCTAGCCGTCTTAGGAGGTCAGCCCCATCATGGGCGCAGTTCCCAGAAAGAAATTGACCCGGGCCCGCAAAGGCCGGCGCCTTGCGTCCTACAAGCTCAAGCCGGTTCACGCTGCCCAATGCTCCCGTTGCCGGGGCGCCAAGCTACCCCACACCGCCTGTCCCAACTGCGGTTACTACCGCGGGCGGCAGGTGGTGGAAAACCTGTCCTAAGACCGGACGACCGGTAATGATTTCTCGTGCGTCAAGCATGTCATTCGGAACGCGCTGAGGAAAACTGAAATAGGAGCGATAGTGCGGCCCTAAGCCATTGTATTTGTGGGCTTCACTGGCCTAAAATCTCCACGTCGCTTCCCAACACGTCTCTTCATTGGAGGCATTTTACGACCGCTCAAGCAACCAGCCGAAGAGCCTACGTTTTCCCTGGACAGGGCTCTCAACGGGTCGGAATGGGGGAGGATCTTTTTGAGTCGTTCCGCTCCGCCCGGGAGACCTTCGAAGAAGCCGACGATAACCTGGGCTTCCCCCTCTCCCGGATAATATTCGAGGGACCGGCTCCCGAACTACAAAGCACAATCAATTCCCAACCGGCCATCATGACGGTCAGCATCGCCGCATTCCGGGCTTGGCAGGAATACCAGGGCCTGGCGGTGTCGGTGGCTGCCGCGGCCGCCGGCCATAGCCTTGGCGAATACACCTCTTTGGTGGCGGCCGGCGTCTTGGAGTTTGCCGACGCGGTAAAACTGGTGCGTCGGCGGGGCGAATTGATGCAACAAGCGTCGGTGGACCGCCCCGGCTCCATGGCGGCGATTCTCGGCTTGGACGAGCTCGCGCTGGCCCAAGTGTGCGCCGAGACTGGCGTGGAATTGGCGAATATCAATTCCGACAACCAGATAGTAATCAGCGGCGACCGGATTGCCGTGGCCAGGGCGATGGACTTGGCGTCAGCCCGTGGCGCCCGGAAAACCGTACCCTTGCCAGTAAGCGGCGCCTTCCACTCCTCCCTGATGGCCGAGGCGAAAAACGGCTTGATCGAAGCCATGAAGGCCCTGACATTCAAAGACCCTAAGATGCCCATAGTGGCCAATTGCGACTCGAGACCATTGACCACCGGGGACGAAGTCCGCCGAGAATTGGTCGACGGCCTCTGTCAGTGCGTCCAATGGAACAGCTCCGTGCGCTACCTGGTCGATTCCGGCGTAACGCAATTTGTAGAGTTCGGTTCCGGCGGGGTCCTGACCGGCCTTATCAAACGAATTGACGGAGAAGTCGAGGCCGCCAACGTTTCGGACTCCGCTTCGATGCGGAAGCTGGCGAATTGGACGGCGTAGATCTTCCGTTATCGCTGGGTGACCCATGGTCATGGTTAAATCACCGGACCACAGGCGGCAGGCTAGGACCGTAGCGCTCCAAGCCCTGTTCGCAGTCGATATTAGGGATATCCCCGCGGAATACCGCCGGGAACCCTCTTTCGAGTGGTTGGACGACGAAGAGCCGGTGGCTGAGAACGTCTTGGAATTTGCCACTCGCCTGTCGGGCGGCGTGTTCGACAACCGTACCGGCCTCGACGGTTTAATTGGCCGATATGCGCCGGCTTGGCCGGTTAACCAGTTATCGCTCATTGACCGGAACATCTTGCGTATCGCTTTGTTCGAGTTGTTGCATAGTCCTGGGACTCCCAGGAAAACGGCAATCAACGAGGCCGTGGAATTGGCCAAGGTTTTTGGCAGCGAAAGCTCCGCTAGGTTCGTCAACGGGGTCTTGGGATCTGTGATGGCCAGCCTGGAATCAGGAGAAGTCAGTCCGCAGGTCACTACGATCGGACCTGCACCCGAAGGGAGATGAATTCTTGCCCACCGTTTATGAGCGGGTAAAATCTATCGTAGTAAACAAGTTAGGAGTCGACGAAAGCGAGGTAAGCGAAACATCCAACTTTGCGGATGACCTGAACGCCGACTCGTTGGACTTGGTTGACTTGATTATGACGTTCGAAGTCGAATTTTCGACCGGCGACTCCCAACTCGAGATCCCAGACGAGGACGCCGCCAACATCGCTACCATTCAGGACGCCGTTGCCTACCTTAAGCAACACGGAGCCGAGGACACCGAAGACTAGGGCCCTATCTAACCTCTCCCGGTGAGAGAAAGTCGGGATGACGGCTTTCCTTGGCGGAGCCGTCGGGGCGGTTGCCGGGTTGTTTGTGTTTTCCGGTTTCCCGGCCCTTGAGGTACTTCAACGCTGTCGGCCGCAGTCCCTCGTTTCGCCCGAAAGCCCATGAACGCCCTAGCGCCATGTCTCCGAAGCGCATCGTAATGTTATGTTATGTAAAAAGGTACTTCGTCGAGGGGCGAATTCATAACCGTTCCCGGATGCCGACGGCCGACGCCCCATTCGGCCCCCGCCTAATCTGTCATACGCGACCGGGCGTAATAGGGAGGTAGGGAGATAATGGAAAGCATGGAAGAGGTCGCCCGTTTGGTGCGTGAATGTACCGACTGCCCGCTGTACCGGGGCCGGACCAACGCGGTTCCCGGAGAAGGCAACGCCAACTCGGAGGTGATGTTCATCGGCGAAGGCCCCGGCTATTGGGAGGACCGGGAGGGCCGTCCATTCGTAGGCCGGGCCGGCCAACTCCTGGAAGGGCTGCTGGCGTCCATCGGCACCAACCGGAACGAGGTATTCATCGCCAACATGGTCAAATGCCGCCCTCCCGACAACCGGGACCCGGTTCCGGCCGAAATCGCGGCCTGTAGCAAGTACCTCGACCGCCAGATAGAGTTGATCAACCCCAAGGTAATCGTAACCCTGGGGCGCTTCTCCCTGGGGCGTTTCTTCCCGGGCGAGAGCATTACTCGGGCCCGAGGCAAGCCCCGGGTCAAAGACGGCCGTACCATCTTCCCGGTGCTCCATCCGGCGGCGGCCCTCCGACGGACGGAATTGCGGAAGACCTTGGTGGATGATTTCCGAACGATGGCGCAGGTGGTGCAAGAAACCGACCAGGCCTTGGCCACCCAAGACCAAGCGTCAGACCGGTCCCAGCCGCTATTCCAATTCACCGAATCCGGTCTGACCGAATCCCAATTGGCCGAATCCCAATTGACCGAACCCGCTCTGATTGAATCCGACACTGCGCCGGCCGACATTCCCGTCGTAACTAGTGAAGCCGCCGCCGGTCCGGCGCAACTAAATCTATTCTAGGACTGACAATACATTGGACTCCAAACTGCGTGTGATCCCCTTGGGGGGTCTAGGTGAAATCGGCAAAAATATGATGGCCCTGGAATACGGTGACGACATTATCGTCATCGACTGCGGGGTCCAATTCCCTCAAGAAGGTATGCTCGGGGTAGACTTGATCATCCCGGACGTTTCCTACTTGGTCCAAAGGGCGGACAAGGTGCGCGCCATCCTCATAACCCACGGGCACGAGGACCACATCGGCGCGTTGCCCTTCATACTCCCCCAACTTCCGGCGCCGGTGTTTGCTCCGCGGCTGGCCCACGGGCTGATCGCCGCCAAGCTCAAGGAACGCCGGGGGACCCGCGACTTCCGGGTGGAAGCCATCGATCCCAGTGTGCCCTACCAATTTGGGACGAATTTTTCCGCCAACTGGTTCCGGGTGTGTCATAGCATTCCCGACGCCATGGGTATCGCCATCGACACCCCTCTCGGCACGGTGGTCCACACCGGCGACTTCAAAATAGACCATACGCCAGTTGACGGGCGGACCATAGACCTAGCGGCCTTGGCAAGCCGCGGCACCGATGGCGTGCTGCTCCTGCTTTCGGACTCCACCTACGCCGAAGTACCGGGCTACACCCCATCGGAGCAGGTAGTAGGCGAGGCGCTGGAAAGGGCCATCGGGGAGGCGGACGGCCGGGTGATGGTGGCCACTTTTGCCTCCTTGGTCTCAAGGGCCCAACAGGTCATCGACGCCGCCCATCGCCATGGCCGCAAGGTTACCCTCGTGGGCCGCAGCATGGTCGACACGGTGAACGTGGCCTCGGAGTTGGGCTACCTGACGCTCCCGCCCAACATACTGGTGTCCATGAGCGAGAGCCGCAAGCTGCCCCCGGAACAGGTAATCCTGTTGACCACCGGGAGTCAAGGCGAGCCTACCTCCGCCTTGGTGCGTATTGCCAACAAGGAGCACCGCGAGGTGAGTATCCTCCCCGGCGACACCGTGGTAATTTCGGCGACTCCGATTCCGGGAAACGAGTTGCCGGTGAGCCGCACCATCGACAACCTATTGCGCCAAGGCGCCAAGGTGTTGTACGACCGCGTGGCTACCGTCCACGTTCACGGCCATGCCAGCCAGGAAGAGTTGAAGCTGGTGCTCAGCCTGGTGCAGCCCCGTTACTTCGTCCCGGTACACGGAGAGTACCGCCACTTAGCTGCCCACGCCCAACTAGCCTGGGACCTCGGAGTGGCTAAAGACGGTATCTTCCTCTTGGAAGACGGCGATGTCTTGGAGCTTACCGGCGACACGGCCCGGTCCGACGAGCACATCACCGCCGGACCCATCTACGTCGACGGGCTCTCCACCAGGGACCACCAGAGCCAGGTGTTCAGGCAGCGGCGAAATCTCTCCCATGACGGTGTCGTGGTGGTGGTGGTTACTCTGGACCGCGAGACCGGCCAGCCGGTAGACACTCCCACGACGGTCGCCAGCGGCTTCATGGAGGACTCGGAGACAGGCCAACTCTTCCTGGACCTTGGGGCCGTAGTATCGGAAAAGCTGGCCGGCAACGGGTTGGTCACCGAGGGCTGGGACGAGTTGAAGACAAAAGTACGAGAAACAGCCCGCGGCTTCATAGCTAACGAGACCCGGCGTTCCCCTATGATAATACCTGTGGTTATGGAGGTGTGATCCCGACACTGACCGGGCGCCGCGTGAAAGCACTGCCACTGGAGGAATGTAGTGGCACGTTCAACCGGGAAGAGCCGAACTTCTGGCTCTTCACCATCGATAAAGTCCTCTGGTAAGAGTCAACGCAAGGAAACTCCAAAACCGGTCGCCGATGGGTTGATCATCCTGGCGGTCCTGCTAGCCGCGGCCGCCGTGTTCGGTTTCTACCCCGGCGCCCGGGTTTGGGCTATCGACTCGCTGGCCTTTGGCTGGATAGCCGCCGTGTTGTGGCTAGCCATTGTTCTCGCCACGCTCCGTTATAACCCCCGCTGGACCCTGACCTATTGGCGCCGTTGGACGGCCGCAGCAGCAGTCGCGGTCCTGTCCATTGGAGTCCTGTCCACCATCGTCCCGTCCTCCGGCACGTTTTCCGAAGTCAGCTTGGGCGGCAATTGGGGACAGGCAATCGGCGGCGCCCCGCCCCTTCTGGCCGCTGCCAAGCTGTTGGCCCTTTTGGTGGCGGCCCCGCTCCTGTTGCGGCCCCGGCCCGTTGGGCGGCTCTACCTCCTGGGTCTGGCTAAAACGAGTTACGGGTTGCAAATGGCCGCGTATTATTCGTACCAAGGGGCGTTACAAGCCTCACGTCATCTGGACAGCTTGGGGGGCAAGTTCCGGTCCGCCGCCGACCGTCGGGGGAAGTCTGATCGTCAGTCCGCCGAGAGTCAGGGCCAAGATCTGCCCGCCGGACCCGCCGTCGCCGAGGACGCGGAGGACTGGACACCAGCCATTCCGGGAGCGGTTCCTTCCTTCGACGACAGCGAGCCCGCCCCGGCGGCCGCATCGAAATCCCCCGCCCCGACCGGCAAGAAGGACCCAGAGGGCTGGCAGCTTCCTTCCTTGGACGCTCTATCTCCGGCCGATGCTCATCACGTTCCGGAAGCGGCGTTGCAACAGATGGCGCGGCTGGTGGAAACCACCTTGGGCGATCACGGTGTGCGGGTGGAGGTGACCGACATCAAAGCCGGACCGCGCATCGTCCAGTTCGGCTTGGTCCCGGGTTGGGTCGCCCGCAGAGGGAACGACGACAGCGCACAGGAACGCACCAGGGTCAAAGTGCAGAGCATCCTTACCCGGGAAAAGGACATGGCCTTGGCTCTGAAGACCCCCTACCTCCGCGTGGAAGCCCCGGTGCCGGGAGAGGCCTTGGTCGGCCTGGAGGTACCCAACCCCTCGCCCAGCAAGGTACACCTGCGGGAGGTCATGGAGGCCCCGGCCTTCAGCGGCTTGGCCGGCAAGGGGGGGCTTCCCATCGCCATGGGCCAAGACACTGGCGGCGCGGCCGTCGCCTTGGACCTAGCAGCCCTTCCTCACATCCTCATCGCTGGCGCCACCGGCGCGGGCAAGAGCGTGTTGATCAACTCCGTCGTTGCCTCTTTCTTGTGGACCAAGACGCCGGACCAGCTGAGGATCGTGATGGTAGACCCGAAACGGGTCGAGTTGACTCCCTTTAACGGCATCCCCCACTTGGTCGCCCCCGTCATCGTCGACGCCGACGAAGTAACCGGTTCGTTGCGCGGCCTGATCCGGGAGATGATGCGCCGCTACAAGCTGATGGAGGAGCTGGGGACCCGCAACATAGACGGTTACAACCGTCGCTCACCGGAAAAGATGCCCTTCCTGGTATTGATCGTCGATGAGTTGGCCGATCTGATGATGGTCGGCGGGTTTGAAGTTGAGCAACACTTGGTGCGGTTGGCGCAACTGGGCAGGGCGACCGGCATCCACTTGGTGCTGGCCACGCAGCGGCCATCGGTAAACGTGGTCACCGGGCTCCTGAAGGCCAATATACCGGCTAGGGCAGCATTCGCCGTTGCTTCCCAGGTGGACTCCCGGGTCATCCTTGATGCCGTGGGCGCGGAAAAGCTCATGGGCAAGGGCGACATGTTGCTGTTGCACAAAGAATCACCCAAGCCGCGGCGGGTCCAGGGCACCTTGGTCTACGACCCGGAGATAGAACACATAGTGGAATTCTGGGTCAACCAGCAAGGGCCGCCGGTGCCGGCTATCAGCCTGGAAGACCCCGGCCCCGAGGAAGAGGACGGCGGCAGCGCGGACGCTCACATGATGGAAGACGCCCGCGAATTGGCCGCCCGCAACCCCCAACTCAGCGCCTCGTACCTGGAACGCCGTCTGAAGATCGGGGGGCGCAAAGCGGCCGAAATCATAGAGGAATTGGAAGAAGAAGGCTTACTGGTCGGCCGGTAAGAGACCTTTCGTTAGAGCTTTCGGAAGACCCTCCGGCGTGGCGGCTACCATACCTCCGGCTCCTTCGTTGTCTCCCTCACCCTAACCCTCTCCCAGAGGGAGAGGGGATTTTTCAACAATTTAATAATCCTGTTAATAATCCTGGCCGGACCGCCCAAATCCACCATCTAAATAGCGTAGAGGGGTCGGCGGGGCGGGGTTTAGGGGTTGGGCATGGCGGCCTGAGGGTAGTTTTCCGAGGCAAGCGGCGTTGGGACGGGCCGTTCCGGCTGGCGCTGGGCGCAGTCCAGCCACGGCGCCCGGCTGGGCCCGGTTTTGGCGGCTTTTGGGGCCGGCCGGGACGGCTCAGACACCCGGCGGCCCAGACCCTGAGTCTCCGCCAAGCGCAACACCCGGCCCAGACCTTCGTCCTTCTCCAACAACCGCAGGTCCTCCACGCATTCACCGCCGGCTAGGTTCAGCACCACCAGGGAGGTCACCACCCGGGCTCCGGTCCAACCCTGCCGACCTTCATTTATCCCCAGGTTACGGCTATCCCCAGGTTACGGCTCACCGACCAGCCCAAACCAGCAACCTGCCACAGGTCCAAGTACGCCGCCAGACCGGCGAGGCCAGTCAGCCCCGTCGAACCCTTCTCCTGGGCGTGCTGGAAAGGCAATGCTCCTTGGGTCATAATAGTTGCACCTCGTTGGTGATGGCTTTGGTTGAGCCCTTGCCAGCATAGCCGACTTTCCAGCCGGCTCCAACGAGGTTTTTTTTTTGCCTGGGTGGTGGACTCGGGGACGGCGAACCTAATTGACGAATGTCGGGTTGTCAGGTATTGTTCCGATGTAAACTATGCCTTTCGCGCTCCTTGCATGGACGGAAGTATCTTGTCGATTTCCGACAGGCTGCAATCGGCTATAGTTGCAAAGCCCGCACCCGCGCCGGATCGCCTTCGGCCGCTGCATTCTAGTTCAAACGTCCGAAACTCCCTTTTATGTAGTCCCTCCAGCCGCCCCCGGCTCATCCCGGCAGGCCAGGTTTCCAGTTGCCGCTCGCCGCCCGCTTTTGACTGGTCGACTAAGCGTCGGCCCAATACTCCAAGCAACATCCCGTCACCGAACTGTGCCCGACTGGACAATCGATGCGCACTATCCGAGTCCGGCCACCGCTTGCTCCGGATCGAAGCGCCGTGTGACATCCGCAATAGCTTGACCTTCCAGCGTTTACTCCCAGCACTCACATGTTGCATAGAAGCGCAGAGAGCTACCCTTGACTGAATCATTGGCTCGCTTCAGCGCTAGAAGGCCGTTGCTGATCATCGCTATCTGGGCGGTGCTGGCGTTGATTGCGGGCGGTCTCGCAGTGGACGCCGAAATGGCCCCCGGCCCGAAGCCGCTCACAGACATACTCGACAAGGCCACCACCACGGAGTTTCGGCTGGGCAGCAGCGCCGAGTCTGAACGCGCCGACCGCCTTCTGGAAAACCGGCTCCGTGGCCCCAGACCCACCAGCGAAGTACTCATCGTCCAGTCCGAGTCCCGCACCGTGGATGGCGAAGGTTTCCGGGAAAAGGTTGATGCGGTGTACGCCGACATCGCCTCCCTTGGCGCAGGAATCGTCACCCCATTACCCGGCTACTACCAGACCAACGACCCGAGCCTCGTCTCCGCCGACCAGGGGACCATCCTACTACCATTGGTCATGACCGGTTCCTTCGAAGCGGCCGTGGAAAACGTGGCCGACGTCCTCCGCGTTGTCGAGGAAGCGGACGGGAAGGACGGCTTCCGTGTGCTCTTGGTAGGGGACGCCAGCACCGCCCACGACAACAACGAGCTGGCAGAAAATGACCTGAGGCGGGGAGAACGCACCGGCCTTCCCGTCGCCCTGATCATTCTCGTGGTTCTCTTCGGCACCATCGCCGCCGCCCTGTTGCCGATAGGACTGTCCCTTGCCGCCATCATCGTTGCATTGGGCATTACGGCGCTCATCGGTCAGGCCTTCGATCTGATCTTCTTCGTCACGCTCATGATCATCATGATCGGGTTGGCTGTGGGGATAGACTATTCCCTCGTCATAATATCCCGCTACCGGGAGGAGCTGGCCCGCGGTCTGGACAAGTATGCGGCTATCGAGCGCACTGGGGCAGCAGCGGGCCGCACGGTCCTCTTCAGCGGCGTCACCGTCGTCATCGCCCTCTGCGGCATCCTCATTGTTCCCTTCTCTTTTTTCCAGTCCCTTGCCCTTGGCGCGATTCTGGTCGTACTAGTCGCGATGGCGGCCACCCTCACCCTCCTTCCGGCCAATCTTGCGATCCTTGGCCCGCGAATCAACCACCTGCCCATCCCCTTCTTCGGCAAGGGAAGAATCAGACCTTCCGAGTCCTCCGGGCACGGGTTCTGGGAGCTTATCACCCGCGTCGTCACTCGGCACCCGATCATCAGCATCATCGTCATCGGCGCACCAATGATCGCAGCCACCGTCTTTTATTTTCAGATACAGACGGGGATAAACGGCATCGATGCTTTCCCCGAGGGTACCCAGACCAGGGAAGCTTTCTTCGTCATGGAAGAGAAATTCTCCTTCGGCCTCGTCAACCCCACAGATATCGTGATCGACGGGGATATCGACAGTCCCCCGGTGCAGCAGGCCATAACAAAGCTCCAGGCCTCCCTCGCGGCACACCCAGGCCTGCAAGTCGCTCCCGGCCCCATTGTCAACGACTCCGGAGACCTGGCCCTGCTGACGGTCGTCGTCCCCGGGGAGCCCCGCAGCCAAGCCGCTGTCGACGTCGTGGAGTCCATCCGCGGCCAGTACGTCCCCGCCGCATTCGATGGGGTTGATGCCGAGGCCTTCGTCGGCGGCGTGACCGCAGAAGCTACCGACGTATTCTCCATTGTCCGACAGTACACGCCCATTGTCTTCGCCTTCGTACTCGGTTTCAGTTTCCTGGTGCTCATGCTCGTCTTCCGGTCCATAGTCATCCCGATTAAAGCAGTCATCATGAACCTGCTCTCCGTGGGCACCGCCTACGGGCTGATGGTCCTGGTATTCCAGAAGGGCGGAGCCGACCTTCTCGGCTTCCAACACGCGGAGGTCATCGACGTCTGGATTCCCCTCTTCCTCTTCGCCATCCTCTTCGGGCTGTCCATGGACTATCACGTCTTCCTCCTGAGCCGTATCCGCGAGCGGTACGATCAGACCGGGGACAACGCAGAGGCGGTGGCCTACGGGTTGCGGTCCACCGCAGGCTTGATCACCGGCGCCGCCCTTATCATGGTCGCCGTCTTCGGCTCTTTCGCTACGGGCAAGACCATAATCAACCAGCAAGTCGGGTTCGGGCTGGCGGTAGCAGTGCTTCTGGACGCCACCCTCGTGCGGTCGGTCCTCGTCCCCGCCAGCATGGAGATGCTCGGCAAGTGGAACTGGTACCTGCCCTCCTGGCTAAGTTGGCTTCCGGACCTGCGGGTAGAACCGCAAGAGCATGAAGTTAATAATTCCTAGAGTAGAACTTGTACGGAAGTGTGAACGCCAATGGACATTCCAACTGACTACAAGCAGGGTTACGAAAAGGCGCGCGCCATCGCGCCCGATCTCGCCGCCAATTACATTGCTCACGCACACATTGGAGACCCACTGGCTGAGGCAATGACGGAGGACCTCGCAGAGTTAAGTGCAGCAGAGTCAGGGAGACTTATCCAAACGGCCATGAATGACCAAGACCAAGATGCTCTGCGGGATGCCCCGGCCTCGTTGCGAACATTCTTCAAAGATGCAGAAACTCCACCGGAATGGCTCGACTATTCAGCATTCGACCCGGCTGTCCGCATGTTTTTCAAAAACTCGCAGGTGATCCTGGCGGCATTCGTCGCAGGCGTCCTGATAGAAGGCTTTACAACGAATATAGCAAAGTCCTTCTTCATCACCGGGCGGGTGCGTGACCAAGGCGTCAGGCGTTTGGGTCAGAATAACCGTCACATGATGGAGATATTCCTTCCCGGCGGCCTGTACAGGTATGGAGACGGCTGGAAGCTTTCGGTTCGTATCAGGATAATCCACGCGCGGTTAAGGCGTCTCCTGAACAGTTCGGAAGAATGGGATACGGAGGCCTGGGGTGAGCCGATTAGCGCTGCGCATTTGGGTTACGCCATTTCCGCATTTTCAGCAAGGCTGCTGAAGCACATGAAAACTTTGGGCGGCAAGTACAATGACGAAGAGTACAAGAGCTTCATGGCCGTTTGGCGCTACAGCGGTTACTTGATGGGCATTCCTGAAACCATCCTTTTTCGCGATGCCGATGAAGCGTTGAGAGTGTATGACATCGGCCACATATGCGAGCCTGATTCCCCAATTGAATCGATCGTTATGGCGCACTCTTTGGTCAACTCAGCTCCTTTGATTGCCGGGATGACCGATCCGGCCGATCGCCGCCACTTGGCTAGGTACGTGTACAAGATATCCCGCGGACTTATCGGAAAAGAGACCAGCAGTTCACTGATGTATCCGCCGATCTCCTCCTTTGGAGCCATCTGGTGGTTCAAGATGCAGCAGCGCTATGGCCACATCCTGAGCAAGCTGTCTCCGGACCGCCACCAAAACAGCAACTTCACCAGATTCACGTCCTTGCTAGATACTTCATTGTTCGACGAAGAAGGAATACGCTACACGCTGCCCGACCACCTATATGCAGAAGAGTCCATCAAGTGGTGAAGCAGGCAGGTGTAGCCACTCGGCGATCAGCGGCTTCTCCTCTCCGTAGACCTGCTTGTCTCCGGGTTGTGGCTCTGGCGTGACCACCGAAGGGCTGGCCTTCCGGAACGCCTAGCGAGGCGGCGCACTGAGCATCAGCCGTCGATTGCCCCCGTCCGTCGTCTGGGCCTGACCTTCGCGCTGGCTCTGAGCCTTGGCCTATCCAACGAGCGTAGTCCGAATCTCTTCGAGGCCGCTTCGGAGCTTCCCCTCCAGGTCCTCGATGCGACCCCTCAGGGCGTCGTTGCGCTCCCGCCTTCGGGCCTGCTTCGACTGTAGCCCCTGCTCCAAAGCCTCCCTCACCCGCCAGGACAGCCTTCCCGTCTTCATGCGCGAGGCCACCGTCCTGGGGTTTATGCCCAACGCCGACGCCGCGCCCCTGTTGCCCTTCTCCCGCACCAGCTCGTGCAACAGCGCCATGAGCCGCGGGCCCTCCACGCATTCACCTACGGCTAGGTTCAGCACCACCATGGAGGTCACCACCATGGAGGTCACCGGCAGGGAGGTCACCGCCTGGGCTTCGGTCCAACCTGGCCCACCTTCATTTATCCCCATTTATCCCCAGGTTACGGCTATCCCCAGGTTACGGCTCACCGACCGGCCCAAACCAGCAACCTGCCACAGGTCCAAGTACGCCTCCAGACCGGCGGGGCCAGTCAGCCCCGTCGCACCCTTCTCCTGGGCGTGCTGGAAAGGCAATGCTCCTTGGGTCATAATAGTTGCACCTCGTTGGCGATGGCTTTGGTTGAGCCCTTACCAGCATAGCCGACTTTCCAGCCGGCTCCAACGAGGTTTTTCTTTTGCCTGGGTGGTGGTTTTGGGGACCGGTTCTCGCGTTTTCTTTCAACACTCCGTTTGCTATGATTAGGCATCCAAGGCGCTTGGGACGGGGACCGCTTGCTCATCGACCTCCATTGCCATAGCTACCCGAAATCGGACGATAGCTTTATGAGCGTCGATGAGTTAATCGAGGGCGCCAAGGCTTCGGGTATCGACGGTGTGTGCCTTACCGAACACGACGCCTTTTGGAGCGGCGATGAAGTAAGGGAGTTGTCCACGAGGCACGGCTTCCTGGTTCTCGCGGGCAGCGAGATCAACACTGACACCGGTCACACCCTGGTTTTCGGACTGGACCAATATGAGTTCGGAATGCACCGGCCCGAATTCCTGAGCGAAAGGGTGGCCCGGCGGGGTGGGGCAATCATTGCAGCGCACCCCTACCGGCGGCGGTTCCTGCCCGGCCCGGCCGAGCGTCCCGGGGCCCGCGATGAAATGCTGGAACGGGCCCGGAACGACGGCCTTTTCCGGGTGTGCCAGGCAATCGAGGGCCTCAACGGACGGGGAACGGAGGCCCAAAATCGATTCTCCTTGGACCTTGGCGACCGTCTGCACACCGGAATAACCGCCGGCAGCGACGCCCACCGGGTCGAGCAACTCGGTACCACCGCTACGGAGTTCCCCAGCCGTATCGAGTCCATGGACGACCTGATCTTCCACCTTCGGAGCGGCAACTACCGGCCGGTGGACCTGAGAACGCCCGCCGGTCCCGGAAACGCCTGTAATTCTTGAGAGCCCAGGGAGCGTGTCATTCTTAAAATCGAGAATCTGCACGTCGAGTTCCAGAGTTCTACCGGCAACGTCAACGCCCTTAACGGCATAAGCCTGTTCCAGGAAGAGGGGCAGGTCTACTGCGTCGTGGGGGAGAGCGGCGCTGGCAAAAGCACCTTGGCCTTGGCCATCATGGGGTTGCTGCCCCACGCGGGCAGGGTGCTGGCAGGTAGTATCTACTACCGTGGGGTCGATATATTGAATTCCCACCCCGACTACATTCGCAGTCTACGTGGGCATGAAATTTCGATGGTGTTTCAAGACGCCCAATCGGCGCTAAACCCGGTGGAGCCCATCGGCCCGCAGTTGGAAGAGGTCATCCTGCAACACAGCGACCTTTCGCTGAGGAACGCCAACCGGTTGGCCCAAGAAATGTTGGCGGAAATGGGGCTGCCCGACCCCCGGCGCGTCATGGGCCAATACCCGTTCGCCCTCAGCGGCGGGATGTGCCAGCGGGTGATGATGGCAATCGCGCTGGTCATGCGTCCCAAGCTGTTGATCGCCGACGAGCCGACCTCCGGACTGGACGTTACCCTGCAGGCGGAGATCCTGGAACGCCTGAGAAAACTGGTAAAAGAACAAAGCTCCTCGGTGTTGCTGATCACCCACGACTTGGGAGTGGTGGCCTCGATGGCCGACAAAGTGGCTGTGATCTACGCCGGGACGCTGGTGGAACACGCCGACGTGGTGCCCCTATTCCGCCGGGCCCAGCACCCTTACACTTGGTCGTTGCTCAAGGCGCTGCCACGGTTGGACGACCCGGGCCGGAGGATACAACCCCTGCCGGGCGCCCCTCCCGACATGAGAAACCTGCCTGAGGAATGTCCATTCCTGCCCCGGTGCTTCAAAGCCACCGGTCAATGCCGGACCCAGTCCCGGCCCAGCCTGTCGGAAACGGAGCCGGGCCATCAGGTGGCCTGCTACAACCCGGTGCTCCCTCCCGATTAATCCGCTCCGGGTCTATCATTCCGGCCTTTATCGTCCGGGGCCTCATCGTCTCGGGCCCCGTCTTCCCTGCCCCTTATCGGGTCGAAGCCTGCTCTCCTACCAGTAGCTCCAAGGCTAGCTCCGGTTCCAGTTGGCCCTGTTTGATGGCTAGGTCGGTCTCCAACAGTCGGTCGTAACGCGAGACGATGTCGCCCCAATGGTGTCGGCGGGCTTGGTCCAAGGTCTTGCGAATAACGAAGTCCGACGACACGCCCAGCCTGCTCCCGATTTCAGGGACCGGTACGCCTTTGTCTAGCGAGTCGCGGGCCAAGGCCAGCAGGCGCAGTTGCCGCTCCACCATACCGATGATGTACGGCGCCTCGCGTCCGTCCTCCCTGAGCTGCCGCAACAGACGCAGCGCCACGGCGGGGCGGCCATCTATCATTGCGTCCACGGCCGCAAAGATGCTGGCCTCCCGCACTTGGGCGACCATGGCCTGGACGTCGGTCTGGGTGATCTCGCGCCCCGTGGCATACAACGACAGTTTCTCCAACTCTTGGTCCAAGGTCCAAAGGTCGCGGCCCACCAGGTCCATGAGGGAGCGAATGGCGGCTGGGCTGATGGCGGCTCCTTTGACCTCTACCGTTTCCTTGATCCACCGGGCCAAAGCCTCTCCGTTGGGAGCGGTAAGCTCTTCGACTTGGCAGACGGGCCGGAGCGCCCTGAGCAACGGGTTGGCGGCGGTTAAAGGGCCGTCGGCGAACACCAGGATGGTCGTAGGGGGCATACCTGGCACCGCTTCGGCCACGGCCTGCCATTGACCGGCGGCCGACTCCGCGGCCGATTCGCGCCGGGTGGACCGCCGGCGTCCGCCCCGAGGTTCCGCGGAGGCCAAGAGCCCTTCCACCACCACCAACCGGTGGCTGTCCATGAAGGGCAGGGCGTTGACGACGCTCAACAACTCGCCCGGCTGAATCTGGTTGCCCTGGTAGCGGTGGCGGTTAGCCTCCAGCACTCCGTCGGGGATGCTATCGGCTTCCAGGGCCGCCAATCGCCTTGGTGCCAAGAAGCTATCGCCGTAGATGACGTGGGCCGACACGCTTTCTCCTCAGCGTCCGGTTTACCGCGGTACCACAGCCCGGGTTAGCCCAACCGGTCACTCCGGGCCTCGTAATTAAGCCGAGAGCGGGTTAAGCCGAGACCGGCTGGTGGCGGGGATGAAAGCCCGTTTTGTCCTCGTAGGCGCCGGACTCGGGGAAAATCTGGACGTAAACGCCGCGGGCCCGGCCCTTCACCGTCTTGATAACCCGCTCGTAGAGCGCGGTGGGGTCGGCGTTCTGGGCCTGGTACATCTCGTGTTCCAGTACGCTGGAGTCTTCCAACTCCCAGAGACACATGTATTTCAACATCCCGTCATCGCCGCTTTCCAGCTTGAAACGGCGGGCGCTGACGTAGCCGGGAATCTCCAGACGCTCCGGGACATGCTGCTGGTTGTACCACCGGTGAAACTCTTCTTCGTCGGCCGGGTCGACGTCCATCATTACCACCATGACGGTCCCGCCAACGTGCTGTATATCGGCCATATCGGGTTCTCCGTTGCCTCAACTCTCCGGCGTGAGGGCTGCCGCCACCCGCCGGGCCGGTATAGCGAACGAGAATACCGCTCGCGTCCCTGGCAGGCCGTAGTATATCATCGAGGCTGTACGGGCCCCCAGTCGGCACGATCAAAGTACGGGCCTCTTCGTTCGTGGAAAGAGTCTCTTCGTCTACTCACTCCGTCAGGCGCACGTAAACGCTGTCGCCGACGGACCAATCCAGTTCGACCTGGCACCAAAGGAAATGGCGTGGGAGTCGGCGTCGGCGGGTTTTGCCCCGGACTCCATCCTGGTGATTGGCAGCTTGAGGCTGGAGGGCTATACTTAGCAATCGTGTGCGGTATTGTTGGATACTTGGGCCAACGCGAAGCTTGGCCCATTATTTACGAGGGACTACGGCGTTTGGAGTACCGGGGGTACGACAGCGCCGGCATCGCTATCGTCGACACCTCCGGTCAACTCCACCTGCGTAAAACAGTGGGAAAGGTCCAGGGCCTCGACGCCACCATCGATGCCCACCCCCAGGGAACCGTGGGACTGGGCCATACCCGCTGGGCCACTCACGGCCGTCCATCGCAAGCCAACGCGCATCCTCACACCGACTGCCACGAACGCATCGTGGTGGTGCATAACGGCATCGTGGAAAATTACCGGGAGCTCAAAGCTCGGCTCAGCGCCGCCGGCCACGTGTTCCGGTCGGAAACCGACACCGAGGTCTTGACCCACTTGGTCGAAGAGGGGATGGGTCTGGGGCTGGACTTCCCCGAAGCCTTCCTGCGCATGGGCCGCATGGTAACCGGCTCCCAGGCCATTACCGCGACTCTACGGGATGGCGACCCCCAGATCTGCGCCCTGCGCTTGGGCTACGCCGGCGGTATCGTGGTGGCCCATCACGGCGGCCAAGCGATGGTCGGCAGCGACCTGCCGGCCCTGCTGCCAATGATCGCCGGTCGGCCCCGGAGCGGCGAGGTCAGATTCCTGGAGGCTGGCGAGGCCGCGGTGCTCAGCCCCGAAGGGGTCGCCTACCACGACCTGGAAGGCAACCTGTTGGACAAAGAGTCCAGGGAAATAACCCAGGAAGACATACTGATTGACAAAGGCGGCTTCCCCCACTTCATGCTCAAGGAGATCATGGAGCAGCCCCAGGTCGTTACCGCCGCCCTGCGAGAACGGGTGGACTTCGACGGTGGACGGGTGCTGCTGCCGGAGTTCCCGCTGTCGGACGATGAAGTCCGCCGGATCGACCGCGTGGTGTTGACCGGTTGCGGCACCAGCCTGCACGCCGCCCAAGTGGGGCGCCACTTGATGGAGCGGTTCGGCGGCCTTCCCGCCGAGGCGGAAAGCGCTTCGGAGTTCCGGTACCGCGACCCCTATATTGGGCCGAACACTCTGGTTGTGGCCATCGGCCAATCGGGGGAAACCGCCGATACCGTGGCCGCCATGCACATGGCGCGGGAGAAAGGCGCCAAGCTGATCGCGATTTGCAACGTCGAAGGCAGCCAGGCCTCCCGCATCGCCGACGGCTCCCTTTACCTGAGGGCCGGGCTGGAGATCGGGGTGGCTAGTACCAAGACCTTCGTCGCCTCGCTGATTGTCCTTAACCTGCTGGCCGCGTACATCGGCCAAGTCCGCGGCGCCATGGACCCAGCGACGGCTAGGAATTTCGTCGACGGTCTGGCCAAAGCCCCCCGTCTGATCGGCAAGCTGCTGGCGAATCCCGAGGTCTACCAACGTCTGGCGCGGGAATGTTACGAGTACAACAACTTTATCTTTCTGGGCCGGGGAGTAAACGCTCCCATCGCCGCCGAGGGGGCCTTGAAGCTGAAGGAAATCAGCTACATCCACGCCGAGGGTTATCCCGCCGGTGAGATGAAGCATGGCCCCATCGCCCTGATCGACCCCTGGATGTGTACCGTAGCTTTGGCCCCGGCGGACTCCCTCTACGAAAAAGTGGCCAACAACGTTCGAGAAGTCAAGGCCAGGAACGGCCGGGTACTGGCTTTGTTGACTGAGGGCGACACGGACTTGGCTGGCGAGGTAGACCACCCGCTGTTCATTCCCAAGGCGCCGGAACACTTGGCGCCAGTCCTGGCCACGATCCCCATGCAACTATTGGCGTACTACATCGCGCTGTTGCGAGACCGCGACGTCGACCAACCGCGTAATCTGGCCAAGTCCGTGACAGTGGAATAACTTCAACAACTTTCCGGCAATACCCCTCCTGTATTGTCCCGCACCGGCGTAGCCGTGGGCTCCGCCGGTTTCGTTTGTAAAGTCGTCAGCAATGCCGCCGTGGCCTATTGAAGATGCAACCGACGGAATGGGACTATTGACGGCGCCCCAGGTATTTTTGTAGACGCCTTGTTTCGCGTCCGGCGGGCTGGGGCCAACAAAAAAACGATAGATTGAATGTAGTGACGGACCGGATATAAATGTATTCGAAATTACACCACCCACCTGTTTCCTTCGAGAGCTATACCCCGCTCATGGACGATGACTTGATCGAGCAATTGACCTCCATTGCCGCGGACATGCGCGGCCTCAGAATGTTGCATCTGAATAGCACCGCCACCGGCGGAGGAGTGGCCGAAATCCTTCAGTCCCTGGTGCCACTGGGCAACGCCTTGGGCATCGAAACCGAGCGGATGGTGATTACCCCAGACTCGGCCGAATTTTTCCAGGTCACCAAGAAAATACACAACCTGCTCCAAGGCGCCGAAGGTACGCTATCCGGCGAAGAGTTGGACGTCTATTACGAATGTATCGAGGACGTGGCCAAGGAAATGGACCGGGACAGTCTGTCCGCCGACGTATGGGTGTTGCACGATCCCCAGTTGCTTCCCTTGGCCCGGATGTTGCGCAAGGACTCGCAAACGCCTTGGTTGTGGGTCTGTCACATCGACCTGACCGCCCCCAACGACCAAGTCCTGTCCAGCCTGCTGCCGCTGCTCAAACACTACGACCACTTGGTGTTCAGTCAAGAGGCCTACGTGCCGGCCCGCTTGAACGGCAACATCCCGGTGGACATCGCTCCGCCTGCAATCGACCCGCTGAGCGTCAAGAACACCCCCTTGAGCGATGAACGGGCCCGTGAAATCGTGGCGGCAATGGGCATCGACCCGGACCGCCCCTTGGTAACCCAGGTCTCGCGGTTCGACCTTTGGAAGGACCCTTGGGGGGTGATCGACGCCTTCCGCGCCGCCCGGGAGGCCGTTCCAGGATTGCAACTAGCCCTTCTCGGCCTGAGCCAAGCCACCGATGACCCGGAGGCTCTGGAGGTGTTGAGCAGCGTCACCGGGTATGCCGCCGGAGACCTCGATATCCACCTCTACCACGACCCCTCCGGAATTCCCGCCAGCATCGACTTGGTGGTCAACGCTTTCCAGGTAGCGTCATCGGTGTTGCTCCAAAAGTCCACCCGAGAGGGTTTCGGGCTTACCGTCGCCGAGGCGAAGTGGAAGGGCAAGCCGGTAATCGGCGGAAATGTCGGCGGAATTCGGCTTCAAATAGACGACGGCGTCAACGGTTACCTGGTGTCGTCTCCCCAGGAATGTGCCGTCCGGATCGTTGAATTGTTGCAGGACAGCGGGCTTCGGGCCCACATAGGCCATGAGGCCAAAGAGAGCGTACGCCGGAACTTCCTGCTACCCCGGCTGGCTTTGGACTACCTGCGATTCGCCAAAGCCCATCTGCAGCAGACCAAATCCGAAAATGGAAAAAGCCGGGAGCAGCAGGACTCCAACAACAACCGCATATCCCGCACTTTGATAAGGAAGCTCTGAATAAGTCCCTTCCCCCTCGACGGGGGAAGGTTAGGATGGGGGTGACCTCGCTTATTGGATAGCCGCCCTTAAGCTCCCCACCAAGATTTCGGTTTCCGTTGCAATTCCGAGTGCTTGTTCAGAGGTTTCCTAAGTTAAAATGGGCTCGTGGAGTCAGGATAGTAGATTGGGAATGCCTTCGGGCTCCGCGGACTAGGCAGAAGCGAGGCAACCGGAATGTCCAAAGAGTACAAGTACGAAGAGGAGACGTTCCTTCTGGACGACTCCAAGGGCTGTTACGTCAAAGTAACCTACAAGAACCAATTAGGTTACTTGGGCGTCAACTTGGAAGGGTCGGCGGAAAGGCCCTATTGCTGGTGGGACGATGGTGATAGACCTGTCACTCCCGACGGCCTGCGCTTTGGCAACGCTACCGGCGTGGAGGAAGAGGGCAACCTACGTGCTTTGTGCGGTAGTCTGCTCCGGAGGCATCGAGAGGCTGAAGCGCGAAAGGTTTTCAATCGGAAAGAGGCGTGCGATTCATTGCATGAGTTCGTGAAGGGTCTACCCGGATGACATTGGACCAATCGCCGCCTACCCGATCGGAACTTGCCGCCATGCGGGATGAGATGCGGCAACACTACGCCACCAAAGCCGACCTCGCAAACCCTGAGACTCGGCTGACCCGCTGGTTTGTCAGCATTATGTTGGGTATTTTGGTAATCGGCATCAGCGTGGTCGGTCTCATCGTTACTGTCATACTCACGTTGATATAAAACGTTTCCCAACCGGCTACCGGCGGTTGCCCTCGGTTGGTAGATGCGGTAGAGTCGGAAGCTGCCGATGTTTGAGCGACGGAGGAGGCTTCGGAGACCGCAGTGAGCGCCACAACAGTTGTAATCATGGTCGACGGCCTGGACCCGGAATACTTGGCGGTCTGCCCCGCTCCCCGGCTGGCCGAGATCTCCAAGTACGGTTTTCGCCTTGACGCCAAGGCGCTGATGCCCACCGTGACCAACGTGAACAACGTTTCCTTGGTCACCGGCGGCTACCCCGAGTCCCACGGTATTACGTCCAACTACTGGTGGGACCGGCGACAGGACGCCCAACACTACATGGAATCGAGCGAATTCCTTTGCTCGGAGACCATGTTCCAACGGGCCGCCGCCAAGGGGTTACGGTCATTGTTGGTCACCGCCAAGGACAAACTGCGCCTGCTGCTCGGCGACGGCGCCACGGTCGGCATCTCTTCAGAACAACCACCGGGTTGGGTGGTGGAAGGAGTGGGCCAGCCCCCGGACATCTACTCACTCGAGGTCAACCGGTGGGTTATCGACGCCGGACGCCTCGCCATTGCTCAACAGGACTTTGACTTGGTCTACCTGTCCACCACCGACTACGCAATGCACACCTACCCTCCGGAACACCCGGAGTCGGCCCGGCACGTCGCCATGTTGGACCAAGCCATCGGCCGTTTGGTAGACGAGCTACCCGATTGCCGTTTATTCATCACAGCCGACCACGGCATGTCCTCCAAGGGCAGGATGCTGCATTTGCCCGATGTATTGAAGAAGGCGGGAATCGAGGCCCGGGCGGTGCCCATTATCAAAGACCGCTACACGGTGCACCATTCCAATCTCGGCGGCTGTATCTACCTTTACCTGGACCCGGACAAGGTCCCGGCCGCCATCGAAACGCTACACAACACCGACGGGGTCGAGGAAGCGTTGCCGAGAGACGAGGCCGCTCTCCGTTTTCGGCTCATGCCGGAACGTATCGGCGACATAATGGCGCTGGGTGCGCCGGACGTCGTCTTCGGCGACCCCTCCGAGGTGGACTTGCCGCCGGGACTGCGCTCCCACGCCTCGGCGCATGAAGCGAACGTTCCTATCATCGGCCACGGTCCCGGTCTGAATGCTGCCGATTTCGTCGAGAACGTAGACGTTGGCCGCTTTGTCTTCCAATCGGTATTGGGCTAGCCTGGGACTTACCAAAACCGGTTGCCGTTTAATCAGTAGGACTCTCCCAACCATGAGCACCTTCCGGGTTGCAGCCCCCGCTACCACGGCCAATCTCGGGCCAGGCTATGATTGTCTGGGAATGGCCTTGGACCTCTGGAACACAATCGAAGTGGAAGTCCTGCCGCCAAGCGCGCGACCGTCGGTCCAAATCTCCGGCGAGGGTGCAGAGGAACTGGAGTGGGGCCAAGACAATCTCGTCTACCGCTCGATAAAGTTCCTTTTCGACGAGGCTGGCTCGCCGATGCCGGCCCTGCGGTTGAAGTGTCAAAACGAGATTCCCTTGGCCCGGGGTCTGGGCAGCAGCGCCGCGGCCATCGCCGGCGGGCTGGCCGCCGCCAACGCCCTGTGCCCGGTGAAATTCACCGCCGGCGACTTGCTGGAGATGGCGGCTACCATCGAGGGACACCCGGACAACGTGGCCGCCGCCGTCTACGGCGGGCTCCGCTTGGTAATCTCCGACGGGCAGCAACTTTATACTGTACCGGTGAACATCCCGGCGGAAATCCACGCGGTGCTCTTCGTTCCCGAGACTCGAATCTCCACCGCCGACGCCCGGGCCGTGCTCCCTCGGCAGATTACGGTGGCCGACGCCGTACACAATATGGGACGAGCGGCGCTGTTGGTGGCCGGCATGGCTACCAACCATCCCGAATACCTGAGCGTGGCCACACAGGACCGTTTGCACCAACCCTACCGTCAGCCACTGTTTCCCGCCATGAAGTTGCTGTTGCAGGCGTCCCTGGAAGCCGGCGCTTTGGGGGCGTTCCTGTCGGGCAGCGGCTCCACGGTTCTGGCGTTGACCCAGGGCCGGGAGATGACGGTAGCCTACGAGATGGCTGAAGCGGCACGTCAGGCCGGCGTGGAAGGGACGGTCAAAGTCACCCGGCCCACGGAGTTGGGGGCCCACGTTACCGATGCAACCGATTAGCCAGCCCTGTAACTGGAAAGCCAACTCCTCGGCCCGCCGGGACATTACGAAATGCCGCTGGTAGTCCAAAAATACGGTGGTTCTTCGGTGGCCGACGCCGAAAAGATTCTGAGCGTCGCCCGCCGCGTAAGCTTGGCCAAGGAAAATGGAACGGACGTGGTAGTGGTGGTTTCGGCCATGGGCAACACCACCGACAACTTGATCGATCTCGCTACCTCAATTTCACGGGAACCGGACCCCCGAGAACTCGACCTGCTGCTTTCCACCGGAGAGCTCGTTTCGTGTACCTTGCTGACCATGGCGTTGCGGGGATTGGGCCAAGAGGCCATCAGCCTCAGCGGCCCTCAAGCGGGCATACTCACCGACACCAGCCACGGCCGGGCCCGCATCCACCGGATAGACACTGGCCGGATGGAGCAAGAACTCGCCAACGGCCGGACGGTAGTGGTGGCCGGTTTCCAGGGAATTACCGCGGACGACGACATCACCACGCTGGGCCGGGGAGGCTCGGACACCACCGCAGTAGCGTTGGCCGCCGCCTTGGGCGCCGACCGGTGCGAGATATTCACTGACGTTGACGGCATATACACCGCCGACCCTAGGGTGGTCCCCGATGCCCGTAAGTTGGCCGAGATCGGCTACAAAGAGATGCTGGAGTTGGCCAATTACGGCGCCAAAATGCACCCCCGCTCGATAGAATTGGGGGCAGTCTACCAAGTGCCCATTTACGTTGCCTCCAGCTTCGCCCATACCGCAGGCACTCTGATCCACGGCGGCACCGGGACGCCGGCCGGACCCAGCAGGCCTAAAGCCGGGACGGCGGCCTCCCCAGCCGCGGTTGTGACGGTCCCGGGGAATTCAACGGCCGGCCAAGCAACAGGTACAGCAACAGAAGGTAAAACAGGTAAAACAATGGAAGACAGGGTCAAAGTGACCGGAATAGCCTTGAACACCAATGTGGCGAAAATCACCCTGAGGCAAGCGCCCGACCGGCCCGGTGTGGCAGCCGCCCTTTTTGAACCCTTGGCCCAAGCCGCGATCAGTGTTGACACCATCGTGCAAAACACCAGCGCCGACCGGACCACCGACATCAGCTTCACCGTAAGCCGGGCCGACTTGCCGGCCGCCTTGAGAAAGGTGGAGGAGTTAATGCCCCAGCTTGGCGCTGGCGGAGTGAGCAGCGACCCCGGCTTGGCCGAGGTCAGTATCGTGGGGTCGGGAATGCAAAACACACCGGGCTATGCTTCGCGGATGTTCCGTACCTTGGCCAACGGGAATGTTAACATCGACATGATCACCACTTCAGAAATTCGCATTTCCTGCATCATCAAGGAAGAACAGGCCCAAGAGGCGGTGCGCCTGCTGCATCGGGGCTTCGAGTTGGACCAGGCCTGACGACACCAAAACAACGCCTAAAGGCTCCTTCAGGCGTCTTCAGGCCCCTTGGTCGGAGCGCCGCCAGACTCCTTGAAATCAAAGGGTAAACCGTTTTGTCCCAGCCTTACCTCTCCGTGATCATACCCGCCTACAACGAAGAACACCGGATCGCGGGAACATTGGACCAAGTAATCGCCTACCTCGACACCCGGGAATACTCCTGGGAAGTAGTAGTAGCCGACGACGGAAGCATCGACGCCACGGCGACGATAGTAAACCGGGCGGCAGCCGAACATCCCAACGTGCGTCTCTTGTCCCTGCCCCACCGTGGGAAAGGCTGGGCTGTAAAAAACGGCATGTTGGCAGCCGCCGGGGATTACCGGCTGCTGTGCGACGCCGACCTTTCGGTCTCCATACAGCAGGTCGAGCGTATGCTGCCGCCGCTGACCCGAGATGCGGATATCGTGGCGGGTTCCAGGGAGGCGGAAGGAGCGGCGCGATACGGCGAACCCTCCCGGCGCCACCTGATGGGCCGGGTCTACAACCTGTTGGTGCGCCGCCTGACCGCCGCCGGGCTGAGCGACACCCAGTGCGGGTTCAAATGCTTCAAGCGCGGCCCCGCCACCGGGCTATTCGAACAACAGACCATTGACGGTTTCGCCTTCGACGTTGAGGTACTCTACTTAGCCCGAAAGCAGGGTCTCTCGATCGAAGAAACCGGGGTTGATTGGCATTACCGGGACCAAAGCAAAGTCCGCCCGGTACTTGACTCGTTGGCCATGGGCCGGGACCTGTTGAAGATTTGGTGGCGGCACCGAAAATGACGCAATCTAGGCGCACTTTTTGTATTGACCTATCCGGTGCCTATGGTGTAACAACTAATCACTCAAAAACAGGGTAGAGTTAAGCGATTTTTGGAGCGCCGTCCCGAGCTATGATGAACGCGGAAACCAGACCTACAACCACTAGCGCCGGACTGAAAAGGCGGTTAGACCGGGAGGCGGTCGACCTCGCTCTGAAAGGGGAATGGGAACGCGCCGCCGAAGTGAACCAAGCCATTCTGGAACTCTACGGCGACGACGTCGAACCCATGAACCGCTTGGCCAAGGCTCTCATTGAGCTTGACGCCTATGCCGACGCCAAAGAGGTGTTAGACCGGGTGTACGAGATCGCCCCGTACAACAACATCGCCAAGAAAAACCGCAACCGGCTGGAGCAATTGGGCAACAGCGGTTCGACCGGCAAGCATACGCGGAAGCCGGCTGGGGCCCCCCAGTTGTTCATCGAGGAAAGCGGGAATCGGGTACCACCGTCCTGCGCTGTGCACCGGAACGCCCGGTGTCGGCCCTAGTGTCGCCCGGCGACGCGGTTAACCTGGTGCGAGAGAACAACACGGTAAACGCCTACTCCGCAGACGGCGAATACCTGGGACAGTTGGAGCCCAGGATAGGCAAACGGCTGGCAGGCTTGATTCAGGGCGGCAACACCTACGCGGCGGCCGTCATCGGGACCAACGCCCAGGGTACCTCGGTGATCATCCGGGAGACCTTCCGCCATCGCAGCCTGCATAACGTATGCTCCTTTACCAGCGGCGCCGCCAAGAACCCCAAGGTCAATCTCGATGAGTCGGTGGCCCGCTTCATTCGAGAAGAAGAGCCCGAAGACGAAGATGACGAAGACGAGAACGTCATCGACGAAGAAGAACTAGAGACCGGCTGGACCGAGAACGAGTAAACAAAGTCTGCGGCTACACCTCGCGCTGAGCGGTCAGCCCATTCGGGGTCCGCATCCCCCCGCAACCAACCCCTGTTCCTCTCCGCTGAACGGTTAAAGGCAACGAAATCTCTCACCCGTATGCCGGAGAACTCAGCCGCCACAAACGAAGCCGGCTCCGGGTCCCAAAAACTGGGTATTGATTACTCTTGGGTACCCCTATAGAATTAGGCACTGTCGCCTAGCCCTAACCCTTTAAGGAGCGACCAGTAATTTCTATGACATAAGAGGAGGACAGGTGATTGAACGTACTTGGCTGTCATCTGCTACTGGAACTACAGGACTGTAACCCCGCACTCCTCAACGACCTTAACTACATACGTCAGGCGATGCTGACGGCCGCCCAAGACGTAGGCGCTACAGTCGTCGGAGAGTCCTTCCACCGCTTTTCACCCCAGGGCGTCACCGGAATTCTGGCCATTGCCGAGTCCCATATCTCGATACACACTTGGCCGGAATACGCCTACGCCGCCGCTGACATATTTTCCTGTGGGAGCTCGTTTCATCCCAGGGAAGCCGCCGCCCGGCTGGTGGACCAGTTGGAGTCGCGAGACCCTCAGATAAAGGAGATTCAACGGGGGCTAATGACTCTGCCCGTTGCCAATTAGCGGGCCCGAGCACCCCGGCCAATGGACCTGAACGGTAATTGGTTCGTGGAAACCGTCTCACCCGACCTCGCCGTAATGCTTCGGTTGAGGGAGGTACTCTATTCCGGTAAGACCCCCTACCAAAAGGTAGAGGTCATAGAGTCGGACGCTTTCGGCCGTAGCCTCGTTTTGGACGGCAAGACTCAGTCTACCGAAAAAGACGAGTTCGTATACCACGAGTCCTTGGTGCATCCGGCAATGTTGTGCCACCCGGACCCCAAAGCCGTTTTCATCGGCGGCGGCGGGGAAGGCGGCACGTTGCGCGAGGTTTTGGCCCACAACACCGTGAAAAGCGTAACCATGGTGGACTTGGACCAAGAGGTGGTTGAGCTATGCCGTAGCCACCTGCCGCGCCATCACCAAGGCAGCTTCGACGACCCCCGGACCACTTTGTTGCATCGGGACGCCAGGGCATTCTTGGCCGAGCCGGGAACCAGCTTCGACGTGATCATTCTCGACTTGGTGGACCCGCTGGAAGGCGGCGCCGCGCCTTTGCTTTACACCGAAGAGTTTTATCGACTCGCCAAGGCCCGCCTCAACACCGGCGGAGTGTTGGTGACCCAGTCAGGACCGGCCGGGTTGACCAACCACCACGAGTGCTTGACCACGATCTTCAACACCCTTAGCACGGTGTTCGCCCGTACAGCGGTGGCCCAGGTGCATGTGCCGGCATTCCAGACAATGTGGGGGTTCACCCTGGCTTCGGACTCGCATCTGCTCCTACCGTCCGGCGAGGCGGTTGACGGAGCGATAGAAGGCCGCGTAACAAAAGACCTGAAACACTACGACGCCGAAACCCACCGCAATATGTTCTCCCTGCCCAAATACCTCCGCCAAGCGCTCCAAGAAGAGACCCGCATCAACCTCGACTCCGCCCCTGTATTCATGGTTTAAGAGGCGAGTGCGCGTAAGCAGGCGTTAACCGGCGCCTAAGGCTGTATCAGCACTCGCATCGAGCCGTCGGTGTCTTTGCGTTGGGTCAGGAGTTTGTGGCCTGCCTGTTCGGACCAGAGGATAACGTCATAGATGTTCAGGGCGTCGGCCAGGATAGCCTCAACGAACGACTCCCGGTCGAGGTCCATCTGATAGGCTAGGGCGGCGATAACCCCGGCGCAACTCTTCCCTCTACCGTCAATGACCACCCAGCCGCCGTCTCCGTTACTGATCACCGGCGCCATTCCGTTGTGGACGCTAATCTCGCCGCTCTTTCGCATGTCTAGTTGCCGCTTGAACTCGGCCACCGCCTCCCAAGCCACGGCCCGGCCACGGTCTCCGTTGGAGCAGACAGCGCCGCGCACCCCGACTATATCGGGGTTAATGCGGGCCAACTCGTCCAAATCGCTTATTTTCAGGTGGCCCGAGAGAGCGGTGCTCATCCCCAACTCTTTTCCCTGCAACACGATGTCGCGCAACACTGGCTCCGGCATGAAGTCGAACAGGTTACGTCCGTCCTTGGTCAGGGTGTCGATGAGAAAACCATCGCATTCGCCGTCCTTGGCCAATCGCACCATGCAGTGTGGATTGAGGCCGTCTTCATAGAGCTCGTTGTCGGCAAAAACCGAGCCGATGAGCTTGGTGTTGAAACCTTCCAACGCCCGGCGCGCCTCGCGCAAAACTTCGACGGCGGACTCGTAGCTGCCGTGTCGGAAGCCCACTTTTACGGAGGTAGCGTCCAAGTGAGCGGCGGCGTAGACTGCCATCGCCACAGTGCCGGGCTGGTCGGGAACCACCCCCAGAGTGACGCTGACGTGCTTCTCCACCGGGATGATGCCCCGTACCTGGCGGACTATCGACGGGTGGCCTGAACCGACCAACGCCTCCTGCAGGTTCTTCACGTCGACGACGTCGGCCCCGCCTTGCTCCGCTTCCAGGGCTTCCTCAACATCTTGGACGCTCACCATCAACAACATACCGGAGGCGAAGTTGTTGTTGCCGTCGAGCCAAGCCGCCCGCGGCTGGGCGGCCACTGTCGCCGGCACCCGGGGCTTGAGGGGTTCCAGTTCTTGGCGGAGCTGCTCTTTCTCTTGGAGCGTAAGATCGAGCAACGGCAGCCGGGGAGGGCCGGCGGCCAGCCCCATTAATTCCGCCCAGTGCTTCACCATGGACACTGGCAGGGCCCCGTTGTACTTGTCCAAGGTCCTGGTCCACCAAGTGTCCGACAGTTCATTCAACCGGCGGATGTGCTTATCATAGAACGCCTCGTCCAAGTCTCCCTTGGTTGCCCGGTCTATGAACTGGACGTAATAGTTGGCCCCAGGAACATCGAAACGCCAATCGGAGGTGTTGGAGAACATCACCTGCTGATTGAAGCCCAACTCTTGGGCCTTGAAGAAGATCCACTCGTCGGGAGTGCTGATGATCGCATCTTTGCCCAGCGTCAGGTGCGCTTCGATGGAGATTTGTTGGTTGAAGCTGGCCTCTTTGACCCCCACGACGTTGGGGATGCGGCACAGGCGTTCCAGCCCGTTGGTACTCATCACGATGCCGAATTGGGGCGAGTTGTAGAACATGATGCCCAGGTTGGTGTTATCGGCCAAAAGACGAACGTATTCCACCACTTGGTCCTCGGTCTTGGTAACCATAAACGGCGGGGCGACGACCAGCAGGTCGAATCCCTGGTCCTCCGCGTGGTGGGCCAGCGTCAACATCTCGGGAGCGGAAGTATCGGTGACATGGGCCGCAATGAGCCAATCGCCAGTGGCTTCTTCGGCCACCGTATCCATGACTTCGACCCGCTCTTCGTGAGTCAGGCTCCAGAATTCACCCATACCCCAGGTACAGCCGGCGCCGGTGGTACCGAGGCTGCGGATGTGTCGGATGTTGCGCTTCATCCCCTCCCGGTCGAACCGGTCTTCAGGGGTGAAGGGGGTCACCAACGTGGTCCATTGGCCCTTGAGGGCTGCCCACGCCCATTCCTGGGCCTCGTGTTTCTTATAACTCGCCATGGCGTTTTTCCTCCGATGGGGAAGTGTTATAAACCCCGGTCATGCGTTCCGCTGTGGCGGCGTTCCTCAATATCAGGAAACGGCGCCCCCCAAATCCTGATCGTATCGTCGTAGCAATCACCCCTCCAGCAATCGCCGCACCAGAACTCGATATTATCGGGACAAACCACCACAACAGGCGTGGCAATCGCACCGCTCCAGCCCGCTGCAAGGGCACGTTCCATTACATATAGCGACTTTACGGTTCACCGCCGGCTACTCGTCGTCGTACTGGGTCTTGAGAGAGTCTACCACGGCGGGGTCGGCTAGGGTGGTGGTGTCACCCAAGGCGCGACCTTCGGCCACGTCACGGAGCAGCCGGCGCATGATCTTGCCGCTGCGAGTCTTCGGCAACTCGGCGGCGAAGTAGATGTCGTCTGGCCTCGCCATGGCGCCTATTTTGCCGGCCACGTGGGCCTTTAGTTCCGTTACCAGATCGTCCGACATGGCGACTTGGTCCTTCAATGTCACGAACGCCACAATGGCCTGACCCTTCACCTCGTGGTCCTTACCGATACAGGCAGCCTCGGCGACCTTGGAATTATCGACCAATGCGCTTTCCACTTCCATGGTGCCGATGCGGTGGCCCGATACGTTGATCACGTCGTCGACCCGGCCCAGCAGCCAGAAATAACCTTCCTCGTCCAACTTTGCCCCGTCGGCGGTAAAATAAATGCCGGGAAAACGCGACCAGTAGGTCGACTTGAGCCGCTCCGGGTCGCCGTAGATGTTGCGTAGCATGGCGGGCCAAGGGCGTTTGATGGTCAGGTATCCGCCGCCGCCGGGTCCCACCGGACTCCCGGCCTCGTCCAAGACCTCCGCCTCGATGCCGGGGAAGGGCTTGGTGGCCGAGCCCGGCTTGAGGGTGGTCAGGCCGGGCAGAGGGGCGATCATGATGCTGCCGGTCTCGGTCTGCCACCAAGTATCCACCACGGGACAGTTACCCAAGCCAATGTTCTGCCAGTACCAGACCCATGCCTCCGGATTTATGGGCTCTCCCACAGTCCCCAAGAGCCGCAGCGACGAAAGGTCGTGGCGCTGCGGGTAGCTTTCGCCCCAGCGCATAAATGTGCGAATGGCGGTTGGCGCGGTATAGAGTATGGAAACGCCGTACTTGGCGACGATAGCCCAGAACCGGTCCCGGTCGGGGTAATCGGGAGAGCCCTCGTACATCACCGTGGTTGCGCCGTTGGCCAAGGGACCGTAGACAATGTAGCTGTGCCCGGTGACCCAGCCGATATCGGCGGTGCACCAATAAGTATCGTCTTCTTTAAGGTCGAAGACCCACTTGGCGGTGGCGTGTACGCCCAGCAGGTAACCGCCGGTGGTGTGGACGATCCCCTTGGGCTTGCCGGTGGTGCCGCTGGTGTAGAGGAGGTAGAGCATGTCCTCGCTGTCCATTGGCTCTGGGGCGCAGGTCTGCGGTTGACCCTCAACCAAGTCGTGCCACCAGATGTCGCGGCCAGCCACCATTTTATCATCGGCGGTGCCGGTGCGGCGCAACACCACCACCCGCTCGATGCTGGGCGAACCGTCCAGGGAATCGTCCGCGTTCTGCCTTAGCGGGACGATGCCGCCGCGGCGGTAACCGCCATCGGCGGTGATCAGGATCTTGGACTCGGAGTCGTTAATCCTATCCCGCAACGACTCGGCGCTGAACCCTCCGAAGACGACGCTGTGGGGAGCGCCGATGCGGGCGCAGGCCAGCATGGCGATGGGCAGTTCGGGTGTCATTGGCAGGTAGATAGTGACCCGGTCGCCCTTCTCCACGCCCAAGCTTTTGAGGCCGTTGGCGAAGCGGCACACTTCCCGGTAGAGGTCCCAGTAGGTGTAGACCTTCCAGTCCCCAGGCTCGCCCTCCCAGATGATAGCGGCCTTGTTGCGGCGGCCGTTGGCAAGGTGGCGGTCGATACAATTGTAGGAGACGTTCAGCTTACCGCCGACGAACCACTTGGAAAAGGGCGGGTCCCACTCCAAGACTTTGTCCCATTTTCGGAACCAGTCCAGTTCCTCAGCCAGCCCGGCCCAGAAGGCCTCCGGGTCCTGGCGTGCCTTCTCGTAAATCTCTGGATCGGCCATGTTGGCGTTTTCGGCGAAACTTGCCGGGGGAGAAAAAGTCCGTTCTTCTTGAAGTAGGGCATCGATGCTTCCCGAGTTTTCTACCATTGTTCCTATCCTCCTGGTCGGGCCTCGGCTGCTACCCAGCTTTGCGCCGCTGAATCGAGTCCAATCTCATATTGCTGTGTTCCCTCAGTATAAACGCCGGGGAATCGGTCTAGTAGGATGGTCATTTCCAGGATGGCCGGGCTAATCCAGCCGATGGTCTCCAATGTCAGGGCGCGATCCTGGCCCCAGAAACGGCAACAGCGAGTTTGGAAAAAAAGTCAGGTCGAGGCATTTGATTTGACAGCAATACCGAAGGGTACGATCGTTTTCGTGTAGGCCCCGAGGTGTCCTCTCCCGCGTCTTCTACAGAAGGGCGGTGATGATCCCGGGGTATTGTTGTGATGGGGGGCTTGACCACCTAAAGTCTCCGCGTTCGCAGGCCCCGGCCCGGGAGTGATAGGTCATTCTTCTTACGACACTCCCCGGCATTAGTAACACAGGCTTCTCCTCTTGTAAACGACTCTTGCCGCACTGCCGCCCGCGCTCTTGGCCTATGACGTAGAATTCATGGACTATGAGTTCTTCCGGCGGCCCCATAACCGCCTCCGGTGGCAGCGCACCCGACGCGCCCGCAGTTGTCGGCTGGAATAACGTCATTCTGGCGGCCCTCGCCGGACTTGGCATGTTCCTGGCATCGCTGGACTTCTCCCTGAACGTGGCGCTGCCGGCCGTAACCGAGGCGTTGGGCGCCGACATCCAGAGCGTCCAGTGGCTTTTGGTGGTGTTCATCGCCACCCGGGCGGGCGTTGCCATGGGAGCGGGCAGCTTGGCCGACCGCTTCGGGTTGAGGCCGGTCTACCTGTGGGCCACGGTGACCTACGCGGTGTCAATGTTCTGCATCGCGTTCTCCCCCGACCTGTCCACAATGGTGGGATTCCGAGTGCTACAGGCCTTGGGCACCGGGGCGCTGTACGCCGTGTCTCCAGCAATCGCCGCCAACGTCTTCCCGGCCCACCGACGCGGTCTCGGCATGGGGTTCACGGCCGGTTCTCATGCCTTGGGGATGTTGGCCGGTACTTTGGGGGCCGGCGTGTTGACCGGATGGCTGGGTTGGGAGTGGACTTTTCTGGGCCGCGTACCCTTCGCCGCCGCAGCCCTGCTGTTGGCCTACGTCTACTTGCAACGGGCGTCGGTCAAGGAGGAGGCCGGCCCTTCGTTTGACGTGGTTGGCGCGGCCGCGTTGGTGGCGGCGGTGTTGTGCCTGGTCATCGGACTGAGGCTGGGACGCTCGATTGGCTGGGAGGAGTGGCCGGTACTCGTTCTTCTGCCGTTGGCGCCCGTGATGGCGGCGATATTTTGGAAGGTGGAAAAGACGGTCGCTTGGCCGGTATTGCCATTGTACTTGCTTAGCAACCGCGGGTTCGCCGTTTCCAACTTCACCATGTTCCTCGCCTATTTTTGCGCTTTCGTTATCTGGTTTATCTTTCCATTTTACGTGGCCGATAGCCTTGGGCGTGGTCCGGCGACGGTGGGCGTACTGCTGGGCATCAACGCGTTTATGATGTCCGGGTTTGCCGGTATCGGAGGGTGGTTGTGCGACCGGACCGGGACCGCGCCGGTGGGACTGGCAGGTATGTTGATATTAGCCGCCGGTCTAGCCTACACCGGGTTCCTTGGGCCGGACTCCTCGTTGGGGCAGGTCGCCCTTAGAATCGCGGTTGCCGGTATTGGCCTGGGACTATTTCAGGCGTCGGCCTACACACTGATGATGAAGAGCGTACCCGAAGAGCGGTTCGGCACCGCCGGGGCGTCCCTGTCGCTGGCCCAAGCCGTGGGCTCGGTATTGGCCATCGCGGTCATTGGCGGGATATTCGCTTGGCGGAACGACCACCACTTGGCCGCTTCTGCCGCCGGACTAAGCGACGCCGAGGCTGCCGCCTTCATGTTGGCGTTTAAAGAGGTTTTCTTGCTGGGCTCACTGCTTGGGCTACTGGGAGCATTGTCAGTGATGCTAGGCATTCGAGCCGGCCGGCCCCCAGCCGATGGGCCACCCTAATAGAGAGTGTCCCTTAGCAGGTCGTCGGTTAGTTCCAACTCGATGGGCGGCAAGGAACTTTCAATCAGTTCGCGCATCCGCCGGCTGGCATCCGCATCGGCGTCAGAGGGTTGGCTTCTGTTCTCCCACAAGTCTCGGGACGGCCACTGGGCCATGGCGTAGAAGGCGCCGTCCGGGGCTTTCATCAGCCTCGACCCCAAGCTGCCCCGGCGGGCGTATATGGCCTCGGTCGACCGACGCCAGGCATCACGAAACTCTTCCTCCGCTCCCTCGGCCAATCTCCACCGGTAAATGACTACGAACATAGCGTACCGCTCCAGATGCGGGACCAACTTCCATGACCCCATAAAGATATATCCCGTGTCGCCCCGGCCGCTGCCGCCTTGACCGGGCTACGCGGCCCTTGATACACTGCCGTGGTGCGGGCGGTTAGCTCAGTTGGTTAGAGTACTTGCTCGACACGCAAGAGGTCAGTGGTTCGAGTCCACTACCGCCCACCACCCGTCACAACTCTAACAGCTCGTTGGTCGGGCCGCCGCCAAGCGGCCCAAATCTCAAAACTTAGCAGCTATCATATCGGTGCGGCCGCTAGTTGGTCCACTAAGAACATCAGAGTAACAAGATGGACGCTACCCAACTGTTAAAAACGACGCCCAACCCGAGAATTCCAAGATTCGGACCCGGCGACACGGTCAAGGTCAATTTCCGCATCCGCGAGGGTGAACGCGAAAGAATCCAGGCCTTCCAAGGGGTCGTTATCCGGTTGCAGAATGGCACTGGTCCGGCCGCCAGTTTTACCGTACGGCGTATCTCCAGCGGCATCGGCATCGAGCGAATCTTCCCCTTTCACTCACCGCTGGTGGAATCTTTGGAAGTAACCCGTTACGGCTCGGTGCGGCGGGCCAAACTCTATTATCTACGGGGCCTCCAGGGAAGGGCAGCTAGGATTAAGGAAAAGAGCCCGCCGCAACGCCGCAAGGCTGCCGAAGCGGCGCTGGCGGCAGCGGCCGCTTTGGCGGCGCAGGCTGAAGCTCCCGAAGAAGAGCCCCTTGCGGACGAGCCGGGGGAAGAGGCTGTGGTGGAGCGAGCGGGCGCCGTCGATGAACAGGCCGCGGACCAACCTGTGGCGGAAGAACCGCCTGTCGGCGAAGCGGAGGCAGGGCCGGTAGCCGAGGCCTCTGCCCCCGCCGGGGAGACCGGGACCCAAACAGAAGACGCGAAATAGGGCAAAACGGCGGCCCGCTAGTGCGGGCCGCGTCAGTTCCGGGGACGGCGCCAGTCGGCCCCGGCATAGTGGTGGACCAGGGCCATGGGCCCATTGAACTACGCGGAAGTGGCGGTGGACACGCCGGTTAACGACCCTCCCACCTTCACCTACAAGATACCCCAACATCTTTCAGTCCAGCCCGGACAGCTTGTCTGGGCGCCCTTCGGCAGCAGGGTGCTACAAGGGATCGTCGTAGACCTGTCTCCCAGTTCGCCGGTGGCGGCTACCAGAGACATCCTCCAGACGGTCGAACCCGCGCCGTTGCTCGGTCCGGTACAGCTCGCTCTAGGACGATGGATCAGCGAATACTACCGTTGCGCACTCTTTACCGCTCTTTCCTTAATGCTGCCTCCCGGGTTCGAGGCCCAAGTACGCACCCGGTTAACGCTGACGCCGGGCGCAGACGTTGAGACGCTGGAGTTGCGGCCGGAGTTGGCCGAAGCCCTCCGGGCGCTGGCCCGCCGCTCCTCGCAATCGCAACCGGACTTCCTCAAGCCATTGGGCCGGGGCAGAGGCCGGGAACTGGAACGCTTGGTCCAGCAGGGGACGGTACAACGGACGGCAAGCCTCCCCAAACCGCTGGCCCCGAGGTACGAGGCCTTCCTGTTGCCGGCTAGCCCGGATGGGGGCGCCGCCGTCGCCGAGCCAACCACCAAACTATCGGAGCGTCAGCGGTCCTTGCTTTCGGCTTTGGAGGCCTCCGTGGGACCGCTCCCGGTCCAACAGGCCAACAAAGAGTTTGGGGCCGGAGTGGGCCAGGCCCTGTTCGACAAGGGCTTGGCCGCCATGGAATGGCGGCGGACCGGCGCGGCAACACAACCGCCAACCAGCGTTCGCCCTGGCGCGATCACGCCAACCGCCGAGCAAGCAACAGCGTTGGCCGCCATCCAACGGGTCTTGGACAGTCCCGCGGACCAACCCCGCAGTTTCTTATTGCACGGCGTTACCGGCAGCGGCAAGACCGAGGTCTACCTGAGAGCTATCGATCATGTAGTCCGCCGGGGGCAAACGGCGCTCTTCTTGGTCCCGGAGATATCGTTGACGCCTCAAACGATGGAGCGGGTCAACGCTTGGTTCCCCGGGCGGGCCGCCCTGCTACACAGCCGGTTAACCCCGCGGCAACAATTCGACCAGTGGTGGGACATCGGCGAAGGCCGGTACGACGTGGTGATTGGCCCGCGCAGCGCCCTCTTCGCTCCGGTGCAAGACCTGGGCCTGATCGTCATCGACGAAGAACACGAGTGGACCTACAAACAAATCGAGTCTCATCCCTTCTACCACACCCGTTCGGTTGCCTTGGAACTGGCCCGCCTGACCGGGGCGGCAGTGGTGATGGGTAGCGCCACCCCGGACGTCGAGACCTACTACCGAGCCTCCCGGGGACGGCACCGCCTGCTGGAGCTGCCCAAGCGCGTTAGCGGCGGCGGCTCCTTGGCCGCGGTGGAAATCTGCGACATGCGTCAGGAACTCAGGGAAGGCAACCGGGAAATCTTCAGCCGGCCGTTGGCCGCCGGACTAAAAGAATGCGTCGCCCAGGGCCAACAGGCCATACTCTTCCTGAATCGCCGGGGCGCATCTCCCATCGTCCAATGCCGCGACTGCGGGTATGTCGTCCATTGCCGTCGCTGCTCCGTATCTCTCACCTACCACTCCGCCCTCGGCAGACTGCTTTGTCACCAATGCAACGCCCGGAGCCGGATGCCCGCCCGTTGCCGCCAGTGCGGCAGTGCGCACATAAGGCACCTGGGCACCGGGACGCAACGGGTGGTGGAAGAAGTGGCCCAACTGCTGCCCGGCGCACGGGTAGACCGGTTGGACGCCGACGCCACCCGTACCGGAAACAGCCTGGACGAGGTCATGACCCGGCTGGTCAGCGGCGAAACCCAGGTGCTGGTGGGCACCCAGATGGTGGCCAAGGGACTCGACCTGCCCGACGTGTCCCTAGTGGGCGTAGTGCTTGCGGACACCGGCCTGTTTCTTCCCGATTTCCGGGCCAGCGAACGGACTTTCAGCCTGTTGTGCCAAGTGGCGGGCCGTGCGGGACGGGGTAGCGTGCCGGGCAGGGTGTACGTCCAGACCTACAACCCGGACCATTACGCCATTCAGGCGGCGGCCACCCAAGATTACGGCGACATGTACGAGCAGGAATTGGAATTTCGCCGGGAACTGGGCAACCCGCCGTTCAACGAACTGGCGCACTTGGTCTACCAGGACACTGACCCCCGGTCGGGACAGCGCCAAGCGCTGGCCGCCAGACGGGAGATGGCCCGCCGGGCCTATTCACGCGGCCTCACCGAGGTCGAGATACTAGGCCCGGCGCCGGGCATTCCGGGGCGGTTGCGGGGCCGGTACCGTTGGCGGCTATTGCTGCGCGGCCAAGGGCTGGCCGAAATACTCGACGGCATGGATTTCCCCCCGGGATGCACGGTCGACGTTGACCCGGTCCATGTGTTGTAGCCAAAAGCGAACGCCGTTGAATATAATAAGTCCATCCCATTGCAAGCGCCCCCGGTTGCGCCGGCGGCGGAGAGGTTGTCGGCGTTGGCCATATTGACCATTCGGATCGTACCAGACCCGGTACTGTTCAAGAAGGCGCGAAAAATCGCCAAGATCACCCCTCGGCACAAGAAGCTGGCGGACGACATGGTGGCAACTATGGACCATCACAACGGCGTCGGCTTGGCCGCCAACCAGATCGGCGTCTTGGAGCGAGTCGCCGTGGTGCGTACGCCCGGAATGGAAGAGGCGCTGGTTCTGGTTAACCCTGAAATAATCCAGCAGGAGGGCGAACGGGAGGTCGAGGAGGGTTGCCTTAGCGTGCCAGGGTATCGAGGTATGGTGACCCGGTCGGAAAAGATCCGGGCCAGATACCAGTCCTTAGCCGGTAAACCGTTGAAAGTTGAGGCTGATGAACTCTTGGCCCAAGCACTGGAACACGAGATCGACCACCTGAACGGCATCTTGTACTTGGACCACCTGATCAGTCACGAAACGCTGCGCAAGGTAGACGAACACCCGACCGAAGAAGATGGGGAGGACGAAGACGAAGAGGCCGGCCATTCCCACGTTGCCGACCCGGATTTCGAGGCCCTGCACCACCACCTCCACGGGCTGAACGATGCCGGACCCTCTGTCAGCGGCGCCAGGGAGACGCCAGCCCAGGAGACCGTCCCTTCCAGCAGCTAACCTGACCACGCTCTGTTCGGCCATGTCCCGGCGCTGAACGTTGCCGCGGCCCTGCCCCCTCACGACGGATGGACGCGACTATTGGAAATGTTTGACCAACTGACTGCCTTTTTTGCCCCTTTGGGGTCACCGGTGTTCGTGGTGGGTGGTTGCGTCCGGGACCAACTCCTGTCCCGACCCTACAACCGGGACATCGACTTGGCCGTCGCCGGAGACGTTGCGCCAATTGCCGACGGCTTGGCCCGGCGTTTGGGCGGGACCGTTGTACCGTTGAGCCCTTCGCGGGGGATGGCGCGCGTTGTGGTCGGCCCGGGCGCCGTCGCCTGTGGCGGGCCAGCCACCCGCCCTTGGACCATCGACCTCTGCGGCTATGCGGGGACCATTGAAGAAGAGCTGGGCCGTCGGGACTTCTCGATTAACGCCATGGGCGTGGCCTTGGCGTCCTGGAGGGACCTGACGGACCCCGCCGCTCTAATCGACCCGTACGGCGGGCGCCAAGACTTGGTCCGAAAGCAGTTGCGGGCGCTGGCGCCGGACGTGTTCGAGTCGGACCCCGGCCGGTTGATGCGGGCCATGCGCTTGAGTTCCCAGCTCGGCTTCCGCTTGGAAACGGACACGGTGCGCCTGCTGGCCTCTGAGTCCCACCGCCTGACCCAGGTGTCTCCCGACCGGGTCCGGGACGAATTCCTGGGAATCATGTCGCTCAATGGGGCCAAAGGCCAGTTGGAGGCCATGGACCGCTTGGGCTTGTTGCGGCACGTAGTCCCGGAGTTGCAACAGACCAAGGACGTCGACCAACCCCGGATGCACTACTGGGACGTGTGGGGCCACACTCTGCACACGGTAGAGACCGCCGAATTGGTAACCCAAGGGCACCAGAATTCTCCCATCTACTCTTGCGTTCCTTGGACGCCGGAGAGCGAGGTCTATTTCGGTCAGACCGTTGCCGACGGCCATACCCGGCGCACCGTGCTGAAGGTGGGCGCCCTGTTCCACGACATCGCAAAACCCCAGACCAAGACAGTGGACGAGACGGGCCGCACCCGTTTCTTCGGCCACTCGGAGCTGGGAGCCGAGGTGGCGGCTAACCGGCTGCGAGAATTGCGGGTCAGTTCCAAGGGGGTCGCAATGGTGTCCAAGATGGTAGAGCAACACCTGAGACCCACCAACATGATGCAAGAAGGCGGCGAATGGCCCACCAACAGGGCCATCTACCGCTATTTTCGGGATGTGGGGGACGTCGCTATCGACACCCTTTACTTGTGCTTGGCCGACTATTTGGGCGCAAAGGGCCCGGAGTTGTCGCATCCTGAATGGCTTAACCATGCTAGAATGGTGGGACACATACTCCACGTAGGCACGAATGAACCGGTTTCCCCGGCAACTAACCGCCTCATCACTGGACGCGACCTGATGGCCCACCTCGAACTAGAACCGGGTCCTCGGATTGGCTCGTTATTGGAAATCGTCGAAGAGGCCCGCGCCGCCGGAGAAATCGAAACACCGGAGCAGGCCTTGGATTTGGCGGCTAAAACGCTGCAAAGCCCGGGAGATTCTCACTAACCGATGCGCGTCCGCAGCATCCGCCTGTCCATCGGGATCCTCTTACTCCTCGGTCTGGCCTTGGCCGCCCTCGGCTTCAAGTCCATCAGCATTGACCTACCCGGAATCGCTCCGTTGGAACGGGACGGCGCCGGCCCACTAGGCCTGAAACTTGGCCTCGACCTGCGTGGCGGCGGCCACTTGGTGTACCAAGCCGACACCGGCACCACGTTCGATGTTTCCTTTTCTCAACAGGTCGACTACGAGCGCCTGCTGGCTGCCTTGGACGAACTGCGCTTCGGCGAAGACGACTTGGCCTTGGAAGAGTATCAACTCGTTCCCCGGGACCTCACGTTAGTTACCCGGGAAGCGCCGGCGGCCGACCCCGTTCCTCCGGAGGAAGACACTTCAACCGAAACCGGGAGTGAAGCCGGGGATCTGGCTGACGCCGAAGATGCCGGCGCACCAGACGCCGGCCCGGAAGACGATGAAGCGGATGAGGCGCCCGCCCCTGAGACTATCCTAGTCCCGGTCCTGACCCGGCTGCAGATCAAGACCCCGATTCTCAATCCGGACGATCCCAGGCGGTCCGGGTTGAGAGAAGCGCTTGCCGGGGAGCTCGGCGAGGTCGAATTATTCCAAGTCACCGACATTACTCCACCGACCCAGGACCAGATGAACGGGGTGTTGGACAACATCACCCGCCGGGTCAACCGCTTCGGCACGGAAGAGCCGATCATCCAGATCTTTGGTGAAGACCGGATCATTGTCCAGTTGCCGGGCGCCAGCGGATCAACGTCTGAAATCAGCTTCGTAGACCCGGTCCCGGGTCTGGAAGTCGCGGCCACTATGCGCTCAGCCCTAGAGACGGCGGGTTACGAAAACCTGGAAGTAGTCCGGACCAGCGATCGCACCTTCCGGGTGACTTCAGACACCGTGAGCGGCAGCATCCAAACCGAGGCCTCGACGGCCTTGGGCGAGCAAGTAGGCCCGTTGGAAGGCTTCCAGGTCACCAGCGCCATTGACGAAGCCAAGGCCCTCATCGGGCAAACCGCCCGGTTAGACTTTAAGGAGCGCACCTGCCGGGACCAGTCCTGCACCCTGTTCGACGATACCGACCTCGGCCTGTCCGGCGATGACTTGGCGCGGGCCGAAGCCGGAGCCGACAACCTGGGGGTCGGCTGGGTGGTCAACCTCCAGTTCCGAGACCGCGGCGCCGAAATCTTCTCGGAGCTAACCCGGCGAATTCAAAACGTTCAAACCAAGCGCATTGCGGTTTTCATGGACGAAGAGCAACTGGTCGCGCCGGTTGCCTTGGCCTGGATACGCGATGGGCGGACTGAGATCAGCGGGAATTTCACCAGGGAGAAGGCCCGCAGCCTGGCTATCCAGTTGGAGTCGGGCCGGCTCCCCGTCCCCCTCAAGTTGATCCAAGAAAGTGGCGTGGGCCCAGTGCTGAGCGAAGAGTCGCTAAAGAACAGCCTGCTGGCCGGATTGGTGGGCTTGGGTCTTGTTCTCGTCTTCGTGGTGGCCTACTACCGGATGGCCGGTGTTGTAGCCGCCTTTGCCTTGGTCTTTTACTCGGTGATCGTTCTGGCGGTGTTCAAACTGATTCCGATCACGCTGGAGTTGGCCCACGTGGGTGGGTTTATCCTGTCCATCGGCATGGCTGTCGACGCCAACATCCTGATATTCGAGCGAATGAAGGAGGAAGTCCGCATCGGCCGCACCTTGGCTTCTTCCATGGAAGTCGGTTTCAGCCGGGCTTGGCCAGCCATACGGGACAGCAATATCTCCACGATGATCACCTGCCTGGTACTTATGTGGTTCGGCGACCGGTTGGGCGGCGGACTGGTAACCGGAGTCGCCATCAGCTTGTTCATTGGCGTGGCGGTCAGCATGTTTACCGCCGTGGTGGTTAGCAGGAACCTGTTGCAGGTTCTGGCCTGGGTGGGCCTGAGCCGCCAGATCAGGCTGTTTACACCAGAACCGGTCCCGGGCGCCGGCCAGACAACGGGAGGAAGCCGCTAGTGTTGGATGTCGTTGGCAAGCGGGGCTGGTATTTCCTGTTTTCCGCCTTGATCATAATTCCGGGTCTCCTTTCCATGCTGGCGCCTCCCGGTTGGCTGAGCGGGAACTCCGGCCTCAAGCCGGGCATCGACTTCACCAGCGGTTCGGTCTTCAACGTTACCTTCGCCTCTTCGGTGGAGGAAGCCGACGTCGCGGAACGTATGGCCGAGTTGGGTCATCCCAACGCGCTGATTCAAAGGGTCGGACGCGACAATTTCTTCATCCGCACCGACGTGCTGGACGAGGCGGTAGGCGACGAGCTTTCGGAACGCGAGACGATCGAGCAGGACTTGGACAAGTTCCTGGGGCTAGATCGCAGGCGGGTGGAGTTCGACACCGTCTCTCCCATCGTAGCCTCGGAAACGGTCCGCACCGCCTTCTTCGCCCTGATAGCAGCTTCGGTATTCATCCTGCTTTACGTTTGGTACGCCTTCCGGCGGGTGCCCAAAGCCCACCGGTACGGGGTCAGCGCCATCCTGGCGCTGGTCCACGACATACTGGTGATAATGGGCATTTTCTCTATTCTAGGGCGGGTACTCGGCATGGAAGTGAACTCCATGTTCATCGTGGGGTTGTTGATCGTGGCCGGTTACAGCGTGAACGACACCATCGTGGTGTTCGACCGCATTCGCGAAAACGTTAGCCGTCATCCCGACCGGGAGCTCGGGCCGTTGGTAAACCTGAGCATTATGGAAAGCATGGGCCGGTCGCTTAACACCAGCATAACGACCTTGTTCGTGCTGGTTGCCATGTTGCTCATCGGCGGCCCCAGCATTCGCGAATTGTTGCTGGTGTTGGCGATTGGCGCCGTGGTTGGCACTTACAGCTCCATATTCATCGCCAGCCAGTTCCTGGTGGCCTGGGACCGGGGCGAAATCGGCCGCTTGTTACGCCGTCGCCGGGAGGCCACGGCCACGCCGTAGCGACGACGCAGGTCCACCGAAGAGGGCACAAACATTGCCCTCTTCCCTGCCCCCTCTGGACAAACAATGAAATCCCGGCCTTCCTCCACGCTGTTGCAGGGAAGGCCGGGATTTCGCGTACGAGTGCTCGGTAGGGGTTAGTCTGCCGTAACGGCGGCTTTTATCTTTCCCTTGAAGGCCGGCATAACCTCACGGGCGAACCATTCCAACTGCTCGGTGATAACGCTTTCAGGAGTGCCCACGGGGTGGCCGACGCCCACGCGGTCCAGCCCAGGGTACTGACGCTCCACGTCCTTGAGCTGTTCGATGACCCGGTCCGGCGGTCCTGCCAGGAAGCCGCCCGATTCCACGGCGCTCTGAATTGTGGGCAGGCCGGCGAACGGCGCCCGGCGGGGATCGCCGATGTCCCGGATCTGCTCTTCGGACAGAGGCCTCGTCAGCCGGAGCGGACCGAACATTTTGAGGTTCTCTTCAAAAAACCCTTGGGCCTCGTCCATAGCTTGTTGAACGGTAGGGGCCAAGTAGAAATGGAAGCCAACGCTCAATCCCTCTCCCGGCTGCGGGTCTTCGTGTCCGGCTCGAATCATGGCGTCGCGGTAGCCGTAGATTACGTTGTCCATGGCGCCGCCCTCGGCCACGCCGCCGCCGATAATCCCCTTGATTCCATGCTTGACCATGAAGTCCAGAGCCCGCTGGGTGCCGCCCTGAATAGGCTGCCAACATTCCACCGGCAGGGTCTTGGGGCGAGGGACCAAGGTAAGTTCCTTGAGGGTATATCCCCGGTAGGGTACTTCCGGCGGCAGGGTGTAATACTTGCCGTGGTGGGAAAAGGACTCTTCGTTGAAGGCCTTGAATATGATGTCCACCTGTTCTTCGAAGAGCTCCCGGTTGGCGTCTTGGTCCAACAAGGGCGAACCGAAACTCTCAACCTCGCGGGTGTGGTACCCGCGGCCCACGCCGAAGATCACCCGGCCGTTGGTGAGAATGTCTGCGGTGGCAAAGTCCTCGGCCAACCGCAACGGATGCCACATGGGCGCGATATTGAAGCCGCAACCGAACTTGATGTTCTTTGTCAGGTGGGCCAAGTGGACGTTCACCATCAGCAGGTTGGGCAAGCATTCGTACCCTTCCGGTTGGAAGTGGTGCTCGGCCATCCACATGGTGTCGTACCCTTCCCGGTCCAACGTCTGGGCAATAGCCTCAGACTTGGGAAAGACCGACGAGAGATGTTCGTTGTCGAAGACACGGTCATTAACCGCAGTGCCGCCGTAACCGACGTTATCCATGTCTACGTGCCCGGCGAACAGGCTGTCAAACTTGGTGATCATTAGTGGCCTCCGAGAATCTTATTGATAGGGTTGCAGCTGGATTTCGTGCAGGGCAGGGATAACCTCCCGCCCCAGCAACTCGATGGAGCGCATGACGTCGGTGTGGGCCATGTCACCCTCGTTGCCGTAGATGTGGAGATAGCCGGGGTTCAACCGCTCGATGATATTGGTCAGCTTCCGGGTGACCGTGTCGGGGTTGCCCACAATCAAATTGTCGACGTCCTGTAGCTGCTGGTAGGTCATGCGACGACCGAAACCGCCGGCCCCCGGCAACTGCCGTTGGATGCGGACCGCCTCCCGGGACTGATAGCCGGGAGGATCGTTGTGCTCGACGGGACCGCGGTTGCGGTGGTCTTCCGTCCACATAAAGGTTTGGCCGATCTCTTGGGCCTTCTCGTCTGTGTCGGCGCAGAATACCCGCAACAGGTAGCCGAAATGCTCGGGACCGGGAGTGAAGCCCACCTCCTTGGCGGTGTCGATGTAAACCCCTTTAAGCCCCTCGGTGTAGTCCAGCAGGGAACCAAGGTTCATGTAGGGGTGTTGATGGCGGGCCGCCCAGACCACGCTCTCCGGACTGGAAAGGCCGGGGAACCAGATGGGAGGGTGGGGGTCCTGCACCGGGAGGACCCAGGGGTTGACGACGCGGTAGGAATAGAATTGGCCCTCGTAACGGAAGGGGCCGGGTTGGGTCCAGCATTTGATGATCAGGTCGTGGGCTTCTTCGAACCGGGCCCGGTTTTCCGCCGGAATGATTCCCCCGGCCAAGCTTTCCACCGCGGTCCCCCGCACGAACCCTGAAATGACCCGGCCGTTGGAAAAGCAGTCCAGCATGGCGATTTCCTCCGCCATGCGGATGGGATCGTTAACGGCGATGACATTGCCCAGGATAGCGATCTTGGCCTTCTTGGTGACCTTGGCTATAACGGCGGCGTCGAGGTTCACCGCCGGCTTCATGCACCAATAAGAAGCATGGTGCTCATTGGACATTATGCCGTCGAATCCGACCTCGTCGGCGAAAGCGTACTCGTCGTGGTACTGGTTGTAGAGCACATGCGCCTTCTCGGGATCGAAGAAGGTGTTGGGGAAGCCCAGCCGGCCGGAATCGTACTGCTCCAGGTCCTCGTTGGTGATGTGCCCGTAGGGCTGCTCCGAGAACCAAAAGACTTCCACGGTGTCTTTCATAGGACCACTCCAAAAGCTCTGCTAAACTGCGGCGCACCCAACCACGACTCAGCCCGTCCGCAGCCTAACCAACGGCCAACCCGGTGTCAACCTGAGTGGCGTTTACAAGCCGTCCGTGATTCCAGCGCATAAGGCTGCGGTCCGCCGGCACAATGTGGGGTTCCTTGTAGTAAAATCCGGGCGAGGCAGCAATAATGAAAACTACGTTTACTATCGACGACGTCATTTTACAACGGCTAAAACAAGAAGCGAAGAGACGCCGGACCACCGCGTCGGCATTGGCGGAGGAAAGCATCAGACGCTGGTTGACCGACTGTGTTAGTCCGAGCCATCCGCCACCGGCTCTACCCCGATTCCGCAGCGAGGTCCTGGTTGACTTGGCCGACCGGGATAAGCTCTACCGGGCTATGGAAGAAATATAGGATGCCAGTATTCGACACCAACGTGCTGCTCGACTCGGCTAATGAGGAATCTGAGTATTACGAGTTGAGCAGCCAACACTTGCATCGGGCGTTAGATGCGACCGAACCGTCGTATTTGCCTCTGAACGTGTGTTATGAGTTCTTGAGAACGAGCACCCACGCTCGCGTCTTCCGACCGCCGTGGAATGTCGGCGCCGCTTGGAGTTTCATTAATGCCGTCCTGACGTCGCCGGCGTTTTCTCTGCTCTTGCCGACTCCTATCCACACCGCCCTGTTATCCCAAGCATTGTCTGAGTATTCCGGCCTGGGTGGCAACGCGGTCCACGACCTTCACACCGTGGTTTTGATGCGCGAGCACGGCCTGTCCGAAATTTGCACGCGGGACTCGATCTTCCGCATTTTTTCGGCCCTAACGGTTATCGACCCGACCAGCGGTTCGCCGCCTTAGCCCTTACAGGTCCGGAATGCCCATGGAGACGGAGCGGCACGGTCCGCCGACGGAGCGAGTCTGGTGGCCTTGGCCGGTCATATCTTCGGCCAAGAGAACATCGCCGGGTTGGAACTGCCGGGAGGCGCCGTCACCGCAGGTCACTTCCATGCGGCCCTCCAGCACCATCAGGTATTGGCGCCGGGTAGGATGGTGCCAGTCGCTGAAACTGTTTTCCGCAGAGCGGCGAAATACCAAGTCTTCCCCCGGCTTGGTTGAGACCCGGGCGACGTCCGCCGCCGCCAGGTCCAAGTCTTCAAAATGGGACTGCCCGTCTTCGCCGGTGTAAATGCGTACCATCATGGTTGCGCCTCGAATCACAAAACTGATCGGTAACGAAACTTACCGGCGCCAGTATAAACGATTTGCGGCCGAGACCGGGTCACTTTGAAGACGCCAAGACGCCGTCCACCATCTCCAACCGCCGGTGGCCGATAGCAGCCAGCTCTAGGTCATGAGTGGCGATCACCACGGTGGTGTTGCGGCGGGCGGCGACCTCGCCCAGGATATCGGAGATGGTATGGGCGGTGGCGGTATCCAACTCGCCGGTGGGCTCGTCGGCGAAAACCACTTCGGGTTCGGCAACCAACGCCCGGGCAATGGACACCCGTTGCTGTTCCCCGCCGGAAAGCTCGAAGGGCCGGTGGCGGGCCCGTGCGCCCAACCCCACCGATTCCAGCGCCTGCTGGGCCCGGCGGCGTCTCTCTCGCCAAGATACCCCCGCAATGTGCAACGGCAGTTCGACGTTCTCTTGGGCCGACAGCAAAGGCATGAGGCCGAACGATTGGAAAACGAACCCGATCTTGCTCCGCCGTAATTCGACGAGCTCCCGCTCCGGCAGCCGCGCCAAGTCAGCCCCTTGAAACAATACGGCGCCACCGTCGGGGCGGTCCAACCCCGACAGCAGGTTCAGCAGGGTAGTCTTGCCCGAACCGGAACGTCCGGTTAGCGCCAGCAACTCACCGGGAGCGACGTCCAGGTCAACCGAGTCCACGGCGGTGACGGCGGCCGCACCCGAGCCAAAGACCCGGCTCACCGCCCGGGCCGAAATCATCCCGCGGTCGGCGCCTGACGCGGCGGGCGGTTGATCTGCAAAACTCAATTTCCCGCCGGGTCCGGGCCGTCGGGCGCATGGTCGCCGCCCAATTGGCCGGGTGGTTGGATTCTTATCTGGTCGCCGTCGGCTTCGAGTCTGGCCAACCCCTGAAGTCGGAACAAGTCAGCGTACTCTTGGGGCAGTTGCAACCGCCCGGCTTCGTCCACCACCAGGTACTCATCTTCCACCAATCCACCGTCCCGTTGGAAGGAAGGTGTGGAAAAGACCTCGGAGCTGATCCGGCCGTCGCGAATATGCACTACCCGGTCCACGTAACGCGAGACCCCGGGATAGTGGGTCACCGTTACCACGGTTACGCCGAAGATGCGGTTCAGCCCGCGCAACATTTCAAAAATCTGTTCGGCGTTGGTAGTGTCAAGCTCCCCCGTAGGTTCATCCGCCAGCAACAACGGCGGCTCGTTGGCCAAGGCCACGGCCATGGCCACCCGTTGTTGCTCCCCGCCGGAGAGTTGGTGGGGCAGCCGGTCAGCCATGCCTGACAGCCCCAACTCCGCCAGTAGCTCGCTGCTCCGAAAGCGCCTGCCCCTAGCGCCCCGGCCAGCCAAGGCCATGGGCAGTTCGATATTGTCGGATACGCTCAGGTATGGGACGAGATTTCGAGCCGTGGCCTGCCACACGAAGCCAACCTCCTCCCGGCGGTACTGCACCAAGTCCCGCTCCGACACGTCCAACAGGTCCCGGTCGCCAACGTAGACTTGCCCGGCTGAAGGCCGGTCTAGGCCGGCGAGGATGTTCAGCAGCGTGCTTTTGCCGCTGCCGCTGGTACCTACGATGGCGATTAGCTCGCTACGGGCCACGGTCAGGTTCAGGCCGCGCAGGGCAACGACCTCCAGGTCGGCCCTCTTGTAAATCTTGAAGAGGTCCCGGCAATTGATGTACGGCCGGCCGTCTCCGGAAGTCATCATGCGTCTCCCATTCGCAACACCTGTTGAATGCGTACCCGCGAACTCAGCCAAGCCAGCCAGACCACCGTGGTTGCCGTTACGGCAGCCAACACCAGGTAGGCCACCAGCAACGTCAACCAGTCGGTGGTCAACACCATCGAAGGAGCTATCCGGGCCCCCTCTTCGGCCACTTCCATCAGTGGCAGCAGCCCCCTGCCTATAAGCTGGCCCAGCCAGGTTCCCAGCCCCAAACCGCAGACTACCATCAGGAACAGATTAAACCAGACTACCAGGTTCAATTGCCCGCCCGAAGAGCCCAAGGTGCGAAGGAGGGCGTACTCCGATTGGCGTTCCCGGGTATCCAGGTATGAGAACAACATTACCCCAGAGCCGCTGGCCAACGCCACCGCCAAGAACAGAAGCACCAACAAGGCCCCCCAACCAGCGCCGACCAACGGTTGACCGGTCCTTGCTTCGACCATGGCCGCCGCGTCGAACGAGTCGCGCACCCGGACCCCGGCGTCTTTCAACCCTGTCACGACCGGCCCGGTTGGGGTATCGTCGGCGTCCAACCTCGTCCAAATTTCGTTGGTCCCTCCAAGCGGGACCGGACTAAAGACGTTGGCCAACCGCGAGAACTCCGCTAGGCCCACAATCGCGAACGGGCCTTCGCCAGGGTCTAGAGTGGGGAAGAAATCGGCTACACCCGCCACCTGAAAGGGCAACGAGTAGGTGGACATCCCCATTACCACTTCGTCGCCAACCTCGACGTCGGCCACTTCCAGGAACGCACGGTTCACCACCAACGGCAGGGGGGCGGCCGGACCTCCGGCCCTCAAGCCCCGCAGTCCCACCCCGCCCGTCGCCCAACTGAAACGGCTGGACAGCCCGAACTCCTCCCCGGAGGCCGCGCTGCTTATCTCCAAAGCATAGAGGCCGGGCCGGGCGAAGTCCTCGATCACCTCCCAGCCGTCGGTAGTTTGAAAATCTGCCAGCGGTATCTCACCGCCGGGGGTCAGGGCATCCAAGCGGCCCAGGAAGAACGTGCCGGGCTGGGAAACGCCGAAATACCCGGACACAAAGACCGACATGAGGGTATAGGGCGGTGAGAGCACCACTCTACTCCTGGAGCCGATAATCTGTCCGGGGGAGGCCCTGTTGGACAATTCCCAGTCCAGCCGCCGCCAACCCTGGTAGTCCATTTCTCCGATCCTGATGTCACCGTGCCGGCCGGCCGAGTCCCGTACCCGGGCCCAGAGTCGCACCGCACGGGCGCCGGGGCCGGGGCGGACCCAAAGACCCAGCCCGGTAGCATCGGCCGGCACGGTTATACCATCTCGGTAATCATCGGCCGTGCCAGTCGATAGCAAACCGGCCAACTCGCTAAGGGAGGCGCCGCGGGCGAAGTCTTCCCGGAACCAAGCCACTTGATCGATTTTGCTGGCGTCGACCGCCAGAAGACCGGTCGACGTGCTGAATCCGGTGGTCGTAATGTGAGCGTTGGTCCGTAATACTTCAGCCGCCGCGGCCACCCCTTCGATCTCGGTCGCCAACACAACCGCCGCCATGCCGCCCGCGGTCTTGGCCCGGTCGACGCCGTTATGCAACAGCCTCAGGTCGGCGCCGGCGGAATATAGGGCGCGTTCTTTTTGGCTGCGTTCCAGCGTCGCCGAGAAGGCGCTGCCCATCACCCCCAAAGCCGTCGCCAAGGTAAGGAGAACGATCAAGATGCCAGGTATCATGGGGGCCCGCGCCACATGGCGCAAAGCGTGTACCAGCCAAGACGGCCCCAGCGGCCCGACCAACCGCGACAACAGCGCCGCCGCCCAAGGAAATACCCTCATGATGATCAGCCCGGCGGCGACCAGCCCAAACACCGGCCCCAAAAGCAGGCTTTCGTCGATCTGCAACTCCCGGCTGCCCACTGACTGGGACAAAAAGGCCCCACGGCTTTGTAGTTGCCACCATAACAAGCCAATAAGCCCCAACAGCACCAGGTCCAAGTAATACCGGTGGAGGAAGGACGCTGTGGGCGGCCGAGCCCCGGCCTGGTGGGCGTCGATGACGCTGTGACGCGAGGCCGCCAGCGTGGCGATGGTGAACACGGCCACCGCCAAGATGCCGCCGCCGAGGCCCAACAGGAAGGCGCCCTGGGTCACGCCCACCGGGACGCCAGCCAACTCCTCGGCGCCTCCTCCCAGACTGAAAAACAGATTGCCCAACACCTTGACTACCGCGGCTGCCAGGAATGGGCCGAGGGCCACCGCCGGGGCGGCCAGCAGAACCCCTTCACCCAGCCCCAGCACCCCCAATTGGATGGTGGTGGCGCCGCGGCTCTTCAACATCGCTATTTCGTTGGAGCGAGAGCGAACGATCAACCCGGCCACCAAGGCAAGGTAATAGACCAGAATGCCGATTACCAGAAATATCACCAAGAGCAACGGGACTTGGGCCAGCAACAACTGCTCGTCGAAGCTGCGAAGGAGATTGTCCAGCTTGATCGAACTGCTGGAGTTCCTGAGATCCGCGCGGATGTCGCGTTCGACGTTGGCGATGGTCTGTTGGACCGCCGCCACGTCGCTGGCGCGCATTGCTTCCCGGTCCAAGATGAAATGCCAGGTGGTGTCGGTATACAGCGCCGGATAGTTCCCCAACACCAGGTCGATCAGGACCTCCTCGGTGGTGAACAGAGGGATGATGGTCCAGCGGTCGTCTTGGCGGCTGAACGCCCCTTGGGTCGCGTACCAGAACTCGTCCTCAGGGTCCAGGCGCTGGAAGACGGCAGCAATACGGACCGGTGTGGACGGCGGGTTGGTAAACGAGGCTGCGGGATAGACCCCCATTACGTCGCCTACGTCCAACTGCAGGAGCTCCGCCCCCAATTCGTCGACAGCCACGTCCAACGGTTCGCCCGGGCGGCCGGGGCCCTCCGGCCATTCTCCTCGAATTACCCGCGCCCGCTCCGGGAAGAGTCCCGACATGTAGGCCAATCCCCCCCGGGGCCGGACTTCGTTGTCCACTTCCAATTGGGGATGGCCCTCGAAGAAGAACGTGGCGGTTTCCAGGTGCCGGTACTCCTCTTTCAGGTACCGCTCCATCGGGGCCGAAACCCGCTGCTGTACGAAAGCCGACCTGTCCTGGAATGCCGCCCGGCGGCCCTCCAACGAAGGAGGGTCGTCTCTGCTGCTATAAGAGCGGACCCAGAAATTGGCCTCCTCGGGAGCGGCCCGTACCAAGGCGTGGCGAAGCGCCGCGTTGGACACCAAGTTGGAAAAGATATCGCCGCTGGCCATCAACGCCACCGCGAGAACGATGCCGCCGAAGAGCACGGCCTCCAAGCGCCAACCGGCAACGGCACGACGCACGGCCATAACATAGGCGAAACGCAACAGCGACGTCATAACAGCGTCACCAGTCTATCCGGCCTCCCTCAGCGTTTCGGCGGTATCGAGACGCCGGGCTTGGGCCACGGCAAAGACTGCCGCCACCGCCGCTGCCGCCAGCAAGCCGGCCAGAGCCCCCGTCAATAGCCATTCGTGGACCGCAGGAATCAACGGCGGGACTGCCGGCAGACCGCGGGAGGTCAGGTCCATCATCTCCATGAGTTGCAGTCCGGGCCAATAGCCGATGGCGGCTCCGGCCGCAATAGACATAACAGCGATCAGCAACCGCTCGAAAGACATGGCGAAAAGGAGCTGCCTACGCGAAAAACCGATGGCCCGGGCCACCGCCAAGTCAGTCCGCGCTTGACGGACCGATACCAGGGCGGAGGCTGACAGGGCCAGCGCCGCCGCCACGCCAACAGCCGTCATTCCAAGGGCGGTTAAGCCGTTCCAACCACCCCCGGCCAAGGGGTTGCGCTGCGCCAAGTCTGCGGCTTGGCGCCGGTCTTCGATGCGCAGGAAGCCCGGCATCGCGGCGGCAATCCGGGCGGACACTTCTTCTCTGTTGGCGTCGGGATCGACCGCCATCCACATTTCTTCTGGGGCTTCCTGGGACTTGCCGGGCAGTAATTCCAGGTACCGTTGGTAATCGTGAATGTTGACCAAGATCAACGGCCGCCGCGTGGAAGGAACTGTGGGGAAATGCCGGGCGGTGGCTACGATTCTCAGCGGCGCCGCCACCTTGCCGTGCATGACCCGCACTTCCTGTCCCACCTGGAAGGCAGGGCCGCCGACGGCCGGAATGGGGACCGCCACCGGAGGCAGCAGGACTCCCCGGGTGCCGCCGGCGAGGGGTTCACGCCACCTGAAGAGAAGCCCCGAGGTCCCTTGGTAGGCGGCTTCCGGCGTAATCACGGCCTCGTCCGCCTCCGGGCCTTCTATGGCGAAGGGCCGCCAGCCGCCGTCTTCCTCAAAGCCTTCAAGCACGACGCTCTCCGTTGCCGAGGGGCCGCCAAGGGCCGTAACGTCGTCGAGATATAGACCGGCCGCGGTCACCTTGGTGAACGAACTACCGCTCAGAAAGAGGGCCACCACTTCCAGGGGCCAAGCGTCAGGGCCCAACGCATCCGGCAGCTCCCCAACCATGAACCGCCAACCGCCGGAATCGTTCATCCCGGGGGCGTCGTCCGAGAGGTTGCCCAAGGCAATGTTTCGGTAAAGGCCCCGGGAGTCTCTCAGCCTTGCCCAGATATTGAGATTGACCGCCGAGCCTTGGCCTTCCAACTCGGAGGCGTTTATCCAGACCCCGATTCGACCGGTCCCTTCAGGGACCGGCAGCCCCGCCGCGTCCCCAAAGTCCGAGGCCCGCAAGCGGGCAGCCATTTCCCCTAGGTCTTGATCGGAGAAATCGTCCCGGAACCAAGCCGCCTTGGAGAAAGCATCCGGGTCTACCGCCAACAGGTTGGCCGACGTGTTGCCAGTGACGCCGACAAGCGTCGGCGACCCCCGCAACACCGGCGTGACCGCAGCGACCCCCGGTATAGCCGCCACCTGCTCCACCCGGCGGGCGTCGACTCCAGGCCCCTTGGCCACCAGGTCGCCGCCGACCCGGTAGAGGGCCTGGTGCTGTTGGGAGTTGGAGAGGCTGGATTGCAAGGTGGCCCCGAATACCGCCAAGGCCGCCGCCAGCATCAGCATCACCGCCATCGAAGCATGGGGGACCGGGTCTCGGGCCAACCGCACCAAGGAGAATGCGGCCCATGCCGGTCCGCTCCTACCGCCAACCCAAGCCAGCGCCCGCACCGCCAGCGGCAAGACTCGCATCAACAGGACGGCGGCGGCGAATAGGCCAAGGACGGGCCCCAACACGATGGTCGGGTCCACTTCCAGACCTCGGTCCGCCAGTTCTTGGGCGACAAACCCCTCCCGGCCCTTGATTTGCCACCAGATGAGAGCCACGGCCAGCACCGTCACGATGTCGAAATAGTAACGGAGCAGGAACGGGCTGGCAGGCGGCCGCGACCGGGTGGACAACGACTCAACCATCGCCAAGCGCGCCCGGCCCACTGCCGTGGCCACCAGCGCCGCTACCGCCAACACCGCGCCGGCGGCCCCCATCCAAAACATGTCCACGGAGAGGCCCAATGGGAAGTCCCTGCCCCCCAAGGGGTCGATGGTGGGAAGCAACAGGTAGCGGCCGATGGCCCAGGCCAACAGGGGACCGACAGCCACAGCGGCCAAACCGATGGTCCCTTCGGCCAACGCCAGGACGGCGCTGACTTGGGGCACGCTGGCCCCACGGCTACGCAACAGACCCGCCTCCACCGCTTGGGTCCGGCCCGCAATGCCAGCGATTAACACCAGGAAATACATGACCACGATTACGAAGAGAGAGATGAATACGTAAAGCGGTATCCGGGCCAGCGTCAAGTCGCGTTTGAACTCGTCGAGGGTGAGGCCGAGCCGGCTCAAGACCAACGTGCGGGGGTACCGTTTGTTGATGTCGGTCTCCAGGCCGACCAGCGCTTCCTGAATGGCGTCCACCGTGCTATAGGTCACCAACCGCGGGTCGAGAAAGAGGTTGAAACCGAAGTCGCCAACCAGGGTAGGAAAGCGGGAACCGATTGCTCCGAAGAAATCGTCTTCAACAACGTAGAAGGGGACAACCAGCAGGTCGCCTACCTCGGCGACGCGGAAGTAGGTGGGCGCCCCCAACCAATATTCCTCCCTGGTATCGACAGGCTCAACTACGCCGACGATATTGAGGGCGATGCTCCGGGATGAATCACCGGGAAAGGGCCATACGAATACTCGGGAGCCAACACCGAAGCCGACGCTCCGGGAGGCAGCCGCGCCGATCACCGCCTCCATCTCCGCCCCGGCGTCGCCCAAAGTTCCGGGCGTCCGCGGCCAGCGTCCTTCCACCAGCCGGGTATGTTCCTGGAAGCCGGTCATGAAGAACGGTCGTCCGCTGAGTTGAGGGCGGCTCGGCGAAACCGGCTCTTCGGTTACCGGCATACCGACTTGGGAACGGCCCAGCCGCACGATTCCCCGTAGCAGGCCGCCAACACGAGACTGGGCGGCGTCTTCCACCCGCTGTCGCAAGGGTTGGTAATCGGCCGGGCCCAACGGTCGGTTCTGGGCGGTGACCTGGGCGTTGAGGATGTCGGCGGATTGACTGGCCAACGAGTGACGTAGGCCCGCTTCAGACAAGGCCCTGGAATAGAAGGCGCCGGTGGCCATGAGGGTAACCGCAGCCAGTATGCCGAAGCTGGTGAGGGCCAACATCCCCCAGGAATAACGGATACGCCGCCGCAACAGCCAGTAGACCAGGTTTAGCAGGCCCACCATTAAGCGTAACCGGCCTTTGCGTTAACGGATTTAACGCAGAGGAGGACCAAAAACTTTCCGCCCTCTGTGTTAAATATCCTGCTATCCTCGGAAGCGGAAGGCGCGGAGGCTGTGAGAGACGTTGAGGTGGGCCTGGGTCTGCTCTTGGATGTCTTCCGGACTCCAGCCGGGGGCGTTTTCCAGCAGTTCGAAGCCTTGAGGCGTAACTTGGAAGAGGCCCAGGTCGGTGACTACCATCTTCACCACGCCGGGAGCGGTGATGGGCAGGGAGCACTTTTTGAGCATCCTGGAGCCGCCCTCCCGCGTGGTGTGCTCCATGGCGATGAAGACCCGCTTGGCGCAGGCCGCCAAGTCCATGGCGCCGCCGATGCCGCCGCCCTTGCGGCTGGGGATGCGCCAATTGGCGAAATCGCCGTTTTCAGCAACCTCGTAGGCGCCCATCACGGTGACGTCGATCATACCGCCGCGGATGATGCCGAAGGAATCGGCGTGGTGGACGATGCCCATGCCGGGCTGGGCGGTCACGTGCTGTCCGCCGGCGTTCACCAAGTGCCGGTCTTCATGTCCCTCGGCTGCCAAAGGTCCGTATCCGATCACGCCGTTCTCCGACTGGTTGATGATGGACTTGTCTGGATCGACGTAGTTCGAGCACAGGGTGGGCATACCCACCCCCAGGTTCACAATCCACCCGTCTTGGAATTCCATCGCCAGTCGGTCGCACATTGCTTGACGGGTCAGCTTCTCTTTCTCGGCCATAACCGCAATCCCTCTGATTTCCTTACGACAAGGAGTTCACGACGATAATGATTTCACCCAAATGCTCGGAGCAGCCTATATCCCTGGCTTGGCCCCGGACCAAATACCGTCCCCCGGGATTTTGACGATGCGGTCCACGTAGATGCCGGATACATGCACTTGGTCGGGGTCGATCTCGCCGATTTCCAGAACGTCGTTTTCCACTTCCACGATGGTTATGGTGGCAGCCATGGCCATAATCGGGTTGAAGTTGCGCTGCGACAGGCGGAACTGCAGGTTGCCGAACTTATCGGCCTTCCAGGCCCGGACAAAGGCGTAATCGGCGGGGAGCGGGTACTCCAGAACGTAGGTGCGGCCGTTGATCTCCCGGTGTTCCTTGCCCTCAGCCAACTCGGTGCCCACCGACGTCGGCGTGTAAAACCCGCCGATCCCCGCGGCAGCAATGCGTATGCGCTCGGCCAGCGTCCCTTGGGGCACCAGCTCGGCGTCGATCAGTCCTTCGTTGTACATCCGGGTGAACGGGGTCACGATTGACGGGTGGGTGGAGGCGGTGAAGGCGCAGACCACTTTCTTGACTTGACCCGCTTCCACCAGAGTACCCACGTCGACCAATTCGTCGACGGTGCCGGCGTTGTTGGAGATGGCGGTCAACCCCTTGGCTCCTTGACGGTTCAGGGCGGCCAGCAGGTTCCGGGGAACGCCCACCCCCGAGAAACCGGGACACATGACGGTGGAGCCGTCGGGGATGTCCACAACCGCCTCGTCCATGCTGGCATACACCTTGTTCTTCATGGAGCGTAAACCTTCCAACGAATAGTTGCGTCAAATACTAGCGCAGACCGGAGCGGTGCGCCACCTGTGGGAGGTCAAAGGTCCACCATCGGTGGAAGGATTAGCAGCGACCCTGCTATCCGGCTGAGGTTTCGGCGTCACGGATGTACTCGCCGGTGTTGCGGATTACCGCGGCAAAATAGTCCTCCGGGTCGCAGTGGCCTTCGTAGAAGCAGTCCCCATGCAACTCGGCTATCCGGGTAACATACCGGGAGCGCAAGGACTCGTAAGCCTGGTTCTCCCGGCTCAATACCCGAATCCCTCTGGAGGTTTGCGAGGTCCTTTGAGGTTCGTGCCCGGTGCGCTCTAAAATCAGGGCATCCGTAGCCCGCTTGGTGGCGCCCCAGGCCTTCTCCGCCGCGTTACGGATATAGCCTTGGTCCAGCATCTTGATGGCGTCCGCGTACAGCGTCCAAGCATCGGCCATGATTACCCTGCCCCGCTCCGTTTCCAGCATCGGTCCACCCAGCCCGTAATATCGTTATTGAGTCCCCGCATTTTATCATGAGGGGGGAGACCTCTTGAGTAGACCAACCAACCCCTATGCTTTACACTCCTTTGACAATGAAATAGACCGTCACAGGAGGCGTGTCATGGTAGCTGTGGGTCATCTTACCTACGCTTACATCGGGCTGGCCGGCGAGGGACAATACATTGGCGACGGAGGTCTCTTCCGCAAGGCCCAAGGGGAAACGCAGTGGCAGGACATCGCCCAAGGCCTGCCTGATAATCCCCAGGTGCGGGCCCTTTTGATCAGCCCCTCGGACCCCCGGACCATATTCGCCGGCACCCAGGATGGGGTGTTTCGCAGCAAGGACCGCGGCGGCTCTTGGGAACGCTTGGCCGACCCGGCTACAGGCCGGGAGGTCTGGTCCTTGGTGGCCCATCCCGACGACCCTCAAACGATATTCGCCGGTTATGAGCCCTGCGCCATCGCCCGGTCTACCGACGGCGGGGACACTTGGCGGGAGATGGACACCAGCGGGGTCACCTTCCCCCACATCACCACCTATATGCCACCCTTGGAAAAGAGGGTGATAGGCATGGCTATCGACCCGGTGGACCCGGCCAACATGTACGCGGCCGTCGAGGTGGGCGGCCTGCTGGGCAGCCACGATGGCGGGGAGAGCTGGCAGCAACTGATCGACGGACCATTTGTGCGCAACAACACGGTGGACCTGCACCACGTGCAGGTCAGCGCCGCCGCTTCCGACACGGTGCAAATCGCAACGCAGATCGCCATGTTCCGAGGCCATGAGCAAGGACGCCGCTGGGAACACGTTACGGCGCCCGACATGTTCCCCGGCGGGTCGTACTGTCGCGACCTGTTGGTGGCCCCCGACGACCCCAGGACCATCTACCTAGCGGCCGGCGCCGGCGGCGGGGCCGCCCCAGCGGACACCGTGCCCGAGGGGGCGCTGTTCCGCAGCCGGGACATCGGCGAGACCTGGGAACGGGTGGACTTGGGCGACGTGCCGCCGGGACGGTTGATGCAAATTGCCATCGATCCCGCAGCCCCGTCTCACCTGTGCTGCGCCGCCTACTCCGGCGAGGTCTACAGCAGCGCCGACGGCGGCCAGAGCTGGGAGAAGAGCCTGTTGCCAGTGGAGGCGTCGCGCTCGCTCCACGTATATCCGTTGGTCTGCGGTTAACCCACAACGCTCCGGAGGGCTGCGGCCGCGATTACCCGGTCCCGCCCTCCGTTTGTCCCATCCTCAGGACCCCAACCTCAGGAGGTGATTCGATTTGGCGTCCTCTGCATTGGTAAGGGCCACCTACAGCGTTACCGAAACCGCTCTCCCGCTCATGGTACTGGACAAGAGCGAGTTCCCCGGCGACTTCCAGTCCCACCAGATAGTGCGGGAGGGGGAATTGGACAACGAGACCCTGGCCCGTAACGGGTTCGCCGGGAACACCGGCGCCCGGTTCCTCCAGGCTGGCCGGGTCACGGGCACCATGCGTGAACTCGGTCCCACTTCCAACATGCCCATGAACGACGGCTTCGACTTCTTGGCCGCGTCGGTAGTCCACCTGTTCGACACCCCGGAGTCGGTATACGGTTGGATGCACGAAATTTTCCTCAAGGACTTCGAGGAGCACGTGGGGGACAGCGTTGGAGAGGGCCATCAATTAGTCTCGGCGACCCGGTTGGAAACAGACGGGTTTTTCGACGAGTCGGTGGCGCTGCGAGTGCTACAGGGCGGCCCGGGGGGGCTCATCTCATCCACAGTGGTGGACTTCCGGTTAGGCCGGCTTTTGGGCGTAGCCTTCGTCGGCAGCGTGGGTAACCACCAACGCCCCGACCTGACCATGCAGATAGGCCGAGCCCTAGAGCGAAAAATGGCCTCAGTGGTCCTGGGTTCGACGTAGGGGCGGGGCTGCAAGGGGACCACAACCGCAATGGACTTGCGACTAGACCCCAACGCCGCCTCCGGTTACACAAGCTCAAGCCAAATTGCCAAGGTAGTCACTGAGGCTTGGGCAAAAGAGAACCTATACTGTCTTGCTTGCCCTTCCGAGCATGTAAGCGCCGACAAACCCAACAATCCCGTCCGTGACTTCACCTGTATCGCGTGTAATACGAGTTACCAACTGAAGAGTAAACAAGGGAAGCACGGCCCGGTGGCCCCAAATTCCGCGTTCCAACCCAAGATTGCCGCCATCGACGAGGGGCGAGTCCCTCATTACACGTTCTTGGAGTACCGCCGCGGCGATTGGACCGTGACCGGCCTATTTGTTGTCCCCGGACATTTTGTCACCCGGAGTGTTATTCAGCGTAGGAATCCGCTTCAATCCACCGCTAGAAGATCTGGATGGGTAGGCTCGAATATCCTGCTCGGCCAAGTACCCCCGGAAGGGCGAATACGTCTCGTCTCGGACAGCGTACTACGGGACCCGGCAGAGGTGCGGGGAGAATGGAGCAAGGTAGACTTTCTGAGGTCCGACATCCGCGCATCGGGGGGTTGGGGCGCCGAGGTGTTGACTTGCGTGCGGAGACTGGTAACAGAGACCGGACGCCCGGTGTTCACCCTCCAAGAATTCTATTTCCGTTTCGTCGAAGAGTTGTCCAGTCTGCATCCCGAAAATCGGAATGTAAAAGCGAAAATCCGGCAACAGTTGCAGGTGCTACGCGACGGGGATTTTTTGGAGTTTGTGGGCCGGGGGCGTTATCGGGTCGTGGTCTAGCCCATTGACATTCGTGCCCATTCGATCAACGATCCCGATCCGTTGTTTTTGGCGGGATAGGGAGAAATCATGGATGATCAATGCGGCTGGACTGAAACGAAGTTGGTCCACGAAATAATATCGAACCTTGAAAGCTTGCAGGGAGTCCTCGTCGAGTGGAGGTCAATGGGGCCGCACGGCTCTCTACAGGAATTCATAAGATTCTCCACTCTGGACGAGCAGGTCTTCCGATTCGGGATTACTTTCATTTATGACGACGAATCAGCCGAGGCCTTCGACGATAAGTTTGAATTGATCTGAATACGCCTCCCAACGGCTCACTCCACCCAGTGCTCCACTGGCTTGGACAGGAATTCCTCTATGGCTATTCCGTCGCCGCCTACCAGCAGCTTGCGGTCGGGGTGGAATGCCTCGCTGAAGGAGGCCATTCCGGGAGAGTACGTAGAAGACGCTAGGGCAACCAATTACTGAGCAGACTGAGTAATTCGTTAGGGAAGTAGCGGGCAGCCGCCGCCGGAGTACGGGGGCTTACCAAATACTCAGAGCGCTGAGTATTTTTACTCAATGCATTGAGTAAATGTAACCGGCAGGAAGCATGGGGGCTCCCGTGCGCCGCCGTCTAGCCGCCTTTTATCATGCGCACCACTTCGTCGCCTACTTGCGAGGTAGTGGCGCTGCCGCCAAGATCGACGGTAATCACCCGGCGTTCTTCAAGGCAACGGGCTACGGCGCCGTCGACCCGGCGGGCCGCATCGCCTTCACCCAGGTGGTCCAACATCATGGCCACGGCGGAGACGGTGGCCAAGGGGTTGGCGATTCCCTTCCCCATAATATCGAACGCCGCGCCGTGTACCGGCTCGAAGAGAGAAGGGTAGACTCCGTCCGGGTTGATGTTGGCGCTCGGCGCTAGGCCCAGACTGCCGGTTACCACCGCCGCAATGTCCGAGAGGATATCGGCGAACAGGTTAGAGGCTACCACCACGTCGAAGTCCTCGGGCCATCGAACGAAGTCCATGCAAGCCCGGTCCACCAACAACGACTCGGTCTCGATTTGGGGGTATTCGGCCGCCACTTCGTCGAAAACCTCGTCCCAGAACACCATGCCGAAGGACTGCGCGTTGGACTTGGTAATTGAAGTGACCTTCTTTCTCCCGTCGCGCCTTAAGCAATGCTCGAATGCGGCCCGGATAATCCTCTCCGTGCCGCGCCGGGTGAATATGTTGCTCTGCACCACGGTCTCGTAGGGTGTCCCCGTGTTAAGGCGTCCGCCGACCGGGGCATACTCCCCTTCGGTGTTTTCGCGGAAAATGACCATGTCGATGTCGCCGGCCTTCTTGCCGGCCAACGGAGAAGTCACTCCAGGATACAGGTAGGCGGGCCGGACGCAGACCCCTTGGTCGAAGCCCCTCCGCATGGGCAACAACAGGCCGTGGAGCGTGATGTGGTCGGGTATCTCCGGATCGCCCACGGCTCCGAACAGGATGGCATCGAAACCCTTAAGGACTTCCAGACCGTCTTCGGGCATCAGGCGGCCCGTTTCCCGGTAGTAGCTGGAGCCCCAAGGAAACTCGCTGAATTGAAAACTCGTCCCGGAACCTTCGCCGGAGAGGGCTTCCAGCACCTTCCGGCCCTCGGCGATTACCTCGACGCCGACGCCGTCCCCCGGAATGACAGCCAGGTTGTACTCGGCCATATTGTCGCTTCCCCTTTCGTTATAACGTCTCGCCTAACGTCCCGGTTAATTTCCAGGCTATTTTGTCATACGACCGGGTGGACGCCGCCGCCCAGCATTCGGAAATGGTAAATCATCTCAGATTCGGGAAAGGCGCGCCGCGCTTGGTGAAAAGCGGACTTGCCCCGCCTTTCCCGTGCATCCAGCAACACGCCCATGATGGTGCCGCTGTGGCCCACGTTGACACCCACCGCGCCCAAGTCCCGGGCGAAGGATATGACGTCGTCCAAGCGTTCTTTCCGCATGATGCGTTGCCCGGCTTGGGCGCTGAGAGTCGCCCCCTCGCCCACCAAGGCGGGGTCCCTTTCTTCGATACCTCGACGCACCAACCGCAACGCCGCAGCCGATTGCTCGCTCACCGCGGTCCAGGCCCGGGTGCGGTCCACGCGGTTGAACTCCAACGTGTCGACTGTGCCGCCCAAGTCCAACGCTACTATCTCCATCGGCGGCGGCGGACCCAAGCTCTCACGGAGAAGCCCGGCCCGGTGGTCGAAGAGGGCCAGACCGGGCATCATGACGCCGTCCGTAGGTTCGATGGAAAGGGCGATCTGGGCAATCGCCTCCGGGGGTATCTCCTCGCCCAGCGCCAGCCCGGTTGCGGCAATGGCGGCGGCCAAGTCGGCGCTGCTGCTGCCCATCCCCTTGCTGCGAGGAATAGGACTATTGACCTGGACCCTAACGCCCAGCTTGGCCCGTTTCAGGTGGGCCAGGGTCCGGCGGACCGCCGCCGCCGTCTTGGGGCAACCCTCGGTGGCCTCGACGCCGCCGGACTCGAAGATTTCAACCCTTACCCGTGAAAAAAAGTCCACGGGGCAGGTCACCAAGAAGTAGGTGTCGGCCAACACTCCTTGGGCCAGCTCTCCACAGACGCCGGGCGCCCGGACCGTGGCCGTCCCCAGGACCGGACCGGGAGGGGACGTGGACGAACTTCCATTGATGCTCATACTCCGGGTCCGTAGTTCATGGCGGGTGGGCGTATTCTGGTCGGTATGCCGGCCACCACCAAAAACACCTGGTCGGCTGCGGCGGCCACCCGCTGGTTGGCCAGCCCCATCAGGTCCTGGAAGCGGCGTCCCAGCGGCTCGGAGGGCACCAGGCTGTGGCCCACCTCGCTGCTTACCATTATGAACGCCGCCGGGGAGCGTTGCGCCACCTGCAACAAGTGTTGCAGGCCCGAATTCATGGCTTCCTCGGTGCATTCAGGGGAATCCGCCTCGTATTTCAGCAGAATGTTCGAGACCCACAGGTCCAGCGAGTCGATCAAGACAGCATCGTAGGCGCAATCCCCGGTAACCTCGTTTTCCATTTTAACCGCCAACTCGGCGGGCTCTTCCAAAGTCGACCAACTTGGGGGCCTCGATTCGCGGTGACGGCGTATCCGTTCCGCCATTTCCGGGTCGGTTTCGACTCCGGTGGCCACGTAGAGAACGTTGCGCCCGCACTCGGCGGCAAGTCCCTCGGCGAAGGAACTCTTGCCCGACCTGACTCCTCCCAAGACCAGAGAGAGCCGACGGGACAGCGGGGCCTCCATCAACGGCCGTCCGCAACGCCGTAACGGTCCCGCTCCAGTCCCGCCATGCGGTAAACCAAGTCCATGTCCAAGCTGGAGCGCACCCATTCGGCCAGCCGGTCGTACTCCAAGTCCAAGTCCAAGTCGTTAGCCGCGGTTGGAAGACTGACTCCCTTCCGCCGCGCCAGCTCGTTCAAGACCGACCGCCTTAATTCTCCGTTGTGGAACAACCCGTGCAGGTACGTCCCCAGCACCATACCGGCGGAATCGGTGGCGCCGTCCCAGGCGCCGTCCCCGGTGACCGGGGCGTCGCTCCGCTCTTCGATACGTACCGGCGCAGCCGCGCCGTGCCCCACGGTCTGGCCCATGTGTATCTCGTAGCCCTGCACCGGCAGTCCGGCGGCGCCTGACAGAATCCCCACCGACGCCGCAATGCGGCCCTTGACCCGGTGCGTCTCTTTGGTCCCCCGGAACACCGTCGAAATGGGCAGCAGACCCAAACCTTCCATCTCGGTGATCGAGGACTCGACGTGGTCCGGGTCGCGGAGGGTCTGGCCCAGCATCTGGTAGCCGCCGCAAACGCCGATTACGGCCCCGCCTTGGTGACGGAGGGTCTGTACGGCTTGGGCGAGCCCCCTTTCTCTCAGCCACACCAAGTCGGGAATGGTGGTCTTGGTTCCCGGGATAACCACCAAGTCGGGCCGCCCCAGTTCTTCAACCGAGGCTGCGTAACGCAAGGAAACCCCAGGGCGCCGGGCCAAGGGATCGAAGTCATCGAAGTTGGAGATGTGGGGCAGTTGCAACACCGCCACGTCCAGCACCGCTTCGGACCGGGAAGGCGCGGTCAGGTCCAAAGCCACCGAGTCCTCTTCGGGGATGTGGATGTCCCGGAAGTGGTGCACCACCCCGGCCACCGGGATACCGGTGCGTTCCTCCAGCCAGGTAAGCCCATCGGTCAACAGGCTGACGTCACCGCGGAACTTGTTGATTACCAAGGCCCGCACCAATTCCCGTTCCTCGGGTTCCAATAGTTCCAGGGTGCCCACCAGAGCGGCGAAGACGCCGCCCCTGTCGATGTCGCCGCAAAGCATCACTGGCGCGTCGGCGTAGCGGGCCACCCGCATGTTTACGATCTCCGAGGCCTTTAGGTTGATCTCGGCGGGGCTGCCGGCGCCCTCGGCGACTACGATGTCGAAGTCTTGGCGCAGGTTGTCCAGCGACTCTTTGACCGCCTCCCACAGTTGGGTCTTAAGGCCAATGTAATCGCGGACCCGGGCCGTAAGCAACGGCCTGCCCAGCAAGACCACCTGGGCCAAGTGGTCGGCCTCGGGTTTGAGCAGCACCGGATTCATGTCGACTCGGGCTTCGACTCCCGCGGCATCGGCTTGCACCGCTTGGGCGCGGCCGATTTCGCCGCCGGTCGCGGTTACGTAGGAGTTGTTGGACATGTTTTGGGCCTTGAACGGCGCCACCCGGAAGCCGTCTTGCCGAAATATGCGGCAGAGCGCCGAGACGAGGACGCTTTTGCCCACGTGGGATGCGGTCCCTTGGACCATCAATACGTTGCCCGGCATAACTGTTAGTCCGCCGGACCCAGGCCGTTCAGGTGGGAAGCATCGTTGAAAAGCCTCAGCACCGCGTTGTCGGCATAGGTATCGACGATGGTCAGGGAGCAGTTGCCGAACGCGAAACGCCAGTTGCCGTCCAACTCCATTCCCAGCAACGCCCGCATTGCGGCCCGCAACGAACCGCCGTGGCCCACCACCAAGACTGTTTCATCCAGATGATTGTTGGCAATCTCATTTATTATCCCGGCCATGCGTACGCTGACCGAGCGGATGCTTTCGCCGCCCTCGGGGGCAAAGTCCAAGTCCTTGGTTACGTAGGTGGGGAATTCTTGGGGGAAGCGGGCCCGGATTTGTCCAAAGGTGAGCCCCTCGTGGGCCCCCTTCCGGTACTCACGCAACCTTGGGGTCGCGTACAGGGGAACATCTCGCCCCTCTAGTACAATCTCCGCGGTTTCCGAAGCCCGGCGCAGGTCGCTGGTGTAAGCGGCGTCGATATGGGCCGCGCTCAGACGTTCCCGGAGCAACCGCGCCTGTTGCATCCCACGCTCGGAAAGAGCGACGTCGGTGTGGCCTTGAATTCTTTCCTCTTGGTTCCAAACGGTCTGGCCGTGGCGAACGATGAAAAGAGTGCCCATTCGGTGAGTGCCACCTGCCCTGGAAAGCAATAATAAATGAGACATCAACTATTCTAACACCGGTCTAACACCGGCGGCGGTTCTTCCAGAGTTCGAAACATTGATGAAAATCTAAAAAATCAGCCTACATTATGTTGACACTCTCGGCGTGTCTGAATACAATATATCGAATCCAATCCACGAGCCAGCCAGCAAACGAGGTGAGGAAGTGCCAAGAAGCAAACGAGCTGAAAAGACCACGGCGCCAGCCCTGACGGCCTACTGCACCAAACTCCGCAGGGTAGTCGAGATGGACCAAGTCGAATTGGTTACCATGAAAAACGGCCGCCCGGCGGCCCGGGGCGTGGCCAAAGAAGACCCCAGTCTGAAGGTGTTCCGCATTCTCAGCAAGGGCGAGGCGGAGCAACTGGCAAAGGCCACCGCCTAGTTTTCCCATAGGCATTGTGGCGGACCCACCATAGCGGACGCGCCGTAACGGAACGAGCGCTTGCCGGCCATTCGCAGGCAGCCCACCCACCGTTTTTTTGGCGAAGGGTCCGTCTTGGGTGTATTAACCTCGCATCCGGGCGCTTCTGCGAACGCAGACTACGAAATGGCCCGGCAACGGCCGGAGATCCCTCCCCTTCGGCCGTTGTTTTCGCTGGTCGTCAGGCCGACCGGCGAAACCCGCAGGCATCTTGGCCGATGGAGATGCTCTCCGCAAGGAACCCCGGTTATAGATTCCCAGCTAAGGAAAGGGAACAGGCGCCGTGACGGTACGCAATTCCGGCAATTAAAACGCCCTATCCCATCCACCCAAGGGTATTGCTATTTCCTAAAGATGGTATTATGTTAGCCGTGGTTCGCTCAAGGCCAACTATCGGCCAACATCATTGCCCATGGAGAGCGCGTCGATGAACTTAATTCAACATAGGGCGGTCCTTCCGGTAGTCATCATGGCGATAGTCGTTGCCGTGTTGGGTACGCTCCTAGTCAGCAGCCAATTTGTGTTTGGCCAAGAGGACCCCACAGGATGTACTGCAGCCGGTTCGGGCACATTGATCGAGACGAGAGACGCGGAGGGCAATAACGTAACCCGTGTGTCTCATGGAGACCAGATTTTCTACACTGTTTCCCTCTCGATTCCGGAGTTGCGGGAAGGACAGGCCTGTAACTTCAGCGGAGGACGACTTTCGGTTGTCCTGCCCAACGGAGATACCGTGGAGGTCGCCGGTTACGAAGGCCGTCCCGAAATACCCTTGGTCAGCGTGGGCGCGGTGTTCGCAGGGCCGGAAGTTCCTTACACGGTCGATCAAACCGACGCCGTCAACTCGGTGCTGGAAATCCGAGCCAGCTACGACAACGGAAGCTCCCATAGCGTACCGGAAGGCGAGACCCGCCCCCCCCAAAGAGGCGGGGGTTCTAACCATGTCCTGATGGTGGACCCGGCCATCCAGATCCAAATCAACCCTCCAACACAGGTCGTATACCGTGGAGGCTCCGCCGGTTTCGACATCACAGTGGCGAACAACGGCGGCTTTGAACTATCGGGCGTAGCAGTCGAATCCTCGCTTACAGACGAATGTACGCGGGAACTCGGCATATTGGCGGTTGGAGCGTCGGAAACATATTCCTGTAGCTACGTGCCCGATGAAGACGCCACACATGAAGTCACGGTTAGGGGCCAGATCATAGGCGGGGTACCGGCGACACAAGCAGAGGTAGAGGATAGCTCCAGCGCCGAGGTCGTCGTCGCAACCATCTTGGCAACTATTGACTTAACCCCAGACTTGCAACAAGTTCGGGTCGGCAACAATGCCGTTATTACCGTGGTGCTACATAACCCCAGTCTGGCCGACCTTACCGACGTAACGGTAACGGTTCCGGCTGCGCCTGAATGCGATAATGTCGTCGGACCGTTGGCCATTGACCAAAGCATCACTTATGAGTGCGAACCGTCGCTTCCTCAGGGCACCCACGAAATCACCGGGACGGTAATGGGCGAAGCCGACGGCATCGATACTACGCCGACCTCCGACACAGTCATTGTGGAAGTCTTTGCTCTGGGCCTTTACATCCTAAAAGAACCGGACGAGCGAACGATTCACAAGGGAGACTCGGCTCAATTCACCATCACCATCGGCAACGGTGGAGACTCCTCCCTATCCAGCGTGATCGTTACCGACATCCTGTCTCCTGATTGCTCCAGGGCGGAAGGGGAGTTGCTGGACCTCGACCCCGGCGACATCCAAACTTACGAATGCGAGTCGCCTCAACTTGAGGACGGGATCATAAACGAAATCGATGTCGTGGCGACGGCGCCCGACGGCGATTCGGTCGATGCCAGCGCGTCCGCTGTCGTTAACCTGATCAAACCGGCTACGGCCCTTCAAATTACCACGACCGACGGCTTGAACTTGCGGATCATGGTAAACGTACTGACCATCACAGAAGCCAATTTGGGAGATGACCCGCTCACCGATCCTTACGTTGAGATCGACACCCTCGGCACTCGTATAGACAAGGATTCACCCGAATTCGTTGGCGGCGATACGTCTGACGATGGAATCCTGGACCCGGGTGAAGTGTGGGAGTGGCGGTTGGTGACTGTTACAGTAGTGGGAGAAGGGCTATTCCTGCCCGAGGGCTCCACAGTCGCCACATACCAAGCAACTGGTCACGGCACTGATTCCCTCGGTGCAGACGTAACCTTCCCGGCTAGCTTGACAGAGCGGGACACTGTGGACGTGCCGATCTTCAACTAACATCCCCAAGGTTCTTGGCGCGTCCCTTGAAGATACGCCAAACGGCAAGCGTCCAAACTAACAGTAGCCGGAGGATAAAATCCTCCGGCTACTCGATTTCTACCCCTACGGAGCAACCTCTTTGTGGTATTATTGCCGCCATCAACCGCTGTTCGCACGCCGTTGGCCGGCCGTTCTACGGCCGTCCTTCAGAACTGCCGCCGCAGCGGAACAGCGCACTGAAGTTGGGGGCTCCAATGGTCCACGTTGAACCGGCGGCCTTCTTTAACGGAGAGCTCAAGCCCGAATCGCTGGTGGGGATCCCTATACGCGACCGGGGCTACATTTACGGCGACGCGGTGTTCGACGCCGCCCGCACCTTTAACGGCGTCCCATTCAAACTGACCGAGCACGTCCGGCGGCTTTACGACTCCCTCCGCTACCTTCGTATAGACCCTGGAATAAGCCCCGAGGAGATGGAGTTGTGGTCGCGCCGGGTCGTAGACCACAACTATCCGTTGCTGCCGCCCAATCAAGACATGTGGGTGATGCAACGCGTCAGCCGGGGAGTGGAAGGAGATGAACGGCCCAACGTCTTGATCGAGACCCACGCCATTCCCTTTGCCGACCGGGCCACGCTCTACCGCGACGGAGCGCGCATCATCACGCCTTCGGTCCCCCGGGTGCCGCCTCGTTTCATGAGCCCCCGGGCCAAGACCCACAACTACCTTAACCTGGTCTTGGGGGACCTGGAGGCGCAGGGCGTCGACCCGGGATCATGGGCCGTGCTCCTTGATGAAGCCGGCAACCTGACCGAGGGCCGGGGCTCCAACATCTTCTTGGTGAAGAATGGCTCGGTGAACACGCCGCAAGGGCAATTCGTGTTGGAGGGCGTCACCCGCCGGACCGTGTTGGACTTGGCGGAGGGCTTGGGCCTCGGGGTGGAAGAAAGGGACCTGGACCTCTTCGACGCCTACACCGCCGACGAAGCGTTCCTCACCTCGACCAGTCTTTGTATCTGTCCCGTCGCCTCGGTAAATGGAACGTCCGTCGCCGGCGGGCATCCCCCCGGACCCGTCACTCGCCGCCTGATGCAAGCCTTCAGCGACTTGGCAGGCATGGACTTCGAAGGCCAGTACCTGGCCCATTTGTAGACGACCCCATTTGCGGACGACAAGGAGAAGATCATGGCGGAACAACTTCCCGGCATTGTTGCATCCGAACCGGAACGATTGGCCACCGGTTTCGAGTTTACAGAAGGGCCGCTTTGGCACCCCGACGGCTACTGGCTGTTCGTCGACATCCGCACCACCAAGGTCTACCGGTTGGAACCGGGCGGGGCGCCCGAAGTCTTCCGGGAGAATAGCGGCGGTTCCAACGGCCTCACCTTAGACCTGCAGGGCGGCCTGATTCTCTGCGAGGGTGATAACCGGCAGTTGACCCGGCGAGAGGCCGATGGTTCCTACACTCCCATCGCCACCCATGTCGACGGAAAGCGAATCAACCGGCCCAACGACGTGGTGGGCCGGTCCGACGGCTCTTTGTACTTTACCGACCCCGCCGGGCGCCTGACTGCGGAAGAAAAGGAGTTGGACTTTAGCGGCGTCCACCGGATTGCCCCCGACGGCACGAATACCATCGCCACCCGCGACACCGAGTATCCCAACGGCATCGCCTTTTCCCCCGACGAGAGCACGTTGTACGTGGCCATCACGCGCTTGGACGACGGTTGCATCGGGGAGAAGGACAGAGGGGAGGTCTGCGAGCACCAGTTCATACGCGCCTTCGACGTCGCCGCCGACGGCAGCCTCAGCAACAACCGGGTCTTCGCCGCCATGCACTCCGACGAGGACGGTGTGCCGGACGGGATGAAGGTGGACGTGGAGGGCCGTGTCTACTGTACCGGCTCTGGAGGTTGCTGGGTGTTCGACCCGTCGGGGAACCTTCTGGGCATCATTCGCCTGCCGGAAATACCGGCCAACTGCGCTTGGGGAGGGGCCGACAACCAGACCATGCTGTTTACCGCCCGCAACTCGGTCTACTCAATGCGCATGACCACCCCCGGCACCGGGATTCCCCGGAGCTAAAACAACTTCTAGGGCGACGGGGGAAGGACCGAAACGAGGTGAAATCCGCCAAATGAGCCTGCAAGAGTTTATCCGGCGATCGTTCAACTTCAATTGGGAATGGATGGAACGCTACCTGGACGGCTTGACCCAAGCGGAGATCGAATACCGGCCCGACGAACAGTGCCATTCAATTGGGTTTATCCTCTGGCACTATGGCCGGGCGCTGGATATGTGGGTGCAGACGCTGGCGCGGCGGGAGCCGCAATTGTACCAAGAGACATGGGCCGAGCGGCTGGGATTCGCCGCTGAGCCGATGGACGTCGGATTCGGGTACACGGCCCAAGGCTTGGCGGACTGGCGTTGCCCCGGCAAGGACGTATTGGTGGAGTACGCCGGCGCCGCCCGGGAGAACCTGTTGGCTTTCCTGGAACAACACGACGACCATGCCCTCGTCACCACCGAAATGACCAACCGGCAAGGGCAGCCCTTAAAGTTGGCTGACATGTTCCGCATACTCATTTGGGAAGTAAACCAGCACGGCGGGCAGGCCGGCTACCTGCGCGGCCTGCAACGCGGATTGGGGCAGTAACCGGCTATGGACCAGTACGACGCAATCGTCATAGGCGTGGGCGGCATGGGCAGCGCCGCGCTTTTCCACTTAGCCCGCCGCGGCTGGAAGGTATTGGGCTTGGAGCGGTACGACGTTCCGCATGAGATGGGTTCCTCGCATGGCTACTCCCGCATGATCCGCTATACCCTGCAGGAACATCCCTCCTACGTGCCTCTGGTGCGGCGCGCCTACGAACTATGGCGCAACTTGGAGAATGCCTCCCGGGAACAACTGCTGGTAACCACCGGCTCGATTCGGGCCGGGTACGAGGAGGGACCGTATTTCCGAGGCGCCGTTGAGGCCTGCGAGACCCATCAGATACCCTACCAAGTGCTAACCGGGCCGGAGACCAACCGCCGTTTTCCAGGCTATCAATTCGACGAGGACATCTTCGCCGTCTACCAAGCGGACGGCGGCTTTCTGGTCCCCGAGCGGTGCATCGTCAACCACGTCTTGGGCGCGATCGACGCCGGAGCCGCGGTGCACGGTCGAGAACCCGTGCTGGAATGGGAACCGGTGGGGGAAGGGGTGACGGTACGAACGGGCCGAGCGACCTACGGCGCATCCCGGCTGGTGGTCTGCGCTGGCGCCTGGGCCTCCCAGGTCGCCCCGGTGTTGGCCCAACACACTTGGGTGGAACGCCAGGTACTGGCTTGGTTCCAACCGGAGCGGCCCGACCTGTTTCGCCCAGACACCTTCCCGGTCTTCGGTACGTTCGTAGATGAAGGGCGGTTCTACGGTTTCCCGGCCCACGGCGTTCCGGGGTTCAAGGTGGGCCGGTCCCATCACTTGGAACAGCAGGTGGACGACCCCAACCAGTTGGACCGAGAGATTCATCCCGAAGACGAAGCGCTCTTACGGGACTTCACAAGCCGCTATTTCCCGCTGGCTGCCGGGCCGGTACTGTCTCTGAAGACTTGTATGTTCACCAACAGCCCGGACGAGCACTTCATACTTGACGTTCATCCTGAGTACCCTCAAGTGTCCTTGGCCGCCGGGTTCTCGGGACACGGTTTCAAGTTCGCCAGTGTCATCGGGGAGATCATGGCCGACTTGGCGCAACAGGGAACTACCAACCACGACCTTTCCCTGTTCCGGCTGTCCCGTTTCGACAAGGTTCTCCCCCCGCCCTAACGATATACACGCAGGGCATTTTCATTTCCCCCTTCCCTCACTCCGTCAAACGCACCAACACGCTGTCGCCTATAGACCGGTCGAGTTCCACCAGGTACCAGGTGAGTCGACGGTTGTTGCCCGTCGCATCCGCCGGATTCAGTTCGGTTTCGCCAAGGTGCAGGGTCAAGTTGTCTACCGCGTCGTCCAGCAGCGCGGCGGAAAAGTGACTCCGGAGCTTGGCCGAAGATAATACGCATGTCGATCGTGAAATACTTCACACACTCTGTGTCTCGATTCAGATACCCAATCGCGTTACGAATCACGGCCATCAGACGCCATATGATTGACAACTACTCTCTTTGCATATAACCTTCCCATCACCAGCGTGGAGCGGCGGTAAATCGCATTACAAGCTGGTTATCTAGAATCGCATTTGGGGGTCCATCATGCGACGTCTAATGATTTCAAAAATACGGAAGGCGCCGGTGGCCTTGGTGAGCTTGGTTGCTCTGTTGATATTTCTCCTGGCTTGTGCCGGAGATGAGACGACTACAGACACATCTGTGGCGACGTCTGGAGCGTTGCCAGTGGCCGGGGAAGGCGGCGTGCCAGCATCGGTGACTAAGTTAACGGTGGCGGTGGATGGTTGGGGCGCTGCCGAAGACCTCAATCCTGTCCACAATCTTCAAGTGAACTTCCTCAGAGACTACGTCAACCTCTTCCTTCTAATGCGTGATGAGGATCACAACATCGTCCCTGGACTTGTCACCGAGTGGAGCTTTACCGACGAGGGATTCCAGGGGACTATCCACGAGGATGCTAAATGGCATGATGGCAGCGACGTTACCGCTGATGATATCAAGTGGAACTTCGAGGCCCTGCGGGGCGACTTCGCACCCGAAATTAAGGGTCACTACGGGCAGTCAAAGTTCCAAGGTCAGATCGGCAACACAGAAGTAATCGATTCGAAGCGATTTCTGGTCCGAACACTACAACCCACAGCAGATTTTATCCAGCAATATACGGGCACTGGATATCACTTCGTCCATTTTGGGCCTCCCCGGTACATTCAGGAGGTCGGAGCCGATGCTTATGAGGATAAGCCCTCCGGTGGCGGTCCCTACGAGGTAGACGAGTACAAAGTGGGAGAACGGATTGTTTTTGAGCGCTGGGACGACTTTTGGAGTGATAGCCCGTGGTATCACAAGCCACAGCACGAGACCCTGGAAATTCTCCTGGCGAAGGACCCTGCCTCTCGGTTTGCGCTCCTGGAGAGCAAACAGGTGGACATGATCGTCAACATTCCCTATGGAGTGGCCAAAGATCTTCCCGACTCGGAGGACTTTGGACGCCGCGGCGTCAATCCCAACCAAGGGGACCTATGGGTCCAGGTCATCAAGGGTACCGGAGCCATGAATCTCCAGTTCGCAAACCTGATGGCTATTAAAGACTCGAGAGATCCTCCTACGCCTGAAGAGGTCAAGCCCTTTGACGACGCTCGAGTCCGCGAAGCCATGGAATTGGCTCTGGACAAAAGGGCCATGAGCGAGAAGGCCCACTTCGGTTTCACCGAGCCCATGGGCGGCCTGTGGTTTCGAGGCTCCTTTGGCTATCGGGAACTCCCTGTTTCTCCCTATGACTTAGATAAAGCAAAACAGCTTATGAAGGACGCTGGCTATCCCGACGGCTTCTCCACCCAGGTCTTTTATGGTCCCTTTGTTAACTCTCCCGGAATAGCGGAGTGGCTGGAATCGGCTGCCTCTCAGTGGCGGGAGTTGGGTATCGAGCTGGACATATTCGATATCCCAGCCAGCGAGTTTTATCCCTTCCTGGGCCGACCTCTGCCTCCTGACCGTGTTCGGAAGTGGCGGCCGCTGGCTGTCCAGACCTTCGGTCGGCAAGAGCATGGCGTTACCATAGCCGGCAACGCCTATTGCGAGACGTGCTTTTTCCAGTGCTGCTGGACCGAGCGTACCAACGAACTGGTAGCCCAGATCACCGCAACCACCGACGAAGCCACCCTGAAGCAGGGCTTGGCAGGCATAGAGGATGACATCCTCAAGGAGCGGTTGCTGATCCCCATGGTTGAGGTAGGGGTGGTCCAGGGCTACACCGATCGGGTGCTGGCCCACCCCACGGCGCCCCACGCCAGCTCCTTTGAGCAGCTGTGGCGGATTGTCCTGAGGGACTGAAGCTACGCTTCAGATGACACCTGGGGGAGGGCAGGAATTCGCCGGCCCCCGGTTTTATGGGCTTGCCCTTGAGATGGGGCTAAAGCTCAAACGCCGCTTAGAATCTTTCCTAGTGGATGATCTCTCCCCTTCCGGGAAGGTCATCCACCCAGTTCCATAGGGGCGGGCTTAATTGGGTACCTACATCCTCAAAAGGCTGCTTGAGGGTCTCATTACTCTGTGGCTGGTAGCAATAGCAGTTTTCCTATTGTTGCGCGTGACGGGAGACCCCATCGATATCCTGGCAACTCCCGGAATGACTGAAGATGATCTAGACAGACTGAAAGAGGAATACAGGTTAGACGAGCCGCTTTACGTACAGTACTTCATATTCAACCAGAGCATCTTTACCGGCGACTTCGGACCATCGCTGCACTGGGCACGGCGTGGAGCTTTCGAGGTATTCGTCAGCAGACTACCAGCCACAGTACAACTGGTAAGTGCCGCGCTCGTATTTTCCATAGTTTTTGGTTTAGTGGTTGGAGTGGTCTCTGCTACTAGACCGGACTCCATCTTTGACCGGGTCGGCAAGGTATTGGCCATCTCGGGGCAGGCCATGCCAGCTTTCTGGCTTGGGATACTATTTATCCTTTTGTTTACTATTTACCTGGGTTGGCTCCCAAGCGCCGGGGGATTGGACCGGCTGGGCATTAAGGGGATCATAATGCCGGCGGTCTCTTTGGGCTGGTATCTGGTGGCCGCCAATGCCAGGTTAGTCCGGTCTACCATGCTGGAGGTGCTGGACTCTGACTATATCAAGATGGTCCGGGCCAAAGGATTACCTCCTCGCATGGTGGTATGGAAGCATGCATTAAAGAATGCCTGTCTACCTGTGATTACCCTCTTCGCCGTGAATTTTGCCAGATTAGTCGGCGGAGCTCTGGTTACTGAGGTGATTTTCTCGTGGCCGGGTATCGGGCTGCTTATGGTGGACGCCATATTTTCCAGAGACTACAATGTAGTCCAAGCAGTGATCTTCTTTACGGCGGCACTCATTGTGATCGTGAACATCATGGTGGACGTGCTTTACGGCTGGCTAGACCCCAGGGTCCGACTTGCGTAGATAGAGGGCTCCATCCCGAGGCCCAGTTCAAACGCCGTTACAACAGCGGTGCGCCGCGTTTCTCCCGTGCTAAGTCGCTACGGACGGGGATTGTGGTGGCTGCGCGGGATGTTTCGAGGTGCGCCCAAGTTCTCAGTACTTTTCCTTGCAGTTGTAGTAATCTGCGCTATCCTGGCCCCTTGGATCACACCCTACCATGCGGTTGAGAGCGACCTTGACAATGTGCTTGGGCCGCCGAATACGTACGGAAATCTGTTGGGCACGGACCACCTGGGGCGAGATGTACTGACTCGAATCATTCACGGCGCCAGAATTTCCGTGACGGTAGGCTTTCTTGCCGTCTTCGTTTCAGGTGCGATAGGCACTACGGTTGCTGTTTTCAGTGGTGTTTTCAAAGGCTGGGTAGATAGAATTCTAATGCGAATCACGGACGGCTTCTTGGCCTTGCCGTTCCTGATGGTCGCGATAGCAGTCATTGCCATCTTAACGCCCAGCATCGTCAATGTGATCCTGGTGATTGGCCTTCTGAGATGGATGACCTATGCTCGTGTATTAAGAAGCCAAGTGCTGACTATCACTGAGATGGATTACGTGAAGTTGGCCACCGTGGCTGGCGCCAGTCGATTGCGGATAATCGTTCGCCATATCCTTCCCAATCTCGCCAACACTCTGATAGTGATCGGCACGTTGGAACTCGGGAATGCGGTTATATTTGAGGCGTCTCTTAGTTTTCTCGGCTTGGGCGTGCCTCGACCGCTGCCCTCATGGGGCACAATGCTGGCAGAGGCCCAGCCTTATCTCTACAATTCCTGGTGGCTCCCAGTGGCGCCGGGGATAGCGATTTTCCTCCTCGTAATGTCAAGTAACCTGATCGGTGATTGGTTAAGAGATCGCGTCGACCCAACCTTCCGACAGCTGTAGGCGGCCTTTCGTCTATCGTTCAGGTTAACCGGTCTTCGGTTTCATCAAGGAGCACCAGGGGGCACGGACGCTCCCTCTTACCCACTCGCCCTGACGCTCGCCCATTCCCAACCCGGGATACACCTCTCTACCATAAATACCGTCAGACCCCACGTCCGTCGGGACGCAGGCCAAATCCAACCCGCCACCGGAGAGGCGCGGCATCCGATGACGGGAAACCCTGCCAATGCCAACCATTCCCAACCCGCCCGCCAGCCCCGCAACTCCGCCTTCCAGTCCGGCCCGTGGGCCGGTAAGCCCCAATGGGCCGGTATCGGCCAATGGCACGGAATGGCACGGAAATGGGAAGGAAATCGAAAAATCCATGACCCGGCCCGTGGGCCGGTAAGCCCCAATGGGCCCCAATGGAACGGTATCGGCCAATGGCACAGAATGGCACAGAATGGCACAGAATGGCACGGAAATCGAAAATCCATAGTCGCTTCCCTCTCCCCTGGCCTTGGCCCAGCCGATGTACCCGGCAGGGCCTGGTCGTTTTCCCACCCCCCACCCTAAATCCCGCAACCGGAGGTGGCCGACGATAAATTCCCTGCCACGCGCACGGGGGAGGGTTGGGTAGGGGTACGATCGGAACGGGGTACGACCGGGACTATGTGTTAGACTAAACCTCCAGGCCCATCCGGACGCCAACCACCACGGAGAAAAATGGATTTCCTCATCCGCCACCAATCTCCCCCGGTCAAGCTGGACACCCTGATCATCGCTTTCAGCGGCTGGGCCGATGCGGCCGAAGGGGCTTCGGGGGCCGTCAAGTTTTTGGACCGCAAGTTGAAATTCACCAAGATGGCCGAGTTCGACCCTGAAGAATTCTACGATTTCTCCCAGACCAGGCCCCATACCACCCGTACCCGCGACGGCCGACGCGTGATTCACTGGCCCAAGAACGACTTTTCTTATTTCGTCGATCCGGCGTCCAACCGCGGGTTTATGGTGTTCATCGGGCAGGAACCCAATCTAAAATGGCGTACCTACTCCGGCGCCTTGGCCCAAACGGCCAAGGACCACGGCGTGGAAACAGTAGTGCATATAGGCGCCCTGTTGGACGCGGTGCCCCACACCAGGGCCGTCCGGTTAAGCGGGACCGGCAGCCGGGACGACCTTCAGGAATTCCTGGAGTCCTCCGGGATTCGGTCCTCCAACTACCAGGGACCAACCGGCATCAGTTCTTCGGTCATGCAGGCCTGCGTCGACCGGGAGATGGGGTACGCCTCTATCTGGGGCCATACCTCTCATTACCTGCAAGCGGCCCCCAACTACCGGGTCAGCTATACCTTGCTCCAAGCGCTAACCCGGCTCTTGAAGCTGGGCATCGACCTAGGCGAGGTTGAATCAGCCGCCGCCACCTTCGATGAAGAGGTGGCCAAGGCGGTGGAGCGGGACGAACAGATCCGTTCCTACGTCACGAAACTGGAAGGCCAATACGACGAAGCGATGGCCGCCAACGGTATTCCCGACCCGGCCGAAGTGGTGCGCGACTTGGAGCAGTTCCTGCGGGGCGAGCAACAACGGCGGCCCCGAGACGACTCCGGTTAGGCCGGACCGGTAACGCGCGGGCCCCGACAGTTGCTATAATAATGGCCTGAAATTGTCCGGTTGCGGTGCGACAGCCGCGAGGTCAGCCAGATCTGCGCCGGGGCGCACCGACCGGCGGGACCGGAACATCCGGCACACCCAACGAGGTTGCAGGCGCTCTATGACTACGGAAACAGAGGTTCAGACCGACGTAGTATTGCAGGTGGAAGACCTGCGCACCTATTTTCGTACCCGCTGGGGCACGGTCAAGGCGGTGGATGGAATCAGCTTTAACCTGCGCCGGGGGGAGACCCTGGGCATCGTGGGCGAGTCCGGTTCCGGTAAGTCCGTCACCATGCTGTCGCTGATGCGGCTTATCCCCGAACCGCCGGGCAAGATCGTCTCCGGCAAGATAATGCTCGACGGCGAAGACCTGGTCAAACTCTCGGACCGGGAAATGAACCACGTCAGGGGCAGTAAGATCGCCCTTATCATTCAAGACCCGATGACCTCGTTGAACCCGGTCTTTAATATAGGCAACCAAGTGACCGAGGCCATCAGAATTCACCAAAACATACCCAAGCGGTCGGTGATGGACCACGCCCTCGACGTGTTGCGAAGGGTGAATATCCCGGCGGCTGAAACCAGGGTCAGAGACTACCCCCACCAGCTAAGCGGCGGTATGCGCCAACGGGTGGTGGGGGCCATCGGAATATCCTGCCAACCCCAAGTGCTCATCGCCGACGAGCCGACCACCTCGCTGGACGTGACCATTCAAGCTCAGTACCTCAAGCTGCTGAAAGAATTGCAACAAGACTCCGATCTCTCCCTGATATTCATCACCCACGATTTCGGCATCGTGGCAAAAATGTGCGACCGGGTCGCCGTCATGTACGCTGGCCGCATCGTGGAGCAGGGCAGCGTCCGCGACATTTTCAACCGGCCGTCCCATCCCTACACCGAAGCCCTGCTGGCGTCGGTACCGAAGATGGAGGAAGACGTTGAACGTCTCTATTCCATAGAGGGGCAACCCCCACCGCTGCACGACCTGCCGGTGGGCTGCTCCTTCGCCGACCGCTGCCAGTACGTGATGGACCGATGCCGCGAAGAATACCCGGTTCGGGCGTCCGTAGGTGAAGGCCATGACGCCTCATGTTGGCGGTTGGTATGACGACGACAGATGCTACTACTAACAGCGTCGGCAACGGCGCTGGCGACGGTCGGGACGTGGTCCTTGAAGCCCGAGACCTGAAGAAATACTTCCCGGTCATCAAGGGAATCCTCATTTCCAAGACAACCGGGTTCATCAAGGCAGTGGACGGCATATCCTTCGAGCTGAAAGCTGGAGAGACCCTGGGCATCGTCGGAGAGTCGGGCTGCGGCAAAAGCACCACGGCCAAGATGTTGCTCATGTTGGAAGAACCGACCGAAGGCGCCATCTTCTACGAAGGCCAAGACATCTACAAGTCGACCCCGGCGGAGCGGAAAGGCTACCGCAGTTCGGTCCAAGCCGTGTTCCAAGACCCCTGGAGTTCCCTCAATCCTAGAATGAGGGTCCGTGACCTCATAGCCGAACCCATGGTGATCAACTGGCCGATTCGCCGGTCCTCACCGGTCGAACTACTCACAGGCCCCCTTCAAAATTTGAGGAAAAAGAGTCCGGAAAACGATCTCAGCGTCACCAAGGCGGAGATCCGCGAGCGGGTCCTCAAACTCCTGAACGACGTCGGTCTCAATGCCTACCACGCCAACCTCTACCCCCATGAGTTCTCGGGAGGCCAGCGGCAGCGGTTGGCCATCGCCCGCGCCCTTGCCCTCAATCCCAGGATAATCGTCTTGGACGAACCCGTCTCGGCCTTGGACGTATCCATCCGGGCCCAGATTATGAACCTGCTGAAGGACCTGCAGGGGGAATACAACGTAAGCTATGTGCTAATCGCCCACCACCTGGCCACCGTCCGTTACATGTGTACCTGGGTCGCGGTAATGTACCTGGGGCAGATCGTTGAACTATCCCCGGTCAAGGAACTGTTCGAGAACCCGTCCCACCCTTATACCAAAGCCTTGATGTCTGCGGCCCTGCCCTCCCACCCCGACACGGTGCAGGAGGAGATGATTCTCAGCGGGGAAGTGCCCTCGCCGCTGGATCCTCCGCCGGGGTGCCACTTCCACACCCGGTGTCCCATGGCCATGGACCGTTGCGCGGTGGAGGTCCCGGTAGTGAAGGAAATCGCCCCGGGCCACACCGTTTCCTGCCACCTGTTCTAGTTCCATGCCCGCCAAGACCCGGACCAAGCGGCGGCCCAAGACCATGACTCCGGCCGGCATCGCCGAAGCGGTAGCGTTGATGGCCGAGGAGTACGGGCCGTTCCCCGGAGAGCGTCGCTTGCCTCCGGCCGACGAGATGGTGTTCACCATCCTGTCGCAACACACTTCCGACACCAACTCCAGCCGGGCGTACAACCGCCTGATGGAACGGTTTGTTTCCCTGGATGCGGTGGCCCGGGCGGACGTGGCCGACATCGAAGAGGCCATCGCTCCCGGTGGCTTGGCCAAAATCAAGGCCCCCAGAATCAAACAGGTCCTGTCCAGGGTGATGGAGCTAACCGGCGGCTCTCTCGACCTGTCTTTCTTGGCGGAAATGCCGCTGGCCGAGGCAAAATCCTGGCTTCGCGGACTGCCGGGCATCGGCCCAAAGTCGGCCGGCATAGTACTGAACTTCTCCCTGGGTATGCCGGCTATGGCCGTCGACACTCACATCTACCGGGTCTGCCAGCGGTTGAGAATCATTGCTCCCAAAACATCGGTCGATCAGGCCCACGACATCCTGGAGGCCAAAGTCCCCCCGGAAGAGGTGTTTAACTTCCATGTGGCGTTGATCAACCACGGCCGCCAAGTGTGCAAGGCGCAACACCCGCAGTGCCCGCAATGTGTGGTTTCCGGGGTATGCCCGTCCCGAAAACAATTTGCCGCCAATGGAACGAAGTCCCAAGCGTCCGGGGCCAGCCGGAAAGACGTTGGCAGAAAAGACGCTGGCCGGTTGCCCCACGTCCCCATTTCGTCCGGCTAGTAGAGGAGGGCCAGGAATTGAAAGTAGGCATCATCAACGTCACCGGGTACTCGGGGTCCGAATTGGCCCGCATCCTCTATCGTCACCCCGAGGTCGAGATAGCGGCGGTTACCGGCAGGAGCGCAGCCGGGCAGCAGTTGGGGGAAGTTTTTCCTCACCTCTCGGCTTTGGACTTGACCATTGAGCCCGAGCTCAGCGGCAGCCTCGACTTGGCCTTCTCCGCCCTGCCCCACAAAGCCAGCGCCGAGGCATGTATCCCTGCCTTGGAACAGGGGTTGAAAGTTATCGACATCAGCGCGGATTTTCGCTTGAAGAAAGCCGACGAATACGAGGAGTGGTACGGCGTGGCCCACCAGGACCCTACCTACCTCGAGGAGGCGGTCTACGGATTGACCGAACTGCACCGGGAAGAAGTGAAGACGGCGCGCTTGGTGGCCAACCCCGGCTGCTACCCCACCAGCGCCATCCTGGCGTTGGCGCCGGCAGTGGACGCCGGCACTATCGGGCCGGACATCATCGTCGATAGTAAGTCCGGTGTTTCCGGCGGCGGCCGCAGCTTGGCCATGTCCAACCACTTCTCAGAAGTCAACGAAAATGTCTTCGCCTACTCCCTGAGCGGTCACCGCCACCTTCCCGAGATTACCCAGGAGCTCAACCTCTTGGCCGACGGGGAACTGAACCTCACCTTCCTGACCCACCTGATACCGATGACCCGGGGGATTCTCAGTTCGTGCTACGCCGACTTGGTGGACCCCGCCGAATGGACCGGCGCGGAGGGCGGCAAGCGTCTGGTGGAGCTATACCGCAGCTACTTTGCCGATCATCCTTTCGTGCGAGTATCGCCCACCCCGCCCCAAACCAAGCAGACCCTGGGCAACAACCTGTGCCTGGTCCACCCGGTGGCCGACCAACGTACCGGCCGGTTGATCGTAATCAGTTGCTTAGACAATCTGGTCAAGGGCGCCGCCGGCCAAGCCGTCCAGAACATGAACCTGATGTTCGGCTTCCCCGAAGACACGTCCTTGGAGGCGCTGGCGGTCTACCCCTAACGGCCGCCACGCTGGCTGCGTCCATTACGGTGGCTTCCGGTAGCTTAACGAATGGCCGATACCGTTACCAGAAGCCTTATTTTTCCCAGGGTTAACGGACCGATCCGAGGGACGTCTACCAGTTCTTCCACTGATTGAAACGGACCGTTGCTCTCCCGGTATGACACGATCGCCCCGGCCAACGCCGGTCCGATTCCCGGCAGGGTTTCCAAGACCGCACCGGAGGCATTGTTCAGGTCGATGAGCCCGTTGGCGGGCGGAGCGCCTCCGGCGGCCGACGGTCCCGGCGCCGCGTCGGGAGGGAACTCCTCGGCCAGTTCGGGAACGTAATAACGGGCCCCGTCTTGGACCCGTTGGGCGAGGTTCAACCGCGACGACTCGGCCTCTGGCGTCTCCCCTCCGGCCGCCGCGATGGCGTCGACGATCCGGTCGTCGGGATGCAGGGTGTAGACACCGGGAATTGCCACGGCCCCCGCCACATGCACCCGGACTGATTGCGGAGCTACCGTCGGCGAAACTACCGCGTCCGGGGTGGGGGCGATGATCGTTATCGGGGCGACTTCTGTTTGCCGTGACAGCAGGACTACCGCCGCCAGCACCAAGGCCAAAGTCAGTACGCCAAGAACGGCAACGGCCACATTCCTGGCGGTCAACTCCGGCAAAGGGCGCCCTGCTTAAAAATGGCTAATACCCACGACTAAAACCCCCAGCTGATACCGCGGCAAACATCGGCCAGTGTAATACACCCCCAGCCCCGGCGTCTCCCACCACGAGAGTCCGGTCCGGCCCCAATGAGTTATCATTTCCCGCGCACAACTGGTCGAGTTCCGCCCGTTTATAGTAAGATGGAACAGTGCCCCGGTCGTCTAGCCAGGTTAGGACGCCACCCTTTCAAGGTGGAGATCAGGGGATCGAAGCCCCTCCGGGGTACCAACACCAAGCGCATAAGCCCCGCAGCCAACTGGCTGCGGGGTTTTTCTTTTTGAAAGCGGTATATTTATTGACAAATTAGCCACTTTTATGTACGTTAATATGTACATATGTCGACGTACGAAGTCAGATTTTCCGCGACCGCGGCCCGTATGGTTCTTGACATTTCCGACCGTCGAATACGGCAACAATTTGTCGACAAATCACAAGAACTCGCGAACGAACCAGAGAAACAGGGCGCCCCCCTTATCGGCGAGTTTGTCGGTTACCGCACCTGCAGGGCGGCGGCGCAACGATACAGAATTATCTACCGCATCGACCAAGACAATCGAGTAGTCCTGATCGTCGCGGTCGGGATCCGCCGGGAAGGTGACCGAGGCGACATATACAGGCTCGCCCGCAGGCTGTTAAACCAGGGACTTTTAAATTAATGCTACCCCAAAGGGGTCTGAATGGCCACGCGAAATGAGGAATATCCACACGGAATGTCGATCACAGACGCCCGTAACAAGTTGACCAAACTCCCCGAGAGCCTATCCGGCAGCCCCGGCGTGATCCCCCTTACTCGCCGGGGTCGCCCGGTCATGGCGCTAATGTCTTGGGAACTCTACGAGTCCTTGACGGACACTCTCGAGGTAATGTCCGACCCTGGCTTGATGGCCCAACTGCGTCAGAGTATTCAAGACATCCAAGAAAAAAGGACCGTCTCTCTGGATGAACTCCGGGATCAGTTGGACAGATCGTAGATCACACTAACCTAAGACACACTTGCCGGGCCTCCACCGACAAAGAGCCGCCTTTATTTGACCCAGCACCCCCAAAAAAACTCTGCGCTCGGAGCGCCCTCTACGGTGAACCCCGTCATCCCCAAGCCGGCTTCCGACAGGGCGTGAGAGGCGAAAAATATGAGGTGGGCTGAGTTTGAGCGGCAGCGCTTCTGCGACGCCGTGGAAGCCAAGATCGGATGGCGGCCCGATGAACCCGAGTTTCACTGCTTCGCCATCGACATCGAAAGCGCTTCCTTCGCCCAATTGGAACAAGGCCGGTTCCATCGCCAAGTGTGGAAAGCGCCCATCAGCGACAGCCACTAATCCACTGGTTCGATACTCTGCTGGTCCAAAATCCCTGCGTTACCAGCGTCCCCTGGGTTGAACCCTAGTCAAACACGAAGACGCACTTGCCGGTGGTGGCTCCGTCGAAGGTCTGGAACGCTTCGATGGCTTGGTCCAAGGCGTACCGGTGGGTGATTAACTGGTCGAGGGGGGCTTTGGTGTCGACGAAGAACCGGGCGATTTCAATGAGCTCCGACTTGCTAAAGGTCCACGACCCGAAGATGGTCACCACCTTGAGAACAACGTCGCGGTTGAAATTGATCTCGGCGGGACCGCCTATGCCAACGTAACTACAGCGGCCGAAGGGGCGCAGGCATTGAAGGACTTGCTGCCGGGCCTGCGGGTTCCCGGAGGTCTCCAGCGAGGCCGAGGCGCCCATTCCTTCGGTCAGGTCGCGTATGACCCGTACCGGGTCGTCTTCACGTGAGTTGACCGCATGGTCGGCGCCCAAGTCCAACGCCAATTGCAGCCGCTCCGGCACCACGTCGACAGCGACCACCCGTGCGCCCATAACCTTGGCCGACAGGGTGCCGCTGAGCCCGACCGGGCCCTGACCGAACACCGCCACTGTATCCTTGCCGGAGACGTGCATCTTGTTCAGGCCGTTCCAAGCGGTGCCCGTGCCGCAGGCGATGGCCGCTCCCGCCTCGAAAGACAACTCGTCCGGCAGATGTACCAAGGAACGGGAAGGAACCAGTATGTAGTCGGCGTTGGCGCCGTGTCCGGTGCCGCCGCCGAAGGTCACGTGACCTTGCGGGCAAAGCTGCTCATAGCCCATGGCGCAGACCTCACAAACGCCGCAGCCGGCGTAGTGGTGGGCCATCACCCGGTCTCCCAGGTTCAAGCCCGGGGGCGCCCCGGGGCCCAATTCCTCTATGACCCCGCAGGGCTCATGTCCGGTAATCATTTCAGTGGGTTCGTTTTCCCGGTAGCGGTGCAAGTCGGTGCCGCACAAACCCGACGCCCGGACCCGGAGCACGGCGTCGCCCGGCCCGGCCTGGGGATCGGGAAACTCCCGTATCTCGGCTTCACGGTTACCCTTGAACGTCACTCCCCTCATCGCGTTCCCTCCTGTAATAGTCCGCCTGTAATAGTCCTTTGCCCAGATGATACCAAAACCGGTGATAAAATCGGCCCATGTTAGAAACCGGACGGGCAACGACAATTTTTGCCAACGCGAGGATGTTATATCTCGACGCCCTCGCAGAGTTTGACCAGGTTAACTTGCGAAATGCTGCGGAGGATGCCTGGGAGACGAACAAGCACGGCACCGACGCGCTAATTCTTGCCCGCACCGGCGGAGAAACACGGACGACGCGTCAGACCCTACTCGGAATACGACAGTTGTTCAGAGAGCGCCCGGGGCTCCAGCACCTCCAACTCCAATACGGGTATCGATCGCAAATACTGCATGACTCCTGTTTCTACGACGGCATTTGCGGACCTGAAGACGTCTTGACCCAAGACGCCCGTGACACGGTCTACTACGCACACGACGCCGAGAGGTCAGCGGATAGAAAATAGCCTCAAAACACACCGTCCTCATGTTATTTCGCTCCTTGAGGGGCTCGGGGCGGCGTGCTATCATTGCCCCATTCTCCCAGTCCGGCCCGGGCCTTTCGATTGACGGACTCTCTTTATGGAATCTCCGCCGAGGCTCGTTTGATAATTCCAGGGCTCGTTTGACTATTCCAGAGGTGTCGATTTCGGTCGACGAACCGTTTACCGGCTTGGTCGACGAGGAATCCTTGGAGCGGATGGCCAGAGTTGGACTGGACGTGGCCCTTGGAACGCCGGACGCCGCCCAGGTGGGCCTGCTCATCACCGGCGACGGCACCATACGCAGACTGAACGGCCAATACCGGGGGTTGGATGAGGTGACCGACGTCCTGTCGTTCTCCGCCAACCACCAAGGCCATTGGGAGGGGGAAGACGAAGGGCCCGACGACCCCGGCGACATCCAGTTTATTTGGCCTCCCGATGTGCCGGAGCCTCTGGGCGAAGTCATCATTTCCTACCCGCAAACGCAACGGCAGGCAGAGGAACGAGGCGTAAGCCTTGAACAGGAGTTGGCCCTGCTGGTAATACACGGCGTGTTGCATCTGACCGGACACGACCACGTTGAGCCGGAAGAAACGGCAGCGATGCAGGCCAAGGAGCGGACCGCGTTGCAATCGTTAAGAACTGAGGAATTTCTCTCGCCGTGACCTCCCTGGTCTACTACCGCAAATGGCGGCCTTCCAGCTTCACTGAGCTGGTGGGGCAGGAACATGTCGCCACGACCATACGCCAGTCCATCCGGCAGGGCCGGGTCTCCCACTCTTACCTGTTCTGCGGGCCGCGGGGCAGCGGTAAGACCACCACCGCCCGGATCGTCGCCAAAGCCGTCAACTGCCTCGATCAGCAGGAAGGCGACCCCTGCAACAACTGCGTCATCTGCCAGGCGGCAAACGACGGGCGGTTCTTGGACATTATCGAGTTAGACGCCGCCAGCAACCGCGGTATCGACGAGATAAGGGACATCCGGGACAAGGTCAACTTCGCCCCGGTGCAGGGCCGGCGCAAGGTGTACATCATAGACGAAGCCCACATGCTCACCGACGCCGCTTCCAACGCCTTTCTCAAGACCCTGGAAGAACCCCCGGCCCACGTAATCTTTGTGCTATGCACCACAGAGGCGCACCGGATTCCGGCCACCATCATCTCCCGGTGCCAGCGCTTCGACTTTCGCCGTATCCCCGCAGAACAGGTCCACGGCCGCTTGGCCAAAATAGCCGAGGCCGAGGGAGTGGCAGCCGAACCCGAGGCATTGCGGCTCATTGCCCGCTACTCCTCCGGGAGCCTGCGCGACGCCGAAAACCTTCTGGAGCAACTCGCCGTTTCCTACAGCGACGGAGTGGGGCTGAAACAGATCGAAGAGTTGCTGGGGCTGGGCAGCGAGGAACGCTCCCTGGAGTTCGTGACCTACTTGTTAATGGGCAACACCTCGGCCTCGCTCTCCGCCATCAACCAGGCCGCTTGGGACGGGACCGACCTGCGGCAGCTACACCGACAAACGTCAGAGTTGCTGCGGGCGGTGATGCACCTTCAGTGGGGGTCCGAAAACAGCCTAGACCTGCCGCCGCCGGTGATTGGGCGACTAAAGGGATTGATCGGCAACCTTCCGCCCGGACGCATCGTGAGGGCCTTGAAAGTATGGGGCCTGGTAAACATGCGCTACGATGCCCCCTCGACCTTGCCTTTGGAACTGGCAGTGGTGGAAATTTGCGAAGACGACTCTCTCGCCGCCGCTGAACCCAGACCAGCCCCGGCTGCCTCGACGCGAGCCGCGCCGCCCCCGGCCGCCGCGACGCCAGCCCGCCAAGGAAGCCGAGGGCCGGCGTCCGCGCCGCCCCGGCAACCGGAACGCAACAGGACTGCAACTTCCGGGGCAGCAGGCTCCGGAACGTCGCCAGCCCCGGCAGGACGCTCGGCGGCCAGACCCGCCGCACCGGCTGGAACGTCCGACACCGAAATCGGCGAATTCGGTGTCAAGTGGCTGTCAGCCGTCAGGGCTCTGGGGCGTCACAAAGGCCGCAAATACAACCTTGGCGCCCTGTTACGGGACTGCAAGGTCAACGCCGTCTCTTTGGAAGGCCAGACCCTGGTCCTTCCTTTCACCAACAATGCCAACCTGGAGCGGATGCAAGAGGAAATGGCAGACCCCGGTTCCCGGGACCTGGTCAACGAAGCGTTGGCCAGCTCATTCGGCGTCGCCTACGAGTTCCGGTTGACCCTGGCCAACGGCGCCGGCGCCGCTGGCGGCAACGCCAGGACCACCCAACAGATGAGCCCGTTGGTGCGGGCGGCCCGCGGAATGGGCGCCATAATATTGGAAGAGGTCGAAGAATGAACCGCAACATGATGCGGCAGGCCCAAAAACAACTGGCCCAACTACAAAAAATCCAGGACGAGCTGGAAACCCTCACGGTGGAGGGCTCAGCCGGCGGCGGAGCGGTAAAAATCGTGATGACCGGCAAACAGACGGTGGACTCGGTCACCATCGAGCCGGAAGCCGCCGAAGATATCGAGTTGCTTCAGGACATGGTGGCCGCAGCCATCAACGACGCCGCCTCGAAAGCCCAAGAGTTGGCGGCCCAGAAAATGAGCGCGGTAACCGGCGGCCTGAACATACCTGGACTCAGGTAGGCGGACCCTCTTGGCCCGGCCTTTACCGCCGCAATCCGGAGACAGCAGAAAACGGGCAATTCTCCAATGACCCAAGATCACATTCCCTCAGCCGCGCCCTCTTTGGCACGCTTGGTGCAGGAGCTTAACCGCCTGCCGGGTATTGGGCCGAAGAGCGCCCAACGCTTGGCCTATTACATAATCCGCCTCCCCGAGGAAGAGGCCTACGCTCTGGCCGAGGCCGTTACTGCGGTGAAGCAAAACATCGTTAGCTGCCAGGAATGCCAGAACTTCACCGACGCCTCTCCATGTTCCATCTGCGCCGACGACCACCGCAGCCGCTCCATAGTCTGCGTGGTGGAGGAACCGCTGGACGTCCTAGCCTTGGAACGCACCCGCAGCTTTCGAGGTCTGTACCATGTGCTCCACGGCGTAATCTCGCCGATTAACGGCATCGGCCCGGAGCAGATCAAAGTGAGGGAACTCTTCGGCCGGCTGTCCGGTCCCGAGATAACCGAGCTGGTTATCGCCACCAACCCCACTATGGAAGGGGAGGCCACCGCCATGTTCATCCGGCGGCAACTGGCCGGCCAAGACCTGAAGATCACCCATCTGGCCCGGGGACTGCCGGTGGGCGGCTCACTGGAGTACTCCGACGAAATCACCCTCACCAGGGCCTTCCAGGGCCGCCAAGAACTCTGACGATGGCCCCGCCGCGCACCTACCGTTGTGAGGCGCTGACCCTTAAACGTGCTCCCTTTGACGAAACGGACCTTCTCGTAACCCTCTATTCACGGGAGTACGGGAAGCTACGAGCCGTGGCCAAAGGCGCCCGAAAATCGACCAGCAAGCTGGTGGGGCACTTGGAGCCGCTGACCCTGGTGAAGCTGTCGCTGGGCCGGGGCCGCCAACTAGACATCGTGGCCCAAGCCGAGGTGGTCGACGCCTTCCCGGGGCTGAAGGCCGAACTTGGCGGGATGACCCGAGGTGTGTACGTGGCGGAGTTGGTGGACGGCTTCGGACCGGAGGACAGCGCCAACCAGTCATTGTTCCGGTTGGCGGTCGACGCGCTCCGGTCCCTGAGCGATAACCCGCAATCGGAAATGACGGTCCGTTACTTCGAGTTACACTTGTTGAGGGTCACTGGCCTGCTACCCGAACTGTACCGCTGTGTCGAGTGCCGAGACGAACTGGAGCCCGAACAACACCGCTTCAGCCCGAATCTGGGCGGCGTGCTGTGTATGCGGTGCAGTCCCGCCGAGGCCCACGTAAGGGCGCTGTCGTTGCGGGCCCTCAAGGTGTTGAGAATGTTGCATCGGAGCGCCATAGGGGAGGCAGCGGCCCTTCCCATAAATGAGGTGCTGTCCGCCGAGCTTCGGTCGTTGCTGTCGACTACCGCCGGCTACTGGCTTGGCAAGGAAATCAAATCGAATTCGTTCTTGGAAAAGCTTCACATAACCAGCGGTTCTGAGGTATATAATCAAACGGCTGTTGATGTTGAACGGGTGCCAACTTAGGCTATGGGTGATCGTCCCTAGAAATAGGGTGCATTTATGTTTTCCAAAATTCTGATCGCGAATCGCGGGGAAATCGCCTGCCGGATAATCCGGACCTGTCGGCGAATGGGTATCCAGACCGTCGCCATCTATTCCACCGTAGACGCTGCCTCTCTGCACGTCCAGGAAGCGGACGAAGCCTACTTGGTCGGTGAGGCCCCGCCCCAAGACAGCTACCTGAACATGGCCAAGATACTGGAGGTCGCTCTCGAGTCCGGTGCCGAGGCGATACATCCGGGATACGGTTTTCTGTCCGAAAATCCCACCTTCGCCCGGCTCTGCCAGAATTCGGGCATCTGCTTCGTCGGCCCCAAGCCCGAGATCATGGAGAATATGGGAGATAAGCTAAGCTCCCGCAGGCTGGCGATGCAGGCGGGGCTGCCGGTGTTGCCGGGGACTGACGACGCCGTGGAAAACGAACACGCGGCGGCTCGAGCCTGGATGCTGGGATTCCCATTGATGGTAAAGGCGGCCGAGGGCGGCGGCGGCATCGGCATTCATATCGTAGAGTCCCCAGAGGAGTTGCTTCCCCTTCTTGAACGCACCCGCATGGTGGCAGCCAGCGCTTTCGGCAGCCCCCGCCTCTATTTCGAGCGGTACCTGAAAGACGCCTCCCACATCGAAGTCCAACTGATAGGCGACCACCACGGTAACCTAGTGCACTTGTCGGAGCGCGATTGCTCGGTCCAGCGCCGGAACCAAAAACTGATCGAAGAAACCACGGCCTCGCCAAAACTCACTGCCAGGCTAAAGCGGCGCGTATGCAGCCTTGCCCTACAAATGGGGCAGTTTATCGGTTACACCAACGCCGGGACCGTTGAGTTCCTTATATCCGACGACGGCAGCGTTTACTTCCTTGAGATGAACACCCGCCTTCAGGTGGAACATGGCGTTACCGAGTTGGTCACCGGCTTGGACTTGGTCGAGGTGCAACTTCGGGTGGCCAACGGCGAACCACTCCCCTTCAGCCAAGTAGATATCGCACCAAACGGCCACGCCATTGAGGCCCGGGTGTACCCCGAGGACCCGGAGACTTTCATGCCCGACGCCGGTCCCGTTACCGGCCTCCACCTGCCCACCGGCAACAACGTCCGGGTCGACACCGCGCTTTGCGACGACTACACCGTTGGTCTGGACTACGAGCCGCTTTTGGCCAAAATCATGTCTTGGGGAGAGGACCGAGACCAAGCGATCAAGGCCCTGCAACGGGGTTTGCTGGAGTTCCGATTAGAAGGCGTAAAGTGCAATGTCCCTCTATTGCGGAGCATTCTGGCCAGCAAGGAGTTCACCGGGGCTACCTACCATACGGGATCGGTACCTAAGTGGGTGGAAACCATGCGGGGCCATTCTCTTAACGGTCCGTCCCACAGTCACACGGCCAAGAACAGCCATGGCAAAGGGACCCCGGCTGGCGGCGAAAAGACCGACAAGGAGATTGCCGCAGCCATCGGGGTAGCGGTGGCTCTGGCCATGAACCAGACCCCGATGACCCCAACCGTTGACCCTTGGCGCATCCACGGCCGCCGCGAGCAATTTCTTTCTCGCACCCTGGGGAACAGAGGTTGGCGGTAACCAAGCTCCGAATCCGGGTTGGCGACAACTGGTACAACGTCGAAGTCGGTGATCTGACCGGTTCGTCCGTCGAGGTCACCGTCGAGGGCGAGACCTTCTCTGTGGACGTGGAGGGCCTCCCCGCCCCGGCTCGCCCTCGTCCCCGCCGCGGCCGAACCCAGACCCCCGGTATCGTTGTTCCGCCGCCCACCAGCCGCACCACGGCCACCAGACCCGTCGATAACGTAATCAAGTCACCCATGCCAGGCCGAGTAATCTCAATTCTTGTGCGTCCCGGCGACCGGGTTACGGCCGGGCAAGAGGTCTGCGTCGTCGAGGCCATGAAAATGGAGCAGAGCATCCGGGCCACAAGAGAGGGTGTGGTCAAAGAGATCGTGGTCCAACCTATGGACTCAGTCCGCACCAACGATCCGCTGATCGAGCTGGAGTAGCTACGGCAGGTGGGTCCGGCCGTGCGCTGTTTGGCGGCCAAACCGGTATTGCTTTATTGTCTTGATGATATGTAGTTCATAGAATATCATCACAATGGCTTGGGATGCCGAGTTAACCGAGGAGTTTCGCCAGTGGATTGGGCAGCTATCGGAAGGGGAGCAGGACGACGTCGAAATTGCTGTGGGCCGGTTAGAGGAATTCGGGCCAACTCTCCGGTTTCCATATTCCTCGGGAGTAAACCGGTCCCGCCATAGTCATATGCGGGAACTCAGAGTCCAAAGCGGAGGCAATCCAATCCGCATCTTTTACGCCGTTGACCCTTAGGCGGACCGCCATCCTGCTCATCGGAGGTGACAAGACAGGGACTAGCCGGTTCTATGCGGAATACGGGCCGACGGCAGACCGGTTATACGATGTATATCTCGATGAACTGCGTGATGAGGGATTGATCTAATGGGTGGCCACCGCCCCTTTAGCGAATTGATCAAGGATTCTTCTCCCGAACGGCGGCAGCGCATAGAGGCGAAGAAACGCGAATTGTTGGCTGAGATGTTGGCCGCCGATCCCAACTTGGCCGACCCCGAATATGTGGCAGCCCGCGCCGATCAAATCTTTGACACCTGGGACAGAGGGGACCGGGTACAAGCCGAATTGCTAATAAACGGAGGAGCACGCATGAAGTACGACGTAATCGTGGTGGGCGGTGGGTCGGCGGGTTGCACTATCGCCACTCGCTTGTCGGAGGACCCGGAGCGGTCGGTCTTGCTCTTGGAGGCGGGGCCGGACTATCCCGACTTCGATACTCTGCCCGACGACCTGAAACAGGGCAACAACGTCTGGCTGTCGGCTTACGGTCCGCACAGTTGGGCTTACCGGGGCCACATTACCGAAGAACAACCCGACCTGGAGATTCCCCGCGGCAAGGCCACCGGCGGATCCAGCGCCATTAATGGCCAAGTGCTCTTCCGCGGCATACCCGAGGACTATGACCGCTGGGCCGAGTGGGGCAACAACGAGTGGAACTTCACCAGTTGCCTACCCTACTTCAACAAGATGGAGACCGATCTGGACTTCGGCGGAGACGACTTTCACGGCTCCAACGGCCCGGTGCCGGTGCGCCGCTCGCCCCGCACCGAGTGGCTTCCCCACGCCTTGGCCTTCGAGCAGGCCGCCGTGGCCGAAGGATTCCCCATCGACGAGGACATGAACCATCCCGAGTCCACCGGGGTCTCTCCCCGTGCTCGCAACACCATCAACGGCGTGCGCATGAGCAACGCCATCAACTACCTGGACATGGCCCGCCACCGCCTCAACCTGACCATCAGAGGCAGCGTGACGGCCCGTCGCATCCTGTTTGACGGCCAGCGGGCTGTGGGCGTCGAGGCCGAAAGCGGCGGCGAGGTGTTCACCGTCGAGGGAGAACAAATTATCGTCAGCAGCGGCGCGGTCGCCTCACCCCAACTGTTGCTGCTTTCGGGTGTCGGCCCGGCCCAACAGTTGCAAAACCTGGGAATTTCAGTAGTGCATGACCTACCCGGTGTCGGCAAAAACCTGCGCGACCATCCCTCCGCCGCCGCCATCTACCAAGCGACGGGGGAGAAGCCGGACGTACAGGCGCCGGTGATCCAGGTGGGGTTGCGCTACACCGTAGAGGGTTCCAACCTTCGCAACGACATGCAGCTTTCGCCGATGCTGATGACCAGCGAGCACCGCCCGGCTCAGATTCAGATTGACGACGACCTTAACTACGTAGGAATGAGCGCCAGCCTGCAATTGGCGTTGGGTCAGGGCGAGCTCACACTCCAGTCTACCGACCCCCACGAGCAGCCGTTCCTCAACTACAACTACTACCAAGAAGAAGAAGACCTGCGCCGGATGCGGGAAGCCATCCGATTGGGCGTCCGCATGGCGGCCCATTCCGCCTACTCCGGTATCATGCTGGAGCGGATTATGCCCACCGACGATGAACTAGCGGACGATGAGGCCCTGAACGACTGGCTGCGGCGCAACTCCGGCACCTCGCACCACATTTCCGGCACCTGCAAGATGGGGCCGGACAGCGACCCGCTCACCGTGGTCGATCAATACCTCCGGGTAAAGGGCATCGAGGGCCTTCGGGTGGCCGACGCCTCTGTCATGCCTGATTGTATCCGCGCCAACACCAACGCCACCACCATCATGATTGGCGAACGATGCGCCGACTTCATCAAAGACGGGAAATAGCAAAAGACGGCAAATAACAAAGGGGGCAGATAGCGATGAAGTACGACTATATCGTGGTTGGCGGGGGTTCCGCTGGCTGCGCAGTGGCTACACGACTATCCGAAGACCCCGGCCGGACCGTCCTGCTCCTGGAGGCCGGGCCCGACTATCCTGATTTCGAGCACCTACCCGACGACCTGAAGCTGGGCAACAACGTTTGGCTCTCGGCCTACGGCCCTCACAACTGGGGTTACACCGCCCAAATAACACCGGAACAACCCAGTCTCACCATTCCCCGTGGCAAGGCCACCGGCGGTTCCAGCGCCGTCAACGGACAGGTGCTGCTCCGGGGCCTCCCGGAGGACTACGACCGTTGGGCCTCTTGGGGCAACGACGAGTGGGGCTTCACCAGTTGCCTACCCTACTTCAATCGGATGGAGACCGACTTAGACTTTGGCGGTGGTGACTTTCACGGCTCCGACGGACCGGTGCCGGTGCGCCGCTACCCTCGCCGCGATTGGCTGCCTCATGCCGTGGCCTTCGAACAGGCCTGTGTGGCCGAAGTCTACCCCGTCGACGAAGACCAGAACCATCCGGATTCCACGGGTGTCTCGCCCCGGGCCCGCAACACTGTCGACGGTGTGCGCATGAGCAACGCTCTCAACTACCTGGATACGGCTCGCCACCGGCTCAACTTCACGATCCGGGGTAACGTAACAGCCCACCGGGTCCTGTTCGAAGGCAAAAGGGCGGTGGGGGTAGAGGCCGAAAGCGGCGGCGAGAAGTTTACTGTAGAGGCGGACGAGATCATCGTTTGCAGCGGCGCCGTAGCCTCCCCCCAATTGCTGATGCTCTCGGGGATAGGCCCAGCGGAGCAACTGAGGAGTTTCGGCATCGACGTGGTACACGACTCCCCCGGAGTGGGCAAGAACCTGCGGGACCACCCGTCGGTCGCCGTATTGTACCGGGCCGCCGGCGACAGGCCGGACGTGCAGGCCCCGATGACACAGGTGGGACTGCGCTACACCGCCACCGGCTCGGGTCTTCGCAACGACATGCAGCTACAGCCCATGCTGATGACCAGCGAGCACCGGCCAGCCCAAGTGGAAATCGACGACGACAGCAACTACGTCGGTCTGAACGTCAGCTTGCAATTGGCCATGGGACAGGGAGAACTGACCCTGCAGTCCACCGACCCAAACATCCAGCCCTTCCTGAATTACAACTACTACCACGAAGAAGAAGACCTGCGCCGGATGCGGGATGGCGTACGTTTGGGCGTTCGAGTTGGCGAGCAACCCATGTACCAGGGAGTTCTGCAGGAAAGGGTAATGCCCACCGACGACGACTTGGCCTCGGACGATGCGCTCAACAACTGGCTGCGGCGCAATTCGGGCACGTCCCATCACATCTCCGGCACCTGCAAGATGGGACCCGATTCCGACCCTTTGGCCGTGGTAGACCAATACCTGAAGGTAAAGGGAGTCGAGAACTTGAGGGTAGCCGACGCCTCAGTGATGCCCGACTGCATCCGAGCCAACACCAACGCCACCACCATCATGATCGCTGAGAAGCTGGCCGACTTCATCAAAGACGGTCGTTAGGATTAAACCCCAGGTACGCAGAGAGCACAAAGGGTCTTTTCGTCGTACCCTACGCCCCCTGGATTGGGATCAACTATGAAACGCAGCGAGACTCGCATCCTCACCACCCACGCCGGCAGTTTGCCACGACCCGACGGGTTGGTGGAGATGTTGGGCGCGGTGTCTCGCGGGGAGGAAGTGGACCAATCCTCCTTGGCCGACGCCGGCCGTCAGGCTGGCAACGCCGTCGTCTTATCTCAGGCCGCGGCCGGGATCGACGTGATCAACAGCGGTGAACAGTCGCGCATCAGCTTCTCGACTTACGTCACCCAAAGAATGTCCGGTTTCGGCGGCAGTTGGACGCGGCGCGGCCACCGCGACCAAGCGGATTTCCCGTCCGTTGCCCGGCCCAGGGTCGTCGAATTGATGCGGGACGTCCCCATGTGCGTCGGGCCACTCTCCTACGAACGTCTGGACCTAGTCGAACTGGAATGCGACGATCTGCTGCTGGCGGTGGAAGAGTCTGGCGCCTCCCACGAAGAACTCTTCATGACCGCCGCCTCGCCCGGAATCATCGCCTTGACCCTGAAAAACGACCACTACCCTAGCTACCGCGATTACGTCTTCGCCTTGGCCGAGGAGATGCGCAAGGAGTACGAACTAGTCGTCTCCAAGGGACTCGTCCTGCAGTTAGACTGTCCCGACCTAGCGATGGAACGGCACATCTCGTTTCAGGACGAACCGCTGGAAGCGTTCCAGGAGGTGGTCGGCCTGCATATCGAGGCCATCAACTATGCCCTGCAAAACGTCCCCAGGGACCGGGTCCGCTTGCACGTCTGTTGGGGGAACTCGGAAGGCCCTCACCATTACGACGTTCCCTTGGAGGACATTCTACCTATCATCTACCGGGCCAACGTAGGCGCGTTGGTGATGGAAATGGCTAACCCGCGGCACGCCCACGAGTACAAGGTCTACCACAAATACCCGTTGCCCGAGGACATGCTTCTGGTGGCCGGGGTGATCGACACCAAGACCAACTACGTGGAACACCCCGAGGTCGTGGCCGACCGCCTGCGTCTCGCGGTACAGGCTGCCGGGGACGATCCCACCCGGGTCATGGCCGGCACCGACTGCGGGTTTGACACCTCCGCCGGCTCCAACCGGGTCGACAAGGGAGTGGTCTGGCTCAAACTCAGGGCCATGAGAGACGGCGCCGACATCGCCAGCCGGGGGATGTTTTGAAAGCGACGGAGATAAGGAAGCCCCATCGTCCAATGATGCTAGAATAGAGGAAGCGCCGGTGTAGCTCAGTGGCAGAGCAGCGGTTTCGTAAACCGCAGGTCAAGGGTTCGAATCCCCTCACCGGCTCCATGCCCAGACCGGCCGGGAAGCCACTGAATAGCCTCAGTGGCTTTATTTTGCCCTTTAACCCTGCGCATGAACGACAGCTTAGAAGCCGCCTTACTGTTGGGCCTGTTGCAGGGTATCTTCGAATGGCTGCCGGTCAGCTCCGAAGGGTTGATCGCGGCGGTAGACCGTCTGGTCTACGGCGCAACCCTAGGTGAGGGCGTCGAATACGCCCTGTGGCTCCACGCCGGGACCGTCCCGGCCGCCCTCCTCGCACTGCGTACCGAAGCCGCCAGAGTAATCCGCGAGTTGGCGGCGTCGCCGGTCCGCCTCAGGCCGGAGCCTCGATTCTTCGTTTATTCCGCACTAATCAGCGGGATCGTAGGACTTCCCCTGTTGCTTGCGTCGGACAATGTCACTGAGCTGAACGGCGGCTTGGTAATGGCGGTTATCGGTGCGGCGATGCTGGTTACCGGCGTGGCGCAGTCCCTCCGGCCCCGGGGCGGCGACCGCCCGATGGGCGACGTTTCAACGTTGGACGGCGTGCTAACCGGATTGGCCCAAGGGGTTTCGGTCGTGCCGGGGCTCAGCCGTTCCGGGTTGACGACGGCGATGTTGCTGGGCCGAAACTTTCAGGGCCGGGATGCTTTGACCCTCAGCTTTCTGATGAGCATTCCGGCCAGCATAGCCGCCGCCGTTTACATCGGGCTCACCTCTGAGGTCAGCGCCTCGCCGTATTCGTTCTTGGCGCTGGCCGTGGCGTTCTTGACCGGCCTGATAACTGTCCGGGCTCTGCTCCGCCTTGCCAACCGTTTGAACTACGGCTTCTTCGTCTTGGGCGTGGGCGCGATCATGTTGGCTGGAGCCCTATGGCAACTGATTGGTTGACCGCCGTCTGACTTCAGACCCCCCGTAGTGATAGGCCGCCAGGGCTCCGACGTTTGGTCTATAATGACGGAAATCGTGATTGGCCGGGCCCAACGGCAGGGGAGACCATGAAGTTCGGACTTTTCTATCAAATCCAGGTGCCCAAACCATGGTACGCAGACAGCGAAGCCAAGCGTATCTGGGAGGCGCTGGACCAAATCGCCTTCGCCGAAGAGATGGGCTACGACAGCGTTTGGTTCTCTGAGCACCATTTCCGGCCCGAATGGTCCCACAACAGCGCTCCCGACCTGACGCTGGCGGCCGTCACCCAGCGTACTTCCAAGATACGCTTGGGCATCGGCGTGATATTGGCCCCCATCCACCACCCTCTGCATACAGCGGCCCGCATGGCCACTCTGGACATTCTGAGCAACGGCCGGGTCGACGTTGGATTGGGCCGCACCGGATATCCCTATCAGCTCACTCCCTACGGTACCGACTTGGAGGATACCCGGGGCATGTGGGATGAGTTCGCCCAGGTACTGCCCAAGATTTGGACCCAGGAGGTGGTAACCCACGAAGGCGATTACTACCACATTCCGCCCCGAGAAGTCCTCCCCAAGCCCCTCCAAAAGCCCCATCCGCCACTGTGGTCGGCCTGCGCCAGCGAAGAGACCACCCTGCGGGCCGGAGAGATGGGTCTGGGGGCCTTGGTAGGCAGCGAGGGCGGCCCGGAAAGGGTCCGAAGCGTTCTGGACCTCTACTATAAGACTATCAAGTCGACCCATCCGGCCGGCGCTGCGGTCAATAACCAGAATGCCTTGATGACCGCCGGTTTTTGTCACGAAGACCCCGTAGTGGCATCGGCCCGCGGCGCCGAGTTGGTCCGATGGTACATGGACCAGCAACGGGAAAGGGCTCGATTAGTGTGGCGGGGAGTCGACCCGGCCACTGTCCCGCCCGATTACCAAGGATATTACGAACGCGACATGCGGCTGGCTTCGGGTCCCCATCCCGGCGACCCGACAGCCGAAGAAGTGATCGACAGGGGCGCTTCGTTCTGCGTCGGCACCCCCGACGATTGTATCCGGTTCGTCGAGAGCTACGAGGCAATGGGCATCGAGCAGGTCTTTTGCCTTTGCGCCATTGGACCGGCAACCCACGAAGAAACAATGAACACCCTGGCCATGTTCGGCCAACACGTAATCCCCTACTTCAAGAAAAAGGAGCAAGCGGCAGCAGCCGCTGACTAGATGCCATGAAAGCAGGCGCGGTGTTTCCTCAGACCGAAATCGGCGCCGACCCCGGCGCTGTTCGCGAATTCGTGCAGGCGGCCGAGGGGTTGGGCTATTCTCACCTGGTCGTTTACGACCATGTACTTGGCGCGGACGTTTCTAAGTATCAAAACTGGGAGGGCAGCTACACCTCGGAAAGTATGTTCCACGAGCCTTTCGTCCTCTTCGGCTACTTGGCCGGAATCACCACGTCCATCGAGTTGGTCACAGCGGTCCTCATCCTGGGGCAGCGCCAGACCGCACTTGTGGCCAAGCAGGCGGCGGAGGTAGACCTCCTCAGCGGGGGCAGGCTGCGGTTGGGCGTCGGGGTAGGTTGGAACCACGTGGAGTACGAGGCCCTCGGGGAAAACTTCCATGACCGGGGCCGCCGCGCTTCCGAACAGATCGAGTTGCTGCGGGCCCTATGGACGCAAGACGTGGTTGACTTTCACGGCCGCTACCACGACGTCACCCACGCCGGTATCAACCCGTTGCCGGTGCAACGGCCCATCCCTATTTGGATGGGCGCCGGCGGACGAGCCAACCCGGCGCCAACTGACCCGGTACTACGGCGAGTGGCCCGTTTGGCCGACGGCTGGTTCCCGCAACTGACGCCGGGAGTCGACGCCGAGGCTACCCTGGCCCGGCTGGCGGACTTCGCCCGGGCCGAGGGCCGCGACCCGGCCAGTATAGCGATGGAACCCCGGATCAACGCCGGAGACGGCGACCCGGAATTCTGGCAAGAACAGTCGGAGGCGTGGCAGGGCTTGGGGGCTTCCCACGTAATGATCAACACCATGCGCGCCGGCTACCAGACCCCCCAGGACCACATCAACGCCATCCAACAGTTCAAAGAGGTGGTAGCCGGGTAGAATCGCACGGAGTTCACCCCGAAGCGCCTCCCGGCCGGCCGGACCACAGGGGGCGGAGAGAAGGCGCTTGGAAAGGCCCGCGGTTGGAGTTGCCCCATGTGCGGAAGGTTCTCGCTAACCTGGAATCTCAACGAGTTGCAAGGGCGGTTCGGCTTCATTGCCGAGGAAACCGCGTTGGACCCCAGGTACAACATAGCCCCCACCGACCCGGTGCTAGCCGTTACCAACGACGACGGCCAACGCCGCGGCCGGACCATGCGCTGGGGCCTTATTCCCTTCTGGGCCAAGGAGGCAAAGATCGGCAGCCGCATGATCAACGCCGTGGGCGAGACGGCGGCGTCCAAACCCGCGTTTCGCAACGCCTTCAGAAAACGCCGGTGCCTGGTATTGGCCAACGGGTTCTTCGAGTGGAAAAAGAATGGCAAGAAACGCATCCCCAACTATATCTTCCTCAGATCGGGGGAAGCGATGGCCTTCGCTGGCTTGTGGGAGGTCTGGAAATCACCGGAAGGGGAATACGTCCGGTCTTGCTCCATCGTCACCACCACTTCCAACTCGTTTATCGAACCGGTCCACAGCCGTATGCCGGTGATACTCTCCGAAGAGAGCGAGGCATTGTGGCTGGACCCTTTAACCGAAGACCCTGCGGTTTTGGAGCCTCTCCTCATCCCGTCTCCCCCGGAATTGATGACCTCTTACGTCGTGACGGACTATGTCAATTCGGTGCGAAATCAGGGGCCTGATTGTATCGCGCCCTCCCCGAACGGTTTTGGTCGGGACGGTTCCGGTCGGAACGGTCCCGTCGACGAAAGGCGCTTGTTCGATTGACCCAAGCCGGTAACCATTGCTAACCCCTACCAACCCAGGCAACCCGGCGCCGCCCGCCTTGAGCCGTTACCGGCTGGTGATGGCAGCAATGCTGTTGGCCGGCCACTTGGTATTCGGCCTGAACCTCTTCGCCGTGGCGCCCCTGCTGCCATTGGCAATCGAGGAGTACCAGATCAGCCGGGCGGCCGCCGGGCTCTTGGTGTCTCTGCCCATGTTGGTTGCAGCGGCGTTCGGCATACCGGGCGGGATGTTGGTAGCCCGTATCGGGGTCCGGCGTTCCTTTCTGATTGGTTGGGCTGCCATGGCAATCCTGGTCCTGTCGCTGATCGCCCCCAATTTCGGCGCCATGCTGGCCCTGCGCCTCGCCTATGGAGTCGGACTGGCCTTGATGGTGACTGCCACCGGCCCGTTGTTAATGCAATGGTTCCCGCCCCGAGAAGTGCTGGTGATTAACTCCCTCAATACAGCTATCGTCAGCTTGGGTGTCGCGGCCTCAGTGGCCGGGGCAGCGCCGCTGGCCGAGATATGGGACTGGAAGGCGGCGCTGACCGTGTTTGCCTTAGTCGGAGTCCTTGGGTTCGGCGTCTGGGCCGTAGTGGGGAGAGACGGCCCCATCGGCCACCGCCCGCCGGCTCCCATCTCGTTGCGCGAGGCCGCGAGTATGCTGCGAGGCCGAACGATTGCCCTGCTGGTGGCAGCGGATGCCGGATTCCTGGTCCAATACACGGCTTTGACCGGGTGGCTGCCCACGTTCTACAACGAACATCGCGGGCTTTCTCTTTCAGAAGCCGGGTTCCTTACGGGCATTCTCCCTTTCGTGGGCATCTTTGGCGTGCTTGCCGGCGGCATCCTGCCAATGCGGTTCACATCGGCCCGCGGGTTGTTCCTGATTTCGGGACTTATGGCGGGTCTCGGCGCATTGGGAACGTTCCTGCTGCCTTGGATGCCAGGAATTTACGTTGGGATGGTCCTGTTGGGGTTCGGCTCCTGGTTTTACGTCCCCACCCTGCTCACCCTGCCATTGCGCTTGGCCGGAATGACTCCCGAGCGTCTCGCCGTGTTTTACGGCTCGATAATGACATTTTCGGGCATCGGTATGTTCATTGCGCCGATCCTGGTGGGCGCCGTTCGTGACGGCTCCGGTTCGTTCTTCCCGGGGTTTGCCATTTGCGCCGCCGTGGGTTGGTTGGCGCTTCTGGCCGGAGTGCTCCTGCCCCGCCAATCCTCGAACGCCGGCCTGACATCCCCGGATGCTCACCCAGCACAAGCCTGACGGCGGTAATAAAACTCCGCCGGTTAGGTACAGGATTGACAACCCGTTTCCGGGTGGGTAGGGTTTTTCAGACAGGCTGACCCGTAGCGCTGACAGCCCGTCCAGGAATCCACAACCGTTTCAGGGAGGCAACATGGCCAGAATTCCCGCCGCGACCCGAGATTCGGTGCCCGAAGAACAGAGGGAAGAGTTCGACCGGATGGTAGAACTTTTCGGGGGTGTTCCCCCCGTAGGCCCTGGTCTCGCCATGATTCACGTTCCCAAGGCCCACCGTCTGGCCACCGAATTGAACAATTATCTGCGGCAGGAATCGTCGTTATCGACCAAGGTGCTGGAACTCGTCATGCTGGTAACGGCGCGGGAGTTTAACTGCCAGCACATCTGGAACGACCACGCCGGCGTTGCCCGGGCCGAGGGGGTCCCCGACGCCGTAGTCGACGCCCTGAGGGACCGCAAGGAACTGCCGCCGATGGACCCGGACGTGGCCGCGGTAATCAACTACGGACAGGAATTCTTTCGGGACCGCCATGTCGGACGCGGGGCGTTCCAAGCGGCTGCCGAACAATTCGGCGTCCGCGGGGTGGTGGAGTTGACGCTTACCTACGGCGACTACACGATGCTGGCCTTTCTGGTCAACGCCTTCGACCCAGACCTGCCAGCCCAACGCTCCGAGCCCCTGCTGCCCGGCTAAGTGGAAAGCCGGTTAGGCCGCCGCTTCGATTGACAACCCATTTCCCGATGGGTAGGGTTCAAGCAGGTCCGTGATCCATTGGCGTAACTCGGCGGCCTGATTCGACATTTAGTCCAAACCGTCCTGCGACGAGTAAAGGGGGCATCATGGCCAGGATACCTGCGGCGACCCGAGACTCCGTACCCGAAGACCAACAGGCCGAGTTCGACCAGATGGTCGAGACCCTGGGAGCGGTCCCTCCCTACGGGCCCGGCTCGGTGATGATCCATGTCCCGAAGGCTCACCAACTGGCCACGGCTTTCAACGATTACCTGCGCCGGGGCTCTTCACTGAGCGACAAGGTGTTGGAGCTTTCCATGCTGGTAACGGCCCGTGAGACCGACTGCCAGCACATCTGGAACGCCCACGCCGGGTCGGCCCGTGCCGCCGGCGTGCCGGACGCCGTCGTCGACGCCCTCCGTGAGCACAGGGAGCTGCCGGCGTTGGCCTCGGACGAGGAAGCGGTGATTAACTACGGCCGCGAGTGGTTCCGCACCCGCCGGGTAAGCCGCGGCGCCTTTCAAGCGGCCCACGAGCAATTAGGCACACGGGGCTTGGTCGAATTAACGTTGACCATGGGCAACTACAGCCTGCTGGCCTTCGCCATCAACGCCTTCGATCCGGACCTTCCTCCCAACCGCGGCGAGCCGCTATTGCCCGGCTAGGACATCCACAAGTCTCAAACAGGGGGAGATGAAAATGGAACCACAGCCATTCGCGGTGGAAGTGCCTGAATCGGTCCTTCAAGACCTGAAAGCGCGGTTGGAGCGCACACGGTGGCCCGACGAGATACCCGGCTCGAATTGGGATTACGGCTCCAACATGGATTACATCAAGGAACTGGTAGAGTATTGGAAGACTGGCTTCGACTGGCGCAAGCAGGAGGCGCTGATCAACAGCCTCTCCCACTTCAAGGCGCCGGTGGACGGGCGGAACGTTCACTTCATCCACGAAAAAGGCAAAGGGCCGAATCCCATGCCGCTGATTATCACCCACGGCTGGCCCGGCTCCTTCTTCGAGATGCACAAGGTCATCCCGCTACTGTCCGACCCGGCGGCCCACGGCGGCGACCCGTCCGACGCCTTCGACGTGGTAGCGCCTTCGATGCCCGGCTACGGTTTCTCCGACCCGGCTGCCGAGCGGGGGATGGACGTACTGAGCGTGGGCGACGTCATGGCGAAGCTGATGACCGGGCCGTTGGGCTATCAGCGGTTCGGAGCGCAGGGCGGCGACTGGGGCGCCGGCGTCACGGCCAAGCTGGGCCATTCCTACCCGGATAACCTGATCGGCATTCATACTACTTCAGTGACCCGCCCCACTCCGTATATGGGGCCGGGTTCGGAGTCGCTGACCGAGGCCGAGCGCGGTTTGCTCCAGCAGCGGGAGGACTGGCTGGCTGCCGAGGGCGGGTATTCCCACATCCAGGGCACCAAGCCGCAAACTCTTTCCTACGGCCTCAACGACTCCCCCGCCGGTTTGTGCGCCTGGATTGTAGAGAAGTACCGTACTTGGAGCGACTGCCACGGCGACGTGGAATCCAAGTTCAGCAAGGACGTGCTGCTGACCACGATCACCATCTACTGGGTCACGCAGACCATCAACTCGTCGACCCGTCTGTACTACGAGACGCTGCGCAAGCCGTGGGACTTCGTCCAAGGCGAGCGCATCAACGTGCCGGTGGGCGTCGCGGTGTTCCCCGCCGAAATCAGCCGCCCGCCCCGCGAGTGGGCCGAACGGTCTTACAACGTGCAGCAATGGACGGTAATGCCCAGCGGAGGCCATTTCGCCGCCTTGGAAGAACCGGAGTTGCTGGTGGAAGACATCCGCAACTTTTTCCGGCCGCTGCGATAAATGAGTTGGGCCGGGCCCTGCCCCCACCCTAACCCTCCCCCGCGCACGGGGGAGGGAAATTTAAGGAGGCTCTGAATAAGTCCCTTCCCCCTCGACGGGGGAAGGTTAGGATGGGGGTGACCTCGCTTATTGGATAGCTGACGCCCTTAAGCTCCCCACCAAGATTTCGGTTTCCGTTGCAATTCCGAGTGCTTTTTCAGAGGTTTCTTAAGTTCCCGCCAGCTAGGAGGGTGGACTTCAGGTGGCCGCCAGCTAGGCGGAGGGAAATTTGGGTCGCCAACCATTCCAAAAAATATCCGCGTTTCCTGCGCCCTGTTCGGTGGACCCCGTCGCCAGCGGGTTTTGAGATAGCTTCTTAATATGCGCGAAACCCCATTGGCCCGCTTGGCGCCGGACTGGCTATTCACCCAGACCGGGACCATTCTGCTCGTCGCCCTGTTGGTGAACCTGGGCGTCAACTTCGCTACCTTCAGCCACAGTCTCACCCTGCCCTCTATGGAGGCCGCGCTCCAACTATCCCACACCAAGGCGGGGTTGCTCATCACGGTGATGGGCGCGGTGCGAATGGGTAGTTCGTTGGTTTCCGGGACCCTGTCGCCCCGATACGGCAGCCGGGCCATTGTCGGCTTGGGTACCCTGGCCACCGGCGGCTCGATGCTGCTACTGGGATTCTCCCACAACTACGTCACTGCCACGATCGCCATGGCCGCAATGGGCTTGGCTACCGGCGCCGCCCTGACCCCGATGATGGGCCTGCTGTCGTCTTGGTTCCTCACCCGTGACCGGGGACTGGCCGCCGGCCTCGCCGCCACCGGCGGCAGCGTCGCCTTCATCATCGTTGGCGTCGTGGTGCCGATACTGACCGGCTACAACCCTTTGGACGGTTGGCGCCATAGCTGGCAGGTATTCGGGGTAATCGTGCTGGTCATCGGGGCGGCCTCATTGGTGTTGGTAAGAGAGAGTCCGGTACAGCTATCCGGAGCTGGCCCGGCGGCGGCCGGAAGCCGGCCTCGGGGCGCTTGGCCAGTCGCCGCCTTCACGAACCCAACGGTATGGCTGGTGGCCTTCCTGGCTTTCACCTCCGGGTGGTCGCAAAACGTCTTCACCACATTCTTTGGGGTTTACCTTTCCCAAGAGAACGGGGTTAGCCTTTCCACCGTAGGACAATTGGTCATACTGATCGGCGTTCTCAGCATCGGCAGCGGCGTGTTCTGGGGGCGAATGTCCGACCATATCGGCCGCGGCCAAGCCTTCACATACTCCTTCTTGGTCCAAGGCGGAGCGTTCGCTTTGCTAGCCTGGGTCCCGGGCATGGTCTCTTTCATCGCGGCGTCGGTGCTAATTGGCATCACCCTGCGGGCCGCCTACACTATCTGCGCGGCCGCCTCCGGGGACTACGTTCCGGTGCGTTTTTCCGCAGCCGCCTTCGCGCTGATGTCGGTGGGGGCCGGACTTGGCAGCACCATATCGCCCACCATCGGGGGCGCGGTGGCCGACTACTTCGACATGAAGTGGAGCTTTGGCTTGGCTATGGCCGGTTCAGCGGCCGGGGCCGCCGGCTCCTTTTTCCTCCAGACCCGCCGCCGAGTCGGCGGGCCGGGCCAGCCGGACCCTGCGGGCCTTAGCCGTTAGAGGAGAGGCGAGGCCGCCAAGAGACTACGTGGGGGGTCAACGCCTCGGCGCCTTTAATCCGATAGCCGCCGTCGTACTCCTCCAGGACTTGGGGAAGGGCCCCTTCCAAGCACTCCATCTGAGGAGTGCCGGGGGACACATATAGGCGGCGGACCAGTTGCTCCCGGGCGTCATCCATGCTGGCGAATCCCCGGGTTGGCTGGGACGGCATGACGGTGTCTTCGGCTTGGACCCCCAGCTCGTCCAGCACATCTCGAAACTCCGGCAAACTGGGGAGAGTAAGACGCGTTTCCCGGTGTACCGTTTCCCAGAGAGGATAGAGCTGGGACTGCGGGGAGGCCTGGTGTAAGACCACCAACACCAAGCTGGAGGCCCGGTCCTCCAACTTCCTGACGAAGGCTCCGATCTCTCGTATAACGTATACCACGTGACTGCACAGCGTGACGCCGGCCCGGTCAACAACGGCATTCATCCAGTCCGACTCTACGACATCCACGTTTGGCACGTTGAATTCGGAGGCCGTCTCCCTCAGGACCAAGCACATGCTTGGGGAGGGCTCAACCGCCACGACCCTCTGGCAATGCAACGCCAACGGCAACGCCAGACTTCCGCCGCCGGCGCCGACGTCGATTACCGTCTGGCCGGGGTCGACCCGGCTCCGCAGATGGTCCAACAGCGCGTTGCCGGACCGCCTAGGGTCGGCCTTGAACTCCCTGGCGTATGGGGTCCAGTGGTCGGCGGGCGGAGGCGTCAGGCCCCGCATCCGGTCAGATTGTTCGTGCTCCACTCGTACCATGTGGTCCCAACGTTCAATTGCATTCATAATCCGGGCCACTGCTGAGGATGGCGGTTAGTATAACATTGAGGTCATGAAGACCAACTTGCGGACCTTCGGATTTACGGCAGCGGCTACGTTGTCCTTACTCTGGGTTTGTGGGACGGCCTTGGCCTGCACGGGCGAGGACATCAGTCCTTCTCACACCCCTCCAGCCTCACACGCCACCGCCACCAAAACCACCCCGCTCCCGGAGGCCTCGACCCGGCCGCCATCCGTCACGCAGGAGGCAATACGCCCTGCCAACACCCCCGGAACCTTGCCCGCCAAAGCCGAGCCCATCGTTACTCCGGTTCAACGGCTGTTGTCCACGCCGCTATCTATTGAACGAGCCTTTCCCAAGTTGGACTTTAGTGGGCTGACCAACCTGACCCAACCCCCGGCTGGCGATGACCGGCTATTCGTGACCGAGCAGGCGGGGCGGACGCTGGCATTTGCCAAAGAAGAAAACGCCAGCGCTTCGGAATTGTTTCTGGACATCCGCGACCGGGTCAACGACTCAGGATCGGAGGAAGGGCTGCTGGGCTTGGCCTTCGACCCCGAATTCGCCAGCAACGGGTATTTCTACGTCTATTATTCGGCGTCGGGGCCACGGCGGTCCGTGTTGTCCCGGTTCACCGCCGTCGGCGACCCTAAAACGGGAGACCGGGACAGCGAATTGGTGATATTGGAAGTTTCGCAACCGTTCCGCAACCACAACGGAGGACAAATTGCCTTTGGGCCCGACGGCCACCTGTACGTCGGTTTGGGCGACGGCGGCGGGTCGGGCGACCCGAAGGCGAACGGACGGAATCAGGCCACGTTGCTGGGATCGGTCCTGCGAATCGACGTGTCGGAATCGACTCCGGCCATTCCCTATCGAATTCCTCACGATAACCCGATGTTGGACCGGCCCGAAGCCCGCCCCGAAATCTGGGCCTCCGGGCTTCGCAACCCTTGGCGGTTCTCCTTCGATAGCAACTCGGGGGACCTGTGGGCCGCCGACGTGGGGCAGAACCGCTTGGAAGAGGTGGACCTGATCACAGCAGGCGGCGATTACGGTTGGAACACGTTGGAGGGGAGCGAATGCTTTTCTCCCCGGCTATCCTGCGACGACGCCGGGACCACTCCGCCGGTATGGGAGTACTCCGCCGACGAGGGGTGCTCGATTATCGGCGGGTACGTGTACCGGGGCCGGGAGATTCCCTCCCTCTCCGGTGCCTACGTTTTCGGCGATTACTGCGCCGGAAAGATTTGGGCAATACTCTACGATGGTGAGAGGGTCACCGAGAGCGTCTTATTGGCCGACACCGACCTGAGAATTACTTCGTTCGGAGAAGACCGGGAAGGCGGCCTCTACGTGCTGTCCCAGAAGTCAGGTATCTACCGGCTAAGGCGTTAGCCCCGCAGGTGCTGGTCGTAGAACTGCAGGACCCGGTGCCACATGTCTTGGGCAGGTACCGCGCGGTAGCTCGGCCGGTAGTCGGCGAAGAAAGCATGCCCGGCGTTTTCATACATAACCCACTCGTAAGTCTTGCCGTGCTGCTCCAACAAGGCCTTCATCTGATCGGCCTGCTCCGCCGTGGGGTTCTCGTCCTCGACCCCGAACAAGGCCAACAAGGGGCAGGACAGGTCAGGCACCATGTCCATCGGTTGCACCGGACGCAGCTCAGTGGGCTCGTGGACGATGTTGCCGCCGGCGGAGTCGACCGCGGCGTCGATGTTGCCGCTCCGGCAGGCCATCATCAAGGTGTAGCGTCCGCCGGAACAGAAGCCGATTATACCGACCTTGCCGTTGCAGTGGGCTTGGCCCTTCAGGTAGACGGCGGCGCCTTCCAGGTCGTCCATGGCCTGGGAATCGGCCGCCGAGAACAACGCCGCCATCACTTCTTCCATATTGCCGGGATCGGGAGAACCCTCCCGGGTATACAGATCGGGAGCGATGGCGAGGAACCCACGGCCCGCGAACCGCCGGGCGATGTCTTTGTGATGCTCCATCAACCCCATGCCCTCCATGGTCACGATGACCGCCGGGTAGGAGCCGGGTTCGGAGGGACGGCTGTAGAAGGCATTGACCGAAGCGCCGTCGACGCTGGGGTATTGGACCGTTCCGGACTCTATCCTTTCTCCCACTAGGACCATTTCGCACCTCCTCCAAACTCGAATATACCGTTATGGTATCACCTTTCGGCCGGAGTTGACCCCGTCTCTCTAAGCCGGGCCCAAGGCCCGCCACCGCAGAGACGGCGGGCTGGCCAATTTCGGCTTGACACCCGCAGCCTTCCATGCTTTGCTTTGACCAACGGGGGCCTTTCTCGTTCGTCCTGCCGTCCTCGGACGGGGCGGCGGACCAAGGCGATCAGGCCAAGACGATTTCGAATGAGGTGGTGCCATGGCCGAGAAACTGGTTGGAGTGGCGGTATCCGGTAACACGATCAGCGAAATCCAATCCATGATTCAACGGGCCGAGGAACTAGGGATACATGCGGCTTGGATGACTACCGGCGGCGCTCGATTGGACAGCATTACCTGCTTCGCCGCCAGCGCCGCGGCCACCGAACGGATCAAGCTGGGCACTTCCATCGTGCCCACCTATCCCCGGCACCCGCTGGTAATGGTGCAACAGGCCCAGGTAGTGGCCCAACTGGCGCCCGGCCGTTTCCGCTTGGGAGTTGGCCCCAGCCACCGCCCCACCATCGAGGCCATGGGACTGGACTTCGACGCTCCCCTGGGTCACCTCAAGGAATACCTGCGGATTCTCAAGGCCATCCTCCACGAGGGACGGGTCGACTTCGACGGCGAGTTCTACCAAGCCCATGATTCGATTCCCGAGGTCTGCGACGTGGAAATCATGGGCTCGGCCCTTCGGAAGGGCTCATTCGAACTGTGCGGGGCCGAATCCGACGGGGCGATCTCATGGATTTGCCCGGGTACTTACCTCCGCGACGTGGCGCTGCCGGCCATGGAAGCCGGCGCTCAACGGGCCGGCCGGGAAACGCCTCCGTTGATAGCTCACGCTCCGGTCTGCGTTCACGACAACCCGGAGGAAGTCCGTGCCGCGGTCCGGGAGCAAATAATGAACCCTCGGTTGCCCTACTATCAGCGTATGCTGGTGGCCGCCGGCTATCCCGAGGCCACTGCCGGCGTCTGGAGCGACGCCATGATCGACGGCGCCGTGATTTGGGGCGACGAGGCCCAAGCCGCAGAACGCATTGCTGAGCTGTTCGCTTTCGGCGCCACCGAGGTGCTGGCTTCCCCCGTAACAGCCGGTCCCGACCAAGCGGCCTCTCTCGACCGGACTATGCGGTTGCTGGGGCAAGCCGCGGCGGCCGCGAACTAGACGCCTGTCGTTGCTCGCCAACAAAGAATCGCAGGTGCGCCACGCTCCGTTCCGTCGTTTCCGGCTTACTAACAAACGAACGATGGAGAAACTAACCCGGTGTGACGGGGGTTGGACCCGCAGTAGCACCCACCGGGTCGGAGAAACCGGAAGGACATAATCGGTCCCGAAGCGCGTGAGTTTCGACTCCACGAACGAGGTAAAAGAATGAAGTACGACGTTGTAATAGTTGGCGGGGGTTCGGCCGGTTGCGCCCTTGCCACCCGTTTGAGTGAGGACCCCAATAGGTCGGTGCTCCTGCTGGAAGCGGGGCCGGACTATCCGGACTTCGAGCTCGTTCCAGACGAGGTCAAATTCGGCTACGACAATAGTGCTTCCGAACCCGGCTCCCCCTTCAATTGGAGCTACCAGGGAACGCTGTCGGCCCGGCAGGAAAGACCCCAGGACATCGCCCGGGGCCGCCTGATCGGCGGTTCCGGCTCGGTAAACGGCCAGATCTTCCTGCGGGGTATGCCCGAGGACTACGACGGCTGGGCGGAACAGGGCAACGACGAATGGGCCTATCTGAAGGTCCTCCCGTTCTTCCGCAACCTGGAGACGGACCGGGATGTTCACGACGACTTCCACGGCAGCGAAGGCCCTATACCGGTGCGGCGGGTGGCCCGCGACCAATGGCTGCCCCTGAGCGAGGCCTTCTACCAAGCCGCTTTGACCGCCGGGTTCCCCCACGACCCGGACATGAATAACCCGGACGCCACCGGTACCGGCGCGGTGCCAATGAACAACCCCGACAACATCCGCACCAGTTGCGCCTTGGCTTACCTTAATCCCAACCGGCACCGGTTGAACCTGACGGTAAGGGGCGACGTACTGGCCCGGAGGGTCGTCTTTGAAGGCTCCCGGGCTGTGGGGGTGGAGGTGGAGAGCGGCGGCGAGCAATTTATCGCAGCGGGAGAGGAAATCGTTCTTTGCGCCGGCGGCATTGCTACGCCCCAACTTCTCATGGTCTCCGGGATCGGCCCGGCGGAACACCTGAGGGACCTGGGTATCACCGTAGTTAGAGACGCGCCGGGGGTGGGCCGCAACCTGAGGGACCATCCGCTGGTCACCCTGGACGTTGCGGCCAAGGATGGCGTGGAACTGGCGGGCGCGATGCCCCAGACTCCCACCGGACTGCGCTACACCGCCCCGGGCTCAAGTTCCCGTAACGACATGCAGGTTTACCTGGGGTCGATGGCCACCGGTGGGGAGGGCGACCCGGTACGGGGATCGAGAACCCTGTACGGCTCAGGCGGTGTGTACATACACATCATCCTCAACTCAGCCGTAAGCTCCGGAGAACTGCGCCTCACCTCTCCTGATCCCGCCGCCCGGCCCAGCCTGGACTACCGCTACCTGGAATCGGAATGGGACTTGCAGCGGCTGCGCGAAGCGGTGCGGTTGGCAGTCGGCCTGCTGGACCACGACGAGTTTCAACCGCTGATCAAAGAGGTGCTCGAACCGGACGCCGATGCCTTGGCCTCCAACGAAGCCTTGGACGACTGGATTCACCAACATGTGGGCACTACCTTCCACAGCAGCGGGACCTGCAAGATGGGGCCCGAGTCGGACCCCATGGCAGTGGTGGACCAGTATTGCCGGGTCCGGGGAGTCGAAAACCTGATGGTGGTCGACCTGTCCATCTCGCCGAACGTGGTGCGGGCCAACACCAACGCCACCGCTATCATGATCGCCGAACGGGCCGCTGGATGGATCGGCCGCTGAAGGCCCGGCTTCCACAAGGCGTCGCCTGGCAATAGACCAATAGTCCAACCGACGGGCCGCAGAAACGTCGCCGGCGCTGAATCGAGCGGCCCGAAACGAATAAGGAATACAAGAATATGGGAATACTAAGCGAGGACATGAAACGGGTGGTGCGCCAACAGCGCTTGGGATTTATCGCTACCGTGTGCCCAGACGGCACTCCGAACCTTTCCCCCAAGGGGACGGCGGCGGTGTGGGACGACGATCACTTGGTCTTTGCCGACTTGGCCTCGCCGGTAACGATGGAGAACCTGAAACACAACCCGGCGATGGAGATCAACGTGGTCGACCCCTATTCTCGCAAGGGTTACCGGTTCAAGGGCGCGGTAACCATTATCAAAGACGGCGAATTGTTCAAGGAAATTAAGAACGCCTACCTGAACGGGCGACAGGGCGTTCAACAGGTGGAATTGGCGGCCAACGCCTATGTTGTACTGAAGGTGGAGCGGGCCGCTCCGCTGGTATCGCCGGGCTACAGCTCCGGCAAGACCGAGGCGGAAACCCGGGAAGATTGGGCGGTCCACTGGAAGTCGGTCCACGACAGCCGTATGCGAGACTTGGGCGGCGTTTGATATACTTGGCCCAGCCTCCGGGCTGACCCTTTCAAGGGCGGGGCATTCAGCGGGCGTAACTCAGTGGTAGAGTGCTTGCTTCCCAAGCAAGACGTCGAGGGTTCGAATCCCTTCGCCCGCTCCAAGCAACCGTTGCCACTGGTAGACCGGTTGGAGCTGAGTTGTAACTGTTCAGACTGGGGCGAGATGGGGTTTGGAGAGGATGGATTGTAGGGCTTGGTAGGGGTTGCGTTGTTGCAGGCGCCAGGTTCCGAACAAGGAAGCCAGGATGCTCTTGGTCTCGCTCCCCCGCTCCGAACGGGTACCGCCGCTGATCTTCCGGCTCACCACTGGCGGGCGCAGACTACGCTCCGCCGCGTTGTTGTCCGCGCTGCCCCGGGGCTCGGCGACGAAGGTGAACAACTCCGGCAGGAAGCGTTCCACCCGCTGGCACAGCACCCTCATGGGCGCATCGCTGCCCAAGTAAGGCTTACAGATGGACCATAGCCATTGCTGGTAGCGTTGTTGCTGCTCTACCCGCTGGGCCCGCCGCACTGTTTCGGGCAGGTTAGGATCAGGTTCGGGGTAGGCCTGAGCATGGTCGTACACCTCACGCACCGCGTGGGCCCACCTGGCTAGGACCAGGTCTTGAGGGTGTTGCTCCTTCAGTTGGTGGATGTCACGCAACAGGTGGGTCCAGCACCTCTGGTGCGGCCCCTGGTACACGTTGTAGGCTCCGTAGAAGTCGCTGACCAACACCCCCTCGAACTCATCCCCCAACACCTCCTCCACCACCCTCTGGCTCCGGCCCGGCCGGTAGAGGAAGTAGCGCACCTTGGGAGTGCTGAAGCTCCAGAGGTAGCCATTACGGCCATCTTGACGCCAGCCCGTTTCGTTCCCGTACACCACCGGGCTGGCCCGAATCTCTTGGCGTAACCGGGTGTATTCCTCTTGGCCATGCTCCGCCGCCCCACGGACCAAATCCACCAGTTCCCTCACGCTAAGGCCCAGGCCAAAGCGCCACTTCAGGTAACGCTGAATCACCCGGAAGGGGAGCCGGCACTCCTCCCTCAGCATGTTTACTTCACTCTGCACCGAAACGCCGAACCGTTGGCGGCCCACGCTCAAGGCGCCCCAATCCGGTCCGGGCGCCCACCGCTTCCGGCACTTGGGGCAGGCGCGTTCGAGCCCCACGTGTTCGGTTACCCGCGCCCGTACCCGAGGCAGGCTAATCACCTGGCGGCTGCCCCGCACCCTCCCGCCGATCAGAGGGACCTGGCAGTCGGGGCAACTGGCCGTGGCGTGTTCCACCCGGTGGGTGGGCTCCTCCCGTCGCCGGCCAAAGCCGTGGGGCCGCTTCCGCCGTTCTCCCTTGGAGCGGGCGGGCCGGTTGGCCTTGACCCAAGACGCCGGCTTCCGCTCCTGCACACCCGTTGGCGGCTTCCGTTGGCCTTCCAACTCGGCGATCCGGGCTTCCAGAACTTGGATATGACCAAAGAGCCGACCAACTAGCTCAATCAACTCCTCGCGGGAGAACCCGGCCAAATCCTCAGGCAAACTCATGCCTTCAGTCTACCCGCGTAGCATCATCTTCCATTTGTGGGCTCAGCGCGGATTAAGCCCACTCTGAACAGTTACCGATTAAATCGGCGGCTCTGTGCAGAGTGATGTTAGCGTGCTCCGGGAGGAGTGGCGGCTCTCTTTAAGGATGATACAACGCTACCTGAAGTGGCGTTTTGGACTTATACTGAGTATGGGCCAACTGATGGCGTTGACCCGCGGGAAAGCGGAGCGAGGCCGGGGGGAATACGGCCGGTTGCAAGAAGAGATTAGAGCCAGCCCGGTGGTGTACGGGGACCGGGCGGGCTGGCTGGAAGACACGATCGGGGTGCAGCGATGAGAATAGGTGTTCTGGAGATTCTGCGTCCGGAGAGAAGCAGGCATTGGACCCACTCGGCCTACGCTCACTACTTCGTTAAACAGTACGCCAGCGTCATGCCGCAGGCGGTCAGCGTATGGTGCCGGCAGATGGGGCACGAGTCCTTCTATGCCACTTACTACGGGCAGGGCGACCCCAAGGCCCTATTGCCGGACGATCTGGACGTAGTGTTCATCTCGACTTATACCCAAGCGAGCGCACTGGCCTATGCCCTCGCCCAGCTCTACCGGCTGGACGGCGCCCGCACGGTGATCGGCGGCCCACACGCCAAGTCTTTTCCGGACGATTGCCGCCGATTCTTCGATGTGGTCGTGCTTGATTGCGACAAGACCTTGGTGGAGGACATCCTGAGACAGGCGCCGAACGGAGAGACGGTAACCAGCGGGCGGCAACTCAAGGACCTACCAACCGTCGAGGAACGCATGCCGGAGCTCCAGACCTCGATCTTCTCCGGCGGAAAGCCCTACATATCCAGCACCGTACCGATGCTCGCCAGCATCGGGTGCCCCTACGCCTGCGACTTCTGCATCGATTGGAGCAACCCGTTCGCCTTGCTGCCCTTGGACAGGCTCGAGGCCGACCTGCGGTTCATCTTTGAAAAGCACCCGAAGCTGCTAGTCAGCTTCCACGACCCCAACTTTGCCGTAAAGTTCGACGAGGTGTTCTCGGTATTGGAGAGGATTCCGCACGGACAGCGCAGCTATTACATCATGGAGAGTTCCTTATCGATCCTACGCACGTCCCGGCTGGAACAGCTGCGCTCCACCGGGTGCCTCTACTTGGCTCCGGGTATCGAATCCTGGAGCGCATACTCGAACAAGTCCGGAGTCGGGTCGAAACAGGCTGATCACGTTAAGTTAAATCAGGTAGTAGACCATTTCCGGCTGATCCGCGAGTACGTGCCCGGTATGCAGGCCAATCTGATGTTCGGGCTGGACGGGGACGAAGGAGATGGGCCGGCCGAGTTGACCAAGGAATTCATGTCGCGCGCCCCTTTTGTGTGGCCGACTATCAATATCCCCACTCCATTCGGTGGCACTCCTCTGTTCGACCGGTACCTCGACGAGGAGCGTATCCTGACCTCGATGCCGTTCGCCTTCTACTACGCGCCTCACATCGTCACCACGCTCAAGAACTACGATCCGATCACCTACTACGAGCATCTCGTCGATATGTATTCGCACATGGCATCTCCGCGGGTCGTCATGAAGCGGTTGATAACCACGCCGGGGTATCCGCTCCGCGTGCTCCACGCCCTTCGCTCCCAGGGGGCATGGCGCATCCAGAGAGAGTACAAACGCATTCTGCGCGTGATGAAGACTGATCGCGACTTCAGAGCCTTTCATGAGGGCAGATCGAAGGCGCTGCCGGAATACTACCACCGCAAGTTCGAAGCGGCCCTCGGCCCATACGCGGAGCTGCTATCTCGAGAGGACCGTCAGCCGTTACTGCCGTCTCGTTCGGCTCACGGACGGGACCTCTTGGCCAGAAATCCCCGCCCTACCCCCAGTTGACCGATATGCTGGTGCAATCGGGAGATCAGGGCCGCCTCGCTGTCGGCCCGTTGGTCCTGACCCTCGCCGACGACTCCGGCGGCTCTCTCGACCGGGGTCTTCTTCCATGGGCACACACCCTCTGGTGGCGCACCCTCCGGCGCCACAGCCCGTGCGTTGGCAATATCGATCGATTCGCCGGTTCAATAACAGTCCCTTCCCCTCGGCCCACTGGGGGAAGGTTAGGAACGGGGGACGTTGGCGTTGGACCTCCCCGAATCCGGCAGCCGCCTCCCAGGAGGGCGCCCCCACCCTAACCCTCCTCCCGTGCGCGTCAGCCCGTCCCACAAAACGGTCGTGGTTGGGGAATGTTGGAGGAGACCGGTGGGACGCCGGGCTGGAAACTTGGTCTCAACTATGCGTGGGCGGCGGGCGGGGCGGCACCGGCTGCCGGGGTGGGAGAAACGCAGGTGGTGTTGTCCCTTGGGGCACTGCGCTGTAGGCCGCCGTCCCCGCTTCCCGAGCCGGTGGAGGCTCCCCAGGTTGAAGGTCGTGGCCAAGAGCGTCCACTCGGCCCGTACTTCGTCCAGCCCCCGCAGCAGGAACCGCCTGGCCCGGTGGCATTCCTTGAGAATCCCGAACACCGGCTCGACCAGTTGTTGGCGCAACCGGTACCGAGCTTTCGCTGACCCGGTGCTCATCGGCCCCCGGTGGCGGCGCAACCGGACTTCGTGCTCGCTCACCTTGATCGACCGGCCTTGGCGGTCCTTGGTGCACTCCCCAAAGGCCGGACAGGAACGACAGACCGCTCTGGGCGCCCGGTAGCGGCGCACCCCGTAGCCGGTTCGGTGCTTTAACGATTCGACGAATTCCAGCCTCGCCCTTTGGGGGCACTGGTAGGTGTCGGTCTCAGCTTGGTGAATGAATTGCTCCTTGTGGTAGGGAGCCGACCGCCGGCGCCCGTCGGCTTCGGGCATCAGGACTTGGTGGCCGCCGGTCTCGCAGGCCACCTAGTTGGCCCCCGAATGGTAGCCGGCGTCGGCCAGGGTGGCGGTTTCCCCGGCGCCGGTGTTCCGCGCCGATTCCTCAATCATCGGCAGGAGCCAGGGGTGGTCGTCGGAACTGGAGCTAACTTCCACTGCCGTGATCAGCATCCCCGACGCTCCCCCCGGGGCGCCTGGCTCCCCCAAGGGCGCCGCCACCGCTTGCGCGTTGTAGCCCGCGATGAAGCCGTTTCTGGTCCGGAGCAGGCCCCCGTCCGGGTCGGTCAGGTTCGCCCGGCTGCCCCCTTCCTCAGCTTCGACCTGCCGCAGCGCTTCTTCCACCCTTCGGCGGAGCTCTTGGGTGTCGGCCAACTCTTGGGGCAGGCTGGGCGGCGCCGGCTCGTCACCCCCTTCGTTGCTCGCTTCCAGAGAGCCAATGGATTCCTCCACCCGCTGTAGCAACCTCCTAAGCCCCCTGGTGTCCAAGGAGCGATGCTTGGCGGCGTTCCCGTCCCGTCCACCGCCTGCGACGCCAAATCCACCAGCCCCTCCTCCACCGCCGTCTTTACCGTCCGCCGGAACAGCCCCCGCATCTTCTCCCGGTGTCCGCAGTAGAACCGCCACAGGGTGTTGTGGTCGGGATGCTGATTCCCGCAAAGCCACATGTAGGGCAACTGCTCCCGGCGGGCCGTCTCCAGCTTGCCAGTGGAGCGCACCCCGGTCATGAAGCCGTAGAGCCAGACCCCGAGGAGCATCCGGGGATGGTAGGCCGCCGCCCCCGCGCCTCTCCCTCGCGGCTGACCCCCTACTCCTCCCAGCCTTCCCGTCCGATGCTGTCGACGAAGGCGGCCACTAAACGGGGCCCATGGTCCTCGGCCACCATTTCATCCAGACATGGAGGAAAGAGCCAGCCCTGATCCCGGCTGAACTCTCGAAGCGGCATTACTCCCTCCCGGCGCCACCGTACCTTGCTTCCTCCCCAACAATCCACTCCCTATTGCCCTCTCATGTCTCCGCCGAGCGCCCCACGTATCGATCACATCAGCCGCCCTACACTACATCCGCGGGAATTATGAGACAGGCTGGCGTGGGAGGGGATTTCTGTTGCCGGACATGTTCCTAACCTTCTCTCTCAGGAGGAAAGAACACCTGTTTTTCGTAATGACAGCTGCCCTGGAAAATGGCTTATTGGAGAATCGTACAGCTTGCTCCGCGCTCTGACAGCCCACCAACGGTACAGTTGGTGGGTGTTCTCTACCACCGCCATTGGCACATTTGTGTCGGTGCTGGACCACGGCACCGTGCTGGTGGTGCTTCCCGAAATCGAAGAGCACTACCAGTCGGACCTCCCGACGATACAGTGGATAGTCGTGGGCTATGCCTTGACTATCAGCGTATTGATCCTCCCGATGGGGCGGCTGGGCGACATTCTCAGCCGTAAACCCGTTTACATCGCCGGGTTGGTGGTCTTCGTCGGGGGCGTCGGCTATGGCCGGATTCGCGACGGGTCTGCCGATGCTGATCGCCGCCAAGGTGCTCCAGGGGATAGGCTCGGCCATGGTGCAGGGCAACGGCATGGCGACGGTGATTTCGGCGTTCCCAAGCTCCGAGCGTGGGAAGAGGCTGGGCACCTATATGAGCGTGGTGGGCAGCGGAGCGATTGCCGGACCGGCGGTGGGCGGGCTGCTCATCGCTGCCTTCGGCTGGCGTTCGGTGTTCTTCTTCAATATCCCCGCCGGCCTGATAGCGATCGCCGCCTCCTGGTACGTGCTGGAGCAGGCGCGGGAGGGGGCCGCGGACCGGGCCGACAGCCGCCCTGCCTGCGACTGCCTGGGTGTGGCCCTTTCCGGCATGGCGCTGCTGACCTTCCTGCTGGTCGTGGGCAACGGCGACCTGTAGGGCTGGGTGTCCCCCATTGATTCTCTCCGGGGCGGCGACAACTGCATTGCTGTTTGCGGCGTTCGTCTGGTGGGAGTTGCACACTGCCTCGCCGATGCTCGACCTCTACATGTTCCGCAACAAGCTGTTCACCAGGGGCATTTCGGCCAGTTGGTTGTCTTGCCTGGGGCAGTCTTCGACCCGGTTCATGATGCCGTTCTACCTGCAGAGAGTCTTGGAGTTCTCGCCGCGGGACGTGGGGCGGCTGCTGATCGCCCCGACAATCTACATGGTCGTGATCGGACCGGTGAGCGGGCGGTTGTCCGACAGGTTGGGCTGGCGCACACTGACGGTCTGCGGGTTGGGCCTGTCCGCGATGGCCGCGATGGCGTTGGCGGCGACGCTGACCGCGACCTCGCCGGTGATCTTGGTCGTCGGGATGCTGATACTCAAGAGTGCGGGGATGGCCCTGTTCAACTCGCTCAACAGCAGCTCGATACTGGGCGCGGTGGAACGCAGCCAATACCGGGTCGTGTCGGCCCTGACGCAGTCGGTGCGGAACTCGGCCACCGTTACCAGCATCGCCGTCGACACCACGGTGGTTGTGACCACAACGGGCTTTCGCGGCGTCGAGCCCAGGGCCTGGACGCGGCTTCCCCGGAAGTGGCCGATGCGTTCGTTGCGGGCTTGAAGTGGGCCTTCCTGGTCATGGGCGCGGTGCTGCTGGTAGGCATGAGTGTATCGATTGCAAGGGGCGAAAGGACGCGAAGCGGCACAGTCCCCACGGCGGCCGACTAGAAGGCGACTCAGATTGACCGGCATATGGGCTCGGAGGATACTACCGTTATTCCACGGAGGAAGGAGGGACAACGGCAGACGTCAAGATTGAAATCAGGGCCAACGGACCCAACCGCATCTCGGGACCGATCGACATCGTAGACCAAGACGGTAACAACTACGCCATTCCCGAAGGGCGATGGGTCGCATTGTGCCGTTGCGGACACTCCTCCACCAAGCCCTTCTGTGACGGCGGGCACCGCGACGCCGGGTTCGAAGCAGAGTCGAAGGCGTTCTAACAGCCGCTCCCGTTACTGTCGCCCGTAACCAAAAAACACGGAGGGGGGTCCCTTTTCCGGGTTTTTGGTGTGGGGCCGATTTGGAGGAGCGCGTAAGCACTATCAACCAGTTACTGGCATTTGTAACTGTTCAGTGTCCCCTCCTCCTGGCAGGGGGAAAGGACACCAGCAATTCTGAACAGTTACGCTGAGTTCCCGCAGGTTGCCCATCCCTACCGCCTGTGTTAAATTGGCCGCAACACCCTCGGAATATCTGGGCGTTTATGGAGTAGTTCATGGCTTACGTAACCCCCCGCGAGGGCGAGAACCCCGAGAGCCTCGTCAACCGTTTCCGAGCATCGGTCCAACACTCCGGTATCCTTAGAGAGCTAAAAGACCGTCGGTTCTTCCGGTCCAAGGCCCAGAAAGAAAGGTTGGCCGCCCAGCGGGCCGCCCGCCGTCGCCGCCGCCAGAACAGGCGGCCGCGCTAGCCGACAACGGCCGGGCCGCCTGTAGAACCCATGGGGTCGCCGTTGCCCAGTGCGGCCCTTCGATTGTGGTGTTCAGCTTTGTGGCGTGCCCTCTTGTGCGTTTCCCTATCGTGCGATTCATTGAGGAATCATTCATGGACGAGGTACGTATATGACCTTAGGGACAGCCAGCAACAGGTCCACGGTCACCGTCTCTGGTACGCCCGTCGAGATGCATTCGGGCGGCTCGGGACCTCCCCTTCTGTATCTCCACGGAGCAGTGGGATTCGGGACCTACGATCCCACCACCAGCCAGTTGGCTGACAAGTGCACCGTGTACGCTCCGTCGCTGCCGGGCTACTTCGGCACGCCGCGCCCCGGTTGGGTGTATACCGTCAACGACGCAGCCCACTTCCTCATGGAGTTGGCCGATAGCTTGGGGTTGGACCAATACGTCCTGGCCGGCCAAGGTACCGGAGGTTGGATCGCGGCCGAGATGGCCGCCATGTCCAGCCGTAATCTCAAGGGCTTGGTGCTCATCGACGCCGCCGGGATCAAACCGCAAAACGGAGAAATTGCCGAGTTGCTGATGGTGTCGGCCGAAACACGCTTGCAACTATACTTCCACGACCCGTCCCAAGTGCCCAACTACGACTTTTTCACGGAGGAACGGACACCGGACCAAGCCGCGATCCTTCACTCCAACATGGAGATGCTATCCCGGTTGGCCTGGAAACCGTACTACCACAATCCGAGCCTTCCGTACTACCTGCCCAAGATCCAAACGCCCACCCTCGTAGTGTGGGGCCGGCAAGACGCCATCTTCCCGTTGGAATGCGCCGAGTTGTACCAAAAAGCCATACCCAACGCGACCCTTAACGTAATCGACAACTGCGGCAGCCTCCCGCAAATGGAAAAGCCCGAAGCGTTCAACGCCGCCGTAACTTCGTTCTTGGCCGGACTGGGCTAAACGGGGCCACCGGACCAATGGGGCGGCGCAGGGGCCGCCCCACCGCTCAGCCTACCGCCCCGGCGTCCCGCCAATCGTCTATGCTGGCGCGGTCGATGCCCAACCACTCGAGAATCTCCCGCGAGTGTTCGCCCAAGGCCGGAGACGGACGGGGCGGCGGCAATGGGGTCCCACCGTAACGGGCCATCGGCCCCACCATCTTCACCGGTCCTTCTTGCGAGTGTGTCACCTCGGTCACCAAGCCGTTGGCCAATACCTGAGGGTCGTCGAAAAGCTCCTCGATGAACCGGACCGGGCCAGCCGGAATGCCCCGAGCCTCCAGTATTTCCAGCCATTCTCTGCTGGTCTTGCCACGGAAAAACGCCTCGGCGGTCTGCTCCAAGCTGTGGCTATAGGCTGCGGCCTCCGGCGTGTTCGGGTCCCATCCGGGTTCCATCGCGTCGTCGGTGAGGCCCAAGGTATCCAACAACCGCCGCCGGAGCGCGTCGCTGAGACAACCGACGCCAATGGGCCCGTCGGCCGCCATGTAGACCCGGTAGTACAGATTGCCGTGGTGTTCCCGGCGGCGGCTGCCGGGTGAGGCGGCCACCAACTCGTCGTAACTGGCGCCCGCCGCCCGTCTTTCCTCGATTTCCAGCAGTGTCCGCTCCCGCATCTCTTGGTCCAATGCCTCCACGTGCAGGAAACGGGCCCCCATGAGTGTAAGCGCCGAGGCCAAGAGAGAGGTCTCTATCTTCTGGCCGCGGCCGGTCCGCTCACGGGCGAAAAGGGCGGCGCACACCGACTCGGCCATGCAGATTCCGGCCGAGGTGTCTACCAACGGGCTGGACCACACCCACGACGGCACTTCATCGACGGTCTTCGTCTCTGAAGCTATCATGCCGGTCATGGCTTGGATGATCATGTCGTACCCCGGCCGGTGGGCGTCCGGCCCTTGGCGGCCGTAGGCGGTGAGTTCGCAGTAAATCAACCGGGGGTTGGCTTGGGACAGCGTCTCGTAGTCGACTCCCAGTTTGGCGGCCACGTCGGGCCGGTAGTTCACCAAGGCCACGTCCATGAGAGGCATCAACCGTGCGAGGATGTCTTTGGCCGGTCCTGAAGTGAGGTCCAAGGGAAGGCTGCGTTTGCCGCTGTTATAGGTCATGAATGTGCGGCTTTCCGTGGGTGTGAACCGCTGTGTAAGGCGCCACGGTTCACCCCAGGGCGGTTCAACCTTGATAACGTCGGCCCCCAGATCGGCCAGCAGGCGGCCAGCCAAGGGCCCGGCGATAATCTCGGTGAAATCGGCTACTCTAACGCCGTCCAACGGTCCCGGCATAAAGGGCGGCCTCCTATGTTCACGATTGCCGCCCATTATCCCCAGTAGAGATAATTGCCGCAACAACCCCGGCTGGGCCGCCAGGGCAATCGCATCTTAAATCAAAACGCGACGGTCAACCACAGAGCACGCAGAAACCACAGAGTTTTTGAAGTTGGTCGGCCCTCTGTGTCCTCTGCGTCCTCTGCGTCCTCTGCGGTGAAACATACCTGACACTCGCCCCTTCCCAGCCCCTGGTACACCCTACTACCATTATTCCTGTGAACCCGCCCCCAAAACGCCCAACACGCCCAACCACCCGGAACGGGCGGAAATGAGCGGAAATGGCGGGAAAATCGAAATTCCCGGCCTGACCTTTCGCCACAAGCCCAAGCGGTGAATCCATGTCATTGCGCCAACTCAGAAACCGAGTCAACGCCCTGAAGCGTAAACTCGCCCTGCCCCTCGTCGTCATCCGGCTCCGCCCCTTGGCCGAAGAATTTTGCTATGAGTGGGCCCAAGCCCGCGCCGACTTCGGTAGACACAAGGCGCCATCGAAGCAAATGCCGCAGCCTTTCACCTCGGTGGAAACCGGGCCCCTTTCCTTGATCAGGCGCGTCGCCGGCCACGGCTTCCGCCTCACCACATTCATGGACCTCCACCGATACCTGGAGCGCTGCCGCGCCGTGGACGCCCTTCCCGAATGCCATAAAATCATCCGCTGTCTCCTTCCCTGGTCTGGCAACGGCGTCCTCCAGGCAATACTCCAATTGGATGCGCCCGCTACATCATGAAGGCCCCTGACCCGGTCGAAGGCCCGCCCGCCCGGCGAACGGTTAAGACGCGATTGCCCCGGCTGGGCCGCGTGGCGTTGGACAACGCGCCAAGGGCGGATTAGTATTCGACCAAGACCATCAGGCTCCTTGGAGGAAGAATGGCCGCCACTGATATTGACAACTATCTGAAGGGGGTGGAGCGTTCCTTCCGTACCGGAATTAGCTCGGAACCCTTCTCCGACCCTACGTTTAGCCACGACGACGCCTACCGGGTGCAGTACCGGCTCATCGACCGGCTCAGGGACGCCGGCGAGGTGGTCGTCGGCCACAAAGTCGCTTTAACCACCCAAGCGTCCCGAGTCCATCTGGGTGTGGACGAGCCATGCTCCGGGCACATTCTCGACCGGTGCGTCTACGCCACCGACGCAGACGTGCCAATCGGGGCCTTGGCCGATCCTCACGTCGAGGCGGAAACCGCCTTCGTGATGGGGGACGACCTGAGGGGGCCAGGCGTCACGCCGGTACAGGTGATGAAAGCGGTCCACGCCGTGGTGCCCGCTCTGGAATTGGTCGACTTGAAGGTGCGAAGCGAAGGAATCCAGGCCGCCGACGTAATCGCCCACAATGCCTTCCACGGCGGCGTAGTCGTGGGTTCGAGACTGGTCCCGCTGGGCAGCCTGGACCTGCAGTACGAAGGCGTAACCGTGGAGTTCAACGGCGCCCTCCATGGCAGCGGTACCGGGTTCGAGGTGATGGGCAATCCCATCAATCCCGTCGTCTGGCTGGCCAACAAGCTGGCCGAATTAGACGACTACCTCCGAGCCGGCGAAATCATCATCTCCGGTTCAATGGTGACCCCGGTACGGGTCAAGCCCGGCGACTTCGTAAAAGCTACCTACAGCCGGCTGGGCTCCGTCGGGGCCCGCTTCGTCGATTAGACACAAGGAGGAGCCATGAGTTGGGAGTTTGACCTCGTGGCCGGACCCTACGGCGGCACCACCGAAGGGCCGGCTTGGGACGGCCATGGACTGCTGTTTACCGACATCCCCAATAGCCGGATCATGCGCTACGACCACGCCACCGGCGAGTGTACCGAGTACCGGACCGGCACCAATAACACCAACGGTCTCAACTTCGACGCCCAAGGACGCCTCTACGGCTGCTCCGGCGGCGGACGATGTATCTTGCGGTTCGATCCCGGCGGCGAGGCGGAGGTGCTGCCCCACCTGCTGGACGGCCAGCGGCACAACCGGCCCAACGACCTCGCCATCGACCGCAAGGGCCGCATCTGGTTCACCGATCCCTCCGGCCAGTTAACGGCGGACGAGCGCGAACTCGACCACGCTTCGGTCCTGCGATTGGACCCCGCGCCGGAGTCAGACGGCGGATGGACCCTGCGCCGGATGACATACGACACCTTCGCGCCCAACGGGCTCCTCTTTTCCCAGGACGAGCGAACGCTCTACGTGGTGCAAAGCGACTACGATGGCGTCCGGGACCTGCGGGCTTACCCACTACGGGACGACGACACCTTGGGCCAGTTCACGGTGCTTCACGTTTTCGGAGAAGATTTCCGGGGCGTCCACCGCGGCCTCGATGGCATGTGCCTCGACACCGAGGGTAATATCATCGCCGCCGGCGGTTGGCGGCAGGCCGGGCCGGGCCCGCTGGTCTACGTGTTTTCTCCCGCAGGCCGGGTCATCGAGACCCACCCGGTCCCGGCCGATTGGCCCACCAATTGCGCGTTCGGCGGTCCAGCCTTGGACACCCTTTACGTGACCACCCGCGGCGGCCACCTGTTCCGGGTCAACAACACGGGGCGGCGGGGCTGGGTACTGTACCCTCTTTGACCGCCGTTCCGGCCTTATCGGGCCCCGCCTTCAAGACCGTTAAAGGAGAATGATCGTGGCGACAATGCAAGATAACCCGACGCAGGAAACAGGCGAATACCGGGTGGTCGGCACCCGGCCCATCCGACACGACGGCCCGGACAAGGTAACCGGGCGGGCCCGATACGCCGCCGATGTCCATCCCCCCGGCTTTCTTCACGGGAAGGTACTGCGCAGCCCTCACCCCCACGCGGTGATTAAGAACATCGATACCTCGCGGGCCCAGGCCCTGCCCGGCGTTCGTGCGGTGGCGACATCCGCCGACTTCCCCGACGTATCCGCGGAGGTGGCCGACCAAGAAGAGGGCGGCACGGTGAATTATGGCTTCTACAGCCGGAACGTCATGGCTCGGGAGAAAGCTCTATACCGGGGCCACGCGGTGGCTGCCGTGGCCGCCACTTCCGCCGGCGCGGCCGAGCAGGCCTTGGCCCTGATTGACGTAGATTACGAGGTGCTTCCACCGGTCCTGAACGCCGAAGAAGCGATGCGCGACGGAGCGGCCGTCCTCCACGACCGCTTGCTGACGTTATCAGACCCCAACCTGCGGCAGGGCGGCTACGGCAACCGTGAGGGCGGGAGCAACGTCGCCAACCGGTTCGAATTCCGGTTGGGAGACCCCGACCAAGGCTTCCGCGAAGCCGACGTGGTGGTGGAGCGGGAGTTTCACACCCGGCCGGTGCATCAAGGCTACATCGAGCCCCACTCGGCGACGGCGTTGTGGGCCGCCGATGGAAACATCACGATCTGGTGTAGCAGCCAGGGCCATTTCGCCCTCAGAGACCACACTGCCGCTATCCTGGGCATCAACGTGTCCCAGATCAAGATTATCCCGATGGAGATCGGCGGCGGCTTCGGCGGGAAGGGACAGGGCGGCTGCTACCTGGAGCCGGTAGTCTCGGTGCTGTCCCGGAAGTCGGGCCAAGCGGTGAAAATAAGCATGACCCGGTCCGAGGTGTTCGAGGGCACCGGGCCCGCTTCAGCGAGCCATATCCGGGTAAAGCTGGGTGCCGCCAAGGACGGTCGTCTCGTCGCCGCCGACTGCCGGTTGGTCTATGAGGCCGGGGCCTTCCCGGGATCGCCGGTGCCTGGAGGCTGCCGTACCATGCTGGCCCCATACACCATCCCCAACAGCTACATCGAGGGCGTCGACGTGGTGGTCAACACGCAGAAGGCCGCCGCCTACCGGGCGCCTGGCTCACCGGTGGCCGCCTTCGCCGCCGAGTCGGTCATCGACGAACTTTGCGAACGGCTGGCCATCGACCCCGTGGAGTTCCGGATGCGCAATGCCGCCCGGGAGGGCGTCCGGCAGCCGACGGGTCCGGTATTCCGCCGCATCGGGTTCGAGGAGGTGCTGGAGGCGGCCCAAGCCCATCCCCATCTCGCCGGACCGTTGACCGGACCCAACCGGGGACGGGGGATCGCGGCCGGGGCTTGGTTCAACGGCACCGGACCAGCCAGCGCGGTGGCCAGCGTCAACCCCGACGGCACCGTCAGCTTGGTGGAGGGCTCGCCGGACATCGGCGGTTCCAGGGCGGCGATGGCCATGCACCTCGCCGAGGTGTTGGGCATTCCGGTAACCGACGTGAAGCCGGCTGTCGTCGATACCGACTCCATCGGATACAGTTCCGGCGCCGGCGGCAGCGGCGTGACCTTCAAGATGGGCACCGCCTGCTACCTGGCCGCTCAGGACATTAAACGCCAGGTGATAGAGCGGGCCGCCCGCATCTGGGAAGTCGATCCCGGCGACGTGGAGTACGACGGCGGCCTGATTCGTCACCGGCGGGACTCCGAATTACAGACCAGCTTCAAGGCATTGGCGCCCCGCCTCAACGGCACTGGAGGACCCATTGTCGGCCGGGCTACCGCCAATCCCGGCGGCGTGGGCAACGCCTTCGGGCTTCACGTGGTCGACGTCGAGGTCGACCCTGAGACCGGCAAGGTGGATATTCTGCGCTTCACGGCCTTCCAGGACGCCGGCAAAGCGATTCACCCCGGATACGTGGAGGGGCAGGTACAGGGCGGGGCCGTGCAGGGGATCGGCTGGGCATTGAACGAGGAGTATTGGGTAAACGACCAAGGCCAGATGATGAATTCCAGCTTCTTGGATTACCGGATGCCCACCAGCCTGGACCTGCCGATGATCGACACTGTGATCGTCGAAGTGCCCAACGACGGCCATCCCTTCGGAGTCCGCGGCGCCGGAGAAGTGCCGTTAGTTCCACCAATGGCCGCCATAGCCAACGCCATTTACGACGCCGTCGGCGTCCGCCTCCAAGAGTTGCCCATGACCCCGGCCAAAGTTCTGGAAGCCCTGTGGGACAAGGAGTAGGACCGGCCCGCACCCGTCCATTCAACCAAGCTGCACCACTGGACTGTTGGAGATAAAAAAACAAGGGGTTGCAGTGCAACCCCTTGGGGTCCATTGCCCTTGATTGACTTTCGGCAAGCAAGGGGCGGTAATTACCCCCGGTTGCCTATCGACAATCGAGGGAAGTTAATTACTCCCGGTTGGCTATCGACAATCGATGGGGGGGCATTAGACAACTTTTGTCGACGAAATGTACCGCAGTTGTCAACACCTTTCAAGCCGCGTTCACGGAACCTTCTGGAACGGGTCGGTCAACTCTAATTCCTCCCCTATTTCCCGGAGGGCGGGCAACACTTCCTGACCCATTAGCTCCAAGCAGCGCATGGTGTCTTCGTGGCTGATAGTGCCGTCGTTCGTCCAGATGGACAGGATACCGGGCCGCATCACCGACAGAACTTCCCGCAGCTTCTTGACTACAGTGTCGGGGCTGCCGATTATCCACCGGTTGGAACCCAGGATCTGGTCGTAAGCCGCGGTATCCAAGCCGCCCACCCGGAAGGGGTCCGAACGGATTTGCTCCCTGATACGAAGGTACCGAGGGTCTTGGCTGGCGCTGGCGTAGCCCACCGGGGACTGATAGTCCCGAGGCAACGGGATGCGCCCCACGCCGATGTTGCCCACCATGTATCCTTTGCCGACCTCCCGGGCCTTTTCGTCGGTGTCTTGGACGTGTATCCGCACCAAGTAGCCCAGATGCTCCGGACCTGGCTCATAACCCACCTCCCGGGCCGACTCAGCGTATATTTCCTTCATGTCCTGGGTCGATTGGACGTCGGTCTCCAAGAAGATGTAGGGGTAACGATGCTCCGCGCACCAGACCAGAGTTTCGGGACTTCCGGTGCCCGGAATCCAGATAGGAGGATGGGGCTTTTGCAACGGCACCTGGAAGGGGTTGACCACCCGGAAGTGGTAGTGCTTTTTCTCCCAGCGGAAGGGGCCGGGGGTGGTCCAAGTCTTTATCACCAGGTCGTGGGCCTCCTCGAACCGCTCCCGGTTGAAGAGAGGATTGGTATTGGTGGCCAAGCTCTCCACACCGGTCCCTCGAACGAACCCCGATACCAGCCGGCCTCCGGAGATCATGTCGATTTCGGCCAACTCCTCGGCCAGACGCACCGGGTTATCGAAAATGGGCAGGGGATTCCCCAACAGCACGATCTTCGGCTTCTTGGTGGTGCGGGCCAGGATGGCCGCCTCCAGGTTCATGGTCGCCCCCAAGCAGGTCGGGGTGTTGTGGTGCTCGTTCAGCATTAGACCGTCGAACCCGACTTCCTCCGAATATTCGTACTCGTCCAAGTGCATGTTGTAGAGCTTGGAACCGATCTCCGGATCGAAATTGGAGTTCGAGAAGGTCAGCCGCACGGCTTGGTTGGGGCTATTCCGTACGTCCTCCTCGGTGTAATCGACGTAGGCCCGTTCGGTGAAACGCATTAAGAACATTTACCAACCTCCAACCCTTGTAGTTGACCGGAGCGACCCTGACTAATATGGCCGGGCTAGATTCGCGTGAACTAGAATGCCCGGGGCGGGAACACGCGGCGGTATACGCCGGGCGAGCCGTGGGCGTGACCGTATGAGCCGCCGATGTACTGGTTCATGGTGTCTTGGCCGCGCTGCTTCTCCCAGGCCAGGGTCTCGGGCACCTTTTCGTGTTCGAATTCGTACATGGTCAGGTACTTGGGCCCGCCTTCCACGGCGTGGTAGCGCCTTACGAACAGGCAGCCGGGAATTTCCAGGTTGGCCGGCGTACGAACGTTGTCGTAGTAGTCGTTGTACTTGGCTTCCAGTTCCTTGGGAACGTCCATGCGTCCGATCTGCAAGGCGGGCGCCATGCCCCGGCCCCGGACGTCGGGATCGCTCTCCGCCGGGTAAACCTGGGTGTAAACGTTGCGCACCATGTTCCGACCGATGACGTTTGGCGACATCCTGTCGGTCCATTCGGTGGGGTTTTGACTCTGCCGCAGGTATTCGTCCGACTGAAGGGTTTCCGCCGATTCGAGCTCGTAGACTGCCAAATAACGAGGCCCGCCCTTCACCGCTTCGTAACGGGCCCCGTCTAGGAAGCCGGGGGCGCTAAGCCTCTCCGCCAAGTGTTCCTCGTTGTACCAGATGTTGAACTCGGCGTCGTGCTCAGTATCGACGTCCACGAATACGATCAGCAGGGCCGAGCCCTTCTTCTGTACCATGTTCACAACCTCATTAACCGCCGAATTAAAGGGCGCCCGGTGTTGGACCAATGTTGGTTCGAGAGGTGTTGGTCTGGATTGGCGTCGAGCAGATAGCCGGGGTCAGTTGTCGGTCACCTCAAACGCCAAGTAGGCGTAGCGCAGAAAGATCCCGCCCCGCGGCTCGGCCAGCGGTCCGTTGCCCACCAGACAGGCGATGACGTAGCGGGCTCCCGGTTCGGCGCTGGCGGCCAGTTCCACCCGTTGGGGGGAGTTGAGGCCGACGATCGCGCCGGCGGTACGGTCGATCTCGCCGTTGATCCATATCTCGCCGTAGTTGTCCGCGTTGGTCTCGAACCAGAGGCGGGCGCCTGCGACCGGCATTCCCCTGACCTGCTCCGGCAATCGCACGGCAATGCGGTACCAAGCGAAGGTGAACCCTTCAGACAGGCTTTGCCTGATGTCGGGGCAAACGTCCCAACCCGAGTCGTCGAAGTCGGCGAGACGGGCTGATACGGCCAGCAACCTGGCCGTAAGGCCCTCGTTGGGCTGGCCGGGCACCAGTCCCGGCGCCAGCCGCCATTCACCGCCGGCCTCACTACGGTCTGCGGCGTTATTCAGGTCTAGCGCGACCCTGGGCATGGTGCACCCCCACCCTAGCCCTCCCCCAAAAGGGGAGGGGATTTTGGACGACGCCCCCCTTCGGGAGGGGGCACCGGGACGCCCCCCCTCTTCGGGAGAGAGTATTTAGATGGCTCTCCTTCTTGGGGAGGGGCAGTTTTGTTGGTCTTCCCTCGTCTTGGGCTGGATGCTAGCTGCAGGCCAGGGAGTAGAGTTGGGTTGAGCCTTCCGGCAGGGGGTGTTCGCTCCAGGTGTGACCCGCGTTCCGGCTGGCGAAGACCTGCCCGCCGTTGGTTGCGGTGTACATCCGGCTGGGGTCCGACTCGTCGAACGCCAGCCCGAACAGGGTGGTGTTGGCTTCGAACCCCAGGTCTACCTGGCGCCAACTGGCCCCGGCGTCGGGGCTGTGGAAAAGGACGCCGTGGTCGCTCTGGAAATTCGCCCCGGCCGCGACCCAAATGTTGCGGTTATCGCCCGGAGTTTCCCGGATGGAGCGGCAATAGGTCTGCCCCTTGTCGTTCAGGGCGTCGATGGGCACCCGGGCCCAGTGATCGCCCCGGTCGTCGCTGCGGAACATACCCGCCCGGCCGATGCTGATGATGGCGCCGGGCCGGAAGCTGCTGGCGAGGACCCCGTGCATGTCCACCGGGTCGTCGTTAATGTACTGCCCGTGGCTAAGGTTCTCCCAGTGTTCACCGCCGTCGACGGAGCGGATGATACCGCCCACTTCAATGGCCCCGTACAACTCGTCGGAGTCGGCCACAGTGCCCGACATCATCAGGACCCGCTTGGCCAGGTTTGCGCCCGGTCCCACGGTAACCTCCGGGAACCGCACGCTTACCGGCAGTTGGGCCCAACTCTCGCCGCCGTCGTCGCTGCGGTAGATTTCAGAGGACTCATAGCCGGCGAGGAGAACGTTGGGGTCGCGGGGGTGGAACATCAGCGACCAAACAGGAAGGCCGTGATCGCCAACGTTGACCTTCTCCCAATGATCGCCGTTGTCGTTGCTCCGGTAGGGGCCGTCCTGCGTGCCGGCGTAGACCACCTCCGGCTTTCTGGGATGCACCGCCAGGGCTCGCACGGCGGGGGCATCGGGAAGACCGTTGGTCAGCGGCTCCCAGTTGCCGTCATCGTCGGTCATGCGGTAAAGGCCGCTGTTAACCTCCCTTCCGGGCGCCGTTTCTCCGGCCAAGCCTGCGTAAACGTAAGACTTTCGACTAGCCATTGGTCCGCCTCCTTATCCGTTCTGATTCGTCCAGCATTGGGTCTTGTGGTTCTTGATTGAGGAAATTCCAACACAGGCCGTTTGGGCCTGTCAACCGGAACGCCTCAGCCGTGGTTGACCAACCCCTCGTCCATCATTGCCTTGATTGCTCCGTCGAAGCCCTCCAGGCTCTGGTCGATGTCGGCTTCTGTGTGGACACCGGACAACACGCCGCTGGTGCGGGACATCAAGTCGACGCCGCGCACTTGAAGCGCGTGCCGGAAATTCGTCATCAATTCCGGTGGGGCGCTTTTCAGGGTGTTGGCATCCAGTCCATCAATGGAACGGCCGCCGAAATAGACGTGGAAAGTAGAAGCTTCCCCGTAAACGCAGGCTGCTACCTCGTACCGGTCGACGATTTCCCGGAGGCCCACCCGCAGCCGGTCCGCCATGCGGTCGGCGGTCTCCTGCATTTCGCCGGTGGACGCGATCCGGAGCGCGGCGACGCCGGTGGCGGCGCAATACGGGTTGGCGTTAAAGGTGCCGCCGTGGGAGACCCGTTGGAACCGGTCATGGTGGGAATCGCCGGTCTGCTCCAGTACCGCCATTACCTCGCCCCGGCCGGCCACGGCGCCGCCGGGCAACCCGCCGGTGAGAATCTTGGCCATGGTGCAAAGGTCTGGCTCCAACTCCAGCTTTTGTTGCAGTCCGCCGGGGCTCCACCTGAACCCGGTAATGACCTCGTCCAGAATCATCACCACACCGTAGCGGCGGGTCAGTTCCCGGACACCCTGCACGAAACCGGGCGGCAGGGGCACGGTACCATAGGACGCGCCGGACCCTTCGGTAATCACCCCGGCGATTTCATTGTCGGTAGCCAGCACCCGTTCCAACGCCTCCAAGTCCGGTGGCAGCACTACCATCGAGTCGACCACGCCGCGGGGTATGCCGGTGGACGCCGGTACGTCGAAGGGCGCCAGGTTGCCCGGCATAACATAGTCGTGCCAGCCGTGATAGTGGGACTCCCAGCGGACGATCTTGTCCTTGCCGGAGTAGGCCCGGGCGATGCGCAGCGACAACGCGGTGGCCTCAGCGCCGGAACCCACAAAGCGCACCTTATCGGCGGAAGGGACCAAGTTACAGACCCACTCCCCCCATTCCAACACTTTTTCCACCGGCGACCCGTAGTGGGAGCCGTGAGGCGCCGCCCGCATCAAAGCGTCCACCACGTCCGGGTGGGAGTGCCCCAGCAGCAGGGAGGCGGACCCAAGGCCGTAATCGACGTATTCGTTGCCGTCTACGTCCCATTTCCGGGCTCCTTGGCCTCGTTCGATGGTGATGGGAAATGGGTCGGCGACGTAGCCATCGTGGCCCGCAGCGCCCGAAGCAAAATACTGCTGGAAGCGTGGAAACAGGGCAGCCGACCTGGGGTTTTTACGAATATAGGCTTCCTGAATAGTCTCAGCCATCGTTTCCTCCTGTTTATCGCCGTACCCGCCCGCATATTGACGCGGCCATGCGACAACTTTAACCGAGAGTCCCAAAATAAACCAGAGTTGAACGGATTCGCCTCTACTACTAATATGGGTTCGTGTATTCCTCAAGTTAGCGGGGAAGCACACCTTGGAGGTACACGATGGATGTATACGAATGCATCAGGTCACGGTTAACGGTACGGGAATTTGAACCGGACCCGGTGCCGGACCGGGTGATCGACCGTATGCTGCGGGCCTCCCGTTGGGCCCCCAGCGCCCGAAACCGGCAACCGTGGAACTTTATCGTCATCAAAGACCGCCAGACCCTGGACAAGATCGGGAGCATCGCCTCCTCCGGGTCGTTCGTCGGCGAGGCCCCCTTGGCCATCGCCGTGGCAATGGACAAACAGGGCCGCCCTGAATTGGACGCCGGGCGGACTTTGCAACAGATGGAACTGACCGCTTGGTCGGAAGGCGTGGGCGGCTGTTTCGCCGGCATTCGCGGCGAGGAAAACCAGCAGGTAAAAGAACTGCTGGGGATTCCCGAGGACAAGGAACTGGTGACGGTGATGGCCTTCGGCTACCCCACCGCCGCCGCCCGTTCCAGGGGCAAGCAACGGAAGCCGCTGTCCGAAATCGCCCACGGCGAACGATTTGGCCAAGCGTATCGGACCGGATAGGAACCAACCCGCACAGGAGGACTGCGCGATGCGTTTAGAAAACAAGGTGGCCCTGATTACCGGAGCCGCCGCTGGCGTGGAGGGCGAGTTGATGGGGTTCGGAGGCGCGGCGGCCCGCATTTTCGCCCGAGAGGGGGCCAAGGTGGTGCTGACCGACATCAAGGACGAGATGGGAGAGCGGACGGCGGCCGAGATCCGGGAGCATGGCGGCGAAGCCGTGTTCTTAGCCCACGACGTGACCAACGAAGCCCAGTGGCTGCGGGTCATTCAGGACACAGTGGCCCGCTACGGCAAGCTGGACGTACTGGTCAACAACGCCGGCACCGGGGCCCGCGCGACCGTGGAGGAAACCACCGTGGCGGCCTGGGACGGCCAGATGGACGTCCACGCCAAGGGCGTTTTCCTGGGCACCAAGCACGCCATCCCGGAGATGCGCCACGCCGGCGGTGGATCCATCATCAACGTATCTTCCATCTACGGACTGGTGGGCAGTCCCACCTCCACCGCCTACCACGCCGCCAAGGGCGCCATCCGCCTCTTCACCAAGTCGGCCGCCGTGCAGTACGCCAAAGAAAACATCCGGGTCAACTCGGTGCATCCCGGCTACTGTTGGACGCCCCTCACCGACCCCGGGTACACCGCCGAAGAAGGCCGCCGCGAGTGGTCGCTGGAGCGCATTCCCTTGGGCCGGTTGGGCAACGCCGACGACATCGCCTACGGGATCCTCTACCTGGCCTCAGACGAATCATCCTTCGTAACCGGCTCGGAATTGGTGATCGACGGTGGCACCACAGCAGAGTAGCTCTGGAAACAGAGCGGCAAACGAATGGCCCAACCTCCGGGCCCAGCCGAGGAGCTTCTTCCGGGCGCCGTTATGCGTTGACTTGGAGCAGTTGCAAGCCGACGTGGCCTTCATCGGTGTGCCCTTCGACCAAGGCACTCTGGGTAGGCCGGGGGCGCGGTTCGGTCCCGACGCCATCCGGGACGCTCCCCGCGCTTACGCTTACCTGGACGCCTACGGGACCCAGACCGAGGCTGGCGGGTTCTTCGACGTAGACGTACAGGACGAGTTGTTGCGCGGCGTGACCATGGCCGACTGCGGCAACGTCACCATTGTTCCTTCTGAGGTGGCGCGGAATTTCGACAAGACCACCGAGGCAGTCGCCAAGGTGGTGGAACGGGGCGCCTTCCCGGTAGTGGTGGGAGGCGACCACGCCATTACTTTTCCCGTCGTGCGAGGGTTGAGCCGGTACAGCCCTTTGAATATTGTCCATTTCGACGCTCACTTGGACTATAGCCACGACATCCAAGACAACCTCTACACCCACGCCAGCCCAATCCGCCGCTGCCGGGAGTTGGACCACGTGGGCCACATCTCATCAATAGGCATCCGGTCGGCCCGGCGCCAACCCTTCGAGGACGCACAACGGGACGGAACGCTGGTAGTCAGCACGAAGCAATTCCGTGAGTTGGGGCCCGTGGGAGTGGCCCGTAGGATTCCCAAAGCCGAGAATCTCTTCATCACCTTCGACATCGACGTGATGGACCCCAGCCAAGCTCCCGGCACCGGCACCCCGGAGACGGGCGGCTTGCTCTACGAGGAGGCGCGTGACTGCCTGACCGAGCTGGTGACCGGCTCCAACCTAGTCGGTTTCGACATGGTGGAGGTGGCGCCGCCCTACGACTCCTCCGAGTTGACGTCACAGGTAGCGGCGAAACTGATCATCGACATCCTATCGGCCCGCTTCCCTTCCCGCTAGGCCCACTAAACTCCCCGGGGAAAACCCCGGCGTCCGCCAAAATGGAAGCGACGTGGCCCCCTTATGTTATAATCAGCTAATCGGGGCGTGGCCCAGTCCGGTAGGGCACCTGCATGGGGTGCAGGGGGTCGCCGGTTCAAATCCGGCCGCCCCGACCAACGAGCAGTCACCCGGAATCGTGAATCACCATCCTGAGACCGCCGGCCGGCGGTCTTTTCTTTTGACGGGGCGTATGTGGCTTGTTGGGCGAATGTTCGAAGCCGCACGCCAGCCAGTGGACGGCTCATCGGCGGCGCTGTTTCGCGTGGCTTTCTGTCGTTAACCAGGGTCATTAGGCCAGGGATTTTCACGGACATTAGTCCACCCCGGGCGCGGGTGATTTGGACTTGTATCAGGTTGCGGTTGGCGAGTCAATCACCTCCTCCAGGCCCCGCAACTTCCGGTGCGGGGAAAGTCTTTCCCGGTAGCTGGAGCCCTCGATGACTATCTGGTAGCTGGCGTTGGCCAGCCGGTCGAGGGCGCTGTTGCCCAGGATGGGGTCGTCGAAGAGGCTCAGCCATTCCTCCACCGCCCGGTTGCTGGTGATGATGAAGCTGGACGCCCGGTGCCGGTTGATGATCAGCTCGTAGAGGTCTGCCGACTGCTGGGCGGTGAGCCGGTGGAGCCCCAGGTCGTCCAGGATAAGCAGGTCCGGGGCCAGGAAGGACCTGAAGGTGCGGTCCACCGAGTTGTCCACCCGGGCCTGGGCCATGGCCCTGAAGAAGTCGTCAGAGTGGACGAAGCGGACGGTGTATCCCGCGCGTATGGCGGTGAAGCCCAAGGCCTGGGCCATGAAGCTCTTGCCCACCCCTGCGGGTCCCACCAGCAGGACGTGCTCGTGCTTGGCCAGGAACTCCAGGGAGAAGACGGCGTCCAGCAGGCGGCGGTCCAGGTTGATGGCGGCCGACCAGTCGAAGTCTTCCAGGCGGCAGGTCTCCTCGAAGCCGGCGCCCTGAAGCCGCAGTTCAATGCGCCGGTCGGCGCGGCGATTGACCTCGTCGCTGAGGATGATCTCCAGGAAGGAGGCGTAGTCCAGCTGCTCCCTGCGAGCCAGGGCGATGCGCTCGGGCAGGGTTGCGGCCATGGGCCCTAATTGGAGCCGTTTGAGCAGGGGCGTAAGATCGGTTGTGCGGGTCATGTCTGACCTCCTTTAGCATGGGCGAAGACGGACCCGGGCCGGGCGAAGCGTCCCGCCGGCAGTGGTGGGGGATGCTCCGGCGCCTCGCTCCGCTCCAGTGCCTGTACCAGGATGCGTTCCACCCGGCGCACGTCGATGAGGTCCACGTCCAAGGCCTTGCGGCAGGCGTCGTCCAGACGCTCCGGCGTGTAGCGCTGTCCCAAGCGGACCAGCTTGTGTCCCTGCCTGACCTTGGCCCATGGAAGGGGACCGTCAAAGAGCCGGTCGGCGAATTCGGCCACCGCCGGTCCCTGCTCGGCCGCGTTGCGCTTGATGCCCTCGGGGGCTCTCAGGGTGTAGGCGGTCAGCTCGGTTGGATAGTCGGCGGCATCGGTGGAGCGGCCGCCGCGAGGCTGGCGGGGATGGAGCTTGAGCAGCCTTCCCCGGTGGTAGATGCGCACCAGCTTGCTGCCCAGCCCGATCTCCACCCGCTGCCCCGGCGGACAGAGGGACGACGGCACCGAGTAGAGGGCGTACTGGCAGGCCACGTGGTGATCGGGATGGACCTTGGCGGTGCGCCAGTGGGTGACCTCGTAGGGCTCGCCGTCCCAGGGGGCCAGGGCCTGGCGTTCCTCATCCTGGAAGACCTGCAGCGGCCGGTGCCGGGTGGTGCCGTGGACCCGCAATCCGGCTACGTCCAGGCACCACCGCCTGGCAGCCAATCGCATCTCCTCCAGACTGGCGAAGTTGCTGCCCCTGAAGAAGCGCTCGCGGACGTACTGGACGCCCCGCTCCACGTGGGGCTTGTCCTTGGGGTGTCTCACCCGGGCGGGATCGGTGATGAAGCCCCGGTGCTGGGAGTATTCCAGGAAGCCCCGGGTGAGCCTGGGGTGCAGCGCGTCGGCCCCCGCCACCGCGGCGGGGAAGTTGTCGATGACCAGGTACCTGGGGACACCGCCGAAGAAGGCCCAGGCCGCCTCCAGTCCGGCGATGACGTCTTCCAGCTTCTGGCTGAAGGTGGGCCAGACGAAGCTGTGCCTGGAGTAGGCCAGCACCACGATCAGGGCCCACGCCGTGCGGCGGCGGCCCGTCTCCGGGTCTTGGATTAGACCCAGACGGCCGAAGTCCAGCTCCGCCACCTCGCCAGGGGCGGTGTCCTCCATCCGGACCGTGCTGCGGCTCCGGCCCCGCCAGTTGCGGCGAGCGACGAACCGGTGCAGGGACGAGTAGGCCACCTGACACCCTCGGGCTGCCAGCAACTCCTGAATTCGGGTGAGCTGCAGGCGCTCGACGTTGAGCCACCGGTAGACCTGGTCCGCCCAAGGGCCCAGCAGTTCCTCGCTGGGCGCCTCAGACTGCCGCGGGCCGGAACGGCTGATGCCGGCCAGCCGGCTGAGCTGGTCCTCGGTGGGGGCCGGACCCTCCTGAACCACGCCGGCCTCCTTCGCCGCCGCCAGGTACTTCCGGACCGTGTCCCGGGACAGGCCAGTCCCCGATGCTATGTTGCGCTGGCTGTTCCCAGCCTGCCAGCGCCGTACGACTTCTGCGACTTCCATTCTGAGCACCTCCCTGTACGCCATCACCACTCCTCACTCCGAAGTGTGGCAATGGTCGCCGATAAGGCGCCCAAGGGTGGACTAATGACCCTGGTTAACTGGACTGATGACCCTGGTTAACCTTCGATTCCCTGGTATGAAGTTCCTGGTTATTTACAGCTTTCGGCTTGGTATGTTTCCTCGGAGTCATCCGGTTCGTTGTCAACGGATGGGTTTCCGAGCTATATATCCTACCGGCCCATCATTTCAGTTATCTCGGTTTTAGTTGGGTCCAACCCTGGCCGGGTTGGGGGATGTACCTCCACTTCGCCTTCTTGGCCCTCTTCGCTTTGGGCATCGCCGTTGGGTACCGCTACCGGTGGTGCGCCGCCGGTTTCTTCCTGTTATTTACCTACGTGGAGCTTATCGACAAGACCAACTACTTGAACCATTACTACTGGGTCAGCCTAATCAGTTTGTTGATAGTGTTTCTGCCGTTACAAAACTGCCTTTCAGTGGACCGATGGCTAGCCCTCCGGCAAGCCGACGACCGGCGACACTGGACTTGGGGCACGGTCCCGGCAGCGGCAATCTGGCTGCTCCGAGGGCAGGTAGCCGCCGTTTACTTATTCGCCGGGACCGCGAAGCTCAACCCGGACTGGCTGTTCCAAGCCCAGCCGCTGCGAATTTGGCTGCATCATCACACTGGCCTCCCGATCGTGGGCCATCTCATGGACGAAGCGTGGATGGCGTACGCCATGAGTTGGTCGGGCGCCCTATTCGATATCACGATTGTCTTTTGGTTGCTTTGGGGGCGTACCCGCCTCCCGGCTTACGCCGTGGGGCTGGGCTTCCACTTGATAACCTGGCTACTGTTCCCCTCGATTGGCGTTTTCCCGTGGCTGATGATCGGCGGCGCTCTGATATTCTTTCCACCCCACTGGCCGCGACGTTTGATTTCGAGCCTCCGGCCATCGCCGGTGGAGCGGACACGGCCGGTCTCTATTCGGAGTGTCCCGTTACAGAGACCAGTGCATGAACCACTACAGAGACCAGCCCGCCGGTGGCTAGCCAAATTCGCCGCCGTCGCAGTGGTCCTCTTTGTGGCGGCCCAGTTGGTGGTGCCGTTACGCCACCATCTTTATCCCGGAAACGTTCGTTGGAACGAAGAAGGATACCGCTTTTCTTGGAGAGTGCTGCTAACGGAGAAAGTCGGCTACGTTGAATACCGGGTCACAGACCCGGATTCAGGCCGAACTTGGATCGTAGAGCCGCGAGAATACCTGGCTCCGTTGCAGGTGGAGCGAATGGCCACACAACCCGACATGGTCCTGGAAACGGCTCATATCATCGCCCGGGACCACCGAGCCGCCGGCTACGCCGACATTGAGGTACGGGCCGATGTGTTTGTATCTATGAACGGCCGGGGAAGCAACAGGTTGGTAGACCCGGCGGTAGACCTAGCCCGTGTGGACCACGGCATTTGGCCCAAACGCTGGCTGTTGCCGCACCAAGGGTCCGGCTCATTCCCGGAGGAAACGCAACAGACTGCGGAAATCTTACCGGCCCATTAGCTGTCGCCGTCCGTGTCGGAGAAACCGACGGTTACGCCGAGTGAGCTGACGACTTCGGTATTCAACACTCTCTGCAACCTCTTGATGCTCTCGTAAACTGCCATTACCGGGCCCGGTTCATTTGCAATCATTGATTCCAGACTCCCGGACAAGCCGTCGGCAGCCGCCAAGGAATCCGCGATGGCCGTGGTCATTCGTTGGTCGGTTTCTTGGGATAGCTGACCTACCCGATGGCCGATCCCCAACGTCCCCTCCACTCCCTGAAGCCCACGGTACATCCGGGACAGGCCAAGCAATTGGCGGCGCAGGTCCTCCGCGGAGTGGCCGGCCGGTCCCGAACGAATAGCCTGAGGGTCTGCCTCGCCATCTATACCCAGAGCGGGCGCCAATTGCATATTGGCGATGCTCCTCACCAGGAACACCATGGCCCGGACGACTTCGGCTTCGCCGTCTCTCGAATCAAGGGAAATCTGACCGGACCCGGAAAAATAGGCAGCGTAGCCGCGCTGGTCATCGGTTCCCTGCCATTCCTGGCGAATCCCCTCGACCTCAGCTGCCGCCGTTGAGGCCAACGCGGCTACGTATTGGCACCGGGAATTGTTTGAGGCAAAACTCGATGCGCCTGTCACGGTGTCGCCAAAGAGAAGGTATTCCACTGCCCCGAGACCTCTTTGGGTGGACGACATGAACTCGCTCACGCGCTTGACGGAGACGGTGTCGCCTTCATCCAGCACCTCGTCTATTCTCTCCGTGTCTACGGGCCACCAATCGACTAACGATTCCGAACGCCGTTCCATTGCCGGTCCGAACCTGAAGGCTGCGGTCGCAACCCAAGCGCTTCGGGCGGCCCGCCATCGTTGCCGAGCCATTTCCAGGGCAGCGTCGTTCGGCGTATCGCAGAGAGAATCGACCGACACCCGAAGTTCTTCGATTCGGTCCGCCGCTTCCCGGTAGCCGGGGACTATTACGAGGTCGGTGAGGCTTTGCATTACCTCGGCGCGGGACACGTCCTTTCCGGCACCATCTCCGGTCCCCATGCAACCGGCCGTCACTGCGAGGAACAACGTCAGGACGACCGTCGGCAGGTTAAGAGGACATGTATCGCATCGTTTCCGGTTCATAATTACAGGGAGAGGAGAAATCGGATCAGGGCTTCCCGTTCTTCCCTGGATAGGCCTCGGAAGGCCTCTCGGGAAGCGGCCCCCTCTCCGCCATGCCAGAGGATGGCCTCCGTAAGATTTCGAGCCCTTCCGTCGTGGAGAAACATTGTATGCCCGTTCACCGTTTCCACCAAGCCAATGCCCCACAAGGGTGGTGTCCGCCACTCTTGGCCGTCGGCGTTAAAATCGGGCCGACCATCGCCAAGCTCCGGCCCCATGTCGTGGAGTAAGAGGTCGGTATAGGGATAGATAGTCTGGTGACTCAAGGCTTCGATGTCATGGTGGCCGGTGGTGTGCTGCGGCGTGTGGCAGGCCGCGCAGCCGGCTTTCTGGAAGAGGGCCGCGCCTCGTTGTACCTCCGGGTCTTCGACATCCCGCATTGCGGGCACAGCCAGCGTGGCGGCGTAAAAGACCACTTTAGCCAGCCGGTCGTCGGATATCTCGGGGCTCCCACCGTTCGGCCCTTCCAGGCAGGAAGTCTGAACGCCGGGGCAATTTTCGCCGGGAAAGAGCGCCGAGGTAATGCCGATGTCTCCCAGGAAAGCCCCGGCGGTCTGTTGTAAGACGGTTGGTTGATTGGCCTTCCATCCGAATCGACCAATCGTGTGTTGACCCTGGTTGATGTCCCACACCAAGTTGGCCCGTCCTGAGATTCCGTCTCCGTCGGCGTCGTCAGGGTCAGCCAAGCCGCGTATAGCCTCCTGTGGGATGGCCTCCAACAGCCCCAAGCCTATCATCGCCGGAGCGATGCGCGGCGAGACCATGACCTCCGGCGGCATGGGACCGAAAGCGAGTCCCTCGAAATGATATGAGGGGGACCGCAGGCTGTAGGTCAAGCCGTCTTTGAATGACCCGGAGACCTCCCGGTAAAGGACTACAAACCGTCCTTCGGGCAGGGCCGAGATGATGGCCCTGTCCTGGAGTTGCCCTCCGTATCCGGGCACGGGACTCGGACCGCCGTGCGGTCCCAGCCCCGGAATACTAAGGCGGAGCAGCAGGCCTCGTTCGGGGTCGTCCCGGCCGTCAGGAGGTTTGGCCCTGCCGTCCCTAATGTGGCAGGACGAGCAGGAAAGGGCGTTGAACGTGGGGCCCAACCCATCCCTGGCTGTGGTGGAGGCCGGCGCCGTTACCCAGTTCTGCCGGAAGAAGCTGTTGCCGACGACGAAGGTCCGGCGTTCTCCGCCCATCAGGTTCCTCGCGGGGAGCCCGAAAGCGTTTCGCGTCACAGTGAACGCGGTGGTATCTCCGCCCAACGTCTCCGCCAAGACTAACGAGGGCAGCTCTTCTCGGATGGCGTAGCCGGGAACGATGAAAATTACGATGAGTGCCACGGTAACCGTGGCAGCCGGGGCCAACAGCCCCAGCTGCCACGCACGGGAGGGGAACCGCGACACAAAGGGCAGCTTTTCTCGGGATCTGCCCACGTTAGCTAACGGATATGGTGATCCCTATCTCTTGCGCCGCCGAGACAATGCTATCGGTCTGGTTTTCCAACGAAACTATGGTCTGCAGCACGGCCTCCCTGCCGGGGTCGTCGTTGGAAATTTGGTCACGCAGATGCTGGTCGAAGGGACTAGGAATAGCCGCAGCCAACGCCACGCTTCGGTCTATTTCACCGGTTAGTCGCTGTGCCAAATCAGGATTCACAGCCGCTACCAGATCGACCACGCCGACGCCGGATGTCGACCCGTAGTTGCCGGAATACACCATCTGAATACCCTTGGCGTTGTTGATGATATCGGACGTGGTGTTATCGGCGAAGCAGGAGTGCTCGTCTTCCTGTGACCTCTCCTCATAGGCAACCGTCATACGTTCCCCGGCCAGTTCGCCGCGGCTAAGTTCGCCTATGCCGGTGATGATGTTCTCCAGGGCTTCGTCCATGTCTTTGGCCAGGAAGTCCGAGCGGTAATTGCCTTGAACCCCTGGCGCCCAAGCGTCCACCATCTGCTGAAGATGGACCAGTAGAAGGTCTGCCGCCACCCCCAAATAAGCGCCGCGGCGGTCGGCGTTGGAAGCGTTGGTATAGTCCTCGACAGGGCGGCTGCCCGGACCAACTTCGTTCAGGTCCTGCCCCCAAAGTAGGAACTCAATAGCGTGCCAACCCGTGGAGACGTTCTCCTCGCCGCCCTCTTCGTTGAGAGACTCCAACAGGGCGGCGTCAATGACCGGGAATTGAGCGGGATTGTTGATAATTCCGGCGCTGTCGTCACCTTCCACGTAATCAATGTAAGCCTCGTCCAAGGGCCAAGCGTTGATCAGGCCCTCCGGACCATTCTCTTCGTGGTCGATGGGTCCTCCGTAGAAGCGGAAAGCCTCGGTGGGGCCGTAGTCGTCCCGGGCGCGGAGCCAAGCCCGCTTGGCGCCCTCCAGCCCGGAAGGAGACGGGTCGTTCAAGAAGGCCTTAATAGACTGGTTCATAGTCGTGGCAGAGTCCAGACTCTTGGAGTAGAGGGCATACGTCCCAGCTGCATATTGTTCCACAACGTCCTGCTTGATCTCGGCGATGTCGGGCTCGGGAGTGGCCGTGGGTCCGGCCGTAGGCGGGACCGGCGTGGGTTCTGAGTTACAGGCCGCAGTTAGCAAAAACAAAATGGCGAGTGCGCCGGTAAGTAGGGAAATTTTGAACACGTTAGTATCCATTCTTGGTATGACCCGCCACATGCTGATTTTCGTTATAGTCACTCAAGCCTCCGCTAAACATTCCACAAATAGGTCTCCACCAATGGTACCAAGGAACGGAAAAGAGTATCCACGATGTTATGGTATATGTCAAGACGTTGTCAGAGGTTAAAGTATAAGAGAACATTAGCTGGAGTAGTATCAGGATGAATGGGAAATGAGGACAAATAAAAAAACTCCGGTCCCGTATGGGGCCGGAGTTACGGGGTGGCCGAGTACTGGCGATTAGTCGTCGCCGCGTATCTGCTGGTTTAGGTAGAGGTCTACACCTATTAGGTTGATGGTCTCAATTTGGGTCTCGATCCAGTCGATATGCTCTTCTTCGGAACGCACCATCCCTTCCAGGATGCTGCGGGTGGTATAGTCGCCCACCGAGGCGCAGTGGGTAATCGCCTCGGACAGGGCATCCACGGCGGCGCTCTCCGCCTCCAGGTTCAACTCCAGGTCCTCTCGTACCGACTCCCCGACCATAATCTGGTTCAACCGCTGCAAGTTGGGTACGCCATCCAGGTATAGGATGTGGCTGATGATGTGTTGGGCGTCTTTCATTTCATCCATGCTGTTCTCATGAAAACGGCTGTAGGTGCGTTCGAACCCCCAGTTCTTGCACATCTCGGCTTGGACGAAATACTGGTTGATGGCAGTGAGTTCAATGGTCAGAATGTTGTTCAGACGGTCTATTACGCCTTCTTTGGCCTTCATATAGTGGCTCCTTGCTTTTGTTCCGGTAGCTATGGAGAAAAGATGGACACCCGTCCGCCGGTGGGATTGGGCATTCCAGAGGACTACGTCAATATGGTACCGGTTGCCCGGCAAGCTGTCAAAAACACAAAAAAATACCCTCTTTTTCGGCCTTACCGGAAAAGAGAACAGAAAGGCTTAGATACCGCGCGTTCGCGGCGATTAGGTGGCCGTCGTCCCCGGCCTGGGTTTGTCTAACTCCAGCCTAATTCTTACCGAGAGCCTGGTGATGTGACTGGCGCAACGGCCGCAAGAATCACTGTCATCGAATCCGAAAGCATCAATCAGTTGGTTTGGAGAAGCGCCTCTTGACCTAGCTGTTTCCACCGCCTCAGAGAATCGGATGCCCTTGCACACGCAGACGAACACGATCCTTGCCTCCAGCCTGACGATAACTCCGGGCAGTGTAGTCTAACATCGCCGGTATGTCAACACGTTAAATCCCAATAATCTATATTGGCTCAAAACCGGAATAGGGGTGTCGCCACCGCCGTCGGGCTTCTTATGTCACGGATGAGATATTGGTTGACGGGACCGCGACGAGGCCATGATGTCACCGGGTTTGACCCTCTTTCTCAGGCGGCTTTATACTTGCCCCGGACCCGGCCTCCAACTCCCGGCCCGTTCCGGGATGAAATTGGACCGGGGAAGTCTACCCGTGAAGTGGACCGGAGGGCACTATGAAGTACGACGTTATCATCGTTGGAGCGGGCAACGCCGGCAGCGTCTTGGCCGCCCGGTTGTCGGAAGATACAGATCGGTCGGTATTGCTACTGGAGGCGGGGCCCGACTACACCGAATTCAGTCATCTGCCCGACGACTTGAAGTACAGCCACAACCCTAGGGCTTCAGCCCCCGGCGCTCCCCATAGCTGGTCGTTTCAGGGCCGCCCCACCCGCCAGCAATCAAGCCCCACCCTCGTGCCTCGGGGCAAGGTTGTGGGCGGAGGCAGCGCCATCAACGGGGCCCAGTTCTTCCACGGCTCCCCGGAGGACTTCGACGACTGGGCCACCCGCGGCAACGATCTTTGGTCGTACCTTCAGGTCTTGCCATACTACCGGAAGATCGAAGACGACCTCGATTACCAGGACGACTTTCACGGCGCCGGCGGGCCGGTGCCGGTGCGACGCCACAAGCGGGAAGACTTCCTACCCTTCCAGGAGGCCTTTTACCAGTCGTGCTTGGACGCCGGTTTTCCAGAGTTCCTCGACATCAATCATCCCGAGTCCACCGGAATCAGCCCTGTGCCGGTGAACAACATTGACGGCGTCCGCATGAGCACGGCCCTGACCTACATAGACCCCAACCGGCGCCGCCTCAACCTGACCGTTAGGCCCAACGTGCTGGCCACGAAGGTGTTGTTCGACGGAAAACAGGCAACCGGCGTCCGAGTGGAGAGCGGCGGTGAGGAATTCGTCGTGGAAGGCGGGGAGATAGTTCTGAGCGCCGGGGCCGTCAAGTCGGCCCACCTCTTGCTCCTCTCCGGCGTCGGCCCGGCGGAAAAACTGGGAGAATTCGGTATTCCGGTGGTGCAAGACTTGGCCGGTGTGGGCCAAAACCTGAAAGACCACCCCCAAGTCACCATGCTCTACGGGGCCCGGGAAGGCGTGCCCATGGACCCCGACGCCACCAAGAGGGAGTGTTTGTTGCACTACACCGCGACAGGGTCCAGCGTCCGCAACGACATGCTGATCGGTCCCAGTTCCTTCGCCACCGCTATGGGCGGCGACACCAACGAGTCCATCGGCCTGTCCCTTTCCGCCAGCCTTTACAAGCCCGTCGGCGCTGGCGAGGTGCGTCTTACCTCCGCCGACCCCCATGTTCAGCCGGAATTGGACTACCGATACCTGGAAGACCCTTGGGACCGGCAACGGTTGCGGGAGGCGGTCCGTCTGGGCGTGCGGTTGTTGGAATACCGGTCCTTTGAAGGCATCACCGCTGGCCGGGTCTCCCCCAGCGACGCCGACCTAGCCACCGACGAGGCGTTGGACCGCTGGATAATCGACGAGTTGCAGTACAGTTCAACCCAGCACATGTCCGGGACCTGCAAGATGGGGCCGGCGTCGGACCCCGCGGCAGTCGTCGACCAGCACTGCCGGGTATACGGGCTGGAGGGGCTCCGAATCGTGGATACCTCCGTCATGCCCGACGTTGTCTGCGTCGGCACCAGCGGCACCGCCATGATGATCGGAGAACGGGTGGCGGGGTTGATGCGGGGCGCGGGGTAAACCAAGACAAGAGCCGTGGTGGGGATCGGGTGAAAACCCGCAGTCGCCAAACAATTTGACCGGGACGTAAGAAGCCCTTTGGCCCGAATTATACCCATCAACCGCGCCAAAGGGCTTGCGCCAAGTACCTCAAGGGTGGCTTAGGTTAACGTTCTGGGGTTGTCGGCCCGGCGTCTACTGCACCAGGTTGGGCGTCACCTCGGCGGGCAGACCGCTTCCTTGCATCTCCAGGGCCCGGGCTTCCACGTTGGGCAACACCGCGGCGACCAGTTCTTCGTCCAAGTCGGCTGCTACTCCGGGGTAGCCGGCGCGATCCAGCATCGCCTTCAGCTTCTTGGTCTTGAACTGGTCCAAGCACCAGCTCAGCGGGTCCGGCACCAAGGTCTTGTCCCAGTAGATCCGGTGGTTCTTGTTACGGGGGCCATAGTGATAGTGGGGTCCGTCCCAGAAGCAATCGAAGGCCAGCAGTTCGGTCTCTTCGGTGAAGACCCGGCCGGTATTGCCTGACAGATCCGACAGCACGTGGATGGCCAAGCCACCGTCACCAGAGGCCTGCCGGCGCATTTCCAAGCCGAACCTGATGTTGCCCGCCTCGAAGATGTCGGTGCCCCGGTTGTGCTTAACGGTGTTTCTGTCGGCCATGAACTTGGCCCGGGCGATGTTTTCGACTTCCTCCAGGCTTGCCGACACCGCGGCCATGTCCAATTGGGAGGCGATTTCCGGGTAACCGGCTTCTTCCACCATCACCGGCAAGCTCTCCCGGATGGTCCGAACAGACCAGCCGATGGGATTGCCGTCGACAGTGTGGTCCATTCGGAATTTCTTGTCCTTTCCACCAGGGCCGTACACGTAGCTCCGCTCTAGGTCGAAGCAGTTGAAGCGCAACAGAGTCGCGCCACCCGACTCAACGAGGATCACCACGCCTTGGTCCGAATGGTCTTGAATGTTTCCATCCCAAAGCTCGTGCTGGACGATCAGCGTCACGTTGCCAGCATCAACCCTGACCCTTCCGCTCTGTTCCATCATACGGCGAACTCCTATCGATTGATTGAAGCGATTTTATAGAGGTGATGGCCGAAATATAGCTATCGCCGCGCTTGAGTGTCAATAACCGCGCCATGCGATGGCGATGGTGAAGCCCCTGGTTTAATCGGCTGCCGCTGAAGCCTCCACATTGAAGTGGGGCATGACGCCCTCGGCGAAGCGCTCCAGTTGCTCCAACATTACGCTCAAGGGGGCGCCCATGCGGTTGCAGCCGACGTGCATGTATTCCAGGCCCGGGTATTTGTCCTGGATCTCCATGACGCGCTCGGTAACCTGTTCGGCGGTGCCGCAAAGCCAAGCCCGGTTGGCGACGAACTCGTCCATGGTGGGCAGGCCGGCGGCGCGAGCCCGCTTGGGATCGCCCAAGGCGATGAGTTGGTCTGGGGTCAGACCCCGGAAGAATCCCAGTGGAGCGAACATTTTCAGGTCCTCTTCCAGGTACTGGCGGGCCTGTTCGATGGCCTCCTGCTCGGTGTCGGCGATGTAGGTGGACAGGCCGATCACCAACCGGCCTCCCGGCTCCACCTCCCGTCCGTGACGGGCCAGGGTTTCCGTCCATTGCTTGATTACGTCCTCGGAAGCGCCGCCAGTGACCGCGCCGCCGCCAATGATGGCCTGAATGTCGTGCTTGGCCATGAAATCCATGGCCCGCTGGCTGGCGCTGACCATCGGCTGCCAAGTCTCCACCGGCAGAGTCTTGGGCCGGGGCACCAAGGTCAGCTCCTTGAGGGTGTAGCCGCGGTAGGGCACCTCGGGCGGGAGCTTGTAGTATTTGCCTTCGTGGTAGAAGGACTCCTCGTTGAAGGCTTTCATGACTATTTCCACTTGTTCTTCGAACAACTCCCGGTTGGCGTCGCTGTCGGTTTTGGTACTGGGAGCGCCGAAGGTGTCGACCTCGCGGGAATGGTAGCCGCGCCCAACTCCGAAGATTACCCTGCCGTTGGTCAGTATGTCGGCGGTGGCGTAGTCTTCGGCCAGCCGCAACGGGTGCCACATGGGGTTGATGTTGAAGCCGCAACCGAACTTGAGTCGCTTGGTCAGGTTGGCCAAGTGTACGTAGAGCAACAACAGGTTGGGAATGACCTCGTTCCCCTCGTGTTGGAAATGGTGCTCCGCCGCCCAGAAGCTGTGGTAGCCCAGCCGGTCCATCGTCTGGACGATCTGGGTGCAACGGTCGAAGATTGTTATTAAATGGTCGTTGTCGAAACGGCGGTCGTTTACCGGCGTTGCCTCCAGTCCGAGGTCGCCCAAGTCCACGTGCCCGGCGTAGAGGCTGCCAAAGTGCTTAATCATACGGACGCTATCCCAACTTCAGATATGGTGACCCTTCGTCCAATTGTATCGGCGGCATCCCGATTGTCAATTCGAGTGAATTGACGGTGTATCGGCCCGCGACTATTATCGTGGCGAATCACCATAGCGAATCACCACAAGATAAGGAGTGCCACGTTGAAGTACGACTATGTTGTAGTGGGGGCCGGGTCTGCCGGTTCCATCATAGCCTCCCGGCTCAGCGAAGACCCGCAGCGCTCGGTGCTCCTGTTGGAAGCGGGCCAAGACTACCCGGAATTCGAGCGTCTTCCCGACGAGGTGAAGTTCGGCTACGCGACCGCCACCGACATCATGACCAGCGATCACAACTGGCAGTTCTGGGGCAAACCTACCGACACTGCCCCACTTATGATGGTGCCTCGCGGCAAGGTGACCGGCGGCTCCAGCGCCATCAACGGCCAAGTGTTCCTGCGGGGAGTGCCGGAGGACTACGACTCCTGGGCCGCCAGCGGCAATGACGAATGGAGCTTCCCCAAGCTGATCCCCTTCCTGCGTCGCATCGAGACCGACACCGACTTCCCCGACGATGACTTCCACAGCTCGGAAGGGCCGATCATTGCCCGCCGCTTCAAGCGTGAAGAATTGCTGCCGGACCAGTCCGCCTTCTACACCGCTTGCCGCGCCGAGGGATTCGCCGACACCCCGGACCACAACCATCCGGAGGCCAGCGGCGTGGGCCCGGTGCCTTTCAACAACCCCAACGGAGTCCGTATGAGCACGGCCTTGGGTTACTTGGACCCGGCCCGGCACCGGCTGAATCTGACCATCCGGCCCAATTGCACGACCCGCCGGGTGATATTCGAAGGCAACAAGGCCGTCGGAGTCGAAGTCGAGAGCGGCGGCGAACGCTTCCAGGTAGAGGCCGAGGAAGTCATTCTTTGCTCCGGGGCCATCGGATCGCCCCACATCCTGTTGCTATCGGGAGTAGGCCCAGCCGGCCACCTCACCGAAATGGGGGTCCCGGTGGTCCAAGACCTTCCCGGCGTGGGCCAAAACCTCCGGGACCACCCGATGGTATACACCACCTTCCGCACCAAGCCGGATTACCCGTTGGACGGCTTCGCGCCCCGGGTGCAAATGACGCTGCGGTGGACGGCCGAGGGCTCCGGCCTGCGCAACGACATGATGGTTTTCATGCAGTCCTACGCCACCGAGCGGGTCGACCGTGGCGGCGAACGCATGGACGCGTTGGGAATCCGTATGCTAAGCGTGCTGGACTTGGAGTTAAGTTCCGGCCAACTGCGGTTGACTTCCACCGATCCCGATGAACAACCGTCCCTCGATTACAATTACATGGAAGACCCTGAGGACCGCCGCCGCCTGCGGCACGCGGTGCGCCTCTGCGCCCGGTTGGGCGAGCACGAGTCCTTCGAAAACATTATCCAAGAGCGCATCGAACCCACCGATGAAGAATTAGCTACCGACGAAGCGTTGGACGTGTATATGATGCGTGAGGCGACGACGGGCCAGCACATTTCCTGCACCTGCAAGATGGGCCCGGCCTCCGACTCCATGGCGGTGGTGGACCAGTTCGGCCTCGTCCACGGGATGGAAAACCTGCGGGTGGTCGACGCCTCCATCATGCCCAACTGCGTTCGAGCCAACACCAACGTGACCACCATGACCATAGGCGAGCGAATAGCCGAGTTCATCCGGGAAGGGAAGTAGAATCAGCGTTCTACGCAGGGAAGTCCGGGTACGCAGAGAATCACCATGATCTCTGCGTACTTGGCGTTTTAAGGGAGGACCAAGTTCATTCGGTCAACGGCTGCAGGATATCCAGCAAAAGCTCAACATCGTCAAGCTCTTGGCCAATAACATCGGAGCGCAAGAACCTCTTACGAGTGTAAAAGAAACCGTGCAGTTCAAGCGCAACGGGCCTCAAACTGTGTAACCGGCCGTCACCAGACAGGTCCTGAGCCTGATACATCACTTTGAGAAACTCATCGTGAGTCTTGTATCGCCAGCCTTGAGCTTCTGCAACAGCCTTGACCATCCAAGCGGCTGCGCCCCAACCCTTCTCCGCCGCCTGATGCAAATCATCGTCGGTCAGATATTGCCTCGCCTTGGCCAGGAAAATCCTGGACTGCTCACGGTAATCGGCTACGGCGGCGGGGTCTTGCCCATACGGTTCCATTGGGGACATTTGAGTCATCGGATGACTCTTTCTAAGTAATATCGTGGGTAGTAACGCGGCGATCCGAAGGCAGCGCTCTAGCTAAAGCCCCACCAGTTCCCGGAAGTTCTCGCCGAGGATGCGTTCTTTGTCGGCGTCGGGAACGGGCAGGCTTTCAATGAATTGGGCGTCTTCCGCCATGTCGGCTAGGGGATAGTCAGTGCCGAAGCAGACCTTGCCGGGTCCGTGTTTGTTGATGATGGCGGTGAGGGTTTCGACGCCCACCTCCTTCAACGCGGGAGGCCAAGTGGTGTCGATCAGGATGTTGTCTCGGCCGATAAGCTCCCGCTCTGCCTCGTCCAACATGTAGAAACCGCCCAAATGCAGGGCGATCACCTTGAGTTTGGGGAATTGGCGCACCAGATTCATGATTCGCGATGGCTCGGCCCAAATGGTGTCGCCTGGTTGGGTGTGGGCCCAGCGGCCGGAGTGGACCTCCACCACCATGTCCTCGCCCATTTCTTCGTATACCGGGAACATTCGGGGGTCGTCGGGATAGAACTAATTGACCATGGGGTGGACCTTGATGCCCTTGATGCCCGCCGCCCGCAACCGGCGAATCTCCCCCGCCTTTTCTTCCAGGTCAGGGTGCATGGCCCCAAAGGGCACGAGCATGTCGTCCTGGATGCTGATTAGCCAGTCGTTGGCCGGCATCAGTTGATCGACGCGTTCCACCACGCCCAGCACCACCGACATGTCCACCCCCGACTCCCGCATGTGGGCCTTGATGCCATCCACCGTGTTTAAGCCGACCGCCGGGTAGCCGAAGGTGCCTGTCATATTCTCCAGCACCGGAGCCGCGATACGGTCGGGCCAGATGTGAGTGTGGACATCTATACGCATCGGGACGCCTCTATATGAAAGGTTAACCCAGCAACTCCTCCGCCAACTGCTCGATGGCCGGGAGGGCTTCGCCGGGAGCGGCTGTGGGAATGCGGACGGCGGCCAGGTTGGCGCCGGCGTCTTCCATGCGCCTGATTTCGTCCAAGTCGGCGGGGCCGTAAATCAGGATTTGGATGTTCTTGGGGTCGCGGCCGGCGGCATCGGCCAACTCGTCAAGTGAGGCCCGGCCGGCCATTATCTGGTCCGGGGTGGCACGCACCGGCATCCAGCCGTCGGCGTAGGCGACAACCCGCTTGAACACGTTCTTGGCCGACCCTCCCAGGAACACCGGCGGATGGGGTTTTTGGGCTGGCTTGGGGTAAACTTTCAGCGCCGGAAAGTCATAGTAACGCCCGTGGTACTCGGCTTCGTCCTCGGTCCACAGCGCCTTCATAACCTCGATTGCCTCCCGGGTCTGGGTCCAGCGGTGGTCGAAATCACCGCCCATGATCTCGGTCTCTTCCCGTAGCCAACCCGTGCCGACGCCGAAGATGAAACGCCCGCCCGAATGGAAGTCCAGCGCCGCGATCTGCTTGGCTTGGACCAGCGGATTATGCTCCGGAACCAAGCAGACAGCAGTCCCCAGCATGATCTTGCTGGTTGTAGCGGAGGCCCGGGCCAAACCGATGAATGGGTCGCCCATGTCGCTCATGGAGGCAGGTATAGAGCCGTCGGAAGTGCCACCGTACCTGGAGTCGGTATGGACCGGGATAATCGCGTGCTCCGGCAGCCAGAAGGAGTCGAAGCCGACCTCTTCCGCTTTCTGGGCCATGGCGGCAACGTCTTCCGAATCGCTGCTGATCGTGGTGCTTACTCCGATTTTCATGGGCCCTCCTTCGATTTGAGCGTGTCGGCAAGGTGACCGCGTGGCAAGTTGGGTGTCCAGGCAAGCGGGTCGAGTGCGCCGCTCAACGGGCTCCGATTTCCCTGCAGATTTCCCCGATGGTATCACGGCCCTTCCGCAGCAGTCGAGGAACCGCCGAGGCCGCCCATTATATAGACTAAAAGATGGCCGATAGAGGACAACGGAGCCGCATCATGTGTTAAAATGTTGCCGATGCAACCAGCACGGGAACAGCCGGTCCACTGGGACCAACATCGCTCCAACTTCAATCTTACTTTGATATTTGCCTTGGCCGTGGCCGTCCTTGGCCTTTTTTCCCAGAACTTCCTGTTGGTGGCCGTTGGCATCGCCATGGCGGCCTATAGTTGGCTCACCACGCCCAGGCAGTACCTGATCTACCGCGACGCCTTGGTCATAGTCTACGGGCAGCCCCGGTCTAAACCGATCCCCTTCGCCGAAATCTCTCACCTGGAAACCTTGGCTTTGCCGATGGGTGAACGCCTCAGGATTAGGATGATCACCGGGAAGAGGGAGATGCTTGCCGCCAAGGACCCCGATACTTTCCGCTCCAGGCTCGACGAGGCCCTCAACCGGTACAATGGCGACCAGCAGGGACCTGAATACGTGGAAGGCCGGACCGGCTTCGCTCGGGAGGCGGAGGATTACGGCTCCCTAGGCGCGACGCCGGACGACATGCCCCCTGCGGCGACCCAAGATTCATCCACCATGGAAGACCTCTCCAGCGCGCCACCGCCCTTCGACGCGGAGAGCGGGCTGAGCAGCGACGTTACCCAGCGTGAAGACCCCAAGGAACCGAAGTCCCCTTACTAACGCCCTCTCCCCTTCATTCCGGGCCCCTCTCCGTCGTTAATATGAAAATAGGGCATTTTCATATTCATTCATGGCCTCACAGGACCATCCGCAGTTCCCGCGAAAACTAGGCACCCAGAAACGCCAGCGGCCAGGGCGACCACAAGGGTTGCCCCTACATTTCTGCACCGGGACCATTGTGGGCGTCCGCCTTGTGGGCATCAGGTTGCATTTCGGATTAGTGGCCATCGTAGACCAAGCGCACCAAGTCAAATTGCTATTGCCCTTGGGGGAGGGCCGCTCGCGATTGACAACTGAACGGCCCTGCCCGTTCCCTAGCCGTATGCCCGCCATCGTTATTTTCCTACGCAATGCTGAGGGGTGCGGGGTAGGGCGTCGCTACCTGTAGGTCGAGAGCCTCTTTTCCGGGTCGTAGACCGGCCTCACCAACTCGTAGGTATCGGCGGTGTAACAGTACATGTTCCCCGCCAAGCGGCCAGTGGGCTTGAGGTTGGCATGATTGATACGGTGACCGTCGATTATGTCGTCTCGAACGTGCATCAACAGTATGGTCCCGATGACCAAGCCGTTGCCGTGGTCCGGGTCGCCGATGGTTACAACCTGTTCCAGCTTGCACTCCATGTTGACCGGAGACTCGGCGACCCGAGGCGCTTTCACGAGGTCTGAAGGGATGGCGGTCAGACCGGCGATGGCGAATTCGTCGACATCGTCAGGGAACTCCGCCGACGTTTTGTTCATGGCGTCGGCGATGTCGTCCACCACCACGTTAACCACGAACTCCCCCGTCTCCTCCACGTTCCGCAGCGTGTCTTTGGTCTTGCGGCCAGCGGTCCGGGAGGAAGAGAAAACGATGGTCGGCGGGTCGTTGGCCACGGCGTTAAAGAAGGAATAGGGGGCCAGGTTGTCCACGCCATCGGTGGAGCGGGTGGAAACGAAAGCGATGGGCCGGGGAACAACCACCCCGGTGAGGACACGGTAGAAGTTCTCAAAGGTCAGCGGGTCAATCTTCAAGGGTAAACCTCAACTAAGAATTTGAGAGGGTTTTCAAAGTCCTCTCTCCTTCAAGAGAGGGAGCTTGGAACACACACTCCCGGAGGACGGGACACTATTATAACTGTGGGTCGTCGAATGATAGGCGGATTATAGCGCAACGCCTCGTTTTGACATTCACTGGCGCCGCTGTTATGTTTTACCCCGCTCGGCGCCTTGGGCCGGGCCTGATTGAAAATCGGGGTAAGCGGCTATGAACTGGGCTGAGACCATCGTCAAGGCGTTGAAAGACTCGGACACCTCGCTGATCGCGTACGTTCCGGACATTTCGATCGACCGGGTCACCAGCCTGATCGACGAAGACCCGTTCTTCCGCTTGGTGCCCGCCACCCGCGAGGAAGAGGCCATCGGCATCGCTGTCGGGTCCTACGCCGCCGGGCGCAATTCGGCGGTGTTCATGCAGTCCAGCGGCTTCGGCAACAGCATCAACGCTTTGGCCAGCCTGTGTATTCCGGCCCGCACGCCAATCCCGATATTCATCAACCTGCGCGGCGGTCCCGGCGAGTTTAACATCGCCCAAGTGCCGATGGGCCGGGCCACCCGTCCCATCCTCGACCAGTTCGGGTTGGTCCACTTCACGTTGGAAGACGACTACAAGATGGACAAGGTGGTGGACGGGGCAATAAAGCTATGCCACGCCAACCGCCAGCCGGTTGCGGTCTGCCTCACCCAGTTGTTGCACGGAGGAAAACTTGCGTAGGTTCGAAGCCACCCAACTGGTGGTCCAGATGGCTGGCGACTCGCCTGTCGTCGGCAACCTGGGGCCGACGTCCGACGAGTTGTGGCACGCCGGTCACCGGGACCGGAATTTTTACACCTACGGCAGCATGGGCCTCTGTTCTTCCATTGCCTTAGGGATAGCCTTGGCCACCGACGAACGGGTAATTTCACTGGACGGCGACGGTTCCCTTTTGATGAACCTGGGCGCCATAGCCTCCATTGGCAGGGAGCAACCCCGGAACCTGACCGTGGTGGTCTGGGACAACGAGGAGTGGGGTCAGACGGGACACCAGACCAGCCACACCGGGGCGGGGACCGATTTGGCCCAAGTGGCGGCCAGTTGCGGCATCCGGAACGCCATTACGGTGCGAGACTTGGAGGACTTGGAAGGCGCCCTGTCGGCTGCTCTCCAAGAGGACGGCCCCCACTTCATCGTCGCCAAAATTGAGGAGACCGGCTACATGCCAGTGGCCCCGGTGGAACCCGAGTTCACCCTCTACCGCTTCCGCAACACCTTCGTGGAGCGCCAGAAGCCAGCGGCGCACTGACCGCCCCTCCCTACAGCCGGGCGCCTAAAGAGGCACCCTCTAGCTTCGGAGCAGGGCGACGACCCGGTCCAACACACGGCTGCCTACTTCGTATTTGCTCATCAGCCCCAGTTGTTCGACGTTCAGTTCCCGGTCGATGATCGACACCCGGTTGTTGTCAGAGCCGAACCCGGCGTCGGTGGCGGTGATGTCGTTGGCCACGATTAAGTCCAAGCCTTTGCCGAGCACCTTGGACTTGGCATTCTCCAACAGGTCTTGAGTCTCGGCGGCAAATCCTACTTTGATGAAGTCGCCTTGGGCCGCCATCAGGATGTCGGTGGTCTTGGACAAGGCGATATTCATTGCGTCGCCGTCTTTCTTTATCTTCTGTTCGGCGCTTTCGGCGGGCCTGTAATCGGCTACGGCGGCCGCCATCACCAGCGCGTCGGCCTGTTTGACCTGGGCCAGCACTGCGTCGCACATCTGTTGGGCTGTCTGGACCGGGACTACTTCAACCAGCGGGGGGTTGGGAAGCCCCCGGGCTGCCGAGACAAGCACCACGCGGGCGCCCCGGTCCCGGGCGGCCTCGGCCAAGGCATAACCCATCTTGCCGGAAGAGTGGTTGGTGATCACCCGCACCGGGTCGATTGGCTCCATGGTGCCTCCGGCGCTGACCACCACCGTACGGCCGGCCAAATCGCCGTTCCGGCCCAACACGTAGGTGACGTGACCCAGCAGTTCCGGGGTTTCCAAGAGCCGTCCCATGCCCATCAACCCGGAGGCCAACCGGCCGACTCCCGGACCCGCGATTACGGCGCCGCGTTCCCTTAACTTCGCCAAGTTTTCCTGGGTGGCGGGGTGATCGTACATGTTGGCGTCCATCGCCGGCGCGATCAACAATGGCGCCTTGGTAGCGACTGCCGTGGTGGTAAGGGAGTCGTCGGCCAAGCCCAAAGCCAGTTTGGCGATACAATGGACCGTTGCTGGGGCAATAACCAAGACGTCGGCCTGTTCGCCCAAGGCGACGTGCTCGACGCTGTACTCGGAATCCGGGTCGAAGGCGTCGGTGACAACCGGGCGATGGGTAATGCTGCGAAAGGCCAGCGGCGTGACGAACCGGGTCGCGCCGTAGCTCATAATGGTGTCCACCAAGGCGCCCGCCTGCACCAGCTTGCTGGCCAGGTCTAGGGCCTTGTAACAGGCAATACTCCCTGTCACTCCCAACACCACTCGTTTGTTGGTCAGCGGTCCGGCCACGGCTACAATCCATCCTCTTTGGTGTTCAACCGGTAGATATGCCTTAGTCCCACCAGCGTCAGGTTGGGGTCGATTACGTCGAACACGTCCGCTACTTGGGAGATAATATCGGCCAGCCCGCCCGTGCCCACGACTACACCGCCGCCCAGTTCCCCTTTGAAACGCGCTACAAGTCCTTTGACCAACTCAGCGTAACCCAGCACCAACCCTGCCTGCAGGGCAGCGGTGGTGTTCTGGCCGATGGCCGTCGGCGGCGGGACCAACTCGACCCGGCGGAGTTGGGAAGTATTGAGGAAAAGCGCTTCGGCGGCCACGCTAACCCCCGGGGCAATGGCCCCGCCCAGATAGACTCCATCCTTGGAAACGGCGTCGAACACTGTTGCGGTGCCGAAGTCGACTATTATCGCTGGCTGCCCGTACAACTCGCGGGCCGCCACGGCGTCTACGATGCGGTCGGCGCCCACGTCCCGGGGGTTATCGTAGCTGATTTGCAAGCCCGTGTGGACCGCAGCAGTCACTGTGAGGGGCCGAACATTGAAATAGGTCTGTGAAACCGCCTCGAACACGCCGGTCAATGGCGGGACTACGCTACACATACAAACGTCGGTTATGTTGGGACGGTCGATGCCGTTCAATTGCAACAGATTGGTCAGCAACAAGCCGTATTCGTCGGCGGAGCGCCGTGTATCGGTGGCGATGCGCAAGGTGGCAGCCAGCCGAGAATCGTCGAACACGCCCACGGTTACCATGGTATTGCCGATGTCGACGGCTAGAAGCAAGGGAAACATCCTTTCGCCGCTTAACGCGGTCGTCAGCGAAAATTATAGAGCACCCCCCAACACCGGGCAAATGACAGCCACTGCCGGTCACTCCGGCTATGGGGTATAATCAGCCGGGACGCCCGGCGCAGCCACCGTTGCGGCGATGTCATGACAGTGTTGAATCAACAGCGGCTATACCGGTCGTTCGGGAAATGCGTCGTCCGTTTTTCACTTAGACCAAGAAACACCGGAAGGAATTGAATGAGCAGTAAGTTCCTGGAACGCTTGGATGAAATCCACGAAGGAGCCCCGGCCCGGATGGGGTTTGGACCGGCCCGCTCGGCCAAGGCGCCGGGCATGGCCTTGGTGTTGCTGGTTTCCGGCGACCACCAGACGGGCGCTGCCACCGCCAGCGGCTTGGCCCCCGACGCGGTAATCGTGTCCGGCATCGGCGGACCGGACCAGACGGCCGCAATCAAGGACTCGCTATCGAAACTGTCTTGGGGCGTGTTGGCGGATAGCTTGAGCTCGAGCGACGCCCAAGCCTACCGGAACAATGGCTGCGACCTGCTGGCCTTCAGGCTGCCGGGGACTGCCTTGGGCGCCGTGTTTTCGGATGATTCGGCCCGGGTGCTTTGCGTTGACCCGGACTCGGCCCACGAAGACCTGCGGGACATAAACGCGCTTCCGGTCGACGCGGTTTTGGTACCCCTGACCGGGATTTCCGCCGATTGGACCCTGGTGGACCTGGCCCGGTTGGCCCGAGTCACCGGGAGGACGAATAAATACGTGCTGGCGGAGGTCTCCGAAGCCCCCAACGCCGACTCACTAAAGGTTCTGCGCAACGCTGGCGTCAACGGGTTGATGCTAAATGTTTCGTTGGGCGAGGACGCCATCAAGGCGCTTCAAGAAGACTTGACGAACATGCCCAGGCCCGGAGCCGACCGCCGCGGCCGGTCCAACGCCATTCTGCCCGGAGCCGTCTACACCGCCGCCAGCCAACCCGGCCGGACCCCTGACGAACCCGACGAAGATGATTAACTACTCTTTAACCAGCCCGTAATTAACCCGTAACCCGCCGAGGCGATCTGTCCATGACTGGCGATAACACCGGAAGCAACGAGCATCAACATGAACACGAGCACTTTGGTGTGCTGCCCGCCGACGGGGTGGTGGAGCTTACCGACAAGCTGACCGGCTACATGACCGAGATCGAGTTGGGCGGCCTCTCGGACATCATCGGCCAAGTTCTGGACGATTTTCTGGACCAGTCAGGCGGGATGCCGGAAGACTTGAAGGAGCCCGGCGCGTTCGATCAAATCTCCAGCAACCAACTGGCCGTGACCTTGGCCTACCAACTGGGCCGACTGGAGGGACGCTCCCCTCAATTGGTGGACGCTCTTGTCGGACAGGCCATCGAAAAGTTCGGGTTTCTACCCGTAGACGAATCCCCGGACATCACCGATCAGGACCTGGACGCCCCCAAGGTCCAAGTCTACCCACGGGTCCGGCGGGTCCGGTATCAGGCCCCGCAAGTCCTGCAAATACAGGGGCTCGGTGACAACCCCCTCTCGGGACCGGAAGGGGAGGGGAATAACGGAATGACAGAGGATGGCCCATGACTACCGCCGAACCGGCTTACGATCTGGTACTCAACGGTGGGACACTGCTGGACCCGGCCCAGGGAATCAACGACCGGAGGGACGTGGCGTTCAAAGACGGGTTGGTGGCCCTGGTGGCGGACCGCATCGATCCCGGCTCCGCGTCGGCCTCGGCCGATGTCTCCGGGAAGCTGGTAACTCCCGGGCTCATCGATCTGCACGGGCATTTCTATCACGGCGGAAACCCTACCTCGGTACACCCTGACGAAATCTGCCTGTCGTCCGGCGCCACTACCGGTGTAGACGCCGGCAGCGCCGGGTTCCTCAACTACGAGGCCATGCGGGACTACGTCTTCCCGGCCCACCGCACCCGCCTGCTGGCCTTCTTGCACGTAAGCGCCGTGGGGCTGGCGGTGAACCGGGTGTTGGGGGGCGGGCTCCACGACCTGCGAGTCGTGGACGTGGACCAAACGGCGGACCACATCAAGAACAATCCGGGGTTCTGCTTCGGCGTGAAAGTCCGGATGCACGTCAACGCCGTCGCCTACTGGAACGCCCACGAGGCGATGCGGCTAGCCCGGGCGGTGGCCGACCAATCGAACAGCCGGTTGATGGTGCACGTCAGCGGCACGCCGATCCCATTGCCCGACATCCTGGAGTTCCTCGGCCCTGGGGATATTGCCACCCACGCCTTCAACGGCAACCCCGAGAACATTCTGGACCGCAATTTCAAGATCAGGCCCGAAGCGCAGGAGGCCGCTGACCGCGGGGTCATCATGGACCTCGCCCACGCTGGCATCCATTGCGACACTGAAGTGAGCCAGAGGGCATTGCAACAGGGCTTTTTCCCTCACACCATCAGCACCGACATTCACACCCCTCCGCCGGAACGCACCGTCTACAAGATGAACGATCTGGTGAGCAAGTTCCACGCTATGGGTATGCCGCTGACCGAGGCCCTTGCCGCCAGCACCAGCACACCGGCAAGGGTGCTGGGCCTCGAAGAGAGCCTCGGCTCCTTGGCGCCGGGCATGTCGGGCGACGCCGCTATCTTCGACCTGCGGGAGGGCCGCTTCGTCTGGATGGACGCCGAAGGCCACCTACAGGAGGGCGCCGTGCGCCTCGACACCCACGCGACCGTCCGCGCCGGCCGGATGGCATGGCGGGAGGGAAGGCTGCTAGGAATGGGAGAGTGCTGATGCGCGGCGCTAGGCGCAAGTGTTCAGCACGGGCATTCCTCTTCGGCTTCTGCGGCCCCGGCCTTGCCGTTGGGCACCGCCGTCACCGTTTCACCGGGTTCGCCGTTTAGCTGAAACACAAAGTCGACCGGCTCATCCAACGGGAAAAGCTCCCGGTCCACCGCCACCATGGTCATCGGAGCGAACAGGTACGGGTACTCGTGTCCCTGCGGGTCCTCAGACAACTCTAGCTCCACCACCGCGCTGACCCCGTCCACCTTCATGCCCACTACCGACAGGGGGTCGCCCTGCACTGGCCGCCAAACGTAGTACGCCGCTAGGACGATCGATTGCTCGAAGTCGATCCTCCCCAAGGTGATTGAGTTGCCGGAAACCCGCTTGCTTACGAAACCCCGGTCGAACTCGTCCAATTGTTCCTGCGTCGTGATGACGAAGACGCGCAACTCTTTCAGGTAGGGACTGGCCTCCGACTCCAGGTACTCCACCGGGGACACCCACCCGCTGTTGACGTAGCGCCACAGGGGCGGCTCGAAGCCATCCCCGCCCGCTCCCGCCGGTGCGTCTGCGTTGGACCCCCCAGCGCCGCCACAGCCGGTCAGCACAGCGCCGCCCAGCGCGGCCACCAACAGCCAAATTCCAATCCGGGCGGCCAGACACCGCACCTGCGGCCCAAGAATCCCGGTGTGACCCGACTTAGAAACCAAACTCACAACATGCCCCGGCTAAATCCTGGCATTGGCGCCTGGCACTGGTGTTTGATAGGGCTGGAAACATAATACCAATTTTTGACCGTCCGGTCGTGCCGCGACGGTAGCCGTACAGGATCTTTCAGTCGTTATTTTCCCGTTGACCCTGAGCGCAACGGCCATGGGGGACTGTCGAGAATTAAATGCCCTCCTCCGTCTCTCTCTGCGCACTCCGCGTTAAACGACCCTGCCCGGCCAACCCTTGAAAATCCCCAGACACGCTGTCAAACTTACCCTATGCGTATTGGCGACTTTGAATTTGTTGACCCGTTGCCGGAACTGAAAGACCCCCATGTGTTGGCGGTGCTTCGTCCTTGGATCGACGTGGGCAACGTGGGCACGTTGAGCCTGGGACGGGTGGAACGGTACCTGGGCTCCAATGAAGTGGCCCGCTTGGTGCGCCCGGGGCGGTTTTACGACTTCACCCGCTACCGGCCCAAGTCGGTGCTCCGGCAGGGCAAGCGGGAGTACAGCATTCCTACGACCACAATCAAAGTCGCCTCCAGGGAAACGGGCCCAGACCTGATCACCATTCACCTGCTGGAACCCCACGCCTATGGGGAGGACTTCACCGACTCGGTGATCAAAGTGCTGGACCACTTCGGCGTAAAACGCTACTCCATGGTGGGCGCCATGTACGACATGGTCCCCCACACTAGGCCGCTACTGGTTTCGGGCGGGACAATGGACGAGACCAACGAAGCGGAGTACCGCCTCTGCGGCGTTCAGTCCAGCAACTACGAAGGCCCGACAACCATCACCCAGCTAATCTCTCAGTATGCCGAAGACAAGGGGATGGAGACGCGGATCTTCGTGGTACACCTGCCCCAATACTTCCAGGTGGAAGAAGACTTCACCGGCACCAGCCGGCTCACCGGGATCCTTTCCCAGATATACGGCCTGCCCAGCCGACTGGAAGACCGCGACCGGGGTGTCCAGCAATACGCCTCGCTTCAAGACATCGTGGCCGACACTTCCGAGGTATCCAACCTGTTGCACCGGTTGGAGGAACGGTACGACCGGGAGCAACGGCCCTCGGAAGGCGCCCCGCCGCCCCTTTCTCCCCAAATCGAAGAGTTCCTCCACGGGTTGGGCCAAGACTTCGTCGCCAACCCCGATACCGCGCCGGAAGCCGACCTCGACGACGACCCTGACGACGAGTAGCCGGAATTCCCTCACCCTTCCCCAACCACGGTCCAGGCGAGCCCGATTCAATGGAGCCGAATCCAGTCGATTTGTCCCGCCGGTTGGTTAGGTATAATACCGCCAACCCGCCGGGTAATGAACTGGAATGCGCCAACTACCTCAAGACACTGCTGGAACGCGGCGGGCTATCCGTAGAAATCCTCGGTCCATCCCCGCATAGACCCAACCTCATCGCCCGCTTGCCCGGACTGGGGAGGGCGGCGCCCCTGTTGCTCCAAGGCCACATGGATGTGGTCCCGGCATCGGGCGACGGCTGGCAACACCCGCCCTTCGAGGGCGTGATCGAGGACGGATGGCTGTGGGGCCGGGGTGCCTTGGACATGAAAACCGGCATCGCCATGATGGTGTGCGCCCTGTTGCGGGCCAAGTCCGAAGGCACGCCTCCTCCCGGCGACGTCATTCTGGCCTTGGTCTCCGACGAGGAGACCGGCGGTAGTTCCGGCGCCTGCTACTTGGTGGAACGTCACCCGGAACGCATCGCCGGGGTCCAGTACGCCATTGGTGAATTCGGCGGTTTCACCTCTTACTTGGGCGGGCGCCCCTTCCACCCGATTATGGTGGCGGAAAAGCAAGTATGCCGCGTCCAGGCCACGGTGAGAGGAACCGGCGGCCACGGCGCCCTTTACCACCAGGATAACCCCACGGGCGAGATGGGACGCTTCTTGCATCAATTGCAGGCCAGGAATCTGCCGGTCCACCTCACGCAAGTAACCCGGATGATGTTTCAGGCTATTGGCAATCGTCTCCCCTTTCCGGCCGGCATCGGCGCGACCGCCCTGCTGAGGCCGCCATTGACCCCTTGGGCGTTGAAGCTGATGGGCGCCCAAGGCCGTGCGCTGAATCCCCTGTTCCGCAATACCGTCAACGCTACCGTGGTGCGAGGAGGCGACCAAATAAACGTGTCTCCCCGGGAGGTGACAGCAATGCTGGACGGCCGGGTCCTACCCGGCTTGGACAGCGATTGCCTGCTGGCCGAGCTTCGACCCATCGCCGGGCCGGCGGTGGAAATGGAAGTAACCCATTTCGAACCGGGACCGGAAACGCCCGACATGGGTCTCTACCCTGCCTTGGCCGATGTGCTCAGAGAGGAAGGGTTCTCCGGAGCTCCGGTCCCGATGCTGATGCCCGCCTCCACCGATGGCCGCCATTTCGCCAAGCTTGGTATTCAGACCTACGGGTTTCTGCCCATGGAACTGCCTCCGGGTTTTGACTTCGCCTCCACCGTTCACGGAGTCAATGAGCGCATCCCGGTGCCGGCCATCGAGTCCGGTTCCCGGGCAATTTACCGCCTTTTGCAGCGTTTTGACCAAGGCTGACCCGGCCCGGCGACGGACTGGTATTCGTTGACGCGCCGGGGGGCTTATGCTAGAGTGACTCCTACCGTCCAAACGGGGCGGTAGGAGGATTGGGCCGGAGGTAGCCGAGCATCGCTAGGCAATATAAAGTAAACGAGCGGATCAACAGTCCCAGAGTTCGTGTCATTGGGGATGACGGCGCCCAACTTGGAGTAATGGAAATCAACCGGGCGTTGCAGTTGGCACGCGACGCCGAAGTAGACTTGGTGGAGGTCGCTCCCAACTCGGACCCGCCGGTCTGCCGGTTGCTGGACTACGGAAAGCTGCTCTACCTTTCCTCCAAGAAGGAGCGGGAGTCCAAGAAGGGCCAGAAGAGCACCGAGCAAAAAGAGGTGCGTTTCCGCCCCAACATCGGTACCCATGATCTCGACGCCAAGACCCGAAAGGTCCGCGAGTTTATTGAGGACGGCTCCAAGGTCAAGCTCACCGTCCGCTTTCGGGGACGGGAAGCCGCCCACCAGCAGCTAGGTCTCTCGGTACTAAAGCGGGTCGCCGACGAACTGAAGGACGAGGTACGATTGGAACGACCGCCGGCGATGGAAGGACGGGCCCTGTCTATGGTGCTGATACCGTCCTTGCAGAAGTTGGAACAGAAAAACGAACAAAGAGCGGAACGCAGGGAACCGTCCGCCAAGAAGGAACAGGTAGAAGAACTGGCCGATGCCAAAACTTAAGACCCATAAGGGCGCCAAGGCTCGCATCCACATTACCGGCACCGGGAAGCTCCTCCGGCGCAAGAGGATGAGCAGCCACCTGAGGCGCAAAAAACCGACCAAGGTCACCCGAAAGTATTCCGATAAAATTGCGGTCGCGTCCAGCGACCAAGAGCGGTTGCGCCGGTTGATCCCCTACAGCTAACCGGTGGCCCCGTTCCCGGAGATTCTTCGTTGGCTAGGATAAAACGCGGCGTGACCAAGAGCCGCAGACACAAGAAGATACTGAAAGCCGCCCGAGGCTTTCACGGCGCCTCCCACCGGAACTACAAGGTGGCCAAGGAAGCGGTGCTACACGCATGGTCCTACGCTTACCGGCACCGGCGCGAGAAGAAGGGCGATTTCCGGCGGCTGTGGATTGTCCGCATCGGGGCCGCCTGCCGGGAGTCCGACATTACCTATAGCCAATTCATGCACGGCTTGAAATTGGCTGGCGTCGAACTGGACCGGAAGATCCTGGCCGACCTAGCGGTCCAAGACCGCAACGGCTTTGAAGACTTGATCGAGGTAGCCAAGCAGCAGCTAGCCTCCGGATCACTCACCTCCTGACGGCGCCTCAGCAACCCGAGCGAATCCGTAGTAGGTATCCGCGTCCAGAATCCGCAGCAATCTTCCTTCGCTGATCGCTATGGGCCGTATCGGCGTGGCCCAACGCTCCGTTAATTCGTAGTGTAGACCGGTCAACGATATCGGTCGGTTGTTGCCGGCAATCAGTGTGCGGAACACGATCTCCTGTATCGGCATGTCGGACCGGATATACTCGGAGTCGTCTCCGTGGTGCTCGGCGACTTCCTGGAGCAAGGCTGCGGGACCGGGAATTTCGGCCGCCGGTATATCCCGAGACGGGCTGCCGGCCGGTAGCCGGTCGGCAATGAGATGGACCGCAGACCGGTCCAACTGCTCCAACCGCTCAAACCCTACTTGGAACCGGGGCACTGCCCCTTCTCTCGCGGGACCCGCCAATCCCTGGGCTTCCTGGTCGGGAATCGTCATACCGCCACCTCTTCATTCCAGTCCAACATCAATATCTGTACCTTTTCTCCGGCATCCTTGCGGGGGAGGTCTTCGGGGCAAATGGCTAGGCCGTTGGCCCGGGACATCGACGTGAGAATATTCGAGCCTTGGGGCCCGGTGGGCGTGGCCCGATATACACCGTCCCGAAGCTCCACCTCGACCCGGGCGTAGACCCGGCGCCCGTCGTAGTTGAAGATCGGCCCGGTCAATACCCCTTCCACCGAAGGACGGGGCAGCTTAGGCCGCCCCAGCATCGCCCGGATCGCGGGACGGGCGAACATCTCGAAGGCTACCATGGCGCTAACCGGGTTGCCCGGCAGTCCCAACAACGGTACATCCTTGCCGTCGTCGCCCCGGAGATGCCCGAATGCCAAGGGCTTGGCCGGGCGCATTCGCACCGACCAGAAGTTCATTGAGCCCCGCTCGTTCAGGACGTCTTTGACGATGTCGTAGTCACCCTTGGACACTCCGGCCGAACTGATGACCAAGTCCGACCCGGCAGTCTCCGCCAGTTTTTGACGCAGGTGTTCCAGGTTGTCCCTGGCGATACCCAGGAGACGGGGCACTCCGCCGGCAGCCAAGACCGACGCGGCTACACTGGAGCTATTGCTGTCGTATATTTTGCCGCCGGACAGCGCAACGCCGGTAGTTTCCAACTCGTCGCCGGTGGCCAGGACTGAGACCACCGGACGGCGAATAACCGTCACCGTGTCCAATCCGAGGGAGGCAATCACTCCGACTTCAGCGGCGCGCACGACCGTGCCGGCCTCCAGCACCAGATCGCCGGGCTCTATGTCCTCCCCGGCGGGCCTAACGTTGGCGCCCTTGGACATTGGGGAGAAGACCTCTACTTCGTTCATCGGCCGGCCTTCGCGTTTTCTCTGGACCTCGTCGGTCTGCTCGAAGGGGACGACAGCGTCGGCGCCGTCCGGGACCGGCGCGCCGGTCATGATTCGCACCGCGGTGCCGGGAGTCACCACCCGGTCCGGCAGTTGCCCGGCGGGGACAATTCCGATTACGTTCAGCCGCCGAGGCGAATCAGCAGAGGCGCCGGCGATGTCCTGGGCCTGCAGGGCGTAGCCGTCCATACCGGAGTTGGCCAAGGGCGGCAAAGCCAAGGGAGAGGTGACGTTCTCCGCAAGCACTTGGCCCAAGCATTCCATTACCGGCTGTCTCACCGGCTCCAAGGGCCGAAAGCTGGCCATCACCCGGTCGAAGGCTTCCTCCACGCTGAGCATGTCCTCCCCGGAGTGGGAGTGACCGTGGTCGTGGCCAGCCTCGTCATGTTGTTGGTGGCGTCGGTGATGCCTTTGCATAATGTGTCTCCCCCGGCCGGCGTCGGCGTCAAGCTGGTCTGTGGCAAAGCAGGGAGGTCTGGTAACGGAAGTCAGCTTCGGAGGGAAGCGTTCACTTCCCTTTGCAGCGTCCGCAACAGCCCGTCCAGGGAGCGGTTGACTTCATCGTTGGTCAGGGTGCGGTCGCTGGCACGAAAGTATACATGGAAGGCGAGGGACTTGGCGCCTTCCGGGAGGTTTCTTCCGGAGAAAACGTCGAAGAGCTCGGCCTGCTCCACCAAGCGGTGACGCCGGATAATCGCACCGACCCGCGCCGCCGGGACCTCGGACGGCACCGTCAAGGCCAAGTCCCGGGTGGCCACCGGGTAGCGGGGCAATGGAACGAATTGGCGGTCTGAGCCCGGAACGGCCGAAAGCAGACTTGCCAAGTCTATTTCGAAGGCCGCCACCGGGTTTGCGTCCAAGTCCAAGCGTTCCCTTACCGTGGGATGCACCTCGCCGACAAAACCCAACTCGATACTCCCGCACTTGATCGCGGCGCAACGCCCCGGGTGCAGGGTGGGGTGAGCACCCGGGGCGTATTCGGCGGTGACGCCCAGCTTGCCCAAAACCCAATCGACAACCCCTTTCGCGTCGTAGAAGTCCATCTCGCCGTCGCCGGCCAGCCACGACGTTTCGTTGCGGCGTCCGGCCAGTACGCCGGCGGCCACCTCGACCTCTTGGGGCAGATCGCCGAATCGAGGCAGGAAGACCCGGCCCGCTTCGAACAATCGAAAGGGGCCGACGCCGTGGCCTTGGTTCGCCGCCAGGGTAGATAGCAGACTGGCGTATAGCGTGGTGCGCAGGTATTGGTGAGCGGCGCTCATCGGGTTAGCCACGCCCAACGGCGGGCGTTGGTGGTCCAGTTCCTCCACCCTCTCCAGGTCCTGCCGGGACACCAACGGATAGTTGATGACCTCCTGCATCCCAACGGCTGCCAACAGGTCTTTTACCCGTTCCCGCAAGTCCCGCTCCGGCGACGGCACTTGGAACGGAATCGGGGTGGAGAGCATCACGGTGGGCACTTGGTCGTAGCCGATGGTGCGGACCACCTCCTCCACCAAATCGTCTTCGATGATCACGTCGTTCCGCCAGTATGGGACCGCAACGGCCAGGGCATCGGCGCCGTCGGCCTCCCAAGAGAACCCCAGGGAGTCCAATACGACCTGCGCCGCGCCCAAGTCTAAGTCCATCCCCAATACTTGGCGCAGCCGGGCGGTGGTCAAGGGAACCTTGGCGGGCGTAAGCCCGCCGGGGAAGACGTCGACAATGCCAGGCGCCACCCGGCCACCGGCCACTTCCTGGATCAGTCCGGTGGCCCGGCGCAAGGCGATGGGGGCGAGCTCGGGGCGCAGTCCTTTCTCGAAACGAAGGGTCGCTTCGGTGCGAAGGTCCAGCGACTGGGCGGTCTGCCGGTTGTTCGGCCCGTTGAAGGTGGCCGACTCCAGCAGGACGTTGGTGGTGCCCTCGCCGATTTCGCTGTTGGCCCCGCCGATCACCCCGCCGAGGCCGATGGCGTCTTGGGAGTCGGAGATCACCAGGTGTTCAGTGGTAAGCTTGCGTTCCACTCCGTCGAGGGTGGTCAGGGACTCGCCCGCCCTGGCCCGGCGGACAACCACGGTAGCCTGCTTGACTTCGTCGAAGTCGAAGGCGTGAAGGGGTTGGTTGTACTCCAGCATCACGAAGTTGGTAACGTCGACGACGTTGTTAATGGGGCGCAGTCCCGCCCGGGTCAACCGGTCTTGAAGCCACCGCGGCGAGGGGCCTATGCCGACTCCTTCGATCAGGGCGGCGGTATAGCGGTGGCAAAGGTCGGGGTCGGCAATAGAGATGGCCACCCGGTCAGTGACCGGAGCGCCGCTCTCCTCGTAACGTGCCGCGGGCTCGGTCACTCTGCCGCCGGTGAGAGCCGCGACCTCGTGGGCCACCCCCAACATGGAGAGACAGTCCAGCCGGTTGGGGGTGAGCTCCAAGTCCAGGATGGTGTCCCCCAGGTAGTCGGTCAAGGGCGTCCCCACCGGCGCATCGTCCGGCAGCACGATGATCCCGGTATGGTCGTCACCCATTCCCAGCTCCAACTCGGAACAGACCATGCCTCGGGACTCCACGCCGCGGATGGTGGCGGCGGTCAGTTCCTCGTGCCTGCCGTTGTGGGTGTTGTAAATGTGGGCGCCGACGCCAGCGAAGCATATCTTTTGACCGTCGGCCACGTTGGGCGCCCCGCAGACCACTTCCGTATCCTCGACGCCGGTGGTAACGGAGCACAGGCGCAACCGGTCGGCGTTGGGGTGAGGGCGCACGCTGGTAACCAGCCCCACGTAGACCCCGTTCCAATCCCCGGTCGTCTGCACCTCGCCCACTTCCACGCCGGCCATGGTCAGCCGGTGGGCCAGTTCTTGTGGGGCGATGTCGAAATCGACGTACTCACGGAGCCAGCTCAGCGGGACTTTCATCGCCTAGAACTGCCGCAGGAACCGAAGGTCATTGGCGTAGAAATGCCTTATATCGTCGATACCGTATTTCAGCATGGCGATGCGTTCGGGACCCAGGCCAAAGGCGAACCCGGTGTATACCTGCGGGTCGTAACCGACGCCAGCCAACACCTTGGGATGCACCATCCCGGCTCCCATGATTTCGATCCATCCGCTGTCGCGGCAGACCCTGCAATCGCGTCCTTTCCCGTCGCAGGCGAAGCAATCGATGGACATATCAACGCCGGGCTCAACGAAAGGAAAATAGTCGCACCGGAAGCGTATCCGGCGCTCTTCGCCAAATAGCCGGCGGGCGAACTCGTACAGAGTACCCTTCAGGTTGGCGAAGGTGATGCCTTCATCCACTGCGAGACCTTCCACTTGGTAGAAGTGCCACTCGTGGGTGGCGTCAGTGGCCTCGTAGCGGTAGCACTTGCCGGGCACCACCACCCGGATGGGCGGGCGGCGGCTTTCCATGATCCGCGCCTGCATCGGCGACGTATGGGTGCGCAACAACATCGGATACTCGCCGGGCTCGGTCTGGTGGTCCACCCACAGCGTGTTCCACATGTCCCGGGCCGGGTGGTTTTTGGGGATGTTGAGCATCTCGAAATTGTAGTGGTCCCACTCGACCTCCGGCCCCTCCGCCACGCCGAATCCCATGGCGGTAAAGGCGTCGCAGATCTCGCGGACTATCCGGGTCGTGGGGTGCAGGCGCCCACCGGCGGGAGGGCGGCCTGGCAGCGTAACGTCGAAACTGCCTTCCGAGTGCTCCAAGGCGGCTTGGTTGATCGCGGCCAACCGCCCGGTCAACCCGGCTTCCAAGCTCGTTTTGGCTTGGTTGGCTAGGGCCCCGATCTGGCGGCGTTCCTCCAACTCCAAGCTGGACAAGTTGCGGAGCACCGAAGTGAGCCGGCCACGCCGTCCCAGGTACGATACACGCCATTCCTCTAACGACTCCGGGCTCTCCAAGGTGGCAAGCTCGGCTATGGCGTCCTGAGTCAGGCTATCAATCCCTTGGGCTGTCAGGTCTTGGGGCGCGGGAGTCTCCGGGGTGGAAGCGTTCAATCCGGTCCTTCTCCGATTGCCGGGGCGTTAGTCCGGGGCAGAGGAAATAAGAGAGTGACGGCGCGTCGAATTCCGGCGCACCCGTTGATTGGCTTTAGTACGCAATTATAGGAACCGCCCCATCCACGGTCAAGGACACCGCCCGCGCCAGCCGGAGGCTTTTCATCCCCGAATAGCCGAATATCTCCCCGTTTCCGTTGAGTTCGACGAAGGTCCTACCCAATCATGGCCCGACAAGCCAGCCAGCAACGAATTACCCCGGCAACTCCCCAGAATGAAAAGCCCCCCGGACGTTGACGCGGGGTACTGCCATTGGCGATCAGGGATCCCTTCACTCCCACCAGCCAGAGCCAACAACTGCCGGAGTGGCCTTACCGTATGTATCCCAACCGTAACACAAGGCCGGACCACCGGTATTCACCACGTAATTGTGACTATCGCCGGCGTTCATCGGTGGGAGGCAGTCGCGACGGAAAACTGACGCACTCCTGGGCGCTAGATTCCGACCGCAGCGGAATTCCGTAACGTCTAGCAGATTGAGAAGCCGCAGGACCGTCCATCATCCACGCCAGCCGCGGGGAGCGAAGAACCTGCCTGCCTACCTGCCGCCTTAATGGCCGGTACAAGCGTTCACGGATGGGCTGATGGTCAATTAATCCCCACCAGGACCGGTGGTGTGTCATCCCAAGATTGCCGTGCATCTCACTGTCCGCCTAGAGTCCGGCGTTAGTTCTACCTAATCGTCGTCCGGCAATCTGACCACGAACGAACTGCCCCGACGACTCCCGCGACTGATACGGTTCGAACCCGGCTGCCAACCCGTCACGCTGGTACGCCGGGGCTTGTACACGTACATTTGTTCTGTTACTCTGGGTTTCTGGCCGCTCCGGTGTTGACGGCGGACCAGCCAATCAGCGGTGGCCCAATACTAATCGATCGGCGGACAGACCGTTTCAGGACAAGCTTTGATTTGGTACCGATTTGGCGAATGCGCCAAGTGCCGGGGGGACCTGGCCTTGGACGACGGGGACTGGATGTGTTTGCAATGCGGCACTTACTTCTATACCGGGCTCTATGAGTTGGAGGGAGGAGGATACAAGGGAGGCGGTGAAACGACCGGGGTGGAAATCTTGGCCACCCCGATTCCATCATATTCCTTCTCTAGCAGCGGCACCCCCGGATGAAGGCTGAGGGGCAGTCCCAGAAGGTGTTGGCGGTCGACGCGGGTGTTAGGACCAGCGGCTGGGCAGTGTTCCAAGACGGCAGCGTCGAAGCCAGCGGTGTTGTGGCCTTGCGGAGTCGTAACCGGCTGGAGCCCGAGGTGCGGATCGACCACTTGATGACGGCGCTGGATGACTTAGCAGGCCAGTGGCAGCCCCAGACCATAGTTCTCAGCCGTCCAGAAGGGATAAATTGGCCGGCGCCCGCCTTGGACCTCTTGAACGACCGCCTGTCGTGGTGGTCGTCCTGCCAAGCGGCCCGCATGGCAGTTTACACTGCAAAGGCAGTGCGCGCCGCCATAACCGGCCAGTCGAACCCCTCCAGGGACCTGCTGGGTTACGCCATCATGCGGCGCTTGGGGTTGATCGGCGAGGTACGCGCCACCCACGAATGGGAGGCCATCGCCTTGGGCCACTACCATCTGGCCGGGCTTGCCTTTCCGGGCTAGCCGAGGGACGATTGGGGCTCCGGGGAAGCGTGTATAATACGAGCGCTCGAACCGGAGATTTCGCCGACAAGACGCTCGTTGGCCGCGTCCAGCGTTTTTGGGAGGACCCATGCCCGTAGTTCAGAGGCCCTACGTTCCGCCGGAGGACCAAACGCCCCAAGAAGAATCCTTCGTCAAACCCGGGGACATCCAAGTCCCCGAGGAAGGGTCGCTGGACCCGATCACGTTCTACAGTGACTCCATGCACATCTTCAGCAGCCTCTACTCGGCAGTGCTCTTCTTCGGGGAGCAGATGGAGGAGCGGGAACCGATCCTGCGGGCCCGCATCAAAGTGAGCCCTCCGATGCTGAAAGCCATCGCCCTGCTCACCGCGAAGCACGTGCGGGAATACGAAGACGCCGTGGGACCGATCGCTTTGCCGGAGCAGGTGTATTCAGCTTGGGAACTGGACGCCGACGGGGAGCCGTTACATGCCGCCGGATGACCGCCCACCGGATGACTACGCGCTGGCTGAAGACCTGACCCTTCCAGTGGCGGTGGAGCCCGGTATCGACCACGCCCAACCCTCGGACTGGACTTGGCGCAACGTCGGCTCCAGCCAACCCAACGCGGCGGTCTTCCACATCAGCCATTCCGAGGCCACCCGCGTACTGGTGGACGTGCTTCGCCCCTCGGATTGCGCTCCTGACGCCAACTTCGTGGTGAAGACCGAAATACCCATCATCGTTCTCGACAGCTTGGACAAGTATTGGGCCGGGGAGGCTAAGCACCGGCTGCCCCTGTCCGGCGTTCGGGTGCCAGTGGAAGCGGACACCCTGACGGAAGCGAAACGGGCGCTGGCCAACGACCTGGGGGCCCAACTCCGGTTGTTGCTGCTACTGTCGGGCTCCCACCAAGGCAGAATCGCCCCGGCGCTACAGGAAAACCTGCGACTGCTGTCGGCGGTCATGGAACCGGGGCCGGGCTCGCGTGAGGAGCCGAGAGGACCGGCTTAATTCGACATTATCAGACCAAGCACTTCTTCATCAGGTACCGCGACCTCGGCATAGACTGTCGGCCCTTTTTGGAGCCATTGCTCAACCTGCACCCCGGTCCCGTAGCCGATGTTCCGCCAGCGCGGTTCGGTCTGCTCTTGCAGCCACGCTGCGGCCAGAGCCGCCTGTGTTTCGTCGCCGAATTGTTGCAGGACGCGCAATCTGGTGGTTGCGTCTTCTTCCAGGGTGGCGTGAATGACGAGAAATTCCGAGGCGTCTATTGGGCGTGACTGAGCATCCCCACTATCACCTTCCATTTCAAAGATTTGAAGGTAATCGGCGCTTCCCCAGTCCCCCAACATCATGGCAAGAGGCTCCGGCAAGCCAACGCTGTCCAGCCGCCGGTCAACCATCTCCCGCGCTCGGTCCAGGTCTTTGCTTAATATCAAGGTCTGACGGTCCGGCATGACCAGATATAGTTCATCCACTGGAGCATGAGTGCGATCCACAAAAACGCCAAAGACTTCGACGTTCCGGTGGTTTTCAACCAACTTGGTGTAAGGACTAGCGCCCGACTCCATCGCGGCCTGACTCAAGGCTTCCTGGATCATGGTAAAGTCGCCCCTTAAAATGCAGGACCATTCGTAGTCGCGGGTATTGCCCAAGACCAGTGCGCTAACGCCGGCGGAGCGAAGCAGTTCCTCGCTAGGCGCTTTTTCGTTCGAACCGATAAAGTCTTCCAGACTGTATTCGAGAACTTCCTGAAACGGCGGCCTTCGCATTACAGTTTCGATGTTAACAAACGAAAACTGCGACGTGTTGGCGGGCAGCATAGCGAGAAGCGCCGCCAGTTCATCCGGAAAGGCCGCGACAGCAGGCGGCTGCATCGTAGGGGTTGGAGGACGCTCCGCCGGTGTGGCGGTAGGCGGTTGCGAGGTTGCTGTAGTGGGCCGCGCTGTTGGCGTAGCCGTGGGTTGCTGCGGGGTCGCGGTTGCAGGCTGTTCTGTCGGCGTAGTCGTGGGTTGCTGTGAGGATGCAGTAGCGGGCCGCGCTTTCGGCGTAGCCGTGTGTTGCTGCGGGGTTGCGGTAGCAGGCTGCTCTGCCGGTGCAGCCGTGGGTTGCTGCGGGGTCGCGGTAGCATACTGCTCTGCCGATGTAGCCGTGGGGGGGTTTCCACAACCGGCAATACCGGTCGTCGCCAAGGCCAGCATGAGGCCGGCCAACAAGTATTTCACTATCAACTATTGCCCGACAGGCACCGTCTTACCGCGCCGACCACTGTGTCGAGGGGGACCATTGCCGCTTCGGAGTCCTGCCTTCCTTTTAGCTCTACAACGCCGTTGTTCAGGTTGCGCGGGCTGACTACCAAGCGCACCGGCAGGCCGATCAGGTCGGCGTCGTTGAACTTCACCCCCGCGGCCTGATCGGTCCGGTCGTCGTACAGTACCTCGATTCCGTCTGCGGTCAGCTCCCGGTACAGCCCGTCGGCAGCCTCGGCGACGGTGTCGTCGGCTAGGTTCAGGCCCACGATATGGACGTCGTAGGGCGCTATAGGAGCGGGAAATACGATGCCCCTGTCGTCATTGTTCTGCTCGATGGCGGCGGCCAAGAGACGCCCCACCCCTATGCCGTAGCAGCCCATTGTTATCGGGTTCTGCTGGCCTTCGGAGTCCAAATAGGTCGCGCCCAAGGTCTCGCTGAAGAAGGTCCCCAGCTTGAATATATGCCCGACCTCGACCCCACGGGTGGCTTCCAATGCGGTACCGCAACGCAGGCACAACTGCCCCGGTAGGGCGAGAGCGATGTCGGTCAGGATGTCGACTTGGAAGTCGCGCGGATAGTTGGCCCCAAGAAGGTGGGTGTCGGGTTTGTTGGCGCCAGCCACGAAATTGGCTCCGCTCTGTATGGATGGATCGGCCACCTTCCGGATGCCGGTAATTCCGACAGCCGAAGCGCTTCCGGCGACCAGCCCGGCGGCCTGTACCTCTTCGTCAGTCGCGAACCTGAGGTCGTTGCAATGGAGGCTGTTCTTCAACTTGACCTCGTTCACTTCCAGGTCGCCCCGGATGGTCACGAACACCGGGGCGCCGTCGGCCATATAGAAGACGGCCTTGAGTGTCTTGGCCTCGGGAACGTTCAGGAACTCGGCCAAGCCAGCGATGGTCTTGACCCCCGGGGTGGCTACTTCCCGCAACGGCCCCTCCGGCTCTGAGGGCAGGGGCGGCAGCGCCGATTCGGCCTTCTCGGCGTTGGCGGTGTAGCCGCAACCGGGGCAAGTAACAACCGTGTCCTCGCCAGTAGCCGTAGGCAGCAGGAACTCGTGGGAATCCTTGCCGCCGATGGCCCCGCTATCGGCCTCGGCCATCAGCACCGGCAGACCGCAGCGCCGGAAAATGTTCCGGTAGGCTTGGGCCATATCTTGATAACTGTGGTCCAAGCTGTCGTCGTCGGCGTTGAAACTGTAGGCGTCCTTCATGTCGAACTCCCGCACCCTGACCAGTCCGGCCCGGGGACGCGGTTCGTCACGAAACTTTGTCTGAATCTGGTAAAGGAGCAGGGGGAGATCACGGTAGCTCTGAACGTTGGCCTTTACCACGTTGGTGATGACCTCTTCATGGGTGGGCGCCATCACCATGGGCCTGCCCCGCCGGTCTTCGAGACGGAACAGGTTGTCGCCAAAGGCCTCCCGGCGGCCGGTCTGCTCCCAAAGCTCCATGGGTTGGAGGGCGGGCATCATGAGTTCCTGCCCTCCGGCGGCGTTCATCTCGTCACGGATGATGGACTCGATTTTCCGCAGCGACCGCAGAGCCATCGGCAGGTAGGTGTAAATGCCAGCGGCCACCTGATAAATCAGGCCAGCCTTCAGCATCAACCGGTGGCTTGCGGTCTCGGCCTCCGGCGGGTCGAAGCGGAGGGTCCGGGTAACCATTTTCGAGAATCTCATGGCGACGACCCGGCGGCGGCTAGTCGCTGGCGGCGGGGGTGTTTGCCACTTCTTCCATGAGGGCGGTGAGCATATCCTCTTCAGGGACTACGCGGACCTTTTCTCCCTTCCGGAAGATGACGGCCCGGCCCGCCCCGGCGGCGATACCCACGTCGGCGTCCTTGGCTTCACCGGGCCCGTTGACCTCGCAGCCCATGACGGCGACTTTAATTTCCTTGGCGCTGCCCTTCAGCAGAGAATCGACCTGATTGGCCAGCTTGACCACGTCGACGTCGGCCCGGCCGCAACTGGGGCAGGCCACCAGGACCGCTCCCTTGCGACGGAGGTTGAGAGACTTGAGAATTTCGTATCCGGCGGTGACTTCCTCGGTGGAGTCGCCGCTCAGCGACACCCTGATGGTGTCGCCGATGCCTTCGTAGAGCAACACGGCCAGCCCCGCCGTGGTCCGGATGGAACCGGCCATCGGGGTGCCGGCCTCGGTGACGCCAAGGTGCAGGGGATAGGGCACCATCTCGGCCAAACGCCGGTAGGCCTCCACGGTCGTGGGAACGTCGAAGGCCTTCATCGATATCTTGATTTGGTCGAAATCCTGCTCTTCGAGCAGGCTTATTTCCCAGAGGGCGGTGGCCACCATGTGATCGACCACGCTGTAATCGCCCTCTTGGGCATCGCCGGCCTTGGGCAGCTTGTTCACCAAGTCCATGTGGCGTGAGAAGCCCCGAGTGCGGCCGATGCCGCCAACGGGTGGCAGGCTGCCGAAATTGACCCCGATCCTGATGGGTACGCCTTGTTGCTTGGCGGCAAGGACCACCTCGCGGACTTGGTCCTCGTTTCTCAGGTTGCCGGGGTTGAGGCGCAGACAGTCCACGCCGCCTTCCAGACACTTGAGGGCCAACTGGTAGTGGAAGTGGATATCGGCTATGAGAGGAATGTGGATCTGTTTCTTAATTTCGCCCATGGCCTCGGCGGCGGCCATGTCGGGGACGGCGGAGCGTATGATTTCGCAACCCGCTTCTTCGAGTTCATGGATCTGGCGGACGGTAGCCGCCACGTCCCGGGTGTCCGTCTTGGTCATGGACTGGACCGTGATGTCAGCGTCGCCGCCGACCTTAACGCCGCCGACGTACACCGGCTTCGTAGGCCGCCGTTTATTCATCGAAAGACCTCACCGCGCATACCTCGCGTACCAAGGTTTGGTCGGGGCTATCTTACACGATAGAGGAACGGCGCGCCATTCATTCCCCGACGCCAACCACCCAAACCGGAATCGTAACCGCCTTATTGGCGTGGGTAAGAGCAATTGGGACACTCACCCCAGGATGCTGCGGCCTTCCAGCAGGCGGTTGATGTCGTTGGCGGTGATAATTATGATTCCCGCCAGCAACACCGCTAGGCCGATGAGATGCACCAACCCTTCTTTCTCCGGCGGGACTCGTTTGCCCCGGCGCACCCATTCCAAGGCCACGAACACGATGCGCCCTCCGTCCAGCATCGGTATGGGCAGCATGTTCAGGATGGCCAGATTTATACTGAGCAGCACGCCGATACCGAGCCAACCGGCGAGGCCGGCGTTCCGTGTGATTTCCCCGGTCGCTTGGGCAATCCCAACCGGGCCCGATAGCTCCGGGGCTTGTCCCTGGGAAAAAGCCCCGCCCAAGGTCTGTTTGAGCAACACCAGCATCTCCCAGGTGTTGACAAAACTGCCGGGTATCGCTTCCCAGATGGGGTCGGACCGGCTCTCAACCCTAGTATCCACGAGTCGGGGGACTATTCCCACCAACCAACGCCCCGAGGCGGTGTCGAACCTGGGTTGGACTTGGAGCAGCAGGTCTTCACCGGCCCGCTCCACCAAGAGGCCCATCGGCGCCCCGCCGTTCAAGTTGATCGCCTTGGTAAGGTCGAAGCGGTTGGTAATGGGGTGGCCGTCGGCTTCCAAAATTACGTCGCCGACTTCCAGGTGGCTGTCGGCGGCGGCGGTCTCGGCCGCCACTTGGTCCACAACCAAGTGCCCGACCGTAACTTCCTGGGGATACATCAACAGACCGGTGAACACGGCCAAGGGGAGGATGACGTTCATCAACGGCCCGGCCACCAACACCAGCAGACGTGCGCCGGCGCTTTTGCCGGCCAGGCTTCGAGGGACGTTGGGGTTGGACTCACCGGCCAACCGGACGAAACCGCCCAGAGGGAGAATGTTGATGGAATACAACATGTCGGCCAACACGATGGCGCCACCGTCCACCGAGCGTATCCGGCCCTCGTGTTTCAGCAGGTCATCGTCGGCCGGGCCGTCATCCTCGCCGTCTGGAAACCTGCCTCTGCCGGGAGCGATGATTCGCGCCACCAACTCGCCGTCGGCATCTTCAGTCGAACTGACCTTTACCTTTTGCCCCGGGGTCAATACCTCCGGTCCCGGAAGGCCTACGAACCGGGTCTGCGAGTCCAGCAACACCTTGGTGCGGCCGGCGTAGAGACCGAAAGCGCGGGGCGGGAACCCCACGCCAAACTCCAAGACTTTAACTCCCATGGCCCGGGCGGTGGCAAAGTGCCCTAGCTCGTGGACGACCACCAAGATGACCAGCAGGGGCAACAAGCTGGCGATGGCGATGAGGAACGAGTCCATATACTAAAAGCGGTGATTGATTAGGTGGCGTTAATTGATGGGCCGGCTAGGCGTAAGCCAGCTCTTTGCTACGGGCGGAGGCCCATTCATCGGCGCTCTGTATCTCCGCCGCGTTGTCGCCAGGCAGAGACTCGTGCTCCGATAGCACCTGGTCCACCAAGCGTTGGATGCCGGTATAGCCAATCCTTTCGTCCAAGAACGCCTGTACCGCCACTTCGTCGGCCGCGCTCAACACTGCGGGATAGGTACCGCCTTTCCGGGCCGCCTCCACCGCCAAGGAGAAACAGGGGTAGCGTTCCCGGTCCAAGGGGTCGAAGGTGAGGGAGTGGGAAATACCGGTATCCAGCCTGGGGATCATGTCGTTGGGCAGCCGGTTGGGATAGAACAAGGCGTATTGGATGGGGAGCCGCATGTCTGGAGGCCCCATCTGGGCCTTCACCGAGCCGTCGGCGAACTCCACCATGGAATGTATCGTGCTCTGCGGATGGACCACCACCTCGATCCGGTCCCAGGGAACGTCGAACAGCCAGTGTGTCTCGATAACCTCGAAGGCCTTGTTCATCAGGGTAGCGGAATCGATAGTGATTTTCCTGCCCATCTTCCAGGTGGGGTGTTGCAGGGCCCGCTCCGGCGTTACGCGGTCCATCTCTTCCAGCGGGGTGGTGCGGAATGGCCCACCCGAAGCGGTGATTAGCAACCGCAGGATCTCATTGTCTTCGCCCCGGAGGCACTGCCAGATAGCGCTGGGTTCGCTGTCCACCGGCAGGACTTCGCCGCCGTAGAGGGCTTCGTATTCTTTAATCAGCCGGCCGGCCATCACGATGGGCTCTTTGTTCGAGAGGGCCACCGACTTTCCGTGTTTCAGGGCGTTGAGGGTGGGCGCCAAGCCGACGCTGCCCATCAGCGCCACCATGACTTGACTGACCTCTTCAAGGCAGACCATCTCTTCCATCGGCGTGTAATCAACGCCGGGGAACGTAGCATCCAGCGGGGCGGCGGAAAAAAAGTGGCGAGGGTGAAACTCGTCGACCTGCTCCCGGAGGAGCTGCACGTTGTTGCCCGCAGCTAGGCCGACCACCTCAAACTCTTCCGGGAAGGCACGGACGATGTCGAGGGTCTGTCGCCCGATGGAACCGGTGGACCCGAGAACGACGATCTTTTTCATGGCTGAAAAACCGTAACCAGCAAATAATATACGGCCGACAGGGAAAAGAGGATGCTGTCCAGACGGTCCAGTATCCCCCCGTGTCCGGGAATTATACTACTCGCGTCCTTGGCGTTCGACAAACGTTTGAGCTTGGACTCGAAAAGGTCTCCCATCTGGGAAATGAGCCCTACTGTAGCACCGATGACCAGCTGCTGCCAGCCCGGTACTCCCAGGTCGAAGACCACGCCAACGATTATCCCCGCAATAACCGCGGCGCCGAAGCCTCCGATGCTGCCTTCCCACGTCTTGTTGGGACTGATTGACGGGGCCATGGGCGTGCGCCCCATTAACCGGCCCACGGCCAAAGCTCCGCTGTCGGCAGCGAAAGTTACCAACAGGGCGAACAGCAGCCAGTTGCGGCCCAAGACATCGTCGGACGTCTCCCGCAAGACCAAGGCATGGGACAGCAGGAACCCGGCGTAGATGGGTCCCAGCAACAGGTACGCATAGCCCAAGACGCGGCGTTCGCCCCGGTAGAAGGCGATGAACCACACGGTTGCGACGATGGCGCCGCCAGCTAAAATCCAACCGCTGGCCGTGAGGAAGTCGCGGAGTCCGGAGGAGGCTTGGGCGACCAGCAGGATGGCGACAACCCAGGCAATACCCAGTGCGACGGGCAGAGGGGCCACCCGGGGAGGCAGGAGCCGGTAGAATTCCCAGAGTCCCGCAGCCCCGGCCAATACAACCACCATTGTCAGCCAGGGCGCCCCAAACCAGATGGAGCCCACCAGGATGGGTATGCCCACCGATGCCGTGAGCAACCGGAGGCGCAAAAGCTCAGTCCTCGGTTTCTACTCTGCCGTAACGCCGTTTACGGTTGGCGAAAGCCTCTAGGACGGTGTCCAACTCTGCGGGCTCCAGGTCCGGCCACAGAGTGGGAGTGTGGTAATACTCGCTGTAGGCCGACTGCCACAACAGGAAGTTGCTAATCCGCTGTTCCCCGGCCGTACGGATGATGAGGTCCGGGTCGGGACAGTGGGCGGTGAACAAGTAGCGGCCTATGGTCTCCTCGTCGACCTGTTCAGGGGTTAGGCCATCGCGGATGATCCTTCGCACGGCTTGGGTTATTTCGTCGCGTCCGCCGTAATCGAAGGCAACGTTCAGCGTGATCCCGGTGTTCTCCTTGGTGAGAGCCTCGGCGTCGGCCACCGCTCGGCGTAATGGGCCGCCAAGGTTGGCCGTCTTGCCAACGTGAACGATGCGGACGTTCTTCTCGTGAAGCTCTTTGGTCTGTTGCTCAACGGCCGTGGAGAATATCGCCATGAGACCTTCGACTTCGTCTTGGGGGCGTTGCCAATTCTCGGTGGAGAATGCGTATATGGTGACGAACCGGACGCCCTTGGCGCCCAAGGCTTCTAAAATGACCTGAATGCGCTCCACCCCCGCTTGGTGTCCTTCCAAGCGGGGAAGACCCCGTTGCTGGGCCCACCGCCCATTGCCGTCCATGATGAAGGCTAGATGGGCCGGGACGTCGTGGCCGCCTGGGGCATTGGGGCGGTCCGATGCCGCCTTCACCCGCACTTGACTACACCTGTAGGATTTCCGCCTCTTTGGCGGTGCCCGTTTCGTCGATGAGCTTGGTGTGGCCGTCGGTCACCTTCTGCAGCTGATCTTGGGCCCGGCGGTTCTGGTCCTGGGAAATGGCCTTATCCTTCTCCAGCTTCCGCAGGGTTTCCAGGCCGTCGCGGCGCACGTTGCGTATCGAGACCTTGCCGTCTTCGACCTTCCTTTTCAGCAGCTTCACCATCTCTTGGCGCCGTTCGTTAGTCAACGGCGGGATGGGCACGGTGATGATGTTACCGTCATTGGAGGGGTTGAGGCCGAGTTCGGACTTCATCAGCCCCCTCTCGATTTCCCGCATGGCGCCCCGGTCCCAGGGGGTTACCAGGATGGCCCTAGCGTCTGGAGCCGAGATGGATGCTATCTGTCTCAGTGGAGTTGCGGTACCGTAGTAGTCTACCGGCACGTTTTCGATCAACGCCGGCGCGGCCCGACCGGTGCGTAGTTCGTTGAGGTCCCTTTTGAACGCCTCAATGCTGCGGTCCATCCGGACGTCGACGTCGCTCAAGACCTGCTCAGGCGTTAAATCAGCCTCGTCTTCCTTTCCTGTTGGAGGCATGGTCAACTCCTTCCAGAAATCTTAGTGCCAACGGTGTCTCCGGAGAGTATACAACCCATGCTGCCCGGCTTGAACATGTTGAACACGACGATGGGCAGTTTGTTGTCCATACAAAGGGAAAGGGCGGTGGAGTCCATCACCTCTAGCCGCAGGTTCAGGGCATCCAAATAGTCGAGAGTGGTGAAGCGGACGGCGTCCGGGTTTTGATTGGGGTCGGAGTCGTATACGCCATCGACGTTGTTCTTCGCCATTAACAGAATCTCGGCGTTGATCTCCAGGGCCCGCAGCGCTGAAGCGGTGTCGGTGGTCATGAACGGGTTGCCGGTGCCAGCGGCGAAGAGCACCACCCGCCCTTTTTCCAAGTGGCGTATGGCCCGGCGGCGGATATACGGTTCAGCGACGGCCTGCATGGCGAGGGCGCTTTGGGTCCTTGTGTCTATTCCCCGTTGTTCCAGGGCGTCCTGTAGGGCCAAGGCATTAATCACCGTGGCCAGCATACCGGCGTAGTCGGCGGTGGCCCGGTCCATTCCCCGTTGCTCAGCCGACTCGCCCCTCCAGATGTTGCCTCCTCCGATGACCACTGCGATTTGTACGCCAAGGGCGTGGGCCTCTCCGATCTGTTCGGCCAAGTAGGTTACGGCGCCGCTGTCAATACCGGAAGCGGTTGAGCCCTTGAGGGACTCACCGCTAATTTTCAATAGCACCCTTTGGTAGGAGACCTGTTCGACAGGGTACACGGGGACGGGGGGGCCGGATTTGGGGTCTGGCATACGGCCGGGATTTTAGTCGCCGACGGCCAAGCGGTTAAAGCGGACCACCCGCACGTTTTCTCCTACTTTCGCCGCCAGCTCCCGCACCATTTCACCAACCGAGGAGGAGTTGTTTTTGATGAACGGTTGGTTGAGCAGGGTGACTTGGGCCGCAGGCCGCGAGTCTCCCTCTTCCATGTCGTCCTTATCCAGGTATACGGGAGCCATGGCCGCCACCTGCATGGCGATGTCGTGGGCCATTTGTTGAAACTCGCTGGTCCGGGCCACGAAGTCGGTCTCGCAGCCCAGTTCCACGATGGCGCCTACCCGGCCCCCGGTGTGAATGTAGGCCTCGATTACGCCTTCGTTGGTAGCCCGCCCCACCCTTTTGGCGGTATCGGCCAAGCCCTTGGCCCGGAGGGCCGCGACGGCTTGTTCGATATCGCCCCCGGTTGCTTCCAGGGCCTGTTTACATTCCATGATTCCGGCCCCGGTCTCGTTTCTCAGGGTCCGGATCAAATCGACGCTGACCAAACTGGATACTCCTTGGCGGTTACAGGCCAACCCCGTACTCGGCGGGATTAGTCCTCGTCGTCGAAATCTACTATAGGCTTGAGGTTTTCCATCATGGACTCGATGGCTTCGGAAGGGGTGGCCAACACCGGTGGCGGCGGCGGTTCCGGCTGGGGCGCCTCGGCCGCCGCGGCGGCCTGCATACTGGCTGCAACCTCGGCGAGAGTGGCTTCATCAAGCCCGCCTACATCCGACAACGCGGCGTCCTCACGCTCTGTCAGCGCGTATACCTCCGCCGCGATCTCTTGCATCTCTTCCATTTCGGCCTGCAAAGCGGCTTCCCGTTGGGCCAAACCTTCAAGTACCGCTGAGGCCATGCGGTTGGTAACCAGCCGGATCGAGCGGACCGCATCGTCGTTGCCGGGGATGATGTGTTGGACGAGGTTGGGGTTGCAGTCGGAATCGACGATGGCGAATATATCGATCCCCAACCGTTTGGCTTCAGCCACACAGATGTCTTCCCGGCCGATGTCTATGATGAACAATGCCTTGGGCAGTTCCGTCATGTCCCGCATGCCGGTGAAGTATTTCTCCAAGCGGTTCAGGGTGTCCCGCATTCTCACCCCTTCCTTCTTGGGAAGGAGCCGGAAGTAGCCTTGGTCCCGCTTTTGTTGCAACTCCAGCATGTAGTTGATGCGGGTGCGGATGGTCTGGAAGTTGGTTAGGGTGCCGCCCAGCCAGCGTTGGTTGACATACCACATTCCGCAACGGTCGGCCTCGGCTTGGATAACTTCCTGGGCTTGACGCTTGGTGCCGACAAAAAGCACCTTTCCGCCCGACGCAACCATCTCCACCATGTCTTTATAGGCTTCGTTAATCATCCCCAGGGTCTGCTGGAGATCGATGATGTGGATGCCGTTGCGCTGGGTGAAGATATAGCGCTTCATGGTGGGGTTCCACCGCCGGGTCTGGTGCCCGAAGTGGACGCCGGCCTCCAATAGCGCTTTCATGGTAATCGGTTCCCGCTGGGTGACCGGTCTTGGCTCGACCGGTCTCGCTTCAGGCGGACGTATTTCAGCCGGTGTTGCCTCAGCAGTCTGGGGTTCCGCGATTGCCGTGTTGCCCTCTACTGGTCGCTCTAGCGACTCTACCATCTAAACCTACCTTTTTTGTTCGTTGGAACCGACAATTACGTCCGTATTCCGTTGCGGTTAGGACACTTGAGATTTGTTCGAGTATAGCATAGCCCCTAAAGGCGGGCAACGTGGCCGCCCGTTATGTAGCCCCGCAGGTGGTACCTCAAAACACCGCCCGGTGACCGAGGAGGGATGGCGGGCCGGAGCGCTGGAAAGAGACTACAGTCGAGTGTAGCTAAGGCACTACTTCACAACGGGTGATAATGTAGCGTGGCCGCGCTTGGCCTACACGCTTGGTTCGCGCGTTAATCCTGACTGGCTGATTGAGAATGTCTTTAATGGCAACGGTATTATCCACAGTCCGGTCGACCCTACCGGCCCAATTGCCTCGTTCAAAAATTCTGCCCCAGTCTCAGCGATGCGAAACTTTGCCCGCCGGCTCTTGGGTAGAAAACCCTCAAACCACCCGAAGAGCGTCACGTCATCTTCCCGGATGTTGCTTTCGCGTAGCCGGTTCTCGCTGCGGCGGACTTGGGCGGTATCACGAAACCGAAACTCATCGCCCCCGGATTCCAGAGCACACACTGCTTTGCTGTCCGCAGTCTTTTTCAAGAAAGCACATACGGAATTCAATGCCCGTTGGTCGGTTTTGATTAACGAATCCGCCAGTTGCTCATCCGTCCCTACTGACGCCTTCATAATTTCTTTGATCCGTTCAATCGCCAGTTCAACCGGGCGAGACTCCCCAGCCAGACCAGGCTGCTGTGTCGCGTCTTCAACCTGGAAGCCGAACGATCCCGGCACAGTTCCAGTTATCAACAATCGATAGTCATTGCGGTTTGGAATCGGCCCTTTGGAGGCCAACTCCCCATGTTGGCTGGCCCCAACCCGGATAACCGCTTCAGAAAAAGCTTTAACCGCGTCGCCCCCGAAGTCCGCCTGAATTCCGCGATTGCTCACTACCGGTCGTCCCCAAAACGTCAAACGAGCGTTCACCGGCCGTGATGATAACCCCTCGTATCCCTTAAGTTCTTCTTCAACTTTCCGCAGGCGAGTCCCCAAAGTCATTCGGCCAATCAAGTTACCAGCAGACGTTTGACTGAGCAATTTTTTCAAGGCGTTCTGCTCTGACAAGAGGAAGCGATAATCGTGAACGTTCACGTACGACCCTCTTCCCGGCCTTCTTCAATGTTGCCCAGCCGACCGAGTTCTGATCGAGCTTGTATGTCATCGTCACTGGCCAAATCTACTTCTAGGTATCCGTTCCATCGCCCGTCACGAGTATGCGACCAACGGCCGTACCAGTAAACCGAGTGATCGATGACTTCTTTAAGATGAGATCTGGCTCAATGGAATAAAATAGGCGTCAACAGAATAATCGATTTTCAGACGACTATTATCAAATAAACCCGGAAAGCGCTTCAATAGCGTTTCCTGGGTATGACCCCCCGGAATGGAAAAGAACGTAACCAAGTCAATATCTTCGGGTGACCGGCTCTCCCTCTCTTCAACATTTTCCACGAAGCTGCCGTCAATCCCCTGGAAACCCTCTACCAGCCCGGCTTCATGCAACGCAACGCGAAAATTCAGCAATCCTGCTAGTAAACGCCGCCGAGCTTCAGTCTTTCCGAGATACACTACCAATTCGACGATTGAAATGGTGTAGGGAGACCGCTTACCTGACGTAGGATCGGACCAATTTATAGCGGGTAGAGTGCCATGATAATCCCAATCAGGAATGGAGTCGCGGCTGAACGTTATTGAATCGTCAATAGCACGGCTCCAGCATGAAGCGGGGTATGCAGTAGCGGTGATGCCAAGCAGATTCCATGTAATCCTACAGCGTCGCCAGGATATCAACTTCGGCCAGTTGGTCAATCTCGGCTTGTGCTTTCGCACAATAATTACCAAATCGGGGTGGTTGTCCGAATCGACGGGCGATGATCTGTTGCAAGGGGAAGTCACAAGCCCGAGCTTGGAGTCACATTGCAATCCCTAACGGGAACCATCGCTCCTAGCGCAGGACATTCAGATCTACATTTACCGGCGTGGCGAAGACCTCACGCGGTCCCGGTCAGGGCAGCGAATTCCGGTCTTCATCTCATGCTTCGGTCTTTCAGGTGGGGATTGGCTGTTCAGCAGAAACCAGCGCGCCCATGACACGGTGCCAGTGGCTGTCTCCACCGATTCTCCGTCAACGGCCGCTCTGCCAGGAACGGCTTCAGGTCGAGGGATTCGAGGGCTAATCAACGTTAGGGTGTCGGCATTCAAAAGACCGTATCACTCCGGCCCCGCCTGTGGGACCTCAAAACGCCAGCCGGTACACCGCGTTAAGGGCCAACGCCCCCAAGACCCCGGCGGCGAGGTCATCCGCCATGATGCCCCAGCCGCGCGGCAGGCGTTCGAAGCGGCGGACCGGCCACGGCTTAAGCACGTCCAACACCCGGAACAAAACGAAGGCGGCGGCCATCCAGGGCAGGGTCTTGGGCAGGAGTAAACAGGTGACCCACATACCGATGAACTCGTCCCAGACGGCGGTCTTGGGGTCCGGGTCGTTTGGAGTAATAAGAGACCCGGTGGCCCACACGCCGACGAGGAAACCGAGGCCGACCAACAAGTACAGCCCCAAAGAGTCTTCGGCAAGAGGAGAGAACCAGTAGATCACAACCGCGGCCAAGCTGGCCGCCGTCGCCGGCGCCACCGGAAACAGCCCGATCCCGGCGCCGGCGCCCAAGGCACGGGCGACGAAGGAGACCGGGGCCGCCACTACCCGTAGCCCAACCGGTGCAGGTCCTCTTCAGTCATTCCCAGGTAGTGTCCGATCTCATGCCAGAGGGTGACCTGAATCTCCCGCTCCGCCTCCTCCCGGCTGTTACAGTGCCGGAGGATCGGCTGGCTGTAAATCACGATACGGTGGGGGAGCATCGGCCCCACCCCTTCTATTTCCGTTAGCGGCTGCCCGCTGAACAGCCCGAATAGGGAGCCGTCTTCCTCTATCAGGTCCGCTTCGTCGGGCCCCGGCCACTCTTCGACCACCACGTCCACGTTCTCCAACGAACGGCGCGTGGCCTCCGGCACCCGGGCATAGGCACGGCGCACCAACCTGACAAACTCGCGGCGGGTCATGCGGGTCAAGGCGCGGCGCCCACCCGATGCCGTATGTTCTTAAGGATGTCGACGTTCCGTAGGTCGGGTCCCTTGCCTTCGAATCCGGGCACTTCCAGCAGAAACGGGACGTTCCGAAAAGCCGGGTGCCCCATAAAAACGGCGAATCCGTCCTCTCCGATGAACCCGTCGCCAATATTATCGTGGCGGTCTACCCCCGAGCCGCAGGGCCGTTTCGAGTCGTTGGCATGGATGGCGACGACGTTGGCGCTGCCCGGACCGGCGTCCAACTGGCCCAACATATCCTCGATGCCCTCGCCGGTGGTCAGGTCGTACCCGGCCGCGAAGCTGTGTTGGGTGTCGAGACAGACCTTCAGCCGCGGACTGTTCACCGCCTCCATGATGCCGCCCAACTCCTCGAACCGGGCGCCGATGTGCTGGCCCATGCCGGCCATGTTCTCCACCGCCAGATAGGGCCCTTCCGGAGACCCTTCCAGCACCGACTTGATGGCATCGGCGGTCTGGGGCAACACCGTCTCATATCCCCGGCCGCCGTGGCTCCCCGGATGGAATATAACGGCGGTAGCGCCGATCTTCGAGGCCAAGCCCATGTAGTCGATCAGCGAATCGATACCCTTCTTCAGTTGGGCCGGGTTAGCCGTTCCCAGGTTTACCAGGTATATGGCGTGCAGGAACACCGCTCCAATCCCGGCGCTGTCGGCATTCTCACGGAAGGCCTGAATCTCGGCGTCGGGCGCCGCCTTGAAAGCCCAACTCTGAGGCGACGAACCGAATATCTGGATCGCCTCACAGCCGATTTCCTGCCCGCGCCCCGGCGCCTTGCTGATGCCCCCCGAGGTCGAAACGTGTGCCCCTATTCGCATAGCGGGGCCTCCCGAAACCGGCGAATACCGGTGTCTTAATGAATTTGGGCTAGCCATGTCTGCCGGGTATATCTGATATAGATTAACCCTTGGCCCCCTTCTTGTCATTCTGCACGGTCTTGCCATTCCGGGACTCGTAATTCCTTCTTTGCCATATAATACCGTCGTTATGCGGGCACTTGAACTTCAAGCAGTGGGCGACCCGCCGGTATTGGCGGTCGTTGACCTTCCGGTTCCCACGCTGGGAGAGAGGGAGGCCCTGGTACGCGTCGCCGCCTGCGGTTTCTGTCACCATGACCGGTCTGTCATGGCGGGAATGTTGCGGCGGGGAGTGGCCCCGGAGGTCGTCCTGGGTCACGAGATATCGGGGGTTGTCGAGGACGTGGGAAGCCAAGTGACCATGGTGCGGCCGGGGGACCGGGTGGTGTCGTTGCTCACCGACGCTTGCGGTGAATGCGACCGCTGCCAGTCGGGCCGTGAACACCGGTGCCGCCGGGGACTGGGCATCGGCCATGGCCGGAACGGAGGCTTCGCCGAGTACGTGGCCGTTTCCCAGCACAGCCTGGCGCCTATCCCCCAAGGAGTGGACCTGTTGCCCGGCTGTCTGCTGGCCTGCCCGGTGGGGGTATCGTTGGAGGCGGTGGAGGGGGCCGCAGGAATTGGGCCAGGCCAGACTGTGGTGGTCACCGGCGCCGGCGGCGGACTGGGCATCCACGCCGTACAAGCGGCGGCTGGCTTGGGGGCCCGGGTCTTGGCCGTTACCTCGTCGCCGGAAAAGGCCGCCCAACTGCCGGCCTACGGGGCGGCCGAGGTATTGGAAGCCGGCGCGCTCGACTTTGCCGAGTTGGTGATGGCGCTGACCGACGACGAAGGCGCCGAGGTGGTCATCGACACCGTTGGTTCGGCCCTCTTCCCGTCGACCCTGCGCAGCGTGGCCCAATTCGGCACGTTGGTTTTGCTTGGCGAAGTCGCCGGCGGCCGGGTGCCGGTTAACCTCGCCGAACTTATCTTTAGGGACGTCCGAGTCGTCGGCGCCTCCGGAGTCGGCCGCGCTATGGTAGAGAAAGCCGGTTTCATGTACGCTGCCGGGCAACTGAGTCCGGTGCTCCAGGAAGTCCTGGACCTGGAATATGCTCCCCAGGCCTACCGGTTGATGTCCGAGCGCGGAATCTTCGGACGGGTCGCGCTGAGGCCGTAGCGTTGGAGCCCGCCGGACCCCTTTCGCGTTGACACCACACCCGGCCAGATTTACACTCCCACTGGACCGGCGCCGCCGAAAATCAGACCGGTCGGTACACGCTTATGGCGGCTGCAAGTCATTCGGGACAAGGGTTTCCAGAGCCGTAATATGGTCGCAATTGACGCCGCCAGCGCCATCGAGTTGATGTTCGAAACCGGGTGGACCGACGGCCTGCCGGTGGTGCCGCCCTCGGAAGACTTGGTCCGCAGGTTCGTGAGCCATACCGGCCGCAACGGCGATGAGTTGATAGCCGAGCTGCCGCCCTTGGGCGGCCGGGCCACCGTCGAGCGAATCGCCGTTAACGCCGTGATGGCCGGTTGCCTTCCGGAACACATGCCGGTGATCATTACGTCCCTGCAAGCAATGATGGACGACCGGTTCAACCTTCGGGGGGTCATGTGTTCCACCGGCATTCACACCCCGTTGATAATTGTGAACGGTCCCGCAGCCAAGACGCTCGACATCAACGCTGGATACAACTGCTTCGGCTCGGGCTGGCGGGCCAACGCCACGATCGGACGGGCGGTAAAGCTAGCCCTTACCAACTTGGGCGGCGCCATCCCCGGCGAGACCAACAAGGCCACTTTCGGCCACCCCGGTTCCTACACCTACTGCGTGGCGGAAGACGAGTCAGCCAACCCCTGGGAGCCGTTGCACGTGGAGATGGGGTTCGACCCCGGAGACAGCACTGTATCGGTCTTCCCGGCGGAGGCGCCCCACAACGTCATGTACCACGCCACCGATCCCAGGAACTTCCTGACGGTTCTCGCCGACACCATGTGCACCCTGGGCAACGTACAGATGTACGTGATGGGGGATACGCTGGTGGTGATCGGCCCGGAACACGCCAGGTTCCTTAGCGAAGGCGGTTGGAACAAACGGGACATTCGCCAGTTCCTCTTTGATAACGCCAGAAAACCGGTCCGGTTGCTCCGGCGTGGCGGTCCTCCCCAAGGCGACAGCCGGCGCGGCTATTTCTGGCCCCGGTTCGTCGATCCCGATGACGACGACCAGATGGTGCCAGTGGTGCGCGCACCGGACCGTATCGCCATCATCGTGGCCGGGGGCGCTGGGGGGCCGCATTCCGCCTACCTCCCCGGTTGGGGCTCACGCAGGGTCACTCGCAAAATCGAAGGATTCCAGGGCTAGACCTGCTCTCCGCAGGAGAGGCGCAGGGTTGGGGGCAACTATGACCGCGGCAAACCTTTCAAACCGGTTGCGGGAACTGGGGATCGCCATTCCAATAGACCCCGAGGCCGGGTCCCGATGGCGGCCGGCGCCCCGTTTGGAAACGCTCCACGACAAGGTGGGCGGTTTCCTGGGCAACCGGAAAGCCAATGCCGGCCTGCTGCTCCAGAACGTGGGCGAGGGGTTGGCCAAGGACCTGGAACTGGGCGACATTCTGGCCGTCGACAAGTACGTGTACTCGCGGCCCGCCGCCGATGAAATTATCGACCAACTGGCGGAACACTGCGACTTCGTGGTTACCGCCATCGCCGATTGAGGCTCTTGCACCGCGTGCAGTGTGCACGACGCGATGGCCTTGGAGAACCGGGGAATACCGGCGGTAGTAATCTGCACCGACCCGTTCCTGAATGCGGCCTTCCGGCACGCCCGGTCGTTCGGACGGAAGGACTTCCACCCCTTGGGAATACCGCATCCACTGGGGGGACTCGAACCCGGCCAGGTTTTGGAGCGGGCGAATGAGTTGCGGCAGCAGGTAATCGAAACACTGGTGCTGTAACCGGCCTTGCCCATCCCGGCCTTGCCCACATCGGAAGGCACTCGAAGGGTTGGCGACCAGTATTACGGGCCTTACTACGAACTGGAGGGGTTGACATGACAACCGTCGGCAGCGGCAAGTATACCTACGAGCAGGTGGAGAACTGGGAGAAACTGCCCGAAGGCTGGGAGTTGGGCCAGACCGCCATAGTCACCGATTCCCAGGACCGGGTCTACCTGTTCAACCGCGGCGAGCATCCCTTGATAGTGTTGGACCGGGAGGGGAATTTCCTCACCTCGTGGGGCGAGGGCGCCTTGCCGGACGCTCACGGTATGTTCATCGACGATGACGAGAACCTGTTCCTTCCGGTCAAGAACAGCCACGTGGTATTGAAGTACGACCCCCAGGGCAATCTGCTGATGACCTTGGGCGATTGGGACCAACCGTCGGACACCGGCTGGTCGGGCGACTACAACGACCCGGTGGCGCGGGCGGCCGGCCCCTTCAACCGGCCCAGCGACATCGCTATCTCGCCCTCGGGCGACCTCTACATTTCCGACGGCTACGGTAACGCACGGGTCCACCGTTTTACCAAAGACGGCGGTTTGCTGGCCTCTTGGGGAGAGCCCGGCAAGACCGGGCCTGGACAGTTCCACGTTCCCCACGGCGTGTGGGTACACACCGACGGGCGGGTGTTCGTCGCCGACCGGGAGAACAACCGTATACAGATCTTCGACCCGGAGGGCCGGTACTTGGAACAGTGGTTGAACCTAGCCCGTCCTTGCGACATCTACATCGACGGCGACGGGGCCGTGTACGTGCCGGAGCTGGACGGATTCATGACGATACTGGATATCGAGGGCGACATACTGGCCCGCTGGGGCAGCCCCTCCGACGCCGGTTGGGGCAACGGCGCCCACGCCGTTTGGGTGGACTCACACGGCGATATCTACGTCAACCAGAACCTGGAAGGCCAGCGTCTTATCAAATACCGGCATATCGGCGGCTAATCAGTCCGTTTCTATAAGAATAAGGCCGGCGGAAAAAAGCCGATAGAAAAAGGCCAGGGTGAGAGCGTATGCGAGTAGGCTATCAAGTGGGACAGGTGGTGTTGCGCGACACCATCGACCACCAGCAACAATGGCAAAACCACCTGGGGCAATTTCGCGCCTCACGGGACGCCGGCTTCGACGTTTACTGTTGGGCCCACCATTACCTGATCGACCCCTTCCAGCATTTCCAGCCGTGGCCGGTGCTGGCCCGGTTGGCGGCGGAACCGGGGGACATGAAGCTGGCGACTTCCGTGTTGCTTTTGCCCCTGCTTAACCCGGTGGAGGTGGCCGAACAGGTGGCTACCCTCGACCACATCAGCGAGGGGCGCTTCATCCTGGGAATCGGCCTTGGCTACCGCCCCGAAGAGTGTGAAGCCTTCGGCACCCGTATGTCCGAACGCGGCGCCCGTTGCACCGAGGCGATGGAGTTGATGCGGCGGTTGTGGACCGAGGACGAGGTGACTCACCACGGCAAGTACTACCGGGTCAGCGGCGCCCGGCCCACGGCCCAAACCTACCAAAAGCCTTATCCCACGGTCTGGCAGGCCGCAATGAGCGACCCGGCCGTTCGACGGGTGGGAAGGGAAGGCGACATCCTGTACGTCGGCCCGGCCCAGTCCAACGAGACCATCCGCCACCAGATAGACCTCTATCACGACACCTTGGAGGCCAACCGGCACGAGGCGCCGGAGGACATGGTCATAGTCCGGGAGTTCTTCTGCGCTCCTACCCACGAAGAGGCCCTGGAAAGGGCCAAGATAGGTTTTGCCAAGAAGTATGAAGTCTACGCCTACCACGGACTACACGGCGTAGATCAGGAACTGACCCGCAAGGTTACCGGCGACCTGGAAACGTTGATGGACGACACCTTCCTGGTGGGCAACCCCGAAGAGTGCGTCGAGCAGATTGCGGCCTATCACGAGATGGGATTCACCGACGTGGCCATTAGATTGTTCTATCCCGGGATGTCACAGTCGGAAGTATTGGAGCACATCGACCTGGTTGGCAATGAAGTTATTCCGGCGTTGCATGCTCTCTGAGCGCGGACAATCAAGATAATACCGCGCTGGCAGGCCGAACCCGCGAGGCCTTGGCCCCATCGGCCGGGTACGGGTCCGGCAGAGGTGCGAAAAGGTCATGGGCGAGGTTGGCATCTGGATCGGTCTCGTCGTCGCCGGGTTGGCGGCGCTGGGCTTGATCGAATTCCTTCGTTCCAACGGCGCGGTCACCGCCCGTTGGAGCGGTATCAAAGACGCCATCCTGGCGGTGATCGTACTGACGCTGACGTTGGTCGCCGGGGTTCTGGCCATCAGCTTCATAATCGTGGTATTCCTATGGGAGATATGGGAATACGTGCTAATTGGCTGCCTGATTCTCGGCGCACTGTGGGGACTCAAGGGTTGGAAATCAGGCCGTCGTTTCTAGTCCCGGCGCCGCCCGCCGCCTGAGAGCCGCCTTTCGACGCTATACGCCCGCACAATAAACTCGGAGGTTGAGATGACCACGCAACCCACACTTCTTACCATCGCCGACTACGAGGCCCGCGCCAAGGAAACCATGCCCAAAGCCCTCTTCGACCGTTTGTTCGGCGATTTGGGCGCACCCGACTGGACCACCAACACCACCAACGTCACGGCCATGGAGGCGGTGAAGCTGCGGCCCAGAATCCTGGTCGACGTCAGCGAAAAAGATCTGACCACCGAGGTGCTGGGAGAGGAAATAAGCTTCCCCGTGATGTTGGCGCCCACCGGCACCCACCAAAGGGCCCACCCGCTGGGGGAATTGGCTGCCACCCGGGCCGCCGGGGCGGCGGGTACCATCCTGGGCCTCAGCACCGCTTCCAGCTATAGCATCGAAGAGGTAGCGGAAGTCGCAACCAAGCCACTGTGGTTTCAACTCTATTTCTTCCAGGACCGCGAGCTAACCGAAATTCTGGTACGCCGCGCCGAACAGGCCGGGTATACGGCCATGATGTTGACGGTCGATAACCTGGCCGGCACGTCCAGGGAACGGGAGTACCGTTACGCCTACATCTTGGAACAAGAACGGACCCTCAAGAATTTCCAAGGGATCGAACTTCCAAATCTGCCGACTAGGGAAACCTTCACCGAAAGTTTCGAGTCGGCCCTAAACTGGTCGGACCTGGAATGGCTCCGCTCGTTGACGTCGATGCCATTGATTATTAAGGGGATACAGACCGCCGAAGACGCCCGGCTTTGCGCCGAGTACGGAGCGGAGGCCTTGGTGGTGTCGAACCACGGCGGTCACGCCCTCCAAGGCACGGAAGGCACCATCGACATGCTGCCCCAAGTGGCCGACGCCGTGGGCGACCGCATGGAAGTCTACCTGGACGGCGGGGTGCGTAAGGGGTCGGACGTCCTCAAGGCCCTGTCTCTGGGCGCCCGGGCGGTGTTTATCGGTCGGCCTATCTTCTGGGGGCTGTCGGTCGGCGGTGAAGACGGCGTCACGAAGGTCTTGGAAATCCTGAGAGCCGAACTCAGCGTGGCTATGGGCCTCTGCGGTGTAACCGACGTAAAAAAAGTCGACCGCACCCTGGCCCTCCAACCCCATGACCGCTCGGACGGAGGCGTGGTTGGTCAACTCGAACGGCTGGCCCGCCTGTTGGAACAAGGCTACCTGAGCCGTGACGAGTTCGAAGCCCAGAAAGGGAGGCTGCTGGCTTAGACGCCGGCAGAGAAGGTCTTGGAAATCGGAGTCATCTTCCCCCAAACGGAGATCGAGCCCGATCCTTCGGCGGTCAGGGACTTTGCCCAAGCTGCCCAGGACATAGGTTACTCCTACCTGTTTGTCGCCGATCACGTCCTGGGCGCCGACGCCTCCCGCCACGACCACCCGGCATACGCCATGTACAATCACCGGTCGGTGGTACACGAGTCCCTCACGCTGATGGGCTATCTGGCCGCCGTCGCTCCGGGAATGGGGCTGGCCACCGGGATCCTGATCCTGCCGCAGCGTCAAACCGCGTTGGTTGCTAAACAGGCCGCCGAAATCGACGTCCTCTGCGGGGGAAGGCTTCGGCTCGGTATCGGGGTAGGCTGGAACGAGGTGGAATACGAAGCCTTGGGCGCCAATTTCCACAACCGCGGCGCTCGCAGCGCCGAGCAAATCGGCGTAATGCGGGAGTTGTGGACCAAAGACGTGGTCGACTTTCACGGAAAATGGCACGACATCACCCACGCCGGCATCAACCCCTTGCCGGTGCAACGGCCCATCCCCATCTGGCTGGGGGTGGGCAGTCCCTGGAACCCCTCCCCGCCCGACGCCGCTTTGCGCCGGGTGGCCCGCTTGGCCGACGGCTGGTGCCCCAACTTTGAACCCGACGACGCGGGCAAACGGCTGCAAGAGAGAGTCGTCCGGTACATGACTGACTATGGACGCGACCCCGCCTCACTTGGCTTGGACGGACGGCTCAAGACCGCTGGACGCTCGCCGGAGGACTGGGTAGAAGAAATGCAAGCGTGGCGGAACTTGGGCGCCGGCTATGTGTCGGTAGAAAACCGCCGCGGCGGTCTAACGACCGCCAACGAACACATCGAAGCCATGCGACGGTTCAAAGAGGCGGTGGAGTTCTAGCGGGACGGCCATTCCGCGCGCTCCCCAAGGGTTTCTATGACCGAGTTCCGGCCCCGCGACCCACAATTCCGGGCTACGGTGCGGGACAGCTTTAACGGCCAAACCGCATTGCGGGCCCTTGGGGCAAGCCTGCTGAGCGTCGAGCCCGGCCTGGTCAGCATCAGGTTGGATTGCCGCGATGGTCTTGCCGAGACCGAAGCCCCGGTACACCGGGGCTTCGCCGCCGCCGTCTTGGCCAGCGCCTGCGAGTTCGCGGCGTTGAGCCTCGCCCGCCCCGGCGCCAAGATCGTGCCCATAGAGAACAAGGTGAACTTCGCTTCCGCGGAGCAGACCGGGCCGCTGGTGGCCTACGGAGAAGTGGTGCGGTCCGGCGGCACCATCACGGTCTGCAAAGGGTACGCTTGCGCCGAAGGCGACCACAATAAAGCGGTGGCCCACATGCTCGCTACCTACATAACGGGTGCGCCCATAACGGACCCGCCGCAGCCTCGGAGTCCCGCCCCGTGAACCCGCACTAACTGAGCTATAATAGGCTGACGACCCAATTACCGGGCAAATTGCCAGGAGTAAACAATGATCGGGCAGCAAGTACGGTATGAATTAACGGATGGCGTGGCGCTATTGACGCTACACAACCCCGGTCGGCGTAACGCCCTCTCAACCGAGCTTTTGGGTGAGTTGCGCGACCTATTTCGGGAGTTGGAAAACGACTCCGAAGTCCGCGTAGTGGTCCTGCGGTCGGAGGGCCCGGTGTTCAGCTCGGGCCACGACTTGAACGAGATGGTCGACCGCGACGAGGCGGCCTACACTGCCGTTTTCGCCCTTTGCACCGAGGTGATGGAGGCGATACGCCTGTTACCCAAACCCGTGATCGCCCAAGTGCAGGGCTTGGCCACCGCGGCCGGCTGCCAATTGGTGGCCACCTGCGACCTGGCCGTTGCCGCCGAGTCCGCTTCCTTTGCGACCCCGGGCGTCCAGATCGGCCTGTTCTGCACCACCCCGGGTGTGGCGTTGGCCCGCTCGGTCGCCACCACCAAAAAGGCGATGGAGATGCTGCTCACCGGCACGCCTATCTCCGCCCGCGAAGCTTTGGAGATCGGGCTGGTGAACCAGGTAGCGCCCGACGATGAACTCGACGCGCGGGTCATGGACCTTGCCCGGCGCATCAGCGGCGCCAGCTCCCAGACCCTGGCAGTGGGCAAACTCGCCTTCTACCAGCAAATCGAGTTGGATCGCCCCGCGGCCTACGAAATGGCCCAAAGGGTCATGGTGGACAACCTGCTCAAAGAAGACGCCAAAGAGGGAATCGCCGCCTTTCTGGAAAAGCGGGAGCCCCACTGGAATTTCTAGGGGCGCCCGCCCGATGCCTTCCTGAGCAGCGGCCCCTTCATCTGCTACGACCGCAGCAACCGGAACGTTCGAATGGCCCCCGACGGCTACTCACCCTCGTTATTGAAGCACAAGCCATTAGGATGCGGAAGCTCTATTTCCCCTGGGAGGCAGGCAAGTCGCCGGACTTGACGCTGGAAATCGCCTCGGAGACGACTGCCGGGAGGGACATCGACCGGAAACAGCGCATTTACGCCCAAGTTGGAGTCCCGGAATAGCCGATTCCCCCAGTCCTCCCCGTACCTTCTTCCCGAGAAAGAGCGGGCCGCGCTGGAAATATTAGAATTCCGCTTGCATTTCGCGGGCTTGGCCCCCAACTCCCTGGGATATAATCGGTAGTGGAGCGATCTGTTTACCCTCACCGAGGGTCCGACATTTTCAGGTGTGGTGTTGCCCCCATGTCGAAGCTATTGTTTTTGTCGTCCTTTTTGATACTGGTGGCGCTGGTGGCGTGTTCCAGTTCGACGCCCATGCCGGTCCCCACTGCTACACCCATGCCGACTGCCACGCTCGTACCGACGCCCGTACCCACGCCGACTCCTACGCCGGCGCCCACGGCCACGCCCGTACCCACCGCAACGCTGGCCCCGACCCCCACTTCTTCCGCGCAGGGAGACGCGAGTGAAGATGCCGGCATGGAGGCTTCCGGGACCGGTGCATTGGCTCCCATTAACATGAACGACCCTCAGGCGTTAATGACCGAATTCACAATCGCCGAAATAACCTGTCTTACGGAAAACGCCGAGATATCGCGACTCATGTCGTTGATGAGCAACCCGGAAATGGCGACTCCCGAGGAGGTCGCGACCATTATTCAATGCTTGGAGCACGAGACTCAGCTCAGGCTCTTCCTGTCCGGAATTCTGAGCGTAACCGGACCATTGAGCGAGGAGTCCTCGGCTTGTATTCGCAATGGCTTTGCGGACGTAGACCTTGCCATGATCACGGCCGCCTCCTCCGGCTCGGCAAACCCCGGGGAAGATGAGGGCACCGCTATGGCCGGCATGATGGCGGGCATGTTCGTGGCTCTGTCGTGCCTGAATGAAGAGGAATGGCAGGCGGCCGGACCCGCCATGGGCATGACCGCGGAGGACCGGGAGGGCCTGGAGTGCCTCCTTGAGGAGATGGGCGGTCCGGAACGAATCGGAGCACTCATGGACAGTGACGAAGGCCCGCTCGGGTTCTTCGGCGCGGCGATGGCTTGCGGCATGGAGTCCGCCATGGAAGAGTCCGGCATGGAAGAGTCTGGCATGGAAGAGTCCGGGGCCGGCGCATTGGCTCCTACTAACTCATTGGCTCCCATTGACATGAATGACCCTCAGGCGTTGATGAGCCAATTGACGGCTGCTGAGCTGTCCTGCCTCTTGGAAAACGGCGACCCGCAGCAGCTCATGTTATTGATGACCAATCCTGAAATGGCGACTCCAGAGGAGACCACAAACTTGATTCAATGCCTGGAGCACGAGAATCAGCTTAGACTCATGCTGTCTGGAATTCTGAGCGTAACCGGACCTTTGAGCAAGGAGTCCTCGGCTTGTATTAGCGACGCCTTTGCGGACGTAGACCTCGCCATGATCATGACCGCCTCCTCTGACTCTGAAAACCCCGAGGAAGGTCAGGGGATCGCGATGGTGGGCATGATGGCGAGCATGTTCGTGACTCTGTCGTGCCTCAATGAAGAGGAATGGCAGGCGGCCGGACCCGCCATGGGCATGACCGCGGAGGACCGGGAGGGCTTGGAATGCCTCCTGGAGGAGATGGGCGGGCCGGAAGGAATCGGACGGCTCATGGACAGTGAAACGGGTCCGCTTTCGTTCTTCGGCGCTGCAATCACTTGCGGCGTAGAGTCCGCCGGACAGCCGCCGGGGTAGACTAGCAGTACCGGATTCAGTATTGTGCATGAACGCTACCTACAGCCCATTGTGTCGCTGTGATACGATCACTCGATGGACGTAATTCCGGCCTTTGTAGACGAAACCGGCGTACTTACCACGAGCATCAGGGAGCAGCCTGTGTATGGCATAGGGTTGCTTCTGGTTCACGACCCAGCCAAAGTTACTGAGAGTTTCTACAAGCTGCATTTCAACTTCGGGTCTGGAAGAGCGGCTCAACGTTCACAGTTGCGGAAGGAAATCCAACGGGAAGACAGAGTCCTTACTCTCCAGGAATCAGACCGGTTGATGTGGAGTACCCGGCACCACGAGTACAAATTCTCGGAAATAACGTCGCATAATCTGCAGCATTACATCGACCTGCTAAACCTGTACTTTTCTCTGGATTGCTTTGAATTTCACGCTCTACTAGTAGATCGAACCGTACCGGGTCACAACCTCTCCCCGTGGAACCATGACCCATGGCGGGCTTATGTTGAACTGGGGCGAGAGTTGCTGGAACGACGGCTCAACAGGCCGGTCTTCTCGCTCGTCGACCTTCAGGGGCAGCCTAACGATTCCACCATCACGGTTGAGGACCGGTTCTGCTCGGTGGAACAGGTTAAGGGTTGTATGCGGGCGTCGTCAGAAACACAGGTCTTCTTGCAAGTGGTAGACGTGCTATTGGGCTGTGTGCAGTTTGATTGGAAAGACGGCGACGGCTTTTATTCCAATGGCTCAAAACGGGCCGAAGCAAAGAGGGATGTTGTCAAATTCATGAGGATGAGGCTGGACCTGTCACCTGACCAGCCGATAGTCAGCCGCCAACAACGGTTCTGGGAAACGTCAACCCCTTCACATTTCACCGTCTGGCTAAAGAGCGAATCCGCGGCTATGTCCGGCGTCCATCCCGACTAACGGGACGACGTTCCCCGGCCACTCCGCGGATGACAATTGTAGTCTACTAACCCCTTCTGCCCATGTCAATCGCCGGCAGTTTCTCAAGCAACCGATATTGAAGCGTCCTTTGCCTCAACCAAGGTGTCAACGCCTTCCCCTTAAAACGTGATCACGCTGCGGGCTACCGAGCCTTCTTTCATGTCGGTGAATGCTTTGTTGATTTGGTCCAACTGCAACCGCTGGGTGACCAATTCGTCGAGCTTCAGGCGGCCCTGCAGGTAGAATTCGACGTAGCGGGGCATATCGGTGCGGAAGTGGTTGGAGCCCATGCTGCTGCCCTGGATACGCTTCTCTCGCAGGAAGGACGGTCCGTCCAGTTCGATCTTGGTGCCTTGGGGGATCATCCCGATAATGGTGGCCGTGCCCCCGGCCCGCAGCATTTCGAACGACTGCTCGGCCGTTTCCTTCTTGCCGATGGCCTCGAAAGAATAGTCGACTCCGCCGGAGGTCAGGTCCCGCACCCTGGCGGCCACGTCACCGCTGGAAGCGTCGATAACGTCGGTGGCCCCGAACTCCCGGGCCAGGGTCAGCTTGGTCTCGACGGCGTCGATGGCGATGATGCGCAACGCCCCTGCCAAGGCCGCGCCTTGAATGGCGTTGAGCCCGACGCCGCCGCAGCCGATGACCGCCACCGTGGAGCCCGGCCGTACCGCCGCAGTGTTCATCGCCGCCCCCAAGCCGGTGGTGGCGCCGCAGCCGATGAGCGCCAGTTGTTCGAAGGGCACGTCCCGGTCGATCTTCACCATCGAGTTCTCATGCACCAGCATCCGCTCGGCGAAGGACGAGAGATTGGCGAATTGTGTGACTTCTTGGCCGCCTTGGCTAAGCCGCGGCGTCTCGTTGGGACCGCGATTAAGACCGGCCCTAGAGCAAAGGACGGTGCGCCCTTCGGTGCAACGTTCGCAGTGCCCGCAGAACACGGACAGGCAACAGATCACCCGATCACCAGGCCTAACGTAGTCCACAAGGCTGCCCACCGCTTCCACCGTCCCGGCGGCCTCGTGGCCCAACACCACCGGCATCGGCGTCGAGTACAGTCCCTCTACGAAGTGCAAATCGCTGTGGCATACCCCGGTCGCGCCGGTGCGCACCAAGACCTCTCTGGGCGCCGGGTCGGCGACGTCTATTTCCTCTATCTCGAGTGGCCGGTTAATTTCCCTCAATACTGCCGCTTTCATACCTCACCTGCCGGACCAGTCTCAATTCAAGCCCCATTAAAACCCCTACCAAAGACCCTGTCAAAACGGCCGGGCTATTCTGGAACTATCTCCGGACTATCGCCGGGGACCCAGACCCTCAAACCAAGGCATCACCAGTTCCGCGTTAATGCCAGAGCAGTAAGAGTGGCCCCAATCCGGCAACTCTTGGTAACGTGCGTCATAGCCAAGCCGGGTCAGCAGCGCGTGGCCTTTGCGAATCGAGTCCACGGGGAAGATGTGGTCTTGGGCGCCGTGAACGATATAGATGGGCAGCCCTTTGCCCTGCCCTTCGCGCAGCATGTCATCCATCATCCCGTGAAAATCCCCCGCTATGGGCGCAATGCCAGCGAAGATTCCGGGACGCCTGAGTCCGAACAGATAGGTGAACGTACCGCCGTCGGACAGTCCCGACAAGAACACGCGGCTTCGGTCCACGGCGTAAGCGTTACACACCTCATCCAACATTCCAGTTATGGACCCGATGTCGAGCGTGGGTCGCAGGATGGACCAAGTCACATCGACGGACTTTGGGGCCAGCAGAATGTAGCCTTTGCTCTTAGCGGGCCGCAACCACGACCAGAGGAAGTGGTCGCCGCGGCCATAGGCGCCATGAAGGCAGATGATGAGGGGCCATTCCCGGCGAGGGTTGTAAGTCTCCGGGACATAGAGGGAATAGTCCGCCCGGCAGTCCGGCCGCTTCTGGTGCATCACCCCAACTGGAACCCCCGCGTCGGATTCAAGCGCTCCGGATTCGAACGAATCCGGGTCCGCCTGCGCCTCTGGCAGCAGCCAATAATTCCGCAACACAGGCAGGTGCGCCCGGTTGTCGTACAGGAGATTCAACCCCCGGCAAAGCGAACGGCGGCTGTTCAGAGAAGCAATCGAGAAATCCTGCTCAGCGGCGTTCAAGAACGCTTCGCTGGCATTTCCGCAGTGCCTTATTGCCGCCATAAAGACCTCGTGGAAACCGCGGAGCGGCTCCGGCGGGGCGCATTGCGCCAACTCGGCCGGAAGAGTGGTGAACATGTCCGAGACTACGTCGCGCAGGCGGGCCTGAAACTCGCCCAACCTCTCGATGCGCATGTTTTCATGCATATTCTCCAGGGTTTCCAGGAACCGCAGGAGCTTTGCTTCCGCAATGGAGACCGCCTTGGTGTATTGTTCGTTGGGCATAGGTCTGTATTCCTCTAGGTCCGATGTTGCGGGCATGGCAGAGTCCGATGGAACCCCGGTCAACCTTTGCTGGAGACTAGCCGCAGGCCTATAATCTCCATCAAATTAACACGTTTGGCAACAAATACGGGTTGGGAGGCACTAATATGGCAACGGCAACAGTAAACGGCGCGGAGATTTATTACGAAGAGGCCGGGAGCGGACCTCCAATCATTCTCTCACCAGGCGGCCTCCAGGGCGTGGCCAACAGCTATGAGCCGGTGATCGAGCTGCTGTCCCAGGAACACCGGGTGGTGGTCTACGACCGGCGGTTCGGCGGGCGCTCCCGCAGCCCCTTGGTGGTGCAAACCTGGGACATGGTGTGTGATGACGTGTTCGGCCTGATGGACGCGCTGGGTATCGAGCAGAGTTACCTTGGCGGAGGTTCGTTTGGCGCGGCCATTTCCTTCGGTTGCGCCGCCCGCCGCCCGGAGCGGGTGCGGGCCATCTTCCCTTCCAACATCGCGGGCGGGGTCATCTGCGACGGCTATCTGACGTCGAAGCTGTTCAAGAGTATGGAGATAGCCGCCTCCGGTGGCATTTCGGCCGTCGTGGACGCCTTCGACACCGACGACCGTTTCGCCCCATTCAGCCCGGAAATCGCCCAGACCGACCCGGACTACCGAAGGGAGCTGAAGGCCACGCCAACCGGGGAGTTCGTCCAAGTGATGCGGGACACCATCTATGCCCTGTTCGGGTCTCCGTTCCCGACGCTGGGCATGACCGAGAAGGCGCTGAAAGGCATTACCACGCCTACCATGATCATGCCCGGAAGCGACGACGTGCATCCGCGCCGGGTCGCGGAGTTGGTCCACCGGCTGATACCCAACTGCCAATGGGGCGAGGTGCGGCCCCACGCCGAGGAGCCGGAAGAGTACGCCAAGCGAGTGTCGCAATTCCTGTCGAAGGTGGAGGCCAACGGGAGTTAGCCGCCCTCCTGGAATCCGCATTAAATTAACACCCTTGGCTACAATTACGCGCCGGGGTGTCCCCCACGGTATGATGGTGTGGACAACGGCTGTAACTCCTGGCTTCGGAGGAGAAAATGAAGGAACTTCAACTTGTCTTGGATGATGACACCCTTTACCAAGCGATCGAAACCGAAGCTGAAACCACCGGCCACACTATCGAGGAAATTGTTATCCAGGTCCTGCGGCAATGGCGAGTAGACTCCGAACTAGACGTGGACGAGCGTGCTGATTTAGCGGATGCCCGCCTAGAGTGGCAGGAGAAAGGTGGGATAGAAGCTCATACCTTCTTCGAAAGCCTGCGTGAACCGGAATCCAATGGCGACAGATGACGTTTCGCGTCGAGATTGCACCCGCCGCGCAGAGAAATATTCGCCGAATCAGTTCTCAACTCCGAGAGCCCATCGAGGCTGCCATCTACCGGCTGGCTGATGATCCCCACCCACGCGGCAGCATCAAGCTACGGGGACGTGAACGCACATGGAGAGTGCGGGCCGGGCAATTCAGAATTATTTACGAAGTACACTCTGATATGCTCTTGGTATTGATTTTGAAGGTTGCCTCAAGGAATGAAGCTACCTACCGTTGATAAACGCAGCTCACTAATTGACCCAATAGCTGAATTGACAAGGCACTGGCGGAGAAGGCCACCTACGCCGTTACGCCGGTGAAGTTGAAGCTGGCTAGCTTTAGGGCTGGGACTCGGGTGGCGAACCCCACTTCGTTGAGCACCAGCTTCGATTCTCGGCCGACGGCCTCCACGCCGGCTAACGCTTCCACGTAGGACTGGGTGAAGCGCAGGTCCTTCACCGGGTGGCTGATTTCCCCGTTTTCGATGAGAAAGGCGCCGTCCCGGGTCATCCCGGTCATAACGCAGCCCTTGTTGTGGACCAAGCGGGTATAGAAGAAACGGGTGATATAGAGCCCCCGATGGGTTGAGGCGATCATCTCGTCAACCGAGCTGTCCCCTTCGTGCATAAAGAGGTTGGAAGCGATGGCCGGCCCGACGAAATAGGCTTGGTGACCGGTGGAGGCGACTCCTTCTTTGGCGGCGGTATACGAGTTATGGACCGGGGCTAACACGTTGCCTTCCACCACGATATCCACCCGCCTCCGTGGAACCCCCTCGGTGTCGAAGGGCATCGGCCAGCCGTTGACGGCCGACCCGTCGTCCCAGATGGTTACGGCGTGATGCATCGCCCGGGTACCCAGGACGCCGTTCATCCAACTGCGTCCCTCCTGTACTGCTTGGGCGCCCATGCCGTAAAGGCTGAGGGCCTCCAGAATGTCGTCCACGGCGTAATGTTCCAGAACAACCGTATAGGGTCCCGGTTCTACGGCTTGGGGGTCGCGTCCCCGTACTGCCTTGTCCACCGCCTCCGCGGCCAGCGTTTCGGCGTCTATGTCCGAGAGACGCCAAGAGCCGCCCTTGGCCCACCCCGCCGAAGTCTCGCTCATGGTGCTGACGATCAGCCCGGCGAAGGTCCCGGCGTGATAGGCCCGGACACCGCGGCTGCTCGCCACCACCGATTCTTGGACCCCGGTACGGCAAGCCCCCGAGGTGTTGAGGTCTTGGGCTTGACCGAGGCGGCAGACGCCTCGCACCAAGCGGGCCCGCAGGTCCGGCGAGCAGGACGCAGCGCCCTCGTCCCAACTGTCCACCCGCTGCGGTTCCTGCGGACCGGGGAGGCCCGGTAAGTCGGGGTCTTCCGGCATCAATAGCGCCGCCTGCCGGGCCGTCTCCACCGCTCGGCGGATACCGCCGTCGGTGAGGTCGTTGGTGGTCGCTCTCCCCAAGCGTTTGCCTTCCGCCGCCCTGACGTGGAGGGTGACGTTGGCGTGAGACACGTTTTGGTGGATAGCGTTGCCCGCGAACCTAGTCAACGCTAGGTCTTGAGCGCTAAGGTAAACGTCGGTTTCTTGGGCCCGGGAATAACCCAGAGCCTTGTCCAAAAGCGCCAGCGCCGGTCCTTCCCCGATCATCGCAACACCCCCACCCGAACGTTGCGGAAGCGGGCGGGGGCCGCGCCGTGTCCGGTGTGTCCCAACTGGCCCGGTTGCCCCTTCCCGCAGTTAGGGGTGCCCCACATGTTCCAGTTCTTCTCGTTGCAGACGGCGTCGCAAGACTTCCAAAATTCCGGGGTAATCCCGGTGTAAGTGCAGTTCCGTAACAGGCGGCCCAACTTTCCATTCTTGATTTCGTAGCCGATTTCGGTCCCGAATTGGAAATTGTAACGCCGGTCGTCTATGGACCAAGACCGGTTCAAGTCCATGAAAATGCCTTCGCCGGTATCGGCGATCAGGTCTTCCAGGTCCCATGGCCCCGGTTCCAGGCTGACGTTGGTCATCCGGATGAGGGGTATCCGGTTCCAGGAGGCGGCGCGCATCGTTCCGTTGGAGGTCATGCCGAGCACGGAGGCCGTTTCCCGGGACATTAGATACCCGACAAACCGCCCGGCGTCGACGATGGGGGTGGACTGGGCCGGTACCCCTTCGTCGTCCCAACCGAATGAACCCAGACCCGGGTTGCGGACGCTGTCGGCGGTGATGTTGACCTGCTCGGAGCCGTATTGGAAGCTGTGCAGCTTGTCGGTTGTGAGGAAGGAGGTGCCGGCGTAGGCGGCCTCGGAGCCCATCACCCGGTCCAGTTCGATGGCGTGGCCGCACGACTCATGGATTTGCAACCCCAACTGGGAGCCCCCGATGATAACAGTGGTAGTAATGTCGCTGGGGCACCGGTCGGCGGTCAAAAGGGCCACCGCTTCGGTGGCGGTGCGTTCGGCGTTTTCCACCAAGTCCATTTCGAGAATGTATTCCCAGCCGGCGCAACCCTGTTGACGCCCGAAGGACTGAGGATAGGAGCGCCTCTGCACCTCACCGGCGCCGACAGCCGTCGCCTGAATGCCGCCCCCGGACTCGATGATTGTCTGCTCCACATGGGCGCCTTCGCTATTGACAAAGGTCTTACGTTCCCTGATGAAGGTCAGGTTGCCCTGGCGGGCCGACAGTCCCTCTACCGGCGCCATCGCGGCGTCAGCCTCTAAAAGGATGGCGAGTTTGGTGTCGTGGGAGATGGTGAAGGGGTCTATCTTTACCGGCGTGGTGTAGGAACCGCGGCTAGTTACCAGCGGCCCCAAGTCTACCGGCCCGGCGCTCAGGCTGGCCGATGCCTTCGCCACGGCCACGGCGGTCTCCGCGGTCCGGACGGCCTCGGCGGGCGAAAGAAGATTGGAAGAAGCGAAGCCCCAAGCACCGTCGACCAGCACCCGTATTCCGATTCCCAGCGACTCGTCCATCGCCAGGGTGTCGACCACCCCGTTCCTGACGACGAACCGTTGCTGGCTGGTCTCCACCAGCCGGACATCGGCGTATTGGGCCCTGCTAGCCGCCGCATCCAGGGCCCCAGATACCAAGTTATCCATAAACGCTCCCCTATCCGATGCGACTCGATGCCTCAAGATTACCACCCCCGGCTCCACCGGGCGGACAGCGACAAGTCTCCTCCGACTTCGCCAATCCGGCGGGCTGACAGGTCCTATTCAGAGGACGATGTAATCCGGCTGAATGTTACTCAGTGGGGGGCTCGTTACTACGAACGACAGTCTAGTTACTGTGTAGAGGTACAATTCGATGCGTAAGGATATTGACATCCTATCATTTGATACGTATCTTTGCGTACGGCTGATACGTATCTTTGCGTACGGCCAGTTATTCTACCTAATCGGCAAAATCCCGCGGGCCGCACGGTCAAATAGTCAGGAGGAATCCCCCAAATGAGGAAGTTTTTGCTCCCCGGTCTGATCCTAGCCTTGTTCGTTGTATTGGCGGCCTGTGGTGGGGAGGAACCAACCGCCGTTCCCCCAACCGCCGTTCCCCCAACCGCCGTTCCCGCTACCGTCGCCCCTACTGCGATGGCGGCCCCGTCCGGGGGCATGGCCCAGTTGACCTCTTCCGGCCTGGATATCGAGCTCCAGTACGTTTGTGTGAACCGCACGCTCCGTCCCTGTGAACATGTCCAGGAGTTCATCGAAGCCGTCCGGACTCGCACCGACGGACAGGTGGACATCCAACTTAGCTCCTACCCGGAACTGGGAATCAGCGGCTTCGACATGATCCGGCTGATCGATGACGGCACCGTCGGTTTCGGCGAGATTTATAGCGGGTTCGTCGGCGGCGAGTACCCGGCATTCAACATCACTAACCTCTGGGGCGCCTTCTCCACTCCCGAGGAGTACTTCCAGGCCACTGATGCCGTGGCCGACGACATGGTCCGTTTGGTGGGTAAGGAGAGTAACGGAGGCAAGGTAATCGCCTTCAACTTCTACCCAATCAACTTCTATTTCTCCAAGGACCCGATAAATTCCTTGGCGGACTTCGAGGGAGTACGGACCAGGAGCCACAGCGACGTACTCTCCGACCTGATCGGGCACCTTGGCGCAGACCCGCAGACCATGGCGTTTGCCGACGTGTACCCGGCGCTGGAGCGGGGCGTTCTTGACGCGGCCGTAACCTGCGGCACCTGCGCCATCGGTCAGAAGTGGTTCGAGGTCACGGATTACGTGACCGGTCCCTTCCCCGGCACCTTCGCCGCAACATTCCTGACCTTCAACGCGGAAATCTGGAACGACCTCCCCGAAGACATTCAAGCGATTATCGAAGAGGAAGGCACAGCGCATACGGATCGGGCGCGGGTCAAGGTATTTGAATGGGACAAGGCTGGACTCCAAGAGTTGATCGACCTGGGAATGACCCACTCCGAGTTCAGTGATGAGATATCGGTGAGCGTGCGGCGGGCGGCCGCCGAGTCGGTAATTCCCAAGTGGGCGGCGAAAGCCGGCGGCCCACAGTCGGACGCCGTGATGCTCTACAACGAGAAAGTTGCGCCAATCGTGGGGCTGCGCATCCTGCCTGACGGGACGGTTGAAGAAACGAAGTAACGAGTTCACTGCCGAGGAAAAGGGCGCGGTGCAGGCCTGCACCGCGCCCTTTTATTTTGTCTTGATTCCGGCAGACGCTGTAACGAGAATCGTTGTAACTATGGTCAACGAATGCCTTTTGCAATAGTAGTGGGAGTCTACTCTAAGGTAACGACACCCAATTTGACGTAGAGTATTGACATTGCGTTACCTTTAGTTCTAAATTCACCTAACTTTTAATAATCTCTATTCCTTCGGAGCAGCAACGGCCGGAACAGCAACGGCGCCGTTCGGGGGATGGAGTACCAGAGCGGAGCGCTCACGATTCCGGGCTAACACCAATGAGGAAACTCTAAAGGAGGAAACCCGAAATGAGGAAGTTCTTGTTCCCCGGATTGATTCTGGCGCTGTTACTGGTGTTCGCAGGGTGCGGCGGCGGCGAGGCCGAGCAACCGGCTCCCCCCACAGCGACAACAGCCAGCCCCCAAGCGGCCGCCCCAGCCACCGAGGCACCGGCAGCCGAAACCACCGAAGAGACATTCACGTTCCAACTCGTGTCGGTGAACCGGACCCTGCGTACTTTCGACCTGCTGGAAGAATTCGCGGAGCGCGTCAGGGTCCGCACCAATGGACAGGTCGAAATCCAGCTGAGTTCCTACCCGGAGTTGGGCATCAGCGGCTTCGACTCATTGCGCACCATTGAAGACGGGTCGATCCCCTTCCAGGAAGTCTACTCGGGCTTTGTGGGCGGCGACTTCCCCTTCCTGGAAATGGGTGAGTTGCTGGGCTTGTTCCCTGATGAAGCCACCCAGATACGGGTGCTGAAGGCCTTGGAAGCGGAAGAGGCAAGGGTGGTAAGAGAGAATTTCAATGGCGAAGTCCTCTTCTACAACTACTACCCCTTCCAATATTTCTTCAGCAAACGGCCCTTGAACACGCTGGCCGACTTTGAAGGCCTGCAAACCAGGACGCACAGTGTCCCTCTAGGGGACCTGATCTCGGGCTTGGGCGCCTCCCCACAGACGATGGCGTTCGCCGACGTCTACACGGCGTTGGAACGCGGCATCTTGGACGCCGGCGTGACCGGCAGCACCCCCGGCTACGGCCAGAAGTGGCACGAGGTGACCAAGTACGTGGTCGGCCCCATCGAGTCCCGGCCCCACACCTTGATCACCATGAACACGACCGAATGGAATAGGCTGCCTCCGAATTTCCAACAGATAATCCGCGAGGAAGGCCAGCAGCACATTGCCGATAACCTCAGCCGGGCCAACGATTGGGACAACGAGGGGGTGGCGCTGCTGGAAGGCGCGGGCATGACCTACTCTGAGTTCACTCCCGCGATGCGAGAGGCGATCCACGATGCCGTGATCAACACCATCGTGCCCAACTGGGTGGCCCGGGTCGGCGGCTATGACAACGAGGCGGTGCAAATATTCAACCGCATCGTGGCTCCCGTCGTTGGTCTCAAGGTCTTGCCCGACGGATCGGTGGAAGAGACCGGCATGGCCATGGCCCCGTCCGGCGGCATGGCCCAGTTGACCTCTTCCGGCTTGGATATCGAACTCCAGTACGTTTGTGTGAACCGCACGCTGCGCCCCTGTGAACATGTCCAGGAGTTCATCGAAGCCGTCCGGACCCGCACCGACGGACAGGTGGACATCCAGCTTAGCTCCTACCCGGAACTGGGGATCAGCGGCTTCGACATGATCCGGCTGATCGAGGACGGCAGCGTCGGTTTCGGCGAAATTTATAGCGGGTTCGTCGGCGGCGAGTACCCGGCATTCAACATCACTAACCTCTGGGGCGCCTTCTCCTCTCCCGAGGAGTACTTCGAAGCGTCCGATGCGGTTGCCGACGACATGATCCGTTTGGTGGACACGGAGTCCAACGGAGGCAAGGTAGTCGCCTTCAACTTCTACCCGATCAATTTCTACTTCTCCAAGGACCCGATAAATTCCTTGGCGGACTTCGACGGAGTTCGGACCAGGAGCCACAGCGACGTCCTCTCAGACCTGATCGGGCACCTTGGCGCTGACCCGCAGACCATGGCGTTTGCCGACGTCTACCCGGCGCTGGAGCGAGGCGTTCTTGACGCGGCCGTGACCTGCAGCACCTGCGCCATCGGTCAGAAGTGGTTCGAGGTCACGAAATACGTGACCGGCCCCTTCCCCGGCACCTTCGGCCAGACTTTCCTGACATTCAACGCGGAAATCTGGAACGGCCTTCCCGAAGACATACAAGCAATCATCGAAGAGGAAGGCCAAGCCCATACGGAACGGGCGCGGATCAAGGTATTTGAATGGGACAAGGCCGGACTCCAAGAGTTGATCGACCTGGGAATGGTCCACGCCGAGTTCAACGATGAGATATCGGTGAACGTGCGGCAGGCGGCCGCCGAGTCGGTAATTCCCAAGTGGGCGGGCAAAGCCGGCGGCCCGCAGTCGGAAGCCGTGATGATCTACAACGAAAAGGTAGCCCCGATCGTGGGGCTGCGAATCCTCGAAGATGGAACGGTGGAAGACGTAAAGTAGCGAGTCCATTGCCGAGGCAAAAGGGCGCGGTGCAGGCTTGCACCGCGCCCTTTTATTTTGTCTTGATTCCGGCGGGCTCAGTAACTATTTTCGTTGTCACAATTGGCCAACTACGTCCTATTACACAGCCGTAGAAATATATTCGGTAGTAATGCCGCAATACGGCGTCGAGTATTGACATCGCGTTGCCTTTTGTACTAAATTCGGGGGCTTTTTGTGATCTCGATTCCCTCGGTGCAGAAACAGCGCGGTCCCGAGAATAGAGCACAAGGGAGAAGCCCTTACTATTCCAGGCTACCACCCCAAGCTAACATCTCAGGCTAACACCCCAGGACGACACCCCAGGCTAACAGCCCAGGATGACACCAATGAAGAAACTCTAAATGTGGAAGCTCTTGTTCCCCGGATTGGTACTCTTAGTGTTGCTGGGGTTAGCAGCGTGCGGCGAAGACGCAGGACCCGCTACGGACGTTGCCCCGACTGCGGCACCGGCGGCACTCATCCGGCAGTATGACCGAACTAACTTCGTCAGGACTCAGTTTCAAGTTCCAGTACGCCTGCATCAACCGCACCCTCGACCCCTGTATAGCCGCCGACGCCGACGACGGGTTTGGGAAACGGGTGTTTGAGCGGACCAACGGCCAAGTCGAGATCCAGATCTCGTCCTTCCCCGAATTGGGCCTAGCGGGTCCGGACACCCTGAGGTTGGTGGAGGACGGCACCCTGGGAATGGCGGAGATCTACAGTGGGTATATCGGCGGGGACCTGCCCATAGTGGACAACAGCAACCTGTGGGGTATGTATCCTGACTACGATACCCACATTCAAATCATCCAAGCCACCAGGGACGACCTGTTCCGGATCGTCGGTGACCAAGCAGGCGGAGCGAAGGTGCTGGGCTACCAACTCTATCCCAACAACTTCTACTTCGCCAACAAGCCTCTTCACACCCGGGCAGACTTTGCTGGCATGAAGACGAGGAGCCACAGCACCGTGCTGGGCGACCTGATTGACGGCATGGGCGCCGAGGCCCAGTTTGTCGCCTTCTCCGAGGTCTACACGGCCCTGGAAAGAGGGATCCTGGACACGGCGGTTTCCTGCGGGACCTGCGGGTCCGGCCTCCGCTGGTATGAGGTCAGCAAATACCTGGTAGGACCTATCGTCGCCCTCGGTCATAGCTGGGTTACCATCAACGGCGACCGCTGGGCCGAAATGCCGCCCGACATCCAGGCAATCATCCAAGAGGAAGCGGCCCGGCACGAAGCATTGACTCTCAACAACGCCACCACCATCTGGGACCAAAACGGCATTGATGAGAACGTGGCCCAAGGGATGGAGTACATCGAGTTCAACGACGAACTGAAAGAGGCGATGCGGCAGGCGGCCATACTAAGAGTACTACCCAACTGGGTCGAGCGAGCCGGCGGACCCACTTCCGAAGCAGCCACGATTTACAACCAAAAGGTTGCTCCGATCCTACGGGTGCGGGTGCTGGCTGACGGGACGGCCGAGGAATACTAGTCCCGGTTCTCCGTCCGCCGGAGATCCGCAACACCGCAACACTAACGGGGCATTCGAAGACGGCAGGGTGCGAGACGTAACGCGCTAGGCCGCAAGGGGCAGAGGCCGGTCATTCCCGAGGCTCACTGCCTGGGGCGCTGCTGATGGGGCTTTACTTCCTCACCCATCAGTGGCGCCCTTTTTATTGTCTGCCGATTTGCCGGTTGTCTACCGAATTGCCGGCCTACAGCGGCGGGCGGCGGGTGTGCCATTCGGTGGCCTGCTGGTAAGCGTGGCCCACCCGCATCACCATCCCTTCCGCCATGGGCCGCCCCACGATCTGCAAAGAGATGGGAAGATTGTCGGAGGTGAAGCCGCAGGGGATGGACAGCGCCGGCACCCCAGCAAGGTTGAAGGGCCCGGTGAAGCTACGGACTCCGGAGATACGGCTCTGGGCGTCTTCCTGGCTCTTGACGCCCGGGCCGTCCGGTATCTTGGGCGACGGAGACGGAGAGGTCGGCAGCACCAGCACGTCGACCGAGTCCAAGGCCTCCAGCACCGCATCCCGCACCATGGTTCTTAGCTTCTGGGCTTTGTAATACACTTGGGCCGGGGTGAGGGCCGCCGTGAGCAGCCTCACCCGGGTGTTGTGGTCATATTCCCCGGCCCGTTCTCTTAATCGGCCGTAATGAACGGAGGCGCCGTCGAAGTCAGTGATGCACTTGGAGATAGCTCCCGCGTTCTCTACCAACGGAATGGATACGTCACTTGCGGTGGCTCCCAATTCGCCCAACTGGGCTATCGCCGCATGGATAGCGCTGTAAACGTCGGGTTCCAGGTCATCCTCGGCCACCTTCTCCCGCAACACCCCAACCCGTAACCCTGCGACGCCTCCCTCCAACTCCGACCGGTAGTCCGGGACCGGTGTGTTCCAGGAGTACGGGTCCTCGGGGTCGTGACCGGCGATGGCCTGGAAGGTGATGGCGCAATCTTCCACGGAACGGGAGATGGGTCCCACGGTGTCCATGGACCAAGACACTCCCAGGACACCTTGGCGGCTCACCCGGCCCCAAGTAGGCCGCAAGCCGGTCAATCCGCTCCAAGCGGCCGGGATCCGGGTGGAACCGCCCGTGTCCTCGCCCAAGGCGGTGGCGCACAAGAAAGCGGCCGTGGCGGCGGCGGACCCGCTGCTGGAAATGCCGGGGTTGCGGCTGAGGTCCCAAGGGTTTCGGGGGGTCCCGCCGGGATGGTGGAAGCTCTCGCCCAAGGCGAACTCGCTGAGGTTCAGCTTGCCCAGCAACACGGCGCCCGCTTGCTTCAACATCGCCACCACCCGGGCGTCCTCGTCGGGCACGAAGTCCCACAGATGGTTGGAGCCGGCCGTGGTCCGAATTCCGTTGGTGAAGAACTGGTCCTTTACCGCCACCGGCACTCCGTGCAGCGGCCCCAGGTAATTGCCGTTGGCAATGGCCTGCTCCGCTTCCCGGGCCGCCTGCCGGGCCTCATCATGGCAGACGGTAATGTAGGAGTTAATGGCCGGATCGACCCGGCCGATGCGCTCCAGGTAGGCTTCGGTGGCTTCCACCGGCGATACCTGCCGGGTACGCAACAGGTCGGACAACCCGGCAGCGGTCAGGAATGGGATTTCGTTCCGTTCCATGCTCATCACCGGCTAATCGGCTCTGCTGGGTTCTAGCTCGTAGGGGTCCAGGACCGCTCCCGCCTCACGCATGAAGGTGCGGGCCTCCTCTCCGTGGAGGTTTTGGAAGAAAATCTCGATGCGGTTGCCGCTGGGGTCGAAGCAGTAGAAACTCTTGGTCAGCCCGTGGTCGGCGGTGAAATCGATCCCTTGGCCGGCCGCCTTCACCCGGCCAAAAATTTCCTGGAGTTCCGGCTCCCCGCCCTCGATCATCAGGGCAGTGTGAGAGAGCCCGGGGCTGCCCGTCTCGACGCCTTCCGGAGCCTTGATCAACGCGATGTCATGGTCGAGAGCGCCGAAGGAAAGGAAAGCCATGTCCATACCCTCGTCATGGACCATTAGCTCCATGCCGAGCGCATCGGTATACCAATCGATAGCCTCTTTGGTGTCCTTAACGTTGAGAACCACATGTCCAACTTTCGCAATCTTCGCCACAATGTCCCTCGCCTGGAAGTTTGCGCCAGCATACATTCAGAGGCCGCCCGTTGGCAACTATGCAAGCCGGGGTACTTGGGCAACCCCGAGAGGTAGTCCGGTTCCTGTAGAGCGAGGGTGGAAAAGGGGGGTTGGCAGAAACACGTAATCGAGAGACATGTGAGTCCAGTCTGTAGTCTACCAATTGGCCGGTTTGTTGATAGGGCCGACTTCGTCCGTCAGCGTGCCAAGGAATTGGCTCCGTCTCAGGTGGCTCGTCCAGAGGCGCTTCACGTAGGTGGCGGCGTTGGACAAATCTCCTGGGCTCGTGTTCTTTGGGTCGGGATTGGCCAGGGTCACACGAAGGTCCAGGCCATCCCGCACGTACCGAATCGCGCCAGCAAAGTCCGCGTCGTTGGACACGACTACTGCCTGCTCGTACTCCCTGTTAAATCCGTCGACCAAGAGACGCGTCGCCAGGTCCACGTCGGACCCCTTCTCCTCCGAGTCCCTGACCAGGACGTAGGCCGGCAGCCCCGGGACCGGTTCGGCCAAGGGGCGACGCTTCGTGCCAGACCGAAACACGCCGTAGTACATCTCGAAGTCCGGCAGGGTCGCCAACGCCCTCAGATACACCTGCTGCCGCTGTGGTTGACCAGGGTCCTCGGGGCGTGGACTGAGGAGCGCGGTGAAGTAGCAGATCCTGTGAACGATGTCTTCGGGAAAGAGTGTCTCAGTAAGATACCGTAGGTCCAGCCATTTGAACGGCGTCCCTTTGAGAGCACGGTAATAGAGATTGAAGCCATCGATGTAAACGTTGGTTATCAATCGCTGGTCCGTTACAAAGACAGAGACCGCCACGAGGGCGGTCTCGACCCTGCCGCCAAAGCGAGAGGGGGGGTAGCTAGAATATGCCGCCCGCTATTCGTACTGTCAAGGGTAACAATTCAGTAAAAATATTACGTCTTCGGAGTCGTGGCGTGGGCGGCGGATGGCTACATATCTACGCCAGTAATAGAGATTGAAGCCGCCAATATAGACCGTAGCTTATCAAACACTGGTCTGTTACAAAGACGGAGACCACCACGAGGGCGGTCTCGACCCTGCCGCCGAAGCGAGAGGGGAAGCACCAGAAATGTACAACCCGCTATTCAATCCGACAAGGGCCTCTGCGGGTCAGGCCGAGCTACAGGACGTGATAGAGGACGAGGTGTTCCCGGAGCACGTCCACCGCAAAGTCGTTTTCGATGTCCCGCCAGACCGAGTGAATATGGTTGGCGCCGTCTTGGCGGTTGTCGAATTCCACCACGAAGTTGCCGCCGTGAATGCGGTAGTAATGAGGGGCATCCTTGGAAACCGGCCCGGCCCAGGAAAGATGCAGATGGTCGATTCCGTCCTTTCTCATGGCGGCCAACTTTTCTTCCGCTAGGTCGGTGCGAACTTGGCCCACGTATTCGCTGACCAAGGCCATCATCGTCTCTTTCTGGCTTCCGGTCATTCTGGCCGTGGCCAACCCCTGGGTCCGGAATGGGAAGGACACCTTGCTGCTGTTATAGCTAAGAATGTCGAGGGGCGCTTCGTCGTAGATCACCGCTTCGGCCAACTGGTTCCGGTCGAGGCTGTACGCCAACTCCAAGGCAATGTCTTCGCGGTCGCCGAGAATGCGCAGGCCGCTCTTGGCGCCCTTGCGCACCTCCGCCGGATTGGCCCCGAAGAAGAAAGGGGTAACCGAGGTTACGTTATCGCCCCAAACGCTGAAATGGAGGGACACATGGTGACCTTCCACTCTCCAACCCCAAGGGTCTTCGGGGCCGGGCCGTCCGAAGATGGTGAAATAGTAGAGTTCCCGGTCACGGACGAAGGTGGGAATCCCCATCTCCACTTCCAAGGGGCCCAGAATATCCTCGTGCTCCATAATCTGGGTTGCCTGCTCGTAGGACTGAGGGGTCAGGCCGGACTCCATCACGGCCAGCGCCAGTTCCCGTTGACCGGCGTCCATGTCCCGCAATGGCAGGCCGTGGCGGTTCAGGGGCGGGTAATACCAAAACATCCGCTCCCCGTCCATGTAATCGTAGGTTGCCTTGGCCTTTTGGTCTTCGTTCAGGCTTTCCAAGAATTGGCTGGCGGCGCGAACCATGTCCGCGGCCGCTTGGGGTTGGGATTGTCGAGTCGCCATCGGTGGCCTCCTGGAATCGAAGAGTCATTCTAACCAACGCTGAACGGGGTCGGATTACGGCAAGGCCCGTCTATTTGCGTTTCCATTTCCCGGTCCGCTTAAATGATAAGTAATCCTAGAATATGAAAGAGCCGGAAACAAGTGTTCCGGCTCTCGTTATACACTGTCAGCCGTTGATCGACCTCAGGTTCCCGTCAAAACGGACGCCAGTGAGCTTTCCAGCTCCTCCAGAGTGGCAAATCCTTCGAAACGGCCTTGGACACGCCCTTCGGCGTCCAGGATGAATGTCCAAGACTCGTTGAACCAATCCGGGAGGGCCGTAAGGCCCCACTCGTTTACAGTTGGAGCTATCCGGGCCCGGTCCAGGTTGCCCTGGATTTCGTCGGGATTGTCGTAGATCTCAACGTGGATGAAATTGGCGGTGTCAGGGTTGGCGTCCTTCAATTCTGAAATTGTGTCGACTTGGGGGCCGCAGGTGGCGGTGGTGCAGAACGCGGGGGTGGCAAACACTACCACTGTAGGCAACGGACCCGCCACCGCTTCGGCGATGGAAAGCTGGTAGAGGTCCGGATCGGGCGTATAGTCGGTGGTTAGTTTCCCGATGTCACTCACACCGCCGATGGTCTTGTTGTCACTGAGGGGGGCCGTGGAACCCAGTGCCGGGACCGGCGATTCAGTAGCAACTTCGACTTCAAGTGCGGTAAGGCCGGATGCCTCGCCGCCCTTCACGTCGATGTCCAAACGCCACGCTCCGGCCCGGTCGAATTCTACGCTGGTGGCGTAGGCGCCGCGCACTTCGTAGGGCCACACATGAAAAGAGGTATCCAACGTCGGCCCGGCGGAACCGTCCTCCAGGTAAACCGGGGTCACTGTGACGTCCGCTTCTTTGATCAGCCCCTTGGGGGAGGTCAACAGAAAGGCCAGCCGCTGCTCGCCAACCTCAAGGACGGTGGTGGCCAAGATGGCCCCAATGTCACTGGCGGTGCTAGCAGTCTCCGGTGTCGCCGTGGGAGGCGGGGTGGGCGCTGGCGTCGCCGTGGGGGCGGCGGTTGGAAGGACCGGAGACGGCGTCGGACCCCCGCAAGCCAAGCTCCAAGCCAAGGCCGACAGGATGACAAGTCCCGTCAGCCGGCCGCCAAAGGAAAGCCATTGGCAACGCATCATTAAGATTGCTCCTTCTCATAAACACCAAAGGTGAAGGCGAACAGTCCGAAGTCCTGGGAATCGGAACTCATCCTCAACTCCTCACGGCTCTCCCAGGTCGGATTATCGACGATGCTGTAAATCTTGGGTTCGGTGACCCACAGGTAGCTCTCCCCGTCATCGCCGATGATCACGTCTTGGCCTTTGTTTTCCTCGGTCAGGTATTCTCCATCCACCGTGAGCCTTACTTTATAGGGTACGCCCGAATCGGAGGTCAACACGGCGTTCACGGTCCGGGCCGAGTAGACCAAGGCGAGGTAATCGTCGAAGTCCGGCGCATCCACGGCGTGGCGGAAGTGTTCCGGGCCTATATGCCAGGGCCCCTGCAGGTAGATAAGGTTGGGTTCAAGTTCGTCGGGTGCTTGGAAATCGGACATGGTGTCGAAGGACTTGTAGTATTCGGGTTGGCCGACGTACCCGCCCCGCCCGAACATTAGATCGCTCTGGCCTCGTTGATATCCGCCGTAAAGCTCCCGAGTATAGTCGGCGCCTCTGGTGTTGCGAAAGGTGGGATCCAACATCTGGTCTTCCGGCAACGGAAGGTTTTCGTCGTTGATGGTAACGCCGGTATCGAGCAGCAGTCCCCGGATTAACTCCTCCGTTTCGGCGTAGCCGCCCTCTCCGAAATGGGTGTAGCGTACCACTCCGTCTTTGTCGATAAGGTATTTGGCCGGCCAGTACCGGTTGTTATAGCTGCGCCAAGTGGAAAAATCATTGTCTTGGGCAATGGGCCATACGATACCATCGTTCGTCGAGGCTTCGACCACGTTATCGTATTCCTTTTCGAATTCGAATTCCGGCGCGTGTACTCCAACAATCACCAGCCCATCATCGGAATACCGGGAATGCCAGAGCTTGAGGTAGGGATAGGTGCGAATGCAATTGATGCAGGTGTAGGTCCAGAAATCGATCAGGACCACCTGTCCGCGTAACGCCTCCATTGTCAAGGGGTCGCTGTTGATCCAAGCGGTGATGCCGGAGAATTCCGGTGCTTGGTCCCCGACACTGCCGCCGACATCCCGCGACGGACCGGAGGGTGTCGGCGTATCAGCAGGCGGCGGAACAGTGGCAGCGGTCTCCGCCGTCGGAGCGGCGCCGGGGGTCACCGTGGATGGGGCGGCGGTTGGGGAGGCCGGAGACGGGGTCGGACCCCCGCAAGCCAAGCTCCAAGCCAAGGCCGACAGGATGACAAGTCCCGTCAGCCGGCCGCCAAAGGAAAGCCATCGGTTACGCAGCATTAAGATTGCTCCTTCTCGTAAACACCAAAGGTGAAGGCGAACAGTCCGAAATCTCGGGAATCGGAACTCATCCTCAGTTCCTCACCGGTCTCCCAGGTCGGATTTTCGACGATACTGTACATCTTGGGTTCGGTGACCCACAGGTAGCTCTCCCCGTCATCGCCGATGATCACGTCTTGGCCTTTGTTTTCCTCGGTCAGGTATTCTCCATCCACCGTGAGCCGTACTTTATAGGGTACGCCCGAATCGGAGGTCAACACGGCGTTGACGGTCCGCGCCGAGTAGACCAAGCCGAGGTAGTCGTCGAAGTCCGGCGCGTCCACGGCGTGGCGGGAGCTTTCCCGGCCTATATGCCAGGGTCCCTGTAGATAGATAAGGTTGGGCGCAAATTCCTCGGGTGCTTGGAAATCGAACATGGTGTCGATGGACTCGTAGTATTCGGGTTGGCCGACGTACCCGCCTCGGCCGTACTGCAGGTCGTTTATACCCCTTCTATATCCAGCGTAAAGCTCCCGAGTATAGTCGGCGCCCCTGGTGTTTTGGAAGGTGGGGTCCAACCTCTGGTCTTCCGGCAACGGGAGGTTTTCGTCGTTCAGAGTAACGCCGGTATCGAGCAGCAGCTCCCGGATTAACTCCTCCGTTTCGGCGTAGCCGCCCTCTCCGAAATGGGTGTAGCGTATCACTCCGTCTTTGTCGATAAGGTATTTGGCCGGCCAGTACCGGTTGGAATAGCTGTGCCAAGTGTCAAAATCATTGTCTTGGGCAATGGGCCATACGATACCGTCGTTCGTCGCGGCTTCGACCACGTTGTCGTAGTCCTTTTCGAATTCGAATTCCGGCGCGTGTACTCCCACGATCACCAGACCATCGTCGGAATACCGGGAATTCCAGAGCTTGAGGTAGGGGTAGGTGCGGATACAATTGATACAGGTGTAGGTCCAGAAATCGATCAGCACCACTTTTCCGCGTAAAGCTTCCATCGTCAACGGGTCGCTGTTGATCCAAGCGGTGATGCCGTAGAATTCCGGCGCTAGGTTCCCGACACGGCCGCCTACGTCCCGCGGCGGACCCGGTGTCGGCGTATCCGGGGGCGGCGGCTCTGTGGCGACAGGCTCCGCCGTCGGCACGCCCGCCTGGGGAGTGTCGGCGTCTTCGTCTGCGGTCGGCTCCGGGGCCGGCGCGGTGGAGGGGGTCGCAGTGGCCTCCGCCGGAGCGGCAGGGGTGGCCCCAGACCCGCCGGCGGTCGACGTCGCAACCGCGGCGCCAGGAACCGTAGCGGGTCCAGACCCACCGGAGGTCGACGTCGCGGCCGGAACCGTGGTGGGTTCAGATCCACCGGAGGTCGAGGTCGCAACCGTGGCGGCGGGAACCGTGGTGGGTTCAGACTCGCCGGAGGTCGACGTCGCGGCCGGCGCCGCTGGGACCTGGGTCGACTCAGAACCGACTGCAGAGGGCGTCACCTGAGCCGCGCCGGGAGTCTCCGTCGCGGAGCCGCCGCCACTGCCGCAGGCGGCCAGCAACAAGAACAAAGCCGCGGCGGCCGACGCCAGCAGCGCGAGTCGGCATCGTGCCCCAATCACGGTAACCGCTGTGGACTTGATCAATTTCTCACTCTCCTAGTCCCATTCATACCTGCTTATTATATTGATACGGCGGCGCCTCGGTATCGGATGGGAACCCGGCGGGCCAATTTCAGCGCAACGGCGGCCAATAAGGTTATAAATAACCGGACGCCGCCCACACCGGCGTTCCTGGGCGGATTCCAAGTCCGATGGTCGAAGGCCCGCGCTGTGATAAACTCAACCCAATCGGCGAATCGTGAAATCGAGCCTCGGACCGAGGGCGCCAGTGCAGAATTCCGATACCCCCAACGCCGCAGCCCGGGCGATTGTAGAAAACGTGTCCAAAGTCATCGTCGGTAAGACGCCGGTGGTGGAGCAGGCCTTGGCCGCGTTGATCGCCCAAGGCCACATCTTGGTCGAAGACGTTCCCGGCGTGGGCAAGACCATGCTGGCCAAAAGCTTGTCGGCCTCCATTGGCTGTGTTTTCAAACGGGTCCAATTCACCCCGGACCTGCTACCCAGCGACATCACTGGCGTATCGGTCTACAACCAGCGCAGCGGCGAGTTCGAATTTCGGCCCGGACCGGTAATGGCGCAGGTGGTGTTGGCCGACGAAATTAATCGCGCTACACCCAAAACCCAGTCGGCGTTGCTGGAGGCCATGGAGGAACTGCAGGTATCGGTGGACGGGGTGACCTACCAGTTGGAGCGGCCCTTCGTAGTAATGGCCACCCAAAACCCCATCGAGTATGAGGGTACATTTCCATTGCCGGAAGCGCAATTGGACCGTTTCTTGGTACGTATCAGTCTCGGCTACCCCGACTTTGCCGAGGAACTCTCGATCATAGAGCGTCAAGAACAGGCACATCCCATCGACGAGCTACGCGCCGTAGCTACCCCCGGCGAGGTTATTGCCTTGCAAACGGCGGCCAAAGCCGTATACGTCGATGGCTTGGTGCGGGAATACATCGTAGGGCTGACCGAGGCCACCCGAAGCCACGACGACGTGGCCCTTGGCGCCTCTCCGCGCGCTTCCCTGGGCCTTTTCCGCATGTGCCGCGCCTTCGCCTTGGTGCAAGACCGGGACTTTGTGCTGCCCGACGATGTCAAAAACTTGGCCTACGGGGTAATGGCGCACCGGATCATTCTCTCCCCGTCGGCGCGAATGCGTGGGTTGAGGACCGCCGATATTATCCAACAGTTGCTGGATTCGGTACCGGTGCCCGGCGCCGTCCGCTGAACAAAGAACACCACCGCTCCGCAAGTCGGCGGCCGGTGTTGACCGTCCCGGAATGACGCCGGGTGGTTGGGCTGAGGTTTTCGTTGAATAAACGGACGATCGGCATCATGGCGCTTTTGGCCGTCGTTTTGTTCTACGCCATAAGCACCGGCTTTCCGTTTTTCTACAATTTCCTCTATTTGCTGATTGTCCTGCTGGGCATTGGGTCGTTTTGGGCCTGGTTGAACCTGCGTGGAATCGCGGTCGAGGTGACTCGAGCCGCCGATCGCGGCCAGGTGGGAAGCTACCTGGAGGGCCAGGTTACCATCGTCAATCACACCAGGCTGCCCAAGTCGTGGTTGGAGGTGGGCGAGGCGGCCGGACCCTCGGCTGACCAAGGCGGACGGGGCGTTTCGCTAATCAGGGGACAGACAAGACGATGGCGCGTCCAAACGTTTCTGAGCCGCCGCGGGATATACCGTGGCAGCGTAGTCCAAGTGTTGAGCCAAGACCCATTCGGGCTGTTCCGGTTCCGGCGCGACTTCGACGACCCCCAGTCCTACATTGTGTTTCCGGCCACGGAAGCGCTGCCCGGCTTGGACCCGCGGTTCGCCGGCCTCCCAAGCGACAGCCGCGTCACCCGGCACTGGGACCAGATCACCACCGACGTGGCCTCCATTCGGGGTTACCAGCCCGGCGATAGTTTCCGCCGGATCCACTGGCCCTACTCCGCCCGGATGCATTCCTTGATGGTCAAGGAGTTCGACATCGGCTTGGCCGCCGAAGCCTGGGTCATCCTGGACATGCACGAGGGCGGCCACTCCGGTGTCGCCGCCGACAGTTCCGACAATACCGAGGAACTGGCGGTCACCACCGCCGCCTCCATCGTGGACCGTTTGACCGAGATGTCGCTGCCGGTGGGGCTGGCAGCCAACGGCGACCGCCATCACCTCTACCGCCCCGACAGCAGCCCGGAACATCTGGGAAGGCTGATGGAGGTGTTCGCCGAAGTCCGCGCCCAGGGAAACCGGCCGCTACACGAGTTCCTCTACGAGGTGCGTACTCACCTCAACCAGTTCAACACGGTTACGGTGGTAACGGCGTCCCCCGGCCCTGGTTGGATACCTGCCTTAGCCGACCTCCGCAGCAGGGGAGTCAACGTAGCCGCGGTGTTAATCGATCCTTCCGGTTTCGGGGGACCGGGTGTCGATGAGGCGGTGCAAGCGGCTTCTTCCAACCTCATCCCGGTATACGTAGTGCGCCGGGGCCAAAGACTGGACGACGCCTTGAGCGGCCCGGTGAACCGGGAGGTTGTCCCGGCGCAGCGCCGTTATTCCTCATCATTGGCGGAACGGACGTGACCACCAGGGAATCCGCCGACCGGCCGGCTTTCCAGGTCCCGATGGACGCAACCACGCTGGGCCGGATGCTTGGTTTGCTGGAACGCACTTTCAAACCGCCGGACGGCTGGCTGGCCTTTGTATTCCTGGGGCTGAACCTGACTGCGGTAGTCATTTCCGTAGAGCGGGCCGACTGGGTTCCTACGCCCAACCTGGTGGGTGTTTTGCTCCTGGCGATGGTGGTTGGGCTCCTACTGTACCGGGTCCCAGTCTGGCCCGGGCTGACCTTGGCGTTCGGGTTGTCAGTGGGGCTGGCCTTCATCATCTGGCAGATGGTTTCCTACCAGGTGGACGGTGCGCCGTTGGGCAGCGTGGAGCAGCTTTGGATTCGGCTGGACCTGTGGTTCCAAGCGGCCCGGTCAGGATCGATAAACATCGACAAGGTGCCGTTCGCTTTCGGCCTGATGACCGCCAGCTGGCTAACCGGATTTCTTGGGGCCTGGCTGTTTCTGCGGTGGCGCAACTTCTGGGGTGTGTTCATCTTGGGCGGTGTCGGGCTCTTCTCCAACCTGACGTTCCTGCCTCCGAACACCATTCTGCTCCTCGGAGTCTATCTTTTCACCGCCCTCATGGTGGTGGCCCGGGTCCAGGCGATGCGCCGCCAAGACCGCTGGCGCCAAAGGGACGTGAGGTTCGACAGCAACCTGGAGCTGTTTACACTCGGCGACAGTTTCTTTCTGGCGATGGCCGTCTTGATTATCGCCTTCTCATTGCCTGCGGCGGGGCAATGGGGAGCAGCCACCGCCGTCTACGAGTCGACCCGGTCGCCCCTCATTTCCTGGGAGGACGACTTCAACCGGCTCTTCGCCGGGTTGCCGGCCCGCCGCCCCTTGGGGTACCGTATTTGGGGCGACGTGATGGCTTTCCAGGGCACAATCAGCCCGACCACGACCCGGGTGCTGCAGGTGGAATCGGCGGTGGAGATGTATTGGAAAGCCCGCACCTACAACACCTATACCAGCAAGGGTTGGGTATCGGAAGATACCATCTTCGGCCCGCTGGGTTCGGAGGCGGAGTTTGCCATTCCGGACGGGGGGACCGAGCGGCTTGAGGCTTCATACCGGGTAACCCCCTTCTATCGTTCGAAGAGCATGTTTTCAGGAGACCGGGTGGTGAGCGCCAGCCGCGAGGTGGAGGTGGAGACTCAATCGCCGCCCACTTACGAACTGGACCTGTCCCGTGAAGACTCCTTGGCTTCTTTCCCTCCGGCCTTGGCCGGGGCCAACCGTTCGCTGTACGAAGCCGTTTTGGAGAACGGCGGAAACATCGACGACCAAGATCTGGCCCTACTACTGCCGGCGGACTTGATGCTCGACACAGTACGGCGAGACCAAGGCCGGGTGGTGGGCGCCAGTTTAGTGGAGGCGCTGCAGAATCCTCCCGACGTGCTTTCGGTGCGCCACCCGAAGGGCGCGTTCGACGTTGGCGAGACCTACGAAGTAACCTCAGCCGTGTCTACGGCACAACCGGAGCAGCTACGCCGGGCCGGCCGGGACTACCCCATTTACGTGCTGGACCTCTACACCCGTCTACCAGACACCGTACCGGAAAGGGTGCACTCGTTGGCCAGGGAACTGACCGCCGGCCACACCAATTCCTACGACAGGGCGAAGGCCGTGGAGGCCTACCTGAAAACCCTTCCGTATAACTTGAGCATCGAGCCTCCGCCCTACGACGCTGACGGTGTCGACCATTTTCTCTTCGACCAGCGACAGGGCTACAGCGAGTACTTCGCTTCGTCGATGGCGGTATTGCTGCGTTCGGTCGGCATTCCGGCCCGGGTGGCGGCCGGCTACACCCTGGGCGACGAGGTGGAACCGGGCATCTACATAGTTACCGACAGCCATAGTCACGCCTGGGTTGAGGTTTACATACCAGGCTTTAACTGGGTGACCTTCGAGCCGACGCCGGGAGTCCAACTGCCGGTGGCCTACCGTCCGGACGAAGGAGCCAGCGACCCGTTGGCCAGCTTGACCCTGGGAAGCGAAGCATTGTTTCTCCAATGCCTTGACGACTTCCTGCCCGGATGTGAAGAATTCTTCGAACGACCAGGCGACAGCGCCGGATCGGGCGAAAACCTAGGCGGCGCCGGGGCGGTAAACACCCTCTGGTGGTGGCTTATCGGCGCGCTGGCCGCCATCACAGCCGCGGGGACTGGCTTCTACTGGTTCTGGGACCGCTGCCTGGCTGTCTCGGCCCAGCCTGCCGTGGTATTTAGACGTCTCGCGGCGTTGGCCCGCTTGGCCGCCATGGGCCCCCAACCACACCAGACTCCGTACCAATTCGGCGCCAGGCTCGCCTACGCCCTGCCGGAACGGGAGCATCAACTTCAGACGGTAACAGACTATTACGTGCGAGACCAGTACGGCCGTAAAGTGCTTTCCGAACGGGAGGAGCTGCTACTTGCCGAGGCTTGGTGCAGCCTCCGCTACCCGTTGCTGCGCCGTATGATAACTAGGAGGCGACTGTGAAATTTAAGGGATCAGGCAACGCCAAGTACCATCTATTCGAATCGTCGATCGGCTGGGTGGGGCTGGTCGGCAGCGGCCTCGGCTTGCAGCGCCTCAGCCTCAAACCAACGCCTCCCGAAGTTATCGAGGAGCTGGGCCCGGCTTTGGATGGGGCCGTTCAAGACCCCAGCCCGTTCGCCGAGGTCCAAGAATGTATCGAACGGTACGCGGCTGGAGATTTAACTGCCCTCGACGAGATCGAGTTGGACCTGTCGGCGGCGCCGCCGTTCTACCGGGCGGCGTGGGACGCCTGCCGCAGTATTCCCGCCGGCGAAACACGCAGCTATGCTTGGTTGGCTGCCGAAGCCGGCAATCCCTTGGCCATGCGGGCCGCCGGCCAAGCCATGGCCAAGAACCGGTTCCCATTGATTATCCCCTGCCACCGGGTAATCGCCAGTGACGGCGGTTTAGGCGGCTACGGCGGGGGCGGGCTGGGGGTAAAAGCCCGTTTGTTGCAGATGGAATTGGAGGGGCAACTTGAATAACGCAACGCGGCACACGGAGCATTGGACCGAGATCGGCGAGCTAAACGTCCGTTACCTGGACTGGGGCGGCGAAGGCCCACCCCTGTTGGCCTTGCACGGCCTGGCTTCCTCGGCCCACTGGTACGACATTGTGGCGCCGCTACTGCAGGACCGGTTCCACATAGTGGCGCCGGACCAGCGCGGCCACGGCCAGACCACCAGCGCCGGTTCCGGCTACGATTGGCGCACTTTGTCCGAGGACCTAGCGGGGCTGCTGGACCGTCTGGAAATCGATGAAGCCTTCGTCATGGGCCATTCTTGGGGCGGCCACGTCGCCAGCAATCTCGCGGCTATACATCCGGCCCGGGTCAAGCGGTTGGTGATGATCGACGGTGGATTTTTGGACGGACGCCTGTTTCCTGAACCAACGTGGGAGGGATTCTCCAACCGCCTGAGTCCCAGGAACGTGTCGGGCAACCGGGAGCAATTCCTGGACCGGTTGCGCACTCAGATGGCGGAGTTCTGGAACCCTGAGATTGAGCGGATCGTCCAGACTATGGTCTACGAGGACGCGGAAGGGATGATTCAGGACATCTTGCGGCCGGAGAACCAAGGTCAGGTGATCCAGGCCATGTGGGACGACCCTTGTTCCGACACATTGCCCCAGGTGCAGTGTCCAACCTTGATCGTGCCGGCAGGCCCCACGCCGGACCGCGCTCAATCGGAGTTTGCTGCGATGCGGCGGAGAATGGTGGAGGCGGCGGCCGCCGCCTTGCCCAACGGCCGGGTGGAGTGGATACCGGAAACCATTCACGACATCGGGTACCACAAACCCGGGGCCTTGGCGGACGTGGTGGCCGCTTTCTTTTCGGAGGAGTGATCGCGGTAGGGCGATTCTGCCCGATCGGGTTACTCTATAGAGTTACTTTACCCGGTAGGCCCAGATGCGGTGGAAGACGTCCGGCTCGCCCTTGGGCAGGGGTTGGTAGACGTCGGATAGTTCCGCCAGCTCCCATGTGCCAGCGGACTCCATACCTGCCAGGAACTCCTTGAAGCCGCCGTCCTCGTAAAGGTCGGTGCGCAGGCTGAAGACGATGACGCCGCCAGGCTTGGTGATGCGGGCCAACTCATCGAAGGCGTGGACCGGGGCGTGGCCCGTGGTGAAAACTCCAACGCTGATGACCGCGTCGAAGGCATCGGTGTCGAAGCCCAACTCATCGCCCAGGGTCATTTGGTGGAAGTCCCGGTAAAAACCCTTGTTCCTGGCCTCCTCAAGCATGCCGAGGGAGAGGTCCATGGCCGACAGGTTGCCGTAGCCTTTCTCGGAAAGGCATTCCCCCACCAGCCCGGTTCCGGCGCCAGCATCCAAGACCTTGGCGTCGGTGAGGACGTGTTTAGCAAAGATGTCTGCGGCCGTTTGCGGCGCAGTCCAGACGAATTCCTCAGCCAAGTCCCTATCGTAATCTGTGGCCCACTGATCGTATCGCTCCTGCAACTCCTGGTTATTCGTCGAGGAGTAGACCCATTGGACCCGGTTATGGCTCTCTTGCACCAAGTCGTCTCCCAACTGAGCGTCTCCTACTTAGCGTCGCCTATTTGCGGCAAACGTAGAGCCCCCAACCAAGCTCTTTATTGTCCACGGCCCTGGCCGTTTCGATGTAGGCCTTGGTCAACCAAGCGTAGTGTTCGGCGTGCTCGTCAACAACGTGTTTGGGGGTCCGTTCCGAAAGGCAAATATAGCTCTCGCGCAGGTGGCTGGAAAGGTCAATGGCTTCCAACACCTCGAACCCTTGGTCCTTCAGCGCCTCTTGGTACGATTCGAAGGTGAACTCGGTATCGTAGAGAAGCCGGTCATAGACGAAAGTCTGTGCGTTGCGGCTGATGTCCTGCCGCGGTTTGATCAGGTCGTCGAAGACCATGGTCCCGCCGTCGGCCAAGACGCGATAGGCCTCTTTGAGCACGGTCCGCTTATCGGGGACATGGTAGATGACGGCTTGGCTCCAAAGGTGGGTAAAGGCGCCTTCGGGGAAAGGCAGGTCGGTAGCCGAAGCCTTTTGGAAGTCCAACCGGCGTTGGAGCTCCGGGGTCTGTGACGCCCGTTTCCCATCGGCGTTGGCTACGCGGACTCCGCTGAGGTCGATGCCGGTAACGTGGCCGCCGCTATAGTCGGCCAGCCAGATGGCGGTGGTGCCGTTGCCGCACCCCAAGTCCAAAACCCGGGATCGGGGACCGATGCCGCCTTTCTCGACCATAATCCGGTCGAGGTTGCCGCAGGCCGTCAGGAAATCGCCGCCGGTCGTATCATCGAAGTAGCCCCAGTGGACGCTGCCGTCTTGATCCCAGAAGGAACGGTAGATGGCATCTTCCGAGTCGTAATAAGTTTCGGTCTCTTGCTCAGTGTACCTGCTGGACATGCTTCGCCCCCTCCAGGTATTCAACGAACCGGTTGTCCCGGTCCACCAGTATCATCTGCGGGTCAACGGGCTCGTCGGTCACCTCGAATGACATGATGATCAGACAGTCGCCCTTGTTGCTGAGCCGGGCGGCGGCGCCTTGGACCGAGATCACGCCCGAGCCGCGTTCGCCGGCTATGGCGTAGGTCTCGAACCGGCTGCCGTTGGTCACGTCGCAAACCAAGACTTTCTCGAAGTTCCAAAGATCGGCCCGGTCCATGAGCTCTTCGTCGATCAGGATACTGCCGATATAGTCTGGGTTTGCGTCGGTCACCCAGGCCCGGTGGATTTTAGACCGTAGTACTTCTCTCATTTTCTACCTCCATTGTTGGTTGGTTGGCCGTCGCTGTGTTGTTTTTGGTCCGAGACGGCCTTCTGGCGCGCGGACAAGCCCGGTTTGAAGCCGGTAATGGCCTTGGCGTTGGCAACAAAAGTCCCGCTAACTGTTTGAAGGGCCTAACGAATTACCGTAGCCGTCCGACGAACGACAGCCAAGGCATCCGTTAGAAGGAGCGGGGTCAGTGGGGAGGGCTATAGGTTGGGGTGAGGAGCTAAGGGTCGCAGGGGACGGTGTACCGTTGGCGGCGTTTGGCGTCGGCAGGGCTTAGAGACTTTTGCCCAGACGCCGGTCGATAGTATTTAGCACTCATGATCACGTCCGGCTGGGTCGAGGTATGGTCAAGCGGCTGCGGTCGCTTTCTATGCTCGAAGGCCATTCCCTTCGTAATTCTGGGCGAGTTTACCAGCGGGTCAGGTAGGGGTCAAGTTTCCCAAGGTGTTCGATTAATGTGTTTCAGCCGTATATAGGCCCAATATTACCGTATCGAGTCCACATAGATGGTATAGTTGCCCAAACTGCAATCATATCGTGGCAATATCCGACGCATTTCCACAATATCGGATTAACCGGCACGGCAACAGGTATAACTGCGACGGGCAGTGCTACTACGGGCACGGAGATGACGCCTACCCTAACGAGTTGCCTTCAAACTAAGGGGAGGCTGGGTCCACCGCCAAGGCCATCTCTTGGTGGACGGCGACGGTATCCGGCCCCAAGAGGTCTTCCAGGCGTTCGTGGAGCGATTCACAATAGCCGGTGCTGACCACCGGTAAGTCCAACAACACCCGTTTGCCTCCGGTCCTGATGCTCAGGTTCACCCGGTCCCGGCCGGGGTACTCGAGGATCACACCGATGACCTCGCGGAGCAACAGAGCGTCCCGGGCCGGGTCGTCCGACTCCGTCACCCCCAACGATACCAGCCGGTGTTGCTCGCCGTTCCCGTTCCCGTTAGCCGCTTTCGTTGCCGGCGCCCGGCCAGCGCCGCCGTTGGCCTCGTGACCGTTGCTGCTAACGTAGCCGTTGTCGCGATGCGGAGCAGCGTCTCGGACGACCGGCGCTTCCGGGCTCGCGGCTTCAGGGCTGTAGGCTTCAGGACCGTAGGATTCAGGGCTCGAGGGTTCAAGGCGGTACTCTTCGGCGGCGTCACAGACCAAGGAAGACTGGTCGCCCCGCTCCCTTATCTTGCCGGATACCAGCGTCAAACGGCCTTCCTGCCAGACCTCGCTGGTGCGTTGCAGTGTGTCGGGCCAGACCATTACTTCCAACTGGCCTCCCAGCAACTCCAATCCCACGATCAAGAATCGTTTCCCTTCCCTGGTGGACCGTTCGGTAATACTGGAAACGTACCCGATCGCCTGTATTGGCTTTCCCGCGAGGTCGTCTGACAGCTGGTCCACCGAGTTTATGGCATCGGGGATGTCCAGGCTGGCCAAGGCCATGACTGGGTTGTGGGAAAGATTGACTCCCAGTAGCTCCCTTTCCCAAGCCCCCTTCTGTTCCGGTGTAACGTCGTTGTTCCCCAAAGTGAGTCCGGGAGGTTGGCCGCCGCCGGATGCGCCCCCGGCGAACAGACTGCTCTGGCCCGAACTGCGGCTCTGGGCCTCCCGCTGAGCGGTAGCGACGATACGGTCCAAGGCCTCCAGCATACTGCCCCGGGGCGCCAGGTTATCGAAGGCGCCGGCCTTCACCAAGCTCTCCATGGTGCGGCGGTTCAGCCCGGCAGCGCCGGCCCGGCGGCAGAAGTCGTCGATGGACTCGTAAGGACCGTTTTCGTTCCGCTCCTCAACCAGCGGGCGGACCGCACCTTCGCCAACGGTTTTGATGGCGGCCAGTCCGATGCGCAGTCCGGGCCGGTCTTGATCGTTGTCGATGGTGAAAAACTCGCCGGAGCGGTTGACGTCGGGCAAATGGACCGGGATGCCCAACCGGAAACACTCATTGATAGAGCCGACTGTTTTGTCGGGGTTGTCCAAGCGGGAATTGAGGACGGCGGCCATGTATTCGACCGGGTAATGGGACTTGAAATAGGCTGTCCAGTAGGAAATTAGCGCGTAGCTGACGCTATGGGCCTTGTTGAAGGCGTACCCCGCAAAGGGTTCGATCAAATCGAAGATTTCGATAGCCAGTCCCCGGTCGAACCCCTTGGACTGGGCGCCGGCCACGAAGTTGTCGCGCTCTTGGGCCATTAACGAGGCGATCTTCTTCCCCATAGCCTTGCGCACGATGTCGGCCGCGCCCAGCGAGTAACCGGCGAATTGTTGCAGGATCAGCAGGACTTGGTCTTGGTATACGATCACGCCATAGGTCTCGTCCAGCAGTTCCTTAAAGCTGGGATGGGGGTAAGAGATAGGGGTCCGGCCGTGCTTGGCGTTAATGAAGGCGTCAATGTTCTCCATGGGGCCGGGGCGATACAGGGCGATCATGGCCGCGATGTCCCCGAGGTTGGACGGCTTGAGCTCCTTGATGTAACGCTGCATCCCGGCGCTTTCCAGTTGGAAGAGGTCGTTGGTGTTGCCCGACGACAGCAGGTCGAAGGCGGCACGGTCATCCAGGGGAAGTTTTTGCAGGTCTATCTCGTCGCCGCGACTCTCCTTGACCAGTTTGACGGCCCGATCGAGGATGGTCAGGTTAGTGAGCCCGAGGAAGTCCATCTTCAAGAGACCGAGGTGGGCGACCGGGTCCATGGAAAACTGGGTCATCAGCACCGGGCTGCTCTCGTCGCCTCGGGACGGGCGTTGCAACGGGACGGTCTCGGTAAGCGGCTCATCCGAAATGAGCACGCCGGCGGCGTGGGTGCTGACGTGGTGAACAATCCCCTCCAGTCCCTGGGCCCGGTCGACCAAGTCATGGACGTTGGGTTCGTCGTCGTAGGCGCGTTGCAACTCGGGGTTTACCCGCAGGGCGTCTTCCAGGGTGCGGGCCTTGAAGGGCACCATCCGGGCGATGCGGTCGACATCTCCGTACCCCATGCCCAACGCTCTCCCCACGTCGCGCAGCGCGGCCTTGGCGCCCAAGGTGCCGAAAGTGATGATCTGGGCCACGTGGTCGTTACCGTACCGGCCGATAACGTAGTGCAAGACCTCGTCCCGGCGGTCGTCCTGAAAGTCCAAGTCAATGTCCGGCATCTCCTTGCGCTCCAGGTTCAGGAAACGCTCGAAGACCAGCCGGTATTCCTGGGGATCAACGTCGGTGATGCCAAGGCAATACAGAGCGACGCTGGCGGCGGCGCTGCCTCGCACGCCGTAGAGGATGTTGTTCCGGCGGACGAAGTCGATGATGTCCCACACCACCAGAAAGTAGTTGGCGAACCGGGTCTGGCGAATAACCTCCAACTCATAACGCAGCCGGTCCTCTGCCTGCCGGTCGGTACGGGAGTAGCGGCGGCCAAAGCCTTCGTTGCAAAGCTGGGTCAGGTATTCGTCGGCATCCATCCCGCCGGGAGTGGGGTACTTGGGCAGGTGGGTCTGGCCGAAGTCCAACTCCACGTTGCACATCTGGGCCACCCGTTGGGTGTTCTCCAAGGCCTCTGGGAAATCGGGAAAGAGCCGCGCCATGTCCTGCGGGCTCTTGATGAAGTAAGAATCATCCTCCATCCGCAACCGCTTTTCGTCTTGGACCGTGGTGCTGGTCTGGATGCAGATATATATGTCCTGGAGTCCCGAATGAGCTTGTTCCACGTAGTGTGCGTCGTTGGTTACAACCAGCGGGATATCCAGATCGCGTCCCAGAGACACCAAGCCCTCGTTTATTTGGGTCAAGTTCGGGACGTGCTCGTGGCGTTGAATTTCCAGAAAATATCCGTCGCCGAATAGTTCCTTGTACCAACCGGCGGCGCGGCCCGCCTCGGCCAGGTTGCCGTCGGCAATAAGCCGAGGGACTTCCGCAGACGGGCAGGCCGACAGGACCGCCAGCCCTTCGCCGTACTGTTGCAATAGCTCCTTGTCGATGCGCGGGCGGTAGTGGAAGCCCTCAACATGGGCCTTGGTAACCAATTGCATCAGGTTGCGGTAGCCGGTGTTGTTTCGGGCCAAGAGCACCAAATGGTTGGGGCTTCGTTCCGAAGGTGACCGGTCTAACCGGCTGTTGTGGGCCACGTAAACTTCGCAGCCGATTATGGGCTTGATGCCGGCCTCTTTGCAGGCCGAGTAGAAATCGACCACGCCGTAAAAGGTGCCGTGGTCGGTGATGGCCAGCGCGTCCATCCCCAATTGCCCGGTGCGCTCCACCAAGTTGGGAATGCGGCTGATGCCGTCGAGCATACTGTATTCGGTATGAACGTGCAGGTGTGTGAATGGCACCGCTCCCGTCTCCCTCCCCCCGTTGTGTTGCCGGTACTACCGGAAATACTGCCCGAAGCCGCCGGGTCGAGCCCAAGAGGCAACAGTCAGTCTTGCAGCCGACAGTGAGGGTATTATAGACGGTAAAGGGGGTTGCGGTTGGCCTCAAATTGCTGGGAAATCGGGGGTTTTTTCAAGAATGACCGGTCGCGGCTAGTACTCAGTCAACCGTGAGATCGGAAGGGTAAAGGCGGTGAAGTTTGGTTCGTGCGTCCCGGGTGTTGAAGCGCCAGTTGATGGTGGCTCTGGCGGTGTTGCGCTCCGTGACCAAGGCATCGACTTCCCTTCTGAGGGCCTCTTCGCCGGAGAGCCGCTTCTTCAGGCAGGAGCGGGACAGGACGCTGAACTCGATCTCCGCCATGTTCAACCAACTGCCGTGCTTGGGCGTGTAATGAAACTCCAGCCGCCTGGCAATCCTCCGGGCTTCCTCAGCCGGGAAAGTCTCGTACAGCGATGCCCGGCGATGGGTGTTCAGATTGTCCAAGACGACCCTCACCGCCTCGGCTTCCGGGTAGGCTTCATCCACCAGCCAACGCATCCGGCGGGCGAAGTCTTGCATCGTACGCCGCTCCGTGACCGCCACCTCTCGCCAGCCCGCCAAGGGCTCACAGGCCAAGAACAGGTTGCGGACACCCTCCCGCCGGTATTCGTAGTCCTGCCGCAGCGGAAGTCCCGGCCGGGGCGGGAGCGGCGGCCGGGTCTCGGCCAGCAACTGGGTGGATGTCTCGTCAAAGCAGACCACCGGACGTTGGGGATCATAGGGTTCGGCGTACAGGTCCAGGACATCCTCCATGTTAGCCACAAATTCCGCGCTTACCTTGGGAATGCACCACTCCTTCTTCCGCCACGGCTTGAGGGCGTTTTTTTGAGACGCTGGCGCACCCCCTCGTGAGACATGGAGGACGCCAGCCCCAACTCGACCACCTTCCCGGCCAACAGACGCAGGGTCCAGTGGTCATGCCCTTCCGGGGCTGGGCTGCAGGCTAAGGCAATCAGGTGGGCTTCGCCCCGGTCGTCCAACTTCCGGGGCCGGTTGACCTGGGGACGGTCCTGCAAAACCTTCTCCAACCCTTCTTCGGCCAAGCGCTGCTTGACCCGGTATACCGTGCTCAGGGCCACATCCAAAGCTTCGGCCACTTGGGGCGCCGCCCAACCGTCGTCGCTCTTCAGGAGAATCCGCGCTCTAGCGGTCACTCGGGCTGAGTTTCTGCCAACCCGGATCAGTCGATGGAGCTCTTCCCGTTGTTCCTGTGCCAGTCCCACCGCGTATTTGTCCCTGACCATCACTGCCACCCCCGCCTTCAACACTTCCCACCAGGCAGGATAGCTCAATTGGCTCCTTTCTTGAACAAATCCCAAAACCACGTTGACTGAGTACTAGCACGACGGTTGTAGGACCGGGCAAATTAAGAGGCCGGTATTGTCCCGCCAGAGGGGTTGAAACAATACCGGCCTTGGTTTAGTGGTGGATGGGTTGGGGCCGTCCCGTTCCGTCTACGCGGTTAATCCTCGTCATCAAAAACGCTGAATCCTTCATCCGAAGCGAAAGCGTCGTCGATTTCCTCAGCCCGTTGCCGTCGGGAAGGGCGGCCAATTAACCTGGTGTCTCCCCAGGTGGCAGACTCGACGTAGTTTTTGAATTCACGGGTCTCGCCACAGATCTGACAGAATCCGTTGCTGGACGGGCCTTCCGCCGGCTGGATTTGCCAGAAATGCGGGCACTTCTGGATTTCGGGTTCGGGGACGGTTATGACCGGTGCTTGCTGTACCATGGCGATTCCACCTCTGCTTGATGAGGCCCATTTTAACAGTCTGTTACTGGTATCGTCAATATCTTATGCGAACAAGTTAGCAAACATATCGCCGTCCACACGTATTCGTCGTCAACGAGCCTATAATCCAAGAGAATACATGAGGTCAGGCATAAATGAGAGGTTACACGACGAAAAGACGCGCCAAGGACCTCGGAGTGCTACGGTAAGGCCGTGACGCTGTCCGTTCCAGGCCCGGCGGGGTAAGAGAAACGCGGCGCACCTGCGGGAGAGATTACCTCGGTACTATGAGCGGGTAATCAACTCCGTGGCCATCCGGGTGACGCCCCAACCGGCCAGCCACGCGGAGTGGCGGCCGTCACCGCCGGCGACAACCACCGCGATGTCGTCGGACGACCGGACGATTGGCACCAGCGTTTCGGGGTTGGTCTCGTCGATCCAAGCGGGCCAGTTGCGGTTGCCGTAGTGGGCGATGCCTTTCAACAATCGGAGCGGCATCCGGGCGTTCTGGTATACGAATTCCTGCACGTCGGCTTTGGAAAAACCCGAGGCGGCGATTTCCGCCGCGTGTTCGGGGCAGAGTACCAGCATGATTTGGGCGCCGGTGCCGATCTGATAGTAATTTGCGGTTCCGATCGCCTGCATGTTGCCCACGGCGGTGCGAAGCACCTCCAGGCCGGTGGACACCGTTGTTTCCATGATGAAGTACACCGCCCGGATTGCGATGACCGTCACCATGCTCTCGGTTGGGCTGTGGCCTAGCTCCACATGCCGAGGCTCCCAGGGGCTGCGGTCTTCGTTTTCGGAAAAACAGAAGCTGTAACGGCCCGGCGTGGCCAGGGTGGCCTTGTCCATTTCGCCGGGTATCAGCCCAGCCACGTTGCGGATGATCAGCCGCAGGGCCCGTCCGATTGCGGCGTTGGACCGAAAACCCGGGCCGAAGCAGGCGGCGTCGCCGTTGATGCCCAGTTCTTGGGCGATAGGTCCGTTTACGACCACCACCTGAGCGGCGCCGCCGGTGGTGGCGGAGTTCCCCGCCAAGTTGAATTCTTCATGAAGGGCAGCCTTGACCGCGGCAACCACCACCGGGAAATATTCCGGCTGGCAACCGGCCATCACGGCGTTGATCGCCAGCTTTTCCAATGTCGCTTGGGCGTTCCGGGGTTGCACCACCCCCAGAGAAACGCCTGGATCTTCGCCGTATGCCGCCAGCATCTCCCGCACCAGAGATTCCGTAGGCGGCGTAACGGGCAGACCGTCGGTCCACCCCTGCTCCCAGCAATAGTCCTGCACCGCCTGAAACGAATCAGGCACTTGGACGCGGCGGGAACGGAGGGGCGGTTGGTTAGCCATAATTGTCATCCCTATTACCCCAAGGGGCGCGCCTCCACCATGCTTCAGCCGGTCTCACCGGTTTCCCTGTAAATTCCTCCAGCTTGACCCGGTCCAACACTGTCCTGCCGGGGCCACTGGCATCCTGATCTATCAGGGTCGATGGAACATCTTCCCAGCTAAAGCCGCTCCTGCCGAAGGCGTCCCGCGATTCCCAGACCACAATCATATTTCCTTCTAAGTTCCAGCCGTTGGTTACTGAGCTTTGGCTCTTAGTATAGGCCGATGGCCGGAGTAGGGTCATCAAACGAGTCTTGACCCTGTCATACCGCTTTTCGGCGTAGTCCAACCAAGTGACTTTCCGACACCAGTCCGGGGCGGGCCCGAAAGCAGCTTCAGACAAAATGCCGCTGAGTGCTCCCGAGGATAGGGACAGCCAGTCCTCGGGCAGCCGCTCTTCGTCCAGACGGTCCATTACCTGGGTCAAATAGCGTCTGTAGAGGTGTCCGGTCAAACTTCGGCGCATCTCCTGTATCCGGCCGTGCAATCGCTGGCGCAGTCCTTCGTTGTAGGGAGGAAAAGCCGTCGTCGTGTATACCATGAGGCAACGCCTGACCACTTCATCTGGGAAGGACTGAGGCTCGTTAGAGTTCATGGACAGGATGAATCCGGGGTATTCCGAAACTTCGGGGTGCGACTCGTTCTTAATCATATCGACGCCGTGGTTGGTGAATGCCCTGCGGCTGATATCGTCAAACACCACGGGAAGTCGCTTGTACCCGTGCTGCAAACCGCGCAACTGGGCCTTGGTGAAACTCCCTTTGTCCACCTGGGGGACAAAGCCGAACATTGAAGTAGTTAACGTATCAATCAAGTTGGTCTTGCCACACCCGGACTTGCCAAAGACAATAGCAAAAGATGGGTAGCGAATTACGTCGTTGTCCTGCAATAACGCTAGAGAACGCACATCGCACAGGAAGGGAGAGAAGTACAGCCAGGACATGAGAATAAAGTAATCCCGTTGCAAGCCGGAAACGTTACCCTCAAAGGCATCCTCATAACTTCGGAAATAGTCCAGCAACAACTCCGAGTCCTTCGTTACCAACCCCTCGTCCCATTCCAGGGAGAACTGTTGCCCAGACAATATAGCCGATCGGGTTATGCGATCTATGGAAAAGTAACGATTGTCTGCTTCTTCTACCGATTTGACCAGCCGTATCCGACTGATTTCGCGCTTGATTTCCGGGGTGATGGTCTGACGGCCGTTGCGCACCGCAGGAACTGCCGCCGATATGCGTGGCGAGAGTACTGCGGCGACTTTTTCGATGCGCTCAATCTGGACCGGCGCCGACACTTGAGACACCTCTGGAGGTGACGTTTCGATTATCAGTGTGCCCTCTATGTCCGACATGACAGGAGTTTCCAAAACCTCGATTTCGGCGACGATAATCCGTTCTCTCGGCAAAGGAATATCGTCCGAGGCGTTATCCCGGGTGGCGTCGAACATCCGGTTGTAGTGGTCCCATGCCGCTGCGTCGTCATCGAAAACGACCAGGGTTTCCTGTTGCTTTCCGGAGAAGGCCTGTTCAGATAGGTTGGCTGAGCCGATAATAACCCGGTTTTGGTCACCGGGGCCGGACAGCAAGTACAGTTTGGCGTGGGCTATGGACTTTCTCAGCACCCTGAAATGGGCTTGGCCGGCGTGTACCCTTTCCAGGATACGCAAATGCCGCTCGTCGGTCAGGCCCATGATGGCGGCACGGGTGTCCCCAACCACCACTTGCTGAAATGCCAGAATAGTCTTTATCTCGCGCAGTGTGCTTTCACAGCCAAATACGCATTCAAAGGAACTGAAGGAATACTGGTCCAGCATCCTAACGATGGCGTTGACGCTAGCGGAATAGGTAAGCACCCGCAGACGGTCATAGCCCCGAAACAAGTCCCAGTTAAACTTTTGTTCTTTAGTGAAAGCGGCGTGAACCACACGAAGGCCAGTCCCGTCGTCCAACGCGAAGGAGGGCTGACTTTCAGAGCCGGTAGCCACTATTTAACACTCCACCACCCAACATCAAACGGAACCAGACGCAAATTTGGTGTGCAAATAACGCCAAGGGTAACGAAATCAAACTCGGCGTTCTTCAACCCCCGGAGTTATATTCCGATGCCTAGCCCGTCAGCAGCCCGACGATTGCAGGGGCGTAGTCGTGGGCCATTTGTTGTACTTCTGGGATGCTGCGGGAGGCCAACGGGCTCGGCAGGACTACGATGCGGACTCCGGGCATACCCAGCGCGGCGGCCCGGGCTTGGGCCGCCCGGGTGAAGGTGCTGGTAATAACGCTGACCGATGGCACACCTTTGGACTCGGTGATTATCGTGTCGTGGAGACCCCACGCCGTGCAGGAGCCTCAATCGGCAATCGCGTGTATCACCACGTCGCACTCTTCGGCCAGCGAGTCCAACGTCTCGGGGGCGCAGGCGGCGCTGTAGGAAAACTTGGTGGCATAGACCACCCTGGCGGCCCCGTAATCGTTGAGTAGGACGTCCTTGAGCTCGTCCAAGAAGTGGTCGGCGTGGTACTTGCGGTTCTCCAGCAAGCCCACCACCTTCCCGTTAAGGTCGGGCAGACTGTTGCTCAGCCCCAGTTCCTCGGGAACGTCCTCTGCAATCGGGACCAGTATTTCCATGGTCCTGTTGGCTATGGTCATGACGTCTCTCTCCTAACCGCCTAGCTGGAAGTATTTGCCTTCGGTCTTGATGGCCGGGGCGATCACCAACTCCGCCTTGTGAAGGTCGCGGATGGTGTAGGCGCCGCACATGCCCATCGCCACCCGCAACGCTCCTACAAGGTTTTGGGTGCCGTCGGTGCGGGAGGTGGGCCCGTAGAGTATCTGCCGCAGCGGCGCTTTGGTCCCTACCTTTATACGGGTACCCCGGGGCAGCTCGCCGTGAGGGGTGGCCATCCCCCAATTGAAACCGTGCCCCGGCGCCTCTTCCGCTTGGGCGAAGGGGGTGCCCAGCATCACGCCGTCGGCCCCACTGACAATGGCCTTACAGATGTCGCCGCCGGTCCGCATACCGCCATCGGTGATAACGTTCACGTAGCGGCCGGTCTTGCGGAAATAGTCCTCTCTGGCGGCGGCGCACTCCAGGGTGGCCGTGACCTGGGGAATGCCCACGCCCACGACCTCCCGTGTGGTGCAGGCAGCGCCCGGACCCACGCCTACCAGTATTCCGTCGATCCCGGTCTCCATCAGTTCCAAGGCTACGCCGTAGGTGGCGCAGTTGCCTACCACCACCGGCACCCGCAACGAGTTGATCAACTCGGAGAAGATGAGGCCCCGGTAGCTGTTGGACATGTGCCGGGCGGTGGTGACCGTAGACTGGACCACCACCATGTCGGCGCCGGCTTCAACAGCGGCCGGGGACATGCGCTTGGTGGTCTGCGGCGTAAAGGAGACGGCGCACACGGAGCCGGTGCGCTTTATTTCCTGCACTCTTTGGGCCAGCAGGTCCTCCTTGATGGGCTCTGAATAAACCTGTTGCAGGTATTCGGTGACATCTTCCTGGGGTGTGGAGATAATGTTTTCCAACATCTCGTAGGGGTCTTCATACCGTAGATATATGCCCTCGCCGTTCAGAACACCCAAGCCACCCATCTCGTGCATGTAGCCGGCAAACCCGGGGGACACCGCTCCGTCCATAGCGGAAGCCATCATCGGGATCTCGAAATCCAGGTCGCGAATGGTCATTTTCGTAGAGGTAAGTTCCGGGTTGATGGTGACCTGACCGGGGATTATAGCCACCTCATCGAAACCGTAAGACCGCTCAAGTTCTTTGAATAGCCTTCTTCCCATCCCGTACCCCCTAATTGACCCAGACGTAAGGTAGCTTTTGGCTGATTTAATCAGTTTGTCAGGTTAAAAGTCAACGAAAAGGGCGGAGAATGCTTAGCGCCGTGAAGCCGTGGCTGGTGGGTCTGGTTGGTAACCTTAATTGATAGAGACTCAATCGATGTCGCCTGGCGATGTCCCCTGGCGGCGCCAATGCAATCCACCTCTCCAACACCACCGTATTCCCTGGCAGTGGATTTGGGAGCCGGCCAAACCCCTTGCGACTTTGTGAAAAATCGTGCATACTACCCAATGCTTGAATACTTCCTGGTGGTTCGAGCGAGGCGGCCCCACCCGTTCCCATCCCGAACACGGAAGTTAAACGCCTCAGCGCCGACGATACTGCTCTGGCGACGGGGTGGGAAAATAGGTCACCGCCGGGAGGTATTAAAAGCAACTGGAAACCCCCGTTACCGGCCACCGCCAGCCTTTACACTGAAATAGACGGGCCATATAATTAGCCGGTATGATTTTCCCGGCACACTTGAACCGTCTGGAGTCCCCATGAGGCCCCACTCAGGATAGCTGGCGGCCAGTCGTTCACCTACCGCAAAACGTTTTCCGACAGCCTACGATTTGGTAATGCTCACCTTTCGAGTCCAGGAGCGGTATTATGGGCAGTAGATTCGAAAAGTTCTCCGAGCGAGCCCGGCGCGTTCTCTCCCTGGCCCAAGAAGAGGCCCAGCGGTTCAATCATAACTATATAGGCACCGAGCATATTCTCCTCGGCTTGGTACGCGAGACCGAGGGTGTGGCCGCACGGGTACTCTCGAGCCTCTCCGTGGACCTCACCAAAGTGCGCTCCGCAGTGGAGTTTATTATCGGGCGCGGCGAGAAGCCGGCCCAAGGCGAAATCGGCCTTACCCCCCGGGCCAAGAAGGTAGTGGAGTTGGCCGTCGACGAAGCGCGGCGGATGAACCACACCTATATCGGCACCGAACACCTGCTCATCGGCCTCCTTCGAGAAGGCGAGGGTGTGGCTGCCGGTGTGCTGGAAAGCTTGGGCGTGACTCTCGACAAGGTCCGGGCCGAGACCCACCGTATCCTCAGCCACACCTCCGGCACTGGCGGTCAGGGCGCCCGCACCAGCACCCGCACCCCCACCCTGGACCAGTTGGGTGTAGACCTTACGGTTGCCGCCAAGTCCGACAAGCTTGACCCGGTTATCGGCCGGGAGCAGGAAATCCAAAGGGTTGTCCAGATCCTCAGCCGCCGCACCAAGAACAACCCGGTGCTGGTGGGCGAGCCGGGCGTGGGCAAAACGGCCATCGTCGAGGCGTTGGCCCAGCGTATCGGCAAGGGCGACGTTCCGGATACCCTGCAGGGCAAACGGCTGGTTACGCTGGACATGGGCGCTCTCGTCGCTGGCACCAAGTACCGGGGCGAGTTTGAAGAACGCCTGAAGAAGGTTATCGAGGAGATCAAGTCTTCCGGCAACTGCGTCCTCTTCATCGATGAGATTCACACCATAGTCGGCGCTGGCGCTGCGGAAGGAGCGGTGGACGCTTCCAACATATTGAAGCCCTCGCTGGCCCGCGGCGAAATGCAGTGCATCGGCGCCACCACCTTGGACGACTACCGGAAGTACGTGGAGCGCGACCCGGCGCTGGAGCGCCGGTTGCAGCCGGTACGGGTGGAAGAACCCAGCCAAGACGACACGGTAGCTATCCTCATGGGCGTCAAGGAACGCTACGAAGAACACCACCGGGTAGACATTACGGATGATGCCATCCGCAGCGCCGCCACGCTGGCCGCAAGGTTCATCCCCGACCGCTTCCTTCCCGACAAGGCCATCGACCTCATCGACGAAGCCGGCTCTCGGGTCAGGCTGCGCGGCAGCGTTACGCCTCCACCGGTCAGGGACGCCATGCAGGTCTTGGAGGCCGTCCGGAAGGAGAAAGACGAGGCCATCGCTTCCCAACAGTACGAGGCCGCCGCCGAACTCCGCGACCGCGAGTTGCGGGAAGGCGAAAGTCTGGACGTGCTGGAGAAAGAGTGGCAGGACGACCAGAGTAAACAACGTAAAGTGGTAACCGAAGAGGATATCGCGGAAGTGGTCAGCATGTGGACCGGCATTCCGGTTACCCGGCTGGCCAAGGAAGAAACGGAACGCCTGCTCCAGATGGAACAGGAGCTCCACAAGAGGATCATCGGGCAAGACGAGGCCATCCTCAACATCTCCAAGTCGGTGCGCCGCGCCCGGGCCGGTCTTAAGGACCCGCGGCGGCCCATCGGGGTGTTCATGTTCCTTGGACCCACCGGCGTCGGCAAGACCGAGTTGGTGCGGGCGCTGGCCGAGTTTATGTTCGGCCACGAAGACAACATGATCCGCCTGGATATGTCGGAGTTCCAAGAGCGGCACACGGTGGCGAGGCTCATCGGGGCGCCTCCAGGCTACATCGGTTACGACGAGGGCGGCCAACTCACCGAGGGTGTACGCCGCAAGAACTACTGCGCCATCCTGTTGGACGAGATCGAGAAGGCCCATCCCGAGGTCTTCAACATTTTGTTGCAGATATTTGACGCCGGCCAATTGACCGACGCCCGCGGCCGACGGGTGGACTTCCGGAACTCTATCCTGGTCATGACCAGCAACCTCGGCTCCGACCTGATCAAACGGGAGACCACCGTGGGGTTCGCGGTCAAGGCCGGGGACGCCCAGACAACCGCCGGCGCCTACGAACGGATGAAAGACAAGGTCATGGAAGAGGTCAAAAGGTTCTTCCGGCCGGAGTTCCTAAATCGTATCGACTCCACCGTGGTCTTCCACCAGCTATCACGCCCGGAGATTCTGGAGATCGTCGAATTGATGATGGACCAAGTCCGCTCCGAACTGTCCGAAAAACAGGTGGAGTTGGAACTGACCGAAGCGGCCAGGGTCCACTTGGGAGAAAAGGGGTTCGACCCGGTGCTGGGCGCCCGGCCGTTGCGCCGTCTGATTCAAAACGAGGTGGAAGACAGCCTCTCCGACGAGATTCTCAGCGGGCGGCTGAGCGCCGGTGACGTTGCCGTGATCGACTATCAGGACGGCTTCATCAAAATCTCTTCCAAGTACGGTGACGCGCCCCCGGTCGAGATACCCCCGGTCGAGATACCCCCGGTCGAGATACCCGAGGAGGAACCGGCCCCGGCCGACTAACCCTCAGCTAACCGGGTAACGAGTCCCTGGCAACAATGACAAGAGGCCCCCGAAATCGGGGGCCTCTTGTTGTTATAATCCGGCTGTTTCAACTCGGCTGTTTCAATTCCGGAAGGCGCAACTCTGGCGCGCCAATCCAATATGGGTCGGGGGTGGTGGCGGTGGCGAAAACGAGAGAACGGCGACGGACGGTATTTGCTTGCGGGGCCTGCGGCCACGAGAGCCCCAAATGGATGGGTTTTTGTCCCAGCCCGCTCTGTGACTCCACACTTCCGCTGGTGGAAACCGCGCTGGCTGCGCCCTCGCCGCAACGCTCGGGGCCAGCCGCATGGCTCGCCCATCGAAGTCCGGAAGTCGTCGAACTCTCGGACCTCTCCGCGGACGACGAACCCCGCTCCACCCTGCCCTCAGCAGAATTGAACCGCGTCTTGGGCGGCGGGGTAGTGCCAGGCTCCGTGGTACTGCTGGCCGGCGAGCCGGGAGTCGGCAAGTCGACCCTGTTGTTGCAGGTCGCCCAATGGGTCGCCGACGATGGCCGCCGGGCGCTCTACGTCAGCGGCGAAGAATCGGCCCAGCAGATTAAGCTCCGGGCCGAGCGGCTGGGGCTTTCCGGCAGCGGAGTTTTGTTGTTGCCGGAGACAGACCTTGGCGTGATCCTTGAACGCTTGGACGAAACCAAGCCCGCCTTGGTCATCGTCGATTCGATCCAGACCCTCTACTGCGAAGATGAACCCTCGGGCCCCGGCAACGTGGCCCAGGTACGAGAGGCCGGGCTTCGGCTGTTGCGATGGGCCAAGGCCAGCGGGGTCCCGGTAATGGTGTCGGGCCACATGACCAAAGACGGTTCCTTGGCCGGCCCGCGGGTCTTGGAGCACATGGTTGACGTAGTCTTGTACCTGGAGTCACAGGACACGGCCGCCTACCGGGTCCTCCGGGGAGGCAAGAACCGGTTCGGCTCGACCACCGAAGTCGGTGTGTTCCAGATGACCGGCCGAGGCATGGAGGACGTGTCCGACCCTTCCCTGGCGCTGATGTCGCAGCGCTCGGAGGGCGCGGTGGGGGCGGCGTTGGTGCCCGTGGTGGAGGGCAGCCGGGCGCTGTTGCTGGAAGTGCAAGCCCTGACCTCCTTTTCGACCCTGCCGGCGCCCCGAAGGGTGGCCAACGGCTTGGACCACAACCGGCTGATCATGCTGGCCGCCGTGGCATCCCGCCGGGCGGGACTTGAATTGGCCGGGCAGGACATCATTGCCAATGTGGCGGGCGGCTTCCGAATCTCTGAACCCGCCGCCGACCTTGGCGTGGCGCTGGCCATCGCCTCCAGCCTGCAGAACTCGCCGCTGGCCCCCGGCCTTGTAGCCTTCGGCGAGGCGGGCCTTATCGGCGAGATGCGGGCCGTCCCCCAAGCCCAACGCAGGCTGAACGAGGCAGCCCGCCTGGGCCTCACCGAGTGCCTCCTGCCTAAAGCCTGCCTGGAAGGTCTCGACGTGCCGTCGGGGATGAGAGTAACCGGAGTCAAAACCTTGCGGGACGCGATCAGTGTCGGCCTGGGGAACTAGCAGCGCCACTTGGCGTTGCGCTCTCCCCGCCTCAAAGCGGATCGATACGTCATCTATGGCAGCGGCTGGGGAGCCGCAAAGCCCTAGGGTTTCCGCCGACTAATGCCGGTGGCCCTCCGTCGCGGCGGCTTCGTGGGGGGAGAATTCGTGGTCTTCGCAGGCGACCCAACGTGAACCGTCTTCGTAGACCTCTTTCTTCCAGATGGGCACCACCTCTTTGATGCGGTCCACCACCCGGTGGCAGGCGTAAAACCCCTCACGGCGATGGGGTGAGCCCACCGCCACCACCAAGCTGATCTCGCCGATGGCCACCGTGCCGGTACGGTGGCCAATAGCAACGTCGTCCAACCCGAACTCGGCCATCAGCTCCTGCCGGACCTCTTCGAGCTTCTTGAGGGCCATCTCGTCGAATGCCTCGTATTCCAGGGTCAGAACCCGCTGGCCTTCGAAGTTGTCCCGGGTCGTTCCGAGGAATGTAACCACGGCGCCGTTGGTGTTGCGACGCACCGCGTTGGTGAATTTTTCCGGGTGTAGCTCTTGGCCGGTCAGTTCGATCATGGAGTTTATCCCCCGCTTACCGGTGGTATCAGGCAGACTTCGTCCCCTGGGTGCAGGACCAAGTCGGGCTCGGCATATTCGGCGTTCACCGCCACGACGATTTGCACGCCGGCCGGAGCCAGCATGGGAAGGCGGCGGCGGACTTCATCGGTGAGGTCCGCCACTGTGGCGCCATCGTGCAATTCAACCGGAAACAACCGGCGACCGGCCCGCTCCCGGTAAAGCGCAAAAAGCCTTACGGCAAGTTCCATGGCGTGATTTTAGTAGGGATTGCGCCAATACACAATCGCGGCAATGGCAGTCAAACAACCGGATATCCATGTCGGCCCATATCGCCAGCGGGTCCATCGGAGCAGCCGCGTCCTTAATGATTTTGGTGGAAGGAGTCAGAGCGGACGGCCTTGACCCGTGCCCACGCCGATGCCAGAATTGCCCCAAAATCAGTCAGCGAGGTGCTCCGAAAATGAAATGGTGCCGTTTTAGCGCAGGTAGTTCCACCGCCTTCGGCATTATCGAGGGCGATACGGTCACGGAAGTCACCGGCAGCCCCTTCGACAGCTACACCCGGACTGCCAACACCCACAAGTTGGGCGACGTCCGCTTGGAAGCGCCGGTGGTCCCGCCAACTTTCTACGCCGCCGGAATCAACTACCCCGAGCATGTGACTTGGGCCGCTCAAATGCGCGGCGAGGTACCCAACCTGCCCCAGAAAGCCGACGTTGGCTACCGGGCGGTCAACGCACTGGCCGCCGACGGCGATGACATCGTTGTCCCCGCCGACGCCACCGAAGAGCTCCAATACGAGGGGGAGTTGGTAGTGGTCATCGGCAAAAAGTGCCGGAACGTCACCGAAGCCGAGGCGCTTGACTACGTCCTCGGCTATACCATCGGCAACGACGTTAGCGAGCGCGCCTGGCAAAGGGGCGACCGGACCATGTGGCGGGCCAAGAACACCGACACCTTCAAGCCGATGGGCCCGTGGATCGTAACGGACCTTAATCCCGATGACCTGCACGTAATCATCCGGGTCAACGGTCGCGTCGTCGGAGAGTACGACGTCGCCACCGCCCTATTCGGTGTCCGCACCTACATCAGCGAAATGAGCAAGTACCTCACTCTCGTGCCAGGCGACGTCCTCTGGATGGGCACCGAGGGCGCGACCGAAAACATGAAGGACGGCGATGTCTGCGAGATAGAAATCAACGACATCGGCACCCTGACCAACAAGGTCAACTGGCAGAAAGCTTAGAGGCATCGGAGCCGCCGGGGGGTCTGTAGGACTCCGCCGGTTTCCGCGCCCGCGGCGGCCGGAACTACGCGACGGAGTGGCCCGTTTCGGCGGCCCAGGCCTGTAGGCCGCGGCGGAAGGCCAGCGCCCCCATGGGCATGATCACCGCCTGCAAGGCCTCGAGTATCTCGGTGGGGGTGGCCCCTTCTTGGAGCGCCACCCTCACGTGGGCCTGTATCTGCTCCACGTCGGCCCGCAGCGCCGCTTCCACCGCCACCTGAAGCAACTCTTTGGTCTTCCGGTCCAAGGTGCGCTGGCCGGTATAGGTGGCCTCGATGAAGTTGTTGTATGTCTCGGCCCACTCCAGGTCGACATCGGCCATAATACGGTGCATCTCCAGAGTGTAGCCGCGGCCTTGGCCGGTACGTTGCAGGAACTCTTGGGCACGGTCGCTAGACATCGGTATTCTCCTCAATTAAATATTAAAGCTCGTAGTGCCGCCGGGCTGCCGCTTGCCGGGCGTTATTCTGCTGGAACAGGTCCGGCTGGGCGCCTCGGGCCAACGCCAGATAATAGGTGAATAACTGCAGGGGTAAAACGTAGACCAATGGACTCCAGAACTCGGGCATAGGCGGCAGGGTAAAGCTCTGGGTCGTCAGGGCCGACAGCAAGGTGTCGCCTTCTTGGACCAAGCCCCAAACGGGGGCGCCCACCGCGGCCGCCGCCCGCGCGACGTTCATCGACCGCTCGTAGCCGGGGCCCGGCGGCGCCAACAGGGTGATGAGGCACTTTTCGTCCACCGAGCAGAAGGGGCCGTGCAGCAACTGCTCGATCTGCAAGCCCTCGCTGTCGCAGGTACTGGTCTCCTTGATCTTCAGGGCGACTTCGTAGGTGTTGCCTGTATTCGGGCCCCAACCGGCGCAGATGAACCGCTCCTTGCTCTGGAAGCGCCGCACCGCTTGCTGGACTTCGCCTTGGCGGGCCAAGGCCTGTGAGGCGGCTACGGGGACCGCGTCTAGTTGGGCCCGCAATTGGGCGACGTCTCCGCTTCTGTCGTTCCAGCCCCCCAGAGCCGCCGCCAGCATACCGAGCACCATCAAGGCGGATGTATAGCTGACCGTGAAGGCCGAGGATATTTCCTGCTCGACGGTCGTGAAGTGGGCGTCAGCCACGGTGATCCGGGGGCCGGGATCGGTCGACGTGACGGCCACGGTGTAAGCGCCGTTGCTCTTGGCCATCTCCAACGCTAGGTAGGAGTATGTCTTGGTCCCCCGGTGGCTGATGACGATCACGCCGTCGTCGGCTTCCAATTGGGGAGGGTAAGAGCAAAACTCGAAGGAATGCCATGCCTCCACGCTTAAGCCGGAGCCGGCGAACTTCTTGAACCAGTGGCGGGCGATCAGGGCGGCGTGCCAGGAGGTCCCGATTCCCACCAAGTGCAGCCGTCGTTTCTTGGCCAGTTCAGCCGCCACCGGTTGGACTTGGTTGGAGTGGTTGGCCAGCATCTCCGCCATCGCGTCCGGCTGCCGCACGATGGCGTCATACATGAAATAGGGGTGTCCCCGGCGAGCGTCTTGCTGTGTCATTACGAGTCCCCCGATTGTTCGCCTCTACCAGGATTGTATCCCCGGACGGCGTTATTAACCAGCAGCGTCCACGCAAACAACCAAAGGGGGCGTGTTACAATTCCGGGCAGTTGGCCGGCCAAGGGGGTTTTTGTTGACGCAATTTTCTCCGGAATATTTCCAACGCGAAGACGAAGACGACGACCGTGTCTTCTACCTACAGCCGCGGAAGGTGGTACACATCGACGATGGCGCCATCGCGGCCATCCGCGGGCTTTTCCGGGAGTTGGTCCCTGAAGACTCCACGGTCTTGGACTTGATGAGCAGTTGGCGTTCCCACTGGCCCCAGGGCCACCACAAGCGGCGCATGGTTGGCTTGGGGTTGAACCGGGAGGAGATGGAGGACAATCCCGACTTGGACGAAGCGGTAGTCCACAACGTCAACGCGGACCCGGAGCTGCCCTTCGATGACGAGTCGTTCGACGCGGTACTGATCACAGTCTCGGTCCAGTACCTGACACAACCGGTGGAAACGTTCCAGCAGGTGAACCGCATCCTCAAGCCCGGCGGTGTTTTTGTCGTTAGCTTCTCCAACCGCATGTTTCACACGAAAGCGGTGCGGGTCTGGCGAGCGTCTTCGGACCGGGGGCGTATCGACCTAGTTGGCGGTTACATGGAAACCGCAGGCAATTTCGATGACATTCAGGGGGCATTTCTGAACCCCAACGCCAATCCCCCCGGCGACCCGATGTTCGCGGTTTACAGCAAGAAGGGCGGGGCCGCCAGCTAGGGTAGGCCGTCGTTGACGACCGCCCGCCGTGCCGCCTTGGGCCCGGGTGGGGTGGCGGCCAGCACCAACAGGGCGGCCAGTGAAACGGTCGCGCCGAAGATAACGAACGGCGCCCGGTAACCGCCGGTGGCGTCGAACATGAACCCGGCGACCACCGGCCCGATGGCTTGGCCGCCGATCTGGGCCGGCAGCGTAAGTCCGCGAATGCTGCCCAGGTGTTGGCGTCCGTAGTAGTCGGCCCAAGCCAGGCGCAGCAGGGTGTGCAGCCCGCCTACGCCGACGCCCAGAGCGAACGCCGCAGCGATTCCCCAAGCCAATGTGTCGCTGTAGCCGGCTCCGAAAGCTCCCAAGGCCACGATTAACGCGGAAAGAGACAGCATCACCCGCACCGGCAGCCGCCGTCCGAAAGTCGCCCAGAAAAGCCCGCCTGGAATCTGCCCGAAGGCGAAGCTGCTGGCAGTCAGCGCCGCCAAATAGTTGGGCACGTCTTGACCGATGTAGTGGGCCACTTGATGCAGGCTGACCCCGGCCTGAACCATGAAACCAACCATCGAGAAGAAGGCCAGAATCCAGAACGCCCTGGTCCGCAGCGCCTCTCCGACAGTGTAGTTGGTCTCGTTCCAACCGCTGCCGCCGCCTTGGGCATCGGGTGCGACTTGGCTTGGTGTCGGCCCCGCCGCATCGGGTGGACCGGCGTCGGCTTCCAGTCCCATGTCTTCGGGACGGCGGGCCATCAGCAACAACGCCGGCGCAACGCCGGTGGCGAGGGTGATGGCGCCCAGAGCCATCCAGGAAACGCGCCACTCCCATTGGTTGATCAGCACCGCCGCGATCAACGGTAGGATCGTCAGTCCAATACCCTGAACCGCCCCAAATATGGCTAAAGCGACAGGCCGCCGCCGGATGAACCAGTTGCTAACCGCCGTGGACGTGCCCAATTCCAGGGGGCTGGAAAACACGGCGCGGCTGGGAACGTAAATGGCGTAGAAGGCCCAGACCTGAGAAACGGCAGCCAGCAAAATGGCGCAGACGCCTACCACCGCGGAACTGCCGGCGACAATCAAGCCGGAACCGTAGCGGTCGACCAAGCGGCCAGCGAAGGGGGAAATCACCAGCCCGCAGACCGCGCCCAGGCTGACCGCCCCGGAAAACAGGCCCCGCGACCAATCAAAGTGCTCGGTCATGGGAACAACGAAGACGGACAGCACCGCGACGGACGCCGTCGGCCGAGCGCCGAAGCTGGGCAGGGAGGCCATTACCAAGACCACCCAGCCGTAATAGAAGGGCAGGCGTTGGGCCAGCAGTCTGCGCCAGGAAGACACCGTCAAAGCCGCATTAGTGTAACACTCGCCGTTGGCGCTGCCGGAAACCTCTATGTATACTCGAATTGAAATGGATGCGGGACCAATCCCCCTTATGTTCAGATATGCCTAAAATCTTCCGTCTGGCATTGGCCCAGATAAACCCCACCGTCGGCGATATCCCGGGCAACACCGGCATGATCTTGGAATACCTGGACCGCGCCCGGCAGGCTGAAGCCGATTTGGTCGCCTTTCCCGAAATGGCAGTCACCGGATATCCTCCGGAAGACCTGCTGTTCAAGAATTCTTTCGTCAAAGAAAACATGGCGGCGGTCAGGCGAATAGCCGCCGAGACTCAGGGCATCGCGCTGGTCTTGGGTTACGTCCACCTAGCGGATGACATCACCAACGCGGCCGCTTTTGCTTATGACGGGGAATTGATCGACGTCTACCACAAGGTATTTCTCCCCAACTACGGGGTGTTTGACGAAGACCGCTACTTCAAGCCCGGCTCGGCGTGTCCGGTGTACGAGATAAACGGAGTGCGGACCGGCGTCAATATCTGCGAGGACATTTGGTACGCCACCGGGCCGACGTCGGTGCAACGTGAGGCGGGCGCCGAACTGATCGTTAACATCAACGCGTCGCCCTATCACACCGGAAAGGGAGCGGCGCGCCGCCGCATGATCTCCGAGCGGGCCACAGCCAACAAGCTGTTTGTCGCCTACCTCAATACCATCGGCGGCCAAGACGAGTTGGTCTTCGACGGCGACAGCATCGTTTGCGACGCCGCGGGGTCCACGGTAGTCCGGGGCCCGGCGTTCCAGGAAGCCTTGATTATCGCCGACTTGGACATTGGTATCACCGACACCGGGCGCTCACGCCGGCCCGCCGGAGAAACCCGCAAGGCATTGAAGCAGGTCGGGGCTCCCAAACAGGTGTATGTCTCAGGGTACCGGGAACGCCACCGAGACCCACTTCCGCCAGCGCCGGTGGTAGCCGACATAGAAGACGCGGAAGAGATTTACCGAGCGCTGGTCATGGGTACGCGGGACTATCTGGCGAAGACCGGATTCAAGAAGGCTATGGTAGGACTCTCCGGCGGCATCGATTCGGCCCTAACCGTCGCGGTGGCCGCGGATGCCTTGGACGGCGAAAATGTATTGGCCATCACCATGCCGTCCCGCTACTCCTCCGGCGGCAGTGTCAGCGACTCCCGGCAACTGGCCGATAACCTGGGGATCGAGTTATGGGAGGTGCCCATCGAGCCAGCCCACCGCGCCTTCGCCGATATGCTGGAACCCCGGTTTAGGAACGCCGCGCCGAACGTGGCCGAGGAGAACGTGCAGGCCCGGATTCGCGGCAACGTGCTGATGACCATTTCCAACAAGTACGGATGGATCGTGCTCACCACGGGGAACAAGTCGGAGATGGCGATGGGTTACGCCACCCTATACGGCGACATGGCCGGCGGTTTCGCCGTCCTCAAAGACGTGCCCAAGACCACCGTTTATCAACTGGCCCGGTGGCGCAACCGGAACGGGGCACGCCTCGGCGCCGCCAACGACGTTATCCCCCAAGCCATCATCGACAAACCGCCGAGCGCCGAGTTAAAAGAGGACCAACTGGACCAAGACACCCTTCCGCCCTACGATTTGTTGGACCCGGTGATCAAAGCCTACGTAGAGGACGACCTCAGCTATACGGAAATGGTCGGCGCCGGATTCGACCCCGATATCGTCCGCCAAGTTATCTTGGCGGTGGACCGCAACGAATACAAACGGCGCCAAGCCCCGCCGGGTGTCAAAATAACCCCCCGGGCTTTCGGCCGCGACTGGCGCCTGCCTATCGTCAACCGGTATCGCCAGGTGTAAGCAGCTAGCCGGCCACTTCCACTATCATTTCGACTTCTACGGGCGCCCGCAGGGGCAGTCCCACCATTCCAACGGCGGAGCGGGCGTGGCGGCCTTGGTCGCCGTAGAGTTCGACCAACAGGTCGGATGCGCCGTTGCCCACGACAAAGTGCCGCTCGAAATCGGGGTCGGCGTTGACCATCACCAGCAGCTTGACCACCCTGGTGATTGCATCAAGGTCGCCGGTGGCCGCCTTGACGGCAGACAAACAGTTGAGCATCGCTTGCTTGGCCGCTTCGTAGCCCTGCTCTTCCGTAACGTCCCGGCCCACCTTGCCTTGGTGCAGCACCGAGCCGTCCGGCATTCTGGGAATGTGACCCGCCACGTAAAGCAGGTTACCGGTACGGACCGAAGAAACGAAATTGGCGACCGGCGGATTGGGGTCGCTCAATTCCAAGCCCATCTCCCTCAGCTTCTGTTCTGCTGGCATTGACAACCTCCGTTACCATAGTGGGAATAATTAGCGGGTGGGAATAATTAGCGTTGTTCATGGGTTAAGATAGCGGAGTCACGAGAAAATGTCGAAGTCGAAAGTACGTTTGGTTTGATGTAATGGCAATCGGAGCAGCATTCGGGCTAATGGGCGCCTTTTTCATGGCGGGGTTGTACGTCGCCGGCGCCTTGGGCTGCCTGGCGCTCATCCTGATGCACTTTTTCAAGTTCGCGCCGGCCGACCTGTGGAGCATCATGGGCAACCGCGCCTGGGAGTCGAACACCAACTTCGTCCTGCTCGCCATCCCTCTTTTCATCTTGATGGGCGAGTTGGTGCTCCGCAGCGGCGTCGCGGAACGGATGTACAACGTACTTTCCCGCTGGCTGACGCTTATCCCAGGGGGCTTGATCCACAGCAACATTGCCTCCTGCGCCATCTTCGCCGCCTGCGCCGGGTCCAGCATCGCCACCGCCGCCACCATCAGCCGCGTGGCTTTGCCCTCGTTCCGTCAAAGGGGCTACAACGAGCGCTTGGTGATCGGGTCGCTGGCGGCCGGAGGCACCTTGGGCATCCTCATCCCGCCCAGCATCGGGTTGGTGCTCTACGGGCTGATGGTGGGAGAGTCCATCGGCCGGCTATTCCTGGCCGGTTTCATCCCGGGGGCCATTCTGGCGATCACTTTCATGATCATGATCGGAATCGCCGCCAAAATCTGGCCCGGAATCGCGCCCCGGGAAGAGACGGTGCCATGGCGGATGCGTATCGTGGGCTTGTTGAGCCTAGCGCCGGTTGGAGCGCTGATATTCGCCGTGCTGGGCAGCATCTACTTCGGGGTTGCCACCCCGTCAGAGGCGGCCGCCGCCGGGGTGGCCGGCGCGTTGGCTCTGAGCATCCTGTCCAATTCCGGCGTTCCAATCTTGGGCGCAGTCTTGCGGCTGCTCAACCATTCACCAGTCACGCCCCTTCTTCCCGGAGGAGTACGGCGCCGGATGTCCGAGTTCGAGGAGGCCCATCCGGCGCAACCCGGCGAACTAAGGCGGTCGTTGCGGGCGCAAGGCCGTCTGATGAACGAAGCGCTGCTGGCCACCGCCCGCACTTCGGCGATGGTGATGCTCATCCTGATGGCGGCCTTTACCCTCCAGTTCGCCTTCGGCATCGTCAGGATTTCCGTAGAAATGGCCGAGTGGGTGGCCGTCTTCGACCTTGGGGCCACCCAATTGGTGCTGATTCTGGTGGTGTTCTACCTGGTGCTGGGCACTTTCATGGAAAGCTATTCCATGATGCTAACGACGCTGCCCATCCTCTTTCCGGTGTTGATTGAAACCGAAGTCGACAAGCTTTGGTTCGGGATCATCATGGTGATCCTGTTGGAGACGGCCCAAATTAGCCCGCCCCAGGGAATGGCCCTCTACGTACTCCACGGCGCACGCCGAGATTTGGCCGTCTCCGAGGACGGCTCCAGAGGAGCGCCTGTCGGCACCATCAACGACGTATTCATCGGCGTTCTGCCGTTCATGGTGTGCATGTTGATCGTCATCGGCCTGGTTATCGCCTTCCCCGTGCTGGCAACGTGGCTTCCAGACCAGGCTAAAGGCCCCAGGATGTAGGGACGACCGACGGGGTCTGCGCCAAGAGCGTTAGCCTTGTAGAAGGACAATGGCCTCAACCTCTACCAGGAACTCCGGCCGGACCAGTTCGGTAGCTCCCACCGTGGTACTCGCCGGCGGATTGTTGGGCCAAGTCTCCAGCCGGACTTTGGCGTATCCGGGGTAATTGCCGATGTCGGTCAGGTAGCAGGTAATTTTACAAACGTCTTCCATCCGGCCGCCGGCCGCTTCGACCACGTTCCGGATGTTGGCCATCACCTGACGGCTCTGGGCCTCGCAGTCTCCTTCTCCCACCACGGCGCCGCTGGCGTCGACCGCCACGTGGCCTGAGACGAACAAGAAGTTGCCCACCCGGATGCCCGGCGAAAGATTGGGGTTCGGCGGAACCCCGGGAGGAATGATTGGCTGTCTTTCTGGCATGGTCGTTGCCTCCGTGCTGTGCTTTGGATTACCGGGTTGATTGGTAATTGTAGCAGTGTTTCTATGGTACTAATAGTCTGTAGACGAATAATCATCATGATAAGACTATGAAGACATGGCAGGGCCGGAGTTAGCACGCTTAGGGGACAACGTGCGGCGTCGCAGATTGAGTTTGGGCTTCTCCCAAGAGAATCTCGCCGACCGGTCGGGCCTCCATCGAACGTATATTGGCGGCGTGGAGCGTGGTGAACGCAATATCAGCTTGTTGAACCTTCTTCGCTTGGCCAAGGCTCTCGGGGCGCCGGTAACGGAGCTACTTCAGGATGTTGGATAACGACGCCGAAATCTCCCCGTACACGGGAGTAAGCCAAGAGGATTGGGAGGAAACAACCCGAACCCTCGTCGCACAACATCCTCTAAAGAGAGATGAAATCGTCGAAATGGTCCTTAAGGCTTGGGATGGTATTTTTGAGTCGCGATTCGGGTCAAGGCCTTTCGCTATTGGAACTCACATCTTCCCTAAACCGCAAATCATGGCCTTTCTACTCCATGAACTCATTCCGCTTGAGCTTAATGCCAAATACTCCGAAACATGGCGAGGTGATGAATCCGCGAATGAAAAGGACCTCGTTTATGTGCCTGACGACCGATATTCAATTGAGCTAAAAACATCATCAAGCGCGAACGGCATATTTGGCAACCGTAGCTATGCTCAACCAGGCACAAATCCGAAAAAATCCAAGTCCGGCTATTTGTTGGCGGTCAATTTCGAGAAATTCTTGTTACATACCGTAACCCCCCGAATCAGAAGAATTCGTTTTGGTTGGCTTGACCACGAAGATTGGTTTGGCCAAGCGGCAGCAACAGGGCAACAGGCGCGGCTAAGCAAAGAGGCGCAACGTTACAAACTCGAGGTGTTGTATGAGTGAACCGGCCCGAATAGCCTCGGTTGAGGGTTCACCGGCCCATATATGTTGAGAAGTTTCTCAAGGCGAGTTGCTGCTATATCTACGTATTTTGCGTTGATTTCGAACCCAACTACACACCTGCCCTGCGCTAATGCGACTTTGGCGGTGGTGCCAGATCCCATAAAGGGATCTATGACTATTTCACTGGGATTACTGCAAGCTTTTACGATCCTTTCGATGACGGCCTCAGGGAATTGTGCTGGATGGGCCGTCCTTTCTTTAGACGCCCTCCGACCAGTGAGTCCTTCGCCGGTTGTCACTTTTGGAACTTGCCATACGTCGGTAGGGTTTTTGCCGTTCGGGTTCACTCGCAATTTGCCATTCTTTTTTTGATTAGGATACTTTACGTCAGGGTCCCGGACTCCCTCAAGATTGAACGTGTAGTTGTGGCGCGACTTCACATACCATAAGAACTTTTCGTTTCTGGGTGAAAAGGTTCTCCGAGTAGCAACACCTGCTCCATAATTCCAAACGATTTCCTGTAACAAGTAAAACGGTACGCGCTCCCATATCAGGTAGGGTAGGGGTACTGCCCGTCCTCTTTCCGGTACCTCCAAGTAACCAAGATTCAACCAAAATGCTCCGCTATTGGATGTTATCCTATACACTTCCTGAATCCAGCTAGCCGTCCAGTCCAAATATTTCGTCAATGATAAGTGGTTCTCGTATTCTTTGCCGATGTTGTATGGCGGGCTTGTGACCGTGAGATCGAAAAGTCCATCAGTAAGCTGCTGCATTGCGATTAGAGAATCGGCTTCGTAGAGAAGTACCCTAGAGGATTCGAATGCCGGTTTACCGAGTAAGGCCCTAATCCCTTGAAGCTTGTCACACGTGTTCAATCTAAGGTCCTGACGCAGGGTGGTTGCTACCAATAGTATGCAATACTAGTCGCCACGTCAATACGGTCTCTGATAACGGGCGAACCGACCAAGAGTCATTCTCTTAAGTCTAACTTTGCCCTACTCGTGCGCCTAATGACGAACCGATTTAGGGGTCTATATTGGAGACGAGGGGGCAGCCGGGCGGCTAGGTGGCGGCGCCGTGAGGGAGTCCGGAGTAGTCCCTGCTGATGGAGATGCACCCCCGGACGCCCTCCAGCTTGGAAAACAACTTGCCCAACTGCTCCAAGCCGGTGGTGTGTACCGTAAGGGCCATGGTCACAGTGCCGTCGGCTAGCTCCTCCGTGACCACGGAGGCGATATTGACTCCCTCTTCGGAGACCATGTGAGTCAGATCACGCAACAGGCCGACCCGGTCATAGGCCTTCATTATGACCCGTACCGGGTACAACTCCTTGGCCTCGCCCCAGTCCACCTTGATCAACCGGTCTCGATCGTCCTCGTAGATCACGCTGTTGCAGTCCTGCTTGTGGACCGTCACCCCACGGGAACGGGTAACGAAACCCACGATTTCGTCGCCGGGAATTGGACTGCAACACCGTCCCATCCGGGTCAAAAGGTCGCCTACCCCCAAGACCGTAATACCCGAGCTGGGACTCGATAATGGAAGATCGGTGCGGCGGCGGGTCAACGGCGGTTCCGGCATCCGCCGGGATTGAGCCAACCGGGCGGCCAATTGACTCTCGGTCACGCCACCGGAACCCAGGTTGGCCAGCAGGTCGTCCATCGAGTCGACCTTGAAGATGGAGAGAATCTCGCTGTCCTCGAACTTCTGGTCCAACCGCCGGAGTTCCCGGCGGAGCATCTCCCGGCCCCTCTGGATGTTGGTGCTGCGTTCCTGCCGGCGGAACCACTGGCGTACGCTTTGGCGAGCGCTGGCCGAGCGGACGTAACCCCGGTTGGGATTGAGCCAGTCGAGGCTGGGGCCGCGGTCGGACTTGGAACTGAATATCTCTACGGTGTCGCCACTCTGTAACGGGGTGTCCAAGGAGACCAGCTTGCCGTTGACCTTGCCCCCGACACAGCGGTGACCCAACTCCGTGTGAATCTTGTAGGCGAAGTCCACCGGAGTGGAGCCTGCGGTCAACTCGACGATGCGGCCCTTGGGCGTATAGACGAAGACTTGGTCGCTGAAGATGTCCTGCTTGACCGAGTCGATGAACTCGGTGGTGCCGGTCACCTCCCGTTGCCATTCCAAGAGCTGGCGCAACCAAGTCATCTTTTCTTCGAACCGCAGGTCCGACGACTTTCCTTCCTTGTAGCGCCAGTGAGCAGCCACCCCGTATTCGGCGACTTGGTGCAACTCGTAGGTCTTGATCTGGACCTCGAGAGGCGTGCCACCCTCGCAGATCACGGTGGTATGGAGGGCTTGGTACATGTTTTCTTTGGGGTTGGCTAAATAGTCGTCGAACTGGCCCGGGATGGGGTGCCACAATTGGTGGACCGTTCCCAGGGTCCGGTAGCAGTCGGCGTTGTTGGCAACCAGCACCCGTAGGGCGAAGAGGTCGTAGATGTCGCGAAGCTCTTTGCCTTGAGTTTCGTATTTCTTCATCTTCCGGTAGGTACTGTAAATGCTCTTGGGACGGCCGACGACCTCGCCATTGATGCCGGCTAGCTCCAGTTCGGCCCGGAGGACCGCCGCCACCTTTTCGACGTAGTCCTCCCGTTCCTGCCGTTTGGCCGCAAGAATCTTGGAGATCTCACGGTACTTGGCCTCGTCTAGGTGACGGAAGGCCAAGTCGTCCAAGCGCCACTTGATTTCCCAGATACCAAGGCGGTGGGCCAATGGAGAATAAATATCCAGGGTTTCTTGGGCGATCCTCCGCCGTTTCTCTACCGGCAGGGCGTCCAAAGTGCGCATGTTGTGCAGCCGGTCGGCCAGCTTGATCAAGACTACCCGGATGTCCTCAGCCATGGAGACCAGCATTTTACGCAGGTTCTCGGCATAGAGGTTGTCCGGGTCGTCGGTTATGTCGGGAATGCCGTCTGTGGGTTCGTGAAGGCGGATGTCCATCCGGGTCAGCTTGGTCACGCCGTCGACCAGTTTGGTGACTTCCGGGCCGAACCGCCGGTTGATTTCATCCAAGGACACGCCGCAATCTTCTACGACGTCGTGGAGCAGGGCCGCAATTATCGTCTGGTCGTCGAGGTTGAGATCCGCCAGATATATAGCGGTTTCCAGCGGGTGGGCGATATAGGGTTCGCCGGACTTACGCCGCTGCCCATCGTGGCACCGTTCGGCGAAGTCGTAGGCCTCACCCACGACGCTGGCCGCACTGCCGGGCAGGTAGGCGGCTACTCGCTCGATGAGCTTGCTTACCCCTTCGGAAGTCGCTACCACAAGTTACTCGTCCCCTGCGTAGGACCCGAAACCGTGCGCCGCAATCTGCCGGACGGCCGTCGGGAGGCTAGGCTGCATTCTATTCGATCTTTGTGAATAATTCTACAAAATTTCGGGGTGATACTCCAGTGTTGCAGGCCGGCGGGCAGGGTCATTTAATTGTTGAACGGATATAGGAAACCGGTCAATAATAGGTGCCATGCTTGGAGGATGTGGAAGCGTGTTGTGGGGAAGGAAGGGATGGAAAAGCCTGAAGGGCGGTTGGTGGAGGTGTTGGCCGGAGTGCCTGAGCCGCGCAGCACCCGGGGAATCCGTCATCCCCTGGCCGCGATTTGACATGTCCGTGTTCGCCATGCCGGGAGGGGCGCGCAGTCTATACGCCATTGCCCGATGCGGCAGGGAGCATCCGGAGTTGGCCTGCTCCTTGGGGTTCGAAAGGGATAAGACCCCCTGCACGGCGACGCTTCATCACCTGTTCCGCCGCTTGGCCATCGACGGCAAGGCGCTGCGGAGGAGCCATCCGAGCGTTGGACCATCTCGGCCTTAACACCCCCGAAAATCAAATGAACCAGGGTTGATCACCGGAACCATTCTGAGCACTGCGGGGTGGCGAGGGTGGTGGTCGGCGCAACGGCCTGATTTAGATTGAGACAGGGAGGCTTCCCATGGTATCCAGCAATGAAATATGCAGCATGGACGCGGTCTCGTTGGCGAAGAACATCCGCAACAAAACGCTGTCGCCCGTGGAGGTGGTGGAGGCAGTGCTGGCCCGCATGGACAGGCTTGAACCCACTCTCCATGCATTCTGTACTCCCACCCCGGAGCTGGCGCGAGAAACCGCGAGGCGTATCGAACAATCCATCATGGCGGGAAACGAAGTTGGGCCGCTGGCTGGCGTACCGGTGGGCATCAAGGACTTGGTCTGCACTGCGGGCATTCGCACCACGTCGGGCTCCATTGCGTACAAGGACTTCGTACCCGAGGAAGACGACATCGTAGTAGAACGCCTGAAAAACGCTGGCGCGATCATCCTTGGCAAGACCAACGTGCCGGAGTTCGGCTATAGCGGGACTGGCCACAACCCGATCTTCGAGACCACCCGCAATCCTTGGAACACCGACCTTACCCCCGGAGGTTCGAGCGCAGGTTCCGGGGCGGCGGTCGCGGCTGGCATGGGCCCCTTTGCGATTGGCAGTGACGGCGGCGGCTCAATCCGCATCCCTGCGGCCCACAGCGGTGTCTACGGGATCAAGGCGTCGATGGGCCGGGTACCGTTGTACCCAGGGTCCCGCGACGAGCGTTATCCAGGGGTATCAGGCTGGGAAGGGCTGGAACACATAGGCCCTTTGAGCAGGACAGTGGCGGATAGCGCGTTGATGCTCTCGGTCATCGTGGGCCCTGACGACCGGGACCGCCACACGTTGCCCGCCCCGGACTTCGACGTTATGGCGTGCCTCGAAGGAGACCTGAAGGGGCTCAAGGTAGCGTACAGCTCAGACTGGGGATACGCTGCGGTCGACCCGGAAGTGCGCCGGGTTGTGGGCGATGCTGTCGGAGTATTCGAGCGCGACTTGGGCTGTATCGTGGAGGAGGCCCACCCCGGGTGGGAAGATCCAATGAACGCCTTCTGGGGACTGGTGGCCTTGGAGACCGACCTGAAGGGCATGCGTGAGATGGCCGACAAGTACCCTGGCCAGATGAGCCCCCACTTGGTCGACTTCCTCCGGCGCCCGTGGACTGCCGAAGACTTGACGAATGCAGTGATGACTCGCAAGGCTGTGGTCAACAAGATGTGGAAATTCATGCGTAATTATGACCTGCTGCTGACTCCGACTCTGGCGTGCCCTCCGTTTCCGGTACATACCCAAGGTCCCGAGAAGATCGAGGGCCGCATGGTCGACCCCTTTCAATGGCTTGCTTTCACTTTCCCAATGAACATGACGGGGCAACCGGCGGCCTCCATTCCGGCTGGTTGGACTGAGACCGGCCTGCCGGTGGGCTTGCAAATTGTGGGGCGGCACCTGGACGACCCCATGGTGCTGCGGGCGTCGGCTGCGTTCGAAGCAGCCCATCCCTGGAAAGACCGGTGGCCGGCCATCCTGAATGAGCCAGCCAGCTGATGGGCGTCAGGGCCTTTTCATTCTCGGAAATTACGTGAGAGTCCGCTCATGGTGAGCCCTTGGGCGCACTAAGGACAGGCCTGTCGGACCATGACCGGGCGGCCCTTGGACAGGCTCAAGACGAACGAGGGAATCGGCCGCAGACGAAAATCAAAAGCAACTGTCTTTGATGTCAAGAGTTCATCGCGCGAGGATTCCAGTGCTGACCATTCTTGACCATGCTGTTGAGGATGGTCAGCAGCTTGCGCATACAGGCGGTCAGGGCCAGCTTCTTGGGCTTGCCTGCGGTCAGGCCGTTGATAGAAGCTGCGGATCACCGGGTTATGGCGGCTGGCTACCAATGCGCCCATGTAGAGGGCCCGGACCTCGGGCTCTCCCTCCGGAGACGCTTCTCCGGCCCCTCAGGCCTGTCGGACCATGACCGGGCCCAGGGGCCCTTGGACAGGCTCAAGACGAACGGAGCGCAGCAGATCGTCCTGCTCCCGCCACACCGGACTGCGGCGCAGCGTCTGCTGCAGGCCTTGGTCCAGGTCGTCCAGCTCCTGCTCCAGCCAATGTGGGCCCGGATGCGCGGAGCGACGGCGCCGCCGGCCCGGCCAAGACGGTTCTTCTCCGCCACCAGCATCTCTACCACCTGGTTGCGCCGGGCGGTCAGGGAATGGAGTTCCCGGGTGTCGGAGTCTGGCAGGGGGCGGACCGGAGGACGGACCTCGGCGAAATGGGCCAGGACCCGGGCGTCCAGGGCATCGGTCTTGGCCAGCCGGCCGGTGGCCTTGGCGAAGTCGGCACCTGCCTGACCACCACCACCGGCAGGGCCGCCGCCGCCAGGGCGCCCGCGAGCGACAGTTCCAACCCGCCGGTGGACTCCAGGACGACCGCCGACGGCCCCAGGGCCTGCAACTCCGACACCAGGCCGCGAATCCCGTTGCCACCGTTGATGGCCGGAGGGCCACATCCAGCCGGTCCTGGGCCACGTCGATGACGTAAGCCGCTTCCTGTTTCATACCCACTCCCCCACTCCCGATTAAAGGTTGGCCCGTTCTTGCGACATCCGGGCTTAGCAGCCCCAGCAACTGTCCGGGCTCTGTTGGGAAAGGTGCGGCGACCACGCTTTCGAACGGCCTGTCAGGACCAAGACCCTGCCGGTCTGCCGCACCCACTTCACCCCGCTTGGAGTTATCTTGCATCCACACCCCAAGATACAAGACCCTGCCAGGCCACCGGGCCGGGGTCTTTTGATTGTCCCAATACGCTGACGCAAAATCTCGGGTTCCTTGTCCCTCGAAGGCTTGTTGCCGGACACCCTGGTTGTTTGGGCAGGGTTCGCATTCTCACCCCTCAGGCCATAACCAGGTAGGTGCTGAGACCCTGGGCTATGGCATTTTCGGAGTCGTCGGTCACTTCGACTTCAACCACTGCCAGCCGGTTGGAGTAGTCGAGTACGATGGCTTTGGCGTGAAGCGTACCGGAACGGGCCGGGGCCAAGAAATTGAGTTTGATCTCGATGGTCGTAGTCCGCTCGCCCTGTTTCAGCAACGAGTGCACCGCCCAAAAGCAGGAGGTGTCGGCCAGAGTAGCGACAATTCCGCCTTGGACCACGCCGGCTCCCTGCAGATGATAGGGTTGCAAGACCAGGGAGACCTCACCCACGCCCGCGTCCGATAGGCCGTATTGCATCCCGAAATACCGGGCAAACGGGGAATCGGCGTCCGGGTCCGGCGCCGGTCCGGGAGCACGTGGTCTTTCTACCACCACCCATTCCTCCTAGCTGATGGCGGCCTGCGCCGCCATTTCTGGGCCCGGGCGGACGCCAGCCGGTTTCCCAACCGGTTTCCCGGCCTGTTTCCCGGCCTGTTTCAATGGCCGCCGTTACCCGCCTATAATAATCTACGATGATTAAAGGGGTAGCAATCGCCTTCGCCGTGATCATCCTCTTGGCTCTGATTCCCATCGTTCACTTCGCGGGAATACCCTTCGGGCCGTTTGTTGGGGGTTATTACGGCGTCACTTCGGTGGGCCATTACCCAGGTTCCATCGGCCGCAAGGCGCTGGTGTTCGGGTTGCTCTTGGGCCTGTGGATGCTGGTCGTGTTTGCGGTAGCGGCGGTTATCGTAACCATGTTCAGTGATTTTAGCCGCCCCATCCTGTGGGCCGGGGTGGCCGTGTTCACCTTCTATTACGCCAGCATGTCGTCCCTTGGCGCCTGGTACGCTGAACTTCGCGCGGCGGCGTGAGCGGCGGCGCCGAAAATACACCACCCCTGACCACGGCCACCATCCTGCCACTGGCCCTGATCAAGGCCCTCCGTCCGTTGCAATGGTCCAAAAACGGGCTCGTCTTTCTCCCTTTCGTCTTCGCCGTCAACGTCGCTTGGTCGGTGGACGCCTTGGACATGGTACCCGAACTGCTGGTGCGTCTGGCGGTGCTGTTTCTAGCCTTTTGTTGCATGTCCAGCGGAATCTATTTGTTCAACGACCTGATGGACCGGGAGTCGGACCGCCACCACCCCGTGAAACGGTTTCGGCCCATCGCCTCAAGTCAAGTCGGCGTTCCCTTAGCCACAACCACTATGGTCGTGCTGGTGGCTGGCGGTTTGGTGGCCGTCACTTGGTTGGACCCACGCTTGGGACTGGTCGGCGCAGTTTACTTGGTCATCAACGTTGGCTACTCCTGCGGCGCCAAGCGGATTGTGGTGTTGGACGTATTCGCCGTGGCCAGCGGGTACATTATCCGGGCCGCCGCGGGGGCCTTGGCCATAGACGCCACGCCGTCGCCTTGGCTGTACGTCGCCACCGGGGCTGGGGCGCTGCTGATTGTGTTGGGTAGACGTTATGCCGAGGTGCGGCTGGCCAACGACGACCCGGCGGAGCAACGCTCAGTCCTGAGCAGCTACTCCGGCCCGTTCAGCAACCAGTTGCTCACCATCTCGGCAACCGCGGCCTTACTCAGCTATACTCTATATACGATAGAAGCGCCGAATCTGCCCGACAACCACACCATGCTTTTCACCCTCCCCTTCGTGGCCTTCGGTCTGTTCCGGTACCTCTACTTGTTGAACACCAGCGAGCTGGCGGAAGCCCCGGAACAACTTATCATCAAAGACCTGCCCTTGATGTTGTCCATCGCCGGTTGGGTGGCCGTTTCCGTCGTCGTTTTGCTGGTCAACAGCTAGACTGGAAGAGGACCGGCCAACACCGGGCCATTGTAAGGAGTACCAGGATGCGTACCCCAGAGGAAAACCCGACGCGAATCGAAACGGCCGCGGCCGGACCAGCCGCCGTCACCGGCCCCCCGGTGGTGGCGGTGGTGGCCACTACCCCGGCCACGGTACTTGAGGACATGGAACGGGCGATGGCGTTGGCGGGCGTGTCCCAACACCTGTCGCCCGACCTAAAGACCCTGCTCAAGGTAAATATTTCCTGGCAGCACTGGTACCCCGGCTGTTCCACCACGCCTTGGCAGATCGAAGGGGTGGCCAACGGGCTGCGGCGGTTGGGGTACCGGGAGCTGATCGCGGCCCACAACGGCACCGTGGTGGTGGACTCCTTCGAGGGAGAAGCCAACAACAAGCACAAGGCCGCCCAAGACCGGGCCGGACTGCCCGCAGTCCATCTGGACACACCGCCGAACCGGTGGCTGGAATACAAACCCAAAGCCGAGATGTTGGTGTTGGACGATATTTTCCCCGAGGGCATCCAGATACCCGAGTCCTTCGAGGGTACGAACATCGTCCACCTGCCCACGATGAAGACCCATGTATTCACTACCATGACCGGGGCCATGAAAAACGCCTTCGGCGGGCTGTTGCACCGGAAGCGTCACTGGACCCACTCGGTTATCCACGAAACGCTGGTGGACCTGCTGGCCATCCAACAGGAAATCCACCCCGGCATTTTCGCAGTGATGGATGGCACCTTCGCCGGTGATGGTCCCGGGCCACGGGCGATGCGGTGGCACGTGAAGGACCGTATACTGGCCAGCGCCGACCAAGTGGCCATCGACGCCGTGGCCGCCAAGATGATGGGGTTCAACCCATTGGCCCTCAAGTTCATCCGGCTGGCCCACGAACGTGGATTGGGTTGCGGCGACGTTTCCAAGATCGAGGTGTTGGGGGAGGATATCAGCCAAGTGAACTGGGGGTTCTCCGGGGTGGAGAACACCTTCGCCAGCCGAGGACAAAAGCTGATCTACTGGGGTCCCCTCAAACCCATGGAAAAACTGCTGTTGCGCAGCCCCTTTGTCGGCTGGGCCTTCCTGGCCTCCAACCTGTATCACAACGGCTACTGGCTGAAGACCAAGGGCCGGAGACGCATCCAAGCCGCCCTCAAGACCGAGTGGGGCCGGTTGTTCGAATCATACTAACCGGCCGTTAGACCAGCCGGCCGCTCGGACGCGGTCCCGGCCACAACTTCACACTGACTGGTTGAATTAGATGGACATTGCCATAATCGGACTGCCGCAGAGCGGAAAGTCCACCGTCTTCAACGCCTTAACCGGGGGCCACTTCACCACAACCGGCGGCGCCGCCGCCGTAAACGTGGGAGTGGTCAAGGTCGACGACTCTCGCTTGGCGAAGCTGGCGGAGATGTATTCTCCGAGAAAAATGGTCCCAGCCGAAATCAAGTTCTGGGACGTCCCAGCCGTCGCGGGCGAGTCGTCGAACCAGCTCCTGGCGGGCCGTCAAAAGAACGTTCTTCAGGCAGCCGACGCCATGCTCTTGGTGGTGCGGGCCTTCGACAACACGGCGGCGCCCCATCCCCTTGGGACCCTAGACCCGAACCGCGACCTGCAGACTGTGCTGGCCGAACTGACTCTCGCCGATCTGGAATCCCTGGAAAAGGCTGAAGAACGGCTGTCCAACTACTTCAACAAGGCCAAGCCAGCGGAGCGTCCCCAACTGACCAACCAATTGGAAGCGGTACGGAAGATGAAGGCCGCCATCGAGTCCGGCGCTCCAGCGCGGGAACAACGACTCGCCGCGTCCGAGGCCGCGGCGTTGGCCGATTTCCAGCTGCTCACCAGCAAACCGGTGGTGGTGGCCTTCAACACCGGAGAGTCGGACCCGGTCCCTACGTTGTGCGGCCTGTCCCTTCCGGCGGAGACCACCGCCGGGCTGGGTGAGGTGGCTTTGCCGGCCCGGTTGGAAGAAGACCTAGCGTTGCTGGAGGAGGCTGAGGCCGCCGAATATAGGGAGGCTTTCGACCTGAAAGAACCGGTAATCGAGAGGGTGAAAAGGGTTTGCTACGACACGGTCGGCTTGGTCTCGTTCCTCACCGTGGGCGACGACGAGGTCCGGGCTTGGCCGGTCCCCCGCGGCACCCCGGCGCAAGACGCTGCGGGTACTATCCACTCCGATTTCTCCCGCGGGTTTATCCGGGCCGAAGTGATTCCCTATGACGACCTGACCCGTTGCGGCAGCATCGCCCAAGGTCGCCGGGAAGGGGTGTTACGGTCTGAAGGCAAGACCTATCCGGTTAAAGACGGCGACGTGATTAACTTTTTAATTAACGTGTAGGCGGCTGGGGTTCCAGGGGCCGGGCGAAGCTCAGTTCGTGCCCGTCGGGGTCGTTGATGTGGAAGTAACGTTCCCGCCAAGGGGCGTCGGCGGGCTCGGTAGATGGATTTAGCCCGAAACCAACCAGCCTTTCATAGTGAGCGTCGACATCGTCCACGTAAAAGACGATTCGGCCCCACCAAGCCGATTGGCCGTCAGCGTCGAGGATGAGGTTGAGGTAGCCGTCGCCTACCCCGAAACTGGTAAAGGATGCGTCTTGACCGCCGTAGAGTAGCCGCAGGCCGACTTTCTCACCGTAAAAATCGACCGCGGCGGCCATGTCCCGCACCGCCAGGGTCACCGCGCTGATTGACTGAACGGCCATGGTCTAACGGCGCCGGCGGCCGGGTATTCCAGGGTAGGCCCTCTCGGTCAGCACCCAGTCCAAGCGGGCCATAAGGGCCGTCAATTCCCCGGGTTCCAGGATATCCACCAATTCCTTCAGGCTGCCGGTGAGCCCGCCGTTGGGTGAATGCAACTTGTCCTGGAGACAGGTCAACCCATCGAGCAGCGGGTCCGGGATTGGTTCGCTGGAAAAGTCCCAGATGACGGTGCGTATCTTGATGTCCGAGTGGAAGGTGAGGCCGTGGTCGATACTCCACAGCTTGCCGTCGCTGTCTTGGATCACGTGGTTGGCCTTGCGGTCGGTGCTGTTGGCCACCAAGTCGAAACAACAGACCACCTGAAGTTGGTCGGCGTGTTCCGGCGTCAGGGTGTAGTAGTTCTGCTTGGGATCGTGGTCTATGAATTCCTGCACCGAACCGATGCCGTAGGGGCCGTCGCGGATCAGGGTAAATGGGACAATGTCCCAGCCCAAGGCGTCGCTTAACAGATAGGCGGCGTATTCCCGTTTGTACAGGGTGCCCCGTGGGAAGTCCCACAGCGGCGCCTCGCCGTCGCGGGGTTTGTAGATGGCCAAGACTTCCTGGTCCTCGAGTCCGATATTCACCAGGAAAGTGTAGTTGGACCCGAGGCGTGTCAGCTGGTAGGAGAGTACCTCGCCGTCACGAATTACGTCTTGAGTAGTGGTTGTAGCCAATCGGCGCATTCCGCTTGCGGCCGCCGGGAACCCGGCGCTCTAGCCGGCTTCCAGCACCGTGTGCCCGTTGGCCCTTGGGCAAACGTGACCGTCGGGGTTAATGGGCTGGCCGCACAAGAAGCACGTGGGCCGGCCGGCGGCAGCAGATCTTCAGCGATTCCTCGGAAAGCTCTCCGGCCTGGGCCAAGGTGATCCAGAAGCTCACCGACTCGGGCTCCTCCGTCTGCTCCTCTTCGGTCTCCCGCTGGTGGGCCTGAACGTAGAAGGAGTTGGACTCGGCGTCGTGGCTGAGCATCATCTGCCCTGCCTTAAAATCGATTGTCGCCTCACCCCCGGACCAAGGCTGCTCCGTGGGTCTGCTCTCGCGGGCCTTGTCCTCATCCGACAACCGGCCCATTATCTCTTTCAGGTAAACGCCCAGTTGGAAAAGCTGTTCCTTTTCCAGCCAGACCGAGCAGAAGGCGGGACCGGACTCCAAGTCGAGCCGGAAGGTGCGTTGGCCGGGCTGGCCAAAGGTGACGGGCTTAATACTGGCGAGGGCGCCGAGAGGGTACCGGACCTGCTTCGATTCCATGGGCAATATAATATTAGTACGCAACGCCGGGTGGCAAGAGCCAAAATCACGTTTTGGCGGCGACCAACCCTCGGACCGCCCGCCAAATGCAGGCTGCCGGGATTGAGCCGGTTGTAGCTAATCGACGGTCGGGAGTGGGGTGGATGAAGAAAGTCCTCGTTTGCCTGGCATGCGTTTGTGCCGCTTTGGTTCTCATTTCCTGCGATTTGCTGACCGGCACAACCACCACGCCTCCTCCCCGACCGGCTTCCCAACTCCGAATTACGGTGTCCCCGGTGCCGTCTGATCTCCCGGACTATGACCGCGGAGACTGGCGTCATTGGGTTGATAGCGACGGGGACTGCCAGGACGCCCGGCAGGAAGTGCTGGTCGCCGAGTCGTTAACGCCAGTTACGTTCAAGACCCGAGAGCGTTGCCGGGTGAGATCCGGTAGCTGGGTAGGTCCCTACACCGGAACGCCGGTCGACGACCCATCCCGGTTGGACGTCGACCACATGGTCCCCTTGGCCAACGCTCACCGTTCCGGCGGCTGGCGGTGGAATAAAGACCGGAAAGCCCTTTTTGCCAACGACTTGGGGTACGAAGGCCACCTGATCGCCACCACGGCCGCAGCCAACCGCGCCAAGGGGAGCAAAGGCCCTGAAGACTGGCGCCCCGCCGACCGAGGTTACTGGTGCGACTACGCGTTGGACTGGACCACGATCAAGAACCGGTGGGGACTGACGGCCACGCCGAGGGAACTGGAGGGGCTACGGGAGATGGCGGATACTTGCGAGCCGCCCTATGAAATCACCGCCGCCAACTGAGCGTAAGCGATTATGCCCGTCCTGTTCCGCCGGTCCTCGTTACGAGGGTGCTTCAAAAATCCCCCCCGTTCCGGAGTGGATTGCAAATCGCTCCCGGCCAGGGAAGAGGACTATACTCGTGATGGAATGGCGGATTTTGTGCCTCCGTCCGCTAACCCACGACCGAGCGGGCCCGGTATTGGAGGGCCTCGGCCAAGTGGCTGACTCCAATTTCTTTCGAATCATCCAGGTCGGCGACGGTGCGCGACACCTTCAGCACCCGGTGGAAGGCCCGGGCTGACAGGGTGAGGCGTTGGGTGGCGGTCTGCAATAACTCCCGGACGCCGTCCCCCAATTGGCAGAACTTCCACACTTCGGCGGGGCCCATCTCGGAATTGCAGAGGAAACCGTAATCATCGAACCGTTCCCGTTGCAATTCCCGGGCCCGCTTCACCCGGTCCCTGGGTCCACTGGAATCTTCCCCCATCCGGTCGTCGATCAGTTTGTCGTACTCCACCGGCGGCACCTCGACGAAAACGTCGACCCGGTCCAGCAGGGGTCCGCTGATCCGCTTCTGGTAGCGGTCTACCGCGGATGGCGAGCAGGTGCATTGTTTGCCGGGATGCGAGTAAAACCCGCAGGGGCATGGGTTCATCGCAGCCACCAGCATGAAGCTGGCCGGGTAGGTCACGCTGCCGCTTACCCGGCTGATTGTCACCACCTTGTCTTCCAGCGGTTGCCGCAACGATTCCAAGGCAGTGTGGGTAAACTCGGGCAACTCGTCCAAGAACAGTACGCCCCGGTGGCTTAGGGTGATTTCTCCCGGGCGCAGTGTCCGGCCGCCTCCCACCAAGCCAGCGTTGGAGATGGTGTAGTGGGGCGATCGGAAGGGCCGCCGCAACACCAGCGGGTTATCGGCCTGCAGGGCGCCATTGACGCTGTAAATCTTGGTGACCTCCAGCGCCTCCTGAGGGGCCATGCGGGGCAGAATTGAAGGCAGGCAGCGGGCCAGCAGGGTCTTGCCGCTGCCGGGTGGGCCGTTGAAGAGCAGGTTGTGGAACCCGGCGGCAGCCACCTCCATCGCCCGCTTGGCGTGCTCCTGCCCGCGGACATGGGCCAAGTCCATCTGATCGTGGACTTCCTGTTCCGCACATTGGGACCAACCGTCGCCGCTGATGGGTTCGATCTCCTTCTCGAAACGCAAATGACTTATCAAGGCGGCCAAGGTAGGCACCGGGTACACCTGGATATCATCCACCAAGGAGGCTTCCCCTGCGTCTACCGACGGGACGTACACGGAGGTGTAGCCTTGGTCGCGAGCCACCGACACCATGGCCAGCATCCCGTTGGTGTGGCGCAGGCTGCCGTCCAGCGAGAGCTCACCCAAGAAGACCGCTCCGGTGGGCGTGGCGTCGAGTTGCCCGGTCCGCAGCAATATCCCCACCGCGATGGGCAGGTCGTAGGCCGGGCCCTCTTTCTTGAGATCGGCCGGCGCCAGGTTCACCGCGATCCGCTTCAGGGGAAACTCGCAGCCGCTGTTGCGCAGCGCGGCCCTGACCCTCTCCTTGGCCTCAGTGACGGCCGTATCCGGCAGGCCGACGATGTGGAACGCCGGTAAGCCGGGCGCAATATCCACCTCCACCTGTACTACAAAACCGTCCAGTCCGATCACGGCGCACGTCTGGGCATAGGCAAGCATAAGCCGGCTCCTCTCCCCGATGTTTCGGCCAATATATGAGCACAGCCGGTAACGACGCTACCACCAACTGTCAGTCGGGCAACTGCCAGCAAGGTAGCGGTCAGTACCGGCCGGGCAGATATTGGATAAACCGCTGTGCATTGTTGGAAACGCCGGGGCCGGGGTGTATAATCCCAGAGTCCGGGTACACCGGAGGTGTGTCTGATGAAAATCCCCATGAGAGTTGACTACGGCGTACGGGCTCTGGTGGAGTTGGCGTTGCGCTACGGGGATGGCCACGTTCAGACCGCCGCTATCGCTGCCCGGCAGGGTATTCCGGAAGCCTACCTGAACCAGCTAATGGCCTCTCTCAACAAGGTCGGCTTCGTCGACAGCCGCCGCGGTCCCCAAGGCGGCCACACCTTGGCCATAGACCCCAAGAATATAACCATCAGCATGGTCATGGCCCACCTGGACTCCAACAGTTCGCCCATGGACTGCTTGGTCAACCCCGACGATTGTGTCTTCTCCGACTCCTGTGCCCAACAGGAGGTGTGGAAGCTGGTGGAAGACTCCATCAGCGACCTGCTAAGCAAGATCAGCGTCGCCGATTTGGCCGAGCGCCAGCTAAGTCTGGCCGGGCAGACTGTCTAGGTATTGGAATTGACAACGGATTGGGCCGGATATAGACTGAAATCGTCGATGAGTCCAACCGGGGTCAAGCGTATCTGCTCCTGTACCTGCCCCTCGACATAGGGGGCAGGCCGGAAGACCGATTTTCTGAAGCCTGCGCCCACCCTCCAGGGCAATGCGCAGGCTTTCTATTTGACCAAAAAGTGGTTGACCAAAAAGTGGTTGACCACAAAAGAGGAGGCGCCGAAAGATGGCTGCTCAGCCCATCGCCCTAACTCCAGACCAAGTAAAACGTTACAGCCGCCACATCATCATGAACGACGTTGGCAGCAAAGGCCAACGGGCCCTGATGCAGTCGAAGGCGCTAATCATCGGCGCCGGCGGGCTGGGCTCCCCCTCGGCTATCTATCTCTCCTTGGCCGGGGTCGGCACCGTGGGGATCGTGGACTTCGACGTGGTCGAACTCTCCAATCTGCAACGACAGGTGCTCCACCACACCGACGACGTGGGCCGTCCCAAAGTCCAGTCGGCCCTGGCAAACATCAAGGCCTACAACCCCGACGTAAACGTGGTGCTCCACGAGACCCGGTTGGAGTCTCATAACGCCATGGAAATAATCGGGGACTACGACCTGGTGATCAACGGAGCCGATAATTTCGCCACTCGCTATCTGGTTAACGACGCCTGCTACCTCCTGAACAAACCGTTGGTGGACGGCAGCATCCTGATATTCGACGGCCAAGCCACGGTGTTCCTGCCCGGCCAAGGCTGCTATCGCTGTCTCTTCCCCTCGCCGCCGCCCCCCGGCATGGTCCCCAACTGTGCCGAGGCCGGCGTCCTAGGAGCGCTGACCGGGCTGGTGGGCAGTATTCAGGCCACGGAGGCCCTGAAGCATTTTCTGGGAATCGGCGAATCCCTCAGTTCCCGCCTGCTCCTGATCGACGCCCTCAGCATGAGCTTCCGGGAAGTACGCTTGAAGAGGAACCCCAACTGCCCGCTCTGCGGAGAAAATCCCACGGTGACCGAACTCATCGATTACGAGGTGTTCTGCGGGCTGGCCGAGCCTCAAGAAGAGCCGGCGGCCGTAGCTCTGGACTAGCGCGGCATGGTTACGAAGCTGACCTACAAAGGAATTCTGGCCACCATCGGCAACACGCCGCTGGTGGAACTGCAAAACATGAGCCCCAAGGAAGGGGTGCGTATCTACGCCAAGCTGGAAGGGCAAAACCCGACCGGCAGCGTTAAAGACCGTATCGGCCTCAAGATGATCGAGCAGGCTGAAGTCGATGGCGAGCTCAGCGGCAGCCGCACTATACTGGAACCCACCAGCGGCAACACCGGTATCTCCCTGGCAATGATCGGCCGGCTCAAGGGCTACAAGGTGGCCGTGGTCATGCCGGAAAACGTCAGCGTGGAGCGGGTGCAACTGCTGGAAGCCTACGGGGCCCGGATAATTTCTTCCGACGGCTCCCGCGGCACCAACGGCTCCATCGAAGTGGCCCAAGACCTGGTGGCCAAGCATCCCGACGATTACGTCATGATGTACCAGTACGGCAACAGCGGCAACCCGGGGGCCCACTACGAGACCACCGGGCCTGAGATCATCGAAACCCTGCCGGAAGTGGACGTGTTCGTTGCTGGCCTGGGCACCGGCGGCACGCTGATGGGGGTGGCCCGGCGGCTCAAAGAACACAACCCCCAGGTCAAAATAGCGGCGGTGGCCCCGGAGCCGGAGGACTTCATATCCGGGTTGCGTAGCCTTGAAGACGGGTTCATTCCTCCGATACTGGACATCAACCTGCTGGATTCGAGGATGTTGGTGGGCAGCTTCGAAGCCTTCCACACGGCCAAACGCCTGTTGGATGAAGAGGGGATATTCGCCGGGGTGTCATCTGGCTCGGTGGTCTACGGAGCCATACGCCAAGCCGAGAGGATGGAGTCTGGTTCCATTGTCTGCCTGCTGGCCGACGGCGGCTGGAAGTACCTTAGCACCGCCCTTTGGACCAAGGACTACGAGCAGTTGAAAGAGGAAGCTCAAGGCAAGATATGGTGGTGAGCACTGCGGCATAACCGGGCAACCGATACAACGTTCGCAGAAACGTGGGAAGCCCCCTCCCAAATGGGGGCTTTATATTGTCTTTAGAACACCGATCCTGGCCTATCTCCGCGTGGGTATACCCCAATCCGCCAGCCTTGAAAGCGACTGGTGGCGGTGCTATACTGAGGCTCGACATGGTCCTTCCTTCTGTGAGAGCGGGTGCAGCCCGCTTTCTTGTTGATGGAGACAGCCGTTTCCAACAAGGATCTGGGAGGGGGCTGAACGATGAAAAGCGATTTTTTGATTGCATTGACCCAGTTGGCGGCAGAACGCCACCTGCCCCGTGAACAGGTGTTGGGGGCCATCGAAGTAGCCTTGGCCTCGGCCTTCAAAAAGGACAACCCGGCCTCGGGCCAAAACATATCGGTGACGCTTAACCCCAATACCGGGGACGTGAGCGTCTACGCCCTTAAAACCGTCGTTGAGTCGGTGGAAGACCCGGACCGGGAGATCACTCTAGCCGACGCCAAGCACATCAGGACGAGCGCCAACCTCGGAGACGAGGTCGCGGCCGCCGAGCCGCTGCCCCATAACGCCAGCCGCATTGCCGCCCAGACCGCCAAGCAGGTGGTGTTGCAACGCCTGAGAGAAGCGGAACGCGAGCTCCTGTTCCAAGAGTTCCAGCAGCATGAGGGCGACATCGTTTCCGGGATGATCGAGCAGGCGGAGCCGGGCCGGGCTGTTACCCTGGACTTGGGCCGGGCCCAAGCCATCCTGCCAGTCGAGGAACAAGTAGGCTCCGAGCGGTACCGCAAGGGGCTTCGGGCCAAAGTCTACGTTCTCAGCGTGAAGTCCACCCCCAAAGGACCGGAAATACTGGTTTCACGCAGCCACAGAAACATGCTGAGACGGCTATTCGAGATCGAGGTTCCCGAGGTTTACAACGGCGTGGTTGAGATCAGAGCCATCGCCCGCGAGTCCGGTATTCGCAGCAAGGTGGCGGTTACGGCCACCCAGCCCGGCATCGACCCGGTGGGCTCCTGCATCGGCATCCGGGGCAACCGGATCCAGAGCATCGTAAACGAACTGCATGGCGAGAAAATCGACATAGTCTCCTGGGATTCAGACCCCAGGACCTTCATTTCCAAGGCGTTAAGCCCTTCGGAACCGGTCCACGTGGAGCTCTTGGGGACGGAACAGACGGCCATAGTGGTAGTCCCCGACCGGCAATTGTCGCTGGCCATCGGCAAGGAAGGCCAGAACACCCGGTTGGCGGCCCGGCTGACCGGCTGGCGGTTGGACATTAAGGGGATGACCGAGTGGGAGGAAATCCGCGAAGCGCGACTCAAGGGCGCCGCCGCCATGGCTCAAGCCGAAGCAGCGGCTGTGGCCGAAGCCAAGGAAGCGATAGCGGAGATAGCCGAAGAACCCGAGGCGGCCGTTATCCAGGAAGCCGAGGCGGTGGTGGCCGAAGCCCAAAGGGTTGAAGCGCAAGCGACCGCCGAACCAGAGGCCGTGGTAGCTGAAGTTGCGGCCGTTCCCGCCGTAGCGGATGTAGACGAAGAAAGCATCTTGGAGGCGTTGATCCGGGAAGAGGACTCGGTCTTGGCCGAGGTCGAGACTGCGGTCCCGGAGCCCGAAGCCGGATTGAGTGTCGACGACCTGGGTTCCTTCACCTTGGACGACATGGCAGTCTTGGACGACGAGGCCGAGGACGAACCAGAACTCGACGTGGACCTAGGCGAGTTGGCCGAGTTGCCGGTACTCACCCCGGATGCCGGGAAGATTCGCTTCGCCGAGGACATAGTAGAAGATTTCCGCGGGGGTGGTGGACGCCGGGGCGGGCGCTCCCGCCGGGGCGGAGGCGGCGCTCGCCGGGGCGGCGGGGGCCGTTAAGCAGCCAGTTTTACCCGCTAGAGGGGCCTGAGAGAGGCTTCCCGATGCCCAAAAAGCGACACGTCCCCGAACGTAGTTGCGTCTCTTGCGCCAGAAAAGCCCCCAAGCAGGAACTGGTGCGGTTGGTGCGGACACCCCAGCACGTAGTAACTGTGGATTCCACCGGCAAGGCCGCCGGACGCGGCGCCTATCTTTGTTGGTCGGGGGAATGCTGGGACCGGGCGCTGGACAGGGGTTCCCTATCTCGCAGCCTCGGCGTTCGGCTTTCCCATGACGACCTCGGACGGATACGCAGCGTATTTGAACAGGCTATAGCCCAAAACGAGCAGGTGGACTGAGACATGACTTCCGAAAGACAGCCACCATCCGACGACCAAGGAAGACCGACCCGAACCCGGCGTTCCGGTGAACGGCGCGGACAGCCGCGCGCACTGGTGTTGCCCGAGACGATGACCGTCCAATACTTGGCGGATGTCCTTGATCAGTCCCCCATCGACGTAATCAAGCAACTGATGCGGAACGGCATCATGGCCAACATGAACCAGGTGATCGACTATCAGGTCGCAACCTTGGTCACCACCCCCTCCGGCATCCGCACCTCCGTCGCCCCACAAAGCACTGCCTCCAAAGGCCGCACCGCAGTGGCCGAGGCGCAGATAGACCAAGCCAACTTGACCGTGCGCCCGCCGGTGGTTACCGTGCTGGGCCATGTCGACCACGGCAAGACTTCTCTTTTGGACTACATCCGCAATTCCCGGGTGGCCGACCGGGAGACCGGCGGCATCACCCAGCATATCGGCGCCTATCAGGTCGACGTCCGGGGACAGCCAATCACGTTCCTCGACACCCCGGGCCATGCCGCCTTTACCGCGATACGGGCGAGGGGCGCTAGGGTCACAGATATCGCCATCCTAGTGGTGGCTGCGGACGACGGGATCATGCCTCAGACCATGGAGGCGATTAATCACGCTAGGGCCGCCGAGGTGCCCATCGTGGTGGCCATCAACAAGATTGACCTGCCCGCCGCCGATCCCGAGCGGGTGAAACGCCAACTTAGCGAACAGGAACTGCTGGTTGAAGACTGGGGCGGCGACGTTATTTCGGTGGAGGTTTCGGCCCTTACCGGAGACGGCGTCGGCGACCTGCTGGAAAACACCTTGCTGCTGGCCGAAGTCTCGGAGCTGAAGGCCAATCCGGACCGGGCAGCTTCGGGAGTCGTAATAGAAGCCAAGTTGGACCGCAAACGCGGGCCAAGCGCCACGGTGCTGGTCGCGGATGGGACACTCAAGATCGGCGACCATATCGTCGCGGGCTCAGTTGCCGGCCGGGTCCGGGCCATGATGGATGACCAAGGCCGCCCGTTGGACAAGGTGACCCCCGGAACCCCGGCGGAGGTGCTGGGATTCAGCGCCCTCCCGGAAGCCGGCGACCAACTATCGGTGGCGTCCAGCGACCGGGAAGCGCGCTCCATCGCTGGCAACCGGGAGCGGGCCCACGGCGGCACCCCCGGACAGACCCGGGCCATCACCTTGGATGAGGTGGTAAACCGGGTCGACCTCGACAACGTTAAGGAATTGAACCTGGTTCTCAAGGCCGACGTGCAAGGCAGCGTGGAAGCGGTCCGCCAAGCCTTGGAACGGTTGGTGGACGAAGACGCCAAGGTGCGGGTGCTCCATACCGGCAGCGGCGCCGCCACTGAGTCCGACGTTTTGCTGGCCAGCGCCTCCGAAGCCATTGTCATCTGTTTCGCCATCGGCGCCGAGCCCAGCGCCGAACGCTTGGCCGACCGTATGGGCGTAGAAATCCGACACTACGGCATCATCTATCAACTGATCGACGACGTTGAGCGGGCCCTCCACGGCATGTTGGAGCCGGTATTCACCGAGTTGGTAGTCGGCCGGGCCGAAGTGAGGGAAATCTTCGAGGGCCGACGCGGCGCTCAAATCGCCGGCTGCCGGGTCAGTGAAGGCCGGATGGTAAGAAACGGCCAAGCCAGGTTGATGCGCGGCGGCGCTGCCATTGCCGACACCACCATCGCCAGTCTGCGCCATTTCCGGGACGAGGTCAACGAGATGAACGCCGGCACCGAGTGCGGCGTGATGCTGCAAGGCTTCAACGCTTTTCAGCAGGGGGACACTGTGGAGGTCTACCGCCAGGAACGAGGCCGCCGTTAAGCCATGTCGAGACGCACCGACCGCGTCAACGAACTGCTTCGCACCGAAATCAGCCATCTTCTGGCCCGGCAGATCAAAGACCCCAGGATCAACGGCGTAATCAGCGTCACCCGGGTCAGCGCCTCCAACGACTTGCGGGCCGCCCGGGTGTACGTCAGCGTCATGGGCGGCGCCGAGACCAAGCGGTTGGCCCTGGACGGCATCCAGTCCGCCGCCGCCTACTTGAGGCGAGAGCTAAGAAACCGCATCACCCTGCGGCACACGCCCCACTTGACTTTCGATCTCGACGATTCCATGGAAGAGGGCGACCAGATACTACGGTTGATGGATTCCCTGAGACCCGCAGAAACGGGCTCCGAGCCCGACGACGGGTTGCCGGACACGCCCACACCCGCCTCCAGCACTCAATAGTATGCCCGGAAAGAACGACGGGCCACGGGCCGACCGGTCCGCTATCAACGGGTTCATCAACCTGTACAAACCCACGGGGATCACCTCCATGGACGCCCTCCGCCGGGTGAAGCGCATCACCGGCCAACGGCAAAAGGTGGGACACGGCGGGACGATGGACCCACTTGCCCGAGGGGTGCTTCCCGTTTGTTTCGGGCAAGCAACCCGCTTGATGGACTACGTGGTTGGCGGCGCCAAGCGGTACGTGATGGACGTGACCCTGGGGGCGGCTACCACGACCTACGACACCGAGGGCGAGGTGGTCAGTACCGGCGACGCCAGCATTGTAACCCGCCAAGCGGTGGACGAAGCCTTACAGGCCTTTGTCGGCGTCATTCAGCAGACCCCCCCGATGTACAGTGCGGTTAAGGTCGGCGGTCAGCGTCTCTACAAGCTGGCCCGGGCCGGAGTGGAAGTGGAACGGGAGGCCCGCGACGTGGAAGTCCACTCGGTACGCGTCGTGGAATTGGACTTGCCCAAGTTGACCTTGGACGTGGAATGCGGGCGCGGGTTTTATATGCGGTCCTTGGCCCACGACCTTGGAGAGGTTCTGGGTTGCGGCGGCCATGTGGCGGACTTGGCGCGGCTGAGCTGCGGCGGTTTTCTCGCCGACGATGCAGTCACGCTGGAACAACTGGAGGAAGACGCAAAGGCGGAGGTTGGCTGGCAGGACCATTTAATGCCCGTCGATTGGATGTTGCGCCACCTGAAGAGCATCACCGTCGGCCGCCACGCCGAGGAGTTCCTGAAAAACGGGCAGACGGTTAATCTGGGACGGCCGGAGCCCAACGCCGGTTATCTGGAGCAGTTCCGGGCCTACAACAGCGAAGGTTGCTTCTTGGGCGTGGTCCGGTACGAACGGAGCGCCAATTCATGGCGGCCGGTCAAGGTGTTCCGGTTAACCTCGCCCTCCCCCTTGGCGCCAATCCCAGACTGACCGGCCTGAGGGGGCATCGCGGCTATCGGCACAAAAACGCCCCCGCCGTTCCTTGACAAACCGGGGCTGGCCAGTATAGTTGTACAACGTTACGTCAACTGGATTTCTTGGACCCGGCGCTTGGACTTTACCGCCGGCGGGGCGGTCGAATCAGCAGACCGGTTAGCCGACGTCAGGGTCTGGGTTCCTTCCGGGACACCTTGAGTCCTATCCGATTGCCAAACCGAAGGGGGATGTGACCATGGAGGCTTACTGCTTCAAATGCCGCGGGAAACGGGAGATTTCTAACCCGGAGCAGGTTACGTTAAAAAACGGCAGGCCCGCCACCCAGGGGGTCTGTCCCCAATGCGGCACCAAGGTCTTTCGGATCGGCAAGTCCTGACCGACAGACCTCCCCAGTCCTAATTGGGGCGGGCGAAATATTCTGTGCCGTAACCCAGCCGCTCCAATAGAGTCCGCGGGTTGACTTCCAACAAGGCGTGGACCTCGTCATCATCGAGGCCCGCGCCTTTCGCTACCTTCAACCGGAATTCCGGGGTTAGCAGGTCCCCCGGCTCGTGGGCGTCCGAATCCAACACCATGGACGCGCCCACCTCTCTCGCGACCCTGGCGACATGCCCGTTGGCGTAGGCGTGGCTGCGCCGGGCCGATACTTCCAGGTAAACGCCGCGCTCCGCAGCCAGCCGGGCCTCGTCAACCGATATCAGACCCGGATGGGCAAGAATATCCACCGACGACGACCGCACCGCCGCCTCGTTGGTCCCGGGTTCCACTGGCTCCACCACCGTTTCGCCATGAACAGCGACCATCTTGGCGCCCATCTCCTTGGCGGTGCGGGCCACCAAGTCGATATCCTCTCGGGGAACATGGGTAACCTCGACCCCCGGCAGAACCAGAATGTCCCAACGCTTGGTGGCTTGGGCGCAATCTGTAACCAACGTCTTCAAGACGAATTCTACATTGCCCAGTCCCACGTGGTCAGTGATAGCCATGGCCCGGTACCCTTGCACCATGGCCCGCCGGATTAACTCGATGGGAGACAAGACACCATCGCTCAGAAACGTGTGGGTATGGAAATCATACATTCAGGAAACTCCGGAAGGGATATCAACAAGTAGTTCGGCAAAAAATCCGGGAACCGGTTGCACGGGGGTTTTTGGCCTCAAGGCCAGTATACGGTTGTGGCACACGGTTAACAAGAAAACGACGGCCGGGGCTCCCACTAGCGCCGCCGAAGCAAAGGGTGGCAACAATCAGGCGCCAATCCGGATCTGTTTGACACGCTGGGAACGCCGTGATTAGAATCCTGTGCTTGGCAGTTTGGTCAGTTGGGCCACGCGGCTGTACGTCGAATGCGGAGGTCCCGTGTGACTCGGATTCCTGATGCCGACGGACGACGGACCACACCTCGTTTGAGGTGTGACCGCTGTCGTCGACAGCCGCGCCGGGGCTGGAGTTTCGCCTTCAAAAATACGGCCTCAACCAACGTTCGTTCGATTGGCGACCCTTCAATTGATGATCGTTCCATTGACGACCGTTCGACCGGCGACGTGATCAAGTGCCTCAGGTGCGCTTTGTTGCACCGGCCTATGCTGCGACGGTCAATCCTCACCGCGCTGGTGGTGGGTTCGTTGTTGACGGCCCTGAACCAAGGCAACACCTTGGCGGCCGGGAACTGGCAGGCCGAAATGTTCTGGAAGATACCCCTTACCTATTGTGTCCCCTTCTGCGTGGCAACCTACATCGCCTTGGGCAACGCCAGACGTTAATATCGCCTTGCGGGACACTTTTCCGGCAAGCCGATATTAGCGATTCCTAGCACTCGGGAAGCATTAAAATCCCTTCCATCTTTGTGGGACTCGAAGGGTTCCGGTCCCGTTGGTGGCGGCGCCGGCTACCGTTGGGTTGCCGAGTAACTCAAGGCATGCTGCCGGTGGATGGAGGAGGTCAGGAGAACTTGCGCATAACGGACACAACCTTGCCTCGTATCTCCACGTTTTCGGCAGGGCTATAGATGGGCTCCATCTGGCTATTGGCGGGTTGCAAACGGACTTGGTCGCCCTCTAGGTAGAACTTCTTGAGGGTGGCCTCTTCTTCCTGCTTCAGCCAAGCCACGACCATTTCACCGTTGGCCGCTTCATGGCCCGGTTTGACGATCACCACGTCCCCGTCATCGATTAAGGCGTCGATCATGGAAGTCCCCCGCACCGCCAGCCCGAACAGCCTACCGTGACGCCGGGGCAGGTCGGGAGATATCTCCACGGCGTCGAACTCCTCGCTGGACTGGACTTCTTCAGTGGAGAACACCGGCAGCGGCAGGCCGGCCGCAATGGCGCCGATGACTTGGACCCGCGGGGCGCTGGAAACCGGCTGACCCTCGTTGTCCAGCAACTCAATGCCCCGGGCCACTTCCGGCCGCCGGTTCAGATAACCGGCCTCCCGGAGCTTATGCAGGTTGTAGTCGACGACCGACGTCGAACTGATGGAACAAGCCTTTTGTATGTCGCGGACGGTGGGAGGGAGGCCGTTATCCGAAATGAAGCCTTGGATAAACTCCAGGATCTGTTGGCGCCGCGCTGGCATCTTCTTCCTGCTTACCATAGCCACCTTTACATAAAACGAATGTTCTGTAAACGAGACTAGCAAAAGGCCATTCTGCCTGTCAACGCCGTCACGTCATCATTCGCTCCACATGATATGACAACTGGGGAAGTGGCAAGGGGCCCGATACCCGCGTGGGGCCTAAAATATCGAAGACCCGCCGCGGAATTCGCGGCGGGTCCTGTGGCAACCGGAGTGTCCGGGTTAGAGGTTAGGCTTCCTGTGCTTGCGCCAGGTTGTTTAGACGGGCCGCCATACGAGACTTGCGCCGGGCCGCGTTGTTCTTGTGGAGAATGCCCTTCCCTACGGCTCGGTCCATCACGCTGGTGGCCAGCCGCACCGCCGCTTGGGCATCGGCGGCATCGCCGGAGTCAACAGCACGCAGGGCCCGCCCGATAATGGTCCTGGTCTCGGTCCTAGCGCTGCGGTTCCGCTGGTTCCGTTTTACTGACTGGCGGAAAGACTTTTTGGCAGGCAATGAGTCCTCACGGATTCTATTGATTTGACACTTGGATTATACCCCAAAGAGGGCCGCCCCGTCATTCCGAGACCGGCGGCAGGGACCGTTAAACGTCCAGGTTCTTGACGCTGCGGGCGTGGGCCTGGATGAAACTCTTTCGGGGCGCCACCAACTCACCCATCAGGGAAGAAAACACGTCCTCGGCCTCGACAGCGTCGTCGATCTGAACCTCCAACATGTGGCGGGTGTCCGGGTTCATGGTGGTCTCCCAAAGCTGGTCGGGGTTCATCTCCCCCAAGCCCTTGTAACGCTGTATAGTAGGACTGCGCTGGCTACCGTTTTTGGATAGCAGTTGGTCTTTCTGCTCCTCGGTATAGGCGTACTGTACCTTCCGCCCCGATTGGATCCGGTACAACGGGGGTTGGGCGATGTAAAGGTAGCCTTGCTCAATCAAGGGCAACATCCGGCGGTACAGGAAGGTGAGAATCAGCGTCCGTATGTGCGAGCCGTCCACGTCCGCGTCGGTCATTATGATGATTTTGTGGTAGCGCGCCTTTGAAGGGTCGAAATCTTCGCCTTCCCCGGCGCCGATGGCCGCGATCATGGCCCGGATCTCTTCGTGACCCAGTATTTTGTCCGGTTGTTGCAGCACACGCTCCACGTTTAGGATCTTACCTTTGAGGGGCAGGATCGCCTGGAAATGCCGGTCCCGGCCCATCTTGGCCGAACCGCCCGCCGATTCGCCCTCCACGATATATAGCTCAGATTTAGCCGGGTCGCGTTCGGCGCAGTCGGCCAACTTGCCGGGAAGCGACGTACCGTCCAAGGCGTTCTTGCGGATGACCAGTTCCCGGGCCCGCTTGGCCGCCTCCCTGGCCTTCTGGGAGGTAAGGCACTTCTCCACCACCCGTTTACCGTCGATGGGGTTCTCCTCTAGGTAGCGGTTTAGTCCCTCGCCGACCACCGATTCGACAATACCCCGTACCTCGGCATTACCCAGCTTGGTCTTGGTCTGGCCTTCAAACTGGGGCGAGGTGAGTTTGACACTGATCACCGCCGCCAAGCCTTCCCTCACGTCGTCGCCGAGGAGATTGGCTTGGTCGTCTTTGAGGTGCCCCTGCTTCCGGGCGTAATCGTTGATCACCCGGGTCAAAGCGGATCGGAAGCCGGTCATGTGGCTGCCGCCCTCTTCCGTATTGATGCAGTTGGCAAAGGAGTAAACAGTCTCGGAGAAAGTGTCATTGTACTGCACCGCCACTTCCACCGCGGTATCGTCAACCGTCTTCTCGTAATAGAAGGGGAACGACTGCATGACGCGCCGGTTGCGGTTAACGTTGCGAACTAGGTTGGCGATTCCTCCGTCGAAGTAGTAAGTACGCTCGATGTCGCCATGGCGTCGTGCCGCGTGCCAATAGCTGATGAAGCAAATCTCAAGGCCCTTATTGAGGTAAGCGATCTCCTTGAAATGGCTGGTCAGCATATCGAAGTCGTACTGGATGTCGGGGAATATGAGCGGGTCCGGCCGGAACGATATGGTGGTGCCGTGGATTGCGGTCTTTTCGTCTTTAACCAAGCCGGTGGTGGGAATACCCTGGGCGTACTCCTGATAGTAGCGCCATCCCTGCCGATACACTTCGGCCCGCAGGTGTTCCGAAAGGCCGTTAACCACCGAGCCGCCCACACCGTGGAGACCGCCAGTGACTTTGTAAGCGCCGCCGCCGAACTTGCCGCCGGCGTGGAGAGTGGTCATCACTGTTTCCAGGGCGCTCTTGCCGGTGGCCTGATGCTTGTCGATAGGAATACCGCGGCCGTTGTCCGAAACGGTGATGGTGCCGTCTTCGTCCATGACCAGTTGCACCCGGGTGCAGTAACCGGCCATAGCCTCATCCACCGCGTTATCCAGTATTTCGTAGATAAGGTGGTGCAGGCCGCGTTGGTCGGTACTGCCGATGTACATCCCGGGACGAACCCGGACGGCTTCAAGGCCTTCCAAGACCTGGATGTCTCTGGCTGTGTAGTCCGCCGTTGAGGTTTGAGTCATAAATCAATCACCATTCCAGTTCGGGAACGAAGAGGTCGAAAAGGGCGCAAAAAGGGCCGGGGGCCTTTCTGTGCGAGTTATATACATTATACCGGATTTGAAGCTAAATTACCCTATTTTCAGGCCTCAACAACGGCCTTTACGTGCCTTTCTTGTACGTTTGTTCCACGGCCTCTTCCATGACCGGCGCCAACCCAAGCGGCGACGGGGTTCACCGCGGAGGACGCAGAGAGCACAGAGCTTTTTCGGAGGGTCAGCCAACCAAATTTCCAGCCCGCGCGGAACCTGTTTCATGGTTACCTATACGGCTAATGGGACCTATCCTTGAGGCTCCCTATGGAGAGCCGGGTTGACAGTCCGGGTTTGGCAGTGTTTAATACTTAACAAGCTTTAGTAAATAGGATTGGGTATAAAATCAGCATGGACGGAATGACAAGCGAAGTCTATTGGGAGAACCTGGTAAAGCGCAGCCTCTGCCGTTTCTTGTTGCTTTCCCAACTGGCCAAAGGGCCGGTCCACGGCTATGGCGTCAACCAAGCCATTAAGGAGGCCTGCCAGGGGTGTTGTGAGCCCACCGAAGCCATGGTTTACTCCACGATGAAAGAGTTGCAAGAGGGCGGCTACATAGAGTCTCGTATGGAGGTACACCAAGGGCGGCAGCGGCGTATCTGCTGGCTCACTCCCAGCGGGGAAGAGGCCTTCCGGGCCGCCGCCCGTGTCTGGGAGCGTATGCTGCCGATGGTGCGGGACTGCGTAGACCAAGCCGGTGTGGGGCCACAGCCGGTCCCGTTGACCCAACATGAATATAGGACCCCCTCGGGGTTAGGAGGAGACCGTCTAATGTCCACCAACCAGCAAGAGATAAAGGAACTGGTCCGCGAGCGCTACGGAGCGCGGGCGCGGCGGGTGATCGAGTTGACCCCAGCATCTGTCCAAGGCACGGACGCCGAGGGATGCGGTTGTGAGACTGCCAGCGCCTGTTGCGGCCCTGAAGACCTTGACCATGCCGTGCGGCTCTACACCGGCGGGCAGTTGGCCGGCCTGCCCACCGAATCGATAGCGGCGTCGGCCGGATGCGGCAACCCGACGGCGCTGGCCGCTCTCCGCCCCGGAGAGCGGGTGCTGGACCTGGGGTCCGGCGGCGGCATCGACTGCTTCCTGGCAGCACGGGAGGTGGGCGAAACCGGGCGGGTTACCGGGTTGGACATGACTCCTTCCATGCTGGAACTGGCCCGCCAGAACCAAGCCAAGCTGGGCATCGCCAACGTCGAGTTCGTGCAGGGCGAGATGGAGTCGATGCCACTGCCTGACGACGCCTACGACGTCATCATCTCCAATTGCGTGGTCTGCCTTTCCCCGGACAAGGACGCCGTATTCAGCGAAAGCTTCCGGGTGTTGGCGCCGGGCGGGAGGATTCACCTTTCGGACGTGATGGCCCTCAGCCCCGAAGGACCGTCCGTTACCGACGCCCAGTCCTGGGTCTCCTGCACCGCCGGCGCGGAGTACACCGAAGTCTACCTGTCACGTTTGGAAAAGGCTGGCTTCCAAAACATCGAGATCAGCGGCCAAGCCTACGACTTCCGCGACGAAGACGAAGAGAGGACGCCGACCAACACGGCCAGCTTCAAGGTAGTCGCACACAAACCGGACTAAGGAACAGCCGAGTTGGCGCCTGAAGGCAGGCCGTTTCCGAAAGGGCACGCCCCTCGGTTTCCACACCGCAGTTGCGGTGGACCAATCGCCGGGTGGACCCAACGAGCGTGGTAGAATTGAGAGTGCCCGGCGAAATCCCGAACAGGTGAATTTCCTATGAAAATCTCCGGATACCATACCCGGGTTCTGCATACCCCGGCCCGGGACCCTCTGGCCGACAGCCTCCCTGACACCGGTGCCCAGAGGGCCTTCGTAACCCTGGAAATGACCACCGACGAAGGGATCGACGGCATCGGGTTGACCTTCATTCCGGCGCTGAGTACCAACCCCTTGGTACCGGCCCTGAAATCGGCGGTGGACGCCTTGGCCGAGTTGACCGTCGGCCAAGATCCGATGGAGATAGAGGGCATCGTCGAAGGACTGAAGCAGGCCACCAGCGGCTCCGGCCCGGGAGGCGTACTCAGCCTGGCGCTGGCCGCGGTGGACATCGCACTGTGGGACATCAAGGGCAAGGCGTTGGGGCAGCCGGTGGCCACCCTGTTGGGCGGTTACCGGCGGCGGGTGCCCACCTACGCCAGCGGCGCCCTGATGCGGCCGGTGAACGTGGAGCGACTAGCCGAGATAGGGCCCATCCTGGTGGAAAAGGGCTTCCGACAGATGAAGACGCAGATGGGCGCCGAACCCACCGCTGGGCGGGAGGTGGAGCGCATTAGGGTGCTGCGGCAGGCCGTGGGCGAAGACATTGACCTGATGTGCGACATCAACCAGTTGTGGAGCGTAAACCAAGCAATCGACATCGGCCGCCGCGTGGAGGACTATCACCTCTACTGGCTTGAAGACGTGGTGGCCCACGACGATTACCAGGGATTGGCCAAGGTGGCCGATGCCCTTCACACGCCCATTGCGGCTGGCGAGTACGTCTACGGGATCAACCCTTTCCGGCAGATGATCGAGGCGGGATCGGTGGACATAGTTATGATCGACTTGCTGCGGGTCGGCGGCATTACGCCTTGGCGTAAGGTTGCGGCCATGGCGGAGGCGTTCAACATGCCGGTGGTCAGCCACTTGGTGCCCGAGATCCACATTCAACTCATGGCCGCGATCCCCAACGGCCTCACCGTGGAGTACATGCCCTGGACCTTGGAGCTCTTCGAAGAAACGCCCCGATTCGTCGACGGCTGCCTTGAAGTGCCCGACAAGCCGGGGCTGGGACTAGCCTTCGACCAAGAGGCCCTCAACCGCTACGCGGTTGCTTAACTCAACGCAGAGACTGCGGAGAACCCATAAATTCATCGCCGATTTTGGAGGACTACCAAATGGTCTCACAGCTAAGGACCTACACCATCAACCGGGGGATGATGGACTCTTGGCTCAAGGTCTTCGACGAGGAGATTAGGCCCATTCACGACAAGGTCGGTATGCCCATCGAGGCGACTTGGACCAACGCCGACCGCAACGAGTTCATCTGGATTAGGAGCTTCAACAGCGCCGAAGAGATCCCGGAGAAAGAGGCCGCCTACTTCGCCTCTGCCGAGCGCCAGGCCCTAGGCGAAAAACCCACCAGCCACATCGCCAAGATAGAAGTCAAGGTAATCGAGAGGGTGTTGCAGCCTGCGGGCGTGGCCGGTTAGCCTCAGCTATATCAGGAAAGGTGTGCGGAAAGTTCTCTCAAGGGACATTGGCTTTCCGCATACTCTCTAACCCGGAACCCGACCGGTATCGCTCAAGCAGCGGAGACGAAACCGATGGGAATTTTTAGCGTAACCATCCGCATCGGAGACCTCGGCGGAACACGCTTCGAGGAAGTCGAGGCGATGGCTGATACTGGGGCGACAACAACGGTCATACCCCGGACGATACTGAACGGCCTAGGCATCAGCCCAACCCGTCAGGAAACCTTCGAGTACGCCAGCGGCCAGCAAGCGAGACTCGACATGGCGCAGGCAACTGCCCAGACGGAAGGGCGGGAAACTATCACTTGGGTCATTTTCGGCGAAGAAGGAATGTCCCCGCTGCTGGGTGCCTACACGCTGGAGGGGCTGTTCCTGGCCGTTGACCCATATAACCAGCGGCTTGTGCCGGTGAACGGTCTGCTTAAATAGGCGGCCCCGAGGGTGGCGCCCGAACCGCTACACTCCACCGGGATGGTGTCAGGAAACCAGAAACGAATTCAGAGCGCTGGTCCACAATGAGAGCGCCACATGACAGAACGGACGAGATTCCCCAATCGTCCGGCTAAGACGCAATGTCCTTCCCAAGCCTGCCTACGCACGTTCAAAGTCAGGGACGTTGATAATGACCTTCCGAAGCACGACGCACCCGACGGCCGGAAGTGTTACTACGTGTGCCAAGGACTGCTCTTGAAGTGGCTCTAATCCGCCTCGCAGTGCTGCTCACTGCGTGCCTCGCAGCACTCGGACTTACGACCGCTTGTGAGAACCCGGATGTTGAGAAGTGGGAGTCCCTTATATCCAAAAGTGCGCAGGTTGAAAAGGAACTCCAAGAACTGGAGGCGGAACAATTGGCCTTCTTCGGGCATAACCCTGAGTGGACATTACCACAATGCGCGAGGCCGACTTGGGAACACATGCTAAACGAAGTATCACATGTCGACCTCGGAGAGTTGAGCCTGAGAGTTGGACCGGTGGCAAAAGTACGCGGAGGTATTGGCCGATGGAGGTGCGGGGCTTGACCCACGCCTCACCTCCGCCGGGCATCTGGAGCTTATCAGAGACGACGTATGGGCTAAGAGACAAACATTCGACAATGCGTTGAAGATTCTCGAAATGTTTAGCTGCCCGGTCAATCCGTGGAAGTAGCGGGGCTGAAGCAGAACGATTGCAGAGTCTTTACACGCAGTGGACCATGCCCTCAATGCGTAATTTCCACGAAACCCTGAACCCAGAATCCCTCTGCCGGGTGGTCGGTGCCCTGGAACTGGAGCGAAACCAAGCATAAGCCCGCATCAACTGGCGCTTCGGCATCCAGGACACCAGAACCAAACTCCATCGCCTCTATCCCGTCAATCCCTAACTTGACAGAGTAATAGTATTGCTTTGCTGTTGGGGGGCCTACTGGGCAAGCTCTTTAATGACCTCGGTGTAGCTCAGGATCCCGACTACTCTGTCATCTTCCTCCGTTACCAGCACGTACCCGTAGTTGGCCACTATCTTAGTAATGTCTTCCAATGGCGTGTCATCTGGGAACTGGTGGGCAGTCTCGCTGAACTGGGACGCCTTGGCATTGGGATGTCCAACCAGGGCCCACCGCGCCAGTCCGTTTCCCGTGACTACGTATCTGATTTTGCCGGTGTTGTCCCAGAGTGGTATCTGAGACAGATGCTTCCGGCTTTCGTTGCCTTCCATGCGTCTGGCTACTATTGCCATACAATTCGATTCATCTGCCGGAGACATGATTTGGTTGTCGGGTATCATTTCTCAGATGGGCTTCCTGAGGTCGACCATTCGGTCTCTCCCGTCGTGTTGCCCTACGGCAAGGTGAGATGGGCCTTCAGTCAGTGCGCCACATCCGGGGCTGTAGCACTACTCGCCTGCGTCCGTTGTGCTGGACTGCGGGATTCGCTAGATTCCGTCCTTGATGGACCGCAGCTTCGATTGCTGTTCCTCCGTGTATTCGTAAAGGCCATAGGGAGGGTCTGTTACAGTGGATGGCTCGCTGCATCACGCTCCCTTACGCATCTCGACGTGGGGGATGTCTACTTCCAGGAACACGTCACCGTGTTCTTGGTAGCCGTGGGCAGCGTAGAAGGACTTGACGTATTCTTGGGCGTGGAGCACGAAGCTGCCCGCTCCCAAAGTGCGGGCTTCTACTTCCAGGAAGCGCAACAGTAACGCTCCCACGCCGTGGCGGCGCCATTCTTGGTCCACCGCCATGCGGCCGATTCGGGCCACGCCTTCCTCGACTACAACCCGGCCGGTCCCCACCACTTGACCCCGAAGCGACGCGATGGCATGGGTGGCAACTGCGTCGTATTCGTCCAACTCCTCTTCCTGGGGGACCGACTGTTCGTTGACAAAGACCCGGAAGCGGACGCCGATAGCGGCCTCCAACTCCTCTTCGGTCTCCACCACCTTGACAGTGATTTCCCCGGTCGGTCCGCCGGAGCCGACTGGATTAGACGACATAGGACCCCACACCCCGGGGACTAGAAAACAATGACGCCCCGGCCAATCTCACCGGCGTCCATGTCGTCGTAGGCCTCGTTCACTTGGTCCAGCGTGTAGTGGCGGACCACCAGGTCGTCCAAGTTCAGCTTGCCCAGCCGGTAAAGCTCGGCGAACTTGGGCATATCGACTTTGGCGTGAGTGGAACCGTAGTAGGTGCCGCGGACGGTCTTTTCATTGCGGACCATGTCCACGGCGTTAAGGGACGCGTCGGCGCCGAACGGCGCGATTCCCACCAAGGTGACGGTGGCGCTCTTACCGGCCATGTCGTAGGCGGCCTTGATGGTGGTGGCGGAGCCGACCACCTCGAAGGTGTAGTCCGCGCCGCGGCCGCCGGTGATTTCCCTCACCTGCTCCACCGGATCGCGGTCGGAGGCGTTGACCATGTGGGTAGCGCCGAACTTCATGGCGAACTCGAGCTGGCTCTCCCACAGGTCGACGGCGATGATCTTGGTGGCGTTGGCCAAGGCCGCGCCCATGATTACGTTCAGTCCCACGCCGCCGCAACCCACCACCGCCACACTGCTGCCGGGGCGTACCTTGGCGCTGTTGATCACTGCGCCGACGCCGGTAGGCACACAGCAACCAATAAGAGCAGCCTTGTCCATGGGTATGGGGAAGTCAACAGCCACACACCCCATCTCTGGCACCACGGCGTACTCGGCGAAGCAGGCCACCTTGCCCATGTGATGGATGTACTGGTCCCCAATATGGAGCCGGCGAGTGCCGTCCAGCATATTGGGGCCGGTGGCCATGTGGACGTCGCAAACCTGGGAGTTGCCTTCCAGACACGAATGGCAGCGGCCGCAGGCCGTGACGAAAGAAAGTATCACCTGCTGGCCGGGCCGCACCGTGGTGACTCCGGGACCGACCTTCTCAACCGTTCCCGCGCCCTCGTGCCCCAGCACCACGGGAAGTGCAATGGGAGCGTCGCCGTGCATGAAATGGCGGTCGCTTCGGCAAATGCCGGCTGCCCCTATTTTGACCAACACCTCCCCTTCCTTGGGGTCGTCCAGTTCAACGTTTTCCAACATCAAGGGCTGTTTTGTTTCGTAGAGCACGGCGGCTTTCACAAGTCGTCTCCTGAAGGCAAAATAAGAATGGAATTCTATAATCCACCGGGCGGCAGACTCGTGTCAAATCAAGACGCGGATTCAACGCAGAGGAGGCAGAGAGCGTGGACAATCCGATTCGATTACCCTGCGCTCTCTGCGATCAAAGTGGTTACAATCTAAGAATAAGGAACGTTCAGGAACTGACCATGCCAACTCGGCAGACCACTGTGGCCATCGTCTACGATTTCGACGGCACTCTCGCTCCGGGCAACATGCAGGAGCACCAGTTCATTCCCGACATCGGTATGGAAGCGGCGGCGTTTTGGGAAGAGGTGGACACGCTTTCCCAACGCCATCAGGCCGACGGCATCCTGATGTATATGTACATGATGTTGCAAAAGGCGCGGGGACGGGTACCGGTGCGGCAACAAGATTTCCGGGAGATGGGCAAAGGGATCAGGCTGTTCGACGGGGTAGCTGGCTGGTTCGATCGCATCGCCCAGTACGGCGCCAGCCAAGGGGTGGCAGTCGAACACTATATAGTTTCCTCCGGGAACTCGGAGATCATCGCGGGCTCGGAAATTGCCGGTAACTTCAAGCGGATTTACGCCTCGAAGTTCATGTTCGACGATTCCGGCGTGGCCAGTTGGCCAGCTCTGGCCATCAACTATACCAACAAGACCCAATACCTGTTCCGCATCAACAAGGGCGCCCACGACCTAAGCGACGACAGCAAGATCAACGCCGTGGTCCCCAAGAACGAGCGGCCCATCCCGTTCGAGAACATGGTCTACATCGGCGACGGCGCCACGGACGTTCCCTGTTTCCGAGTCGTCAAGGACGAGGGAGGCCTGTCCATCGCGGTCTACACCCCAAATGCGCCGGACGCCCCCGCCGATGCCGCGCAGTTCCTTAGTGCCGGCCGGGTACACCACGCTGTTCCTGCCGATTACACCGAGGGCGGGAAGCTGGACACGGTGGTGAAGCAAAAAATCGCCGAGGTTGCGGCCCGGAAAAACCCGCCGGCCCGCTAGACTCCCCCTACTCCCCAACCTTCTCCAGCGGGGCGAAGCTCAGGAGCAGGCGCTTCGGCCCCACGCCTTTGGCGAATTCCACGGTCACCTCTACGTCAGCAACCGTTGGGTCCCAGGCGGTGACCACGCCTTCGCCGAAGGTAGTATGGCGCACCAAGTCGCCGGTCTTCAGTACGGGCTTGGCCGGTTGCCGGGCGGCTGCGGCGAATTCCCACGGTGCCGGGGCGGCGCGCCGGGACGCCGGGGTGTCGGGGACGCGGCCCGATGCAATCAACTCCGGAGGTATGTCACGCAGGAAACGAGAAGCGGGCGCCGCTTGGCGGGACCCCATGAAAGCGCGGCGGAACGCCCGGCACAAGTAAAGCCGTTTTTCCGCCCGGGTGACTCCCACGTAAAACAGACGGCGCTCCTCCTCCAACTGGTCTTCATTGTCCACCGACCGGCTATGGGGTAGGAGCCCCTCTTCCAAGCCCACTACGAACACCGCTGGGAATTCCAACCCCTTGGCTTGGTGCAGGGTGATCAGTGTAATCGAATCGTCGGCATCCTCGTAGCGGTCCACGTCAGCGACCAAGGCGGTGCGCTCCAAGAGGTTGGCCAAGCCATCGGGTGGGGTTTCTGCGTTGAACTCTTGGGCGGTGTCCCGGAACTCCAGTATGTTCTGCCAACGCTCTTCGGGACGGTCCTCGCTGGTCTGGATAAACTGGCGCAGGCCGGTTTCTTCCAGCACCAGGTCCAGCAACCGGACCACCGGCGCCTCTTGGCTGATACGGACCAAGCGATTGATGAGTTCGGCGAAGTCGGCCATGGCGGCCGCGGGCCGGACCCCCAACTGCACCGGGCATTGCTCTCCGGCGGCGCGGGCGGCGGCGATGCGGGTCAACGCCTCGAAGAGCGGCACGCCAAGAGACTCGGCCAACGAACCCAATTGTTGCATCGACTTGGCGCCGAGGCCGCGAGGCGGGACGTTGATCACCCGAGCCAGGTTTATGTCGTCTTGGGGGTTGTAGACCAGCCGGAGGTAAGCCGTAAGGTCCTTGATTTCCCGGCGATGGTAGAAACGGACGCCGCCGACCAGCCGGTACTTCATGCCTTGGTGCAGGCAGGCTTCTTCGAAGGCCCGCGACTGGGCGTTTACCCGGTACATTACGGCGCATTCACCGTGGTTGAACCCTTCGGCCCGCACCAAGCGGCTGATTTCGGCCACCACGTATGAGGCTTCCTCGGTCTCGTCGTAGGCCTCGTGGACCTCCACCAGTTCACCCTTCACGTTATCGGTGAACAGGTCTTTCTGGATACGCTGCCCGTTGGCGGAAATCAAGTTCTTGGCAGTCTCGAGGATGGTCGAGGTAGAGCGGTAATTCTGCTCCAACGAGACCGTCTTGGCATTAGGGTAGTCCTGCTGGAAGCTGAGAATGTTGCGGATGTCGGCGCTGCGCCAAGAGTAGATTGACTGATCGGGGTCTCCGACCACGCAGAGGTTGCGCTGGCCAGCCGCCAGGAGCCGGGCCAGCCGGTACTGGGCGACGTTGGTGTCTTGGAACTCGTCGACCAACACGTAGGTGTACCGGTCCTGGTAGCGCTTCACAACCTCCGGGAAACCGTCCAACACCTGCACCGCCTTGAGGAGCAGGTCATCAAAGTCGACCGCGTTGTTCCGGGCCAGCAACTCCTCGTAGTGGCGGTAGACCCGAGCGCAGGCCTCCTCGAAATAATTGTCGGCGTTGCGCGCCAAGGCCACGGAGTCCCACATGAGGTTCTTGGCGTGGGATATCACGCTGCGGACCGAGTTTGGGGGGTGGCTTTTGGGGTCCAATTCCGCCAGTTCCGTGGCCTGCTTGATGGTCGCGGCCTGGTCGTCGGCATCGTAGATCGTATAGTTGGTGGCAAGGCCGAGGTAATGGCCTTCAAGCCGCAGCATCCGGGCGCAGAAAGCGTGGAAGGTGCCGACGGTGAGAGCGCGGCTGTGGCTGCCGGCCAACCGTTCCAAGCGGTCCCGCATCTCCCGGGCCGCCTTGTTGGTGAATGTCATGGCCAGGATGCTGTAGGGATTGACGCCGCAGACCCGCACCAAGTAGGCAATACGGTGGGTGATTACCCGGGTTTTTCCGCTGCCGGGTCCGGCGATGATAAGGAGAGGGCCGTCGATGGACTCGACGGCCTCGCGTTGCGCCGGGTTCAACCCCTCAAGAACGTCCGCCCCAGTTGTCATGGCAGCATTATATCGAATTCACCGCAGCCGGAGCAGGGTTTTAATCGGGAAGAACCCTCACCCAAAAATCTCTGCGGTGAAACAATTAGCCCAGAGCGGCGGTTACTTCATCAAGTTTGGAGATTGTTGAGAGGAAGGGCAGGGCGGTGTTCAACGCGGCGTCGTGGGCCTCTTGGTTCATCGAGGCGCAACAGTCGCCGACCACCACAACCTGGTAACCGCGGTCGCAGGCCTCGCGGGCGGTGCCCTCGACGACGAAGTTGGTGGCTACCCCGGCCATCAACAGGGTGCCGATGCGCTTGTTCTTGAGAATCGGCTCCAAGTCGGAGGCGGTGAAGGCGGATACGCCTCGCTTGGTTACCACCGGCTCGCCCTCCTGGGGTGTGAGCGCGTCGTGGATGGCGGCGCCCCAGGTGCCCTCAATCAGCGCGTTGGCCGCTTGGAGGCCCTCCCACAGCCCGGCGTTGGCTGGTCGTTCCGGGTAGCCGGGCCGGAATTTCGCCGAGACGTAGACCACCAGCAGGCCGGCGTTTCGGGCGGCGCCGATCAACCGGCCGGTCCGGCCCAAAACGTCATTGTCTTTCACCATCTGCGCGAACCCAAAATCCTTGAACGCCCCGTCCTCGTGGACTATGTCGTTGTCGAAGTCCATAGCCAGCAGCGCGGTGTGATGGGGATTGAGCTCAAGAGCCATACTTCACCTCCGTGGGAATTTTATGATGGTATTCCGGCAAGAAAAATAGCGCTGGCGGGAGCATGGGCACGGCTATTATATACACCGCAACTATCTTGTACATCCATAGTTACATCCGTGGTAGAGTATAGATCATTCCCTTTTAGAAAGCTGGCCTATTGCTATGTTCGGCCGAAGGACTGTCAATGTTGCGCATCCCTGCCCAGAACCTGAGAACGCCGGGGCCCACTCCCATTCCAGACGATATCTTCGACGCGATGTCGGCCCCCATGATCAATCACCGGGGCCCTGAGTTCGACGAGCTAATCAAGAAGACCACCGAACAACTCAAACAGGTCTTCATGACCCAGAACGACGTTTTCATTCTCACCGCTTCGGGGACCGGCGCCCTGGAAGCCTCCTTGGTCAATACCCTCTCGCCAGGCGACCGGGTGCTCTCCGCCACCGCCGGGTCGTTTGGGGACCGCTTCACCGACATGGCTGAGGCCTTCGGCGCCGACGTGCTGGTCTTGGACTTCGAATGGGGCCGTCACGTCGAACCCGACGCCATCCGGGAGGCTCTGCGGGACCATCCAGACATCAAGGCGGTGATGATAACTCACAACGAGACATCGACCGGCGTCACCCACCCGGTGGAGGAGATCGCCAGGATCGCCAAGACTGAATTCGACAAGGTGCTCTTGGTCGACGCCGTCAGCAGCCTGGGCTGCATTCCGCTGCCGGTAGACGCTTGGGACTGCGACTTGGTGGGGACCGCATCCCAGAAGGGTTTCATGATTCCGCCGGGCTTGGCCTTCATCAGCGTCAGCGAACGGGGTTGGCAGGAACAACAAACGGCCAAGATGCCCCGGTTCTACTTCGACCTCGGGTCCGCCAAGCTAATGCTGGAACGGGGTCAGACCCCCTTTACTCCCAACGTGGCGGCGATGTACGGACTCAGCCTCGCCTTGGACAAGCTGATGGACGAAGGCATGGAGAACGTCTTCGGACGGCACGCCGGAATCGCCCAACTCACCCGCGACGGCGTACGGGAGATGGGCCTGGAACTGCTGGTGGACGACGAGCGGTACGCCTCCGACACGGTCACGGCGGTGAAGGTCCCGGACGAAGTAGACGGCCGGCAGCTAATGGGACGGTTGAGGACGGAGAAAAACGTGGTATTGGCTGGCGGTCAGGGCAAATTGAGCGACAGCATTTTTCGGATCGGTCACTTGGGCCATGTCTCCCGGGAAGACATTGAGGAGGTCATGGCCGCCCTCAAGTCCCTCCTCCCGGAAGTAGGATTCCGCGGTTAGCCCCAACTTCTCCTACCGGGGGACGGCTTATGGTGAGGTCATCGATAATCCATGCACCTCCCCCACCGGGAGGGTCAATCCAATCGCATTTCCCTCCCCGGTCGAGGAGGGTTAGGTTGGGGTCCAACTCCACCAAGAGGTTGTAGTTTTGGCGATTTCCCAACTGGAACAAGCGATGGCCACCCTGCGGCTGGGATTGGCGGAGATCCAAAACAAGGAAGACCACCTGAACGCCCAGATCAACCAGTTCCGTACCCAACTGCGCCGGCTGCCCCGCCAGGTAGTCTACGGTCAGACCAGCCTTGACGCCTCACTGGCGGCGATGGGGGAGATCGAAGAACGGTTGGCCGATGCCGAGGCCAACCGCCGGAGGCTGCTCCAGATCAAAACAACGGCGGCACAGGAGTTGGAGGCCTTGGTCGTCCTGAAACAAGTCGACGAAGCCCGTACCAAGCTGCGCGGTCTCAGGAGCCGGGGCGTGGCCGGAAACGCCGAATCCCTTGACGAAACAAGCCGGGAAATACGGCGGCTGGAAGACTTCATCGCCGCCAACAGCAAGCGCGCCGAGCAGGCCATTACAGCCCGGTACCAAGACCACCGGGAAGCCGGAGGGGCCTAGAGCTCTCCTACCAAACGGTTGATGACCAAGCCGGTCGGTAGCTTGGGATAAAAGAAAGTGGACTTTCGGGGCAGCCGCTCCCCGCCTCCCACGATGTCTTCAAAGACGTCGAGCGGGAAAGGTTTCATCAGGAACGCCATTTGCAATTGGCCGCTGGCAACTCCTTGGGCTGCCTCGTGATGGTCGTGAAGAAAATCCAAGTGGTCCAGCGTGGCATCCCCCAGTACCGGCCTTAGCGCCTGTTCCTCCAACACCCAGGCTTCGGAGACCGCCAGCGGGCCCCAGTCGTCGTTGATTGCGGACTGGCGTAGCTCAAGAATTCGCGGCGTACGGTCTCCCGGCCCCAACGCGGCCAGCACCCTGTTGGAACGACCCAATTCCGCCACCTGCTCCACCAACCGGTCGGCAGAGACTTCTTCCGGCGCCTTTGATTCGAATAGCTGGTCGAGACGTTCCAGCACCCGCTGCAATTGCCTTTCGCTCAACCCCCGCAGGCTGCGGTGATAGGGCAGCACCACCAGTCCCGGGTCGTCGAAAGCGATCAACGTCATCATCACGTAGTTGTGGGCCAGTCCCGCGGCGCCGGCGACCGGGTCCTCGGCGTATCGGTCCAACTGGTAACGGCGGGAGGCTTCGTAGCGGTGGTGCCCGTCGGCCAAGTACACTGGCCGGTCCCGGAAAAAACTTCCTATGGCCGCTTGGTCGGCGGGAGAGGCAATGCTCCAGAGAGTCGTTGCGCCGCCAAAGTCGTCTGAGGATTCAACGTCAGGAGCGCTGGCCATCACTCTCCGGAAGACCGCGGTCAGTTCGTGGCGGGCGTCCCGGTACAAGGCCATAATGGGGCTAACGTTGGCCCGCAACGACTCCATCAGCGATACCCGGTCCCGGATTGCCGGCGCCTCGGTAAACTCGTGGGGCAGCACCTGGCGTTCCTGGTAGTCGGCCAGCCCCACGCAGGCGATCAATCCCAAGCGGGAACGGCTTTCGCCGTCCAGGGTGAAACCGTGGCGCACCAGGTAATAGAGAGGCGCCGGGTCCTGTCGTAACACCCCGTCCCGAATCCAGTCATCGAAAAGACCGGCTGTCCGGTGGTATTGGCCCTCCACCAACGCCGACCAGTCCAACCCCTCCCCGGCCTCCAAATGGACCACGTTGTAAGGGTGCTGGCGCTTCAGAGACTCCTGGATTTCCGGCGAAATCATATCGTAGGGCGGGCAAAGCACCGAAGCCACGTCGCCTACTACATTCGGGTCGTACCGCCATCCCCTAAAGGGACTAACCACTGCCATTTCGAGCCTCTAACGTACTACGAGCAAGCATGTCACGATTTCAACACCCGAGTCACTATTTCCAATTCCTCCAGAACATCGCTCAGTACCGGGAACTGGTAACGCTCCAATCGCTCGTAGAGAACTTCTTCGCCGTTCAACGGGTTAAAAATACGGTGGTGATAGTAATCGTCATGAGCATGGACATTGTGGTATCTCAGCACCGGGTGACCGCCCTGCACCCAAGCAGCGTACCGATAGGAGTATCCCCTGATCTTGCGCAGTGGTCCGAAATACCGGCTCTCGAACCATTTGTCTACCTCTAGGACTACTCCTCGCAGACAATAAATCTCCCCTCGCAAAGATAGGCCACCCGAGTCTTGGAAATTGCCGAATTGTAGGGTGTTGGGCGTCTCTTGATCGACGAACGAATGCTCTGCTAGCCGGATTTCGTGGATGGTCTGGTAACTGTCCCAGGTATTCCAGTTGTGCGGGTCAACTTGTCTAGTGATTGACGCACGAGATAAGCTTGCATCCACTTCAGGATCTCCGCTGTCTCTCTAATCGAGCCGCAAGCAAGGGATTGTTGGGCGACGGGAGAAGACATCTCGTATCGCCTTTCGAAGTCCCTAATTTCTTCATCCAATTCCGCTTGCATTTGAGCAACGGTAACGCTCCTGACCGGAATCCGGGTACGCTTTTCCCGCTTATCTGTAGTAGTCATCGTCCACCGCACAGCATTCAATATTGTAGGCATGTCGATACAATTCTATAATTTTGCCAATCTTACCACAAAAAGGCGAGTGTTCAGGGGTGTGCCCCGCCATATGATATACTCCGTTTCTGCTTTCGCGGCTTCGATTGAGCCGTGGATAAGCGGGGAAAAACACGTCGTATCAGCGAGGAATTTCGCACATGGCCGCCTCAATTACCCGGGCCGAAGTTGGCAACATCACCATCGCGAAGGGCTTCACTGCCGGCGGCACTTATGCCGGAATCAAGACCTATTCGGAAGACAAGATGGACGTTGGCATGCTCTTTTCCGACGCACCGTGCGTGGCAGCCGGTGTGTTCACCAAAAGCAGCATCGTTTCGCCCTCGGTAACCGTTAATCGTGAGACCTTGGCTGGCGGCCATCCGGTGCGCGGACTGGTGGTCAATTCCGGCATCGCCAACGCCGGCGTCGGCGAGCAGGGGTATATCGACGCGAAGGAGATGGCGGCGCTGGGCGCTGCGGCCATGGGGATCAAACCCGAGGAAGTGCTGATTTGCAGCACCGGGATCATCGGCGTCGAGTTACCAATGGCGCTGATCAAGCAGGGCATCGATCAGATCGAGCTGTCACAGGAGGGTGGCGCCGGGCTGTCCCGGGCGATGATGACCACCGACACCCATCCGAAGGCGGTGGGGGTGACGCTGGATCTGGGGGGGACCGAGGTCCACATAGGCGGTGTGGCCAAGGGGTCTGGCATGATTCACCCCAACATGGCCACCATGCTGTCTTTCGTGGCAACCGATGCCGCCGTAGACCAAGCCTACCTTCGTTCCTTACTGCCCGAGGTCGCCGATTCATCCCTGAACATGTTGACCATAGACGGTGACAGCAGCACCAACGATTCCTTGCTGGTGTTCGCCAATGGCGCAGCCGGTAACGCTATCATTACCGAGGGCAGCGCCGAAGCCGAAGATTTCAAAGCCGGCTTGGTGGAGGTCTGTGTCCAGCTTACCCGCCAACTGGCCGCCGACGGCGAGGGGGCAACCCGGCTCTTGGTCGTCGAGGTGGATGGCGCCCGAGATATCAAGGACGCCCGCGTGGCCGCCAAGACCGTCGCTTCGTCCCTGCTGGTCAAGTCGGCTGTCTACGGCGCCGACCCCAACTGGGGCCGTTTGCTGGCAGCCTTGGGCCGCAGCCAAGCCGAGGCCGTGGAGAGCCTGATCGACGTGTACATCAACGGCGTCTGCATTATGCAAGCCGGCCGGCCCATCCCCTTCCACCGCGACGCGGTGGTCGTTTTAATGCGAGGGACCGAGGTGACCTTCCGCCTCAACCTGAACCTTGGTGAAGGGCGTGCCACCGCTTGGGGTTGCGACCTGACGGAGGAGTACGTAATCATCAACAGCGCCTATACCACCTAGTCTCTCCCGCCCGCGGGACGAGCCTCCGTAGCATTATCGGTTAGCCCAATGGCTTTACTATTCTTGATTCCCGGTCCACCAATTCTCAATTGCCTATCGTAGTGAAAATCGGCGGCAGCACCCTGGGAAGCCACGATACCAGCCTCAAGGACTTGGTGACATTACAACGGGAGGGGGTTGAGGCGGTCGTAGTCCACGGCGGCGGTAACGTGATTTCCCAATGGATGCAACGCCAAGGCTTGGCGCCTCGATTCGTGGGCGGTCTGCGCGTTACTGACGCGGCCAGCCTAGAAATTGTCTTGGCGGTGCTCACCGGGCTAATCAACAAGGAGTTGGTGTCGTTGCTGCACCAACTGGGAGGCAGGGCCATCGGCATCAGCGGTATCGACGGTTCCATGCTCGAATGCCGGATCGCCAGTCCCGAGTTGGGGTTCGTCGGAGAGGTCGTCGAGGTGGATAGCAAGCCAATACGGGTCCTGCTCAACGCCGGTTACATCCCGATGGTCGCGCCGTTGGGCCGACACCAAGAGGACGGCTCCGAAAATTCCGGCTGCGCCCTGAACATCAACGGCGACACAGTGGCCGGAGAGTTGGCCCGGGCCCTGGACGCCGAGCGTCTCGTTTTTCTGACCGACGTTACCGGGGTGATGGACGGTGGCGGCCGGGTAATCCGGCGGTTGGACCGGCGCCGGGCGAACATACTGCTCAACTCCGGCGTGGTACAGGGAGGCATGATACCCAAGCTTTCCGCCTGCCTGCGGGCCTTGGAGAGCTCCCCGACGGCCGACATCATCGACGGCCGTCAACCCGGCGCCCTGATGGAATGCCTTAACGGACGCTCCACCGGTACTACCATTACCGGTTGACGGACTTCTTGATTGGACTCTTGATTGACCTAATCCTGCCCCCGGCATGAGCCCACTGGTTATAGGGCTACCGATGCGATAATCTATGAGTGTTTTTCGGAGGTGACTCGTAATGAGCAATAGCAGCGATTGGATTGACGTAGAAAAGAAGTATTACGCACAGACGGTACGTCGCCAACCGGTGGTGATCGTCCGGGGCCAAGGCACCGAGGTCTGGGACGCCGACGGCAAGCAGTACCTGGACTTCGTCGCGGGTTGGGCCGTTAATCAACTGGGGCACAGCCATCCGGTCATCACAGAGGCCATCGCACAGCAGGCCGGCACGCTGATACAGACGTCCAACCAATTCTATACCGTTCCCCAGTTGCAGCTGGCCGAGACCCTCATCGAGAATAGCTGTTTGGACTTGGTGTTCTTCGGCAATAGCGGCGCCGAGGCGGTCGAGGGCGCCATGAAGCTGGCCCGGCGCTACGGCAAACTAAACCGCGACGGCGCCTATGAAATCATCACTGCCTTCAATTCCTTTCACGGGCGAACGCAGGCCACCGTGGCGGCCACCGGCCAGCCCCACTACCAGGAGAACTTCGCCCCTCTGCTTCCCGGCTTCGTCCATGTCGATTTCAACGACGTGGAAGCGATCATGAACGCCACCAACGAACGCACAGCGGCGGTTATGGTGGAACCGGTCCAAGGCGAAGCAGGCGTCATCATTCCCGACGACGACTACCTGCAACGGGTCCGGGAGTGGTGCGACCAGCAGGGAATCCTGCTCATTCTGGATGAAGTCCAGACCGGGATGGGCCGCTTGGGCAGCCTTTTCGGCTACCAGGAATACGGCGTGGAGCCAGACGTGATGACCCTGGCCAAGGGCCTGGGTTACGGGGTCCCCATAGGCGCCTTCCTTTCCAAGCAACATGCCCAGGCATTGGTTCCCGGCGATCATGGTTCCACTTTCGGCGGCAACGCGCTGACCACGGCGGCCGCCTTCGCCGGTACCCAGTACCTGATCGAAAACGACATCCCCGGTCGCGCCAAAGAGATGGAGGGCCACCTCTTGGGCGCGCTTAACGAGCTGAAGTCCCGCTTCTCCTTCATCTCCGAGGTACGAGGAAAGGGGCTGCTGGCGGCCATGGACTTCGATAGCAATATCTCCGGCCAAGTGCTGACCAACGCCAACGAGGCCGGCATCCTGCTCAACGGCCCGCGGCCTCACACCGTAAGGTTCATGCCGCCGTTGACGGTCACCAAAGAAGAAATCGACGAGGCCGCCGAGCGCTTGGGTTCCGCACTGGCCAAGATTTAGACTGAAGGAAACCGTAGGAGCCCGCTAAATGCCAAAGCGAGATTTCTACGTCATTATCGAAAGAGAGGAAGACGGCTATTTCATCGGGGAAGTCCCTCAGCTTAAGTCGTGCCGCAGCTACGGCAAGACGCTTGACGAACTGATGGGGAACATGAAAGAGGTCATTCTTCTGTGCCTCGATGAAAAGCTGGATATCGACGACGGCGAACCCATGGAATTCGTTGGAACCCAGAGAGTTGCAGTCTAGAGATCATGCTTATCCAAGACCATGTCCATCAGGCCCGAGTCTTTCTGGATGCGGCGGACGCTGAAATAGAAGCTCAGGACGCTATGCAGGGCTCAGAAAAGCTATGGGGCGCGGCAACCCAAGTTGTTATTGCAGCGGCTCAGCAGCGCGCTTGGCCGTACGGAAGCCACGGCGAGATGCGGAACGCGGTGCGCCGGTTGGCGGAGGAGTACGGTGAGCCGCACCTGCGAGACTGGTTTCAAGGCGCGGAACTTTGCCACGTCAACTTCTATCACGGCGTAATGGACGATGACGCACTGGATTTCACCCGCCAGCGGACCCACCAATTTGTCACGAGGATGCAAGAGTTGATCAACCTGCAAGACGGCTATGGCTAACCAGAAGATAGTCCTCGCTTACAGCGGGGGATTGGACACCACGGTAGCCGTGCCTTGGCTGAAGGAACAATACGACGCGGAAATAATCACGCTGACCATTGACCTGGGGATGGTGGACCTGGAGGCCATCCGGCTGCGGGCCTTGAGCATCGGCGCCGCAGAGGCCGTGACCGTAGACGGCAAGCAGGCCTTGGTGGACGAATTTGTGATGCCCAGTCTCCAAGCCGGTACGGTGTATGAAGACCAGTACCCCTTGGCCACCGCCTTGGGCCGCCCGTTAATCGCCCGCTACTTGGTGGAGGTGGCCCGCGAGCACGGCGCCTATGCCGTAGCGCACGGCTGCACCGGCAAGGGCAACGACCAAGTCCGTTTGGAGGTGGGCGTGGCCGCCTTGGCCCCCGAACTGCGGGTGATTGCTCCCATCCGGGACTGGGGCATGAGCCGCGACGACGAAATCGAGTACGCCCAAGCCCGCAATTTACCCGTCAGCGCCCGGACCAACCGGTTCTCAACCGACGAAAACCTTTGGGGCCGCAGCGTGGAAGCAGGCGAGTTGGAAGACCCTTGGCTGGAACCCCCGGAGGACGCCTACGCTTGGACCCGTTCCGTGTCTGAGGCGCCCGACGAACCGGCCTACGTTGAATTGCGTTTCGAGGCCGGCGTACCCACCGCCGTCGACGGCGAAGCCATGACCTGCGTCGATTTAGTCCGCCACCTCAACGCATTGGCCGGCAGCCACGGCGTCGGCCGTATCGACCATGTCGAAAACCGCTTGGTAGGCATTAAGTCCCGGGAGATATACGAGTGCCCGGCGGCGGTCGTATTACACGGGGCTCATGCGGCCTTGGAGACAATGACCCTGAGCAAGGACCAAGCCCGCACCAAGGCGCGGCTGGCCCAAGAGTACGCCGACGTTATATACAACGGCCTCTGGTACACCGCCCACAGGAACGACTTGGATGCCTACGTGCAAAGCACCCAGCGCTTCGTAACCGGCGACATCCGGGTGCGGTTGCACAAGGGCGCCTGTACAGTGGTAGGCCGACAGGCCCCGCGCGCCCTTTACCAGCACGGACTGGCCACCTACGACCGGGGCGACCAGTTCGACCACGCCTCAGCCGAGGGGTTCATCAAGATCTACGGCCTTCCGGTCCGCACCCAAAACCAAGCCCAGGGTTAAGAGCCAACCTGAGAATAGAGCCCAAGCGACTGATTCGAACGGCGACTAAGTCCACCGGCGGTTAAGTCCAACGGAGCCAACGGGGCGCCTCATGGCTCAACTATCCCGGAACACCACGCAAAGACATCAAGACCTCCTCGCCTTAGCCGATAGGATGGTTGAGGGTCTGGTTGGCTGCGGCCCGGAGCAGATCATTCTCTATGGGTCACTGGCCCGGGGGAAAGCGGACCAGTATAGTGACGTTGATCTACTCGTGGTCAAGGAAACCGAACAAGGATACTGGGAGCGTTTGGCGGAAGTCCGCGAATTTCTTCCCAAAGGACCCCCAGGAGAATCAATCGGTGACGTTGACCTTAAAGTGTATACGCCGGCCCAATTCGAGCGCGCCATAAGGGTAGGCAGCCCATTCTTGGAGTCGGTCCTAGGGGATGGCAAGGTCGTCTATGATAAAAAATCCGGGGTCCAACCCGCGGCCGCGGCGCCGCGCACCAAGTGGTCATGGGATGGAGGGATACGATTCGCGAGGCAGCCGTTACGTGCGGCACGCAATTGGCTAAGACAAGCCGATCAGAACCTTGACCTCGTCCGAAGTATCTTGGAGATGGGTCAATGGGGGTTTATCTGTTTCCATTCGCAGCAGGCCTCAGAGTTGGGCCTCAAGGCGTTCTTATATCTCCAAGGCCACGCCCCGGTATTGAGTCATTCCGTTGAAGAGCTGGTTGGTCGATGCGCTGCCGAGGACTCGGATTTCCAAGTATTCTCAGCCCAAAGCACCGAGATTGGGAAATATTACATCGAGACCCGTTATCCCACAGATAACAACGGCGATCCGTTCGATGACGATCCGCTGCCCCCGGCAATGATGTTCAACGAGACCCAGGCGCGGGAGGCCTTCGACTACGCTGAGCGGATCGTTAACCTCGTCCGGTCAAGAATTTCGAAAGTAGCGGAAGACTCTGAAGGGTCCCCTGAAACCTAGGAGGAACAGTGACAGTTGCTGCAAGAATGAACGACCTTGGCACCGAGAGCGCATTCGAGGTCTTGGCCAAGGCCCGGGCGTTGGAGGCCCAGGGACAGGAGATCATCCACCTGGAAATCGGTGAGCCCGATTTCGACACCCCGCGGCATATCGTGGAAGCTGGAATGCGGGCCATCAGCGACGGCTTCACCCACTACGGCCCCACCGCAGGGTTGCCAGAACTCCGCGAGGCCATCGCCCGCGACAGCCGGGAGGTCCGGGGGACGAACACAGATCCGGCCAACGTGGTGGTTACGCCCGGCGCCAAGCCAATCATGTTCTACCTGCTTTTGGCCTTGGGCGAACCCGGAGTTGAAATCATTTACCCTGACCCCGGTTTCCCCATCTACGAATCTATGGCCCGGTTCACTGGCTGTACTCCAGTCCCGATGCAATTGCTCGAGGAAAAAGGCTACCACCCGGACCTGGAGTCACTGGCCAACCTGATTACGGACAAAACCCGGCTGATTATCCTCAACTCTCCGGAGAACCCCTGCGGTTCCGCCCTGACCCGCGCCGAGATGGAAACTATCGCCGGGCTGGTCTTGGAACGCCCCGGCCTGTACGTGATGGCCGACGAAATCTACAAGGACATCCTATACACCGGGGAACACTACAGCATTGCCTCAATACCGGGAATGGAGGAGCGCACGATTATACTGGACGGCTTCTCCAAGAGTTTCGCCATGACCGGTTGGCGGCTTGGTTACGGCATCCTACCTTCGGAGTTGGTGCCTCACGTCGTAAGACTGGCAGTCAACAGCGTCTCCTGCGCCGCTACCTTCAGCCAAAAGGCGGGGGTCGCCGCCCTTGAGGGGCCCCGGGACCAAGTCGAGGCTATGGCCGCAGAATTTGCTGCTCGACGCCGCCTCATCACCGATGGGCTGCGCAGTATCCCGGGCATCAACTGCCCCGAGCCCGAGGGGGCGTTCTACGCCTTCCCCAGCATCCAGGGCACCGGACTCAGCAGCCGCGAATTCGAGGATCGTGCGATGTCCGAAGCAGGAATCGCCCTGCTCTCCGGCAGCGCTTTCGGCCAGTTTGGCGAGGGCTACGTGCGTCTCTCGTACGCCAACTCCCAGGAGAACCTACGGAAGGCCATCGGCCAGTTGGACCGCTTCGTCCGCAGTCTCTGAGCCGCCGCACACCGGTCCCGCACTCCCCGGAGGGCCGGTGTCCCGACGTTGCCGCACTATGGCTCCAAGTTCTTGGGCTGGACCGACGCTACAGGGTCCTAACGGCATTCTCGATGGCCAACGTGGCTTCCTGGTAAGCGGTGGCGGCCGGAAACAGCAACGGCTTCCCCAATCGAATTTCGACGTCACCCCGCCGCAACAATGGGAGCCGGCCAGGGTACCCCAGCCGGTGAACATAAAGGCGGACCGGCACCACCGGCAGGCGTCCTTCCACCGCCACGAGGCCGGCGCCATTCATAAATGGCTTGATCGGCCCACCGACGGTAAGCTCCCCCTCCGGATAGATCAGGACCGACCAACCGTCGTCTATAATCTTCCCCATGTTCTCCAGGCTGGGCCGCACCGCCCCCTCTTTGGCCAAGGGGAAGCCGTTGCCCAGAAGGGGATTCATTACCCACCAGACCGGGTTCTTCCAGAGCTCGGCGGCTCCTGCTATCGCCATCCGGCGCCGCAACCGCAGGGGAATCGCTTTGATGATCAATGGATTGTCCAGCCCCAGGCTGTGATTGGAAGCGAAAATCACCGGAGCCGGTAACCCAGCCAAGTTCTCCCGGCCGGTTACTTTCAGACCATAAGGCAGGGTGACGGCGGGGAAGACCACGGTCCGTTGGAGGAAACCGCGCACCACACGGCACCACCAATGGCGTCCCCAATTAGGGAAGCTGGTGACCGGAGGGTTTCGGGCGCCTTCCTCTACTAGGTCGTTCAATTGCTGAACAGTGGTTTCCGGGCTCAACAGGCTCTCGTCCAGATAGACGCCGAGCTCAGCCTCGATCGCCGAAAGCAACTCGACCCGGCCCAATGAATCCAGGTCGAGACCGCGCCCCAAGGTCATGTGGCCTGCAATGTCGGCAGCATCCCTTTTGGCGGTCTCTGCGATGATAACGGCCAAGGTGCGGACGCCGCCTGCTCCCGGACCCGAGGCGGACGCGACGGCGGCAGCGGCCGGTTCCCCCTCTCCCATGATACTGTCGATCACCATTTGCTTTTTGACTTTCAAAGTGTGGGTGCGAGGAAAGTCGTCCTCCGGCCAGCGTGTCACCCCGCGGACCCTCTGGTGTTCGGCCAATTGCTCGTTGGCCCAGTCGACGGCCTCTTGGACCGCCGCGCCGTTCTCCATAATCAACGCCGCGTGGACCTCGACGGCGCTGCCCCGGACCAGACCTACCACCGCTGAATCAGTGACCGCCGGATGCCGGTTCAACACTGCCTGGATGTCGTCGGGGAAGACGTTCTGACCGCTGGGAAGAACGATCATGTCTTTCTTACGGCCTTGGACGTGCAGGAACCCTTCGTCGTCAAAGAACCCCAAGTCGCCGGTCTTGTACCATTCACCGTCGAATGCCGCCGCCGTTTGTTCCGGCGCCTCCCAGTAACCGGGGGTAATACTCTCCCCGCGGACGAGAATCTCGCCTTCTTCGCTAATCCGCACCTCCACGTTGGGCAGGGGACGGCCAGTGGAATCGGGGCGCCGTTCCGTCAACGTGTGGTTGCTGATCACTGGCGACGCCTCGGTGGCGCCGTAACCTTGGACAATTTTGACGCCGAGCAACTCCCACTTGCGGCCCAATTCGGGACTAAGGGCCGCTCCCCCGGACACGATGAAATCAAGTTTGCCGCCGAACTGTCTGTGGACCCGCCGGAAGAGGTAGCGGCGAAGGCCGAATGGCGTTTTTTCGGCGATTTTCAGAAGTTTGCCCCAGAGCGCTTGCTTACCCTGGCGGGCGACCTCACGTTCAATGCCGTTCATCAACAGTTCCAACCCTTGGGGCACCAGCAACAAGGTGGTGACCTTGCGCTCCCGCATGGTGCGGGCCAAGGTCGTGGGTTGACGGCTGCTGGGATAGGTAACGCTGGCCCCGGCGCGCAACGCCAGCAACAACCCCCCCATCTGCTCGTACATGTGGCTCAACGGCAATATCGAGAGGAGCCGGGTCGAGCGGTCGCAAGCAATGTATTCCGATACCCCTTCCATATTCGCCGTCAGGTTGCGGTGGGTCAGCATCACCCCCTTGGGGTCTCCCGTCGTCCCCGAAGTGAACATGATTTCGGCCAAGTCATGGGGAGATATGTCCACGGGTTCAGGCTCGGGCAGCCCGGCGATAGCAGTCTCCAATTCCTCGAAGCCTATCTCTGGAACGCCCAAGTCCAAGTCGCCTTTGGGTGTAAGCCGCGAGGTGAACGCCAACTTGGGTGTAATCTTCGACAAGACCCTCGTCACGTAGTCGGGGGCGCTGCGAAGGTCCAAGGGCGCCACCACGATACCCGCCCTGAGACAGCCGAAGAAAATCAACACCCAGTGCGGCGAGTTCGGTCCCCAGAGGACTACTTGGTCGCCCTTAACCAAGCCCCGCCGTTGCAACAGCGTGGCGACCTGTCCCGATTCCTCCCACAGCCGCCGGTAGCTCCAACGCAGGTAACGAAAAGCCGGCTTGAAGAAAATAGCGTTTCGGGAGCCGTGTCGTTCCGCCGTCTCCCGGAGAAAATCCACCACGTTGAGGCCGGTGGGGGCGCTTTTGGCGGCGGCCATAGTCTACTCCTGCTCAGTCACGGTAACGTTCCACCAACTCCCGTAAAGCGGCGTGGGGCCGCTTCCGCATTGGCGGGAAATGACTAAAACATATTACATCGAAATCCAGCGAAAGGAGCTTCTCCAACGAGAGGACCGCTTCATCCGGCCGCTGGGTAACCCAGGATGCCGGCGGGCCCAGCTTCCGGGCGAACCGGTATTGAAAGGCGTCGCCAACGATGACCGCCTTTTTGTCGGGAAGATAGAGGGCGATACTCCCGGCGGTGTGTCCCGGAACATGGACCACGCGGACGCCGGACCCGAATGGGAGCACGTCGCCGTCGTCAAGGAGTTCGTCGACGGCCACCGGCCCGCCCGCTATCCTGGAAATGACCGGCTTGGCGGCGGTCGCCAACAACCGGTTTCGCAACGGGCTCTGCGCTAGTTCGGTCCCTTGGATAACCGGCGCATCGCGGCGATGCGCCGCCACCGTTACCTGGGTAGCGCCGACGAGTTCTTCCAGGCCCCCGGAGTGGTCCGGGTGGTGGTGGGTGGCTACCACCCGGGTAATCTGGGCCGGGGTGAAGTTAATGTCTTCCAGCCCTTTGGATATGACCCCCCAACTGAGCCTCGACCCCGCGTCGACCAGCAGCGCCTTGCCGTCTTCGACCAGCACGGTAACCCGGGCGCCGAGGGCCCGGATTTGGAACAACCCTTCATCTATTTTTATCGGCTTGCCGAATCTCATGTTATTGTTCTAGCCAGCCGAGCCCGGCGGCAGCCTGCGAATATTTGGGGGTCTACTCCGGCTACTCAAGAAGGAATCCCCTGATCACCCGGCTATAACGTTGATAAAGGAATCCGCCGACGACCAGGAGGAGTCCCAGTCCCAGGTAAGCCACGACCCGGTACTCCCTTTCCAAAGAGAACGTGTCGAATACAAACAGCTTGAGAACTGGCACGGCCAGCAACGCCAGTCCGGCCGCTCGCACCCAACGCCAACGCTTGACGATGCCCAACACGATGAGCAGCGCCGCGTACACGGCCCAGAGAATGCTGAGGGACAGACTAATCACGTTCCCGGCCACGTCCGGGGGCACGTCAAAGTACGCGCTGTCCACCGAGGCAATGATCTCGGCGCTGAGTATCCACAGGGTCAAGAAGTTCGCCGCCGCCAAGAAGCCGGGAAAAAAGTACCGCTCCAGTTCGTGAAAATACTTCTCTCGCCACCGCCACAGGGCGTAAGCGGCCAGGTACAATGCGCCAACCCCCACGGCAAAGGCGAGGAAGCGTTCGTTGACCACCGGTTTGAAGAGGTCGCCGTCGACGTTAAGTGTATCGAACGCCAGCAACCGGATAATCGTAATAACGAAAACCCCGAGGCCGAAGGCGCGCAGCTCGATGAGTCCCATCCGGAAGGACAGGACCAACAGCGCCAAGCCCTCCACGGCCCACACGATTGCTATCCACGGTCCGTGGGCTTGGAGCGCCGCCGCCAGGGTGAGAATCAGGCTGCCAAACACCAGGAAGCCGGGAAACGCCTGCTGCTCCCAATTAAGCAAGTCTTCCCGGTGCCGGTACAACAGGTATGACGCCAGGTAAGAAGCGCCGATCGCCACCCCGTAGGTTATGGAATAGAGATTGAGGAAAGGCCGGAGGTCGGAGTCCAGTACGTTCGGAGTATCGACAGCGAACAGCCAACCGCCGAAGATGCCGAAGGCGGCAAGCCCGAACCAGCGTATTTGGGGCAGGCCAAGGACGAATGACAGCCGGATCAACACCACGCCTTCCACCGCCCAAGCCACGCTGATCCAAGGACCGCCCAACTGTACCGGTATGGCAATAGTCAGGAATACCACCGCGATTCCCAAGGCAAAAAGGCTGTGGGCCGCCTGCTCCCGGTGGCGGATGATGATGCCGAACGCCAGCAGCCCGTAGAACAGGGCGAGCAGCACGGTGAAACCGCCCATCCAGTCCCGTAACTCCTCGAACATCAGTTGGTAGCTGATGCCGAAGTAGGCCGTTGCCGTCAGCAGCGTCAGCGCGTGGTCGGCAGGCCCGGGGGTCCGCCGCCACAGCAGGTGGAACAACGTGGTAGCCCCTACGAATATCCCGAATATGACCGTGGCTCCCACCATGGCCAGCAGGAGACCCGGGTCCAGCTCCTCCAGCCAAAACTGGAACAAGACTACCGACCCCACCAGTCCAAGCAGGGTGAACCAACGCCAGTTGCGGAAGGCGGCCAAGGCCAACACCCCTAAGTCCAGCACCAAGACATAGGCTAGCAACACCCGCTGGTCGGGCAGCTGGTCCGCCAGCAAGAGAGGCGTGGCAAAGCCGCTCAGGATGCCGAGCACAGCGATGACGGCGGACTCGTAACGCAGGGCGAGGGCGGCGGCAGCCAGAGTTACGAGGAAAAAGAAACCCAAGGCCGGCAAAGCGGGGACCAGACCGTAGAGCGAATAGGCCGCGAAGATGGACAGGTAGAGTACCGCCAATCCGCCGCCGGTCAGCGGTTGGGCCCAGATTGGATAGTTACGCCGCCAGAACTCGCCGGCCGCCAGCAGCGCGATTCCTCCGGCCAGACCCAATACCACGCGGCCGGTTTCGCCGATCCAATCGTTATCGAAGGCCAACTTCAGGAAGAAGGCGACGCCGATAATCAGGGCAACGATCCCGATGCGGGCCAACCAATTGCCGCCAAACAGCCATTCCCAGTCCAAATTTTCGGCGCGTCCGAAAACTGTGCGCCAAGCGCCGGCGCCGGCGCCGGCTCGGGCGGGTCTAGCGAAATAGTACCCCCCCTCTTCAGGCGGACCGGGCAACTCTGTCGGCACCGGTGACGGAACGCGGGGCGTCGACCGGGCTTGGGGAAGGGCGGTCTCGGGCTCGGCCGGCGGCGCCGCAACGGGATCGATTCGCTGGACCGCTGGAGAGGGGTCAATTTGCGGGACGGCCAGTATCCGCTCGATCAATTGGACGCGGTCGGCCAAGTGCGACACCTCCGACCGCAGCGCCTCCAACATACCCCGGAGGTCCTGGAGTTGCTCCGCAACGGACTCGGCTTCCGGCTCCTGGTGGCCCCGCGCCGGGTCGTCGGGTGATGGCGGCGGTCCGTCGTCCAAATTCGAGCTCATGGCCCCTAGTGTAATGCAGTCGATTCTTGAGCCGCTAGTATTGATGAGCTATACTAGCGGCGCTTCAAGGGGCCTGCCCGGCGGACCGTCTCCCGTGACGACAAACAAGTGAGGCAGACGACATGGACCTGGGTCTTTCCGAAATCCAGCAAATGCTGAAGACCAGCGCCCAAGAGTTTCTTTCCCGGGAATGCCCGGCGACCCTCGTCCGAGAAATGGAGGAAGACCCGCGGGGCTACCCCGACGCCCTCTGGCAACAGATTGTCAACCTCGGATGGACCGGCGTTCCCTTCCCCGAGCAATACGGCGGGACCGGGGGAGATTTTCTGGACTTGGCGGTGTTGCTGGAAGAGATGGGGCGGGCCCTGCTCCCGGGGCCCTATTTCTCCACCGTCGTCATGGGCGGGTTGACGGTTATGGACGGAGGGACGGATGCCCAGAAGGCGGACTTGGTGCGCCGTACCTGCGACGGCGGGGCGCTGATGACCCTGGCCCTGACCGAGGCCACAGCCACCTACGAGCCTTGGGGAATTGAAGCCACGGCAACCAAGAGCGGCGATGACTACGTAATCAACGGCGCCAAGCTATTCGTCCCCGACGCCCATGTCGCCGACGTCCTGATAGTCGCGGCCAGAACTTCCTCCGGCAACGGCCCGGCGGAAGGCATCACCCTGTTCCTGATGCCCGTCGGCAGCGTCGGCCTGAGCGTCGAACGGATGACCACCATCGGTTCCGAGTTCCAATTCGAAGTCCGTTTGGAGGGCGTCACGGTCCCGGCCTCATCGGTGCTGGGCGAGCCTGAAGGGGGTTGGCCGGTGGCCGATCGGGCGGTGCAAAGAGCGACCGTGGGCCGGTGCCTGGAAATGTTGGGCGGGGCCGCCGCCGTATTGGAAATGACCCTCGACTACGTGAAACAGCGCACCCAGTTCGGGCGGCCTGTCGGCAGCTTCCAAGCGGTGCAACATCACTGCGCCCAAATGGCCACCGATGTCGAAGGCTCCAAGAACGTCGTGTATCAGGCGGCTTGGCGTTTGGCCGAGGGCGCCCCGGCCCAGCGGGAGATCTCCGCGGCCAAGGCATGGACCAGCGAAGCCTACCGGCGTGTCTGCGCCACTGCTCACCAGTGCCACGGGGCGATCGGCTTTACCAAGGAGCACGACCTTCAGCTATATACCCGCCGGGCCAAGGTCCACGAGCTTAGCTACGGCGACGCCAACTACCATAAAGAGCTATTCATCCGGAACATTGACAGCGAGTGATCCAATCACCGGCGTCCGGTGGCGCGACGCGGCCGTGGAGGCGTATCCGGCATGACAACCCAGCAGTGTATATTTTGCGGCATGGCCCAAGACCCGGCCCACCCGGCGCCCATTTACCGGGACGACCGGACATTCGTGGTGCGCGACATCAACCCCAAGGCGCCGGTCCACCTGCTGATCATCCCCAATATGCACGTCGCCTCTCTGGCCTACATCGGTCCGGGACAGGTCCCGATCATGGGCCACCTATTCGTCGTGGCCGAGGAGATGGCCCGCCGGGAGGGGGTAACCCTCAGCGGCTACCGCTTGGTGCTCAATCAGGGGCCGGATTCCGGGCAGGAAATCGTCCACCCCCACCTGCACCTCTTGGGAGGCCGGCCTCTGGAATCGATGGGTTAGAGGCGACCGTGGCAATCACCACCGACTGGCTGCCGCGCCTCCAATCCCGGGTCGAGACCCTACCCAACGGCCTGAGGCGCCACGTTTACCGGGCGCGGGACGTGGCCTTGGAATTGGCTTACATTCACGGCGTTGAACCGGAGCGGGCCGAGTTGGCCATGCTAGCCCACGACGTAGCCCGTGCCCTTCCCGGAAAAGAACTTCTCCGCTTGGCCGGAAGGTACGACATTCACGCCTTGGACATCGAAGTACAGGCCCCGGTACTGCTCCACGGTCCGGTAGGCGCCGAATCGGTGCGGCATGAAGAGGGTTTGGACGACGATGAAATACTCCAAGCGGTCCGATGGCACTCCACAGCCCATCCCGGCCTGGGCCCGCTGGGCAAGCTGGTCTTCATCGCCGACAAGCTGGACCCTCAAAAAGCGGCGGCCTACCCCTATCAGTCGGAGTTGCGGCGGATGGCCGAGGAAGACCTGGACTTAGCGATGCTGGAGTTCTTGTGCCGGGAGTCAGAGGCCCGGCTGCGGCGGCGGGAACCGGTACATCCAGTAAGCGTCGAAACGATCAATACCCTGCTTAAGCAGGAGTAAGCACATTTCCGGCTGCCTACGATTCTCAAGACACGACCTCTTCATTGGCAGGGTCATCCACTACAGGAGTGATTTCCTGGATGAAAACTTGCATCGTGGTTCGGAGGACATTTTCGTCACCATGCTGAGTCATCACCGGAGATATCGGGCCGAGTTTTAAACGGCGCCAATCTGTCGGCCCGACGCCCTGCTGCTAGAAGCTGGGGATCGCGAAATTCATTTAGGTTCCGGCTAGAACGGTCTCGCCAAATGTTCGGCCGGGACCAGTTCCTTGCCGCTGCGATCCACCACTAGGTCGAAGGCCTCCAGCGTGGTCGCCCCTAGCAGGTACAACCCTTCGGGGCCGAAAATAACCGGGCAACCCCATTCTTCGTCTTGATAGGCTATTCGTGCTTGGCCCACACCCCATAGCCTATCACCGCCATCGGCAATCCCGAATCTTCGTTGGACCAGGGGCTCTATGTGTAGCTGCTCCAGCAGGGATTCGGGAAGCATCGCGTGAGTAGCCCCGGTATCAACCATTGCCGATACTCCGGTTAAGTCGCCGCCTTCAGGATGGCCGACTCCGAAATTGACGTAGAACGTCCCCATTGCTTTACTCCGAGAACCCTTTAATGGCTTCGTGTGCGGCCTCAGCGAAGTGTATATAATACCCTTACCCAAAAATAGAAATGTCAATTGTTTGCTTGCCGTGCAATATAGCGCCTTCAGGATGTCATGTACCGATGGCAGTGTCCTGGCGGCTGGCAGGCCATGCGACAGCCGTTGTAGAGTTGGCTGAATGGAAATCAAACTATCGGAACAGGCGGCGGAACACATCCGTCAACGGGGCGGGCGGGCCGCCATCGACCTGCTTTGTTTCTCGTCTTGAGGGGGCAACACCACTGAGGTATCGGTCGATACCCGACTGACCCACCGCGACCTGTCGGACTATGAAAAAATAGCCCGGGACGACCTGGAATTATACGTATTGCCGCCACTGATCGAACACGCCGACACCATGAACATCGACCTCAGGAAATTCTTTTTCTTCAAGAGCCTCACCGCCGGGTTCGAACTGCCCAACGGCTTGGTCTTGGGGCGGCCGGCGATACGGTTTAGATGGCGTGAGAACATACCCGCCTCGATCAAGCGGCTCATAACTCCAGACGGCGCTTCACTTCCTCGTCGCTCAAGACATCGCCGTTTGCCAACGCTTCCCACCCTTCGTCTAAAGCCGCCGCCTCTTCGGGCGTGAGGGGCTCGTCATCATACGGCGCTTCCAGCAGACTCCTCAGCACCGGGTCCCGCGACGCCCTCAAATAACCCAGGAAACGCTTGGCGCCATAGAGATCGTCATTCGTTAACTCATCGATCAACCGGTGCAGTTCTTTTCTTAGCTTTTCGGGTGCAGGTCTTCTGGTGCTCATTTCTCTCCCTCTTCAACGCGCCCGGTAGACCGGGGAACGTTTTTCCACGAAGGCCCGGCTGGCTTCTTTGAAGTCCTCGCTCATGTGGAGTTTAAGGGGAAGCAGTTGCATGTCGGCCTCGGCGCCGGTCTGGACCCACTGCCGGCGGGTCAGCTTCACCCCCGCCCGGGAGGACAGCGGCGGCGCTTTCAAGACCTTCCCGGCCAGCTCTTCCGCGGCGCTCAGGTGTTCCCCGGTGGACACCAAGCGGTTAATCAGTCCCAGGCGGTAAAGCTCCGGCGCCGCCACGGGCTCCCCGGTAATGACCATCTCGCTGGCGATCTTCGAGGGCATGAAGGCGTTGACCTTGGCCCAAATGCGCCCGCCGGCCAAGCCGCGGCGGGTCTCGGTGATGCCGAACTTGGCCTCCTCCGAAGCAACAATAAGATCGCATTCGGCGGCAATGACGATTCCAGCGCCCAAGGCGTAGCCGTGGACTGCGGCAATCACCGGCTTCCAGTTGATGGCCCTACCCAGAAATCCCTCGGGGTTGGGGCCGCGCTCCCGCCGGGCGCTCTGTTGCGGCGTCATTTCCACGAAGCGCTGCTTGATGTCGGCCCCGGCGCAAAAGCTCCGTCCGGCGCCGTGGACGATGGCAACCCAGGCCTCGTCATCGGTGTCGAATTCCAGTAGCGCGTCGTGCAGGTCTTGCTCGAACTGGTCGTTGACCGCGTTCAGTACCTGGGGCCGGTTGAACATGATGTAGCCGGTCTGCTCCTTCCGCTCGTAGACCATCGTTTCATATTCCGTCATTGGAACGCTCCCTTTGACTTCTCAAATATTAGAACGTATGTATTGACATTCTGAGAACAACCGTTCTACAATAGACCGGTCATATTAGAACAGACGTTCCGGAGAGTAGCAACAATGACCAGCCTATCAATCGCCAGTCCACAGGTTTCCACCGCAGTGGCAGATGCGGTACCGGAATTCTATCACTATGAAGACACAGGCTGCGAAGTATCAGCTTCCTGCTTGAATTGCCCCCTGCCCATGTGCAAATACGACGATCCGGTCTGGTTCCAACGGAACCGGCGCTTGGCCAAGGACTTCAAGGTGTGGGCGGCCATTCAACAGGAGGACCTATCGGTGGAGGAGGCGGCGGAACGGTTTGAGGTGACCCAACGCACCATATTCCGGATCATACACCGGTGCCGCCAAGCGTCACTACGGGTGGAAGATGAGGAGCTTCTGCTCTTCGCGGCAGACTAGGATCAAGGAGTACCCGCCTCACGACCGAGGCCGCACACAACGTTACATCCGCACAACGGTACATCCGGATGAAGAGGGGCTGACAGGGCGGAGACCCGGCAAGGATGATGCCTGAAGGAGGTCCTTGGTGGAGGGATTTGAGGGCCAATTTGCCGAATTTGCCGAATTTGCCGAATTTGCGTAGAAGCCGGAAACGATTGGAGATTCGGGGCTGACTAGCCCCGAGGAAGGCCCAAGCCCCGGCCGGCGATTATGTTGCGTTGTACCTCGGAGGTGCCGGCGGCGATGGTGCCGGAGAAGCTGAGCATCCAATGCTCTTGTACCCGGCCCTTCAGCGGCGCCCATTTTTCCTCACGGCCCAGAGTCCCATAGAGGCCCAGCACGTCCATGGCGGCTTCCGTGACGCGGCGCACCGTCTCGCTGCCGAATACCTTGCTCATGGAAGCCTCTTTGGTCGGCACCAAGCCTTGGGACTGCATGTAGGCCACGTTGTAGGCGATGAGCCGGGCGACTTCACAGTCGATGTAACGGTCGGCCATAAGGTTGCGCACCCACGGTATCTCCATGATGGGCTGGCCGTTCCGTTTGGTCTCGGTGGCGTACACCCGCACGTCGTCCAGCAGCCGCCGGGCGTTGGCCGAGTAGTCGATACCCGAGCGCTCGAAGTCCAGAAGGGTCACCGCCACATACCATCCCCGGTCTTCCTCGCCGACCACGTTGGCCCGGGGCACCCGCACGTCGTCGAAGATCACTTGGTTGAACTCGTGGCCGCCGGCCATGTTGACGATGGGCCGCACCGACACTCCCGGCGTCTTCATGTCCACCAGAACAAAGCTGATCCCCCGGTGCTTGGGGGCGTCGGGATCGGTGCGGGTCAGCAGCATTATCCAATCGGCGCGGTGGGCCAGGGTGGTCCAGATCTTGGCGCCGTTAATCACCAAGTCATCGCCGTCCCTGACGGCCCGGGTGCTGAGCGACGCTAGGTCGGACCCTGATTCCGGCTCGCTGTAACCCTGGCACCACTGGACCTCGCCGCGGGAAACCGGGGGCAGGTGGGTCCGCTTTTGCTCCTCGGAGCCGTGGATCATCAGGGTCGGGCCCAGCATCCTTACCCCGAATATGTCTCGGCCGGGGGCCCGTTGGTAGGCTATCTCCTCGTTGAAAATGGCCGACTTTACTGCTGAAGCGTTCTGCCCGCCGTATTCCTCGGGCCAGTGCATCGTCAGCCAACCCCTTTCCGCCATCTTTTGGCGGACCGATAGGGCCAGGTCCCAATCGTCTTCCTCGGGGTAGCGCCCTGCCCCTTCCCAACTGGAGGGTAATTCCGTATCGATGAACGACCTCAACTCATTCCGAAAGGCCTCGTCTTCGGCCGTGAACTTGAACTCCAAGGCGCTACTCCTCTGCGGGTTCCCGGTCAGGGTTATGGCGGGGCCGGCCGCTAGCCGGTGACGGCAACACAGGTGACGGTCCGGACCACCCCCGGAACGGTATGAATACGCCCCGTTACCAAGTCGCCCACTACCGAAATATCGTCGCCGCTGATCAGGGCGATTATGTCATAGGGGCCGGTCACCACGTCCACCGACGCGATCCCCTGAAGGCCGGTCAGGGTGCTGGCCACTTCCCGTGTTTTGCCCACTGCGGTCTCGATTAACAGATACGCTTTTGTAGCCATGGTCCGCCTTTCGCTGTGGATGATTTAAGGGTATCGGAGCCCCGCTTGGTCTGGTCAGGGGCGCCGGCCGACGATTGCGCCCCATTCTACGGCCCGGCTTCCGGCAGTGTCAATTGAGACCGGCGACGGGGCTCGCCGGGCGGCTGTCACTCGGTTCCAGGCACGGACTCAACCCGTTGCAACGCGACGGGTTGGCTCCAGTCCGCGTGATTGCCGTCTATAATTGCCGTCTATGGATGAACAAATGGAGCTGCTTGCCGCCGGGGCCGACGCCTTGGGTCTGCCATTGGCCTCGGAGCAGTTGGAGCGTTTCGAGGTCTACTACCACGAGTTAGTAGCTTGGAACCGCCGGGCCAATTTGACGTCGATCACGGACTACGAAGAGGTCCAGTCGAAACACTTCTTGGACTCTCTCACCGTCTGCTTGGCCGTCGGGGACGAGTTGGCGGCAGCCCGGGTTATCGACGTGGGAAGTGGCGCGGGATTTCCGGGACTGCCTCTGCGGATAACCTTCCCCGGATTAAGGGTGGAACTGGCTGACTCCGTTGGCAAGAGGACGGCCTTCGCCGAGCACCTGGTCAACCAACTGGGGCTCGACGGAGTCACCGTCCATACCGGGCGAGCCGAAGTCCTCGGCCGCGAACCAGCCATGAGAGGTTCGTTCGACTTGGCGGTGGCCCGGGGGTTGGCCCGGCTGCCTCTGCTTCTGGAGTACACCCTCCCCTTCTGCCGCCTGGGAGGAAAGGTGGTGGCGCTAAAACACGGCGGGCTCGAAGAAGAACTTGACGCGTCGGAACGGGCGCTACGGGAGTTGGGAGGCCGGATCTCCGGTGTGTACCCGGTGGACCTGCCCGGACTGGAAGACAACCGGGTCGTGGTGGCCATCGAAAAAGTGTCGCCCACACCGGAGCGTTACCCCAGGCGCACCGGCATTCCTGCCAAACGGCCGCTGTGATTTCGCTAGTCCGTATTATCAAGTTAAGCTACCAGCAAGTTGGGCTACCGGCAAGTTAGACTATCCGGTTGGACTACCGGCGTGTTGATTGTATGATTCGTGGGCGAAACCATCTTGGAGGAAGAAAATGTCGGTGATGGTGACCGGCGGGACCGGTTTCATTGGCAACAGAGTTGTCCGCAAGCTCATCGAGCGGGGCGAAGAGGTAGTCTGCTTCGACCTGGCGCCGCCCCGGGCCAACCTGTCCCCCTACCTGGACCGCCTCCGGATGTACCGGGGAGACGTGACCCAACTGCCACACCTGTTGGAAGCAATCAACAACCACCAAGTCCACAAGATCATCCACATGGCCGCGCTGCTGCCCCCGGACACCGAAGACAGGCCTCACTACGCCATGCAGGTGAACATCGGCGGGACCAACAACGTGTTCGAGGCGGCCCGTTGGACCGGGATCCAGCGTGTGGTCTACGCCAGCTCGATAGCGGTCTACGGAGTCCAGGAGACCTTCGGCGAACGCCCCATAACCGAAGACGACCTGAACGACCCCATTAACGTCTACGGCATGACCAAGTCGGTCAACGACTTCTCGGCCAAGCGCTACATCGACCGTTACGGTCTCGACCTTCGCGGCATCCGCATCTGCACGGTCTTCGGCCACGGCCGCGTAACCGGAATGACCGGCATGATTGGCGGGCTGATGGTTTCGTTGCCAGCGATAGGACAGCCGGTGTCAATGGCCTTCCATCAGGACGAGCCATCGCCGATGATCCACGCCGAAGACGCCGCCGAGATCTTCGTGAGAGCTGCGCTGGCGGAAAACCTGGACCACCCGGTCTACATCAGCGGCGGCAGCCTCGCCACCATCAAGGACATGGCAGACACGGTGCGCAGCTTCATCCCCGAAGCACGGATCACCACCGGCGACCAAGCGGTCCCTCACGTCTATCTGGTAGACAACAGCCGGATGCTGGCCGACATCGGATACGAGATCGCTCCGCTTCGGCAGCGGGTGCTGGACCACATCAACGACGCCCGGACCGAGGCCGGCCTGGCCCCCATTACCGGGTAGGCGAACGGGTAGGCGCCCACACTAACCGGCCTAAGAACAATTCGCGGAGAGCCTCCAGCAGGCTGATCGCATGGACCGGCCTGCGGGCTCCTATCGAGCGCGACGTCGATCAAAACGCCGGTGTCTAGAAGCATCATAGGTACTTTCGGGCCAGCGCCTCGTACCTGGGGTCGCCCCCACGAGCCGCCTCCAATTGGCCGCACCACCGCGCCATGAAGGAGAGTTTATCGTCTCCGGTCATCTCTCTAAGGGACTGTTCGATAAGCGAGGACAGGGACACGCCGCGGGAGCGGGCATACCGCTTGGCGGCCGGGAGTACGTCGGAGCCGGCAGCGTCCGGGCCTTGTTGCCGCTTCCGCAGGAACGGCCGGACGGCTATAATCGGACTCAATAGCACGACGCCGTTTTCCGCGGCCTCACGAGGTTTTAATGAGTATTGCCATCGGATATATGCCGGGAGCTTTTGGAGAAGGCGGGGATAACCCCGATTATCTTCGCCAGTTGGTCCAAGCCGGAGACAGGCACGGCTACGATTCCATCTGGCTCAGCGACCGGATCGTCAGCGAGAAGTTCAGCCTGGAGCCAATGATGGCCCTTGCCATGGTGGCGGCTTACTCGGAACGAATGAAGTTTGGCACCAGCGTCTTGGCCATGCCGTTGCGCAATCCCGTGGTGCTGGCCAAGCAAATCGCCACGCTGGACTTCCTCTCCCAAGGCAGGTTCTTTCCAGCGGTTGGCTTGGGGCAGGAAGAACCGGAGGATTACGAGGCCTGCGGGGTCACAAAAGAGCGCCGCGGCCCGCGGACCGATGAGGCCATTCAGCTAATGCGCCGGTTGTGGGAAGAGGAGAACGTTACCCACGAGGGCGAGTTCTACAGTTGCCACGACGTTACGGTTACCCCCAAACCGTTTCTCCAACCCTCCACGCCGGTCTGGATCGGCGGACGGACGCCGGCGGCGGCGCGGCGCGTGGGCCGCGTGGGCGACGGATGGCTGGTTTCCAGCGCCACTCCCGCCGAAGTCAAAGAAGGACGGGACATTCTTTTCGAGACCGCGAACGAATTCGACCGGCACATCGAGGACGACCACGTCGGTGTGCTGCTCGGCTACTACGTGGCCTCCGACGTGGAAGAGGCAACCATAAAAGCCAATAACTTCGTGACCCGGCAACGGCCCGACGCCCACTTCACCGAGTTCAACGCCGTGGGCCCGGTGGACCGGGTGGCCGAGTACATTCAGACCTACGTCGAATCGGGGGCCTCCAAATTCGTAGTGCGCCCGCTCTGCCCCGCCGAAGAAACCATGGAGCAGCTAGACATCCTGGGCGAAGAGCTTCTGCCCCAATTCCACAAGTAGACTTAAACTAGGCCCACCCCGGTCACGCCGGGCGATGTTTGCTTGTCCGCGGCGTAACCGGGAGCCTATTACCGGGGCCGATGGACCGGGAATAATCAGGCGGCGACCGGCGTTCCGTTGGCCTTGTACTCATCAATCGCGGCTTTCAGCCAAGCCAAGTCGTCGTTGCGGGCGGCGGTCCGGGCCTGTTCCGGGTCAATCCCGTAGATGCGGGCGGCGTTCAACCCTAGAATCTTTTCCTTCGCCGTCTCGGTCAACTGGGGATAGCCGTAACGCTGGCTGTATTCCTCCGGTATTTGGAACGCTCGGAAGGCGTCGATCAGCGGCTGGGGGGACCCGTACCAGATGGCGTCGGTGCCCCAGAGGATATTGTCTTCTCCCAACGCCGCCAAGAGTTTACCCATGACGTGGGCCGCCTCTCGGGGATGGGCCATTATCAGGTACCAAGTGGAGCCGATCTCGGCGTAGACGTTGGAACCGTGCCCGATACCGGCGTCTTTCAGGCTGGTGATCAGGCGGTTGGTCCCTTGGTGGGCCACCGCTTCCGAGTACGGTCCCTCCTCTTGGTTGCCCTGCCGCGGCTCGTAACCGGAGTGGTAGATCAGGAAATTAATGTCCGGGAACGCTTTCGCCGCAGGGCCGATGTCCTTGGGAGAGGACGGGCCATCCCAACCTGTGTCCGGCCCGAAGGTCAGACCCTTGTGGGCGCACACCACCCGGACGCCGGTCTCTTGGGCCCGTCGCAGGAAGGGGAGACCGCTCTGCTCGTCATCCAGCATCCAAGGCGGGGCGTCCCAGTTCATGAATCCTTCCGCCTTTTGGCCGAACATGGTGTAGACCTTCCAGCCGGCTGGCCGGCACCAATCGCTCCAGCGGTCCATCATTTCGAGGTCGCCGGGGACGTTGGGGGTGACGACGCAGTGGTTGATCAGCCGGCCGGTGCCGCTGAGTCGCTCGATCAACTCCCGGGTGCCGAACATCTCCGGGTTGTCCAGCATATTGGTCTTGGTGTTACCATCCGACGCCGGGGCGGAAGTGAGAACCGCGACGGCAGTTTCGCTCTCGCCGTAGACGCACCGCAGATACTCGGCCAAGGAATAAAGAGCCGAGGCCTGGGTGCGGACCAGCTTGTCCAGGCCCTTGAAGAGGTCGCCGGAGACTGTATCGGCCATGCCTAAGAACGCCTTGGGGAGTTGTTCGGCGAACATGGCCCGGTCGGCGGTAAAGTGGGTCTGAACGTCGATTACCAGTTGATCGCCGCCGAGCCCTCCGTCGGCCGCTTCCCGGTCCAAGGCCGCTTCCGGGGGCACGTTGTAGAACCCGCCGCCCCAGGCATCGTCGAGTGCTTTCAGTGCGGCGGCGGTCCCCGCGCGGCTCGACCAGTAATCGGATAGGGACATGCTTAGCCGGGCGGCGTCCTCGGGACCTTGGGCCCGGACTTTGTCCACCACCGGCAGGTTCAGGGGATGGTAGGGCAGTGGTGTGTATTCGTCGTTGCTTCGCCTTTGGAGGGCCAAAGGCAGCTTTGGTGGGCGGGGCGGCAGAAGCAGTTTCGGCGCCATAGCAAATCTCTCCTTTCGAAAATGAATAACAGAGCTAGAGACGGCGTCCGTTTGGAGGTTACATTCTACCGCGAAAACCCGGCCTTTCAATACCAAAAAGCGACGAATCGTAACATTGACAACCAGCCGTCAATGGTGTTTCAATTTGGCTGCGCCGAGGCGGTGATTGCAAGCTCGTTCGCCGTCAGCTAAAGGAGAAGAAAACGATGCCAGACGTCTATTACGCCAGGGTTAGCAATTTCCTTTCCGACCCTCGCGACCGTTTCATAGCCGTGGGGGAATCGGAGGACGAAGTCTACCAGAAGCTGGTGGACTACCTCCTCAGTCCCGAAGGCCAGGAACGCTATCACATCGACGACCCCAAAGAACTGGAAAACAACATGCGGACCTGCATCTTCAAGAAAGGCACCAAATCAATCCACAACCGCCCGCCGGACGCAGCGCCGGTAAAGTAACCCCCGGCTCATTCCGGACGTCAAAGACCCCTCTCTTTGCTAGAGAGGGGTTATGTTTTGGGGAAAGCCGTAACGAATAACAAACCACCCCGAAGCGGGAGACGTCTGCTCTATCAAGGCTTGATTCCGGGGGCGGTCCGCCAACAGATGACCGCACCAGCGAGCCGGTATAGAATCGCCAATGACCAACCAATCATCGCCAGGACGCTTGGTCCAAGCGGCATCTCAGGAAGTTTGAATTGCCGGAGTGTCCGCAAAGCGATGCAGTGGGCCCGTAGGGGATCACAATGACAAAACCAGAAATGACCGTGGCAGAACACGTCCAGACCGCCTTGGACTTCTTGGATCACTCAGACCAAGAGTTTGAGGCTGGGGATAATTTGCAAGGCTCCGAGAAGTTATGGGGAGCCGCATCGCACGCCATTACTGCCATCGCCAAGCAACGAGGATGGCAATTCGGCAAGTATAAAGCCCGGACCGACGCCGCGAATGAGTTTGCCCAAGAATACAATGACCCTGTGTTGCGCTACGGTTTTTCAGTAGCCCGGCAGTTTCACAACAACTTCTACCGCGACTTCATGGAAGACGAAGACATTGAAGATGATCGACCGAAGGTGCGGGACTTTGTTCATCGTATTGTGGGATTGCTCAAGGAGCAATAGCGGCGCCGGTAAAGTAACCCCCGGCTCATTCCGAAAACCAAGACCCCTCTCCGTACCAGAGAGGGGTCTTGGTTTTCGGTAACTAAATCGCCCGGTAGACGAGGCCGGGTTATTCTCCTTGGACCAAGACAGCGATCCTGCGAACAAAGGCATCCACTATCGGGCGGTCCCGTTCGATCTCATCTTCTTCCATCGAATCCCGGTAGGAGTTGGTGTGGAACTTTTGGGCCACGGAGAAGCTCGCGGACAACAGGGGGCCGTCGTGTTCTTGGGCCAGACGGTCCACGGCGGCCACGCGAGCGTTGTACTTGCCGAAACGCCGACCCCTCTTCTTGGCTATCGAGAGGACAGCATGGGAGGCCGCGCCCCATAGCTTCTCAGAGCCCTGCAGCGTGTCCCCCGCAGAAAACTCCCGGTCCGCGTGTTCCAAGAACTCCAGGGCAGTCCGAAGGTGTTCTTCGACCGTCATTTCGTGAGTTATGTCTTGCGCCATTTCCTACTCAGTAGTGATCCTTAACCAGCCTTCGCCGCCCGCGGCATATCCAATCGCTGCTTTGGGTTACACCGGCGGGCGGGTCTCGAACCAGCGGGCGTGTTGCTGGTAGGTGTAGGCCGCTTGGATCACTCCGGGCTCGTCGAACGGCCGGCCGGCTATCTGCAGGCCGACGGGCAGGCCACTTTCGGTGAAGCCGCAAGGTACGGAGATGGCGGGCAGCCCGGTTACGTTGAAGGGCGCCGTGAAGCTACGGCCTCCGATGGTGCTGGCAGGGTCGTATCCCTCGAAGGCGGGAGCCGGTTGGGTCATGGTCGGGGTGACCAAGAAATCGACACGGCGCAACGCGTCGGCAAAATCACGCTTGGCCCACTGCCGTACTCGTTGGGCTTGCAGGTAATCGCCCGCCGTGAGCAACCCGCCGGTCCGGAACCGGCCCCGGACTATCTCGCCAAAGTCTTTCGGGCGCGACTTCAGGTTTGGTTCATGGAAAGCGTAGGCCTCCGTAACCATGATCACCGAGTTAGCCGCCCGGATGTATTCCAGGCTGGGCAGGGTAACCTCCTCGACGTTGGCGCCCAACTCCTGTAATACCTTCACTGCCTCTTCCACCTTGGCCACCACCCCGGGACTCACGCTGGGATCAGGGTCGAAGAAGTAGTGCCTAGGCAGGCCCACGGTAACACCGCGGATGTCCTCCCGGAGTGAAAGCGAGTAATCGGGTACCGGCGCCAGGCTCGATGTCGGGTCCTTGGGATCGTGGCCGGCGATGGCTTGGAGCATGAAGGCGGTATCCTCAACCGTCCAAGTCATGGGCCCGCAATGGTCCTGGGACCAGCTAAGGGTCACCACTCCGAAGCGGCTAACCCTGCCGTAGGTCGGCTTTAGGCCGACAATACCGCACAAAGAGGCCGGCCCCCGGATCGAGCCGCCGGTGCAGGAACCCAGAGCGCCCATGCACTGCCCCGAGGCCACGGACGATCCGGAACCGCTGCTGGAACCGCCGGTAATGTGGTCCAAGTTCCAGGGGTTGCGGGCCGGTTCGAAAGGCGTAGTCCAATCGGGGCCTCCCAAGGCAAACTCGTGCATTGCCAGCTTTCCTAGCAGAATGGCCCCGGCCGCCTTGAGCCGGGCCGTGGTCGTGGCATCCTCGGACGGGACCCGTTCATAGTCGACCCAAGACCCCGAGGTGGTGCGGATCCCGGCGGTGTCGTACAGGTCCTTCAACGCTATCGGGATGCCGTGCATCGGCCCCTTGTAGTGGCCTCCGCGGATCTCGGCCTCGGCGGTCCTGGCCGCCTGCATCGCATCATCCGAGAGCAAGGTGATGAACGAGTGCAACCGGTCGTCGGTGGCTGCGATGCGGTCCAGACTAGCCCGAACAAGCTCCACGGGCGACAGATCGCCCTTGCGCATCAGCTCGCTGGCTTCTTTGATGGTAAGGTTGAACAGCTCAGTGTTGGCGCTAGTCATGATGTTGTTCCGGCCAGTCAGGATGGAACGCCACCACCATCTCTTCAGCCCCGAAGTTGATGGTGTGCAACCGCTCGGCATAGGCTCTGTATTGGTCGTAGATGGGTTTAAGCTCTTCGAGTTCCTGTTGGTCGAGCCCCAGGCCCGCCCGGTCGACCATTAACCTGAACTCTTCGATCGACATTTCTCCAGGTGGCGGCATCGCGGTCCCTCCATAATTTTCTCGTTCCGGGATGTGGCTATAGACGGTAAAGATGCCTGATTATACATCCCGGCGGTGGGAGGCCGTCCAGGAACAGCCGGCGGTGGTACGATGGTCCTCGAGCGCAAAATAGCGCAGGAGTAAAGGAATGACAACTTACATGTACGTTTCGTTGCAGGACGATGACCGCATATCCTGTTTCGTCGTGGACCCGGCCACGGGCGCGTTGGAGCACCGTGCCGATACGGTGTTGGCCGGGATGCCGGCCCCGCTGGCCATCGACCCCCGGAAACGCTTTCTATTCGCCGGGCGCCGGAAGCCGGACGAGTTCGGGCTTTCCAGTTTCCGTCTCGACCAGTCCACTGGCGGCCTCTCCCTTATCGGCGGGGCGCCTTTGCAGGGTAACCCGGTGTCCATCGCCACCGACCGCAAGGGGAATTTCCTCCTTTCGGCCCATTACTACCAAGCCCGCGTCGGCGTTCATGCCATAGATGCTTCCGGCGCGTTGGCAGACACCCCGGTGGAATGGCTGGAAACGGGGATCGGGGCCCATTACGTTCAGACCGACGCCACCAACCGTTACGCTTACGTACCCCACATCGCCGAGGGCTCCCACAGCGGGATGAACGCGATTTTCCAGTTCCGCTTCGACGAGGCCACCGGCCGTTTGACTGCCAACTCGCCGGACCGGGCCGTTCCCAACGGACCCGACGGTCCGCGCCACCTGTGCTTCCACCCAAAAGCCAACGTGGTGTATTCGTCCGACGAGCAAGGCTCCAGCGTAACCGTTTACAACTTGGACCCTGGCCGGGGCACGCTGTCCCCTTTCCAGACCGTTTCCACCCTGCCCGACGGCTACGACGGCCACAATTCCTGTTCCCAGATACAGATGACACCCTCGGGGAATTTCCTGTACGCCCCTAATCGGGGGCACAACAGCATCGCTTGGTTCGCCGTGGACGAAGGGGACGGCCGGTTGACCGCTGTTGGCCGTGTAGCCACCGAGCCGATACCGCGGGCCTTTAGTCTCGATCCCTCGGGCCGCTTCTTATACGCGGCAGGGCTGGAATCGGGGAGGCTGGCTTCCTACCGGGTAGATGGCGACACCGGGGCCTTGGAGCCGCTGGAGGTCTACCCGGTTGGGGCCGCTCCCATATGGGTGTTGATCACCGAGTTCTGACCGGGGGCCATAAATCAGGCCACCATCCACCAAGGGTCTTCAAGCAGGCCTTTCACGGTCTGCAGGAACTCGGCAGCGGGAGCGCCGTCGACGATACGGTGATCGAAGGTGAGGCTTAGGTACATGGTGGCGCCCTTCACGATCTGACCATCGTCGATTACCGGCTTCTCCGCCACCCGGCCCAACCCCAAGATGGCGGACTGAGGCGGATTGATGATGGGCGTGAAAGCGTCGATGTCGTTCGGGCCGAGGTTGGTGATGGTGAACGTGCCGCCCGTGGCTTCTTCGGGCCGGGTACGGCCTTCCCGGGTCCGCGCCGCTAGGTCGCGGCTCTCGGCGGCCAACTGCGCCAGCGGCTTGAGGTCGGCATTGCGGATGACCGGGGTTACCAACCCCTCATCCAAAGCGACCGCCAAGCCGATATTGATCTCGTCAACCAAGACCGCGCGGCCCTCTTGTTGCAGGGCATTGAGCCTGGGGTGGCGCTTCAGGGCCTCGGCGGTTGCCTTAAGCACCAAGTGGAGGGGGCTAATGCCTCCTTCGGCCTGATGGCGGGAGAGGCCGCGCCTCAGGGCCATGGCCTCTGTGACCACCGCCTCGGTGGTCAGGGTGACTTGGGCCATGGTCTGAAGGCTCTGTAGCATCCGGCTGGCGATGGCGCCCCTAATCCCTTCCAACCGGACCGTCCGCACCTCCGGTTCCGGCGGCGCGGCGGCCTCGGTGCCGATGGCCTCTCCGGCTACGTCACCTCCGGCGATGGCCTGCTCCACGTCTTCGATCAGGATGCGCCCTTGGGGGCCGCTGCCGCGCACTTGGGCCAAGTCGACGCCGTGATCACGGGCCAACCGCCGCGCTGCAGGGACTACCGGTACTCGCCCATTGCCGGAGGCCGCCGGTCCGCCGGGCGAGGACGCGGCTTCCGCTGCGGACTGAATGGCCTTTTCCACGTCTTGGAGCAGTATCCGACCTTGGGGGCCGCTGCCAGTGACGGAGGCGAGGTCTATGTTGTTGTCGCGGGCCAAGCGGCGGGCCGCCGGCACCACCGGCTGCCGGACGCCGGGCGCGGTGTCGGCCCGGCGTCCGGTCCCGCCTGTCGCCGGCGTTCTGTCAGCCGCCGTCCCGCTGGCGTTCCCAGGAGCCGGGGACGACCCTCCCGCCGAAACCTCGCCGGGGTCCGCAATGACACAGAGAAGGCCACGAATCGGGACGATCTCGCCCTCTTGGGCCACTATACGGTCCAAGACACCAGCCGCGGTGGACTCGAGCTCGGTCTGTATCTTGGCCGTCTCGATTTCGACCAAGGGTTCCCCTTCTTGGACGCTGTCACCCACCTGCTTGAGCCAGCGGATGATGACGCCGTCCTGCATCTCCATTCCCCACTGGGGAAGCACCACCTCGGAGGCCATAACGCCTGCTCCTTAACGCCTTGCTGGACCAGATTTCCCGTAGCCTCGATGTACCTGGAACGCCGCCGGTTAACCATCCGGCAATCCAACTACCCGGCGACCCTCGGGGCTATTCCCCGGGGCTATTTCCCGGGGCTATTTCCCGGAGTTATTTCCCGGAGTTATTCCAATGTCACCCGCACAGCCTGAGCTATCGTCACCGGGGTTGGGTAGCACAGGGGCTCCAAGGCCGGACTGAAGGGTATGTGGACATTGGCGGCGCCCAGGCGTTGGATGGGGGCTTGCAAGGACCAGAAACCCTCCATTGCCACCATCGAGGCGATCTCGCTGGCGGCGCTGCAGGTCTTGTGGGCCATGTCCACGGTGACCAGCCTCCCCGTCTTCGCCACCGAGTCCAGAATGGTCTGCTTGTCCAATGGCACCAGGGTCCTGGGGTCGACGACCTCAACAGACACCCCTTCTTGGTCCAGGGTTTCGGCGGCCGCGAGCGCGCGCGGCACCATGCCACCGATGGCGACCACTGTGACGTCGCTGCCTTCCCGTTTGACGTCGGCAACGCCGAATGGGATGGAGTAATCGTCCTCTGGAACGAATGCCCGGGCCCCAAGTATGGTCCGGTCCTCGCAAAAGACCACCGGGTCGTCGTCGCGGATGGCGGTCTTGAGCAGTCCTTTTGCGTCGTAGGAGTTGCTGGGAAAGGCGACCTTGAAACCGGGGATGTGCATAAAAATGGGGTAGGAGCGGTCCGAGTGGTGGGCCGCCATGCTCCCGTCGTAGTACATGGCCGCCCGGTAGACGATGGGCAGGTCTACCTGTCCGCCAAACATATAGCGCATCTTGGCGGCTTGGCTTACCAGGGAGTCCATCGCCACCCACATGAAGCAAAAAGAGCTTTCCACGATGGGCCGCATACCGACCGCCGCCGCCCCCACGGCCGCCCCCATGAAGGCGTTTTCCGACAGGGGGCAGTCCCTGACCCGTTCGCCGCCGAACTCAGCAAACAGGCCGCCGGATGCCCCGTAGACTCCGCTCTGGATGTCCTCGCCCATGATGAAGACCCGTTCGTCGGTGCGCATCTCGTCGCGCATCGCCTCATTCAGGGCCTGGGTTAGCGTAATCTGCCTGGTTGATGTCTGCGTCATGGCTTCCTCCTAGTTGCGGCGCGTTGACCGGGGCCCCACCCTAACCCTCCAGTGCGCTGGGGAGGGAAGATAGGAACGGCAAGGATAAAAACCTCTGCGCCTTCTGCGTTAAATTCGTCCCCCGGGCCTATTCCAACGGGATCGGGTTGGCGTACATGTCCTTGAAGAGGTCTTCGGGTTCAGGGTACGGGCTCTGCCGGGCGAACTCAGTCGCCTCGTCGATCTGCGCCACGACCTCGGCTTCCATCTCGTCAATCTCGGCCTGGGTGGCGATGTTCTGGGACAGCAACCGTTCCTTGTGAATGTCAATGGGGTCGCGGCGTCGCCATTCGTCGATCTCCTCTTCTTGGCGGTAGGGCTCCCGGACGATGCGGTTGAGCCCCAGGGAGTGCTCGTAATACCGGTAGGTGCGGCCCTCGATCAGCGACGGGCCTTGGCCGGCCCTCGCCCTGGCCACGGCTTCGGATACCGCTTCGTACATGGCGATCACGTCTTGGCCGTCGACCAACACGCCGGGGATGTTGTAGGCAACCGACCGGTCGGAAATATTGTCCGAGGCCACCATCTGCTTGAAGCTGCTGGTAACAGCGTACTGGTTATTCTCGCAGAGGAAGACCACCGGCAGCTTCCAAACCGCGGCCAGGTTGACGGACTCGTGGAAGGCGCCCTCGTTGCTGGCCCCGTCGCCGAAAAATGGCACCGCCACCCGGTCGTTACCCTGCAACCGGCTGCCCAAGGCCGCTCCGACTGCGGTAGGGATGGAAGAACCCAGGATTCCGGACTCGCCTAAGATGCCGACGCTGAAATCGGCCAAGTGCATGGAGCCGCCCTTGCCTTTACAAAAACCGGTGCTCTTTCCCAGCAACTCGGCCATCGCCCTCCTCACGTCGCCGCCCTTGGCGATGGGGTGCCCGTGGGAGCGGTGGTTGCCGGTCATCCAGTCGTCGTCGCGCAACGCCATACAGGCGCCGACCGCCACCGCCTCTTCGCCAATGTAAGAGTGGGCGGCGCCGACGATCTCACCTCGTTCGACCAACTGGATCACTCGTTCTTCAAAGTGACGGATGCGCAGCATCCGCCTGAGCATTTCCATAAGCATTGGTTTTTCCAGCATGACATCCTCCTGATGATTCGCCGAATCGGAACGGTCGGACCCCAAGACGCAGAAATAATACCATAGAAGCCGCCGCGTCCAGGGAAAGAGCGGGGTTTCGGGAAAAACCAAGTCGCCCTCCCGACGACATAGGCCGCACGCCGCGGGCGGGGTTCTTTACAGGCTTGTTTCAATCTCAATCAGGGTGTAAAAGAGAGGGGCCGTGGGTAACCAGGCGACATCCCCGGTCAAAAACCGCAGAAGGAGCCATTTATGCCGGTCATCAAAAAGGACGACGTCGTTACCGAAGAAGGGTACCCAGGCGTTCCAAGGGCAATTCTGGTAGACGCCAGTTTGGGCGCCCGCTCGATGTGGGTGGGCCAATTGGACCTCGCTCCCGGGGCCACGGTCACGACCCACACCCACCCGGACACCGAGGAGGCCATGGTCATCGTGGACGGCGAATTGGAAGCCGTGCTGGGCGATGAGACCGTAACCGTGAACGCCGGTGACACCGTATTGGCCCCAGCCGGAGTGAAACACGGGTTCGTCAACCGTTCCCAATCTCAGGCGGCGTTGCTGGCGTTGTTCCCCAAGACGGAGTTCCAACGGGTGTTAGCTGACTGATAACGGAATTCGCCACCATGTTGGCTAAATCACTGATATTGCACTGATCTCCAACCTGTTGATAAACTCTATCAATCCGGAAGGGTAAAGACTCGATTTGGTGGTGAAGTAATGGTTTCGACTGTCACCGATGATATATTCTCAGGCGAGGCACTAAACGACCCCTATACCTACTTCGGCCATCTCAGGGACGAAGACCCAGTCCACTGGAACGAGCTCTACGAACTGTGGTTAATCACCCGGCACGACGATCTGGTGTGGCTCACCAGAAACCACGAGCTTTTCTCCAGCGCCACCTTCCTAAACGACCCGCGCCCCGCCTACCCGGCGATCTACGCGTCGGACGAAGAACTCTACCGGATGGCCTGCGATTACACGGGTCAGATGTTCATACAGCACGACCGCCCCGCCCACCTGGAAATGAGAAAGGTGGTACACCGCTACTTTACTCCCAAGTCCATGGAGGAATGGCGGCCGCTGGTCGTTTCGGCCACCAACCAATTGCTGGACGAAGCGGAGCAGAAAGGCGAGGTCGACCTGATGCGCGACTTGGCGGTGCCGCTCCCGCTGCTGGTAATAGCCGAGATGATGGGTGTGCCGGAACCCGACCGCCCCTACATCCGGGAACTGGCTGAAAAACTCCTCTACACCAACCGGGGCGAGCCGGACCGCTTCCGCACGCTAATGGAAGGCGTCAACGGCATGTTCGAATACGTCGGCCCGCTATTGGACGAACGTCTGGACAACCCCGGAGACGACTTTATCTCAGTGCTGGCCAGTGGGGAGAAGGACGGAGTTTTCAGCCGGACCCACGCCCTATCCAACACCGCGTTGTTGCTGATCGCCGGCCACGAGACCACCATAAATCTGATCTGTAACGGGACCAAGGCATTCACGGATAACCGGGACCAATGGGACCTGCTGTGCTCCGACACCGAAGGATTCATGGTCCGGGCAGCTGAAGAGGCGCTGCGCTACGACTCCCCGGTGAAATCGATCCCCCGATTGGCTTCCAGCGACGTGGAAATGCGCGGCAAGGAAATCAAGAAGGATGACCGCGTCCGGTGGATTATCCTTTCGGCTAACCGGGACCCCAACAAGTTCGAGAACCCGGACACCATGGACATCACCCGTTGGCCCAACCCCCACGTAGCCTTTGGCGCCGGCGTGCATCACTGCTTGGGCGCCACCATCGCCAGGGTAGAGGGACAGGAGGTGTTCCGGGCGCTGGCCGAACGGTACCCCAATCTGGACGTTAAACCCCACACGGCCGAATACCAGCCCACCATGGCCCTTCGCTCCATGAAGAGCCTGCCGGTCAGCTTGAGCTAGCACCGGCAACATTCGAGCGGAAACCCGAGAACGGCGCCCCGAACGAATCGGGGCGCCGTTCTTCTTTGTCAAATGCCTCTCACTCTAAGGCCCGGGCTGTGCCGGTGTTGGTGCCGGTGTTGGCTTTCGGAGGAAATCAGATAATAGCTTGGCAGACGCGCGGTCAATCGACGGGCTCCAGATAGGGGCTGTCGGCGGTATCGAGGCAGCCGGGGTTATGGTGCATGAAATAATCGTCGTTGCCTTTGTCCAGCTCAAGGGGTATGCCGACGCGGTCGCCGCTGTACAGCAGGTCGTTGGGCTCATCGTCCACGTGGCCTCTGCCACCCTCACTGCTTTGGCCCAAATAGTGGGGCGCACAGGAAGCTACCGCGCCGAAGCCGTGGAACAACTCGTGGACCATCGTGGTGGGTTGGTTCACGCAACGGTGATGCCCCGGCGTTACCCTCTGGAAAAAGGCGTAAGCAAACTTCACTCCTTGGTAATCGGTCTGCACTCCGCAGGTCAGCGGACCGGCAGTTTGAGGGACAAAGGTCGTCCATACCGCGTAGATTTTATTGGGGTCGTTCATGCCCCGGTCGTACAATTCCCGGGTCACGGGGCGCCAGGGATGCTCCGCCTCCGACAACGCCTTGCCGTCCGACTCCAACGCGATAAAGGTAATGTCCAGTGAGCCGCCGTGCTCATCAAACCTGATGCCCCAGCCGCCGGAACGAGCCCCAAGCCACTCCTGCATATCGGCCACGATGCTCTCGATGGTGCCGTTCACGTCCCATTGCTCGTCAGGCGCTCCGGCCGGCACCGCATAGACCGGATGCACCACGGCGGTAGGGCCGTCCGGTTGATCTTGGCCTGTCCTTTCCCGTGAGGCAATGGTATTGACCAGGGAAGCGGACCCATTGTTTTTCTCGTCGGACTCGACCACGTAGTTGGTGACGTCCAGCTCCACGGTGACGTGGTTGCTGCCAACCAATACCGGACTGCCCAAGAGGCTGACTTTCCACATTGGAATTGCCCTGACCTCCAGTGGCTCAGCGGACCGAGGCTCAGCGGACCGGGGGCCCGCGGACCGGGAGCCATCCTGCCCAGGGCCAGCGCCGACGAAGTCCCCGTCTCGCAAAAGGGCCCCGTTCACGGTCACCTCGTTGACTTGGTCTAGCAGCTTATTGGGTGCCGCACCCCCGGTGGAAAAGGCGTGGGCTAAGAAGAACCCCCGGTCGGAGATGCCGGTCTGCCGGCCGAACACCACGTCGGCGCCGCCGAACGTTACGGGGGCGGCCCATGCCGGGCCTAACGGCGTTGCCGGCGCCAAGTCCGGCAGAGAGGCGATGAACCGCCTGATCGTGGAGAAGCTGTTGTTGGTCTCGTCCTGCTCCGCCACCGTCCCGTCCGGATCGACAACCAACTCAAACCGGTGTTCCCCTTCCACCAGCGAGTAGGGATCGGGCAGCTCATGAAGTCCGACCGTCTCGACCCGCTCGGAACCCGGCGCCAGCAAGGGCTTCCGCCAACGGTAGAGGATGTCGCCGTCCGCCTCGAGAACAATGGAATAGTCCTCGGCCATGGCAGTGCCCCGGTTGGCCCAAGCCACACTGACTTCCAAGCCTTCGCCATCCAAGAAAATGGGCCCATCCCAGCCTTCCGGGACCATCAACCGGAGGTCGGGCAGGGCGGTTGATTCATTGGGAGGCGTCGGGGAACCGGGCGTCCCGCAGCCGAGGATCCAGGGAATCAGGGCCGACAAGAAGGCCGCGAATAGGACCGGAAAGAGGGCCGGCGTCAGTCTCTTGTCCACTTGGAGTTACGGCGTCCGGCTCGGTTGCTGGGCGGCGAGAACGGGCGTCAACTGCCGTGTTCGTAGGCGCCGATGTCGCTGGCGCCGCCCCGTGGCCTCAAGAATCCCCGCTGGTCGGTGTCAGGGGCGAGGGCGCCGTTGCCGCCGTCGATGGCCGGGCTGTCGAAGAGTAGAGCATGGGTTTCCGTCGGGCCGCCGTTGTCGTCAAGGTCGCCCAACCGCGGGTCGAGGGGCTCCGACCCGGCGCCCAGCAGGTCGCCATGGGCGGCGGAGTAAGCGCAGCCGGAGGCCGAACCCAGGAGGTTGTACCCCAGCGAGACCACGGCCCCCAGGCAATCGGGGCTCTCGGCCGCAGTGTTGCCGGCGATGATGGTGTTGGCAATCTTGGTCGCGGAGCGCATCGACGGATTGTAGATGGCGATGCCGCCGCCGAAGCTCGCTTGGTTGCCGCTTATCGTGCTATTGGTGACGGTCAACCGGTCCGAGTTGATCACACCGGCGCCGCGCCGGCCTATATTGTTGCTGAGCGTGCTATTGGCAATGGTCAGGTGTCCTTCATTCCTCACCCCGGCGCCGTGCAGGGAACGGTTGCGGCTCACCGTAGTGTGCTCCAGCGTCGTTCGGCCGACCGACGTGTTGGCGATGCCGCCGCCGCCGTGCTTGGACTGGTTCGAACCGATGGTGCTCTGGGCGAAGGTCATTTCCCCCATGTTGTAGACGGCGCCGCCACTCGCGGCGTAGTTGCCCGCGAAGACTGAATCTTGTACCAGAACAATGCCGCCGTTGAAGATGCCGCCGCCGGAGGCGTCGGCTAGGTTGTTGCTGACCGCCGTGTTGACCAGTGTCAACGTCCCCCCATTAAAAATTCCGCCGCCGCCGCCAGCTTGGTTTGCGGTAACCACCGCATTGGTCAAGCGCAAGTCGCCGTGGACATGGATGCCCCCGCCGAATTCGAGGTTAATGGCCACCATGCCGCTGGCAGTAGCCGGGAAGTACAGGTGCCGTTCCTCAGTCGAATCGACCAAGCCGTGCCGGACGGTCACGCCGGAGATTTCTACGTCGCGGCCGAATTCCACGCTCAGCACCCGGTTGTCGGCAACGCCGGGAGCATCGGCGGCCTGAAGGACGGTGTGCCCGGGGCCCGCGCCAGCCAGCTTCAGGTCCTTGTTAACGACGAGCTCCCCGTCGCTAAAGGTGTAAATGCCGGCCGGGAGTTGGATGGTGTCGCCGTGGCCCGCCCGAGACACTGCCTCCCGCAGGTTGTGGGCCGTTGGAGACGCCAGTTCGACGGCCTGGGGTTGACCTACGCCAGTCACCAACCCTATGCCCAGGATCGCCAAGCCGGCCGCCACCCCCAAGGCCCAGGTGGCGCCAGCGAAAACGAATACCGTCCTTCGGCGCAACACTCTGGCAAGACCCCAGAACGTGATCGGCCCGCCAGCCGCCGCCGCGAAGAGGAGGGTCGCCGCCGGCGCCGTCCCCATCCCTACCATCAACAACGCCGCCACCAGCGGGATTTCGAACATCAGCGGCACGTTGATCAGTAGGCCCAAGGTGGCGGCGATGGCGATTCCCTGAAAATCGTTGCCCAAGAACCGCTGTACCGCGTCCGGACTTACCCATTGGATTACCAAGCCGCTGGCAAATCCCGCCAGCACCATGATCGGACCCAAGCGTACCAAGTAACCGGCGCTGGCGAACGCCCAGTCTCTAAGCCCCTGGGCAATGACCTCCCGCCACGGTAAATTCGACTGCGGTTCTTGGGTATCGACGGGGATGGCGGAGGCTTCGGGCTCAGGGTCACGTTGCCGGGAGAGAAAGGCGACTAATGGGCCCAGCAACAATGCGCCGATTACGCTGATTCCGACGCGGCTGCCCGCCAGCAGGGGGGCGAAGACCATGACTGCCATGATCATGGCCGGCAGGTTGGTCGTCGAAGAGCCCTGCACGATGGCAACGGTGGTCTCGATACCCGCGCCGCGGCGCCGGAACGCGATGGATACCGGGACGATACAGGCGGAACACAGGTTCATCACCGGCCCTACCATCAGTCCCCGGAGCGACCCCTTGATGCCGCGTTGGGACCATACGGTTCCACCCTCCTGGGGCAACAGGAAAACGTGGGCCAACCCGGCCACCAAAAAGGCGAAGGTCATGCCCAAGGCGACCAGCTCCAGGTAGGTGAGGGAGAACTCCCACCACCGGGACAGCAGAGTCGACTCGGGGTTGCCGTCGATGCACAGTCCCTGGAAGCATTGGGCCTCCCCCAAGGGGGCGGTGGCGTTGACGAGGTCCTGTTCCACCGTGTCCAGCTTTGGGATACGGTTGAACCACAGGAAAAGCGTGAGCAACACGGCCAGCAAAACCAAGCCGGCCGCCCGCTTTTTCTTCAGTGTGGTATCAAACATCGCCGCCACCACGGATGTCTGTCCACGTAGGGTACGTTAACTCAAATCTGAGCCCGATCCCACCGGGCTTAATCGTACCAGACTCAATCGTATCAGGAATGAGCGAACTATTTTAGCAAGCCGACCACCCTCCGTAGGGTCTTTTCAATATTCCCCCGGTTTCGAGAGGGAGCTTTCGTCATCCCCTCTGCCTTGAGGATGAAATACTTAGCAACAGCTAACGCCGAGAGCGCGGGACGCCCTCCACTTCGCAACCGGGTAGATAGATTACGCCCAAAACAAGGACATGGGTAACACTCGAATCGGTGTGCGCAGCACCTTTCTGGTATAGGTGTCCAGGTCCCCGATCTGCAGGGGGCCGAAGCAGATGCCCAAGTACCGGTCGTCCTTTGGTTGGATAATCTGTTACCAGTCCACCCGGTTTGTACCCACCCTAACCCTCCCCCAACGGGAGGCAGGGAGCACGAGAAGGCCCTGCCCGGCTCCGACAAACCCTAACGGCGGTTGGCGCGCCCCGGCCGGCCCCGCGAGATTCGATGAGCGGCGGCGCGCCCAAACCCGTTACCGGGCCGCGAGACGCTCGAACGGCGTGGGCATGGGGCCCACGGGCACCTCGATGAGGGTCGGCCCGTCGTGGGAAATAGCGGCTCGCAACGAAGACTCCAGCTCGTCCGGGGTTGTCGCCCTTAACCCGTTGGCGCCGTAGGCTTCTGCCAGTTTAACGAAATCGGGGTTATGCAATTCGGCCCCGATAGTCCGCCCTTGGAACCGGTTTATTTGGTCGCGCACCACGTTTCCGTAGGCGTTATCGTTGAACACCACGACCACCGCATTGATCCGGTGTTGCACCGCCGTAGCCAGTTCCTGGGAGTTGAACAAGAAACCGCCGTCACCGGACAGGGCCACCACCGGCCGGTCGGGCTGGGCCACTTTGGCTCCCAAGGCCGTGGGGAAGGCGTAGCCCAGGTTGCCCGAGTAGGAAGACGTAATCAGCGTCCCCGGTTCGTAGACCGGGAAATAGGCCCGGCTGTAGTAGCCCAATTGGGTCATCCCGGCAATCAAAATTCCGTCGTCTGGCATCGCGGAGCGGACCGCCGCCATAAACGACCCTTGGGGTTCGACTCGTATCGAAGCCTCGTTGCGGTTGGAACGGAACGCCTCGACCTCTTCCGACCGGTCCGGCCGCGCCGGTACTTGGCGGGAGAGGACCCGGTGGAGAGCCTCCAAGGATGCCTTTGCGTCGCCGTGGACGCCAAAAGTATTCTCGTAATTGCGTCCCAACTCGTCTGGGTCGATATCGATCTGAATAACTTGCTGGCCGCCCAGCCAATTCGGAAAGGCAAGCCTGGTCCCTACGGCTAGCACCACGTCGTGAACGGCGGGGTCCTTGGCGACCATGTCGTCGCGAATCCAAAGGCCTCCCAAAGACAGCGGGTGCCGGTCGGATATCGCGCCTCGTCCCTCGGACGTCATTACCACCGGCGCCTGCAAGTGCTCGGCAACCTTGACCAGCGCCGAAGAGGCGCCCGACGAAATCACCCCTCCGCCGCTCCAGATGAGCGGGTTGGCGGCGTCGGACAGCATCCGGGCTGCGGCCGCGATCTTTTCCGAGGCGGGCTCAACTGGCCGGGCCGCTTCCGGTTCCAGCAATTCGACGTCGGCCATGTCCGCCAGGGTTTCAGGCGGGACTTCGATTTCTACCGGACGGGGCCGGCCGTTCTTCAGGTGGTGAAAGGCTTCGTGGACCGCTTCCGGCAATTCCGCCGGGTCCAAGACCCGCCGAGCCCACTTGGTGATGGGCCGGACCGCGTCCAATTGGTCGTTGACCTCGTGCAGGATGCCGCGGTTAACGCCGATAAGATCCCGTTCCACTTGGCCCGATACAACCATGACGGGAGAGGAGGCCGAATAAGCGGTGGATATGCCGGCGGTGGCGTTCAGCAAACCAGGACCGGGCACCACCATCGCCGTACCGATTCCGCCGCCAGCCCGGGAATAGCCGTCGGCCATGTATGCGGTTGCCTGTTCGTGGCGGGTGGTGATGAAACGTATGCCCGGCTCGTCATACAGCGCGTCCATAGCGTGATAGAGCTGGACGCCGGGCAGCCCGAATATTACCCGGACGCCCTCCCTGTATAGGGACTTCATCAACGCTTGGCCGCCGGTCATTCTAACCATTACCGTTCCTTCCGATATTGATTCCTGTAGTGACACCCCGTCCGGTCCCGGAAAATTCTCAGCTAATCCCAGGCGGGTTCTCCGAAAATCCAAAGACGGCGGGCTCGATTATATGGGCCGGAGGGCAGTGACTCAACCGGGACCGGCGGTTGCGGGTATACTGGCGGCCATGAAACTCGCTTTGATTATCCGGCACCACCCCAAGGAGACGCTGGCCGACAACTTTCGGTCGGTCCTGGCAGCCCGAGGATTCGAATTGACGCCCGAAGACGTATTCGAGTCGGCGCCCGCTTATGACCGGTTCGACCCCCCGGACCTCGACGCGGTAAGCGTGGTGATGGCCTTCGGCGGCCCGATGTCGGCCAACGACCCGTTTCCGGCCTTCCAGCAAGAAATGGAGTACCTCCGGCGAGCCATGGAACGGAATATTCCGGTGTTCGGCGTTTGCCTTGGCGCCCAGATGATGTCCCGTGCCTTGGGCGGGTCGGTCAAGCCCACCGGCGGCTATCAATTCGGTCTCCGCAAAATTCACGTCACCAAGATGGGAGACAAAGACCCGGTGTTTGGCAAAATCAAAGTCCCTCTCGTCCCCACCCTTCACGGCGATTGTTTCACGGTGCCGACGGCGGCGACAAAACTGGCCGGCGGGCATATCCTGTGCCGGGACGGTGCCTTCCGCGAAATCAACATGGCCTTCCGGTACGGCAATTCCTATGCCTTCCAGTTCGAACCCCAGTTGACCATGAACGAATGGAAAGTCTGGAACGAGGAGTTTGCCGGAGACTATCACCTGATGGGCGACCATTTCGACCCGGAGGAGGAATCGAGGCGCAATCTGAGAGAGTTCGCCAAATTCGCCCCGGTACACGAGGCCCAGATGGGTGAGTTGCTGGCAGCCTTTTTAGTGAACGCCGGTTTGGGTTAGCTCCCCCGGTGGCTCCGGTCCCATTCTACGATCCAGCCCAATTCCACCTGCTCGTCCAAAGAGACCGTTGGCGGGACCGACGCGCCTACCGGCTCCACTCCCACCACTTGGCCATCCACCAAGGCCTCTAATGCGTCATCCGGCAGCCCGAGCAAGCCCCTCAATAGATAGTCGTTGGCCTCTCCCAACACCGGCGCCGGTCCCTGGATTTCCAGGTTGTTGTCAGACAGCTTCCAACCCCGGCCGATATACTCCCGGCGGCCCAAGCGGGTGGCGGGTGGGTGTTGGGCCGGTTCGAAGAAGCCCCGTGAACGGAAGTGCGGATCGGCCAGCAAGGACCGGGCGTCGAGCACCGGGCCCGCCGGTACTCCGGCCGCCTGCAACTCCTCCATTACCTGGTGCTGGCCGCGTACCGAGGTCCAGCCGGATATGGAACGGTCCAGTTGGTCCTGGTTGGCGAGCCGGCCTAACGCCTCGATGAACCGCGGCTCCAACAGTTCGGGGCGCTCCGTACCAACGACTTCGCGGAAGGCCAACCAGTCGGCGTCGTTTCTGACCGCCAGCGTGACCCATTGATCGTTGCCCCGGCAGGGGTAGCAGCCGTGGGGGACCATCGACGGGTGGCGGTTCCCCATTCGCCGGGTGCTTCGTCCGTTGTGGGCGTAGTCCAGCAGACCTTCTCCCATGAAAGCGGCGCCCACTTGGTACATGGCCAAGTCGATCCACATGCCCCGTCCGCTTCGGGCCCGGTGAATCAGCGAGGCCATGATGGCCGAGAGGGCGGTCCAAGTTGCCAGGAAGTCGGTGTATGAGTTGCCCATCTTCTTGGGGGCGTCCTCCGGCGTCAGGCTGCCGTCCGGTCCCTGGGTCAGGTAACCCATGAAGGCGCCGGTGCCGTGGGTCGGCTCCAAGGCGGAGGCCATCGCGCCGAAGTTGGACCAAGGACCGCTGTGTCCGTAGCCGGTGTTCGACACCATGATCAGGTCGGGCCGGGCCTCCCTGAGATTGGCGTAATCCAAGCCGAAGCGGGTCATCACCCGGGGCGTGAAATTCTCGAGAACGACATCGCTCACCCGTACCAGGTCTTTCACGATGGACTGGGCCGACTCGGAGCGCAGGTCCAGCGTAATACTGCGTTTGCCCCGGTTCAGCGTATGGTAGGTGCCGCCCCGTTCCCAATAGCCCTCGCCGGGGTCATTGCCTGGGAAAGGACCGCCGGTGAAGCCGCTGGCCCGGGTCGAGTCCATGAACTGGATGTGGTTGGTATCGACCTTGATGACCTCGGCGCCCAAGTCTGCCAAGTAGGCGCCAGCGTATGGCATGGCAAAAACCCGGCTCAGGTCCAACACTCGAATGTTGGAGAGCGGCCGGCCGTTCATGGATTTCCCCGCCGGTCAGGACTGTCTTCGCACATCAGATAGCCGCCATCGCCCTCAGGTCTACCAAGTCTTCCGGGGAGTAGCCCAGTTCACCGCAGAAAATCTCGTGGTTGTGCTGGCCCAACAAAGGAGCGGCACGGTTGACTCCAAATTCCATGCCCGACAGCTTGGGGCCCATCCCCGGGTACTCGGCCCGGCCGGCCGCCGGGTGGTCGACCTCCACGAAAAAGCCCCGTTCCCTCAGGTGGGGGCACTCGAAAAGGTCTTTGGCGTCTTGGGCCATGCCAAAAACCAAGCGGCGTTCGCCCGAAGCCAAGAACAACGGTTTGCGGTCCCAATCGGCCAGACCTTCAATCAGGAGCCGCTTCAGTTCCGGGCCGTGCTCGATGCGCCCCGATCCGGTGGCGAAGCGTTCGTCGTCGAGGGCGGGCAGCCCGATCAGGTCGGCCACCACCGGCCACGGTTGGGAGCCTTGGACCGACGGGACAACGTAGCCGTCGCGGGCCGGCATGAGCTCCTCGAACCCGGAGCCCCGCACCGGGCGGCGGCCTTTGATTGCTCCCATGTAGGTGTAATAAGGCACTGCTTGCACCAAGTGGCAGGCCAGGCACTCGACCACCGATACGTCTACGTGCTGGCCTCGCCCGGAGCTGAGGCGCTGGAACAGGGCGGCCAAGGTCACCGCCGCGGCGTTGGCGCCAGCGACGTAGAAAGACTGGTCCAAGGCGTTCCGCAAAGGTTCCCGGTCCGAGTCCCCGGAATGGTACATCAAGCCGCTTATGGCGCTGGTCACGATGTCGGTGGCCTCGAAGTCCCGGTAGGGGCCGGACTGGCCGAAGGCGGTGATAGAGGTGTGGACCAGCGAAGGATTCGCCGCCGCAAGCGACGGATAGTCCAAGCCGAGCGCCGCCGCTTCCCGCGGGGGAAAGTTTTCGACCAAGACGTCTGCGGTTTGGAGCAGGGCTAGGAAGGCCTTTCGGCCCGACCGTGAGACGACGTCCAGCGTAACACCGCGCTTGTTGGTGTTCAGATAGAGGAACGGGACGCTCTTCTCCGGGTGAGGGTCGTCGCCGGTAAAGGGTCCCGAATGGCGGGTCAAATCGCCGGCGCCGGGCGGTTCGATCTTGACCACGTCGGCACCGTAGTCAGCCAGCAGCTTGGCGCAGAACGGCCCGGAAACGCCGCTGCCCAACTCCAACACCCGGACGCCATCCAACAGTCCTGCCGGAAACCCGCCTGAGGACTCGCCGGGGATCATTGCGCAAGTACGCCGGGGGAGCGGGGCCTAGACCCCGGCTCCCACCGGCTTCTTGGCGATGCGGTTGATTTGTTCCAAGACTTGGTCGGTAGACTTCACCTTGGCGTAGGTCTCGTTGAGCACCTGGAACGCCATCTGGTCTTGGTCGTGTGTAAACCCGGCGGAGGCGTCGTGCAACAGTATGACGTTGTAGTCCCGGTCTCCGGCGTCGCGCACCGAAGTCTCGACGCAGTAGTTGGTCGCCACTCCGCAGAATATCAGGGTCTTCATACCCAGGTTGGCCAGAATCTGGTCCAAGTTGGTGCCGTTGAACGCCCCGGAGCACCCCTTGATTACGACGATTTCGTTGTCCAAGGGTTTTATCTCTTCGAGTATCTCGGCTTCCTTGGATTTTGCGGGAGCCAACAACTGGAGACGTTTGTGCACCGAGCTAACATCCCGGCAGTCGTCGACCAGCGAGGCGATCTTGAGGAAAATGACTTCGATGCCCCTTTCCCGGCAAGCCTGTTGCACTTTCTGAATGTTGGGTATCAGCAGGTCTTCGATGCGGGTGAAGAAATAGTCGAAGTCTTCCGTGGTGCCCAGCGTCTTGGCCTCCGCACCGATGCCATAGTCCCGATGGGCATCAAGGTACTGCATGTCGACGATGATGACGGCGGTGTCCTTCGGGTCGGGCTCAAACTCGGGAAGACTCTTCATAACACCGCTGAATTTGTTGTCCGTTTGCCGGTCTTGGACCATGGTCAATCTCCTCCCGGGCATTCACGATTTGGGCTGGTAATTTCGGCTCGGAATATGAGTCAGGACAAAAGCTGGCGGCGGGTGGGGTCAACGCGGTCCCGGAGCCAGTCTCCGGTGAGGTTGCTGGACATCACCAGCAGGGAAATGGCGATTCCGGGAAACACAGGCAGCCACCACTGAGTATAGATAAAGCTCTGGGAGTCGGCAAGCATCGTGCCCCAAGACGGCAAGGGCCGGGGCACGCCCAGTCCCAGGAAGCTCAAGGCGGACTCGAAGATAATAACCGTGCCCAACTCCAGCGTGCTGATGATCAGGAGGGTGTTCAGAAGATTGGGGATCACGTGCCTAACGATAATCCGAAAGTTGCTGGCGCCAGCGACCCGGGCAAGGCGAACGTAGTCGTTCTCGGTAACCGCCAGCACCTCGCTCCTCAGGATCCGGGCGTAGCTCATCCAGCGCAACAGCCCCAACACCAAGATTACGTTGGTCTTACTGGGCCCAAGCAACGACACCACAGCGACGGCCACCATCAAAAACGGCAGGGCCATGAAGGCGTCGGTGAACTGCATCAGGACTCCGTCTATCCATCCCTTGAAGACGCCGGCCAACACAGCAACGATAGTCCCGGCCAAGCCCGAAACGAAGACGGCAAGCACCCCTACGGTTACCGAGATATTCGCGCCGTGAATCAAGCGCACGACCATGTCCCGGCCCTGGTGGTCGGTGCCCAACGGGTGAGCGCCCCAAGTGGGGGCCTGCAATGCATTGGCGAGGTCGCCTTTGACCGGATCGAAGGGCAACAGCGGCGCCACGATGGCACAAACGATGGCCAAGACCAAGAAGAAGATTGAGAATTTCGGCGCCCCCCGGAAGATTTCCCGTAAATTTGAGAGGCGGTATAGCCAAGACCTCCTGAGTTCCAGGACCGGGGCCCCGGCCGCCCTCGTTTCGTCGTTGGCGTTCGTCACCATCGCACTCCGGTTTACGCCAACCTGACCCGCGGGTCAAGCCAAGCGTAGGCCAAATCGATGACTATGTTGGTTAGTACAATCACGATGGCGGAAAAGAATACTACGGTCTGCACCACGGCGTAGTCCCGGGCCAAGACCGCGTCCACCAAGAGCAGACCTATCCCGGGCCAAGCGAAGATTTGCTCGGTCACCAACGCGCCACCCACCAGAAGAGCCAAGTTCACGCCGAATAGGGTGATCACCGGCAGTGAAGCGTTCCGCAGGGCGTGCTTCCAGATGATCACGCGCCGGGGCAGTCCCTTGGCCCGCAGCATCTTGATATACTCCGAGTCCAACACCTCCAGCATCGCCGACCGTGCCAACCGCATGTTGGCCGCCACCAAGAACCAGCCCAGCGATATGGCCGGCATGATAATGCCGTTCCAGCCGACGCGGTCCAGCCCTCCGGCGCTGGGCAGCCAGCCGAGCCAGATGGAAAACAACAGAATGAACAACAGTCCCAGCCAAAACGCGGGCATGGCCTGCCCGGTAATGGCCACTATCTTTCCAATGCGGTCCAACCATGTATCGGGGTAGGTGGCTGAGACCACGCCCAACAAAAGCCCCAAGGCCATCGAGAATCCCAGGGCCACGCCAACCAACTGGACCGTCGCCAACACGCGGGACCTGAAGACGTCGAACGCTTCTTCTCCCGACCAACGTACCGAAACCCCGAATTCGCCGGTGAAGATCCCTTTGTTGAAGAGGGCGTATTGGATGTGCCAGGGCTTGTCCAAGCCGAACTCCCGCTTCATCCTTTCCCGGTCTTCCACCGTAATGCTGGGGTTCGCCAAGTAGTCGATGGGATTTCCCGTGAACCGGAGCAAAAAGAAGACCGCCAAGGTCACCAGCCAGATGGTAACCAAGCCCCGAAGCAGACGGCGTATTGTGTATGGGCCCATATCTAACCGGACTATTACAGGATTTCAGCCGGCCTCAGAACCAATATCTCCATTGTTGGCAGCTTTGTTCGAGAATGTTTTGTGACGGACCGGAGATAAAATTCATCGACCGGCCGGAGTCGACCAGCCGGTCAGCAGAATCATAACGCTTTATCCGTTGCCGCGGTAGCGACCGGCTTAGGCGAAACCGTAACCACCTGCAAGCGGCCCCAATGGGTTAGTCCCGAAGCACCACCCTCCAGAGTTGCTCAAACGAGCTGGCAAAGGGCGCCGTCGGGTGGGCCAAGACCCGGTCGGAATACCCCTGCACCACCGCAACTTCGGCCATGGGGACCACCCACCGGTTTTCCAGCACGTGGCTCTGGATCCCTTGGAGGGCCCTCAGTTGGACATCCGGAGCGGTGGTGGAGTTCGCTTCTTCCCAGAACGCTTCGGTCGTCTCATCCCAGCAGCAAATATAGCTGCCCGTCCGGTGATAACCATAGCCCACTAACACACCGGCGTGTTCCTGGCGTCCCCAAGTCTGAACGATTAGAGGACGATAGGGCCTTTCGAGGTCGTCGGGAGCCCCGAAGCAGCACCGGCTGTAAAACTCCGAGGTTGGGATTTCAAAGATTTTCAGGTCTATGTTTACCTCTTTCAAGAAAGAGGCGGCCGCCTCGAGCCATTCCTTCTGTCCCGGGGAGTTGACGAAAGGACCGTAGTAAATATCGGCGGAAAACCCGTCGGCGTACCCGGCCTCAGCCAGGAGGGCCCTGGCCCGTTCCGGGTCGTACTCGGAAACCGGGATTTCAGGTTGATGGCCGAATGAGCCGCTGAACCAGAGACCGCCCATAGGAGTGGTGAAGCCGAAGTGGGCGCTTTCGCTGATGGCCCGTTTGTCGATGGCCAACTCGAAGGCTTCCCGCACCCGGATATCATCGAAGGGCTTGACCTCCTCCGCCGTGGGCGGAACGAGGGCATCGGACATCAGGTTCACGAAGTCGATATTGTAATTCCCCGTGGACCCTACGGTCAGGGTCCAAATATCTCCCTGTTCCGGGTTGATGCCGCGGCCAGCAAAATCTTCGGACCGGGCGATGTCCTTGGCCACCACGTACGGGATATTCACCACCGCATCAACCTGTCCGCTGCGGAGAAGTGCAAACCGGGCGGCGGTATCGGTTGATTGGATAATTTCCAGAGTTTCATGCTGGGGACTATGGTACGTGGGGGTGTTGCCCCAGAAATCGTCCCAGCGTTCCAACACTATGCGCTCGCCGGGTTTCCACAGGCTGACCGAATAGGGCCCGCCGCCAGAAGGATTCTTTTCGAACTCGGCCACCCCCACCTCCTGCAGGTAGGCGGAGTCGCCGACATGGACTTGATGGTAGCCGGAACCCGAGTAGAAGGCGATGAAGTCAGGCGCTGGCGACACCGTCTTTATGAACACCTCTTTCTCGTTGATAATTTCAACTTCCTGGATCTGTTCCATGAAGCGGTTGGCGGAAAGATGTCCGGTGAAATCCGGGGAGAAGTCTCCCCGCGAGGCCTCATAGTTCCACTTGACGTCGGCGGCAGTGATGGGCTTGCCCGTTTGCCACATGGCGTCCGGGTGGATGGTGAACCTGAACCCCTCGTCGTTGAGTTCCCACTCGGTCGCCAATCCGGATACGATGTTATGTTCCTCGTCCCGCATCAACAGGAAAACGTTGAAGTAGTCTTGGAGGAAAGTCACTCCCTGCATTTGCACCGGGTTGAGGTCGTCCCAACCCCAACCGTCCACCGCGATGGTGAACTTTCCGACTGATTCGGGCACCCCGTCGGAGCCGGGCATGGCGAAGCCACCGGCGCTCATTGCCGGGGCTGCCGTCGCTTGGGGAACCTCGGTCGCCGCCGCTGTCGGGGCCGGAGCGCTCGTCGGCGCCGGCGCGGACGTGGCAGGCGCTTCATCCGAACCGCACGCTGCGAACACCAATCCCAAGGCGAATATCAAGCCCAACAAAAGCCGGTAACGGCCCAAGTTGAATAGTAGCCGTGGCGTCATGGTCGGTTTTCCTCCAAAGTTACAAGATTCCGGCGTCGATTATTCCCAAGCCTTCGCGGGTTCAATGCGGCCGGCCCTGCTCAGGAGCGGTGGGGAGTCAGGACCGGACCACTAGACCCGATTACGAAAAACGCCAAACACAATTTAATTAGCCATCTCCACTGTGTCAATAAGCCGAAGTGGTAACATTATCAGCGCGTCTTGGTAAATCATCACTTACACCGTCCTTCCACCCGCGGGCCTCACCGAAGCCGGTGGAAAGATGGTGACAAGGTAGGACATGGCTGAAACGATAGTCTTGCAGAACGTCACGGTGCTCGATTGCACCGGCGCAGACCCCTATGGACCCGGAACGGTTGTGGTTTCGGGAGACCGGATAATCGCCGTGGGACCGGCGGACCAAGTGGCAGTCCCGCGGGATGCCCGGCTAATCGACGGCGGGGGCCACACTGTCATGCCGGGGTTGATCGACGCCCATACCCACGTCGGCGCCGTCGACAACTCCTTCGGGGGCAACTTCGAGGACCGGCATCCGGGGGCGATCTACGCGTTCTCGGTGGCCCGCATCCTCCGGGAAACCCTGGAGGCCGGCTTTACCACCATCAGAGACGCCGGAGGCTGCGATTACAGTTTCAAGGTGGCCGTACAGTCTGGGACGATCCCCGGCCCTCGAATCTTCACCAGCCAGGCCTACATCTCCCAGACCGGCGGCCACGGAGACATGCGGCAAAGGCATGACCGCGGGGAGGTCAGGGCAGGCCATCGCCTCGCGCCGCGGCCCGCCATCTGCGACGGCGTCCCCCAGGTCCGCCAAGCGGCCCGGGAGCAACTGCGGACCGGCGCCGACCAACTCAAAGTAATGGCCGGCGGCGGCGCGGCGTCACCCACCGACCCCTTGGATTCCCCTCAATTCACCGTGGAAGAGATAGCCGCCGCAGTCTATGAGGCCGGGGCGGTCAAGAAGAAGGTCATGGCCCATGTCTACGTCCCCGAGGGCATCAAGAACTGCGCCGAAGCCGGTGTGCGCAGTATCGAACACGGGAACTTTCTGGACGAAGAATCGGCCTCGTTGATGAAAGACCGGGGTATGTTCTTGGTGCCGACGTTGACCGTTTACGACCTGATCGCCGAACGGGGCAGGGAGCAGGGAATCTCGGAAGTCACCATTGAGAAGATCAATTTCGCCAGGGGAGCCGGGCGTCAGAGCGTGGAGATAGCGATGGCGGCCGGGCTCAACATCGCCTCGGGAGCCGACCTGTTTGGGCAGAACTACGGCCTGAAGGCCATGGAGTTGGAATTGAAGGCGGCCGTCTTGGGGCCGATGGGCAGTCTGATATCCGCCACCCGCACCAACGCGGAACTCTTGGAGCTCTCCAGCGAGTTGGGGACACTGGAGCCTGGAAAACTGGCCGACCTGATAATGGTGAAGGGCAACCCGTTAAACGACATCACGTTGCTGCAAGACTCTGACAACATACCGTTGGTGATGCAGGCAGGCCGCTTGGCAAAGTGGGACCGGACGGGCTGAGTCCAACCGACTTCGACTAAATCGGGCCAGTGAGCTTAGACGGTGTCTAATAAGTCCCCTCACCCGTGCGCTGGGGAAGGGTAGGGTGGGGGACGGTTCCTAGTGGAATTCGGAACAGCCTGCCCCAAGGCCCCCCATCCTAACCTTCCCCGGCGCACGGGGGGAAGGGATTTCGGAGCCACCTCCACTTGGGCGGGGGAGGTTCAGACCAAGACCGGGGTCCGGTTCTTTTGGTAGACCTGAATCCGGTTCTTGGCCGAATCGGCGACGGCGATCCGACCCTTGGAATCGGTCTCGACGGCGGTCGGCTGCCAAAACGGCTGCTCCGGGGAGAAGTCGGTCACCATGTTCCGCTGTTGGATCATGTCGGGGTTGGCGATCAGCTTCGTCTTGCCCCACTCGGAAAGGTTGGCGTTCCCCGCAAATGCCGTAATGAAGCGGCCGTCGGGACTCAACACTTGGACCCGGTTATTCCGCCAGTCGGCCACGTAGATATCCCCGTCTTGGTCCACCGCGACGTCGGTGGGCCGGTTGAACTCGCCGGCGCCGACGCCGGAACGCCCGAAGACGGCTTGGCATTTCCCATCAAGGGTGAACTGTTGGACCCGGTCGTTCCGCCAATCGGCAACGTACAACAGGCCGTCTTGGTCCAAGGCCATTCCCCACGGCATGTTCAACTGTCCGGTTTCCGCGCCGAAACTGCCGATTTGCCCCAAATACCCGCCTTCCGGGCTGAACTTCTGGACCCGGTGGTTCCAGGTATCGGCCACCAGTACAGTCCCGTCATCGGTCACGGCCAGCCCAGACGGCCGGTCCAATTCCCCGTCGCCGGAACCGGTGGTTCCCCACTTCCGAATGAATTCGCCGTCCTTATCAAACACGGAAATGCGATTTAGCCACTCGTCGCTGACGTAAACGTTCTGGTCCCGATCCAAGGCGATGGAACTCGGCCAGATGAAGTCGCCGTCACCCTCACCGTAAGCTCCGAATTGGTTGATGTATTCCTCGGCGAAGGTGCAAATGGTGACCCGTATTCCCTCCGGCCTAGCGCCGGAGGTCCGATTGATAACGTAGATCACGTCATCGTCGCCCAGCGCCAAGTCCAGCGGGATCCTGAACCCGGTACCCGCCAACTCGGTCCGGCCGATGGTGTGACTGAAAGTAAAGAACCGGTCGCTTATGCCGAAGAAATGGGAACTCATTTAATAACGCCTCGCGTAGCTATCCGAGTTGAAATTCAGCGGTGGACGCGATGAGTTGCAGCATCTCGCTGGTACAGCGTTCGAACTCGCCGTGCTCTTCCGGTGTTCCGTAGCGCAGCGGCCCATAGCCATCGGCGTGAGCGACTAGCTGCATCTTGGTGCTTTCGGTGGGAGTAATGGGGCCAGCCAAGTCCAGGCAGCGGTCGACAAACGACTCGGCGGTATAGGCTTCCCCTTGGGCTGTCAAACGGTCCAGTATCGCGCGGACACCGGGGAGGCTGGTATCGCCCAACAGTTCGGCGGAAAAATTGATGCGCTCGACCAACGTTCCGCTGTCAATCCACTCTCGGCCGGTATGCCAGCCTTCCACCGACGGCGGGTTCATCAGGTCCATACCCATGTACCTGGTTTCCAGGGCTGCCTCCAGCAGGTCGGGCCGGGGCACCGTGTGGACGCCTGCCAAGCGAAGGGCGCCCGCTACCAGTTCGGCCGGGCTCTTCACCTTGCCGAAGTGGACGGCCTCGTCCTGGAAGAAACCGGAGTGAAGGAGGGCCCGCAGCATCGCTGAAATTTCGTACCCCGAGTCGAAGTACGCCTGCTCCAAGACCCGGAGGGCCTCCAGGTCCCGGGGCGGGCTTTGCCGCCAGGTCGGCACCGGCGGCTCGTCGGCCACGAAGAAATCGTAAAGCTTGCGGGAAATGAACCGGGCCGTGGTGGGCTGCTTGCAAATGATGTCGATTATATCTTCGCCGTCCCAACAGCCCGTTTCGCCCAAGAAGGTCTTTTCGCCGTCATCGTGGTCCACCGGGTCATACACAAACTGCCAAGGCGTCCGGCCGTAGGGAAACACCGGCAGGGTTGGAGCGATGTTCCAGCCGGTAAACGCCTTGGCGCAAGCCTTGACGTCATCCTCGGTGTAATTGAATTCCTGATCGGCGCCGACGCCCATGGAAAAGAGTTCCAGCAACTCTCTCCCGTAGTTCTCGTTCACCGCCAAGCGGTGATTTTCCGTATTGTCCAGGTAATAGAGCATGGCCGGGTCTCGGGACAGCCTCAAGAGAAGGTCCCGGAAATTTCCCATGCCGTGCTCCCGGAACATTTCTATCTGGAGTCCCATCAACCGGCCGAAGTCCACCTTCCCGTTGCCGGAGCAAAATATGGTGTGCCAGAAGAGGGTCATTTTCTCCCTTAGTTGGCGGGAGTCGTTGACCATCCGGTAGACCCATTCCATCTGGTTGTCTTCCAGGGTTTCCCGGCTCATGACCGACGGCCAGTAGCGGCCCAGCAGGTCTTCGTCTATGCCTGGTTGTTCCTGTGGGCGGAGCAGGTTTTCCACCGTTCGTTCGTATCCGATGGCCAAGGCCGCCTCGATCTGATCGCGGCTGGCTCCGAAACCGGCGCGCCGCAACAAATGGGCCATCGAAGCCACCAGTGTGTCGGTCATGGGTCCGTTCCTCCGAGGAAACGATTTCAAGATCCGCACGGTTTGCGATTATAGCACAGCCGACTCAATTTCACGGGTCAGTCCGTGCGGTGGCCAGCGGGCCCGGCTGTCTGAGGCTGGCGGGTGGCGACCCGGTGCCATTCGTAATTATAGGGGATGCCGACAGTTAATTTCGCAACGCTGACGGGCAATTTTTGACAACTGTAATAGCCCATTGTAGACTGTTGGCCTGTTTTCAACTAGGCCGAAATTCGAGGTGCGTTCATCATGCAGTTTCCTTCTTTACCGGGCAGGCCGATCCGGCTGTTTCTGCCGTTCCTCGTCATCCTGATATTAATCGTCGCCTGCGGCGAGGCCGCCGCCCCGGAAGTAACAGAGAGAGAAGTAGAGGTGACCAGGGAGGTGCAGGTCCCAGTCACCCAAGAGGTCGTCAAGGAGGTGACGGTTACCGAAACGGTCACTGAAACAGTGACCGAAGAGGTGCCCGTAACAAGACAAGTGACGGTTACCGAGACCGTTACTGAAACCGTCACCGAAGAGGTGGAGGTAACAATACAGGTGCCAGTCACGGTAGTAGTCCCGGTAGCGGCGCCTACCCAGACCCCGGCCCCGACGCCAACGGCCCCACCCGAGGGCACCCTGAACATCGGCTTCCGGGAAGTCGGGACCTTTGGCACCCACCCAAGGCTGACACCCGGCTCCCAAGGCGTGTTTGTCGGATCGTCCTTGGGCGAAACCCTGTTGATTCAGGACTCCAACCAAGACTTCCAGCCGCGGTTGGCCTCGGAATGGAGCTTGTCCGGGGATGGCTTGGTGTGGACTTTCAAAATCAAGGAAGGAATCCAGTTCCACAAGGACTGGGGGGAGTTGACCGCCGACGACGTGGTCTGGTCAATGGAACAGTACGGGGGAGAGGGTTCCAGGGCATCCAACTCCGGCAAGCTGAGGCGGCTCTGGTCTAATGAGGAAGGCGGAGCCAAGGCCTTGGACCGCTACACTGTGGAAGTGAACACCGGAACGCCCCAGTTCGACATGCTGATCGTGGCCTCCCAACCGTCCGCCGCCAACGTGGTCAGCCAGCGCCAAGTGGAAGAAATGGGCGAAGACGAGGCCAGCAGGCAGGGCGCCGCCACCGGCCCCTGGGAAATAGAAGAGGCCAAGAGCGGGCAGTACTGGAAGTTCAGGGCCGTTCCCGACCACTGGCGCAAGACCCCCGAATTCGGCGAACTGGTTTTCTGGGACATACCCGAAGAGTCCACCCGCGTGGCCAACTTCCAGGTGGGTCTGTTGGATACCTTCCTGATGGCCTTGGACTCGCAACAGGTCATCGAAAACGTTCCCGACGTCAAATTCATGCGGATCCAGGGCGGCGGAACGGTACACTTGGGCCTGAACGGCAACTGGTACGTGGGACTGGGCACCCAAGAGCACCTGGACCGGCATCCTAGCTACGACCCCGAGATCCCCTGGATCTCGGGCAGCGCCGACGTCAACTCCGAAGAGTGGCAGAGGGCGTTGAAGGTGCGGCGGGCCCTCCACATCGCAATCGACCGGCAGGCCATTGTCGACACCATCCTGCGCGGCGAGGGCAAGGCCGAAGTGCTTTGGGGCTGGGAAAACAACATGCACCGGCTCCCGGCCCGGATGCAACAATGGGAATTCAACCCCGAGTTGGCCAAGCAACTCTTGGCCGAGGCCGGGTACGCGGACGGTTTCGAGATCACCATAACCCCGGACATTCGAAACATACCCGGTGAGATCGAGGCTTGCGACGCCGTGGGCACCATGTGGGAGAACATTGGCATCACGGTCAGGATCAACCACGTTCCCTACGCCACCATTTCGCCCATACTTCGGGCACGGGAATACAATCAGGCAAACTGCCACGGCACCGGCGGCCGGGCTGATCCCCGGGAGCTTATTCACACCTTCAGCAGCACCGGAGGGTTCAGCGCCGGGTTCCATCACCCGACGATGGATGCCCTGCTCACCCAGGCATTGGAAACTGTCGACACCGAAGCGGCCTACGAAATTATGGTCAAGGCGGCCGAATTCCTGTTCGATAACGCCGCCGAGTCGTCCCTGTACTCCGTCAACATCATCTGGCCGCTAAGCGCCAATATCGACGAGTGGCTGCAACACCTGCAATACGGCGACCGGAGGGCCTTGACCAGCTTTGAGTGGACGCCGCATCGCTAATAGGCATACCGGGTCCAACCCGAGTTCAACCGGTCTGTAGCTAGATCATTAAAGCGGCGCCGGCCGAAGAGTCGGCGCCGCTCCGGTTTCCAGGGGTCACCGGATGGACCCCGGTCCCCATCTGTTTCCGGCGGTAATTGATGCAACGGTACTTGGTACGGCGGCTACTAATTTCGATCATCACGCTGTTGGCCGTATCCGTGATCATTTTTATCATGGCCCGGATGGGCGGCGACCCGCGCAGCGTTATGTTGGACGAGTTCGCCGGCGAAGAGATATGGCACGAATTGGGCCGGGAACTGGGGATAGACAAGCCGGTCTACCACCAGTACGGAATATTTCTCAAGGATATCTTCACAGGGGACTACGGGCAGTCGATCAAGGAACGCCGGCCGGTGATCGAGGTCATCTTGGAACGACTGCCGGCCACCATGAAGCTCGCCGCAGCCTCCTTCGCGTTTTCCACTATCATCGGCGTACCCCTGGGTATACTCTCCTCAATTAATCGCGGCAGCGTGTTCGACTCTATCGGGAAATTGGTCGCCCTTATCGGCCAATCGGCGCCTTCATTCTGGCTGGGCATCATGTTGATGTTTTTGTTCGCCGTCCAGCTAGGATGGGTCAAGCCTTCCGGCGACAAGGAGATTAGCAGCATCGTGCTTCCGGCCGTCACCCTCGGTTGGTTCTTCGTGGCGGCGAACCTCCGGCTGGTGCGTTCCGCCATGCTGGACGTGCTGGACTCGGAATACATCAAGCTGGCCAAGGCTAAAGGAGTCCCCTACAGATCGGTTGTCCTGAAACACGCCTTTCGTAACGCCATGATCCCGCCGCTGACCTTTGCCGGGGTAACCCTGGGCAGCGTGGTGACCGGTTCCCTGGTCGCGGAGACGGTCTTCGCTTGGCCCGGCCTGGGCCAATTGGCGGTGCAGGCCCTCTGGGCCTTCGATTACCCCCTTCTTCAAGGCATAGTTATCGTGTTCACGGTGATGTACGTGGCGGCCGCGCTGCTGGTGGATATTTTGTACGCCTACGTAGATCCCAGAATACGGTACGCCTAAAGGGGTGAGGAGCCGGTAAAATGGCAGCTGTTCCGGTCGTTGTAGTTCCCCCGTCCAAGCTGATGCGCGCGGCCGGAATGTTGCGCAGGTCGCGGCGTCTGCCCCTCCTGCCGTTGTTAATCATCCTGCTGGTCTTGATTGCCGGCATCTTCGCCGACTGGGCGGCGCCCCATGACCCACGGGTAGGGATTCTCTCCGAGAGGAACACCCCCCCCGCTTGGACTGCCGACGGTACCTCCGCTCATTTGTTGGGTACGGACCAGCAGGGACGGGACATGCTCTCCCGGATCATTCATGGCGCCCGTGTCTCGTTGTTGGTGGCAGCGGTCACACTGGTAACGGGCGGCACCGTGGGCGTGGTGCTGGGCCTCTTGGCGGGTTGGTACGGGGGATGGGTGGACGAAATCATCATGCGCATGGTAGACATCCTGCTGGCGTTGCCGCTGATCTTGGTGGCGCTGGTTATGGTGGTGTCCTTGGGCCAGTCCCTGTCGGTTATCCTGATTGTGCTGGCAATCTGGATCTGGCCTCGATTCGCCCGAATGGTCCGCGGCGACGTTTTGCATCTCAGGACTATGGACTATATCGCCTTGGCCAAGGTTTCTGGCGCCTCTACTTTTCGCATTCTGACCGTCCACCTGTTTCCGGGCGTGATCAACACGTTGATCATCGTCGCCACATTGCAGGTGGGAATCGTGATATTGGTGGAGTCCACCCTCAGCTTCCTGGGCGCCGGAGTGCCGCCACCTACGCCAGCCTGGGGATCTATGGTCTCTGAAGGCAGAGACAAGCTGGCCTTGGCTTGGTGGATTTCGACGCTGCCCGGGGTGGCAATCATGTTGACCGTGATGGCGTTAAACCTTTTCGGCGATTGGCTGCGGGACACCCTGGACCCAAGGCTGCGGCAATTGGAATAGCCGGCCAGTCAAGCCCTCCCCACGCCGTACCAAGGCCTTTTGGTTCCCTCTCTCCCTAGAGGGAGAGAGGGTGTTTCCAACAATGAAGAGTCCCGGACGCCATACCGGCCGGATGACGATGACACTTAGGGAAGAAATCTCCGCGGGCTCGGTGGCGAACAAGCGAGTAAAGCGACAGGGTAGGACCGCCCGCCAGCAGCCCGGAGAAACGGCCGGCGTCTAAGAACCGGAAACGGCGTAGCGCTCCAGTAGCTCTTGGATACCCAGGTCCGCCTGACGCCTCAGTTTGCCGGATGCGCCAAGTTCGCTGTCCAAGTCCTCGTAGACCGACGCGGCGAAGGGACGCCAGCCGTCGCGCAGACGCTTCAAGGCTTCCTCTTCCCTTTGGGCGGCTTCCACCGTCAACTCACCTAAGGGTCGAAGCGATGTCGCCCGGGGCAATTGCCGTGCGGACAAGGCGATCTCGCCCATCCGAAGAGCGAAATCCCCCAAAGCAGAAGTGACGGCGGTGCGGTCGCAGCCGCCTTCGGTGGCTAACCAGGCATCGTAGTCTCGGTGGAAGCCCATCCACTGCTCGAGCAGCCTTTCATAGCCGATAGTGAAATCGGCGACGGCGGCCCGGTTCATCGCGGACGTCTCAACTACCACCAAGTCCAGTTCCAGACGGGCCGACCGGCGATCCTCGCCGGTGGTCGCCATCTGCTCCTCGAAGGCGTCGAATATTCCGAGGGCGTCAGTCCCGGTGCTCACCTGCCCTGATGGGAAACCCCCGGCTGAGGGCGCCGGAGCTTCGAAGCTTCCATCGCTTCTCCGACGTTGGCGTTCTCCATCCCCTCTGTAGGAGAACGGCCGGCGACCTTACCGAAGGAAATGGGAGAGTTGCCATTTGCGCCATCTTCAAACTGCAGGAAGGCGCTCCGCAGCCGACGCAAGGCCGAGTCCTCCTTCTGAACCGCGCCGGCCAAGATGTCCGAGACCGGTTGTGTAGCAGGGTCGGCGGGAAGGGCCCGGTGGGCCAACAACACCCGCCTGTGTTGCTCCACCAGCCAGTTCAGCCCGTCAAGCGTTTCGGCAGAAGTGAGAGCTGGTTGGGCGGCCCGGAGAGAATCGTAGTCCTCGTGGAACTGGTCCCATTGAGCGCTCAGTGAATCGAACGCCGCCACAAAAGTTCCTACCCGCCTCTGGGAGGCGACGCTTGTCCTGCGCTCTAAGTCCTTCAATTGGTCGGCCACCCCTTTCCGCAGGTCCAGGGCCCAGTAGCGCGCCAAGGCCAGGTCTTCGTAACCTGTTTCTAGCGCCGGATACGGCTCCTCCTTCACAGGTCCCGGGGCTGCCTGCCCCGCGTCCGGCCCGAACGCCCCTGGGTCACCCGTGAGAGAAGGCTGGCCTTCCGGTTGTGGGGTGGGTCCCGGCGACTGTCCGGACTGTCGCGAGTCCAGCAGGCGGCGCAGGGCTGACTCCTCCTTCCGGGCGGCCTCGATTAGCTGGTCGGACAAGGACCGGACGGCGTAATGGCGGGAGAGGTCGCGGGCGGCTTGGGCAACGCTGTTGAAGTCACTGGAAAACCCCAGGAGCGCAACCTGCATTGAGCTTTCATGGCAAGAGGCGAGTCCCCGCCGCCACTTGGCTAGGTCTTGGTGTAGCTGGTCCCACTCCCGGGACAGGGCGCCATGGGCCGCCGCGAAGTCTTGCGTTGCCAGAATCACCTGTGGAGGCACCACCGTCGGCAAGGGTCCGTCCTGTGGTAAAGCCCGGTCTCTGGCGGTTACCGTGGCCGCAATGTTCGGCCCGGTGGTGGGTTGCGGCGGCTGGAACGGGTCCGCCGGTTGTTCCGTCGTGCAGGCTAAGGCTAAAAGCAGGAAAAGGCCTGGGGCCAGCCAGCGAACAAGCCGTTTGGTCATTGTCATTCGAAACGGTACACTCCAACAAAATCGTCCACCAAGCCGTTACGGAACTTGCCGGATTGGAGAAGAGAGACCAGACTGCCCAGGGAGAACTGAGAGTCCGCCAGCGCCACCAGCACCCGGCGCTCCGGTCCGGTGTGCAACAGGACAACCCCTGTGCCGGCAGGGTCCATATCCGCCGTAAATGGGGTGCGCAGGCTACCGTCTAGCTGTATCCCTGCAAGCTGCAGGTACTGGGCAACCTGATCGACATCCTCGTAAAGCCCGAGGAACACCGTGTCCTTGGTGATGTCTTCGGCGCTGGCGACGCTTGAGGCCACCTGATATTTTGACAGGGCGCCTCCAATGTTGGAAGCCAAGCCTAGCAGCGAAGGACGGCCCAAGAGGACCTCTACGTCGTCCTTGAAGAAATAGGGGAAGTCCGACAGGACGAACTCCCTCTCGGAGACGGTAAGAAATGAAGCGATGTTAGCCATGAGCTGGTTGTTGTCCAAGGTCGAGTTCCTGGGTGGGATCATGAAGGTGAAGTCCCCAAGCGCCAAAACTCGACCCTCACCGGCCGTTACCAGAGGATAGAACGGTCCCGGCACGTCGGCAGTGGAGGATCGCGTATTGCCGTCGGCCACCGCTAGGCCGGGAGTGGGCCCATTAATTGAGCTTGCCGAGTAGAGGGAGATCTGCCCCACACCCCGGGTGATTTGGTGGGGCAGGAAGTCCCGGACTATGATGTTCTGAAAGTTGATATCGTACTCCACCGTGTTGAAGAGGTAGTCCGGCTGGAAAGAGACGTCGAAGCGGCCGGCCACGGTGTTGGTTTGGTGAGGCCGAGTGGGGTCGCCGATCATCATCAGTTTGCCGCCCTTGCGCAGCACGAAGTCCTCGATCAGATCAGCCTCGCCAGGGGTGTATTGGTCCCGGGGAACGATTATCAGCAGGCCGTCGGCGCCTCGCAGTTTCTCCTCCAGCAGCGAGTATCGGATGAGGGGATCGACGCCCCCAAAGGCGCCCCAGGGGTCCGGCTCACCCAGCACCTCCACGTTGTATCCCCGGTCTCTGATCATCGCTAGGAAAGCGGAGACCTCCGCCCTGGAGAAATTGTTGCCGTGGAGGCGGTCAACCAGCAGGGTCCCCTCATTTACAACGGGGCTGTCTTCGAACGGACTGACCGACGAGACCGGCGCGGCCAAGTCGGCCACCGGGACCTCAGGGGAAGGCGGCGCCGAATATCCATCGCCGGAGTAGAAGTAGAAGAAGGCGACAAAGAAGAAGGCGGCGGCCAAGACTGGTACCAGAAGGAGACGCCACATATTACTCGGCCGGCCCCACATAGAGGTAGTAGATGTTTGGACTGTTCACTGTCAGTGGGAAGCCGGGCAGGGCCCGGTCCTGCTCCTCGCCTATCCCCGAGGAGAGCAGGTAGCGCCGCAGTGTCTCCGCCTGTAGGCTGTTAACGGTTTCTCCTGCGGACGGGTCCGGGCCGCCGTCGTCCCGTAGGAAGTCGATCATCGCTGCCGACGCTGCGTCGCCGGAATCGCCAAGCAAGGGTTCGATGATGCGCTTGAACCGCTGGTTGAAGGCGCGGAAGACCTCAGTGTTCACGTCAACCAGTCCGTAGTTGGAGACGCCGGCAAGCTGGGCGGCCTTCTCGATACCGTCGCTGTCCCCGCCCACGGCGTCGACCAAGCCCAGGTTAGCGCTCTCAATGCCGCTGTAAATCTTGCCCTCCGTCAACTCATTCCTGGATATTTTCAGCTTGCCGCCCCGCTCGCTTACGACGATGTGGGCGAAGGACTGCTTAAGTTGGTCGGTCAAACCGACGAAGTAGCGGCGCCCGCCGCCGCTTAGTTTGAACGGCCCGGTCGGCGTAATCCTCTCTCCCGGAGGGTCTGGAATAAGCGGGCCGGGGAAGGTAAGTATTACGCCCACGTTGCCGACCAAGGAACTGGGTTTGGCATAAGTATAGGATGCCCCCATGGACATCATGTAACCGCCGCTGGCCACAATGTCGGTCATCACGATGACCACGGGCTTTTTCTCACGGAGTTTCCGGGTCTGGTAGTAGAGTTGCTCGGAAGCGGCCGCGCCCCCGCCCGGGCTGTTCAGCCGGATGACCACTCCCTTGATGGAATCGTCGTCGCGGGCGTAATCAAGGAAGGCGCTGATGACGAAGGCAGAATCGTCGGTAATGACAGTGAAGGGGATGTCGATAACGCCGATCCGGGGCTTGCCGGGCCCCGCGTAGAAGAAGACCAAGCCGCCAATGAGAATGCCCAAGAGCGCCAGAAACACGGTCGCAACGTACCAGTTGGCCATGCCCCGGCCCACCGATGACAATCTCCTCAAGACAAGACCTTGCCCAAGTAAAACCGGGAGACCAATTATTCGCCCTCCAAGGGCGTTAAATTACCGAAGTAGCCCAAAAACTTACCGGGTAGGAACCTTTACCGACAGCATGGTGTCACGTCAGGACCGCCCAAGTCATAATCAGTATATACGACATCGAAAGCCATTTGGATGGCATTAAGGTAACCGGCGGGGTGGTCGTGCATAAGCTCCGTCAGCGGCGGGGGCGAACCCTGGGGCCGCCTCATTTATCTTCGAGAGCAGTCATGGATTGTGAACTCCTCCGGATAACCCCAACAAGCCAACGATTGTTTTCGACCCTGCATGATTGCACAGGTCATCCTATTGGTCCGTCCGGTACAAGTAGCGGATGTCCCAGTGAGCGTAAAGAGTGGGGGTGAGATTGCCGAAAACGTTTCGGACCGCAAGCAGCCGTTCGGAGAGAGTGGTGTAGATTACGGGCACGTTCTCGGCGGCTATCTCTTGGGCGCGGTGATAGTGGCCCACCCGCCGGTCGCGGTCCAACTCCTGGCTGCCCATGATATACAGCTCATCGATTTCGGCTTCCCATTCCGTCGCAGGTTGAGATTGGTTGGGGTTCCACAGGTGCAGGTCCTCGCTGCTGTGCCAGAAGCTGATCCCGCTGTAGGGGTCGGACCCGCCGGTGAAGCCGATAACCATGGCCTCCCAGTCGTAGGAGTCGATTAGCTGAGAAACGAGATCTCCGAATTCGATCAGCTTATAGTCCGCCTCGACGCCGATCTCCTCCATGCCCTGTTGGACTATCGCGCCGACCCTTCCACGCACAGTGTTGCCCGTGTTGGTGACCAGCGTGAACTCAATCTTGTTGCCTTCGCTGTCTTCCCTCACGCCGTCGCCGTCGGTATCGGTCCAGCCGATGCCGTCGAGAATTTCGTTAGCTTTGCCGAAGTCGTATTCGTACTTTCGGACGCCCGGGTTGTGAAAGTCGCCCGCGGCAGGGCTTATCGACGACCACTGCGGGTAGCCGAGGCCGTGCTGCACTTCGTCGATAATCAAGTCCTTATCGATGCTATGCGCGACGGCTTGGCGGAAATCTTTGTTCCGGAACCACTCCAGCTTCTCGGGCGCGACGTAGAGTTCGCCGGTGTCCGGGTTTGCACCGGGGTTCATGTTGAAGCCCAGGAACGTTGTCCCGAAAGCAGGACCCCGTTTGTATATCGTAAAATTCCCTTCCTTCTGGAGCGGTTCGAGCTCGGCGAACTCCTCTCCAAGCACCCCATGAAAGTCCGCCTCGCCAGTCTGGAATTTGACCAGTTCGTCCTCCAAGTCCGGAACGATGATTCGAACGACCGCGTCCAAGTACGGCAGGCTGTTGCCTGCATCGTCCTTCAGCCAGTAGTTCGGGTTGCGCCGCATGACCACGCGTTCGCCGGGGTCGTAGCGCTCAATGGTGAACGGTCCTGTGCCTATCACCTCGGCCGGGTTCGTGTCGATATCCCAGGTCGATGCGAATGTGCCGCCGTCCACGTGCTTTTCGAGGATGTGCTTGGGATATATCGAGGTTCCCATGGATCGTAGGAAGGTGGCGAACGGCACTGGGAGAACACATTCAACGGTATAGTCGTCCAACGCGGTCACGGTCATCTGCGCTTCTTTCCATTCGCCGCTCTCCTCATCCAAGAACCGGAAGTTGAATGTCGAGCGGCTGCTGGCGGGGATGTCGTCGTTGTAGATGATCCGGTTGAAAGTAAAGTCGACGTCATGAGCGGTGAAGCGCTGCCCGTCGTGCCACGTCACGTCCTTACGAAGATGGAAGGTCCAGGTCAGGCCGTCGTCCGAACGTTGCCAGGACTCCGCCAACGCCGGTTCCACCTCGTCGGTCAGCCACGAGGTCTCGGTCAGGCCCTCGAAGAGATACCCCAAGACACCCGACGACGAGGCATCGTTGGAAATGGCAAGGTTCAGGGTAAGCGGCTCGGAAATGGTGGCGAAGGTCAGGGCGCCGCCCGGTTTTCCAATCGTGTACTCAAACTCCTCGGCAATCTTCTGGAGCTGGGCGACAATCGCGGCCTGATCGCCGGCCGCGGGCGGAGCCGTCGAAGCGGGCTGAGGCGTGGCAACAGGCCGGGCCGTAGGACGCACTGTGGGAGCAGCCCGGGCCGTAGCCGCAGGCTGTACCGTAGCGGCGGGCCGGGCCGTGGGCGCAACCGTAGGAGCAGGCTGGGCCGTAGCCGTTGCCGGGACCGTAGCGGCGGCCTGCACCGTGGGCGCAGACTGGACCGTCGGCGGAGCAGTGGCAGTAGCTTCAACCGTCGCGCCGGGCTGGACCGTGGGCGTGGTGCCGGCGTCGTCGGAGCAGGCGGCCAGCACGAGCATCAAAGAGACCAGAAGAAGTGCCAGAGTCCAGTGGAGTTTCAACTGGTGTTTAATCGTTTGCAGCCCTGGACCAGGCCGGCGTCCGACGGACTCTTCTTTCTGATAAGGAACGCTAGCTTGTGGGTTGATGCCTACCCGACTACCGGTCGGAGAGAAGCTGGTTTTCGGGGCTGAGACTCTATTTTGAGATGGTTTCATTGCCGCGATTTCTGGTTAAATTATCAACGGGAAGTTAAGTACGGAAGTCGTTGATGTTGCATGGCTTGGTGGACTCGAGCAAATTGTACTACGAACTTTTGAATCGATGGTAGCGGAATGCACCCCGTAGACGCGAGACCCTTCACCAGGGAGGACTCAGAGTTTTCTTTCTCCCTCTACTCACGTTTGGGACAGTTGGACAGGCCGTCGGGCGAGGGCAACGTCGGTGGCCGACCATATCCACAAGGAAATACTCTGCGCTCTCGGTGGCCTCTGCGGTGATTCCCGGCGGGCGGGCTCTCGACAGTTGGCCTCATTCGTTTTAATATCCGGCTGAGCGGCCCTAACCCTTTCGCCGCGGCGGAGGGAGGTCGCACACTTGCGGGAAGGTCAACCAAGTAATGTCAACTGACGGAGGCTCCCGAAAACCCGACTGGGTGCAAGACCACATCAAGCGGTACCAGGAATCCAACGGCGAAGACGGCCACATCTGGCAGGACGTTCCCACCCTTCTCTTGACCACGACCGGCCGCCAGTCGCGGACACCCGACACTACCCCGTTGATCTACGGCCGGTCCGGCGACGATTACTTGATCGTTGCATCCCGCGGCGGCGCGCCCCGGCACCCCAATTGGTACCTGAACCTTCGAGCCCAATCCGAGGTCAAGGTGCAGGTCTTGGGCGACAGTTTCACCGCACGGGCACGAACGGCAGGCGACGGTGAGAAGCCCGCCCTCTGGTCGATCATGGCACAAATCTGGCCGGCCTACGACGAATACCAGACCCGGACTACACGGGAGATACCCGTGGTAGTACTGGAACGCCTGTAAATACTCTCAGCGCCCCGTTTCCGCCACCGGGAGGTCTTTAAAATGATCGGTGATTCCCTGGCCTACGTGAGTGTGATAGTGCGCGACGTGGCAACGGTCGCCGCCATCATGGAAGAGCGCTTTCGACTCCAACGGACCGATTGTACGGTCGGCTCCAGCGGCCTGCGCGCCCCGGTGTTCTCGGTAGGCCGCACCGGTATCGCGTTGTTTGAACCCGGCGACCCGTTCGTGGGGGGCGCCGAACGCGCTGGCGTCCACCACCTTGCCGTGGCAGTGGACGGCCCGGTGAGCGCGGCCACGGAGGCGGCCCGGCAGGGGGTGGGTACCCTATCCGACGCTCTCGAGTGGGGGCTGGCGGGCACGCAACGAGTCCTACTGGACCCCAAGGCCATGGGAGGCGTGGTCACCTACCTGTCGGAGCCGCTTCGTCTCCCGGATCCGGACACCTCGGTTGTGGAACGCATCGACCACTTGGGCGTGGCCAGTGAAGACAACCACGCGACGGTGGAAGTGTTTGCCCGCGGCCTCGGTTGGCCCGTCGAAAGCACACAGACCGACGCCGAATTCTCCCAGACCACTGAGAGCTTTACCTCCGACAAGTACGGTGTTTCCTACCGCTCGGCGCGGCCCGAGCTCATTGGAGGAGTCAGGGTGGCCTTTGTAACTATCGGCGATTGCGATCTGGAGTTCCTGCAGAACCTGAAGCCCAACACCGAGAACTTGGGACAAGGTCCGGGCAGCACCCGCCAAGACCAGAACGTCATCGCCCGTTACATCCAGTCGCGAGGGCCCAGCCTGCACCACTTGGCCCTGAAGGTGCGCGACATCAACACCCTGCTGGTCAGCTTGGATGCGGCCGGTCTCACCTTGATCGACGCACAAGGGCGCCCCGGCAGCCGCTTGGCCCAAATCGGCTTCATTCACCCCGCCAGCCTGGGCGGTATGCTGGTGCACTTGGTGCAGCGGGAGGAGGTCGCTTCATCCTGAGAGGCCTTCCGCCCTAAGGGGCCTCCCGCCGCGCCCTCCGCGTTAACCCGACCGGCCCCTTAGTCCGGTATCTCCCGCGCCATGCCTTCCCCCAACTCCACGTCGAAGGCGGTCAGTATTTGCGCCACCAGCAGGTAGTGGCCGCAGAGCACGGTGAAGTGCAGTGTGTCCGCCTCCCCGAACCGGTCGGTCATCGCCTTGAACGTGGCGTCGCTCACCCGGTGCTGGCGCAGCAACTCGTGGACGAAGTTCACCAGCAGCGCTTCATCCCCCTCCAGTCCTTGAGGCGCCGTTCCTTTGGCGATGGCCGAGATAGTGGCGTCGGAGACCCCGGCCTGGCGCGCCAGCCGGGCGTGGGCCGAGAACTCGTACTGTTGCTCCATTTCCTTGGCGGTGGCGATGATCAGGGTCTCTTTAAGGGCTTCCGGCTGGCCGAACTCGAAGCGGACGAAAGCGCCGGTGTCGGCCACCCGCGCCGCCAGCTTGGGGCTGTTGAGCAGTACCCCGTAGGGTCCGCGGACGCTGCCCCGGGTGCCGACTATCGCGTCGTAATGTTGTTTGTCGTCTTCCGCCAGTTCTTCCCGGCTTACCGATGCGATTCTGGCCATTTCTTCCTCCGCTTTTGTTTTACCCCAGAGAGCGCAGAGTCTTCTGGGGATATTAGGCCACAGGGACAGGGATACCGGCGATGTTCGTCCGTACCGAACCCAGGTGGTTGCGGCTGGTGAAATAGAGGGTCTTCCAGTCGTCGCCACCAAAACACAGGTTGGTCGTGGCATTAGCGCCGTGGACCACTCGGCCCAGCTTGCGGCCCGACGGGTCCATCACGAGGAGGCCTCCGGCCCCGCCGCAGTAGACGTTGCCCTCGACGTCGACCTTCATTCCGTCGGCGACGCCGGGCTCGTCGCCGGACAGGTCGACGAACACCCGGTCCGATTGGAGCGCCAGGCTGCCGTTGGGGTTAACGTCGAAGGCGCGGATGTTGTTCCGGCGCGAGTCGTTAACATAGAGGACGCTCTCGTCGGGAGAAAAGGCCAAGCCGTTGGGTATGATGAAGTCGGCAACCAACAGGGTGATGGAGCCCAGGTCCGGCGTCACCCGGAAGACCCCGGAGTAGGTGAGGTCCCACTGCTCCGGCGGATTGGGGTGGGTCCAGGGGTCGGTGAAGTAGATACAGCCGTCCGACTTGACCACCACGTCATTGGGCCGGTTCAGGGGGCGGCCCTGGAAGCTGCCGGCCACCACGGTGATGCTCCCATCCGGCTCGGTGCGGGTGACTCTGCGGCTGTCGTGCTCGCAGGCAACCAAGCGTCCCTGGAGGTCGCGGGTCAGACCATTGGCTCGATTGGTGGGTTCTAGGTCCACCACGGCCCCTTGGCCGGGGGTGTACCGGATGCGGCGGTTGTTGTGAATGTCGCTAAACAGCAGGTAGCCGCCGCCCGACCACCACACCGGCCCCTCGGTCGGTCCGTTGTCGCCGCCGTAGCCGTCGGTCAGATAGGTGATGTCTTGGCCGGTCGCCATAATATTGGAGAATTCCGGGGCAAACTGCTCAATTGGCATTTTCAACTCCTGAAGGCTGATTAGGCCGAATTATAATACAAAACAGTCCGCGGGCTCCGGGCCGGTCGGCTTGACTACCTCTAGCCGGTGGACTATTCTCCGAATAACCCAGACCCCTTCCGGCCCAGTGAAACAACACAGGGAGACCGAATATGGCCTTTAAGATAAACCACCTGCACCTCAAAACGCCCGACCCTCAAGCGACCGCCAAATTCTACATCGACACCCTTGGCGCCACCAAAGTGGCCGACATCGGCGAGAACGGAGTGCGTCTCGACCTCCACGGGTTGAGCCTGAACGTTACGACTCTCATTGCCACCCAGACCCGGGACCAAAAATACGGAATTGAACACATCGCGGTGGACACCGACGACATCAGCGGCGTGATCGAGGCGCTGAAGGCTAACGGGGCCACCATCCTGGAAGAAGCGGTGGTGGCCGGCGGTGACCGCCGCGTCGTCTTCTTCGAAGGTCCAGACGGAGTGCAACTGGAGTTTCTTGAACAAAAGTAACCGAGAACAGAAGTAGCCGCTTGGGTCCCCGCTCCATCACCGAAAGAAACAGGTGGCCGCGGTGGCGGTAAAATATGATTAGGAGTGAAGAATTATGATCTACGAATCGCGCGTGTACGTGGCTGTCCCCGGTCGGCTGCCGGATATCAACAACCGGTTCGCCAACCACACCATGGGTTTCTTCAAGCAGTACGACATCGGAATGATGGGCTTCTGGACCGATGAAATCGGCGCCAGCAACCAGCTGACCTACATCCTCAGCTTCGACAGCATGGCCGACCGGGAACAAAAGTGGGCCGCCTTCCAGGCCGACCAAGCCTGGGCCGAGGTCCGGGCAGAGACCGAAGCCAACGGGCCCATCGTCGCCAAGGTGCTGAACACATTGATGCGACTGACCCCTTATTCCCCCCAACCCAAGTTCAAGACCGCGGTACAGGAGGTCCGGGTCTACGACGCCATGCCCGGCAAACTGCCCGACCTGCACAACCGGTTCTCGAATCACACAATGGGGTTATTCGAGAAGCACGGCATCGAAAACGTGGCCTACTGGACCGAGGACGTTGGCACCAGCAACCGCTTGGTCTACATGCTGGGCTACCCCGACCTGGGCGCCCGGGAGAAGAGCTGGACGGCCTTCCAGGCTGATCCCAATTGGCAAAAGGCACGCGCCGCTTCCGAGGAAGACGGCGCGCTGGTCCGGGTTTCCACCCATTCCATCCTGCGTCCGACGCCCTACTCCCCCCGGTAGCCCTGGAGGACGGGGCCGTCCGTTACTTGTCACCACCGAAACTTTAAGGGCAGCCACAACGGGTTGCCCTTCTGTTTATTCTGAGAAGCCTGTCGAAGAAAGGACCCCTAATGGACATCCAAAAGCTGCGCAACGAAATTCCGGTCTTGGACAACCTGACTTACATGAATACCGGTTGGTCTGGCCCACCGCCGCGACGGGCGGCCGAGGCCATGAAGGCCCGCATCGACCTGGAAATGGACCGGGGGCCCACGACTGCCGACGTTTACGAAAGCGGCCGTGAGATACAGGCTCAAGCCCGGTCGGCGGCAGCCCGTCTGCTGAACGCTCCGGAGGAGTCTGTGTTGGTCACTCGCAACACCACCGAGGGCCTGAACATCGTCATGAGCGGGCTGGACTGGCAGGAAGGCGACGAGATCGTCACCTGCAACCTGGAGCACTCTTCGGTACTCTCTCCCAGCTTCCACGCGGGTTTGCGCTACGGCGTGAAAGTCAATGTGGTGACCCTGGACCCCCACGACGGCCCGGACACCATCCTGGAAAAGTTCGCCGCGGTCTGCACTCCCAAGACGCGAATGATTTTCGTCAGCCACGTCCAATACTCCACCGGGTTGCGTATGCCGGTCGAAGGACTGGCTGCACTGGCCCGCGAACACGATGCCCTGATCATGTTGGACGGGGCCCAGACCGGAGGTCACATTCACTTGGACATGCCGGCCCAAGGATTCGACTTTTACTCCATCCCGGGGCAAAAGTGGGTGTTGGGCTATGAAGGAGTCGGCGCACTCTACATCCGACCCGGATTGATCGACCAGGTACACCCGGCGCACACCGGCGGTCGGGCCATGCTGCCTACGGATGACCCCGGCGACTTCCAACCCCACACGGCCAGCATGGAGAAGTTTCTGGGTGGCTCGGGCAGCGCTCCCTTGCAGGCTGCATTCGTTGAAGCGGCCAAGTTCATCGAAGAGGTGGGTGTCAAGGCCATAGAGGAACGCAACCTTGACTTGGCCGACCGGTTCAAGGCGCAGTTGGCCGAAATTTCCGGCGTGCGGGTCATAGCCCCCATGGAACGCCGACAGTCCACAGGGCTTGTGTCCTTTGCCGTGACGGGCATGAGTGCCGATTCGGTGGTGGAGCACCTTTGGCATCACCACCGGATAGTGGTACGGCAAGTACACTACCCGGAAGGGGTCCGCGCCTCCCTCCATTTCTTCAACACCGAAGAAGAGGTGGACACGTTGGCCCGGGCGGTCGCCGGGCTATAATTAAACGCAGGGGGCGCAGAGTTTTTCTTTGGTTGGCGGCGCCGAACTTCGCTTCCTTCAGAAGAGTCGATACCCTAAATAGGTCCCAACCCCTCTGCGCCCTCTGCGATGAATCAAAACCCTGGGGGCGATCCCGTAGCAGCAGGCATTGAGAGTTCCGAGCAAAGAGGAAAAGACGAGGTGTAACCCGTTGATTCGGTAAAATACCAGCACCCTTATGCTCAACCAAACTAACTTGTCGTATCCCTGAGGCCATCATATGTCGGATGGGACGACTTGAAGTCAATGAGCGCCGCGACGATTTCAGCATGGGTTGCCCACGCCCTGGCTTGGGCAACCGGCATCTGGTTCGTTTTTGGGCCAGCGTACGCGGGTGAGTCCGTAACGGCGACACGGCCGGGAGAGCCCCGCGGTGAGTCTACTCGGGTTACCATGAACCTGATCGAGGCGAACGGCCTAGACGTTGTCTTTTGGTTGCTCGTCCCCCTCGTATTGACCGGCATTGCTTTGTTGGCGGTCCATCGCCCCGGCAGCAGCCAGCCGGGCCGTAAAGCGCTTCTTTGGATTACCGCGGTGGCTCTTCTGGGGTATTGTGCCGTCTTGATATTCTCCTCCATCGGAGTATTTTATCTGCCGGCGGCGCTTGCGCTCCTTGTTGCAGCCATCACCTATAGAGCCCGGCCGGACCCTGTGCGCTCAATTTAACTTCCCGGCGGCGGATAGTGCTCCAGCCACCAGCGTGCTATCTCGTCTCGGCGGGCGAACCATACTCCCGGTTGCTGCCGGGCGTATCTCAGGAATTTTTCCACCGCCCGGGAGCGGGCCGGACGGCCGGCGATGCGGCAGTGGAGACCCACCGACATCATCTTCGGGTGGGTAGCCCCCTCTTCATATAGACAGTCGAAAGTCTCCTTCAAGTATTCGTAGAAATCGTTGACGCTGACCAGTCCGCCCCTCCAGAAGCGGGCGTCGTTGGTTTCCATGCTGTAGGGCACCACCAACCACGGTTGGTCCCGCACCGCCACGTAGTAAGGCAGGTCGTCGTTCAGGCCCATGCTGTCGTAGATGAAGCCGCCGTGTTCCACCACCAAGTCCCGAGTATTGACGCTGGGTCCGTAGCGGGTGAACCAACCCACGGAACGCTGACCCGTGGTTCGCTCCAGCGACTCAATCGTCTTGGCGATGGCCTCCCGCTCCGAGTCGCGGTCCATCAGGTGGTATTCCTCCCAGCGGTAGCCGTGGCCGCAGACCTCGTGCCCCTCGTCCACGATTGCCCGGGCAACCTCCGGGTTACGCTCCAAAGCCATGGCGCAACAAAAGAAGGTGCTGGCCGCTTGGTACCGTTGGAACATATCAAGGAGCCGCCACACCCCCACCCGGCTGCCGTACTCGAAGAACGACTCGTTGTTGAGGTCGCGGTCCCCGGGCGGCACCGGGGAAGGCACTTCCCCGTTGGTCTCGTGATGAGAGTCGCCGTCCAGGGTGGAATACTCCGCTCCTTCCTCGTAATTGACCACCAAGGAAATGGCGATACGGGCCCCTCCGGGCCACTCGATCCGGGGCACGTTTTTCCCGTAGCCCACCAAGTCGCGTTGCATAACAAGTCCTCCAATCAGGGTCTGGCCGGGATATTGCCGACGTTAGGCCATTATATCGCCGCGCCGGACCAATCTGTCGTGTAGCCGTTTTGCAACGATGTTAAAATGGCCCCATGAGCACGCCGATAACTCCAGATTCGGTCTACGAACTAACAGCGGTTTCCGATCCGGCGCTTTCGCCGGACGGGGGGCGCTTGGCCTACGCGCGGTCTTGGGTGGAGGTTGCCGACGACGGCAACCCGCAGTCCCGTTCACGACTCATGATGATCGACCTGGACTCAGGCCGAGGCCGGGAGTTTACCCAGGGGACCGGTGACACCGCGCCCAAATTCTCCCCAAGCGGAGAATTGTTAGCTTTCCTAAGATCCAACGACACCGGAGTGCGGCAAGTGTGGGTGATGGAAGCGGCCGGCGGCGAAGCCCGGCAGGTCACCCATGCCCCAAAGGGAGTGGCGGATTTCGCTTGGTCGCCAGACAGCGGCCGCTTGGTCTACAGCGCCGACGTCGATGCCGTTGCTAATGGCAAGACCGCCGCCGGGCCTCAAGTTACGGTGGTGGACCGGATACGCTATCGCTACGACACACTGGGTTGGCGCGGCGACGCTCATTTTCACCTGTTCGTGATAGAAGTTGCGGGCGGTGACGCCGTCCAACTTACCGACGGGGACTGGGACGACAACTCTCCCGCTTGGTCGCCCGACGGCGCCAGGATCGCCTTTGTTTCGGGGCGGCGTGAGGACCGGGACCTTCGGGCCCTGTCCGAAGTCTACGTGGTCCCGGCCGAAGGCGGCGCACCCGAAGTGTGGTCCCAAGGGCTCTACAGCGTGGGCGCCGTGACTTGGTCGCCGGACAGCCGGCGCCTGGCAGTGGTGGGCTCCGATGCCCCGGAGGGGATGGTGCTCTGGCAGGGATGGCTCTATGTTCTGGAACCCGGCCGGGAGCCTCGCCGCGTCACCGACGACTCGATGCGTCCGTCCCTGGGACTGCCGCCGTTGAACCGGCAACCCGAGCTCCGCTGGACCGAGGACGAATGGATCATCTTCCTGGGAGAACGCCACGGCGGCAGCTACCTCTACCGGGCCAAGGACGACGGATCGGGCGTCGAGACCCTGTGGGGCGGCGACAGTCTTGCCGCCGGACTTACGCTGGACCGGGAGGGCAAACGAGCAGCCGCGGCCGCCTCCACGCCATCCTCGCCGGGGAACATCATCGAGATCGATACCGCTACCGGCAACGCCAAGCCGCTGACCGAGGAAAACGCCGTCTACTTGAAAGAGCGGCCTGCGGCCCGGTTGGAAAAGTTTTGGCTGGAACGCTCGGGATTCAGCATCGAGTGCCGTCTCTTATTCCCTCCCGGCTTCGACGCCTCACTGACCTATCCGTTGGTGCTGGACATCCACGGCGGTCCCAACGGCGCTTTCTACGACTCTTTCGTTCCCGCCCAGCAGGTGCTGGCCACGGCCGGATACTTGGTGCTGGAGGTAAACCCAAGGGGTTCCTCCACCTACGGCGCCGAGTTCATGATGGCGGTGCTCAGGGACTGGGGCGGTGAAGACTACCAGGACCTGATGGCGGCGGTGGACCAAGTCTGCGAGCGGCCTTACGTCGACCGCTCGCGTCTGGGCATCCACGGTTACAGCTACGGCGGCTTCATGACCAGTTGGACCATCGGGCATACCGGCCGTTTCCGGGCGGCGGTGGTGGGGGCGCCCTGTATAGACCTCTATAGTATGTACGGAACTTCCGACATCGGGATCAGCTTCGGGGAACCCCAGTGGGGCGGGTCGTTGGTCGAAGCCGCTCCCGAGTTGCTGAAACACTCGCCCATCAGCTACGCCGCCAACGTGAACACTCCCGTCCTGTTGTTGCACGGCGAGGACGACGCCCGTTGTCCCATCGCCCAAAGCGAGGAATATTTCACCCTTTTGAAGCGGCTGGGCAAAGAGGTGGAGTTCGTCCGATTCCCCGGGTGCTCCCACTCATTCCCACGGGTGGGCCACCCCCGGATGCGGGAGGAATACCTCGCCCGTACTCTGGCTTGGTTCGAAAAGCACTTGGCCTGACTGGCTCCAGTCCCGACCGCTCCGGGTTTAACCTCGCTTCCGGCGGGCCCACTCGTCACCCCACGGAACGTCCGGAAGGTTGCGGGAACGGCGGACCTCGTTGATGGTCAGGACGCCGCGGTCCAAGAGTTGGGTCTCGCGGGCGACCCGGGCGGTATCGCCGTCCCCCAGGGCCTCGATGGCGGTCAGGTCGAACTCGAGCTCCAGTTCCGGGTAGCCCAACAGTGGGAACAGCTTCCGTGTTACCTGCTCTGCCAAGAAGAGCATCTCCGGGACCATGGTGTTGCGCCAGAAGAACCTCTCGGCGGCATTGACGTTGGAGAAGGTGGCCCGCTCCAGATCGGACAGCAACGGCTTGGGCACCCCGTAGGCGCGGCTCACCTCTTCCAGGCTCCAACGCAGTCCCTGAATGAAGTCCATTTCCCGGTGGCTGATCCCCAGGGTCTTGATGTCGCGGACGAAGCTGGCCACCGCCGGGCGATGGGCCCGGGAAGGCCCCTGGAAACGCGCCTCCCAACGCCGGTAGAAGTCTTCTATCTCGTTGTCGTTCATCGTCTCGTTGGTCAGCAGCACGAAGTCCGGTTGGGCCGAGTTGCGCAGGAAGCTGCGGTTGAAGCGCAACCCGTCCTGCCCCATGTCCACTGCCAACCGGGCCGAGGCCAGGGGAGAGAGACCGGCGTACTCGTCCATGGGGTTGAAGTAACGCAACCACACCATCTCGTCGGGGGTGTAGGGCACCCTCCCGGCGCGGCCGTGGTAAACGAAGCCCCGGACGTGCTCCTTCCGGTCGGGAATGACCGCCATGCGGTCCGGGCGCAGCGGCCAGATTTCCGGACGGCCGTCTTCACCGCGCTCCACCGCCCAGAACGCGGAGCCCCAGAGATTGAGATAGACTTCGGTCGCCCGCCACAGATCGCCCCGGGAGGACCAGCGGTTGACCCGCTCGAATAGCCGGCGCGCCGGATGGGTTGGGGCCACCGCGGTCTTGTTCCCGTCGCCGGTTTGCCGATAGATGACGGCTGGGGAACGGGCCAAGGCGTCGGCCCGCATTTTGATGGCGGCGTAGACCGGGACCGAAGTGGCGTAATATTGCCCGTACTCAGTGGCAGCCCATCCTCTAGCCGATCCCGATAGCGTGAAGGCGCCGTCCAAGTCGGCGGCGGAGGCCCGGTTGGCCCGCTCCACCCGAGGGCTGCCGCCGGGCTTCTGGCTTGGCCGGTAGTCCGGTGGCCAAGCCAGAAGCCGCGAGGCGGCCCGTTTCAATCCAGCCGCTAATTTTATGTCCATAACCTCATCCTCTGGGCAGGACCGAGATAGGCCAACATCAGGGCGTCGGCCTTGTCCGGCGAGCGCAAGCCCCGCTGCCGCATCGAGTCCTTGCTCTCCATCAAGATCCGTCCTTGACTGTCAAAACTGTAGCGCAGGGCGGCCAACTCTCCGATGAGCTGGTTGTCGTCGGGAATGGCGATCTCGCCGCTGGCGAACAACTCCCGAAGCTGCCAGTAACCCTCGGCCCGGAGATTGGCAAAAACCTGTTGCTGCCGGGCCTGGCGGGCCACGTTGATGCCCCGCACCTGGAAGCCCTGCTCCCGCAGCCGGTCGACAACACCGGCGCCGACACCGATCTCGTCGATTACCACCAAGCCCGGGCTGGTGGCCCGAATGGCGGCCGCAACCCAACCGGCCAGTTGCATGGTGTCCAGGCCCCGGAAGATCTGCACCGCCTCCACTTGGCCGCCGCGCCGGGTGAGAATGACGCTGCGGTCGGAACCGAAGCGGGCCACGTCCACAGCCATGACGACGTCGGACGTGACGGCGCCGGCGATTTCCGGGGACTCCGCGCCGCCGTTCCGGCTTGACCCTGTCCGGCGGGCGGCCGCCTCGATATCGGTCAGGCTGATCAGGGTGTCTATCGCCTGCTCCGGGAACTCTCCCAAGACCCTGGCCCGGTAGATGGGGTTTTCCTCGCCCCAGGTCGCCTTGCGCTCCTCGACCCATTGTGGAGTGGTCAAGCCGGGCACCAGCAACTTGCCCGACCGGATGTTGGGGCTGTCCAGCGCCGAAATGGTAATCGTGTGGTACAGGTGACGTTCCTCGTAGAACGCCCGGCGGAACGCGCCCGAAACTGTGGTGGGGTTGCCTATCAAAAGCAACAGCGGGCTTGCCGAGGTCATTACCGCTTCGATGGCCTCGTAGATGGCGTCGTCCACCCCCTCGGCCTCGTCCACCACGATAAACATGTTGGGACTGTGAAAGCCCTGGAACTGGTCGGCGTTGTCGGCGGACAGCCCCATAGCGTACCGGTCGTCGGAAATTTCCCAGCGGGTGTCCAGCATCTTTCCACCGAGGACTTTCGCCGCGGGCCGGTAGAGGCGGTGCACCTGCCGCCACAAGATGTGCCGCACTTGGCGGAAGGTGGGCGCGGTGCTAAGGACGATGGCGGAGTCTTGGTGAGCGTGGAGGAACCACAGTACGGCCACGGCGGCGGAAAACCCCTTGCCCAGACCGTTGCCGGACTTTACCGCCACCCGTCGATGTTCCAGCAGGGAGGAAAGCACTTCCTTCTGCTTGCTCCATAGGCGGACGTCCAGCACCTCCCTGGCGAAGTCAACGGGAGAGATGGAGGGTCCGTCCGAAATCTCCGGGGCTGGGACTCCGGCCATTCGGCTCAGTACCTCCCCAGAGCGTTCGCACGGCGGTGGCCCGATTCCTCGGATAGTCCCAACGGCGGCGAGGCCGGACGGCTAAGCGGCGCCGGAGGGCTGAATAGAAAGCCGCAGTCCTGACAACGCATAACGTCGTTGTCGTCGGGCAGCTTTTTGTCCAACACGATGAGTCGAAGGGATTGGCAACGGCGGCAATGCACGAGGTTCCACCTCCAGCGAATATGGCTGAGGACCGAGTGTCCCCGATAGAAAAGGACGGGCCCACATTCGGGTCCGTCCCTGCCAATAGACGCTAGAGATGCGCAATCCCGGCTGTCAACCGGGGACTAGCATCGGTGTTCCAGATAATGGTCTATGTTCGGTCAAACCTGCCCGGCGGCGGTTAGCCGGGGTTGTATTTGTGGATCAACTCCGCGACCCGCGGGTCGATGTCGCCGGCCTCAATCCCACCGTCCAAACGCGCCACACCCAGGTGGGCCGCCCGCTGTATCTCTTCCCAGTCGGGTTCCAACTCGAATTGGTCGCGAAGGTCTTCAAAAAGCGAGTCGAGGGAGCTCTTATCAAACATAACGGCCTGAAACCTTCCTCCCTTCAGATGGTGCCCATAGTCAGATGGTGCCCAAAGCTAGAAGCCGCTTGCCTACGGCGCAGGCAAGTCTACCTGTTTTTGCGGTTGGTGACAAGGGTTGAGGAAACTGATTCACCGCAGGGAGCGCGGAGAGCGCAGAGCTTCACCGCGTACTGGGCTACGACGGTCGTGAATTCCAATTGGGCGCGCTGCGCGTCTGGCTCCGGGACGGGCAGGAAAGGCCCCATCATATCCTGCCACTCAACGTTGAGGGAGAACTGCCGCGGCTGCTGGAAGTCCAAGCCTATTCCAACGGCGGTCCCCTCTACCAGAAGCGGCAGCTATCCGCCCATCGCCGCAATACGCCGTACTATCCAGGTGATATACGCCTTACGAGTCATATTGCGTCGGCGGGCTTCACTATCAATAAATTCAGCGACATCCTCTTCCAGTGTCAATCCAGCCCGAACGCTCTTGCCTGAAGGCCGGATCAGGGGTATGGACACCAGCAGGTTTCCTTTGGGTGTTTCGACGGCTTGGAACGGGCTGGGGGAAACAAGTTCTTCGCCATCTTTCTCGGTCTCGATTGCGTAGTCCCGAAGCGCATCCTCGGCGTTGAGAAGGGCCTCATCTACGGTGTGGCCCATGGCGCCGACGCCTGGGATGTCCGGAAAGACGACACCATAGGCTCCTTCGTCGCCGTCTAGCAGTGCCGGGTATCGAATCACGATGTTCCTCCTATTCTTCCCAACCCGCCTTTTTTGCGATTGTGCCGGCCATACCTGTGGAGAGTACCCGGTGGCGCGGCAAGGTGATAATACCCTTGATTCGCGGATGCCTGTAGATGTCATGCCTTGAGCCGTGTCGTTCCAGGTACCAACCTTCCCGCCTAGTCTCTGTCGTATACGTCGTCTGTTCGTTTCTGCCACGTGTAAATATTAGCGCGTTGGGTCATATTTACCAAACCCTTCCGGGTCCTTACCACCCAGAGCGGACGCCGGTCCCCTGCCGACGCGGTTGTCGGGGTATGCTTTCACGTTCGCCTTGACACCCCTGTGCGCCTAACTTATGCTGGCGCAAATCTTCGGATCGGCCCTGCAGGTAGCGTTTTGAGCAACGTTGATCGAATCCTGGAAGGCGCCATCGACATTCACGTTCACATTGCCCCGGACCCCAAGGTGGAGCGGCGGGCCGGGGCCATAGAAGTGGCCCAACAGGCCCAGGAATTCGGAATGCGGGGGCTGGTGTTTAAGAGCCACGAGTACCCCACTCACCCGGTGGCCTACACCGCCTCCCAGGTTGTACCCCGCATCAACCTGATCGGGGGCGTGGCCTTGGACGTTGAGGTGGGCGGACTCAACCCCATGGCCGTAGAGGGCACCGCCCTGATGGGGGGCCGGGTAGTGTGGATGCCCACCTTCTCCGCCCAAGCCGACCGGCAGAGCAAGGGGCTAAGCGGAGGCATTTACCTGCTGGACGGCAACGGCCGTTTGATACCGGAGGTCTTCGCCGTACTGGAAGTGGTTAAAGCCCACGACATGGTGCTGGCCACGGGACACATATCAACCGCCGAGAGCATGGCCCTGGTCCAAGAAGCCAGGAATATGGGAATCCAACGGACCGTGGTCACTCACGGCACCACAATGTCGTTCTGGACCGGTATGACGGTGGAAGATATGAAGGCGATGGCCGAGATGGGGGCCTTTATCGAACACTGCCTCCATGTGACGATGCCGACAACCTACCGCATGGACCCGAAAGACCTGGTCAAGACCATCTCGGCCATCGGCCCTGAGAAGTGCATCGTAAGCACCGACTTCGGCCAAGACTACCACCCCATGCCCGCCGAAGGGATGCGCATGGGCATCGCCACCCTGCTTCGCGCCGGACTGGAGGAAGTGGAGGTGGGGATGGTGGTGAAAGACAACCCTGCTCGCCTCTTGGGGTTGTAAGCGTCGCGGTCCGCGGGCTCCCGGTCCCTGATACCGGCGCCGGCGGGCGGCCGTGACCGCCCGGCCTAACGTTCCAACCTGATCCACAGGGCCGTACGGCCTTCTGCCCCCGCTTTAGCCCATTCGGCGGTGCGGTAGCCAGCTACCCAGGCCACACCGCGGTCACAGACCAGCAATGGGACCCTGTCGCGCCAATAGCGCGGTATTTTGGCGTCGGTGAACAGGTCCTGTAACTTCTTGCTGCCCCGCATCCCGGAAGGTTGGATGCGGTCGCCCGACCTCCAAGCGCGTATTGTTCCCCAATCGCCCAAGGCTTCACGGTCCAAGATTACGGTATAGTCGCCGGGTCCGCCGACGATTGCCTCCGGCCCGTTATTGCCCTCACGGGCCTCGATTATCACCCGCCACGGCCCGGCGTCGAACTCCCTGGATTCACCAACGCCGACCGAAAAGGAAATCGGATACTCGCCGGGGAGTTCCGGGAACGGCGCGGTGGGAACGTGGACGCGGGAAACCCGCAACTCGGCGTAGCTGCGGCGCAATTTCACCCCACCGGGCAGGTCCAGCTCACGCCCGCCGTCGCCGCTTCCGGCCAGCTTCAACATGGCGGACAAGTGGCTTTCACCGAGACGCCGGGCGTCGCCCGTAACCAGAATGTAGGCCCGCCGGAAGGCCAAGCGTTGTAGCGCGGGGTGAAGGCCGTTCAGAGTAGATGCCGACAGCGTGACACCATCTACGTCCTCGGCGGCCGTCTCCGGCCAAACGCGGTCCAACTCCTCCTCCAGGAAGTCAACCTCTTCGGCGGCGGTACGGGCCAACCGGGTCAGGGCATCCCTCACCCTGGGATTGAACTCTTCTGCCAACCGGGGCATTAGCTGGTGGCGGACCCGGTTCCGGGTAAAGCGCCAGAGGTAGTTGCCGGTGTCTTCCCGGAAATCTTGGCTTGTCTCCCGGCAGTAGGCTTTCACCTCGTCCTTGGTCGAGCCTAACAGGGGCCGGAACAACGAAATCCCGTGGCCCTGCCCGGGCCAAGGCCACGGGGCAAGCTCGGTCATACCCCGGAGACCGTGCAGTCCGGCCCCGCGAAGCAGGTGGAGCAACACCGTTTCCGCCAAGTCGTCGGACGTGTGACCTGTCGCCACGGCCGACGCTCCCACCGATTGGGCGGCGCCAGCCAGAAAGGAGTAACGCATTTCCCGTGCGCCCTGTTCGAAGGAGGATATGCCCCGCTCCCTCTGATACGCGATGGGGTCCTCCTTGACCACGGAACAAGGAAGGCCGAGGCTGGCGGCCAACCGTTCGACGAAAGCGGCGTCGTCGTCCGCCTCGGCGCCTCGAAAGTCGTGGTTCAAGTGGGCTACCAGCAGGGACAGCCCGTGGGCCTCCCGCAACCGGTCCAGACACCGGAGGAGCGCCGTAGAGTCGGGACCGCCGGAGCAGGCTACCACAAGGGTGGCGCCGGTATATGAAAACCCCGACCGTTGCAGGGCATCGGCCACTCGTCTTTCGAAGTCGGAAACCGCAGGGAGCGCCATGGGTTGGGACTACCGGTTTTCTGGGGACAGGTGATCGATAGAGTTATAAGCGGTCAGCCGCCGGCCTCGAACGTCGCTATCGAAGGTACAGAGCGAACTGAGCCCCAGCGACATTCGGTGGAAGTTGACCAGCGGAACGCCCAGCAGGGCGCAGATGATGGAACGGATGGCAAAATTGTGGGAAACGACCACGATTGACTCATTTTCTCCGTGGCATTCCTCAATGTCCGTAATTGTGTCCCAAGCCCGTCCTTGGAGTTGGGCCAACGACTCGCCGTTGGGCATTGTCACCGCTTCGGGATTGTCGCGCCAAGCATCGTACACACCGGGCCAGCCCCGGCGCATCTCCTCCCCGGTCACGCCTTCCAGGTCGCCGAGGTCCAATTCCTTCAGGCCGGGCCTCGGGAACAACGGCGCTTGGCTCATCCGGCCGATTTCCTCGGCTACTCGCATGGTGCGGCTGAGGGGGCTGAAGTAAACGGCGGAATGGCCCCAAGCCGCCGACGCCGAGCCCGATTCCCTGGCTTGGGCCATCCCCCTTTCGTTAAGCTCGATGTCGGCGCTCCCCTGAAATTTGCCCAGCTTGTTCCAATCGGTCTCCCCGTGGCGTACCAGATAGAACTTCACTGGCGGACCTCAGTGCGGCTGGTCGGCGCCTGTTCCAGCTCCACCTCTTCGATGCGCACCCCGTCCATGGTCTTGACGGTCAAACTAATATCGCCGTATTTCACCACGTCGCCCTCGTCGGGAATCCGGCCCAGCCGGTCCAACATGAAACCGGCAACGGTCTGATAGTCTCCTTCCGGCAATCCCAGTTCCAGGTCTTCGTTGATTTCGGAAATGGCAACCCCGGCGTCCACCCGAAAATTGTTGCGGCCCAAGTGGGTAACCGTCTCCCTGGGGGCCACTCCCGACTCGCCGACTTGGCCAACGATAATTTCCAGCAACTGTTTAAGAGTCGCCAGACCGGCGATGCCGCCAAACTCGTCGACAGTCAGCACCACCGAATGCCCGCCCTGCTGCATCTCGTTGAAAGTCTCGGATACGCTCTTGGTCTCGGGGACGAAAAATGCCGGCCGCAAGAAGCCGGTGACCTCTCCCTGGGGGTTGGACCCGTCGCCGTTCATCGCCGAAAGCACGTCTTTCACCGATAACACCCCCAAGACATTTTCCATAGACCCATGGAAGACAGGGAACCGGGTGTGGCTGGTCACCCTGTAGATATCCAGGAACTCGGACAACGTGGCGCCCTGCTCCACCCAAACTATTCCAGGGCGCGGTGTCATCACTTCCCGCATTTGGCGGTCGCCGAACCGGAACACTTTTTCCAGCAGTCCCGCCTCCGTTGCATCAACTGTTCCGGTCTGGGCTCCGGCGGCGATCAACGTCCGGATCTCTTCTTCGCCAACGTGGCCGGGCACACCGGAAATGCCCAGGAGCCGGTTGGTCAAGGTGCTGACCCCCTGCACCATACGGGCCGCCGGAGCAAGGACGAATCCGACCACCGAGAGGGGCCGGGCCACCGCGAACGCGACTCGCTCCGACCGGTGCCAAGCTATGGTCTTCGGCGCCGTTTCTCCGAATACCAACAAGAGCAGAGTCATGCCAAGGGTGGACACCAGGACTGCCAGCGAGTCGTTGTCGAGGAATTTGACTACCAGAACGGCCGCCAAGGCGGCGGCGGCAGTGTTTACCAAGTTGTTGCCAAGCAGTACAGTAGCCAGGAAGCGTTCCGGCCGCTGGATCAGCTGGGACACCCGGTTGGCGCCCGGTTGTTTCGACCGGACCAAGTGGAGCAGACGGGCCCGGGGCAGTGAGATGAACGCGGTTTCCGAGGCTGAAAAGAACGCTGAGAGGCCGAGGCAAACGATCAATAGGGCCAAACGCCACGAGTCACTGCCATCCATAAAAGGAGGCCACCTCCAACGGCGCGGGAGAGTTGCCATCCGGCAGGTCCCCGCCTATCGTTGATAATAGCATCGGCCTTTATGCGTGTAAATGAGAATATTAGGTATCGAAACATCCTGTGACGAGACCGCCGCCGCCGTGGTGGAGGACGGTCGGCGCCTGCTGTCCAACATTATCTCCTCCCAAGCCGACCTTCACTCGGCCTATGGAGGCGTTGTACCAGAGGTCGCATCCAGGCAGCACGTCCGCGACTTGACGCCCGTGTTGGACCAAGCCATGAGCCGTTGCGAAATGCCATTGGCAGACATAGACGCCGTGGCCGTAACTTACGGTCCCGGACTGGCCGGATCGTTGATCACCGGCCTGAACGCCGCCAAGGCCATTGCCTTTTCCTTGGGCGTGCCGCTAATCGGTGTCAACCACTTGGAAGGCCATATATATGCTTCGTGGCTCACCCAGTACAACCCTGCTGAGGACCCCGGGTTTCCCCTAGCCTGCTTGGTGGCTTCCGGGGGTCACACCGACTTGCTGCTGATGGAGGGCCACGGCGACTACAAGCTGGTGGGCCGGACTAGGGACGACGCCGCCGGAGAGGCTTTCGACAAGGCCGCCCGCATCCTGGGACTCGGTTTTCCCGGTGGTCCCGAAATCCAGCGGGCCGCCCACGGCGCCGGCAATGGCGCCCGTCTGCCCCGGGCCTGGATGAGAGGGACCCTGGACTTTAGCTTTAGCGGCTTGAAGACAGCCCTGCTGCACCGGGCCCAAGCCGAGGGCGTCTACCCTGAGCCGCCAGCCGAAATGGGCCAAGATGAACTGGCGGTATTGGTCGCGGACTTGGCGGCCGGGTTCCAGGAATCGGTCGTGGACGTCATTTCAACCAAGCTGGTCGAAATGGCCGACAAGTACCGCGTCAAGGGGCTGGTGCTGGGAGGCGGTGTGACCGCCAACACCCGGTTGCGGGAGGAAATTACCCGCCGTTCCCCGTTGCCGGCGATCATCCCGCCGCCGGTGCTATGCACCGATAACGGGGCAATGATTGCCGCCTGCGGCTACTACCAGCTCCTCCGGGGCCAAGAGTGGCCCATGGACTTGGACGTAGACCCCGGTCTACCCCTCGGCTGACCGTTCATCGCCTGGCGAGGGCCGGTCGCCGTCCGCCGCGGAGTGGTATAGCTGGTCGCCTTCTTCGAACTGTTCGCCTTCCCAGTCGTTGCGGTCTCCCGCGGCGTACCGGTCCCGGAAGGCGGCGTTGGCCAGATCGAATACATGACGTTGGGCAGCCTCGCCACGAAAGGGGAACGAAAACCGGAGACCCTCCCCTTGAAAGTTAATGGCGCCCATGGGCCTGGTGAGGAAGACTTGGACCATGACCAACCCGCCGGTCACGACCAAGATGAGTGCAATCAACGGCGCTATGTCCATGTGAATAACTGGTATGGTTGGACCATCGATCTGGCCGGTCAACCAATACCCCAAGGCCAGATAGACGAATATTCCGCAGATGACCATGAAGATGCCCTGGAACAAGGTCGCATTGCTATGGGCCCGGGCCTCGACCGTCACGTGTTTTATCGCGGTGGTGGGGACCACATGAGTCTCGGTCCTGCCTTCGGCCTCGCAAAAGGCAATCAGCCGCCGGCTGGTTAGCACCATTAGCTGGCCGCTGGGAGGAGGACCGGCTACCAGTCCTGAGTCGGGGGCGAAAACGTGGGTCACCGTTTCCAGAGGAAGAAGGGCGACGTCCCTGATACTGGCGTCAGTCCCGGTGTGATAGTCGGCCTCGATATCTTCGTCGGCCTGGGCCTCCACTAGAGAGGGGACGCCGATCTCAAACGCAGCCTCGATTTCTTCTTCAACCTGGGCCTTCACCAGAGAGGGGACCCCGATCTCAAACGCAGCCTCGGCGTCCTCTTCAACTTGGGCCTTCACTAGAGAGGAGACCCCGATCTCAAGCGCAGCCTCGGCGTCTTCTTCAACCGCCTCTTTCTGCGGAGTGGAGATATCGGCTTCGATAGGGGTTTCCGGCTCAATCCGGCCGCCTACTACCACAAAGGCAGGCAACTCCTGTGGTTCACTCGGGTGCGCGGCGGCCGCCTCCGGCTCGTCTGCCACCTCCGCCCCAGTCCCGGCACGATCTAGCTCGCCGTCAGTCGACAATCACATAACCTCGGCGCCAATGGTATCACACGGACACGGCGATGGCGTCTTCGGCCGGCGGCGCGTTGCAATCAAGGGGAAAAGCGGTAGACGACGGGCGCCTCGACAATGCCGATGACACTGGAGTTGGTGTGGTGCGTTATGGCAACCCGGCCCGTGCCGCAGTCGTCAAACTCATCACACGAGATCGCCGCGGTGATGTCGCGGAAGCCTTCGGTGACGGAGCAAGACGTGCCTATCATGCCGACGATCCTCGGGTCGCCGATCACTGTATCGGCGGCGGCAAATCCGCCTGCCTCGGTGCAAAGAGAGTCGAGGCCGGCTCCCATAGAGACATCGCGCCTTTTGATAGGACCGTAGTCCACTAACGCCGTCGCTACTCCTCGTTAGCTGGGAACGCCAACGTCGTTGAGTCCCGAAAATACACGCATCGAATGTATCTGGATGGCATCGCCGGGAGCCAACTCCACGGCTCCGAGGGGGCCGGATTCGAAATCTTGTCCGCCGCAGCGGGGGGCGCTCTACACCGGAGGGGACCCGTTTGTTGACGATAACCCGTTCGATGAGGAATACGCCCTGCCGCTTACGCCGGAGCTTCCACAAGCGGCCGAAGTCGACAAGCAGGCGGTGGCGCGATCGCCTCCTCCTTCCCGGGGCCTCCTGAATGGAGTGCGCCAGTAGCCGGCGCCGCCAGCGGCCCGGACGATTGGGAAATTGGTCCGGTGGGGGCTCTTACCTCGGGACGGGTCCGGACTGGTGTGTTTGGCGACGTGCTCTTCCAGGCGCCGGCAGCGTTGCCGGGGCCGCCGACAGTCATCCGGTGGAGTGTAGTCGAGGCCTGGCGGCGGGACGGCGAGGATGATCCCTATTACATCCTGCCGCTCATCTTCGCGGAAGAACTACCGTTGCTGAGGGAAGTCCAAGCCTATTCCAACGGCGGCGCTTGCGAGTAGGCCGTCGGCGGCGGACTTCAGGGGTTGGTCTCCTCCGGCGCGGGGTCTGCCGCCGGCAACTCCGGCTGCCGACGGTGTTGGAACAAGTAGAACCCCATTATGGCCGCTGGCGCCAGCAGGATTATCCCGGTCATGGTCCCAACTACGACCCACGGCCCGACACCCAGAATCTGGTCCATCTGGTCCTTGATCCAGTGTAACAACTCCGGGTCTGCGGAGTCGCCTTGATGGGCCAGCAGAAACCGGAACAGCGGGCCGCCACCCATCAATTACCGGCGCTGGCGGCGACGGCGGGCGGTTGGTAGCGCGCCGAGTACTTGCGTTCCCGGATGGTGAACGCCGCGATGGCAGCCGGAAACAGCAGGCCGCCGACGATGGCAAAGGGCAGGGTGTAATCGCCGGTTACGTCGTAGAGCCTGCCCGCCAACAGAACGCTGCCGAAGCCGCCGAATTGGTGGAACATGAATGTGACGCCGGAGATGGTCCCCAGCGCCCTGAGACCGTAGACGTCGGCGGTAAGGGACGAGGTCAGGGGCAGGGTGGCCACCCAGGAGAAACCGGCGATGGTGGCGAAAATCCATAGCCCGGCCGTCGATGGAATGACCAGCAGCATCACGTAGGCGACACCCCTCAGGAGGTAGACCAGCGCCAGCCAGTTTTTCGTCCCTCCGACCTTGTCGGCCAAGTACCCGGCAGCCAACGCGCCCACAATGTTCAGGGCGTTCATGTAGCCGAATATCATCGCGGCGGTACCGCCGGAAACGCCCCGGTCCAAGGCAAAGGGGATGAAATGGACCGTGATGACAAAAGTTGTGGCCCCACAGACGAAGTAGGCCCCCGCCATCTGCCAGATGGGGGCTGATCGGAAGGACTGCCGCCACGACTCCGCTTCCAAAGGCCCGGCAGTCCTTTGCGGTCGGGCGCCTCCGGTATCCGCCTCCGGTTCCGGGTCGCCGTCGGGAAGCAGCCCCATCTTCTCCGGATATTCCCGGATGAACACGTAAGCCAATGGCACCGCCAGCAACACGCAAACGCCCAAGCCAATCCATCCGATGCGCCAATCGGTGGCCTGTAGCAGATACATGGCGAACGGCACCATGATCAACCCGCCCAGCGAAAGGGCGGCCGAGTTCAGGCCGATGGCCCGGGCCCGCTGCCGACGGAACCAGCGCGCCATCAGCGCGGCAGTATTGGTGAGACCGGAGCCGCCGTGGGCGACGGCGGCCACCAACCCGAAGAGGGCAATCAAAAACAGTACGTGGAAGGTCAGCGCCAGCAGGATGGTCGTTACGCCGATGACCACCAAGCTGACTAAGATCAACGTCCGGCCGCCGGTCCGGTCGAAAACCTGGCCCATAAACGGCTGGACGAGGCCGTTGACCAAGACACCTACGGCCGCGGCGATGGAAACGGTGAAGCGGTCCCAGCCGAATTCCTGTTCCATCGGAACGATGAACACGCCGAAACCGTTGCGGGCGCCGATGGCGACGAACCCAATGAAGATGGCCGCGGCGCAAACGTACCACCCGAAGTAGATGGGCTTCTTGGCGGGTTGGCTCTGGTTCATCGGGCGTACCTGAACTCAATTTGCCGGTCTCAGTCGGTGCGCGCCTTTATCATACCACCCGGCGGCTTCATCCATTTATTGATCGCTTTCGACACCGGCGAACCGGGCCGATTGACCCTTGGGCCGGGGGATATCTACACTGGCGCCAAATACTACCAGCACTGGAGGTGATTTTAATGGGCTTTAAGCTGGTGATCTGCCCACCGAATTACCAAGACCATTGGCCGGAACGGCTCCGGCAGGAGATTCCAGACATCGACGTCCATCTTTGTCCCACGGTCGGCGAGGCGATGGAAGTCATCGGAGACGCCGACGCCGCTTTCGGCGACATCGTACCGGAGCTATTGGAGCGGGCAGCAAACCTCAAGTGGATCGCCTGCCCGCAAGCCGGGCCGCCGGCGGGGTATTACCACGAGGCCCTGATCGACAGCGAGGTGGTGGTCACCAACACCCGGGAAATCTACAACGACCACATCAGCGCCCACATCATGTCCCTGCTGCTGGGTCTTGCCCGAGGACTCCAGGTATACGTCCCACAACAGGTCGAGGGGGTCTGGCGGCAGGGCTACGAGACCGTGTACCTGCCCGAAGCGACCGTGGTGATCGTGGGGGTCGGCGGCATCGGCGGCGAGACGGCGCGACTGTGCGCCGAGTTCGGGATGACGGTGTTGGGCGTCGATCCCCGTTTGCCCGGACCAACCCCGGGCGTGTCGCAATTGTACCGCCCCAATGAGTTGTTGGAGGCGCTGCCCCTTGCCGACTTCGTGGCCGTCACCGTGCCCGAGACCCCGGAAACCCAGGGGATGTTCACCCTCACCCAATTCCGGGCGATGAAGAACAGCGCCTTCTTCATCAACATCGGCCGGGGAGCCACGGTGGTGTTGGACGATCTGGTGGCGGCGCTGCGGGCGGGTGAAATCGCTGGCGCCGGTTTGGACGTGTTCCAAGAGGAGCCGCTTCCCGCCGGGCATCCCCTATGGAGCATGCCGGGGGTGTTGATAACGCCCCACGTGGCAGGCGACGGGCCCTACCTGGACGACCGCCGCACCGAGCTCTTCGTCGATAACTGCAAGCGGTTCAACGACGGCAGGCAGTTGCGAAACGTGGTGGATAAAGCCAGCTGGTTCTAGCGCCCGGTCAGAGCTCAATCCTTCAGGGCAATCGCGTCTTGACCGGCGCTGTTGCCGGAGAGGCGGCCGAAGACCATACCAGCGGACAGGCCGGAGCCGCCGGGGTAGTTGTGGTAGAAGATGCCGCCCACCATTTCGCCGGCGGCGTACAGACCGGCAATGGGTTCCTGGCTGGTGTTCAGCACCCGGCCCCGGTTGTCGATCCGCACTCCGCCGAAAGTGAAGGAAATCCCGCAGGTCACGGCGTAGCCCAGGTAGGGGGGAGTGTCGATGGTTTGGGCCCAGTTGGTCTTGGGCGGGCTGATGCCCACCGTGCCGCGCCCGTCCTTGATCGTAGGGTTATAGGGGACGCCGGTCTGGACCGCGGCGTTGTATTCCCGGACCGTGCTGCCCAGGCCCTCGGGGTCGATGTCCAAACGCCGCGCCAACTCCTCGATACTGTCGGCTTGGGCCATTGTCACTTGGGGGATGTGGTACTCGTCTCGCAGCAGGTGCTTGACCTTGTCGTCGAAGACCTGGAAGGCCACCCCTTGAGGCTGGGTCAACAGGGCCCGGCCGTAGGTGACGTAAGTGTAGTTTCGGAAGTCGGCGCCCTCGTCCAAGAAACGCTCCCCGTTGATATTGACGATCAGGCCGAAGGGATAGGAGTGCTTCTGGTAGAGCTCAGTAATGTTACGGTCGCCGAAGGCCGGCGCGTTCAGGTCCCAGGCCACGGCGTGGCAGCTGCTCCAATGGCCGTGGGGCATGGCGCCTGCCTCCAACGCCATCCGAATGCCGTCGCCGGTGTTGTAGGGGATGCCCCGCACCTTCACCAACTCCCATCCGGGGCCCAGGTAACGGCATCGCATCTCGGCGTTGGCCTCGAAACCGCCCGCGGCCAATACGATTGACCGTCCGTGAAGTTGCCGGTAGCCGTCAGGGCCCAGCACCCGGATGCCGTTGACCCGGCCGGTCTCGTCCTGTAACAGGCTGACCGCTTGGGTCGAGTACAGCACCTCGATGCCCTCCTCGGCGCAAACATCGAACTGCTGGTCGGAAAGCCCCTTGCCGGCGCCGACGGCTTCGACCAAGAGACCGCCCCAGAAGCGGAACTTGTCGCCGTCCTTGAACGCCTGCCGGCCATAGGACAAGACGAACCGCACGCCCTTGGAGCGCATCCACTGCATCGCCGGCAGAGATTGGCTGACCAGGATCTGGGCCAACTCCGGGTCGGTCAAGCCCTGGGTCACCCGCATCATGTCGTCGTAGAACTGGGACTGCGGGTAGCTGCCCACGTCCACCGATTCTTCCTCGGTGGGCGACATATCGGGGATCACCGTCTTGATGTCCTCCAAGCCGCCGAAAGCGAAGCGGATAATGCCGCCGGTGAAGTAGGTGTTGCCGCCGCGGAAATACTCCGGGGCCTTCTCGACAACCAGCACCGACTGGCAGCGCTCTTTGGCGGCAATGGCGGCCGACAGCGCCGCATTCCCCGCGCCCACAACAATAACGTCGTACTCTGGTCCGTTGTGCTCTTGTGTCATGAATCGCCTCCGTTGGCCGGTATTATAATATTAAACGCAGAGCACGCCGAGTGTTAATTGAGAGGTAGGGATTAGGGAATGGTGAATAGATGCGCTTGGGCCGGTAGCGAGCTTTCCATTGCTTATCACGACGAAGAATGGGGCGTGCCGGTGCATGACGACCGGCTCTGGTTCGAGTTCCTGACCCTCGAAGGGGCACAGGCGGGGCTCAGTTGGGAGACCATCCTCCGGAAGCGCCAAGCGTACCGGGCCGCGTTCGATAACTTCGAACCGTCGCTGGTCGCCGCATACGACGACGCCAAGACCCAAGCCTTGCTGGCAGACCCCGGCATCATCCGCAACCGTTTGAAGGTGGCCTCGTCCATCACCAACGCCCGGTTGTTCCTGGAAGTTCAAGGCGAATTCGGGAGCTTCGATGCCTTTATCTGGGGCTTCGTAGGCGGCAGTCCCAAGAAAAACGCTCGGCATTCCATGGCCGACGTCCCCGCCACCACTCCCGAGTCCGACGCACTGAGCAAGGAGTTGCGGCGCCGCGGCTTCAAGTTCGTCGGCAGCACCATCTGCTACGCCCTCATGCAAGCCACCGGCATGGTCAACGACCACACGCTAGACTGCTTCCGCTACGGCGAAGTGGGTTGAACGCCGAGCGTACAGAGGGTGCGGAGACCAAATAGATTGCCTCACTATGGAACCAGTGCGCTCAGGTTAGAATAGGGTGTGAAAAACAAACAGGTACGCCGGAAGATGAATACCCCGGCCATTTTGGTGGTTGGGTTAGCGATATTTACCGCAGTTGCTTGCGGCGGGCAGAGCGCGACTGCCACACCCGCGCCGGACATCGGGTCCACAGTACAAGCCGCCGTCGCAACAGCGTTGCCTGCTCCGCCACCAACGTCGACACCGGACATCAACGCCACGGTCGAGGCCCGTCTAGCGGCCACCATGGCCGCAGCCCCAACTCCGACGCCGGACATTAACGCCACAGTCGAGGCCCGACTAGCAGCCACCATAGCCGCAGCCCCAACCTCGACACCAACAGCCACTTCTACCCCAGTGCCCACGCCTACCTTTACACCGCAACCGACCGCGACACCAACTCCCACCCCCACTCCTACGCCGCGCCCGACGCCCACTGTAACGCCACGTCCCACCCCCACGCCGCACCCAACGGCTTCGCCGACACCCAGACCCACACCGACCAAGGACCCCTCGGCGTCGTTAAGCGCCATGGTCCGTCAGGTCCGCCCGGCGGTGGTTAGAATTCAGACAACCTCCGGGACCGGGTCCGGGGTTATTTTCGAAACCGACGGCCAATCCGGATACGTCATTACCAACTACCATGTCGTCGAAGGCAAAGGAGAGGTCGACGTAATTGTAAGCGACACGGCCACCTATCGGGGTACGGTGTTGGGCGTCGACAGCGTTCGCGACCTCGCGGTAGTCCACATTTGTTGCGGCACCTTCCGCAAGCTTGCCTTCGGCAACGCATCCGACTTGGACCCCGGCGCGGAGGTCATAAACATCGGCTACGCTATGGGCCTACAGGGGCCGGCGACGATAACCAAGGGCATCGTGTCGGCGGTGCGATACGATTCCAGGCGTGAAGCCTGGGTAATCCAGACCGACGCCCCGATAAACCCCGGCAACAGCGGCGGCCCCATGCTCTCACCCGACGGAAAAGTGCTGGGGATCAACACTTTCAAAATCTCCGAAACCAGCGTCGAGGGATTGGGCTTCGCTATATCGCAACCGACGGTGCAGGACCGCATTCCCACGCTGCGGGCCGGTACTCCCCACCCTACGCCTACGCCAACCCGCCTCCCCAGGCCGACGCCGGTCACAGGTTCAACGAGCGATTTCGGCCCCACCAGCGGAGAATTGAGGCACGATCCGACTGACGGATTCATCAAAACCGAGTATGCCGACGTAAATATTGCCGATATGATAGTCGAATCCACTTTCGTCAACCCCTATTCCGCCGGGTCCAACTCTTGGGATTATGGCTTCTTCATTCGTGATACCCGAAGCGAGTCCTCTAACCGATTTATCCAAGCAGTAGTAACCAGCGAGCGTCGTTGGTCGTTGGTATGGCGTGAAGGGAGCAATACCCCTAACAAGAGAATCGGTGGAGGTACGCTTACAACTTTCGACACCTCCGCCGGCGGGCGTAACTACCTACAAATTGTTGCCATCGCGGACCGGGGCTGGTTTTTCGTCAACGGCGAATTTGTCTCATCGTTGGACTTATCTGACGTTACCGGGGCGGGTGACATTGCCGTCATTACTGGCGCATTTACCGGCGATGAAGTGGTCGGGGCCGTCACACAGTTCGAGAATTTCAAAGGCAGCCGTTTGGCCAAACGTTACGGCCCCGCCAGCGGAAAGCTGGAGAAGGAGCCTGGATTCATTGCATTGCATGATAGCGGCGTATGGTCCCGAGACTTGGCGGCAGAAGTCGAATTCGTGAATCCATCGGGTTCCGACTGGGACTATGGATTCGTGATTCGGAATTCGGAATTCGACCACCTTGAAGTCATTGGTCTGACCGACCGAGCATGGTGGTTCCACTACACCAAGGATGTTAGCGACGACGAATACACCGAAGTGGCCTCCGGTTCGTTGTCGGCGTCAGGAGCCACCTTCCTCAACAGGAACCATCTGCTGATAATCGCGGTTGAGGAGGCTGGCTTGTTTTTCGTAAACAACAGGCTGATTGAGGTGGACCCGGAAAACTGGACAGCTGGTTAAGTGGGAATCCTGCTCCTAAACTACGGACAGCGAGAGCTGTTGATGAGGAGCGGGAAATGTCCAGAGAGCGGAGAAAGCACAGCCCGGCCTTCAAGGCGAAAGTTGCACTGGAGGCAATGAAGGGTGAGCAGACGGTGGCCGAGTTGGCCGCCCGGTTCGAGGTCCACCCCAACCAGATTCAGACTTGGAAGAAGGCCTTAGTGGATGGCGCGGCCGCTATATTCGACCAGGGCGACCGAACCAGTAAGGGCAAGGAGCAGAAGAACAAGAACAACGACGCCTTGGTGGCTCGCCTGTACCAGCAGATCGGCCAGCTCAAGGTGGAGCGGGATTTCTTGGAGGAAAGGTCCGGTCCATGACCCCAGCACAGCGGCGTGAGCTGACCGACCGGCAACATCGGCACCTGTCCATAGTGCGGCAGTGCCAGCTGATGGGTGTCAGCCGCTCCAGCCTCTACTACCGTCCCAAGGGGACACCTCCGGGGGACCTGTCCCTGATGCAGGCCATGGACCGCCAGTACCTGGAAACCCCTTTCTACGGTTCCAGGCGGATGAAGGCCTCGCTGGACCGGCAGGGGATGACGGTAAGCCGGAAGCGGGTGCAGCGACTCATGAGACTGATGGGACTGCGGGCTATCTACCGGCAGCCTCGCACCAGCCAACCAGCGGCGGGACGCTGGGTCTATCCCTACCTGCTGAGGGATCTGACGATCACCCGGGCGAACCAGGTGTGGGCGGCCGACATCACCTACCTGCCCATGGCCCGGGGGTTCTTGTACTTGGTGGCCATCATGGACTGGCACAGCCGGTACGTGGTGGCCTGGGGATTGTCCAACACTCTGGAGACCGGCTTTTGTGCCGAGGCCCTGACCGAGGCCCTCGGCCAAGGAAGGCCCGACGTATTCAACACCGACCAGGGAAGCCAGTTCACCAGCCGCGAGTTCACGCAGATACTCCGGGACCGCGGGGTGAAGATCAGCATGGATGGCAGGGGCAGGTACCAGGACAACATACTTGTCGAGCGGCTATGGAGGACGGTGAAGTACGAGGAGGTCTACCTGAAGGCCTACGCTAACGGCCTTGAGGCCCGCCGAGGGCTGCGAGAGTACTTCCGGTTCTACAACCACCGGAGGCCGCATCAGGCCCTGGGCTACCGTACGCCGGCGGAGATCTTCCACGGCGAGCCTGTAGAAGAGGAGCCGAAGGAAAGGAGGTGCCCGGACCAACCGGTCTTGGTATCATACGGAGGAGTGCAGGAGTCCCACTTAATTGTGGCTTAATCCTGTCCAACCGATGGGGTCCACCTCAAACATCTGATCCCTAACCCGCCAGCAACCGCCCCACCACCCGCTCCACGGCCTTCCCCTCCGGCGACTCTCGCAGCCACCGCCGCAACTCCCGCCGCGCGACCGTCACCGTAACCTTGTCCCGTTGCTCCCGTAGCCGCGCCAGTTGTTGCGCCGCGCCCAGCGCCGCCTCTTCGCCGGCCTTGGCGATGGCGGTGTGCTGCCCGTTGCCGGGGTCGAACTCCGGTATGGGCAGCTTCCACAGATGTTTGTGCAGGTGGCGAGCGCCGAATTGACCTTTGGGCATTAGCGGAGTTACCGCATCGTAGAGTGTCTGACTGTTAACGATGGCCATGAGGTAATGCGCTTCCTGTAGGTCCTTGCAAGTAATCCAGTACAGCGTGGAGTCCACCATCGCTGTAGCATCTTGAAGCAATGCTGCGGTTGGTTGACCTGCTTCTGTTTGGACCACTCGAACGGGCCTACATCCAGGGTCACGTTGCCATTCCAATTGTGCCGTAAGTTTATGGAGATAGTCTATTTGACCCAATAAGTGAAGCTTGTTGGCGGCCGCTTTGTTCTGCTCCCATAGACCGCTTATTGTCCGCCATCGTTCACGCATCCGCTGGTCCAACCCACTTAGGCGGACCCCTCCCACACCATTAGGATCTTCAGGTAGTTGAGTATCACCTGCTTTTAGTGGAAGGATAGTCTTGAGTGGATCAAGCGTTGAAAATGGTACGATTGTTTCCCCCAGATATATGTCGAACACATGCCGTGATTCGATAGTCTGGCCGGAAAGAGTCGTTAGTTCCAAGCCACGCCAAGGGTCTTTGTCCTGAGGTGGACCCGGAAAACTGGACAGCTGGTTAAGTGGGAATCCTGCTCCTAAACTACGGACAGCGAGAGCTGTTGATGAGGAGCGGGAAATGTCCAGAGAGCGGAGAAAGCACAGCCCGGCCTTCAAGGCGAAAGTTGCACTGGAGGCAATGAAGGGTGAGCAGACGGTGGCCGAGTTGGCCGCCCGGTTCGAGGTCCACCCCAACCAGATTCAGACTTGGAAGAAGGCCTTAGTGGATGGCGCGGCCGCTATATTCGACCAGGGCGACCGAACCAGTAAGGGCAAGGAGCAGAAGAACAAGAACAACGACGCCTTGGTGGCTCGCCTGTACCAGCAGATCGGCCAGCTCAAGGTGGAGCGGGATTTCTTGGAGGAAAGGTCCGGTCCATGACCCCAGCACAGCGGCGTGAGCTGACCGACCGGCAACATCGGCACCTGTCCATAGTGCGGCAGTGCCAGCTGATGGGTGTCAGCCGCTCCAGCCTCTACTACCGTCCCAAGGGGACACCTCCGGGGGACCTGTCCCTGATGCAGGCCATGGACCGCCAGTACCTGGAAACCCCTTTCTACGGTTCCAGGCGGATGAAGGCCTCGCTGGACCGGCAGGGGATGACGGTAAGCCGGAAGCGGGTGCAGCGACTCATGAGACTGATGGGACTGCGGGCTATCTACCGGCAGCCTCGCACCAGCCAACCAGCGGCGGGACGCTGGGTCTATCCCTACCTGCTGAGGGATCTGACGATCACCCGGGCGAACCAGGTGTGGGCGGCCGACATCACCTACCTGCCCATGGCCCGGGGGTTCTTGTACTTGGTGGCCATCATGGACTGGCACAGCCGGTACGTGGTGGCCTGGGGATTGTCCAACACTCTGGAGACCGGCTTTTGTGCCGAGGCCCTGACCGAGGCCCTCGGCCAAGGAAGGCCCGACGTATTCAACACCGACCAGGGAAGCCAGTTCACCAGCCGCGAGTTCACGCAGATACTCCGGGACCGCGGGGTGAAGATCAGCATGGATGGCAGGGGCAGGTACCAGGACAACATACTTGTCGAGCGGCTATGGAGGACGGTGAAGTACGAGGAGGTCTACCTGAAGGCCTACGCTAACGGCCTTGAGGCCCGCCGAGGGCTGCGAGAGTACTTCCGGTTCTACAACCACCGGAGGCCGCATCAGGCCCTGGGCTACCGTACGCCGGCGGAGATCTTCCACGGCGAGCCTGTAGAAGAGGAGCCGAAGGAAAGGAGGTGCCCGGACCAACCGGTCTTGGTATCATACGGAGGAGTGCAGGAGTCCCACTTAATTGTGGCTTAATCCTGTCCAACCGATGGGGTCCACCTCAGTCCTGAGACCCACGCCGAGGGTTCACAGTTATAGTCTGACTTGCTTGAACTATGGCAGGATTTTCAGTCTCGTTTACCACGAACAGGCAACGTGGAACGATGATTGCACCTTGACGAGAATATTTGGCGTACGGAGACTCCCCTACAACCGAAGTGTCGGTAATACCAACACTCTCCCGCACCATATCATCCGCGCCGGCCTTGCCCCGCCACCGCTCCACGTTGACGGCCAAGGCGCGGGGCGGGCTGCCGGGTCCGAGCCGCTTGGCAAAAACAACCGACGCCGGGACCGGGAAGAAGGTGTTGGGCTCCAAGCGCTCCAGGTCCCACGCGGCCTTCCAAGTGAAGTCGGCCGCCAGTACGATGCCGCTGCGGCGGGCCTGCCAGTCGCCGGTGCGCCACTTGGCGTACTGGCCGGTCTGCAACGCGCTGTGGGGCATCACCATGCCGATGACGCCGCCGTCCTTCAGGTACAGGTCCATGCTGCGGGTGAAGAACAGCCCGGCCACGTCTTGGTGGGTGGCGTACCGGCCTCCCTGCCAGATGCCGTACCGCTCCTTGCCCTGCCGTTCCAGCTCAACCCGCAGGATGCTGGCGGTCTGGTTGTAGTTTATCCACGGCGGGTTGCCGATGATAACGTCCACTTTGCGCCGGGCCAGAGCCACCGGCCGCACCAAGTTGCGGGTGTAGTAGGCCCAGATGTGGTCGCGGCCCTCGGAGTGGAGCATTTGCAGCGTCGCAATCGTCCCCGCCAAGGTCTCACGCTCCGCTGGATCCTGAATGTGGTTGTCGTCCAAGGCCAGGTTGGGGTCCTCCCTGTTTTCGATGTACGCGGCGATGTCGCTCATCAGAGAGTCGAAGTCGTTGGCCCGTTCGACCAGACTTGCTGGAAAGACCAGTTCCAGGACTTCCACGGGCGCGGCCACGGCCGCGGGCCGGTCCTCTTCCTGCTGCCGGTCGACTTGGATGGTGACTACTTCCCCCGCGAACATCTCCCCGGTTTGAAGGCGCAGTTGCAGGGCGTCGCCCAAGTAGATGGGGACCGAAACCTGGGCGGCGAACCCCGCCTCCATCACCGCGTCGATCGCCGGGCGCGCCGCCAAGACCCACGCGGCCCGCGCCTAGTGGACCGCCACCGGGTGTACATCGATACCGGCGACCGATTCCAGCAGCCGGTCCAGTACCTGCTTGGGGTGTTGGCCGCTGCCGTTGGCGGCCTCTATGTAGTGGGTTACCGCTTCGGCTATAAAGGTGCCTGAGCCGCAGGCCGGGTCCAGCACCCGCTGGTCCAAGGGGTCGGTCACCAGTTCCCGCACCATCACCCGCGCCAACCAGTCGGGCGTGTAGTACTCGCCCAAGGTGCGCCGCTCCTCCGGCGGGATGACGGTCTCGTAGAGCGCCGCCGCTATGGCCGCCGGAGATCCCGCCAGTCGAACTTGGCGATGCGCCGCGCCAACGCCCGAATGGATGGCAGCCCGCCGACTTCCGTGGGCCAGGCGAAGAAGTCCGACTCCACTATTCCCTGGAGACCGGTGGCGTTCCAGAACGCCCGGCCATGCAACAGGTCGGCGGGGTCGCTGGCCGCTACCTGACGGATGTCGATTCCGAAGGACGCCTGCACCGCCATGCCGATGACCATGCTCAGGTAGGTGTGCCGGACGAACAGGTCGTCCAATTGCTCTGGGGAGGCGGCAACCTCGCCCAAGGCCGCCCGCAACAGGTCGAACCACAGTTGCCGTTTTACTTTGATGGTCTCGTAGTGGGAGTTTTCTTGGAAAAGCATCCGCAGGGCGGCAATATCCCGCTCATACCGGGGGCTGTTGGGGCCCAGGTGCCTTTCGATGTTGCCCCGGTCCGGTGGAATGCCTTCCAGCGATACCAGGGCCTCGTCGCGCAGCCACTCTAAAAGCGGGAGCCAGCCTTGGGCGTCCTGTAGCGTGAAGGCGTATGGCCGGACGGTCTTGACCGCCCCCGCGCCGGGCCACCGCAGCAGCCAGTGTTTGCCGTCGGTAAGTACGCCGGTGCGCACGCCCCTGCCGGATTCGACCGAGGCAGCCAGGTAATCGTCCAGTTGCTCAACATAGTCGGGGTTCGGGTCCAACCCGCCGGTGGTGCCAATCCTTCGCTTCATTTCGACGAAGGTGTCCAAGGCGGTCAGGTCCACGGCGCGGCGGGAGGTGTCCGACGGAGGGTTTTCTTCGTTGATCTCGTCGCTTTTGACCAAACCGGTCAGGGTTAGAAAGTCCCTCACCACGCTGGTTATATTGGCCTCCGGCTCACCGTTGTCATGTCGCCGCAGTATTTCTCCCACGCTCTCGGCGTACTTGGGGTCGTCGTAGTCGAGGTGTTGCGCCATGCCCATATCGGACCGTTCACTCTCCGTTAGCAGTACGGCCTGCTTGCTTTCATCTTAACTGTCGCCGACAGGGCTGACTACGCCAACGATCAGCGGTTGGTCTGCCGGCAATCGCAGACGTTATCTTCGTCGTGGCATTGGTGGCCGGGGTAGCGCAGTTTTTCCGGGACCGGAGCAGGGATGCCGAGTAAGCCCATAACTACCTATTCCGATTCGGAAACCAAAGGGCTCTCTGGCCTTAGACTTGGCTGGGCGCCGGTCAGGTTGATTCCAGCAAGTCGCGCATCGATTCCACCAATCGTTTACAGTCGGGGAGACGGCGAATCCCCAAACGGATGTATTGCGGAAGGCCGAAGGAAGCGCAGTTTCGGACCACTATGCCCTTGGTAAGGAGCCGGGCCCGCCAAGCGGCGGCGTCACCTATTTCCACCAGCAGGAAGTTCGCCTCGGATGGGAGCACGGCGAACCCCAAGGCGGCTAGCTCTCCAACCAGGTAGTCCTTGGCCCGAAACACGGCCTCCCGGGCCCGCGGCAGGTAATCGTCGTCGGCCAGCGCGGCGATACCGGCGCTTTGGGCCAAGCTGTTTACGCTCCAATCCGGCTGAAAGGCCCGCAGGATATCCACGACATGGGGTGCGGCCAAGGCGAAGCCCAAACGGAGGCCCGTTTGAGCGTAGTCTTTGGTCATGGAACGCACCAGGACCACGTGGTCCCGCCCCAAGAGCGCCAGGGAGTCCCAGGGCGCGCCGACAAATGACAGGTAGGCCTCGTCCATTACAAACAGGGAGCCGGCCCGTTGGCTGGCGGCGGTCAGAAGCTCTACTTCGGATGGCCGAAGGTAAACGCCGGTCGGGTTGTTTGGGTTGCAAAGTATCACCAACGCGGGCTTGGAGTCCTCGATGCGGGCCGCCGCCTCTTCCAAGTCCCAGCGGAAGCCGGCTTCAGGTACGGCGTCAAAGGAAATGACCGGCCCACCGGCCAACTGACAGGCGCCGGCGTATTCTCCGTAGGTGGGGGTCAACAGGAAGGCGCTGGGTAGCTGTCCGGTCCGGGTGGTTAGAAACGCTCTGGCCAGCAGGTGGAATATTTCAGTGGAACCGTTGCCCACCTGTATGCGGTCGATGGGAACAGTCAGACCTGGTGACGACACACGCCGCGAGATGGCTTCCCTTAGTTCCAGGCATTCAGGATCGGGGTAGGTGGCGAGGTCGACCTGACGCATGGCGTCCCAGACCCCCGCAGGCGGCCCGATGGGACTGATGCTGGCGCTGAAATCCAGAACGTCCTCGGGCCGCAGGCCCAAGTCCCTTAACTCGGCGGCCCCGATTGAGCCATGCACGGGACGAGGAGGCAGACCGGGGTCTATATTCCGGTTCACGAGAACGCCAACGTTCGGCCGTAGGTTATGAGCAGGGCCAGAGCCAAGCCGAAAGCGGCTACCAAGTACATGGACTGCACGGCCCGGGTGATGTCCTGGGGTTCCAGTGGCCGGTCCGGCTCCCCCAGTTGATAGCCGCCTTCGGTCGCAACCTTTTCCAGTTGTACGCCCAAGGCCCCGGCCATGCCGCTCATGGTCCATCCGGCGTTGGGGCTGGGTGTGCGGCCGTGGTGCCGCCACATGATGCGCCACGCCCTGCCAGCCCGCTGACCGGGAAGAAGGCCGCTGGCTGCCACCAGCAACAACCCGCTGAGCCGGGCGGGCACCAGGTTTACCAGGTCGTCGAGCCGGGCCGCCGCCTTGCCCAGGTATTCGTAGCCGCCGCGGTAGCCGATCATGCTGTCCAGAGTGTTGATGGCCCGGTAGGCAAAAGCGCCGGGCAGTCCGAACAGGGCAAAGGCCAGCCAAGGGCCGAAGAAACTGTCGCAGATGTTTTCAGAGACCGACTCGACGGTCGCGGCGGTGGCCTGCTCCGGGGTCAAACGGGAAGGGTCGCGGCTGACCAAGGCGGGCATCTGGGCCCGGACGCCGGGAAGGTCGCCCCGCACCAGAAGCTGCTTGACCTTGCCGGCCTCCCGGTGTAGCAGGCGAATGGAAAAAGTCGTTTTGAGAAGCGCTCCTCCCACCAGGATGTAGGCTAGGGGGTGAATGTCCTTCAGAGCCGCAGCGACGAAGTAGGCCGCCGTTGCCCAAAGAGCGGCCAAGAACAAAGTAATGGCGGCGCCGGCTACAAGACCGGCCTTGCGGCCGCGGGGCGCTCGTCTCTCCAGGACGGCGGTGGCGCGGCCCATCCAGACGGTGGGGTGGGCCCAAGCGGGCGGCTCGCCCAAGAGGAGGTCCAAGACGACCGCCACCGCCAGCACGGCCAGTTCTTCGTAACCTGGCATCACCCTCAGCGGCCGCCAACGCCCCTTGCCCGCTCCGGGGCGAAGGTTAAGGTGAGGCGGGCAATGGGCCGGTCAGCGCCGGTCAAAATCGTGCCAACAAATCCGGCAGCGGCTCCAGCCAGCCTTGGTGGGCCAGGGCTACAGCTGCCGCCAGCGCCGCGACCTCTGACACTTCGTTGGTTGTGCCGTAACAATCGCCGGTAAGCCCGCCCAACACGCGGACCATCACCCAACCCAGGGCCAGGGACAGGACGGTTACTCCCGCCAACAGTCCCAGACCGCCGAACCCTCCCAGCAGGACGGCTACCGCCAAGGAGGTCAGCGCCGCCGCCAGAGTGGCGATGCGGGTGCCGCCTTGGTGAAAGGGTGAACCCAGTCCCTCGGCCCTGGCGTAGGGGAACGCTCCCAGCGACACTACCATCGCCCAACGGGAAAGCAACGGGAATAACAGGAGCGCCAACAGCTTGCCCGGTTGTGACGGTCCCTCCAGTTCCAAGAAGGCCGGGGAGTACGACGCCCAACCTCCCGACCAACTTCCCCGGAAAGTTGGGTCCAACAACGCCAAGAGAGCGCTGTACTTGAGGACAATAATGACGATCCCGCCCACGACCCCGAAGGCGCCCACATGAGGGTCCTTCATGATCTCCAACCGCCGCTCCCGTGAGTGGCCGCCGAAGACTGCATCGCAAACGTCGATGAACCCGTCCAAGTGGAGACCGCGGGTGACTGCGACCAGCACGGCCAACAGAATTCCCGCCGTCAGATACACCGGGAATATCCGGGCCGCCCCCAGCTCGACGAAGACCAGCAGCAGTCCCAGCAACAGGCCGGCAAACGGGAAGAAAGCCCTGGAGTTGCTGACGGCCCGTTGGTCCAAGGACAGGTTGCGGGAGGTTGGCAGCAGGGTGAGAAAACTGAAGGCCAGCCGCAAGGGGTCCCACCACCAGGAGACCAAGGGGAGCCGCATCAGTGGGGCGCTGGTCCGCCATCCCCTTCACTTTGCCCGGCTGCGGCGTCGTCATCAGACCTGCCGGATACACCGGCCTCGGCGAACGTGGCCATTTCCGTCAGGCACTTGGCGGCGGCTTCAATGAAGTGCATCGCCAGCACGGCCCCGGTGCCCTCGCCGAGGCGCATCCCCAGGTCGAACAGTGGCACGAGTTCCATGGACTCCATGGCGATGCGGTGTCCCGGCTCCACGGATTGATGGGAGGCGATCAACCGGTACTTGGCTTGGGGAGCGATGGTCACGGCGACGAGAGCGGCGGCCCCGGAGATGAAACCATCCACGACCAAGGGTCGGCGTCCGGCAGCGGCGGCCAGCATCACCCCGGCCAGCACGCCGATCTCGAACCCGCCCACCTTGGCCAGCACGTCCACGCCATCGGCGGCATCGGGACGGTTGACGTCTATGGCGCGGCGGACCACCGCCGCTTTGTTGGCCAGCCCCGCGTTGTCCAGTCCGGTGCCGCGGCCGGTGACCACGCCGGGGTCCGCGCCAGTGATGACCGAGGTAATAGCGCTGGACGGCGTGGTGTTGCCAATGCCCATGTCGCCCGTGGCGATCAGGTCGGCTCCGGCGGCGATCTGTTCCCGGCAGGCCTCAATGCCAATCTCCAGGCACCGCACCGCCTGCCCTCGGGTCATGGCGGGACCGGCGGCGATGTTGTTAGTGCCGCGGGCGATCTTCACCGAGCGAAGGGCGGGGTGTTCCGGTAGGTCGGCGGCGACGCCGGCATCGAGAACGACGATGTCCGCCCCGGCGTGCCGCGCCAAAACGTTTATCGCGGCGCCGCCGTTGAGGAAATTCATCACCATGGCGGGAGTCACGTCTTGGGGGTAGGCGCTGACCCCCTCCGCGACCACGCCGTGGTCCCCGGCGGCGAGAATTACCGACTTGCGGCCAACGGACGGCGCCGGGCTGCCACAGATCCCGGCCAGCAGCACCGAAAGCTCTTCCAACCGTCCCAGGCTGCCTTGAGGTTTGGTCAGGTTATCCTGCCGTTCTCGGGCCGCATCCATCGCCGCCGCGTCCAGCGGGAGGATGCCCGCGACCATCTCATCAACCAACGCCGATATTGCCGCCATCAGAACTCGATGCCCGGTTGGGCTTTGATTCCTTGGTGGTAGGGGTGTTTGACCACGTTCATTTCTGTGACAAGGTCGGCGAACTCCACCAGCGCCTCCGGGGCGTTGCGTCCGGTGATGATCACATGGAGCATTTCAGGACGGTTGCTGAGCGTCTCGATGACATCTTCCACCGGGATCCAGCCGTAGTGCATGGGATAGGTGAACTCGTCGAGGATCACGACGTCGTAGCCACCGTGGGCGATCACTTCCTTACAGTCCTCCCAGTGGGCCCGGGCCAAGTCGGCGGTTTGGTCCAGGTCCTTCGAGCGCCACGTGAAGCCGTCGCCCATGGCCCGCATCTCTACGCCCATCTTTTGGGCGGCCCGCTGCTCACCGAAGTTGGCGGTCGAGTGCTTGATGAACTGGAGCATGATGACCTTCATGTTCCGGCCCCAAGCGCGCAACAACACACCCATGGCGGCGGTGGTCTTTCCCTTGCCTTTGCCGGTGTTTACGATGACGAGCCCTTTGTCGATGCGAGGCCCTTTGACCGACTGCGGTCCCGGCTCTTCCCGGGTGTTCTGTTCAGTACTCATTCCGGTCTACCCTCAGATTGGATTGGGACTCACAAATGGGGCCTAGTGGGAGGCTCGGGCGCAGCTCTCGACGAACCGCGGCGCCAGCCTGCGGTTGCTGCCCATGTGGACATGGACGTAGGAAGCCCAGACGCTGTCGGCCCGGAAGCCGTCCGGGCGGCCGTCTTGGTCCATCACCTTGTAGACTGCTTCGTCGGCAGCCGGTGGCCGCTCCAACGTCGACCAGTGGAACTCGTGGCCCCGCACCCGCTCGCCTTGGCGTAGCAACGGACTGTCGGAGCAGGCCTCCACCTCGCGGTATCCCAGGGTCAAGCGGCTTTGGGACATGGCCGACACCGCCGGGATGAGCCCGATCATCGGGTGGGCGGTACCATCGAAGCCAGCCAGGCTGCGCCCCAGGTACATAAGACCGCCGCACTCGGCGTATACTGGCACACCGCGGCCGGCCGCCGCCCTGATGGCGTCGTGCATCGGCTTGTTTTCCGACAACTCGGCAGCGAAGAGTTCGGGGAAGCCGCCGCCCAAGTAGAGCCCGCCTACACCTTCGGGCAGCGCTTGGTCTTCCATCGGGCTGAACGGCGCAATCTCGGCGCCCCAAGCTTCCAACAGGTCCAGAGAGTCTTGGTAATAGAAGTTGAACGCCTTGTCTTGGGCCACGGCGATGACCGCCCGGCGGGGCTGGGGCTCTTCCGGGTAGACTTGGACCCCGGACGAGGGCGTTTCGGCCGACTCGGCCAGCTTCACAATCCGGTCCACGTCGATGGTCTCTTCCACTTGGGTGATCAGAGACTCGTACCAATTGCGGGCAACCGTTCCTTCCACGGTGGGGATCAAGCCCAGGTGCCGTTCCGGCTGCTCGAAGTCCGGCCGCCGGGGAAGGTAACCCAGCACAGGCAGTCCGGTGGTTGCCTCGATCTGGGGCTGGCAAAACTCCAGGTGCCTCGGACCACCGACGCCGTTCAGGATGACACCGGCGATGCGCAGGCCGGGGTCGAAGTGCTGGTATCCCAGCACTTCGGCGGCGACGCTGCGGGCGACTTTCGCGGCGTCGGCAACCAGCACCACCGGCGCTCCCAGCAGCTTGGCCAACTGGGCCGTTGAGCCTTCTTCATCCAGGCTGGAGTGGCCGTCGAAGACTCCCATAACCCCTTCCACCACCGAGATCTGGCGGCGGCCGGCGGCCTTCCGGTACAACTCCAAGACGGTGGCGTGGGGAAGCAGCCAAGTGTCGAGGTTGCGGCTGGGAACACCGCAGGCGAGTTTGTGGTAGGTGGGGTCGATGTAGTCGGGGCCGGCCTTGAAGGGTTGCACAGCGTACCCCCGGCGGGTGAGCGCCCCCATGATACCGGTGGCGATGGTGGTCTTGCCCACCCCGCTGCGTACCCCGGCGATTACGATGGTGGGAGGCATCAGGTCACAGGGTCACCGGGAAGGTTTCGCCGTACTTTTCCACCAGAGCCAGAAAATTGTTGTGGCGTGGCGGGTTGGTGGCATCGTCGTCGGACTTGCGGAGATACACTCGGAGCAACGGCTGCTCCTCGCCGTCCAGGAGCCAAAGGGAGTAGCTGGGCAGCCCCTGCTGGTTGGTGGTGTGGAGAAGCTTTCCGGAACGCACTTCGTCCATTTTGAGATGCAGGTGGGTGCCGCCTTCGGCCATGAAAGTTACGGTTTCGCCGTCCTCGGTGAACCGCAGGTCTTCGTACATCGTGTACACCTCGGCGGTGGTGGCGGCGTTGGACAGCATCAACACCACCTCGGCGAACTGGTTTCGTTCACATTCTTCCAATAGTTCGCGCAGCATAGGAGACTCCTTTCGGCCGCTCCGGGAAACAAATCGCCCGGCATGAAAGCCGGGCTCAAGTACGATTGCGACTCTTGCCCTTTATCCACGAAGCGCATTAAGTCAGGCGGCGAAGGCAGGTATCCTGGCTCCCGGCATCGGGTACGGGGGGCGATGGCCGGTTACAGTGGCGGGACCGCGCCGGTCTCACACCGGCTTCCCTGCTGCCCCGGTACTTCGGGGCGTCCTTCGAACTCCTGGGCGGGTCCTTTCGATTGTAACGTGCTGTGTAACGTGCGGTCCTTGGTGCCGGTATTGTATGCCGGATTGGATGGATGGGCAACCGGCCGGCAGCGGGCCGGCAAATTTTTGCGGGGCTCGCAATCTCCGGATTTGGAAATTACTAAGGACCAGAAATCAAGGTCCGGCACCGTTGCCAATACATCAAGGTCAGCTAACGACGCCGCAAACGCCCGGCCGACTTTTCCAATACCCGCAGCGCCGTTGTCGGCTATAATGACCTGGGAACGTACCTGCTACACCAATCCTTAACCTGCCGGCTTCCCGGCTCAGGCTTGCCATGACCACCAAGCCCACCAAGGCGACGATGCTTCCCTACCGTCGGCAGGGCGAGATCGACTACGCCAGCTTGGACTTCAACCCCGACGTTTCAGTGGAAAAGCCCGACGCTATGGAACAACACCGCGAACAGTGGGAAGTCTTCGGACTCCTCATTGCCCACTTCACCGAATTCAATGAGAGGCCCGACGTCTTCGTCGACTTTGACTCCAACATTTGCTACGACCCCAGCAACCTCAACGTGCGAATCTCCCCGGACGTGTACATAGTCTTCGGAGTGGATGCCGAGGCAATCCGGCCCCGGAAGCTCTACCTGCCCTGGGAGGCGGGAAAACCGCCGGACTGGGCGTTGGAGATCGCATCGGAAAGCACTTGGCGGGAGGACGTCGACCGGAAGCCAGCGACCTACGCCCGAATCGGGATTCCGGAATACTGGCGATTTGACCCCACGGGCGGCGATTACTACGGGTACCCGCTGGCGGGCGGCCGTCTGTTGGGCGGCGCCTACGAGCCCATCGAGCTGACGACGGAGCCCGACGGCATACTCAAAGGGTACAGCGAGGTGCTGGGTCTCAGCCTGTGCTGGGACCAAGGCCTGCCCCGGTTATATGATCGTTCGATCGGCGAGTACCTGGAGAACTGGCAACGCACCTCTGCCGCCCGCGCCGCCGAAGCCGCCCGCGCCGCTGCGGCTGAAGCCCGCGCTGCCGAAGCCGAGGCCGAAGCAAGGCAATTGCGGGAAGAACTCCGGCGCCTTCGGAACGAATAGACCAACGCCGTTTAACCGCAGCGAGCCACAAATCACCCCGCCGTAGCCGGTACGGGAGTTGTAACGGCCGCCCCCAGCGGCGCTGCTTGACACGGCTACCGGCCCCGCCTAACTTAGTGTCAATGCTGGCAATTTAGCCTCGTAACTTCCATTGTGGCAGGTATATAGCTATGCCCAGACTGGAACTACTCAGTGAAGTGCAACGGAAGATGTTGCAAATGTTCCCTTGCTTCGAGCATGACGACGCGCCGTGGACGCCGATGGGCAAGCCGCTTGCCGAGAGCAAGGTCGCCTTGGTGACCTCCGCCGGCCTGCATCTGAGGAGCGACCCGCCGTTCGTAACCGACCACCAAGGCGGCGGCGACACCTCATACCGGGTGATTCCCCGGGACACCGACCCGGTGGACATCATCCAAAGCCACGTTAGCATCGGTTTCGATCACTCGGGCATCTACCGGGACATCAACGTCACCTTCCCCATGGACCGGCTGCGGGAGTGGCAGGAGCAGGGGGTTATCGGTTCCCTTGCCGACAACTACTACTCCTTCATGGGGGCGTTGCGGGACCCCTCGGGCATGGTCGAGCAGACCGGGCCGGAGGTGGCCCGGCGGATGGCCGACGAAGGCGTGGAGGCGGCGCTGCTCACCCCCACTTGACCCCTCTGCACACACGCGGTCTGCGTGTTGGCCAGATGCTTCGAAGAAGCGGGCATTTCCACCACCGGCATCGCCTTCGTGCGAGAACACGCCGAGCGGGTCAAGCCGCCCCGGATGCTCTGGGTCCCCTTCGCTTTTGGGCACGCGCTGGGCGAGCCCGGCGACCCCTTGTTGCAAAACCAAGTCCTCAAGGCAGCCTTCGACCTTTTGGAACGGGAGTCCGGGCCGGTTCTGGAGGACTTCCCGGAAGATACGGAGCCGGAGATTCTGCTCCAGTCTTCGGAGGCCGCGCCGTCCGAAAACCGAGCGGGACTCAACGCCGCCGACGAGTTGACGGCCCTTCGCCCCTACTACGAGCGATGGCTGGAGAACAACAACGGCCGCACCTCGGTGGGGCTCAGCCGGGTGCCCCAACGCCGGTTCCGCGGCGTAATCCGTTTCCTTGAAGCCTACGCCAACGGCGAACAGACCGACATGCCGGACCGGTCCGCCGAGATCGCCGTACCGCAATTCATCCGCTATTGCGTGGACGACCTGAAGGCATTTTGCTACGAGGCCCGCATGAACCAACGTCCGGGCGGGGATGGCGCGGCGCTCCACCGATGGTTCTGGGGCGAAACCGCCGTGGGTCAGTTGGTGGTGCGGGTGGCCGATTCCATGAAGGAGTCGGAGGACCCGCAGGTCAAGGCCATGCCCTACGGGCTGGCCCGGTAACGGTTTCCGGTAGTGGTTTCCGGTAGTGCGTTATGGATCGCGCCGGGAGCGGCCGGACTGGCGTGATTAACGAAATGGGGTGAAACGATGGTCAGCTATTCTTACGACCACATCCACCTGCGCAGCTTGGAGCCAATGGACACGGCCCGTTACTTCGAGCAGATGTTCGGCGCCAAAATTCTGGAGTCGGTCCAGTCCGACGGCCAGCCCCGTGTCGATCTGGACATCAACGGGCTGATCATCTTCATAGCCAAGGCCGATACGGAAACGCCGGCCGGTCCGGTGGACCCCCACCTGGGACTGGACCACTTCGGCCTGAGGGTGGACGACTTGGAGGAGGCAGCCGCCGACCTCAAGAAGAAGGGGGCGGTGTTCTCCATCGAGCCGCACCAACTTCGTCCGGGGGTGAAGATCGCCTTCGTGCGGGCTCCCGGCGACGTGCGGATCGAGTTACTGGAACGCGCCGGTCACGAGTAGGGACTGAGGGCGACCGCCCTCTGGAATCCGTCGCTAACCCCGCCGGCAACTGCGTTGCGTTCTCTTTTTGGTTTGGTGACGATAGCCGTATTGATGCCGAATTCAAACCTATTTGAACCGACTTTATATAGGACGATAGCTCCCTTCAAAGGCGAAGTCAAATCACAAAGGCCACCACAAAGCGCTGTTTTACCGCCGTTTGATGGTCGCGCCAAGGATGGGGTGCCGGGTGACGGCCCAGACAAAGAGCAGCCACGTGCAAAGGGTGCTATCAGCGACTGTCACCGAAGAATTGACAGTCGCTGATGCCCGCATTATTCTTGAGCAACGGCTTAATGGTGGAGAGGCCGACAATGGCAATTGAGTTCAACCAGGATAAATTCAACGAGCTAGTTCTTTATATCGCCCAACAGTCCGAGGGCGACCCTCGCTTCGGAGCAACGAAGCTGAACAAGCTCCTATTTTACGCTGATTTCGGGTGTTACCGGCTCCTTGGAGCCCCGATCACCGGAGCGACGTACCGGCACCTGCAAGCCGGGCCAGCGCCCAAGCAACTTATAGAGACCCGCAGGTTCCTCATTGACAGCGACGCTGCCGAGGTCGTGAATAGGCCCTACTTCGCTGGCACGCAGACACGAATCGTGCCGAAGCGGGAATCAAATGTCAATGGGATTCTGAGTGATGAAGAACTGGCCATCGTAGACGATGTGATCAATGAGTTCTGGCAGTACAATGCCCACCAGATTAGTGAACGCTCCCATCGGGAATGGCCTTGGCTAGTGACTGAGGACATGGAGGACATACCGTACTACACGGCGTGGGTCTCCACCGACCCCCTGACTCCGGAGCAGGTAGACGCAGGGAGAAAAGCCGCCGCCGAAGTTGGACTGCTGGACCCGTAGTTGTACGAACTCCGCTCTGCCCCGGGTTTCGACCTCTTGGCCCAACATTGGGCGGGCAGCCTGGAGGATTGGGACGACCTTTGGTTCAACTTCGACCTCCGCTTGGTTAATGACCCGAATCTGGGCCAGCTAGTCGGAGGTACCTCCCTTTGGGCCTTGCCCCTGAATACCGAGCCTCCCCTTACGGTCTACTACCACATCAACGAGGATGACCAAATTATTACCTTACACACTATCGCCGAGGTGTGAACAAACGGTAGAGACAAGGAAATAGACTTGGCCCAGGAGCAGCTTGCAAGGCACGCCCGCCAATGTCACTGTAACGGCGACGACTAGCCCGATACCAAACAACCAGCATAGACAGGCCGCGATAATCAACCGAAGTCCCAGTGCTGACCAATTCAAGTTGATGAAATCTTCGGTGCAGTGTCCTAATTGCGACAGGGCCGTCCCGGAAAGTGCGGTATTCTGTACCGGATGCGACGCCCGGATACAAGATGTCTGCCCTAACTGTAATGCCCTAAGCCCAGTGGGTAGCACGTTCTGCCAGGAATGCGGCTTCCACCTGCCGGGAGTGGCTGACACCGGACCTACAACAGCCCAGGACCAAGGACTTGCCGCAACACCGGCATTCCAAGCAGCTTGCCCCCGGTGCCGCAGCATCAATGAGCCCGGGGTAGCGTTTTGTTTCTCCTGTGGCCTGTCGCTGGATGGAAATCAACCTCCCGCTGTTCTATTGTTCCCGGCAGGTACCCCTGCCGGATTTTGGATTCGATTTGGCGCTTGGTTCATCGACTTGGTGGTCTTGATCGTTGCCCAAGTGGCGGTGGCTGCCGCTTGGCCCGGTACTTCGGTGTCGGAACACTTCGGATCCGAAGAATTATGGACGGCGTTCGATTCCGTCAATCTGGTCGTAAGCGTCCTTTATTACACCCTCGGCGTATCAATTTGGTCTACCACAATTGGAAAACGATTGTTGGGCCTTTACGTCTTGCGTCCGGACGGCTCAAAGGCCGGGCCGGGGTACGCTTTCGCCCGATGGTTGGGCTACATTCCATCCACCCTTTTGCTTCTCGGGGGTTATTTGATGGTCGCGTTCCGAGACGACAAGCGGGCGTTACACGATCTTATGGCCGACACCGTGGTAATACGCAGGCGGTGACCAACGGCAGCGGGAGAGCCGCCGCCGGAACGTTGGGCCGCCGGTCAATTCGCCGGGACGATGGCGTAGGCCGCGGACGACCCGGTGATCCGCCCTTCTTCTCGTAGCTTTTCCAAGTGAGTCTGGACGTTCCGGGCCGCTGCGCTTCGCAGGTTGCGGCGCAGGTTCCTGGGGTACACCGCGGTCACTACCTCGTCCACCGACTTGGGTCCGGCCTTCAGGGCGGCCAACACCTGTTCCTCTCGTTCCGTTCGATGCCTGATGTACCACTCGACTCGGGCTGCGCCGTCGTTGATGGTCTGGCCGTGGCCGGGGCAGAGCATCAGCGGTTTCAGCCGGGCCAGGGTCCGCAACGAGTCCATGTATTGCTTCAGATTGCGGACGCTGGAGGACGAACTGCCCAGGATGGTGTCGCCGCTGAATACGGTCCTCCCGGCGGCGAGGTAGTAAGACACGTGATCGTCTTCGTGGCCGGGAGTGAAGATGGCCCTCAGGGTGGCTTCGCCCCCGGTGACGACGGTCTCCCGGGACCGCAGCTTCCGCACGCTCCCGGCGCCCAACTGGTGGCTGAGCCGGGGTTCCAGCTTGGGGTGGCAGCGCACGATGCAATCGAAGCGTTCCTGAAGACGGTCCAAGCCGCCGACATGGTCGCCGTGGCCGTGGGTGACCAGAATCGCGTCGATCCTGGGCCGTCCCAGCTCTTCGTGATAGTCCAGTATCTGCTTGGTCCACCAGCGGTAGGGTTCTCCGGAGTCGATCACCACCATCCCCGCCGCCGGGTCGCCGACGAAGTAAATCTGGGTGCCGCCGGGGTGCATCGCACCGAACGTGCTCTGGTCTTCCAGGATGTGGGTGCTGTAGATGTGCTCGGCAATCTGCATAGTCGGACCTGAAGGAATCCGGCCGGGTCAAGCCTGGCCGCTGCGGCGATGGTAGCGGCGGCTTGGCCGGATCGTCAATCCCGTAGTCCCTTGGCCTTGTGTTATTGGCTATGTGTTATTATCCGGGCATCCCGCCTGAGGCAGTATGAAATGATCACCAAACAAGATCTTGAGGCCGCCATCCCCAATCTCACCGGCACGGAGCAACTGAAGGGCCTCACCGCCGCCGTGGAGGTCTACCGGGACCGCTGGGGCATCCCACACGTACGGGCGGAGAACGAGTTGGACGCCTTCTTCGCTCAAGGCTTCGTCACCGCCCAAGACCGCCTGTGGCACATGGAATACGACCGGCGGCGGGGCTCCGGGCGCTGGGCCGAAGTGGTGGGAGAGCCGGCGTTGGAGCAGGACAAGCTGATGCGCCGTTTCCGCTTGACCGCCAGCGCCAAGGCCGACTACGACGCAATGGACGACCACACCCGGGAGATATTCGACGCCTACGCCGCCGGGGTCAACGCGTTTATTGACAGTTCGAGTCCGCAGCCGGTGGAATACCTGATCACCGGACTGGAGCCGGAGCCTTGGCGCCCGTGGCAAAGTCTTGTCGTTTACAAGGTCCGGCACATCCTGATGGGCGTTTTCGAGTCCAAGGTATGGCGGGCCCGGTTGGTGCGGGGCTTGGGACCCGAGAGAGCCGGAGCCCTGTTCCCTGGCTATGAACCGGGCTATTTGCAGATACTTCCGCCGGGAACGGTCTATTCCGGGCCGTTGGACAAGGGATTGACCGAACTGACCGAAGGCGCCAAGGCGTTGAACTACCTCAACGAGGTCGACACCGGCAGCAATAGCTGGGCCCTCGCCGGGTCCCGCACCGGGACCGGGATGCCGTTGCTGGCGGGAGACTCCCACCGGGGCTTGGACACCCCCAATACCTACTACCAGAACCAGCTTGCCTGCCCCGAGTTCGACGTCGCCGGCCTGTCCTTTCCGGGCGTGCCGGGGTTCCCCCACTTCGGGCACAACCAGTGGGTCTCGTGGTGCGTGACCCACACCGCCGCCGACTACCAAGACCTGTATATCGAACAATTCCGGGAACATTTCCGGGAGGGTTCCCAAGAACATTCCCAGGAAGGCCGATCAACCGAATACCTGTTCGAGGGCGAATGGTTGAAAGCCGAATCGCACCGGGAAACGATCAGAGTGAAGGGCGGACGGGAAGAAACGATTTCGGTGACCGTCACTCGCCACGGCCCGGTCATCGCGGGTGACCCGGCGCAGGGGGCGGCCCTGGCCCTGAAGTACACGGCCACCGAGAAGGGCTCGCCGTGGCCCGCCATCCTCTGGCGGATGCTCCGGGCCCGGAACGCCGAGGAGTTGGTGGAGTCGCAACGCGATTGGGTGGACCCCTGCAACAACTTCCTGTTCGCCGATGTTCACGGCGCCTTCGGGTACCTGTGCCGGGGCCGCATTCCGGTCCGTTCCCGGGTCAACGGCTGGCTGCCGGTGCCCGGCTGGACCGGCGAACACGAATGGGAAGGAGACATACCCTTCGAGGAACTCCCCCGGTCGGTAAATCCTCCCGAAGGTTACATCGCCACCGCCAACAACAGGCCGGTGGGGGACGACTATCCTTATTACATCGCCGTGGACTTCACTCCGGAGTTCCGGGTCAAGAGCGTCACCAAGGGCTTGCAGTCGCTGGACCGGCCGGCCGCCGTGGACATGGCGAAGGTCCACGGTCAAAGAGTGTCCATCCCTGCTCTGGCCTACCTATCGGCCCTCCCACAGGTTGAGCCGGCCGATGGCTTGTCGGCCCGGGCCAAGTCTTTGTTGCTGGAATGGGATGGCCGGATGGACGCCCACCGTGTGGAGCCGACCATCTACAGCGCATTGCGGGACGCCCTGTACCAGGATGTATTGGCCGCCAACCTTACCCCCGACTTAGCCGACGCCGCTTGGCACCCGGCGGACCGGGGGTTGGGGTCCTTCGGCAACCGGTTGAAGGCCCGTTTGGTGAGGCTGATCGAAGAGAACGACACCTCGTTACTGGCCGCTGGCGACTCTTGGGAGGCAGCCCTCTCCAGGGCATTGGCGTCGGCTGTCGGAGCACTGGTGGAAAGGCTGGGAGACGACCCCGAGGAGTGGCGATGGGAGCGGGAACACCGGGCACGTCCTCAACACACCCTGTCCGCCGCCTACCCGGAATTGGCCGGCTTGCTCGATCCTCCCTCCATTCCGGCCAGCGGCGACGGAGACACACCCTTGGCCGGCGGCTACTCTCCTGCGGCGCCGGCGACCATCACCAGCTTGTCGGTGGCCCGATACGCCTACGACCTAGCCAATTGGAACAACTCGATGTGGGTGGTGCCCTTGGGCAGTTCGGGACATCCCGGAAGTAAGCACTATTGCGACCAGTCCGAGGCTTGGCGCAAGGTGGAAATGGTGTCCATGGAGTGGGACTGGGAGAAAATCGCCAAGTCTTGCGAGTCCCGCCAGACCCTCCGGCCTGAATAGGGCAGCCCGACTAGAGAGGCATTATTAAAGTGATCTACTAGGCGCCGCCCTTCAGGTGTTGGCCCAGCAGATCGATGGCGGCTTGGGCGGCTCCCTGTTTGGTGGCGTCGCGGTCGCCGTCCAAATGCAGCTCTATGGCGCTCTCTTCTCCGTTTCGCGCCGAGAGGCCGACCCAGAACGTGCCGATGGGCAATCCGGCGCGGCCGGCGGCGGGGCCGGTAACCCCGGTGGTCGAGACCGCGTAGTCGGTCCCGGTGAGTTCCCGTACACCACGGGCCATGGCTATGGCCATCTCGCGGCTCACCGTGCCGTGGGTTGGAGCCACGTCATCGGGCACCCCCAAGATCTTCTCTTTGAGGCCGCCGGTGTAGGCTACCACCCCGCCGGGGAAATACCGGGAACTGCCCGGCACGGTGCCAAGCAGGTAGCCCACCAGCCCGCAGGTGCAGGCCTCGGCCACAGAAACGGTTTGCTCCGCAGCAGTCAGAAGTTCCGCCACCTCAGTTACGTCCATCGGTCAGTCCTCCTGTTTGAGCAATAAAAAGAATTCGGTGTTGCCCGCGTCGCCTAATATCGGGGAGCGGCAAAGGTCTCTTACCCGGAGTCCTTGGTCCACCGACCAGTTGATCACCTTGCTGAGCGCCGCCGCGTGGGTCTTGCCGTCTCTGATGACGCCGCCCCGTCCCACTTGTCCCTTGGGAACTTCAAATTGGGGTTTCACCAAGGCGACGATTACGCCGCCGGGCGCCAGGTGCCGGAGCGCCGGGGGAATAACCAAGCTCAAGGAGATGAAGGAAACGTCGATGACGACCAAGTCTACGGGGCCGGGCAGTTCGTAAGAATAGCGGGCATTGAGGCGCTCCGTCGCCACCACCCGGTTGTCTTGGCGCAACCGGTAGTGGAGTTGGCCCCGCCCCACGTCGATGGCGTAGACCCGGTTGGCGCCGCGTTGCAACAGGCAGTCGGTGAAGCCGCCCGTTGACGCCCCCACGTCCAACGCGGTCAACCCTTGGACTTCCAGGCCGAAGCGGTCTAAAGCGTGGTCCAGCTTCACCCCGCCGCGGCTGACGAAAGGCAAGCGCCCGCGAACTTCCAATGGGGCGTCGTCAGCAATCCGGGTACCGGCCTTGAGCAGTCTGCCTGTGGGAAGGTATACCAAGCCCTCCATGATCAGGGCTTGAGCCCGCTCCTTTGACTCGGCCAGTCCTCGCTCCACCAGCAACGAGTCGGCCCGTTTCTTTACGTTCGCCGGAGACAACGGCTGTTCACTCGTTTTATCGCCCGTCTATTGGCCAATAAAATTGGGCCGACGTTTTTCCAGGAAGGCGCGGTACCCTTCCTGATAGTCCAGGGTGTCGAACTGGGTCAGCGGCAAGTCGGCTTCTTCGGCGGTGAGATCGTCCAGCGAGGGTGTTCGTTGCACTTGGCGCAGGGTCTCTTTGTTGACGGCGTGGGACAGCGGGGCCAAGGCGGCGATCTCCCGGGCCAAGCGGTAGGTGTAGTCCTCCAGTTCTTCGGCGGGGACCACTTGGTTCACCAGCCCGACGCGCAGGGCCTCTTGGGCGTCCAACAAACGCCCCGAAAGCAATATGTAGAGGGCGGCTCCCTTGCCCACCAGGTCCACCAGCCCCCGCATCTCCCGATGTCCGATGGTGATGCCGAGCCGGGCTACCGGAATACCAAGCCGGCTGCCCTCCCCCACAATGCGCAGGTCGGTGGCCACGGCCAACTCGCAACCGCCGCCGGCGGCGAACCCTTGGACCATGGAGATGGTCGGCGTCCCGACGTCGGCCACCGCTTCCAGCAGACCGTTGACGGCGTCGTTGTAGCCCCGGCCCTTTATCGAGTTGGAGCGGCGCCTCTCGAAGTCGGCGATGTCGGCGCCCGCCGAAAAGGCCTCGTCTCCCGCGCCGGCAAAGACTATGGTCCTCACCTGCCGGTCCCCGTCCAACTCCCGGACCAACCTCGCCAACTCGCGCCACATGTCGAAGCTGATGGCGTTCCGCTGGCCGGGGCGGTTAATGGTGATGGTTGCCAGCGGCGGCTGCCGGTCTACGAGAATATGCCCGTCCAACAATTGGTCGATCAAAGCGTGTTAGTCCAACTCTGTGAAATAAACAGAGAAAGCACCGAGGCGTTTAAGATTCAATCTCTGCGGCCCCGGCCTTCCCTGCGATCTCTGCGTTGAAAATCATTACCCAAGGCAGGCGGCAAGTCAAGCAATTCTGGAAGAACGGGTCTTGAGACTACGACGATAGCTTGCGGTAAGGCTCCAACAACATTCTTACGTCGGTGTCCACGTCGGCGTCGACGTAGAATGGTTCGAAGTCGGCGGCCCGAGTCCAAATCCGCGAAGTCTGAATCAGGGCCGCCCTCTCCACCGACGGCGGCCACCGCAGCAGGTGAATGTTGCTCCCGTCTTGGTGTTCCGCTGGCGCGGCGCCGTTCAACCCGCGGGTAACGTGAACGGAATTGCCGGAAACCGACGTCACCAGCAATTGCTCGGTCCCGATTTGGATGGTCTGACCGACATGGAACTGGCCGCCGTCGTCGACGGTTACGGTGGCAGCCGATGGGGTGATGGAGGAGTCGGCCACGTTGGCGCCGCTGTATTCGATGAACCACCGGTAACCCCAGACGCCCTCTACCTGAAAGTTCCTTTCTCCTTCCTTGAACACACCGGGACGCCCGCCCTTGGCCCTGGCCCGGAGCAGGTTGAACGGCGCCCCCCAATGGCTGGTGGGCGCGGCGTTTGGCGGCAGCATTCGATAATCGTCCGGGGACCAGACCGTGTCGAAGGCGCCGTTGCCGTTGGTGTCCTCCCTCAGGGCCGTCACCGAGATCAAGTCGGGCGCCAGCAAGTTGGCGCCACCGGTCCCATCGAATTCCAGGGTTTGGAGCCGGGGGTAAAAGTGACGGTTACAGTAATGGTCGACCCAGTCCGACACCGCCAGCAGCAATTGAAACAACTCGTCGTCATCCCCGGCGCCGTTGGCCGGGTCCTTCAGTGCGCTGTCGTCCTTCAATTTAGTGAGGTCCCCGTACAGGGACCGGTAGGCTTCGCGGGCCATGCGCTGGCCGCCTCCCAATTCAGGATTCCGGTTCAAGTTTCCGGCTCAGGTTTCTTCGGTGTATTCGACGATGACCCTGTGGACGTGGGCGGGCGGCCTGCCTCGCCAGCGCAGGCTCACCGGCTCTCCGCGCCGGCCGCGGGGGCCTTCGTTCTTCGGGTAGGTCCTGGTTGAAGCGCTGCCTAGATTGGGCACGGCCAGAACGTCGATGCCTCGGGACGGATCGGAGATGAGGTTGTCGGCGTTCCCGAAGTAAATTTCGCACAAGTGTCGGCCGTCGGCGGCGGTCTGGACTACCCGCACCCGGGTCAAACGCACCCGGTACCCCTTGGCCGGGGCCAGGACGGTCTGTCGGCCAGCGTTGGCCGACGACGAGGCTTCCACGGTTTTCAAAATGTAGGGCCGCCGCCGCAACGGCGCCCGGTGTGACTGGCGGCTGCTCACCATATCTTTATCATCAACTCTCTTCGGTGTACTCGATTATGAGAAGGTGGGCCCGGGCGGGCGCGTCGCCGCTCCAGCGGCCGCTCAGGACCTCGTCCCTCCGACCCCTGGGGCCCTCTTCCCTGGCGAAGGTCCGGGTGGCCGCTTCCCCCAGGTCCGGGACTTCCAGGGTGTCTATCGCCTTGGACGGGTCGGCGGTGATGTCGCTGCCAGTGCCAAAATAGACCTCGTAGTGGCGGCGGCCGTCGGCGGACTCCTGCACCACCCGCGCCCGGATCAGCCGGATGCGTTTACCCTTGTTGGGCCGGACGATGGTTTCCCGGGCGCTGGAAGTATTGGAGTTGTGGGCTCGGACCAAGGAGACGTAGGTCCTGGGCCGGGCTTGAACCCGGCGGTTACGCCGCGTGGTCATGCCAGCGCCCGGCCCATGCCTTGGCTGCGATGCGGTCCAATCGAGGCCCGGCGCCGGACCGGTTGCCAGACCGGTTGGAGGTATGAGCCGCCGTTCATCACTGTCTAAACCCCGGTGATGTTGTACTGCAGGGCGGTATGGGTGGCCGTGGACCGGCTGCCGCTCCGTTCCTGAAGGGCGATCCGGAAGCTGACCACCATGATGTTCTGCCGCTTCTGAGCGTCCCGTACCGTTTCGATGTTGAGTTCCCGCTTGAAACCGACCCGCCACTGGGAACGGTTGACGATGAGCAGCCGGCCGGTGTTGACGTCGTTGGAACCGTCGCTGACCTTGCCGTCGGCGTCGGCTAAAGCCATTTGTTCCGAGACGATCACCGGGATTCCCTCGACGGCGCCCAATTGGCCGGTCAACAAGGTCGCTTGGGGCCCAAACTTGTCGAGGGTGCGGAAGTTGCTAACGCCCAACGACCGGATGAAGGTGTTCACGTCGGTGATGTAAACGGCCTCGGAGGGCCGGACGCCGTACTTGCCCAGCTTGGCTCGTACTTCGTTGAACATGTCGTCGGACGCCGCGGCGCTGTGGTCATTGGCTTGGCTGGTGTTATCGACCAACGGAAGGTGCAACAGCCCGTCGAACCCCAGCAGCCAGTGGCCTTTACCGGCGTCCGACGCCCTGATAGTCGCGCCGTCGGCGTTGATGTTGTTGAATGCGGTGGTGTCGCCGTTCAGAATCACGTCGTCAATGACTTCCCGGGCGTTGCGCAACAGGCCGCGCCGCAATTCCTCCATCATGGCGATGACGGCGTCTTCGTCGAGGTCGTAAGACCACGGCACCTCGGCCACCAACTCGTAGGCGGTCAGTGTCTGGCGGGCCGTAGTCAATGCGGTGCTTTCGGTGGCCGTGTTCTCGGTCCCGGGGAACCAATTGACGTCGCCCAGTTGCAACGGTATCTGGAAGGGATTGCTGGGCATCTGGATGGTGTTGAAGAGCGGGGCTACCGCCGTTTCCAGGTTGACGTCTTCCCACAGGGCCCGTGCTTCCTGGGTATCGACCAGTTCGTCGCCGGAACCGGCGGTGGTCGAGTCCATGGCGGCCTTCAGGTTTCCTTGCCAGTCTTCCAGCATCCGGGGACCAGGCCCAGACGGGTCGCGCAACTGGGCGGTCAACAGGCTCCGTACGCAGGCCAGGTCCAAGTGGTCCATGCCAGAGTATTTGCCGTAGGTCACCCGGGGCCGCTCGCCGGCGCCGTAACGCTGTAGAATAGCTCGCTTCTCGCCGTCGCGCCACGCTTCCTGCGCCTTTACCAGTTGGGCCGACACCCGGTCCAACTCTTCCTTGATTGGAGGGATTTCGGTGTTGATCCGGGACTCGTAGAAATCCCGTACGCCGTTGATCTCCCGTTTGATTAGCTCCATCTCATGGGAAGGGATCGTCATTGCTTCCTCCATTCTGTTTTGGCCGCGTACTGTTTTGATCGGGTACTGTTTCAATCGTGTGCCGTTTCTATCGTGGACTGCCTTGATCAAGTGTTTTCGGATGGCCTCGAATCAGCCGGATGCCGATTTTGGGACTCGCCTGGCGCCGGCCGGATTGGCCCAGCCTCCGGGATGGGGCGGCCCCCGGCCCCGACGTCTCAGAGGCGAGGCGCCGCCCGCGGTCACTGCCGGGCCCCGCGTAGAACGTTCAACAGCTCGGAAAGCTCGATTCCCGGCGGGATGGCGTCGTCCGGCGGGTCGCGGCGCAGGGCGTTCCGGTTGGCCGGAACAGGGACCGCGCTTACCTCCAACAGTTCCTGTTGCAGGAAACGGACCCCCAGAAACGCGCCTGTCTTTTCGTCCCGGCGTTCCTCGAACCGGAGGGGTTTGAACCCCACGGAGACACCCCATTGGAAGCCGGTCCGGTAGAGCGCCGCCACCTCTTGGGCGAAGCCGGTGGGAGCAAACTCCATGCGGGCCATCAGGCGGCGGGGTTCGGTCCAAAGGCCGACAGCGCGGCCAATGGCAGGCCGACGGTAGTCATGGGCCCACAAAAGCACCGGGTTGCGGCGGTAGGCGTCCAACACCCAACCGTCGGCCGAGACTACGTCGCCGTGGCGGTCCACCTCGTCGGTGGATAGAACGAAGGTGATCGGGACCGCCGCCGAGTCAGCGTCTCGGCGTTCGACTCCCGGCTGGGCCAAATCGCACCACTTGGTCAACATGGTCTGCATACTCTCCTCCGGTTGGGCCGCCGTCCTATGCCGGCCTCTGGCAAAGAAAAAAGGACGGCCGCAGGGTCCGTCCCTTCGGATATTTCGTTGGCCGTGCAAGCCGCCGTTGTAGAGGCGGGGCCTTTCCAACAAACCTGGATTCGAGTCTAGGAAGGCGTTTTCCGAAGCGTCAACCGGCCCCTGTCAATTCTTGGCCGCGCCATGGGCTATTCCTGGCCTTGGGCCGGGGTCTTGGCGGGATACTCCGAGCCGGGAATCTACTACCGTTGACCGGGTATTCCGGTGTGTGGTACCTTTAATCAGGCAAAAGCGGCTCCGCGCTAGGCCATTCGATTTAATCGCAAGGAGCGTACACAAAATGGAAGTCACGACCTTGGCCATAGAGAAGCTCAAGGAAGTATTGGAAGAGCAGGGTGAGCAGAGCGGTTCGCTTCGAGTGATTGCCATGCCCGCCGAAGCCGGCGGTCTCCAGTACATGTTGACCATGGAAAACGAAAGCCAAACCGACGACACCGTAATGACCAAGGAAGGGGTCCGGTTCCTGATGGACTCGGACAGCGCCCCGTTCTTGGACGAGGCCACCATCGACTACGTGGAGAACTTCGGTGGTCAAGTCGGGTTTGTCATCAACAACCCCATGTTCGCCAGCGCCGGTGGTTGCGGCGCGGGCTGTGGTTGCGGCGCCGGCGGCGGTGGTTGCGGCTGCGGACAGGGCGGCTGCGGCGGCCATTAAGCCGTCGGTGAAATAAGGAAGACAAAGAGAGGCCCTCACCGCGAGGGCCTCTTCTATTTACAGGTTGTTTTGGGCACGTTGCTGGCAGGTGTTCCCTGGTTTTCCTCCTTTGATTGTCCGTACAGGTGATTGTCCGTACAGGCGCCCCTTTTCCGGTCCTTATTCCAGGTCCTTCCTTGACTCGCCCAACCGGCCCGCCGATAATTTCCGAAGCATCGGATTCCCTTTAGCCATCCCCGGGAGGACTCATGGCCAAAGTCACTGGCAGCCACCTGATTTCCAGGGCACTGGAGTTGGAAGGCGTCTCCAACGTCTTCACCTTGGCCGGAGACCATATTCTGCCGGTATTGGACGTGATGGCCGACGGAGATTTCCGGTTTATCGACACCCGCCACGAGCAAGCGGCGGTACATATGGCCGAAGCTTGGGCCAGAGTTACCGGCCAGTTGGGCGTTTGCATGTATACCACTCCCGGCTTCGCCAACGCCGTCCCCGGGTTGACCAACGCCCTTCACGCCGACGCGCCGGTCCTGTCGATCGCCGGTTGCGCCGATCTTGCCGACCTCGGCCGTGGCGCAATGCAGGAGATCGACCAAGTGGAGATGGCGGCCCCGGTGGTGAAGGGTTCGTTTATGGTCCATGACGCCCGCCGCATCCCCGATTTCATCGCCGGCGCGGTGCGGCTGGCTTTCAGTGGGCGCCGCGGCCCGGTGCACCTGACTATCCCAATCGACGTGCAGGACCAAGTGGTGGAAGAGGACGACGTGGTCTTCTACGACCCCCACGAGTACCGGGCGCCGGAAGGGGCGCTGGCCCAACCCGGCTTGGTGCGCCAAGTGGTGGAGTTGCTACGGCAGGCCCAACGGCCTTTGGTTATTGCTGGCGACGGGGCCGGTTATGCCGCTTCGGGTCAAGCCCTGCAACAATTTATCGAGACTACCCGAATGCCCGTGGTGACCGAAGGCCAAGCCCGCGGGCTCGTTTCAGACGACCACCCCCAGGTGTTCGGGTTCTTCGAACGCGGTCTGAACCGGGCGGCGTCCAAGCTGCGCGATGCCGACCTTGTGGTCTTGCTGGGCCGGAAGCAGGACTATAGCATCGGCTACTGCCGTCCCCCGGCGGTGGCCGCCGATGCCAAGATCGTTCAGATCGACCCGGCCGCCGCCGAGATTGGCCGCAACCGGGGCGTCGCGGTGGGTATCGCCGGCGACGTTACCGCCGTATTGGAGCAGATCACCTTGGAGGCCAGCCAACACAGTTGGCCGGAACTGCCGTGGTTGGACGATTTGCGGGCCGCACGGGCGGCCCAAGCCGAGTGGGCCGAGGCCTTGGCCGCCACGGATACGCCGATGCACGCCATGTACGTACACAAGACGCTGGAGGAGGCGCTGCGGCCCGACGACTGCTTGGTGTTCGACGGCGGCGACTTCTGCCACTTCGGCCGGGCCCGGTTGCCGGCCCGGGACAAAGGGCGGTGGTCGTACGTTTCCACTTTGGGCATGTTGGGCTCGTCCTTACCCACCGCCTTGGCAACGAAATTGGCCTTCCCCGAGAGCCGGGTGATCGTGTTGAGCGGCGACGGGGCCTTCGGCTTCAACGGGATGGAGTTCGACACCGCGGTCCGTCATAACCTGAAGGTGACTTGCGTGTTGGGCAACGACTCGGCTTGGGGCATCGACCGGCAAATTCAATTGGGTCTTTACGGCCGCCCGGTGGCCACCGACCTGCTGCCGACCCGCTATGACACGGTGGTGGAGGGTCTGGGCGGTTACGGTGAGTTGGTAGAGACGCCCGAACAGTTGAGGCCGGCCTTGGAACGGGCTCTGGCTTCCGACAGACCGGCCTTGGTCAACGTGTCGGTGCAACGAGCCATCAGCCCCCGGGCCGAAGCCGCTATCAGCCGCCGCCAAGCCGCCACGGGCGGGTAGGGCGTGATGTCGGAAATTGCATCAAGACGTACAAGAGAACGGGGGACCCGGTGTTGAAGGTTTCAGTCAAGGACTTCGGGCCGATCATAGAGGGGACCGTCGACTTGAAACCCCTGACTATCTTTGTGGGGCCGAGCAACTCGGGCAAGTCCTACATGGCGATGATGGTCTATTCTTTGATGAAGACGTTCTCCCCGGCCCCCGTGTTTCCCGGAGCCTTCCATTCGACTGGTTCTGGCAGGACTCGACGGCAGGGAATCAGAAGGTTATTTCCCCGGTCTGAGCTGCCAATTGAGTCCGGCGTCCGGGATGCTTTTGATGAGTGGTTAGGCGGGTGGGACCCCCACTCAGGGGTTGAACTCGGGTCGTTGCCGCCTGAGGTCCGGGGCTTTGCCAATCGGGTGGCGCATGACGCAATTGGTGAGCTCGGTCCGGTCTTTAACAACGAATTGTTGCGGTGCCATGGGCCGATCAACCGGCTTGTCAGGAACGAAGCGACTGCCGATAGACTCAGGGTCAGCCTGGAACAGGACGAACCCCGCTTGGCAGTCGATTTTGTATCGGACTCATCGTCGTCGAATATTGGAATGTTCGAGCAAACTGTCGATATTTCCGGGTTGAAGTTCGAAGATTCGCACCAATCGATAATGAGGATGATTGGTCCTATAGGTCTAAGCAGACTACCGAGCAGCCCGGACCGTGACCTGTCTTACTTCGACCTAATCCTGATGATGCTTGGCTCCGTTGCCGCGAGGCTGTTTGAGAAATTCCCGGCCGATTGTTTCTATCTTCCGGCGGCTCGTTCCGGGATTGCCCAAGGGCATAAGGCGATAGCGAGTATGTTGGTGCGGCAATCATCCCTCGCTGCGATTCAGCCGTTGGAAGTGCCGACGTTGTCGGGAATCGTCACCGATTTCATGGGCAGCATTCTTACGATGGAGCCCGGCGCCCGGCAATCTCTCGAGTCGAGCAGTGAACTAGACGCCGCCGTGAGATTCCTGGAACAGAGGGTTGTGCAAGGCGAGGTAGGTATTGAACAGACGCCTGAAGCCCCATATCCCGAGATATATTACGAGCCATTAACCGGGATTGGGAGGCTTCCGTTCCATAGGACTTCCTCGATGGTCTCCGAGTTAGGCCCGGTGATTTTGTTTTTGAAACACTTGGTAGCAAGTGGCGACCTAGTGATCCTCGAAGAACCGGAATCCCACCTGCACCCGGCGGCCCAAAGGCAGATGGCCCGCGGCATCGTGCGGCTGGTAAACGCCGGGGTCAAGGTACTGATAACTACCCATAGCGATTTTTTTCTGGGTCAGATAAACAACCTGCTAAGGTTGAGCTACGCCAGCAAACGGTGGATCAGGGAGCACGATTTCCAGCCGGAAGACTGCCTCCGCCACGACCAGGTTGCAGCCTACCGGTTTAATTGGGACTGGGACCGAGGCGGCAGCGTCGTTAATGAGTTGGAAATCAGGAAAGATGTTGGCATCGACGAGAACGAACTCTTGGAAGCTGTGGATTCATTGTACGAGGAAACTCTCTTAGTCCAGAGGATTCGCGTCAAACAATGACATCCCCCGGATTCCTTGAATCGATCCGGGACCAGCATTCCGAATGTTGCATAACGTCTGTAGCCGGGGAGAAAGGATGTAGGCTGAATCTCGAGCGAATCAACCGGGCATCCTTGGTTATGCTCCACGGATCGAAATACCAAGAGGCCCACAGCTACCGGCAAAAGCTTTGCGACCGGATCATCTTCGGAGACAGGAACGGCGTGAGCTTCATTTGCGCGGTCGAGTTGAAAGGTGGAAGAAGGGTCGATTTAAGCGAGGCGCTGGAACAAATCCAGAACGGATTGAATGTCGCCCAAGAATTTTTGGGGAGCCGTCCGGCGGGAGAGTGGTATCCGCTACTGCTATTTGACGGTAGGATGGGAGGGGCCGGAACTACCAAGTTGCGAGGTCGGGGAGTATCGTTCCGACAAGAATTCAGAACAGTTACCAAAACGCGCTGCGGAAGCGTCCTCGCCGACATTCTTTGAGAGAATAATCCGGTGCTAAGTAATCAGGGCAAGTAGTTATTGAACGGATAGCTGTTGATAGGAGGCGTCGGCGCCATGCCAAACACACCCCACGGAATTAGGTTTGACTCTAACCGGCCCGTGGTAATGGGTAGGAACGGGATGGTCTCTTCCGGCCATCCGTTGGCTTCACAGGCCGGGATGGCCATCCTGCAGAAGGGCGGCAACGCCGTAGACGCCGCCATCGCCACGGCGGCGGCGCTAAACGTGGTCGAACCCAACATGTCCGGCATCGGCGGCGACGGCTACATCATGGTCTACAACCGGGAGGCCGGGAAGATCGAAATCTGCAACGCCACCGGCGCCGCGCCCTACGAGGCGTCCTTGGAGCGGTACCAGGCCACCGGAATGCCGGTGAAGGGCGTTCTCTCCACTTCCGTGCCGGGTCTGCTGGACGGTTGGATGTCGGCCCACCAGCGGTATGGGTCGCTGTCGCTGGGCCAAGTGTTCGACCCGGCCCTCGACCTCGCTGACAACGGCTTTCCGGTGACCCACGTTTTGGCCGGAGTGATCGCAGGCGACCAACTCATTCAACAGTTCCCCACCTCCCAAAAAATCTTCGCTCCCGAAGGACGCCCCCTCCGTCCCGGCGAGGTCATTTACCAGAAAGACTTGGCCCGCACCTTTCAGGCCATCGTCGCCGGCGGACGGGACGCTTTCTACGAAGGCGAAGCGGCCCGGGCCATTGTCCGTTTCAGCGAAGAGCAGGGCGGCCTGCTTTCCCTCAAGGACCTGGCCGACTGCCGTTCCCGGTGGGAAACGCCGATCTCCACCAGCTACCGGGGCTACTCCGTCTACGAGGCGCCGCCCAACTCCAGCGGCCACGTACTGCTCCAAGAACTGAACCTAGTTGAGGAATTCGACCTGAAGGGACTGGGTTGCAACACCGCCGAGAGCATCCACCTGATGGTGGAGGCCAAGAAGTTGGCCTTCGCCGACCGCGAAGCCTACATGGCCGATCCCGACTTCGTCGACGTTCCCGTTTCCGGCTTGGTTTCCAAGTCATACGCCAAGGAACGGGCCGGTCTCATCGACCCGGAACGGGCAGCGGCGGAAGTGCGCCAAGGCGACCCTTGGGGCCACCAGCCCGGAGTTCGAAGGCCTCGGGTGGCGGTGGGCGCCGTCCGGCCCGAGGAGGACACCACTTGCTTCGCAATAGTGGACCGCTGGGGCAACGCGGTATGCCAGCTCCAGAGCATCCAAAGCTCTCTGGGTTCCAGCGTCGTCGCCGGTGACACCGGTGTCCTGCTGAACAACCGGATGACCTACTGGCACTTGGACCCCCATCACCCGGACTGCCTGGAGCCCGGCAAGCGGGTCCGCCACACCATGAACCCGGTCATGGTGTTCCAGGGTGGCAAGGCGGCCAACGGGGGCGGACCCGGCGCCGAAAAGCTGTTCTTGGTCTGCGGCACTCCGGGCGCCGACACCCAGGTGCAGACTAACCTTCAGGTCATTACCCACCTAATCGACTTCGGAATGAACGTAGCCGAGGCAGTGGAAGCGCCCCGCTGGCGCAATACGCACAGCCCCACCGAGTCCAACGTGCCGCACGAGTGCGACAACCTACTGTACGTCGAGTCCCGATTCGACAGCGAAGCGCTGGAGGGACTGGAACGCCGGGGCCATGTTCTGGAGAGGATCCACGCTTGGGGCGCATCGGGAAGCGAGGTGATGATTCAAGCCGACTCGGAAACAGCGGTGCTACAAGGGGCCGCCGACCCGCGCCGCGACGGTTACAGTATCGGGTGGTGACCGGCGGAGGAAATGACGAAGGAATCGGGGGAACCGGCCCGGCGAAGGTGGTCGTGTGAGGATACCCGGAGGAAAACGGAGCCCCTTTCCGGACGAGTGCGGCAACCGCGCCGGAACGTTTGCCGAAGCCGTCCGGACCGGAGACATGGACTTGGCTTGGTCCCTGCTGTCCAAAGAGACCAGGGGTATGCGGATGGGCGTCTGGGCCACCCGGAACCGTATCGATATGCAACACGCTTACCGCGCCGGGTACGACGCCGGGCATCCGATGCGGCCGTCGATGCTGGAAGACTTCCGCCAGACCGTCCTGAGTCTTTGGCCATTAGAGGATTTGACTGACTTGGGCATCTCGCCCACCAGCTACGTCGACGACCACCACGCCTTCGCCTTTCTACCTTTCGGCATGAACGAAGACACCACCGAAGTGAAAGAGGGCCGGGCAATGAACGGCCTGATTCTCCCCATGTTATGGGAGGAAGAGGAATGGCGGGTGGACTTGCCGGGCTGGCGGTTCCTGGAGACCGGCAAAGATAGGCGGCAAGGCTGACGCGGCCGGGATGGCGAGAAAAACCGGCACGGGAGAGAAGCCGCAACGAAGGGCATCGCCGCCTGGAAATGAGCCTCTGAATAAAGAGCCGCCAAAAGAGACACTGATCTGTGAACTCTGCCAGCGGGAGCCGCCGAAGTTCACCGAACACCACTTGGTGCCCCGGTCTCGCGGCGGTAAATTCGGCCCAAAGGCCAAACTGTGCGCCACCTGCCACCGGCAACTCCACGCCATGTTCTCCGAGGCAACCCTGGCTAAAGAGCTCAATTCCATCGAAACCCTGCGCGCCAACCCGGAGGTTGCCAGCTACTTGAATTGGGTACGCCGACAGAAGGGCCCAACCAACTTCCGGGTGCGCCGGGCCAACAACCGCCGCTAACTCGGCCCGCACGCCCATCTCGCCAAGTTGTCTGCCGTCGCCGCAGGGCCTATACTGCGGTGCGTTATGGAAAAGCGTGAAGAAGACCTGATAGAACTGCCCCTCTTTCCACTGGGCATGGTCCTTTTCCCCGGCGCTCCCCTGCCCCTCCACATTTTCGAAGAACGCTACAAGACGATGATCGGCAATTGCCTTGAGCGCAACGAACCCTTCGGCGTTGTCTTGATCAAAGAGGGCCGGGAGGTTGGCGACCCGGCGGAGCCCTTCCCCACCGGCACCACCGCCCGGGTGCTGCGTTCGGAGCTCTTGGACGAAGGCCGCATGAACATCATGACCAAGGGCGAGCGCCGCTTTGTGATTTCGGAAGTCACCCGGCAGGTCCCCTATCTCGTGGGACTGGTCCGCTACCTGGACGAGCCAGTGGGCGACGGCGTTGCCGAGTTGATGACGGAGCTGGACGAAGAATACCGGGCCTTGGTACAAGGACTGACCGCCTTGGCCGGAGGTTACGCCTCCCAAGTGGAAATGCCGGAAGACCCGGTGGAGTTGTCGTACAGCATTGCCGCCAGCCTCAACATTCAACCGTTGGTGCGGCAGTCGCTGTTGGAGGCGACATCGGCCGCTGCCCGGCTGGCCCACTTGGTGCCGCTGTTGAGACGGGGCAACGAGGAATTGCGGGCGGAGATTGCCAAGCGCAATCCCTACCAGGGGCCCAGGCTCAATTAAGCCCGGCTGAACTGGCCGGGCTCAACTAACCGGGGCCGAACTAACCGGTCTTGGCTAATTCTCCGAACAGGCGGAGGCCGCCCGACTCCGGTATAAACCCGCTGAATAGTTCCGGGTGGATCATTTCGGCCATGATCTCCAGACCGTTGACCAACCTGGGCCCGGAGCGGCTGGTGTAGGCGCTCGCGTCGATGACGTAAACCCGGTTGTTCCGCACCGCCGGCAGCGATTCCCAACCCTTCTTTTGGGCTAGGATCGGCACGTCTTGGAGCGCCCGTTTTACGTCGAAGCCGCAGGGCATCATGATGATGATCTCGGGCTGGCGTTCCAGCACGTTTTCCCACTCCAACGTGAGGGTGCCGGTATCCTTGTCGCCAAAGGAATTGGAGCCCCCGGCCAACTCCACCATTTCCGGCACCCAATGGCCGGCGCACATGAGGGGTTCGGCCCACTCCACGTGCAACACGCTGGGGTGCTTGTCGGCGTCGGCGGCCCGCCGCTCCACGGCGTCGATGCGGGCGTACATAGAGCTGGTAATCTGTTCCGCTGCCGCCTCGGCGCCGGTGGCTTGGCCCACCTTTCGGATATCCTCCACCACGTCGCCCAAGAGCTGTGGGTCCAAGGACAGGACCTCGGGTTTTTTGGGGAGGCTAAGGCTCGCCTCGGCAACCTGCCGAGAAGAGATGGCTCAAACCTCGCAGATAGCCTGGGTGATCAGCAGGTCGGGCTCGGCGGCCTGCAGGGTGGGCTCGTTGATTTCGTAGATGCCCAGTCCCTGCTCCAACCGCTCGGAAATGACGCGGCTGATCTCAGCGCTAGTGGGTTGCTGACCGTCGAAGACGCTGCGCACCACTACGGGTTTGTTCCGGGCGTCCGGCGGGTAATCGCACTCATGGGTCACGCCGCGGAGCCCGTCCTGCAGTCCCAGGTTGTAGACGATTTCCGTGGCGCTGGGCAGAAAGGAGCAAATATTCATAGGACTACCTGTGGTTTTCGGAATGAGCGGCCAACTCCACGGTGGTGTCAGCAGTCGCCACGGCGACCGAACCGTAGAGGGGTCAACGCCGCTTCCATGTTTCAACCAGTTCGTGAGCTTGGTCGTCGTCAACGCCCCACATCTCGAATTTGATGCGGATCGCGTCGTACAGAGAGATGTTGCCTGGCTCTTTGTCCGAGTCGCGGTAGCCCTCGATGTCTACGTCCATCCAGTCGAGGGCGATGTTGTCGGTGTTGGCCAAGCGCTCCACCATGTTGACGGCGCAGGCGGTTATTCCGGAGAAGAACAACTCCCCGGCCCCGATCTCGTCGCCGCCCGGATCGTCGGCGACCCAATGATGGTTGCGGGCGTTGCAGATCGCCCGGCCCAGGGTACCGGTGCTGTAGCTGCGCACTTTGTAGGCCAGAGTCAAGTTAGCCATCATGTCCCTCCCAACATTGGTTAATCGGACTGGTGAATTGGATTAGTTGCGCGGATTGATTACTCGGCCACGCGGTAGGCGTCGCAGTCTACTATTTCTATGGCCAGGGGTTTCTGGGCTAGTCCGGTAGTGCCGATAACGGCCCGGCACGGCGGATTGGGGATGAATTCCCGGTAGACTTCGTTGAAGACCGGCCATTTATCCATATCGGTCAGGAACACCACCAAGTTCACCACCCGGTCGAAACCGGTGCGGGCCGCCGTCAACACGGTCTCCACGTGTCGGAGACAGGCCCGGTACTGTTCGACGTCTGTCTCGCCCACCACGTTGCCTTCGAAATTCGAGGACGTTATCCCCCGGCAATGCACCCTGACCGCCTTCAGTTTAAGAAACCGCACCAAATCTTCCTCGAAATAGTCGGTGTACAGGCCGGTGCGGTAAGAAACGGCGCTTGTGGCGTCGTGGCGGCCGTCGGCAATCACCAGGTCCAACAGAGCGTCGCGGTCCTCAAAAGGCAGGGATTGGGCATGCTCCAGGTCCATGTGATCGAGGTCGGACAATGAAAACGTAGTCTTGGAATTCTGTCTCATCACCATTCGGACGGCATCAAGAAATTCAACGTCCGGACACCGCCATCCACGGCACATTATCCCCGCCCAAGCCCAACATTGCAAAAACCAATGCCGACCCTACCTTGACCCTTTCTGGCAGGGGCGGTGGAGTCGCAAGGGCGCGGCCGGTAAGGGGGCGTCGCCCACCCACCCCCGCCTCCCGATTTCTTTTTGACACTCGGTTGAGCCGCATTCTATGATGAGTGAGCTTCACCCTATATTGAACACAAAAGCCCGGCGCCCGATAACCGGAACGCGAGAACTGGAGGCGACCCACTATGGCGACCATCCTGGAGCTAAAGGACCAGTACCAAAACCTGGACCTTGAACTGCCCGCCAAGAGCGAAGAGGCCATTGAGTCGGCCTGTCTGCTGACCTTTGGCTACGATTACCCGGACCGGCCGGCACAGGTGAAGATCGAGACCGACGAGTTCACCGCCGTGTGCCCGTGGACTGGACTGCCCGACTACGGCGACCTTGTAATTTCCTACGTTCCGGGCCGGAGTTGCATCGAGCTGAAATCGCTCAAGTATTACCTGCTTTCATACCGCGACGTGGGAATAGTGCAAGAACACGCCGCCAACAGGATCCTGAACGACTTGGCCGCCGTTTGCCAGCCTAGATCGATGCAGGTGGTCTTGGACTACAAAGTGCGCGGCGGGCTGCACACGATGGTGACGGTCGACTATGCGGGAGAGCCCTCCTAGTCCGGCCGCAACAACGCGGTGAGCTCCCGGATATCCTCCAGAGCGTCCAGCCGTTGTACGGTCTCAATTACCTGACTGGTCCGGGCTGGCCCGAGGACGTCTTGGACCAGGAAGGTAAACTTCCCCTCCAACTCTTGACGCGACGCCGGGTCCTGATAGTCCCCGTGATGCACGGTCACGCTTTCGTTTAACGTCTGGCCGTCACGTAACGAGATAGACACCCGGGCGGCCGGATAATCATAGCGGCGCAGGTCCATTTCCGGGTCGGCCACTATCTCCACCCGCCGGGCCATAGATTGGGTCTCCGGGTCTTGTATCCGCTCCGGATAGAAAGCGGTGATATCCGTGCTGTGATGGACTACGGCGGCGGCCACGGCGTAGGGCAGGGAGAACTTGGCGGCCAGCATGTTGGCCGGCTCCGGGTCTGTCATGATGGTGGCCAAGAGAGGCGCTTCCACCCGAATGCCTTCCACGTTCTCCGCGGCGATCTCCTCCCGGTTGACCAATTTTTCCACGGCATCCAACACCGGATGGTTGTAAAGGCAACAGGCGTGGAGCTTGAAGTAGTTCTGCTGGATCCGCAGCGGACCAGCCGCGTCCAGGCCTTCGATCACCCGGTCCGGGTCGAAGTTTTCGCCCAAGACCTCGCTGTAGATGTCTGCCGGACCGTCTTTGACACCGGTAAAGCCGCAGAGGCTTACTTGGGCGGCCATGATGCCTTGCAATCCGGACCGTCCCGGATAGAGGTTGCGGACGGTCGCCCCTTCCAGGCAGGGAGTCCAAGTGTTGGCGGGGCTCATGGAGCAGGCGATGTTCATCGCCTCCTTGGTCTGCTCCGGCCCGAAGTCCAAGAGCTTGGCAACGGCCGCCGCCGACCCTATGGTGCCCCAGGTGCCATGGGAGTGTACCTGCCGACGGACCTTGGTGCCGCTACCGATTCGAGAAGTGGTCTCGTAGCCGACGATAACGCTTTCCAGGAACCGCCGGCCCCGGGCGCCCACCTCTTCAGCGATGGCCATGGCCGCCGGCACTACGTGAATCGATGGATGGCCTCCGCCCAGCCTGCTCCCTTCGTCCATCTCCAAGGCCACTCCCGCGGTGGCGTTCACCAAGGCGGCGAACACCGGCGGCGCCGACTTGCTGTGCCCGATGACCGTCGAAGGGCCGCCGCCCCCTCCGGTCCTCGTCGCCAATTCCGCTAGGTTGCGGTTCTCCGGCAGGCGGCTGCCCGCCACAATGGCCCCAATCGTATCCAGCACAACCGTCTTCGCGGCCGATACGGCGTCATGGTCCAAGTCTTCCAGATGGGTCTCGCTTACGAACCGGGAAAGACGGTCCAAATAGTCTGCCATCGGGCCCTCCGGTCTGGTTGAGTCTCGGGGAGAGTAGGGGCTGGTTGGGGTTGCGTACCAAGGTTGCCGCCAGCATAATCCGGGTGCAATGTGCGGCGAACTGAACTTAGCCTCTCAAACCTTGGCGAACCTCCGTCAGCCCATGCCGTGGGGTCGAAAGCTACGGTTGGCGACCTTGAACTACCTTAAGAAGATAGCAACCTGCCATCTTTGCTGCGGTAACCACGGCGAGCCGGGTTGTTGACTGGGAAAAAGACCGCCGGCCGGCGGGAAGGGTCAGGATGTTTAGCCGGCTCCCTCTTCGGTCCTGGTAGTCAGTGCGCTCCGTTGCGCCGCCCGTCTAGGGTTAACTCTTCGTTGGCGGCCAATTTGATTCCCTCCCACCAATGCTTGCCCCGGCCCCGGCGGCGCCGTTCCAAGCCCAGGCTGCTGAGCCGGAGGCCAAAATTACGTTGCGGCCCGGGGCTTCGTTCCGTGTCGCCGCACCAATCGACGTAGCTGGCATACAGGTCTTTGGCCATTGAACGGAACCCCTGGCCAATCTGACAGCGGGCCGAAACGAATAGCCCCACCGGGTCTGCGGTATCTGCCGGAACACTTTCCATGGTGGACCGGTCCGTAGCCCCTTCTGTCGTAACCTCTCCTGTAGTAGCTTCGTCCGTCGCCTCCTCCTCCGCCGTAGACCCACTCAAGGCAGAGGCGCCGATCTTCCGGGGTTCGCGGGTTTTGGACTCGGCGGGACCCTCCTCCGGTTCATCGGACCGTTGTTCTTCTACCGGGTGCTTGGTTAGCGCCGACTCCGCCCATGCGGCGCAGTAGTCGAGTAGAAACAGGTAACGCTCCAACCCGCCGAAGTGCCCCCAGCTAACGGCTTGGCCGTGAACGTTGGTGGCGTCTAGGGCGAAGCGGACGGGGCGGACCTCGTACATCCGGCGGTGCCGGGGCGGGCAGTCCCATACCGGTAAGAAAATGTTTCTGGCCAGTGCGGTGTTGAGCAGGAAAACGGCGCACCGAGCCGCTTGAAGGTCGGGCACTTCTTCGTCCGAGGGCTCCCCGGAAAACACGGAGTCGAGACTCCGTTGGGTCTGGAGCACCGAGAGCGCGAAGGATGCTCTTATCTGGTTGGCGGCGCATCGGGTTAACTGGTCTGCCTTTTCCTGGTCGATAGCCCGTTGGCTCCTACCGGAGTCGTTGTGCGCCACTTCAACCCCCAGCAATTCCGCGGGGTTGATTTTGCCGTTTTTCGCGGAACGCCAAAGAGCGATTGACAGTGCCAAATTCTCCCGGACCAGCTTAATCTCTTCCGCGGCCTTCACCATCCCGCCACTCCCCATTCACCGCCCAAATACGCGATCAACCGTCCCGTTACGCGCAGGCGTTACTCGTTGATGTTCATCACCACCTTGATGACGTTGTCATCTCGTTGGTCGTACATATCATACGCCTTCTGGACATCGGAGAACCCTATGCGGTGGGTGATCAATTTTGACGGATCACACCACCCCCGTTCCCGCAGGGCCACGATCTCTTGGATGTGGCGGATCGGATTGCCGCTGCGTGCTCCGGTGGTTGGAATGATGCGGGGTTGCCGTTCCAAAAGGTAGCTGTGCTCCACGGGAACGAATTCGTCCGTCTGTACCCCGAAGACGATGACCGTGCCGAACTGCCTCACCACCCGGAAGCACATGTTGAAGGTGTCAGGATAACCGGCGGCCTCGACCACTACGTCAGCGCCCAGACCGTCGGTGATATCCATCACCGCTTCTTCCAGGTCGTCCCGGTCCGGGTTGACCCGGTGAGTGGAGCCGAACTCGATGGATTTTTCCAGCCGGTAGTCCAGCAGGTCGGCGGCGATGACGTTCCTGGCCCCGATGCGCGAGGTGATCATGGTAAAGCTCAGCCCGATACTGCCTTGGCCCATTACCAATACGTTCTTTCCCAACAGGTTGGGCATCTGCTGGCAAGAGAAGAGCACCGTGCCCGATGGTTGGCACATGACCCATTCGTCCAGTCCGCCGTGATCAGGCAGCAGTATCATCCGGCTTGGGTCGGAGACGATGTACTCCACGAGGCCTCCCGCCCCTCGTTGAGGGATCACGATGACCCGCTGACCCTCGTGATAGGCGTCGGTCCGGCTGTCGACAATCACTCCGGCCAACTCGTGGCAGGGAGAGCCGGCAGCCATGGGGTAGTCCTCTTCCGGGTTGATTGAGAATCCGTGACGTATGTCGCTGCCGCAGACCGACACTCGTTCCAATTTGACGAGGCACTGGCCGTCTTGGGCAGTGGGCGTTTCAGTCTCCAGGAATTCGAAGTGCTTGGGACCGGCAAGTCTCGCCGCTTTCATGCTGATTGGTTCCCCCTGACGAAGATGCCGCCCGGCTGCGGGCGTCTCAAACGGTTGCGGGTATCTTAATCGCCAGCGTTGACGGCGGCAAGCTACCGGGAGTGTGGTCCGGCGGCGGCCAGCAGCTTCTCGACCAGCCGCCGGATGATGGGCCGGTCGATGTTCATGTCATCGGGTTCCATCGCGTCGGTATAAAAATTCTGGTGGTGGGAGTACGCGATTCTAAAGCCGGTTACGAAGAGCTCTTCTCCGGTTTCTTCGGAGACTCGCTGCGCGGCCTCTCGTATGTGGGCATACTTGCCGTGCCGCCAGCCCTGGCGTACGCAGAGTGCCTTCAGGGAGTGACTCGTCGCGCCCCAGAGCTTCTCCGAAGTCTGGATGTAGTCGCCCTCGTCGAACAGCTTATCGGCCGTCTCAAGGAATTGCCGCGCTATTCGAACGTGCTTTTGTTGTTGAGTTTCGGTGTCCTGCATGTTGTTTTTGCCCCTTGAGAAACGCCTGTCCTCTACATTCTATCCTATGGCGCCCAGACGTTGAAATTTACGAACTCAGGGGAACCTTGATGGTCGTTGTAGTAATCCCCCATGGCGCTAACCCATCCCGAATCCAGGTTGTGGGACAGGTCGAGTCGGGCGATCTGAGGTGGACCCCATCGGTTGGACAGGATTAAGCCACAATTAAGTGGGACTCCTGCACTCCTCCGTATGATACCAAGACCGGTTGGTCCGGGCACCTCCTTTCCTTCGGCTCCTCTTCTACAGGCTCGCCGTGGAAGATCTCCGCCGGCGTACGGTAGCCCAGGGCCTGATGCGGCCTCCGGTGGTTGTAGAACCGGAAGTACTCTCGCAGCCCTCGGCGGGCCTCAAGGCCGTTAGCGTAGGCCTTCAGGTAGACCTCCTCGTACTTCACCGTCCTCCATAGCCGCTCGACAAGTATGTTGTCCTGGTACCTGCCCCTGCCATCCATGCTGATCTTCACCCCGCGGTCCCGGAGTATCTGCGTGAACTCGCGGCTGGTGAACTGGCTTCCCTGGTCGGTGTTGAATACGTCGGGCCTTCCTTGGCCGAGGGCCTCGGTCAGGGCCTCGGCACAAAAGCCGGTCTCCAGAGTGTTGGACAATCCCCAGGCCACCACGTACCGGCTGTGCCAGTCCATGATGGCCACCAAGTACAAGAACCCCCGGGCCATGGGCAGGTAGGTGATGTCGGCCGCCCACACCTGGTTCGCCCGGGTGATCGTCAGATCCCTCAGCAGGTAGGGATAGACCCAGCGTCCCGCCGCTGGTTGGCTGGTGCGAGGCTGCCGGTAGATAGCCCGCAGTCCCATCAGTCTCATGAGTCGCTGCACCCGCTTCCGGCTTACCGTCATCCCCTGCCGGTCCAGCGAGGCCTTCATCCGCCTGGAACCGTAGAAAGGGGTTTCCAGGTACTGGCGGTCCATGGCCTGCATCAGGGACAGGTCCCCCGGAGGTGTCCCCTTGGGACGGTAGTAGAGGCTGGAGCGGCTGACACCCATCAGCTGGCACTGCCGCACTATGGACAGGTGCCGATGTTGCCGGTCGGTCAGCTCACGCCGCTGTGCTGGGGTCATGGACCGGACCTTTCCTCCAAGAAATCCCGCTCCACCTTGAGCTGGCCGATCTGCTGGTACAGGCGAGCCACCAAGGCGTCGTTGTTCTTGTTCTTCTGCTCCTTGCCCTTACTGGTTCGGTCGCCCTGGTCGAATATAGCGGCCGCGCCATCCACTAAGGCCTTCTTCCAAGTCTGAATCTGGTTGGGGTGGACCTCGAACCGGGCGGCCAACTCGGCCACCGTCTGCTCACCCTTCATTGCCTCCAGTGCAACTTTCGCCTTGAAGGCCGGGCTGTGCTTTCTCCGCTCTCTGGACATTTCCCGCTCCTCATCAACAGCTCTCGCTGTCCGTAGTTTAGGAGCAGGATTCCCACTTAACCAGCTGTCCAGTTTTCCGGGTCCACCTCAGTTTCGTGAATTTGTCAACTCGGTGCGTACCCTTCGGCCCACTGCGCCTCACACGCTATGGGGTAAAGTTTCCCCCGAGTTTTTCGTCCCGTAATCACGCAGTGCCCTAGCCCTCCGGATGTTGTGTCTCGAATGATGCCAAGCCCTTGCGCCCGAAGAAAGCCCACCGCTATAGATACCAAGTGTTTTTCGGGACCGCCGCTTACCACACTGGCTGGAATAGTTTCAGAGGATAGATACACTGAAACAAGCCCATCTGGGCCATCTTGTTTGAAAGCGCTGGTTGAGGGTCGTTGTCTATGTAAGTCTTCATCCCAATGAACAGAATTTTCGGCGACGCGGCGCAACAAGATTTCGTCGTTGCCTATGCTGGCATCGTCTTCGGGCATCCCATCATTCGCTTATTCAGTAAGCGCCCGAACGTACTCTGTTAAGCGGTCAAGATCGCTCCAAGCTATTCCCTCGTTCTCTTCCATGGGGCTCTTAAAGAAGTATTCCATTTCTTCGTGCGGGTCGGCTTCTATTTCAAGGTACACACTATTCTTGTGCCATTCCACTTGTACTCCACCCCTCCATGTCGGTACTACGTTGGGCGGCGGAGTACGGTTATCGAGAATCGTGGCCAGTAGCGACAGCATCTTTACCACTGCGACCCGTTGGGTGCGCTTGCCGCCGGAAGTCCAGTTATCAGTCCGCCACGGCAGGGCAGCCATTGCCTGGAGTGTGCGGTTAAACCATTCTGTATTAAGTAATTCCTGCCCCCTGTTAGACCTCCCTCCAAATTCCCTGCTGTTGTAAACGGTTGCGTCGCCAAGCGACGGCAGAGTGTTGCTGGAAACGATCCTGGCAGTTCCCAAGTAGTCATTGAAAGTAGAGCTATCCCGAAAATCCCGCTCACGCGTCTCCCGGACCGGTCTGATCGATATTGTTGTCATGCCGTCCTTCTCCATGCGCGGTGCATTTCGCCGGATGTCAGCGTGGCGAATCCTCGAACAATCCACTCATGCCCGAGGTCCATGGTCCTCACAATCCCGTCCGTGTCTACCCCGTGAGGAGCGCCGCGGACCGTGAGTTTCATCAGGTACATCGGCCTTTCGTCGTCTAGGAGATAACCCGGCTCGGCGTTTACATACAATCTGCCTTGGGGGACATCGCCATCACCGGGAATAAGGTACTGCGAGGCGTATCTCGTCTGCTCCGGTGGTGGAAGAAAACCCTCGGTAAGGTGCGGAGTTGCCGACGGTATTATCGTGCCTAAGTCTGAATGGCTGCTCCAAACCCCTTCGGACAAGATGACGTTGACGTAGGTTACTTCACACTGTACCGGCGATAATGCCCCTAACCCTTCCATGGACAAGAAATCCTGGAATCCGGTAAGCTCGCGCTCGAAATTTTCTCTGATATTCGCATAGCGCGGGTATTCATGGTCCGGACTGAGCTTGCGCCAACTATAGCCGAACCGGTCTTCCTGGATTTGCAGCACTTCGGTTCCGGGCTCGCTGAGCATGAGAAGCCGAGGCGTCGGTGGGGTATCGCTGATTTGGAATTCAAACCGAGGCTCTTGTCGGCCTTCGAATGTCTCGATTGACGGAGGCAGTGGTGGGACTTGCTCATATCTGGGGAATCGCTCCCTGACTTGTGTCCACCTAAGCATGAGCAACGGGCCTTCAAGGACCGGCGCATCAAATTGGACCGATACGGCTACTTCAACGACAGGCGGCCTTTCAAACTCTGGTAACAGATCAATCCCCCACATGCAATACTATTGTATTACGCTACTACGAGTTTTGCTGGACTATAGGTCCAAGGTAAGTCGCAATGAGTTTCGTTGTTGGTCTTGTTCTCGTCAAGCGGACGCGACAAATGCGGATGGCGAAACGCTTGATAACCCGCGGCACCGCTACTACAATTCCTCGTAATGCTTCCCGCCGTCCACTTGCCCGCATGGCAGGTTGATTGGCGGGGTTTATCTTTTTTGCTCCCAGCGATCTAGTTCACGTATAACCGATATTCGTATATCCGCCATGCGGCAGTCGCGGCTTGGAGCAGTTCGGGCAGCAACCGGCGCCTCTCCATCTCCGGTTCGAATATTTGGTGTCATTGGCTGTACCTTGATGCCTATGGTGCTGTCTCCGACCCGACTGACTACAACCGCTGACGAGAGAGACTACGGCAGAATGAGGCAAACGTGACGGTTGCCATCCATATAAGACCCTAATCACGTTTGAGCGGTCAATGACTACCGACGCTCGCCCCTTACCAAACGGGATTTCACCCCTCTACCATAATTGCTGCCAACCCCAACTTCCCGTCGGGACCCAAGCCAAATCCAGACCGCCACTGAGGCCCCAAGGCATCCCGTGGCCGGAAACCACCCCAAGGCCGAACGCTCCCAACCTGCCCGCCAACCCCGTAAATCCCCATCCAACCCGGTCCCGGCATTGAACAATGGGCCAGCCAATAGACCGGCCAGTCCACCGGAATGGCGGGAAATGAGAGGAAATGGGAGGGAAATCAAAAAAATCCAGCCTCTCCATTCGCCAACAGTCCGCTATACATATCATCGCCGCCTCGCCTGCTGCCGCCCAAGCCGCCCGCCTTGCAGGGCAATCGCATCTTGAATCGATAGACCCCTCCACCCCCGTTCGCCCTTGCATATCGAGCAGCAGGCACGCAGGGCAGTCCGAAGGCCCCCACACTGACACCACGCCCTTCCCAGCCCGGAATAAACCTCCCTACCATAAGAAACGTCAATAAACGTCGGCTCCGTTCGTCCTGAGCGAAGCGGAGTGCAGCCGGAGGTGGAACGGAGCGCAGTCGAACGACCCGCCGGCGCCCGGACCAAACCCAACCCGCCACCGGGGCGCCAAGGCATCCCACCAAGGCATCCCAATGGACAAAAACCGCCCTGGTCTCGGCCGCTCTCGGCCGGCCCGCCGACCCCGTGAGCTCACCCCGGAATCCGCCCCCAACCCGGCCAGTAACCCAAAATGGGATGATATGTCCGAAAATGACCGGAAATGACCGGAAATCGAAAAATCTCGCGCCGCCCGTCACTCCCTCAAATAAACGCCAGGAGGTAACCCACACCAATGAACGCCCTGAGACGCCGCGTCAATGCCCTCCGCCGCAAATTGGCCATCCCGCTCGCCATCGTCCGGATCCGCCGGTTGGCCCAGGAATTTTGCGTCCAATCGACCGTTGCCCGAGCCGAACGCCAGCCCACGCCCGAGCCCCATTCCTTCGTCAGACAGCTGGTCGACGCCGGGTTCCGCCTCCCCACCTTCATGGCCGTACATAGATATTTGGATAGGTGCCGCACCCAAAACACCATCCCCGACAGCTACCAGCTCCTCCGCTCCATTATCCCCTGGGCCCCGGCCCTGGGCCCCTTCTATGACCCGGCAGGGTAATGGCGTCTCAATTGGAAGGAAAGCAAACGCCTCGACGCCGGCTGGCGCCGGGACCGTATTGCCTCACGGTCCCGCTTGGTTAAGATGCAATTGCCCTGGCCCGTCTTGCTGATAACGTTCCCGGCCATTAGAATCTAGGACTAGAATCTTAGGACAACCTGGGACAAGGAGCAGGCGATATGACCACCACTGAGAAGCAAGAGGCTCCCAGCCGGTTCAATGAGGATTTCGGCTCGCCCTCGCCACGAGCGGTAACCAAGCTCAAGGGTCACCTGACTCCTTGGGTCCAAGAATTTGTCCGCAACGCCCCCTTCGCCGTGATGGCCACCACCGACGCCGACGGCCATTGCGACGCTTCCCCCAAGGGGGGGAAGCCGGGGTTCGTCAAGGTGTTGGATGAGACCCATCTTTTGTTCCCCGACGTCGCCGGGAACCGGCTATTCCAGTCGTACCAGAATATCGACGCCAAACCCTACATAGGACTGATATTTTTCATACCGGGCATGAACGACACGGTCAGGATCAACGGCAAGGCCACCATCGTTTCCAAAGACGATTTGGACCAACAAAGCGTGGAGCTTTCCTTGTACGAGCTGGACGACAACTCCAAGCACCTTCAAGGGCTCCTAATTGAGGTCGAAGAGTCCTACAGCCACTGCCCCAGGGCCCTCAAGTTTTCCAAGCTCTGGGACGCCGGCGAGATCGCTCAGAACCAAGCGACGCCGCCCGTCCCGGACCGTACCGACGAGAACTACCACAACCACGTCGCAGGGTCCTAGCCGCTCGGCATGGGAGTTTTCCGAGTCCCGCTGGAAATCGGGAATCCTATCGACCAGCGTACTGAAACGGTGGAAGCGCTCGTAGACACGGGCGCTATCTTCTCGATGGCGCCCTCGTCCCTTTTGCAGACACTTGGCATAGAGCCCGTACGTCAAGTCAGATTTCGGACCGCCACTGGCGAGAGCGTCGAATACCCCACCGGCTGGGCCTCATTCTCCGCCGAGGGGCAGAGCGGCAGGGCACGGGTTGTTTTCGGGCCAGAGGGCCAATTTCTGCTGGGCGCGACCACACTCGAGGACTTGCTGCTCACCGTAGACCCCATAGAGCAGCGTTTGGTCCCGGTAGAGGGCCTGTTGTTATAGCGGGGTTGGCCCGCCTGTGGCCCTGCCACCCCCCGCAACGTATCCGGAATATGTTAGGACGTCTGTGATGGTAACCATTGCCTTCGAAAAGCACCAGCTCTCCAACGGGTTGGACCTGATACTCCACGAAGACCACACCATCCCCTTGGTCGCGGTGAACGTTTGGTATCACGTGGGCTCCAAGAACGAAGAGCCCGGACGGACCGGCTTTGCCCACCTCTTCGAACACGTGATGTTCGAGGGTTCGAAACACCACAACCACAGCCATTTCGAACCGCTGCAAAAGGCGGGCGCCAACCTCAACGGCTCGACCACGCCAGACCGCACCAATTACTGGGAGGACGTTCCTTCCAACTACCTGGAATTGGCTCTCTGGCTGGAAGCCGACCGCATGGGATTTCTACTGGACGCCTTGGACCAGCAACGGTTTGACGTCCAACGGGACGTGGTCAAAAACGAGCGCCGCCAGTCCTACGAAAACCGGCCCTACGGGATGGCCTACGGGCATCTGCAGGAGGCGCTCTATCCCTTGCCCCACCCCTACCACTGGATGACCATCGGCTCCCAGGAAGACTTGGACGCCGCCAGCTTGGACGACGTAAAGGAGTTCTTTCAACGCTTCTACGCCCCCTCCAACGCCAGCCTGTCAATCGCCGGCGACTTCTCCAGCGGAGAGGTCCTGGAACTGGTGAACCGCTACTTCGGCGACCTTAGCCCCGGAGAGAGCGTTCCCCGTACCGGCCGCCAGGATTCAGCCTTGGCGGGCCGGATCGAGTTGGAAATGCGGGACAAAGTCACCCTGCCCCGGCTGTACGTCGCCTACCCGGCTCCACCCGAGGGCGACCCCGACGACCCGCCCCTGGAACTGTTCCAGGCCATCATGTCGGACGGTCTGAGTTCCCGGTTCCACCGGTCGTTGGTCTACGAGCAACAAATTGCCCAGAGCGTGGCCGTTCGGTACCTATCGTCGGAAATCTCGGGCCAATTGGTGGTCCAAGCGACTGCCGCCGAGGGCCAAGACCTCAACCGCGTCGAGGCCGCCGTGGAGGCCGAGTTCGAGCGGTTCCGCCGGGAACCCCCAACGGACGAAGAGGTTGCCAGGGTGAAGAACCGCATCGAGGCCAACCACTTCCGGCAATTGGCCCGTATCGGCGGGTTTGGCGGGCGGGCCGACCAACTGAACCACTTCAACGTCTTCGAGTCCGATCCAGAGCTGATCAACACCAGTCTCGACCGCTACCTGGCCGTCCAGCGAGAGGACATCATCCGGGTCGCCGAGACCTACCTGGGAGACCGGCAGGTGCGGCTGCGGGTGCTGCCCGAACCGGCGTTGTCTCCCGCAGCGACCACACTGGACCGCAACATCATGCCCGGTCCCAAGAAAGAGCCCGTTTTCACCCCGCCAACCCCGGAGCGCCGCCGTTTGTCCAACGGCTTGGGAGTGACGGTAGTAGAGCAGCGGGGTATGCCCATCGTGGCCTTTGGCTTGCTACTGAACGCCGGCGCGAACGCGGACCCCGAACACTTGCCCGGTCTGGCCGGTTTCACCGCTCAGATGTTGGCCGAAGGCACCACGGAAAAGTCGAGCCAGGAAATCGCGGCGGCCTTCGAGTTTATCGGCTCCCGCCTTTCTATCGACTGCCGACGGGAACACACCCTGGTTTCGGCGGAGACTCTGACCAAGCACTGGGGGACTGGCTTGGAGTTGGCCGCGGAATTACTACAGAGTCCCACTTTCCCCGGTCACGAGTTGGACCGGGTCCGCCGGGAGCACCTAACCGACCTGCACCGGGGCAAAGACGACCCCAACGTCGTAGCAGAGCAGTTGGTGCCCGGTTTGGTCTATGGCCGCTCGTCTGGCTACGGCCACCCCAGCGGGGGCACCGAGGCCTCGGTGGAAGCCCTGACCCGGGACGATATTCTGCAATACTTCGGCCACAACTACGGCCCGGCCCGAGCCGACCTGATCGTGGTGGGCGACGTTGGCCTCGATGAAGCGGTGCGGCGGGCGGAAGAACTCTTCGGCGGCTGGAATGGCAACGCGGGGCCGGTGCCCGCATCATCACCCGACAGCGAGGGTATCACGTCCGAGACCACTATCGTCTTGGTGGACCGACCGGGGGCGCCGCAATCGGTGATCCGGGCCCTGCAGACGGCCATCCCCAGGCGTCACCCGGACTATTTCGGTCTGACCCTGGCCAACTACGCTTTCGGCGGGCAGTTTTCCGCCCGGTTAAACCAAAATCTCCGGCAGGACAAAGGCTACAGCTACGGCTACCAATCTTATATCCAGTGGTATCGTTGTCCCTCCCTGTTGCTGGCCGGCGGGTCGGTGCAGACCGGCGCCACCAAAGAATCGGTGATTGAAACCCTGAAAGAATTCAACGAGGCCCGGGGAGACCGCCCCATTACGGCAGAGGAGCTCGACACGGCCAAAGACGGTGTTCTCCGCAGCTACCCGGCTGGCTTCGAACGGCCGGGATCTGTCCTGGCCCAGTTGTTGCAGATGGTCCAATTCAGCCTGCCCGACGATTACTTCCACACGGTACGCCCGGCGATCGAAGCCGTCACGTTGGCCGACGTTCACCGTATCGCCGAGAACTGGCTGCGGCCCGACCAATTGAAGGTCCTGATCGTGGGCGACCGGGAGGAAGTGGAGCCCGGCCTACAGGAACTGGGCCTGCCCATCGTGCATCTGAACTCGGACGGCGAAGTCATCGCCTAGCGCCCCCACAGAGTCTCTGGCGAAAGCCGTCCCACCAGATGATGGCCGTTCCAATGCGAGGGATCGCGGCCCGGCGCTCATTCAGAGGCTCCGGGTAACCTCCCGTTGAATCCTGAACAACGGCTCCAAGCCCCGGTAGGCCAAGGCCACGACCTCCGGCACCATTCGGCGCGGGAATGGCCGGGCCTCGGTGGCGCCCTGTAACTCGACCAAGCCGCCCTCTGCGGTGAGCACCACGTTGAAATCAACGTCGGCGGCGAAGTCCTCTTCGTAGCAAAGGTCAAGAAGCAACTGGTCGCCGATTAAACCGACGCTGGTTGCGGCGACCGGACAGAGCAACGGGGACCGGGCAACAACTCGTTCCTTGACCAACATGTTCAGGGCTTGATACAACGCCACGTAGGCGCCGGTAATCGCCGCCGTACGGGTACCGCCGTCGGCTTGGATTACGTCGCAGTCGATCTGGACCGTGCGTTCCCCCAAGGCTTCCAAGTCGGTCACCGCCCTCAAAGCCCGGCCGATCAAGCGTTGTATCTCTTGGGAGCGCCCGCTGGGCCTTCCCGAGTCCCGTTCCCTGGCGCTGCGGGTGTGCGTCGACCGGGGCAACATCGAATACTCGGCTGTGACCCAGCCTCGACCCTGTCCCCGGAGGAAGCCAGGGACTCGTTCTTCCAACGACGCGGCGCATAACACTCGGGTGGCCCCCGTTTCGATCAACGCCGAGCCCTCGGCGGACCGCTGGTACCCAGGGACTATGGTGATAGGACGGGACTGGTCCCAACGCCGCCCGTCGGGCCTGACGTAATCCGGCAATCCAGCAACTCCTTGCGACCGGTTGTGCGAATCGGGCGGTGCGGACCGGGTGGTGAGGTTCTCGCCAGTGTGTCCGACGCCGCGCCACAGTATACATCAAGATGCCCGTGAGTCCGGGCGCGCTCTCAACGAGCAGTCTCGACCCAAAGAGCCGCGCCGTCGGTGAGCAACCTCACGTCCCCGTCCCGGTCCGTGCGGAACAAACCCGAAGGGCTGACCAAAGCCTCCAGCCGGTGGACGACCTCCGGGCTTGGATGGCCAAAGGAGTTGTCCGGCCCCACCGAAATGACGGCCACCTTCGGAGCCACCCCGCGCAGGAATTCCTCGGTGGTTGAGGTGTTGCTGCCGTGATGCGCGACCTTGATGACCGTGCTGGCCAACCGGTCCTGGCGGTTGGCCAATCGGGCCTCCGTTTCCCTTTCGATGTCGGCGGCCAACAAGAAACTCATCGAATCATAGGCCAACCGCAGGACCACCCCGTCGTTGTTGGCGTCCGCCCTTCGTGATGGCGCCTCTGCGGCTGCCGGATTCAAGACGTCCAAGGTGACCCCGGCGTCCAGGTGGACCTGGTAGCCGTCATGGACTCCCACGGGGAAAATCTCATGCCGGGCAAGCTGGCTTTGCCATTGGGGACCTAGGGCGGCATCGGTAGCAGCCGTGCCCACCAACACCGCGCCGACCTCGTAGCGGTCCAGTATTTTCAACAGGCCGCGGCTGTGGTCGGCGTCCAAGTGAGTGAGCACCACCAAGTCAAGGGCCCGGCCGTCGGCGGCTCTGGACAGGGCGCGGGTCGCCGAGTCCACGTCCGGCCCGCCGTCCACCAACACCCGACGTCCGGCAGGCGTAGTTACCAGGATAGAATCGCCTTGACCAACGTCGAAAATATCGACTTGCAGCCGCCCGTCGGGCCCCTCAGCCGCCTGGTACCAGAGAATCGAAGCCGCGGCCGCCAGAGCGATCGCCGCAATCCCAACCCCGGCAAACCTGGGTGAGAAGCCCGCCGTCTTGGACCAGCGCCAACCAGCTTGAATACACTCAAGGTACCGGTGGACTTGGTACGGCCTAGCGGCCACCAGCAATGTCGCAAGGCCGCCGTACCAACCCGCCGCCAGCCATCCGCTGGCCCATGCCGGCTGCCAGTTCCAGGTAGGGAACATTGAAACAAGTTCGATCAGGTAAGCTAACGGTACCCAAACCACCGTGCCAACAACCTGCCCCAACGTTCCGTTGGCCAAGTCCACCAGGGCGGCCAACAGGCTGCCGGACAGAATAAACGGCATCGCCGGGACCGCCAACATGGTAATGGGAACCCCGGTAAGGGCTACGGTGTCGAAGTAGAGGGCCACTAAGGGCCAGGTAGCCAACGCGGCCGCCACTGAGACTAACGCCAGCCCCAAAACGGGGCGGCCAATGCGTTGACGCCAACCTTCCAGGCCCCAAGAGGCGGGCCATGCGTTGCTGCCGTAGGAATGGGCCAACGCTATCCCCGCAACGGCAACAAAACTCAGTTGGAAGCTGATCTGTTTTAGCAGGCCAGGCGAGGCCCCGGTCATCACCGCCGCTGCGAATGCCAGGGCCGGTAATACACTACCGGGACGGCCAACAGCGAGGGCCGCAAGATACACCGTGCCCATGGCCGCCGCCCTCATTACCGGTGGCGAACCGCCGGAGACCAAGGCGTAGGCCCAGACCGCAAGCAGTGGCGCCACTAAGTATAGATACCGTTGCCGTCCCCAGACGCTGGTGGAGGCCGCTAAGACCACCACCAGAATTACACCGACGTGAAGGCCGGAAATAGCCAAAAGGTGAGCCGCTCCGGTGCCCCGGAACCGCTCTACCAACTCGGGCGGCAGGGAGTCCCTTTTCCCCAATAGCAGGGCCTGCGCCAACGAAGAGTGAGGGTAAGGGAGGGCATGGTCCAAACTCTCGGCAAGGCGCCGGCGCACCGAGAACACCGCGCCACGCCATCCGCCGCCTTCGGCGGTTAGTTCAACCTCCCGGGAGAATAAAACGCCGGTTATACCCCGGGAGGCCAGATAGGCGGGATAATCATAACCGTCTACCGGAGAGGTAATCCGGAGGTCGCCGCTGACGGTCAAGGCGTCGCCGTGGCGGAAATAGGGTGGGTTCCGCCGGGATGCCATTTCGGCGGAAGGGTCGGCGTAAACCAGCAACCGGCCGGCCGCGGGTTCCTGACCGTCCCCACGGTCGATGCTGGCAACCTCGAATTCAAACCGAGGCCGACGAATCCCGGTTTCCGGGTCGTCCGCCACCCTGCCCCGCACGATGACCTCCTGCTGTTGTTGGGTGGCTAGGTGCGGGGTCTCGGTTTGAAAATAGTCGGTACGCCACAACCCCGCCAACAGGAGCGCCGCCAAGACGACGGGGAACAGCGGCAGCCGCCCGACGTAGGCGGCGGCGCCCAACGCCAGCGTAGCCCCCATGAAAAGGTAGACCGCCGCTGGCCGAACGTCGGTCTCCAAACCCAGGAAAACCCCACCCAGCCAGGCGGCGGCCAGCAAAACCAGCTTCAAAGTCCCCTCAAGCCCCCTAAGACTCACCCCAGAGCAATATACAAAAATCTGCGTCCCCTGCACCCTTCATAGTGAACCTTCGGTTGCAGGTTGTGCTAGTCAAAGGCCTCTGATTATAATTCAGTTCAGAATTTTCGAGAAAGGGGACGGAATTTGAGCACCAACAACGCCTCCAATAGCAGCTACCAGCAAAAGCTATTCGCCTTTTTCAGGGGCGAAATGGTGCCGCTGGAGGATGCTCGGGTTAGTGTGATGACTCACGCCATGCACTACGGCACTGGCGTGTTCGAAGGAATCCGCGGCAATTGGAATGAAGACAAGGGCACCATGTACATTTTCCGGCTCCGCGAGCATTACGAACGGCTACTCCGGGGCTGCAAGATATTGATGCTGGACATACCCTACACCGTTGACGACCTCTGCAAAATTACCGTCGACTTGGTGGAACATAACGCCCACCAGTCCGATGTCTACATCCGTCCCCTGGCCTACAAGAGCGCCGAGGTCGTGGCCAACCTCAAGTTGCAGGAACTATCCAGCGACTTCACCCTGATCTCAGTGCCCTTCGGCAACTATCTGGGCACCGACGTGCTCCGCTGTTGCACCTCCTCTTGGCGCCGGGTGGACGACCCCATGATCCCCACCCAAATCAAAAGCTCCGGCATCTACGTGAACAGCATTCTGGCCAAGACCGAGGCCACCCTAGCCGGGTTCGACGAGGCTATTATCCTGAACCAAGACGGCCATGTCGCCGAAGGTTCCGGCGAGAACCTGTTCATGGTGTCCGGCGGCCGCTTGGTAACCCCCGGACCTGAGGACAACGCCCTGCCCGGCATTACCAGGGAGACCGTTACCCGATTGGCACAAACCGAGTTGGGGCTGGAAGTGGTGGAACGCCGCATTGACCGCAGCGAGCTTTACTTGGCCGACGAGGTGTTCCTCAGCGGGACCGCCGCCCATCTCACCCCGGTAGTCTCCCTGGACAGCCGTCCCATCGCCGACGGTATTGCCGGGCCGGTCTCCACCAAGCTCCAAAAAATGTACTTCGACGTGGTGTTCGGCCGCGACCCCAACTACCTCCACTGGTGTACCCCCGCCGTGCCCCGACTAGTAGCCGCCTAATCCCCCCGATACCTAACAAAGGAAGGACCGAGCCGGGTGACTTCGGAATTGCTAACTTGGATTGGCCTCGGCGTCTTAGCCTACGCCATCGGCAGCATTCCCACCGCCTACTTAGTGACGCGCTTCAAGACGAAGCGGGACATTCGCCGGCTCGGAGACCAAAACAGCGGCGCCGCCAATGTCTTCCGTAACGTCGGCCCCAAGGCGGGCATGGGAGTCGGAGCGGTGGACATCATAAAGGGTGGGGTCGCGGTCTTGGTGGTACGGGGCATCGCCGACAACACCGGCATGGAGATGATGGCCGGTATAGCCGCCTTGGCCGGTCACAACTGGCCGGCGCACCTCAAATTCCGGGGGGGACGAGGCGCCGCCACTTCCGTTGGTGTGATGATTGCGATGATCCCGCTGATCGCACTGCCCCTCGGCGCTCTTGGCCTTGTGGCCCTGTATTACACCAAGCGCGCCATAGTCGCATTGGCCATGTTCCTTATAGCGGTGGCGGTCTTGGTCTGGCCGGCGGGGTACTCGACCGGGGTATCCCTCTACGCCTTGGCCATTCCATTACTGGTCGGACTCAGCCACCTTTGCTCCACCCGCATATTCGCTCCGGTACCGGTGCCCGGCCACACAGAGAGCCCGCTGCCCCAAGAATAAGGGGACCATACACCGGAATAAACCGAGGCCCGGGTTATTGGCCCGGGCCTTCGGCGTTCTTCAGGTACTATCACATGCTCTACGTCTTGGCCGGTTCGTACGCCAACACCCGCGCCATATTTTCCGGTGTGTGCGGGATTGAAGCCTGTATTAACCGGGATGTTACCAGGCAAGGAACTCCCGCACGTCCCTACCCCTGCGTCTTGATGTGAGACGGGGGAGGTTCGTCAAACGGCTGGTTATTGGCGTTGGCTTCGTCGCGCCGCTTTAGCCACGCTTCCCATGCGTCATTAGTTTCTTGCCGTCCTTCTTGCCGTCCTTCTTGACGTGCTTCTTGACGTGCTTCTTCTTGCAGTTTCTTCTTTAGCATTGGAGCAAGTAAGACCAATCCTCTACCTCCTTCTGTGCTGATGACCACCGATAAGGCTATGCCTATAGACCCGCTGGCTATATCAGCCAATGTCGCAAGCCAATTATGCGATTGCCGTTCCCGCAGGTACAATCCCAAGAATCGAGGGCGCGCTGCCCCGACAGTAAGGGGATCATACACCGGAATAAATCGAAGGCCCGGGTTATTGGCCCGGGCCTTCGGTGTTCTTCAGGTACTACCACGCGCTCTACGTCTTGGCCGGTTCGTACGCCAACACCCGCGCCATGTCTTCCGGTGTGTCCGGGATTGAAGCCTGTATTAACCGGGATGTTACCCGGTAAGGGTGCCCCTACCTTTGCGTTTTGTTGTGGGAAGGGGGAGGTTCGTCAAACGGCTGGTTATTGGCATTGGCTTCGTCGCGCCGCTTCAGCCATGCTTCCCATGCGTCATTAGTTTCCTGCCGTCCTTCCTGCCGTCCTTCTTGGCGCCCTTCCTGCCGTCCTTCTTGCCGTCCTTCCTGCCGTCCTTCTTGCCCCTTCCTGCCGTCCTTCTTGACGTGCTTCTTCTTGCAGTTTCTTCTTTAGCATTGGAGCGAGTAAGACCAATCCTCTACCTCCTTCTATGCTGATGACCACCAATAAGGCTATGCCTATGGACCCGCTGGCTATATCAGCCAATGTGGCAAGCCAATTATGCGATTGCCATTCCCTCAGATACAATCCTATGACCAGCGACAATCCGACGAAGCAGAGTAGGTAGATTGCGCTGTAGACAAACCATGCCCAGACATTCCGGTAGTTGGATTCCACATAACTCCGTTGACCCGCTCTTGGGCGAATGTTAACTTACACTCGCCTTGGTTCGGGGTCAAGGTTTCTTGCGAATGCGGGTACTACCAGAGTGGCCTGTCTCCCCCTTTTTATGACTGCTCACGGCATCACTCCGTTCCGTCGCGCGGCATTCTGGCACTCCGTGCTCCATCCTACCTCCGACCCTGGTCCGTCTTGGTGGTATGGTACGCTGCGCGAGTCTAGAATGGACTCTACTGCGCCAGCGGCATCCACGTCAGCACAGTCATTCCCATGAGGTTGGCTGGTTGGCCCGGATCGTGCGCTCGGATCGAAAGGAAAGGCCTTGTCAGATATCGAAGTTATCGGAATGATCGGTGTGAACCGGGAGCGGGATTCCTCCCGTGGTGTCACGGTCAGCCTCTTCGGGGGCGGCATCAACCCGGCCGACGAGATACCGTCGGGCATCGACCCGGAGTACATCGCCGAGTTCTCCCAAGCCCACGAAGACAGCGGGTTCGACAAAGTGCTGATCGGCTATTCCTCTGCCACAGCCGACGGTTTTGCCGTTGCCGGCTATGCCGCCTCGCAGACCAAGACCCTGGGCTACCTCATCGCCCACCGGGCAGGCTTCATGGCCCCAACACTGGCGGCCCGCCACACCGCGACCTTGGACCAGCTCTCCGGGGGGCGGATCGCCCTCCACGTGATCACCGGCGGTAGTGACGAAGAGCAAAAGCGGGACGGTGACTGGCTGGACCACGACTCTCGTTACCGTCGCACCGACGAATGGATGGAAGTGGTACGCCGGACTTGGACGGAGATTACCCCCTTCGATTACCAGGGTGAGTTCTACCGGTTGCAACAGGCCCACAGCCAAGTAAGGACCCGGCAGAAACCCCACGTACCCCTGTATTTCGGAGGCGCGTCGGAGGCCGCCAAAGACGTGGGGGCCCGGCGTGCCGATGTCTACGCCCTGTGGGGAGAACCTCTGGCCGCCATCAAGGAACAGATCGCCGACATTCGCGGCCGGGCAGCCCGTTACGGCCGCTCGATCAAGTTCAGCCTCTCGGCGCGTCCCATATTGGGTGATACCGAGGGCGAAGCATGGGAAAGGGCCACGGGTATCCTGGAGCGGGTAAAGGGTTCGGTCGGAGAGGGAGTCGGCCCCAACCGGCCAGCCCGCTTGCAATCGGTCGGTTCAAGGCGGTTGCTGGACTTCGCCGCCCAAGGGGAGGTCCACGACCAGCGTCTCTGGATGCCCATCGCCGCCACCACCGGCGCCGCCGGCAGCACCACCGCCTTGGTGGGCACCGCCGAACAGGTGGCCGAGTCCCTCCTCGCCTATTACGACGCCGGGTGCGAAACCATCCTGATCCGCGGCTTCGACCCTTTGCAGGACACCGTAGACTACGGGAAAAAGCTGATACCAATTCTCCGGGAAGAAGCGGCCCGGCGGCGGCGCTGCTAGTTCCGGGCAACCTGAGCAGGGCCCCTATTCCAAGCCCCATCCGAATAGTTGCCCCAGTATGCTGCTGAAGCGGCGGCGGTCCACCCGGTCGACCAAGGACACCGTCCCGGCGTTGGAAACAACCGTAGTCTCTCCCCAGTCCTCGGCATCCGCAGTCCCCGCGGCCAACTGTACGTTACACACCGTCACCACCTCCGATTGGAGGGCCACGGCCACCGCCAGCGGATCGTAGAACTCGAACCTTCGCCGGGAAGAGTCGCGGCGAAACCAGTTTTGCAGCATCCGCAAAGCCGTGCGGCCCTCGGGAAAGCTTGACCGCAATGCCAACGCTTCATCGCGGTCGATGAAGACCTGCCGGCATGCGCCCAAGTCGACCAAGGTTATGGGAAGGCCGCTGGCAAGAACGGCCGCGGCGGCGACAGGGTCGCTGTGAAAGTTGAACTCGGCCCGCGGGGTGACATTTCCCGGAACGCTCACCGCCCCACCCATCACCACAATCCCGCGGGCTAGCACCAATGATTCCGGGTGTTGTTGGAGCAACGCGGCCAAGTTGGTCAGCGGCCCCAAAGCCACCACCGTGACTTCCCCTGGGTGCTCGGACAACCGCCGGGCCAAGAAATCTACAGCGTGGCCCTCGACCGGAAGGGTTTTCGGATCAGACAGGCGTATCGACAACCCGGAAGCCCCGTGGAAGGCCACCGAAGGCCGGAAGCGGCCTCGCAACGGCCGGGAACTACCCTCGGCGACCGGCACGTCTGAGGCGCCGGCATCCCCCAATAGCGCCAGCGCGTTGCGAGTGGCCCGGCGGAGCGAAACGTTTCCGCCCACGGTGGTGAGCCCTAACAACTCGGCACCGAACCAGTTCCGGGCCGCCAATGCCATCAGGATGGCGACGGCGTCGTCAACCCCAGGATCGGTGTCTAGAACCAGTTTCACAATTCGTCTGAGTTCCCGTGCCGGTATTGGGTATTGGCGAAAGCCGTTAAAGCCTCCATCGAGGTGTGCCGGAACCGGTATCCAGTGGCTTGGTGTAGCTTAGAAGTGCTGAGTAGGATCGGCCAGCGGACCAAATCGAGCCCGGCGGCGGCGCCGTCGCGGTGTAATCCCATTCCCCGGAGCAAGTGCGCCAAAGGGTAGGCCAGGAATGAAGGCAGACTGATGAGCCGGCGTTCGATTGCCTGGGCCACCTCCCGGTAGAAGACAACCCCGCTGCCCGCAATGTTAAACACCCCCGGGATACCCCCCATAATCATGAGCGTCATCACCCGGGCCAAGTCGTCCTCGTAGAGGAACTGGAGGGGCGGGTTACTGTCCGAAACCCCCATTAACCACGGCCTGAAGAAAAAGCTGGCGAACCGTTCATTGGGCTGCGGTCCCAAGACCACACAAGGCCTCAGGACCGTGACCTTCAAGCTCGATTGGGTCTGCCGGAACTCCTGCAATACCAGTTCGCACTGGTACTTGTTGTAGGTGTAGGGCAAGTCGCGAGGCGGGCGCAACGGCGCGTCTTCGGTTATGGGCGCCGGGTTGTCTTGGTGGGCGCCGTAAACAGTGTGGCAGCTGAGGTAAACCAAATGCTCCACTCGGCTACGGAGGCAAGACTCCAACACGCTGCGCAGCGTATCAACGTTCTCTTGGCGGATGGCGGCCACTTCTCGGCGGTTGGAACCCTCGCGGCTGTTAAAGGCGAGGTGGACCAGGGTGGTGACGTTCTGCTGGTAGAGGTCGTCGTGGATCGGGCTGGAGACATCCTTGCGGAAGGCGGCTATGTTGTGGATTGGCCCGGCCAGCGGACGGGAATCAAAGCCCACCAACTTGCCCAAGTCCGGCTGGGCCTCTAGATATTGCAGCAGCTTCGTACCGATATAACCCGAGGCCCCGGTGACCGCCACGACTTTCCCGGGCCGCGTCGTCATCTAGTGGGGAGAGGGGTGGAGAGACAGCACACTTCCCAACCACGTTTGGGCGGTGAGCCGGGCTTTCTCGAACTTGCTGAGGGAGATTCGCTCCTGACCCAACACATCGTAGTCGGACGCCTCAATCCTGTCCAGGACCCTAGAGTAGAGCACACCCAACACCGCCGGGCAGGCCCGGGAGCGGGGCGACAGATAGGGCAGTAGTTTGAAGCCGCTGCGGTAATATTCGCGGGCCCGTTGGGCTTGGAACCGTAGCAGTTCGGTAAAGGCCTCGTTGCGCACCCCGGCTTGCAGGGAGTCTTCCGAATAGCCGAACCGGGCCATTTCGTCTTGGGGCAGGTAGATACGGCCCATTTCCCGGTCTTCGCGCACGTCCCGGACGATGTTGGTGAGTTGCATCGCCAGACCCAGGTCAACGGCGTAGTCCTTGGCTTCTTCTCCTCGATACTGGAATATCTGCAAGCAAATCAGGCCCACCACCGACGCAACTTGGTAGCAGTAGCGGCGCAACTCTTCGAAGTCGCGATAGCGGGTCTTAACGAGGTCGCTCTCTACACCCTGGATGACCTCTTGGAAGTATTCCTGGGGTATCTGGTACCGCTGCGCCACGTCGGCCAAGGCCAGAAAGACCGTGCTTCCGGGGTTGCCGTCGTAGGCCCGGGTCAACTCCGACCGCAACTGGACTAAGGCCGTCAACTTCGACTCGCTGGTGGCCGCTTCGTCCACCGAATCGTCGCAGTAACGGCAGAATGAATAGGCGGCGTAGATGGCGCGGCGCTTATCTGCCGGGAGGGTGAGGAAGGCGTAATAGAAATTCTTGGCTTCCCGCTTGGTGATAGACCGGCAATCGTCGTAAGCCAGTTCCAGGTCTGTTTTTGGCGTTCCCATGACCTCAAAAAACTCTGCGTTCTTTGTGCCCTCGGTGGTGGATCCCGCCAGGTTACTCACCTATTACTTGTACCATTACCTCCCGGTTACGGGGGTGGTCCAACTCAATGAAGAATACGCTCTGGTAGGTGCCGAACTGCATCGCGCCATTGATAATCGGCACTGTCTCGCTGGTGCCCAGCAACAGGTGTTGCAAATGGGCGTGGGCGTTGGGTGATTCGTCGGGAGTCATGTTTACGGTACGGATTTCGAAATTATTGTGTTGGTAACCGTTTTCCTTGGGCGAAATTTTCTCCAGGAACTCGGTCATGTCTTCCAGCAACAAAGGCTCGTTCTCGTTGATCTTGACCGCGGCGGTGGTGTGCTTGGAATACACCACGGCAAGCCCGTTGCTGATTTCAGAGTCGGACACGCAATTGGCTACCCAATCGGTAATGTCTATAAACTGCGGGGCGCACTTGGTCTTTACCTGGAGACTAAAGGACTTGGTGATCATTTTTGCGTCCCCCTCTGGGATAGGATGCCCCTTCGGCATGGACTGAGGAATACTGCGGCTGTGCGGCCCGGGCAAAACGCCCCAAGGCCAAAAGAGGCCAGTAATTGCGGTATAGGTGGTAGTTGATCATGAAGCCCGCCGGCATATCCAGGTCCTGGTAGCCGGGTTCGCCTGGTTGCGGCATGGCCGCCAAGCGCTCCCCAACCCCGTACCCGGGGAAGCCGGTGCCAGTGTAGTACGGCTCGTCCCAACAACCATCCTCCAGTTGGGTGTCCATGAGGTACTTGGCCCCTTCCCCGCAAGCCGCGTGGCCGACCTCACCGGCTGCGATCAGGGCCAACATCGCCCAAGCCGTTTGGGAGGCGGTACTGGGGCCGGTCCCCCGGAGGTCCAGGTCCACGTAGGAGCCGCAGCTCTCGCCCCAGCCCCCGTCATCGTTTTGGTGAGCCAACAGCCATTCCACCGACTTACGGACGTAGGGCCGGGACATGTCTTCGTCGATGGACCGTAGCGCCGGAAGCACCGCTCCCGTGCCGTAGATGTAGTTGACGCCCCACCGTCCGAACCAAGACCCATCGGATTCCTGTTCCGAGAGCAGATAATCGTAGGCCCGCTTCAACGGCGGATGGTCGAGGGAGTACCCCAACCGGCCGTACATTTCCACGATGTGGGCAGTAACATCGACGCTCGGCGGATCCAGGGTCTCGCCGAAATCCAAAAATGGCAGGTTAGTCAGATATTTCTTGTCGTTGTCCTTGTCGAAGGCCGCCCAGCCGCCGTTCTTGGATTGGAGTCCCTCAATCCAGTCCACGCCCCGGCGCACCGCACGGTCCCGGCGTTCGGCTTCGCCGGGAGACAGCCGGGCCAACTCCAGGGCAATGATGACCTCGGAAGAGTCGTCGATATCAGGGTACTTGTCGTTGTGAAACTCGAAGGCCCAACCACCCGGTTCGATGTTTTTGGCCTTCACCTGCCAGTCGCCGGGGGACAGTATCTGTTGTTTCAGAAGCCACCGGCTGGAACGTTGCACCATCGAGTCGTCGGGAGCCACTCCCGATTCCAATAAGGCCACCTGGGTCAAGCAGGTGTCCCAAACCGGCGATATGCAAGCCTGGACAGAGTAGGTGTCCTCATTTTCGATGGCGAAAGCCTCGAATCCTTCGAAGCCGTGCCGGATCGCCTCTTGGTGGCGCGGCGGGTCGTCGTGGTGTAAGGCGATCAATGAATAGACCCACGGCGGTTGAATGCCGCCCCAAGCGCCGTCTGCTTCCTGATGCTCCAGCACCCAGTTGACGATCCTTCTCCGGGCCAAGCCGCGGAGCGGGTGTACCGGCGACCGTTGATATAACCCCACCAACCGGTCCAGCCAATACAGCGCCCGCGACCAACCGAGGCCCGCTCTGGGTTTGGGCAGAGAGTAGTCCGTAGCATCCCGCCCGTCCGGGAATAGCTCGTCGATATTCTCCGGCTCCGGCACCGGGACCCGCGGCTGGTCGGTCAGAATGATCAGCATCGGAACAATCGTGGCCCGGGCCCAACTTGAAAACTGGTAGATGTTAAATGGCGCCCAGGTCGGCAACAGGATTAGCTCCGGCGGTATATTTGGTATGCCCTTCCAGTCCCACTGGCCGAAAAGGGCCAGCCAGATTTTGGTGAAAATCCGGGTCTTGGGGACTCCCCCCTTGCTGAGAATGAAGTCCCGTGCCTTGCTCATGGCTGGCGATTCCGTGGGCTGCCCGCTCAGCTTCAGGGCGAAGTAGCACTCCACCGAGGTGCTGACGTCGCCTGGGGCCTCGTAGTATTGTCCCCAAGAACCGTCTTCCTGCTGCTTGGCAAGAATATAGTTGACCAGCTTTTTGGCGCGCTCGGCGTCCTCCCTTCCCAGGAAACGACAGAGCAGTAGGTACTCCGCTTCCATCGATGGGTTGGACTCGATCTCGCCCCACCAATACCCGTCTGGGTGTTGCTCGCGCCGGAAGAACTGGTGCGAGCGGCGCACCGCCTCCGCCAGCTTCTTCAACAGGCCTGTATCAACTCCGGTCCCAGCTTGCACCGCCATGTTCTACGCCGTCCCCCAATTCCTGTATTCTTTCGCGTAACCGTGCTGTACGAACCACTCGGCCGCCTTCTTCAATGCGCCGTCGACCGGACTTTGGGGCAGCCCCAACTCCCGGACCGCTTTCTCGCTATTAACGAAAGCAGGCTTCTTCGACGCCAGCACCCCTTCCAGCGGGATCACCGGCTCCCTTCGAAGCATTCCCCCGGAAACCAATCGGTCAGCGTAACCGGCGCCCACAACCATCCAATAAGGCAGACGCAAGGCTGGGGCCGACAGCCCGGTCAATTCGTCGAGCCGGTTGAACAGTTCCTTCAGCGTCATATTTTGGTTGCCCAGAATGTACCTTTCTCCAGTCTTGCCGTGCTCCAAGGCCAATATGTGGCCTATCGCCACGTCCTCTACGTCCACCACATTCAGCCCAGTGGCGAGGTAGGCCGGGATACGGCGGCGCAGAAAGTCCAAGACTATCTTGCCGGTGGGCGTCGGTTTAACGTCCCAAGGACCGATGGGGGCCGTGGGGTTGACCACCACCACCGGCGCCCCTTGGTCCGCCATCTCCAAGGCCGCCCGCTCCGCCTGCAACTTGGACTGCTTGTAGTGGCCGTGTAAGGAACAGGGCTCCAAAGGTGTGGACTCGTCCCCCAATCCCTGCGTCGGCAGCCCAATCGTGGAAACGGTGCTGGTATACACCACCCGCGACACCCCGGCCGCCAACGCGCTCTTCACCACGTTCACCGTGCCTTCCAGGTTGGTGCGGCGGACTAGCTGCGGCTCCCGGGACCAGAAGGTGTAGGCGGCGGCGCAGTGGAACACCGCTTCGCAACCGGCTGTGGCTTGGTCCAACGACGCGCGGTCCAAAATATCTCCAGCCGCTCTTTCGACGCCCGTGTCTTCGATTGTTAAACAACTGCTGCCGGGCCGGACCATCGCCCTTACCTGGTGCCCCCGGCCCCAGAGTTCCCGGGCCAGATTGCCACCGATAAACCCGGTGGCGCCGGTAACTAGTATTTTCATCGGGCGGTGGTCTTCTTTCGTTATTTCGTTCCCTATTAGATACCGGACCTATTCAATAGGGGGCACTGCCCGCAAACTGGGCCTCGGTCATTCTCAGCCGTTCGTTCTCCAAGGCCAAGTAAGTCACGCCAATGCGGGAAATAACCGCTTGGCACAACATGAGTTGCTCTTTGAGCCGCCACATGGTTGGGATGCGCCACGGCATCGCCAGAACCCTGGTGAAGATGCCGTAGCGGGAGTTTGAAATACCTTCCAGGTAGGCGGGCAGCCGCTGGGTTGCGGTGTCCAAGACCACCCGGACCGCCAGAAAGGGAACGTTGACTCTGGCGGCGGCCGCGGCGGCCGCGTAGTCCTCCATGTTGATGCTATCGGCGCCGTGCTGCTCCCGGAGGAGCCGCCGTTCCCGGGTCTCCCGTACCAAATGGTCTACGGTGACGGAACCGCCCCGGTTAGCGGGCATTGCTAGCCGCGCCGCAGCTTGTTCCGCTTGGCGTAGCATCTGGTCGTCGGGTTTCAATAACTCGGCTTGACCGGTCGCATCCGAGGCGTATTGACTGGCGAGAAGCAGGCTTCCGGTCTCCAGGTCCGGCGCGGCGGCTCCGGCAATCCCCAGTAGCAAGACGCCGTCCACCCGGGAATTGGGGCCCCGGCTTGGGTTGTTTTGATAGTTGCCTGTATTGTTGCTGCGTTGGGCCAATATTTGGGTCATGGAGGCGCCCGCCCGTTCCGGCCCGACACCCAAGAGGTGGAACTCCACCGCCTGCCGGTTCCCGGATTGTTGCCCCGGGCCTTGTTCGCTCCCGTCAACCAGCCGGGTCTGTTCGACCTCCCGGCGTAGACTGGCTAGCTCGGCTCCCAGGCTGGCCGCCACGATCAACACTTCATTCTCCTCAGGCGGCGGTGATACCGCCCTTGTGGGCGGCCCCCGACTTGATCAACGTGGCCCAGTCCTTGGGTGTTTGGACGGCGGTGAAGATAGTCGCCGACTCGAAGCCGCAATGCATCATGCAGTTGGCGCACCGGGGGTCTTTGCCCACCCCGTAACGCTTCCAGACTTCGTCATCGAAAAGGTCGTCAATATCCTCGGTATGCTCGTCGGCCAGGGGGTAACAGGGCTTGCGCCACCCCATCACGGTGTAGGTGGGATTGGACCAAGCGGTGCACTCGTACTCCCTCTCCCCCTTCAGGAAGTTGAGGTACAGCGGATTGTTGTAGAACCGGGCCCCTTGGGAGATTTCAGGGTCCAGAAGTTTCTGGAATACGGTATGGGACTCGCTCCGGGTGAGGAACAGCTCTTGGTCAGGGGCGTCTACGAAATCGAAGCCCGGAGAGATCATAGAGCCCTCCACGCCGAGGTCGCTGACCAAGCGGAACATCTCCGACATGTCCTCCACGTCGCTGTTGCGAAAGACCGTGGTGTTGGTGCAGACGCGGTAGCCCCGGTCCAAAGCGGACTCAATAACGCCGACGGCCTTCTTGAACACGCCCTTGCGGTCCACCGACTCGTCGTGTTTCTCTTCCATGCCGTCCATGTGGACCACCCAGGACAGGTACTTGGAAGGCGGCACCTTGTCCATGACCCGCTCCAGAAGCAGCCCGTTGGTGCAACAGTATACGAAGTACTTCCGGTCGACCAAGGTGTTGATGATCTCGTCGATCTTGGGGTGGATCGTCGGCTCGCCGCCAGCGATGGAAACGATGGGCGCTCCCGAGTGCTTGACCGCGGCCAAGGCGGTATCCACCGCCATCATCTTGTCCAAGACCGGTTTGTACTCCCGGATCCGGCCGCAGCCGATGCAGGCAAGGTTGCACATCTCCAGGGGTTCCAACATGGTTACCAACGGGAACTTCTTTCGCCCCCGCAGGCGGTTCTTTAATATATAGCCGGCTAGCCGGACCGATAGTTCCAACGGACGCTTGGCTCGTTTCATTCGAAGTACAAACCTCTCAATATTCCCGTCTGGATAGAAAATCGACCAACTCTTCGGCTTCGGTCCGGGCCCAATCAGGCAAAGGGACCGGCGCCAAGGCGTCCAACGCCCGGGTTGCCGCCGCGTCGGTCAAGCGTTGAGAGTTTTCACGCGCGCCCACTTCGTCCAACACCGCCAACACCCGCTGGACGTCATCCTCTTCCAACTCGTCTTGACCGTAGATGCGCAAAAGGTCGTTCAGCGCCCGGCCGCTGGCCCGTTCCAGGGCAAAAACCACGGGGAAGGTCTTCTTGCGGCGACGGATGTCGTTGCCGGCCGACTTTCCGGTGGTGGCCTCGTCGCCCCAGATGCCCAGGTAATCGTCTCTTATTTGGAAGGCCCGTCCCAGTCCCTCGCCGAAACTGGCAAAGGCGCCGATGTACGCCTCGTCTTCCGTGGCCAAGGAGGCCCCTATCTCCAGACCGCAACGGATGAGCGCCCCGGTCTTACAGGCGATCATGTGGAGGTATTCGTCGGTGGTGATATGGGTCCGCGCCTCGAACGCCAAGTCCAGACACTGGCCTTCAATCATCTCCAGGTAGCTGCTGCTAAGCGCTCGGGACACCCGCAGAACGGTGTGCGGCGGCGCCCCTGAGCGTCCCACGTTAAGCATCGCCAAGTCCCCGGTGCACTGCATGGCGTTCCCGGCGGCCAAGGCCCGGGGTATTCCCCATACGCTCCACACCGTCGCTTGGTGGCGGCGTTCCAAGTCCCCGTCTTGAATATCGTCGTGAACCAGCGAGAAGTTATGGATCAACTCCAAGGCCGCCGCGGCCGGCACGGCACGGGTGTAGTCGTCGGCCAATGCGTCGCAAGCGAACAGGCAGAGCGTTGGCCGCAGGGCCTTGCCCTGGGACGCCCCCGACGGTTCCGGAACACCCCGGCAATCGGTCCACCCCAAGTGGTAACGGAGCAAGAGAAAGGCTTCCGACTCATCGGGGTACGGCACCGACTGCTCCAACTCTCGTTCCACCGGCGTCTTGTACCGAGTGAACATGGCCGGCAACTCCGGCCCCGGTCGACGAATGGTTGTGGCTTTGTAGCTGGCTTCCTGCTTCACGGGCCTCTTCTCGCGGCCTGGTTTCACGACCTAGGTTCACGACCTAGGTTCAATCGAGAAAAGGTAAACGGCGCTTGCGCCACCAACGCGAACCGAAAAGCGGCGCATCGCATACCGATGTACGTTGGAGAATCCTAGCAAGCCACAGGGTGAGTGTCAATAGAATCCGGTGTCAATCGACTTCTTGGTATAATAAATAGGCCTTGCCCGCAATGGGTTAACGGGCAACGTAAGAAGCCTTTACAAAGCGGCTAATCGGGACCGTGGCGGCCTGCCTCCGGAGACCTGCCGCGCTGTTGACAGGCTATCCTGCTTATAATATATTCTTTCCTTGTAATGAATGTTACATAAGGCGTCGTAGGGCGTCGGGAAAGTACCGGAATTCCAAGGCAAGACCGAGACAACAATTGGGAGGAGCACATGGCTGAACAGGATATTGCGTTGGTGGCTCACCTGTTGCGCCGCGCCGGATTCGGGGCGGACCGGGATGAGATTGAAGCCAAGGCAGCGCAGGGGTACGACGCAACCGTACAAAGCCTTCTCAACCCGGAATCCCAGTCCGGTGTCGACAACGACCTGCTGATGCGGTATTACCCCTCGTACTACGAGGCCGCCGCGATTGAGACGAACGTGCAGGCGTGGGTCTTCACTATGGTCAACAGCCCCCGCCAGCTTCAAGAGAAGATGGCGCTCTTCTGGCACATGATCTTCTGCGCCGGCCACAGCAAGATCGACAGCGGCCAGGAAATGGGGCGGATGGTCGGTATGTTCCGGGAACACGGGATGGGCAACTTCCGGAACCTGCTCGTCCAACTCTCCACCAACCCCGGCATGATGTATTACCTGGACAACACCGAAAGCCACCGGGCCAACCTCAATGAGAACTACGGCCGGGAATTGCTGGAACTCTTCTCCATCGGCGTGGGGATGGACGAAGATTTCAACTACAGCGAGGACGACGTCAAGGCCTGCGCCCGCGCCTTCACCGGCTGGAACGTCGCCCCCTCCTATCCGCCGTTCCCCCACGGCCGCAGCCCGTGGAATTTCCGCTTCGACCCGGCCGACCACGACAATTCGGAAAAGACTTTCTTGGGCGAGACCGGCAACTGGAACGGCGATGACATCATCGACATCGTCTGCAAGCAACCCGGCACCGCCCGCTTCGTCGCCCGTCACATGTACAACTTCTTCGTGGCCGACGAGCCGCAGATTCCCGCGTGGCGGCTGACCGCGCCCCGGGACCGCGCCGCCATCGAGGCCTTGGAGCGGGCGTACTTCGATTCCGGGTACGAGATCGGCGCCATGCTCGAGGTCCTTTTCACCTCCGACTTCTTCAAAGACGAGTCGGTCCGCTACGCCAAGGTGAAGAACCCCGCCGAGATGGTGGTGAGTTTGCTCCGGATGGTTGGGGAGCACCGGGAAATCAAGCCCGGCCTGTTCGAGATTTCCCAAGAGCCCAAGTACATGGGCATGGACCTGATGAACCCGCCCACGGTGGAAGGCTGGCACACGGGACGGGAATGGATCGACAGCGGCACGCTGGTGGAGCGGATCAACTTCGCCTCCGACCTGCTGGGCAACACCGAGTTGCCGGGCGTGCGTTCGATGGTCGACCGTCTGATGGCCAGCGGCGACACCCTGTCACCGCAACAGTTTGTCGAGAGCTGCCTCGACCTGACCGGTCCGCTGCTCGTAACCCAAGCCACCCGGGACCAGTTGATCACCCATGCCAGCATGGAAGGCGACCTCTCTCACGGGAACGACGGCGAGCGGGCCGATTTCACCCGCCGCTCCGGCGAAATGTTCCAGATGATCGCGGCGACCGCGGAGTTCCAATTCGAGTAACCCGACTGGGGCAATCGGCGACACACAGAACGATAACGAAAACAGGAGAGAAGCAATGGTATCTACCAAGAAGGACAATGTTCTGGCGGTTTTGTCCCTGTCGGGCGGCAACGACGGCTTGAACACGGTTATCCCCCGCAACAGCTCGTTGTACCGGGACTACCGGCCCACCTTAGCAGTGCCCGAAGACCAGATCATTCCCATCAACGACGAACTGGGCATGCACCCCACAATGGGCCCGCTAAAGAAGTACTGGGACGCCGGTCAACTGGCCATCTTTGTCGGCATCGGTTATCCGACTCCCAGCTACTCCCACTTCCGCTCCATGGACATCTGGCACACCTGCGAGCCCGAAAAGATCGGGACCGAGGGCTGGCTGGGCCGGGCCATGAAGCAATTGGACCCCAACGCCGAAAACGTGCTCACCGGCGTGAACTTCGGCCGCGGCCTGCCCCGCGCCTTGGTGATGGACGGCGTACCGGTCGCCTCCGTGGGCAACCTGGAAACCTACGGCCTGCTCACCGGCATCGAGGGAGAAAGCCAGCGGAACGATGCGCTCGACATCTTCGGCCGCATGTACTCCCCCGCCATCGGCACCGGCCCGGTGATGGACTACATCCACGCCACCGGCACCGACGCCCTAAAGGGCGCCGACATCCTGGCCACGGCCCCCGACAAGTACACCTCCAACGTCGAATATTCCGGCACCGTCGTCGGCCAGTACATGAAGAACATCATCCAGACCCACTTGGCCGGGTTCGGGACCCGCGTGCTGTATACCACCAGCCCCTACAACGGCTTCGACTCCCACGCCAACCAAGCCCAAGCCAACGCGGGCCTGTGGACCGACGTTTCCAACACCGTCGACACGTTCTTCACCGATCTCCGCGACCACGACGCCAGTGACAACGTGACGCTGTTACTGTTCACCGAGTTTGGCCGCCGGGTTGCCGACAACGGCTCCGGCACCGACCACGGCGCAGCCGGCGTAGCCATGGCTATCGGCGACCACGTCAAGGGCGGCCTCTACGGCCTCTATCCGTCGCTGGAACCGTCGGAACAGGAAATAGGCGGCAACCTCAAGTTCAACCTGGACTTCCGGTCGGTGTACTCCACCATCCTGGAAGACTGGTTCGGGTTGGATGCAGAACCCATCGTTGGCGGCAACTACGAGCGGGTCAAGTTCTTCGGCTAGACCCGTCCGTCCCGCCGACGACATCCGGCGACCTTGAATCAACTAACCGTCAGTGGGCCAGCGCTCCCTTGGGGGCTTCTGCCCCACTGGCGGCGCCGGATACGCTGCAACGGGTGGCGGTAACCTACCGCACACATTGCGGTGTAACCCGGCCCGGCGAATATTGAACGACGAGGTTAGTGAATGGCTACACATTTCTTCGGTCTCACCGACCGGACCTATTATTTCAGCCACGCCGTGGGCCGCAACGAGTTTGCCGGCACCGGGTTCCGTAACGCGGTGGACATGGCCATTGCGCCCGATGGGCAAGTCTACGTGATCAACCGCTCCTACGAGAACCGGCCGGACGGCGTTCACATGACGGTCTGTACGCTGGACGAAGAGTACATTACCGAGTTCGGCGCTTACGGCGAAGGTGACGGGCAATTCGTTTGGCCTACGTCGGTGGCGCTGGACAGCTCTGCCAACGTGTATGTCGCCGACGAATGGCTAAACCGGATCACCAAGTTCACCGCCGAAGGCGAATACGTGAGCAAGTGGGGCGCCTCGGGCTCCGGCGACGGCGAACTGAACGGCCCCTCCGGCATAATCATCGATTCAACCGACACCGTTGTGGTGGTCGACAGCAAAAACAACCGGGTCCAAAAGTTCACCCTCGACGGCCGTTTCGTCTCCGCGTTCGGTTCCGCCGGCAGCGGCGACGGGCAGTTCAACCTGCCTTGGGGCGTTGCGGTGGACAAGAGCGACAACATCTACGTAGCCGACTGGCGGAACGACCGGGTACAGGTCTTCAATTCCGCCGGAGATTGGCAACAATCCTTCGGCGGCACCGGCGCCGGTGTCGGGCAGTTCAACCGCCCCAACGGGCTATGCGTCGATGACTCCGGCGACATCTTCGTCACCGACTGGGAAAACAACCGGGTGCAGGCCTTCGCCCCGGACGGCAGGTTCATCACCCAGTTCGTCGGCGACGCCGTCCTCTCCAAATGGGGGAAGGACAAGCTGAACTCCAACCCGGACATGATCCGGCAGAGGAACCTAGCCTACGCCAGCGAGCCCGGCTACGAGAAGTTCCTCTCCCATCCCTGCGCGGTAAAGATCGACCCGCAAGGCAGAATCGCGATTATCGACCATACCCGCGGTCGAATCCAGGTGTACGTCAAAGAAGACGTACCGGTCCTGCACTAGACAAACGCGCAAACATACCCTGCACAAGGGAGCCCCTCCGGGCGATAGGCGGATTTTGGGGCCAATCGACCGGAGGGGTTTTGTCAGTCTCGGGCCTTGGGGACGCCTATCGTGACGCCCCTAATTTTGGCCCTCCCCCCTCGCCCACAGCATATTGCGGGACACTTTTTCCGGCTAGACCGAGCCAGCAGTCCCAAACGTTCAACAACCATTTAAGTCCCTTCCCCCGCGGACGAGCCTGTCTCATAATCCCCATACTTGGCTAATAACATTTGAAATCAAGGCTCCTGAGCCACGTCCGATTCCGGGACAAGCTCACCCGGGGTAGGAGGACTTGGCTTGGGGGCAGGATTATAGTGGAGGTCATACGATGCGTTTATCAGGCAAGGTAGCCTTGATCAGTGGCGGCGCCAGGGGCATGGGGGCCGTCGAAGCCGAGCTTTTCGCCCGAGAAGGGGCCAAGGTAGTGATCGGCGACGTTCTGGAGGCCGAGGGCCACAGTACCGTCCAATCGATTGCCGCCGGCGGCGGAGAAGCCGTATTCCTCAGGTTGGACGTCACCAGCGAAGACGACTGGAAGGCGGCGGTGGACTTGGCCGTGACCCGGTACGGAAAGCTGGACATCCTGGTGAACAATGCGGGTGTCGACGGCGCCAGTATGATCGAAGACACCACGGAGGCAGCTTGGGACCGGGTAATGGACATTAACGCCAAAGGCGTGTTCCTGGGCACCCGTTACGCCATCCCGGAGATGCGAAAGGCCGGCGGTGGATCGATCATCAACATATCCTCCCAACTGGGTATGGTGGGCATGAAGGAGAGCAGCCCGCAGTACCAGTCGTCCAAGGGCGCGGTACGGTTGCTCACCAAGTCCACGGCCATCCAGTACGCCGCCGAGGGAATCAGGGCCAACTCGGTACATCCGGGCCCGATCGTCACGCCGATGACTGAACCCCGACGCTCCGATCCGAGCGTCCGGGAGGTAATGGAGTCGCGGATACCGCTGGGGCGGTATGGCGAGGCGGAGGAGGTAGCCTACGGGGTCCTCTACCTGGCGTCGGACGAGTCTTCGTTCGTCACCGGCAGCGAGTTGGTCGTCGACGGCGGTTGGACCGCGCAGTAGGCCGCGGCTCGTTCCGTTCCCGGCTCAATCACAGAAGCGGGGGGTTGTCCGATTACGGCTTCAGCAGTATTTTGCCGGTGGTCTCCCGCCCCTCCAAACGCCGGTGAGCTTCCCGGGCTTCGGCCAGCGGCAGGGTCAGACTAACGTACAGCTTGACCTCGCCTTTCTGCGCCCAATCCAGCACCTCACTGGCCCGTTGCAGTAACTCCTCCCGTGTGGCGGTGTAGTCGCCGAGGCTGGGACGGGTGAGAAACAAGGAGCCGTTGCGCAGGGCGTTGGAATCGACCTCCGCCACAGGGCCCCCGGCCTGTCCGTACAAGGCCATGTAGCCGCGGGGGCTGAGGATGTTCAGCCCCTTGGCGAAGGTGGGAGAGCCCACGGCGTCGAGAACCAGCCGTACGCCCTTTCCGGCGGTGGCCGATGCTATCACCGATTCGAAGTCTTGGGTAGTGTAGTTGATTGTATGGTCGGCCCCGGCGCCGGCGGCCAACTCCGCCTTCGCCTCGGTGGACACGGTGGTGTAGACGCAAGCGCCCACTTTTTTCAATAGCTGGATCAACCACAGCCCCATACCGCCGGCCCCGGCATGCACCAATACTTGGTCGCCGGGGTTGAGGCGGGTCAGACCAAAAACCAGGAAATGGGCGGTCATTCCTTGCAACATCGTGGCCGCGCCGGTATCGAAGTCCATACCTTCCGGGATACGCACCAGCAGCCACGACGGCACCACGTGCCGTTCCGTGTAGGAGCCGGTATGCATGGCATATGCAACCCGGTCGCCCACCACCACCTCGGTTACCCCATCGCCGACCGCGATAACCACGCCGGCGCCCTCGCGTCCGGGGGTCCAAGGGAAGGTTGCCGGTGGATTAGTCCCCTTGCGGCTGGACACGTCGGTGTAGTTGACACCGATGGACTTGATGTCCACCAACGCCTCGCCCGGCCCCGGCGTGGGCTCGGGAACGTCTTCATACCGCAGTACCTCCGGGCCGCCGATGCCGTAGGCTCTGACCGCTTTCATGTTTGACTCCCTCGATTCCCGTCATACGGGAGACCTGTTGTGGCTGGATGAACGTGGGGCTGGTTGGCCGTCTAGATGGACGTAAGGTACAACAGAACGCCGCCTCTGAACAGCGCGGCGGACCCAGGTCGCCCAGGGTCTTTTAGTTGTCCGGGTCTATGTCATCATGTCCCCCATCCTAACCTTTCCCCCAGCGGGGGAAAGGTTAGGATGGGGGATGTACGGGGAGGTCAAGTCAACAGGTGAAAGAAAAAGGCGACGCGGTCCGACCTCCCCTAACTCTCCCCCTATCCAGGAGGAGGGGACAATCAAAAGCAACTGTCTTTGATGTCAAGAGTTCATCGCGCGAGGATTCCAGTGCTGACCATTCTTGACCATGCTGTTGAGGATGGTCAGCAGCTTGCGCATACAGGCGGTCAGGGCCAGCTTCTTGGGCTTGCCTGCGGTCAGCAGCCGTTGATAGAAGCTGCGGATCACCGGGTTATGGCGGCTGGCTACCAATGCGCCCATGTAGAGGACCGCCCGGACTCGGGCTCTCCCTCCGGAGACGCTTCTCCGGCCCCTCATGGCCCCGCTGTCCCGGTTCATCGGGGCCACTCCCACCAGAGCCGCTATCTCCCGGCGGCCCAGGGTGCCCAGTTCCGGCAGGTGGGCCAGCAGCGTCACGGAGAGTTGCGGCCCCACGCCGGGAACGGAGCGCAGCAGATCGTCCTGCTCCCGCCACACCGGACTGCGGCGCAGCGTCTGCTGCAGGCCTTGGTCCAGGTCGTCCAGCTCCTGCTCCAGCCACTGGATGTGGGCCCGGATGCGCGGAGCGACGGCGCCGCCGGCCCGGCCAAGACGGTTCTTCTCCGCCACCAGCATCTCTACCACCTGGTTGCGCCGGGCGGTCAGGGAATGGAGTTCCCGGGTGTCGGAGTCTGGCAGGGGGCGGACCGGAGGACGGACCGCCTCGGCGAAATGGGCCAGGACCCGGGCGTCCAGGGCATCGGTCTTGGCCAGCCGGCCGGTGGCCTTGGCGAAGTCGCGCACCTGCCGGGGATTGACCACCACCACCGGCAGGGCCGCCGCCGCCAGGGCGCCCGCGAGCGACAGTTCCAACCCGCCGGTGGACTCCAGGACGACCGCCGACGGCCCCAGGGCCTGCAACTCCGACACCAGGCCGCGAATCCCGTCCGGGCCGTAGGCCACCGTCCATACGGCGCCCGATGGCCGGAGGGCCACATCCAGCCGGTCCTGGGCCACGTCGATGCCCACGTAAGCCGCTTCCTGTTTCATACCCACTCCCCCACTCCCGATTAAAGGTTGGCCCGTTCTTGCGACATCCGGGCTTAGCAGCCCCAGCAACTGTCCGGGCTCTGTTGGGAAAGGTGCGGCGACCACGCTTTCGAACGGCCTGTCAGGACCAAGACCCTGCCGGTCTGCCGCACCCACTTCACCCCGCTTGGAGTTATCTTGCATCCACACCCCAAGATACAAGACCCTGCCAGGCCACCGGGCGCGGTTTACTTTGGGCGGCGTCTATGGTTAATTACTAAGGTTAATGCCGGTAAAAGTATTTGGGGGGTTAGCGCCCATGAGCTTTGAATTCATCAAGATCGACCAGGTTGACCGGGTGGCGATAGTTACGCTTAACCGGCCCGAGGTGCTCAACGCCCTTAGCTTGAAGCTAGTCGGCGAATTGGACCAATTCATAGCCGCGGCCGATGAGGACGACGCCATAGGCGCGGTGGTTATCACCGGGGCCGGGGAGCGGGCTTTCTCCGCTGGGGCCGACATCCATGAGAACCGGGAGCTGACCTCCGAGGGACGGGACGAAGCCCAGAAGACCCGGGCCGAATACACTTGGCGCATGTTCACCAGCGCCAAGCCGCTTATCGGCGCCATCAACGGGCTTTGCTACGGCGGCGGAACGGTTATGGCCACCAGCCTGGACCTGCTGATCGGTTGCGAAAAGAGCAGCTTCCGCTTTTTGGCGGTGAATTACGGCCAGATGAACGCCACTTGGAGCCTGCCTAACCTGATCGGCTGGCCTAGGGCGAAAGAACTCCTCTACAGCGGCCGCGAGGTGTTCGCCGACGAGGCCTACCACATGGGGCTGATCAATCACTTGACGCCGTCCGAGCAACTGATGGACAAGGCCGTGGAAGTTGCGGCCGGAATTGCCAAGAACCGTGCCGAGGGCGTGACCAATATCAAGCGGATGTTACTGGAACACAGCGGACTGCCCCTTGAAGAGCAGTTTTGGAACGAGCACAACGCTAGGCACGGACGCTATCGGGGCTTGACCGTGGAAGAGGGCTTCAAAGACTTCCTAGACCGCAAGGGAAGAAAGCCGGCCGGTTCGTAAGACCGCCCCCAACCGTTCCACCCTTTCGGGACACGGCTCATCCCGAAGTCCAGCGAGCAGCTTTTGGATGGTTGGGCCGTCGTTGAGGGCGAGGGGTCGATGCCTCGCCCTTTAGTTGTCTTTGTTGAGGTTGTTCAGGAATTCCTTGTTGTTGGTGGATTTGGCCAAGCGTTCCAAGACCCGTTCCGTGGCGTTTACCGGGCCGTCGTTGGAGATGAGGCTGATCATGCGCCGCAACAGGACGATCTGTTTTAGAGTCTCTTCGCTGAAGAGGAGCTCCTCGCGGCGGGTGCCGCTGCGGACGATGTCTATGGCGGGGAAGTAGCGGCGCTCGGCCAAGCGGCGATCGAGGTGGAGTTCCATGTTCCCGGTACCCTTGAACTCCTCGTAAATGACCTCATCCATGCGGCTGCCGGTATCGACCAAGCAGGTAGCGATGATGGTCAGGCTGCCACCCTCCTCGATGTTGCGGGCGCCGCCGAAGAACTTCTTGGGCGGGTAGAGGGCGATGGGGTCGATGCCGCCGGAGAGAGTGCGGCCGCTGGTCGGCACCGCCAGGTTATAGGCCCGGGTCAAGCGGGTGATGCTGTCCAGCAGTATCACAACGTCCTTCCCCATTTCCACCAAGCGTTTGGACCGCTCCAAGGCCAGCTCCGCGACCCGGCATTGCTCCTCGACCGACTCGTCGAAAGTGGAAGCGAAGACGTCGCCGTCCACCGAGCGGCGCATGTCGGTCACCTCCTCGGGACGCTCGCCAATGAGAGCTACCATGAGGATGGCCTCGGGGCAGTTGGAGACGACGCCGTGGGCGATCTGCTTCAGCATGGTGGTCTTGCCCGCTTTGGGCGGGGAAACGATGAGGCCGCGCTGCCCCAGACCGATGGGGGCAAAGAGGTCGACCATCCGGGTGGCGACTTCGGCGGTTTCGGTTTCCAGCACCACCTGTCGTTCGGGGAAGATGGGGGTCAGGTGTTCGAAGGTAGCCCGGTAGCGGTTCTGTAACTGGTCGGTGGGGGAGCCGTTGACCCGCTCCACACGTACCAAGCCGAAGTAACGCTCGCCTTCTTTAGGGGGCCGCACTTGGCCGGTCACGGTGTCTCCGGTGCGCAGGCCGAAGCGGCGAATTTGGGACTGGGAGATATAGACGTCACCCGAGGCCCGGTACGATACGACTTGGCGCAGAAAGCCATAGCCTTCGTCCATGATCTCCAGGATGCCGGTGGAAACCAGGGACTGTTGGGAAGAGGCCAGTTGGAACAGACGGCCCAACAGGTCCTCTTTGTGCATGGTGGCCAAGGGGGCGTCGTTCAGGCCGACGTCACCGGCCAAGCTGATAAGTTCCTCTTTAGACTTCGCGCCCAGCTCCGCTACGTCCATTATCCTCTGGGTAGTCGCCATGGTCACCTCGTTTTTCGTCGGTTGTTTCCCTCGCCGGGGGGCTATGACTTTGCCGCCTTTTCCCAGTCTGCGGTGAACCGGGCCACGCCGGCGTCTGTCAGGGGGTGCTGCACCATTTGCAACAGGGTTTTATAGGGCACGGTGGATATGTGGGCCCCGGCCTTGGCGGCCAAGAGGCAGTGAAGTGGGTGGCGGATGCTGGCCGCCATCACCTTGGTCCCGATGTTGTGCTGCCGGAACAGAGAAGCAATATCTTCGATAAGTTCTATGCCCTCGTGGCCGATGTCGTCGAGCCGGCCGACGAAGGGACTCACCACGGTGGAGCCCGCTTGGGCCCCCAGCAGGGCTTGGTTGACCGAGAAGCAAAGGGTCTGGTTGACCTTGATACCGTCTCTAGCCAAGGCCGCTATGGCCTCGATGCCCGGGAGGGTGCTGGGGATTTTGACCCAGGGGTTGGGCACCCAATCGGCGATGTCCCGCCCTTCGGCGATCATACCCTCAGCATCGGTAGACACCACTTCCACCGAGATGGGGCCGTCGATGATGTCGGCGATTTCCCGCACTGCAGTCATATAGCCCTCGCGGTCGCCTATGCCCTCGGCCGAAGCCAAGGACGGGTTGGTGGTGACGCCGCTGATCACCCCCAGCCGGGCGCCGTCGCGGATTTCCTGAATATTGGCCGTGTCTAGGAACAGTTTCACAACAACACCACCCTTTTTTGTTTGCTCCGGGAAGGGGAACGTCCGTCAGGGTTAATCTCCCCTCTTGGAGAGGCGCCGGTCCTTTTCGTTAAGGTCCTTATTCGTTAAACGGAAGCGGGCGTTGGACCCCTTCGCGGATGGTCTTTTTGGCGGCGTTTACAAACTCGTTGAACAAGGGATGGGGTCGGTTGGGCCGCGATTTGAACTCGGGGTGGTACTGCACCCCCAGCATAAAGGGATGTTCCCGGACCTCTCCGACCTCGACCAAGTTACCGTCGGGCGACACGCCGCCCACGATCAAGCCCGAACTTTCCAAGATCTCGCGGTAGGCGTTGTTCAGTTCGAACCGGTGGCGGTGGCGCTCCATCACCTCTTCGGCGCCGTAGGCCTGGCTGGTAATGGTCCGCTCCAGCGGGCGGCAGGGGTAAGCACCCAGCCGCATTGTACCCCCCTTTCGGGTAACGTGTTCCTGGTCCGGCATCATGTGGACCACCGGGTCGGGCGTATTAGGCTCCAGTTCCTCAGAGTTGGCGCCGGTGAGTCCCAACACATGACGGGCCCACTCGATGACCATCACCTGCAACCCAAGGCACAGGCCCAAGTATGGGACTTTTTGTTCCCGGGCGTATTGCACCGTGTCCACCATACCCTCCACGCCCCGGGTCCCGAAGCCGCCGGGGACCACGATGCCACAGGCCCGGGAGAGGAGGGCGTGAGGGCCGTAACGCTCCACGTCTTCGGAATGCACCCACTGGATCTCGATACTCTTGGTATGGTCTATCCCGGCGTGGCGCAGAGCCTCGCGCACTGAGAGATAGGAATCACGGTACTCCACGTATTTGCCAACCAAGGCAATGGGGAGATATTCATTGGGCGAGTCCATCCGGTCTACCATGGCCGCCCATTCCGACATATCGCGGTGGTGGCCCCGGAGGCCGAAGGACTCCAGGATGATGTCACCCAAGCCGGCATCCTCCAAGAGCAGCGGCACCTGGTAGACGTTGTCCACGGTTTCCAGTGGTATAACCGCCTTTACTGGAACGTCGCAGAAGGAGGAGATTTTTTCGCAGATGTATTCCGGCACCGGGTGGTCGCTGCGACAGACGATGGCGTCGGGCTGAATGCCGGTTGCCCGCAGTTCTTTCACGCTGTGTTGGGTGGGTTTAGTCTTGAGTTCTTGGGCGGCGGTAATGTAGGGAAGGAGGGTGAGGTGGACGTAATACACGTTCTCCCGGCCCACCTCATTGCGCATTTGGCGAATGGCCTCCAGGAAAGGAAGGCCCTCGATGTCGCCGACGGTGCCGCCAACCTCGACTACAATCACGTCGGCGCCCGACTCCACGGCCAGCCCCAAGATGCGGTCTTTAATGTCGTTAGTCACGTGGGGAACGCTTTGAATGGTGCCGCCAAGGAAGTCTCCCCGGCGTTCTTTGGCTATCAGGTTGAGGTAGACCTCGCCGGCGGTCAGGTTGGAGCTACGGGTCAACTCAAGATCGATGAAACGTTCGTAGTGGCCCAAGTCGAGGTCAGTCTCACCGCCGTCCTGGGTGACAAATACTTCGCCGTGCTGGTAGGGCGACATGGTACCCGGGTCGACGTTGAGGTAAGGGTCGAGCTTTAAGACGGAGACGGAGAGACCACGGCTCTTCAGGATGCGCCCAATGGAGGCGACGCAAATCCCTTTGCCTAAAGAACTGACGACCCCCCCGGTGACGAAGATAAACTTTGTCGGCATCAGCCTGCGCTACGGTATCGGGGAAGAGCCCCGTTTTGAAAACACATACCTAGGAGCGAGGACAAAGAAAGTTGGCGCACAAGGAAACATGCGGGGACGTTCAAGGGGAAACCGGTGGTTAGTATAGGCAGCTTCTCGCATGGGTGTCAAGCGCGTTCGAGACAGGTCCCAGGACGATTGCAAAGTCTTTGCCGCGGCATGAGTCTGAACCACGATTATCAGGATTCAAGGATGCTCAGGATTAGGGAATATCCTGAAAATCTCAAAATTGTGGAAATCCAGGTTCAGACAATTACTTTGAAATCGCCCTCAGACAGGTCGACGGCAATCGTGTCTTGATCAGAGTCCCAAGGACCCTCCGAACAATTCAGGATATATGCACATTTTCTGCCGGAGTCGCGCCTGACAAACCCCTGTTTTGCCACATTTTACCGGTTTATTCAGCGGTTCCCTTAGTCTCGACCAGGGTCGTCTAGTCGATTTCTGTTACAATCACCGCACCCATAAATATGCGGAGGCGATCCCATGATTGATCTGATAATCAGGGGCGGGCAGGTGGTGACACCGTGGGGTGTAGGCGATTGGGATGTGGCCGTCGAAGGTGACAAGATAATAGCGGTGACGACTCCGGGCTCCCTAACGGGTGAGGTTGGGCGCGTCATCGATGCCTCAGGGAAGATTGTAGTGCCAGGCGGCATTGAGCCGCACGCCCACGTTGCCATGCCCATCTGGACATCTGTTACACAGCATCCCCATGTGGCGCCGACCACACCCATGCAACCGCCCGCCGAGACGGCGCCTCCCGAAGAGGCTACCCGCTCCGCGTTATTCGGAGGCACCACTACCATACTGGACTTCGCTCATGTGGTGCCCTCGACCGACATCTTCAGTGCCATCGAAGAAAAGAACGCACGTTGGCGGGGCAACTCATACTGCGACTATTCATACCACTGTATGTTGTTGGGAGACATTCCGACCCGAATTGTGGACGAGGTACCAGAGGCCATCCAAGCGGGCTTCCCCTCGTTCAAAGTATTTACCACCGACATAATGCCTGCCTCCCGCATACCTCCGGGCGTGGGCTGGCAAATGCGCATGGGCCACATATCGGCGGTCATGGAGCAAGCGGCCGCCAACGGCGGCCTCGTCACCGTTCACTCCGAAGATGACGACATGGTCAAATACAACTACGAGAAGCTAGACCGCGACGAGCGGACCGAATGGTTTAACATCCACGAGGTCCACACCAACATGGTGGAAGACGTATCCTTCCGCCGGGTCCTGCGCATGGCCGAATGGACTGGCGCCGCGGTGTATTTCGTCCACGTGAGCGCCAGGGAGGGCGTCAACGCAATACGGGAGGCCAGAGGTCGGGGCCAAGCCGTTTACGGCGAGACCCTCCACAACTACGCCTGCTTCAACTCTGACGACTACAAAAAGCCCGACGGCATGAAGTACCACACCTACCCGTCGCTCAAATCCGAGGCCGACCGCCAGGCCCTTTGGCAGGGCCTGCTCAAGGGAGACCTCAACGCCATGGCCACGGACGAGTTCTGCTCAACGTACTCGGTCAAGACCCAGGGCCGGACCATAAACGACATTACGGGAGGACACAGTGGCACCGAGGCCCGCATGGGGATCACCTACAGCGTGGGCGTAGGCGATCTGGGTATGTCCCTCCAGCGTTTCGTAGACGTGACCTCGGCTAACGCCGCCAAAATCATGGGCCTCTACCCGCGCAAAGGCGCCATCGCCCCAGGCAGTGATGCTGACTTGGTCCTCATCGATCCCAGCATCCGCCGGAACTTGGATTTAAGCGACCTGCACATCAGCGACTACAGCATCTGGGAGGGCTGGCCCATAAATGGGTGGCCCGTGACCACCGTCTTCCGGGGCAAAGTGGTAGTGGAGAACGGCCAGTTCTTCGGCACTTTAGGATCGGGCCAACTGGTCCGGAGGCGGATCGACCAAGACGTCCTCACCCGGCCTGCCTGCTAACACGGTTTTCCCTTCCCCGAGTCGTAAGAGACCGGTGCTCGGCGCCAGAAAACTTTATAGCTTTCTGGCTGGCCGAGCAGCTACCGATCATACATCTACCATTCAGTCAGTTACCGTTCAGGCGGTTGATCTGTTATTCGCCGTGCCGCGCGCGACATGCCCTGAATATTCCGGACGGGACAGTTGGTGCCCCGCCCATCGGCCAATCGCGGGCGCCATTCCTTCGGCGCCCTTCTGTATTGACGCGGCGCTAACCCTCTGCATTCGAAACACTGCCGCCGCAATGGATGAACCTTGATTACGGGCCCAATTCAATTCGATTGGGAATTGTCTGCTAAGGAGAGAGTCATGACTCAGTTAACTGCGAGGCCAGCGGTGATCCCCAACAACGAGATGGTTCGGAAGCTCAGGCTGCTCTTGGGAGGTGGCGGCGTACTGGACCCGGAACTAGAGAGAGAAAACACGGCCTTGCTTATCATCGATGTCCAGTACATGGACGCCCACCCGGACCACGGTCTGGGAGCCCGTGCCAAGGAACTGGGCATCGCCGATTTCCTGGACTACTACATGGCCAGGGTCAAGGACATAATGCTACCCAACATCCAGCGCCTCATAGCCGTGGCGCGCAGGACCGGCGTCGAGGTGATCCATGTGCGCGTCGCCTCGGCTACGTCCGACGGGCGGGACAGCACTCCCCGGTTCAAGAGGTGGGGGCTCACCACTCCCCGGGACGTTAAGGAGGCGGAGATCCTTCCCGAGGTGGCGCCTCTGGGCGACGAGCTGGTCATAAGCAAGGTCACCGAGAGCGTGTTCAACTCTACCAACATTGACCGGGTATTACGAAACATAGGCATCGAAAACGTGATCGTAGTTGGAGTAGTGACCAACGGCTGTGTCGAAGGAACGGTACGCGGGGCCGTCGAACTTGGCTACGGCACCATTCTGGTAGAGGACGCCACCGCGGCATTGACCAAGGAACTCCACGAGTACGCCCTGGTCAACATGGGCCACAAGGACGCGGCTATCAAGTCCAGCGATGAGGTGGTAGAGATCCTGGAGTCCCTGTAGAGACCGGTGTGCGGTTCCGGTGTAGCAGTCTTGTGCCGGATAGACGATACCCTGAGAAGTACGGGCGATCGCGTCTCAATCGAAGTATCAGGAATGTATCAAACCGGCCCGTCTGATGGAGTTAGGTGAGGTTGTTCATTGCGAAGTCGGATGGGGCGTCTAATATCGACTGTCTTGCTGCGGTGGAGGACCCGCTCCAGCGCCCATCCTCCACCGAGTCGCTGTCGTCCTTGCCGATGGTGTGCTCGATTAGGTCGTAGCGCTCGGTCCACCTGCCAGCGCTGTGGCGCCAAGACCTGGCCGTAACACAAAGCCGCGTCGAGCCGTGCGTTCGAGGCTAACGGGCCACAAGAGAGACGATGGTGTCTGAGTTAATGCTAACAGTGTATTCTGCGCCCGGCTCAAAATCGGAACCCAAAGGTACGGTGGTTTCCACTACTGGGTAGTCGGCGGTACAGACGACAAGCTGGTCGGAGACCTGATGGTGGGTGACAACTACGTCTATCAGGTTCGACTCTCGTCGCCGGATTTCGTAGCCGTTGAACTGAGAGCAGCCACTGCCTCTGGGCATACCGGAAACGACGCGCAACTGGTACTGAGGCGGCTCGCTTTCCAGTATCACTACCCCTGCGGTCTCGATTGGCGACTCGGAGATGAAAGTGTTGCCAAAGTCGGACTCCGGCAGGGTAAAGGTCGTCGTTTCCCGGTCGTTTACTATCACCCGATAAGTTTGCCCAAGGACGAGAAGCGTTCCAATTGGTTCTACGGTGTCAAGTTCCACCACTTGCTCATCACAGGGGATTGCCCAGGAAGTAGGCGGCGGCTGCATTAGCGTAACCCGGACAATAATGTCGTAGCCGTCCATTGCCAATTCTTGGTTGCCGGGGCGGGCACAGCCTTCGATAGCGGACTGGTAATAGGCAACGCGCAGCAGATGTTCCGGCTCGTTCGGTATAAGGTTGGCCCAAAACACCGGGACCGGGACTTCTATCCATGTCCGCCAGTCCGAACCTGCGTCATCGCCTTCGCCTACTAGGTCGGGCGGAGGCTGCACCAGCACCAGCAGCATATCCACCTTGTTGGGGTTACCGTGGGTGATTACCTCATATACCGTATCGTTGGTGAAGGCAAGGCGGCCATCGGACTCAACGATACTGGCACTGATTGAATACCTGTTCCGGGAGTCAATGTCTTCGCGGTTATATTCAACCTCGAAGTTGATAGGGACTTGACCTGGGCCGGATATGGTCTTGCGGGCGATGAGCGGAGCGGGGCCGTCGGCATATGATACGTCACGCAACTCTACCATGAGGGTTGCGGTCGGAGTAAGGGCCAATCTCTCGCGGTAGGCGACGGTACCGCTCACCGATGCGTTGGGATTCCGGCCTGATGGCACTTCCACCGTTGCGTTGGATGGACTTTGCTCGCCCTGACAGGCGGCGGCCAACAGGACAATGCAGATACCTATAGCTGAAAGCAGGGTAGCCTTGAGATTCGTCTTCATCAATTGTTTATACGGCCGGTTGCGCCATTGGTTTCCCTGACTTGAGGCACTTGCCTGGTTTAACGTTGGGGACGCCTGCGTTCTTGATATGGTCCGGAGACCATGAGCCCGTACAACGAATGATGATCGGCTTTTTGCTCGGGAAGCGGTTCATCGGGCTGCTGGTGTGTAGGCTGGAGACAGGGCGCCGCAGCGTGCGCTGTGGCCGGTTTCTTGGGCTGATCAAGAGGGGTTAGCCACATCGGACCGCCACGGCTTCAGCAGGTTGTGGATCAGGGCTGCCGGGGTGAATTCCCCGACCGCTTTGCCATCGCTTTCGAGTAGTTACTGCCGGCAGCCACGAGCTTGTTTAGCGAGTCCATGGAACACCAAAATCGTCGGACAGACTCCCCGGAGTCTGCCCGACGATTGCCTGTTGATTACGAATGATGGGGCCAAATATTCTACGAAGACCCACAATAATTGTGGATTTCCGTATCTAGACTGGCAGCCCGTATGTTCGGTGCGAATTCCTAGTGTCGGCTTTGTTAGAAGAGGCTCCTAAGTTATGGCGCCGCACACAGTATTCAGGATCATGCTCACGACCTTGTACGGGTCGCAGTTGGCGTTGGGCCGACGGTCTTCGATGTACCCCTTGCCCTCCCGGTGCACCTGCCAGGGAATGCGGACGGAGGCGCCCCGGTCCGCCACGCCGTAGCGGAACTCCCTATAAGAGCAGGTCTCGTGGTGTCCGGTCAGGCGCTCCTCGATGCGATGCCCATAATTGGCGATGTGGGCCTCGTGGTTTGTGCTAAGGGCCTCGGCGGCGGCGACGCAAGCCTCGTAGCTTTCCCGCATCTGCCAAGTGGAGAAGTTGGTGTGCGCACCGGCGCCGTTCCAGTCGCCTTGGACCGGCTTGGGATCCAGCGTGGCGCTGACACCCCTATTCTCTGCGTCCGAGAGGTGTATGTCCTCGCCAATGCGGTAAAGCAGCCAACGTGCCAGCCACAACTGGTCGCCCACTTCAGGAGCGTTCACCGGGCCAATCTGGAACTCCCACTGGGCGGGCATCACCTCAGCGTTGATTCCCGATACCATCAGCCCTGCCCGTAAGCAGGCGTCAAAGTGGGCCTCGACAACGGGGCGCCCGAACACCTCATCAGACCCCACCCCGCAGTAGTACCCGCCTTGAGGCGCCGGAAAGCCGTTGTGCGGCCAACCCAGCGGCCTGGTGCCGTCAAAGAAAGTGTACTCCTGCTCAATTCCGAACCAAGTATCGAAGCTGGCATACTTTTCAGCCGCGGCCGCACAGGCAGCCCTGGTATTCGATGGGTGCGGGCTCATGTCGGTCAGCAACACCTCGCACATCACCAGCCTGTCATCACCCCCGCGAATCGGGTCCGCACAGGAGAACACAGGGTTCAATACGCAGTCCGAGTTATCCCCGGTAGCTTGGTTGGTGCTCGAGCCATCGAAACCCCAGAGGGGGTACTCTTCGCCCTTTTCCAGCACTCGGCCCTTGGACCTCAGCTTCGCCGTGGGCTGCGAACCGTCTATCCAGATGTATTCCGCCTTATAACTGTCCATCTGATCCTCTCCGGCGATTGGTATTCGTAATATGCTATTTTCTGCGGTTAGGCGTCTGTTAGTCAAGGCTGCGGGAGCCAGAGGCCACCGCAACTCGGGCCATCACTGGTTGCATGATACAATTCGCCCATCGCCGACACCACTGGCCTGGATATCAGGCAACTGTTCAGGGTTTATGAGACGAATGCCTCCTGAGCGCGGGGATTCGGCCTTGCCCCAAGCTACGTTACCTCTCGGCGCCACTGCTGATCGAGAGGACCCCCCAATTCTGGACTGTTATGGCGGCAGCCGTCATGGCCGGATAGACTCCACCAACCCTGCCAGCCTAGGCGTCCTTCCGGCCCACTTGGTGCAGCGGGAGAAGGCAGAGGGGTAGCTTCGCCCGTAGAGTCAGACCCGGATGGGGATGCATGACCAGCGGCTACCAGCCAGAGAATGAATCCCCCTCTAGGCCCGCCTCCATCGGGGCTGGAAGGCGACCGGCTGGAACGGGACATAGGCTGGTTGCGGGACCAAGACGAGATTCTCGTCCACGGGCCCGAGGAGGAGCCGGAAAAAAACTCAGGCGGCTGCTGCGGGCTGTCATGCGGCTGTGTGGTGACAATCCTTCTGGCGATCGTAATCGCGGCGGCGGTTACCTTCTGGCTGGACCTGTGGTCAGTGGAGACCTTCGATTTCCTGCCATTTGTCGAAGTCGAGGACTCCCCGGATTCAGTAAGGGAACTATTATCCGGCTTCTACCTCGCATCCAATGGGGAAAACTGGGACGAAAACACGAACTGGCTCAGCGACGCTCCTCTCGGTGAATGGTATGGCGTAACCACCGACAAGGATGGCCGGGTGATATCGCTGAGATTGCCGGACAACGGATTGAGCGGCGACATTTGGCCGGGGCTGATACGGCTCCGCGGACTGCAACATCTGGACCTCTCCGGCAACCGGCTGAGCGGGGCGATACCACATATGTTGGACGATCTCTCCAACCTGTCGGTACTGTTGCTCAATGACAACGAATTGACCGGGGAAGTTCCGGCGCGGCTAGCGATCATCGTCCCCAATCTGAGAGAATTCGACCTTGGCGGCAACCGGCTAACCGGCTGCATTCCGGAGGACTTCAAGAAAGCGCCGCCAGGGTCGCCGGGGCGCTCCGGCATCGACCAGCTCGGCCTGCCATTCTGTGCTGCTGGCAGTCAGGCCGGAGGCGCCCGCGCCACGCCGACGCCCGGCTCGAGGGCGACGGCGGGGCAAACTCCGCGTCCCCCGATCAACCGCTGTCTCCGGGTCCACCCGTGTGCCCTCCACGGTGGCGCCTACGGCTAGCCCTGCGCCGGAAACCAGCGCGGGACCGGTCTCTACGCCGACCTCGACTTCGGAGCTGCGGCCAGCCAATTTCCGGCCGGCCGACGGACACTACGACACTGACAGCGACGGTTTGATCGGCGTCTTCAATCTTGAGCAACTAAACGCCATCCGGTACGACCTGGACGGCGACGGCCGGTCCGACGATCGTAGGAACCCCGAAGCCTACGACGACGCCTATCCCGATGCGTCGTCGTGCAAACGTTGCATCGGTTACGAACTGGCCCGCCCGCTGGACTTCGACGACCCGGGCAGCTACGCCTCCGGGACCGTGGACCCCGGGTGGACCACGGGCGACGGCTGGCTGCCCATCGGCATCAGCGGCAGCCCTTTCCAAGCCACGCTCCAAGGCAACGGCTACACCATCAGTAACCTGTATATCCATCGCTCCGGCGTTGACACCGGCCTGTTCGGGTATACCTACGGCGTTATTCGCAACGTTGGTCTTGAAGATGCGGACGTGACCGGAGCCGAGAATGTCGGCGGGCTGGCGGGGCTGAATGCCGGCGGCACGATCATGGCAAGTTACGTTACCGGCAGGGTTACGGGTCAAGTCCGGGTCGGTGGGCTGGTTGGAGTGAACCGGGCCGGGAACAGGGGAGACGGCCGAGCGGTTGCCAGCTACAGTACAGCCACAGTGTCCGGAGTCGAAAGCGTCGGCGGTCTGGCCGGCTGGAACGACGGGACCATCAGCGCCAGCTATTCCCGGGGCCGGATCGTCGGAGACTCCGGCGTGGGTGGGCTGCTGGGAGAGCTTTCAGAATTTGACGGAAGGGTGACGGACAGCTATTGGGACGTCCAGTCTTCCGGCCTGGGCGTCGGCATTGGCCGGGGAGACCCTTCGGGGGCGGAGGGAAAGACCACCACGGAATTGCAATCGCCCACCCGTTACACCGGAATATTCAGCGGTTGGAAATCCGATTGGGATAACGCCGACTACGACGAGTTTCACACTACCGGGGTGGACTACTTCTGGCGTTTTGGATCTGCGAGCGAATACCCTTCTCTGAAGGTTGACGACGCCCTGGCAGCCTGCCAGGAACGCCGGATGCCGCCGACGGTTTTCGCCTCGGAAGACACCGGGGGGCCACAGGGCGCCGGCGGAAGGCACGACACCGACGGCGACGGCCTCATCGAAGTGTCAAACCTGGAGCAGCTTGACGCCATTCGCCATGACCTCGACGGGGACGGGAGGCCGGATGACGGCGCTGACTCCGAGTCCTACGCCGCCGCGTTCCCAGGCTACTCCGCCGAAGGGTGCCCCGGTTGCCGCGGCTACGAGTTGAGCCGTTCGCTGGATTTCGACGACCCCGGAAGCTACGCCTCCAGGGCAATCAACCCCGATTGGACCACCGTGTGGGGGTGGACCCCCATTAGCCCTAGGAAACCTCTGAAAAAGCACTCGGAATTGCAACGGAAACCGAAATTTTGGTGGGGAGCTTAAGGGCTTCAGCTATCCAATAAGCGAGGTCACCCCCATCCTAACCTTCCCCCATCGAGGGGGAAGGGACTTATTCAGAGCTTCCCTAGGGATTTCCACGCTTCGCGGGACGATTCTGAGGGAGGCCGGTTCGAGGGAGTATTCGAGGGCAACGGAAACACCATCTCCAACTTGTACATCTACTACTCTACCAACGATCAGCGGGCGCATTTGGGGCTTTTTGCGTTCAACGGAGAGTCCGGCATCATCCGCAACCTTGGGTTGGTCGATGCCGAGATAACCATAGTCCACTCGGCGTGGAGCTCCGGAGGTCTGGCCGGGGCCAACTTCGGCATCATCAGCGACAGCTACGCCACTGGCAGGCTATGGAGTCGCCACGGAGGCATTGGTGGGCTGGTGGGGCGCAACAACGGCTACATCTCGGACAGTTTCTCGGGAGCGTCCGTACACCGGGGCGGCGGGCTCGTCGGCATGAACGACGGAACGATTAGCAACAGCCAAGCTACTGGCCTCGTGTCGGGCGAATATAGCGGCGGACTTGTACGTTCAAATTCAGGTGAGATTATCGACAGCCACGCCGGAGGCGACGTTACCGGCACCAAGTCTGCTGGTGGGCTGGTTAACAGAAATTTTGGCGCCGTGTGCGGCAGCCGCGCCGCCGGAAATGTGGCCGCCGAGACCGCCGGCGGTCTGGCGGCATCCAACCTAGGCGAAATTGGGTACAGCCACGCTACCGCCAGCGTGTCCGGGGCCACCGTGGGCGGGTTGGTTGGAGCGAACGCCGGCAGGGTAAGCGCCAGCTATGCCACGGGCGGAGTAACCGGGACCCGTCAATCCGGCGGACTGGTTGGAAACAACGGCGGAGCCATCAGCTTCAGCTACGCTACCGGCAGCGTTTCGGCCACTTCCCGGTCCAGTTCGGCGGGAGGGCTGGTTGGATGGATGGAGTCCGGCGCCATCAGCGCCAGCTATGCCCACGGCAATGTTTCCGGTGACGAACAGGTGGGCGGTCTGGTCGGCGGGATGAGGTCTGGCCGGTTCCGGCCCAATGTGGCGGTCGTTGCCAGCTACGCCACCGGCAGCGTTTCGGGCGAGACGGCTGTCGGCGGCCTGATCGGGTGGACCGCCAGCAGAGTTTCGCGCAGCTACAGTACCGGTCCGGTCTCCGGTGTGAGAGCAGTCGGCGGCCTGGTCGGGCAGAACGCCGGTCCACTGAGCGACAGTTACAGCGTTGGCAAGGTAACCGGCATCGAACAAGCCGGTGGGCTGGTCGGGGAGAACAGCGAGGACGTGGGGACGCTCCGCAACGTCTACTGGGACCCCGGCTCCACAGGTAGAACGACCCCGGTCGGAGAAGGAGACTCCGAGAGGACCGAGGCCAAGAGCATCCCGGAGTTCCAGTCGTCCGCCGGTTATACCGGCATCTACCGCAGTTGGACCGCCGAACTGGACAACGCCGACCACGATGGCAACCCTTTTAGCGGAATCGACGATTTTTGGGAATTCGGAACGTCCCGAGGGTATCCGGTGCTGAAGGCCGACTGGGACCGCGACGGCGTAGCCACTTCACAGGAGTTCGGCCCTCAGTTGAAGCCTGAGGCTGGCCCGACCCCGGAAACGTCCCCGGCCGGTCCTAAACCAACACCGGCCATGCCTCCGGTGCGTCGGGCTGTGCCAGGTACCTAGCCGGGGGTCTCCTCAGCCACACCCTCGCCAGAGGGAGTCAAGAGGGCCGAGGGTCAACCTCCCGGCGGGAAGGTCCCGAAATGGTCGTCCCGAGTCGGACCCGGCAATGAGGGCGTCGTGGCTAAGCGATGCGATATGGCCACGTCGCGAAAGGCGCAGGTTGATCGCGTTGCGTCGCCGCTATCGGGGGCACGATTGGCGCACGGCCGGCAAACATCCTTTTGGACGCCATGAAACAGCGCCCAAATACCGCTGCCGCCGGTAGGGACAGTAGGTCGAGGGGTTTCGTTTGAAATTGGGGTTTAGCTTCCGACGGCATGTACATTGGGCCGCGATGCTCAAAGTGGTCGGCGCATGAAGCAATGCACTTCGCCGTAAAAATTGGGATCGAGAGATTCAGGCGTGCGGTGGCTGATGTCCTCAAACAGGCCGAGCTTGCTGCTCCATCCGCCGTCGGGCAACTGTACAGCGGCGTGCGTCCAATCCCCATGCTGGTCAGCGTACAGCGCGACCGTTCTGAAGCCGGGCTCATCTCCAGCGTCCCCGCACGGTGCGTAGCCCAGCCCGGCGAAAACCTCTATCAGGCTCACGATGGAGGGCGTGCGGCTTGCGTGCTCCGGCCAATAGTATCCGTCGCTGCCTTCTACGTGGGTCCACCAGCGGTCGGTTTCTCCGATGGCGTAAGCGATGCAGTTGTAATCGCCGGTAGGTTCACTGGTGACCTCGTAACCTTCCGCCGCCAAGTGCGGGAGGTCTTCGTCAATCCACATTGTTTATGGTCAGTTCGTACCCCTGCTGGAGTCCCCAGTCCAGCCACGCCTTGGCCATTTCTTTGATGCGCCCGCGACTTTCTGGCGGAACGGGCTTTGCGCCGGTGATGGCGCTTAGTGCGACGAACCAGTGGTCGGGCTTGGTGGCAAGTCTTTGGAGCAACCACGGCACGGCTGGTGTGCCTATGGCGATGATGCGCTGGTAGGCCGGGTGTCTCGTCATCTGTGCGATGTCGACGCCGCGGGGACGGTCGCGTTCCCATTCGTCAGCGAGCCTCTCGAAGGTTTCCTGGTCTAGAGACGGCGCTGCGTAGTAGTCGTCGAGTTCGTCGGCGTACTGGTTGTAGCCAAGACCACGGACGTGGGGCTCGTTGTTGAGCAAGTCGCGCAAGTGCGCCAACTCGTCGGCATTCCAGCCCATGGCCTCAGCGACAGCTTCGTCCCACAGCCTGCGTACTTCGCACTCGCCGTCGCGGAACTGAGGCACTTCTATACCCTTGGTGCGCTCCCAGCAGTGAGTCAGAGTTCTCTGTATACGGTCGTCCTTGACATCGGGGATGCGAATGTTTCCGGCTTCCGCCGTGCTATAAGTGGGAAACGGTATTTTACGACCAGGGTGTCGCATCAGTTGCAAGCGTCCAGCGGTTGAATTTATGAATACCGCTGCTGCTTTCGCTTCCTTTGGCGACATCCCGTTTACCGGCATCCAGCCGTTGCCTATGTAACGCTCGTCATCAGCCGTCGCAGTGAGACGGCCTGTCTTGCTGTCTTGACCTGCCGTGATCAATAAGTGGCCGGCTTTCTGCAGGATTTGAGCCACTTCAGGGTAGACACCACCGTTGAGTGGGAGTACCTCTTCGTCGCGGTTCTTGGGAATCCAGTATTCATCAGGCTGGCTCTGTATCCGTGTCTGAGCGTCGGTGCTTTTGGATTTCAGTATTGCAAAACTGCCCCGAGTGCCCGCCGCTGCTGGCTCAAAAGAGCCGCGTAGCAACCGGCCTGTTGCCTGGGCTGACAGGCCATAAGTTATGAAGCTGTTCAGGTCTTCGTGGTTCGCGTACCAAGTAGCTGCGTCGGCCAGTTCCGGAGACCGCCAGATGGCCGGCGTCCAGTCTCCAGCCGCGATCCGGTCGGCTGGCCACTCGGAAACTTCTCCCCATCCGTTGGCGATTAGACCTGTAGAGCAACGCGCGAGGCACTGGTGCAAATCAGCGACTTCGGCCTCATCAACGGGCATTGTGTCCAGTTGAACGAATCTCGTGGGGGGTTGGTTCTCCTCGTTGCGCGTGAGGATAATAAGGCTTTCGTCTATTTCCGCATTCTGGCTGAGGCTGAATTCCCTTGGCCAGCGGCCGGTGAGCACGGTGTGGATGTGGTAGCGCTGGGCGAGTATGCGTCGTTCGTTCAGCCCTGACGGTGCCGACAGCGCTATGGTCGGATTGATCATCGTGATTACCCCATTGGGCCGCTTTCGTACGTGGTCCGCAAGAGCCACGAAAAGCGGCCTGATGGAATTTTTGTCTGAAAATCCCTTCAGACTAGGGTCTGCTGCCACTAGGGTCCGGTCCATGTGATCAACACGGGATCGCAGTGCCTGTTGGATTGTTGCAGGAAACTTTTCGCCCATCTTGGCTCTGTTGGAGAAGGGCGGATTCATGATGACGATGCCGGCGTGCGTGACCGCATCCACTGCGTTCTCTAGTTCGACGTCGTCATGCTCATTCCAAACGGTTTGAGAGTTGATTCTGTCGTCTGCCAAGTTCAGCTCATTTTCCCTAGGGACTATGGCCTTCTGGCCTAGGAGTTCCAAAGTACCTACCGATACCCTGGTGGGATCGTCCACTGATGGACCGTAGGGCATCAGGTGCAAGCCCATCTGGCTGTATCGGATTTCCTGGTTTCCGGTGGTCAGCTGCGCTGCGGCCAGTTGCAGGGACACCGGGTTGATGTCGAGTCCCTTGATGGTTTCCTCGACCGCCAATTTTTGCAGGTCGGCGATTTGCGACTCGCTGGCGTACTGTTCGCGCGCTCTGCGTTTCATGTCAGTGAGTATGGCCGCCAGCAGGGTTCCGCTGCCGCAGGCCAGGTCAACTGTCTTGTGGTCCCTCCAGACATCAGGGTTGGTCCAGTCCATGTCGCCACAGGCGTCCAGTGTGAGGCGGGCGGCAATGGACGCGGCGACGGGTCGGGTGAAATAAGCGCCGTCCGATGCTTGGTTGCCCATAACCCGGTTGAAGAGCGGGCCGGCGTGATCGGCACCCATGTCGGCGTAGGTCTCGGCAATGCGTTCAGCTTCCGACGTAATATGGCGGAGTGCGCGCTCTAGGCCCGCCACCCGGCCGGTGTCCTCAACGGCTTCAATGGCATTTACCGCTGGTTCGAGCACAGGGCGGAAGTCGTGCCGCATGATACGGTCCCATTCCCGGCGCACGCGACGAACTACGTTCACGTCGTTCTTGACCGATTCCAGGTCGCTGACGCCGGTGAGCCATTTCCCGTTGGCGATCCGCTGGTGGAGCATGGCCGCGTTCATCATCAGCAGGGCGGCGATGGTGCAGCCGTCGGCTTGGCTCTTGCGCTTGTCGTCCTTCAGGTTGTCCAACCCGAAATGCTGGTCCAGTGTGGGCTGGAGGCCCTCGTTCCTCATGTGGTGAGCGGCTTCCTTGACGCTGCCTTCTAGGATGTTCAGGTCTCGGGCGACGCGGTTGTCAACCAGGCCGGACTTGGCGAGCAGGTTCATCCTGATGGCGTTGCCGTGCTCTTCCATTCCGCTCAGCAACAGCATCTGCATGGCGGAGCGTTCCGACCTCTCTTCGCGGGTCGGACGAGGCTTCTTTTCCTTTGTGGTGGGGATTCGCACCCCCTCGCCTTTGTTGATCATGTCCTTGGCTTTCGCCTTGGACTTCCTGATGTCCACCGCACCACGAGTTCCATCCGGACCAGGGTTGGCCCTGGCAACAGTGTCCAAGCGCAGCTCGATGCTGCCGTCGTTGTTCTTCTTGCCGGCGACGATTTGCGTGGGTTCGTCAGCTTGATACGCCGGGCGGCTGGTTTCGGAGATGATCCGCGATTCATCCGCCGACGCCGGCATTTGCTGCGGTTCGGAAAGGGTGTGAAATTCTTTGGCAAGAGTGCTTTTGCCGTCGAGCACTCGTTCTACAGCTTCCTGCGCTTCTCCCGGCGACCCTTTGTGCTCCCGGTAGTGGATGCGTTTGTCCTCGCTGGTGGCGACGGCGACGATGGTGCGAAGCGCTGGAGGCGGCTTCGGGATGTACAGTTGCAGTAGGTCCGCTAGGTTGTCCTCGATACGCTGGTCGTGGGCCCGGAGGGCTAGGAGTATCTGACCCAATTCCTGCCATCCTTCCTCTTTGTTACTGGTGCTGAGCCATTGCTCCGGGTCCGCGTAGGCCGGGATCACGATGGGGCAGATGATGTAGCCCCTCTCTTTGCCCGGCGCGGTGCGCATCGCCCGGCCCACAGCTTGAACAACGTCTATGGGGCTTTTCCGGGCTTCCAAGAAGGCCACGGCGTTTAACGACGGCGAGTCGGTGCCCTCTCCGAAGATTCCCACGTTGATGATGCCGTGGGGGGTTTCCTCGGTTGCGACCGCAAGCCTCTGCTTGGCCGTTTCCCGGGCGGTCACGTTGCTGGTGGCGTCCAGGTGCTCCAGTCTGTAATCCGCGGCAGACTGCCCATTTTGGTTCTCGTCCAACCAGTCTTGGAGCCATTTCCTCACACCGTTGGTCTGGAGGGCGTCTGCCATGTTCTTTGATTTGTCCACGGTGTTCATGAAGGCGATACAGGACTTGATGGGAAGTGTTCCGTCGTCCCGGTGCTGGGTGGCGCCGCCCATGGCCAGGGAGAAGGCCAGTCCCCGCAGGAAGTGGGTGGATGTCAGCGGGTTGCGTCCTTTGCTTGCGGTTTCACCGGCGAGCGTATTGGCGATCCTGTAGGCATCGGGGCCGTTCACGCCCACGGCGATGATGCGGTAGTCGGAGAGCCAGCGGTTTTTCACGGCTTCCACGTAGCTCTTGCGGTACAGATCCACGCCGAAGACGGTCTCGTCGTCCATGGTGCGGACCAACCAGTCGCTGGCTTGGTCCTGGTTCACCCTGCTGGTGTCATAGATGCGAGGGGTGGCGGTCTGGTAGACACGGTAGGTGGCCGGGAAAGCTTCGTTGTCGTGGCAAAGGGTGAAGTCGCGGATGCGTTGCTCTTCCTCCGACAGCGTTCCGTTTTTGGCCTTGCGCTTCCGGCGCAGTCCGGCGGTGCGGTGCGCTTCGTCGGCGACGAGAACGTTGGCGGTGACACCGGTCTCTTTGAGGGCCTCGGCAATACGGCTGCCGCTCTGGTAGGTCCCGAAGATGACGCTGACTTGGTGAGTGCCTTGCCCGTCGTGGATCCACTGCGCGATCTCTGCCGGGGCAGTGGTGACCTTGCCCTTCACATCGTTGGCGCTTACGTTGCTGTTGTCCAGGGTGGGGTCGGCGGCCGTGTTCCGCGAGCTTTCCTTCTTGGGGTCGTAGCCTGCGGTTTCGTCGGAACACACGGCGAGCGCTCGGATGTCCTTTTCGGCGTGTTGAAGGTACTCACGCCTGATCTGGGCGACCAGCGCGATGGACGGGCATAAGACGATGGACAGTTCTCTGGGCGACGTCAGTTGCTCGATGATCCGGAGGGAGATGCGGGTCTTGCCGGTGCCGCAGGGCAGGATGATTTTGCCGCGGGCTTGGCCGACGGGGAGGCCGCCACTTTCCGAGTGTTCGTGTTCCTTAAGGATACGAACGCTTTGGGCGATGGCTTCGGTCTGCATGCAAGTTTTGGTTTGCTGGCGTTCCTCCTCATCGGGATTGGGCTCGCAGTGCGGGCATTCCTCGTGGGTGAAAGCAGCCTGCTGTTGCAGCAGGTCGTTGCCGATAATGACCATCTTGACTGGTTTGCTGGCCATCGCCAGGGTCTGTTTGACGTTGTTGCCCAAGGGGTTGTCGCCGTTGGTGACGATCCAACGTTCGGACCAGAAGGCGTCGGCCGACGCGCTGGCAAAGCTGTCGAACTCCTCTTTGTTGATGGGTTTGCCGTGACCGTACTCGTCCAGTTGACGGGATTTGCACTGGATGGCTATGTGCTCGCCGTCGCGGCGGACGGCCGCGCAGTCAATACCAACGTCCTGGTTCGTCGTGCCGGGGAAATGATCTTCCCGTTCGGGCCATTCAGACCAGGCCCAGCACTGGACGATGTCCCAGTCCCTGATGTGGGGACCTGCATTGACAGTCAGGTTTTCCAACCATTTGCCGCCCGTCTGTTCGCGGCTCGCCTCAGCCACAGTGGCGATGGCCTTTTCGATGACGTCTGGTGCGTTTGCGTTCTGCATTGCTGAGCCTATGGTGCTTGGCGAAGGTTCGGCAGCTCCACCGATTGGGAGGGTATCTGGAATTATACCCCCGCTGTGCTGATTCGAATGTCATGCCTGCCCGATGTTGTACAGGATTGCTGGTTACAGAACTGGCCCGGGTTTACCGGAACGGCAACCACCACCGCGTTGCCTTTGGAACTGCGGGTTCCCCCGCGGGCAAGGCTGCTGTCAGGTTTTTTAGTTGCCCCAGCAGTTCCTGGTAGCGCCAGTCGGCGTCAGTCAGTCTCTCGCGATATAACTCCACCAACGGCGGAGCCCCTTTACCTCAGCGCGGAGGGCGGCGTAGGTATTGTCTGTGAGGCCATTTCTAGTCTCGGGAAGGTTCCTTTTGTAGTTGCATTGACTGGAGTGGCTTTTCTTCTTCTGCTAGCTGTGTTGAGCAGCGACAATGATGAAGGCGGGTTAATAGTAGTTCTACTGTTTGTCTGGATTCTAACTTCCGTGCTCCTTCTCTGCTAAATCCGAATAGGAGCACAATCACCATTAGGGAGATCAGCAGCAAAGCAGTTTCCATACACCGTCCCCCAATCCGGCCTTTTTCTTTTCGGCTTAGCAGATGCTACCAGAAGCTAAATCTCAATTTCAAACGAAACCGGTCGAGGGCCTCTATTGCCCTCCGGGACACTCTTTCCTGAAGCGGTTAAAAGCTCTCCGGTTCCCAGAGCAGGGGAAGCTCTTGGCCCCGGTCGGGAAGCACCACGGTCGCCCGCCCGGAAGCGGTCTGGTGGCCCCGGCTGTTCCGCAGCCCTACCACACAGTCGACGTGACCGTAGTCACCGCTCCGGCGAACGCCGGTAACAGTGCCGAAGGCCGTCAGAACGTCTCCGGGGTAGTCCATGCCCCGGTGTTCTACGTAGAACCGCTTGAACCAACCGCCGGGGCCGGCAAAGTCCACCAGCAACTGGCCCAGGTACTGGTTCTTCAGGGAGCCGTTGACCACCACGTTGTCCAAGCCTTGGTGGACTTGGGCGAAGGGAAAGTCCCAGTGAATGCGGGCGTAGTTCCCGTTAGCCGCCGCCCAGCGCACCAAGTGGGTGGTGGTGAGCGGTCCCTTCACCACCTCCTCCAACTCCATGCCCGCCGCTACGTCCTCGAAGTAACGCTGGGGCCGGGAAACGGCTTCGGAGCGGGCTACCGCTTCCCCCGGGCCTGGAGGCGATATGTTGACTTGGCGCAAATCTTCCCGGCTGTTGACCGCCTCCTCTTCCGGGGGCCGCGAGCGGTGAATGCTGGTGCGCCGAGCTAACAGAATGACGTGGCCGTTTTGGTTGGTCTGGGTTTCCAGGCGTTCGACAAAGACCAAAGGGCCCGAGCGGCCCGCCTTTTGGTAGATGTCGAGGATCTGGAACTGGCGGGAAACCCACTCGCCCACGTAAGGGGGCCGCAGGAATTGCCAGTCGCTGCCGCCGTTGAGGCCGTAGCTGTTGAATGGGAGGGGAACCTCGAAATGGGACTCCTGTCCCGCACCGAAATAGCCGATGGGCGGAGCAATATCCTTCCAGGTGGCCAGCGGCGGGCAGAGCAAGCCGTGGAACCTGCTGGACTCGGCGGCCGTTTTATCCGCGTATAGGGGGTTGGGGTCCTCGATGGCGTCCGCGACGTCAAACGCCATCTCCTCGCTGATGGGGAAGCGGTTGCGTTCCGGCGGAGTCTCCGAGCCGATCAGGGCCCGGACTTCGGCGGTGATTAGTTCTTCGGCCATTTCAATCTCCCAGGGGGTCCGCCGCGACGCAGACGCCAGCCGCGACGACGGCTCATTGTTGTCTGCGTCCTCTGCGGTAAAATTCTTCCGAGTTTAGCATAGACTAGAGGGCACGGAGGACGATTATGACGCTTAACGAGTTCATTGAAGACGCGCTGGAAAAGGAGCAGGGCTTTTTGACGGAGGCCCTCGACGGCCTCAGCCCGCAGGAATTGACATGGCGGGCCGGGCCGGACGCCAACTCGATCAACTGGACCCTCTGGCATATGCTCCGGGTGGAGGACATGTGGTTCCAGTTTTTCATTCAGCGCAAGAACGAGATTTGGGAACGGGATGGCTGGAACGAAAGGTTCGGCCTGCCCACGCGGGACAACGGCGTCGGCCATACCCCGGAGCAGGTGGCCGACTTCCCGGCGCTGGACCTAGCCGAGTTGACCGCTTACGGCCAAGTGGTGCGGCAGGAAACGTTGGACTACCTGCGGGGAGTGACTGCGGAGGAGTTCGCCCGGGTGCCGCGGGAGCAACGGCCGGAGATGTCGGTGGCCGCCATCTTCCGCCAAATCATCGGCGAAGTCTACCAGCACACCGGCCAAATCGCCTACCTGAAGGGATTGATGCGCACCGGCGGCGGCTGAACCGGAAGTGCCCGGCTCTCTATGCCGCCCATACCGGCCGCCGGCCACATACGTTATGGGGCCATTGACCCGGCAGACAGCAAAATGGCGTTAGTTTGGTTTCCGCGTCCGCCGTGGCGATTGGGGCTCCTCTTCTATAATGGGATACGTAACGCGATGAGATAGAGCAGGCGGCCCACGATTAGGGTTGGGGCCGGGAGTGTGGGGAAATGACGTTCCGTTGGGCCAAACGATTCATCTTCGTTGCCGGGCTGCTGGGGCTGTTAGCCTTGGCCTGTACCTCGGCGGAACCGACCGCGACGCTGCGTCCACCCCCGCCAACCCCGATACCCACTGCCACACCAGTCCCGGCGCCTACGGCCACGCCGGTGGTGGCGCCGGGACCCCAAGGTTCCCACGGCGGCTCGTTGACCGTGGCCGGGGCCGCCGCCATTCCCCACCGCGACGTTCACCAATCGGTACAAGAAACCCTGACGACTCTGGGCCCGGGGTTGGCCTACAGCCGGTTGTTGCGGCTCCGTTCCGGCGAGGATTTCGAGCAACCCCACCTGTTGCTCGAATGCGACTTGTGCGAAAGCTGGGAGCTGAACAAGGACATGGTGTTCGAGTTCCGGCTGAGACCGGACGTGTATTGGCAGGACTTGGCTCCGGTCTACGGCCGGCCGCTGGTTGCCGAAGACTTGGTATTCAGCTACGAACGCCTGCGGACGCCCGGCTGGCCCAACGCCGCCCTGCTGTCATCCTTCGGCGTCATCCAGGCTACCGGCGACCGCACCCTATCGCTGGAGTTGGCCGTTACCGACGCCGACGCTCTGCTTTCCTTGGCCGACGGTCACAGCAAGATCGTCGCTCCAGAAGTGGTGGCCGAAAACGGCGATCTCAAGGACAGCCCCGTTATTGGCACCGGACCTTGGGTCTGGCAGGAAACGGCCCCGGCGGCCGGTCCCGCCCTGTTGCGGAACGCCGCCTATTTCGAGACCGGTTTGCCGTTTTTGGACGAACTGAAAATCGCCGTAATTCAGAACGCCGGTCTGCCGGAGGAAGGTGTCCAGCCAACCGCGGCGGCCTATGCGGCAGGGTTGGTGGACGTTGCATCCGTGGCTCCCAGAGAATGGGAGTCCCTCAGCAAGGCCGAACGGAGCTTCGAGTCCACCGTCTCACGACAGTTGGGCCAAGGGATAGTGCTTGCTTTGAACTCCAAGACCCCGCAACTCCAAGATCCGACTGTCCGCCGGGCCGTCTTCCAGGCCATCGACCCGTGGGACTACCTGGACACGGTGTGGCCGGACCAGGGGTTCGCCAGCGTCGGCATCCCGGTGTTCAGGGCGGACTGGCTGCTGAACCGGTCCGATATGCGGCAGGACTATTTCGCCGATCCGGTCCGGGGCCGGGAACTGCTGGCCGAGAGCGGGTTGGACCTGCCGCTGGACATTGAGGTCGCGTTGCACGCCGCGCTTGCCGTTGATGGCTCGGGGCCGCAGGACCGGCTATTGGCCCAAAAGCTGGAACACGACCTGCTGGACGTGGGATTCAACCCCACGATACGGTTGATGAACCCGGAGCAGTTCGACGAATTGGTGGTGGGGCCCAACCGGGAGTTCCAGCTTGCCGTGGGGCCGATGCCTCCAACATCCACCCCCAACCGGTTCCTTTTCGGGCTGTTGCACAGCGACGGGAGATGGAACATCGCTCAGCACCAAGACACAGGGCTGAACGCGCTGATCGAGCAACAGGCGGGGGAGTTCGACGCCAACCGGCGCCAAAGAAGGTTGGAGGAGATTCAACGCCATGTGTTGGACCAAGCCTACCTGTTCAGCCCGGTCACGGCGTCGTTCCGGTGGGTCTACACCGATGACCTTCGAGGTTTCGCCCCCAACACCGCGCTCTCCGAGTACAACTACTGGTCGCGGGTGTGGCTGGACCGGTAGCCTTCCAGCCCTTCTTCCAAAGCGGTCCAAGGGAGCAGGGCGCACTTGATGCGGACCGGGTACTGCCGCACCACCTCCAGCGCTTGGAGGCCCGCCAAGTCGTTGCCTTCGGGGTTTTCGCCGCGTTGCATCAAGCGCCGGAACCGCTCCGATAGGTCATCCATTTCGTCCAACGACATACCGCTGAGGCATTCCGACATCAGGGAGGTGGAGGCCTGGATGATGGAGCAGCCCTCCGACCACGCACTGACCTGTTGGACCCGGCCGGCCTCGCCCAAACGGATCCGCAGTTCGACACGATCCCCGCAAAAGGGGTTGAATTCCTTGGCTTCCACTTGGGCGCCGGCGATTGAGTCCCGGTTCCGCGGGTTGCGGAAGTGCTCCATGATCAGGTCGCCGTAGAGGCCCTGGAATGGGGGATCGGGAAGCTGGGTCATGGCGACCCGCCTACTCGGTGGTGACTGTCAGGCCGCCATCTTTGAGCGCCGAGCGCATGGTGTGCCAAGCCAGTATGGCGCACTTGATCCGGGTGGGATATTCGTTAACGCCGGCCAGCGTTTCCAGGTCCCCCAAGGTCTCGTAGTCCAACTCCGCGCCGGGCTCGGTGATCATCTGGTGGAAGGCCTCGAAGACCTCTTCCGCCTCCGCCAAGCGTTTGCCCTTGATGCTCTGGGTCATCATTGAAGCGCTGGCCCGGGAAATTGCGCACCCGACACCCTGGAAGCCCACATCGTCGATCAGGTCGCCGTCGAGCTTGAGGTAGAGAGTGATCTGGTCGCCGCACAGCGGGTTGTATCCCTCGGCGGTGCGGCTGGAGTCTTCGACCTTGCGAAAGTTCCGGGGCTTGTTGTTGTGGTCCAGCAGGATTTCTTGGTAGAGATCACTGAAACCGGGCATCAGCTGAATACCTCGATGACCCGGTCGATACCGCGGACAAGGGCATCTATGTCTTCTTTCGTGTTGTACATGGCCATTGAGGCGCGGGCCGTAGCCGGAATTTGGAACCGCTCCATAACCGGCTGGGCGCAATGGTGGCCGGTGCGCACCGCGATGCCCTCGTCGTCCAGGATCGTTCCGATGTCGTGGGGGTGAATGTTTTCGATGACGAAGGAGAGTATACCCGCTTTGTGGGAGGCCGTGCCAACGATCCGGAGTCCTTCAATGGACGACAGCGACCGGGCGCCGTATTCCAGCAGTTCTTCCTCGTGGGCAACGATACCGTCGAAGCCCAGGGATTCCACGTAGTCCACCGCCGCGCCCAGCCCCACGGCGCCAGCGATGTTGGGGGTGCCGGCCTCGAACTTGTAGGGCAAGTCGTTGTAGATGGTCTTTTCGAAGGTGACCGACTTGATCATATCCCCGCCGCCCTGGAAGGGAGGCATGGCTTCAAGGAACTCAGCCTTGCCGTAAAGGATGCCGACGCCGGTCGGGCCGAAGAGCTTGTGGCCCGAGAACACGTAGAACTCGCAGTCCAGCTTCCTTACGTCCACGGGCATGTGGGGCACCGCTTGGGCGCCGTCCAAGAGCACCGGCACGCCGTGTTCGTGGGCCAAGCCGACAATGCGTTCGGCGGGGAGGATCGTGCCCAAGGCGTTGGACACATGGGTTATCGAAACCAGCTTGGTTCGGGGATTCAGCATCTTCTCGTATTCATCGAGGAGCAGTTCCCCGTTTTCGTCGATGGGGACCACCCTCAGGCGGGCCCCTTTTTCTTCGCACAACATCTGCCAAGGCACGATGTTGGAGTGATGCTCCATGTTGGAGACGATAATCTCGTCCCCGGGGCCGACATTTTGCCTACCGAAGGTGCTGGCCACCAGGTTAATGCTCTCCGTTGTGCCCCTGGTGTAGATAATCTCCCGGTCGTCGGCGGCGTTGAGGAAGCGGCATACCTTGCTGCGGGCGCCTTCGTAGTCGTCGGTTGCCAGTTGGCTGAGGGTGTGAACGCCCCGGTGAACGTTGGCGTTTTCGGTCGTGTAGTAGCGGACCAGTTCGTCGATGACGCACTGGGGCTTCTGGGAGGTGGCGCCGCTGTCCAGGTAGACCAAGGGCTTTCCGTTAACCTGCTGGCGCAACAGCGGAAAGTCGTTGCGGACTTTTGCCACGTCGAAGGCGGCCGGTGGACTTTGGCCGGCTTCGCTGTTCCCGGAAGTCATGTTTTCCTCCCGAAAGACAGGCTCTTTTCCGGGATAGCCTGGCTAAACAGAACGTCAAGGTGGTCTCGAAGGGGTTCCGGTCTTACGGAATCAATGATTTCACTGGCAAAGGCTTGTACCAGCATCCGGCTGGCCTCATCGAGATCGAGACCGCGGCTCCGCAGGTAGAACAGGGTGTCCTCGTCGATGTGGCCGGCCGTCGCGCCGTGGCTGCACTTCACGTCGTCGGCGTAAATCAGCAGGCTCGGCTTACTGTCCACTTCTGCGTGGTCGGAAAGAAGCAGGTTCTTGTCGGACTGCCGGGCGTCGCTTTTCTGGGCGTGTTCGCGGACCAGAACCTCGCCGCCGAACACCGCGCGGGAGTTTCCGTCTAGTATCCCTTTGTAATTGAGCCTGCTGGTGCAGTGGGGCATGGCGTGGTCGATGTTGATCAGGTTATCGACATGTTGCTGGTCTGCCGTGAGGTAGAGGCCGTTCAGTGAGCAGTAGCACCCCGGCGCGTCCATCAACACCGACAAGTCGTGGCGGCCCAGCCGGGAGCCCACCGTGAACGACCCGGAAGTATAGCTGCTGTCCCGCTCTTGCGCCACGCGGGTTGTGCCTACGTGGTACGAGCGGGGGCTTTCCCGCATCACCCGGTAGTGCTCGACGTTGGCCCCTGGGCCCACCGCCACCTCGGTTACCGCATTGGTGAAGTAGCCCCGGTCTGCGGCTTGGACCGCAGCCTGTTCCAGCTCGGAGGCGCTGCCTGCGGTGGGACGGGTCCCGACGTAGGACTCCACCACAGTCAGAACGGTGTTCCGTCCCGCTATGATCAGGGTCCGGGGGTGAGTCACGTTGAGCTCGTCACCGTTCGAAACGTAGGTAATGCTCACGCAGACCGGCTTGGGATAATCGTCGGGCAGCCTGACGTAGGCCCCATCGTGGATAAACGCCGTGTTCAGGGCGACAAAACCATCGTCTGAGTACGGCGCATGGAGGGCCAGTCGTTCCCGCACCTCTTCGCTCTCGGCGGCCAGTGCTTGGCCTAGTGTGCATATCGTGAGTCGCCCGTCGTCCGACACCGGCGGTTGGGCGCCTCGCTGAAAGGCGCTCATTTGTTGGCCGTCGATGTTGACCAGTTCCAGCCAAGAACTCGGATAGTCCGGCGCGGGCACCGACAAGCCGGTCACTTCAGACGGATGGCGTGGCTGGTGTCCGGGGGGTGCGGACCGGCGCCTGAACTCCCTTCGGGCGATGGGGGCGACACTGGTGTACTTCCAGCGCTCGTTGCCGCGCCGGGCCGTGGGAAAGCCCAGGGTGTCGAACCGTTCCCAAGCCGATTCCCTAAGTTCGCGCAGCCATAAGGGGTTATTCTCCATCTGTTGGTCCAGATGGAGGAAGTCATCGTGGTAGCTGGGGTGCAGGACCGCGGCGCTAGTCATGGGCGGGTGCTAATGAGCGCCGGACTCGACGGAGTCCCGAATCCAGTCGTAGCCCCTTTCTTCCAACTCCAAGGCCAACTCCGGCCCGCCGGAGCGGACGATACGTCCGTCGAACAGAACGTGAACGTGGTCCGGTTGGATATAGTTGAGGATGCGCTGGTAGTGGGTCACCAACACGATGGCGTTTTCCGGCGAGCGGAGCTTGTTCACTCCTTCCGAGACGATGCGCAGGGCGTCGATGTCCAAGCCGGAGTCGGTCTCGTCGAGCAGGGCCAGTTTCGGCTCCAAAACCGCCATCTGTAGAATCTCGTTGCGTTTCTTTTCGCCCCCGGAGAAGCCTTCGTTAACCGAACGCCGCATCAACTCCGGGTCTATTTCAACCAGTTTCACCTTCTCCCGGAGCATCCGGTCGAAGTCGCGGGCGCTCAATTCCTCTTCGCCTTGGTGCAGCCGTTTGGCGTCGACGCCGGCCTTGAGGAATTGCCAAGCCCGCACCCCGGGGAGCTCAAGCGGGTATTGGAAGGCCAGGAAAACTCCTTTGCGGGAACGGACCTCCGGTTCCAAGGCCAACAGGTCTTCCCCTTCGTAGAGCACTTCGCCGCCGGTCACGGTGTAATCGGGCTTTCCGGCGAGGACGTTGGCCAAGGTGCTTTTGCCGGAGCCGTTGGGGCCCATGATGGCATGGACTTCCCCCGGATAGACTTCCAGGTCTATACCGGTCAGGATTTCCAGGTCAGCGGCGGAGGCTCGGAGCCCACGGACCGAAAGCAACGGAGTTTGTTGAGCTATCACCCCACCGCTCCTTCGAGACTCACTTTCAGCAACTGCGACGCCTCCATGGCGAACTCGAACGGCAGTTCCTGGAAGATGCCGCGACAGAACCCGTTGATGATCATGAAGTGGGCGTCTTCCACCGACATACCCCGTTGCTGGCAGTAGAATAGCTGCTCGTCGCTGACCTTGGAGGTGGAAGCCTCGTGCTCCATCCGGGCGGTCGGATTCTTCACTTCAATGTAGGGCACCGTGTGGGCGCCGCATTTGTCGCCCACCAGCAAAGAGTCGCATTGGGTGAAATTCTTGGCGCCGTCGGCCGATGGCATGATGTTGACCAAGCCCCGGTAGGTGGCGTTGCCCTGCCCGGCGGAGATGCCCTTGGCCACGATGGTGCTCTTGGTGTTTTTTCCCAAGTGGACCATCTTGGTGCCGGTATCGGCCTGCTGGTAGTTGTTGACCAAGGCCACCGAGTAGAACTCGCCTACGGAGTCGTCCCCTTGCAGAATCACGCTGGGGTATTTCCAGGTGATGGCAGAGCCGGTCTCCACCTGGGTCCAGGAAATCTTGGAGTTGCGGCCGGCCGCCTTACCCCGCTTGGTCACGAAGTTATAGACTCCGCCGTTGCCCTCCTTGTCGCCGGGGAACCAGTTCTGCAGGGTGGAGTACTTGATCTCGGCGTCGTCCAAAGCCACCAACTCCACCACTGCGGCGTGTAGCTGGTGGGTTTTTCGGGCCGGGGCGGTGCAACCCTCCAGGTAGCTTACGTAAGCGCCCTCTTCAGCCACGATGAGGGTGCGCTCGAACTGCCCGGAATCAGCTTGGTTGATGCGGAAATAGGTCATCAACTCGATGGGGCAGCGGACTCCCTTGGGTATGTAGGCGAAGGAGCCGTCACTGAACACAGCCGAGTTCAGGGTGGCGTAGAAGTTGTCGGCGTAGGGCACCACCGAGCCCAGGTACTTTTGCACGAAGTCGGGGTGGTTTTTGACCGCCTCGCTCATGGAGCAAAAGATTATACCGGCCTTCTCCAACGTGTCCTGGTAGGTTGTGGCAACCGACACGCTGTCCAAGACCGCGTCCACGGCCACCCCCGCCAACCGTTCCCGTTCTTGCAGGGGGATGCCCAGCTTCTCGAAGGCTTCGAGGACCTCCGGGTCTACCTCGTCAAGGCTTTTAGGGGCGTCCTTGGTGGCGGGTGCGGCGTAGTAGTAGATGTTCTGGTAATCTATCGGCTCGTGATGGATGTTGGCCCACTTGGGGGCCTCGTAGTTCAGCCGCTCCCAATGCTTGAAGGCCCTTAACCGCCATTCCAAAAGCCATTCCGGCTCTTCCTTCTTGGCGGAGATGAGCCGGACCACGTCCTCGTTGAGCCCCTTGGGGGCCAAGTCGGACTCGATGTCGATGGTGAAACCCCACTTGTAATCGGTGTCCAACTCGCTGGAGTTGGTAGCGCGAGAGATTACCTTGGGCGTGGTCATCTAATACTCCTCAATTACATAGGGGAAAAGGCCGCCGGGTAACCTAACATTGTTGACCTAATTGGTCAACAACTATGCTACCATCGGCCAACAGGGGTGTCAAACACGACGGCAGGCGGAGTGACTGCCGGTGATTTCCGGAATCCGGTTCGTACGGGCAATGGAGCGGATCGGATATCGTTGGGAGCATACCGAGGGCAGCCACATGATATTGGTCCATGGACACCGCAGGCGACTGTCCGTACCCAACACAGAGAATTGGGCGGATGTCCGCTTGGGGGTTTAATCCTTGGGGGTTTAATCCTTGGGGGTTTAATCAAGGATGCCGGGTTGACCCGGGAAGAGTTCTTTCAGCTACTGAGCCGATAAATTCATTCCTTGACGGGCCGGCCTGCGCGGTCGCTTTCGCCTCCGGTGATGCTGCCCGCTTAGGGCCTATTCGAAAACCGAACAATTGACTTGATATAGCCGCTGGTGGGGCGTTGACCGCCGTCGGCCCCATAACTATGATTCGAGGCGTCAATTACCACGTGAATTACCAAACCAAAGGAGCCACTCGATGACCCAGCCGCTGGTGTTCGGCGATTGCCACACCCACCTTGATCAATATGACGCGGCGGAGTTGCCGGACATTCTGCAGCGGGCCGTAGAGGCCGGGGTGTCGTTCGTCATTCTCGCCGGGACCACCGTGGCGTCTACGCGGGAGTGTATCGGGCTTACGGCCCAGCACGACGCCCTGTATGCCGGCGTGGGGATACACCCGATGGAGGCCCGCCAGCCGGTGACCGACGACATGTACCAAGAGTTGGAGTCGCTGGCCAAGTCCTCTCCCAAGGTGGTCTGTATCAGCGAGGTAGGGTTGGACTACCTGCCCGAGTCGCCGGACCATAAAATCCAGGACCAAGTGTTTCGCCAGCACATCCGGTTGGCCAAGAGTCTAAATCTGCCCGTCATCTTCCACTCGCGGGAGGCCCATTCTGCCGTGTTCCAAGTGCTGCGAGAGGAGCAGGCCGGGGACGTTGGCGGGGCGATGCACTACTTCCAGGCCGACGAGAACACAGCCCGGGAAGCCATCGACTGCGGCTTCTTCATCTCTCTGGCCCGTCCTTTGACCCGGCTGCCGGAGGTCCAGGAAGCGGCGCGGGCCATTCCTCTGGAAAACATCGTGCTGGAGACCGACGCCTTCCCCCAGCCTTTCAAGAAGTACCGGTCCAATTGGACCGAGCCCCGCCACGTAGCGGAGGTCGCCCAATGCTTGGCCGAGGTCAAAGGTATATCCGTCGAGGAAGTGGCCGCCGTTACCACCGCCAACCTGAGAAGAATGTTAAACCGAGGAACAACCCTGATATGACCACCGCACACGAACACCCGCCGCACCACGAAGCGCCGGAGCAAATCGTCCCCCAAAGCCTGAACGATTATCTCGAAGTGATGACCAAGGCGGTGTTTCAAAGCGGCCTGTCTTGGCGGGTGGTGACCGCCAAGTGGCCCGGCTTTAAGACGGGATTCAAGGAGTTCGACGTCGCTGCCGTGGCCACAATGGGCGAGCCGGAGATAGACGCCTTGGCCGCCGACCCGGCCATCGTCCGCAACCGCCGCAAGATCGCCGCCACGGTGCACAACGCCCGCCGGCTCATTGAACTGGAGGACGAGTTTGGCGACATCCCCGCCTACCTGCGCTCCCGCGGGGACTTCGAAGCCGTTCTGAAGGACGTGCGCAAGCAGTTCAAGTTCATGGGCGATACCGGCGCCTATTACTGGCTCTACGTTCTCGGCGAGGAAGTGCCCGACTACTCTGAGTTCTGCAACCGGGGCAAGTAACCGGGGCAAGTAAGTTGTGATACCATCACCAAATCCCGCCGGCACAAAACCCGCTGCCACATGACCGGCCCGAAAACGACCCACGCCCGGAGGATTGACGCAATGAGCGGACCCGCCAATTGCCAGATGGCGCTGAAGGAATGGGCCGTCACCTGCCAGGCCTTGGCGGAAGGACAACAAATCTTGTTGCTCCGCAAGGGGGGCATTCGCGAAGACGGCAAGGACTTCCGGGTGATCCACCGGGAGTTCCTGCTCTATCCGACCTTCGAGCACCAAAAGCCTGAGTTGTTGCAGCCGTCTCATCAGGCGGCGCTGGAGGCGTTGCTGGCCAAACCCCGCGAGGCGGACAAGATCACCTTCTCCCACTTCGCCGTTGCTGAGGAAGTCCTGGAAATAGACGGTCAGGGGCAAGTGGACGATCTAGCCGCGCATTACATCTGGACCGCCGCATACGCGCAGTCCAGGCTGCGCTGGAAGCCGATGCTGCCGCTCTCCATTCTTCTGTTGCGCGTCTACAAAATGGAGAGCTCCGTCACGGTATCTTGGCTGCCCGAATACTCCGGTTGTACGTCCTGGGTCGAAATCCTGAGCCATGTCTCTCTCGGCAACCTGGAGCCGGTGCTAAGCGACGCCGAGTTTCAAGCCAGGGCAGACGCCATCAAGGGCTGCCTGGGGCTGGCGGTGGCGGCGGAATAGCTTCCCCGGCGCACAGGGAGAAGGAGTATGACCAGTCTACTTTCGTTGCTGGAACAGGAAAGCCACCGACGGTGCTTCGTGGCGTCCGACGAACGCCTTACCGCGGAGCTAACCTTCGGTCTGGTCCGGGATATGCCCTACCAGCGGGCAAGCTCACGGAAGCCGGAAGCGATTATCGAGGAATGGCGCGGCACTTGCTCGGGAAAACACTACCTCCTCGCCGCTGTGTTCCGTGAATTGGGGTTGGACTCTCGGGTGATAATCTGCACCCACCGTTTCACGCCTGACAACACCCGGCATTTCCCGTCCGAACTTCAGGACTTGGTGGCTGTGAGTCCCGTGCCGGACGTACATACCTACTTGCGAGTGAACACGGACCGAGGTTGGATGGTGGTCGACGCAACTTGGCCCAGCAGCGCCGGGCCCTTGGGCATGACCGTGAATCGCGTTTTTCACCCCGGCAGCGATATGACGCTGGCCTGCAACCCAATCGACTCCTTTGAAGTCCCTGCGGGACAGGACCCTCAGGATTTCAAGGAGCAACTAATCAAGGAATTCTGTGGCGCCCAAAGCCAAGTGCGGGACGACTTCATCGAGGGAATGGGCCGCTGGCTGGGCGAATCCACTGGTCAGGAGTAGACGCCATCAAGGGCAGCCTGGGGCTGGCGGTGGCGGTCTAGTCAACAACTCAGATAGACTGTGGGAACCAACCGGCTGGGACCCTAATAGTAATAATCGATGACAACTCAAACACGAACGACAGACCGAGTGCTAGGCCGTCTTGAGGCCAACGTGGAAAATCTGCAAATCAGCGTTGCAGATCTGAAATCCGACGTTCAGCAAACCAATACCCGCATCGACCAAACTAACAGCAAGATTGACCGGCTGTTTGATGCCATCATCGGCATCGGCGGCATTATCACGGCTCTCATAGCTTTGATGCTCAAGGGCCTTTGATGATGCTGCCACAATATCCATCCATGAGGGAATCGGCCGCTGCCTGGGCGAATCCACACTTTACGGGTGTACGCCATCAAGGGCAGCCTGGGGCTGGCGGTGGCGGCACGCTAGACCATGTTCACATCTCGAGTCATTCCTGATTTGGCGCCATTCCGAGCGGAGCGAGGATTCTAACGCCGCGAGGCCCACGATGACTACCGGACGCCCATTGAAAACCCAACCACTCCCGGCGGGCTGGGCCCATCTCCCGGAGCCGCTGCCCGATCCGCCGCCCGTAGCCGACATGGAGCAAACCAAGCACATTACCTACGCCGACCAGACCTTGGAAACCTGGTTCCACGGCCGCCGCGAGGGCGTCTTGGTCAACGGGCAAGGCTACCTCTGCGCTGACCGGCGGAATGTTCGACGTTCCCCGGCCCCCGATTGTGTGGTCGCCTTCGACGTGGACGTGGAGCGCATCACATACACCAACGGTTACGTGATAAGTGAAGTTGGCAAGCGGCCGGAATTCGTCCTGGAAGTAGCATCCCGCACCACCGGACGGAACGACTACACCACCAAGCGGGAGCTTTACGCCGCCTTGGGGGTGGACGAGTACTGGCGGTTTGACCACACCGGCGGCCGGTACCACGACGCGGCCTTGGCCGGGGACGAGTTGGTGGACGGGGCTTACGTACCTATCCGGCTGACCCAGGAGGCGGACGGCGTGATATGGGGCCACAGCGCGGCCCTGGATCTTGACCTGTGCTGGGACAACGGCCAGTTGCGTTTCTACGACCCGGCGACCAGAGAATACCTGCCTAGGGCGACAGAGTTGAAAGACCAACGCGATGCTGCCTTGGAACAACGCGACGCCGCCCTGCTGGAAAACGAACGGCTCCGTGAACTGCTAGGCCGACCGCAAGCGGAGTAGCCATTATGGCAAGCTAACGTTCGATAATTCGAGATACGACGACGCAGGTAAATCACAACCCGGTCCTCTGCCCTGAAAAATAATTGTAAGGATCCCACAACCTTGAAATACCGAAAAATGCCGCGCACCGAGCTCACCCTATCGGAAGTAGGGTTCGGGGTCTGGACTGTCGCCACCAACTGGTGGGGCCGCATTGAGGAGGCGGACAGGGCGGCGCTCTTGGAAAACGCCGTCGAGTTGGGTGTCAACTTCTTCGATACTGCGGATACATATGGCGACGGCTACGGCGAAGAAATCCTGGCCAAAGTCCTGGGCCACCGCCGCAACGAAATTGTCATCGCCACCAAGTTCGGCTACGACATATACGACCCCACGCCCCGGGAGGGCCACCGGGAACGGCCGCAAAAATTCGACCGCGACTTCGTCATATACGCCTGCGAGCAAAGCCTGCGGCGGCTGGACACCGACTACATCGACCTATACCAAGTGCATAATCCCCGGATCGACGCCTTGGAACGGGACGAGCTATTCGAGACGTTGGAGCAACTGAAATTCGACGGGAAAATCCGCTACTTCGGCGTGGCCTTGGGGCCGGACATCGGCTGGTTTGAAGAGGGCGAGACTTCTATGCGAGACCGGCAGGTAGACAGCCTTCAAATCATCTATAGCATCCTGGAACAGGAGCCTGCCAAAGGTTTCTTCCCCATCGCCCGGGACCATAACATTGGCCTGCTTTCCCGCGTACCACACGCTTCCAACACGCTCACCGGAGAATTTATCGAGATCCCCACTTTCGACGAAAACGACCATCGGGCACACCGCCGGGCGGAATGGATGCGAGAGGCGCTGCAGAAGGTGGACCGGGTGCGGTTCTTGGAGTTGGAGGACACCCGGACCTTGGGCCAATCGGCCATTCAATTCGTTTTGAAAAAGCCCGAAATCGTCTCGGTCTTGCCCAACTTCACCAAAATGGCCGAGCTTAAAGAATACACGGCCGCGGTGGAGACGCCGGAAATCACCGACGCGGAGCAAGACCACTTGGACGAGCTGTGGGACAACGCTTTCTACCTGGTTGACTTGGAGCCGGAGTTTAGGGAAATCTAGCCCCGCGACCAGAGTCGTTGAACCCCCGGCAGTCGGGTATAATTCTGTAGCCGGTTTCCGGGCCGTGAGACTTGGGCTGTACGTCGTGCGTTCCGGCTAGCAAGTCCAGCTTTCAGGCCCGGCTTTCAGTCACAGAGGTTGCACCCGATGGCCAACAATCTGCCGCCGCCTCCCCGTTTGGTGTACCGCTTCCAAGAAGGGGACTCCTCAATGTCGGACCTTCTCGGTGGGAAGGGCGGCAACCTATGCGAGATGGCCCGCTTGGGGCTACCGGTGCCGCCTGGCTTTGTCATCACCACCCAGGTGTGCCGCGACTATCTCTCCAACGGGCATACGCTGCCGGACGGCTTGGCGCCGCTGATCGTCGACCGGGTACACGAACTGGAAGAGGCCGCCGGCCACACCTTCGCCTCCACCACCAACCCCTTGCTGGTTTCGGTGCGTTCCGGCGCCCGTGTCTCGATGCCCGGCATGATGGACACGATTCTGAACCTTGGCATCAACGACGAGATCGTCGAGGGGCTGGCGGCCATGATGGGCGACGCCCGCCCCGCCTACGACGCCTACCGTCGTTTTCTCCAAGTCTACTCGGACGTGGTGTTAAACGTCGCCCCCGGGCTTTTTGAGGAATCGCTGGCCGAGCACAAGGCGCGGGCGGGCGTGGAACTGGACTACGAGCTAACTGCGGCGCAACTGCGAGAAGTAGTGGCCGACTTCAAGAACATCGCCGAAGACGCCGCCGGAATAGAGCCACCCTCGGACCCCTGGGACCAGCTTACGGCGGCGGTGGAGGCGGTATTTCTTAGTTGGAACAACCCCCGCGCCAGCGTCTACCGGGACCACAACAACATCGACCACGGCATGGGCACCGCCGTCACCATCATGGCCATGGTGTACGGCAACCTTGGGCCCGACAGCGGGACCGGCGTGCTCTTCACCAGGAACCCTTCCACCGGCCGGCGGGAGGTCTACGGCGAATTCTTGAGCAACGCCCAAGGTGAAGACGTAGTGGCCGGGGTGCGCACGCCCGAACCCATCGCCAGCCTGGGTCAGGCCATGCCTCAAATGTCGAAAGAGTTGCTTGGCTTGGCCGCCAACCTGGAACAGCACTACCGGGACGTTCAGGACATCGAGTTTACTATCGAAAATTCCCGCCTGTACCTGCTCCAGACCCGTTCGGCGAAACGAACGCCGCTGTCGTCGGTCAAGACGGCGGTAGACATGGTGAAAGAGGGGCTGATCGACCGCCGGGAAGCGTTGCGGCGCGTGGACGCCGAGGAAATCGCCCAGTTGCTGGTGCCTCAGTTTGCCCAGGGCCAGTCCCCGGAACTGCTGGAGAGCCGGTTCGTGGCCAGCGGAGCGACCGCCTCTCCGGGCGCCGCCTCCGGCAAGGTATGTTTCGACGCCGACGTCGCCGCCGACTTGGCGCGCCGGGGAGAAACGGTAATCCTGGTGCGCCCCGAAACCAAGCCCGACGACATTCACGGCATCATCGCGGCCGCGGGTGTGGTTACCAGCCGGGGCGGAGTCACCAGTCACGCCGCCGTGGTGACCCGGGGATTGGGCAAGCCCTGCATCGTCGGCGCCGAGTCGTTGCAGGTTGACGTCGAACAGGGGCGGATGTTGGGCAACGGTAAGACCGTTTACGCCGGCAACCAGATCAGCATGGACGGCGGCAGCGGCGAAGTCTACGTAGGCGGAATAGACACGGTGAATCCCAACCTTGCCGACCTGCCCGAGGCCCAAGAACTGCTGGCTTGGGCCGATGAGGCCCGCCGCTTGGGGGTGATGGCCAATGCCGACACCCCGGCCGACGCCGCCCAAGCGATACGCATGGGAGCGGAAGGAATTGGCCTCTGCCGCACCGAGCACATGTTCCTCGACCCGCTCCGGCTCCCGGCCGTCCGCCAAATGTTGTTGAACTCCGAGGCCGCCGAAGGGTGGCGCCGCGAACATGGCTCCGAAGCCTCGTCGCATTCGGCCGCCGGAAAAGTACCGGAGGCACCCGAGGCGGTCCGGCTGTTCCACGAGGCCCTGGAGCAGGTCCGTAGGCTCCAGACCAATGATTTTCGCGGCATTTTGAGGGCGATGTCATCCCGGCCGGTCATCATCCGGCTGCTGGACGCCCCGTTACACGAGTTCCTGCCACCTTACGAAGAGCTGCTCACCGAGCTACACGACCTGCGTCACAAGGACACGCCGGCAACTGAACTGGGCGAAAAAGAGGCCTTCATGCGACTGGTAGGGTCCCTTCGTGAGACCAATCCCATGCTGGGGCATCGTGGCTGCCGGTTGGGCCTCAGTTTCCCGGCCATCTACCGGATGCAGGTAGAAGCGATCATTACCGCCGGAGCGCAACTGGTCAAAGAGGGCCTGACCGTCAATCCGGAGATCATGGTCCCCCTCACCGTAGACATGGAGGAGATGCGGCGTTTGCGGCACGACCTGACCAGGGTAGCCGGCCAAGTGCAGCAACGAATGGAAGTTACGGTGCCGTATAAGTTTGGGACCATGATCGAGACGCCCCGGGCGGCGCTCACCGCCGGTCGGATTGCCGGCGAATCGGACTTCTTCAGCTTCGGCACCAATGACCTGACCCAAATGACTTATGGCTTCAGCCGGGACGACGCCGAGGGAAAGTTCCTGCGTTCTTACGTCAACGAAGGAATATTGCCCACCGATCCCTTTACTTCTCTGGACACCGAGGGTGTGGGCGCCTTGGTCCGGATGGCCGTGAGTGCCGGACGCAACGCCCGGCCCGATCTGGAGATAGGCATATGCGGCGAACACGGCGGCGACCCGCCAAGCGTTCGCTTCTGTCACGAAGCGGGGCTGGATTACGTCAGTTGCTCACCTTTCCGGGTGCCGGTAGCTCGCTTGGCGGCCGCCCAAGCGGCTCTTGCCGGGGAGTAAGTCGACGGCTGAGGCCAGTGTCAAGAAATGAAGACGGGGCTGTATTCCTCGCGTAAAAACCCTTATCGATAACCCGTAGGAGTTGGCTGTGGCAGCAACATCGGAAGAAGCCAGGACCCAGATCGTCAGCTTGGTGCGGGACTTCGTGCGCCGCGAGGTCGAGCCGGTAGCCAGCGAGTTGGACCGGGAAGACCGGGTGCCCCACGACCTGATCGATCAGATGAAGGAACTGGGCCTGTTCGGGATCACCGTGCCGGAGGAGTACGGCGGGATGGGTTTGGACTATACCACTTTCGCCGCCATATTCGAGGAACTCAGCAAGGGTCTGATGAGCTTGAGCGGGGCCATCGGCACCCACCACATCCTGACCTACGTGCTCACCCACTACGGCACCCAGGAGCAGAGGCAACGCTTGCTGCCCGACCTGGCCTCGGGCCGGAAACGCGGCGGACTGGCCCTGACCGAGCCCGGCGGCGGCACCGACGTGGCTAACCTGCAAACTACGGCCGTCCGCAACGGCGAGGAGTACGTTATCAACGGGACCAAGATGTTCATCACCAACGGGCGATATGGCGACGCCTTTTGCCTGCTGGCCCGGACCGATGGAGAGGCGGAACCCAGGCATCGCGGCCTCAGTTGCTTCGTGGTGGAAAAAGGCGGTCCCGGCTTCCAGGTGGGCCGCGACTTGGACAAGCTGGGCTACCGGGGACTGGATACCTGCGAGCTGATTTTCGATAACTACCCGGTCCCGGCCGACAACCTGGTGGGAGAAGAGGAGGGCCGCGGTTTCGGACAGGTTATGAGCGGGCTGGAAACGGGCCGCATCAACGTGGCCGCCCGCGCCGTTGGCGTGGCCCAAGCCGCCTTCAACGCCGCCATTAGGTATTCCCAGCAACGAGAAACTTTCGGCAAGCCCATCTCGGAACACCAAGCCATCCAGTTGAAACTGGCCGATATGGCCACCAAGATTCAGGCTGCCAGGCTCTTGGTCTACGATGCCGCCGCCAAAAAGGACCGGGACGACCGGGTCGACTTGGAATCGGGTATGGCTAAACTCTTCGCCAGTGAGGTGTGCGGCGAGGTGACCATGGAAGCGATGCGGATTCACGGCGGCTACGGCTTCATCAAGGAATCGCCGGTGGAGCGCTATTACCGGGACGCCCCTCTCATGATCATCGGCGAAGGCACCAACGAGGTGATGCGCTTGGTCATAGCCCGCCAGTTGTTGCGCCGCCCCGAGTACCAGGTATAAAGTCAAGAAAACGGTCCAGAGGCAGGCCTCTGATTTCCCCTCGCCCTACGGGTGAGGATCAGGCTGAGGGCCCACAAGATGAAACCAGCGAAATTCGACTACTTTGCTCCCACCTCCCTGGACGAGGCCCTGCAACTTCTGGGCCAGTACGGCAGCGACGCCAAGGTGTTGGCCGGCGGCCAGAGCCTGATGCCGTTGATGGCGATGCGCTTGGTGCGCCCCGCCGTGGTGATCGACATCAACCGCATCGCCGGTCTCGCCGGAATATCGGCCGACGACGAAGCCATCACCCTGGGCGCCCTCACCCGGCAACGGGCCCTTGAGCGTTCCGGCCTAGTTCAGGAGTCGCTGCCGTTGGTCGCCGCGGCAATACCCCACATAGGCCACTTTCAAATACGCAACCGGGGCACCGTGGGCGGCAGCCTCGCCCACGCCGACCCCGCCGCCGAGATACCGGCGTTGTGCTTGGCCTTGGACGCTGAGTTCACCGTGGTCAGTAGCGCCGGGGAGCGGACAGCGTCGGCCCGAGACTTCTTTGTCGGGCTGTTGACCACGGCGTTGGAACCGGAGCAAATGCTTTACCAAGTGCGAATCCCCCGTCTCTCCGGCCGTTGGCGATGGGGATTCCGCGAAGTTTCTCGACGCGATGGCGACTTCGCAATGGTCGGCGCCATCGCCTTGGTGCGATTGGACGACCAAGAGGTCTGCCAGGAAGCAAGGATCACCATGTTCGGCGTGGGTGAAACGCCGCTGCGGATCGACCAAGCGGAGGAAGCCCTGCGGGGAGGTGCGGTGGACGACGAAGCGCGGCGAGCGGCGGCGGCGCTGGTCTCCGGGGCCGTCGCCCCCGGTTCCGACATTCATGCCTCCGCAGAATACCGCACCGAGGTCAGCGGCGTGATGGCGCGACGGGCGCTTGAAGACGCCATGGCTATCTCAGGTTAAGAGGCCGACTGATGAGCCCATTATTCGACGTTAAAATGACCGTCAACGGCAGAGAATATACCGGGCGAGTTGAGCCGCGGATGACCTTGGCCGACTTTATCCGGGGCGAGTTGGACCTGACAGGTACCCACCTGGGGTGTGAGCACGGGGTATGCGGGGCCTGCACGATCCTGGTAGACGGAGAAGCAGTCCGGTCCTGCCTGCTGCTGGCGGTCCAAGCCGACGGTGCCGAGCTGATGACAGTCGAGGGCTTGGCCCAAGGGGAGCAACTCCACCCGTTGCAACAGGCGTTCCAGGACAACCACGCCCTGCAGTGCGGTTTTTGCACTCCGGGGTTCCTGATGACGGCCTACGCCTTCCTACAAGAAAACCCGCACCCTACCGAAGAGCAGGTGCGCCAAGGCATCTCCGGCAATATCTGCCGTTGCACCGGCTACACTCCCATCATTCAGGCTATCTTGCAAACGGGAGGCTCCTCGCCCTGACCCGCTGCGGTGAGGGGATTCTGCCGGAGGCGCAAAGATCGGAGGGGTAACGATGGCGACTGCGCACCAAGACATTGCCCGCCCGGAACTGTCGCGCATGGTGGTGGGCCGGGGCCGGTTCTTGGACGATATCAAGCTGCCCGGGATGTGCTATGGGGCCTTCGTCCGGAGCCAGTACGCCCACGCCAAAATCAAGTCGATAAACGTCGAAGAAGCCCTCAAGATCCCCGGCGCAATTGGGGTGATAACGCCCGAGGAAGTGCTGCCTTACGTGAATCCCGTCCGGCCGGCGGCCCCCGGCTCCAGTGAATTCGCCCGCCCTTACGACCGCTACCCGGTCCCAGCGGGCAAAGTGACCTGCGTCGGCGAGGCCATCGTGGCGGTGGCCGCCGAGACCCCCCATGCCGCCGAGGATATGTTGGAGGCCGTAACGGTCGAATATGAACCCCTGCCGGTGCTGGCAGACGTCGAACAAAGCTTGGCCGAAGGGGCGCCGGTTATCCACGAGGGGATGGCCGACAACGTGGTGTTTTACCGCCGGTTCGGCGGGGGAGACACCGGCCCGGCGTTCCAGCAAGCGGACCTGGTGCTGGACAAGACTTTCCGGTTCCCCCGGCAAACGGCCGTTCCGATAGAAGGCCGGGGAGTAATCGCCAGCTTCGACCAAGGCCAAGACCGGTTGACGGTCTGGACGTCCTGCCGGTCGCCCCACTTGGTGCGTACCACCGTCTCGGCAGTGATGGGCCTGCCGCAACACGCGGTGCGGGTCATTTCGCCCGACGTAGGCGGCGAGTTTGGAATTAAGGGCGCGGGCTTTCCCGAGGCCATCATCCTCGGGTTTCTGTCCAAGAAGGTCGACCGTCCCGTGAAGTGGGTGGAAGACCGGTTGGAAAATCTCCTGGCCTGCGGCCACGCCCACGAGATGTCCATAGACGTGTCGGCGGCAGCGGATAAAGAGGGGCGTGTGCTCGGAATTCGTTCCCGGGTGCTGGTGGACCAAGGAAGCCAGGCCCTGGGTCCCACGTCGGCGGGGCTGGAGCCGATGACGGCGGGCCAGTCCATTGTCGGGCCCTACCACATCGACAATTTCGACTGTCACGCCTACGGGGTTCTTACCAACAAATGCCCCGGGGCGGCCTACCGGGGCGTCGGCACCGTGCAAGGCGTCTTCGTCATCGAGCGGATCATGGACATGATCGCCGCTTCCTTGGGGTTGGACCCCGTCGATGTTCGACTCAAGAACTTTATACAACCCCACGAGCAGCCCTTCGATACCTCGGCCGGGCGATTGTACGACAGCGGCGACTACCCTGATACTCTGCAAAAGCTTCTGGAATTCTCCGATTATCAAGCCCTCCGGGACTACCAGGCCGCCGCCTCGGAACGAGGAGAGCGGGTGGGAATCGGCCTATGTTGCTTTGTCGAACACTCCAGCACCGGCTCCCATGACTACAAACGCCGCGGGGTCTATGGTATGCCGGCCTTCGACTCCGCGACAGTGCGAGTCGACGTGGGCGGCAATGTTTTGGTGGCGGTGAGCGCCCGTTCCACCGGTCAGGGTCACGACAGCGCATTCGCCTCCTTGGCCGCCCGGGAGTTGGGCGTTCCCTATAACACGGTAAAGATCATGGAGGGCGACACCGACGCCGTACCCTTCGGAGCCGGAACGGGAGTCAGCCGCAGCGCCGTAAGCACCGGCGGCGCTATCCGGCTGGCCGTCCAAGACATCAAGCGCAAGGCCTTCGAGGTAGCCCGCTTCTTCTTGGAAAGCGAAGAGGACGATCTCGAGTTGGCCGACGGCGAAGTCTACGTCTCCGCCGACCCTTCGCGCCGGGTCCCGTTTGCCAGTGTGGCGGCGGCGGCTCACGACGCCTCTCGCGTGGTCTCTTTGCCGGACAATATCGAACGCGGCTTGCAGTCCACGAGGTCGTTCGACCCACCCCATCAGACCTTCGGCCACGGCGCCCACTTGGCCGTGGTAAGGGTGGACCCGGAGACCGGGGCGATCAAGGTGGAACAGTATTTTTGCGTCGAGGACTGCGGCGCCATCATAGACCACGTCATCGTCGACGGGCAGGTGGTGGGCGCCGTGGCCCTGGGAATCGGCAACGCCCTGTTCGAGGAACTCATCTACACCGAGGGGGGCGAACTGATCACCGGCACCTTCATGGACTACTTGGTGCCCACGGCCTCGGACATTCCTGAAATTCGTACACTGCACACCGAGACGCCTTCGCCCTTTACCCACGGCGGGGTCAAAGGAGTGGGCGAAGCCGGCACGGTAGGCGCGTTCACCGCGGTGGGCAACGCCGTGGCCGACGCTCTGCTGCCTTTGGGCGTAGAGGTCACCGAACCCCCGGTCGGCCCCAACCGGGTATGGCGGATGATCGAGGCGGCGAGACGGCCCTGAAAACTATCTCAAAACCCATCGGCGGCGGGGTTCCTACAGAGAGAACATAGTTATTTTGAGTGATACCCGGTGCTCGCCGCGGCAAAAACGAAGATCGAAAGAGGGCCAGTAGGCCCTGAATTGGACTCGGCTGTCGTGCCTGCAGTCCGTGTCCAACCGGGTGCGCCAGCTGTGTCTGCCCAAGACAGTCAAGCGCCGGTCGCTGCCGGTTGTGCCGGTCGAACTGAACAAGATGGGAGGCCGCCTAGTGCGTCACGCGCAGCGATTGATCTTTCAGTTGTCCCAAGTGTCGGTTCCCGCAAAGCGAATTCTCGTTTTAGGCGCAATAACAATTCTGGCGCTAGCGGTCCTGGCTTGCAGCGGCGGGGACAATGGACAGCAGGCGAGCCCCTTCAGGATCGGCGTAATGGAATCGCTGACGGGCGCCGGCGAGACCTACGGCACGGTGGCCAACCAAGTCAAGCAGATGGCTGCGGACGAGATCAACTCCGCAGGCGGCATCAATAGCCGCATGTTGGAGCTCGTAGTCGAGGACTCCCAATGCACCGCCAAGGACGCGATTGCCGCCTACAACAAGCTTACCGACGTGGACGGCGTGAAAATTATCCTGGGAACCTCGTGCAGCAGCTCCATGCTTGGCGCCGCTCCTCTGGCGGAGGCCGATGGGGTGGTCCTGTTCTCCGGATTGGCGAGCAACCCGGACATCGCCAACGCCGGTGACTACATCTTCCGCACCCAGATCAGCGATACACAGGTGGGCATAGACACTGGGAACTCTCTGTGGGCAGACGGAATTCGCAATCTGGCTACTATCACGGAGGCCACCGACTACGCCGAGGGAGTGAGGCGCACCTCGGTCGCCCAGTTTGAGAAACGAGGCGGCAGGGTTGTGGCCGAGGAGCGGTACGCATCCGATGTGACAGACTTCAGATCGCAGCTCGGAAAGCTGTTCGCCGCGACTCCGGATGCTCTCCACTTGGCGCCCCAGTCCGAGTTCTCGGCGGGCGCCATCATCAAGCAGGCACGGGAGGTGGGCTACCAAGGCCCGATCTACGCGGAAACGATTTCCGTAGGAACGACTGCCCTCGAAATCGCGGGCGAAGCCGCGACCGGCATGAAGGCCATCACGGCCGATCTCGACCCCGACAACGAGAAGGCGCAGGAGGTCCTGGCCAACTTCCGGAAGCGTTACAACTACGTCACGCTGCCGTGGCATCTGGGTTCGGCATACGACAATGTCTACATCGCGGCCGAGTGCCTTAAGCAGACCAACGACGACCAGGATGCGGACGGCTTCCGTGACTGTCTGTACGGAATTACCTGGAGCGGCGCGATCGGAAACAACTACACTTTCGACTCCGACGGCGAGGTCGTGGGTCTGTCCAGGGTGGTCGTTGAGGTCCTGCCAACAGCCCAGCGGACCGCCGACAGAAAGTACAGGGTGCTCGGACCGGCTCCAAGCCAGTAGGATCATACTTGGGAAGGGCGCCCTGTCCGATCCGGGTTGGTTTCGGGCTGGAGAGTGCGTTGTTCATTTCGCCACCGGTCTGTTCGTCATTGCCCCGGGTCGCGATGGTCCTTCGAGGAAGCAGCCCGCCGCAACTCCATTGCAGACTTTCGCCCGTACGGAGACCGCATCGAGGTTGTGGGCAGTGAGCAGAGCGCAAGTTGCGGTCCAGCCCATCACACACACAAAATCAGGCGCCTTCATGCGAAAGACACAATAGCAACGGAAAACTCAGGTACTCGTGGGTGGTCGACCTGGGTACCAGCAAGTAGAATCACAAGAACAGATAATTGGCTCTGCGGGATCTGTCGCATATGAGTGGTTCGACCCTTCTCAGACGGGCCTAAGTGGATGGTAGGTGGAATGGTCTTCGAGATGTGGCTTGGAAGCCTGTGAGCCTACCGAGTCTCACTCCCATTATTATGAACAAGGGGCATGGGCGGATGCAACACCCATGCCCCTTGTTTCCAAGACGGTTCGCCTCTCATCCCTACGACTTCACTGCCTCCTTGGACGATAATCTCTCGAATCGCGACAAGCGTCGTAGGTCTCCTGGTCTATGGGAACCCAAGTCGTGCCCGGAACCCCTCTCCGTGAAAGGCTCCCGGGACCGGCCGTGATGCAGGACTCGAAGACGAGCCTACTCCCTTGGGCTGGGGCAGTCTCTTTCGCCAGGCGCACCGCAGGCCCGAAGTCCCAGTCCTAGCTCACGATGGCGGCTTCGTTCTGCCGGTCGTAGGTGGCTCGAACCAGGTCTCGTATTACAACGAGTAGTTGAAGGGTAAGATAACTGGAGAGTTAGCAAAGGCTGGGAGGTGGGGCGATGGAGGCGGGAGCCTTTGAACGGGTTTGCCAAGCCTTTCAGGAGTTCCATACCTACTTCGCCGGGGCCTTCGGCCGCAAGCAGTGGCGGGAGCACAGCAGGCATTATCTCCAGGGCCTGCCGGTCCAGTCCCAGGAGCGGCGCAACGCCGAGAATCTATCCGAGATGGTACGGGTCTCAGCCCGGTCCATGCAGTGCTTTCTCACCGAGGCCCGCTGGGACGATGACGCGGTCATCTCCCGCCTGCAGGAGTATCTGGGTCCCAAGCTGGAGCACTCGCTGGCGGTGTGGGTGTTCGACGGCAGCGATTTCCCCAAGCAGGGCGTGAAGTCCGTGGGAGTAGCTCGGCAGTACTGCGGGGCGTTGGGAAAGATAGCCAACTGCTAGGCCGGAGTGTTTCTGGCCCATGTGGGGCCGCGCGGGCGGGATCTGGTGGACAAACGCCTGTATCTACCCAAGGCATGGAGTTCCGATGCCTGCCGCTGCGCGGCGGCGGGTATGCCGGAGGACCGGCGGAGCTACCGGTCGAAGACATGCCTGGTCTTGGAGATGCTGGAGCAGGCTCGGGCGCGGGGTTGCCTTAGTGCCGGCTGGGCCGCCGGGGACGATGCCTTCGGGATGTCTCCGGCGTTCCGGGACGGTCTGGCGGCACAGGGGATACAGTATGTTCTGGACGTCCGGCCGGACATGACGATTTGGCCGCTGGAACCTGTCTGGAGCAAGCCGGCCTATCAGGGATTCGGGCGTCCCCGCCAGCCCAGACTGCACAGCGGACAGCGCCTGACCATGGCGGTGCGCAGCTCGGTGCTGCCGGAGTGACGGGACCCTCACTTAACTCTGCCTTAATTCTGGCCAACTAACCGTGTCCATCTCACCACCATATCCGTGCGCCGAATTTTGAAAGGGCTTGACTATGTGTGAAAGACTGCATCACAATTCTCAACGGGCAACCTTATGGCTCCCGGAGGAACCGTGCCAACACCAGTTCTGATGTTCATGAATATGAAGGGTGGGGTAGGGAAAACCACCCTAGCAGTCGAGCTCAGTAGGACACTAGCGTATACCTACGACAAAGACGTGCTACTAATTGATTACGATCCTCAAGCAAATGCCTCCCTAGCATTTTTCGATGCGGGCGCGTATTTCGAGCTCTTGGGTGACGGTAAGAGCGTGGCCGATTGTCTCATGCCAGCTAGGCAGACGACAGATCCTTTTTCCATAATCGGCACAATTCCGTCGCATGATGTTGATTCACGCACTTTTTCAGTCAAGGTTAGGAGCTGGTACTATCCTAATGACCGAGGGAAAAAGGCTGGTAGGTTGGACCTCATACCGGGAAACCTAGAATTGATGCGTCTGGCACTGAACGTCTTAACCTCGGATACCGAAATGCGGCTGCTTTCCAGATGGAATGCATTGGTGGATAGTGCCAAAAGACATTACGACTGCATTGTGGTGGACTGCCATCCGGCGGGATCCTTCTTTACGAAGTCAGCATTGCTGGCATCCAACGCTGCGATCGTCCCCGTTACCTCGGACGCGTATGCAGCCACCGGATTGAATATGATGCGCGGTCACATGGAGATGTGGGAAAAAGCCGGAGGAGCCAAGGACTTCCTAGTGATATTTAATGACGCACATAAGTCCTGGGACAACTCCGTAGAACTCGACATCAGAGGCGATGATAGGTTCGCAGACCGCTGCTTATCAAATCGAATCAGGTATTCTGGCCTTCTGAGAAATCTTCCGAAGAGACATCAAACTGCCGTGGAGCAACCCGTGGCTCACCGGCGAAGAGTTGGTGCAAACATCCTTAGTGTTACCGAAGAGATGGTAGATTTGCTCAAAGACAAGGGAATTTTTGACTCTTCATGGGGTTAGCCATGCGTACGTGGGATGTTGCCAAACGGCTGATAGAACACTGTGAGTCCCCTGAGGATGTAAGTCAGATCATAGGAATCCTCAGAGACCCCATGGCAATACAAGAAGTATGTTCGCTCATATCAGGTTTTTCCGATAATAAGCGTTCCAGCTTAAATTCCGCAACGACCGCAGCGCCAACTCAAGGTGTTAGAAGCTCTAGCTCATCTCCCGAAACCGACAAATCACCTTCGAGTAGAGTCCGAAAATCTTCAACGGATAGTTCCAAGCTGGCCACTGTGAGCCAGTTAGTAACCCTTTTCAGAACTAAGGGCATGACCAACCAGCAAGTAGAGCAATGGATCAACAATAATTTTAATGTGCGAGCCAATTTGGGCAAAGACTCCTTACATAAATATCTGACTAAAGTGTTGAATCCGGCGGATTTGGGGCTGAGTAATCGTCTTCTAGCTGCGGCACAGCGTCTCGTAAGCGAGAAGTCCCAGGCAACTTCAGAAATCAGAGATTATTGGGACGGGCTAGACAAGCGATTCTCTGTGAGTTAATGAGTAGCGACTACGCATCGAGACTTGGCGGTTTCTTGCCCGAACAGCAAGAACTGGCAACATTTGCTTCGAAACCACAGGTCTATGGCCTGTTGAAGGCCTTCGGTAAAATGACGACGTGGTTTAGGCTACTTCACGACATTCGGGGACAAGAGGAAACTATCGCTCTCATTGCAGCGGCTCACTCTAAGGTAATCGAAATCTGGATACTTGTTCCCCTAGGATTGCTTCATTCCTCGTATGCGGCTCTTCGGACCGTTGTGGACATTTGCACGAGCTACAGTTTTTACTGCTCCCATCCGGTCGAATGGACGGCTGTGTGCGAGGACCGAGCAAGCTGGGAAAGTCGGGCGAGCATGGTAGACTGGCACGTGCATTTTACACCCACTTTCCGAGACGTTAATAAAGTTTTCGGAATTGCAGAATCACTAAATCGAGATTACCAAGAGCTTTCCGGTTATGTGCATGGAGTTCCAGTTTCAGGATTACCGACGTTGAGGGGAATTGAACGAACACATATCTCGGACGAAAAGTTGGAAAAATTCACTCAATTGGCTCAGAAAACTGACGCTGACTTGAATTTGTTTTTTCTCGGCGTATTCCATCAATACTTGGCCTCGCTTTCAACCACGGATTACAGGGTGATCACAAGTGGCATTGACCGGCGTAAACTGGCTTCTGCCGGAATTGTCCTTCCACGAGCTTAGACCCTTCCGTAGACAATTTCAAGACCCTTCGTCCCGAGGTTCGTGCCCAGGTTTCTGTTGACGCTGTCGCTATACTAGGGCCATCCGGCAGATAGAACTCGATCCTTGGTGGTCCCTCTCTCCGGGGAGCGGGCCTTTGGAGGGACGCAGGCTATGGTCCAGACGTATATCGGCGCCCCCATTCGGCGTAAAGAGGACCGCCGGTTCCTGACTGGCCGCGGGCAGTTCGTCGACGACGTGAAGCTGCCCAACATGCTCCACGCCGCTATCTTGCGGAGCCCCCATGCCCACGCCTTGGTCCGGTCTATTGACGCCACCGCCGCTCTGGCCATGGCGGGGGTGGTTGCGGTACTGACCTATGACGACATCACGGGGATGGTGGAGCCCCGGCCCATCCCGGTGAGGATGCGGGCCTATTCCGACCTTCTGAAATACTTGCAGTACCCGCTGGCCCACAGGAAAGTTCGCTACGTGGGCGATCCGGTGGCCGTCGTGGTGGCCGAGAGCCGTTACTTGGCTGAAGACGCCTTGGACGGCGTCGCCGTTGACTACGAGCCATTGCCAGCGGTGGTAGACGTCCGAGAGTCGTTGAAAGGCCAAGTGCTGTTATTCGAAGAGCACAGCACCAACGTAGCCTTCGAATTCGCCTCTTCCATCGGCGACCCCGAGGCAGCCTTCCGGGACGCCGAATACACCAGGAAAGAGGAGTTCCGGTGCCACCGCCACACCGCCAACCCCATGGAGACCCGCGGTTTGGTGGCCTCGTATTCCACCGGGCGGCAGGAGCTGACGGTATGGGGGGAAACCAAGGTCCCACATTACAACCGGGGCGTTCTTTCGTCGTTGCTTCAGTTGCCGGAACACCGCATCCACTTCGTGGAGCCCGACGTTGGCGGCGGCTTCGGCGTGCGCGGCGAGTTCTATCCCGAGAACTTCCTGGTGCCCTTCGCCGCCATCAAGTTGGGCCGGCCGGTCAAGTGGATCGAGGACCGGGCGGAGCACCTGATCGCCTCCAATCATTCCAGGGAACACGTTTGCGAGTTGGAAATCGCCGCCAAGAGAGACGGGACTATCCTCGGTCTGCGAGCCACGGTCTATGGGGCGCTGGGCGGTTACGTCCGTACCCACGGCGCAGCCGTGCCCACCTCCACCTGCGCCCTGCTGACCGGCCCCTACCTGATTCCCAACTACCAATGGGACGTGAAGTGCGTCCTGACCAACAAAACCGGGATGGGGACCTTTAGCGCCCCCGGACGGTACGAGTCGTGCTTCTTCCGGGAGCGGTTGTTCGACATGGCGGCCGCCGACCTCGGCATCGACCCTACGGAGTTCCGGTTCAAGAACTTGATACCGGCTTCGGCCATGCCTTACGAGTTGGGCCGGACTCGCCCCGAGGATTATTCGATTATTTACGACAGCGGCAACTACCCGGCGTTGCTGCGCCAAGCCCTCGAGGACATTGACTATGAGTCTCTCAAGCCGCTGATGGGCCGGTACCAGAACGGCAAATACCACGGGGTCGGCTCGGCCTGCTTCGTCAAGAGCACCGGCACCGGCGATCCCGGCGAAATGGCCCGGGTGGTGATCAGTGGGCCCGGCGAGGTTGCGGTCTACCTGGGCATCGCCACCATGGGCCAAGGACACGAGACAATTTTCGCCCAGATATGCGCCGACGGGCTGGGAATGCCCTTAGAGAACGTGACGGTGTACCACGGCAGCACCGACCTCATGCCCTTCGGCGGCGGCACCTACGCCAGCCGCGGTACGACCTTGGCCGGAAACGCCGTATTCGGGGCGGCCCGAAAGCTGCGGGACCGGGTCTTGCGGGTCAGCGCCGGGTACCTGGACGTTGACCCCGGCGAGCTCCATTTCTCCAGCGGCCAGGTATTCCGCAAGTCCTCGTCTGCGGAAGGGCCGCTGCTGGGCTTGGACGAGGCGTTGCGCTTGGCCGCTCCGGCCAGCAGGTACAACCAAGGGGAAGCGGGACTGGAGGCCACCTACTATTTCGAATCGCCCCAGGAGCTATACCCATGCGGCTCTCATGTGGTGCATCTGACCGTTGACCCGGAAACCGGTGAGATCGACATCCTGCGTTACATCATCACCGAAGACGTGGGCCATGTGATCAATCCGCTGTTGCTTCAAGGACAGGTCGTCGGCGCCGCCGCGCAAGGGGTGGGAGCCACGTTGCTGGAAGAACTGGTCTACGATGAAGCCGGGCAACCGCTGGCCGGTACCTTCATGGACTACCTGCTGCCCACCAGCGGGGACATTCCCACATTCGAGACCCGGGTTATGGACCTGGCGCCGTCGCCGCTGAACCCCCTGGGAGTAAAGGGAGCCGGCGAAATCGGCATCGTCGCCACCGGCGCCGCTCTGGCAAACGCCGTCTCCCAGGCCCTGGCGCCTTTAGGCGTCGAAATCCGCGACCTTCCCCTGAGCCCGGACCGGATCAGGCGGCTGGTCCGGGAGGCCGGAACGCGGCGTTAACGTCCCCTGGTCTTTCGTTGATCTTCCCCGGGGCTACCAATCATTCACCATCACCCGCACCGGCTTCGGGCAACCGGGATCCGGCTACCGGCCCTGCCACCGTGGCTTGCGCTTTTCGGCAAAGGCTCGCGGGCCCTCTTTGGAGTCTTCGGTCGCGAGAAGCCGTTCGTACATTTGATAGGTAAGCGACGAAATGTCCTGGGTGGACATGTTCAGTCCCCGGTAGGCCAGTTCCTTGAATGACTGGACGGCGAGCGGGGCGTTCTCGGCAATGGTCTGGGCCATCCCCATCGCCTCTTCCATCAGGTCTTCGGCCGGCACCACCTTGTTGAGGAAACCGATGTCGTAGGCCCGTTGAGCGGTGATGGGCTGGGCGGTCATTACCAGCTCCAACACCGCCGAGAGAGGAATCATCTTGGGCAGAACGGTCCCGAAGGGGGGCAGCAAGCTCCACTTGGTTTCGGTGATCCCCAGCTTGGCGTCTTCCGACGCAATGCGCAGGTCGCACATCTGAGCGATGGACCAGCCGCCCGCTAGGGCGAACCCATTGACTGCCGCGATCATGGGCTTCCAGGTCTGGGGCCACATATAAGGGCGTTCCGGGCTCATACTGTTGGCGGCTCGGGCCTGCACCCCTTGGGCGTTGTCTTCCGCCCGTTCCTTCAAGTCGCGCCCGCTGCAGAAGGCCCGGCCGGCTCCGGTAACGATGGCCACGAAGGCGTCCGGCTCCCCATCGAACCGGGTGATGGCGTCCCCGAAGTCGGCCCTCAACTGCCGGTTGATGGCATTCAACGCGTCGGGGCGGTTCAGGGTGATGGTTACGATGTTGCCTTGCTTTTCGTAAATGACCGTATCAGCCAAAGTGAATCGCTCCTGTTCTTAATTGTGTCGCCGCGGGGCGCCGGAAGTCTCCCGGGCCCCGGTCGTAGCAGGGTCTCAGGCGTAGGGGCCCAAGTGGGTCCCACCTATGACGTGGAGGTGGCCGTGACTTTGGCTCTGCATCCCTTCATAGCCGAAGTTGGACAGGATACGAAAGCCGTTTGGCGCGTACATGGCCCCCATGTCCACCGCCATGTTGCCCAAACGGGTAAGGAGGCCGCTGCTCCACATCTCTATCTGCGTCAAGTGCTCTTTGGGCATCACCAGCAACATCAACGGGACCCAGGTAAGCTTGTTGACGATGACGATGATGTCCTGGTCGGAATACCGGAACCGGGCCGGGGACTCGCCTGCCACGATTTGACAAAAAACACACTTCGGGTCGGTCTTCAGCATAGTCGCCACCCAATATTATCATTGATTCGCCGCGCGGACCGGGCCGCTGCGGGTTCATCTTGTACATCCCGCCTATCGATGTTAAATTTTCCTGCGGAGGTCGTATGTTCGGCTTAGGCGTTTTAACCGTGAGCACGTCCGGCCACCAAGGAGGCCGCGAGGACACCAGCGGTCAGGCCATTCGGGACCTGCTGGAGGGCGACAGTTTCCAGGTCGTCCGGTCTGAAATCGTGCCCGACGATAAGGACACCATCGCCAACCGGCTGGCCGAGTGGGCCGACTCCCCCGACGTGGACCTGATAGTGACCACCGGCGGCACCGGAATGGGGCGTTACGACGTTACCCCCGAGGCCTGCTTGTCGGTGTTGGATAAAGAGGTGCCCGGGCTGGCCGAGACCATGCGGGCTAAGACCCTGCAGTTCACGCCGATGGCGATGCTGAGCCGTTCGGTGGCCGGCATCCGCGGCTCCACGTTGATCATCACCCTGCCCGGCAGCACCAGAGGGGTACGAGAGTGCCTGGACGTGGTGATGCCGGTCTTGCCCCACGCCCTGGAGTTGCTACAACGGGAATCGGTGAGCGAGCACCCCAGGGGAGAGGGAATATAGGACCGCCGCGGCTCAAGGGGAGAAGGCGGGCCCACCCCGGCAAGCGGGGACAATAACGAAAGAGTAAGTAAGGATGAGCGAAGGCGCGGACAACGGTAATGCGGTCTACTGGCCACGAGTCAAGGAACTACTGTACGAGGTCATGGAGCGATGGAAGCAACGTTGGGGGCGGGAGCCGCTTCCGGGCATCCACTCCTACTATTGGGAGAACCCGGAGGACTTGCAGAGGGCCGTGCTTTCCGGCATACGGGCCATCGAACCCGGCGTCCCCGGGCGGGAGACCCAATTGGTAAGGTCCTTGGCCCGCAGCGTGGGCACATCGGGCCGAATGCCGCTACGGGGACCCTTCATGCCAGCCGAGGAGATTGACGAAATCGTGGCCTGGATCGACGCAGGAATGCCCAAAGGCCCGGACGGCTAACCCAGTCTCCAACAGAACGTCCCCACTCAAAAACTCTTCGCTCTCTGCGGTTAACTCCCCGTTAGAACCTGGTCTGCTGGTTCATGGGAGTGAATGTGCCGGGATGGACGGCCAGCAGCCCGGCGTCCACCGGCAACACCACGCCGGAAATCCACCGGGCCTCGTCGCTGGCCAGAAACAACGCCGCGTAGCCAATGTCCCACCCGGTGCCCTCGGTCTGCATCGGAGCGGCGGTGCGCCGGTATTGGCGCAGGTCGTCGTTCATCCTGGGCGCCACCATCGGCGTGTAAACCAGCCCGGGGGCGATGGCGTTCACCCGGATGTTGTCCATGGCGTGGTCGGCGGCCATGGAGATGGTGAGGCCGATAACCCCGGCCTTGGATGCGGTGTAAGGGGTGCTGCTGTGGGCCCGGAGAGCGGCGATGGAGGAGATATTGATGATCGAGCCGCCGCCGCTTTCAATCATGCGGGGAATCGCGGCCTTGCTGGCCAATACCATCGTCTTGAGATTGACCGTCATCACCCGGTCCCAGTCCTCCTCGCTCACTTCGACCACGGTGCCCCGTTGCGAGATGCCCACGTTGTTGTCCAGGATATCCAGGCGGCCGTACTGGTCAATTGCCGCCTCCACCATGCGCTGGCAGTCGTCAGCCTTCGTCATGTCACCCTGGAACACCGAGGCCTCGCCACTCTCCGCCTTGATTATTGCCAGGGTTTCGCTGGCGCGCTCTTCCATGAAATCGACCAGCAGGACCTTGGCGCCCTCCCGGGCAAACAGTATCGCCGCCGCCTTCCCGTTGCCTATCCCTTCGCCGCTGGAGCCGGCCCCGGTCACGATTGCCACCTTGCCTTCCAGTCTGGGCGGTCGTTCAGCCATTGGTCTACTCCTTGGGATGTCGGGAGGTTTCGGAAGAATATCGGCCCATTAGTCGGTGCCGTGCACCGGTACAATCGACGAAAGCGCCCCGGTTGTCAACCCTGTCGCTGGCAGGGGCGCCGGGCGCGCCGGTCCAACCAACGGTATGTTATTCCTCAGATTGTTTCCCGGTGTTATCCTGCGGGTAACGGGCCGTTAAGCTTGGATAACGCATTCAACCCGCTTCTCCCTTCCTTGACTGGCGTTGGGGCCGAACGTACACTGAAACCGTAAAGCAATAGAACCTATCACGGGCCCGGGACGAAACAATGGTGGAACCGATTTACCAAGGCTACGATGTCGCGTTATTCATTGACTGGGAAAATTTCAAAATAAGCTTGGCGGCCGGTCACCGAACGCCCAACCTGTCCTCCCTGAAAGAAGAAGTCTCCGACCACGGCCGCATTGTGGTCGCCAAGGCCTATGCCGACTGGGTGACCAAAGCACCGGAACTGCGCGGGGCCAGCCAGTTCATCAACGACCCGCCTTCCCTCTACGCCGCCGGTATCGAACCCGTTTTCGTTCCCACCCGCGCTCCGTCGGCCCACGCCAGCTTCAACAACGGCGTTCGCACTACTCGAATAAAGAACAGCGTCGACGTCAAGATGACGGCCGATTGCATCGAATGCGCCCACTCCTACCCCAACATCGGGACCTTCGTGCTCGTTTCCGGCGACTCGGACTTCATCCACGTGGTCAACGCCCTGAGGACGATGGGGAAGCGGGTGATCGTCGTGGGAGTTTCGTGGAGCACCTCCCGTCGCTTGGCCGACCAAGTCGATTCACTGGTGTTGTACGACGTCGACGTCGACCCGTTGGTGTCGGCGGAACCGGCGCCCGTTGAGAACGGACACGGCACGGAGACTCGGGCCGCTCCCGGCCGGCAGGACCTGCCGGAGGTCATCCGGGCCATCGAGGAAATAATCCGCGACGACCGTCGGTCCGGTAACAACCCACTCCTCACTTCAATCAAGCAACGCTTAATGCGCCGCTACCCGGAATTCGACGAGAAGAAACTCGGCTATTCAGGATTCAAAAAGCTGATGGGCAGGACCGCCCAGGAAGGGAACATCAAGCTCATCACAGCCGGCTTGGTGGACTGGGCCATCATGGCCGATGAAGAAATCCCGGAGGGCGCCACCGAGGAAATCCCGTCCGGCGTCGGCGGCCGGACCGGACGACGCCGCGGCGGCCGACATTCTCGCTCCAGGTCCCGTGACGGATCCGAAAGCACGCCGGCGAACGGCGCGGCCTCCGACGCCGAAGCGTTGACCACCTTCGACGATGATTTCAGCGAACCCGGCGCCACGTTCCCCAGCATCAATGACTTCAGCGAACCCGATGCTACGTTCCCCGGCCCCAATGACTTCAGTGACGCCGATACCGAACCCGATACCGCCTTCCCCAGCACCGGCGAACCCCCGCCACCCTTCGCCGGCAATGAGGAACTGGCCCAAGCCATGGAACAGGAATTGGCAGGCATGAACTTGCCGGAGGAACCGGATGACGGCCACAAGGCCGAGCGGGCCTCAGACCTGATCATCATGGCCGACACGTTGGAACACCGGGAGGGTGTAAGTCACGTCGCGTTCAACTTCTTGGTCTCCGAGGTGTGCGGCGCACTCGAACAGGGGCTGACTGCCCAAGACGCCGGGATCACCCAACGCTGGGCCCAATCCAGCTCCAAGACCTATGTGAGCCGCCTTCTCAGAGGCCTTAACGACGGCGGCTTCTTCACCAAGGGTTCCCATTCCTGGCGCGAAGAGTCCACCGGCCAGTACAAACGCCGCCGCACCTTCAACCTGAACCGGGATAACCAACTGGTGCAACAGGTGCTGGCAACCCAATGGGGCAACGGGGAAGACCTCTCCATCGGCCACTTGGAACCCCCGGACGGCTCCGACAGCCAACCAGGGGACCCATCCGCCGAACAGTCCTTCATTTCCCGCCTGTTCCGCCCCCTACGCAACTAACCGTCACAGGGGGGCCACGCGGGCCCTGGGAGGGCGCGGCCTCTGTGCCGTCAGAAGTCCAGTATCAGCGTGGACCAGCCGAAGTCACGGGCGCCCAAGCCTTCGGCGGTGTAGGGGTGGTAGTACTCCCGGAAGCCCGACTTCTCGATGCATTCGGTGCTTTTCGCCACGATGGTATCGGCCAGCTCGGGATAGCCGTGGCCGCGTAGGGAGTGGGACAGGAACCAGTTGGTATTGATCCAGGTCGGGCCTCGCCAGATGAATCCCCCAGGGTTGCCGGGAATGAACTTGGGGTCGGAAACCGGCACCGACGGCAACGGGTACGGTGTCCAGAAGTGGTCCGGTGACGAGAGCCAACTACCCACCAGCCGCTCCACAATGGCCCGCGGCAGGTCGCTGAGGATCAGCGGCATCAAGGAGCTGATGGTCACCGTCCGCAGCGGCTTCTCAGCAACGCCCGACAGGTCGAAGAAGGCGCCGGCCTCTTCGTCCCAGCATTTCTCCACCAGGGCGTTCAGTGTCCGGTCGGCCTGCCGACTGAACTCGGCCGCCTCCGGCGAATCGCCCAACAGCCGGACCAAGGCCCTCAAACCAAAGACGTAGATGGAGTTGACCAGAACGTCTTCCACATGGAACAAGTCGGCCGCCAGTATCTTGTGGTCGTCGCCGCGCATCGGCTCGTAGGCGGCGTAGACCTTCCTCAGCGCCGTAATGAAGCCCCTGTTTGAAAGCTCCTCCAGACCCAGAATCTCGTCGTACTTGGGCGAGCAGTCGGTGCCGGCCTCCTCCGGCTGAATCACGGCGATGAGCCCGTCGTCGTCCGGGTCTCGGGCCTCCCGGAGCCAGCGGTAGAAGCGAGTCAGCACCGGAAGCGCCTCTTGGCGGAATTCCTCGTCTCCGGTGGCCCGGTACACGCGCTCCACGGCGTAGGCGATGATCGGGGGTTGCATGGTCGCGCTGTAGTGTGGGTCCTCGGCCATACCTACAATGTTCCGGCTGAGGAAATCGGGCTGCTTCTCCATTTCCCAGAAGATGATGTGGGGCATGAAACCGTCGGGCCGGGCGCCGCTCATCAAGGTCCTTAGCTCGGCCTTCGCTTGTTCCGGGTCCAGATGACTCAAGGCGATGGCGTGAAAGCACGAGTCCCAAAACCATTGGAATGGATATCCGGTCAGGGAGGGGCACACAAAGTTGTACTCCTTGCCATTCCAGTCGGTCACCCCCTGACGCAGGTTCGACAACAATATCCGGCGGGCCCCTTCTTCCAGTTCAGCGCGTTCCATAGTCATTCCTGCCTTTGCGGTGTTGGTTGTAGATTATACGACCAGCTAAGTACCCACTGGAAAGTCGGTTCTGTAACGGGCGAATTGTGCCGGAACGCGAGGGGTTTGTTTGTTTAGTCAACGCCAAAACGACCCAAGCTACGACCGCCGCCAATTTAGTATTTGCAACGGCAACGACAGTAAGCTATGGTGCATCTATTGATAGCCGATGCCGCCGACTTTTGGGGCAGGCAGCCGTTTTAAGGCAAAGCCCACATTGGAGTTGACTCGTAATGTCCTCTTTGGCTGTTGACCGTGAGTATCAACCATGGTTTCGCCGACTACTCCTTCCCTCTTACAGGATTTCGGAGGCTGCCTTATATACTGGTACGCATTCGAACACTATAACGCACTGGCATTACCGAGGTGATCCGGTCTTGCCAGGGCGGGAACGGAGGAAGCCACTAAATTATCTTGAACTGGTAGAGGTTGCGTTCGTTGCCTTTTTCCGGTCTTTAGGTCTTCCAATGCGCAAAATTCGGGCAGCACGTGATTATGTCGCACAGAATTTCACGGCGGAATACCCGTTAGCAGAGACCAAATTCAAAACCGAAGGTATGTACATCTTGATGGAATACCACAATTTTGACCCCGATCCTCTGTTTGAGCAGATTATTGTTGCAGACCGTGGGGGCCAATTGGCATGGACAGAGTTACTTGGCGACAGGTTCGAACGCTTCGACTACGAATATGAACTCGCACTACGTTGGCATCCCGCAGGAAGGGATAGCCTTGTGGTGATAGACCCTAGGGTTTCTTTTGGTGCTCCTGTCGTCCACGGGTTGCCGACTTGGGTGGTAAAAGGCCGATGGAACGCTGGTGAATCTATGGATGAGATTTCTGCCGACTTTGGCGTTCCAACAGAAGCCGTAAAGGACGCGCTGGCTTTCGAGCGGGTCCCTTTCGACAACAATGGAGATTCATCAGCATTGTGACATTGTTTTGGGATAAAAATATTCCGAAGACTATCCCAGAGATTCTGCTGAAACTCAACCTTCCCACAGGGATTGAATATTATTTGAAGCACTTTCCCTTGAGTGACTTCGAGCCTGAGGGTGGTGACGACAAGTGGTTTGCACAAATAGCCGCTATGGGATGGACAACCATTATCAGCCAGGATTATCGCTTCCATACCAAAGACAATGAAAGGTTCGCCTTAAGACAACATAAACTGGGGTGTTTCTATCTTTGGGGTGCTTCGGAAACCAAGTGGGAAATTCTTCGGTGTTTTGCACGAGCTTACGACAATATTGTCGAAGCTGCGGCAACTACGCCTCGCCCATTTATCTACCGGGTCATCCGTTCGGGCAACCTCCGGCAAGTAGTCATCTGACGTTGCAGCCGGTGCAGACCATATCTCAACAGAACCGTACCGCGTGCCGGGACTTCGCGTCGCCATCGAACTGTCGGAAAACGCTGTATCGAGGACCGTTTTATCGTTTCACTTGAATCCTATTGAGAGCTATCGTCTACTAAAGGGTTGGTTCAAATAGCGGTGTGATCACCATCGATGGGGCACATTGGGGCCAGACCCTATAACTAGACGGAACCGACCTGCTTCGTTTCGTCGATCGTCAGACCCGGAAGAACCGGCCTTGATGTTATGGATATAGGCCTTACAGGTCACTGATTCTCGTGACCATACACCTCCAGGTACTTCTCGGCTACGGCAGTCCAGGTAAACTCAGCGAGGGCGTAGTCTCGGGCGTCGGCGCTCAGGCGATGGCGGTTTTCGTCGTCGTTGACCAGCGAGGCCATGGCTTCGACTGAGGCTTGTTGGTCGAATCGGGGGACCACCACGGCTCCACGGGTCAGCAGTTCCCGGTTGGCCCCGACGTCATGGGTCAAGACCGGGGCGCCGTGGGTCATCGCTTCGAAGAAGACCAGCCCGAAGGCTTCGTAGTGGGAGAAGAGGACGAAAAAGTCGGTACGGGCATACCACCGCGCCAACTCTTCGTCGGTCACTTCTCCGGTGACTTCGACCTCCTCCTGCAGGCCGTTTTGCGCGATGAAGTCGGCGATGGCGTCGGCGTCACCCTCGTCCCGGCCTACCAACACCAAGCGCACCGGCTTTCGGAATTCGGCACGGGCTTGGCGGTAGACTTCCAGCAGCCACAACTGTCCCTTATGCCGCCCCAATCTCCCGACGCACAGGACGGTGAGCGGCTGTTCTTTTGCCTCTTGGCGTCCGGCCTCAACGACGGCCTCGTCGGGTACCGGCGCCCCCCAACCGATGACGTCCAGGTTGCGTTGTGGTGCGAAATAGGCGCTCCGCACGCCCCTGGCTTCCTGTGCGGTCAGCGCGACTACTTGGTCTACCACATTGCAGATAAACGCGTTGATGGGCCGCAGCCACCACCGGACCAAGGGCAGGGTGTGGTAGGACGGCGTAAAAACGAACCGGGCCCGCTTCCGGTAGAAGAACCAGGACCAGAAGTGCCCCCAGAACCAGCCATCGCCCACGAAGTGGACCACGTTAGGCCGAAACTCTTGAAGGTACCGCCGCACCCGGCCCGGTGCGAACCAGACCAACGGCACCGAGTAAATGGGCAGCGACCGGCGGGGAAAGCCCGGCAACCGGTACACCTCAATGCCGTCGGGCATGGTCTCCCGGTCAGCCCAATAGGGTTCCGGCACACGAGGGAAGGAGTACTTGGTGGTAAGCACTCCCACGGCCTCTACGCGGGGCGATTCCTGGATCTGGTGAGCTAGCTCCTCGATGGCGCGCTCTATGCCACCCAGGTAGGGCCGGAAATACGGCGTAAGGAACAACACCCGCAGGGGCTCCTCAGCCACCGGCTTCCTCCAGCCCGTTTCGCCACGCTTCGGCCAACTGAGCCACGGACAAGTCGATCAAGCCCTCGATGGAGTAACGGTCTCCGCCGGTTTCACCCAATTCAATCGGCGACAGAATTACGTGCTGCAAAAAGGCCTGCTTCACGAGTTCAGGCAGGTCCTTTCTCTCCACGGTAACTATGATCCGACACTGCTGTTCGGCGAACAATGCGACGTCCCAGCGAGAGGGACTGGTCACCGTCCCTTGAAAGCCGACGCCTCCCTGAACGCAGCACTCGGCCAGCGCCACCGCCAGACCCCCGTCGGAGCAGTCGTGGGCAGAACGGATCATGCCTCTGTCGATACCCCAACGACAGAGATCCTGTACGCTTCGCTCCAGATCCAAGTCGATGCTCGGACGCCCTGCGGCGGTCCCGTGGACAACTTGCAGGTACTCGCTTCCGGCCAAGTCCGACAGCGCGGCTGTTGCTGGTCCAGGGCCCAGCAACACGACCGCCAGCCCCTCGGCCGGGAAGGCAGACCCAACTGCCTTTGTCGCATCCTCCAGCAAGCCCAACGCGCCGACAACCGGCGTGGGGAAGACGGCCCGGCCCTGGGTCTCGTTGTAGAGGCTGACGTTCCCGCTGACTACCGGCACACCCAAGGCTTCGCACGCGGCGGCCATGCCCTTGATGCACTGCTCCAATTGGTAGTAAATGTCGGGCCGCTCCGGGTTGCCGAAATTCAAGCAGTCGGTCAGCGCCACGGGCTCGGCCCCGGTGCAGGAAAGGTTCCGGCAAGCCTCGGCGACTGCTATCTTCCCGCCCTCATAGGGGTCGAGTTGGCAGTAACGCCCATTACCGTCAATGCAAACAGCGATGGCCTTGCTTGTCCCTTTTATCCGAAGTACCGCCGCGTCGCTACCGGGCCCCACCACGGTGTTGGTCTGCACTTGGTGGTCGTACTGCCGGAAGACCGGTTCCTTGCTGGCGATAGTGGGGGAGCGCAACAACCGCAAGAGCACTTCAGCTGGCCCCTCCGCTGGCAGTTCCAGTGAAGCCAGGTCGAAATCCCTCAAGGCTAGGTCTTCAGCCGACGGTTTCCCTTCCAGCCGGTAGGTCGGCGCGTTCGACAGCGGGTTGATGGGCAAGTGGCCCACCAGGTCCCGTCCGTTGGCTACTTGGACTTCGGGTTCGGCCAACACCGATCCGATTTCATTACACTCCACGTCCCATTTGTCGAACACGGCGCGGACCGTATCCACTTGCGACGGGGCAACGACCAGCAACATTCTCTCCTGGGACTCGGAGAGCATAATTTCGTAGGGGCTCATCCCCGTTTCCCGTTGGTGTACCCGGGAGAGTTCCAGCCGTAATCCCCGGCCCGCCCGCGCCGCGGACTCTATGGCCGCGCTGGTCAGACCGGCCGCGCCCAGGTCCTGAATGGCCTCTACCACGCCGGTGTCCAGCGCCTCCAAACAGGCCTCGATCAGGACCTTTTCCAGGAAGGGGTTCCCTACCTGCACGGTGGGGCGCAGTTCCACCTCTTCCTCGAAGGTACGAGAGGCCAAGCCCGAGGCCCCGTGGATGCCGTCGCGTCCGGTGCCCGCCCCGGCCAAGAGCAGCTTGTGCCCCACCCCCTTGGCCGCCGCCGAAGCCAGCCGGTCTATGGGTACGAGGCCGACGCACATGGCGTTGACCAAGGGATTTCGAGAGTAGGAAGGATCGAAGCAGACCTCGCCGCCGACGTCCGGCACCCCGATACAGTTTCCGTACCAGGAGATGCCAGCGACCACACCCTTGAAGAGGTGGCGGTTTTGCGGGTCGTCCAAAGGACCGAAACGAAGGGAGTTGAGCAGGGCGATGGGCCTGGCGCCCATGGCCAGGATGTCACGGACGATGCCGCCGACTCCGGTGGCCGCTCCCTGTAGCGGTTCCACCGCCGAGGGATGGTTGTGGGACTCGACTTTGAAAACCACGGCCAAGCCATCGCCGATGTCCACAGCGCCGGCGTTTTCGGCCCCGGTCTGCGACAGTACGCGTGATGACCGCCGGTTGAACATCCGCAGCAACGGCTTGGAGTGTTTATAGCCGCAGTGTTCGCTCCACAACGCCCCGAACATACCCAGTTCGACGGGATTGGGCTCCCGGTCCAGCCGCTCCACAATCAGGTCGTACTCCGCCTCCGAAAGGGCGATTGCGTCCAACACCTCTTTGCTTACCGCCATCGGTTACCCAACCTCCACCGGGTCATAGGGGCTGATCGTGCCGCCGTCCACTTGGTAATAGACGGCCCCGGCCCCAAAATACCTCGACACTGGTTCCAATTCTGTCGTGGTAATCAACACCTGCTCGTATTGCGATGCCTTCTCCAACACCCGATGACGGCGGGACCGGTCGATTTCGGAAAGGGCGTCATCCAGCAAGACGATGGGGCCATCGCCCCGGACCGAGGCCAATACTTCCGCCTCGGCCAGCCGAAGGCTCAACGCTAGGGTCCGCGCTTGGCCCCGTGAAGCAAAGGCGCCCATGTCTACGCCGTTGATCATCAGGTTGAAGTCGTCCCGGTGGGGCCCCGCCGAGGTCATCCCTTGGGCCCGTTCCCGGCCGGCAGCGGCCGCCAAGGCTTGACGGAACGAGTCCTCCATCCCGCCGGCGCTCTCAGCCAAGGGCACGCTCGGCCGGTATTCCAGGGTCAATTCCTCGCCGGGGCTGCCCAAGTCGGCGTGGTGCGCCAGGAGACGCGGCGTCAGGAACCCCATCGTCTCGTGCCGACGCCAGGTCAACCAGCCTCCCTCCCGGACCAATTCGGCGTCCCAATACACCAGCTCATCGACGCCCGCGCGGCCCTCGCGCACCATGCGCAACAACTGGTTCCGCTGTTGAAGCACCCGGTTATACCGTTGCAGGGACTTCAGGTAACGGGCATCGGCCTGGGATAGCAGAATGTCCAGGAAACGGCGTCGCACCGCCGGCGGCCCTTGCACCAAGTCGATGTCCAAGGCGCTGAAGAGGACGGCGTTGACCGTTCCCACTAGATCGGAGGCGTTACGCCGCAGCCGGTTAACCCGGATGTCTTTGCGGACCCCGTAACCCAGCCCGTTGGCGCCGGAGTCTCCGCCCTCCCTGACCTGATAGCCGACAATGACCCGCAGGCGTTCTCCATCTCCTTCCACCGTCCCGTCCACCAGGGCTTGGCCTCCCAGGCGGGCGGCGTCGAAGTTTACCAACTCTCGTTCGTTCTCCGCCCGGAAGGAGCGGGCGATGGACAACAGGTAGACCGCCTCCAAGAGCGTGGTCTTGCCTTGGGCATTCGGGCCGAAGTACACCGAGACGCCAGGGGATAGTTCCAAGTCCACTTCGATCAGATTGCGAACGTTGGTAAGCCGGAGGCGGGAGAGGTATGCCAACCGCTTCTGTGCCTCCCAGGTTCCTGCAAAGTACCCCCTCGGGCCGGAGGGGTTGCTGGGGCAGCCCCGGCGATGGACTACTCTTGAGAGTGCAACTCCCGGATCATTTCTTCCAATTCCCGGGCTTCCCGGGTTTCGCCTGCGGAGAGACGGAAACACCGGTCCAGGTACAGCCGGGCCAAGTGCGAACTCCGCTCCGAGGTGTCTTTGGCTACGGCCAGCAAGCTGGCAACCTGGAATTCCTCCGGCAAATGCCGCGCCAGCACTGTAATCTCCTCGCCCACCTCGTCCATCGCCTCCCGGTCGGCCCCTTCCACGGCGAACCGGAGACGGCCCAGCAGCCGGGACAGTTCGCCCAGCTTGTCGCTTTCGCTCATGAAGCTGAACAAGACCTCGTTAACACCGTAGGACGAGTCGTCGCTCTCCGCTTCCTGGATAGCGGGTGGTTGGTCGCCGGGAAGGGGTTCGGCCCCCGCGTCGACCGGCGCCGCCAAGCCCGCGCTGCACAGATTGCCATACTCCTGTACCGCCTCGGTCACCATTTCCATCATCCGCGGCAGGTCGAAGGAGAAAACGCTTCCCCCGTACACCAAGTCGTCGGCCCGTTCTTGGCTGAGCCGCTCCAATTGGTTATAGCCCGTCACCGGTTCCGGCACCGGCGGCATGGCGAAGGCCGAGAGATCGCTCAAGGGAAGGCTGCCGATGTGGGAAGCCAGGAACGGCGGCACGTACTTGGTGAGGTCGGCCTTGACCGGGAGAGTGACCACGTAGGTGGCGTAGACCTTGTCAGGCTCGGTGTCGACCCTGAAGAACAGCAGGGCGTGCCCCCTGGGACGCTGCGAGTCTCCCCTTTCGAACGTCAAGTCCATTGCGGCCATTCCCAAGCTTAAACTCAGTCCTCTGCCCATTATAGCGTAGGGCCGCCCTTCGTGGGCGCCCGGCCCGGCCGCGCCGGACCGGGCTCGCGTTGACTCCCCCAGGCAAAGTAAGTATGGTATATCAAGACCTGCCCTGGGTTTTATTGGGTATCGTCAGGAACGGTAATGGCCGGAAACACCCTGAAAATCTTCGACTACGACGCCGTTGAAATTGGGGAAGAACTCGGCGCTTACGAGTACGTTCTGACCCAGGAGATGGTGGACAACTTCCGGGCTGCGGTCAACGACCCCGACGCGCCCTTTCCTACTTTGGCGGTGAAACACGACGCCACCGCCTTCGCTATGGTCTACGAAGACACCACCGGCGGTGTCAACGCCGGCAACGAGGTAGAGTTCTTTAACCCTCCCGTTCCCGGCAAGAAGGTCCGGGTTACTGGCCGGGTGGCCAACAAGTATATGCGGCGGGACAAGCCCTACATGGTCATCGAAGCCACCGCGGTGGACGAGGACGGACGGCTCCTCGAAAAGCTACGCACCTACCAGATGAAGAAGCCCGACGAGGTGGGAAAGAAATGGCATCCCCACTGATAGCGGTCAACCAGGAAGTTCCGGCGGTGACCAAGAAGGTCACCCAAGACACCATCAACCAATTTGAGGCCTGCGGCATCCTGGACCGCCAGAACATCCATAACGACCCGGAATTGGCGGCCCGTCGTTTGGGCACCACCTACCCGATTGCTTCCGGCCGGATGTCCATCGCCTTCGCCGCTGAGAGCCTCCGCCGGTTCTTCGGACCTGCGGTGTTTAATCACACCGGCACGGTCAACCTCAAGTTCCTGCGTCCCGTCAAGGGCGGCGACACCATCACGGTGACCGGCGCCGTCAGCGCCCAAGAAGAAGTTGACCAAGGCACCCGAGTACACGTTGACCTCGTCTGTGAAAATCAGGACGGCCACCGCACCGCCGTAGGCGTCGGAACGGCGGTCGTCTCTTCGAATTAGTAACGTCGGTTAAATTTACCCTTTTCTAGGAGTTCCCATGGCAATCTCGGAACACGGCAAGGTAGAAGCTGAGATCGTATATTGTGTGGCTTGAGGGTACTATCCGGTCGCCTCGTGGTTGGCGACGGAATTCTACCGCTCCGACGCGCCCGGCGACGTCGCCATTAAGATGACTCCCTCCGACCGCGGACGGCTCGAAGTCTACCTGGACGGCGACAAGATCTTCGACCGGAAGGAAGACGGCAAGTTCCCCGACTTGGGCCGGGTTAACGAATTGAAGATGGCCATCGCTGAGAAGGTCTTCGAGATCGACGAAGCGTAAGCCTGCGGATTTTTTCCGCGGCAGTTCTTCCCCCTGCCGCCAACCGCCCAGGGTCACTCTTGGGCCGTATTGTAAATTTTGATCGGGCCCCCCGAAACCAACACGAGAGCGCGAATTGGCCAACTCGGAACACGTCAAATTACTGAAACAAGGGACTCCGGCTTTGGCCGAGTGGCAGGAACACAATCCGGACGTCACGCTGGACTTGGAAGGAGCCGACCTATCCGGCTCCCAACTGGCCGCCGCCCGAATGACCGGCGCGCGGTTGAAAGGAGCCACCTTTCGCGGCGCCATCCTTTCCCAGGCCAACCTCGCCGGAGCCGACCTCTCGGAAGCGGACCTGGAGCAGGCCGATTGCGGCCGGGCCGCGCTGACGGGCGCCGCATTAACGGGCGCCAACCTGGCCAACGTGAATTTCTTTTGGGCCGACCTCAAGGGCGCCAACCTGCAGGGCGCCGTGGTCTGTCACTGCCGCATGAACCGGGTGAGCTTGATCGGGGCCGACCTTAGCCGCGCCGACTTCAGCCGGTCCAACATGATCGAAGGCGACCTGAGAAACACCAACTTGGCCGGCACACTCTTCCAGTCCACCAACATGAACGGCGCAGACCTGAGCCGGGCGACAATGCCCGGCGCAGATTTCACCCGGGCCATGATTCGAGACTCCATGTGGGTCGCCGCCGACCTCCGGGGAGCCTGTTTCCAGCAAGCCAGCCTGCACCGCTCCGACTTCACCTTAGCCAAGTGGGACGCCACCACCATCTTCCCGCCCGGCTTCGACCCAGCCACCCCAGAATACCTGGACGTTTCGAACTAGAGCGGGCATCAACCCCGGGGCGTCGCTGGGCGGCCGGTTGCGACGAAATTCGGGATGCCAAATAACATTCGCCAGAACGTGATCCAACAGGACTGACCCAGTGCCCACCCTTTTGATTACCGGCAACCGCTCGGGAGCGGGGAAGACCAGCCTCGCGGCCGCGCTGCTTTTGCTATCGACGCAGGCGGGACGCAGGGCCGCCTATTGGAAACCGTTTTCTTCGTCCCCTTCAGCCGACCCCGACGTGGAGTTCGCCTCCGGTGTTTTAGCCGATCACCTCGGCATCCCGCCGGTGCCCGCGCCCAACCTGGGCCCTATGCCGCCTCTTCGCAGCGCCGCTCTCACGAAGTTGCGAAAGCGAGCGTCCGAGCTGCAAGCCGATTGCGACGTGACTATCGTCGAGGCTGGCAACCTTACCTTGGCCGGCCAGCTGGCCAGCGCCTTGGACGCCAAGGTATTGCTGGCGCACCCCTATGTTGCCGGAGACCTACCCGCCATCGTGGCCGAGGCCGCCAGCGGCTTCGGCTCGGCGCTGGCCGGGGTGGTGTTGAACTCTGTTCCTCTCTACCGGCAGACCGGGCTCCAGGAAGAACTCCGCAGCCTGCCTTCGCTGGTCGTACTTCCGGAAAGCCGGGCCATGCTCGCCGCAACAGTAGGGCAAATCGCGGCCCACCTGGGGGGCGAGTGGGTGGTGGACCCAGTAAACACCGACGCCACCGTGGAGCGGTACCTGATCGGGGGCAACGTCATGGACTCGGGTCCCGATTATTTCGGCCGCTACTCCAACCAAGCCGTGCTCGCCCGCGTCCAGCGGCCGGACATCCAGATGGCTTGCTTGGACGATAACCTGCGGTGCCTGATACTCACCGGCTCCGGTGACCCCAACGAGTACATCAAGGCGGAAGCCCGGGAGCGTGACATTCCCTTGGTCCGGGTGACGACCTCTACCCTGGACACCGCCGAGGCCTTGGGCGGCCTGCTCAGCTTGGCTACTGCCCACAGCCTGCCTAAAGTCCAGCATTTCGCCGGTCTGCTCACGAGCCATGCCTCCGCCGATACGCTGGAAGCTTGGTTGTCGTGATTTCCTTGACGCTGACGCCCGCCACGCCCTAGAATAGCGGTAGCCGCATCGAGCGTTCCGTACTGGTCGCTACGGCGCGGCGGTTGACCGGCCCCGGAGGAAGAAAAATGCCGATTACCAGAGACGGTGTCGAGCTTACGGTAGAAATCACCGAGAAAGCGGCCGACAAGATCAAATACTTCGCCTCCAAAGGCAGTACCGAAGGGGAGGTCGGTGTCCGTGTGGCCGTCAAAGGCGGCGGCTGTTCCGGGCTCACCTACGACCTGCAGATTACCGGTGAACACAACGAGACCGATAAGGTCGTCGAACAGTACGGCGTCAAGGTCATCGTCGACAAGAAAAGCTACATCTACTTGGTGGGCACCGAGCTTGACTTCTCGGACGGCCTGAACGGCAAGGGGTTCGTCTTCCAGAACCCTAACGCCAAGAAGGCCTGCGGCTGCGGGACTTCATTTAGCGTTTAACTTCCAGCGTCTAACTTCCCGGCGCCATCCAGAACCAACAGCAACGCCGTCTTCTTTAACCGGAGACGGCGTTATGCGTTCCTTAGCAGGAGGCGTACATGGCGGTCCAACAATCCCCCATCCACTCCCTCATTGCCGACGACGCCAGCTCCTGGGTGAACCGGCACGGCTACCGGCTGCCCGCAGTGTTTTCCGAAGCCGACGAGGAATACCGGGCTGCGGTCACCGGGGCCGCTCTCCATGACGCCTCTTATTGGGGCCGGCTTAAAGCCACCGGCGCCGACGCCTTGGACCTCCTGAATCGCTTGTCGACCAACCAAGTGATCGACCTCAGCGCCGGAATGGCTGCTCCCACGGTGCTCACCACCGATCGGGGTCGCATAATCGACCTCCTGTGGGTGGTCAACCAAGGCGATCACCTCCTGCTCCTCACGAGTCCCGGCCGTCAGCAGACGGTCATCGACTGGCTGGACAAATACACCATCATGGAAGACTTGGTGGTAGAGGATATTACCGGTCAGACCGCGATGCTGGCCCTCCTCGGGCCCCTCGCGGCGTCTGTGGCGGGAATCCCTGCAGGTGGCCCGGAATCGGGTACGCGTTTCTCAGCATGGGAGCAACGGTTCGGGGAATGCGAAACCCTGGTAATCGAACGCCCACTGGGGAAGCTGCCCTGTTTCTACCTGGTGGCGGCGGAGAAGGACGCGCCCGGACTGTGGCGCCACTTGGCGGCGGCCCCGGTTACCGCCATCGGCGTCGAGGCCTTCGAGTCCATTCGGGTGAGCCTGGGAGTGCCGGCCTACGGCAACGAATTGGGCGAGCCCTACAACCCGTTGGAAGCCGGTCTAATCGGGTCGGTGGATTTCGCCAAGGGCTGCTACATCGGCCAAGAAGTCATCGCCCGGCTGGACAGCTACCACAAGGTGCAAAAGTACCTGGTCTCCCTCCGCTTCGACGAAGACGCCCAAGTCACGCCGGGCGCCTCCCTCACCCAAGAGGGCCGGGTTGTCGGGGCAGTGACGTCCCTCTCCCGAGTCCCAACGTCGGGGCTGTTGGGCCTGGGTTACGTAAGGACCGCCACCGCACTCGCCGGAGGCGAATTATGGTTGGCGCCGCCAGCCTCAGGGCGGGTCCGCATCGAAGAACTGGCCCAACTCTTTGGGCCAGGCCAAGACTAGGCTGGCGTCTTTCACTGGTCGCCTCGGATCAGCGGCGGGGCGCTGCCCTGATCTCTCCGGTGGGCGTCGCTTCCAACAGCGCGGCGAAGGCGTAGCCACGACGGGTTATTTCGTCGGATCCCCCTCCCCGCCGGTCCAAGACCGCCACCACCTTGACTACGGCGCAGCCAGCCGCCTCGGCGGCCTCGATGGCGTGGAAAAGGGAACCCCCGGTGGTGCAAACGTCGTCCACGATGACCACTTTGCTCCCGGCGGTCAGCGGACCCTCGATATTCTGCCGAGTACCGTGTTCTTTGCTCTCTTTCCTGACGATGAAGGCAGGAATAGGCGGACCCTCCCGATAGCTCGCCAAGGCGACCGAGGCCACGATGGGGTCCGCGCCCAACGTCGTCCCGCCGACCGCCTCGGCCCCCGCCTCCCACAACAGCGGCAGAAGGGCGGATACGATCAGGTTGGCTCCTTCAGGGTCCAAGCTCAACAACCGGCCGTCGAAGTAATAGCTGCTCTTCATCCCCGATGTCAGGGTGAAGTCGCCGTACTTGATGGCTCCCCGTTCCAGCGCCAGTTCCAATAACCGTTCGCTGTTGGCGCTCACTCTTCCTCCTGCGACTCCGGTCCCCCGCGGTAAAGACCGTGCTGCCGAATGTACTCCTCCACTGGCTCCGGTACCAGGCCTCGCAGGGTCAGGCCAGCGGCGGCCCTCTGGCGCAATTCGGTGCCGCTGACATCTACCATAGCCGACGACACCATCTCCACTCGCCCCACCGCACCGGGGCTGGCGGCATAGAATGAGGGCCAGTCGAACGCGCTATAGCCCGGTCGGCTGACTGCCACCAACCGACACAACTCCAATATCCGGTCAGCCTTCCGCCATTCATGGAAACGGGACAGCACGTCGATACCCACGATGAAGAAGAACTCGTCGTCGTTCAATTTACCGGAGAAGTCTTCCAGAGTGTCCACCGTATAGGTAGGGCCCGGGCGATCCGTCTCTATTTCAGAGGTCTCGAACCCGGTGTAGCCGGCTACGGCGACCTTCACCATTTCCAACCGGTGGCCTATCGCCGCGCCCGGCTCTTGCCGCTTGAGCCGCGGCCTCCCCGCCGGGACGAAAATAACGCGGTCTAACTCAAACTCGGTTTGGACCAAGCCGGCAATGGCAAGGTGCCCGGAATGTACCGGGTCGAATGTCCCGCCCAAAATGCCGGTCCGCTGCCCCGCCACTGAGCTAGAACCACTCCACTTCTACTTCACCGATGCGGATCGTGTCGCCCACCTCAATTCCCGCGTTCACCAGTTGTTGCGCCACGCCCGACCGTCGCATCTCACGCCAAAGCTGAAGCAGCACTCGTTGGTCCCTGGTGTCGGCCAAGGCGCTCAAGCGCTCCAGGTAGTCCGATTCGATGACGTAGGCGTCAGGTTCAACCCTTACGATTTCCCGTTCCCGCCGTTGTCTCCCCGTTGGCCGGGCCGCGGGTTCCAAGGCCACGCCGTCCTCCGGTATTTCCTTTGGTAGTCCCGTCAAGAGCTCGGCGATCCGCCCCATCAGCTCATTAACGCCCTCACCCGTAGCGGCCGATATAAACGCGATTTCCGGTGTCCCAACTGTGTCGTCTGTTCCCGCAACCGCTTCCTTAAACCGGGCTTCAAGCGTTAAGCGGTCCTCCCGTACCTCGGTCACGTCCACCTTATTTACCACCACTACCTGGGGTTTGGTAGCCAACTCTGGATTGAAGAGCCTCAGCTCTTCGTTGACCATTTCATAGTCTGCAACCGGGTCCTCCGAGAGGCCGTCCAACAGATGAACATAAAGCCGAGCCCGTTCCGCGTGCCGCAGAAATTGATGACCGAGGCCAACCCCTTGATGCGCGCCCTCCAACAAGCCCGGTACTTCCATCATAACGAAGTCTTCCCGGCCCACCCTGACGACACCAAGCACAGGTTCTACAGTGGTGAAGGGATAGTCAGCCACCTTCGCCTTAGCAGCGGAACACATTGAAATCAGGGTCGACTTTCCTGCATTCGGCCGCGCCAAGAGCCCTACGTCGGCCAGAAGCTTCAGTTCCAGGAACAACACCACCCGCTCACCCTTCTCCCCCCGCTCGGCCAGCAAGGGTTCCTGGTTGGTGGAGGTGGCGAATCTGCTGTTGCCCCAACCGCCGCGGCCGCCTTGACTCACCAAGTACGGCGTCGTGGTCTGTACGTCGGTGAGGATCTCTCTACCGCCGCCCGGGAGCATTCGCCACACGACCGTTCCGATAGGCACAGGAATAATCGTGTCTTCGCCGTTGCCGCCACGCCGGTTCTTGCCTTTGCCGTGACCCCCCGCCTCGCAATAGACCGTGCTGTTGAACTTGATGTGAAGTAGCGTATTGTAGCTAGGGTCGCCGACGAGATAGGCACTCCCGCCGTCGCCACCGTCCCCGCCGTTGGGCCCGCCCCTGGGACGATACTTCTCTCGCAGGAAACTGCTACAACCATTACCCCCGTTGCCGGATTTAATGTTTAATCTAACTGTGTCAATCATAAATGATAGGTTAAAGAATAACGGTAGTAATAAACACGTTGATTCTAAGGCTAAGTAGCTGTTGTGGTATCTAAGGGGTGGTTGATCGTGACTATTTTAACATGGAGCCGGCCGTGGTACTTGTTGATAGGATAGGCAGGCTTGTTGATGTGGTGGTTGAGAGCGTTGAGGAACGGTTCGCGTTCAGAAAGTGGGATATTATCAGCCGTGATTGACCACAAACCCTTGCCAAGTTATCAACTGATCGTACCGGAGTTACCCACGAACTGGGTAATAATCACCGGGCGTCTGAAATATCTCCGGTGCGACGGAAGAGACGCGGGATTTTTGATATGATGCGCCGGACGAAGGTGACGGAGAGCATTGTTTCTCAGAGCCCAGGTCTGCGAGTGGAACACCCGCTTCCTCCCAGTGGTGCGGTGCGCCTGGGGAGTGATGGCTATAACGTTGCTGATTGTAACGGTTGCCTGTAGCGGGACCGGACAGGACACGGGAGAGCAAGAGAGTCGCCGCGGTGACCTAAAGGAGACAGCAACCGACGTGAAACCATCGGTGGACCGAATCGTATACGTAAACAGGGAAGGCCAACTATATACGGTTAACCCGGACGGGACTGACCCGGTACAGCTGACCGGAGCGCTTAGGGCCGGGGAGCGTCCAGGAGGGGGACCCTTGGCCCAAGGCCTGAACTTGGAGGATTATTACGCTTGGCCCACTTGGTCGCCGGACGGGACCAAGGTCGCGGCGTCTCGGGTAGTGGTCCGTGATGGGGACTTGGAAGTATCGGTGCAGATGATCGACGTGACGACCGTGGCTACTACCACCGTGTTCCGAAACGACGTGCCGTCGCTGGTTGCAGACGGCGCCCCTCACTATTTCTATTGGTCTCCCGATAGCCGGTACCTAGCGTTCTTGGCGTCGGCCGAGAGAGGCTTGACTCTCTACGTCTGGGACTCGGTGGACGCCGGGTCAGCCGCACCGGTTGAGACCGGTGCTCCCCTGTACTTCCATTGGGGTCCTGACAATTCCATGGCACTGCATACGGGGCCCGAAGTCACGGTCCATGGTCCTCCGCCCGGAGGGAACGCCGAGCAACGGATCGCCAGTGAAGCAGTCGGATTTCGAGTTCCCGCGTTCTCACCCGACGGCTCCAGTCTGGCCTATGTGGCCAACACCGACGAGGGTAGTGTCCTGCTGGTTGCGCCGGTAGATGATCCGATGGCCACGCGGCGATTGGTGGACTTGGGGCCGATGGCCGCCTTCCAATGGTCACCGGATGGCTCCACTCTGGCGGTTGCGGAGAGGCGGAATCCAGGTGGCCCGCTATTCGAGCGGTTGCTCTTGGTGCCGGTCGCCGGTGGCGAGGCCGTGGAATTGGCCAATGAAGCGGTACTGGCGTTTTTCTGGTCCCCGACGGGCGAGCGGATCGCTTGGGCGGCCGTTGACACCGAGGCACGGATCATGGAGTGGGTGGTGGCGCCTGCCGCTGGCGGCGAGGCGCGCCGGTTGTCCAGTTTTAGTCCGTCCGCGAGGACTTTTACGATGCTGAGTTTTTTCGACCAGTACGGTTACTCCAACTCGCCTTGGTCGCCCGACGGAAATTCTTTGGTGTTCTCCGCGAACGCGGATGAAATTTCCAACCGCCGCAACGGCGCCAGCCCCACTGGGGAACGGGTTTATGTGTTGAGTGTGTTGGGAGGCGAACCCCTGGATATAGCGGCAGGGAGCGTCGCTTTTTGGTCGTGGAATTGATGAGCGGCTCAGGCAGCTCTGCCCGGCAGGGGTTGAGATGGAGGCTCTATGCTCTGGCCTTGGCCGTCTTCTTTCTGGCCGCGGTCGCCGCTTGCGGCAAAGAGAGTATTCCCACGGCAACCACTGAGCCAACCGCTGAGCCGGTCCCGGAGGAGACCGCCGAAGACATATTGCTACGGGCGGTGCAACAGTTGCTGGTGTTGGAGTCTACGGCATTTACACTGGAACAATTGACCGGCACCACGAAGCTGTTTTCAGGATTAGACATGACCAAGGCTTCGGGTATGGTGGAGGTGCCGGGCAAGGCGCAGGTGAAAATAGAGGCCGAAACAACCTCGCCGCACTCCTACGTCGAGTTGGAAATTATAACCATTGGCCAAGATGCCTACATGACGGACCTCTTAACCGGCCGATGGCTCCAGGTCCCACAAGAGATTCTGCCCTTCACCCTGCATGACATCGCCACGACATTGGCCGACATCGTCGGCAACGTTCAAACGCCGGAACTGGTCGGCATCGAGTTACTAGACGGTGTCGAGACTTACCGGATTAGCGGTGCGGTTAAGTCCCAAGACTTGTCCGGAATCGTGCCTGGGGCTGGGACCGATTTCGACGTGGGCGTGGAGCTATGGTTGGACCATCCCCAAGCTTTGTTGCGGCAGGCGGTCATTACCGGCAAGGTCGTCGCCTCCGACGTTCCGGAGGCCGTCCGCCGTCTGACCCTGGAAGACATTAACGCCCCGGTGGACATCACGCCGCCCGGTTGATGGCAGCCCGGTTGATGCCAGAGACCGGTCCCGGCGCCTCACGGTCTTTGTCCACGGCTGCCGTCCTCACCATCGTTGGTCTCGGCGCGTTCATCACAGCCTTGGACCAGACGGTGGTGGTAACCGCCCTGCCCGCCGTGATGCTGGACCTCAAGATCCCCATCACCCAACTTGACCGGGTGGCCTGGGTGGTGACGGCCTATCTCTTGGGCTACACCGTGGCCATGCCCCTCATCGGGCGTCTGGGCGACGTATACGGGTATCCCCGGGTCTATGCGGTTTCGTTGATAGTCTTCTGCATTGGGACAGGGTTGGTGGCCGTCTCCGGCAGCTTGGGGTGGATGGTGGGAGCCCGGGTGGTGCAGGCGGTGGGTGGCGGCGCAACCGTTCCCATAGGCATGGCCCTTGCCACGTCGCTGGTGCCTGAAGAACGAAGGCCCTTGGCGCTGGGAGTCGTCGGCGCATCCGCCGAGGCCGGTTCGATGCTGGGCCCGGTCTACGGCGGCGCCATCGTGGAGGTCTTGAGCTGGCGGTGGATCTTCTGGCTCAATATTCCACAGAGCGCTTTGGTCTTCGCACCCCTTTTCTGGATGCCCAACCGCCGCAACCGTGAGGCCCGTGTCGACTACCGCGGCGGGGCGTTGGTGGTGGGTGCGCTGGCGCTCCTCTCTTTGGGCCTTTCTCAAGGAGGCCTCTTCACCTTCGACGTCGTGGCGCCTTGGCTGATGGTGGCCTTGGGGCTAGGGCTGCTGGCGGTACTGGTACTAGTGGAACGGCGGGTGGCCCAGCCCCTACTGGCTTCGGTGTTTCTGCGCTCTTGGGCTTTCCTGACGGCGAACCTGACCCAGGTCTTGGTGGGGGTTTCGCTGATTATCGCCATGGTGACCATCCCTCTGCTGGCCGATACGGTAATGGGCCGGGAACCCTTTACCGGCGCCCTGTGGCTGTTGAGGATGACGGCGGCGATACCGGTGGGGGCGTTGGTGGGTGCGGCGTTGGTGCCGTCCTTGGGGGCCCGGCCAGTGACGGCTGCTGGACTGGCGATGACCGCCGCCGGGATGTTTCTGGCCAGCGGCTGGGAGCTGGGTGTGGGAGACCCGGAACTGACCATACACCTGGTTATTGCCGGACTGGGATTCGGGCTGGTAATCGTGCCGATATTGAGCCAAGCGTTGGCGGCGGTGGACGAGGACTACCGGGGCACCGGGGCGTCGCTGGTGGTGGTGTCGCGGATGATGGGAATGACACTGGGCTTGGCCGCCCTTTCAGCCTGGGGAGTAGAGCATTTCCAGGTCCTGACCGCCGGGCTGGAACTGCCCCTCCCGGCGCCCGGGGAGTCGGCCGACGTCCTGGAATCCAGGGTCGTCGAATACGCCTCCAAAGTGAATGATGCCGGCTTAACCTTGTTCCAGAACTTCTTCCGGGTTGCTGGCATCATCGCCTTGGCGGCCATCCCGTCGGCGTTGGTGATGCGTGGGCGGTCCGGCGGGTCTTGAGCATGGGGGTCGGCGCCGGAGTCCGCCGCGACGGCCGGTTACAAGGGAAATGCCTCGTCCAACCGGCGCAACTGGTCAGGGAAGAGCCGCCAGCCGGAGGCGGCGCAGTTTTCCTCGGTGCGGGCTACGTTGTCGGTCTTGGGTATGGCTACCACCGCCTCCCTGCTCAGGCACCAGTTGAGGGCCACTTGGGCCTGGGTCTTATCGATTTCGCGGGCGATCCGGTCCAATACCTTTCCCCGGCCGCGCAAGGGGAATCTGCCGGCGCCGGCCAAGGAGCCGTCGGCAAGGGGAGTGTAAGCGATTACGGTGATTTTGTTATCCTCGCAGTAAGGCAGCAGGTCCCGTTCTATCCGACGGTTGTTCAGGTTGTAGAGCACTTGGTTGGAAACAACCGGGTTGTTCGACATCACTGCCTCGGCCTCTTGGAGCTGGGCCAAAGAGAAGTTGCTCACCCCGACATGGCGCACCAGACCCCGGGCCACCAGCTCCTCCATGGCCCGCATTGTTTCGGCCAATGGCACATTGCGGGAGGGCCAGTGGATTTGGTAGAGGTCGATTACGTCCTGCTCCAAGCGTCGCAGGCTGTTCTCGGCCGCGCGGAGCAGGTCGTCGTAGGCCAAGTGGCTGCCGAGCACCTTGGTCGCCAGGAAAACCTCGTTTCGGATTCCCCGGATAGCCTGACCGACGGCATCTTCGTTATGATACATTTCGGCGGTGTCGATCAGGTTGGCGCCCAAAGCAACGCCCCGTTGCAGGGGATGGGGGCCTCCCCGGTACTTCCAGGTGCCCAAACCGATCTCGGATACCATTACGCCGGTGTTGCCGAGTTCCTTGTATTTCATACCCGCTCCACGTAAGCCTTGATATAGGCTTTAATATAGCTGGAAATTGGAGGTGCATTCATGGAGTTTCAAGATTACCAGTCATTCGTCGAAAGAAACCACCGGGGAATTATCACCACGTTTCAGGGCAATGGCTCGGCTCACAGCAGCATTGTGGTGTGTGGCGCCTATCAGGGTAAAGCCGCCTTCGTCATCGTGTGGGGCAGCTCCGCCAAAGCCCGGAACCTGCGTCGGGACAACCGGTGCACGGTAACCGCCGTCTCCGAAGACTGGCGGAGCTTCGCGGTTGTCGAGGGTGATGCCGAACTCAAGGACTACCGCAACACTGATCCTGAAGAGATGCGGGTGGAACTGCGCCACGTTTTTCGCCGGTGCGGCGACAAAGACCACCCCGACTGGGAGGAATACGACCAAGCGATGGTCGAGCAGGACGCCGTAATTGTCCTGGTAACGCCGCAGCGTGTCTACGGCATAGTCCGGTAGGGGTGGCGTTAGTCGACTAAGCTGGCGGTCTTCAAGGATACCCCGGCGATACCGGGTATTCCGGGGCCTAGACGACCGCCATGGTGGCGTCGGCCAAGCACACGAGGTCGCCGCGCTGGTTGATGCCCTTTACCCGGCAATCGACCTCCCGGCGGTCCCCCGTTTCCCGGCGCCCGGTGACTTCTCCTTGGAAGGTAACCGTATCGCCGCTGCGAAACGGCGTTATGGCCCGCATGAGCAGCATCCCGCCGTTGTAAAAGGCCTCCGGCGGAAAGGAAAGCTGCAACATCTGGTCTACGTAAGACATGGTGGCCGGTCCGGAGTTAACCGTGCCCCCGAAGATGTTCTGCTTGGCGAATTCCTCGTCGGTGTGGATGTTGCTTTCGTTGCGGCGGCCAGCCAGCCGGAAATCGTTCTTGCGATTCATGACCTCTTGGCTCTCGGTAATGACAAGCGTGGGTAGCGCCAAACCCTCCACCGCATCTCCGAACGCGAGGAAACGCCGGCTGGCCGGCGCCTGGGGCTCCGCGGTAGCCGCCGGAATCTCGGCAGAGTTGGATGCCGGGGCCTCACGCTGCCCCTTGGCGTATTCAAAGATGCAACTGTAGTCGTATTCCGCGACCAACCGGCCTTCCTGGTTCGTCGCTTCCACGCGGAAGGTCACGAACTTGCTGCCCCGCCTTTCGTACTTTTCCAGGACGCGGCGATCACCCGTAATAGTGTCGCCCGTGGTCACCGGGCGGTACCAGCGGATTTCGCACTTGGCGAAGGGCGTCTGCCGGCGTGCCGTCTTCGACTGTTCCAACGCCACAAAGCCGTTGGCCTCGGCGATTTCGTCTCGCAACAACGGGGCGTAACTGAGAACCATGGTCGGCATGGCTGGTCCGGCGCCGCCGCGGTAAGTGGGGGAATCGTTAAGGGAGACCCGTGCGTACTCGGCGATATTCTCGGTAGTAATGCCGACCGTGGTCGAAGCCCCACTCTGCCCCGGCTCCACCGCGTCGAACTCCCATAGTTTTTCCTGTTGTTCCAGCATTATTGATCCTCACTCCACCCTCTCCCAGGCCGGGGAAAGAGAATTTGAGACCGAATCAAGAGACTCCGATACGGTATCATAGTCCCGGTCTTGGAGTTAGGGAGGTCAAAATGAAAGTAGGGTTTATTGGACTTGGCACAATGGGAGCCAGCATGGCCTACAACTGCTTGCAGGGCGGCAACGACATGGTGGTGCACGACATCAGGCGAGAAGCCGCCACCCCGCACCTGGAGGCCGGGGCAACTTGGGCCGATACTCCCCGGGCCGTGGCCGAAGCGTCGGAGATCGTATTCACCTCGTTGCCCGGCCCCACCGAGGTAGAGGCTGTGGCCTTGGGAGAAGACGGCTTGCTGGAAGGGTTGAGCGAGAACAAAGTTTATTTCGACCTGAGCACCAGCACTCCAAGCATGATTCGCCGTATTCACGAGGAGGCTTCCGCTAGGGGAATCCATGTCCTGGACGCGCCGGTAAGCGGCGGACCCAGGGGCGCGCGCACCCGCAACCTGGCCATCTGGGTGGGTGGCGACAAGGAAATCTTCGACCGGTGCAAGCCGGTGCTGGACGCCATCGGAGACAAGGCCTACTACGTGGGTCCCATCGGCTGCGGCGCCATCGCCAAGCTGGTGCATAACTGCACCGGCTACATCGTACAGGCCGCCTTGGCCGAGGTGTTCACCATGGGGGTGAAAGCCGGGGTGGAGCCGCTGGCCCTTTGGCAGGCGGTGCGCAAAGGGGCCCAGGGACGGCGCGGGACCTTCGAAGGTCTCGCGGAGCACCTGCTTCCCGGCCGGTTCGACCCCCCGGACTTTGCCCTGCGGCTGGCCCGCAAGGACGTAGACTTGGCGGTCTCGGTGGGCCGGGAGTTCGAGGTCCCGATGCGGCTGGCCAACCTGACCTTGCAAGAAATGACCGAGGCTGTCAACCGGGGCTGGGGCGACCGTGATTCCCGGATTGCCATGTTGCTCCAAGAAGAACGCGCCGGCGTGGAGGTGCGGGTGGCTGAGGACCTGCTGAATGCCGTGCTGGAAGAGGAGCGAAACGCCGGGAGCAGCTAGTAGAGCATGTTTGGGTTGGGCGGTTGTATGGGATGCTGAGGGAATTCTGGCGGGACGGTGATCGCCTTATTCCGATATTCGAGAGGGCGGTCGAGGTGCAAAAGGTCTGGGGTGTGCTTCAGCAAGTGGAGCCTTCGACGGTGATTGCCGACGCCTACGAATCAGAGTTGCGATTGGCGTCTATCGACCCGGAAATGGAACGCGCCGGGACGCTACTATTGTGGAGACACTGTAAATATAATCGGGGAACCTTTGGAGATACGCCGATGATTCAGAAAAGTTCCCTAAATGCTGAAACCGTTCGCCAGTTGATTGATAGCCAACTCGAAGAGCGGCTGCTGGTTTGTCCAAGGGACGGCAAAGACTTCAACTGTGAGGTGGGTTTACCTCTGCACTGGTCCGACGGCGATGTCGTTTCGGTGTTTATTGGCGAACGGAATGGTCTCACTATCGTTCACGATGCCTGCAAGATCAAAGGGGAGTTGTTCCGGGCAGAGGAACGAGGGGTTTCCAGTGATGATTTGGAGAACGTCGAGCGAGCGGTCAAGGCGCTGGAGGTCCAGTTCGACCAGAACACAGGGATTGCGTTCGCCGAGGTCGACCCGGAAAACCTGCTGTATTGGCTGATGGAAATGGGGAGGATCATGACGATGGTTCCCCACATGTATCCTCAACCCTCTGTGGAGAAGTTATCCGAAGGCCGCCACCTGTAGGCGCCTAGTCTTCCCCGCGCCAGCGGAGGTCCGGTTGGCGGGCTGCCCTGGCTTCGTCGAGACGCCGGACCGGGGTGGTGTGGGGGGCGTTCTTGACCAAGTCCGGGTCCCTGGTTACTTCTTGATCGATGGCTCTGAGGGCTTCGATAAACCCGTCGAGGGTCTCTTTGGTTTCCGATTCGGTGGGTTCGATCATCAACGCTTCAGGAACGTTGAGCGGAAAGTACATGGTGGGCGCGTGGTAACCGTAGTCCAATAGCCGTTTGGCTATTTCGAGACCGCTGGCTCCCCGGGCCTTCTGCCAAACCGCTGAAAACACGGCTTCGTGCATACAGATCCGGTCGTATGGTAGCTGGTAGGTGTCTTTGAGGGCGTTCATCAGGTAGTTGGCGTTCAACACCGCATTGCCGCTGATGGAGGTGATACCCGCCGCGCCCAGAGTGCGTATGTAGGTGTAGGCCCGGACCAAGACTCCGAAATTGCCGTGAAAGCCCGCCATCCTGCCCACGCTGGATTCCGGTGTGCTCAGTTCGAATGACGTGGCGTCGCCGGTTTGGAGTCGAGTCACTATCGGAGCGGCCAGATAGGGCGCCAGGGTGTCATTGGCGCACACCGGGCCGGCCCCCGGCCCGCCGCCGCCGTGGGGGGTGCTGAAGGTCTTGTGCAGGTTCAGGTGGGCCACGTCGAACCCCAAATCTCCCAGCTTGGCCCGTCCCAGCAGGGCGTTCATGTTGGCCCCGTCGCCGTAGACCAGCCCGCCGGCCTCGTGAACGATGCGGCATACTTCGGTGATGCTGGTGTTGAACAAGCCCAGGGTGTTGGGCAGGGTAATCATTACCCCCGCTAGGTCGGGCCCGGCAACCTCCCGGACTGCTTCCAAGCCGACGTTGCCGTCCCGGTCCGATGCCAGTTCCACAACGTCGAATCCGGCCATGGCTGCCGAAGCCGGGTTGGTCCCGTGGGCGCTGTCGGGTATAGCCACTTTGCGCCGCCGTGTTTCGCCGCGTGCCTCCAGGTGGGCCCGTACCATCAACATGCCGGCCAACTCGCCGTGGGCCCCGGCCAAGGTCGCTAGGCTAACCGCTGGCAGGCCGGTAATCTCGCCGAGAAATCCCTGAAGCAGGAACAACAATTCCAACGCGCCTTGGGACTGCTCTGCTGGCTGCAGGGGATGAATCCCGGCGAAGCCGGGCAGGAATGCCGTTTCGTCGTTGATCTTGGGGTTGTACTTCATCGTACAACTTCCCAACGGGTAGAAGTGAGTGTCGATGGAAAAGTTGCGTTGGCTCAGCCCCGTGAAGTATTGGACCACCTCGGCTCGGAAAGCTCCGGCAGGTCCAACTCTTCCCGCAACAGCGCATCTCCCGGCAGTGGTTGGGCCGGTACGTCCAAGCCGGGTAGTACCGATCCTCTGCGGCCCGGTACGCTCCGTTCCATGAGCAGCTTGCCGGTACCCCGGTTGGCGCCCTGTTGCATCAGTGGACCTCCGCCAAGGCTGCCACCAAGCCGTCTATTTCTTCCTTGGTGTTCATTTCGGTCACGCAGAGCAGCATCCCGTTGGTCACACTGCGGCTAACGTCCAGCCCGCCGAGTATGTTACGTTCCATCAACCGCCTGTTGATCTCCGCGGGCGGCCGCGGGCATTGCACCACGAATTCCTTGAAGAACGTGCCGTCCAAGGGGACGGAGTACCCATCCAGCGCCGCAATGCTGGCGGCGGCGTAGTGGGCCTTGTGGTAGCAGAGCTCGGCCACCTGCCGGAGCCCCGATTTCCCCAGGGCCGCCAGGTAGATGGTGGCAGCCAAGGCGTATAGGGCCTCGTTGGTGCAGATGTTGGAAGTGGCCCGCTCCCTTCGGATGTGTTGTTCCCTGGTCTGTAGCGTTAGCACGAAACCGGTGGCGCCTTCGCGGTCGACTGTGCGGCCGGACAGGCGCGAGGGCATCTGGCGGATGTACTGTTGCTTGGTGGCGAACAGGCCGACATAGGGCCCTCCGAAGCTGGTGGGAATACCCAGGGGTTGGCCTTCGCCGGTGACGATGTCGGCGCCGTAGCGGCCAGGCGGCTTGAACATACCGAAGGCTACGGGGTCACCGGATACCACGGCCAGCGCACCGGCCCTATGGGCCTCCTCGCTCAACGCGCCAAGGTCCTCCAGGTAACCGAAGAAGTTGGGGTACTGGACCACCATGCAGGCGGTCTCGTTATCGATGGCCGGCGATTGCGGCGATACCGTGGCGACTTCTATATCCTGGGAGCTACAGTAGGTGCGGATTACCTCGGTGTAAGCGGGGGATACCGTGTCCAGCACCGCCACTTTCGAGCGTTTGGTAACCCGGCACGCCATTAACGACGCCTCGGCTAGGCTGGTGGCGCCGTCGTACATCCCCGCGTTGGCCACCTCCATCCCCAACAGGTTGCAGACCAGGGTCTGGAACTCGTAGATAACCTGAAGAGTTCCTTGGCTGGCCTCCGGTTGGTAAGGCGTGTAGGCCGTAAGGAACTCGCCCCTGGTCATCAGCGCCTTGACGATGGCCGGGATGAAGTGCTGGTAAGAGCCAGCGCCTAGAAAAGAAGGCCCGCTGCCCAAGGCACGGTTGCGGCTGGCCAAGCCCGCCAACTCCCGCTGCACCTCGAGCTCGGACAGCGGCCCCGGAATGTCCAAAACCGGGTTGCGGTATTCCGCCGGGATGTCGGCGAATAGCTGGTCTATGGAGTTGAGGCCCAGGGTGGCCAACATGGCCGCCTGTTCCTCGGGCGTGTTGGGGATGTAGTGGGACTGGAAGTGATCTCCGTTAACCGGGGTAGTGTTCCGACCGGCGATGGTCATGACAGGCCGGAAGTATAGGCGTCATATTCCCCGGCCGACATCAGGCTGTCGATCTCTGTAACGTCCGCCATGGTGATGCGTATCAGCCAGCCGGCGCCGAAGGGGTCGTCGTTGGTCAACTCCGGGTGGTCGTCCAGTGCTCCGTTCACCTCTATGACCTCTCCGTTGACCGGCGAGTAGAGGTCGGAGACGGCCTTGACCGATTCCACCTCACCCATCTTCCCCATGCGAGTGACGGCGTCGCCGGTCTTGGGCAACTCGAAATAGACGATGTCGCCAAGCTGTTCTTGAGCGTAATGGGTGATCCCGGCCAAGGCTCGTTTGCCGTCAAAGTCTTCAACGAGTATCCACTCGTGTTCTTGCGTGTACCGTCTGTCTTCAGGGCTCAAAACGTTAGGGCCTTCCGGTTATGGATTGCGGTTCCGGGTGTAGAAGGGCAAAGGGACCAACTCTACCTGCGCTGTGCGGCCTCGGAGGTCCAAGTCGAGCACCGTGTCGGGGAGGGCAAATCTGTTCAAAACGTAGCCCATGCCGATGCTGGTGTCAAGCGTGGGCGAGTAACTGCCGCTGGTCACCTCGCCTGCGGGCTCACCCTGGTACGATAAGGTATAGCCAGCGCGGGGAGCGCTGCGGCCCGGCAGCCGCAGGCCCACCAATGCCCGCTCGACGCCGCGGTCCTGTTGCCGCCGGAGTGCTTCTGATCCTACGAAATCCTTGTCGAGGTTGACGAAACGCTCGAGACGGGCCTCCAGTGGCGTGGTGTTCTGGTCGATTTCGTGGCCGTGCAGGGGAAGGCCCGCTTCCAAACGGAGCACGTCTCTGGCTCCCAAGCCGCAGGGTGTGGCGCCGGACTCCCGCAGACTGTCCCAGATCTTGGGGGCGTCTGCCGCCGGGCACAGGACTTCGAACCCGTCTTCCCCGGTATAACCGGTCCGGCCCAACAGTACGCTTGCGCCGTGCAGGCTGGCTTCGGCCCACGCGAAAGGCCGGAGCCGGCCGGTTGTTTCTCCACACAGACCGGAGATGATCGCCGCGCTACCCGGTCCCTGGCACGCGATCAGGCCGGTCTCCATGGTGCGGTCTGCCAGACTGACCGTTCCCGAGAACTTCTCATCGGCCCATTGTTGGAACCAGTCAACAACCTCGACCCGGTTACCGGCGTTGGGAATTAACAGGAACCGGTCGTCGGCCAGCCGGTAGAAAATGGTGTCGTCGATTACGCCGCCGGATTCGTTGCAAATCAGGCAGTAGCGGGCCCGCCCCACCCTCAGGGTAGAGGCTGAGGCCGTCAATACCCAGTCCAGAAAATCGGCCGCTCCCGGCCCAGACACATACAAGCGGCCCATGTGGGAAACGTCAAAAATGCCGGAGGCGTTACGGACGGCGTTCACTTCGGCAAGGATGCCGGTGGGGTACTGCACCGGCATATCCCACCCGCCGAAAGGGACCATCCGCCCCCCCAAGGCTAGGTGGGTTTCGTATAAGGAAGTCTGGAGATTTGTTTCAGGCATGGCCTTCTTGGCGCTCCGGGCCCTGTTTCAGGGTAGGGGCATCATAACATTTCTCTAGCGGGACGCGGGAACGAACGGGGCCTCCAACTGCCTGGGGTCGTACCCTACCAACTCCACGAACCCTTGGCCGGTTACGGGCTGCCCGTCTCTGGTCCCGGATACGGTCACGCCGCCTTCCCAGTAGGCGGCCGGCACAAACTCGCTGGAACCGAACTCGGCGCCGTCCACCAGCGGCTCTAACTCCAATTCCAAGTCCAGCGTACCGATTTCGATCCTCCAACCTATCGGATATTCGACGCCGGTGTCCGGGCTGGTCCAAGAATTGGAAGCGGTCAAAGACACGTCTTCCTCTTCCAGGTGCAGCACGGCGCCGTCGGGGGTGACGAACGTTCCGTAGGCGGCGAAATGCTCTCTTCCCCTGGGGTCCCACACCACGGCGGTCATCAGGTCGGTCTCGTCGTCGAGTTGTACGCTGGCCCAGTCCCAACCGACCCGTTGGTCGGAGACCTGTCCCCATTGGTGGTCCATCCAACTAAGGCCGGTGACAGGCGTCCGCTCTTGGTTGGCCTCGACGAAGCCGGTCAAGTTGACCCGGGTGCGGGAGTAGTAGTAGGTGCTGCCGGCGGGTCCCAGGTTTACCAGTCCGGTGCCGCCGTGCAACGCAGGGGGCCGGTCAGGAACAGCCTCGAGCTCTAAGACGTAGCCCGGCAGGTCGAATTTCAGGGTGTAAGAGTCTCCGTCGCCGGTCATCACCCAGCCGGAGATGGCGGCGTCGACTCCGGTGGCGTTGGGTGGGACTACCAGCAGTCCTGGCCGTTCTCCCGCAACATGTATCCCTGCCGCCACGTCGGTCAGGCTTGCGTGCATCAGGTGTGGCGCCACGGTTTCGATGCTCTCGGTCTGGAAGGTGACGTAGTGAAAGCTGAAGCTACTGCCAGCATCGTCGGACACCAAGCCGTTGAAGTACCACCACTCGACCTGGGTATCGTGGGGCGCCTCATCTTCGGGAAAGAACACCAACGGCTCGGGCGCGCCGGGACCGCCGCAGGCCACGGCCAGGAATACGGCGGCGATCAGCAAGACCGCGGCTGGACTCGCTGACAGGTTGGGCGCCGAGAAAGGCAGGACGCCTTTGTTCCAACGTATTGGCACGACAGTAAGACTACCTGAAGTCCTATGCTATATTGAAGCCGACCCCGCCCTACTTGGACTATACTCGTATTTGGGAGTCTGTTGCAGTGGCCACGCTGACGCCGGAAGAAATCGGGACATTCCTGTCTGAGCCCCAAGTCGGACATCTCGTAACGGTCCGCCCCAAGGGAACTCCCCATGTCGCTCCCGTCTGGTTCGTGTGGGATGTGGACCGGGTGCTGGTGATAGCCGGCGATGAGGCGGTCAAAGTACGAAATATCCGCCGTAACCCGGCGGTGGCCCTGTCGGTCGCCGCCCCGGGCCGGCCCTACTCCTACGCCGTGGTGGAAGGGACCGCCGAGGTGACTACTGACGACTTGGGACCGATAGTCCGGCGGATATGCCTACATTACGACGGTCCCGAGCGGGGCGAGGAGTTCGCCCGGGAGTTGCTGGACCAAGGGCGGATGGTTTCCATCCGCATCCGGGTCGACCGGGTAATTTCGTGGAAGGACGACGACGGCTGACCGGTTGCTGCCGTTACGCCTCGTGGGGTGGCAACACGGCGGCCATCCAGGGCACGAGGTCGCTCAGGAGGTCGTCGCTGATTTCGTGGCCCATGTCGTACACATGGAATTCGGGGCTGTAACCGGCCCCTTCCAGGTAGTCTTTGGCGGCGTAGGCGGTGGACTCGGCGATCATCTGGTCGTAACGGCCGTGGGCGAGGAAGATGGGTTGGCGCCGGTCCTGTGGCAGCCTGCCGTCCAATTCCGCCGCGTCGGGCAGGGTTGCGCTGAGGGCGACCAGGCCGGCGAAGATATCGGCCCGGCCCAAGCCGCAACGGTAGGTCATTCCGCCGCCTTGGGAGAAGCCCAGCAGCAAGGCCTTGCCGGGGGCTACGCCGAATTTCTGCATGACTCCCTCGAAGAAGTCAGACAGCAGGGATTCCGACCGGGCAACCTCTTCCGGGGTCGAGCCGCCCCGGGGCGTCATCCAACCGAAACTGCCGTGGCCCATGCCAAGATTGAAGGGCATGGGGGCGTTGGGGCAGGCGTAAACGTAGCCGGTAGGGTTGATCCCCGGCGCCAGCCCCGCTAGGTCGTGCATGTTCGCGCCGAACCCGTGCAGCATGACCACCAGCGGGTAAGATGCCTCCGGATCGTAGTCGTCTGGTAAAACGGTCAGGTAATCCAGCCCCGGCCCTTCGTGGACCTCTCCTTGCATGTCTGCTCCTCGCCGGTCGATTTCGGCTACCATCCTAACACCAGCCGGTCTGAGGTACAATTTTGGCGGAGGAGGCTGCGATGCGCATCATCTACCATTTGGCTACCCGGGAGGCTTGGGAGGAGGCCCGCGCCAGCGGCGAATACGAGGCGCCCAGCCTGGCTGAGGAGGGATTTATCCACTGCTCCAACGACGTGCCGCAAATGTTGAGAGTGGCGGCCCGTTTGTACGGTGGCCGCGCCGATCTTCGGGTGCTGGACGTCGACGTGGACAAACTCCAGGCCCCGGTCAAATTTGAGCCCAGCCGGTCCGGGGAAGTCTACCCTCATATTTACGGCAAGCTGGACCTGGACGCCGTCGAACGGGTACGTACCCTGGGCCTCGATGCCGAGGGCCGCCATTGGCTGGGCGAATGAGCCGACTGAACGGCCGGCCGGTCTTACCAGTGGCCGCTGGCGCTTTAATTCGCCGCGGCCGGGTTGGGGACAGCGCTACGGGAGAGCGGTGTGTCAACTGATGACGCCATGTATTCCTGCACCGAACTCGAGGCGGTACGGCGGGCTATCGCTCCGTCGGCGGCTCCGCCCCCGGAGCTGTTCGGCGCTGAAACGCCGCCGGAGCCGTTGAGGGTCTTCTGGAAGCTGTTGGACTTGGACCCGCCACTGTTCCAACGGCTGTCCCGGGACCCTTGGGTCCAAGCCCTTTCTCATTACGCTTTCTTCCCGGAAGTCTACCGGAGACGGCGGCCGGGAGGCGAGATTCCGGCGCTGGAGGTAACGGGCAGGACCAGGGGTCGGGTCGCCATTCTCCGTTTCCCTGACATTACTCTGGTGATCAAACCATTGCAGAACAGCCGGGAAGACCGGATCGCCCAGACTGCCGGAGAATTGGACGCCGGTCCGTTACAACGTCCTTCATTGCCCGGTTACCTGACCGAGGACCTGGCAATCGGAACCCTGTTCACCGAATTGCCGACGGAACGCCGGTCTTACGAAATGATGGAGGCGCTCGGACGGTCGCTGGGCGGGATATTCCGGCTATTGCACGACGCTGGCATTTACTATAACGATGCCTCTGTGGCCGACCCCGAGGGCCGCTCCCACCTTTACGTGGAGGAGACCGGCCGGTGTACGTTGGTGGACTTCGGCGTGTCTCTGCTATTGGACCGGCACCCCGGCCTCAGCCTTGAAGAGGTCCACAATTTCGTGAGGACCCTGCCCATGTACCGGGTGTTTGCCGGGATGGCCGGAAGCCGCGCCGAGATGACGGCCTTTCTGGAGGAATACCGGGGAAGGTTGGCGCGGGCCTCGAAGGAAGAGATTATGGCCCGAGACCTGCAATTCGTGGCCCAAGGGCTGTCCCTCGCCGCCCGGCGAATTGGCGGAGAGCAGGCAGCGACCGTCCGTGACGGTTTTTGGGCTGGCTACCGACCGTGACCATTGGGTCTACCGAGGGCGGTGCCGGCGCCGGCTCCGAGGCCCCTAGCCTATTTCAGCGACTCGATGTACTCGATTACGGCGTCTATGTCGGCGTCGGTCAGGGGCAGTACCGGCATCAGGTCCGGTAGGAACCCTTGAACGATCTTGGCGTTGGGCTCTTTAATCGACTCTCGTATATAGTCTGCGTCCACGGTGGCCGATCCGCCGCCTTCCAAGTCCTCGGAGGTGCCGAAGATACCCTTCCACGAAGGCCCGACCAACACCGTACCATCGGTGGAGTGGCAGGCCTGGCACCCGTTCAACAACACGATTTCCTCACCGCTTGAGGCGGCTGCCGGTTCCGATGATGATGGCGCCGGAGCCGCGCCGTCGCCTTCCGAACTCCCGGAACCGGAAGGCGCCAGTGTTGGAGGTGGAGGTATCGTCGGCAAGACGATTTCGCCGTTGCCTTCGCCGTGGTCGGCTTCCCCGTGGCCCTCGTAATACTTGGCGTTAGCCTCGGCGAAGCTGCGGCTTTCGCCTTGGATGGCGGTAAACAGCCCGATGAGCGCCAACCCCACCATGAAGGCCAGTATCAGCCCCGCCATAAACACCCGGAAGAAGAACGGGTTGTCGAACTTCAGGTGCATATAGAACAGGATGACGATGGCGAACTTGACCGTTGAAAGAGCGATCAAAAGAGGTACCCGCGACAACCCAAGGTAATCGTCGATCCCGGCCCGGTCCCAAATCATAACGAACTCGACGATCGTTATGGCGAACAGGAGGATGGCGATGAAGACGTACTGCTTCGTCGAGGGGTGGTGGACCTGATGCTCGCTTTCGTGGGGTGTGGCCATCTATTGGGGCGCTCCTGGCGTGGAAAGAGCGGAAGGCATAGCTAGCCTCCCGCTGGGGGCGGTCCTGCGTCGAATCCGCCGATCAGGTACAGCAGCGTAAAGATAACGATCCAGACAATGTCTACGAAGTGCCAGTAAAGGCCGGCCAATTCGACGTCCAAGGCGGTGGCGGGACCCAGCCGCCCCTTGAAAGAAAGAATCCAGAGCGATACCAGCCAGATGATGCCCAAGGTCACGTGGGCGCCGTGGAAACCGGTCAGCGTGAAGAAGGTGGCCCCGAACAGGTTTGTGCCCAGGGTCAGCCCTTCGTTCTTGAACAGGTTGAATTCGTAGACCTGGAAGCCGATGAAAATGCCGCCCAAGACCGCTGTGGCCAGCAGCCATATCTTGATCCCCCGCTGGTCGTTGGCATTGGTTGCGGCCAGAGCCTGCACCATGGCAAAGCTGCTGCACAGCAGGACGAAGGTGCTGATGGTGGTGATTGGGACATCGATGATGTTTATCGGGTATGGCCCGACGAGGCTCTGCCCGCGGTAGACCATGTAGGTGGCGATTAGCGACCCGAAGAACAAGCAATCAGAGCCCAGGAACACCCACATCAGCATTTTCCTGTGGCTCATGCCGGTGGTGGTGTAATCGTGGTCTTCCGAGCCGGAATGCCCCCCGTGTCCGGTCCCGCCGTGGCGAGTCAGTTCCTCGCCGTGGGCCGGGTGCGTCGGTTCGTGATGGGCCGTTTCAGGTGCGTGGGCCAAGTTCAACCCTCTGCTTTCACTGCTCAACCAGTTCAAGCGGTGTGGTGTACGAAATGTAACCTGTCAGCAGCAATACCTCTTCCGCCTTTCGCAATGCCTCAGTAACTTCTAAACCGAGGCGGACATGGATCGGGAAGCGCAGGCGATAGTGCCCAGCCTGATCGCTTCCTTCCACCCACTCAACTTTGGGTGTCTTGCCGTTTTTCGTATCCCAATCCTTCGCTTCAAAGCTCAAGCCATGCGTCGCATCCCAGTATTCCCAGACCATATTTGCTCCTTTACTATTCCGAAGCAATTTCCAGTCGTTGAAACTGGCAGCCTAGTGGGTTTCCTCGGGCGCGGCTGCGGGTTCGTTGCACCACCCGATGGTCCCGATGAACGCGATCAGGCCGCCCAGGAAACTTATGCCGTAATGCGACAGGATGCCGCCGCCGATCAGTCCAACCCCGGCCGCTACTACGATAGGCCAGTAAGAAGGGCTCGGCATGTGGATGGTACGCTCGTCGACATGCGGTTCCGGACCGGTAACGGGGTTACCTTCTTCCCGGGCCAGCTCCTTGGTTATCCAATAATCGTCGCGGCCCCTCACCTGAGGGAGTTGGGCGAAGTTGTAGGCTGGCGGAGGTGAGGAAATGCTCCACTCCAAGCCGGGGGCGTCCCAAGGGTCGTGGCTTACCCGGCGGGCGCTGCGAGCACTCCACAAGGCGTAAAGGAATACCAAGACGCTGATGAATATGATGAAGTAGCCGAAGGTGGACAGCATGTTCAAGTCGCCCCAACCGAACTCCGAAGCGTAGGTGTAGATGCGGCGGGGCATTCCGTTCATCCCAACGAAGTGCATTGGGAAGAAGGTCACGTTCATACCGATGAACATCAGCCAGAAGTGGAGCTTGCCCAGCTTTTCGTTCAGCAGTTTCCCGGTCAACTTGGGGAACCAGTAATAGATGCCGGCGAAGATTCCGAAGATCGACCCGCCGAAGAGTACGTAGTGGATGTGGGCCACGACGTAGTAGGTGTCTTGTTGCTGGAAGTCCGACGGCGATACCGCGTGGGAAACGCCGCTGAGCCCGCCGATGATGAACAAGGTTACGAAGCCCAAGGCGAACAGCATGGGGGTGGTGAACTCGATGGCGCCCTTCCACAAGGTGGCCATCCAGTTGAATATTTTTACGCCGGTGGGCACTGCGATCAGCATGGTGGTGATGGTGAACACCGAGTTGGCGATCGGGCCCAGTCCCACGGTGAACATGTGGTGGCTCCACACCGCCCAACCCATGATCCCGATGACGATGCCGGAAAAAATGACAACCGGATAGCCGAACAATGGTTTCTTGGAGAAAGTCGGCAATATCTCGGAAACGATCCCCATTGGCGGCAGGATCAGGATGTAGACCTCGGGGTGGCCGAACACCCAGAACAGGTGTTGCCAAAGTATGGGGTCGCCGCCGGCGGACGGGATGAAGAAGTGGGTGCCGAAGTTGCGGTCCATGATCAGCTCGATCAGCCCCACGGTGATGACCGGCATGGCCAGTATCAGCAGGATCGAGGTGATCAACGTCATCCAAACGAACACCGGCATTCGCATCAGCGTCATACCCGGCGCACGCAGGTTGATTATGGTCACCACGAAGTTCAACCCGCCGGCCACCGATGAAGTCCCCAAAATCAGCAGGCCGATGGCCCAGAAATCTAAGCCGCGGTCCGGGCTGAAGGGGTGCTCCGTCAGGTTGGCGTAGGAGAACCAGCCGGCGTCGGGTACCTGGTCGACAATGAAGCTGAAGTGCATCAGTATCGCGCCGAACAGGAATATCCAGTAGGACAGGGCATTCAGCCGGGGGAAGGCCACGTCGCGGGCGCCGATGGCCAGCGGAACGACGAAGTTGAAGAAGGCGACGCCCATCGGCATGATCACCATGAAGATCATTACCGTGGCGTGCATGGTGAACATCTGGTTGAAGCGGCCCGGGCCGACCAGGTCGCTGTCGGGCGTGGCCAGCTGAACGCGCAAAACGCCCGCCTCGATGCCGGACAGAAGGAGGAAAATCAGCGCGGTACTGCCGTACAGAATGCCGATGCGCTTGTGATCGACCGTCGTGATCCAACCCCATATCCCAGCGGCGGCGCTGGTAGGGCGTGGTATTACTGCTGTTATGGTCGCCATGACCTTGTTCTCCCTCCTTTCCGTTCTCTCCCCCGTCCGTATGGGTACGGAACGGGCCGGTAAGAAACAGAGCGGAGTAGAATGCTCCTTCCCTAATTAGTCTCGCTAATCAGTCTATCGTAGGTCTAGCAGATACTCAATCACGGCGTCGATGTCATCGTCGCTCAACAGGGCGTCTCCCCCATCGTAGAACACCGCTTTATCGTACATCCAGTTGCCGGGTTTCAGCCGTTCGGGGTTCTTTATCCAAGCCCGCATGTTGTCTTTCGACAGGTCCATGATACCGGCGGCCAAGGTGTGCCGCGTTCTCAAGTCTGTGAGGTTGGGTCCCGGCACCGGGACCACCTCGCCGCCGCTCAGGAGACCGGCGAGGCGGGCGTCGGCCAAGGGCTCTGGAGCCCCTGTCGCGGTGTGGCATAGGGCGCAGTAGGTGGTAAACACCCTCTGTCCCTGTTGCGCTCTCGGAGTCAGGGCGGGGGGTGGACCATAGTCCCGCACCCAAGATTGATAATCGTCCTCTTCCATCACCGTAACGCGGAAGCGCATCAGGGCGTGGGCCAGCCCGCACAACTCGGCGCACTGCCCGTAGAAAGTCGCCGGCAGTTCCTGCTCTATCTTGTCCGAGTCGGCCATCAGCCACAGGTGGTTGTTCCGGGTGGGCACCACGTCCACTTTGCCCGCCAGCTTGGGCACCCAGAAACTGTGCAAGACGTCGTCGCTCCTCAACTCTAAGCGGATCGGCCTGTCTGCCGGAATGCGCAACTCGTTGGCGGTCGTGATGGCCTTGCCTCCCCCGGCGTCGGGGTACTCGAACTCGAAATACCACTGGTGGCCGGTAACCACCACGTCCAGCACTTCGCCTTGGTCGGTGGGCGGTTCGTCCAAGTAGAAGAGCGTGAACACCGACCATATCCCGAGTCCGAGGATGAGAATGGTGGGGACGACGGTCCAGGTTATTTCCAAGGCGGTGTGCCCATGAATCTGTGGGGGCCGCTCTTGGCCGGGACGCGCCCGGTACCGGATGAGGATATACAGTAGCGCGCCCTCGACGAGCACGAACACGGCTACCATCACCCACAAGAGGACGTTAAATAGTTGTAGCTGCTTTTCAGCTACGGGCCCTACTGCGTCCCATGTGGACTGCTTGCCTTGGCTGCAGGCCACGGCAAGCAAGAAAAAGACCGCCAGAAACCCGAAGAAGGCCATTCGACTAGACCAACCGCGGCACTGGACGGACCGTTCAGGGTAATCAGTGGTCTGTTGTAGGGGACCTGCCCGTCGGAAGGGCGTCAACCCCATATTCGGACTCCCCTGGAGCGAAGGCCGCCGGAGTAATGCGCTATATTTTGCGTCGCCGACAGTATCACAACCCATTCCTAGTGTCAACGTATTTCACGGCTAGGGTTCACCGCAGGGGGCGCAAAGAGCGAAGAATTTTTGATGTTTGCGGCCAACCAACAGAGTCTCTCCGTAGCCGTCGGCCACCCTGATCGCCCTCCCCAGCGCACAGAGCCCCGGGTCAGGGCCGGCTGCCCTTGAAGCGGAGTGGGGTTTGGATTACATTGACCCACAAAGCAGCGCCGGAAAACCGGCCTGGGATTCGCCTGATGACGTTAACGCCCCCAATGGGACCGTATGGACCGAACGCGAGTGCCGCGGTCGATTATCGCCGGCAGGCCAGGGTTTTCCTGGCCAAGGGCCGAGAGTATCTGGCCGACGACGATTTGCATCAGGCGTCGGAAAAGGGTTGGGGCGCTGCGGCCTGGATGGCCAAGGCGGTTGCGGAGGCGCAGGGCTGGCAATACAACAAGCACGACGAGTTTTTCACAGTAATGTACCAGGCCGAAGGTCTCTCCGGTGACGGCCGGCTGCCCGGCTTGTGGCACGTGGCCAACACCCTCCACGGCTTCTTCTACACCCGCAAGCTGTTCCTGCGCTCCGACGCTATCTCCCAAGGGCTTGACCAGATAGAGACGGTACTCGATATCCTGGAACCGCTGGCAGCGGTGGGGCCGGGATAACCACAGAGACCGCAGGGAATTCGGTTGGCATGAGTTGAATGTCCACAATCGAACCGTATGAAGAGAACTCCGGTGCCGCGGTGGATTATCGCCGGCAGGCCAGGGTTTTCCTGGCCAAGGGCCGAGAGTATCTGGCCGACGACGATTTGCATCAGGCGTCGGAAAAGGGTTGGGGCGCTGCCGCCTGGATGGCAAAAGCGGTTGCGGAGGCGCAGGGTTGGCAATACAAAAGGCACGACGAGTTTTTCACAGTGATGTACCAGGCCGAAGACCTGTCTGGTGACAACCGGTTGCGGAATCTGTGGCAAGCTGCGAACACGCTGCACGGGTTCTTTTATACTCGCAAAATCTTCCTGCGCCCCGACGTTATCGGCCAAGGGCTTGACCAAGTGGAGCTTTTGCTGGCCATCCTGGAACCGCTGGCAGCGGTGGGGTCACCGGCTAAAGACCAATAGCCACCGCCGGGGTCGAGGACCACTTACTTCGCCGGCGTGTACTCCGGCCTTGGATTCTCACCTGTACCGCGCCTTAATCCACCGCGCGCCGAGACGACCCTTCAGGGCGGGGTTAAAGGCCAATCACACTGTCGGCCATCATGCCTACGAACAACAACGCCAAGTAAAGCAACGAGTACAAGTAAAGGTGGCGGGCCCGGCGCGATGTCTGGTCCCGGTGTAACTGCCAGGCCAGGAAAAGCAGAAATATCCCCAGCCCGGCCGCGACTCCCACGTAGACGAAACCGACGGCGTTGGTAAAGCCGAAGAGCAACGACAGCGCAACCAGCACCACCGCATAGCCGGCGATGTTCTGTATTGTGCGTTCCTTTCCGGCCACCACCGGCAGCATGGGGATGCCCGCCCGCTCGTAATCTTTCTGGATCAACAGGGAAAGGGCCCAGAAGTGGGGCGGCGTCCAGAAGAATATGATGGCGAACAGGTATAGGGCCGGCAATTCGAAACCGCCGGTAACGGCCACCCATCCCACCACCGGCGGGATGGAACCGGCCGCTCCCCCGATCACGATGTTTTGGGGAGTGGTGCGTTTTAGCCACCCGGTGTAGATGAAGACGTAGAACAAGGTGGCCGCTAGGGTGAGCACGGCGGCCCAGAGGTTGACGTTGGTGGCCAGCACCAAGAAGGCGGCCACGTTCAACCCGATGCCGAAGGCCAACGCCCGCGGCGGTGAAATGCGGTTCCCCGGGACCGGACGCTGCGATGTGCGGCTCATCAGGGCGTCTATGTCGTGGTCCAAGAAGTGGTTGATTGCGTTGGCGCCGCCCGCTCCCAGGGCCCCGCCGGCGCACACCAGCAACAACGTGGTGAGAGAGGGCACCCCTTGGGCCGCCAGAAACATGCCGCCGACCGCTGTGACCAGCAACAAGGAGATAATGGGAGGCTTGGTCAGCGTCAAGTAATCGGCCGCCATCCGGGCCATGCTTGCGGCCCGGCCGGCGGCGGGTTTGCTCAAGCGAAGTTGGTCAGCCATGGGGGGCCGCAGAGGAAGAGGGCTCTCGGGTGAAATTCAAGAACACCAAGGCGGCAATTGTACCCCAAACCCCGGTGGCCAAGGCCAAATGCAGGGCCCGGAACTCCTGGGAAAAACTGGTCCACACCGCTCCGGCGCCAACCATGACCTGCCCGGCGAACAAGAGCACGGCCGAGATGGACAAGACCCGGACGGCCATCGGTTGGGTACGGCCCCGGAATCCCAGGTGCAGGGTGTATAGAACGAACAGGCCCGCCACCAACGCAACGTACCGGTGGGCCATGTGTATGGCTTGGAGCTTATGGACGGGAAAGGCCTCCCCGTTGCATAGCGGCCAGTCCAAGCAGGCGCCGGTGGAACCGCTGATAGTCACGTAAGAGCCCGAAAGCAACAGGAGAAACACGCTCGCCGCCGAGATGGAGACCAGCGCGGGGAACTTACCCAACCGGCCCACCATCCACGATTGAGCCTGTCCCCGCAAAGGCCCGCGCCAAGCCACTATCGTCATCAAGGTCAGGCACCCCAACAGGGTCTCACCAAGGGCCAAATGGGCCATCACAATGCTGCCTGGCAGCTCGTTCAACACCGTGGCGCCGCCGAGCAACGCTTGGCCGATGAGGAGCGCCAAAGCCAGCGTGGCTGGCGCCACCAGCCATTTCTGGTCGCGGTGGAAGAGCCAAGCGGCCAAGCAGGTGGCGATTATCAGGGGCCCCACAAGGATTGAGGCGACGACGCGGTGACTGAACTCGATAATCGCCTTGGAGTCAAGAGGAGGCAGGATGCCGCCGTGGCAAAGGGGCCAGTCGGGGCAACCCAGTCCGGAGCCGGTTACTCGCACCACGCCGCCCAGAACGACCAGAGCGAAAACGGATACGAGGGTTACCAGGGTCAACCCCTGGAACCAGGAATGATAACGGCCGCTACGGGCCAAGGTCTCGCCAGCCTCGGCTAGAGCCATACGGCAACGGCGCAGCCGAAAGCCAGCCGGATAGACGGCTTGACAGGCGGCAAGGGGCGGAGGTGGTACATCTCAGGCAGCAACCGCAAGTTACCATCGGCGGCGGCGCATTGTCAAACAAGACCTGCGGCGTGGAAAGCAGGGACGTTTCGCCGCAGAGGGCACGGAAAGCGCAAAGACTGTATATGGTGGATTAGTCAGGCGCCAGTAGGCCAAAGACCCGTTTTGCCGTCCCTGTTCAGGGGCCGCAAAGGCGACCGACTGCACTTCGAACTGTCCGGGGGGAAGTCGCCTTTTGTATTCCATTGGGATGGTTGGACATTGGTATCGTCCCCTTGATTCGCTTGCTAACGTTTGGCCTCTCCACCTACTCCCATTAGGCCGACACCAACTCTGGACACCGACCAAGTTACTATCCCGCATGGTCGACCTTGGCCCAACTATGGCCCTCAGATCTGAGGCTACGGCGCCCGAGCTGTTTTTACCTCCCGCTTCACGGGATTTTTTTGGCTGCGATGGCTCTTTCCAGTTCAATCCTGTCGGCTTCCGAAATCTCGGATTCGTACTCCTTTTTTCTAAAGTATAGAAACTGCCAATCGGAAAGCTCGATCAGGGTCTCACGGAGGTTTCCAACGGAGAGTCCTTGGGCCAACGCTCTGCCGTTCCTTTCCAGAGATTTCTCGTACATGTTTTTGACCAGAGGGATTGTTGGCGTAATCTGCGAGACCAACACCACGTGCCTTCCATCCTTTAGTACAGATGAAGACGGCAGAATCGTTCCCATAGTGGGTTTCCCCCAGTGGTCCCTCCAAAATCCGGTACCGGCCATAGGCAGCTTGCATTCGGTTTCGTGAACGGTTGTGAATACGCTGTCCCAAGCAAGAGCTTGGTAAGCCTTTGTCCATCTGGCGAGCTCATCCTCAACTACATTTTCAGCGTTTGTCCTCCTTCTTGCCTGTTCCTGCGCCTGGGCGATTAGTGGTTCCAAAATCTGGTGGTTTCGCAGATTCTTTCTCACCTCTTCGTCTTCGATGAAGTCAAGTTCCGCCCAGAGCTTCGCTCCCCTCAACCAAGCATACGAGGAAATCACCGATCGGTATCCCAGGAGGAACTGGGTTTCGGGGCCATTCAGATTTATCCCGAGCTTGTCTATAGGTTTCCAAAGGCCGTCGTCGTGTTGGTGGCATGCCACCGTGTATTTGCAGTCCTTGTCTCTGGCTCGGTTTGGGCTGAACCTTGTCACCTCGGGCATAATGCTTGAGAAGTCCGCATTCCGTATCCCCCGTTCGAACTTCTTCATGAATGCTTCAAGCCGTATTTCGTCTTCGAACTGCCTTTCCAATTCTTGTACCGTGAGATAACCGACGTGGTGAGGACTAAGTTGCCATGTGAGCAGGTTGGACTCTTTCCTGATCAGACCCAGGAATTTCGACCCGATTACATGGCAGTGGTTCATTTGGTCATGTTGGTTCTTCTCCGGAGGTAGTGCGTAAACCGCCGGAATATGGCACTTCTCGTTCCTGAGCCTTATTCCTCTGTCAATGGTTCCCAGATGACCTACGACTTGCCAGAGGCGTTCGAGGTTCAATCCGACGCTGTTCTGTTGTTGGGTTCTTCTGATCATCACATTCCGAGGTTGAAGTCACTGGTTCATCTCGATTCTCGGTTTCAATGGAGAGACGTTTCTGGGGGAGGGACGTTTCTGGGGTATCAACGCGCTTCGCACGCTTCCTCGGCAAGAGGTCAGCCTGCTCGAGCATCGTCGAACTGGTGGCAACCCTGCCGACGATGCTCCCGCTACCATCTTTCCTATATCGCGTATCGCGTTCTCCTCTCCCGCTCACGAGCGTTGTTCGGCGGCCAGCAATTTAGGCAGCATTTGGACGGCCGTTTACGAAGACTTCGGCATTGAGTGACTGCCCCGCTTCATTGCCTCCACCGCGATGTTAAACGCAGGTACGAATGTTTGCTCCACCAAGGGAAAGTCAGAGCTTCTCACGTCGTTGTGGTATGAGTGAGCGTCTCTGTTTCTGACTTTGCCGAGACGCTTGTACCCTCTTTGCAATGTACCCTCATCGGCATTACAAAGTCCGGTCTCCTTGCAAAGCATTCGAAAATAACCCTCGGACCTCGTGTAAGCGCTTAGAGTCGCCGTAGAACTAACTTTCACTCCGTTGCACACGCATGCCGCTTTCGCCAGGTTCTCTGCACCAACCGAAAACAACACCCAAGCCATGTATCGCCCAAACGTCGGATGGAATTCGTCTTTCCAGAACTCATTAAATGCCGCTTGATTGTCGCAGGCGATGAAATCAAAGCCGTGGTACTTGGCGAGGCCGCTCTTGTCTACGAGTGCTTGGCTTGCTTCGAAAAGCATCTGACAGTTCCCGTGGTTCATTTTCAAACTCCGTACCGGGCCATAAGTAGCTTTGGTTCCTGGATCCTACACTTTTACTCAGGTCGGGTAGGTGACCTGTCCCCGGCGGTTGAACCACTTGGAATCTCAGATGAGACTACAGGTACACCGGGTCACCGGAGCCTGTCTTCACTGGAGCGCAGGAGCTGAGGTGGACCTCGTAATGGGCGGCCAGTTGGCCAACCGTCTCCTCCCCCTTAACCGCCTCCAGGGCCACCCTGGCCTTGAAAGCCGGGCTGTCCTTTCTCCGTCCTTTGGACATTTCCCACGCCTCCTTCACAGCAACCGCTGCCCTCAGTTTAAGAGCAGGACTCTCGCTTAGCTACTTGTCCAGTTTCCTGGTCCACCTCACCGTGCAACGCGTTAACGGAGCCACTCATCCGGCCCAACGAATACTCTATGGCCTTTGCGGTTACCGCCCTTGTGGTATGATTTTTTGTTGTTATGCAACACGCGGTCAGCGTCGAGGGCTTGGTCAAGCGGTATGGCTCCGTTACGGTCGTCGATGGGATTAGCTTCACCGTCGAGCCGGGCGAAATCTTCGGCATCGTGGGCCCTAACGGGGCGGGCAAGACCACCACGCTGGAGATAATCGAAGGACTGCAACGCCCGACACAAGGAACGGTCGAAGTCCTGGGCCTCGACATTGGAACCCAAGCGGCCCGCGTCAAGGCCCGCATCGGCGTCCAACTCCAAGCGTCCTCCTACTTCAACTACCTGCAACTCACCGAAATACTCTCGCTGCTGGGCAGCTTCTACCCGCAACCCGCAGCGCCCGGTGCGCTTTTGGAGCGTGTGGGTCTGGCGGACCGCGCCAAGAGCCGGGTCAACGAACTCTCCGGGGGTCAACAGCAGAGGTTCGCCGTGGCCGCCAGCTTGGTCAACGGGCCCGAGTTGGTAATCCTCGACGAGCCGACCACGGGCCTCGACCCGCAGTCCCGCCGCAACCTCTGGGACCTGGTCCGAGATGTTCGCGAGCGAGGCGCAACCGTGGTCCTCACCACCCACTACATGGAGGAAGCCGAAGTGCTGTGCGACCGCTTGGCCATCATGGACCATGGCCGGCTGCTGGCGGTGGACTCGCCCCGGAACCTGGTCGACGGCATGGAAGCCGCTTATTCTGTGAAATTTGTTACGGCCCGGCCCTTGGAGGGACCCCAGCTCGCCGCATTGGCGGAGTACGTCGACCTGGAGAAATCAGGCGAGGACAACACCTATGTCCTTGGGATCAATAAAAACTCGGTCGGCTTGGCCGTCGTGTTGGAGCAGATAGGCAACGTTCAGTCGGGACTGGAGCAATTGGAGATCGTCCCGGTGACCCTGGAAGACGTCTTCTTGAAATTAACCGGCGGCGAGTTGCGGGACTAGACGTGCTGGCCCTTACCGCCGCCAACCTCAAAATGATGGTCCGCAACCGCCAAACGGCGTTCTGGGCGCTCTTGTTCCCGGTAATGCTGGTGGTGGTCTTCGGTCTGTTCGATTTCAGCGGCGTAAGCTCCACCAACGTGGCAATCATCGACCTTTCCCAGGGCCCGAAGTCGGAGCTGTTGCAGGCCCGGTTGCAAAGCATCGAGTTGCTGGACGTTGCCGACCTGAGTGAAAAGACTCTGGACCGCGCCCAAGCGGCCGAAGACCTGGCCAGCGGCGATTTAGGTTATTTGGTAGTGATTCCTCCCGATTTCGACGCCCCCGGCGCTGCCGGACCGGACGCCGGCACCCCGGACGCCGACACCCGAGAGGGCCAGCCCGCGCCCGTTGTCTTGGCCTACACCACGCGAAACCCGGAACGCAACCAACTGGTGGACGGCGCGGTGCGCAGCGTAGTCGCTGAAATCGGCGCCAGTGGCGGGCCTGTAATACCGTCGCGGCTGATTATCTCCAGCGTTATCGAGGCCCGGCCGGTCGATTATTTCGACACTGTTTTGTTGGGGTTGCTGGCGCTTGGGATTATGACCAATTCGATAATCTCGATTGCGGTCAGAATCAGCACCTACCGGAATCAGGCCATTCTGAAACGCCTCTTGGTAACGCCGCTGCCCATCTGGAAGTTCTTCGCCGGGGAGATCACCGCCCACCTCGTTCTCGCGCTGTTACAGGGCGCGATCATTCTCTCCTTGGGCGTCTACGTATTTGGCGGACAGGTACACGGCAACCTGGCATGGCTGCTGCTGATCACGGTTTTGGGTAGTATCGTGTTCCTGAATCTGGGGTTCATTCTGTCGGCTTGGGCCCGCACCCCGGCTGCGGCGTCGGGCATGGGCAACGCGTTGGCCCTGCCCATGATGTTCTTCGCCGGGACTTTCTTTTCGACGGCCTCCCTACCCGGAGTGCTGCCCTACGTCGCCGAAGCGCTGCCCCTGACCCCCATGTTGGAGGCGCTGAGGGCGGTGGCGCTGGACCAAGCGCCAATCGGGGAGACATGGCCCCACCTGGCGGCCTTGGCCGGTTGGGCGGCCGCCACCGGCATCGCCGCCACCCGCCTGTTCAAGTTCAGCTAGGAGCCTACAAAGTGTCGCTTCCGCGCTGTTTGTTGCCCCCAAGGGAGTGAAGGGGTCCACCGTGAGGCAGAGACTCGGCCGCCCGTCCTGGCGGCGCTACTGGCCCGGCTTGTTAGCCGCGTCGGTTGTTGTGCTGTTGGCGGTTGAGCTGGGGTGTTTCGCCGGAGAGGACGCCGGCGCCGTTCGCGGCATGGTGGTTGAAGTGGTGGACCGGAACATTATAGAGATCGAAACGCTCCGCATCCGGGACTATGACGGCGAACTTTGGACTTTTGCGACTGAGGGAAACCTGGGGAAGAATGGCTCCCACCTCAGGATTCACCAACTCCAAGGGCAGTCGATCCTGGTGGTCTGGGAGAGAAGAGACGGGCGGCTGATGGCCGTCCAATTGGGAGACTAGAGTACCTCCAACAGCGCCGCCTCCATCACCGTCGCCGGGGTGAACTGCTCGAACTTGGCGCGCACCAACCCTTGGGCGTCGACCACGAATGTCCAAGGTTCGGTCGGCAGGCCCCATTCCTTCACCGCAGGCACCCACACCGCCGAAGTCCGGCCGTCGTCGAGCAGGTGCGGGTCTTGGACAACCTCCACGTGAATGAAGTTGGCCCGCCCGGCGTACTGTTCCTTTACGCTGCTTAGCTCCGAAACCTGTGGCCCGCAGGTGGCGCTGAGGCAGTAGGCCGGGGTGGCGAAGACCACGACGAATGGCTTGCCTTCGGCCAGGGCTTCGTGGATTGAGATCCGGTAGAGGTCGGGGTCATGGTCTACGGCGCTGCTGATGTGGGAAAGGTCTTCGACGTCTGAGGCCTTCGCCGTGATGCTGGCCGGGGCCGGGGCGCCGATGGCCGGCGTCGAACTCACCTCATTGACGTTGAACGCCGATTCCGCCGTTATCTCCTGTCCGTCTGGGCCGGTCAGGTCCGCCTCAATCTGCCAGTAGCCGGCGGCGTCAAAGTCCAAGTCCGCTTCAAACACGCCTTGGGCGGTGGTCGGCCAGTCCAAGAACTTGGCCTCGACGGTGGACTTAAATTCCTTGTCTTCTCCGTCCGACGGCAGGTAATAGACCCGCACCGTCGCTTCCCGTGCCCGCACCGGGAACCCGTCGCGGTCGGCGACTCCGAAGGCGACGCGGCTGCGGCCTACCGCCATGTCCGAGGTGATTACCAGGGCGGCGTAATCGGGGCCGCCGAACTCCTCCGGCCCGCCGGCCAAGCAGCCTTGGACCGCCATAAGCAGTAACAGCCCAATCAGCCCAAGCAACAGACCGGGTAGACTCGGATGTTGGGCCGACCGGTGGAACATCGGAACGACCGACCGCCTAATAATTGATGCCGCGGACCGAGCCGCCATCGACGGCGATGGTCTGGCCGGTAATTGCCCCGGCCCGGTGGGAGACCAAGAACAGCACCAAGTCGGCTATTTCTTCAGGTTCAACCATGCGGCCGATGGGAATCTGGGCGACGGCCCGTTGCTCCGCGGCCTCCATCGAGATGTTGGAGCCGCTGGCTTGGCGTTCCAACAGCATGGTCTGGCGCGGGGTGCGGGTGGTGCCGGGATGGATGCAATTGACCAGGATTCCGTATTCGGCGACCTGGTCCGACAGGTTTTTGGCGATGTTGGAGACCGAGGCGTTGGTGACCCCGTTGCTGTTGGTCAACGTGTTGGCCGCCCGGGCCGCTACGCCGCCGATGTTGATGATCCGGCCTCCGCCCCGGGCCCGCATGTGGGGAATCACCTCCCGGGAGCAACGCACGTAGCCCATGACCTTGACGTTGATGTGGTTCAGCCAGTCGGCGTCGGCCAGTTCCATGAAAGTCGCCGCCTTGGAATTGACCGCGTTGTTGACCAGAATGTCGACGCCGCCCAACTCGGCCACCGTGACCGCCACCAAGTTGCCTATGTCCTCGGGGACGCCCATGTCGGCCCGCACCGCCATCACCTTTCGGCCTGTCTTGGCCCGGATCTCGGCGGCGGCGTCTTCCAGGTCTTCCATGCCGCGGGCGCAGATGGACACGTCCACGCCCTCTTGGGCCAGGGCCAATGCCGTGGCCCGGCCGATCCCCTTGCTGCCGCCGGTCACGATGGCGACTTGCCCTGCCAACGCTAGGTCCATCGGTTCCTCCTAGGGAAGCTCCGAATAAGTCCCTTCCCCCTCGACGGGGGAAGGTTAGGATGGGGGTGACCTCGCTTATTGGATAGCTGAAGCCCTTAAACTCCCCACCAAGATATCGGTTTCCGTTGCAATTCCGAGTGCTTTTTCAGAGGTTTCTTAGTCGCTTTTCCCGGTAGCTTTTCCCGGTAGCTTTTCCCGGTAGCTTCTCCCGGTAGCTTCTCCCGGTAGCTTCTCCCGGTAGCTTCTCCCGGTAGCTTTTCCCGGTGGCTTTTCCCGGTAGCTTTTCCCGGTAGCTTCTCCCGGTAGCTTCTCCCGGTAGCTTCTCCCGGTAGCTTCTCCCGGTAGCTTCTCCCGGTAGCTTCTCCCGGTAGCTTCTCCCGGTAGCTTCTCCCGGTAGCTTCTCCCGGTAGCTTCTCCCGGTAGCTTCTCCCGGTAGCTTCTCCCGGTAGCTTCTCCCGGTAGCTTTTCCCGGTAGCTTTTCCCGGTACCTTTTCCCGGTAGCTTCTCCCGGTACCTTTTCCCGGTACCTTCAACGGGCCGTGAAGCCGGTCGGGGCGACGACCTTAAGTATCAGCTACGCACGCGGCGATTAGCCGGGTGAGGTCGGGTTGCTGCTCCAAGTGGGCCACTGTATCCACCAAGGCGTCCAGCTTGGACTCAGGCCAAGGCAGGTGGGGGAATAACTCGCTGATCCGGGTCTTCTCGGTGTCGAAGTCCCACTCCAACTCGTTGCCGGTCATTTCGTCGTGGAATTCTTCGCCCGATTTGGTGCGAACCGTGATCCGGGGGGCGAAGGAAACACGGTCCCGCTGCCCCATCACTTCCACCCGTTGTTGTAGTTCCATCACTTGGCGGTCGGCTTCGGTGGCGCCGTCGCCGGGATCAAGGCGTAGCCGCAATGGAGGGTAGCTTCCGTGTACCCAGGTGTAGGCGGTGAAGTAGTGGGTGCTGCCCACCCCCGGCATATTGCGGTCCGGGTTGGGGAACGCCGGCGAGGGATAGGTGGTTTCCAGCCAATTCATCTCGACAGTAATACCTGCCACTTCGCCGGGCGGGACTTGGTATTGGGAGCGCATCCGGGTGGCCAGCTCGATCACGGGACAATTATACCCGGCGGTGGGATAGATCTTGGGTGTAACGTGGAGCAGCTCCCACCGTTGGCCCAAGCCCTCTACCGTTTGGGCCAAGTCGGCGACGGTGGTGCCGCCGAAAGTGTAGCTCAACTCCCCGCGGTTATTGCCGGTGAAGGCATTGTAGAAGCCCGCGTCGCCCTCCAGGCAGGTCTCCGACCCCTTCAGGTCCTCCCGGGCCAGCAGGGCCGCCGTGGCCCCGTTGCGGGTGGCGTTGGGTTCTTGGTACATCATTTCCCGGCCGCTGGTGCGGGGTCCTTCTGTGGTGCCGGCGGCAAATGTCGAGGCCAAGGCTAGGGCCGTGGCCAGTTGGTCCTCGTTCAGACCCAGCAGTTTGCCCGTGGCCACCGCCGCCCCCAAAGTCCCGAAAATAGGACTGCAACGAAAGCCGCGCGCTTGGACCGACGGGATGAAGTCGCCTGCGGCCCGGGCCTCCACCTCGTAACCCGCCGCCATGGCGGTGAGCAGGTCGGCCCCGCTGGAGCCGGCCAATTCACCTGAAGCCAAGGCCGCCGGAATGACGCAGGGGCCCGGGTGAATCAGCATCCGGTAGGAATCGGTCTGGTTGGTGGCGTGCATCAGCTTGCTGTTGGCGAAGGCGGCCCCGCCGCGGGTGGCCTTGCCGCCGTTTACCAGGATCGAGGCCCCGTCCGCTTTCTCCTCTTCCTCCAGGGTGAGGGCAATGGCCGACCTTCCGTGTTCGGTCTGGGCGCCGACTATCGACACGACCAAGGCGTGCAACAACGACGCCTTGAGCTTGTCGGCGACCCGAGAGGGCAGGTCGCCGTACTCTAAGGCGGCGACGAACCGGGCATAGGTGCGGCTTAGAGACTGGGACATGGTTGAGACTCCACAAGCAACGACTAGGGAAGCTCTGAATAAGTCCCTTCCCCCTCGACGGGGGAAGGTTAGGATGGGGGTGACCTCGCTTATTAGATAGCTGAAGCCCTTAAGCTCCCCACCAAGATTTCGGTTTCCGTTGCAATTCCGAGTGCTTTTTCAGAGGCTTCCTAGGACTAAAGGCTAGGGTTAACGACCATGATTAATGACTAGCTCTGGGGCTGGCTCAGGTCAGGTCTTGCAGGCGGCCGCGAATGATCAACTTGACGACTGCCAGAACGACAACGGCCCCGATGATGCTGCCAAAGACCGCAGCTTCCCACTCGCGGCTGGCCATGCCGATGGCGATTCCGGCCGCCGGAGGGTGTTCCGTGTTGGTAACCGCCATGACCAGTATCGCCAGACCTACGACCAGCGCGTAGGACAACACCTGGACCAACGGGACAGTATCCAGAAATGCCTCTACCGGTCCGGCAAAGAGGACCAAGGAAAAAACCGACCCCAGCACCAATGCCACCCAATGGCCGCCTATTACGGAGCGGATCCGGGCAGTACGGTTGGAGGGGTTGATAAAGATGATTACCACGCTCGAGGCCAGTCCGGCCGCAATGGCGGCGCTGGATAATGAATCGGCAAACATCAGTACGGCCAGCAGCGCCAGGCTGGCCAAGCCGGCTTGCCACACAAACCGCCACGGATGGGCCGCGAATCCTGGGTCCAGCCAAATCCACGCCTCGCCGGTTTCCGGGTCTCTGCGGTGCAAAAAACGCCATAGCGTTACGTTCTTGTCTAGCTTGGCGCGCCGCAGCAGGTCCACCGCTTGCCGGCCCCGTCAGCCTTCGTCCAGGCTGCGTACCCAATCCAGCCAGACCCGGGCGCAGGGTACGGGCAAAATGTGCTGCACGAACCCGGAAACGCCGGGGAAGACTACCCGCTTGCCGTTGGGGAAGAGGTCGGCGGCGCCGCGGAAGTCCCCCAACACCTCCTCCCGCAGGTTGGCGGCCGCCAGCGCCAGTACCGGAGTCTGAACGTCCTTGAGTTTCGGGCCGATGTCGCCGGAGGCATTGGCCTGGAAGCCGCTTACCACGTGGGCGGGCGTCGCTTTCATCTGGCTGGCGTACCAGCGAATGTAGGCCGGGTCGACGATCTCCGGGTCGAGCCGGCGGCCGATGGACGATTCCACCCAAACGTCGATCCCTTCCCGGTCAATCAGATCGGCGCTCTCTTGGTGGTGGGAGTCGAAGCTGGTGGGCGAGGTGCAAACAGTGAGGGAGCGCAGACGGTCTTGGCTCCTGGTGGCGAAATTCATAGAGATCGACCCGCCCACGGTTTCTCCGATGAGATGGAACCGCTCCAGCCCCAGTTTGTCCACAAACTCCTTCAGGTCGTCGGTGAAATGGTCCAAAGACCAAGGGTAGCCGGGCTCGGGCACATCCGACTGGCCCATGCCCCGCATGTCGAAGCGGACCACCCGGTAGTGGCGGGCGATTGTGGGCACCCACCCGAACCACATCTTGTGATTTTTGGCCATGCCGTGGTGCATCACCACCGTTTCCGGCTCGGTCCATGGGTCGGTGAAGTCGTCCACCGTGTAGAACAGTTCGGTCCCGTCTGCCAAGCGGACTTTCATATTGCGCCCCTCGTCAAGTCTCGATGCACGGTCGATGCACGGTCGATGCGCGGGATGAACTGGATTCAGGGATGGGCCGGGTCTAACGTGTTATGTTCCGGTTGGTGTACGCCGGTCGGTGTAATCCGGGTGGTCGTGCGGCGGCGCGTCAGGCGGTTAGTCCCTGCTCGTTGAACACCGAACGGGCCACCCTCATTGCGGTGCGGGAGTTTATGTAACCGCCGTAGAGCATCAGGTGCACGAAGATCTCCATTATCTCCTGGGGGGTCATTCCCACCCGCAGCGCCCCTTCAATACGGCGTCTTATCTGCCGGTCGTACTGGCCCAAGACCGTCATGGAGGAGAGGGCGCAAATGGCCCGGGCCTTCGGGGTCAGGGCGGAGCGGGCGTTGATGGCGCCCCAGTGGTACTCTTCGATAAACCGTTGCACCTCCATCTCCACCGACTCCGGGTCGTCCACCGGGTAGAGTGACTGTTCGCCGATGTGCTGTTCGTAGGTCTTACGGCCCCTCTCGTACAACTCCTCCACCGGCAGCTCCGTGTCGTATACACGCAGCGGGGTGAATTCTACGCCGCGTTCCTCGAAGATGTCCTTGGTGATGAGCATCGCCGCCTCCACCGCCGGGACACCCACGTAGAAGGTGAGCAACACGAAAACCTCAACCACTTGCTCCGGGGTCAGTCCCAGGTTGAGGCCGCGTTCGATATGCCGGCGAAGCAATGGCAGTTGGCCCAAGGCCATCAAGGCGGATAGCGTACACATACAGCGGTGCCCGTGGTCCAGCGCCGGCCGGGTCCAGATCGTGCCGAACAGCGCCTCGTCGATAATCCGTTTCAGGTCGGGGGCCAGTTGGTCGATGCCGGGAATTGTGTAGTGGCTGGGGTCCCCCTTTGCCATCAAGGCCCGCATCTCTTGGCCTTTTCGATAGCGGTCGTTCAAGGTGTCCACGGCGATGCTCCTTTCTCACCCCGCCGGCATTATCTCTTCGGCGAAGCGGGCCATCCTCTCTTCGGTTTCTTCGTGGGAGGGGCTGCGAAAATCGAAAATCAAGTGAGTGGCGCCGGCCTCGGCATAGGCGTGGACGTCTTCCAGCACGTCTTCCGGTGAGCCGGAGAACCGTCGGCGGGCAGCGCCCGTGCTGGTGGCGGCGTCGTACAGCGGCGCTTTCATCGAGACCTGTATCTCGTCCGGGTTGCGCCCGGCCCGCTCGGCGTACCGGCGCAGGGTTACCAGGTTCTCGGCCAACTCGTCGGGCTCCAAGGGCGCGGCCGGTATGGCGCCCACCGGGTGCCAAGCGTCGCCCAGTTCGGCGGCCCGGCGTATCGCGCGGCGGGACTGGCCGCCGATCCAGATTGGAGGATGGGGCTGCTGCACCGGCTTGGGCAGGAAGGTGATATCGGAAAAGCGGACGTAATCCCCTTGGAAGACGGGGTTGTCATTGCTCCATAGCTCGATGAAAGCCCTCAGGTACTCATCGGTAACCGCGCCCCGCTCGGCGAAGGGCGGCGCGTCCAGCAACTCGAACTCCTCCTCCATCCAACCCACCCCGGCTCCCAGCACCAACCGCCCCTTGGACAATACGTCGAGGGTGGCCAGCATCTTGGCGGTAAGCAGCGGGTTCCGGTAGGGAATTATCATCACGCTGGTAACCAGCCGGATGTTGCGCGTGATACCCGCCAGGAACGCCAAGGTGGTTACCTGTTCCGGCCATTCCCCCTGACCTGAATTGCCTCCGGCCAGGATGTCGCCCGTGATGCTGTAGGGGTACCGGGAGTTCACAGTGCGGGGTTGCAGGATGTGGTCCGGGGCCACCATGCAGTAATAGCCCAGCCGGTCGCCGGTTTGGGCGATGCTGGCCAAGGCATCGGGTTGGGCCCCTTCTCCGCTATTGGGGAGATAGAATCCGAATTGCACTGGACTTCTCCGTAGCCCGATTCGGTGGCCTGTTTCCCGGGCGCGGCCCTGCGAGTGCCCAAACTATATATCGGCGGAACGGCCCTGCCAAGCCCGCAGGCAGGCGGCGGCGGGACCAGAGGCGCGGGAGGAGCGGCTGCCGCGAAATAGCGTGTCCGGCGTTTCCCTTTGGCTGCTCCGGGTGCTATCATACCCGATGCTGGTCTTTGACCGGCTCGCATACGCATATCGCGACGCACAGGGAGAACCACGAACCCCATGACCACCGAAGCTGTCCAACTACAATTGGAACCCCGTGAACTTCTCGGCAGGAAGGTAGGCCGCCTCCGCCGGGCGGGCATAATTCCGGTGCACCTGTACGGGCCCGGTATAGAGTCCCGGTCTTTGCAGTGCCCGGCCCCCCAGTTGGTCCAAGCCCTATCGCTGGCTGGGGCCAGCACTCCGATAACCGTCAAAATCGAGGGGGAACCGGGCACTCACTTGGCGTTCGCCCGGGAAATCCAATGGGACCCACGCCGGGACACCCTGGTCCACGTCGATTTGCTGGCGGCCGACGTCGCCCGACTGTCGGTGGCCCAAGTAAACGTGGTGCTTTTCGGGGAATCACCTGGGGCTCGCATCTCTGCCGGTAACGTGGTCCAATTGACCCGGACCGTTGAGGTCCAAGCTTTACCCTTGGAGATGCCAGCCCAGTTGGGGGTCGACCTCGGCCAACTCACCGAGCCCGACGGCCTGATCCGGGTGGGTGACATCCAACTGTCGCCCTCCGTTACCGTTCTCACCGACGCTGAAGAGATTGTGGCGCGCATCGAAATTCCGAGGAGCGGCGAGTTTGAAGCGGAGACGCCGGACGGCGGTCCGGGCGCCGGGGCAGCAGCGCCGGGGGAGTAAGCAACCGTTATGGAGACGCCGTCATGTACCTAGTCTACATGGGGCAGTCAGGCAACACCGGAAATAGCACCGCCGACCCCTGCCAGCCCCACCAGGTCTATACCGGCCTGCTGGTCCATGAAAGCCAGGTTGTGTCCATGACCGGCGAATTCGAAGCCTTGTGCCGCCGCCATTTCGGCTCACCGTTGGGGGAAGCGGGTACCCCGAAGGAATTGCGGCCGGTCGACGTGTACCAGGGTCTGCGCCACTTCTCCTCTTGGCCCCAAGCCAACCGCAACCAACTCGTCCAAGACTGCTTGAATATTCTGGTGCGGCGGGAAACACCGGTAATCGCCGCCTACGTCAACAAGCAAGACCTGTCCGACGCCAGAGCGTCCGGCGATTCTCCCAGCGCCCTGTGGGAGAACCCCACGGAACCGGTGATCAGCCGGTTCCTTTTCGCCCTCAACATGTTCCTCGACGAACTGAGTATGACCAGTATGTCCCACGACCAGATTATGGCTGGCCAGTTGCCCATTTCGGATTTCGCTTTGGTGGTGGCCCGGCATGGCGATTCGGTGGAGCCCAGGTTCATGACCGAGTTCCTCCGGTCGGATGACGGCCAAGACGCCACGGCAATGCTTGGCAGTTTTTGCTTCGTCGAGCCGGAACATTCGGTAGGGACCCAACTGGCCAACCTGTGCGCCTATTTCGCCCGGCGCTGGCTGCAAAACCCGGACAGCCCCCAACCATACTTCGAAGCCCTCCGGGACAACCGGGTCATTCAGGTAATCTACCCCGTCAACGTCTAAAGAGAGCGCCCGGCGGCTGCCCTTCCTGATGGCATGCCTGTAAGACCCGAGGCAATCTTCCCGCTCAATGCCGCCGTGTCCCTGGTCGGCGGTGAGTCGAATCGCATGGACCAATTCGGGAAGGCTGTGGGTTATAATGTGATTGCAAGTGGTTGAGCAAGCTGCAATCCGCCAAACAACCGAGTATGAGTCTCCGGGGCCGGAATCCCACGAGCCAGTGGACCCCGCGGTACTAATAAGGGCCCCCGTCCTGGTGTTGAACCTTAATTACGTGCCAGTGAACGTGTGCTCCGTTCGGCGCGCCGTCGTAATGCTTGGCAAGGGGAAGGCGGAGTTACTGGAAAACCACCAAGGTCAGCTCCACACCGTTAGCGCGGTCATTGAGGCCCCATCCATTATCCGGTTGGTTTACTTGGTGAAGCGTCCGTTCCTGCCCCGGAAGCTGTCCAAGAAGGAAGTCTTCCTGCGGGACCGTTTTACCTGTCAATACTGTGGCAAGAAGGCCCAAGACCTGACATTAGACCACGTTGTCCCCCGTCGACAGAATGGCAGTCACACCTGGGAAAACGTAGTGGCGGCCTGCAATCGTTGCAACCTGAGGAAGGCCGGGCGTACCCCGTCCGAGGCCCGGATGACGTTGGGCAAATTGCCCCGGCAGCCCCAACCCAACCCGTACCTGGTCCTGCAGAACCGGACGATACTGGAGGCTTGGCGGCCTTATCTCCCTTGGACTGACGAGGCGTAGGTCAGGCCCGCCGGTTGCGGCGGCCCTTACAAATTACTTAATGTGTTGAGTAAAAATACTCAGCATGTTGAGTAAACGGTTCCATCGGCCCATCTATCGGTTCCTGCGCTCTGAACGTCCGACACTAATCCGCATCAAGGGATGATGTCCTCTCGGGCCGCTGGCTACGCTCCTATTCCGCAAGGGCTACGTGAACCCCCGGCATGGCATCGGATTCGAGACATGTACTGGCTACTAGACGCGGGCCGCCTCTATGGGCAGGTTGAGCATCAGGCATTCCAGCGCCAACCGGGCGCTGGCATTGCGGTCGAGCGCGTCCATAGTGTCCATCAGACGCCGGATGAAGCCCACGACTTGGGGGGTACTCAGTCCGGCGGCTTGGTTGCGGATGGTCTCCGCTTGGTCGATGTTATGGACGAACTCCTCGGCGCCCTCTTTAATCAGCAATAGGTCGCGCCACCAGCGGAGCCACAGGGAGAGCAGTCCACGGGCCGCCTCCCGGTCGGAGCCGAAAAGCGTGGCGACCTCGTTGGCGTAGGCGAAGCGGGTTTCGAGGCCTGCCTCCAGTGTTTCCCCCATTCGTTCCACGTCGGCTTGGAGTTGCTCCAATACTTGGTGGTCGTTTAGGGCGCCTATCGCCCAGCCGAGGCAGCCCCTGGAGAACCGGTACAATCGTTCGGCCTGCTCCTCGGTTGTTTGATGTTCGTTGGTCAACCGTTCCAGCATGACCGGCCTCGCCAAGGGCAACAGGGTGAACACCTGGCACCGGGAGCGAATGGTGGGTAGCACCATATCCGCGTCGCCGGCCAACAGCAGGAACATCACCAACGGCGGCGGCTCTTCCAGGGTCTTGAGCAGAGCGTTGGCGGCTTCGGCGCTCATCCCCTCGGCGCCGTCCACAATGATGACGATTTTTGCGCCTTCGTAGGGGTTGAGGCTGACCGAGCGTAGCACTTCCTTTACATCGTCGATGCCGATTACGGTCCGCGTACCCCTTCCCCCGGACGAATTACCCGGAGCATAGCCCGGCGCCACAACTCGTACGTCGGGATGCAGCCCGGAGGCGACGCGGTGGCATTGGGCGCAGGCGCCGCAGGGTTCAGCCGCCCCGTTCGGGCAATTCACCGCTTGGGCTATGTTTAGGGCCAAGGTCATCTTGCCCACGTGGGGAGGTCCGGTGAGGAGATAGGCGTGGGACTCCCTTCCTTGGGCGAGGATGGGTCTCAGTCGCCGTAAGATGTGGTCTTGGCCGTATACCTGCCACATAAGAAAGGGCGGCCGCTACGGTACGTCGCAGCGCATCAGGTCCTCGTAGCTCTCCCGGAGGCGGATCAGGCGGGGCCGCCCATCGGCCACCAATACCATCGGCGGGCGGGGGTTCAGGTTGTAGTTGCTGGCCATCGAGGGACAGTAGGCGCCAGCGGCGGGGACCGCCAGCAGGTCGCCGGACTCGATCCGGGGCAACATGACGTCGGATGCTAGCAGGTCTCCAGACTCGCAATACTTGCCCGCCACCGTCACCTTTTCCACCGGTTCCAGCGAAGCCTTGTTGGCCGCCAACACTTCGTACTCCGCTTGGTAGAGGGCCGGGCGGATGTTGTCGCCCATGCCGCCGTCGACGCTGACGAACTTGCGGACTCCGGGAACGTCTTTGATGGCGCCGACCCGGTAGAGGGCCACCCCGGCCGGACCGATGATCGATCGACCGGGCTCAATGACCAAGGTGGGCAGGTCCATTCCCAGGTCCTGGCAGGCGGCGCTCATGGACGACACGATGGTCTCGGCGTAATCGGCTATGGAAGGCGGGCTTTGGTCTCGGGTGTAGGCCACGGCGAACCCGCCGCCGGGGCTGAGCAGTTGGAGCGCCAACCCCTCTTCCCGGAATTGGGCGGCGAACCGGATGACCAGTTCCGTAGCGACCCGGTAGGGTTCCAACTCGAAGACCGGCGACCCCAAGTGGAAGTGCAGTCCTCTTAGATTCAGGTGCTCGGCGGCCAGCCCCCGGCGCACCGCCTCGGCGGCGTCCCCGGTCTGGATGGAGAAGCCGAACTTGGAGTCGAGAATCCCGGTGGTGGTGTAGACGTGGGTGTGAGGGTCGATGCCGGGCGAGACCCTTAGCAAGATGTTCTGGGTCGTGCCGGCCTCCCGGGCCAAGCGGTCCAGTAGCTCAAGCTCGTGAAAGCTGTCCACCACCACCCAGCCGATGGACTGCTCCAACGCCTCGGCCAGCTCTTGCGGCGTCTTGTTGTTACCGTGGAAATAGACCTCGTCCGTCGGGACGCGGGCGTTGACAATCGTGGCCAGCTCTCCCCCGGAAACCACGTCGAAGCCCAGCCCTTCTTCGGCAAGGAGTTGGGTCAAGGCCCGGTTGATATAGGCCTTGCAGGCGTAGCTCACCCTGGTGTCGGGGTGCCGCTTCCGGAACTCGCCGGTGAACTCCCGGCACCGGGCGCGGATGGTCTGCTCGTCGAGAATGTAGACTGGGGTGCCGAATTCTTCGGCTAGGTCAAGGGAATCGCAGCCGCCGATCATCAAATGACCGGCGTCGTTTATCGTCGCGCTATCGGGGAACACCAACTGGGGGAACATGGGTCACCTCGGGGGCCAATATTCCCGGACCGGCCCCAACCCCGGCATCATAGGGCCAGCGGCCAGAGCGGCGCAACTCTGAAGGCGGCGGCTGTCCTCTCCGGTGAAAAGATCATACAAAGAAAAGACCGTGCAGACCGACATTATCCGTTTGATCAGGGATTGATGACGTCGGTCCCACACCCACCGAAATAGTTTACGTCCCTCGTTGTGACCGGCGCCCCTACGGAGCGGGCTGTCGCCCCGATCTAGCAGCCGGCGTGGTTGGTTCCGTTCGATTTTAGGGTACGGTACGGCGTTAGGGGAATCTGTTTTCACAATAATTCTTGGTGTTGCCTAAGTGTGATTCCAATGTGCTGATGATCGAGAGAACCTGGGCTTGAGTAACCCCTTCGGTATTAGGGAAGCTCTGAATAAGTCCCTCCCCCCTCGACGGGGGAAGGTTAGGATGGGGGTGACCTCGCTTACTGGATAGCTGAAGCCCTTAAGCTCCCCACCAAGATTTCGGTTTCCGTTGCAATTCCGAGCGCTTTTTCAGAGGTTTCTTAGTCGAATTGGGGTGGTTGGCGCATGGGGTTACGGGGCGGCAGGTCTAGGGAAGCTCTGAAACGACATCGCCGATCCGCACACGCAGTCAGAGGTGTTTGTCGCGGCTCTCAAGCAGACTGGGTTTTCCGTCCGGACGGTCATCGTGCCATCGGCTCCGCACTTCTGGATGTCAGACCCCATCGACGAGCCGACCAGCCATACTGCATTCTTGGCGCCAAGACTGCTGCGGTTCCTGCGGGATCAGCTCTAGGCGGACCGCAGCGCCCACCTTGGCCCGGAAATCCAGGAGCTAATGCTCCTCACGAGGGTGCCTCTGTCAGCTCCACGTCTTGCGCCCCTTCTAGAGATACCCTTCGACCCAGCTCTTCCAGCTGTTCCTGACCGGCAAAGATGGTGGCGAAGTGATTCCCGGCCAGAGGACCCATTTTGCTTGCGAAGGCGGTAGAGCCATAGGAGATGAGGATCTCTTTGCCGCTAATGAATCCCGGGTAAGCGAGAATCTCGCCTCTGGACGGATAGATGGTGTGGTTCTCGAACTCGATGTTCAGGTCGAGATGGTCGATGGAAATCCATGCCGCCTCGCCGCTCCATCTCGTCTGCACAAGTTTGTCCCGGATGGGCAAGAGCTTCCTGATGGCGGCGCATGTCTTAGGTGCCTTGTCCTCTTCCCATGCCGCGACAAATAACAGATCCTTGGATTTGATCTGCAGCCGACCGTTCATCTTGGTACCACTCCCTCAGCCAGTGACTCAACGGCTTCCCGATACCGGTCACGCCCTCGGCGATAACCCCATCAGGCCCTGGGCTATCCGCAGATGCTCCGGCTCGTCGATGTCTACTGACCGGTCCCGTGGAATCAGGTACCCCGCCAGGCGCGAGACCAGGACGGTCTCAACGCTCACCTGTTCCCCCTTCCGGCGCGATATGACTCCTCTAACTCTCTCCATTACAGCTCCTGACTCTCATGTAAGTCGGGATTGCCCAGATCAAACTGATTCCTCCAACCATGTGACCCTGTGGGATGGCTCGAACTATAAAAGGGCAGCCTGAGGGCGTCAACTGCATCCGATTCACTCAACTGACCCACTCCCATAGGGTAACCACCCCCCTGACGAGCGTAAAAGTCTAGAATTGCCTGCCCCTGCCCAAGCGTCTCCCTCGGGGTGGTCCATTTACCCCGGACGACCCCATAACTGTCCGAAACACCTGTGCTCTCAAAGCAGGCTAGCCAGGTGCCAGCCGAAGCCGGCTGATCCGTTCTAGTATCCCGGTCAGCATTTCCCTGGTTACCAGCACCTCGGCAAGCTGAAACACCAGCCTCCTGGCGTGGCGTACCAGTCGCCCACCCGTCTTGATTAGCCTGGTCTGAAGACTGGTCAGAGTCCAGTGCTTCATATCCTCCGGCAACACCAGCCTTCTCATAAAGTTGCCCAGGTTGTAAGTCAGGACGAACAGCCATAGTCTCACCTGGTTGGCCACGAACTTGTGGCAGGAAAGCCGGGTCCAGTTCAGGGCGTACTTGCCCTCCTTGATCCACTGCTCCGCCGTGCCACGGCCATTGTAAAAGCGGACTATCCCTTTGGGTGGATAGCTCAGGTTGGTCACGATGAAACCAACCCTGGGAAATAGCTCCCCCTGATGCCACTCTACTTTAGCCACCACTCGCCTGGGCAAGTGCCAACTCTGGGCCTGATAGGCAAAGTCATGGTAGGAGACGATAGGCTCCCGGGATGGCCATTCGGTAGGACGCTCCAGCAAGGGTTGGATCTGCTCCTGAATTACCTGATTGGCGGGAAGCCGGATGGCGTACCCGATCTTTCCTTGTTCCAGATACTCGTATAGCTCCGGCTTGGCAAAAGCAGCGTCACCCCGGAACAGCAACCGCAGTCCTTTCTTCTGGTATCCTTTCACCACCGGCTCAAGGAGTTCCTGCCAGCCATCGGCACTATGCACGTTTCCGGGTCGTAGCGTCGCTCCTTCGCAATCCCCAAACTGGTTGAACAGAAAGAGGGGATGATAGCAGACACACTCGAAGTGCCCGTTGTAGGCGGCTCCTTCCTGCTGACCATGCACTGGACTCTCCGAACTGTCCATGTCCAGAATCACTCGCCGGTGTGGAGTGTGAGCCATGGCCAGCTCCACCCACTGGGGATTCATCAGGGCCAGCCCCTTTAGGTTGTCCTCTTGAGTCAGAGTCTCCGTCTCAAAACGGCTCATGGTGTTGGTTCTGGCGGCGTTGCGGTCTGAGCCTTGCCAGCCCACGACAACTCTCATGGCTGGGTCTTGGGAAAGACGTTCTGCATCGTTGGTATCATCGTAGCCGGCCAAGCGGCTGTAGATGGACTGGCGGAGCAGAGGGACCAGGTGGTGGCGGATGTTGCGGCCGGTACGGCTTTCCTGGAGATAGTCGGAGGCTATGGGGGTAAGGTCCAGGGCGTCATCCAGTTCTCGGAATGCCAGCAGTCCGGCGTCGGAGGTGATGGTGGCACCATGTAACTCCAGCCGGATTTGGGGATTGAATTGGAGTCGAAGAGAGGCCTTTTCGCGGTCACCCATCGGGTGCCTCCAATGCCGGTACGCAAGTTATCTGAAATAGCCAACTTATTGCATGTATTATATCTGAAATACGGCTAAGAGACTCATGTAACGACTAGAACAGCAAGAACGTTGCCTATTTACCGCATCACTTGTTTGAGCCAAATGGGGAATACGGGCTGAATAAGTCCCTTCCCCGTCGAGGGGGAAGGTTAGGATGGGGGTGACCTCGCTTACTGGATAGCTGAAGCCCTTAAGCTCCCCATCAAGATTTCGGTTTCCATTGCAATTCCGAGTGCTTTTTCAGAGGTTTCCTTGTAATTGACCAAGACGACTTGATGCTGGAATTGTTCGGCAGATGACTAACCACCAACTACCCGCACACTGACAGTTCAGGGCGCTTGGAGATGCTTTCAAGAGTTTTTCAGGTTACCACAACGACCTATTACCGATGGTACAGTGGACCATCCCATATCAGGAAAATCCTGAAATTCCCAAAATCCTCGAAATCCCGGTTCAGACAATTACTTCGCAATCGTCCTGCCTTACTGACACCTGCCCCTTGCCACCTCCGATTACCGTGGCCTAGCTTAGTCAACAGGAACCCAATCCTCCACCCGCCACTGAGGCCCTATGGCTCACAATGGCACGAAATGGCCCTGAACCTGGAAAATCCAGCCTTACCGAACGGCAGAAGAGGGCGCTGCCTATTCTCCCGTCCGCATCCTCCATCGCCGAAGCCGCCCGCCTCTCGGACCTAGGCCGCAGGACCCTGCACCGCTGGCTGGACGACTCTCTCAACCTTCCGGGGGGCCACTTCGGGGAGCGACAATGAACATTAGCCAATTGCGGTCCCGCATTCGCGCCCTCAGGCGCAGGCTCGTACGCCCCCGGGCCCGGCTCCTCATCCAACGCCTAGCCGACGATTTCTGCCGGGAATGGGCCTCGTCTGAGTCCGGCCACAAGCCGCTGCCCGAAACCAATGCCTTCGTTCGCCGCGTCGCCAAGGCCGGCTTTCGGCTGTCCACCTTTACGGCAGCCGCCCGCTACCTGAACAATTGTCGCTCCGAAGACCGTCCGCCTGAATCCATCAACCTCGTTTGCGCCCTGCTGCCTTGGGCCAAGCCAATACCATTTTTTGGGGACCTCTGAATAAAGGGACCGAGTATGGGATCCGGGTATGGGATAATGAAGGCCAGGCTCAAGAATCCACAAAAGAGGACATACCGGCAGGCCCTGGGGCTTCCCACCGACCCCGCCAGTCAAAAATACCCATCGCTCTCAATTGTTCAGAGTTTCCTTAGCTCTACACCGCGGGGAGCTCTGAATAAGTCCCTTCCCCCTCGACGGGGGAAGGTTAGGATGGGGGTGACCTCGAGCAAGATTTCGGTTTCCGAAGTCCCTTCCCCCCCGGGCGCGAATAGCGCTGGCTAGATCGTTCCCGGTCAACGGTTCTTGGTCTAGCGCCGCCCTGAAGATGTCCTTGGCCTCTTGCTCCAAAGATAGGCCATTCTCGGCTGCGCTGATGAGAAGCCGTCGTTTCAGCCCTTCGTCGAGGTTACGCACGGTGATAGTAGCCATGGCAGGGCCTCCAGCAGCGTTGTCACGTGGGTGAAACATGATAGCGTTGCAATCATCAGTGACTCATGGCCCGACCCTAGTGCCCAAGCACGGACGTTCGTTGACGCCACTTGTGGGCAAGTATATACTCCGGGCACGATTCGGCCCCGTAGCTGGAGCCGTCGTTTTCGTGATTGAAACGTGGCCCTCTCCACCCTCGGAAAGCGACTCGCCATACCGGGTCACCAATACCGAATCTTAACGACAGGAGTGCTGCCTTGAGAATTGAGGTAACCGTCAACGGCCAAGCCCGGGAAGCCGACGTGGACCCCCGGGTGTTGTTGGTCCACTTCTTGCGGGACAACCTGGGCCTAACCGGCACCAAGGTAGGTTGCGACACCAGCCAGTGCGGCGCCTGCGTCGTCAAAATGGACGGCACGACCGTTAAGTCTTGCACCTGCTTGGCGGTGCAGGCCGACGGCAGCGACATTACCACCATCGAGGGTCTGGCTTCCGGAGGGGAGTTACACCCGGTCCAAGAAGCCTTTTGGAACAATCATGGTCTCCAGTGCGGTTTCTGCACCGCCGGCATGATCATGACCTCGGTAGAGCTTTTGGAGCGTAACCCCAATCCAACAGCCGAAGCAGTCCGGCAGGGACTGGAAGGCAACATCTGCCGTTGTACCGGCTACCACAACATCGTTAAGGCGGTCTTGGCGGCCGCCGAGGCCCAGGGAGGCTAGGCGATGACGACGAGAATTTTCGGGTCCGGCATCCGTCGGCGGGAAGACCCCAGGCTCATCACCGGTGGCGCCACCTACACCGACGACGTCGCCGTTCCGGGAACGATCCACGCCGCGATACTGCGCAGCCCCCACGCCCACGCTCGCATCACCAGCATCGACACCGCGGCGGCCGCTTCCGCCCCAGGCGTCTTGGCTGTCTATACCGGCGCCGACGTCGAAGGGGTGTTGAACCCCATTCCCTGCGCTTGGATCATACCCGAGTCCGACGTTAAAGCTGTGGCCCATCCGGCCATCGCCAAAGACGTGGTCAGGTACCAGGGCGACGCCGTGGCGGTGGTGGTGGCCGAGGACCGCTACCAGGCCGAGGACGCCTTGGAGTTGATCGCCGTAGACTATGAAGTGCTGCCGGCGGTGGTGAACCCCGAGGCAGCGTTGCGGGACGGCGCTCCACAGTTGCACGAAGACGCTCCCAATAACCAAGCGTTCCACTGGGTCGCGGCGGGAGGCGACATCGATGCCGCCTTCGCCGACGCCGACGTCGTGGTCAAAGACACCATAGTGCAACAGCGCTTGGTGCCCAACGCCATGGAACCTCGTTCCGCCTTGGCCACTTGGCTGGGAGCCATGGGGGAGTTGACCATCTGGAGCACCAGTCAGAACCCCCACATCTGCCGGTTCGTCGCTTCGGGCGTCACCGGTGTTCCCGAACACAAGTTGCGGGTCATCGCTCCCGAGGTCGGCGGCGGCTTCGGCAGCAAAATACCGGTGTACGCCGATGAGATGATCGCCGCTTTCTGTTCCATGAAGCTGGGAAGGCCGGTGAAGTGGACCGAAACTCGCTCGGAGAACTACACGGCGACGATCCACGGGCGCGACCACATCGAGCACGTGGAGCTGGCAGCCACCAGCGATGGCAAGATAACCGGCATCCGCTCCGTGGTGTACGCCGGAATGGGTGCCTACCTTAGCACCGCCGCCCCCGGCGTCCCCACCATCCTTCACGGCCTGATGTATTCCGGTCCATACGACATCGGGGCCACCCAGGCCGATGTCTACGGCGTTTTCACCAACACGACCCCGGTTGACGCATATCGCGGGGCCGGGCGTCCCGAGGCTACTTTCTTGGTCGAGCGGTTGGTGGACCTGCTGGCCGCCGAGTTGGGGACGGACCCGGTGGAGTTGCGGCGGAAGAACCTGATCCCCAAGTTCGACAATGGCCGGGACGTGGCGCCGGGGCTCACTTACGACAGCGGCGATTACGAAACGTCCCTGAACCTTGTCTTGGACCACGTTGACTACCCGCAACTAAGGCAACAACAGGCCACGATGCGGGAACACAACCAATACATGGGCATCGGCGTCTCCTGTTATTGCGAAATCTGTGGGCTGGGGCCCTCACAGGTTGCCGGCGCCGTGGGATTCGGCGGCGGTCTCTGGGAGAGCGCCGTCGTCCGGTTCCACCCGTCGGGCAAAGTCAACGCCTACGTCGGCGTCTCGCCCCATGGTCAAGGCGAGGAGACCACCTTCGCCCAAGTTGTGTCCGACGAGTTGGGGGTGCCGGTGGACGACGTGGAAGTCATCCACGGCGACACGGCCAGCGCTCCCATGGGTTGGGGCACCTACGGCAGCCGCACCACGGCCGTCGGAGCGGCCGCGTTGGTGCTGGGGCTCCGCAAGATTAAAGACAAGGCCCGGGCGCTGGCCGCCCACCTGTTGGAGGCGGCCGAGGCCGACATCGAGTACGAAGACGGGAAATTCTTCGTTAGAGGTTCGCCCGACCAGAGCCGGTCCATCCAGGATATCGCCCTTATGGCCAACGTCGCTTGGAATATGCCGGAGGGAATGGAACCGGGGTTGGAGGCTTCGGCCTTCTACGACCCCCCCAACTTCGTCTACCCCTTTGGCGCCCATGTGGCAGTGGTCACGGTGGACCCGGATAACGGATTGGTGGAGTTGCAACGCTACGTGGCCGCCGACGACTGCGGTCCCCAGATCAACCCGATGATCGTTGAGGGCCAGATCCACGGCGGGGTCGTTCAGGGCGCCGGTCAGGCCCTGTGGGAAGGAGCCGTCTATGACGACAACGGCCAGTTGTTGACCGGCACTATGAATGACTACGCTCTTCCCCGAGCCCACATGGTGCCGGACATCGAGACCCTCTCGACCGAAACACCCTCCCCCCACAACCCGTTGGGGGTCAAGGGGATCGGCGAAACGGGGACCATCGCTTCCACGGTCACCATATACAATGCGGTGATAGATGCCCTGAGGCCGCTGGGGATCACTTCCATCGACATGCCGATCACCCCGCAAAAAGTCTGGCAGGCCATCCATCAACAGGGGAGTTAAACGATGTTTGCGCCAAAATTCGATTACCAAAAGGCTGCGTCGGTGGCTGACGCTGTTCAGGCTCTCAGCAACAACAGCGAGGCCAAGATCATTGCCGGCGGCCAGAGCTTGATACCCCTGTTGAAACTGCGCCTCGCCCGTCCGGCAATTGTGGTGGACATCGGCGGTATCCGTGAACTAAGAGGAATCACGGTCAACGACGGCAGCGTGAGCATCGGCTCTCTGACCACCCACAACGAGATCGCGACCTCGCCACAGGTACAGCAGGCTTGCGGCATCTTGGCCGAGGCTGCCGAGGGAGTGGGTGATCCGGCGGTCCGCAACCGCGGCACCATTGGCGGTAACGTATCCCACGCCGATCCTTCGTCCGACTTGCCCACTGTCCTAATGGCGTTGGACGCCCAGTTCAATATCCAGGGGCAGTCCAGCCGGACGGTGGCCGCCAGCGATTTCTTCACGGGCGCGTTCACCACCGTCTTGGCGGAAAACGAGGTACTGACTGGGGTCGAGGTGCCTGTCGTCACCGAAAACCAGGTCGCGGAATACGCCAAAATGGCCCATCCGGCAACATCGTTCGCCGTGGTGGGCGCCGCGGTGGTGGTGACCCTGGAGCCGGGCCACGGCCATCACCATCATTGCGTTAGCGCCAGTGTCGCCGTGGGCGGCGTCGTGCCCAGCCCGGTGCGGGCGTCTTCGGTCGAAGCGGCGTTGGCGGGCCAGGAATTGACCCAGGAATCGATCACTGCCGCCGCCGACAGGGTGGCCGACGACCTCGGGTCCGACACCATCGGCGACATTTACGCCTCAGCCGACTACCGGCGGGCCATGGCCGCAGTGGAGCTCAAACACGCCCTATTCCACGCCGTAGGCTTGGCCCACCACTAAGAAACTATCTCAAAACGCGCCGCTGCCCCAATCCGTCATTCCGGGAAGCTTGCCCCCGTGAAAACGTGGAGCAGGATCCAGTGGTTTGGACCGTTTGCCAGCCAAGGGTACCGGGACTTGATTGTTTCGAGATAGCTTGTAAATTCGTGTAAAGAGACCGCTGCCGGTCTAGCTGGATAGGAACGCGTTGCTATTGTGGGCAGGGAGCATCGGCAGGTATTAGGCGTTCGTGGCGTAGCTCCTGCCACAGCGAGGCTGGGATGGGGTGTGACATCATCCGGAAATTCTCTTCCGCCTCAGCCACAGACTCCGGGCCCGGTATCACGGCGGCAACGGCGGGATGCCCAAAAACGAACTGAAGGGCGGCGGCCTTCAGCGGAACCGAATACCGGTCGCAGACCGCTTTGCATCTCCTTGCCTGTTCCAGGACTTCGGCTGAGGCCGGCAGGTAGTTGAAGGTCGCAGTTTCCGTCAGGTCCGAGGCCAGAATACCGCTGTTGTACGGGCCGCCGATGATTACGCTGATGTTTTTCTCCTGACAAAGGGGCAGGAATTCGGAGAGAGCCGAATGGTCAAGGAGGGTGTATCGTCCCGCCAGCAGAAAGCAATCGAAGTCTCCCTCCCGAGCCAGACGGGCCTCCATTTCCCACTGGTTCATGCCGGCGCCTATCGCCGAAATCACCCGCTGCGAACGCAACTCTGTAAGGGCTTTGTACGCCCCTTCCATCGCTTGGTCGAAATGGTTGTCCGGGTCATGGATCAGGAGAATGTCTACACGGTCTAAGTTCAGCCGTTTCAGGCTCCCCTCGAATACCCGCATGACCGTATCGTAGTCGTATATGTAGGGCATATCTCTGGACGCGTCTGGTCCTATTACCGCCCCCACCGGAGCGGGCGGGTCTGGTTCCAACAACCTGCCTACTTTGGTGGATATTGTGAAACTGGAACGTGGGATTTCAGAGAGAATCCTGCCGTAGCGTTGCTCGCTGACGCCTCCGCCATAGACCGGGGCCGTGTCAAAGTAGCTGACACCCAGTTCGGCGCATTTGCTGAGAGTCTCGGCGGCCTCCTCATCGGTTGAAGACCGGCCCAACGCCACACCGCCGACTCCTAGCCTTGATACTCTCAATCCGGTGGTTCCGATTTCGGCCAATTCCAAAGGGTCCATATCCTACTCCTCCCGGGTTCCTGCACCGGGCTTTCGCTATGTTACCTACGGGCTATTTTAACGTCAAATTGGGTTTAGGAAACCTCGAAGCCAGCGACGCCGCCATTAAGAAATCATTCCAGAATCAACTGCTAATGCTGACATTACCTGGTCGTAGGCCCGAAGCTTCATATATCGAATATCGAACTCTGCAGGGATGAAGGATTTAACTGGTACCCAGGAAGGAAGCTCGCCTGGCATTCAATGCAAATGCAAGCGAACGAACAGGCTCTTTCCGGAGCGGAAGGTGACTGATGGCCACTACTATAGATGAGATGCTGGACCTTTTCAGCTTCGCCAGCTGGGAGTTGGTGAACGGCAACGCCAATCATGGGCCGATGGCGTCGGAAACGCTGTTCGCCCTCGGCAGGGATGAGGCCGTTTTGCCCTGGGTCGAGGGGTACAGGTTCCGGTTGACTCACCGGCCTCCCCTTCGTTGCCCATTTCACCCGATGAATGGCAGGACGCATTGGGCAGGCGGGACAGTCTGGGCGATTGGGTGGAGTTTTTTGACCACCAACTGGAGTTGGCGCCTTGGTGGCAGGTTGTCAGGAAATGGGTCCCCCGCCTGACTCCCGCGTTTGTGGCCTCCGCCACCCACGGTCTCCTTCCACCAACCACGCTGTCCGCAGCCTATCCGCTTAACGGATATTGCCAGGGAATGGCCGCGCGTTTTCGTACCGGGAGGAAGTGTCTGAGGCGCCCGCAGCAAGCATACCGCCCCTACGCTCATCGGTCCTTCTGAGTTAGAATAGACTGCGGTATGAAAATTCTGGTAATCAACGACGATGGCATCAATTCACCGGGGTTGTGGGCCGCGGTGCGGGCCCTCCGCCGGGTGGGTGAGGTTTTCGTCGTGGCGCCGGACCGTCAGCAGAGTGGCGTCGGGGCCTCTCTGACTCTCCACGCCCCGGTGCGGGTCAGCGAGTGGCGGGTCGATCCGGAGTTTCAGGGTAATCAAGAAGGGCTGTTTCCGGTCACCGCCTACACCACCGAAGGGACTCCCGGGGATTGTTGCATCCTGGCCTTGGAGACGTTAGTCGGCGCCGTCGATTTGGTAGTATCGGGCGTCAACGCCGGCTCCAACACGGGATGGGACGTTATGGTATCGGGGACGGTGGGCGGAGCGGTCCAAGGCTTCGTTCGAGGGTATTCCACCATCGCTATATCCGTGGGTTCTGTTACCAACCCCCGGTACGAGGTGGCTGAGCTACTGTTGGAACGGTTGGGCCGGACGATAGGCGATTGCCGGCCCCCTCCACTGTTCCTGAACGTGAATATACCCAACCAATCGCCGGGCCAAGTCGCCGGGGTGCGGGTGACCCGGCTGGGCAACCGCTCTTATGGCGAGTCCGTTCGACTGGACAGCGGCATTGGCGAAAAGCGCTATTGGATCGCCAGAAACCGGCCCAGCAACGAACAGCCTGCTGACGACACTGACATCTGGGCGCTGAAGAACAACTACGTGGCCATCACGCCGTTGCACATCGGCCTAGGCGACGACCAGAGAATTGCGGAAGTAGAGGGTTTTGTGGACGGTCTGCCCCGGTCCTTCGGGAATTCTCCCGGTTAAACGCTGTTAGGTTACCAGGGCCCGCGGGGACAGGGCCTCGCTGACGCCGATCATCGAGTCTCTGCTTACCAGCCCGGCCAGTTCCTCTTCGGTCATCCCCTCGGTGGCCGCCGGTCGTTGGGGTAGTACCAGGTAACGCACGTCGGCGGTGCTGTCCAGTACCCGCACTTCGACGCTCTCGGCCAGTTCCAGCCCGAACTCCTTCATTACGCCACGAGGGTCGTTGACCGCCCGGGACCGGTAGGCAAAGCTCTTGTACCAATCGGGAGGCCGTCCCAACAGGGCCCGGGGGTAGCAGGAACACAGGGTACAGACCACTAGGTAGTGGACCGATTCAGTGTTTTCGAACACTTCCAACTTGGGAGTGGGGTCGGGGAGCTCGTAGCCCATCTCGTTCAGCGCCGCCTCGGGGTCGGAATGGAGCCGCTCCTTGAAATCCGGATCGGTCCAAGCCCGGGCCACTACCCTTGCTCCGTCTGATGGAGAGCGAGACTCGACGGCGTCAACGTTTTGTTGTACTTCCCCGCTGCTCAGGACTCCCTTCTCGGCGAGCACGGCCTCTATAGCCGCTACCCTGAGGGCGTAATAACCCAACTCTCCGGTGTCCATCCCCGGATGTGTGTGGTCCCCATGATCAACACTCATGGCGCCTCCTGGTTAATTGCCGGTCCGAGACGGCGATTGGAATTCTTGTTCCGGGTATTGATGAAGGGTTATGGAGACGCGACGAGCCAGTGCTCGTAGATGTCGATCAACAGCCGGTCGGACGGCGGGCCGCTATAGTCGCTCCAAAGGTCGGTCTGGGCGAACTCTATGCGGTATAGGGGAACGTATGGCAGGCCGTCGCCGCCGTGGGCCAATGATTCGGGGTTGGGGAAGACGCCGCACAGGGCTGCCACCCGGCCGGTCTTGCCTTGGACGTACTCAGGCGTACGAAAGTGAGTGGCCGGGGCGCCGACCCGAACCCGCACCCGGTCTCCGTGGTGGTACACGACCTGTTCTCTAGCAGCCAAGGCTAGCCTCCCGAGTTCTCCATCCGGGCCATCTCCGAGTCCAACTCTTGGGCGGTCAGGAGGCCCTTCTCCACTAACAGGACCTCCACCGCGGCGGCCCATCGTTCGTAGTAGCTAAGGGCGCTGTAGGTCTCGGGTCCCAGGCCCTCGATGGCCCGGCGCAGTTCGTCGACTCCCAGGTGGCCCTTCGCTCCCAACACGCCGCGAATGGAATCGATACGCCGCTCCCAGTCCATCAAGTCGTGGTCGGCTTGTTCGATTGGTTCGTCCGTGGGCTTGCCGCCCAAGTCGTGGGGTTTACGCATAGCGCGACCCGCTCCAGTGGTGTCTGCCGCTCCAGTGGTGCCTGCCGTTCATGGTAATCGGGGCGGCCGGCTCTGGCAAGGGAGCGGGCCGGTCCGGCCGACAGCGGATCCGTTCCCTCGTTCATAATGGCCAGGCAGTCCTGATATCCGTAGAGCCGGCCCCGTCTCTGGCCGGTCGGCTCGCGGGCCACCGCCAGGGATTCCGGCGTTCGCAGGCCCGAAGCCGCGGTATGGTACGAGAGGCCGGCGCGGTCGGCGACGCTCTGTAGCGAAGTGATGGGACGTTCCTTCAAGGCTTGGTGTACCCGCAGGGCCGAGCCCGCCGCCCGTCCCCCCTGTTGGATGCGGGTGTCGTTGACCTGAAACAAGGACATGAGCCGCTGGGCCGTTGTTACTGCCCCTTCCGCAGTCTGGGTTACACCGTCCAGAAAAAAGGCAAGCCATTCCTCCCACTCTCCGGTCCTTCGTACCCTATCCAGCAGGTCGTAATAGTCCTGCCGGTGTTCTTTGAAGTAGAGACTCAGGTACAGCAGCGGCTCCCTTAGCACGTTGTCATGGCACAACAGAAAGGTGATTAGTAGCCGGCCGACCCGCCCGTTACCGTCCAAAAAGGGATGGATGGTCTCGAATTGGACATGGCTGATGCCCGCCCGCACCAAGGCCGGCAGTCCGGAGTCCGGCGCGTGGAGAAATCGTTCGAGGTCTTGCATACAGTCCGGGACCGTATGTGCCGGCGGGGGCACGTAACGGGCGGTCGACGGACGGCTGCCGCCTATCCAGTTCTGGGAGCGTCTGAACTGTCCCGGGTCCTTGTTGCTTCCTCTCCCCCGCGCCAACAACTCGGCGTGTATCTCTCGGATGAGCCGATTAGATAAAGGAAAACCGTCCCGCATCCGACTGAGACCATACTCCAGCGCCCGGACGTAGTTGGAGACCTCCACGACATCGTCCATTGGGACCCCGGGCAGGACCTCGAGTTCAAATAGAAGCAGGTCCGAGAGGGAAGATTGGGTGCCTTCGATTTCAGAAGACAACACGGCTTCTTTCCGGACGTAGGAATAAAGAAACAGGTCGATGTCCGGCAGCAAGTTAGATAGGCCGTCCAACCTGCCCAGAGCCAATAAGGCATCTTCCAGCGAAGAGTACATCGCCGTCAGGTCTAAGGCAGGCGCCGGCGGAAGCGGGTAGGGGACAAAGGCCCTCACCTGCTCGCCGCCCACGGTTGTAGTATCGTACCGGCCGGTGTTGCCGCGTTCCATGGGAAGTATCCTTATTAGCGGAACTTGCAATAACGAAAACGGTTATTGCATACTACAACCCCTATTACAATAACTTGATCGGTTATTGTAAATTCCAGGTTGTGTTTCAACTAACACCGTATCATTCACGGGCACGGATGACCGGCTAGTGGTGGAGTTTGTTCCCCTAATTGCAATAACGCCAACTGTTATTGTAATTAGGGGTGTTGTTTACAACAAGATGGTGGGTCTACGCTTTGGGCCATGCTTGGGCCACGTCGATAGCTCTCTTGAACTCCACGTTGGGGAACGACTTGATGTAGTTGATCAGCCGCTCCAGCATGAGCAGGCGTCCCGGACGGCCGATGTACTGAGGGTGCATCGTGAGGACGAATGCCCGCCCGTAGCGGTACAGGCCCTCGAATTCGGCGGCCCAGGTGCCGTAGACCTCGTCCGGATTGCGCATGGGGCCCAGGCGGTTGGCCACCGGCGCGTAGACGAAGTTGGGCGCGTCGTCCAGAAGCCAGTGAATTGGGATTTCTACGATTGACTGCCCGGTGCCCGGCGCCGTCTCCACGTAGGGCGCATCGTCCCCCATCAGGCTGGTGTCGTAGACAAAGCCGTGAGAGGCCAGGAGGTCCAGCGAGTGCTCGCTGAGTTCCCAACTGGGTGAGCGGTAGCCCAAGGGTTGCTCACCCGTAATGCCACCCAGGATATCGATACCCCGGCGCAGCACGTCGTCCTCTTCCTCCCGGGACAAGGTGGACGGCGGCTCGTGCATATAGCCATGGTGGGCTACTTCGTGGCCCCGGGCGGCAATGTCCTTTACTAGGTCTTCATAGTTCTCCGCCACGTAACCGGGTATGTAGAAGCTGGCCTTTACCTGGTGGTCGTCCAGCATGTCCAGGATTCGCGGCGTGGCGACCCTGGGTCCGTACTCGGCCATCGACATCAGGCTCGGGTGGTTTTTGTAATTGGGGTCGCGGTTCAGCCAGGAAGTAACGCCGTCGATGTCGAATCCAAGCATCGCCACGCATTGGGTTTCACCGGGCCATATTCCAGACATGTCAACCTCCTGTGGTTTTCGTTGTATTTGCGGGCATTGTTTAGGCGTTCGGTTCTTCGCTATCTTCCACTTGCTATTGTAGCCCGTAACCGCCAAACGGCGGCGCCAATCAGTACAACGGCGAAGGCCGCCAGTATCCCCAATTCCGGCAGGATGTCGGCCACTGACCCGTCGCGGCGCACCAACTCCGCGAAGGCGTCGTTGCCCCAAGCGTGAGGAGTGACGTGAGCGACGGTCCGCATAGTCTCCGGGAATATCTCCAGCGGCGCCATGCTGCCTCCGATTGCCGCCAGTCCCAACCCCAGCATCAACGACACCGGTATCGCCTGCTGTTCGGTGTTCAGGGTGCTTCCCACCAGAATACCTGCGCCCGCGCCCGTCAAGGCGAACAGCAATAGCACCAACCCGGCGCCGGCCGGGTCGCCCCAGTTGACTCCAAACACCACGGCTGCGCCCAGCATGATGATCAACCCCTGCGCCAAGGCTACTCCCACCCGTCCCAAGCTTTCGCCCAACACGATGACCCACGCAGGTGTGGGCGTAGACAGCATCCGCCGGGACAGTCCAAGCTGGCGGGTCTCGATCAGGGCTACCGAACCGGTCAACGACGTCAGGAATACAAATAACAATAGCTGGCTGCTGGCCCCCAGGTCGAAGGCGCCCAGGTCTTGCGGGATTACGCTTTCGCCGACCCTGGTGACTACCACTTCTACTGGCGGCAGCAAGGCCGCCGTGACGGCGGCCTGTTCCATCGCTTGCTCGGGGGCAGCGCCGGTCTCGTTCTCCACGAAGCGCCCCGCCCGGACCAGGACGTTTTGCTCGGCGACGGCGGCTGCTACGACTGACCGCAACTGGGCGCCCAGAGATCCGGGGCGGCTGTAAAACCGCAGTTCCGCCTGCCCGCCGGCACCGACGATACCGTCGGTCTCGGCTGGAATAACCAAGCCGGCTTGGACTGTTCCCCGGCCGACCCCGGTGAGCAGGTCGTCTTCATTGTCCAGCAGCCGGACTTTCAGGCGGTCATCGGCTTCCAGCACGGCTATCAAATCGGCGCCCAAGCCGCTCGTACCTTCGGCAACGATTCCGATTACCGGGGTGAAACCACTGCCGAAGGTAACTCCCAACAACAGGATCATCAGCATCGGGAAAATTATCACGAAGAAAATGTTGGGGCGGTACCGGAACATGCGCCGCAGGTTGACGCCGGCGATGGTAAACGCCTTCACAGTTGCACCAACCGTCGGCGCCGCAGGAAGGCGGCGGTCCCGGTGACTAACGCGAAGACCAGAATGCCGCCCAATGCCGGACCAATATCAGTAAGCCCGCCCCCGCTTTGTAGCTCGTCCAGTCCCCTCAGGAACCAAGCATGGGGCGTAATCAGGCTCAACGTAGAAACGAACCAGCCCGCTTGTCCTAGTGGGAAGAACGATCCCCCCAACATTCCCAAGACCAATGCGATGATAGCCTGCCAGTTGCTGGCCTCTTCAGCGGTCCGGGCCAAGGTGGCCACCAAGACCATTACGGCCGTCGCGGCCAGCACTCCGGCGACTATCAGCAGCGCCACACCGTACGGAGCGCCCCAATCCGCCCCCAGAAGGCCAGTGGTGGCTACGGCCAGCACCGCCATGCTGATGGTTCCCAGGCAGAGACTGGTCAGGAGCTTCCCCACGATGATCCAATGGACCGCCACCGGCGCGGCCAATAAACGGGCTAGAGTACCTGCCCGCCTTTCGTCCATGATGCTGGAAACACCGAACTGCACCGTGAAGAACAGGAAGAAAACGGCCATGCCGGCCGAGAAAAATGTCTTGGCGTCCAGTTCTTTCTTGGTTGCCGAGACGTCGGCCAACACGATGGGATTGGGCCGGGCCGATGCCCGCTCCACCAGCGCCCGCGACGGCTCGGCGGCTCCTTGGCCGATAGTCGATGCGGCGACAGAAATCTGGACCACCCGGACCTCTTGGACAAACGCCTCCGCTATGGAGTTGGCCACCAGTCCCGCAATGAGCTGGTCGACAGCGCCGATTATCTCGAGTTGGGCCGGCTGGGCATTTTCGACGGCGAAGGAAAACCCCTCGGGAATAATGAAGGCTGCCGAAGCCGAGCCCATGTCCACCGAGTGGACGGCCTGCCCGCGGGAGTCCGCCTGTTCCAATTCGATCAGGCCGGAGTCCTGCAGGGGAAGCAGCGCTTGTTCCACGAAGGCCTTAGCGGCGAGACCGTTATCTTCGTCGGCCACCGCGTAGCGATAGGACACGTCATCGGGATCAATGCCGCCAAGGATAAGGTTGAAAATGACCGCCATGGCCAAGGGCAAGACGATGGCGATGAGAAAGGCCGACCGGTCCCTTGCGCGTTGGCGAAGGTCTTTCCAGGCGATGATGAGGGCTGCGCCCACGCTCAGTCCCGTAGCGCTTTGCCGGTCAGGTGTAGAAATACCGCCTCAAGATCCGGCTCTTTGACCTCAACGCTGCGAACGCTCAGGCCGGCGGCGGCGGTCGTTGCCAGGATGGCTGGCAGGGCATTGCGGGCCTCGTCCACCGAAAGAGATAGGCCTCCCTGCCGCACGGTGGCCTCTCGTACCTCGGGGAGTTGGGCGACCGCTTGGGCCCCGGCCTCAAGGTCGCCGGTCGCGGAGAGCTCCAGCCGGTCGTGCTCGCCCACCAAGCCGACCAACTCCTGTCGGCTGCCTTCGGCTTTGAGTTCACCTAGGTCGATGATGCCGACCCGGTCACAAAGTCGCTCCGCCTCTTCCATGTAATGGGTGGTGTAGAGGACCGCTATTCCTTCGTCGCTAAGCAGGGACACGTTTTCCAGGATGGAGTAGCGGCTCTGGGGATCGACGCCCGCGGTTGGTTCGTCTAACACGAGCAGACGGGGTTGGTGGAGCAGGCCGATGGCGATGTTGAGGCGGCGTTTCATGCCACCGGAATATTCCTTTGGCGCGTCGTCGGCCCGGTCGGACAGTCCGGTGAGTTCCAGCACTTCATCAATGCGTTGGCGCGTGGTCTTGGCGTCCATGCCGTAAAGGCGGGCAAAGAACCGCAGGTTTTCCCGGGCGGTCAGGTCCGGGTAGAGCGCTAGGTCTTGGGGGACCAGCCCGATTTCAGACTTGACTGCAACGCTGGTCGTGGTCAGCGGACGGCCGCCGATCAGCACCTCGCCGCCGTCGCGGTCCAACAAACCGCAGACGATGGAAATGGCAGTGGTCTTGCCGGCCCCGTTGGGCCCCAACAGGCCGTAGGTCTCTCCTTCGGCGATGTGAAAGCTGACGCCGTTGACCGCGACCCGGCCGCCGAAACTCTTGCGCAGGTTGCGGCATTCTAGGATGTTGTTATTCGCAGTCATACCCGCACTGTAATGGTCCCTGGGGCCAATCAGCAACACGAGGGTCCCAACGGCCGGAAGCCAGTCCGGTCTGGTTGCCTGTCAACTGGCCGAAATTCTGGCGAAGCCGGTGTAGGGCCGAAGGACTTCCGGGACCAAGATAGAACCGTCGGCCTGCTGGTAATTCTCCAGGATGGCGATTATCACCCGGGGCAGGGCCAGTCCCGAGCCGTTGAGGGTGTGGGGCAACCGGGGCCGTGCGCCTTCTTCGGGACGGTAGCGGATGTTGGAACGGCGGGCCTGAAAGTCGGTGCAATTCGAACAGGAACTGACCTCCAACCATTCCTGGCATCCGGCGGCCCACACTTCGATGTCGTAGGTCTTGGCCGAGGCGAACCCCATGTCGGCGGTGCAGAGTTCTATTACCCGGTAGGTGAAGCCCAAGCGTTCGCAGACCTCTTCGGCGTCGTCCAGCAGCCGCTCCAGCTCGTCGTGGGAAGTCTCGGGCTCGACGAACTTGTACATTTCGACTTTGTTGAATTGGTGGACCCTTTTTATCCCCCTGGTGTCCCGGCCTGCCGCGGCCTTCTCACGCCGGAAACACGGGCTTTGAGCCACGTAGTAGAGGGGCAGTTGGTGTGGTGGGATTATCTCGTCCCGGTAGAGATTGGTGATCGGCACTTCGGCGGTGGGTATCAGCCAGAGGTCGTCTTCCTCATCGTGGTAAAGGTTATCGGCGAACTTGGGTAGATTGCCGGAGCCCTCCATGACCTCACGTCTAACAACGGCGGGCAGCGACACCTCGGTGTAGCCGTGTTCCCCGGTGTGAAGGTCCAACATCCAGGAGATAAGCGCCCTTTCCAGCCTCGCCGCCGCACCCATAGTCGTGTAGAACCGGCTGCCCGAGAGCTTGGCGCCGCGTTGAAAGTCGATGATCCCCAGCCGTTCGCCGACTGCCCAGTGGGGTTCCGGTGTAAAGTCCAAGCTTGGCGGCTCGCCGTTCTGCCGGATAACCCGGTTATCTTCTTCGCCGTTGCCGAGGGGAACGTCGGGTAGGGGGATATTGGGCAGGTGCAACAGGGCATCGTGGATTTGGCCTTCCAGTTCCCGAACGGCGCTGTCCAGCTCCTCCACCTGCCTGCCCAAGCCTCGCATCTGTTCAATGACTTCCGGAGACGGCGCTTCCCCACTGGAGCGGGCGTGACCGATTTGCCGGTTGACTTGGTTCCGTTGGTTCCTGATTTGGTCCGCTTCGGTCTTGTCCCGGCGCCATTGGGCATCCAAGGCCAGAAGTCCGGCGGTCAGGTCCGGTTCCCCGCGGGAAGCCAGCGCGCCCTTCACTCCTTCGGGGTCTCTCCTGATTTGCTCGATGGCGATCATAAAGAAACGTCCCGGGGCGCCGACGCCTCCGGTCCGATGGCCGAGGCAAGGCTACGCATTTGAGGAAACAGCACCACGTCCCTGATGGAGACTTGCCCCGCCAGCAACATGACCAAGCGGTCGATACCGATACCGAGCCCGCCGGTTGGGGGCATTCCGTATTCCAAGGCGGTGAGGAAGTCGTCGTCCTGCCGGTCGACCTCTTCGTCTTCGTACACTCGCCGGATCTCCTCTTGGGCCTCAAACCGCTCTCGTTGCACCTGTGGGTCGTTTAACTCCGTGTAAGAGTTGGCGATTTCCATACCGCAGGCGAAGGCCTCAAACCGTTCCACGTAGCCCGGTGCGCCGGGTTTGGACTTGGCCAAGGGCGACATCTCCTCCGGGTAGTCCAACACAAAGGTTGGCTGGACCAAATGAGGCTCTACGAAAGCGGATAGAAGCTTGTCGATTATGCGGCCGCGGCTTTCCCGGATACCGGTGTCGACGCCCAAGGCGGCGGCCCGGCGTTGCAGTTCCTCGCTGGAGCAGGCGTCCAAGTCGATCCCGCTTCTGCGTTCCAATTCTTCTTTCAGTTGGACCCGCTGCCACGGCGGCGAAAAATCGATTACTTGGCCTCCCACGCTAACCTGGGGTACGCCCAACGTTTCGGTGGCCACCTGGGACACCATTTGCTCCACCATGGCCATGACGTCGTTGTAATCGGCGTAGGCCTCGTAGCTTTCCAGCAGGGTGAACTCCGGGTTGTGATCTTGGTCGATACCCTCGTTTCGGAAGACTCGTCCCAGCTCGTACACCTTATCGAAGCCCCCGATGATGAGGCGCTTTAGATAGAGTTCGGTGGCGATCCTTAGGTATAACTGCTGGTCCAAGGCGTTATGGTGAGTGATGAAGGGCCTCGCGTGGGCCCCGGCCGCCACCGGCACCAGGATGGGAGTATCTACTTCCATGAAACCCTGGTCATCGAGAAACCGGCGCACGGCGCCAATCACCCGGCTGCGCAGGGCGAACACGGACATAACGTCGCGGTTGGCGATCAGGTCCAGGTAGCGTTGCCGGAAGCGGGTTTCGGTGTCCCGAAGGCCATGAAACTTCTCCGGCAGGGGCCGCATCCCCTTGGAAGTTACCGTGACCTGGCGGGCGTCGATTGTGATTTGACCGGTGCGGGTGCGAATCAAATCGCCCTTGACGCCCAGGTGATCGCCGATGTCCAGGTCTTTCAGGATTTCGAAGCCCTCTCCCAGGTTGTTCCGGCGGAGCAACGCCTGCAAGCCCCCGGATGCGTCCTGTAGGTCCAGAAAGGCCGCGCTTCCCATTATCCGCATGGAGACAATACGGCCGCCAACGGACACGTCCCGGGCGGCGTCTTCGGGTGATTCGCCCCGTTCCGTTGCCTCGAAGGCCCGGACGGCAGCGGCGGCGTCGAAGCTCCGGTGAAAGCGGGGAGGATAAGGATCGATGCCGTTGTCGCGGAGGCGCTGCAACTTAGCAGCCCGGTTGGCCAGGAGGGTCTCTTCTCGGTCCGGCATAACGTGTTATAGGGTGAAGGAGGCCGGGGTGAACTGCGCCGGGACCTGCCTATTCAATGGCCATGATCTCGAGGCGGATTTTGCCGGCGGGGGCGCTGACCTCGGTGATCTCCCCAACTTTCTTACCCAAAAGGCCCCGGCCGATGGGCGAGACGTTGGAGATTCTCCCTTGGGAAGGATCGGCTTCGGCGCTGCCGGTGATGGTGTACTGGTAGGACTTGCCGTCTTGGTTCTGGACCGTCACCGTGGCCCCTACCTCCACGGCGTCGGCCGTCCCTCGGTTCTCCTCAATTATGGCGGCGTTGTTAACCATGTTGGCGAGGGTTTGAATTCGTCCCTCGGTAAACGCCAACTCATTCTTTGCCTCTTCGTACTCCGCGTTGCTTACGGTACCACCCCGCTCCCGGGACTGCTGGATGCTTTCGGCGACTTCGTGGCGGCGGACGGTACGCAGGTGCTCCAGTTCAGCTTGGAGCTTTTCGAGTCCCTCTCGCGTCAAGTAGATAGGCTGGGGCATCGTCTTTCTATCGCTGGAGGCAAAAAGATAGAAGAAACCGCGCCAAGCGCCGTTCCTACTTGCTCAGATTGTAATCCTCGCCGTGGGTGTTGTAAAGGCGGCCTCAGCCCACAACTCCCTAGCCAATGGGCCGAGGCGACTCCTCCAACACATCAAGAATGGCTTCCGCACAGTATACGCGATTGCGACTCCCCTCCTGCACTTGGGCGACGATACCCGCTGTCTCCAACCGGTCAATGGCCCGTTGCGCGGTAGTGAACGCCACTTGCAGCCTGCCGGCGACGCCACCCACAGTCCAGAAGGGATTCTCGGCGAAGAGGTCCAGCACCCTTTCCGGCAGCCGCGACTGCCCGCGGGCCAGCCCCTGCTTCCAGAGTAGGAACAGACCGTCGATACGCTGGATCCGGTCCACGGCGTCGTCGGCTTGGAGAACGATGCCCCTCAGGAAATAGGTCAGCCATTCCTCCCATTCTCCCCGCTCGGTCACACCGAGGAGGCGAGCGTAGTATTCCTCCCGCGTGGCCTCGAAGTAGGCGCTCAGATAGAGCAATGGAGAGGGGAGGACGCCCAGTTTGACCAACAGCAGCGTGATGAGCAGGCGTCCAACCCTGCCATTCCCGTCGAGAAACGGATGGACCGCCTCAAACTGGGAATGGGCCAGAGCAGCATGTACCAGCGGCGGCAGGGCGTCGTCATACTGGAACCGCTCCCACGCGTCCAAACAGGCCATGAGTTCCGAGGGCGGCGGTGGTACATAGGTAGCGCGCCCAGAGCGCTACCCGGGGGTCCGATCCAATTCTGGCTGCGGCGGAATTCCCCGGGGGTGGCCATATCGCCGCGAACGCCCCGCATAAGGCGTCCGTGCATCTCGCGGACCAAGCGCAGCGACACGGGCAGCGTGACCAAGCGTTCCAAGCCGTACTCCAAGGATGCTACATAGTTGCCCACCTCGCGCAGGTCGTCACGGCTTCGCTCAACAGACGCGCCGGCCTCGGAGGCCAACAACTCCCCGAGGGTCGCTTGGGTTCCTTCGATGCGGCTGGACAGTACCGCCTCCTTGCGGACGAACGGCCCGATCAGTAGATGGGGATTGGGCAAACGCCGTCCTTCTCGCGCAAGCCTGCCGATAGCCCGGTCGGCGGACGAAAGGCTGGCCGTCAGCCCCTCGTCCCAAGCGAGGGGTGGCGGGAGCGGGGCAGGCACGTAGGCCCGCTAGCCACCCGGACAGTTCACCAGCCGACCATGAGGCCGGCGTCTTCGGTCAGACGCGGATACCATGTTCATCCTTATTAGCGGCGATGAAAATAGCCGAAAGCCTTATTATCGAAATGGGACCTAATCGATAATAAGGGTATGCGTGGATGAACACCACTCCTAGAGCTGGTCGTCCCAGTCGGCGGGAATCAAGTGCACACCGCGGAGTACTGTATCGAAGTTATCGGCCAAGAAGCTGGCCAATCGCGATTCGTCGATCTCTTGGTGAGAATAGTTCACCGGGAACTTTTGCAGGCCGGTGAATATGCCCGACAGGAGTATGAAGCCGATGGCAATCCCCACCACCAATCCGGCGACTCGGTTGACCATACCGGCGATCGGAACGAAATTGAGCAAGGGCCGTAACAGGAAACCGATGATTCCGGCCCCAATCGTACAAACGGCCAGGATCAGGAAGAAGCCCGTCATGGTCTGGGCGTTTTCGTTATCGGTTATGCTCGAAAAGATTTGCCCCACGTTTTCGCCGATACGGCTGGCCACGGCCAAACCGACGATCAGCCCCACTAATGCAAACACCAACTGGACCACCCCGGCGGAAAAACCCCAAAGGCCCGAGGATGCCCAAGCGATCAGTATCACTATGTCAAGCCAGTTCATTTCCGTTCACTGGGTTAAATATGTCTTTGAGTCCAGTCTATCACCAGAGGATATTACGCTAAAGCGGCGATTCGACCGGTTGACGCGGATTTTGCGCGGTACGTTCACACACTTGAGGGACCGGCTCAATGCTATAATCTCGGCTATAGCCACGAGCCGTTTTACCGGAGACCGATCGAGTATTTTGGTTGTTACGGTCCGGCCGGTTTTTCACCGGCTATGTAAATAATGACCGCCGTTGCCAGCATAGCCATCGACGGCCCGGTCGCGGCCGGCAAGACCGTGGTTGGCCGGACTTTGGCCGAAACACTGGGCTACTCGTTCATCGATACCGGAGTCATGTACCGGGCCATCACTTGGTTGGCCCTGAACAATGGCGCTTCCATCGAAGAACCGGAGTCCTTGGGTCGACTCGCCGTGAGCAACCCCGTGCAACTGGTTAACGGCGACAGTTCGACTGTCAGAATCGGAGGCCATGAGGTCGGCAGCGAACTCCGTACTCCCCGTGTCGAGGACCATGTGTCCGCCGTCTCCAGTGTATCGCAGGTACGGGCGGCCTTGGTTGCCCGCCAGCGTGAGCTGACGATACAGCGCAGTATAGTGATGACCGGGCGGGATATTGGCACGGTGGTGTTGCCGGGCGCCGATTTGAAGGTCTACCTGATGGCCTCGGCGGAACGGCGGGCCCGGCGGCGCTGGCAGGAACAGCGGGAACGGGGCGATGAGGTCGAATTCGACGATGTTTTGGCCGAGACGAAACGGCGCGACCGCATCGACTCGGATCGGGTAGACTCACCGCTCCGTCCCGCCAACGACGCTTGGCTCCTTGATACGGACCGTTTGACGGTGGCCGAGGTCGTTGACTGTATCGTAGCCAGGATGGAGGGGCTTCGATGACACTGGCTGCGGTGCTGCCCCGAATGCGGCCCCGGTTGAACGGTGAAACCGCGACATGGTTGTACTTCTTGGGCCGGCGGCTTGCCCGGTTTTGCTTCGGTTCCCTGGGCCGTCTGCAGGTGGACGGGTTGGAAAATGTGCCACCGCACGGCCCGGTGATCCTGGTCTGCAATCACATCTCGTTCAACGATCCTCCCTTGCTGGTAGCGGCCATGCCACGTCCGTTGCATTTCGTCGGCAAGAAGGAGCTTTTCGCCAGCCTCATCGGCCGGTTGCTGATGCAGGGGTTTCACGTTTCGCCCTTCGACCGCGCCCATGCGGGCATTGACGCGGTGCGTGTTTTGTTGCGCAACTTGGAGAAGGACCGGATTGTGGTCGTTTTCCCCGAAGGCCGCCGCAGCCCCGACAGCACGTTAAGAGAGGGTATGCTGGGGGTAGTGTATCTGGCCCTAAAGTCCCAGGCGACGGTACTGCCGGTGGGGGTGACCGGCACACAGATGGTCCCCGCTTGGCGTATGCCGGCCCCTCTGTGCCGGTTCTCGGCCAAGATCGGCCCGCCCTTCACCCTGCCGGTATTGGAAGGCCGTCCGTCCAAAGAAGTAATGCAGAGCATTCTCGACATGATCATGGAGCGCATCGCCGACCAACTGCCCCCTGAGTTCCGCGGCGCCTACGGCCGGCCGGAGGCGCCGCCCACGCCGGAACCCGCAATTCCCACCGGGGGCAGCCAGGTTTAGAGGCGATCAGAACCCGGCGTTAACCAGCGCCTTAGTTTGGAGTCTATGATGCAGGACGTGTCCAAGTTTGGCATTTACTTGAACGACAGTGAGAAAAAGGTGGTGCGGATTAACTCGCCCTACTGGTTCCCGGAGGAGCCCGAATGGGTCCTTCTGACCCCGGAGGTTAACGCTACTCTGTTGAGCATCCGCGAGTTGGCTGCCGAAAAGGGGCTGACCCAAGACGCCGGGTCCATAACCTGGGGCACAATCCCCATGAAAGAAGAGGATTAGGCAGTGGAGGGGACCCTTGCCCTATCGCTGCTGTTCCATCGAGCACGACGCCCCGGGGAGCTTGGTATCTGCCTCAAATCCGACCGGATTTTGAGGTAGTTTCTTAGCGTTTGAAAGCGGGCATGACCTCTTCGGCAAATATCGTCAACTGGTCTTTGAAGACCTCCAACGGCATACCCATTACCGAGCCCACGTTTACGCGCTCCACGCCAGGGTATTTCTCTTCGGTGGACTTTAGTCTTTCGACCACCGCTTCGGGAGGGCCGCAGAGCCAGGACCCGCCCGCCACGGCTTCCTCCAGCGTGGGTAGCTTGACGCCTCGGGTGCGGCCTCCGTTGGCCACCGAGTCTATTTGTTCCGGCGTGAGGGGCATCAACCCCAGCGGCGCGGCGAATTTCATCGCCTCCTCAAAGTAGGGCTGAGCCTTTTCGATGGCCTTTTCTTTGGTCTCCGCCATGAACACCCGAAAGCCCAAGGCCACCCCCTCACCCAACCGGGTCTCCCGGCCATAGGCCAACTGTGCTTCTTGGTACAGCCGCACCCTCTCGCCGAGAGCGGGTTCGGGATTGTTTGCGATCAATGGTTTGATGCCCATCTTGGCCATGAAGTCTATGCCCCGGGGATTGCCGCTCACCAAGGGTTGCCAGATGTCCACCGGGCGGTTCAAGGGCCTGGGGACCAGGGTCAGCTTCTCCAACTCGTAGCCCCGGTAGGGCACACGGGCCGGCACCTGGAAGTGTTTGCCATGATGGGAGAACGACTCTTCGTTGAAGGACTTGATAATTACTTCGACCTGTTCTTCGAACAGTTCCCGGTTGGCGTCAGTGTCCAGCATTGGGGAACCGAAGGTCTCTACCTCGCGGGTGTGGTAGCCGCGGCCGACGCCGAAGATGATGCGACCCTTGGTCAGGATGTCGGCCATCGCATAGTCTTCGGCCAAGCGCAACGGGTGCCACATCGGGGTGATGTTGAAGCCGCATCCGTACTTGAGCGTGTTGGTCTGGGTCGCCAGGTAGAGTCCCAGCATCAGCAGGTTAGGGATGCCCTCGTACCCTTCCGGCTGAAAGTGGTGCTCCGCCATCCAAAACTCGTCGTAGCCGTTGGCTTCCAGGTGTTTGGCGATATTCAGGGCCCAGTCGTAGGTCTCGGCCAGCTTTTGGTTGGAATACCAACGATCGTTGGCCGGTGTGCCGGCAAACCCGATGTTGTCATCGACCACGTGGCCGGCGTAGGAAGCGGAGAAGTTGGTGAACATGACTGCTCTCGAAGTTTAGATTTTAGAGGAGGCCCTACTCACGGACCTGGCTGGGGGCGGGGTTGTGGAGTTCCAGGCCTATGGTGGCCGGGAATACTCTGGCGAGCTCTTCCACGGTCCATTTCCCCTGTTTCTCGATCGTCTTGACCGGTTCAGGCTCGTTCAACAGGTTAATCAGGCCCTCGGTAACGTGGAAGACGTGGCCGTTCACATGGGCGGCCTCATCGGAGGCCAGCCACACCACCATGGGGGCAATGTCCTCCGGCCCTCCGCGCAGGGTAATACTGGCGCCGGTGCTAATGCCCCGAGCCGCCCTGAGTTCCCGGGCCTCGTCCGGCACGCTGGTTATCATTCTGGTGGAGGCGCTGGGGGAGATGGCGTTGGCGGTTACACCGTAGCGGCCCATATCCCGGGCCACCACCCGGGTGAAACCTGCGATGCCGTCTTTGGCCGCGCCGTAATTGGCTTGGCCCGAGTTTCCGTAGAGGCCGGAGGTGGAACTGAAGGTGATTACCCGGCCTGAGCGTTGCTGCCGGAACAACACGCAGGCGTTTTTGACCACCGAGAAGGTGCCCTTGAGGTGGACGGCGATTACGTCGTCCCACTCCTCTTCGCTCATGTTGAAAACCATGCGGTCGCGGAGGATACCGGCCACGGTGACGACGATGTCCAGCTTGCCGAAATTGTCGAGGGCGGTCTGGATAATCTTCTCACCGCCCTCCATGGTGGCTACCGACTCCATGCAGGCCGCCGCCTCGCCGCCGTTCTCTTTGATTTCGGCTACCACTTGCCCGGCGACGGAGTTATCGGAACCGGAGCCGTCGACGTTTACTCCAGGATCGACCACCACCACCTTGGCCCCTTGGCCCGCCATCAACAGGGCCACCTCCCGGCCGATACCGCGGCCGGAGCCGGTGACTATGGCTACCTTGTCTTGAAGGAGGTCCGACATCGTCTAGCCTCTCAGCTCTTCTTGGAGTGGATACCGGCCTCCGCCGGCTCGTGGGTTGGGGTCCTGCCATTAGTCGCGGCCCGCTCCCACAACAGGACCACGGTCAGGTCGGCGCGGGAGCCCTTTATGGGCAGGGTGGACAGCTTCAACCTGTCGCCCTCGAACTCGAACCTCCGGGTCTGGACGTCGCCGATCCAGTTGGGAAAGAAGCTGCCCTGAACGTGATGGGTCATTAGCCTCGTTGACTCGTCGGCGTGGTAGAGGCCGTAATAGGCGACGTAACCCTCGAAGGCGGCCCGTACCTCCGCGTCGCTTCCCTTAAGCAGGTTTCCGGTGGCGAAACCGGGGCGTTCCCGGGCCATGATCTGCCCGGAGAAATGGCCATTCCCGTCGTATATCAGCATCCCGTCCGGGTCCACACCGTAGGGAAAGGTGACCCGGCCGTCAGACCAACGCCCCTCGCAGGACAGAAGCCGCCAAGTGCCGCAAAACTGGTCGATGTCGTTATCCTTCGGCCCGCATCAAAAGTGCCCGCGTCGGCGCCAACCGCTTGGCCATCGGGTCTACCACCATCGTTACTCCCTCCAAAGTATAAGCGCCCAGAAGAGGGGGAGCGCCATCGTCGGCGAATACCACGATACTGGTAGCCTCGACACCATCGATCCGCACCGTCGCTTCACCGATCTCCTGTTCCATGACACTGCCATCGGCCAACTCGAACTCCAACCGGCGCCGGGGTACGATGCCCAAGCGCCGCAACATCGAGGCAGGGAGCGAGGTGTAGGAAGCTCCGGTGTCCACCAGCGCCTCCACCGTCTCCACGGTTTCCCCGTCGGAACTTTCCACCGTCATAGGCCAGAAAAAGGTCCCCATCAACAAGTCTCCGTCTACTACCTTGGCGGCGCAGGGTTGTAGATGTCTTTGGTCAATACGTTGGCGGCCAAGTCCCCCAGCGTCTCTAGGTCCCAATGGCCGGAGGCTTCGTAAATGGAACGTTGGGGCCGGGGTTGAGACATCAAGGAGATGGTGTCGCCGTAGACCAAGAAGGTCTGGCCGTTTACGCCGTCGGCGTAGTCGGAGGCCAAGTAGCAGACGAAGGGAGCGATGTGGTCCGGGTCCATCTCGGTAAACTCGGTCCCTTCGGATAGGGTCGCCACGCCGCTGCGAGCCCGGATTTCAGCCGCGCTGTCCGGGATGTCGCCGATCATCCGGGTGTTGGCCCGGGGGGCGATGGAATTGGCGGTCACCCCGTATCGTCCCATGTCTTTGGCCACCACTTTGGTAAAGCCGGCGATGCCGGACTTGGCGGCGCCGTAATTGGCTTGGCCCGAGTTGCCCACCAGCCCGGACTCCGAGGTGAAGGTAATGACGCGCCCGGAGCGTTGCTGCCGGAACAGAATGCAGGCGTTCTTTACCACGGTGAACGTACCCTTCAGGTGGACGGCGATGACGTCATCCCATTCCTGTTCGGTCATGTTGAAGATCATGCGGTCGCGCAGGATGCCGGCGCAGGTGACTACGATGTCGAGACGGCCATACGTGTCCACCGCAGTCTGGATAATCTTCTCTCCGCCCTCCATGGTCACGACCGATTCCTGGGAGGGGACAGCCTCGCCGCCGGCGGACTTTATCTCCTCGACCACTTGGGCCGCCACCGACTGGTCGGACCCGCTGCCGTCGACGTTTACCCCGGTGTCTACCACCACGACTCTGGCGCCTTCCGCCGCCATCTCCAGCGCTATGCCCCGGCCGATTCCGCGGCCGGAGCCGGTGACGATGGCTACTTTGCCGGTTAATGTATCAACCAATCTTCACTCCTCAGTGCGGGTCTGTCTGCTGGACGTTCCAAGGCCTGCGGCTACAGGCGCCTGACGACCGAGTGCGGGATAGCCTGCCCTGCAACGGCGCCGTTCGCCGGAGGACTTGACCTTCATATCCCCTTTCCCCGAGAGGCGGGTCCGATCTAGCTTCTGGGAAGAGCTACGGTAGCCGATCCCGGAGTGGTGCGCTGCCCTTCTTGGTTCTCCAACCAAATCTCGCAATCGACCAGATAATCGCCGCTTTCCTGGTACTTTCGGGTCACCACCCCCTTGGCGGTGATGGGCTGCCCGGGGATGTCCATTCCCCGGTACTGGCAGGCCAGCTTCTTCAGCGTGCCTTCGGGCCCCATCCAATCGGTCATCAAGTGACCAAGAAAAGCGTTTTTCAGCGCGCCGTGGAGGATCACGTCATCCAGGTTGTTGTTCTTGGCGAAGTCCTTGTCGTAGTGAATCTGGTAGTAGTCCCCCGACGCGCCAGCGTATTTGACCAACTGCTGGGTGGTCGGGTCTTTAAGCAGGGCGGGGATATCCATGCCCTCGGTCACATCGTCCCAATGGACTTGGCCAGCCATCGTCTGTTACTCCGGTTAATATCTGCCGGGTAATATCTACCGGCTAATATCTAATGGTAGTATTGGTTTGGGTGGCCGCCACCTGTCCGAACTGGTTCCGGTAGGTAATGACGGAGGTGGCGATGATCATCAGGCCCATACGGCCGTTACGCTCGTTAACGTCTGCGATGCGTGAAACGGCGGTGATCCGGTCGCCGGGCCGTACTGGCTCGAAATATTCCCATTCACTGCCGCCGTCCAACAGGCGGTAGAAAGGCATTTCGAACGGGAATGGGGCCCAGCCCACCGGCACCGAACGCAGGAAAGTGGGCGGGGCGATGATTCCGCCGTAGCGGGTCTGCCGGGCGGCGGCTTCGTCGTTGAACAACGGGTTATCGTCGCCGATGGCTTGGGCGAATTTGACTATCGCCCCTTTTTCAATCTCGATGGTAGCCGACGGGCTCTCTTGGCCGATGGCCCGCTGGCGCATGTCTTCGGTTAGAAACGAGGCTCGGGCACTCACGAAATCCCTCTCTGACCACCTACGAATTCGCAGTCTACAAGTAGGGTATAGTGGTGTCAAGAAGAGGGATTTTCGCCGAGACCGCTACCCTCCGGTTATTGACAACGGGGGGTATTATTAGGCTTGGTTTCCGGCTCGATTTTCTAATTGGTTTTCCTGCGGAGGCTGGTCGATGGCAGCTCATTCCTTGGGGTTGTCCCTGCACGAAGCAGCCCGGCAAATTGGTGTGCCGTTTACCGACGAGAACGAGCCCCAAGACCGTAACCTTCGGGCCAACGGCCTCGACTTTCATTACCTGGAGTGGGGCAACCCGGCCCATCCTACGGTGGTGATGCTCCACGGGGCTTCTCAACAAAGCCATAGCTGGGACTTCATCAGCCTCCCCCTTTCCGCCGACTATCACGTCTTGGCTTTCGACCAACGGGGCCACGGCGATACCGATTGGGCGCCCGACGCCGATTATTCCATGGACGCGATGCAACTGGACCTGGACGGGATAGTTGATTCCCTGGGCCTGACAGGCTTCAACCTCATCGGCCATTCGATGGGAGGGCGCAACAGTTTCGTCTGGGCGTCCCGGCATCCGGGCGTGTTGCGTTCCTTGTTGATCGTGGACACCGGGCCGGAAACTGTGCGCCAAGGGCGGGAGCGTATCCAACGGTTCCGGGAACTGCCCGACAATCTGGATACGTTGGACGAATTCGCCGAACGGGTCCAAGAATACACGGGGCGTTCCCGCGAACAGGTTTTGGGCGCCCTGAAGTACAGCATACGCCAAGGCGCCGACGGTAAATGGACCTGGAAATACGATAGGGTAATGCGCCAAGCGGGACGCCGCGACGACCACTGGACCCCGGAGCGTCTGTGGGAGTGTTTCAAGCGCATCGACTGTCCGACCCTGGTGACCCGGGGCGAACGCAGCGATATCTTCTCGGCCGAAACGATGGAGCGTATGTGCCAGGTCTTGGACCATTGCACCGGCGTAACCATAGCCGAGGCCGGTCATTTGGTGCAGGGCGACAACCCGAACGGCTTCCTGGCCGCTACCCGACAACACTTGGCCGCGGCCTCCGCCTGAATACCCATCCCAAAAACTCTGCGCTCCCCGCGCCCTCTGCGGTGAACCCCGTCGCCGGTTGGTCTTGAGATAGCTTCTTAGGTAAACAACCTGGGGATCAGGTCGCCCAGCCCGAACCCCACCCCGGCCGAAATGGCGCCGATGGTCAGGATTTCCAGCCCCTGCAAGAAGGGAGCGCGGTGCACGATGCGGCCTTTGGCTACTCCAAGAACAAACAACCCGGCCAACGCCGCCCCTACCGAGATTCCAATGGCCGAGAACCCTTCCAGGAAGAAGTGGGGCAGAATCGGGACCGTCGCCGCCACTATGAAAGCCGCTCCCATGACCAAGGCGTCCTTTACCGGGTTGGAGGTTATCTCCGGACTGATGCCCAACTCTTTCTCCACCAACGTCCTTAGCCAGAGGTCCTTGTCCGCCGCGATTTCCTCGGCGATGTGGCGGGCCTCGTCGTAGGTCATTCCCTCTCGCTGGAACAGCACCACCAATTCGGCCAGCTCCTCCGCCGGATGGGCTTCCAATTCCGCTGCTTCCCGCTGGATTTCCGCTCGTTGCACGTCCTGTTCCGCCCGGGAGCCGAGAAATGCCCCGGTGGCCATGGACAACATTCCCGGCAACGCCGCCGCCAGACCGGCGACCAGCACCGTGGTCTGGTCCTGCACGGCCACCGCCACGCCAGTTACCAGGGCGACCGTACTCAACAGCCCATCTTGGGCCCCGAACACCACTTCGCGGAGCCGGGTCAAGCGGGCTACCCGCCATCGCTCTTGGTCCACCTCGACGGCGGCGGTCACGTAGGTCTCCAGGTCCATCCCCCCCAGGTCTGGAGAGGCCTGTAATGACGCGCCCTCTTGTTGCGTCTCTGGGGCGCCGGTATGAACTGATGGCGCCGCCGGGGTTTGCGCCGCCGGAAGGCCTTGAGCGGCTATCGACTTGGCCTCCAACCGGCGCAGGGCCGCCGAGAATATCTCCAGGTGATGGCGTTCCCGCTCCATAGCTAGACTGAAGGAGTCGGCGGCTTCTTGGCGGCCTTCGCGGAGCGCGTCCTGGATCATCCGTGGATAGAGGGTGCTGAACTCTTTGGCCTCTCCAATCGCAACCGCCCGCAGATTTTCCAACGTGGTGGTCATGTCTCCGGAGACCCGCAGATGATTGATGCCGTGGATGGTCTCGGCGCCGGCCACTTCCTGGAAGATCTGTGCGACTTCGGGGTGGCCCTCTTCCAGCGCCAGGTGGGCGTAGGCGGTGTACTTGAGGCAGGCCAATGCCTCGGCGACGATTGCGGCCCAGAGGTTCTTGTCGGTGACGGAGAGTGGCGCCGGCTTGGTGGTCATTTATCTCACCGCAGGGGAACGCAGAAAATAGACTGGCTTAGTTCTATTATATATCTGCCCCAGCGGTGGGCGGCGCGTCGAAATCAGTTGCCTGGAGAGGCGTGGTGGGCGATCATACGCCAGCCGTTAGCATCGTGAACGAATATATTGGTAGCGAAGGTGCTGAAATTGGTTGCTCTTCCCTGCACTACGCTGGTGATCCCTTCCACGCAGGTCACGTAACCAAAGTCGCCTTGGACCACTACGTTCAGGTACCGGATGTTGAACTGCATCAGGTTGGCGTTATCGAAAATTCGCTGCCAGCTTTCCCTGATCGGCGCCCAACCGACCAAGGGGGTCCAGCCGGGATGGACGCAAAGGGCCCGTTCCGAGTCCTCCCAGACCTCGTCCATGCGCTCCATGCTAAGCTCGTTGAAGGCATCGTAGAACCGTTGGTTGGCCGCCTTCAGTTCTTCGACGATTTCCGGTCCAGCGTTCATCGTCTATACCGTCGTCTTTACCAGAGTCTGTGGCGCCGACTTTAACGGCCCGCCCGGCTGGCCCAATATTCCCAGGCCCGGGCCATGGTCCGGGGTTGGACTTGGCCCTCGGACATCAAATCGATTTCGCCCGGCGAAAGGTATTTAACCTCGCCCAGGAGAAGGGACTGCAAAAGTAGGCGGGCGTTAACTTGAAGGTATACTGCCGTCATCACCGCTTCTTTCAGCGATTGCCCCGCCACAACGCAACCGTGGCCTCGCATCAAGGCAACCCGCCTCGGCCCCAATCGACGGGCCAAGTCCCGGCCCTGTTCCATGGTGGTGACCAGCATGTTGGTGTCGCCGAAGTTGTCGCGAATGTCCCAGACCGGGATCTCGGCGCCAATGATGGCCGCCAAGTGGAACATGGGCCGCAGGGGAACACCGGTGACGCCAAAGGGCACCACCGGCTGGGAATGATTGTGGACCACCGCTTGGACCTCGGGCCGGGCCTCGTAAACGCCGCCGTGGATTGGCCGTTCCGAGTACATGGAGCGGCCCTGTTGATCGATGGGGGCGCCTTCCAGCGTGAACTCCATGAGATCGTCGAGCTCGACCAAGTCGGGAGCGCGAGACTGCGACAAAAGGTACCGGCCGGGGTCGCCGGGGTGACGGATGCTGACGTGGCCGAAGGCGTCGACGACATCCTCCCGGGCCAGGATGCGGTTGGCGGTAACCAAATCCTCGAGTTGTTCCGAAATATCACTCACGATGCAACGGCCCCTGGCGACGGTTAAACTAAGGGCCGGGAAAGGGCGATACGCCCTGGTTCCCGGCCCGTCTCCGGGTCAATTGACTCCCGGTTAGCTGCCCCCGGGTTAATCGATCGGCCAGCCAGCGTTTAATGGGTCGGCGAAAACGCCGTCGGGACCAAGATCTTGGTCTCTTGGCTCACCAGGAACTCCCGGGTGGGCGGCGGCCAGTGAGGCGACTTGACCGCTTCTTCGCGGATGCGGTCCCGCTCTCCCAGGTCCTTGTAGGGCCAGATGTGGACCCACTTGTTAAGCCCGCCCAATTCCGTGTACCACGCGGCTGCCAATGGGGACAACTCTTCCCGGTGTGGGACCGCCTCCCCCCAGCGCTTCAGTACCTCGGGCATCGAGCCCACCCGGTAGTTGTAGGAGCGCATCTCGTAGATGTTGCCCAAGGCTTGGTCTTCGCCCAATGGCCGCATGAACGGGGCCGGAATGAAGATCTCAGATTCCATGTTGACGTACATTTCCGGGGGATTGGGCGGCGGCCAGTGGGGGTCTTGTGAGGCCTCGGCCCGGATCCGGGTGCGCTCGTCCAGGCTCTCGTAGGGCCAGACGTGGATCACCTGGTTCAGCGGTCCGATCTCGGTGTGCCAGAAGGCCGCCAGCGGTGAGAATTTCAGGCGGTAGGGCAGGGCGTTGGCGAAATTCTCCTCGAAGGTGGCCACGCTGCCGGGTTTTAGAGTATAGGTGCGGACTTCGTAGATCATGGATGACTCCTTGACACGGATGCGGTTTCGTAGTCCCTAGTTCCGGCGATTGTGGCGGTAGTGTAGCAAAACGGGTACCTGCGGGCAATTGCGAGGTCAGCTTTGCGGCGGGTGGATAACCACCGCGTCGGCGTACCTCGCGGCCAAGGCTACTACCGGGTCGTCCTCGCCGGGGTCGCCTAGAACGCACACCACCGCCCAAAGGCCGGCGCGTACCTCGCGGGCCATCCGGGAAACTAACTCGTCGGCGTTTCCGTCGTCCAGTGCCAACTCCACGCCTCGAACCCACTGCCGGACCACCTCTAAGGCGGCTGGCGGGCCGGCTACGTAGTCGGCGTAGTTCAGCAGGTTTCGGGTTTCGGGATGCGTCCGCTCGGGCGATCCATCCCCCAGTCCCACGATGTTCACCGCCTGCTCTCGGGACTTGAAGGCGGCCGTGTATTTGCGGGTCTCTTCGATCTGACGGGCGTGGTCCGATTCGTGGCCGGACACTCGTTCGATTAGCTCCAGCATAGTGAGACCGGGAAAGGCGTTACCGGGGTTGGGTGGAGTAACCGGGCGGGCAAGCTGGTCTTCATTCAGGCCCAGCACCAGCGATCTAAACCTCCGGTGTGTCTCCTCCAAGTGGTCCATTTCCTTCTTCAGTTGGTCCTCCTTGGTGGAAAACGGCGGCAGCATCTCTTGGTCTCCGTCGGCGATCTTTTCCAAGGCGTCGATGAAATTCTCGGAGTCCAAGTGAAGGAGCACCTCCCGCACCGACCACCGGGAACCCAGGAATGCGTCTTCGGGGTCCAGCCCTTCTAGCGAACGACGGAGCGCTTGGTGGCCTTCGTCGAGCCGTTCGATAGCCCGGTCCCGCCGTTGCAACGTGGTCAATTCATCGCCGGTAGCCAAGACTGCCTCCGCTTTAAGCCTGATTACTGGTTCGACGCTGGTTAGTCTAACTTCTGCCCCGGTGTCCGAAAAGGCCGAAACGCTGGTGGTACAATTCCGGTACTCTTTCGCAGGTGGACTGTCGACTGAAGATGCCCGGTACCCTTAACGAAAATACTGCCGGCCAAAATACGGCGAGTGAGAAAGTCGGGGCGCCATCCACTGGCCCTGACGGCCGGGTGTTCTCGGATGTGCGCTTGCTAAAGGTGCTGGATAATTTCGCGGGACACGACGAGGAACCTTCGTCGGCCGTATATCTGACTGCCGACGCGCTACGGAAGGGCTACGATGTTCCGCCCGAGTGGCGGCGGCAATTGGAGGTGGTGGGGCCCGCGGCCAGAGATGGGAGCAGTGGTCTGGTCGGCTTGCGCCGCGGGGCTCGCGGGTTAGTGGTGGCGCCGCCCTTTCCGGTTACAGAGACCAGCATAATGCCAGTCTGGCATGACGGCCCGTTGCGGCGGTTGCTGACCGCGAATTTTACCGTAGGGGTAGTCTTGGTGCGGCTGGGCCGGTATTCGGTAGCGGTCTACGAGGGTACCCGGCTCGTTTCCTCGAAGACCGATTCCCGCTACGTGAAGGGCAAACACCACGCCGGCGGCACCTCCCAACTGCGTTACCAGCGGGTGCGGGAGGGCCAGATGCGGCGGCTATTCGACAAGGTGTGCGAAGAGGTGCGGACTCGCCTGACTCCCGAAGCCGCAAGGCTGGACTACGTGGTGTTGGGCGGTGAGCGGTTCACCCTCAACGGGTTGCTCAATGTCTGTCCTGCGCTGGAGAGATTTCGGGAGATTACCCTCCCGCGCCGCCTGAACATCCGTGATCCGAAACGTGATACGCTGGAACAAGTGGGACTAATGCTCCGCGAGAGCCGCATTTGGGCGGTGGAATGGTAGCTTTCGTTGACTAACGCCGAAATACAGGCTCCGGAAGGGCCGGACCAGGAACTCTTGGCGGCACCGGTTAGCAGTCTCGGCGGATTCGAGCGGGCTGGCCCGCTACTGGAATTTGATCAGATCCGTCGACAACTGGCCTCCTACACCCGTACCGTGTTGGGCCGGGAATTGGCCCACGCCTTGGCGCCGTCGGGGAACCTTCTGGAAATTGCTGTCCGGCAACAGGAAACCACCGAGGCCCGCCGGTTTCTCGACGATGGCGGCGTGCTGGAATTCGGACCCGACCAGGACTTTCGCCAGTTGCTCCAACGCGCCCTGCTGGGCGGCCTGATCCGGGGAGCGGAGCTATACGCCATCCGCGAACTGGTGCGCGCCGTTAGGAACGACCGCGCCACCCTGTCCCGCCAAACACAGTTGCCGATACTTTCCGGCTTGGCCGACGACATCCCGGACTTGGGCCACTTGGACCGGGAGATCAGCGCCGCCATCAGCCCGGCCGGCGAGGTGTTGGACCAAGCCAGCCCGGTGTTGGGCCGGTTGCGGGTCGAGGCCCGCCAAGCCCAGAACCGGCTCAACGAGCTCATGGAACGAAGCCTGCGCCGCCTGCAACGCCAAGAGGTTGTCCAAGAACCCTTGATCACCGAACGCAACGGCCGCATGGTGTTGCTGATCAAGGCCGAAATGCGGCCGCGGGTGCCGGGTATTGTCCATGACGTTTCCGACAGCGGTGCCACGGTGTTCGTCGAGCCGCTACAGGCGGTGGACTTGGGGAACCGCTGGCGGGAAGCTCGGCTGGCTGAAGAAAGGGAAGAGGAACGAGTGTTGCGCCAGCTTTCCGGTACGGTAGGCGAGTTCGGCCAAGACCTGTTGCTGGCGCTGGACCTCTTGGCCCGTTTGGACGTGGATGCGGCCAAGGCCCGCTACTCCACCGCCATTCGGGCCGTTCCGCCGCAGGTGGCCGACCAAGGGGCGGCGGAACGCAGCCTGAAGTTGGTCCGGGCGCGGCACCCGCTTCTCTCCGGTGCAGTTATTCCGATCAGTCTGGGGCTGGATTCTGAAAACTTGGTAGTCCTGGTTACCGGTCCCAACGCCGGCGGCAAGACCGTGGCGCTCAAGACCGTGGGCCTGCTGGCAATGATGGCCCATGCCGGCCTTCACGTTCCGGCCGAGGAGGCCCACTTTCCTCGTTTCGATGGCATATATGCCGACATTGGCGATCAGCAGAGCATCGAGCAGTCCCTCTCCACCTTCAGTTCCCACGTCAGCAACCTCATCTCCATCATGGGCCGGGCCACCGTCAACTCCTTGGTCTTGATCGACGAGTTGGGCACCAGCACGGACCCGGAAGAGGGCTCGGCCTTGGCCAGTGCCATCCTGCGGTACTTTCGTGACAGGGGCGTGTTTCTGGTGGGCACCACCCACCACCGGGGCGTGGCCCGCACGGTGCAGGAACAACACGGAATGATCAACGCCAGCGTAGACTTGGACCCGGATTCCCTGGAACCCACTTACCATCTGACCATTGGTATGCCGGGACGGAGCTACGCCCTGACCATCGCGGCCCGGCTCGGTGTTCCCGAGTCGATCATCAGCAGCGCCCGCAGCGGCATATCCCCGGTGGAGCAGGCCACCGAGGACCTGCTACAAGAACTGCAACAGGAGCGCTTGGTGGTTGAGCGTTTACGCGCGGAGGCCGAAGACGCCCGGACCGAGGCGCAACGGCAGCAACGGGAGATGGAAACCCAATTGGAGTCGGTGGAAACAGCAAAAGCCGCCCTATTGGAGGATGCACGGAGAGAGTTGCAAGATCGTACCAGCGACATTGTGGGGCAACTGCGGCGGGCGGAACGAATGTTGGACCAACCCGAAACGGTCCCGCAACTCCAGCAACAGCGGGAAGAGATGCGGCAGGTGCAACGGGAGTTGGACTCCACCGCTTGGCAGCCAATCGAGGTCAAGCTAACGCCTTGGCACGAGCGCCTGAAGGAAGGCGACCGGGTTTACGTTCGTGGCATTGGGCATCCGGTGGAGGTGATCACGCCGCCCGGCGATCAAGACAGGGTGGAAGTGTTGCTGGGTACCATGCGGGCCAAGATCCCGGTGTACCAATTGGAACGCCAAGCTGACTCTCATCCCGTGGCGGCCCGGCGAGGGGTCTACCTCAGCCGTTTGGCCACGACCCGTACCGGCCCGGAACTCGACCTAAGGGGTCTGAGGGTCGATGAAGCCTTAGCGCGGGTCGACGTCTCCCTGAACAACGCCACGTTGGACGGAGTGAGCCAGTTCCGCATTATCCACGGCAAAGGCACCGGCGCCCTGCGTCGCGCCATACGTGAGTACCTGTCCGGCCACACCCTTGTGGCCTCGGCGGCGGCGGACGAAGGAGCAGGCGGCGACGGCGTAACCGTGGTGGAAATACGTTAGCTGCCTTGGAACCAGGGTTGACGCCGTTCGGTGAAGGCCCGGATGCCTTCCTGGAAATCGCGGGTCACGGCTACCTGGGCGAAGACCTCGGTCTCGGCGTCCAACTGGGATTCTAGGCTGGAACTCCATGACTGCTCGTACAGTTCCTTCACCCGGCCGTAGGCCACCGTAGGGCCTTGGGCCAGCCGGTCGGCGGTTTCTAGGGCGTGGCGGTCTAGCTCGGCGTCGGGGCATACTTGGTTCACCAGTCCGAGTTCCATGGCTCGCGGCGCCCCGGTGGGTTGGCTGGCCAAGTAGAACTCCATGGCCCTACCGGCGCCCACCAGCCGGGGCAGCAAGTAGGTGGAGCCGCCGTCGGCCGGTGCGCCGATGTTGGCGTAGGCCATCAGGAAGCGAGCGCTCTGGGCCGCGACGCGCAGGTCGGCGGCCAAGGCCAAACTGAAGCCCGCGCCGGCGGCCGCGCCGTTAATTCCGGCAACGACCGGTTTTGGCAACCGCCGCAGCGGCAGGACCACCCCTTGGTGCAAGGCGTCGGCCAGTCCGCGTATGGACTGGGCCAAGCCCTCCGGGCCTTCGTTGTTCAGCGTGTCCACCAAGGCTTTGACGTCGGCCCCGGCGCAAAAGGCGCCCCCGGCGCCAGTGATGAGCACGGAGCGGATGTCGGGCTGCTGGCAGGACACCACTGCCTTCCCCATTTGGTCAACCATTTCCGGCGTGAGGGCGTTCCGGGACTCGGGGCGGTTGAGGGTGATGATTCCTACGCCGCTGGACCTCCGGAATTTTACGACCTGTTCCGCCATTGCCGGTCTCCTTTTGCGGCGGCGCCGCGGCTAGCGGTAGACGCTGTCCATGTACTCGCTTATTTCTTCGAGGGCGAAACCGTCTACAGCGATCTCGGGGGCCCAGGTAACTTGGTCGGAGGACCAGCGGACGGTGGGCCGGCGCTCTGTTCCGATTCCTATGAGATTGTTGATCACCCGGAGCACGTTGTCGTTCATGCGCAGGGTGTTGGGCTTGAGAGGGGCCGCCAACCGGCCGTCCTTGATCAGATAGGAGTCTCCGATGATGGTGCCGCTGAAGTCGCCGGAGGTGATTCCGTTTACCGGATAGGTGTACCAGATGCGCCCGATGTAGACGCCATTGCCAACCTCACGTAGCAACTCTTCGTGGCTTTGTCCGTTGGCGGTATCGACCACCAGGTTGGAGGGCGCCGTAGTTGGCAGCCCGGCAAAGTCCCGCCCGCCTCCGTTGCCGGGCCGGAAGCCGTTGCGCGGAGCGATGGCCTGCCGGACCTCGGCCGGGGACCGGCCTAGTTTCTGCTCGCCGTCCGGATCGTTGAGTATCCTTTGGTAGTTGTAATAGTCGGACAGCAGGCCCGATAGCCGCCCGTCTCGTATCAAGTCGGTGCGGCCGGTGGGCAGCCCTTCGTCGGTGATGGCCCGGTATCTGGGCGACCCAGGCAGCGCCCCGTCGTCGTAGATTCGCAGATTCTTGTTTGCAACCTGTTGCCCCAACTTCCCCATGAACGGGGAGGCCCCTGCAAAGACCATTTCCAACAGAAAGCCGGGCATCAACACCCAGTCCAGTATCTCGGCGACCGGTTGCGGTCCCAGGATAACGCGGTAGTTGCCCGAGGGGACCCGTTGTCCATCAATGGCTGAAACGGCGTTGCGGGCGGCTTCGGCGGCTGCTTGGCCGGCAAATTCAGACAGCCGGTCGTCGACCGACCAACCGGTGCCCTTGGCGTCCTGACTCTCCACCATGGCAGTGGCGAAGGACATGATCAGGGTGTTCTGCTCTGTCTGGACGCGGGGCATGTGGGTGGAGGCGACGGCCATTCGGGATTGGAGCAGCACCAAGTCCCCGCCCAAGATCAGCCCCAGTTCGGCCAGCCCATCGGGAGAGCCAGCCAAGTTCATCAGGTCCTCCGAGGACTGGAAGGTGTCCAGTGCCCGGTCCATCATGCGCCAACCGGCGTCAACCAATCGCCCGTTGCCGATACGCATCACCGCCGGGTCGTAGCCAGCTCCGGCGCCGCCACAGGGCGCCCGGGGGACCGTCGACGTTCCCGATGTCGGGCCGGGACGGGGCAAGGAATAAAACTCTCGGTCTACCACGGCGCCGCCCCGCGCTTTCTCCAGAGACCTCCGTACACCGTCCAAGGTTAGATCGGTGGGCTCGCTGCCGAACCCTGTCTTCGCCAGTCCGCCGGTCCCCGGCTGGAAGGCGACCCGAAGGCCCAAACCGTAGGCTAGTCCGTCGGTCCCCGGCTGGAAGGCGACCCGAAGGCCTAAACCGTAGGAGCCGGTGGATTTTGGCTCCTCCACCCCATTGCTGGGGATGTGTGACGTGTAGTTCAAGCGGACCGTCAGGTTGGTATCGGCAGAGGCGAAAACCTCGGCCGAGGCAACGTCCGGCTGGGCCGAAACAAAAGCCAAGGCGTTCTTGGCGGCGGTCCGTAAGTCAGCAAGCGCAAGCATTCCGGCTATATCCTTTACTGTTGCTCCAACAAGGATTCCAGCTTTTCCACGAGGAGTTGGACGTCATCCAGTCCGGAATCAACCAGGTTGGCAGTGGCCCAGTTTTCGTAGAAGTTAGTGTGAAGGTTTCCGGCGACATGGAAGAGATTGGCCAATTGCGCGTCTTTGGTTTCTTGGACCAATGCGTCCACGATCTGGTAGAGCCGGGCGTGGTTGTTATGCTGCCAGCCCCTTTGCTCGGCTACCGCCTTGATCATCTGGGCCGCCGCTCCCCAGCCTTTTCCCCAGCCTTTTTCCGAGGCTTGGACCACGTCTCCTTGGCCCAGTTTTTCACGGGCTTTCCTCAAAAATTCCCGGCTGGCGCCGCTGTAGTCACCGTGCTGGGTCATTCCATTGCTCCTTGAATTCCTTGCTCAAGACGGCCGCGAACGGCCTCCTGCCGTAATGCCCGGCAGCATTACCGCCGGGCGCCGCCAGTCAGTCCCATGCTCCTACCCCGGTCCGGTCAGGCGGGCGATGCCGCGCATGGTGGGGCCGCCGTTGCTCATGCGCTTGGCCTGCATCGGTTGGCCTTTGCCGCAGTTGGGGATGGGGTTGACTCTCAGGTCGTTGCCGACCGCGTCGATGGACTGGAAATAGTCGCGGCTGTCCGATGTGATGCCGCCGTCGCGGTAGAGGCGGCCCAATTGGCCGTTGTTGATCTCGTAGACCTTGACGGCGGTGATGCGGAAGTTCTCCCGTGACTCGGCGATGGACGGCGTGCGGTGGCCCTCGACATAGTAGCCGGAGTCAACATCGGCGATGATGTCCTGCGGGTCTTGGTCGCCGGGAGCGAAAATCGTGTTGGTCATGCGGATCAGCGGTATCAGTTGGGCTTGGGTGGCCCGGGCCGATCCGTTGGTGGGTACTCCCAGTATCGCTGCGGTCTGCCGGTTGTTCAGGAACTCCTCTAGGACGCCGGCGCGGAGGATGTAAGCCCGCCGGGCCGGCGTGCCTTCGTGGTCGTACTTGAACGAACCGTATCCCTCCAGCAGCGGGTCGGAGAATGCGGTGACCAAGGGGGAAGCGATCTGCTGCCCCAGTTGGTTATCGTAAAGGTCTTTCAGGAACCAGGAACGTCCGGCATAGCTGGTCTCGTACTTCAGGGCCCGGTCCAACTCCGAAGGATGGCCCACCACCTCGTGGATCAGCAACGTGTTGAAGTGGGGGTTGGTTACGACCACCACGTCGTGGTCCGGCGGTTTCAAGGGTGGCGCCATCGCTACTTCACTCGCGTCGTTGCCCAGCTTGGCGCAGAAATCGGTGAAGGTCGGCAGCACGATGGGGCCGTTGTTGTAACCCTCGGCCAACACCTCCCAACCGCGTTGGTGCCCGGTGAAGTCGTACAGCTCGAAGTTGCCATGATCGCCGGAGCAGATGGCGAACGCAAAGCCTTCGGTTTGGGCGAAGGTTTGGTCGATGTCGGCCCCTTCGGAGCTGACAAACAACTCCCGTTGCAGGAAGGTGCTGGCCGACGCGGCGGTATAGAGGACATTACTATGCTGACCCTGTATGGCCTTGCAACCGTCGACCGCCATTCGTAGCACGTCGGCCAAAGGAACGGAACGCGGGTCGGTCTGGTAGCTGGCCGGGACGGTGTCCCGTACTGCTGGCACCGGGGCCAATTCGCAGGCGGCCAGGCTTTGTCCCAGGTATTCGTACCGACTCCGCAGCCGGCTCTTGTTGGCGGCGCTGGCCCGGGCGCGCTGGTAGGCTTGCTGCAATCCAGCCCACACTACCGCTTCCAGGTTTTCGGTGTCGGCTGCGCCCAACACCCTGCCAAAGTAGCCTGCCGCCGCGGTGCGCCCGCCAGCGATGGCCCGAACGCCAAAATCGAAATCGTAGTCATCGGCGCTGGACTTTTCCTGTCCGTTCTCGGAGGAGGCTCCCTTGGCCTCCCGGACCTCAATACGAAGGTCGCAGTAGCGCAGCCCGCGCAACGACCGGGAGCGTTCAGCGATTAGAGATTGAAGGTTGGACCGGTATTGGTCCAATGACTCAATGGTTACTTGGCCGGGCATTGCGCCCTCGATTCAATCCGCTCCCGAAAGGGGAGGCAGCTGCCGCCGGTCTCCCCTAGGATGAGACGGATGGGAGCGACGGAGCAGCGTTTGGTCATTCCCAGGACTCGGCGGTGGCTTTGGCAACCGCCTGGGGCACCGCCCGGTCCAACGACCAAGGGATCACCCTCTCCATCGTGGGTTCGACAACCAGCGCTGCCAGAGCCTCGGCGGCGGCCAGCTTCATCTTGGTGGTAATCCGGGTGGCGTTGGCGTCCAAGGCGCCCCGGAACACTCCGGGGAAGACCAAGCTATTGTTGATCTGGTTGGGAAAGTCGCTGCGGCCGGTGCCCACGATGACCGCTCCGGCGTCCCGGGCCAAGTCGGGCATGATTTCCGGGACCGGGTTGGCCATGGCGAACACGATGGCGTCTTTGGCCATCGAGGCGACCATGTCCTGGGTCACCATGTCGGCTACCGCGAGTCCGATGAACACATCGGCCCCTTCCAGGGCTTCGGCGATGCCCCCCTCCCGGTTGTCGGGGTTGGTGCTGTCCAGCATAGAGGTCTTGATGGGAGTGAGGTCGGTGCGGCCTCTGTGGATGATGCCGGTGCTGTCGACCAATATGATGTCTGTAGCCCCGTAGTCGGTCAATAACTTTGCGGAGGCGATGCCGCCCGCCCCGGCGCCGGCGAAGACGAACTTGGTGTTTTCGATGCGGCGGCCAGTGAGGTTGAGGGAGTTAATCACGGCAGCCAACACCGCGATGGCGGTCCCGTGCTGGTCGTCGTGGAAAACGGGGATGCCCAAGTCTTGCAGGGCTTCCTCGATGTCGAAGCAACGAGGGGCGGCGATATCCTCAAGGTTGACGCCTCCCAAGCTGGGGGCGATGGCGCGTACCGTTTGGATAATGACGTCGTTATCCTGGGACGCGATGCAGATGGGGTAGGCGTCCACGTCGGCCAGGGTCTTGAACAAGATGGACTTGCCCTCCATTACCGGCATAGCCGCTTCCGGGCCGATGTTGCCCAGACCCAGCACCGCCGAGCCGTCCGTTACCACCGCGATGGTGTTACTGCGGTTGGTTAGTTGGAACGATTGGGACCGGTCGGCATGGATCTCCATGCAAACCGAGGCCACGCCCGGCGTGTAGGCGATGGACAGGTCCTCCAGGGTTTCCACCGTCATCTTGGAGGCGATACTGACCTTGCCGCGGCTTTCCCGGTGGCGTCTGATTGCCTCTGCTCCGTAGTCCATCATGGTGCGTACTCCTTATGTATTGGCGCAGGCTTGAGGCCTGCCTCTACCGAATTGGCTACCGTTGGTACAATTCTATCCAGGCAAGGCCAGTGCAAACGCTGGCGCTTCCTCGATCGCTCCCATCTTCTCCGGACTCAATCGTGATATTCTTTCGTTGATACAGCTTTCGCCTACGGTCAAGACCGAGTCAAGATTGGCCACACACGGTTCGGGCAGTTCATCCTCAGGAACTAGCGGCACTTCTACAAATATCCCCCGGGCTCTAGTGATGCAGGTCGCCACGGTAACGTTGGTGAGGTATTCGTAAGCCGGATCCTTGGTAAGCATTACCGCGGTCTGCCTCCCCTCAAGGTTCGGGGAATCGCCCCATCAGACCTCTTCACGCCTCATCGGCCCGTTCCTGAGTCCCAGGGGTCGACGTCTTGGACGGTCGCGGCTGCGGCGACCAACCATGCCCCGTCCTCTTCGGTTTTGGGATACCGTAGATTGCCTTGCCGACACTGCTCTTCCAGTTCCCGCTCCCGTTCGTCCCGAAGGAATTGCTTAATTGCGCTTGTAAGAATCTCACTGCGACTTACGACAACCAGTTTCCCCGTTCGCATCTTATCCGGCGCCTTCAGCATGTCCTCGGGTAGGCTGACAACTACTCTTTTCATTATTCCGATTACCGCCTGTTTGCCTCGCGCCCGCCTACCTCGTTACGGCGCCCTCGGACGCCGAGGAGGCCAGTCTGGCGTACTTGGCCAAGGCGCCGGTGGTGTAGTTGGGCGGGTTGGGAGTCCAGTTGGCACGGCGGTCGGTGAACTCTTCCTCGGTTAGTTTGACGCTCAATTGCCGGGCCGGGATATCTAGGGTGATCTCGTCGCCGGACGCTCGGACGCTTCTAGCCAAGGATACCATTACATTTGACTGCCAAACAGGACATAAACGGCGAAGGCGCGCCGGTCCCTTGTCGAGAGTTTGTTGAAGAGGCTGATCGTGTTCTCCGCGTCGTTGGCGTGCTGGATAGCTGCCGACTTGGAAATTATGGCATGGGGGTCATAGTCAGCGCGATGGCGGTCGTCCTGCATATTGGCGAATAAATCTGCGAAATCCTGAATTTCTACCGGGAATCTTGTCATCTCGTCCTGGTTTCTGCAGAGCCTCTTCGCCCGTCCGTGGTCCAGCGCCCGGTAGACTTGACGCCAATCCGCGCTGGCTTGAACACCCCTAGTGCTGCCAACCAGCGTGTCTGCACAACACTCGGCCAAGCAGTGAAATAGTGCGTAGTATGTTGTGCTGACTGCTCGGCGAAGATGCGTTCCCTGCGGTCTGCCCCGTCCTGTCTGTTCCATTAGGAGTCGAGCGGTTGCTACAAAATCAAGTGCCTTCACGACGATATCGGGGTTCCAGTTTCTTCCATTCAGACTTCTCGATATACGAAATGTTGGGGAATTGGGGTATACCCGCTTTATTCATTTGTGGGCGGATGCGACGAATCATTGTGGATGTCCATGAAGGGTCGAGCCGCCCCTGATCGCCATCAAAGATAACTAGAATGCGCAGGTAGTCGTCTCCGTATTCATCGACATCCGGCTTGACCACAATTGGTTCAAACACAAACTCGCCCTCGAAGCGTTGCGTGAGGACTTCTTCAACAATGCTTGCCACGGTTTCAAGGGCCTGACAGGATATACTTTCTTTCATCATATTTTAATGTCAACAGGGTGTACTACCGCGTTACGGCGCCCTCAGACGCGGAAGAGGCCAGTTTGGCGTACTTGGCCAAGGCGCCGGTGGTGTAGTTGGGCGGGTTGGGAGTCCAGTTGGCGCGGCGGTCGGTGAACTCTTCCTCGGTTAGTTTGACGCTTAATTGCCGGGCCGGGATATCTAGGGTGATCTCGTCGCCTTCCCGCAGTAACGCAATCGGACCGCCGACCGCCGCCTCGGGCGCGACGTGGCCCACCATGGGGCCGTGGGAAGCCCCCGAGAACCGGCCGTCGGTTACCAATGCCACGTCGTCTCCCAGTCCTTGGCCGATGAGGGCCCCGGTGACCGCCAGCATCTCCTGCATCCCGGGCCCGCCCTTGGGGCCCTCGTACCGGATGATGACGATGTCGCCCGGTTTTATCTCGCCGCCTTGAATTGCCCTGAAGGCCGCCGGCTCTTGGTCGAAAACCCTGGCCGGGCCGCGGAACACGCGTTCCTGGTGACCCGCCACCTTGATAACCGCGCCTTCCGGGGCCAAGTTGCCGCGTAGGATGGCCAGACCGCCGGTCGGGCTTCGAGGAGCGGCGACCTCGGAGATAATCGGTTGGTCGTCGCTGGTCTCGATTCCTTCCAGGTTTTGGGCCAAGGTTTTGCCGGTTACCGTCATCGCGTCGCCGTGGAGGAGGCCCGCGGCCAGCAAGCGTTTCATCACCAGCGCGATGCCGCCGTAGCGGCTCAGGTCGGCCATTACGTAGCGCCCGGCAGGTTTCATGTCGGCGATGTAGGGAGTGTTGCGGCTGATACGGTCGAAGTCCTCGATAGTCAGCGGGACTTCGGCTTCGCGGGCAATGGCCAGCAGGTGCAGCACCACGTTGGTGGAGCCGCCCATCGATACGGCCACGGTGATTGCGTTCTCGAACGCCTCCCGCGTCAGAATGTCCCTGGGCCGGACATCCTCTTCCAGCAGCCGCATCAGTGTGCGGCCCACGTCGCGGGCCTCGGCTACCTTTCGGGGGTCAATGGCGGGGAGCGAGGCGTCGCCGGGAAGCGACATGCCCAGCACCTCGATTGCGGTAGACATCGTGTTGGCGGTGAACAGGCCGGCGCAGGACCCCTCGCCAGGGCAGGCCCGGCACTCGAGCTCTTTCAACTGCTCCAGGGTGACGTCGCCCTTGGCATAGGCGCCGACGGCCTCGAAGACGTCTTGAATGTTCACGTCCTTGTCGTTGTAACGGCCGGGCATGATGGACCCGCCGTACATGAAGATGGCAGGAACGTTGAGGCGGGCTATCGCCATCATGCAGCCGGGCATATTCTTGTCGCAGCCGGCTATGGTTATCAAGCCGTCCATCCGCTCACCAAACGTCACCAACTCTATGGAGTCGGCAATCACCTCACGGCTGACCAGCGATGTCTTCATCCCCTCGGTGCCCATCGAGATGCCGTCGCTGACGGTGATGGTGCCGAATTTGAAAGGCACGCCATCCCCGCTGCGGACCCCTTCTTTAGCCGCTTGGGCGAAGCGGTCCAGATGAACGTTGCAGGGGGTGACGTCGCTGGCCAAGCTGGCGATAGCCACGAAGGGCTTTTCCATGTCTTCTTGGGTGATGCCCATAGCCATCAGCATGGCGCGGGCCGGAGCGCGCTGAGGGTCGTGGGTTATCTCCGCGCTGCGGTGCTTGGTCTTGGCTGGCTTCGAGGCGGTGGTCAAAGGGTCATCTCCTAGGGCCCGTATTGCGAATGCCGCGACTTTGCGGCCAATTATAAGTTGCCGTAGGAAGGCGACACAAGGCGGCTATAAGCACCGAGGACGGGCAGACAACCTTCACGGGGAAGGCCGCCGAAAAAAGTGTCCAACTATAAGCCGAAACCAACCTGGGATTGGGTGAACATGCCCAAACGGCTTTTGAGGGGTCGGCCGGGGTGCTCACCAATTCACGTCCGGATCAGGCCTGATGGCGGACGGCGCGTATACGGCGTCGCATTGGCTGCGTGCCACGAGCGGCCAAGTCCGGTCCGTCGTCAACTATTCTTGTCTTGTAACGCTCTCCGGTCACCCTTGCTTCTCTTAGTTAGTCGTCAAATGCTGCTACCGCTTCGTCTTGTGAAACATGGATCGGAACGATCTGGACGAACCCGCTGATTTCGAGTATTTCCCGGACCGGGTCAGAGGGCGAGCAGATTGCTAGTTTCGCGTCCTTGGCGCGGAGTGTCTTGTCCATGTGGAGAATAACCCGCAGGCCCGCACTGCTAGGGAAGCTCTGAATAAGTCCCTTCCCCCTCGATGGGGGAAGGTTAGGATGGGGGTGACCTCGGTTATTGGATAGCTGAAGCCCTTAAGCTCCCCACCAAGATTTCGGTTTCCGTTGCAATTCCGAGTGCTTTTTCAGAGGTTTCCTAATATAGGAGAGGCCTCCCAGATCTATTATCAGCGAGTGGTCATTGCCAGCGATTGCGGTGGTTAACTCGTCTTGGAATGCCTCGGCATTGGTGCCGTCTATCCGGCCATGGGCCATCGCGATCAAGGTCTCGCCCCGTTGTTCGATTGTTACTGCCATCGGTCTGTCTCTCAAGGGATGCGACATTCTAACACGGTATCTCGATGCCCGCGCCCCGAGACCGAATCCGGCAGGGTTGCGCGGGTTAGGAAATTTCATTAACCTTGGAAATAGTGTCCCGGATAGTACGTCATTGAGGAGGGCAATAATGTTCAATCCCCTAGGTTGGATCAAGCCTGGAGTCGCTCAGGCCCACTGCGACATCCCTTGTGGCATCTACGATCCACTGGTAGCCAAGATCGCGGCGCAGACGGTGCAAAAGATGGTGCTCCGTATGCAGAACCTGGAACAGCCCAATTCGGAGGCTGGCGCTGAAGACCAGCAGCGTTTCTCCAATACCTTCTCCCGCTACGTGACGGTCAAGGAAGAGCACGCCGAAAAGTGTAAGGAAGAGTTGCGGATTCTATGGGCCGACTACGCTTGGCCTAATACCGACGCCGGCGAAATAGCCGCCAAATTCAACGCCGCGTTGAAACTGGCCGGCCAGTGCAAGCAGACCGTAAGCATGGAAAACGCCGAGAACCTAGTCGCCGCTTGCGACGACATTGCCGCCGCCTTCTGGTCCACCAAGAACGTGGAGTATAGCGACCCCAACGCGGCCGCGCGCTACGGCGCCTAGCCCCCGGTGATACACGCCCGCCGCCCCAATTGGAGGAGCGGTCCGGCGACAATCAATAAAAGACCCCTCTTGCGGACGGGACCGGACTGCCGCCCAGAGGGGTCTTCTGTTGGTATGCTGACCAGAGGTCAGGGAGCTGACTGGTCAGAACGTGTAGTACCGGACACCGGCGCAGGGGATGCGATAAGCCCACGCGGCCTTCTCCGAAGCATGGACCAGGGGCTTCCGCTCGGCTTCCTCCAAGACCTGCTCCATCGCCTGGGCCAGCTTGGTATCGAGGTCCACGGGGGCGATTTCCCCCTGTGGGTTTCGATCAAGAACTTCTATCGACGCCACGGCGACACCTCCTAACAATGCGTGACTCGAGTTTAACAGATGATACGCTACGTGTCAAGTATATGGGTCATAATATAGTAGTATATGAATATATAATTGACAATAGTATTCTCATCGGTGTATAAGACCCTTACGAGTCCTAGGAGAGGGTTAATGAGGCAGACTCAGGGGATCTATCTGATCAGCGTCGTCGCCGAGATCCTGGACATGCATCCGCAAACGCTGCGCAAGTACGAGCGGGCCGGATTCATCGAACCGTTGCGTATGGGAACGCTGCGCGCCTACTCAGACGAGGACATCGCCAGACTGAGGCTGATAAAGCACTTCGTAGACGGCTTGGGGCTCAACCTTTCCGGGGTCGAAATGGCCCTCGCCTTCACTACCGAACTGTTGGAGCTTAGGATGCGCCTCTCCTCCGCCCCCGACTCCTCCGGCCTGGGCTCCTCGGAAGTCTTGACCGACTCTGTACGCCGGGTAGACGGCATGTTGGCGGGCCTGGGAGTGCGGGTGGTCAAGCGGTCCGAGGTTGAAGAGGGCCGCCAACTGCCGGCACCGGGGGAGGGTTGGTTCAAAGTCAACCCCGGGGAATCGGTCGAGTTGAGCGCGACGCCTTCGGGGTCGCCCCAGGTATCTATGGAGGGCCAGGAACGGCGCCGTCCCAGCTAGCTCTCGGCGGCATCCCTGGCCGGGTCTATTCCTCTTCTTGCCCGTTCGACGGCAATTTCCTCCATAAGAATCACTAGGTCCAGAACGTCGCGGCTGCTCACGGTTCCCAAAAAAGCCTGAGTCTCTTCGTCCATGACCGGAATAACAGTCAGCGAGTTATCGGTCATTCGTTTTAGTACGTCTTCGATCAGCTCTTCCTGCCGGGCATCCGGCGTCTGCAAGCGGAGTATGTTCCGGACCGGCGTAGCCGCCCAGGTCCCCTTGGGGACGAACCGGAGTCTGGTCAGCGAAACGATGCCCGCCACCGAGCCGTTGTCGAGTACCACGTAATCGTGCTGGTTCGGGTTCAACCAGTGATCGGCGAATTCTCTGATGGATATGCTGGATTCGGGATAGACCTGCGTCCGGTCCAAGACGTGGTTGGCCGTAATGCCCTCCAAAGCGTGGCGGGCGAAGGAGGGCGGCATAGCGTCCGGGGGCCGCGCCCGGTGCGACCCCTTGGCCCGGTTCACCGCAAAGTTGATGGCCATGGGCATGAGTAGAATGTAACCAAACATGATTAGCACCAGCAGGGAGAAAACATCCTGACCGATCACGCCGATTTCCAAGAGGACCAGCAGCAGAGCGATTTCGGCAACTCCCTTGGCCATCAGACCTGTGGCTTGGGCGAAGGGTTTATCAAGCCGGGCCGCGAAGGTGCCTAAAAAGGCCCCGGCAAACTTGCCCAGCAGGGGCACCGCCACCAATGCCGCGATGGTTAACAGAGGCAGGTCGAGAAACGACAGGTCCAAATGCAGGCCGGCCGATGCGAAGAAGAGAGGAACGAACAGCCCTTGCGCCGTGCTTCGGACGCCGGGCATCACGTCTTGCCGCACTTGGCGGGGCAGGCCCGATAGCGCCGCGCCGAAGAGCAGCGCCCCCATTGAGCCGTGGAGACCAATCTCCTCCGCCCCGACCACCACCAGGAACAGCCCGCCGATAATCAGCCCGAACGACAACTCAGGGGTCTGCCACATCCGTTGCAGCCGCACGATCAGGACCGGCAGCACTCTCGCTGATAGCAACCACGACACAACGGTGAACCCGACGATTTGCCCGAGCAAGAACAAGATGCTGACCACGCCGACATGGCCGGCGCTTTCGCCGTAGGCGTCTTCGCCAATGGTGAATCCGACCAATAGCAGGGCCAGCATCTCGGCAATGAACACTGTGGTGAATATTTCCAAGCCGATCGGCTCTTTGAGGTTGTCGCCGTCGGCCAGCACCTTCACCACCAGACCGAGGCTGGATAAGGAGAGTATCCCGGCCAAAGCCAAGGCCGGGGTGAACGGGAGATTGAGGCTGAAATCCAATCCGAGAACATCCGATGTGACGGCCAGGGCGGCAAGGAGGGAAATGGCTACCGAGATCGCCGAGGCCAAGAAAAACCGCCCGCGAATCGTAGACACGAAGCCCTGGATGTCTATTTCGTCGATTCCGACCAGAAAAAAGAGGATAAAGACGCCGACACCCAGGAAAACATGCAAACCGGGTCCAGGCTCGATCAGACCGGAAACAGGCCCAAGCACGATGCCGGTGACCGTGAAGGCCACAATCGAGCTCAAACCCAGGCGTCCGAAAATGCCCTCGGCAAGCTTGGCGACCACTACCAGCATCCCGATGGGCAACAGGGTTTCGATCATGGCGAATTCGTTCCGCTTAACTCAGGCTGCTCAATGCTCACTCCGCCCACGCGACTGTCCGGTCGATGTCCTCTTTAGTGTGGGCGGTGGACACGATCCCCGCCTTGAACTGGGACGCTGCAACAAGTACCCCTCGCTCCAGCATGGCGGGGAAGTAGCGCCCGAAGGGGGCAACGTTCCGCGCTTTCACTTTGGCCCTGCTATTACGCCCCATCGCGCAGCCAACGGGCAATGTCCTTGGCGTGGTAGCTGAGAATGATGTCGGCGCCGGCGCGCTTGATGGCGGTCAGGATCTCGGTGGTTACCGGCTTTTCGTCGATCCAGCCTTGTTGGGCGGCAGCCTTGACCATGGAGTATTCGCCGCTCACGTTGTAGGCTGCCAAAGGCAGGTCGAACCGTCGGCGGGCCTCTTTGATTACGTCCATGTAGGCTAACGCTGGTTTTACCATCACGATATCGGCGCCCTCGGCGATGTCGCTTTCGATCTCCCGCATAGCCATGCGCACGTTGGCCGAGTCCATCTGGTAGGACTTCCGGTCGCCGAATTGAGGTGTGGAGCCTGCGGCCACCCGGAAGGGGCCGTAGAACCCGGAGGCGTACTTGGCGGCGTAACCCATGATCGGGGTGTCCACGTAACCGGCGGTGTTCAGGGCCTGCCGAATGGCCCATACCTGGCCGTCCATCATTGCCGAGGGGGCCGGCAGGTCGGCGCCGGCCTGTACGTGGGAAACCGCCGTCCGGGCCAGAAACTCCAGGGTCTGGTCGTTGTCCACCTTGCCGTTGTCGATGACGCCGCAATGACCGTGGTCGGTGTACTCGCACATACAAACGTCGGTGATCACCAGCATGTCCGGGGAGTTTTTCTTGATCGCCCGCACCGCCTCTTGGACGATTCCCTCGGGGTCGTAGCCCTCCGTTCCCAGGGGGTCTTTTTCGGCGGGCAAACCGAAGAGCAACACGGCCGGTATGCCCAACTCCGCCACTTCGTCCACCTCCTCCGACATGACGTCCAAGGACATTTGATAGCAATTGGGCATGGGTTCGATTGCTTCGCGGACGCCGTGGCCGTGGGTCACGAACATCGGGTAGACGAACTCCCGGGGAGAAAGCCGGGTCTCCCTCGCCAGGTTCCTCATAGGGTCGGAGCCGCGCAACCGGCGCAACCGCAGGTCGGGAAAGCTAGTCATGATAGTCTCCTCAAGATTGACTACCGAAGAAACGGAGAGCACAGAGTTTCTTTTAACGCCTCTTTGTTTCTGAAGTCTCCGTATTCTCAGTGGCTGAAAAATAATTGGTCAGACAATCCACCAGCCCGTCGACCGTATGCTCCACGGCTTCCAGGTCCACTCTCAGGCCTAAGTCGCGGGCGGAGTTCGCGGTGACCGGGCCAATGCAAGCGATGAAACTGGCGTCCAGTCCGGTCCGGTCCCCGTCCAGCAGGTTAACCAGATTGCTTACCGTGGAAGAGCTGGTGAAGGTCACCACGTCTATACCTTCGGCGAAGGCCTTTTTGGCTCGCTGGGCGGCGCCGGTTACCGGACGGTTGGTGTAGACGGCCAAGCGTTCCACCCTGGCGCCCCAACCGGCCAGCCCGGTCTCCAATTCGTCCCGGCCGATGTCTGCGGCTGGCAGAAGCACCGAGACTCCTTTCCAATCGCGTTGCTTCAGTTCTTGAAGGACGGCCTCCGAGACGGCCCGGGAGGGAACGAAATCGGCCCTGATGCCGCGGGCGGCTAAAGCTTTGGCAGTGGCCGGGCCAATGGCGCCCACCGTGACCGGCCCCAAGTGGCGGGCATCCTTGCCTTGGGACTCCAATCGCTGGAACACGGACTCGACGGCGTTGACGCTGGCGAAGATGACCCACTGATACTCGTGGATTCGGGCTAAGGCACGGTCCATTTGGGTGAAATCCGCCAAGGGTTCCACTTCGATGGTTGGCAGTTCCACCGGCTGCGCTCCGGCCTCCGACAGTAGAAGCCGCAGCCGGGACGCCTGCGCCCGGGACCGGGTGATCAGCACCCTCTTCCCAAAGAGCGGCCGCTGGTCGAACCAAGCCAACTCTTTCCTCAAGTTGACCACTTCGCCGATTACGGCAACCACCGGCGGGGCTAGCCCGGCCTCTCGGCCCCGGTCAATTACATTGTCCAAGTTGCCGGTAACCGTCTTTTGACGGCTCCATGTACCCCACTGGACCAAGGCAACCGGAGTGGAGGACGCGAGCCCGCCCTGCTTCAAGGACTCAAGCACCTGTTCCAAAGAGGCCCAACCCATGAGCACCACCAGGGTGCCGCCGGTTTGGGCCAGCGTTTTCCACGGGACCGACGCGCCGGGCTTAGACGGGTCTTCGCTCCCGCTAACCACGGTGAATGTTGTCGCCACGCCCCGGTGTGTCAGCGGTATGCCAGCGTACGCGGGCCCGGCGATGGCCGAGGTCACGCCGGGCGCCACCTCGAACGCTATTCCGGCGGCGGCCAATGCCTGCGCTTCTTCACCGCCGCGGCCGAATACGAAAGGATCGCCGCCTTTCAATCGAACGACGGTCAATCCCTGCTGCGCCCGTTCCTTTAGAAGCTGGTTGATTCCCTCTTGAGACAACTCTTGGCGGCCCCGCTCTTTGCCTACGAATACCCGCTCCGCGGTGGCGGGCGCCGTAAGCAACAACTCCGGGTCGACCAGACGGTCGTAAACGACGACGTCCGCTTCAGCCAGCACCTGCTGTCCCTTGACGGTTATCAAGCCGGGGTCACCAGGCCCCGCGCCTACCAGATAAACCTTGCCTCTCAACGAATTTAGACTCTCCTGAATATTGGTAATTGACCGCGGAAAATGTGTCTGGCTGCCGGTGACGTGCTAATTCCTTAATCCCGAGATCGCCGCACGGAGTGCGCCGAGGATTATTGGCCTTCAGGCTTGGTCTGGCCAGGGATCTCTGCCGGTCAGGGAGGCAATGCGTTGGAAGATTCGCGCAACGTCACTCCGGACCAAGCGGTAAAGTCCGTTTTGGTCGCCCAAGGGAGCGTAGGGACCATCATATTTTAGTCCTCCGCTGTAGTCGTTGAGCGCTTTCAGCGGGGACTCCAGCGGATGTGTGAACTCCGGGTCGAACCGGCGCATTTCGCGCTCCAAATCCTCTAAGTTGTGGTGATGCGGGTACCGGCGGCCCCTGGCCGAGATTAGGCCTTTAATTGCGTGTTCCAAAGCTTGGTGGGCCTGTTGGCCAATCATCAGGCTAATTTCTTCGTCTTCGATGGCGCGGCGCAGTATGCGCAAATGAGCACGGGTGTGATCACATCGCTGATCGGTTACGGTCCATTCATTGGATGAATCTCCTTCGTTTCGGTATTCGTCGCTGGCGGGTTCGCCGCTCATGGTGATGCCTTCCTCGATCGCTATCGCGACTACGCTATTAATGCTAAGCCGCAATTGTTCGAATTCTTTGGGAGTAAACCAAACGAAATCTATCGGCATCCGTTTGCCGTAAAGAGTTTCAACCTTTGCCGCGACGGCGTTCCGGGCTCTATCCCGTATTTCGGAGTCAAGCGAATCTGGGTGGACTAACAACAGGTCTATGTCAGAATCTTCTCGGTAATCGCCCCGGGCTCGGGAACCGAACAGTATAACGGTCTCGGCGGACGTGTCCCGCAGAACGGCCTGCCCCAAAACCAGCGCGTTACGGTCGTATCCGGCGCTGGTTGAGATGCCGTCGTTATCGCTTTTCGCGATGGCTATGCGGTTGTCCATGTTTCGCTTGGCCAGATTTATTACCGGGTTTGTTACAAGGTCGTTTCCGGGCTTGCGGAATAGTGCGGACAAGTCCCATAGTGGTCAGCCTCAAGAATTTGTCGGCAGATCATGCCAAAACCCGGGAGATTCCCTGCTCCTGATTCCTATTTCATTTAAAGGTTCTCGGTGGCCGGCGGGCCCTGCGGTTGGCGGGCGCCGGTTACCAACGCGCTGCCGCCCCGTTCCATCACTGCCAGGTAGGCGTCGCCAGCCAATTGGAGGGGATCGTGTTTAAGCCCGTCCACCTTGGCGATGAAGCTCCGCGAGCCGTCTTCCGTGCCCATGAACACTGTCATCAACAACTCGTGGCCCATGCAACGGGCATAGGCGCCCACGGGTACCTGGCATCCGCCGCCCAAGACCTCTAGAAAGGCCCTTTCGGCCGTTACTTCGAAACGGGTTGCGGGGTGTTCAAGGGGCTTCAGAATATTTTGCATCCGCTGGTCGTCGGCCCTGATCTCCACCGCCAACACCCCCTGCCCCGGAGGAGGCACAAACCGTTGGGGCGACAGGTATTCCGCCACTTGGCCAGCCAGACCCATTCTGATAAGCCCTGCGGCCGCCAGTACGGCGCCGTCAGCTTCCTCGCCACCGGCTTTTCGCAATCGTGTCTCCACGTTGCCGCGGAGGGGCACGACCGCTACTAAGGGAGCGTTCTTCCTGATTTGGGAGGCGCGCCGCGGGCTGCTGGTGCCGATCCGGGCCCCCGCCGGAAGTTGGTCGAGAGGACAGTTCCAACGGTTCACCAACACGTCTCTGGCGTCTTTGCGGGGCAGCACGGCGCCGAGCATCAGCCCGGCAGGGAGTTGGGTTGGCATGTCCTTCAGACTGTGGACGGCCATGTCTAACTTGCCGTCGAGTAGTTCCTGCTCGATCTCTTTGACGAAGACGCCGAGGCCCATTCCGGCCAAGGGCGCCGCCTGATCTGCATCGCCCCGGGTGCGGACGGTATCCACCTGGAATTCCAAGCCGGGGTGGCTCCGCTTCAAGCGCGAGATGACCTCGTCGTCTTGGACCAGCGCCAACGCGCTGCCCCGGCTCCCCATTCGCACCGTTCTCATTCTGATTCTACCGGACGCCAAATATCCTCAGCCGACCAACCATCGATTTAATCGCTCATTGTCCCGATGGATTTAATCTATCACACCGGCGGGGAGACCCCGGGGGATTCCGGGGCAGCGGTCGTTGGAGTGTTGGTCCAAGAGGAGACCAACCAGGAACTCCAACGCCTCTTGCTCCCGCCCGGCTTGGACCAATTCCAGAAGCTCGGGGGTGAGGCAGCATTGCCAGTGCTGCGGGTCAACCGGTGCCCCTATCTCCTTGATCCGTCGGCGGGCTTGAGACATCACCGCGGCCAAGTCGGCCCACTCCAGTTCCACCGAGTTGGCCAGGGACTCCCTTAGCTTGCGGGCCAAAGCCGGGCTGGCCCCTCCGGTGGAGATGGCCAGGGTAACTGCGCCCCGCTGGACAACTGACGGCGCGATAAAGCTGCAACGCGGCGGGTCGTCCACCACGTTGAGCAGGACTCCGAGGCGCTCAGCTTCCTCGAATATCCGCTGGTTTACTTCCCTCCGGTTGGTGGCGGCGATGGCAATGAACGCCCCTTCGAGGTCGCCGGGCTGATAGTCCCGTTGCAACCAACGCACGGCGCCGTCTTCGGCGCTACGGAGTAGGGCTGGGGTGACTTCCGGGCTGATGACAGTGATGTCGGAGCCGGTCCCGCGGAGTTTTTCGATCTTGCCCTCCGCAACTCGGCCGCCGCCGACTACCACGGACCGTTTGCCGTTGAGGTCGAGGAATATTGGATAGTAGAAAGACATAAGTGGTTGAGTCAACCGGCCGCTACGGTGTCGAGCATCTCCGGTCCCAGGCTAGCTTCTTGCCGGTATGCGTCGTAATCGGGGACGAAATAACGGACCCGGGTCTTCTTGTACTCGCGGGTGCTGTAGAGGACCAAACGGTCGCTGATCCCGGTAGCCTCGCTGATCTCCTCGTTGTATTGTTCGCAGCCCTCCGGTGTGGTGGCGTGGACCATAGTGAAATGGGTGTAGGGCCAGTCGGGAAAGGTGGGCCGCTCGTAGCAGTGGGTCACTGCTTGGTGGCTGGCCATGATCATTCCAACCTCTTGTGCCCGGTCCTCCGGGACTTTCCAGACGATCATGGCGTTGGCCCGGAAGCCGGAGCGCCGGTGGTGCAGGACGGCGCTGTAGCGGCGCATTATGCGCCGTTCCTGAAAGTCTTGGGCCAAGGCAAACAACTCCTTGGTGGCCATGCCCAGCCGGTTGGCGATGGGATCGAAGGGTCGGGACACCAAGGCCAGATCTTCCTGCATCTCCCGGATGGCGTCCTTTTCGGCCTCGGTTACCGGCGCCGCTTGGTTCCAGCTATCCGCTGCCGATTGGTCGAACCCGTCGGGGCTGAAGTTAAAGGAAGACCCCTGTTGGTTGACCATGTCGAAGTTCACACCGATTTTGAAGAACCGGATGGTGGGCATGATGCGAGTGGCCAAGGCGCCGGTTTGGTGGCCCATGAAGTTGGCCGTGGCCTCTAGGTCGTGTTCCGGCGGGACCGCTACGGTGAACCAGAGATTGTAGTACGAACCCTCACGAGCGTAGTTGTGGCTAACACCGGGATGCTTGTTGATCACCATCGCGGCCCGGTGGAGATTTTTTGGGTCGAAGGCCATGGCAACCAGAGTCGTTTTGTAACCCAGCCGGCGGGTGTCGAAGATGGCGCTGATTTGGCGGAGCACGTTCTGCCGTTTCAGTTCGCTCAGGCGTTCCAAGACCGCGGTTTCAGAAATGTCCGCCTGGCTGGCCAACTCCAAGTACGGCTGCTCCATCATAGGGAATGGTCCCTGAATCAGGTTAAGCAACTTGCGGTCGGTAAGGTCCATTGCATTGGCCTCCACGGCCCGGGTTAGCCATCGCCGGCGGGAATCCCGGCGAGCTTCCCGACTAATTTCCCGGCTAACTTCAACGGCCGGTCATTCGGGCGAAATTCATCCTTGAAGTCGGGCCTGGAATGATTCCACAACGCCAACCAATACTCGGTCGGCCGCTTCTAGGATCGGGGCCCAAGAGATCGGGTCTATCGAGTCCAACACCATGGAGCGGAAGAACAGGAAGGCTTCGACGGTCTCGGTGACAGTAACGCCCCGGTCCGACATTTCAGTGCCATATTCGCGTCCCAGGACATGGGCTTCTTCTAATAGTTCTTGGCGGCGCCGTTTTGGGCCCGACTCTTGGAGCAGCAGGGAGAGCAGGCGGCGGCCGAAGAGCCGCATCCGCACCCTGCCTTCCTCTTCTACCCGCTGGTACCAGGTCTGCTGTACGACGTCATGACGGTTGAGCCCTCGGCGGATGCGGCGCAGGGCCGAGCCCTCGACAGCGTCGTCCCGGCTGTGCTCCCCAGGTTGATGGTTGCCGCTAACCAGCGACTCCACGTCGTGCCGCAAAAACCGGCGGTGGCCGCCCGGCGTACGGTAAACTCTGAGATAGCCGCTGTCGGCCCATTGTCTCAGGGTGGCGTCGCTAACCTCCAGAAGGCGGCAGGCGGCCCCAAGTGCCAGCCATTGGTTCTTGTTGGTGTCTTCCAAGTCCCTCAATTGGCTTCAAAAATACTGTAGATATCTATCATAACCTATCCCAACGACTTGAGGAAGCCCAGATTATCACACGAGGATTGCCTAGTCAATCGCTTGTCAGTGCCAACGGGCCATTCATGTTAAGATGCAGAGAAATGCCGAATCAAAAGAAGGATACCAGCCTCGCCAAAGCGAGGAAGACGCTATTCAGCAAGTTGGCCCGCCGCGTCGGGTCGGGCGACGTGGTCCGGGCGATGGAGCGGGTGCCCCGGGAGTATTTTGTGCCTGTCGCTCTCCGGTCCATGGCATACCAGGACACCCCTTTAGCCATTGGTCGTGGCCAGACCATCTCCCAGCCGTACATTGTGGCGTTGATGACCGAAGCGTTACAGCTACAACCCCGCGACCGGGTGCTGGAAGTGGGCACCGGCAGCGGGTACCAGGCGGCAATACTAGCCGAGTTGGTCCCTTCGGGGCAGGTGACCACGGTAGAGCTGTTGCCGGAACTGGCTGAGAGCGCCCGGCGGACCCTTGATGAACTTGGCTACACTACGGTGGCTAGCCGCCCTGCGGGAGACACCCCCGGTTACCAGGAAGGCGGCCCCTACGACGCCATAATCGTAACGGCGGCCGTCCCCGGATTACCATCGTCTTTACTGAGTCAACTGGCCATTGGCGGCCGGTTGGTGGCGCCGGTGGGGTCGCTGGACCAGCAGCAGCTGGTGCAGGCGCACCGCACTGGAGAGGGCATATCGCCGCGTCTGCTGGGCCCCTGCCGTTTCGTTCCGCTATTGGGGCCGGAAGGGTTCTCGGGCGAGAGTCTGTAGGAAAACCGCCTGTGGGACTGCCGTCATACCCGGCTCGCGTCGACCAGATGCCAAAAGCTAACCAAGAGCTACAGCGGCTAATGGAGCAGGCTGCCGCCATCATACGGCGCTCGGATCACGTCGTGGCATTAGCCGGGGCCGGACTGTCGGTGGAGAGCGGAATCCCGCCCTATCGCGGGCCCGGCGGCTTATGGAGCAAGCACGGTCAGCCGCCTCTGCTGTCGTACCAGGAGTTCATCCACGACCCCAAGGCTTGGTGGGACAATCGTCTGAGGAGTGAGTTGGAGCCCGGAAACATAATCTACGAAATGAAGCTGGCGGTGGACCGGGCAGTCCCCAATAATGGCCACCGGGCGCTGGCCGAGTTGGAGAGGCGGGGCTTGTTGCGCTGCACCATGACCCAGAACGTTGACAACCTGCACCGGGTTGCTGGCAGCCGGGAGTTGCTGGAAATTCACGGCAACCGGTTGTGGATGCGGTGTACGGGTTGCGGACAACGATGGCCCCGGAGCAGTTACGTTTTTGGCGCCCTGCCACCCACCTGCTCTCGCTGCGGCGGCATCGTCAAGCTGGATACGGTGATGTTCGGGGAGCCGGTGCCTCCTGCCGTGCTTCAGGCCTGCCGGGAGCAGGCGGAGCGCTGTGACTGCATGGTGCTGGTGGGGACCTCGGGTACGGTGAACCCCGCGGCCCGTCTGCCCTTGGTGGCCAAGGAAACCGGCGCCGTGATCGTCGAAATCAACCCCGAGGCAACCGCTCTTACCCCTTGGTGCGACCTCGTCCTTACCGGACGGTCCGGCGAGGTGCTGCCGTTGCTGTTAGAGGCTCTGAAGTAGGACCGGCCGTGCTCACCATCGCAGCGCGTTTCGGATTGGGAGAACCGGCTTGGCTCGACCCGGTGATCGTAGCGGGTTCGGTTTTGGTCGCCATTCTAACGGCGTTGCTATTCCACCTCGCGTTGATTCCCTTGGCCCTGAGGTTGACCCGCCGGACGCCTACCGACCTCGACACCCAGATTGTTCGCGCCGCCCGGTGGCCGTTGAGCCTCGGCATTGTCGTCTTGGGCTTTTACCTCGCCTTCAGCGTACCCTTGGACCTGAGCCAGCGACAGCAGGAAATAGTTGACACGGTGGCTAGGGCGTCTGGGCTGCTGGTCGCCACCGGCCTTGTGTTGCGGGTTGTCGCCCGGACGATGGACTGGTACCTGCAAAACCTGGCGGCTCAGACTCCTGGGGAAATGGACGACCGGTTGGTTCCAATGTTGCGCCGGGTCGTCGTTGTCTTGATTGGCGGCATTGGCGGCCTGCTGGTGCTCGACACCCTCGGCGTACCCATCAGCCCGCTCATAGCAGGGTTGGGACTGGGAGGGTTGGCCGTGGCCTTGGCTATCCAACCAACCCTTTCCAACCTGTTCGCCGGCGCCTACGTTATTACCGAAGGGGTCATTAACCCCGGCGATTACATCGAGTTAGAAGGCAGCGTGGCCGGCTACGTGGTTGAGGTTAGCTGGCGCAGCACACGAGTCCGGACCTGGGGGAACAACTTGGTGGTAATACCCAACGCCAAGTTCGCCGAGACTATTTTCACCAACTATCAGCAGCCAACGCCTCCGGTAAACGTCTACCTGACCTGTGGCGTCAGCTACGAAAGCGACCTTGACCGAGTGGAAGCGGTCTCCCGTGAGGTAATGGCGGATTTGCTTGAGACCGACCCCAACGGAGTCAAGGAGTACGGGGGCTGGTTCGGGTTCGATTCCTTTGGGGACTCCAATGTAATTTTCTGGTTGTTCCTCCAAGCCAAAGACCGCTTGGCCAGCTTCGAGTTGCAGTCGGCGCTGATACGGGACCTGCAACGGCGGTTCTCGGACGAAGGCATCGTCATCAATTATCCGGTTCGCGCCCTGCGGTTACCCGAGAGCTGGAGGCCCGACGGTATCGGTCAGCAGGACCGAAGCGAAGCGGTCCGGACCTCCGGCGCCCTTCGGCCACCGTCGCGGCGAACTCCCATCCGGCTCCCAACCGACGTCCAATCGTTCGACGACGCGCCGCCGCCCGCAGCCGGAGACGGCCCGGAAGCATAGTCGGGCACCGCGTAGGCAGACGGCCAAGCCCAGTGGCCCATCCTCCCCTGCGTACAGGGAAGATGGTCCTACTGGGCAACGATAGCCGCACCCCGCAAGTGATGGTTAGTAAGCGTTATGACCGCGACAACCCTCGTTATACCGGTCTCCAACGCAGCCTCCGATTCCATTGACGTGGCGGACGTGCGACCCGCCAGGGCAATCGCATCTTAATTAGAGTTTTATAGAAGTATAAAATAAGACTATCTGACCGGGTGCGGGGAGGTAGTCGTGGTAAGACAGGGAGGCGCATCGATTCTAGGGAAGCTCTGAATAAGTCCCTTCCCCCTCGACGGGGGAAGGTTAGGATGGGGGTGACCTCGCTTATTGGATAGCTGAAGCCTTTAAGCTCCCCACCAAGATTTCGGTTTCCGTTGCATTTCCGAGCGCTTCTTCAGAGGTTTCCTAGATTGCTTTGCTACTCTGGAAGACCCCAGGATTGAGCGCAGCAAGCGGCACAAACTCCTGGACATAGTTGCCATCGCCATTTGCGCCACCATCTGCGGGGCCGATTCTTGGGTGCACGTTGAGATGTTCGGCCGCAACAAGGAGGAGTGGTTCAGAACTTTCCTGGAATTGCCGGGCGGTATTCCGTCCCACGACACCTTCGGACAGGTGTTCTCCCGTCTGGACCCAGAGCAGTTCCAAAGCTGTTTTATGGGCTGGACTCAGGAGGTGGCCCAACTGGCCCAAGGGGAAGTGGTCGCCATAGACGGCAAGACGATGCGCCGCTCTCACGACCGCAACTCCGGCAAGCAGGCCATCCAATTGGTGAGCGCTTGGGCCTCAGCCAACACCATGACCCTGGGCCAAGTCAAGACCGGGGAGAAGTCCAACGAAATCACGGCCATTCCCCGGCTGCTGGAACTCTTGGCGCTCCAGGGGTGCGTCGTGACCACCGATGCCATGGGGTGTCGGCGGGAGATAGCGGAGCAGATTGTGGAAGGCGGGGCCGACTATGTCTTGGCGGTAAAGGACAACCAGAGTCGGCTATACAATGACGTAAGGGACCTTTTCCAGGGGGCCGAAGAGTACGGCTTCGAGGGGGTCCCCCCTCTGACTACGCCCGGACCTTGAACAAGGGCCACGGACGCATCGAACGGCGTGAGTGTTGGGTCATTTCAGACTCTGAGTGTCTGGACTACCTGGGGACCAAGACGCAATTGTTTGGGCTGAAGGCGGCGGTGAAAGTCAGTGCCCGCCGGGAGACGGCGGAAGGCGCCACGGTCCATTCCCGTTATTACATCAGCAGCCTGGAGGCCTCGGCAGGAAAGATGCTGGAGGCGGTGCGCAGCCACTGGAGCATCGAGAATTCACTGCACTGGACCCTGGACGTGACCTTCCGCGAAGACCAGTGCCGGATCCGCAAGGACTACGCTCCCCAAAACATGGCTACGCTTCGGCAGATTTCCCACAACCTGCTCAAGTGTAAAAGGCGGAGGTAAAGTGGACCACCGGGACGGATTGACTGCCTGACATTGTGGCTGTCGCTGTTCAGCATAAATGTCCGTCTAACTGTTCGGCAGAAATGTCACCCGCTTGGTCTGCGATGGTATCAGATGGCGACACCGTGGATGCGACCGGGCACCTACGCGTCGGTGGACTCTCAGCGTCAATGTATCTCCTGACCGTGACTCTATGAATTCCTAATTCCCTTGCCATCCGTCGAATGGACATCCCCTTAAGCTTCGCCTGCTGCACCGCCTTCCATCTCTCCTGCTGCAGAAAAGTAGGTTTCCGCGGTGATGCGACTACCTGCAACCCGGCTACGTCCGGATCGTCAATTGCCGCAGCATGAGCACCTTCTTCTTGATCTGGCTTTGCGCTCGGCAGTTCGAGAGCTGTAACCGAAGGTTTTAACGCGAGCCCGGGATCGGGGGTCGGGATGGTGGAAGCTGAGGAAGTCCCGTTGCGGCTTCGGAGAGATGCCGGACTGGGCGGCGCTTCCTGGGCAGCGATGATGCGCCCCTCATGGTGTAGCGATAGCCAGCCGTCCAATCCCTCCAGTACCTCCACAACCGTTCCGGCATAGCTTCGGCGCTTTGGATCGGGAAGCAGCTGCAGGGTGTGCCTCTGGTACTTCACGGTGTTGTCCCTGGCCACCCTCCTGCGGTGCTTGAAGCACAGGATATGCTCCAGGGGCAGATCCACCTGCAAGGGCCGGAATGAGGGATCAGGACACTGGGCCGGAACTCCAAAACGCCGGTTGAACCTGGGCAGAAACTGCTTCAACACAGCCCTGGCCTGTTCAACGGTGGTTGCTCCCGCGAGCCGGAGTTCAGTGATCAGCCGGTCCTGGAAGGTTCCGGCCGTCCGCTCTACGCGCCCCTTTGCTTGTGGGGACAGGGCGAAAATCAGTTGTATCCCCAGCTCTGCCATTGCCCGTCCAAACTGGGTGGGCGTGCCGGCGGGCTGATATTCCGACTTGTGCTTGAAGACCGGGTGACGGTCGGTGTACAGGGCGAGGGGTATGCCGCAGCGCCGGAGCAGACCCTGCATCAGCAGGAAGTAGCTGCTGGTGTCCTCATGATCGCAGAACAGGGCGTTGACCACGCAGCCGGTGGCATCGTCCACCGCGAACAGTATCGTGAACTGTGGCCCGTCTTCGCCCAGCCAACGGTGATAGCTGCCGTCCAACTGGATCAGCATGCCCTCCCGGGGCATCCGCTGCCGGCGCACCCGGTGCTTGGGCGGGCGCCTTCGCCGCGGACTGCTGAGCCCGGCGTTGGCCAGGATACGCCGAAGCGTAGTCCGGCCTATGTCGACGCCCTCGCGTTCACTGAGCAACTCTGAGAGATGGGTGTGGTTGGCTCCCTCGTACACGTGCGAGCCAGGTGAACCACCCTGCTCCTGGTCGCCTCGGGAATAGCGTTGGCCGGTCTACGGCCGCGGTGACCATGGGCAAGGGCAGCCGCGCCTCTCTCCTGATAAGCTGCCAGGATACGCTTGGTGTGGCGCGGGCTGACTCCCATCAGTTCAGCCGCCTGGTCCACCTCAATGTGCTCCGTGAGGAGGCTGTTGAGTACCTGAAGTCTGGTCTGTTCTTTTTGAGTCAAAGTCACATTCTCCATGGGGTGAATGTGACATTTATGCTGGCCAGTTAGCTCGGACTTTTTCGCTGAACGTCAACATTGTGGCGGTTGAAAAATGTACCGTCCTCTGCCATCCATAGGTTTGAAGTCGTGCTTATGGGCGGTGGGATGGATGTACCGGGTGGACGTGTATCTACGGGTCCGACGGGCGGTGATGGTGGATGGGATGAGCATACGGGAGGTCTCCCGGGTGTTCGGCCTGCACCGGGACACGGTGCGCAAGATTGTGGCCTACTCGGCGCCGCCGGGCTACCGGCGACAGACTCCGTCCCGGCGTCCCAAGCTGGAGCCCTTCACCGGCATCATCGACCAAATCCTGGCAGACGACCTCAGGCGTCCCAGGAAGCAGCGCCACACCGCCCAGCGGATCTTCCAGCGGCTCAGGGACGAGCATGGGTTCTGCGGCCAGTACACCATAGTCAAGGACTAGGTGAGGGAGCACCGCCGCCGGTCGCAGGAGATGTTCGTGCCTCTGTCCCATCCGCCGGGTCACGCCCAATGCGACTTTGGCGAGGCACTGGTGATCATCGGCGGGGTGGAACAGAAAGCCCACTGCTTCGTCCTGGACCTGCCCCAAAGCGACGGATGCTTCGTCAAGGCCTACCCGGCGGAGACCACCGAGGCCTTCCTGGACGGCCATGTGTCGGCATTTGCCTTCTTGGGCGGAGTGCCCCAGAGCATCCTGTACGACAACACCAAGCTGGCCGTGGCCAGGATCCTGGGAGACGGGCGTAGGAAACGCACCCGGACCTTCACCGAGCTCCAGTCCCACTACCTGTTCGATGACCGGTTCGGGCGTCCCGGCAAGGGCAACGACAAGGGGAAGGTCGAGGGGATGGTCGGCTATATGCGGCGCAACTTTCTGGTGCCGGTGCCGTCCTTCGAGAGCTTTGAGGCGCTGAACTCCCACCTGGAGCGTCGCTGCTTGGCGCGGATGGATGCCAGGCTGAGGGGTCATTCAGAGAGCATAGGTCAACGGATGGAACGGGACCTGGAGGTCCTTCTGCCCCTGCCGGCGGTGGCTTACGACGCCTGTGAGAAGCAGGCGGGCCGGGTGAGTTCGCTTTCGCTGGTGAGGTACCGGACCAACGACTACTCGGTTCCGGTGGCCTACGGGCACCGGGACGTTCTGGTAAAAGGTTACGTGGACCGGGTGGTCATCAGTTGGGGGTCCGAGGTCATCGCCCGCCATCACCGCTCCTACGAGAGAGACGACTTCGTCTACGACCCCGTCCACTACCTGCCCCTGCTGGAGCAGAAGACGGCGGCCCTGGACCAAGCCGCTCCCCTGCAGGGTTGGGACCTTCCCGAGGAGTTTGCCACGCTGCGGCGCCTGCTGGAGTCCCGGATGGGACGAAGGGGCAAGCGGGAGTTCGTCCAGGTGCTGCGGCTATTCGAGCATTTTTCGCCTGGGGAAGTCCACGCCGCGGTTCGGGATGCCCTCCGGTTGGGGGCTTTGAGCTTCGATGCGGTGAAGCATCTGGTGCTGTGCCGGCTGGAGGGACGGCCGCCCCGCCTCGACCTGGAGCTCTATCCCTACCTGCCCCAGGTGCGGGTCAGCACCACGTCTACACGAGACTATATGACTCTCCTCGCAGGGAGAGCGGCATGAACAGCCGGTCCACGCTGCTGCTGGAACATCACCTGAAGGAACTGAAGCTACCCAGTTTCCTCCGGGAATACGGGAAGATGGCGGCCCAGTGCGCCGCCGAGGGGGTGGACCACCCAACCTATCTGTTGCGGCTGGGCGAACTGGAACTCATCGACCGCCACCAGCGCATGGTGGAGCGGCGGATCCGGGCCGCCCGCTTCCCTGCCGTCAAAAGCCTGGATACCTTCGACTTTACGGCCATCCCCTCGGTGAACAAGTCCCTGGTGACGGAACTGGCCCGCTGTGAATACTTACAGCGCCGGGAGAATATCATCGCCGTCGGCAACAGCGGCACCGGCAAGACCCACATCGCCCTGGGACTGGGACTGGGACTGGCTGCCTGCCAGAAGGGGATGTCCGTGGGCTTCACCACCGCCGCCGCCCTGGTCCACGAGTTGATGGAGGCCAGGGATGAAAGGCGGCTGCTCAACCTCCAGAGACAACTTTCCCGCCTCAGCCTGCTGATCATCGACGAACTGGGCTTCGTTCCACTGTCCCCCACCGGGGCGGAGCTCCTCTTCGAGGTCTTCAGCCAGCGCTACGAGCGGGGCTCAATCCTGGTGACCACTAACCTGCCCTTCGACGAGTGGACCGAGGTCTTCGGGTCGGAGAGGCTCACCGGAGCCCTGCTGGACCGCCTGACCCACCACGTCCACATCCTGAAGATGAACGGCGACAGCTACCGGCTCAAGCGCAGCCGGGAGAACGCCGCGTCTCAAACTCCGGACGACCCCGACGAACAATAGGCCGCACCGTCAACGCCGTCTTTTCCCACTCCTGTAACGTCGCCACTCCCCCTGTTTTACTGCCATCAGCCTTCACTCCAGTGGTACACCATTCCTCCGCCCCAGTGGCCCACTTTCTCGGCGCCATTGACATCAAGAAGGAGACCAGCCTGAAAGTCGGCATCCAGGGCAAACGTCTCCAAGCAGGCTGGCGTGAGGACTACCTCCTGAAAGTGTTGCTTGGTTAAGACGCGATTGCCCTGTGCGATCCTCCCGATCCACCATCTAAATAGTGTGGGGGGGGGTCGGCGGTGCGGAGTTTGATCGATGGGAGGCATTGTGGAGGGGTCCAGAGAGTGGGTATAGCGGCCTGAGGGTTGTTTCCCGAGGCAAGGGCGTTGGGACCAGGCAATTCCGGCTAGCGCAGGGCACAGTCCAGCTGCGGTGCCTGTCGGGGCCGCTTTTGGTGGCCTTTGGCCCGGTCAGGGCCGGCTCAGACGCCCGGCGGCCCGTGGGCCAAGGCGAGGATGCTCCGTCGGGCCGCCACCAACACCGGGTATGAGGGATGGCCCTGGCCCAGATTGATCAACAGGGTCCGGGCGTGCCGGACCACCCGTCCCGGAAGATTGATGACCCCGAAGCGCACCGCCTTCAGCCTTCGGCTCACCCACTCTTGACCCAAGGCCAACTGCTTCATCGCCGAGTTCAGGTTGAAGGCCGGCACCGTTATCGCCCACCAAGCGGCGTTGGCTCCGAACAGTCCCGAGGGCAGCCGCCCGCCCGCCAGGTCTTCCTTCAGCACGGAGTGCGCCGCCTCCCCCTTTCCCGCACCGCTGTCTGGACCACCAGACCAACTCCTCCGGGTCAATGTCCCGGTTGGTCACCACCCCAAAGACCTTGAACCACCCACCCTCCCCCATCTCCATGATGGAGGGCAGTTCCAACTGGCTGGCCAGCCCCGGCAGGGGCGGGTTCCGCAACGGCTCCCGGATGGCGATGAACCGGTACTCCGGGCTGTTCTTGGAGTGTCCTATCCAGTTGGGCACGAAGTTCACTTCCGCGTATTGCTGGCCCGTGGGCACCGGGCGTCCGTCCGCTTCCCGGTACAACTCCCGCCACTCCTCCTCACCCGCCTGGGCCACCGCAGCCTTGAACTCCGGGGTCACGTCCACCCCCACCGCGAACTCAATCACCCCGAAGCGTCGGTCTTTGCCCTCAGCGCAGTAGCGCAAGAACTCCTGCTGGTAGCCCGCCGTGTCCGAGCGCACCAGAACCCGCTCCACCCCCGAAGGCAGGTGCTCCAACGACTCCTTGAGCACCCGCAGTTGCTGGTGGCCCGCCGGCACGTTGCCGTCCCGAAACTCCGAGTGCAAGACCAAGCCGGCTTCGGACCAGTAGGTCGTCAGCGGCTGGTACGCCTTGTACTTCTTGTAGCAGTAGAGGGCCTGCTCCTTGTGGGTCTCGATCAGCGTCGCCCGCTCATGCCGGGTCTGACCTTGGACGAAGCCAATCAGGTCGGCGTTGACCCGGCGCAGACCCAGAAGTCCGGCGGTGGGCGCCGGTATGAACGCGGTGTGGGCCTGCCTCCTGCTCTCCTCTTCCTCGTCGTGGAATCTGTTCAGATACCGGAACACCGCCGAGGCCGAGGGCACACTGCGGCGGCGCTCCTTGCGCCACCTCCCCAGCAGCCTCCGGCGCTCCCGCCGGCCCATCCCGTGAGTCTCCGCCAGCCGCAACACCCGGCCCAGGCCCTCGTCCTTCTCCAACAGGCGCAGGTCCTCCACGCATTCACCGCCGGCCAAGTTCAACAGCGCCAGAGAGGTGACCACTTGCTCATCGGTCCAGCCCTGGGCTCCTTCGACGCCCAGGTGCCGGCGGACCGACTGGGGCAAACCGGCAACCTGCCAAAGATACAGGTACGCCCCCAGACCGGCGAGAGCGGTCATCCCCGCCGTACCCTTCTCCTGGACGTATTGGAAAGGCAATGCTCCCTGGGGCATAATAACTGCACCTCGTTGGTGATGGCTTTGTTTGACCACTTACCATCATAGCCGGCTTCCCAGCCGGCTCCAACGAGGTGTTTCTTTTGGCTAGGTGGTGGATCTGGGGCCCGCCCAGTTCCTTGTCTAACCCAAAGGCATTCGTTATAATCGAAAGTCCCCCCGTGGGCCTGTAGCTCAGGCGGTTAGAGCGCGGTCCTGATAAGACCGAGGTCGATGGTTCGAGTCCATCCAGGCCCACCATGACGTACCGAATTCATAACACCCCCGTTTAGGGCGATCTCCACGGCGTCCGCACCCCCTGCCGGAGAGTCATCCGGCGTCGGTATCGAGTAGACGATAGCGGCCCTGCCGGGCTTGACCACGATCTCCTTGACGAAGGACCTAACGAAAGCCTTGGTCTCGGTCAGCTCGCTGGTCTTGAGGAACTCGCTCATCTCGGCGGCGAAGGTGGCGATGGTGTCGGCGCTGTCCAAGAACTGACGCCGGTCCGACAAAAGCGCCCGCGCCTCCTCGGCAGCAATCTCCAACTTCTCCTTGCGCTCCCGGTGCTCCCTGATGCGCTCCGAGGCGTCGGCCATCTCGATATCGGTGGTCTCGATTACCTGCCAGATGCGGCCCAGCCGTTTCTTCACGTCCTCAAGCTCCTCCTCGATGGTCTCCAGCCGGTCCCGCTGTTCGCGGGCCACCCCGTCCATTTCCTCGTCCAGCAGCTTCACCAGGTCGCGGATGTTGGACTCGGTGAGGACGTTCTCCCGGATCTCGCTGACGATGAGCTTCTCAAAGCTCTTGGCGTTGAGCCTGGGGGTCTCGCATGTTCCCTTGCCCCGCTTGAGCAGGGAGTGGCAGATGTAGTAGGTGTACCTGCCGCTCTTGGCCTCGGCGGCGGTCATGGCCTTGCCGCAGGTCTCGCACTTGACCAGGCCGCTGAGCAGGTAGGGGCTGGAAGCCCGGCGGGGGTTCATCTTCTTTGGGGCGCGGGACGCCAGCAACTTCCTGGCCTTCTGGAAATCCCGCTTGGACACGATGGCGGGATGGGCGTTCTCGACGCGCACCGGCGGCGCGCCGTCCTTGGCCTTGGCTCCCCAGACCAGGGTGCCGGTGTAGGCTTCGTTGTCCAGCATGGTGTGGATGGTGGTCTTGAGCCACTTCTTGCCGTTGGTGGTGGGGATGCCCTCGGCGTTGAGGGTTTTGGTCACGTCGAGGATGCTCTTGCCCTGGAGCACCATGTCGAAGATGCGCCTGACCACGGCGTCGGCGGGCGGGTTGAGCTCCAGCTTGGGACGCTTCTTGATTCCGTCCTGAACGTAGACCCGCCTGTAGCCGTAGGGGGCGTAGGTGGTCATCCAGAAGCCGCGAGTGGCGGCCTCCCGCATCCCCCGGACAACCTCTTGCGCAAGATTTTCGCTATAGAACTCGTCCACGCTCTCGATGATGGCCTCAAGGAGCTTGCCGGTGGGGGTGTCGTCGGCCTGCTCGGTGATGGATACGACGCGGATGCCGCGCCTGCGGAGCATGGACTTGAAGGCCACGGCGTGCTCGCGCTTTCTGGTGAATCGGGAGAATTTCCAGACCAGGATTTCCTTGAAAGGGGCCTCGGGCTTGCTGGCCTCGTCCAGCATCCGGCTGAACTGGGGCCGGTCGGCGATACGCCCGCTCTCGGCCTCGTCCACGTACTCGCGGGCTACCAGGTAGCCGTTCCGCTGGGCGTAGTCGCGCAGCGCCCGGAGCTGGGCGGCCACGGACAGGTCCACGTCCTGGCGGTCACTGGAGACCCGGGCGTAGAGGGCCGCGGGTATCAGGTCGTGTAGTTCAGTCATTGGATTCGCCTCCTTCGTCCTCTGGCTTCGTGGCTTGGCGGGAGCGCAGCCGTTCCAATCGCTCCTGGCGGCGCAACTCCCTCTCTTCCATGTACAGGCGGAGGGCTTCCCGCACCAGCTCGCTCATGTCTCGGCCCTCCTCTTCCCTCACCCGCTGCACCTGCTCGAACATCTCCGGGGGCAGGGAGAAGGTGATGGTCCTGGAAATGCGGCGTGGTGGCATGGTCTCTCTTTTTGCCTGTTGATGTAATGTATTGTCTTACTATCCATTATCGAACAAACGGTCCGGCCTGTCAAGGAGAGGTTGGCGCCCGCCGGGGGCGGGCGCTGGATTCACTGCCCGGCCACGGGGCTGCCCCATGCTGCGGGGCCAGCGCCTTGCGATGTTCCCAGGGCAGGGCGACCACGATCACCTTGGCGAGGCGTCCCTTCCAGAAGACGGGCTTTGCGACCACGGCAATGCCGTCCCCCTCGGCGTACTCCGTCCTGCCGCTGCGGGCCGCCCGCTCCGCCAGGGAACCGGAGGACAGGGGTTTTCCGGACCGGGGACTGCCGTTCCGCCAGCCGGTCAGCAGGCGGGAGCGCAGGGGCGGGAAGCCAAGTCTGGTGGCTGGGCTGGGCGGGCGTAATGCCTCGAAAGGGGGGGTTAGCAGACCCCCCCTTTCGAGGCGTGGGATTTTCCGAGGCCGCCGTGGTGTTAGGGACGTGTACAGGAATTGGGACTTGGATGACGCCGGTTGATGGGAGGGGATTCGTAGCTGAAATGGGGGGTGCAGCCCCATTTCAGCGGTAAGTTTGCGAACACTTGGAGTCCAGGGCGGGTTCCGGTCATGGGGTGCAATGGCCCCGTTTGAGGGGTGCAGTTTGCAGTCCGGCGAAATCAGGACGGGGGTGCAAGGCCCCTATTGGAAAGGTGCAATTTGCACCGGGAGGGTGAGCATGAGTCAGAACGAGAGCAGGACGGCGGGCGGACCCGGCAGCGGTCCCGGCGATGCGGGCGATCCCGCTGGCGTTGGCGGGGGTGAGACTCCGAACAATCCGGTTGGTGACGGGACCGGCGCTGGCGGCGGTGGGAACCCGGCCCTCGGCAGGGGGAATGACGGCGGCGGTGATTCCGACGTTGTTCCAGGGGACGCCTTCGACCAGGCGGCGGCCCAGGTCATCGACGCCGTGTACGAGCTGCGGCTCACCGCGTTGTTCCGCCAGCTGGTGCGGTCGAGGGGGCACAAGGGCGCGGGGCGGGGCTGGGTCTGGACCCCAGGACGGTGGCAGGCAGCGTGCAGCAGGGGATGTCGCGGCGGGTGCGGGACGCGGTGGAGAAGATGTTGGTGGAAAGGGACGGCGGGGCCAGGGACGAGCTGGAGGAGGCCGTGGAGGGGCTGGCGGGGCAGGTCGGCGGGCTGACGACCCAGGTGGCCGGGTTGGAGGGTGAGCTGCGGGAGGGCATGAAGGCCCTGGGGGAGACCCACGCCCAGGGGATGCGGCGGCTGGAGCAGCGGCTGGCCCAGGGTGATGCCAAGGGCGGCGGTGGTGGCATCCGGTTGCCGCCTCCGGCGCCGGGGTGGCGGGGGCTAGGTCCCGGAGGCGGCACCCCGATCTGGTGACGGCGGAACCGGATGACGACGACGAGGACGTGTTCGGCGACGCCTGGCTGTTGGTGCAGGAGTGGCGTGATCTCTGGGACGGCCACCCGGCCCGAGGCAAGGGCTTGGAGTGGGTGTCAACGCGCCAGCGGATTCTGGAACTGGAGGTGGCCATGCTGGAGGAGCGCGGCCTGACCCTGCCGCCGGAGACGGAGCCGCTGCGGGGCCTGGACCGGGGCGCGCAGTTGAATTGGCGGTTGAAGGCGCTCCCGGACTTTCGCAGGCGGCGGGCCAGGCTGGCGTTGCTGGCGAAGTTGGGGTGGGTGCTGAGTCCGGTGCGGTGGTCGAGGTCGGCGTGGTACTGGCTGCGGCTGGCCCTGCTGCGGTGGCGACGGTAGGCCGGCGGCGCCGTCTCCGGGCGGTTCCGACGGGTTTCCCGATTCCAGCGGGATTCCTGCGGTGCGTGTGCAATCAATGTGGGCGGGTCGTCGACGAAACCCTTGCCAGGGGTCTTCCGGAGGCCGGATACTGACTTCGTTGTCTGGCTTTTCCAGTGTTTCCACTGCCTAGAAACCTGGGGGCGTGATCCCTGCTCGCCCGGGCCTGCTCCGTGAGGATCGAGGCTTCTCTCCCCGGAGCGCCCACGAGGGAATTGCTGTCTGGTCGGAGTGATTGGCACTCAGCCCGCAGCCGGTGAACCCTTACCACAGGAAGTGCACGGTGCGCTTCACATGGCAGCCAAACCCAAGGCGCGGAACTCTTAACCCACGGACTGATGCACGGAGGTGGCAACCGGAACAAACGGCATCCCCGATTCCCTTTCCACGGCGGACCCTGAACTCACGGAAGTCCCACTGCCAGGAGGTGTCGGCTAGCAACAGGACGGTATCCAGGAAGCTCTTTCCCCTTCGGAACTCACCTGCGGAGCGGTTGACGCGCTTCGCTGTCCCTTCACAGCGCGGTTGGAGCACATCTACAGCTCTGGCCGATTCCCCACGTTTGCGGCGCACCTGCTGAACCAGAGCAGCGGCACCGCAGATTCAATACGTTCCTGTCGGTGGCCTCATAGCCGCTGGCTGGGCGTTCCACATTCAAGCGCAGTTTCCACTGACGGGACTGCGTCCCTCTCCGTTCCCCCCGAAATGCAGCTCCCCAGGATTCGCCTTGCGGCGGAATCACACCCTGGCGTAGCTGTGTCTTTCTGCAACCCCCAAACCGGCGTTCTCCGTTGCGGTGTCAGTCCCAGGGCGGGGTGCGTCCGGCGCCGGGGCCAAACCACATTCCGGGCTACGTTTCCCTTCAATTCTCCCCTCTCTCCCCTCATTGCAGCCTCCAGGGTTCGCGTTTTAGCTGAATAACACCCTGGGCGAGCTGCGTCTTGCTCCAACCCTCATCCTGCGTTCTCCGTTGCGCGTCTCACCGTGGGCGGAGTGTGTCCGGCGCCGGGCGGCAATCTTTTCCCCAACGTCATCAGCGACACCGGGGAGGTGCGCATGACCAGCACGGCAGGGTTCAACCAACCCAAGCCTGTGGCGGTCGTTGACGGCGGATTCATCAGGCGGACACAACCGGGCGTCCATCCCCGTGGCGGTGGCCCTGCTCATCGATGGGCCGCTGCCGCCAGCAGCAACGGAGGAACTCACTGACGACCAATCCATAGCCACAAGGAGGTAATCCATCACGACGTTGAACCTGGATTCCCATCCACTTACAGGAGGTCGGAACAACTGAATAACCAGCAGGAACTTTAGGCCCGTCGCCCCCTGGGTGGCGCGGCGGAAACCAGGGCGGCCGCGTGAGCCGCCACCGGCAACTGAAATTCGATTGCTTACAGACGAGCGGGGTCGGTCCCTTTGGGGCCGGCCCCGCTTTCTGCGTTTTGGAGGAAGCGACATGACGGCGACTACCAACATCCACCAGGCGGAGACCATCACCAGCGGCGCCAACCGGTTCGACCACAAGGACGACGCCAACACCGCACAGGCCACGGAGACACAGGCCGGGGCGCAGGGACAGGGACAGAGCAAGGGCAAGCCCGAGAGCGAGGTCAGGGTCGCCGCCAGGCGCCACGGCCTCACCCTGAAGCAACTGGCAAAGAGGATGGGCGTGAGTTACGGCTACCTGTTGCAGGTCGCCTCGGGTCAGAGGCCCTGGTCCCCGATGATGCGGGAGAGCGCCATGGCGGTGCTGGGCGAGGTCCCCGGACCGGGCGTCGTCTACCGGCAGGGGGGCCTGGTCCAGGGGGAAAGCAGCTACGTCCGGGAGCGCGCCCGCGAGATGGGCATGAGCCTGAAGGGCCTGGCGGAACACGTGGGGGTGTCCTACGGCTATATGTGCCAGGTCTCCCGGGGCCAGCGGAACATGAGCCCGGTGGTCCAGGTGCGGGTGGAGGAGGCGCTGAACGGTCCGGCCAGGATCGAGCCTGCCCAGCCCCGCAGCGTGGACCCTTGCGCCCTGTGGGAGCGCATGGATGCTCATGGGTACAGCCAGAACGAGGTCGCCCGGCGGGCCGGAATCAGCTCCGGTCATCTCTCCCAGATCATGAACGGCCAGCGAAACCCGTCCGGCGAGGTCCTGGCGAAGCTGCACGGGGTCCTGTTCCGGCCTACGGCGGCGGAACTGGTGGTGCCCGCCGAGGTCAAGGTGATGGCCTGGAAGAAGGGCGGGCGGAACGGCGTGGTGGTTCGCGGCGCCGGTGGGCCGGGGGCTGGCGGCAACCAGCCTGGCGGCGGCACCGTGCGCATTGGAGGCCGGGTGCCCTGGGGCGCGGAGGTGGAGTACGCCTACCGCGCCGGTTACGACAGCCGGGGCCGGGTGTCGGTGACTCACCTGGTGGACGAGCGGGGCTACTCCGTGATGCTGACGAAACCGGAGCCGGACGGCGCCGGTGCCGGCGAGGACCGGACCGGGGTCTGAGCGCGGCCAGCGGGGCGGTGGACACGGGCGCAAGGCCAAGAGCCCTTCCCTCTACCGGATACGGGACGCCGCGCCGGAGGTCGTGCTGGACCTGCTCAACGTCCGCCGCAGGGAACCCGCCGAGGGTCGCAACGGCAAGCTCAAACCACCGTCCCTGTCCCTGTTCGAGGGGGCCTCTGGGCGCCGAGCAGGCACGGGAGAAGGAACCGGCAGGCGCGGATCGCTGGAGCGTATCAACAATGGGGCAGGAACATCGCTGGTGCGGCGATGTTCCTGCCCCGGCTGCGCATGTATGCGCCCTTTTTGCGTTCCAGGTCAAGGGCATCAGCCCCCGGTGTGTTCGCCCGTTACTCCTCCCCTTCCTCGTCCTCCTCCACAATGACGAACAGGGTGTCAAAATCACTCACCCCCAGCACCTCCATCAACCGCCGCCGCAGCCGGGGCGACGGACTGCGTTCCCCCCGCATCAGCTGGGACATGTAACCCCGGGAAATCCCGCAGCGGCGCGCCAGTTCGTTCTGAGAGATGTTGAGTTGGTCCAGCAGTTCCCATACCACCTCCTGACGGAGCATCACCCTGACTGAGCGGCGCCTGGGTCTCATCCCGCCTACTCCCTCCCAACCGGATCCGCTGCTTCCTCGACCCGTTTCCCTTCGCCTTCGACAGAGGCTGGCGAAGAGGCCGCCTCAAACTAGGCGGCCTCCGCATCTTTTCTTTGCCCGGGTGCCCTATGTGGGTGTTTTGCTGGCTCCTGGGGACCTCCTTTCCGCCGTGGGGCCTCGCCGCCTGGCCCGGAGACGGTCAACTCGTTCTTGTATTACAGCTTCCTGCCGTCTCTGGTGCAGATGGCTCCCCCGGCGCCGCAGTCCCTGATACCTGCTACGGAGCCGCCGGTGTGTCGATGTGCACCCAGCGGGACCGCTCGCTCGTCCCATGCTCGTTGATGGCCTTGATCCGGTAGGTGTAGCGGGTCTCCGCCGACACGCTGGTGTCGGTGTAGGTGGTGGACGCCGTACCCGTGTTCGCCACTAGCTCATCGAAGTGTCCCTCGGCGTCGACCCCGGGAAGGCGCCGCAGGATCACGTAGCCGGTGATGCTGTCGTCGTCAGGGTCGTCCCAGGTGAGCACGACCTGGCCGTTGGACGCTGTGGCTTCCAGGCCTGTCGGTTTGTCGGGTACGGGCGGCGCCGGGGTGTCGATGTGGACCCAGCGGGAACGCTCGCTCACCCCGTGCTCGTTGATGGCCTTGATGCGGTAGGTGTAGGTGGTGCTGGCCGCCACCTCGTTGTCGGTGTAGATGGTGGCGGCGCTGCCCGTGTCCGCCACCAATACACTGAAGTCGCCCCCTTGATCGTTCACGCGGACGCGCCGCAGGATGACGTAGCCGGTGATGCTCTCGTCCTGGGGGTCATTCCAGGTGAGGACCACCTGGCCGTGGGACGCCGTGGCTTCGAGGCCCTTGGGCTTGTCGGGCGGCTCCGTGGGTTGCGCACCGGCCACAGCGTCCGTGGCCTCGCTGGTCAGCGTCTCCTCGTTGCCCGCGTCATCGGTGAAGCTGACCTGCACCTTGATGGCCTTGCCCTCCTCGGTGTCGGCAAGGGTGTAGGTCAAGCTGCTAGCACCCCCGATTTCGGAGTCGTCGGCCAGCCACTGGTACTCGTACCGGACGCTGCCAAGCCCGTCGGCGTCGGCGATGCCCGACGTGTTCGCGGTCAGCGTCTCGCCCACCTGGGCGGTCCCGGTGATGGTGGGCGCGCCGGTGGCCGGGCTGTTGGGCGTGGGCGCTGCCGCCACCGCGTCCGTGGCCACGCTGGTCAGCGTCTCCTCGTTGCCCGCGTCGTCGGTGAAACTGACTTCTACCTTGATAGCCTTGCCCTCGTCGGCGGCTGACAGGGCGTAGGTCAAGCTGGTAGCGCCGGCTATTTCGGCGTCGTCGGCAAGCCACTGGTACTCGTACTGGACGTTGCCAAGCCCGTCGGCGTCAGCGATCCCAGATGTGTTCGCTTCCAGCGTCTCGGCCACCTGCACCGTGCCACTGATGGTGGGCGCTCCGGTGGCCGGGCTGTTGGGCGTGGGCGCTGCCGCCACCGCGTCGGTTGCCGCGCTGGTCAGAGACTCTTCGTTATCGGCATCGTCGGTGAAGCTCACCTGCACCTTGATGGCCTTGCCCTCGTCGGCGTCGGCCAGGGTGTAGGTGGCGTTGGTCGCTCCCGATATGTCGGCGTCGTCGGCCAGCCACTGGTACTCGTACTGGACGTTGCTAAGACCGTCGGCGTCAGCGACCCCAGATGTGTCCGCTTCCAGCGTCTCGGCCACCTGCACCGTGCCACTGATGGTGGGCGCTCCGGTGGCGGGGCTGTTTTCAGGCGTGTCGGGGTCTTCATCGCATGGCTCGATCTCGTCGCCCTCCGCCACCTCGGGTACGGGCACTCCCTCCCAGTCCGATGCATTGGTCCCGTACAACTCCTCGATCTGCGACCACTCCGATGCCCCGTCGCAGCTGGCCGCACCAACCCGCAGCCACGAGAGCCCATGCAGGTTGCTCACCACCGCGCTTGAACCGTGGAACGCGATGTCCACTCCCTCGGCGGGCAGGTCCAGCCACTCCCCACCTTCGAGGTGGTAGTACTGGACCACGTACCAACCGGCGTCCTCTATGTCCTGCCAGTCCAGCTTCACCATGCCGTGATGCAGGTTTTCCGGCTCTGACAGCACCGGAGTGCCCAGGACCACGGGGCATGGTTCGATTTCGTCGCCTGCTTCCACCTCCGGTACGGGCACTCCCTCCCAGTCCGACTCCTTGGTCCCGTACAACTCCTCGATTTGCGACCACTCCGATGCCCCGTCGCAGCTCGCCGCACCAACCCGCAGCCACGAGAGCCCATGCAGGTTGCTGACCACCGCGCTTGATCCGTGGAACGCGATGTCCACTCCCTCGGCGGGCAGGTCCAACCACTCCCCACCTTCGAGGTGGTAGTGCTGGACCACGTACCAGCCGGCGTCCTCTACGTCCTGCCAGTCCAGCCTCACCATGCCGTGGTGCAGGGTCTCCGTGTCCGACAGCACCGGCGTGCCCAGGTCCACCGCCGAGCCGGACGTGGGAGTGGCGCTCACCTCCTCGGAGGCCGGTCCGTATGGTCCGTAGCTGTTGCCGTCATCGTTCTCGGCCTTTACCCGGAAGAAGTACTTGACTCCATTGGCCAGGTTGGCCTGGTCGTTCGTCGTATAGGTCGTCTCGCGCGATGTGCCCCATTGCGAAGTACCGTAGTCCTTGCCGTCGACCCTCCACTCGATGCGGTATCTCGCCGCGGGCGCGTTGCCGTTGTCTTCGGGCGGGTCCCAGGACAGGGTGACCTCCTTGTTTCCAGCGGTGGCGGCGAGGTTGCGGGGCGCTCCCGGCAGGCCGTCGCCAAACACGGGACCCGTGGGCGCGCTGGTCAGGGTCTCCTCGTTGCCGCCGCCGTCGGTGAAGGTCACTCCGACCTTTATGGCCTTGCCCTGGTCGGCGGCTACGAGCTTGTAGGTCGAGCCGGTCGCGTTCTCCATATCCGTATCGGTCGTTCCGTCATTGGATACCCACTGGTAGGTGAACGTTTCGCCGCCCAGACCGTCCGCGTCGGCAATGCCGGTGATGCCCGCCGTCAGCGTCTCTCCCACCTGCGCCGTGCCGCTGATGGTGGGCGCGCCGGTGGCCGGAGCGTTGGATGCCGACTCCGGCCCGGCCCTCACCCATTCCGACGCCTCGCCTGTCCCGGCCTCGTTGCGGGCGCTGACCCGGTATTCGTACTCCACGCCCCTTTCCGCGCTCTCATCGGTATAGCCGGTATCGGCGCTGCCGGTGTCCTCCACCAGGGTGTGGTCGGCCTTAGGACTCCCAACGGAACGCTGTTGACCGCCGCGGTTTTCGTCGGCGCGGCTACGCTCGATGCGGTAGCCGGTGACATTGGCGCCGTCGGGCGCTTCCCAGGTCAACTGAACCGCGCCGCTCTTCTGCGTGACCGCACGCACGTTGTCCGGCGGCGGGAGCTTTGCTGACACCGCAGCGGTAGAGGCGCTGGTCAAGCTCTCTTCGTTGCCTGCGTCGTCGGTGAACGAGACCCGTACCTTGATGGCCTTGCCCTCGTCGGCGGTTACGAGGGTGTAAGTAGCGTTGGTAGCCCCCTGAATCTCCGCGTCTCTGCTCCCAAGCCACTGGTAACTGAACGTCGCTCCGGTCAGTCCGTCAGCGTCGGCAATGCCCGACGTGTCCACCGTCAAAGTCTCGCCCACCTGGATCGTGCCCCTGATGGTGGGTGCGCCCGTCGCCGGGCTGCTGGGACGTGCTGCCACCGCGTCCGTGGACTCGCTTTCCAAGACATGCCGGTGGCCCGCATCATCCGTGTAGGCCGCTCGCAACCATATTCTGCGTCCCTCGTCGCGGTCTGCCAGCGTGTATTCGTTGCTGTCGGTCCAGGGAGTGTTCACCCACTGGTAAGTGAAGGCCGCGTTGGTCATGCCGTTTGGGTCGCTGATGCCGGAAACATCTACTCTCAGGGTCTGCCCGACCTCTGCTGTGCCCAGGATGACTGGCTTTCCTGTCGGCCCGAAGTTGCGAAGCCTCACCACCTCTGTCGCATGGCTGGTAAGCGTTTCCTCGTTGCCCCTGCCATCGGTGAAAGACACCCGCACCTTCAGGGTCTTGCCCAGATCGGTGTCTGCCACCGTGTAGCTGAAATCGGTCGCGCCAGTTATCTCGGCGTCGTCGGCAAGCCACTGGTAGCTAAAGGTCGATTCGTCCCAACCGTCGCGGTCTTTGATGCTGGAAACATATGCATTCATGGTGCATCCGACGCATGGCGAGGCAAAGTAGAGATAGGTACCCTGCGATCCTGGGTCTCTACCCGGCGGTGCTATAAACGGCAGTCCGATGGCCGGTCTGTTGGGGCGAGGTAAGGAGATTTCCCCCTCGGCGCGGGTGATCGTAAGCGCATAACTCTTGCCGAGAGAGCAGATGGCGGTCGGATACACATGGACCCATACGGAACTCGTCCCGTCATACAGGTCCATCTGGAAGCCGGGCGTGTCGGGGTCGGCGTCGGTCATTTCGATCAGCGGGCCGTAGTAATCGCCAAAGCCCCGGGAACAGTCTTCGCTAAGTCCCGAAGGGCGGGGGCCTAGGCCCCAGGCGTCGACTATCAGACCTATAATAGGGCTATCCGATCCTTCGGAGAATTTGACAAAGTTGCCTTCCGTGGGTGTTGCGGTGATGGTTGTCCGGGTCTCGGCATTGGCGACGTCCGGGACGGTGTAGCTGCTGGTGCCCCCTTGGAAGGTGGGGGTCATAGTGCCGTGGCTGACGCCCAGCGCACTCAGCGGAGGCTCTGAAGAGTAGGTGCCCGGCTTGGGTCGGGTATATTCCCCAGGAATGACTACTCTGGAGACCAATCGGCCCGATCCGTCGGTGCCGCAGTAGAGTTCCACGTCGAACCCCCGGAAACCGCCTTGGACTCCTGTGAGTCCTGCCGTTATCTGAGCGCCGTCGGAGGCAGCCGAGCCCAGGTGGAGTTGGGACCCTTCAGTTTCGTCGCCCGTTAGGGTTGATGGTTTGATGTTCAGGTAGGCGTTGTAGTCGACGGAGCAAACGGCGGTGTCACTCCAGGTGATGGCGAAGTTGGTAACGATGTTGATGGGGTCCGAATAATCCTCTGTCACTTCGACGGTTATGTAGCTTGGCGCCCCTGAGTCGACCGCCCCAGCCACGGCAGTGGTGGCCACGCTGGTCAGCATCTCCTGGTTGTCGGCGTCGTCGGTGAAGGATATCCGCACCTTGATGGCCTTGCCCTCGTCGGCGGCTACCAGGGTGTAGGTGGAGTCCGTCGCACCCGTGATTTCCGTGTCCCTGCTCGAAAGCCACTGGTAACTGAACGTCGCTCCGGTCAGTCCGTCAGCGTCGGCGATACCCGAAGTTTCCACCGTCAGCGTCCCTCCCACCTGGGCCGTGCCGCCGATGCTGGGCAAACCAGTGGCCGGGTTGTTGGATACAGGCTCCGGCCCGGCCCTCACCCAGTCCGATCCCGCGCCCGCCCCAGCCTCATTGCGGGCGCTCACCCGGTATTCGTACTCGACGCCCTTTTCCGCGCCCGTGTCGGTATAGCCGGTATTGGTGCTGCCGGTGTCCTCCACCAGGGTGTGGTTGTCCCTGTGGCTCCCAGCGGAACGCTCTTGATCGCTGTGGTCCCCGCTGGTGTGGCGGCGATCAATGCGGTAGCCCGTGACCGTGGCGTTGCCGGGCGCTTCCCAGGTCAACTCGACTGCGCCGCTCTTCTGCGTGACCGCACGCAAGTTGTCTGGCGGCGGCGGCAGCGCTGCTGACACCACCGGGTCCGTGGCCGCACTTGTGAGCGTCTCATTGTTCCCCGCGTCGTCGGTGAAGCTCACCTGCACCTTGACTGTCTTGCCCTCGTCGGAGGGTTGGAGCGTGTACGTGGAACTGGTCGCCCCTCCGATTTCGTTGTCCCGGCTGGACAGCCACTGGTAGGTGTAGGCGACGTTCTCCAGCCCGTTCTCGTCGGCAATGCCCGACGTGTCCACCGTCAAAGTCTCGCCCACCTGGATCGTGCCCCTGATGGTGGGTGCGCCCGTCGCCGGGCTGCTGGGACGTGCTGCCACCGCGTCCGTGGACTCGCTTTCCAAGACATGCCGGTGGCCCGCATCATCCGTGTAGGCCGCTCGCAACCATATTCTGCGTCCCTCGTCGCGGTCTGCCAGCGTGTATTCGTTGCTGTCGGTCCAGGGAGTGTTCACCCACTGGTAAGTGAAGGCCGCGTTGGTCATGCCGTTTGGGTCGCTGATGCCGGAAACATCTACTCTCAGGGTCTGCCCGACCTCTGCTGTGCCCAGGATGACTGGCTTTCCTGTCGGCCCGAAGTTGCGAAGCCTCACCACCTCTGTCGCATGGCTGGTAAGCGTTTCCTCGTTGCCCCTGCCATCGGTGAAAGACACCCGCACCTTCAGGGTCTTGCCCAGATCGGTGTCTGCCACCGTGTAGCTGAAATCGGTCGCGCCAGTTATCTCGGCGTCGTCGGCAAGCCACTGGTAGCTAAAGGTCGATTCGTCCCAACCGTCGCGGTCTTTGATGCTGGAAACATATGCATTCATGGTGCATCCGACGCATGGCGAGGCAAAGTAGAGATAGGTACCCTGCGATCCTGGGTCTCTACCCGGCGGTGCTATAAACGGCAGTCCGATGGCCGGTCTGTTGGGGCGAGGTAAGGAGATTTCCCCCTCGGCGCGGGTGATCGTAAGCGCATAACTCTTGCCGAGAGAGCAGATGGCGGTCGGATACACATGGACCCATACGGAACTCGTCCCGTCATACAGGTCCATCTGGAAGCCGGGCGTGTCGGGGTCGGCGTCGGTCATTTCGATCAGCGGGCCGTAGTAATCGCCAAAGCCCCGGGAACAGTCTTCGCTAAGTCCCGAAGGGCGGGGGCCTAGGCCCCAGGCGTCGACTATCAGACCTATAATAGGGCTATCCGATCCTTCGGAGAATTTGACAAAGTTGCCTTCCGTGGGTGTTGCGGTGATGGTTGTCCGGGTCTCGGCATTGGCGACGTCCGGGACGGTGTAGCTGCTGGTGCCCCCTTGGAAGGTGGGGGTCATAGTGCCGTGGCTGACGCCCAGCGCACTCAGCGGAGGCTCTGAAGAGTAGGTGCCCGGCTTGGGTCGGGTATATTCCCCAGGAATGACTACTCTGGAGACCAATCGGCCCGATCCGTCGGTGCCGCAGTAGAGTTCCACGTCGAACCCCCGGAAACCGCCTTGGACTCCTGTGAGTCCTGCCGTTATCTGAGCGCCGTCGGAGGCAGCCGAGCCCAGGTGGAGTTGGGACCCTTCAGTTTCGTCGCCCGTTAGGGTTGATGGTTTGATGTTCAGGTAGGCGTTGTAGTCGACGGAGCAAACGGCGGCGTCGTTCCAGGTGATGGCGAAGTTGGTAACGATGTTGATGGGGTCCGAATAATCCTCTGTCACTTCGACGGTTATGTAGCTTGGCGCCCCTGAGTCGACCGCCCCAGCCACGGCAGTGGTGGCCACGCTGGTCAGCGTCTCCTCGTTATCGGCGTCGTCGGTGAACGACACCTTCACCTTGACGGTCTTGCCCTCGTCTGCGGCTGCCAATGTGTAGGTAGAGTCCGTCGCACCCGTGATTTCCGTGTCCCTGCTCGAAAGCCACTGGTAACTGAACGTCGCTTCGGTCAGTCCGTCAGCGTCGGCGATACCCGAAGTTTCCACCGTCAGCGTCTCTCCGACTTGGGCAGTGCCACCGATGGTGGGAGCGCCGGTGGCCGGGCTATTGGGGCGGGGCGCCACCGCGCCGGTTGCCGCGCTAGTCAGCGTCTCAGCGTTGCCTTCGTCATCGGTGAATGACACCCGGACCTTGATGGTCTTGCTCGCGTCGCCGGGAACGAGGATATAGGCGGCGTCCGTAGCGCCCTGTATTTCCGTGTCTCTGCTGGACAGCCACTGGTAGCTGAACGTCGCGCCGCTCAGTCCGTCGGCGTCTGCAATCCCGGAGGTGTCCACGGTGAGCGTCTCACCCACCTGCGCTGCGCCGCCGATGGTGGGCGCGCCCGTGGCCGGAGTGTTCGCGGGAGCGTTCGCGGCGCGGGTGACCGTGAGCTTGTAGCCATGACCGCTTTCGCAGTTCGGCCATACACGGATCTTAAAGACGTTCTCACCCTCATCCAGTTCCATCTGGAAACCGGGCGTGTTGGCATCCGCGTCGGTCAGGGGGTAGAGCGGGTTGCCTGTGTCATCTTGGTAACTCACACTGGTCTGCTGGCCCCCGTGGGAGCAGACGAAGCTATAAAAATAGAGGCTGCCCGGTATGAATGCGACGGTGTAGTAGTCGGCCTTCGTGGTGGTGGTTAGAGTGATCCGTCCGTCGGCGTTGGCCACGTCCGGGACGGTGTAATTCAGGGTTTGGCTGTGAAAGGCAGGGGTGAGCGTGCCGGAGCTCACGGTTAGTACAGTCAGTCCCGGCTCCGTCGAATAGGTGCCCGGCTTGGGCAGGTAGGCTCTTGATATCGGTACGGTGTCAAAGCTGCGGCTGTACTCCGGAATCATGAGGCTATCTACCAACCGGCCCGAACCAATCGTTCCACAGTACAGCTTCGCATCGAAGCCAATAGATTCGGCGCTGACGTTTGTGAGTGAAGCAGCTATCTGCTCGCCTTCCGAGGCTGCGGAGCCCAGATGAATTGGGTCTCCCACAACGCCATCAAGATAGGCGTTGTAGCTGGCAGAGCAGTCCTCAGCGTCGTTCCAGGTGATGGTGAAGGTGGTAACAACGTTGTCGGGGTCTGAGTCGTCCTCTGTCACCACGACGGTAAGGTAGCTCAGCTCACTCGGCTCATCCTCGGAGTCGGCCTGAGCCGGGGCCGCCACCGCAGCTGTTGGCGCGCTGGTCAGCATCTCCTGGTTGTCGGCGTCGTCGGTGAAGGATACCCGCACCTTGACGGTCTGGCCCTCGTCGGTTTCTACCAGGGTGTAGGTGGAAGTCGTCGCCCCATCTATCTCGGTGTCCCGGCTCGAAAGCCACTGGTAGCTGAAGGTCGCGTTGTCCAGTCCGTCCTCGTCGGCGATGTCCGACGTGTCCGCCGTTAAGGTCTCTCCCACCTGGACCGTGCCGCCGATGGTTGGCAGGCCAGTTGCAGGGGAGTTCCCACCTTGATCATTGGCTTGAGCCAGTGCAACGCTTTTTCCGAACGGGGCGGTCAAGAACAGTGTCAACGCAATCGCCACGAGAATGGCGGTTACGAGCAACAAGCGTCGGGCAGCCAATTGATAGGTCATTCCTTACTCCTTTGGCGTCGCAAGGTGGGATTTGATGCCTGGGGTTATCGGACTTCGGCGCCGAGCGCAGCGGCGTCGGGCGGTGCATGGTTGAAGGCGTCGGACGCCGGGACGCAGAAAACGCCCAAGGGAGCGTCCTTCGAGGACTCTGAGGATTTCGGGCGCGCGCTCAGAGAGAGCGGCAATGGGATGGGGCCAGACCTGCCGGGACGAGCCGGATGGGCCTAGGGAGCTATCTGAATCAGAAAATCGGGGGGTGAACGTCTGTTCTAGGCCGCAGCGGAAGGCGGCCTCAAGCGCGGTCGTCGCTTCGGCGGCAAGGGCCACCGGTGCGTTCGCCGTCGCTATTCCATCTATCGGCCTGTCGAATGCCATGCGAATCTCTCCCACAAAATGGGCAGTCATCCACTGCATTTTACCAAAACGCCTGTGAGGTAGCTGTGAGAGTCAAGACTTTGTGTGCCGAATCTGTTGTGAGTTTTTCCTCGACCAGCTACAATTGGGGCTGACCGGGCGGTTCGCGTCCCGAATCCCGCATCCAGCGCGGCGGCGACGGGCGGCTCATGGCCGTCGTCAGCCCGATTCGAGGAGGGAGATGGAACAGGCAGACGGGCCTCAGCGGGAGATAGCGGAGCTGCGCGACCGGCTGTCCCGCCTCAGCCAGGCCAGCCTGCGCATCAACGAGAGCCTCGACTTCGACACGGTGCTCCAGGGGGTGCTGGACAGCGCCTGCTCCCTGACTGGCGCGCGCTACGGCGTCATCACCCTGCTGGATGAGTCGGGGCAGGTACAGGACTTCGTAACCTCCGGGCTGACTGCGGAAGAGCACCGGCGGTTCACGGACCTGCCCGAAGGGATGATGTTCTTCCAGTACCTCAGCAACATCCAGGAGCCGCTGCGTCTGCGGGACTTCCACAGCCACATCCGCTCCCTGGGCCTTCCGGAGTTTCAACCGCCGATGGCGGTGAGCACGCCGCTTCCCTTTCTTGCCGCGCCCATCCGCCACCTGGGGGAGAGCGTCGGGGCCTTCTACGTCGGCGAGAAGGATGTGGAGTTCACCCCCGAAGACGAGGAGACCCTGGTCATGTTCGCCTCCCAAGCGGCGCTGGTCATCGCCAACGCCCGCAGGCACCGGGACGAGCAGCGGGCCAGGGCCGACATGGAGACCTTGGTGAACACGACTCCCGTGGGCGTCCTGGTGTTCGACGCGAAAACGGGCGGCGTGACGTCGGTCAACCGGGAGGCCAGGAGGATCGTCAGCGGCCTGCACATGCCTGACGGCTCTGCGGAACAGCTCCTGGAGGTGCTGACCTTCCGGCGGGCCGACGGGCGGGAGATCTCCCTGGAAGAGTTCCCCTTGGCCCAGGCGCTGAGCACGGGCGAGACGGTGCGCGCCGAGGAGATCGTCATCGAGGTCCCCGGCGGGCAGAGCGTGACCACCCTGGTCAACGCCACGCCCATCCTCTCGGAGGAGGGCGAGGTCGTTTCAGTGGTCGTCACCCTACAGGACATGACGCCGCTGGAGGAGATGGAGCGGCTGCGGGCCGAGTTCCTGGGCATGGTGAGCCACGAGCTCAGGACCCCGCTGACCTCCATCAAAGGCTCAGCCGCCACGCTGACGGAGGCGGCCTCCGACCTGGACCCCGCCGAGATGCTCCAGTTCTTCCGCATCATCGGCGAGCAGGCCGACCACATGCGCGACCTGATCGGCGACCTGCTCGACGTGGCCCGCATCGAGACGGGCGAGCTGTCGGTGGCCCCCGCGCCTGCGGATGTGGCGACCCTGGTGGACGAGGCCAGGAGCAGGTTCCAGAGCGGAGGGGGCAGGAACAACCTCCGCATCGACCTCTCGCCGGATCTGCCCCTGGTCATGGCGGACGGGCGGCGGATCATCCAGGTGCTGAACAACCTCCTCACCAACGCGGCCCGGCACTCCCACGAGGCGTCCGCCATCGGGGTGTCCGCCGTGCGGGAGGGGTACCACGTGGCCGTCTCGGTCACGGACGAGGGCCGGGGGATAGCCGCCGAGCGGCTGCCGCACCTGTTCCGGAAGTTCTCCAGGCTGGAGGGCGAGGACCGGGGACGGGACATCGCGGGGTCCGGCCTGGGCCTGGCCATCTGCAAGGGGATAGTGGAGGCCCACGGGGGCCGCATCTGGGCCGAGAGCGACGGGCCGGGCCTAGGGGCGCGGTTCACCTTCACCATTCCAGTGGCCCAGGACGCCGCTATCGGGGCCGCCAATCTCCCGGTGCGCTCCAGCCGGTCGGAGAGGGAGCGGGAGCGCATCCTCGTGGTGGACGACGACCCGCAGACCCTCAGGCACGTCCGGGACGCGCTCACGAATGCGGGCTACGCCCCTGTTGTGACCGGAGACCCGGAGGAGGCGCTCAGCCTGGTGGAGGCGAACGACCCCCACCTGGTACTGCTGGACCTGATGCTGCCGGGGACCGACGGCATCGAGCTGATGCGGAACATCCTCGACATGGCGGACGTTCCGGTCATCTTCCTGTCCGCCTACGGCCAGGAGGAGACCATCGCCAGGGCCTTCGAGAATGGGGCCGACGACTACGTGGTCAAGCCCTTTTCGCCGATGGAGCTTGTGGCGAGGATCAAGGCGGCCCTGCGCAAGCGGGAAGCGCCGGAATGGGCCGAGCCGCCGGAACCCTTCGTGCTGGGGGAGCTGGCCATCGACTACGCCGAGCGTCGCGTGACGCTGGCCGGGCGTCCCGTGCAGCTGACCGCCATCGAGTACGGGCTGCTCTTCGAGCTTTCGGCCAACGCCGGTCGCGTGTTGACCTACGACCGGCTGCTGCGACGGGTCTGGGGCCTGCAGAGGTCGGGCGACTTGCGGCGGGTGCGCACCGCCGCGAAGCAGCTCCGCCGCAAGCTGGGCGACAACGCCAACAACCCCACCTACATCCTCAACGAGCCGAGGGTGGGCTACCGCATGGCGGAGGGGGAGGGGGAGACGCCGGGGCGGGAGGAGACTGAAGGGCTGTGAGCCGCCGCTATGTTGTACCTTGATATGGAGCCGGACGCGGTGACGCACCCCCACCTCGCCGTAGTTACCGGCGCCTTCGGCTTCACCGGCAGGTACGTGGCCCGGCGACTGTTGGAAATGGGCGTCAGCGTGAGGACGCTCACCAATCATCCGGGCCGGTCAGACCCCTTCGACGGGCTGGTGCGGGCGTCTCCTCTGGACTTCTCAGACCCGGACGGGCTGTGCCTCTCAATTCAGGGGCCAATGTCCTCTACAACACCTACTGGATCCGGTTCGGGCGCGGGCGGACCACCTTCGACCAGGCGGTGGAAAATTCCAGGATTCTCTACGAAGCCGCTGCCCTGGCAGGCGTCGGGAGGATAGTGCATTTCTCCGTGGCCAACGCCTCACAGGATTCCGGATTGCCCTACTTTCGTGGGCAGGGGCAGGTGGAGGGGATTCTGAGGGATACCGGGATACCCCACGCCATCATCCGGCCAACCCTGGTGTTCGGCGAGGGCGACCTGCTGCTCAACAACATGGCCTGGGCGTTGCGGCGGTTCTCGGTCTTCCCCGTCTACAGGGACGGCGACTACCCGGTTCAGCCCATCTACGCCGAGGACCTGGCGGCCCAGGCGGTGGCGGCTGGTTGGATGGGTGAGAACATCGTCACCGACGCCGCCGGGCCGGAGACGTTTACCTTTGAGGAGTTGCTGCGGCTGCTGGCCTCGGCAGTGGGCGCTAGCGTCCGGCTGGTGCATACCCCGCCGTCCCTGGGCTTCGCCCTGACCCGGTTAGTTGGCATGCTGCGGCGGGACGTGGTGCTGAGCAGGGACGAGGTTGACGGGCTGATGGCGGGGTTGCTGGCTTCCGATTCGGAGCCGATTGGCACTACTAGATTGGGTGACTGTCTAAACGGTCACGCCTATGCCCTGGGACGGGGGAACGTGTCTGAACTCCGGCGCAATCCCCATGGTTATTCCCTATAGGGTAATGAGAGTGGGACTTCGGCCACAGATGCTGTATTGAGCCCTACTACCTTCGGTGGTTACCTTAAAATGGGGCAAGCCAAGAATGGCTTGGCACTAAGGCCGTCAGTCGACGATGATAGAATGGGCAGGGATGCAATATTAGGGTGAGAGATATGGTCAACGAACCTAATCGCCAGACTTATTTTGAGGTTGCTTTGGCCGACGGCCAGGTCCAGTTAGCCGGGGACAGCCGGAACGAAAGGATCTATTACGTCGCTGCCGAGCATTCAGGGCGTTATTCCAACCCAGAGGAGCAAGTCGTGGCCGAACTCTGGGCTGAATTAGTCTACAGGTATGAATACCCACCAGAGCGCATACGCTTCGAAGTAAGGGTTCCCGGTCGGGTCCCCAACCAAATCGCGGACTTGGTAGTTTATGAAGACGACGACCAGAAGTCGCCTTATTTTGTCTTTGAGTGCAAGCGAGCCGATTTGTCAGATGCAGCCTTTGACCAGGCCATAGAACAAGCCTGCGGTTATCGGGCCAGCCTCGGCGCTAAGTATTGTGGGGCGGTTGCCGGACTGACCCGACGCCTACTACGTTTCGACAATTTCCCTCCTGGGGAACGGGACAGGAACCACCTAACGGACATTCCTACACGCTACGGACGGCCCCCACTTTGGCGATTTCTGAAGAATACATCTGGGCGTGACTTGACCGCCGTTTCACGGGAAGGACTTCGCGCCGCCATCCGGAAGTGCCATCAAACACTGTGGGAAGGAGGCAAGCGTAGCCCTATTGCCGCTTTCGGCGAATTCTGCAAGTTGGTTTTCATCAAGCACCGAGACGAGAAGGATCTAGACCGTCAGGACGGCGAACACTACAACTTCCAGCGCCGCGACGGTGAAACCGTGGCAGAGTTAGCTAGTCGCATTAACAGGCTTTACGAGGATGAAAAACGGAAAGAACCAGACGTTTTCACCGAAAGCATAAATATCGACGCGCCTATTGTGGGCCAATGCGTGGAACACCTGGAAGGTCTTTCCCTTGACCGCACCGAGTTGGACACAAAAGGTGTAGCCTTCGAGGAATTCATGGGGGGGTTCTTCAAAGGTGATTTTGGCCAATATTTTACGCCCCGGGAACTGATTGCATTTGCGGTACAAATGCTGGAGCCAAGCCGCAACGATTTGGTTTTGGACCCTGCCTGTGGCTCTGGAGGATTCCTTCTCCACGCCTTGGACTATGTCCGCCGAGAAGCGGACCAGCGACAACCCCTCGGGAGTGCCGAGCACTTCCAATACTGGCACAACTTTGCGCAGAACAAGCTGGTTGGTATTGAGATTAACGACGAGCTTGCCCGGGTAGCGAAAATGAACATGATCGTTCACGATGATGGGCATACCAACATCGTCGGCCACGACGCATTGGACTTCATGCACAACCTTGCGGGCAAACACCCCGGCTTGGCTTCGGAGAGTTTTGACCTCGTCCTAACCAATCCGCCGTTTGGCTCTACGATAAGGCGGGTCGAAAAGGGAGACGGGTACCTGGAGCAGTTCGACTTGAGGCGCTACGTCGGAAAGAATTATCCCAGTGACAGGACCCCGGCGAGTATCAAGACAGAAATCCTCTTCCTAGAACGAGTTCATTCGTTCTTAAAACCCGGCTCTGGGCGTGCAGCCATTGTCCTGCCAGACGGCATTCTGACCAACTCTTCCCTGCAAGGAGTGCGTGATTGGCTACTTGACCACTTCCAACTCTTGGCTGTGGTCAGTTTGCCCCAATTTGCTTTCAGCCACTACGATGCTGGAGTCAAGGCCAGCATCGTATTTCTGCGTCGCCTTGCGGAAAGCGAATCAGTTCCCGATGATAAAGCCATTTTCATGGCTTTAACGGATAACATCGGCTACGACGCCACGGGACGCAAAACCTTCGCAATCACCGTGGAACGGGAGGAACCGGGGAAGGAAAAGGTGGAACGTCATAGCTGCGACTTGTTTGACTATTTCGTATATTTCGAGCCGGTCACTGCGAGTACAGGGGAGATTGCATGGAGCGAGAGGCACCGAGAAATCATTCCTGGAACAGGTCTAGTAGCTCAGTGGAAGGAATTCCAAAGGGACCCGACACCTTTTTTCGCATAGGCCCCGCCGGTCTCGCAGAGCAAGTCAGCTTTGCGATAAGGTGGGGCGACTTGGATGGTCGTATAGACGCCAACTATTGGTGGCTTACGCCGTTGGTGAATCGTCGGTTGGAGACTGCAAGATTCGATATTACGCCATTAGGCAGCCTGTTGTCCCTTGTTCAATACGGCTGTTCGTCGTTGGCTAAGGAAGAGGAACCAGGCGTCCCGATCCTCCGTATGAATAACCTTCAGGATGATGGATGGGATTTAAGTAGTTTGAAATATATCGAACTCGGTGAACGAGAACTCGCCACTTACCGGCTTGTTCCTGGCGACATTCTCATCAACCGCACCAACTCGAAGGAACTCGTCGGGAAGTGTGCGGTGTTCCAGGAACCCGGCGACTGGGTCTTTGCGTCATATTTGGTGCGGCTCAGGGTAGATGAGTCTCACCTAATACCGCAGTTTGCGGCAGATTTCTTGGGGACTGATACGGGACGGCTTCAAATCAACCGATTGTCGCGACAGATCATAGGGATGACCAATATCAATGCTGAAGAAATCCGGGCTTTACGCATTCCTCTGCCCCCGATCTCCGAGCAGAAAATCCTGGTGTCGGCGATGGACGTGGCAAGAGATCAACGCCAGGCCAAACTGGCCGAAGCCGAGGCACTGTTGTCGGGTGTAGATGATTTTGTCCTGGAGTTACTTGGGGTTGACTCATCCCTGGACGATGCCAGAACAGTGTTTGCAGTGAGACAAGGACATTCCCGTAGGGAGGGAAGGTTGAACCCGGACTACTACCACCCCGAACGCATGGCGGCTCTAGGCTGGTTGAGTGCCATGTCAAAGGACTTCGCGGTGGCACCCCTAGCCTCGGTAGTCAGCTTTGTGCGTGAACAACTGACCAAGCCGGGCACCAATTATTTGGGCTTAGCCAGCGTCCAAAGTCATACCGGAGAGATAGTCGATTTAGAGGAAACGGCCTCCGGCAACTGCTTTGCATACCAACCGGACGACGTGCTTTTTGCCAGGTTGCGACCTTACCTGAACAAGGTGTACCGGGCAGAAATAGGGGGCTGCTGTTCAACTGAGTTCCATGTCCTGCGGGTTAACCAGCCCCAGGAGTTGACACCGGAATACCTGGCCGTCCTCCTGCGTAGCCGCCTGGTCCTCGCGCAGACCGTTCACATGACTTCTGGTAACACCCATCCCAGACTGACCAACGACGATGTAGCGAGTCTTCAGGTCCCAATTCCCAGCATGGATATACAGAAAACCATCGTCGCCGAGGTGTCACGACGCAGGGACGAAGCGAGACGCTTGCGGGAAGGAGCCGACGACGGCTGGCAGAACGCTAAAGGCTGGTTTGAGAAACAATTGCTGGGAGCAACTGCAATATGACTTTTGAATTTCTCATATCCTACCGGGCAACTGACGGGATGGATGTCTATCAGGTGCTCAGAGATCTGCTATCCCAAGCGTTGGTGAACAGCCAGGACGAATTTGAAGAGGATGCTGTAGACCACATGATACGGACTAACCATAATCGTTCTGGCGAAGAAATCGAGGGAGACGACGGGAACGCGGGCAGATTTACAATCTTGGGCTTCGCCTTAGAACTGCCGGAAATGGACACTGGCGATGCTGTTGTAGACGACTTTGCCAAATCCTTGTCGGGTTCAGACGTTATCCTCCATTCCTTAAGGTTTGAGGACCCTCTCTTGCAAAAAGAACTTGCTCAACGCGCCGCAGAGATTTTCTCCCTGGAGATGAAGCTGCGTCGAGTATTCTCGTTCATCTACCTCGATGCTTATCAACGCCAAGACCCTTACGACCTACTCAGGGAGGAGCAAGTTGACCCAGTAACCCCCAATTTGCTCAAGCGTGATATGGTCGACGCCACTGAAAATCAGTTTTTCCACATTACTTTCCGTCAGTACATCGGTCTGAACCAGCGCCGGGAACTCCGGCAAGTTCCTCAGGTCCTCAATGCACTTCGGGATTCGGAGAGTTACGACGTTTTTCGTGAGGAAGTCACACGGCGTCCTATCGCGAACGAGAGAGATGCTGAATTACTGGACGACCTCCAGTCCATCATGAATCCTATCGAGCAAATGCGGAACTGCGTGGCTCATAACCGAAGGCCCAAAGCGGAGGATAGACAAGATTATTTGGATAAATTGCCTATCTTGCAAAAACGGCTGGATAGATTCTTGAGAGACTTGGCGGTCCCGCCGGGTGAGTCTGGCGGCGAAGTAGATTCCCCGTCAGCGTAGCGAATAAATTCGACTGGTGCACACTGTTGTCGTAACTGGACAACACGCAGCATCAAGGTAGCCTGTCGGCCACGGACTCCACGGACGGGGCCCACCACTGCGACTTGTTGAAGGCCATAAGCGTCGCCATTCTGTGCAAGTTGACCAAATATGTTCAGGCAGTGCCACAAGACTGGAAAAGGCCTAACACTGGCAACAAAAAAGTTTCACAAAATTGCGGCTATGAATAAGTGCGTTGCCCGATAAACCTAAAGGGTCGGATACATGAACCAAGGAGAGGACTACAGCTAAAAATGCGGCGGTTCCTCGAACTGCGGACGCTGGGAGCATGAAGCTGCATAGCTCCAACCACTCCGGCGAGCTAGGTTCGCGCCACGGCAGGTGCGAGTTATCGCTTTGGCCTCGGCAAGTCCGAGCGTTCTCATGGCCCCCGCATGGCGGTTTATGCCCGTCTATTCACTCGGCGGGAGAAAAAAGGAGAATTTTGAATGTACAACCTATTGAAGGTGTCCTCTCAGAGTCAGGACGAATGGGAACAGAATCAGGGCTATTTGTACGACGTCAGCTTTCTTAGCGGCCGCGTCTTCGAGTACACGGACGAGGCCCTCAAGCTCCAATTCACCGGCATCGACGGCACCGACTTTGGTGCACTGATGAAGTTCCCATGTCTATTCACCTACGAAGGCCGTGACGTTACGGGGTCCATCGGCAGAATCAGTGAAGTGCGGTCGGACAGCCAGAGGTTTGAGATCATATACACTCTGCCCAACATTTACCCTAAAATCGTGATGAACGAAGAAAGGGTTTTTGAAGCCTTGGGAATGGGGACCAACAGGTCTTTCGAGCGGGGCAGAACTCACTGGGCCGTCAAGGATGTTGACCTGTTTGAAGTCACCACACGGTTGCTGTACGACGCGGACCACGCCCAGGTTGTACTCTCCGCAGAGGATATGAACCGGGTGTGGGGGAACGGCTACAAGAACAGTAAACTGGTGTTTCTGAGCCACCGCGCAGGTTACAGGCGTCAGGTCTCCGCGGTTCGAGAACAACTGGAGAACCAAGGACTCCGCTGTTTCCTCGCACATGAGGACGTAACTCCCAGCATGATATGGCAGAACGAAATACTCAACGCATTGAACACGATGAACATCTTCATCGGTTTCGTAACCGAGGACTTTCACGGGGGAGGCTGGCCAGACCAAGAGGTCGGCTACGCCTATCAAAGAGGAGTGCCACGGGTGTTCGTCAAGGTGGAAGGCGTGGACCCCATTGGTATGGTTGGGAGAGAACAAGCCCTCATGACATATTGGGACAGCGCCGGCCACGACATAATCGCACACTTGAAACAGGCGGGCGCCTTATGACCCGGAAGACATGGTCCGAGACTAGCCACGTCGCGCGCGGTTGCCAGGCCGTATGACCGACGCCCTCCCACTAAGACCGGCAACCAGTAATCCCTGCCAAGTGTCGGCCCACTTGAATAGATTTGAACCTCCGCCATGATTGCGATGCCAATTGCCAAGTATGGTCACTTCCCTCTATGGGCTGGCTTCAGGTCGACCGCCCAAGAGTACCTGAGCTTTTCGTGTCTATTGTGTGCTGTGAATGTTGGCCGGGGCGTAGGCGACATTGCAGATGCCGACGCCGTACCTTCATAATTTTGGACGCAGGGCCTTGGTAGGCTCATAGTGCCCCAACCACATCTCGAAGACGGTTCCACCTCACTATTGGAGGGTAGCAGCTATCGACTCCAGAACGAACTCACACCAGGGCGCCAGGGGCACCACCTTTACTTCAAGCAAACCGCCTACAACTGGCTGACGTTCTGTGTAGACCAGCCGCCAGTGTATGGGTCAGATAACAAACTGCTTCCCCAAACAAAGTATGGAACGGTCCGCTTTCAAGAAACCGGCGACCGAGACCTGGCCATGCTGTTTACAAATGGCAAGCTGCTCTTTGTCTGGTGGGCAGCCATTGGCGACGACTTTGATGTGACTCAGAGCCGCTTTGCAAGTGCGCCCTTCGGACCCGGCCAGCTTTCCAAACACCAACGGAACCAGCTGATGGCCCTATTGCCGGATTTGGAAGGTGCGATGAATGACAACGTGGTTTTCAAGCTGAACGCTGGCAAGAACATAGGCAACTACAACCTCGCCAGATGTCGGCACGTCACCGACAAGTCAGACAGGGTTTGGCTCGACGCCTTGGGCCTAAGCGACCTGTGGGAAGACATAGAGTTAAACACGCACTGGTCGTGAGGACTTCCTTCGAGGACGCAGACGATGAGTAGGGTGGGCAACTACTACATCAAGTACACCGCATGGGGCGGGAGGGGTGATGAAAAACGACAGGGAACGGCTGGTAGCCAAAATGGTGAACCATGGTGCAACGCAGGTTGAAATAAGTGAACTTTTCAAAGAAGGGCAAATAATTTGGCAGATTAGACCTGACCATGAGATATCAGATACTTGCATCCAGTTGGAGGAGTTCATGTCGAGCGCGGCGCGCAACGCCCGGAGTGCTCTCGACGTGATAGACCGTATGCGTGGTTTGGGCAGTCTTCAGGACCGTGACCTGCTAACCGCGTTGAAGAAGTACGTAGAAGATGCGTGTGAAGCTATCAAAGTCGTTGACAACACGCTTAAAGAAAACGGGGCTACCCTTGAAGCCTTGCTCTTTGAGATACCTAACGAAGCTTCAAGCGATGAAGCATCGTGGCGTAACCTGATAGGTCGGCGCGATGTAATAGCCCATAGATTGTTATCTGTTGATGATAGGAGGGTCTATGACGAGGCTAAACGTGATTTTGGATTGTTGCATCAGCTATTGTCAAGAATTTGGTTTGTTCCGGTTAAGACAGACTTGGGATCTGGCAAAGGTTTTGGGGCTCCGCTTAGGATGGATGCTTTGAGAAATCTGGCTCCTTCAGATTATGGGCAGAGTCCTCGCATAGGCGAGTCTCTCATATTTATCTGTGAAGACAAAGTAAAGGGATTTGTGGCTGTCAGATTGGGGCGTACAGAGAATAACAAGCTCCTGATAGGGGCATCTTTTGTTGGTAGTTTCCATTTTTCGCTTCATGCAATGGAACTCGGGGGCGGCCCATAAATTGGGACTTTAGGACGGAGGTGCTAGCCATGCAAAAGGCGCTGCACATCAGAACGACGGTTTTGCCGGGAGGCAAGATAGAGATCGTGGACCAGGGGCTTCCCGTGGGGGAGTCCGTTGACGTGGTGGTTAGCCAGTCGCCGACGTCAGAACGCCGGTCAGTCGTTGACATTCTGGACGAAGCGCCGGGACACCTAGTCTTCACGTCAGCCGCAGAGGTAAAGGCGTACTTGGCTGAAGAGAAGGAAGCATGGGGACGCTGACATTACCCACCTCCGGGTCGGTCTACATCGACGCCAATGCGATCATCTACAGCGTAGAGCGCATTGAGCCATACCGAGAGTTGCTGGCCACGATGTGGCAGGAAGCCAGAGCAGGCCGGTTCACACTCGCCAGCAGCGAGCTCGTTGTATTGGAAACGCTGATCAAACCCCTGCGGGAAGGAAATGCTCGCCTTGAGATGCTGTTTCGGTCCATCTTCACCGCCGCGGAGATGGAGCTCATCCCCGCTACGTTGGCAACTTGGGAAGACGCCGCCCGTATCCGCGCCGAGACGGGCTTGGCGACACCCGACGCACTCCACGCCGCGACAGCTCTGCGCGCTGGCTGCGCTGCCTTCATCACCAACGACACCGACTTTCGCCGTGTTGAGGGCTTGCCCGTTACCGTCTTGGACGATCTGGTCGATGCGGAAGCGGAGGCATGACCCGTGTCAGACGATAGGTTCAATGAGTACTGCGAGAACTTGCTCGTGCAGTACAAACGCAGAAATGGGAAAGCTGTCACGAGACATCTTAATGGTTTGTGCAACATTCTTAGCCACGACGACGATCATGTGGTGCAGACAAAGTTCGGCGGCTCCGTCCAGAAGGGCACTTTCGTAACCGGCCTCAGTGACGTCGATGTGCTTCTGATAGTGAACCAGTCTACGCTTAAGAACAAACCTCCCTCAAAGGTCATAGCGTATGTGGGCGACACGATCCGACGGCGGCTTCCCAAGAATCCCGTGAACAAGGGCAAGCTGGCAGTAACGGTAGGCTACGCAGACAAGTCCGAAATCCAGATTCTGCCGGCGATACGGACGACTGACGGCTTCCAGATCGCGGAACCTGGAAGCACCAAATGGAGCAACGTCGTGCATCCTGAGCGCTTTGTCGAGAGGCTCATCAAAGTGAACAACTCAAGGGGCGGGAGAGTTGTACCTGTAATCAAGTTTGCCAAGGCCCTCGCGGACTGCTTCATTACCCACGGGGATAGAAAAATCAAGGGATACCATATGGAATCTCTAGCGGTCGGAGCCTTCAAGGGCTATAACGGCGAATTGGACTCGAGGTCCATGCTCTTGCACTTCCTCGCCTACTCGATGAAAGCGGTGATGAGTCCAATCCCTGACCCCACGGGGCAGTCGACATACGTAGACGAGTATCTAGGACCGGCAGGCTCCAAACTCCGCAAGGGAGTCTCAACTCAGTTTGGACAGATCCAGGGCAAGGTCAACTCCTGTAAGACTAGGGGAGAATTCAACGGCCTATTCTGTATTGGGGCCTAGGGAGATGGGCGCGGCATGGTGAACGTGGAACTACTACCGGAAGTCAACTCGAAGGGCGATCTCAGCTTGCTCGACGAGCCGCTTACGGCTCTGTTCTGCTCCAATCGCTGCCCCGGCGACCTCATCCTGAAGACCTATGACCTTGCCAGGGCCATGCGCGATGCTGGCGTCCCAGTCATCGGAAGCTTCCAAACGCCAATGGAGCGCGAATGCCTGCGCCTGCTGCTACGGGGCAATCAGCCCGTAGTCGTCTGTCCGGCCCGCGGCATCGACAACATGCGCATCCCCCGCGACTGGCGCTCCGCCCTCGACGACAGCCGCCTCCTGGTCATGTCGCCCTTCCCATCCACGGCCCGACGCCCGACGGCTGCTCTTTCAGCCCAACGCAACAACTTGGTGGCGGACCTTGCTCAACGAGTCTTCATAGCCCACGCCGCGCCCGGAGGCAAGACTGAGGCTTTCGCTCGCAGGCTCGCCGCCTCCGGCAAGCCTCTACTCACGCTGGACAGCCCGGCGAACGCAAACCTGGTGGAGATGGGGGCGGACTTCGTTTCCTCAGAGAATCTGAGCGGAGACTTATGACAGGGAGAATACAGACGCAAGAGGCGCGGGCTACGAAGAGAGTGTAGTATTATAGATCCATGCGCAGTGACAAGAATCCACTTCTGAGGATAGACGTGATGAAGGCGAAAGTGCTTGCAGCGGTCGCTGTGTTGGCCGTTGGAATCTCTATCACCGTAGGAGTAGGTGCCCTTGTAGTGAACCTTACCGTTGATAATGACACGAGTACGGGGAACTTTGCTCAAAATGAGATTTCAGTCGTTGACTCAGACGATACTACGATCTCCATAGGAGATCGAGTCGATGTCTCTGTGACCAACGAGATATATCAAGCAGAACCAAATTGGGTTGACGCGGGGTCAGTGACTACAAATGGGGAATCAGCGGAAATCAATGTCGACGGATTAGAGCCGTGCAAAGAATACACTGTACAGGCGTCCCTTGATGCGGACTTCAGGGAGGGCGCATTTACCACATTCAGCACTCCATGCGAGACGACGGACTGAGGAACTAATGCCCGCATAAGCCCAGTCTTGCCTTCCCCGGGACGCAGCATTGAGAATAAGGACGGCCTGTCCGCGTCTGTTGGCGGGGTGGTGGGACCATCTCGGAGAAATGGAAGAGCCTCCAACCCGGCAGGCTGGAGACTCGTGAGGCGCTTTCCGGAGTCGCCTGACCGACTCCTCAGATAAGAACCTCCCACCGAAAAGTTCGCAATTCAGTACGCCTTGGCCCACCATACTTGACGGTAGACAGTACCGGCCCGTGAAGGGCCACCTCTTCGGCGACCCTTCCAGGTATCCGGCTGTCCTCGGGCATGGGGATTGAATACCGCACCACGGCGTTGCCGGGCCTCACCACGATCTCCTTCACGAATGACTCGATGAAGGCCCTCCGCTCGGTCAGCTCGCTCTCGTTCAGGAACTCGCTCATATCCTCGGCATAGGCGGTGATGGTCTTCACGTCGTCCAGCGCCACCCGACGCTGCGACAGCAGCGCCCTGGCCTCCTCCGCCGTGGCCTCCAACCTTTCCTGACGCTCCCGGTGGTCCCTGATACGGGGCTTGAAGTCGTCGATGTCCATGTCGGTGGTCTCCACCAGGTTGTAGAGCCGTTCCAAGCGGCGCCGCACGTCGGACAGCTCCGCTTCCACCGTCTCCAGCTTCACCCGCTGCTCCTTGGCCACGCCGTCCATCTCCTCGTCCACCAGCTTGACCAGCTCCCTGATGTTGCCATCGGTCAGGATGTTGGAGCGAATCTTCTCGATCACCATCTCCTCGAAGCGACGGGCGTTGAGCCTGGGGGCGTCGCAGGCTCCGCTGCCCCGCTTCATCAGGGACTGGCAGACGTAGTAGGAGAACTGGCCGCTCTTGGAGTCCTGGCCGGAGAGGGCGCGGTTGCAGCTGTGGCACTTGACCAGCCCGCTCAGCAGGTAGGAGCTTCCCACGCGGCGGGGATGGGCCTTCCTGGGGGCTCGGGAGCGCATCTGCCGGCTGACCTTGCGGAACTGGGTCTTGGAGACGATGGCGGGGAAAGCCTTCTCCACCCGCACCGGCTCGGCCTTGTCCTTGGCTTTGGTCCCCCAGACCAGGGTGCCGGTGTAGGTCTCGTTTCTGAGGATGATGTGGACGCCGTTCTTGGACCAGAGCTTGCCGGTGGGGTTGGCGATGCCCTCGTCGTTGAGAGTGCGGCAGATGTCCAGGATGCCCTTGCCCGCCTCGGCCAGGCAGAATATGCGCTTGACGACGGGGGACGTTTCCGGGTCCGGCTCCAAAGTCGGGCGCTTCCTGGCCCCGTCCTGGACCATCAGCTTGCGGTATCCGTAGGGCACGCGGCTGGTGACCCAGAAGCCCCGGGAGGCGGCCTCGCGCATCCCCCGCGTGACCTCCTGGGCTAAATTTTCCGAGTAGAACTCGTCCACGCTCTCGATGATGGCCTCCATCAGCTTGCCGGTGGGGGTGTCGTCGGCGTGCTCGGTGATGGAGACGACGCGGACCCCCTTGCGCCGCAGCAGGGACTTGAAGGCCACGGCGTGCTCCCGCTTGCGGGTGAACCTCGAAAACTTCCAGACCAGGATTTCCTTAAAGGGCGAATCGGGCCTGCTGGCGGCGTCGATCATCTTGCGGAACTCGGGGCGGTCGGCAATGCGGCCGCTCTCGGCCTCGTCCACGTATTCGCGGGCCACGACGTAGCCGTTCTTCTGGGCGTAGTCCCGCAGCGCCCGAAGCTGGGCGGAGACGGAGAGGTCCACGTCCTGGCGGTCGCTGGACACCCGGGCGTAGAGGGCCGCCGGGGTGATAGTTGCTATCTGGTTCATATTGGTTCCTCCTCGTTGCTGTAGCTTGTTCCAAGAGAATGCCGCCGCCGGTTGTCGACAACTGGCGGCGGCATATTTTTTTGCCTTTCGCATTCGGCGACGGGTACCACCTGGAGCCGGAAGCCCAAGGCGCGGGTCACCCGGAGCACGGTGTTGAACTCGGGGCTGGCCCCGGCCCGCATGGACTTGTAGAGGCTCTTCTCACCCAGGCCGGTCTCCCGGGCCACCCGCCGCATCCGGTGGGCGCGGGCCATCCGGCCCAGGGCGCCCATGATGCCTTCCAGGTCGCCCGCCGCCAGGGCGGAGTTCAGGGCAGCCGTGAGGTCTTCCTCTGTGGCCGGGTAGTTGGCCTGGGATTGGGTGCTGCCCATCGCTGCCGCCTCATCGTAATAAGTCTGTCCGTGCCGCACTATGGTATCTCACCGGATACCCTAGTGCAAGGGGCAAACGTCAGTCGGAGCCGGACGATTCCGCCTGTTTCCGCAGGTGGGCGCGGACGATGATCTTGGCCAGGATGCGCAGCCCCTTCTGCATTCTCTCCCGCTGCCTGGGGGTGTACTCCGGCCTTGCACGTTTCGGCGAAGTCCCCTTGTTGGAAGACTTGCCGCGGCCGCCGGCCGGTTGTTTCCTTCTATTTACTTCTGTCATATCTCCTGGTTGCGGCGGCGTCTTGCCGGGCCGCCGTCCTGTTGTTTCGTTTGGGGTTTGACCGCCGGCGCGGGCGTGGGGGACGGGCGCCGGCGGCGTGGTATGGGTCTAGCCCTCCACGTGCCAGAAGGTCAGCTGGAAGGTCTCACCAGAGAGGATTTCCAGGCCGCCGGGTATCAGCATGGCGAAGAGGACCAGGGAGAGCATGGCTCCCCCGCAGGGCTCCACGCCCCGGCGCCAGCGGCGCATCTGCTTGGGGTCCGCTCCCACGGCGTAGGAGAAGGCGGTCCAGGTGAGGCCGGTGGCCTCCTTGAGCCGGACCAGCCGCTGGGGGAAGTCCGCGGGAATCACGCCGTTCAACAGGGGCAGCACCCGGCCGTTGACGGTGATCCGGCCCGAGTCCGGGTCGTAGCGGGGTTCGTCGTTACGGGTCGTCATCCTTATCCTCCAATCTGAAAAGCTGGTGGAAGTCGTCTGCGCCGAGGGCCTTGAGCATCCGTTTGCGGATGCGTCCCGAGGGCGCGCGCCCCTCGTTGACCAGCATGGAGACGTAGCCGGGGCTGACCCCGATCTCCCGGGCGAGCCATCTCTGGGAGCGGCCCAGCAGGGCCAGCCGTTCCCACAGGGCTGCCGTGTCCAGCCGGACGACCTGCCGTCCCCGGCGCCCCCGGGGGCCGCTCGTGCAATTGCTATGTTGTGGGCACATGGCCTTTCTCCTCCTATGGGGAATTGAACGGAGTCCTGCGAATTGCTCCCATTCTCTGTTGATTCATGCGTGCATTACTGCGCGGGATACAGCCGGGCCGGCTCCCAATCGCCGGGGGTCCGCCAGGCCCGCCCCATCGGCCCCAGTTCTCCCACGGCCTGCCGGTGGGAGACCCACAGGGGGACATTCACCCCGGCCCGTTCCATCTCCCTCCCGGCCAGGGCCAGGAAGTGGCCGGCGGCGAGGTCGTCCTCGAAGACCACCAGGACGTCGGGCTTCACGCCGTGGTCGTCGGTGGGTCGGTGGGAGGCGTAGTAGCGCAGGTAGGGGGCCAGCCGGGCCGCCATGGTGACCGGGCGCACCGCTCGCCGCTCCCACTCCAGGAAGAAGGCCCAGGTCACCGGGCCTCGATTGAGCACGCCGAAGGCGTCGGGGTATACGGAGCGCAGGGTGTTCTCCTGGCGGAAGTGGCGGGAGGCCCGGTGGGGAGGGTCCAACTGCGTCGCGTTCCAGCCCAGGACCCGGGACTGGCGGGCCAGGGCCGCCATGAACCCGTGGACGGCGGCGGTGTGGTCCAGGTTGCGGAGCAGTTGCCTGCTCCTGCCGCCGTAGACGTTGCGCCAGTCCATTGGCTTGGCACCATCGATGGGGTTCACGCTCCACCGCCGGCGGGCCACGCCCACCGAGGCCCGGTCCCGGCGGGCCAGGAGGGCCAGCCCCTTGTCGGTGAGGGCTAGGCGGCCCCCGGCGGCGGGGCAGCGGGTCACCAGGCCGAACCCCTCCAGGGGATTCACCAGCCGGGATACCCGGGTCTCCGAGGCGCCCAGCAGCCCCGCCAGGTCCTGCTGCCGGATCCAGGGCCAGCCGGCCAGCAGGTCCAGGGCGCCCTTCTCCGCCGGCTTCAGCAGGGCGGGCAGCGCGCGGCGGGCGTCCCCGGCGAGGTCGCCGGGGAGGGTCGCCTTGAGAGGCGGCTCCTCCCCGCGCAGTTCGCCGCCGGGCCGCAAACGGTCCAGGACGTAGCCCAGGTCCAGGCTGGCGCTGCCGGAGACCGGACGCCAGACGCGGGCGGCGGTCCCGGTCAGCGCCGCGTCGCGCTCCAGGGCCAGCAGGGCGTTGACCGGGGTGCGGGCCAGCGCCCGGCGGGTGTGCCGGAGCCGCACCCCGTCGGAGGCGAGGACCAGGACGACGCCGGGCAGCGGTCCCTGGCCCAGCCGCCACAGGCGCTTGGCGAAGGCGGTGCGGTCGGCGGCGGCCCCCTGCCGGACCACGCCCACGGTCCTGCCGCCGGGCAGCAGCAGGGCGGCGTCCAGGGGTCCGGCGCGGTACAGCTTCAGGTCGATGGGATGGGCGGCTGCGGCCACGGCGGACGCCAGCCGGTAGAGGGAGGCGAGGGCGTCCAGCCGCTCCAGCAACACCTGCCGCCATTGTTGTGAGACGGGACGGCTGCGCAGCAGGTCGTCCACGGCGGCGTTTTCGTTCTCAGCCAGCCGGAGCAGTCCCCCGGCGGTGATGCAGTAGCGGCGGGTGGGCGGCGTGAGTTCTCCGGCATGGGGAATCGACGCGGCCAACCCCTTCTCTTCCAGCTCCTCCACCACCTGGTAGACCGCGCCCCGGGACCAGCCGGAGAGGCAGCCCAGTTCCAGCCGGTCCAGGAAGGGCAGCGAGGCCAGCAGTTGCAGGAGTTCGCCTTCCCGGGGGGCCGGCGTCATCACCGTCCCTCCCCGGGCTGCTCCGCGCCCTTGTGCATTTCCGCCAGCATCCGGCGGTACTCGCTGACCTTCTCGTTGCCGTCGGCGTCCCCCTCGGCGAGGCCGGCCAGGCCGCGGGCCGGCAGGGTGTAGCCGGCGGTTCCGGCGCGGATGCGCCCGGCGACGGCTTCGTCGCCACCCTCGGGTTTGCGCACCATCATGGAGAAGGCGGGCATCCGCTCCGTTCCCACGGTGGCGCGGACGTAGCAGTGGTGCACGTCCAGGGATACGATGTCGTCCTCGGACACCCGGTCCTTGCCCAGCTCCCAGACCAGCTGCCGGGCGTCGCTGCCCGCCACCTGGAAGACGGCCAGGCAGCCCACGTTGGCCAGGATAGTGTCCCGCATGGTGGGGGAGAGATCGTCCAGCTTGGCCAGGCTCTGGGTGGCCAGGATAAAGCTGGCCCCGAACTTGCCCAGCTCGCTGAGCATGGACTCGTAATCGACGCCGGGCATGGACTGCATCTCGTCCACCACCACCAGGGCGCCGCGCCGCTGGGCAAAGGGCAGGCCGCCCTGCTCCCTTATCACCGAGTCCACCAGGTTGAGCAGGGAGGCGCCCACCAATGCGGCCACGTCCCGGCCCACGGTCCCCTGGGAGGTGGATACCAGCAGGACGCCGCCGTCCAGGATGGTCTCCCGCAGGTCGATGGTGGAGCGGGGCTGGCCCAGGATGGCCCTGGCCCTCTTGGACGATGCGTAGTAGGAGAGGCGGGTCTGCACCGGGGCCAGGGCCTCGGCCCGGTACTGGCGGTGCCAGCCGCCGAAGTCCCGGGCCCACCACTCCAGCAGGTAGGGGTCCGAGACCTTCGCCAGGACCGAGTTTCGGAAGGGTTCGTTGGACAAAAGGCGCAGCCCGTCCAGGATGGTGTGCTGTTGGTCCGCCTCCATCCCCTCGTTGGCCTCGTGCAGGCTCTTGACCGTCTGCTCCAGGATGGACTGCATCCGGGGACCCCACTGCTCCCACAGGCCGCGGGCCACGCGGACCACCGAGTCGGCGGTGCGGTCCCTATCGGCGAAGACGCGGGTGTCCAGCAGGTTGACGCCGGGGGAGCGGGTCTCGTCGGCCAGGTCGATCAGTCTTACCCGGTCCACCAGGGACTCGGGGACGTGTTCCAGGATTCCGGCCACCAGGTCGGCGTGGGGATCGACCACCACGATGGCGTCGTGGTCCCGGCCCTCCGCCTTCTCCCGCAGCTTGTGGGTGACGACGTGGTGCATCAGGGTGGACTTGCCCATGCGGGTGCGGGCCACGTAGAGGTGGTGGCGGCGCAGCAGGTCCTCGGGAAAGCGGATGGGCTGGCCGCTCCCGGTGGTGGTGTCGCCCACCAGGGCGCCGCCGCTGACGCTACGGGCCGGGGGCAACAGCGCCCGGGAGCCGGAGCGTTCCACCAGGGGCGTCTCGTCCCGCTCGCCGGGCGGGTGCCACAGGGCGGCCACCTCGCGGACCCCCAGCACGCTGCGTTTCCCGAACAGCCCCGGTCCGGCGGGGTGGAGGTTGGCCAGGGGGACCACCGGCGCGACGTCGCTCACCCTGAACCTGGCCCCGGCGGGGTGGTCGTAGTGGCGGTAGGCGGCGGCCACCGGCTCCAGCACCTCCCTGGCCCGCTGCTCCCCGGCGCTGTCGGGGAGGACGGCGACGACCTGGAGCTCGGCGTCGAAGGCGACGCGCCCCACCTTCTCCCTGATCAGCAGCGGGTCGTGGACCCGGCTGCGGGCCTGCTTCCAGCGCCACCAGCCCCACCCCGCCACGATGAGGCCGGAGACGGCGCCCAAACCCAGGAGCGACGCCTTGAGGAACTCCCCGTCCTGCACCCACAGGTAGCCCTTGAGGACCGCCAGCGCCCCCACGCCCAGGACGGCCATGGTCACGCCGTCCAGCTGCAACGGCTTGGTCTGGTAGGTGTAGGACGGGTCGGGGCGCTGCTGGCCGGGGTTGTTGAACGCCTTCTGCTGGTGGGCCTGGGACCAGTCGGGACCCAGGGAGCGCAGCAGCAGCCGGGCCAGGACCCGCTCCCCCTCCCGCAGGTTGGACAGGGAGCCGATGACCGCCAGCAGGGGGTCGGAGCCGGGGTCCAGCAGGTCGTCGTCCCGGAAGGTGCGCAGCGGCACGTACTCCGGCCCGCCGGAGCGGAGGGTCAGGCCCCAGGCCTGCTCGCCCACGTGGACGAAGATGGGGTCCTCGTCCACCGGCACCTGCCGGATGCGGGCCTGGGGGTAGTGGGCCGACAGCTGGCTCCAGACCACCTGGTCGTTCCGGCAGCGGGCCAGCAGGTTGACGCCGGAGGAGTCGCCGGCCAGCTCCAGGGAGAAGGGTTCGGGGACGGCGATGGACTGGAGCAGGTTCTCCACCCCCAGCAGGGTGCGCTCGCCGGTGCGGGGCGGCGTCACCGCCAAGAGCGCCGGGGCTTTCCTGGCCTGTTTCTCGCCGAAGAGCAATTTCCTGACATTGGTATTCACTTTGTTCGCCTCCTTATCGGGTAGAACCAAAGGGTCAAGCCATCAGGCTGGCTCTACCGGCTGATGCCTGGGTCCGGGCCGCCACTCGATGACCTCGGTCTCCTCGGGGGTGGCCTCGATGCGCACGGGAAAGCGGTTGCCTCTTGCCAGGAGCAGCCCGTCGCCGCGGGGACAGGAAAGCAGCCAGCGTTGCAGCTCCACCGGCAGGTCGAAGGCTTCGCCCACGGTGCTGATGGCGGCGGCGTCCTGCTGCAAGAGCAGCTTGAAGGCGGCGTTCTGCAAGAGGGCGCGACCGGAATGGCCGGTGATGGCGCGGGAGGAGTCCTCGGAGAGCAGGTCCTGCACGTCCTGGGTGATGAACTGGAGTCCCAGCCGGTGCTTGCGGGCGCGCTTGGCCATGGAGACCATGAACGCCGCGCCCTCGGGGTGCTGCATGATGCTCCACACCTCGTCCACCACCAGCAGCCTTGGCCGGGGGTCCTGGGCAGCGGCGGCCCACACCGTCTCGGTGCAGACCATCGCGGCGGCGGGACGCAACTCGGGCTCCAGCAGGTGCAGGTCGAAGACCGTGACCAGGGCCTCGTGGGTCAGCAGGTCGTCGCCCTCGTCGGAGAGCAAATGTCGCAGGCTGCCGGTGGCGAAGGGGCGGAGCAGGTGGGCGATAGCCCGCCCCGAACTGGATTCGGGGTCGCCGCCGCCCTCCTGCTCCAGGTAGGCGTAGAAATCGCGGAAGCCGGTGCGCTCCCGGCGCTCGGCGTAGTAGCCCGCGAGGGCGTGGTCCAAAGACGACCGCCGCTCGGCGCTGAGCCGCTCCCCCACCATCACCTCGATGAGACGGCGCAGGCTGCCGATGCGCTGGAGCAGTTCCTCGCTGTCGCCCCGGTCGATGACGAAGGGATTCATGCCCTGGCCGGCGATTCCCGGCGACAGCACCCTCCCACCGGCGGCGCGGGCCATGTCTGCGTACTCGCCCTCCGGGTCGATCACGTAGGCCCGCACGCCCCGGCAGACGCCCCGCAACACCCCCAGCTTGGTGGCGAAGGATTTTCCAGAACCGGAGCGGGCCAGGACGGCGGTGTTGGCGTTCAGGTGGGTGCCGTCGAAGGGGTCGTAGACGATGGGGGCGCAGGCCCTGAGGTCGATGCCGTAGAGGGTGCCGCTGCGGGTGTCCAGGTCCGGCGGCGAGAATGGGAACAATCTCGCCAAAGACGAGGTGTCCAGGGTGCGCCACACCGCCACGGCGTTCAGGGCCAGGGGCAGGGTGGACAGCAGACCCTCCCTCTGGCGGAAGGCCAGGTTGTCCAGCTTGCCCAGGGTGGCGGCGAAGTGGGCCCGGGCCTTCTGGGTCAGGTCCTTCAGCGCATCGGCGTCATCGGCATGGAGGGTCACGGAAAGGGAGGCGTGGAACAGCCGCTCCCGGCCCCGCTGCACCTCGTCCCGGAGACGGCTCACGTCCTCCAGGGCGATCTCCGCCTCGGGGGACAGGCTGCGGCCCCGGTTCAACGACAACGACTGGGCCGACTCGAAGCGGACCTTCTGCCACTCCAGGGTACGGGCGGCCTGCTCCGCCGGGATGGCTCCCAGGTGGACCGACAGGTCCATCGGCGCTCCGGCGGCCATCAGCCCCTGCAGAAATCCGGGGGCCAGGGAGCGGGGCCACTTGCCCAGGTGCAGAGATCGGGTCAGGTGGTTGCCGACCCGGACGTCTCGGCGGTTGATTTCCACGGCCAACTCGGCGTCTTCATCTCTGTCCGTAGGTGAGCCGCCCAGGGCCGAGGCCAGCAGCAACAGCCGCAGTGCCTGGCCGTTCAGGGGGAACACTCCCAATCCCGCCCTTGCCAGCAGGCCGCGCAGTTCGTCCATCCGGGCGTGCTCGCAGACGGCGTAGAAACGCCGGTCCAGGATGCCCTCGCGGGATTCCAGACCGGTCAACAGCCGTCCCAGGGAGTCGGCGGCCTCCTTCGTTTGTTGGGGAAGGTCGCTGGGCTGGGCTTGGTCCAGATTCTTCCGCAGGGTTGCCAGCACCGGCGGGTGCTGGCGGACCAGCAGTTGCACCGGGAAGTCCAGGGCGTTCAGCGATCCGGCGAAGGCCCCGAGCTTGGGCTCGTCCAGCTCCAGCCCCATCACCTCCAGCACCCCCAGCTTCACGCCGTCCAGCCGCACGGGGCCGTCGTCCTCCAGGTGGGACAGCATGAAGAACAGGGACAGTGGCGGCGGCGGCTTGGGTTCCGCCGCTTCGGTTGGTTCAATGTCTTCGAGTTCGAGGGGATCGGAGTTGCCGGCCGTGGCGACCTTGCCGAGTCCGGCCAGTTTCTTCAGGTTGGGTAGCGTTGCTTTCATCGTTGAATCTCCTTTCCGGTTCTATGGGATGGGCAGGATCGGGCCGAGCCTGCTGCTGATGAGCAATGCGATGGCCTTGGCCAGCAGGACCACCACCAGCCCGACGACGGCCATGATCACCGCGTTCCTGGTTCTCCCCCTTCCCTCGCCCTCGGCGCCCTCGGCCATCAGGACGAACCCGGCCCAGACGATGGCGAAGAAACAGAGGCCCACCCCGGCGTAGGCCATGCCCGTCAGCACCGCGTCGAAAGCGGCCAGCATCCGGGCTTTCTCGTCCGGCGCGGCGCTGGCCTCCGTGGCCGCCGCCGCGCCGGAGGCGAGCAGGATGGTTGCGATGTGCCCTACCACGGCCAGCTCCACCAGCTGGAGTCGCCAACGGGAGCCTGCTCCGCCTTCGGCGGCGGGGGTGTGGGCGGGGGAACGTGCAACGGTGTGTAGGGATCGTCGGCGCCCACGCCCAAGCCGAGGGCCAGGGGCAGCGTCTCCGGCCGGGTGCGGGTGACCGGGGCGCGATGGGCCTCCACGGCCCGCACGTGCTCCCGGTGGTAGACGTAGACCCTCACCGTCCTGGTCGTCGAGCTCTCACCGCAGCGACAGGTCACCCGGCGGGTGTACACGTCGGTACGAGCCGGGTGGTGATTGGTCTGGAGCATCGGCGGCAGCGGCACGTTCAGCGTGCCCGTCAGCTCCGCCGTGATTTCCAGCTCGTGGGTCGCTTTGCGGTTGGCGACGGGCAGGGTGAAGCGGGTCTGACCGCCGGCAACGAAGGGGGCGCTGGTCCGGTGGCTTCCGGCAACCACGTTGACCCTTCCGGAGATGCGGGTGACGGTGGCGTCCAAGAGCGCGGGCACCGTCTGGCTGAAATGGCCGCCGTACACCGGCAGGGCCACCTCCTGGCGGGTCTCGGCGATGCACTCCGAGGCGATGACGCCGCTGATGCTGCTCGCCGTCCATTCCAGGGAGGTCAGCTCCAGGCCGCACAGCCCGCCGTCTGCTGACGGCAGGGGGTAGGGGATCTGGCCGCTCTTCAGGGTCACCGCTCCCGACCTCCCCAGGGCATCCACCCAGGAGAAGGTGAAGGAGGGCGAGGGGCCGTCCAGGGTCAGGTTGTAGCTCCTGGCCTGGCCCGCCGTCAGGCTGGCGTTGGCGCCCATCTTCAGGGTCCTGCCGGTCCTGCCGCCGAACACCCGCACCTTCAGGTTCAGGTCGTGGGCGGCCCGAAGGGTAACGGCGGCGGTGTCGCCGGTGACGGCCAGCCGCTCCACGTAGATGCGGCGTCCCGGCACCGGGTCCGGCGGCACGAAGTAGATTTCGTCCAGCCGCCAACCAGGGTCCTCGTCGGGGTCGTCGGCCAATGCCGTCGCCGGCAGCAGGACCACCGCCAGCAGTCCCAGCGCCGCCACCGCCAGAAAGCGGTTCCAGGGCTTCTTTCCCCTGTCACCCTCGGCCGGTGGTTTGGGGCGGTTTTCTCCGGCGTCGCGGTTGCGGCGCTTGCCGAACCAGCTGTGGGGCCGGAACGGTGCTCTCCCCTTCTTGCGGGCAGCGTTCACCGCCCGTCCTACGCCACCGGCCGCTTTCTTGGCCAGCAGCCGCAGCGGGTCGGGCTTGGCCTCCGGCGCGGCGGGCGGTTCGCTCAGCGCCAGTTGGGCTGGGGACCCGGCGTAGCGCCTGGCCCCCAGGTTGAACTTGAGGAGGTCGGCGGCCACCAGGGGCAGCCCCCGGCCTCCCACCTTCCCCACGGTCAGGGCGATGCCCACCACGCCGATCAGCACACCCACCGCCAGCCGCACCGCCACCGGCCCGAAGGGGAGGTAGTGGTAGGCCCCGTAGGCCAGGGCGCACACCGCCACCACCGCCACGATCTGGGGGAAGGTGAACCACAGCAGCACCTTGTCCTCGGCCTGCACGTGGGTGGGGACTTCATGCTCTCTCATTCCATCCCTCCTAACCGCCGCCGCCGCCGACGGAGGGGGCGCCGGAGTCGGTGGGGTCGGGCACGTTGGGGTCAACGGGGTTGCCTACCACGGCGTTCATCACCAGCTCAACGACGCCATAAGCGACGAGGGCCAGCACGATGCCGGCCAGGGCGGTCATCATGGCCGCCTTGCCCCGCTCCATCTGGTTGGGCGCGCCGCTGGCGGTCAGGTACATGTAGGCGCCGTAGATGAAGTAACCCACGCCTACCACTCCCACCAAACCGAGCAGGATGCCCACCAGGTTCGATATGGTCTGTGTCAGGTCTGACATTTCTCTATCTCCTTGAGATTGGGTTGGTTGGCTGTATTCCGTTGCGTCAGTTCCGTTCTTGCATCTACTGGCACATGGCTCCACCTCCTGGGCGGTTCCGGCGGGACTCAGGTCCGCGCCGGTGGTTGTCGTCTTTTCGCTACGGTCCCTGGCTCCTGGGCGTGGGGCCGCTCTGGGCCGGGGTAGTGGAGCCCTGGGCCGCCGAGTTCACCGCTCCGGCGGCCGTGGTGGCCGCGCTGGCCGCGCCGGTTGCCGCTGACGCGGCGGCCATACCCGCCGGTCCTCCGGCGGCTCCACCGGCCAACATCCCCAGGGCGCGACCCGAACGCACCACCGAGCCGGGCAGGGACATCCCGAAGTAGAGGGTGTGCAGCCAGGCATCGAAGGTGCCGTGGTGGCCCAACATCGAGGGCACCCGCCCCGCCAGGTACATGAAGGCGATGGCCATCAGCAGCTTCCACACCAGGTCCTCCGAGGGCTCGAAGGCGGCGATGGCCGCGAAGTCCTCCAGGAAGGCGAAGGCCAGGGCCACGGCGATGAGCTGAATTGCCTGCTGGAACACGGCGGTCATGAACAGCCGCAGCCAGTGCTTCCCCCAACCTGCGGTGTGGGGCAGAATCCACAGCCCCAGGGCGATGGGGGCCAGGCAGAGCAGGATGTCGATGAGGGCCAGGCGCAGGATCATCTGCACCAGCAGGTAGAGGACGAAGAAGCCGAAGACCAGGTAGAGCAGGGCGATGAACACCGCCAGCCCGGTGTTGGCCGTCTCCACGGCGGTGAGCAGCGGCTCCAGGGGAGCCCGCAGCAGGGCGCCGGGGGTTACGTCCAGGGAAACGGCGATGAACTGGGAGACGGCGTGGGCCACGTCGATGACCAGGGCGCACCACCACAAAGACGACGCGGCGGCGGTCAGGCCCAGCACCAGCCGGGGCACCATCTCCCGCCAGCCCGACTGGTGATGGCCCAGGTGCTCCTGGACGATGAAGCTCAGGCCCATCCAGCCCAGAATCACCACCAGGGCGCCCGAGGTGATGGCCCACACCACCATCCAGGCCTGCTGGATGAAGGGGTGGGCGTAAGTGAGGTCCGGGGGAGTGCCGGTGAGGATGTCCGTCATACGTCCCTACCCTCCCCGGCACTCGTCGAGGTCGCTGGCGGATACCTTCTGTACCACGCCGCAGAGGGTCCCGTGGACTCCCTGGATCACCCATTTGGCGCCGGCCCTGGCCCAGCGGTCCGGGTCGAGGGCCCCCAGCACCTTGTCCCACAACCCGTTGGGCTGGTGGACGGGAATCAGGGCGTGGAAGACGTGGCGCTCGCCGCCGCCGGTGCGGGGCACGGCCAGCACCAGGAGGTAGGGCTGCTCGGGGTGAAGCTCGGGCTGCTCGTCCAGGGCCGGGTACTCGAAGGTGTACTCCCAGCCCTCGGAGAGGTGCTTCTCGCCGCCCCTGACCCGGTAGGTGCTGGTGAGCCAGTCGCCGGTGTCGGGGTGGCGGATGGCGTAGAAGAGGACGTCGGTCCGGCGGCTGAGGACGGGGCGGGCCACGAAATTGCCCCCCTTCTTGCGCTCCACCATCTGCCGGTCCCGGTTGACCAGGGTGACGTCGCCGGTGTCGGGGGGCGGGGACTGGGCCAGGGCGACGCCGCCGGCCGGGATGGCGACGATGGCCGCCAACAGCAGGGCCACCGTCAAGGGAATCAGCCGCCGGGCGCGCCGGGGTTTCGATTTCTGCGCCAACTCGTTCACCTCTCTCCGTGGTCTCGGCGATTGGCCGTTCCGCCAACGCCGCCAGAGAGTGTGAACGACCCGGACGCCCCGCATAACCGCCTATAGGGCCGCACATATGAGCGACCCTATAGGGGCTTATGCCGGAGGCCCCTTTCGTGATGTCATTGGGGTGTACAGGGAAATGACGCCAGTTGCATTTTTGTAACTCGGCCCGTTTTGAACCTGAAATGAACCTGAAATCGGGGGAAACCGCCCTCTACAGGAGGTAAAAAGTGAACACTTTGACTTGCGGGTATTTTCCGGAGAGGAGTTGCAAAGTCCGTAGCTGGGAGTTGCATTTGTGCAACCGGCCCCGGGGGCGCCGGAGTTGCATGTCCCCCGTTCAAAAGTTGCATTTTTGCAAGTCGAGGGTCAGGGGGCGCCAGCTATGAGCGCCGGGAGGCCGGGCATCGAAAAGAGCCGGAGCATCGAGGATTTGCAGCACATGCGGCTGATGGTGCTGCTGGGGGAGCAGGTCCGGGACAAGGGGATCATGCGGGCGGCGCGGGACCTGAACGTGGACCACCGGACGCTGGCCGCCGGGCTGGAGACCGGCCGGCTGTCCCGGCGGCTGCGGGGGGCGCTGGAGAAGGCGCTCCTGGAGGGCGGCGGCTCACCGGCGGCGGAGCAGCGGGTGCGCAACGACGCACTGGCCGGGCGGGTGGAAAGGCTGGAGGGGCAGGTGGAGGAAATGGGGGCGGAGATGAGCCGGGGCCTGGCCGCGGTCCAGGACGAGGTGCGGGCGCTGCGGGAGGAGCACGACCGGGCAGCGGGGCGGCTGGCGCGGCTGGAAGGGGGAGAGGACGGTCGGGGGGAGGCGGAAGAGGCGGAAGAGGAGGTACGGACCGGCGGCGCCACGCCGCCCGGCCGAAGCACGAGACTGCGGCGGGAGTTCCCCGAGCTGGTGACCGTCGACCCCGCCGCTGACGACGAGGATGTGTTCGGCGAGGCGTGGCCTTTGGTCCGGGAGTGGCGGGAAATCAAGGACACCCACCCCAGCAGGGGGAAGGGCCTGGAGTGGCTGCGCGGCGAGGAGCGGAGGCTGGCGGTGGAACTGGCGTTGCTCGAAGAGCACGAGCTGACCCTGCCGCCCGAGACCCACCCGCTGAAGGGCCTGGACCGGGGCGGGCAGGTCAACTGGCGCTGGAAGGCGCTGGACGACACCCGCAGGGTATTGAAGAGGAAGGAGTTGCTGCTGCGGCTGCGCCGGTTACTCACCGTGGGCCTGTGGCGCGGGTAGCCGGTGGGGGCGTGGGCCGGCGCGCCGGTTACCTTTCGTGAACTTGCGTGAACTTTATTGAAGTTTACTGAACACTTTGTGCTGATGGGCGGCCAAACCCTTTCCTTTGGCGCTGGGCCCGGTTGATAATAACTGCGTTGTCAGGCTTTTCCAGTGTTTCCCGCCATAGAAACCTGGGGGTCCCTCCCTCGACCCGGGCTGGACGTTCAGTCGCCCTTGAGGGAGCGCTGCCGCTGCGGATTTGACGTAGCTCTCCGCAAGCAGCATGGGCCGATGGTTGGAGTGTGCAAGTCCTTCTTCCTCGGTCCGGTCCGGCGGTTGGAGTGTTAAGGCCTTCTCCCGCTGGACACCGTTCAGTGGCCGGGGCTGATCCCTCGGGTCGCTGGGCCCCCGTCCGGTGATTGGAGTTGATCGCTCCTTTCATTGGGCGACTGGGACGGAGCGTTTGATCGCGCTTCGTTCTCACCCAGGCTGAGGCGTTCGTGGGTCTTGCCTGCGGCGCCCCAGCCGGAACCCAACCCACCGGAGCGCACGGTCGCGCTTCGCCAGGAATCCCTATCCCAGGCGTGGAATACTTACCCACCGGAGCGCACGGTGCGCTTCGCCAGGAATCCCCATCCCAGGCGCGGCACTCCCAGCCCAAGGCGCATCCTCATAGCTCAAGGAGGTGACGGCTAGAAACAGGACGGCATTCCCGGATTCCCTTACCCTTCGGACTGACTCTCCGGCGGAGCGGCTGATACGCTTCGCGGTCCTCACCCTGCGGTCGAGCGGATAGCAGGCTCCGGCCGCTTCCCCACACGGCTGCGGCGCAGTTGCCGGACACCGGCAGCGGCACCGCAGGTTTCACACGCTCCGGTCCGTCGGCAACGACAGCAGGCCGGACGCTTACCGTTGCAACGCAGTTTCCATCGGGCGGTGGTTCACAGAGTAGCCACGGGCCGGACTGCGTTCCTCTCCATTCCCTTCTCCCAGCAGTTTCCCAGGGATACCGCCCTGGCCGAACTGCGTCTTTTGCCAACCCCCAACTCCGGCGTTCTCCGTTGCCTGTCTCACCGTGGGCGTAGTGCGTCTTGCGCCGGGCGGTTGATTTGACCGGCTGGTAATCACCCTGGGCGCATTGCGTCTTGCGCCAACCCCCCAAACCGGCGTTCTCCGTTGCGTGTCTCAGACCGTGGACGGAGTGCGTCCGGTGCCGGGCGACGCGGCAACGTCATCCAATCCACTGCGGGCCGGCTGGCGGAACCGGTGGACTGGCAGGAACTCAAGGCCCCTCGCCCCTGGGGTGACGGGGCGGCAACCAAGGGCGGCTACGTGAGCCGCAGACCGACAACCGAATAACCAAAATTCCACAACTTGAAAACGAGCGGGGTCGTCCTCATCGCGAGGGCGGCCCCGCTTTCTGTGTTTCGGAGGAAGCGACATGAAGGCGATCACCAACATCGATACCAACGACACCAAGGCAAGCTTCGGCACCAACGGAACCACCGCAACGGTCACGGAACAGGGACAGAACAAGGGCAAGCCCGAGAGCGAGCTCAGGGCTGCCGCCCGGCGCCACGGCATCAACCTGAAGGAGCTGGCGGACCGGATGGGCGTCAACTACGGCTACCTGTCCTCGGTGGCCAGCGGGCGCCGGCCCTGGACTCCCCTGCTGCGGGAACGGGCCACGGCGGTCCTGGGCGAGGTCCCCGGCCAGGGCGTCGTCTACCGCCAGGGCGGCCTCGTCCAGGGGGAGAGCACCTGCATCCGGGAGCGCGCCCGGGAGCTGGGCCTGAGCCAGAAGGACCTGGCCCACCGGGTTGGGGTGTCCGCCGGCTACATGTCGGACGTGTCCCGGGGCCGCCGGAACATGAGCCCGGCGGTCCAGGCGCGGGTGGAGAAGGTGCTGGGCGGTCCGGTGAAGATCGGGCCCGCCCAGTCCGCCAACCGGCAGGACGGCAGGGTGAAAGGGAGGGGGCAGAGCAGCTACATCCGGGAGCGCGCCCGTGAGCAGGGCATGAGCCTCAAGGGCCTGGCGGAACACGTCGGGGTGTCTAGCGGCTACATGACCCAGGTGTCCCGGGGCGAAAGGAGCATGAGCCCGGCGGTCCAGGCGCGGGTGGAAGAGGCGCTGGACGGTCCGGCCAAGGTCGAGCCAGCGGGTATCCCCAGCATTGATTGCCGGGCACTGTGGGACCGCATGGAAGCCCATGACATCAGCCAGAACGAGACCGCCCGGCTGGCCGGAATCAGCTCCGGTCATCTCTCCCAGATCATGAACGGCCAGCGAAACGCGTCGGGGGAGGTTCTGAGGAAGCTGCACGGGGTGCTGTTCCGGCCCTCGGCGGCGGAGCTGGTCGTCCCCGCCGAGGTCAAGGTGATGGCCTGGAAGAAGGGCGGGCGCAACGGCGTGGTGGTGCGCGGCGCCGGCGGGCCTGGGGCTGGCGGCAATAAGCCCGGCGGCGGCACCGTCCGCATCGGCGGGCGGGTGCCCTGGGGCGCCGAGGTTGAGTACGCCTACCGCGCGGGGTACGACAGCCGGGGCCAGGTGTCGGTGACCCACGTCGTGGACGAGCGGGGCTATGGCCGGATGTTGACCCAGCCGGAGGCGGACGCTGCCGGTCCCGGGGAGGACCGGACCGGCGTCTGAGCGTGGGTACAGGGAGGGAGCGACCGACCGTCACGTAAAAGGGGAGACCGGCGCCGGTGTGGCGCCGGCCTCCCCAGGATTCTCTGTCACGGGGTCTGTTCCGCTGCCGGTTCAGCCTCCCTCCGCCTCCGCCTCCTCCAGGGCCTGCTGCCTTTCCTCCCTAACGGAGGGGTCGTCCGGGTCCAGGCGGATGACCTCGTCGTAGTCCTGGACCGCCTTGTCCGGCTCGCCCAGTTCCAGGTACATGACGGCCCGGTTGCGCAGGGAGTCGATGTCCTCCGGGTCCAGGGCAACGGCCCGCCCGAAGTCCTCCAGGGCCTTCTGAAACTCGTCCAGTTCGGCGTGGGCGCACCCCCTCATGTGATAGGCCATCGGGTCCTCCGGGGTGAGTTCGATGAGCCGGTCGAAGTCACTGACCGCCTTCCCGTGCTCCTCCAGCGTGGTGAGGGCGAAACCCCGGGCCAGGTACGCTCCGGCATTGTCCGGGTCGATGCCGATGATGGCGCTGAAGTCCTGGACGCCCCTCTCGTACCGGCCCAGCCGCATGTGGGCCATGCCCCGGCTGTGCCGGACCGCCGTGTGGCCGGGGTCCAGTTCAATGACCCTGGTGTAGTCCTCTATCGCCAGCTCGTGCTGCCCCAGGCTGGTGCGGGCCAGCCCCCGGGCCGTGAGGGTCTCGCCGTTGTCGGGGTCCAGGGCCAGGGACCGGTCCAGTTCTCTCACCGCCTCGTCGTTGCGGCCCATGCTGCCCAGGGCCACGCCCCGGCCCCGCAGGGCGGCGGCGCTGTCGGGGTCCAGGCCGAGGACGGCATCGAAGTCCCCGAGCGCCTCCTGGTACATTCCCAGGTTGAGCCGGGTGATTCCCAGGGCGTGGCGAGCCAGGCCGTAGTTGGGTTCCAGCTCGATGGCTGCGCCGAAGTCGCTGATGGCCTGCTCCGGCTCGCCCAGGGCCCGGTGCACCAGCCCCCGGTGGTAGCGGGCCTCGGCCAGGCCGGGGTCCAGCTCGATGGCCTTGCTCAGGTCCTCCACCGCCCGCAGGGGCTCTCCCATCTCGGCGTGGGTCAACCCCCGGTTGTACCGGGGCTCCACGTCGTCGGGGGCCAGGAGGATGGCCACGTCGAAGTCGCTGACCGCCGCCTCCAGGTTGCCCAGCTGGGCGTTGCACGCCCCCCGGTTGTAGTGGGCTACGGCATCGCCGGGGGCCAGGCGGAGGGCGTTGTCGTAGTCCTCTACCGCCGCCAGGTGCTCCCCCAACTCGGAATGGGCGCGGGCTCTCTCGAAGTAGGCGTCGGCATTACCGGGGTCCAGGGCGATGACCCTGCTGTTGTCCTCTGCCGCCCGGCGGTGGTCCCCCAGTTCGCTGTAGGCCAGTCCTCTGGCGAGCAGGGCTTCGGTGTCTCGTGGGTCCGCCCGGAGGTCCCCGGTCAGATGCTCGATCATCCGGAGCAGGCCTTCGCGGCCGGCGGCGTCCATCATCCGGCGGTACTCGCGGTAGTCCTCCGGTGGCTGGCCTTGACCTGTTCCGTCGTCTTCCCCGGCCATGACGCTCCTCCGGTCTGCATTGCTGTCCCGCTACCGGGCAGGCTCCGTCGCGGGACCGGCGCGAATGCTGCCTCTATGATGGTGCAGCCCTTCCATCAACGCAACGCCCGTTTGTCAGTTGCCGTGGGCCAGCGCCAGGGCCGGAAAGGCCGGGAGCGGAGGGACAGTCCATTTCCCCTTGCATTGCGAAGGGGACGCCTTTCCGGCAAAACTCCAGTGTATGCCGCTCCTTTTGCATTTCAGCACCGCCGGTCTCGGCCTCCGCGCTGGCCTTGGACGGGCGTCTCGTCCGGGAGAGTCCAGGCGGTCAGGAGGTGGGCGAGGCCCAGGCTCTCGGCCAGTTCCAGCAGCGCCATCTGGTGCCGGTAGTGGGGCCGCACCCCGGCTTCATGCCAGCGCCACAGGGTGAAGGGAGAGATCCCCAGGCGGCGGGCGATCTCCGTCCACGGCAGGCCCGATTCCTCCTTGAACCGCCTGAGGCGCCGGGGGAAGTCCTCGGGAAATACGTAGACCGTTCTGCCGTGCTGTGTGCGCTGTCGCGGCATCCTCCAGCCGGTCCTTGAAACGTTTGGGGCGTCACCGTATCCTGCGGGAGCGCGGGTTGGGTCGGTGGCCGCCTGTTGGCTGGTTACTCCTCCGGTTCCGCCAGGGACACCACCGTGACCCCGTGGCCCTCCAGCCTGGCCCGCAGTTCGTCCAGCTCATCCTCACGTCCGCAGAGCCTCTCCTTGTCGTGGACCAGGACCTGCCGGAAGGGCGGGTTCCCACCGGTGGCCTCGGCCAGCATCGCCTCGAACTGGCTCCGGCCCCCCTGGATGTCGAAAAAGACCCTGACTGCCTCCAGTTGGCGCCTGCGGGCGTACCGCTGGAGGGCCGTCAGCTGAGCTTGCAGGGAGTTGTCCCGGTCTCCCGCCAGCGTCCGAATGTAGAGGGCGACCGGCTCGGCATCCTGGGCCTCTTCCAGCGGCATTTCCGGTACCTCCGTCGCCCTGCGCCGGGGTTGGATTCGGAGATTGGTCCCTTGGGATTTCCGTTTTCCCGGACCGGAGACTCTTCTCTCCAGTGCGAGGGCAAGCATCCCCGCTCCCCGTCCGCCTCAGGCCCCGGGCGCTCCGGCTGCCGGTGGGGACACTTGCCTCACTCGTCGATGTGTGCTTGCTTTTCCTGTTGCCCCCTACTGGCCCGGCCCCGATACGGTGAAGCTCAGCGAGTTGGACAGTTTCCTGCCGCTGTCGTCCTTGGTGCAGATGGCTCCCTGGTCGTCGCAGTTGGTGGTGACGGGCAGGACCACGGTCACGGCGGCAGCGAGAAGCGCACGCTGCCGCTGCCGCCTGTCCTGCTCCCCCACACCTGGGACAATCCGCTACGAGCGGAACGCTGCCCGCCCGTACTTCCGTCTGCGGCAGGGTTGCGTTGCACGGAGCCGTCGCTGCCTCCGGCCCTAGGGCGTTGGGTTGACGTAGTTGGACCAGCCGCTCAGGCCCGCCGCGTTGATGGCCTTCACCCGGTACACGTGCTTGACCCCCGCGGTGACGCCGGTGTCGGTGAAGGTCGTCGCCGTGCTCCGGGTGTCCGCCACGTACACCAGCAGGGTGTCCTCGCCCTCAGAGGGCCGACGCCGCAGGACCTGGTAGCCCGTGATCGAGTCGTCATCGGGGGCCGTCCAGCTCAGCACGATGTGCCCGTCCGCGTTAACCGTCGCCGTCAGGTTGGTGGGCTTGGCCGGAGGGCTTTGGGGCGTCTGCTGGTCGTCTCCGGCCTCTTCTTCCTCTTCCTCCGGCCCGGGGAGGGCGACCTGCACCCCCAAGGACAGTATCTCTCCGTCTTCGGTGCAGATTCCGCCCGAATCGCACGGCCGGCCGGTCACCAGGCTGAACACGATGTCATCATTTCCATCGGGGGCCAGGAAGAAGATCCAGGCATTTTGAAGCCCGTCCTCCTCGTGCCGTCTCACGCTGCTCACCGTGGCGCCGGTCAACGACACCGAGGGCGTCGTCTTCTCAAATGACGCCACCGGCAGGCTGAAGGCGACGATCACCTGGGGCCGGTCGTCTGCGCCTTTGTGGCGAGCCGACTGGAACCGGCTGTCCGCCAGTGATGCCGTGAGCGGCGCCGGAGCCGCCGCCACTTCGACAGTCGCTGCGCTGGTCAGGGTCTCGGCGTTGTTCCGGTCGTCGGTGAAGGTCACCCGCACCTCGATGGTCTTTCCCTGCTCGCTGGCAGTCAGGGTGTAGCTGGAGCCGGTGGCCCCGTCGATGTCCGACCCCCCTGCGATCCACTGGTATTCGAAGGTTGCGTTGGTCAGCCCGTCCGCGTCGTCTATGGGCGAGGTGTCCGCCGTCAACGACTGGTCCACCTGGGGAGTTCCGCTGATGCCGGGCAGGCCGGTGGGCGCATTGTTGGGCTTGGCAGCCACCGTCTCCGTCGCCTCGCTGGTCAGGGTCTCCTCGTTATCGGCGTCGTCGGTGAAGCTCACCCTGACCTGGACGGTCTGCCCCTGCTCACTGGCCGTCAGGGTGTGGGTGGAGCCGGTGGCCCCGTAGATGAGCGACGTACCGGCCATCCACTGGTATTCGTATGAAACGCTGGTCAGCCCGTCGGCGTCATCAATGGCCGAGGTGTCCGCCGTCAGCGTCTGGCCCACCTGCGGCGTGCCGCTGATGGTGGGCGCGCCGGTGGCAGCGTTGTTGGCGCTCCCATCCCCGGCGTTCCCGGTGTTGGTCTCACCGTCCCCGGCGCCTCCGTCGTCCGTCGTTGTGTCGGTGGCCGCCAGATCGACGACGGCGTCCCGGTAGGGGCTGTCGAAGAGCCAGTCGAAGATGGCGCGGTTGGTGGAGACGCCGAGGGTGTTGGCGGTCATGATCCGGTAGACGAACTTCCTGCCGTTGGCCTGTTCGTTGTCGGTGAATGACGTGCTGGTGTCGCCGTCGCGGCCCCGGCGCAGCCTTTCCCACTCGAATAGCTCCCGACTCACCAGTTGGACGCTGACCCGCTGCCCGTTGATCCAGCTCAGGCCGGAGTTGGGCCAGGAGACGTTAAGGGTGCCGAGACCGACAACACCCTCGGGCAGCTCGAATGGGAACGAGCGGCCATCGACCACAAGGACCCAGTCCTCGAAGGCGCTGCGGGGGAGATTTTCTGTGAGGGGCGGGGCCTCAGCGATGCGCAGACTCAGCCCGGCAGCGGTGACAGATAGACTGGTGACCGTCCAGCTGCCTGACCCCACGGAATGGGTGAAGGTGGTCTGGGTCATTGCGCCAAAGGCGCCGCTGCCGAGTCCGAAGTACCCGGTTGCCGGGGTGCCCGAGGTCGAGGAGCCCACGGTCATCGTGGCGCTCCAGATGGGCGTATCCTCGGGTTCCGGGAAGTACAGGTAGCCGTCCGCCCGGGCCCTGAACTCGCGGCGCTCCACCACGTAGCCGGTGATCCAGGGATCGGGCACGGGGACGCTCGCGCCCTGGAGGCCGGCCCAGGTGGTCAGACTCCATGAAGGCGGGGCGTCCCAGCTCATCCTCCGCTGGCTGTCGGTGTCCCGGGTCAGGCGCACGTTCCGGGGCGTGGCGTTCAGGTGGTCCTGGACCGCGGGGCCGTACTGCTTCAGGCCGGAGCGGTGCACCTTCGATTCCGCGTTGTTGTCGAAAGATCTGGTCTCCCTCTTGATGTAGGTGATCGCGTAGGCGTATTCGGGACTGTCCCCGTCGCCGTAGCCGTCGCCGGTGTGGGTGCAGTCCCGGTAGCTGGTGGGCCGGGAGTTGAGGCTCTCGTGGATGACGGTGAAGCTGGGGTCTCCGTGGGTCAGCCGGCGTATGCGCACCCCGGTGTAGTCGCCCCCGGTGGGAGCCGTCCAGGTCAGGGTGGCGCAGTCCGGATCCAGCGTGTACATCAGGTTGGTGGGCTTGTTGGGCTGGGCGCACTCGCCGGTGGTGCGGGAGACCTCGGTATGGGGGCCGAAGGCGTCCAACAAGATGTCCCCGCTGCCGCGCAGCCTGATGCGGAAGTCGTAGGTGGTTTCGCACTCCAACCCGGTGGCGATGCCCGTGAGGGACCGGTTGCCGGTGGTGCTGGGCAGGTGGTCGAAGTCGCCCCGGGTGACCGGGGTCCAGGCGCCGGTGTCTCCCTGCTTGCGGTACTCGAGCTCATACTCGGCCGCGCCCCGCTCGGACCACCAGCTCAGAGCGATGGCGTCCTGGGACTCATCTACGGCGATGAACCCGCGCACCGCCGGCGGCGGCACGTCGTCGTCGAGGACGGTAACCTGGACGGAGGGCAGGCCGGTGAGGCTGGCGTACTCCGGGGCGCTGGTGCCGGTTACCGTATAATGATGGATGGTCACGGCGTCGTCGTCGGCATCGCCGTCCTGTGCGGCGTTGACGGTGACCTTCTGCCAGATGTTCCAGTTCGAGGCAGTGAAGACCAGGGCGTTGGGTTGGGTGGTGACGTCGCCCTCTGGCGAAATGAGGATGCTGACAGGGGCGGTTGGCTCGGTGGTGATCACGACGGAGTAGGCGCCGGACCCGCCCTCGTCTATCGTGAGCGTCTCGGCGCTCAATGAGACCGCTGGGCCCTCGACGGGAGTCCCCGAATCGATTTCGGACCACTCGCCCCATCCGGCTGAGTTCATGGCGCGGACCTGCACGTCGTACTCGGTGCCGTTGATCAGATTCTCGATCCGCGTGTTCGTCCCTGTGAGTCCGGCCTGCTGACGCGAGGAGTCGAAGCCCTGAGCGCCCGACTTCCACTGGACCTCGTACTCCGTGATGTTGCTGCCCCCGTCGTCCTCCAGGCTCCAGCTCACGTAGAGGGCCGCGACGCGGCTCTGCACCGTTACGGAGGGCTTGCCCGGAGGCCCGGCCATGGGCGTATAGGTACCCGGGTCATCGTCTGGTGAACCAACGGTGTTCACCGCTTTTATCACTACATCATACGTAACGCCGTTAGTCAGTCCCGTTATGGTGAAACTGGTGGTGTCGGCGTCGCTATTTGGGATGGTGGTGTTTCGGGGGACTACGAAGGTGGCACTGACGGTGTCATATACGAAATACACGTAGCGCAGGATCGCACTGCCGTTGTTGTTGGGTGTGCTCCAAGTCAGTGTGACTTGCCGGTTGCCTACAGTTGCCATGGATAAGGAAATATTGTCCGGCACGTCGATGGTGGCGGTTGCCGCCGGGTCGGACTCGGCGCCGTTGCCGTTGTCGTTGATGGCCCGGACCTCGAACTCGAACGTTGTCAACGCGTTGTTTACGGCGCTGAGTCCCTCCACAGTGAAGGAGGTCGCATTCGCCCCGCCCGCTGCGCTGTTGGCAATCGTTGTCCAGCTGCCGAACGAGCCGCTGTTTCTGTTGTAGCGGTACTGGTGGGACGTGATGGCGCTGCCGCCGTCGGAGGTCGGTGCGGTCCAGCTGAGGTCAACGGCCAGCTGGGGAGTCTCATCCGGCGCCGGTTCCGCCATCAGGTTGGTGGGTGCCGACGGCGCTGCGCTCACCTGGTTCAGGACTGTGGTGGAGCCAACTGCCAGAATGCCGTTGCCAACCAGGTCCTCGACAGCATCGGCTTCCAGCTGCACGGTGAGCGGTCCGGCGCTGCTCAAGACTGCGGTCGTGAGCTCGATTGTCAACTTGTTGTGGAGTGAGGTGAAGGCCGTTGTGGATAGCGCTGTTGTTGATTCAAATAGTTTGAACTTGGAATCGTCGATATTTATGTTCTCGCTGAACGTGAGGATGAACTCCGAGCCGTCGCCGGATGTCCTTGGCGCGTCGCTGCCGGTCGTGACCAGCGTCGGCCGGATGCCGTCCACCACGTGGCCGGACTGGAGGCCGAGCGCGGAATGGGTAAGCGTGGCCGCGTTCGTCGTGCTGCCGGTCGCGTAGATCGTGCCGCCGTTGAGCGCGAGGGTGTTCGCCTTGACTGCCACGCCGTCGGGGGCGGTGTCGTTCGCCGCGACCTCGTAGGAACACTCCATTGTGGTGGTGTTGGTGGCGGCGGCGCAGTCGGCCGCCTTGTCCGCCGTGCCGAACAGCAGGGTGATCTGGGGCCCGCTGGTTACGTCCACCGCCTTGTCGAAGGTCACGGTCGCCGTCACGGACTCGCCGATGGCGTAGTCGGGGATCCCATCGCTGCCCGGGTTCGAGGTCAGCGTGACCGAGGTCACCACCGGCGGTACTTCCCGCACCGTGACCTGGGGGCTGTAGCGGGGGTACTCCCGGTAGCGGAAGGCGTCGTCGAAGATGACCCGCACCTGGATGTTCTTGGTCACGTCGTCCGCGGTCGCGGTGTAGGTGGCGCCGGTCTCGCCGTCCAGCTCGGTGACGGTTGTCCCGTCGACGCGGATCCACTGGTAGTGGTAGAAGACGTTGTCGAGTCCGTCGGGGGCGTCGGTGATGCCGGACGTGTCGGCTCTCAGCTCGACCCCGGCCGCTGGAACGGCATCGACGTCCATGGTGATTGCGATGGTTTGGCCGGCGGACCAGGATAGGTTTGCGCCTTCCCAGGTGTACCAGAAAGCGCCGCCAAGGGTTGAAGGGAGAGCGACGTCTGAGGAGTAAACACCGGTTCCTATTGACAAATTGAATGGCTGCGGTATTTCTTGGTCGAAGATGACTACCAGACCTCCGTCGTTGAGAGCAGCCTCGTCGTCGTAAATGTCCCTGATGGTGTATGTAGTCCCTCCAAGGTCAAACGTGGTCGTAGTGAGGGAACCGGCGGTGGGTAGGAAGTCGGTGAGGTAGCCGTTTCCGGATGAGTTTGTACCCACCGTCAGCGTCGCTGCCCAGACTTGCTCAGTGGTGGGTGTCCTCACTTCTGGTAAGCCGTCCGCGGGTTCGTTGCCCGGCTGGGCGCCGGGCAGGTCGTAGACGTAGAGCTTGTCGTCGACGGTGTCGGCCACCCAGAGCACGCGGCCGTCGAACCACAGCCCCCACGGGTCCGTGTTGGCGGCGTCCAGGTCGAGGTTCTTGTCGTCGTCCCGGCTCCGGTCGGACAGCTGGTAGCCGTAGACCTTGGTGTCCCCGTGGTCTACGACGAAGAGCGTCGTGCCGTTGGACCACATGCCGCGCTGGTCGTTGTTGTTGATGGCGCCCACGGTCGAGCTCGGATTCAGCGTGGAGGCGCCGATGTCCAAGGTGGAGACATGGCTTCCGTCGGAGCGCAGATAGACGAAGATCTTGCTGGTGAGGTCATCGTTGTCCTCCGCCACCCAGAGGTGGGTGCGGTCGCAGGACAGGCCCTGGGGGCCATTGTTGGCGGAGGCAAGACTGACCTCCCTTGTGGAGATCCGGGTCGTGTCGGACATCCTGTAGGCGTAGATATCGTCGTCGCCGCTGTCGGCGACGAACATGGTGGTCCCATCCGAACAGATGCCGCGTGGGTCGTTGTTGCCCGCCGTGTTCAGGTTGTCGAAATCGCTGCTGGAGTCGCGCGACCCGTCGGAGCGGTTGTAGGCGTAGAGCTTGTCGGTGGCGCCGGAGCCGTCGTTGGCGACCCAGATGGTGTCGTCGTTGCCCCACACGCCCCTGGGTGTGGAGTTGTTGCTGACTAGGTCGAAGGCGGTCACCCGCTTGGGCGGGCTGAGGTCCCTGTCCGTGTACACCGCGATCTCCAACGCATTGCCGGTCGAGTTCGCGGTCAGGTTGTTAACGTCGGCGCCCCGGTAGAACACGTTCGCGATGCTGAAGCCTGCCACCGCGCCCGAGTCCTCGTTGTCGCTCAGGGTCCGATGCAACCGGTGCTCGGCGCCGCCGAGGTGGCTCCAGACCAGCACGTAGGAGGTGCTCGCCTCCAGCGTCGTTCCCGGCGGCGCCTCGAAGAAGCTGTGGCCCGCCGCGTATTCGGTGGGACTGAGGAGGTCGAACAGCTTCGAGCCCGGCTTCCCGCCCGAATCGGCGTGCACGGCCACCGACACGGACGTCGGTCCGTCAGGGAAGTTACTGCCGGAGCCTTCGATGTTGACGCCGATGCCCTGCAACCGGTAGCCGGTCGCGTTGGGACCGGTCGTGAAGCCCTGCGACAACACAGCGTTGGTGGCAGTGGCGCTGGCGTAGCTGTTGCCGGTCTGCCCCAGGTTCTGCACCATCGCGTAGAGCGGATCGCCGAGGAGGGCCATCAGCGGGTTGTCCAGAGCAATATCCCCTATTCCGCCGGTGAAGCGCACGCCCGCCGCCGCCGGACCGTCAACGACTTTGGATGCGGCGCCTGCCGCGCGGGTCAAGACGGCATCTCGTCTCCGTGTCTTTTCGGGGCCAGTATCTTCGCCAACAGGCTGGTCGAGGACGTATTTCCCGCTTCCTGTCACGGTTGCGCCTTGCGGAGCCGTCCATACCGGCAGGCCGGGAGCTTTACGTGAATTGACCAGAGTGAACTGCTTGGCGCCCGTCCGGGAACCCGAGCGCAGGTCGTACGGGTTGGTAAATCCACTGCCGTCTGGGTCTGTGTCGTCCATGTTCCAGGAAACACCGCGGATGAGGTAGCGGTCCGCTGCTCCGAGTTCGATCCCGTAAGAAATATTGTCGCCGACCGAGATGATCTCTTGGTCGGCCGACGGGTCACGGAGTGGCTGCGCGTAGGTCGAAGCCAGGATGCCGCTGGTCCTCCTCGAGCCCTCGACGGCCATGCGCAGCACGCCGGCGCGATCGTCGGAGATAGCCCAGTATCCAGTGTCGCTCAACGCCCGGACGGCCGCGTCGTCGTAGATGACGGCCCCCGTCTCGCCGCCCGCGTCCTCGTTGTCCGACGTCGTCTCATTGATCGACAGCGAGGAGCCGAAACCCGACAGCACGACGAAGTAGTTGACGTTCGGGTACGCGAACGCGCCCGCCGGAGCCGTGAACTCGTTCAGGCCGGCGGCGAAGGGGGACGGGTTGGCAAAGTCGAATAGCTTGTACGCGCTATTGGGTTGAAGGGCCCCTGGAACGCCGCCGCTCCACAGGGAGACGGTTAGACTGGACGGGGCCGCGGCCAGGTCGATCGAGACGCTGGAGATTTCGTAGCCCTGGCCGTGATCCCCCAGCCTGAAGCCCATGGCGTACCGCTGGGTGATGTTCGCCGTGGACGACGGCGTCTGGCCCGTGTTGCTGACCAGCGTCGATGGGGACAGCGTCGAGGCCGGTTGGACAATCGGGCCGAACGGCAGGCTGGTCACGGTCTCCGAGTAGGCGTCCCCGTCCGTGAACGAGACTTCCACCTTGATCAGCTTGCCGACGTCGGCTTCGACAGGCTGGTAACGGGCCGAGTCGGCGCCCACGTTCGTCTCGGTCATGCCGTCGACCCGGATCCACTGGTATGTCCAGTTGAAGATGACGAAAGTATTGCTTGTGTCAATAGGGAGTCCGTTCCCGTCGTCGATGGCCTCAGTGTCGGCGAACAGGATGCCGGCGCCTTCCGCGGATGCCAGGACTACCGGCCGGCCGGTGGCGGGCTGGTTCGCCGGAGTCTGGGCCTGGACGGACGAGGAGATGGGCAGCAGGGCGAGGAGGACCGCCAGCCCGATTAGGAGCAGCAGCAGTTTCGGCGCGAGACGCCGGGAGGCGGTGAGGACTAGGGGAGAGGAAGGGAGGGACTTACCGGACGGGGAGAACCGGCTGGAGGTGAGCCGCCGGGTCGTGCGCAGAAGAGACGCCGGCAGTGGGAGCGCCGTAAGACGCCGGTAGGCGGTCATGACCTACCCCCGGTTTGCCGGGGCCAAAAATCGGGGGGGGGGGGGTGAACATTTGAGCTAGGCCGCCATAGGCGGCGAAGCCCGAGGCGAGCGGCGCAGCGACGGCAGGGGCCGTCGTTCCGTCCGCCGTCTCAGGTGCATGGAGTGGTTTATTCCGTTCCAAGTGAACTCCTTTCATCCGGCATCTCCGGATGGCGCGCCGGGGAATGCCGCTGCCCCGTCCGCCGGTTCCGTTTTCACCACGGCGTCCCCCGCAGCACAGAAAGGGAGCGGGCGTCCAGAGTCAGTAACCAGGCCCTGAACGCCCCGCCGGAGCGCATCTCGTAGGGCGACCACATTTCACCGTTTCATTAAGCACGTTCTTCACGTCAGGAGCGCATCGTGAGATTTCCAGGTCCAAACTCTGAACCACCCAATTAGCCATGGTACTTTACCACATTTCGTAACATAAAGAGCAATACTATTAGTGTGCGCTTCGTGTGTAACCCACACCACTGGCGGTAGTTCGCCAAGCGGGGGCTTGACCCCAGCGCAGGTCCTCGCGGAGCCGCCCCAAAGCTCGCTCACATACGTCGGATCAGCGGGCCGCGGGCCGTTTCTCGTTTGTCTGAAAAAGCGAGGTGCGCCGGGAACTTGATGCCTTCGAGCCGCCCTTGCTCCGGACCGACGGGTATCCCCTGACCCGGCCAGTCCGCCTGAACCTGCGCCGGGGCTGGCACTCGCCGTGTGCGTTTATCACGCCAATGCAAGTTCTTATGCCATCTTTCGTGGCCGTATTCCGGTGGTAGATTGATTGTGATACCCCCACGGTCCGCTCCAGGTCCGGCGGAGCAACTTGCCGGATATCTCGGGTCGTGTTGCCGTGGATCACGCAGGCCGCCGTCGTCTACTCGGTGCTGAGCCTCGTGGTTGTGCTCGGGCTGGGTAACGCGGCCCGTCGGCTGGCCTGGGCGGTGCACAGCCCCTCGACCGACGAGGGGTCCGAACTCCTGGCAACCCTGACGGAGCGGGAGAGAGAGATACTGAAGCTGTTCGCCGGGGGCTGTCCTACCAGGAGATTGGCGAGATCAGGAACAACAGCGCCCTGACGGTGCGCAACGCCGTGTCGGGCTTCCAGAGGAAGCTGGGGTTCAAGACCAGGCAGCAGATGGCGGTCTGGGCGGTGCGCGCCGGCTTGGTGGACGGCGGTTCGGCGTGATCCTTAGTCTCCCGCGTACCGGACCGGAACAAGTCTTACCGTCCCTACCGTACGGCCGGTGGTTGCCCGCTGATCTTGCAAGGAGGCATTGGCCCTGTCCCATCCTGATTCGGCCGTCGTAACGGGCGCATTCAGTTACACCGGCAGGTACGTCGCCCGGCGCCTACTGGACGAAGGCATTGCCGTGAGGACTCTGACCCGCAACCCGGACCGGGAAGGTCCGTTCGGTGACCTGGTGCCGGCGGCTCCCCTGGACTTCTCCGACCCGGACGGGCTGCGCCGGACGATATTTTCTAGCCAAATCCGCATGTGCCCCTCCAGTTAACATTGACATGCCCCGCCGCCTTCGGGTGCATGTCCGTAGGGTTCGCCGCTGGAGGCCTGGTCCTGCACCCAACGCTGCCCACCTCTTCAACTCGATTCGTCTGGGCCGCCAACTGGGTTTGGAGCGCCATCTTCTCGAATCTCCCAAAGGGAATAGCGGAGCCCTGTCGCTTGGTCGAAACAGCGGGACCGTCCGCCGATAGACCTTCATGACCAGTTCCGCTATTCTGGGGTAGAAGCGGATAATATCTTAAATGGGGATGCGGGATTGAGGGCTCCGAAATCTGATCGGATGGCACACCGCGGAGTGGCGTTAGCTATGGGGGCCTTCGAGGCCCTCGGCTTCGCGTTTCGGGTTCAACATGACGAAGACTACGGTGTTGACGCTCACGCCGAACTGATTGAAGACGAACGGCCGACCGGAAGGCTACTCGGAATCCAGTTGAAGACCGGGCCGAGCTACTTCAAGGAATCCGAAGAGGACTCGTACGTTTTCAGAGTCGATAGCCAGCATATTGACTATTGGTTTGACCACTGCCTGCCCGTGCTGATCTGTCTGTGTGATGTGGACACCCGCCGGGTGTATTGGCAAGCTGTCAATGCAGAGACTGCCACCTCCACAGGCAAGGGGTTCAAGATTCTCATACCGAGGTCCCATAAGTTGGATTCCAACTCTGGGGCCAACTTGCGCAACCTCCTGACGCCGATGGTAGCCGGAAACCGATATACGATTTTCGAGCAGTCCGACGTGAGTCATGGAAGCGCCAAGAGGTACTCCTTCAAGGTGGTTGTCAACGGCACCGCCAACAGATTGGAGATAGCGTCCATTGTGCGGCAGGTGACGACCGACGGTGCCAAGAGGGTGTACAACCGCAATCACCTTGCAGAGGGACATTGGGGGGACTCCGAAGCCCAGGTCGTCTGGACTTTCGTTTACCCGAGTGCCGAGGATTACGCTAGGAACAACCACATTTGCCGGAGCCTCTGGACCCACCCTGACTTGCCAGTAAAAGACCGGCCGTTAAGCCACCGGGGCGAAAATATAGGGGACGACATCATCGTTGATTGGAATCCAATGCACCCAGAGTTGGCCCACTTCGCCTCGTCCAATACATATACGAAAGGGGAATACCTTTCAAGGGTTCCCCACTTGGTTGAAGAGTTGTCCTCGCTACTCACGAATATCGAGGCCCCACTCTCGGCGCTACTCGAGGGATCCGCCTCAGAGGAGTCCTTCCTAACCAAAACCGAGAGAGCACGAGCCCGAATAGTGGAGATCGAAGATGAGGTCTTCGACATGTTGCTCGCCCCATTTGAGTGTAGCCAAGTTGATCAAGTGTTCAAAACGTTTCTGGCTTACTGTGGCAACGTTGTCCTCTTTTATTCAGAACGGGGCAGGGAGACCTGGAAAGATGTCAACCAAAGGGATTGGCTGGTCACCCAACAGTTAGAAGCCGCACGGGAGTCACTGGGCCGGGTAGAATCCGAAATCAGTAGAATACGGTGAAAGAATAGCTTCGCACCCGAGGCAGAATCCTCCGACCTTCGAGAGTAGATCTGGCTACGGAGCCGTCGACCTCCGCCAAATTTTGTCCAACGGTACCTCCTTCTCCAACGCGTCCCCGTGGGACACCAGCAACGGCAACTTGACCCGTCCCTGGGGTTTGCCCTGACCCGGTTGGTCGGGCTGCTGCTTCGCGACGTGGTGCTGACCAGGGACGAGGTTGACGGTCTGATGGCGGGGTTGCTGACCTCGGACGAGTCGTCGACGGGCACAACGAGGTTGGACGACTGGCTGGCCGGCAATGCCGATGCTCTCGGACGGCAGTACGTGTCCGAATTCCGGCGCAACTACCGGCGTTAACCGGCGGTTGTGAAACCATCTCCAACAACACTTTTCCAGGGCCTACTCCTTTCCCAAAGTCACCGGCAGTGCAGCGCCGCCGGAACCCCGTCCCGGCTCCACACCGTAACCGCGCCGGTCACCGGCCCGGCGAAGGCCCGTTCCTGGGTGGCGGTCAGCATGGGCAGCGCCCCGGCGGCAGCCCGGAAGTTCCGCCGTCCCCGGGCCGTCTCGCAGACCATCAGGAGGGGCAGGGCCCGGCCCGCTGCCGCCATCCGGCGGTAGGGTCCCAGCTTGTAAGCTACCTCTTGGGGCGACACGGCGGTCCGCTCGAATTCGATGCAGTGGGTTCCCGTTCCCAAGGCGCCCCCGCTGACCTGCACCAGCAGGTCGGGCCGCACTTGGGTCAGGCCCGGCACGTTGACCTCGCCCCGCCAGCCGGCGACGACCTCCACGCCTTCCCGGGCGAAGCGCACCACCAGCCGGTTCACCCCGTCGTTGTGGCGCTCCTCGTGCTCCCGGTACCAGCGGTCCAGGTAGGCCCCGTGGCGGCTGCGGATCACCGAGGGCAGCACCCGGCTCATGTTGGCCGCCCGCCTCATCCCCAGTTCCGACAGGTAGTGCCGCCCGTCGAACACCGCCACCAGGCCGGTCTGGACGAATCGTCCCAGGTGGCGGGAGACCTCACCGGAGGACCCACCCACTATCTCCCTGAGCCAGGAGGCCCGCATGGCGGGGAACTGGCAGATGGTCAGGAACAGCCTGTGGGCCGTTCTGCCGTCGATGGCCTCCATGTCGGGATTGTCTCTCAGCCACAGGCCCGCCTGCTCCGGCCGGCCCACGGTGGGATGTCCGGCGGGGTCGGACACCAGGTCCCGGGAGGGACGCAGTTCCACAGTTTCGCTGCATTGCCCGTCGGGGGTGCAGAACAGGGTGGGCGTGGAGCCGGCCAGGGTGTTGCGGACCAGCTCCCTGGCCCAGGCGTCGGCGGCCACCACGATCTGGGCCGAGGGTTCCACCACCTGGTCCGGGTCCTCGTAGAACAGCCGGTTGCCGATGCGGAGGTAACTGTCCTCCTCGTGGGAGTAGCAGTCCACGCCCCAGAAGCGGTGCTGCTCCTTCCGCCGCAGCGCCCGCTCGGTGGCGTGGAGACCGGCGTAGGTGAAGGGGGTCCAGACGTCCGGGCCGTACCTTGCCACGGCGTGGTAGAAACCCCCGCACCTGAGCAGCCGGAAGTCAGTCATCCTGGCCTCTCTGGAGGCCGCCGTGTCAGTGGGCGGCCTGACCACTCGCCCGCTGCGGATCAGGTCGGGGGCCAGGCGGTAGACCGGCTCCAGCATGGCCAGACGGCGCAGGGAGGTCTCGATGCCCCGCGACGTGGCGGTCCAGGGCGGGTGCTCGTGGTCGGGGCCATCTCCGCCTTGAGGCTCTTCCCCTGCCGGACCCGCTGCGGCAAATGGGGAACTGTCCTGGTTTTCCAGGTGCGCCGGGTGGTCGTGGTCCAGGGCGAAGCGTTCGGTGAAGTCCGCCGCCAGTTCCCCCTCCGGGTGGAACTCGGCCAGCCCGGCGGCGCGGGCCTCCTCCCTGGGGCTGGGGTGCCGGTGGTCAGTTACGTAGAGCAGGTCCACGGCCTGGCGGGTCAGAAACCAGCGGTGCTGCCTGCGCTCGGTCATACCCCGCACCACCGACTCCACCCAGCCGCCACTGCGCAGGGCGCCCAGCATCCTCCTCATCTTGTCTTCCTCCAGGCCCAGCGCCGGGGCCAGGTTGGCCACGCTGGCCAGGGGCATCCTGGCGGCTATCTTCAGCAGCCGCCTCTGTTGGTCGTTTAAGGGGTCCTGCCGGGCCATCGTCCCGCCTCCTCTCCTTGTAACCCCTCCCGCTTCGCGGCGATGGACCGGTTGCCTGGCAGTTGTCCGGAGGCTGCCGCACGAGTTGAGGCTTCCCCATCGGCCGCATTCGGGAGGATGTTAATCGTATATCCAGTGCTTACTATACGTTTGATAAGGGCTGGCAGATTGCCTATTTCGTCGCACCATGGCTGGAAACCGTTTGTCGAGAGGCGAACTCCGGTGTCTCCCGCCCTCGCTGGGGGAGGTCGTCTCGAAAGAGGCAGTGGCCGGGAGAGATAGCCGCCTGGCGGGAGAATGTAAGGGGAATCAAATGTAATAATTGCCGGCAGCAGGAGGTGGGGCTATGGACTCACGGAATCAGGGGGAGGGCTCCTACCCGGAGCTCTTCCCGAAGGGCTTCGGCGAGCGTCTGGAGCGGCTGATCGACCTTGCCGGTCTGTCAAGGGAGGAGTTCGCCGAGCGCCTTGGCATCGAGTAGGACCGCGTGGTCGAGTGGTTCGATGGTGCGGTCCTCACTGGTGGGGAGGTGTGGCACGTCGCTCGGCTGGCGTGTTCGGTCCCCGGCGGCCTGGAAATAATCGTGCCGGAGTCGGGCTGGGGCAAATAGTAGCGATGTTGCAGCTTGGGGGTTCTAGGGCCGGCGGTGTATGGAGCTAAAGGTTGCGGATTGATGCAACGTATCATGAACCACACCAATGCCCCGGTGGTATTGCAGTGATGGCCGAGGCGAAAGCGGGGCCTAGGCCCGGCTTCCAGGTTGGGAGTCGGCTACGTCGTCAATCCCTTATCGCCGACGAGGCTGGTGGCAAGAACCCAGGCAGCGTTAAGGTTAAGAAGGAAGAAGACACCGGGCGGGCAGAGGTTGGGAACCCCGCGTCCAAGGCGACTTGGCGCTCGACAATTCCCAGCGGGTGGTGGAGTTCACGGCCACCGAGTTCAACCTGCTGGCGGAGCTTTCGATCCATGCCGGGGGGGTGCTGCCCTACGACGACCTGCTGCAACGGGCGTGGGGATGAACTACTCGGGTACTCCCCGAATGATCCGCACCCACCTGATGCGGCTGCGTCGCAAGCTGGAGAGGACGGCGAGAATCCGAAGTACATCTTCGCCGAGACCAGGGTGGGGTACAGGATGGGGGAGGGGGATAAGTCAGACCAACAGGATGACTATTGAGTCCAGGTACCTTTCCTTTCTGCCGCCCGTACTCCTGACGAGAAAAAGGTTGGCAGTTGTGCATCGCGTCCCGTAATTCTAGCGTGAGATTTGCACGTCTACGGGGAGCCCCTTGGGCCCCAGTCATGTAGTTCACAGAGGCTAGAGATCTGCGTGGTTGTGGCAATGAAGATTCCTCTACCAGGAACCCTACGGAAGCTGTTTCTATGTTTTCAGGAGGAATAGAGCTTCGGCGAAATCGGACTTGGGGATCACCTGCCAGCGTCCAGCATTGACACCCACACATATTTTGACCTACTTTAGGCTAGTTTCACCACTCTTAGAACTAGTTCAGTGTCTAATGTGGTGGCCCCCATGTACTCACCCGGTTGTGTTTTAGGGAAAGGTATTCGGTTCCATGACTGAAAACCGGTGGCTCTCCGTAGACGAAATTGCAGCATACCTCGGCGTGAAGCGGGACACCGTCTACAGGTGGATCGCTAAGAGACAAATGCCGAAGCACCGGATGGGGCGCTTCTGGAAATTCAGAAGGGAAGAGGTCGATGAATGGGTTACTTCAGGAGGGGCCGATGACAATAAGGCTGAACGGTATGAATGATATCAGAGTCCCTTCGATGTTTTGTCGTGCCTGTGATCCGACGGGCCAGATCATACAAACGAGATTGTCAGCATGAGCCCGTGGCAAATGGGGATATATCAGCACTATAGCCGGGGTGCTCCCGGCAAGGTGATGTCCAAGTTTGGTACCATCGGGGATAGTAAGATGGTCCCCGCTCCCATAGACGCAGGGTTGCAGAATACGATGAAGAGTCGCTATGCCTGACCATAGCACATTTGCGAACCTGATTTGGCAAATCGCCGACCTTTTGCGGGGCCCATACCGGCCGCCACAATACGAGCGCGTCATGTTACCTATGACCATACTTCGACGTTTCGACTGCGTGCTCGCGTCGACAAAGAGCAAGGTCCTTGCAGAGTACGAGAGACGCAAGATGAGACTCGAAGGTGATGCTTTAGATGCGCGCCTAAATCAGGTGGCGAATCAGCAATTCCACAACCGCTCAGGACTGGATTTTGAGAGACTCAAAGGCGATCCCGACAACATCGACAAGCACCTGGTGAGCTATATTCAGGGCTTCTCCAAGAATGTTCGAGACATTTTTGAGTATTTCGAGTTCGAAATAGAGATCGAACGGATGCGCGAGGCGAATATACTCTATCTTGTTGTCTCTCAGTTTTCGGGAATAGACTTGCATCCGAGGACTGTTCCAAACGACCAGATGGGGCTCATCTTCGAGAACCTGATCCGCAGATTTAACGAACTGGCCAACGAGACAGCCGGCGACCACTTTACTCCACGCGAAATCATCCGTCTGATGGTGAGTATTCTGTTCATCGAAGACGACAAATTGCTCACTTCCCCCGGCACCGTACGTAAATTGCTAGATCCAGCTTGCGGAACTGGCGGAATGCTCGCGGAGGCCCAAAACTACTTACGAGAGCACCACCCAGATGCGCGGCTCTTTGTCTACGGCCAGGACTATAACCATCGAGCCTTCGCAACCGCTGCGTCGGACATGCTGATAAAGGAGGTAGACCACAACGGCACTGGAACCAACGTCAGGCACGGCGACAGCTTGACCGATGATCGATTTGCGGGCGAGAAGTTCGACTACTTCCTCACCAATCCACCTTTCGGCGTAGATTGGAAGCGACAGGAAAAGGAGATCCGCCAAGAGCATATCCAACACGGCTTTGCAGGGCGATTCGGCGCCGGATTACCCCGGGTGAATGATGGATCGCTGCTCTTTCTACAGCACATGTGGCATAAGCGCGAGCTGGTTCAGCCGAAAGAACACAAGCACGGTTCCCGTCTAGCCATCGTATTCAGCGGCTCGCCGATGTTCACCGGAGGTGCTGGCACGGGAGAAAGCGACATCCGCCGTTGGGTGATCGAGAACGACTGGCTTGAGGCAGTCGTCGCTCTCCCCGAGCAGATGTTCTACAACACCGGCATTGGCACTTACGTGTGGATCATCACCAACCGTAAGGAGGCGCGGCGTAAGGGCAAAATACAACTCGTGGACGCCCGCGGCGTGTGGACCGCTGGTGGCAGCGTCGAGAACAAGCGCAGTCTCGGCGATAAGCGTCGTCATCTAGCCGCCGCACAGATTGAAGAAATCGTACGCACCTACGGTCGATTCGAGGACAGTGGAGATTCGAAGATATTTGACGACGCCGACTTTGGGTATACGCGCGTGACCGTGGAGCGGCCGCTACGCCTACGCTACCAAATGACGTCCGATGACAAGGCTCGCTTCCTAGACGCGTGTCCCCATCTGCTCGACGACATTCAAGCCATTGACGAGACACTAGGGCGAGAGCCGATTTGGGACTGGAACGCAGTGTGGGAGAGCATTCATGGTCTGGTGCGCGGAAACGGGTCACGCTGGAAGGCGAGTGAACGACACTTATTTCGAAGTGTTCTCACGCATAAGGACCCGGAGGCTGAGCCAGTCTCTTCAAGTGGTGAAAATGGCGGCTACGAACCCGATCCGGCCCTCCGTGACTTTGAGAACGTGCACCTGAAGTACGATGTAAATTCCTATTTCGAGCGTGAGGTCCGCCCTCACGTACCGGACTCCTGGATGGACCGGAGCAAGGACAAAATCGGCTACGAGATCAACTTTAATCGCCACTTCTATAGATTCACGTCGCCCCGCCCTCTGGAGACAATCGACGCGGAACTGAACCAGGCGGAGGCCGAGATCGCTCGGCTCCTGCGGGAGGTGGTGGAGTGATTACGAGCTGCTCGGCTTCACATGGCGTTTTTGAAGGCATCCGGCTTAGGTGGATTCTTGAAAGAATAGAAAGTGGGCGGCGCGAGGCCAATGTTTCCGAATCTGATGAAGGGAAGGTGCTCAGTATTGGCGGTGAGCACATAGGCTGGCATGGAGAGTGGCTCCTTGACAATCCCCGTTATATATCCCGCAAACTTTTCGACTCTATGTCAGCCGGAGTAATTTGGCCCAACGACATTCTACTTGTGAAGGATGGAGCGACAATAGGCAAAGTGGCTATCGCCGATTGGGATCCGCACACTGAGGCCGCAGTAAATGAGCATGTTTTCTTGCTCCGGGTTTCGGAAGATAATTTTGCAAAATATTACTTCTATGTGATCCAGTCTCCAACCACCCAGGCACAGATATGGTTAGATGTGAAAGGGTCGGCACAGCCCGGCTTGACGGCGGAATTCCGGAACAACGTGGTCGTCCCTAGACCTAGTAAATCGCATCAGAAGGCCATCGCCGATTATCTTGACCGCGAAACAGTGCAATTGGACGCGCTTGTCGCGGCAAAGGAACGCGTGCTCGATTTGCTAGACGAGAAACGCCGGGCGCTCATTGCCGATGCTGTTACGCGCGGCATTGATCCAAGCTCCCCACTCCGACACTCCGGCGTACCGTGGCTTGGTGATATTCCGGTGCATTGGGATATTGAACGCGCGAAATGGCTATTCACGGAGCGAGACGAACGCTCTGACAATGGGGATGAGGAACTGCTAACTGTCTCACACATTACAGGTGTGACTTCTCGTTCAGAGAAGGATGTCAATATGTTTGAGGCTGCAACGAATAGGGGATATAAGCTTTGCGCCGTTGGGGATTTGGTGGTCAACACACTCTGGGCGTGGATGGGTGCGATGGGTGTGGCTCCCGTGGAAGGAATAGTGAGCCCGGCGTATAACATCTATATCCCTGGGCCGCGTCTTCAGCCAAGATACGTCGACGCCTTGGTGCGTTCGCCTGTCTTTGCCCAAGAGGTTACTCGATATTCAAAAGGTGTCTGGTCGTCAAGATTGCGCCTTTACCCCGAAGGGCTGTTCGAGGTGTCACTACCTGTTCCGCCGGTCAACGAGCAAGAGGAAATTGTCTCCCAAATCGCGTGTGAAACCAGCCAATTGGATCGTATGCGGAGCGCAACAGAGATGAGCATAGCTCTTCTCAAGGAACGTCGCTCCGCTCTCATTGCGGCTGCCGTCACCGGTCAAACCGACGTTGGGAGGGCCGCATGAAGGTCACTTCCCTCCAAATCACCAATCTTCGTTCCATCAGCTCTGCCGCGTTTAGATTTCAACCCGGCTTCAACTTGATAGTTGGAGTCAACGGTGTTGGGAAATCAAGCGTTCTAGATGCGCTGAGTGTGTGCCTGTCAGCGTCCGTTAAGCGGGCAAACGGATTGCGCATGCGCCCTAGGAATTTTGCCTCCAGTGACATTCGTGTCGGGACTGGCGAATTGAACGTGGAATGCAGTTTGCGCATAGGCTCGCAAGAGTTCCGCTATTTGGTTCACAAACCACGGGAAACCAATGCGCCGCAACAGGACCAAACCGGTATGACTCGCGCCACTTCGGCATTTTTGGGGGGCCGGCCCGAGGTTACTGAGGGGACGGGATCAGAGGGGCGACCGCTCGCGGTAATGTTTTCCACGAGGCGGGCGGTTCCATCGAGGCGGGCGCCTGGCAAAAGCATGGCAGTTGGCGGGACAGGTGCCGCATTCGGCAATGCTTTTGCCAACCGGGAGTTGCGCCTCAGGGAAATTGCCGCTTGGATGCGTGTACAAGACTTTCTGCGGTTCGAGCGAGCATCGGCGGCCACGACCCTGAAAGTGCTGGAGGACACAGTTCAAGTGTTTCTCGAAGGTTACGGCGGTCTCCGAATTGACGAAGGCGAACGGGAACTTTTGATTGACCGGGGAGATAGCACTGTTGCGGTAATGCATATGTCCGATGGCGAGCGTGGTACTTTGGCGCTTGTGCTGGACCTAACGCGCCGACTCGTCCAAGCCAATCCCGAGATGGACAATCCGGTCATGCAGGCAGAAGCCGTAGTGTTAATCGACGAAATCGACTTGCACCTACATCCCTCATGGCAGCGGGCCATCGTTCACAAACTCACAACCACGTTTCCGCGCTGTCAGTTCATTGCTACGACACATTCGCCGCAAGTCATCGGCGAAGTCAAACATGATCACATCCACATCATGACGGAAGAACAGGTTTATTCCCCCACTCACTCGTTTGGCGTGGATTCCAGCCGGGTGCTCAACGAGATCATGGACGCTCCGGCACGCACGATTAACACCCAAGAGTTGCTCACCCGGGTGTCCAGAGAAATCGATGGAGGACGCTATACGGAGGCGCAAGAACTGCTGCACGAAATCATTGAAGTTCTGGGTGAGACCGACCCCGAAGTAATTCGGGTTCAGACTCTGCTGGACTTCTTGGAGGGCCTGGAGTGAGGGAGATCATAAAGGGGGTCGAACCTACCAGCTTGGCTCAACACAGGCAGACACCGCACGGCATCTATGACAATTTTGCTGACAAAGATCTCCTGCGCCAAGTGCTGGTGACCGAACAGCGAGAACTGTGCTGCTATTGCATGGGCCGCATTCGCCCGTCGATAAACTCTATGAAAATCGAGCACTGGCGGTCCCAAGAGGACTATCCGCAAGACCAGCTGAGTTATAGAAACCTTCTGGGTGCCTGCATTGGTGGTCAGGGACAGCCGTTCAAGAATCAGCACTGCGACACCCGGAAAGGGAAGCTAGAACTGCGATGGAACCCTGCTGAGCCAGCACATCGGATCGAAAGGCGCGTTCAATATCGAGTGGACGGATCAATTTACGGAAGTGAACCCGTATTCGATGAACAACTCAACGAAGTTCTGAACCTTAACCTCCCGCTTCTCAAGCAAGCCCGCCGGGGTATTCTTGATGCAGTTTTGCAGTGGTGGCGCAGTGAAAAGGCTCGGCTCAAAGGGCCAGTACCTAGCGCCGGCCTTATTCGGACACGCAACAAATACGTTTCCGGTAACGGACAACTTAAACCCTATTGCCAAGTCGCCGTATGGTGGCTGGATCAACGCATAGCGAGGACGAACCCGTGAGCGAGGAAAGACGTTCCGAGAAGGCGTTTGAGATTGTCATTGAGGAGCACCTGCTGGCAAATGGATACGTCACAGTAGACAGAGACGGATTCGACCCAGACAGGGCGATCTTTCCGGAGTCGATACTTGACTTCATCCGACAAACGCAGCGGCAAGAGTGGAACCGGCTCGAATCCCTTCATGGGGCGAGAACCAGCCAGCAAGTGCTCAACGACTTGTGCAAGTGGATGGGAGAACACGGCGTGCTCGCTACTTTGCGGCACGGCTTCAAATGCTACGGGCGTACTCTGCGAGTGGCGTATTTCAAAGCGGCGCACGAATTGAATCCGGAACTAGAGGCCCGTTATGCCGCCAACCGTCTAGGAATTACCCGCCAACTCCACTATTCGCCCCGGTGCGAGAATTCCCTTGACGTGGTTATAAGCTTGAACGGTATCCCTGTGGTAACGGCCGAACTAAAAAACCCGCTTACGGGCCAGCGGTTCGAGGATGCTAGACGGCAGTATCAGCAGGACCGCGACCCACACGAACCGATCTTCGAGTTCAAACGTCGGACTTTGGTGCACTTTGCCGCAGACACCGATTCCGTACTGATGACGACCCGTCTAGCTGGCAAGGCAACGCGCTTCTTTCCATTTAATAAGGGGTACCTGGGCGCATCAGGAAACCCCCCCGATCCTGCCGGGCGGGCCTACCTCACAGCCTACTTATGGGAGGAGGTGCTGGAACGCGGCAGCCTGCTCGACATTCTTGCCCGCTTCATCCACTTACAGACCGACGAAAAACGCGATGAGCAGGGCAGGAAGGTCAAGACGGAGTTTATGATATTCCCGCGTTATCACCAACTCGACGTGGTCCGAAGGTTGGAAGCAGCCGCGCGCCGAGAGGGGGTCGGGCACAACTACCTGGTGGAACACTCTGCCGGTAGCGGCAAAAGCAACACTATTGGCTGGCTCACCCACCGGCTCGCGTCGCTACATGACGACTCCAACGAACGCGTTTTCGATAGCGTGATCGTAGTGACTGACCGAGTTGTGCTTGATCAGCAGCTCCAGAACACAATATACCAGTTCGAGCACAAGCTCGGCGTTGTGCAGCGGATCGATCGCTCTTCTCGGCAACTCGCCGAAGCCCTTGAATCGGCCATACCTGTGGTAGTCACCACCTTGCAAAAATTCCCGTTCGTATCGCAGCACTTGCTAAGAATAGCCGAGGAACATGGTACGACTGGGACTGGTACTCTGCCCACGCGGCGTTGGGCGATCGTCATCGACGAGGCCCATAGCTCCCAGGGAGGCGACGCGGCAACTGATCTCAAGGAAGTACTTGGCGGGGAGCAACTTCGGGAAGAGGCCAGGAAGCGCTCGGCCCTAGAGGACCAGGCCGATATGGAAGAACTCTTCCGTGACATGGCCAAGCGTGGCCAGCAAGCAAATCTGAGCTTCTTTGCGTTTACGGCGACGCCCAAGCACAAAACACTCGCCGTGTTTGGGCGCGAGGGTAAGCCTGCACATCGGTACACTATGCGCCAGGCCATCGAGGAAGGTTTTATCCTTGACGTGCTGAAAAGCTACACCACGTACACTACTTATTATCGGCTGCTAAAGGCCTGCGACGACGACCCCAACGTTGAGCGCAAGGAAGGCGCGCGGTCGCTGGCCAGGTTTATGCAACTTCATCCGCACAATATCGCTCAGAAGACCGAGGTTATGGTCGAGCATTTCCAAGCCGTTACCCGGCACAAGATCGGAGGTCGGGCCAAGGCCTTGGTAGTAACGGGTTCCCGGATTGAAGCCGTTCGCTACAAGCAAAGTTTCGACCGCTACATTGGAGAGAAGGGTTACGATATCAAGACGCTGGTGGCTTTTTCTGGAGCAGTGGAAGACGATAAAACACCGGGGAACACCTACACAGAGTCGGGTATGAACAGGGGAATCTCGGAAAAGGAACTGCCAGAAAAATTCGCGACGCCAGAGTATCGGGTCTTACTTGTCGCCGAGAAGTATCAGACCGGTTTCGACCAGCCTCTTTTGCACACGATGTACGTCGACAAGCGACTTGCGGGTATTCAGGCAGTGCAGACACTCTCCCGGTTGAACCGTGTTCATCCGCGCAAGGAAGACACGTTCGTACTCGACTTCGTCAACAATCGGGAAGAGATACAGGAGGCTTTCAAGACCTATTACGAAGGCGTCGAGATGGGGGAGCAAGCAGACCCCGCACGTATGTACGCTGTAAAAGGTGAACTCGACGCATCGGGAGTTTATCTAGAGAAAGAAGTTGGGCGCTTCTGCGCCGTGTACTTCAAATCCAAGCCCAAACAGACTCCGTGGGACCATCAGGCTATGAACGCAGTCCTTGACCCGGCGGTGGCCCGATTTACCACGTATCGGGGCGAGCAGGAGGCGGAAGCTGAAAACTGGCGCGGAAAAACACAGGCATTTTTGAGTCTGTATGGATTCCTGAGCCAGATCATTCCCTATCAAGACTCAGACCTAGAAAGGCTTTATGTGTTTCTACGGCATCTTTCGGCCAAGCTGCCACGCCGGCACGAAGGTGCCACTTATCGGTTCGACGACGAGGTACAGCTTGAATACTACCGGTTGCAGAAGATCAGCGAAGGCTCGATTTCTCTTCAGGATTACGAGGCGCGTCCGCTCGATGGCCCCACTCAGATCGGGAGCGGGATGGTACGGTCTGATCAAGTTTCTTTGTCGCAACTTATCGACGCCTTGAACGAGCGCTTTGGGACCGACTTCAACCAAGCGGACCAGCTCTTCTTCGACCAGATCGTAGAAGCGGCTATGGGTGACTCCAGCATACGGCAGGCGGCGGTGGTCAACCCGGGCGAAAAATTCGATTTGGTATTCAGAAGGCTGCTCCAAAACTTGTTTATCGAGCGCATGGACCAGAATGAGGACATCTTCGTGCGATTCATGAACGACCGAGCCTTCCAAAATATCGTAACGGCTTGGATGTCATCGGAGGCGTATCGACGCCTGCGAACTTATACGCGCGAGGGTGTGCTACAAACAATTGAGGTTGGAGTGGCCCAACCTTAGATTCTCGAACCAATCCCTGGACGGCAATAGAAATGGTGACCACCCTGACGATGAGGTGGAACCCATTATTTGGACAGAATCAGGGCTGAGTTAAGTGAGAATCCCGGCTCTCCTGCCATTGATTTGGTCCCCTCTTGGGGTGAACACCTTCTTTCATTAGATTTCCCTTCTACAACAATACCCTGATCCCCGTGGAACACCTCGGCTGGGGTCCGGTAGCCCAGGGCCTGGTGGGGCCTGAGCCTGTTGTGTCCAGCCGGAGACTCTTGTAGGCTAATGCCACCACAAATGACTGGCGCATGTTTCTCAAGGTGCTTGAATTCGATGATTTGTGGTATCCAGTAAAGACCCTGAACAAAATGAGCAACCGAAACTGCCAACGTGAGATTCGAAATGCAAGACCATAATGTCCTCGACGACCGTTTTGTAATCGGCGAACAGGTCGGGAAAGGCAGAATGAGTTCCGTCTATTTAGCGCTTGACCGAAGCTCTGGCAATGCGGAGGTTGCCGTAAAGCTTCTTGACTCTGCGCATGCAACTGACCTCAAGCGAGAGTTTTTTAAACGTGAGACAAAAGCGCTAAGAATGCTCAGGCACCAGAACATAGTGGGGTTCAGGCATGCCGGTTGGGCAGAGTCCCGAAGCGCCTTTTACCTCGTCTTAGATTATGCCCCTTACTCCTTGGACAAATATCTAGCAGGGGAACTGAAAAAGATCGTTAGAGACCTAGACCATTATCGGATCATGCGGGAACTCTTAGAGGCTTTAGCATACGCACATTCAGAAGGCGTCATTCATCGTGACATTAAGCCTTCGAACGTTTTGTTAGACATCAATGGAAGGCCACTGCTGGCGGATTTTGGAATCAGCAAGATAATGGACCACCTCACTCTGGGCGAAACACTCGCCGGATACTGGAGCAGGGGATATGCCTCTCCGGAGCAATGGTCCAGTGAATCACTCGGGCAAAGCTCAGACATCTACTCGCTGGGGGCCGTGTTTCTTCACTTGTTGTCGGGGGAAGCCCCACCTCCTGAAGGACCAACCCCGGAGATGGTGGATGCCCTGAAGGATATCCCTCGCCCGCTTGGCACCATGCTGAAGCGGATGCTGGCCAGGGATCCAGAAGAGCGGTTCTCGCGCGCCACCGAATTGTTGCCTCGAATTGACGTGATAAGGCAACGTGAGAAGCTGCCTGGACATTTTCTCATCATGACTCGTAACGCCATTGACAATCTCGTGTCTATGGGATACTGCTCATCGGACCACCTGCAGGACGCTTCTCAAGCCCTCAGTGATGAACTTGGTGGACAAGACGCAGACGAGGTCTATCTCCATGTTGATGAACGAAATCCGGGCGACGTGATAATCCTTGGCGATTCTGTACGCGTGATTTGCACTCCCCACGAGCAAGGCGATGCACTGGTCGTTAAAGCTGTTCAGACACCCTACATGGCAAATCTTGACATTGAAAGAGGTCGCTCTAGGGCCTATCGAGCGTATTGGGACACAGTTTCCCAGGGGTTCCGCGGTTTGCAAAGTAGGTTGGAACTGGACAGTGCTATTGGCGAACTGACGAATTTAATGGCTGAACTTAACAGCCATAAGACTGTCGGGGCAATCAACCAGGAGAAACGAACATCACGCCGAGAATTCATAGATAGCTGGAATGTCGCTCTAAGCAAGGGTCGGAGGCGGCTTGAAAGAGAGGCTCCGACGCTCGATTATTGTGACGTTGTAGTCGATCATGATCGAGTCCAGTTCACGCTAAGTTCGACTCCGCCTGATGACCTCAACTGGGCAGACGGTACCCCCCTTGCCGTTCGCGCGTCAGACAATCAGCAGTTGCCGGTTGGTGAATTGGTAGAAGTCCGCGGTCGTATGGTTGAAACAGCTAGAGATCTCCGCCGCTTTGACAGAGACGACTTGGCTGTCCCAAGTTATGGCCTGCTAACCACAAATATCATGGAGCAAATGGCGGACAATAAGAGACAACAGTTTGCGATAGGCGCGTTTTTGAACGACCAAATGGCTAATCCAAGTTTGTCTGGGGTGATAACTGATCCCACTCGTGCAACACGGGCTCCCTTGCCGGAGCTTGAGTATTTCTTGAGTTATCTGTCGGAAGACAAAAAGCTGGCGGTAAGAAAAGCTATATCCAGCAATGAATTGTTTCTAATCCAAGGACCGCCTGGAACGGGCAAGACATCGGTAATAGCTGAAATCGTACTCCAGATACTCAAGAAGGATCCGGAATCTCGAATACTGCTTACCTCTCAGTCGAACGTAGCTGTGGACCACGCCCTCACTCAAATAGCCAAAGCAGGCGGCGACTCCACTCCTGAGATGGTGCGTATAGGCAGGTCAGAGAAAATAGGACAAGATGGACAACATTGGACGCTAGAAGGAAGAGCACGTTCATGGAGGAGCCATGTTCTGAGTGAGTGTCGCCCTGTATTGGACGAGTTGCGGGTCCGGGAACGTGAGGCTAGGGCGGCGGTAAAACTGCAAGAAGATTCTTCCGATGTCGAAATTGACAGGGCGGCGACCATTGAGGAATGGGTCGCAGAGGCCAAGCATCTATCTGAACAGATTCAGGAGTATGAGGAAGAGTACGCTTCCCTGGGCCAGGATGCTGCGGACGCAACCAAGGAAGTTGTGGAAGAATCCGTTATTCAGGCACGAGTTCTTCTCGACGAGCATATCCATACTTTGAACGAACTGCTTCCGAGTCCGATTGATATTGAGCACCTGGGGGCCTTGGATGCCCTTGGCGCAATCATCGAGCGCAACTCCAGTGATGCAGGTGCCCCAGAGTCCCAAGATAGTGTACAAACCGAAATTCGAAACCTACAAGAATTACGCAAGGTGGTCACCCAGTGGACTACGGTAGCGGGACTGACGGACGATTTCCGCCATTTGATCAGCCAGTCGGCGCGAGTGGTGGCGTCAACTTGCAGCATTAGTGGAAAGTTAAGCAGGGGTGCCATAGACCGCAATGCCAGGTTCGATTGGGCGATCGTGGACGAGGCCGGAAGGGCTACCGTGCCCGAGGTTCTCATACCAATGGTGATATCCGAACGAGCCATATTGGTTGGAGATGAACGACAGCTCCCCCCGATGGTGGACGACCTGATGGTTCAGGAGGCCGGCGAAGATGGCCTGGACACAAGCCTCTTCCAGACATTGATTGAACAAGGTTCCGAGTCTGGCACTGAATACTTGGCCAGTCTTCAAACGCAATACCGCATGAACGCTAGCATCGGAAATTTAATAAGTTCAGTGTTTTACGACGGCAAGATCGAAAATGGCGTCCTATCACCTCCGCGACGAAGCGCATTTGGGTGGATGCCAGCCCCGGTGGTATGGATCTCAACGTCTCGACTTCCAGATAGGCTTGAAACTCGGTCTGGAGAATCATACTCAAATGTGAAAGAGGCGGAGTTGGTCCTCCAGTTACTCACGAAAATGAACCAAGAATGCCAAGTCCGAAGGCGCAGGCCTTCTGTCGGGGTTATTAGCGGCTATTCGGCACAGGTGGACCGGCTAATCACACACATCGATCCCGAAGACCTACATAGATGGACCAACCTCCAAATAGAGATAGCGACAGTAGATTCGTTTCAAGGCCGCGAGTGTGACGCGATCATTTACTCGACTGTCCGGTCAAATACGCAGCGAAGAATTGGGTTCCTTAGGGACCAACGTCGTATCAACGTTGCCCTATCTAGAGCCCGCGACCTTCTGGTTATAGTTGGCGACGACTTCATGATGGAACACGCTATGCTTGGTTCCGCCCCAAATCCGTTTGCTTCGGTGATAAGCCATATCCGATCGAATCCCGACGAGTGCAAAACCCTACAACCGGGCTTGGTGCAATGGTTGTGACAAATAGTGACAGTGACATCAAGAGCGTTACCGCCCGGGCCGGGCAACGGTTTCCTGACCATAAGGTTGATATCGCTTACCCTGTGTGCCTTCCAATTTATGAACTGCGTCTCAAGGCCACTGTGATGTCAGAGCATGACCTCTCGACACCGGCGAGGTTTATCCTGCAATTGTTGAGTCTCAATGTGACTAGACCGCAGGAGATTGGCAGGTTACTTGGTCTGCCTGACACTTACGTCAAGAATGCAGCGGCAGAACTTCTTGGTGCGGACCTCATCGTCCAGAAACCTGACTTATCCATCTCGATAACTAAACAGGGAGAGCAAATTCTCCAACGAGGCGGCAGGTCCAATCGACCTGGCAACAGGCACTTTGCCGTTCCCTATGACCCCTTAGTAAGGAAAGTCGTGGACATTAGCCTCGATAGATTGCTAGACAGGGATGTACTCCGTAAGAATGGGGAATACATTCTTCCCACTGGTCCGAAAAGACCCCGCCTCAGCGCACTCCGGCTAAATGAAGTGCGGGACTACCAAAAGGCTTACGGCCGCAGGGGGAGAACCGACACAGAGATTCTTGAGGTCTCCGATATTAAGGACTTTAAGCTCCGATACCGTGATGACATCGTCTTGGTCAAACTGGACGCACCCAATTCAACCACGCCCCTATTCGCCGCCTTTCATTCTCGACAGTATCTTGAGGATATATCAGCCGGATTGCAAAGGCTCGCCGAAAGAGGCGTCGATCTTGTACCTGATGAACTCAAAGCGAATCGTTCCAGTTTCCATATTGGTGCGGCGTTGGTATCCGGGGAAGAGTCAACTCTTCTTGCCTCAATTCAAGACCTAGACCGGGCGGTTGCAGAGTCTGATAGAGCGGTTGCCGAAGCGGAAGAGCTCCTGGGTACTACGCAAAGTGCCAGAGAACGCGCTGCTCTTGCCGACCAAATCAAGCAGCTTGAAGCCGACAAGGCGGGGTTGAGGCAGGAGTTCGCCGAGTTAGAAGCGCAGCTTCAAGCTTTGACAAATGGCTCAACTCGGTTGATCAAAACCGAGGACCACCGACCACTCTTGTTTGAAGCCATCAAAAGGGCTCGCTATGAAGTGACCATTGTTTCGGCATGGATTAATCCTCGAACACTTGATAACGAGCTATGTCGAACGATGACAACGGCTGTGGAAAGGGGAGTAAAAATTCGAATTGCATGGGGGCTTGGAACGACCCAAGCAGTCAATTCGCAGGGGTCTACTGTTGACCGCAATTTTATTGGGGCCAATGAAGCGCTTTCGAGGTTAAAGCAAAGGATGCCGCCCAATTGTAAGGACCAGTTGGCGGTCAGACGCACAGAGACGCACGAAAAGTTCATAATATGCGACGATGTGTTCTGTGCTTGGGGAAGTTTCAATTGGCTGTCGTATCGAGGGGAAGTGGACGATGGTTATAGACGCGAAACAAGCTACTACTCCGAGCGGCAGAGCGACCTCGAACTTTGGAAGGAGAATGCCAAGGCGCTGTTTGGAACCTAACGGCGGGCGAACCAGTACCAACAACTGATGCGCGCTCCAAATCCAACCCCATCTACCACTGTAAAAGGCGGCGCTAAAGTGCTTTTTGTTGGATGAGTATTGGACTTGACTGGCGGATGTGCCGTTTACTGAAGGCCATTTGTGCCGCGAGTTATCTGAATTGCGAACCTTCGTCGGCTCATAAGCCCATCACCATCTCAAAGATGGTACTGCCTACCGTCAAGTTAGGCCCACCGAGTTGTCCACTCTAGCCTGGGCCATGGCCCGGAAGAAGCCGTCGGCATGGACGAAGCGCACGGTGTATCCGGCGCGGATGGCGGTGTAGTCCCGGGCCTGAGCCTCTATTCGACTATTTTCTCAGTTGCTTGTATTTTCTCAATTGCTTGCTTTCCTCCTTTTCCTCCGGTGGCGCATTTACGGCCTTCGGTGCCGGGCCGGTGAAAGCAAAAGACCCGGCGTAAGGCCGGGTCCTGCGGATCTATCAGGGAGTCGGTCAATGGGCCATAGCCCATTGGATGTGCGCGGGTTTCCTGGCAGTGACTATTTGGATTCTGCTGTCTCAGTGTAAACCGAGGTGACTTCCATGCCGTGTTCGTCGGCGTACTGTCGGCAGGCCTCTGTTTGAGTTAGTGGCCTATCCCCGCTGTCCTGCGCGGCTGATGTGACTCTCGTGTAGATCAGGCTGTCTGTGTTATGTTCCTGCATTCTCTCCTCTTCCTACGCGGCTGGTCCGTGATTTCGGGTGAGCCAGTTGCGGCGGCGGCGCCGTTCTTGTTGGTCAAACGCAATCTGGCTCGAGATTCATGTTCACACACCCGTTTCGGATGCACAAGACCTATCTGTCATAGGATCGACCGACCGGTAAAGGCGCCGTTTGACGTTAGGTTCATCGCTGGGCGTTGATTCGGGCGTGGGCTTGGATTTTCTGGGTTCCGTGAGGCGTCGTCTGTCCCTGGGCTTCAGCAGGGTCGAGGTTGATGCGGGCCTGCGGGCGAGGTCATACTTGCCCCCGAACCTACTGGGCAGCGGGACGCGGAGCGAGAAAGTTGCGTCTACCGCCCGCTTAGGCGGGCACAAGAGGGCTGCGGTGACGGCAACGCCGCCGGCCACGGAGTCGGGCGCCCCCGCCTTCCAACGCGACACATCGGTCCCGTCCGCCAATGAGACTGTCCCCGGGGAGATCGAGACTGCGGCGCGAAAGCTCCTGGCCGACGAGTTGAACGTGGACGAGGGGGACCTCAAGCTCGATAGCGCCGAGGGGATGGGGTGGTCCGACGCCTGCCTGGGTCGCCATTTGACGGCTAAGAGCACCTCTAACCACCCCACTACCGTTGTCGATAGATTTGGCTGCCGCGTCGCCTCCTGCTCCAAGGGACACACCCTCTGTCATAACGCCCGGACCACGAACCGGTTCAAACCGGCAGCGGCTTTTCCGTGGCGCCGTCGGGTCGTTGCACGTCGAACGCGTTCACGTTTAACGCCAGCATGACATAACAGCCAATGAGGCTGTTTAGTTCGACCAGTCCCCTGGTCCCGAATTGGGCCAAGGTTGCGTCAAAAGTGGCCTGGGTGACCCGGTTACTGCCTAACAACTCCCGGCCGTAGTTCACCACCGCGGCCTCATCGGCAGCCAAGTCAGTCAACGCTACATTGTCCCTTAAGTTGTCGATCAGAGTATCGCTGAGACCAGCTTCCCTCCCGATCGGTGCATGGGCGTTCCAGATGAATAGGCAGTCCGTCGCTCTGGCGGTAAAGAGCATGGCCAACTCCCGGATTCGGGGCGAAAGGGAGGTATCGACGCGCAAATACCTGGCTAGTTCCAACCCCCGTTGTGCCACTTCTGGGGCACTCAACAGCACCCCCGCGGGTCCGGTGGACGGCACTTCGCCCCTTTGTTCGACGAACGCGTCGTATTCTGCCTTATGGTCTTCGGACAAAGAGTCTCGATTCACAGCGAATGTTCTAGCCATTTAATTCCTCCTATGTTGGCTCAGCCTCAATCACAGATTTTGGAAACTATCTGCGTCTTAAAATAGCAACCCGATTAAGTTCGTCGGGGAATCAGCCCGTCCCATCATCCCACTCCATCGCGGCAAATCCGCCACTAGCCCCAGGGAGCCGCTCTTCGGCGGTAAGTGCTAATGGGAAGAGTAAAATAGGTTTGTGGCCCGAATGTGTTCTAGCGGCTGGCGCCATGACCAGTCCAACCCGCCCGTGTCTACCAGTGCAGCTCAACCAAATCTGAAAGAGCCCAACGACAGGCCATCGCCGCTACCTTCACATCCTCGGGCCCAACTGCTCATTCATTTCTACAACTCCTGTGATCGAGTTCGACATGCCAACCCCGCGCCTGTATTACGAATTGGCCTACCTGTGGCCGATAATCAGCCCTCCGGAAGAGTACGCCGAGGAGGCTGGCCATTTGCATGATGCCATTCGCGACAAATTGGGACCGGGGCGGCACGAATTATTGGAGCTAGGCGTTGGCGGCGGGCACAATCTATCACATTTGACCGCTCAATTCGAATGTACCGCGGTCGACCTGTCGCCGAACATGCTTGCCTTGTCCAAGGCTTTGAACCGCGGCGTGGAACACCATCTTGGCGACATGAGAAATGTCCGTTTGGGGAAGACATTTGATGCTGTGTTAATCCACGACGCGGTGTCCTGTTTGCTTACCGAAGCGGACCTACGAAATACCTTCGCCACGGCTGCCGTACATTTGCGGCGTCGCGGCGTCCTACTCGTTGCGCCCGACTGGGTGAGCGAGACTTTTCCCGACGGCTGGGTGTATACCTGGGAAAGAAAACGAGGCGACATCGAGGTCGAGATAGAAGAGGCCATGGTCGACCGGGACCCGACAGATACCCAGGTCGAATCCACTTACACCTATACTATCCGAAGAAACGGCGCCACCGAGGTGGAACGGGACACCCACGTAACGGGCCTTTTCCCAGCCAACACTTGGGTTCGCTTGATGGAGCAAGCCGGCTTTTCGGTGGAAATGATTCCCTTACCTCCGAACGAAGGCGGCTACGGCAGTTGGCTATTCATAGGCGTCTACCGCGGATCCAATCCCGGTGGAGGCGATGGTGGCTAGCAACTTGGCGGCGTAGTCACCTCGGTTGGGATGGGCTGGACTATGCTGGCTCCTCTGTCCAACGAACACCAGGTCACTACGCTCTCGAATGGACTTGTGGGCTTTACATGAAGGTTGACGGCTCTCAGGAGTTATACTAGTAGGACTTGGACCGCGCCGCGCTGCTTCTGGAGGCGGGGCCGGAATATCCGGGGTATAATGGTCGCCAGTCGCAGTGGCCGAGAGTCAAAGCCCTCCCATCGACCGGGGATTGAAACGGTATGGCTCGTCGGCCGAATGGAAGGCATCCCGTCGGTTGCGGCTGTAGGCTGGTAAGAGAGGACGATGTAGGTATGGAGAAGTTTGATCCGGTCTCGTTGGAGATCATGTGGAGCCGGATGCTGAACATTACAGAGGAGATGTGGACCACGACGCTGCGCACAGCGGTGTCCACCATCATCGCCTCCGCCAACGACTTCGGCTGTGAAGTGCTGGACGCTGAGGGAAGGTCCATCGCCCATGCCTATCGCAGCATGCCGGTATTCAATATGACGATGCCCAATGTGACCAAGGCGATCTTGGAAAAGTATCCGGTAGAGGCGATCAAACCTGGCGACGTGTTCATGACCAACGATCCCTGGCTGTGCGCCGGTCACCTGCCGGACATCGCCATCGTTACGCCGATCTTCTTCCAGGGGAGATTCGTTGGTTTCACAGGGAATATCGCCAACACCTCGGATATCGGAGGATCGTTGGACGAGAAAAGTGTGCGGGATTCCTACGAGGAGGGCATTTTCTTCCCCCTTTGTAAACTGTATGAAGCCGGGCAGCCCAATGAATTGGCCTTCGACATGTACAAGTGGAACGTGAGAGTGCCGGAGATGGTGTTGACGGATATAGAAGCACAGGTGGCAGCGAACCAGATGGGTAGTACCAGGGTCGCCGACTTCTTGGACGAGTACCGGCTTGAGGACCTCTCCTCTCTGTCGCAAGCCATCCGTGGACGTTCGGAAGATGCCATGCGCCAGGCCATCCGCCAACTCGAGGACGGGGAGTACACGAACCATGTCTTCACCGATGGGATGGGCACCCCGCTGAAGATAGCGGTCAAGGTCACTGTCGAGGGCGATGGGATAACGGTGGACTACAGCGGCTCGTCACCTCAAGTTGATCACGGTGGGATTAACTGCACCATGATCTACAGCCGAGGGCACACGCTGTACTCGTTGGCGTGTCTGCTGACGCCGGACGTGCCGGTCAACGAAGGCTGTTTCGTGCCCATCCGTGTTACCGCTCCAGAGCAGAGCATCATTAACTGCGCCTTTCCCGCGTCTGTAGGGGCGAGAGTTAATACCGGTTGGCACATTCACGGCGCGATTTTTGGCGCCTTGTCCCAGGTGCTGCCCGGCAGGATTCAGTCCGGCAACGGTCTAATGTCCTCTTTTCGTACCTACGGAATCGATGGAGACGGAAATGTTTTTAACGCCCACCTGTTCTGTGGCGGCGGGCGTGGCGCCACCGCGACGGGCGACGGCATGGGCCTCAACATGTTTCCAAGCAGCGCCTCCAACGTGCCGGTCGAGGTGTTCGAGCTCAACAGTCCGAGTCTGGTGATAGCCAAAGAGTTTATATCGGACTCGGCCGGGGCCGGCAAGTATAGGGGTTCCCCCGGACAAAGGGTGACTGTATCCAAGCTTCCGGGATACCCACACCCTTTGAATGTTTTCTTCCATCCGAATCGCTTGTTGTTCCCGCCGACCGGCATCTTCGGAGGAATGGACGGCACCAAAACCAGGGTCATCTTCAACGGCGAGGTACTGAGCGATGACCCGGTGAGAATGAAGCAAGGCTACGCGACCCTGGAAAAGGATACCGACCGGCTGATCATAGAGTTTTCCAGTGGCGGGGGCGCGTATGACCCCAAGGAGAGGGACCCCCTCCTTGTGGCGCAGGACGTTCAGGACGGCCTGATCTCTTCCCAGAAGGCCCTGCTAGATTATGGGGTGGATGTTACCTCCAGTCCCCATTGACGTGTTATTATTTTGGCCAGGTGGATTGAGAATCTAACTGTAGATTAAGACCTACCCAGGGAGGACATGTGGAGATTAAGTACGGGCTGATTAGCTGCGATTCCCACGCCCAGCCGGACAAAGACGCCTTTACCAGCCGAATGTCCAAGGCCAAGTGGGGAGACGCTATCCCACAACTTGTAGAGACCGATGATAAGGCTCACATGGCCCTGGCCCAAGACCAAGTCGTGGAGCGGTGGTCAGTCAATGGGGAGATTGTGGGCAACAGGGGGGTGAGCAACTGTCCCACGGTGATGGGGGACCCAATGCGGAAATACTTCCCCCAGCGTTGGGAGGAGGTTCCAGGTTACGTTTACGACCCCAAGGAGCGCCTGTGGGCTTTGGACAATGATAGGATCGACGCTGAGGTCCTTTTCCCCAATGACCCAGTTCAGACCGCTACCGTCTTCCAAGGGGACGCCGAGTTCGAGCTTGACTGCGTCCGAGCCTACAACGACTGGTTAGCCGAGTGGCGTGAGTTCAGCGAACGCTACGTTCCGTTGGCCATCATCCCATATTTGAGCGGCATTGAGGCAACCGTGGCTGAAGCAACACGAGCCGTGAAGAAGGGCCACAGGGGTATCATCATGCTGGCCGAGCCCAGCCAGTCCCGAAAGGGCCTCGCCCACCTCGCCGATCCATACTGGGACCCGCTGTGGGCAGCCTGCCAGGAAATGGACGTGCCCATCCACTGGCACGGCAGCGGGGGGATCCGGCTTCCCATACCTGAGTGGAAGGGCTATACCCGGAACCAAGCCCAGGCTATGGGACCTTCAGGTAGCTTCTCCGCTCCGGCCCAATCCATCCCGAACCTCATTTTCTCCGGTGTCCTCGACCGCTTCCCAAAGTCCAAGTGGGTGTGTGCCGAGACGGGACTGGGTTGGGTAAACTATATCCTCGAGGGGTGTGACCACGAATGGGAGAGCCGTCACCTCTGGACCGAGGGTGTCACCACTAGACCCAGCGAACTCTTCCGGCGGCAGGTCTACGTGGACTTTTGGTACGAGGAAGCCGGTATCCAACAAAGGCACCATATCGGTATGGATAACATCATGTGGGAGTCGGACTACCCCCATTCGACTTCAACCTATCCCGAGTCATGGAACTTTGTAAACCGGACCCTCGAGGGTGTGCCCGAGGAGGAAAGGAAACAGTTACTTTATGGCAATGCCACCAAGGTATACAAGCTTTAGAGCCCCCACCCCCGGCCCTTCTCCCCGGAGGGCGAAGGGTGGCCCCGATGGAATTGGGGTAATCGTCAGGGTGGAGGTTCCACTGTGGAACTGAAATATGGACTGATCAGTGTCGATGACCACGTCCAGGAGCGCCCGGAGGTCTGGACCCACCGGATGTCGAGATCCAAGTGGGGCGACAGGATCCCCCACGTCGAAAGACAGCCAGATGGTACAGAGTGCTGGGTGCTGGATGGGGAGAAGCTTCCCCTGGCTGGGGTGGCCTCCGCGGGTGCGGCTATGGCTGATAGGTCCTTGGAGCCTCAGCGGTGGGAGGATGTGCCCAGGTCTGCCTATGTGCCCACGGAGCGGCTGAAGGCAATGGATTCAGACGGTGTGGATTACTCAGTGCTGTATCCTACCGTCGCCGGCCTAGCGGGGGAGACCTTCGGGCGAATCCAAGATGAAGAGCTAGAGCTGGCTTGTGTACAGGCATACAATGACTGGCTCATCGAGGAATGGGCTAGTGCCAGCGACCGATTTGTTCCTCAGTGCATCGTTCCCATATCGCCCACAACCGCGACCGTCAACGAAATCAAGCGGTCTGTGGAAAAGGGACATAAGGGCGTGGTATTTCCCGCCGTCCCGATGCATCTACGGGACGTCCCACACATCAACGAGCCCGATTATGATCCTATCTGGGCTACTTGCCAGGAGCTTGAGGTGCCTGTGTGCTTCCACTCTGGTTCCAGCACCCAGCTCCAGCTCCCACCCTACTCCGGTCTATCCCCAGGGCTGGCTTCGGCCCTGTCCGCCCTGACTCGCCCTGTAAGCAGCGTCATGGTTGTGGCCAACTTCCTCTACTCGCGGATCCTGTTGCGCTACCCGAATCTGAAGATCGTATTTGCCGAAACCACGTTATCCTGGGGTGCGTACGAAATCGAGACCGCCGACCACCAGTTTGAACGGCAGCGACTTAACCTTGAGGGATACGACCTGAAACCCTCCGAGATGTTCCGACGCCAGTGCTATCTGACCGGCTGGTATGACCGCATCGCTATAGAAAGCCGCCACTATCTCGGGGTGGATAACATCATGTGGGAGACCAACTTCCCTCTGCCCACTTCCACATGGCCCAATAGCCGGGATTACATCGCCAAAAGCTTCGATGGTGTTCCCGAGGACGAACGGGCTAAGATGCTGTGGGGCAATGCGGCCGATCTCTATAAGCTCTAAGACGCTTCAATTGCCGTTTAGTCCGTCGCGGGGATGGTTAACGAGTCCCTCACCGCGGATTTTTAGGCCATGAAGTAGGGTTCGTCACCTCTCACCAGGAAGTTGGTGAAGATCTCTGCCAGCACCGCCGCCAGCGAGAAGCCGTCGGTGCTCGGAGCAGCTACATATATAGCCCTTCAAACTCGTCAATTGGCCCCAAGACCGGAGATTCCTCCAGGGTGACCACCCCACATCCAGCCCACGCTTCCGCAACCCACAGCGTAGAACCGTTTCCGTATTTGCGGCGGGCTCCCGTGATTCGTCTTTATCGTATAGAACCGATCCGTGTCATATAGTTACGAAATTCGTTTCATTGGTAACAGGTGACAAGCTTACGTGTTGACACAATAAGACAGTGGCAGTATCTTGAGGCACCCGAAAGGTTACCGGTTTCGTATTGGAACAGAAGGGGATAATCAGTAAATGGAGGCGGCTGCGATGAAGGGGCCGCCAAGGCATGGTGGAGATTTTTGGCGGTACATTCCCCAAATCCCATTGCCGCCAACCACCGCGGAAAGCAATCCAAATCGGAGCGGACAGCATACTCCACAGAAATAACGATATAAGACCCAGTACGACGGTGGACTAAGAGACCGAGATGCAAAGGTATATCGCAATTCGGTTGATTCAGGCCGTTTTTGTGTTATGGGCTGTCAACATTATCGTTTTTGGCCTGGCACGGGCGGCCGGCAATCCAGTGCTTTTAATGGTGCCTGCAAACGCTAGGCAGGAAGACTTTGACCGCCTGAACAAGTACTGGGGCCTGGATAAACCTCTGCACGTACAGTACTGGACATACCTAAGCAAGGGGGTGCAAGGGGATTTCGGCGAGTCCCTCAAGTGGCAAGGGCGCAGCGCTATGGACATGGTGAAAAGCAGGATAGTAGCCACCCTGCAACTGGCCGGGACCTCGTTGATCGTGGCGGGGATTATAGGTGTGGTTCTCGGGGTGCTTGCTGCGGTCAAGAGAAATACTCCCTTTGACATCGCTGCTAAAATTTTTGCCCTCTTTGGTCAGTCGGCCCCGGCCTTCTGGATAGGGATAATGTTGATCTGGATTTTTGCCGTTGAACTTGACTGGTTCCCTACCTCTGGGCGTGGTGGATTTAAGCATATGGTCTTGCCGGTGATAACTTTGGGATGGTTCGAGGTAGCGGCGATAATGCGGCTGGTGCGGTCTTCAATGCTGGACACGCAGGACAGTGAATATGTCAAGCTGGCACGCGTCAAAGGGCTACCGGAATGGAAGGTGGCGTGGAAACACTCCCTGCGCAACGCGGCGATTGCACCACTCACCTACTTCGGTATTCTTGCTGGCGCCTTGGTGCTTGGGTCGGTAGTTGTCGAATCGGTTTTTGCCTGGCCTGGCTTAGGATTGCTAACTGTTCAGGCCGTATTATTCCGGGACTTCCAAGTAATTCAGGCAGTGGCGATGGTCTTTGCTGTCGGGTTTATCTCACTAAACCTCATAGTCGACATTCTCTATGGCTACTTGGATCCCCGTATACGTTATGGATAATAATGGCAGTAATGCTGATGTTTGAGAAGGCTGAACTGTAATGGCTACCATCGCTCAAGCAGGGCAGCGAATTCGCAATACCCCAGCAGCCGTTGGACGGTCCATTAAAGCATCGCGGCGATACCCCGTTCTGCCAGTATTCATCATATTGGTCGTACTTATCCTGCCTGCTTTTCTTGCGAACTTGGTTGCGCCCCACGACCCCATCCGGGTCGATTTGTCGCACCGCCTAGAGCCACCAGCCTGGATCGGCCCCAAGTCCACTGTCAAAATAGTCTCGGAGAGCCGGAATAATGCTAGCCTAATTTCCGTCGACGACGCCCGGGCCCTCCAAGTAGGCACCCTCGCGGGACAGACCAGCAATCCGAATCCGGAGTTGCTGTCTGTGGGCGATGAGGTGGATATTATCTCTCGGCCTGGCGGTGGCTGGGCCCGCCCCCTTGGCACCGACAAGCTGGGCAGAGACTTGCTAACTCGAATAATCCACGGCGCTCGGTACTCGCTTTATGTGTCCTTGGCAGTCATTGGCATCTCAGGAGTAATCGGTACATCGTTGGGTATAATAGCGGGCTACTTCGGCGGCCGGGTGGACTACCTCATCTCCCGAATTATCGATGTCTTCATGGCGCTACCGGGTATTCTGATCCTTTTGGTGCTAGTAGTGGTAATTGGGCCAGGCCTCACCGCTTTAATTGTCGTTATCGCAGGACTTCTGTGGTCCCGGTATGCGCGGTTGGTCAGAGGGGAGGTATTAAGCATCAAGACCCAAGACTATGTGGCGCGGGCACGTGTTACGGGGGCATCCCACATCCGTATAATGATCCGGCATATCTTTCCCAACGTGTTAAATAGCATGGTGATCCTGGCAACATTGCAGGTAGGCTATGTCATCATCATCGAGTCCTCCGCTAGCTTCCTTGGTGCGGGCATTCCCAGGCCCACACCTTCCTGGGGGTCTATCGTGGCCGATGGCAGGGACCTCATCATTCAAACTGGCTGGTGGGTCTCACTGTTCTCGGGGCTGGCAATCGTTCTAACGGTGCTGTCGGTGAATCTGCTGGGTGATTGGCTCCGGGACAAGTTGGACCCCAAGCTGAGGCAGATATAGAATCTCCGCTGCCCATAGAACACCAATTCACGACTCCGCCGGATGATTTTGTGGACTTGATGCGCTATACTGCGATGGTTTTCATCGAGCCTGGTGAGGCAGCTTAATATGGGGAATTCCAACACGGCGCGAACGTGTTGTGTCGGTAGCATATATACTTGGAGGTAGTACCTTGAGTGAGTATGACCTAGTGATCCGTGGTGGCACCGTCGTAGATGGGACAGGGAGCCCTGGCTATAGGGCAGACCTGGCAGTTAGGGATGGCAAGGTAGCCAAGGTCAGCGGGAAGATCAAACCAGGGGGCGCCAAAGAACTCGACGCCAGTGGCTGCATTGTAGCTCCAGGTGCTATCGACCTGCACACCCATTACGATGCGCAGATCCAATGGGACCCCTATGCCTCCTTGTCGGGGTGGTTCGGAGTGACTTCCCTTACGATCGGGGAGTGTGGCTTCGGCTTTGCTCCGACTAGGCCCGAGGACCGGGATCTGAACATGCGGATGATGGACCGCATCGAGGCCATCCCCTTGGACTCAATGCGTAAGGGAATGCGCTGGGACTGGGAGACCTTCCCTCAGTTCCTGGACAGCCTGGATCGTCAAGGGTTGGGCGTCAACGTAGGGGCTATGGTCCCATTCTCACCGCTGCGTGGCTATGTGTTGGGTATGATTCCCGCGCGGGAGAGGACCTCCGTAACAGACGAAGAGCTAAATCAAATGAAGGAAATCTTCCGCGAGGGGATGAAGGCCGGAGGCTTCGGTTTCTCCTTGGACATGAACATGGAGGACCGGACCGAAGACGGCGGTTTGTTGCCGAGCGCCGTGGCCTCGGAAAGAGAGTTTCATGCCTTGGCCGAGGTACTAAGCGATTTCGGCGTTGGCCACGTAGGCCTCACCCTGGGCTTCGGGTTGACGGCGGAACAGCGAAAGGCTGCTCGGGGGTTGGTGGCGGAGACAATGAGGATCAGCGGACGCCCCTTCCACCTGCTAGACCTCCAACAGGGCGAGGACCCCTCCTGGGAACAGATGTGCCGGGCTGAGGGTCTCCCTCTGGTTTACCAGAAGCCGGCCCCTGTCAACGGCGCCGAGTTCAAGCTGGCAGAGTACAACATGTTCGATTTCATGCCCAACTGGGTGCATCCTCTGATTGGGAGTCCGGAAGAGAGGGCAGCCAAGCTAAGGCAACCAGAAATTCGCGAGGTCATGAAGACAGACGTCGAAGAGTGGCCTAACAAGCGGACCGATTGGAGCCGCGTGAGGGTATTGCAAGTCGCCGACGAGCGGAACTACCAGTATGAGGGGATGACCATCGAGGAGCTGGCAGCAAGCACAGCGAAACACCCCTTGGACGCCTTCCTCGACTTGGCCTTAGACGAAGACCTGGAGACCGAATTCTTGGTACCGCCCGCCGATGAGCCGCATGAATTGGATGCCCGTGTCCCTGAACTCACAGACCCTCATGCCCACATCTCAGTGTCGGACGGTGGCGCCCATACCAGGTTCCTCACCATGTCCACCTGGCCGGTGGAATGGCTATCTTTCTGGGTCCGCGACCGGGAGATCATGAGCTTGGAGCAGGCCCACTACAAGATGAGCGCATACCCTGCCTGGTTCACAGATTTCAAAGACCGAGGCACTTTGCGCTTGGGGTCATGGGCCGACATTATCGTCTATAACCTGAATGAATTGGGTTACTTGTACGACAAACCGGTCTACGCCAATGACTTCCCCGGCGGGGAGCGCCGCCTGATCCAGAAGCCTACCGGGCTGCGCTACACCATAGTCAACGGCACAGTTACCTTCGAAGACAACAACCCCACCGGTGCTTTACCGGGCAAGCTCCTTCGCAGCAACGAAATGGTCAGCTAGCCAGCCGGTGGTGATTTCAACAGGGGGGCTATAGTGCAGCACCCGGCACTATACGAGACACTTGGATGATAACAAGATTCGGTACCCAGTTCGCCGGCAACGTGGACTTTGAAGACATCGGCTTGGAAGGCACGCCGGTGAACGAACGGTGGCTCCCAGACGAGCAACTGGCCACGGTATTCGATAAGTCCAAAAATATTGCTCAGGCCATGGACCGGCTGGGCTACAACACCTTGTGGGGGGCGGAGCATCACTTCCAGAGGGAAGGTTACGAGTGCATCCCTAACCTGCTGATGCTTTTCGTCTACCTGGCCCAGGTGACAGAGCGGCTCAAGTTTGGCTGCGCCTTCAACATCACGCCCATGTGGCACCCACTACGGTTAGCTGAGGACTTTGCCACCGCCGACCACCTTACCGGCGGCCGCGTTAAATTCGGCGTGGGCCGCGGGTACCACGCCCGGGAGGTGGAATCCCTTGGCGCTCCCAGCACGGCCGTCGACAACGACGCCAACAGGGAGCTCTTCGAAGAGGGTGTGGAACTCATATTAAAGGCCTTCAATCAGGAGTCTTTTTCCCACCACGGCAAGCATTTTGACGTTCCACCAGACATTCCATATCGGGGCTACCGGCTTGAAAAGATCAGTTTGGTCCCCAGGCCACGTACTTTGCCGGTGGAGATTTGGCAGCCGATAGTCGGCGGAAGTCAATATTCCATGGACTTCATGGTCAAACACGGAATCAAAGGGGTCATAGGCGGAGGCGCTGGTGCCGGCGGAGCTACCACCGAAGTGCTGACTCGCTGGCGGGATACGCTGGCCCGAGCTGGCAAAGAGACCGAGCTGGGCGGTGACCTGATCATCAATTTCTCGATCCACTTAGCCGACACCGAGAAAAAAGCCATGGACGAAGTGCGTAGTGCCTTTGAAGAGAACATGAAGATGTTCGCGCCATTGGGGTTCGTCCGTGGCCTTAGTGACGAACAGATGTCCGCCCTCGGCGACCCGGCCAGGGCCAGGGGTGCTGGACTGCCGTCCGTTGAAGGAGCGGTGGAGGCCGGAAACTGGCTATGCGGCCCGCCGGAGCTAATCATCGAGAAGCTTATGGCCGTTCAAGAAAAGTGTCCCGGGCTGGAGGAGGTCAACGTCGCCTGCACCAGCATGGGCACACCGGAGAAGGTCACCCTGGAGCAGTTGGAATGGTTCGGTACTGAGGTAATGCCGGCGTTCACCAGTCAGGCCAAGACACCTACCCCGGCCGATTAGCCTCCCCGTCTCGAGGACCCAACAACAGAGAGGGCTTCTTTTTCTGAAAGAAGCCCTCTCTGTATTCTCTGCGGTAACGTTTCTGGTTAATTGATTCTCTATAGTTTGTAAACCCTGGCGGCATTGCCACCAGCGATCTTGGCCTTCTCTTCCTCGGTGCAGTCGGCCAGAATCTCCTCCAGAATCTCACGACTCTTGGGGAAAGTAGATTCGGTGTGGGGATAATCTGAGCCCCACTGGAGACTATCGACTCCAATGATATCCCGAAGCTTTATGGCCAGGGCATCTTCCTGAAAACCCGCGAATATGTTCCGGCGGAAAAAGTCGCTGGGGACCATGCCATCCTTAAACCGGTAGATCTCGTTTCTGCTAGACCTCTCGTTGTAATTGAAGTCCATCCGCTCCAGGAAATAGGGGATCCAGGACAGCTCGAACTCCACTGCCCCTATTTGTAGTTTTGGAAACCGCTCGAAGACCCCGCTAAAGATCATGTCGGCAGTAGACATCCGAATCCAGTGGTCGGCATTGGTCATCTGTGAGGGCCTGTTGAAACCATGATTCGTCCAACTGCCTGAGTCCTGGCCTGGACGCTCGGTGACTAGGTGCAGACCAACGGGCATCTCCAGGTCCTGGGCAGCAGCCCAGAGAAGGTCATACTCCGGCGAATAGTATCCCTTCCCGGAGGGTGGATACACAGTGATCATGCCTCCTGCTAGTCCCATGTTGGCGCAGCGCTCCAGCTCTTTTACACCGTCCGACACATCGTCTACATTGAGCATGGCGATTCCCTTGATCCGGTCAGGGAAGGGACTACAGAAGTCGGCAAGCCAGTCGTTGTATGTTCCGCACAGGGATGTCAGGAGATCGCTATCTCGCACCTTGAACAGAAAAAGACCGATTGTGGGGTAGACTATACTCACATCCACCCCGTCAATATCCATGTCCTTTACGTGCTCCTCGGGGATGTAGCCCCCAGGCCGTATCTCTTTTTCCCTGAATGTGGTGCTTAGCTTTTCCCGCTCCTCGAATCGCAATCCCACGTTGCCACCGGAGGCCTGCAGGCCGCCTATCTTTTCGCCGTCACAGAACCAATAGTCACCATCATCCATTGATTCAATGCGAGGAGCACGGTCTCTGTACTTGAGCTCGGCCCTCGTGGCCCACAAGTCTGCTGGCTCTGCCACGTGGTTGTCTGCGGATATGACCCTGTAATTGGCCAATTCTTACCTCCCGATAAACTCTATTCTAGGCAAGGCCGCAACGGCGACACCCTGCGCTTGAACGACTGATTGCCCTTTTTACCACCGAAGCCTAAAGTGGGCGCGGCAAGGCCGCCCCTTACTTCTTCACCGCCGTGACATACTCCAGGTGCCGCGGCGGACGGAGACCCGAGGTTTCGTATCCCGCCACCACCTCTGGATTTATAACATACTCACTGTGGAACGAAAACAGGGGCAAACTGGCATATTCAACGAACAGGTGCTCGCCTATCTCCCTCATGAGTCGGTCCCGCTCATCCAGGCTCACCGTTGCTAAGAATTCATCGTACCTGTCTTCGATGAACTGGTTTTCATACATATTACAGCAACCGCCCTTCGCCTTACTGATATAGAGGATCTTGAGCTGTTCCGTATCGGTGGAGCGCCACGGTGTTGCATCGGCCCACGCTACGCCTTCTATATCTCCAGCAAGCATCTTCTCCATAAAAAACACGAACTCTCGCTGCTCGATCCTTATCGGCACATCGATCTCGTGCCAGTAGTTGGCAACAGCTTCACCTAAATCCACCAGGTTCCCAAGTGAAGCCCGTGGAGTCAGCAAGAAAACGAACTCGGACCAATCAATAGGCTCCCCCAACTCGGCCTCAACTTCGGCCAGCAGCTCTTTGGCATGCTCCGGATCATACCTGTAATCGACCTCAAATCTCTCTATCCATGAAGGGTCCCACCCTCGTAGGTGTTCGGCGTAGAATGCGACCGGCATAACCGCTCCCCTACCACCCAGTAGGGTGTTTTGAATCTCCTGCCGGTCCACCGCCAGGTTCAACGCCTTGCGCACCTTCCGGCCAATCCCATCGGGGAGCGCCCAGACAGGGACGTTGTCGGCTTCATAATAGTCTGCGGTCGGCACATAATTCCCACCGAACCAGGCATAAACCACCACGGTCGGAGAGGTGGATTTGACAATATCCAGGCCCCCGTCCACCGCTGCAGTCTGGAGATCGAAGGGAAGAATACCGATATCCACCTCATTAGCTAATAACATAGACAGAATGGTGGACGGCTCGAATACAAAGAAGAACTCAAGCTCCTCGAAGTCAGGTGTTACCCGCCAGTGTTCGTAGGGTACCCGCTCGTGCAAGACAGATGCTCCAAGCACCCGTTCTACGAACTGGTAGGGGCCGGTCCCTATCATCTTTTCTTGCAAGCCAGCCTCGCCCTCGGCGTCCAAGAATGCATCGCTCAGAATGTGCGTGTTAGTTTGACCGCTAAACAGGTAGGTGCCGTCCAAAAAAGGCCGCGGCAGGGTGAAGGTGATGTTATGGTCATCAACCACCTCATGACCTTCCAGGAAAAGCTTCATGTCTTCAATCCGGGGATCCGGATTAGCAGGCCGGGTATACCACTCCATGGTTTGCACCACATCGGCGGCGGTAAATTCTCCCCAGTCCTCGTGGAAGCGGACCCCTTGTCGCAGCTCGAAGTCCCAGGTCTTCCCGTCTGGGCTCACGCTCCATTCGGTTACAAGATTGGGCACGTACTCGGAGAACTGATCGTCGTAAAATAAGGATTCGTAGACTTGGTCCAACTGGTGCATGTGGTGTGATATGAGTACCGACGGATCGTTGTTCTCCCTCTCCGATCCGGAAATTACCCTCAGACGCGCCTGGACGGCCTCCATAGCGACAACTGGGGTCGGTGTTGGAGCAGCGGTTGCAGCGGGAACGGCCGTGGCCGCCGGAATGGCCGTAGCCGCGGGAGCAGCGGTTGCAGCGGGAACGGCCGTGGCCGCCGGAATGGCCGTAGCCGCGGGAGCAGCGGTTGGCGCCGCACTGGGCGTGGCCGTTGCGTCGCCGCCACAAGCCACGATTATCGCAACCATGCCAACTAACAACCAGAGAGGACTGAATAACCAATGCTTGTAACTTTTCGATGCCTTCACGAAAGTTCTCCTAAGTCTTCCTGTATCGTAAGATGATGGGCGCTGAAACACCCTTTGATTTCACCCTCGCCCAGATAGTGCGGGCAGTTTAGACCATGGGTACTGCCGTGCCAATAACCTGGATTAAGAGTATATAGAAGTAAATGGGGGCTTCAAAGGAAACCGAAAGGAAAGGGGGCGAACAGCCACCGAGAGTTGATTCTTTCAAGCTTCCGGATGATCTCACACAAAACCCGGTCTGGCAACCCCAATCGTTGGTTCTAGGATTGGGACTCTATCCCACATCGATTATCAGGTTTAGGAACCGGTCGATAGACCCACTGTCCCGGGGACCCAGTACCGCCGTCGACTCTCTTTCTTCGATTATTGCCGGGCCCTGGACAGTATGGCCGTGAAGGAGCCGGTACCTGTCGTAAACCTGGCAGTCAACGTATTGGCCATCGGTCTGGAAGTAGACCGGGCGCGTTCCCGTGAGCGCTTCTCGTGCGTCCCCCGTTTCTCTCATCGCCTCCTCCCGCAGCCGGACCGCTGGTTGGGGCGCTCGAACCAGCACCTTCCAGTTCTGGACTTCGATGGGTATATTGAGGTTGGTACGGCTGTAGAGTGCCTGATAGACTTGGTGGAAGCTCCCTTCCAGGCTCTGGACGCCGGAAGAGTCCCTGATCCCGGCAGGGACCGGCACATTGATCTCGTGTATCTGTCCCACTAGGCGCATGTCCGCCGACCTGACTACCTCTACCGCATCTAAGGAGGCTCCGGAGCTCTGGAGCATATCGAGCCCCCACTGTTCCATTTCAGCGAAGACCTGGTTGACTTCGTCCCAGTCGGTTTCCTCCAGCAGCGCTGGCAGCGAGCGGGCTCCCTCGAAGGAAAGGGGGGCCGTCAAGCAACCCACCGCCGAGGTCACGCCGGCCGCGAGAGGTACGATTACCTGCTTCACCCCCAGGATGCGGGCTACCTCACTGGCGTGGGCTGGGCCCGCGCCTCCGAACGCGGTGATGGCGTAGTTCCTGGGGTCCTTGTTACGACCGATTATGTGTAGTCTCGCCGAAGCCGCCATGCTTTCCGTCACGACACCGTAAATCCCCGCCGCCGCCTGCACTTCGCTCATCCCCATGGATTCGGCCAGGCTTGAAATGGCTTGCCTGGCAGCATCCTCGTTTAGCCTCATCTTGCCCCCGAGGAAGTACTGGGAATTCAGGTAGCCCAAAATCAGGTTGGCATCGGTTACCGTTGGTTGTACACCGCCGTTGTCGTAGCAAGCCGGCCCAGGGACCGCTCCGGCACTCTGGGGACCCACTTTAAGCAGTCCCAGATTATCAATCCAGGCGATGCTGCCTCCCCCCGCTCCGATCTCGACCAGATCGACTACCGGGATCAATATCGGAAGACCGCTGCCCTTCCTGAAGCGGTGCACCCGTGCTACCTCTATGTTATTGGCCGCCGCTGGCTCCCCTCCTTCGATAACGCAGGTTTTGGCAGTGGTGCCGCCCATGTCCAGGGAGATCAAGTCCGACTGGCCCAACAGTTGGCTGTAGAAGCTTGCGGCCAGCGCCCCGGCGGCAGGGCCCGACTCTAGTAAGCGGATGGGAAATTGGCAGGCTCTATCGCTATCCATTACGCCACCTGCTGAGTGCATCACCAGGAGGCGCCCTTCATATCCTGCGTCTGACACCATCTGTGCCACGCTCCCGAGGTAGCGGGCGACGGCAGGTTTGATGTAGCAGTCGGCGACAGTGGTTGACGTGCGCTCGTACTCGTTAATAACTGGGGCCACTTCAGAAGATAGGGAGACCACGAGGTCGGGGAACTGCGATTCTATCAGCGCCTTAACAGCCTGTTCGGTGCTGGGGTTCCTGTACGAATGGAGGAAAGAAACCGCCAATGCCTCCATGCCCTCATCGACCAGCCCCTTAACGGCGTCAACCACCTCTGTTTGATCTGGATGTTGGGACACCACCCCGGCGCGATCGGTGCGTTCTGACAATTCCCGCCGCAGGTGCCGGGGAACAATCGGCGGTGGGAGTTGGGCCTTGAGGTCGTACATGTCATATATCTGTTCCCGGCCCATTTCTAGCGTGTCCCGAAAACCCCGAGTGGTCAACAGGGCCGATTTAGCCCCTTTCCGTTCAATAATCGCGTTAGTGGCAAGCGTGGTGCTATGCACTATCACCCGGAGCTGGCCGAAGCCCAACCCGGCGGATTCCAACAACTGGTGGGCCCCAGTCATAAGAGTCTGCTCGGGATTGTCCGGGTCGGTCAGCACCTTGTTGACCGATACTTCGCCGGTGTTCAGGTCCAGAAGCGAGAAGTCGGTGAACGTACCACCGATGTCCACGCTGAGAGCATGGGTGTAACTGTCTACGTTCTCAGGCATGCATTGCCCCTAAAGGAGAGTTGACGGAGTTCTTCAGCCGGAGGCCGGCCTCGCTTATTGCTGTCGAGGTCCCTACTACGGGTCAACGAGCGGACAGCCGAATATAGCTGGAATCCGCTGAATAAGCCAGCCTAGCAGGGCCTCCATCGCGGGGTGGAACCGCCGATTAAGGCTCCTCGGCTCCGCTAACGGCTTCTGGCTTGGATTTCCCGTTGGATTCGCCTGCCCGCGTTTCCAAAGCCGGCAGGATCAGCATAGCTTGTGCGGTGTATCCGCACCCCTCTATGATTCTATTTGGCCCAAGTATACCACCTAAGTCGCGCCCGCCTGCACGCGCCCATGAAGGCAGAAGGTGAGACACCCGATCACGGTGATGGGCCCCCTGGTCGGCAGGTGGCTGAGCTTGCTGGGCCTCATTGGACTCAAGGTCTTTGAGGTGGACTAGGAGAGTAACGGGTCCTGCTCGGAGCTAGGGCACGAGCACGGCGCGGGTCACCGAGGTCTGCCTGTCGGCCCACTCGGACTCCTCAAATGCCTGGTTTACCCTGTCGAGTGGATACTGGTTAGATGCTATTTTGTGATAAGGGACCCGGTCCTGGTTCTTCACCAGCATGTCCATCATCACTGGCAACAGGCTCGCCCGGTACAAAGAAGAGCCAATGATCTTCTTTCCTCGTCGAAGGGTGGATGGGTCGATCTCAGCCGTCCGACCGGGCACTATGTCTCCAATCTCCACAAAGGTGCCGCCGTTCGTCAGAAAGGTGATCCCCTCAGTGAGCAATTCCGCTCTGCCAACCAGCTCCATGACAATATTCGCTCCGCGGCCCTCGGTCAGCTCCCAAATGCGGTCCCTTCGCGCCTCGGGGGTGTTCCACTCCTCTATATTAATGGTGTGGTCCGCTCCAAATTCCTCTGCCAGGTCCAACCGATTTTGTAGACGGTCCAGGACGATGACCTTGTGTGCTCCCATGTCCTTGGCCATGGCGGTCGCATTGAGGCCCAAGCCCCCGGCGCCCTGAATGACCACGTAGTCCCCCTCTTCGGCACCTGCCCTTATGAGCCCCTCCGTGACTGTCCCCATTGCACAGTTGATCCAGCCTAGGACTTCGTCTTGGAGTTTTGGTGGCACGGCGAACACGGGCCGGCCCGGTTCGATGTAGTAGTAGTCGGCAAAGGTTCCCGAGAAGTACGGATGCACACCCGCTTCACCGGCTGCGGCGCGGTTGGGGCACCAGTTTTGCTCACCTCTCAGACACTGGTAGCAGCGATTGCAGGGTACGAAGCACGCGTACATCAGGCGATCGCCTTCCTTGATCGGTCTGCCATGGAAGTCAGTGGTGACGCCCGCACCCAGCTTCGCGATTACTCCGCTACCTTCGTGGCCCATAACGCGCCCACTAGACGGCAGCGGAACCCCTACCATGTCACCGCGCCAGGCGTGGAGGTCGGAGCCACAGATGCCGGCTTGAGTTATCTTAAGCAGTATCGCCCCTGGTTCAGGGTCTGGGACCTCGTAGTCCTCGATAACGAACGGCTTCGTGTATTCTTTGATGACAACTACGCGACCTTTCAAAACCACTCCTTAATTCCCGCATTCCCGTGTGTGGAGTGTAATGATAGGCCAGCATCTGGAGGGTGGTCAAGGAATCGGGCAGTGTAGTGAGCCCGATCCCCAACACCATAGCCGGTTGTTGCGCCCACATTCCGCCGACCGCAGCTATAGCGGGCCATCGGTGTTACCGCCGGTCCGCCTCTCTAGGTACTCCATTCAGATACCGAAAGTTTGCCTAATTGATCTAATTCGCAACACCATCAACTAGTGTTGCGTACGAATATACTTTCCAATTAGCAGCACTTTGGCGAAGCTAAACATAGCTTATGCCGGAGTGCTGTTTTGGTTTCTCTATCATCTAGTCGAATGCGGGTGAACCTGATTCGAACGGTGATCCAATGATGGCACGGCGTTTGTTGCCAGTGAAAATCGATGGACAACGATTCGGCCTCGCGGTTACCATTCTTATTACCATCCCGGTTGCCTGATTCCAGTCAATGGTTTTCTATAACATGTATTGGGTGTAAAAGGCGGAGGTAAAGTGGACCACCGGGACGGATTGACTGCCTGACATTGTGGCTGTCGCTGTTCAGCATAAATGTCCGTCTAACTGTTCGGCAGAAATGTCACCCGCTTGGTCTGCGATGGTATCAGATGGCGACACCGTGGATGCGACCGGGCACCTACGCGTCGGTGGACTCTCAGCGTCAATGTATCTCCTGACCGTGACTCTATGAATTCCTAATTCCCTTGCCATCCGTCGAATGGACATCCCCTTAAGCTTCGCCTGCTGCACCGCCTTCCATCTCTCCTGCTGCAGAAAAGTAGGTTTCCGCGGTGATGCGACTACCTGCAACCCGGCTACGTCCGGATCGTCAATTGCCGCAGCATGAGCACCTTCTTCTTGATCTGGCTTTGCGCTCGGCAGTTCGAGAGCTGTAACCGAAGGTTTTAACGCGAGCCCGGGATCGGGGGTCGGGATGGTGGAAGCTGAGGAAGTCCCGTTGCGGCTTCGGAGAGATGCCGGACTGGGCGGCGCTTCCTGGGCAGCGATGATGCGCCCCTCATGGTGTAGCGATAGCCAGCCGTCCAATCCCTCCAGTACCTCCACAACCGTTCCGGCATAGCTTCGGCGCTTTGGATCGGGAAGCAGCTGCAGGGTGTGCCTCTGGTACTTCACGGTGTTGTCCCTGGCCACCCTCCTGCGGTGCTTGAAGCACAGGATATGCTCCAGGGGCAGATCCACCTGCAAGGGCCGGAATGAGGGATCAGGACACTGGGCCGGAACTCCAAAACGCCGGTTGAACCTGGGCAGAAACTGCTTCAACACAGCCCTGGCCTGTTCAACGGTGGTTGCTCCCGCGAGCCGGAGTTCAGTGATCAGCCGGTCCTGGAAGGTTCCGGCCGTCCGCTCTACGCGCCCCTTTGCTTGTGGGGACAGGGCGAAAATCAGTTGTATCCCCAGCTCTGCCATTGCCCGTCCAAACTGGGTGGGCGTGCCGGCGGGCTGATATTCCGACTTGTGCTTGAAGACCGGGTGACGGTCGGTGTACAGGGCGAGGGGTATGCCGCAGCGCCGGAGCAGACCCTGCATCAGCAGGAAGTAGCTGCTGGTGTCCTCATGATCGCAGAACAGGGCGTTGACCACGCAGCCGGTGGCATCGTCCACCGCGAACAGTATCGTGAACTGTGGCCCGTCTTCGCCCAGCCAACGGTGATAGCTGCCGTCCAACTGGATCAGCATGCCCTCCCGGGGCATCCGCTGCCGGCGCACCCGGTGCTTGGGCGGGCGCCTTCGCCGCGGACTGCTGAGCCCGGCGTTGGCCAGGATACGCCGAAGCGTAGTCCGGCCCATGTCGACGCCCTCGCGTTCACTGAGCAACTCTGAGAGATGGGTGTGGTTGGCTCCCTCGTACACGTGCGAGCCAGGTGAACCACCCTGCTCCTGGTCGCCTCGGGAATAGCGTTGGCCGGTCTACGGCCGCGGTGACCATGGGCAAGGGCAGCCGCGCCTCTCTCCTGATAAGCTGCCAGGATACGCTTGGTGTGGCGCGGGCTGACTCCCATCAGTTCAGCCGCCTGGTCCACCTCAATGTGCTCCGTGAGGAGGCTGTTGAGTACCTGAAGTCTGGTCTGTTCTTTTTGAGTCAAAGTCACATTCTCCATGGGGTGAATGTGACATTTATGCTGGCCAGTTAGCTCGGACTTTTTCGCTGAACGTCAACATTGTGGCGGTTGAAAAATGTACCGTCCTCTGCCATCCATAGGTTTGAAGTCGTGCTTATGGGCGGTGGGATGGATGTACCGGGTGGACGTGTATCTACGGGTCCGACGGGCGGTGATGGTGGATGGGATGAGCATACGGGAGGTCTCCCGGGTGTTCGGCCTGCACCGGGACACGGTGCGCAAGATTGTGGCCTACTCGGCGCCGCCGGGCTACCGGCGACAGACTCCGTCCCGGCGTCCCAAGCTGGAGCCCTTCACCGGCATCATCGACCAAATCCTGGCAGACGACCTCAGGCGTCCCAGGAAGCAGCGCCACACCGCCCAGCGGATCTTCCAGCGGCTCAGGGACGAGCATGGGTTCTGCGGCCAGTACACCATAGTCAAGGACTAGGTGAGGGAGCACCGCCGCCGGTCGCAGGAGATGTTCGTGCCTCTGTCCCATCCGCCGGGTCACGCCCAATGCGACTTTGGCGAGGCACTGGTGATCATCGGCGGGGTGGAACAGAAAGCCCACTGCTTCGTCCTGGACCTGCCCCAAAGCGACGGATGCTTCGTCAAGGCCTACCCGGCGGAGACCACCGAGGCCTTCCTGGACGGCCATGTGTCGGCATTTGCCTTCTTGGGCGGAGTGCCCCAGAGCATCCTGTACGACAACACCAAGCTGGCCGTGGCCAGGATCCTGGGAGACGGGCGTAGGAAACGCACCCGGACCTTCACCGAGCTCCAGTCCCACTACCTGTTCGATGACCGGTTCGGGCGTCCCGGCAAGGGCAACGACAAGGGGAAGGTCGAGGGGATGGTCGGCTATATGCGGCGCAACTTTCTGGTGCCGGTGCCGTCCTTCGAGAGCTTTGAGGCGCTGAACTCCCACCTGGAGCGTCGCTGCTTGGCGCGGATGGATGCCAGGCTGAGGGGTCATTCAGAGAGCATAGGTCAACGGATGGAACGGGACCTGGAGGTCCTTCTGCCCCTGCCGGCGGTGGCTTACGACGCCTGTGAGAAGCAGGCGGGCCGGGTGAGTTCGCTTTCGCTGGTGAGGTACCGGACCAACGACTACTCGGTTCCGGTGGCCTACGGGCACCGGGACGTTCTGGTAAAAGGTTACGTGGACCGGGTGGTCATCAGTTGGGGGTCCGAGGTCATCGCCCGCCATCACCGCTCCTACGAGAGAGACGACTTCGTCTACGACCCCGTCCACTACCTGCCCCTGCTGGAGCAGAAGACGGCGGCCCTGGACCAAGCCGCTCCCCTGCAGGGTTGGGACCTTCCCGAGGAGTTTGCCACGCTGCGGCGCCTGCTGGAGTCCCGGATGGGACGAAGGGGCAAGCGGGAGTTCGTCCAGGTGCTGCGGCTATTCGAGCATTTTTCGCCTGGGGAAGTCCACGCCGCGGTTCGGGATGCCCTCCGGTTGGGGGCTTTGAGCTTCGATGCGGTGAAGCATCTGGTGCTGTGCCGGCTGGAGGGACGGCCGCCCCGCCTCGACCTGGAGCTCTATCCCTACCTGCCCCAGGTGCGGGTCAGCACCACGTCTACACGAGACTATATGACTCTCCTCGCAGGGAGAGCGGCATGAACAGCCGGTCCACGCTGCTGCTGGAACATCACCTGAAGGAACTGAAGCTACCCAGTTTCCTCCGGGAATACGGGAAGATGGCGGCCCAGTGCGCCGCCGAGGGGGTGGACCACCCAACCTATCTGTTGCGGCTGGGCGAACTGGAACTCATCGACCGCCACCAGCGCATGGTGGAGCGGCGGATCCGGGCCGCCCGCTTCCCTGCCGTCAAAAGCCTGGATACCTTCGACTTTACGGCCATCCCCTCGGTGAACAAGTCCCTGGTGACGGAACTGGCCCGCTGTGAATACTTACAGCGCCGGGAGAATATCATCGCCGTCGGCAACAGCGGCACCGGCAAGACCCACATCGCCCTGGGACTGGGACTGGGACTGGCTGCCTGCCAGAAGGGGATGTCCGTGGGCTTCACCACCGCCGCCGCCCTGGTCCACGAGTTGATGGAGGCCAGGGATGAAAGGCGGCTGCTCAACCTCCAGAGACAACTTTCCCGCCTCAGCCTGCTGATCATCGACGAACTGGGCTTCGTTCCACTGTCCCCCACCGGGGCGGAGCTCCTCTTCGAGGTCTTCAGCCAGCGCTACGAGCGGGGCTCAATCCTGGTGACCACTAACCTGCCCTTCGACGAGTGGACCGAGGTCTTCGGGTCGGAGAGGCTCACCGGAGCCCTGCTGGACCGCCTGACCCACCACGTCCACATCCTGAAGATGAACGGCGACAGCTACCGGCTCAAGCGTAGCAGAGAGGGGGTTGTCTCCCAAACTCGAGAAGAGCCTCACGAAGAATAGGTCGCATCAAGACCTTCCTGCCTGTCCTCTGCTGACCCACCCGTAAGCAGGGCATTTCCCTCAACAATTGGCGCTGATATTTATGCTGACCAGTTAGCTCGGGCTTTTTCGCTGGACATGAAAGCACCAGGTGGTACAGTTTTACTCCGCCCCAGTGGCCCAACATCACGCCGCCCTTGACAGATATCTTGCCTGAAGACAATTACGACGCATCTGTAGCTCATAATGACCTCTTGGAGAATCTATTGAGGAGAAGAACGAGTCAATTTAACGATCCTACCCAGATTGCACGGTTCAACATGCCTATTGGAGTGGCCCGATTGTTGATTGCGTAACGGAACTGGACGGGCGACCGTGGGAGGGGGCAATAGCTGAACATTCGAAAAGCCAGATGGGTAGTCTTGTTTGAAGGCCAGCCCCATGTGCGGCGATTTTTTTATTCTGACCTCATTTGTCACCACCAGGCATCTCTGGATTTAGTAACTATCTCAAAACCGGTCTCCCCCTCCCATCATTCCCGCAGAGGAACGTCACCCCCGCGGAGGCGGGGGTGGGAATCCAGACCCCCGTTGACCCTGTCCCGTTGGCGGTGGACCCTGTTGCAGTACCTATTGAGATAATTTCTAAGAGGGTGTCTAAAAAGGTAAAACCTTGCATAGTGGCAAGAAGGCGAGGAAGGGGCGGGATGGCTTAGTCTTGGGGTATGAACCGATCAACTTACCCCACCGACCTGAACGACCGGGAGTGGCAACTGTTGGAACTGTTGCTGCCTCCGCCCAAACCCGGCGGCCGTCCCGTCAAGTACCCGCGCCGGGAGGTGGTGAACGCCATCCGCTATGTGCTGCGCACCGGATGCCCGTGGCGGATGCTGCCTCATGACCTGCCACCCTGGCGTACTGCCTTCCATTACTTCCGCACTTGGCGCCGGGATGGAACCTGGCAGAGAGCCCATGAGACCTTGCGGTCCCTGACCCGTCAGTCCGAGGGCCGCCGGGCCAGCCCCAGCGCAGCGATCATCGACAGCCAATCGGTAAAGACTGCCGAAAAGGGGGGCCAAGGGGTTTCGACGCAGGCAAGAAGGTGAAGGGGCGCAAGCGCCACATAGTGGTCGATACCTTGGGACTGTTGCTGGCAGTGGCGGTGCATCCGGCCAACATACAGGATCGGGACGGCGCCAAGCTGGTGTTGGAGCGTATGCTGGGGCAATATCCCTGGTTAAAGGTAATTTGGGCCGATGGGGCCTACGGCGGCAAGCTGGTGCAGTGGGCCAAGGAAGTGGGTGGCTGGAGTCTGGAACTGGTGCGCCGGCCCCGGCAGCTACGTACTTTCCAGGTACTGCCCCGGCGCTGGGTGGTGGAACGCACCTTCGGCTGGCTGAACTTGCAACGGCGTTTGAGCAAGGATTATGAGGGTTTGCCGGAAACTACGGAGGCTTGGGTCTACACCGCCATGACCGGACTCATGTTGCGCCGTTTGGCCCGGGCTCCAACTTATTAGACACCCTCTGAGACAAGCTCCAAAGGGAGAGGGGTTATGCGAAGGCCTCCCACTAGTGAGGAACTCTATACCCAACCCTTGCCGTAGTTTTCCGGTGACAAGCCAGCTGTCCCCGGCCTAAATCGGGGGGCGGCTCTGGTGCCAGCCGGAGTGCTGCTCGTAAGTGTAAGCGACCCGCAGCACCGTGGGTTCGTCCAAGGCCTTGCCCAAGACCTGCATGCCCAGCGGCAAGCCTTCGGAACTGAAGCCGCAAGGGACCGAAATGGCCGGTGTGCCGGTGAGGTTGAAGGGGCACATGAAGTGGGTCAGGTCGTAGATGCCTGAGGCGAGCCCTTCGCCTTCCAAACTACCGGCAGGCCGGGCGGTGAAAGGAAGAGTCGGCGACACCATGACGTCCACTTTTCCCATGGCTTCAGCGTACTCCCGTCGCAGCCTGGTGCGGGCTTGCTGCGATAGGATGTAGTCCGACACCGAAATCAGGCCGCCTTGATAGATTATGCTCCGCCCCATTTCACCGAATATTTCCGGCTGGGTCTGAATTAGGGCCTTCCTCGGGGCGTAGGTATCGGCGTACCACATCGCGATGAAAACCACGGGGGCGTACTCCAAGCTGGGGATTACAACCTCCTCCACGCTGGCGCCCATGCCCTCCAGATCAGACAAGGCCCGCTCCATTCCGGCCAGGGTGTCCGGGTCCATGCGGCTTCCCAGCCTGGCTATGTGGTCCCGGGGCACGCCGATTTTGATACCCTTGACATCTTGGCGGAGGGCCGCGGTGTAGTCAGGGATATTTACGTCAATCGACGTGGGGTCCTTGGGGTCGTAGCCCGCGGTACTTTGCAGCATTAACGCCGCATCCTCGACGGTCCTAGTCATTGGTCCGCCATGGTCCAAGGCCCAACTCAGGGGCAGGAGTCCGAACCGGCTCACCAAGCCGTAAGTGGGTTTCAACCCAACGATTCCGCACACCGATGCCGGGTAGCGGATTGAGCCGCCGCTGTCCTCACCCATAGACCCCATGGACAACCCGCCAGCCACGGCAGCGCCGGAGCCGCTGCTGGATGCGCCGGGGCTACGGCTCAAGTCCCACGGATTGCGGGCTTGATCTCTCTGAGAGGCCGCATCTATCCCGACGGCCCAGCCGTCCATCTCCAGCTTCCCCAGCAATATCGTCCCAGCATCGCGTAGCTTCCGGATGGCAGTGGCTTCTTCAATGACGTCACGGAGTTGCGCCGCATCCGGCCGGCCTTGGCTGGGCAGCCGACGCGCGTCGAACTGGTCCTTGTGGGCCACCGGGATACCGTGCAGCGGACCCCGATAGGCGCCCCTCAGAATCTCGGCTTCGGCCACTCGGGCCTCGGCCATGGCTTCGTCGGCTTGTAACGCGACGAACGATCTTAGCCGACGGTCCAACTCCTCGATCCGCTGCAGGTGGGCCGTGGTCAACTCCACCGGGGAAAGCTCTTGGCGTTGAATCAGACTACCGGCTTCCCGGATGGTCAAATAACACAGGTCTTTCGCCAGACTACTTGCCATACCGCCCCCTAATTCCCGGCCCAATAGGGATTGAAGACTGCGGCCAACTCCTCAGCCTCGAGCCCCGCCGACCGCATGACCTCTGCCTTGTCTTCGTATTCCTGGACCCTGGGCAGCATGGCGTCAATTTCAGCCTCAGTGGGCCGAAGGCCCTCCCTGGCCAGCATCTCCGTCAATTGATCCCGGGTCACCTTGCTCATTCTTCGGCACCTCCTGAAGACCGAGTTGCACCGCCTTGGTGCAGCGGCGCGCGGTTGGATTTGTTTTTCGTTGGAACGAATCGGTCAAAGGGCCGAAACCCTCCAACTCCTCTCCGGGAGTAGCCGCCGGCCAGTTGCCGGTCACTGGCCACGAACGACTGAGGGAGCGTTTGGCCGTTGGCATCGGGGTAACGTAGTCTCAGCTTAGGGGCCGGCTTTCGGGCCTGTCAAGGGGGAAGGGACTTTGGGTGGCCGGGTAGCGGGCCGGGGTTGCTATTCAGCCTGGCAAAGTCTGCTCTCAGCACATAGAATAAAGTGCGGGAGCGCGTCTCAGGACTGGTCCCGCCCACAGCCGATTACCCCAGCCTGTTCCTTTGATTGGCTCCTGTCCCGGCGTTGCACTACAGTCTACACCCTGGCATTCTCGCCAACTTTTGAGACAGGCTCAATTCGGTACGTGCAGGCCCACCAACGCTTACGGTAGATACCGCCATCTTCGAGATGTCGCTCGGCAGCCTGTCGGCGCACCAAGGACTCGCGATTCCTGTAGTGTGACGTGTAGGGACGGAGGAACACAAGCCGAGGAGCTAGGCCAGTCCACGCGCCAACGGGAAACCCTGACCCGAGGCCCACTCGATGTTCCTCCTGTTCGAGGCCCCGCGTGCAGGGCCTTCTTGTTGTCCTGAAATCGCCGGTTGTCGTAAAATGTTCTATGTAGAAGAACGACTTGAGAACGACTTGAGAAGGACGCGAATGACGAACGCAGAGACCCCGGCGCGCCAGCGCAGGCCCAAGGAAGAGACGGCCCGGCTCGGCGATGAGACGTACAGGCGGGACGTCAAGGCGCAGGTGGAAGCCGACCACGACGGGGAGTACGTTGCAATCGACGTGGACAGCGGGGACTGGGCCGTCGCCGGAAGCGAGCTTGCCGCATCGGACAGTCTGCGGGCGCAGTGCCCGGACGCCATCAACGTCTGGCTGCTGCGCGTGGGTTACAGGGCGGTGGCCAGCATCGGGGGTGGGTCTCTGCGGAGGGCCGAGTGATAGAGGGCACTGTGAACGCAGTGTACGAGGCGGTAGTGTCCCTTCCATTACGAGGTCCGGCAGGACAACACCGGGACGTGGACGCCGTGGTGGACACCGGTTTCACCCGCTTCCTTACCCTGCCGCCGGTGATGGTCGCGGAGTTGGGATTGGGCTTCAGAGGCGTCAACCGCGTGATCCTGGCCGACGGCAGCGAAACGACGCTTGAGGTCTACGGCGTAACGGTGCTGTGGGACGGCCAGCCAAGAGAGGTTGTTGCCTACGTGTCGGATACGACGCCGCTCATCGGGATGTCGTTGCTGCACAGGCACAACCTGAACGTCGATGTCGAGGACGGCGGTCTGGTCCTCATACAGGCGAAGGCGTAGCGAGTTCCGGGACCCTACCCCAACGCCGGACGCCGGGAGGCCACCCGCTCCCTTATAGGCGGGCGAAGAGTCGGTGTTCATGAAGTGTCGGCCACGTTCCTCAAGACTTTCAAAATCGCCGAAACGTTGTTGATACCGATAGATGTGGCGCAAGCGTTCGAGTCTGTCGTGAACTCTCTCATTGAGGTGGACCCGGAAAACTGGACAGCTGGTTAAGTGGGAATCCTGCTCCTAAACTACGGACAGCGAGAGCTGTTGATGAGGAGCGGGAAATGTCCAGAGAGCGGAGAAAGCACAGCCCGGCCTTCAAGGCGAAAGTTGCACTGGAGGCAATGAAGGGTGAGCAGACGGTGGCCGAGTTGGCCGCCCGGTTCGAGGTCCACCCCAACCAGATTCAGACTTGGAAGAAGGCCTTAGTGGATGGCGCGGCCGCTATATTCGACCAGGGCGACCGAACCAGTAAGGGCAAGGAGCAGAAGAACAAGAACAACGACGCCTTGGTGGCTCGCCTGTACCAGCAGATCGGCCAGCTCAAGGTGGAGCGGGATTTCTTGGAGGAAAGGTCCGGTCCATGACCCCAGCACAGCGGCGTGAGCTGACCGACCGGCAACATCGGCACCTGTCCATAGTGCGGCAGTGCCAGCTGATGGGTGTCAGCCGTTCCAGCCTCTACTACCGTCCCAAGGGGACACCTCCGGGGGACCTGTCCCTGATGCAGGCCATGGACCGCCAGTACCTGGAAACCCCTTTCTACGGTTCCAGGCGGATGAAGGCCTCGCTGGACCGGCAGGGGATGACGGTAAGCCGGAAGCGGGTGCAGCGACTCATGAGACTGATGGGACTGCGGGCTATCTACCGGCAGCCTCGCACCAGCCAACCAGCGGCGGGACGCTGGGTCTATCCCTACCTGCTGAGGGATCTGACGATCACCCGGGCGAACCAGGTGTGGGCGGCCGACATCACCTACCTGCCCATGGCCCGGGGGTTCTTGTACTTGGTGGCCATCATGGACTGGCACAGCCGGTACGTGGTGGCCTGGGGATTGTCCAACACTCTGGAGACCGGCTTTTGTGCCGAGGCCCTGACCGAGGCCCTCGGCCAAGGAAGGCCCGACGTATTCAACACCGACCAGGGAAGCCAGTTCACCAGCCGCGAGTTCACGCAGATACTCCAGGACCGCGGGGTGAAGATCAGCATGGATGGCAGGGGCAGGTACCAGGACAACATACTTGTCGAGCGGCTATGGAGGACGGTGAAGTACGAGGAGGTCTACCTGAAGGCCTACGCTAACGGCCTTGAGGCCCGCCGAGGGCTGCGAGAGTACTTCCGGTTCTACAACCACCGGAGGCCGCATCAGGCCTTGGGCTACCGTACGCCGGCGGAGGTCTTCCACGGCGAGCCTGTAGAAGAGGAGCTGAAGGAAAGGAGGTGCCCGGACCAACCGGTCTTGGTATCATACGGAGGAGTGCAGGAGTCCCACTTATTTGTGGCTTAATCCTGTCCAACCGATGGGGTCCACCTCAACGGTTAACTTTCGTAGAGATGGAGTTACCCTGCGAGGCAACGACGCCTACAACGTAGACGTCGCTGTCAAGGGCGGCGAGGAGGAGATTATCCAGCTTGTGTTTTCCTCAGCCCTTCCTCATATTATGATCGCTGGCGGTTCTTGGTTGACTCACAGTCCCATTCGCATCTCAAAAACAGTACTGCCTACCGTCAAGTCAGGCCCACCAGACTTGATAAAATCAAGAACTTTCAGCTTGAGATTCAGGCTGGCGGTATAGTAGGCGCTCGACCTCCGGCAGCAGTAGTGCTCCGAGGCCACGTCCCCAACCAACCTTCCAGTCGGGCACAGATCTTGCCATTGACTTGGGACCGTAGTATGTGTAACGATATTACACACTTACCTTAGCTCGGCTGGAGGTCGATATGGCCAGAGTGCAGTTGGTAATGGCGGACGATGACCGAGACCGCTTCGTTCACCAGGCGCGGCAGGAGGGCATGTCCCTCAGCGCCTGGCTGCGCGCAGCTGCGCGCGAGCGCCTCGAAAAGCGCCAGAGCGTCAAACTATTCCAGTCCCCGGTAGACGTTGAGGAATTCTTCAGGTCATGCGCTGCGCTGGAAGGCCCAGAGACAGAGCCGGACTGGGATGAACACTTGCGCGTCATGAGCGAGTCGCGTCGCCGGGGAGTTGCCAGAACGTGATTTTCGTTGACACTAACGTCTTCATGTACGCCGTAGGACGCCCCCACGCTCTTCAGGCAAATGCCCACGAATTCTTCATCCAAGCTAACCGAAGTGGCACACGGCTGTGCACTTCAGCAGAGGTCATGCAGGAACTGGCCCATGCGTACTTGCCCATCGGGAGGCTGCAAACCTTCGATGCAACGCTAGGTTTGATAACAAGCGCCGGAGTGGAGGTTTGGCCGCTGGAGGAGGCGGACGTGGCTCTGGCCCGTCAACTCCATGAGCAATATCCCGCGTTACAGGCCCGAGACCTCTGCCACCTAGCCAGTTGTCGAAGGCGTGGAGTCCGAGAGGTCAAGACCTTTGACCAGACATTCGCAGCCATATCCGGTAATCCGTCAGTCCAATAGTGGAGAAGAACTAGTACTCAGTCAACGTGGTTTTGGGATTTGTTCAAGAAAGGAGCCAATTGAGCTATCCTGCCTGGTGGGAAGTGTTGAAGGCGGGGGTGGCAGTGATGGTCAGGGACAAATACGCGGTGGGACTGGCACAGGAACAACGGGAAGAGCTCCATCGACTGATCCGGGTTGGCAGAAACTCAGCCCGAGTGACCGCTAGAGCGCGGATTCTCCTGAAGAGCGACGACGGTTGGGCGGCGCCCCAAGTGGCCGAAGCTTTGGATGTGGCCCTGAGCACGGTATACCGGGTCAAGCAGCGCTTGGCCGAAGAAGGGTTGGAGAAGGTTTTGCAGGACCGTCCCCAGGTCAACCGGCCCCGGAAGTTGGACGACCGGGGCGAAGCCCACCTGATTGCCTTAGCCTGCAGCCCAGCCCCGGAAGGGCATGACCACTGGACCCTGCGTCTGTTGGCCGGGAAGGTGGTCGAGTTGGGGCTGGCGTCCTCCATGTCTCACGAGGGGGTGCGCCAGCGTCTCAAAAAAACGCCCTCAAGCCGTGGCGGAAGAAGGAGTGGTGCATTCCCAAGGTAAGCGCGGAATTTGTGGCTAACATGGAGGATGTCCTGGACCTGTACGCCGAACCCTATGATCCCCAACGTCCGGTGGTCTGCTTTGACGAGACATCCACCCAGTTGCTGGCCGAGACCCGGCCGCCGCTCCCGCCCCGGCCGGGACTTCCGCTGCGGCAGGACTACGAATACCGGCGGGAGGGTGTCCGCAACCTGTTCTTGGCCTGTGAGCCCTTGGCGGGCTGGCGAGAGGTGGCGGTCACGGAGCGGCGTACGATGCAAGACTTCGCCCGCCGGATGCGTTGGCTGGTGGATGAAGCCTACCCGGAAGCCGAGGCGGTGAGGGTCGTCTTGGACAATCTGAACACCCATCGCCGGGCATCGCTGTACGAGACTTTCCCGGCTGAGGAAGCCCGGAGGATTGCCAGGCGGCTGGAGTTTCATTACACGCCCAAGCACGGCAGTTGGTTGAACATGGCGGAGATCGAGTTCAGCGTCCTGTCCCGCTCCTGCCTGAAGAAGCGGCTCTCCGGCGAAGAGGCCCTCAGAAGGGAAGTCGATGCCTTGGTCACGGAGCGCAACACCGCCAGAGCCACCATCAACTGGCGCTTCAACACCCGGGACGCACGAACCAAACTTCACCGCCTTTACCCTTCCGATCTCACGGTTGACTGAGTACTAGTCTGCCACAGGCTAACAGGCCAATTCTACCAATGCCGCGACAGACAGAACCGAGCGCGAACAACGTCCTGGCCGACATTCTGAGGGGCATGATGCCGGGCTGTGAAGTCCGCACCGAGAACGCCCAGACCTTCATTGACCATCCGTGCCGCCATGCTGACGTGCTGATCGTCGCGCCGGGGCGCTCCCCAGTGGTCGTAGAGGCTGAGTATGAACCGGCTGTCGAAGTGGAAAAGGATGCCTCCGAAAGGCTGGGGCTCCGCGTTAGAGGTGACCCGCGCACCGTCGAGGCTGCCATAGCCCTACGTTGTCCCAAAACTGTGGAAGATGCTTATGATCTGCGCGTGGCTCTAGTCGAGACACGCCTAACCTACTGCGTCCTCCATCAGGACGGCGGCCGATTTCCCGAATCGGGATGGCTGGGTGGCTCAGTGAGTGATCTGGTTGACATAGCCCGTTTGGTGTCCGTCCCACAGAAAGCAGTGGAGCAGGCGGCTGACACGCTTGAGCAAGGCATTGGGCAGGCCGACAACCGTTGGGAGGAAATGGCGAAGCTGCGCCCCAACGTAACCCCTGTTATTGCCCAGTTGTTGGGAATGAGCGACGTTCCACAGACCCGCGGCATGGCCTGTGCCATCGTCGCCAACGCAGTGGTCTTCCACCAGCGCATCGCGGGGATGCACCAGGAGGTGAAAACCCTGAGCTTGGTGTGCGGTCCCAATGTTGCAAACCTCCAGAGCGAGAAGCTAGCGGCCTGGGAAAACATCCTGAAGATCAACTACTGGCCCATCTTTGTCATAGCCAAGGACATCTTGGAGCAGCTTCCCGGAGACGTTGCCACTAGCCTCTTGCGGGAGTTGCTGGAGACCACCCAGGAAGTTGAAGCCACCGGTGTCGACACCGCCCACTACCTGACCGGACGCATCTTCCAACGGCTGATCGCCGACCGGAAGTATATGGCCACTTTCCACTGAGATGGATCCCGGAAATTGGACAAGTAGCTAAGTGAGAGTCCTGCTCCTAAACTAAGGGCAGCGGTAGCTGTCGGGAAGGAGTGGGATATGTCGAAAGGACGCAGAAAGCACAGTCCGGCCTTCAAGTCCAAGGTGGCGCTTGAGGCGGTGAAGGGCGAGGAGACGGTGGCCCAACTGGCCGCCCGGAACGAAGTCCACCCCGGTCAGATTCAAGCTTGGAAGAAAGCCCTTGTGGAGGGCGCCTCCGGGGCCTTTGGCAACGGTAAGGAACAGAAGGACAGGAACGACGACGCCCTCGTCGCCCGGTTGTACCAGGAGATCGGCCAGCTGAAGGTGGAGCGGAATTTCTTGGCGGAGAGGCCCGGTCCATGAGCCTGGGGAAGCGGCGAGAGATGGTGGACCGGGAACACCCGACATTGCCGATAGTGCGGCAGTGCGCCCTGCTGGGGGTGAGCCGTTCCAGCATCCACTACCGTCCCAAGGGGGCTTCCGAAGCGGACCTGTTCCTGATGAGGGAGATGGACCGTCAGTACCTGGAGACCCCCTTCTATGGGTCCAGGCGGATGAAGACCTGGCTGGAGAGGCAGGGGAGGCGGGTAAGCCGGAACCGGGTGCAGCGGCTGATGAGAGTCATGGGGCTGCGGGCCATCTACCGGCGGCCCGGCGCCAGCCAACCGGCGCCGGAGCATAGGGTCTATCCCTACCTGTTGCGGAACGCCAGGATCACCCGGCCCAACCAGGTGTGGGCCGCCGACATCACATACCTGCCCATGGCCCGGGGCTTCCTCTACCTGGTGGCGGTCATGGACTGGCACAGCCGGTACGTGGTGACCTGGCGGCTGTCCAACAAGCTGGAAGCCGGCTTTTGCGTCGAGGCTCTGACTGAAGCGCTGGCCCGAGGCAGGCCGGAGGTGTTCAACACCGACCAAGGGAACCAATTCACCAGTTGGGACTTCACCCAGGCCCTTCAGGACCAGGGGAGTAAAGATCAGCATGGACGGGAATGGTCGGTACGCCGACAACATCTTCGTGGAGCGGCTGTGGCGCACGGTGAAGTACGAGGAGGTGTGCCTGAAAGCCTACGTCAACGCCCTCGAGGCCCGGAAGGGACTGGAAGACTACTTCAGGTTCTACAACGACCTGAGGCCCCATCAGGCCCTGGGATACCGGACCCCGGCCGAGGTGTTCCACGGAAACCAGGCAGTCCGGGAGGAAGAGACTATCGAAAGGAGGTGTGCACCGGGAGAAGTGCCGGAAACACTGGCAGGAGCGGCAGGGCTCTCACTTTACTCCGCCTTAATTCTGTCCAACTAACCGGGTCCACCTCAAACTTCAAACAGAATCAGGGATAAGTTCCGTTCAAGACAGATACAAATGAACCTATACATCGCTGCTAACCGACATACAATATCGCGTTTTAGAAGAGGCCGGAAGATGGAAACCGCCCCGCGTAATGCCGCTGCACTTTGCCGATGGGTCCTTGCATGGGCCGGTTACGACTATCTGTGCCATGGCCTGCGGATCTCGCTATGGGTGCGTTGGTTCGCCGTATTTGCGTGGTTGGCACAACTCCACGACCAGGTAAGTTTCGCGCAGCCCGCTTACGTGGCCCACGGCCTCTTCGCTGTAGTGTTGCTTGCTATGAACGGCTACGTCCACTACCGAATCGAGACGCGACGCCCCCTAACATGGCGCTGGGCGCTCGCTCTCAGCGCCATGGACGTGGTGGTGCTTACGGGAGGGCTGGTGATCTCCAGCGGAGATGGTAACACCTTCTTCGTTCTGTACTTCGTCGGCCTAGCCATGTTCGCGGCAGTTTGCACCTCGGTCAGGACCACCCTAGCCGGGGCTACTGTAGTAGCCGTGCAATACGGGGCGCTAAGCTTGATGGTAAGGCCAGAAGGCGGATTTGAACTCATGGGAAGGGAGGCCTTGCTTACGAATGTAATCGTCATGTACGCCGTGGTGGGTGCGATCAGCCTGGTGTCGAGGTTCGAGCAGATCAGGTCGGGCTTCGACCGGGTTCGAAGAAGACAAGCAATGGACCGGGAAAAAGAACTGCTCCGAGAAAGGGTGGAACTCTCCCAGGCCATTCATGACACGATAGCCCAGTCTGCGTTCACCATCGGACTCGGCCTTGAGACCGCAATCGAAGCGGCAAGCGCGCAAAAAGATGAGAACCGCAAAGAGCTGGTTGAGAAACTGGAGGCCATGCTCGCGCTGTCGAAGTCGACGATGTGGGAGTTGCGACATCCCATAGACGCGGGGGCCATCTTCGAAGGGCGGGAGTTGAACCGGGTGCTCCGGTCCCATTCCTCGACGTTTTCTGCCATCACCTCGATTCCCGCGGAATTGGTCCAGTCCGGCACCGAACCGCCGCTGCCCACGCCTGTCAGGAGGCGTCTTTTCTCCATAGCTCACAACGCCATGACCAACGCCCTTCGCCACGCTCAAGCAGAGAGAATCACCATACAGCTCGACTTTGAGGATGACCATCTGCAAATGTCAATTGCGGACGACGGCATCGGCCTTGCCGACGACTATGCTGACCGCGGACACGGCTTCAGGAACATGAGAAAGGAAGCGGAGCGCATGGGCGGTACGCTCGAAGTCATCCCAGGAGGATCGGGGCGTGGCACTACCGTAGCCTGTGTCATCCCATACGGAGTAGACCAAGGAGGTATGTAGCTTGCCGACGACCACGCTAACAAGGGTGATCCTCGTTGACGATCACGAAATCATGCGCGACGGCGTTAGGGAAGTGCTGGAGCGTTCCGGGGAGTTCGAGGTTGTCGGCCAAGCCGGGGATGGCGAAGCCGCCGTGAAGGTCGCCCTGGATGTCAAGCCCGACGTCGTCATCATGGATGTGATGATGCCTGTCAAAGACGGCATCGAGGCCTGCCGCGAGATTATTGGGATGATGCCGGGGACCCGGGTGCTTATTCTGACGGCCTCTTCGGAAGATGACGCGGTGATGGAGGCGGTCGCCGCGGGCGCGACCGGGTTTCTCCACAAGTACTACGGGAAAGAGCAGTTGCTGAGTGCACTGCGGCACGGCTTGCAGGAGGAGTACCGGATACCTAGTGATGTGATAAAGCGTGCGTTCACCGGAATACGCACTACCATTGGTGAAGTCGCCACGCGAGACCAGGGTGGGTTGACCGAGCGTGAGCGAGAAATACTCACGCTGTTCGCTCAGGGATTGTCCTACCCGGAGATTGCCGAGGTCAGGGGCAACAGCTGGCTGACCATCCGAAACGCTGTATACGGCATCCAGGACAAGCTGAAAGTGCAGTCGAAGCAGGCGCTGGTGGTCTGGGCGGTACGCAACGGCCTGCTGGATGATTGGGAAATTGGTAGCTAAGAGCGGCACACTGAGTCCACTGTCATGAAAGTCAATTCAACAGCGATCAATAGAGGCATGGGGCTTTGAACAATCGCATCGGTCAGCGGAATGCGGCAAGAAGCCTGTTGAGTTTGGCGGTGGAAGCCTTGGCCCTGCTGGCGATACTGGCCTGCGGTGATTCTACTGAGCAGCCGTCGCCATCCCCCACACCTCAGTCTATGCTCTTTGCCACCCCGCCCTCCGCCACATCCACCGGCGCCGACGACCAGCCCGACCCCGGTATCGTCGTCCAGCTTGATTCGACGCCGACTCCCTATCCGACGGCCACTGCCTACCCTACGGCCACGCCCTATGCGACGGTTCCCCCCGCTCCGACGGTACCTCCTGCCGCAGCGGAAAGGACTGAATCTACCCCGGCGGCGACACCGTCCCCCGCTCCCGTGCTGGGTCCCACCATTCAAATCGCCATTCCCAAGAAGTCCGAAGTGAAGCACCCCAAGGCGGATTCGACGCTCAACGGCCTGATTGACCGGGTGGAAGCTGGAGAAATCACCGCGGAAGAGGCCGCCAAGGAAGCTCCGCTGCACCGGGGAGAGTCCGTGGGAGTGACTATCCTTCTGTCCGGTAACGTCGAAGGCGTGGTCGCCTTCCTGGAGGCGAACGGAGCTTCGAACATCAATGCCGGCGAGGACTACATCGAAGCCTATGTCCCGATCCTCCTCCTGGGCCAGACCGCCGAGCAGCAAGGGGTGTTGCGGGTAGACCAGATACAGCCTCCGGGCGAGACCCAGGAAACCTCGCGAGTGGTTGGAAACGGCCCCAGCGTACACGGCTCAATAGCCTGGAACGAAGCGGGTTACTCCGGCCAGGGCATCAAGGTAGGAGTCATAGACTCTGGATTTTCGGGGCTTCAGGAAATCTTGGGCACCGAGGTGCCGGCGGCGGTTAGGGCGAGGTGTTACACGTTCTTGGGAGAGCATACCGGGAACCTTGCGGATTGCGGGGGAGGCACCCACGGCACAGTCGTCTCAGAGTCGGTCATGGACATCGCTCCCGATGCGACGCTGTACATTTCCGACCCACGGTCGCGTTCGGAGTTGAAGGACGCCGTTGACTGGATGATCTCGGAAGGCGTATCGGTGATCAACCACTCAAGGGTTTGGTCATTCGATGGCCCGGGAGATGGCACCTCCCCTTTATCGGTCAGCCCGCTGAACGCCATTGACAGGGCGGTTGCGGCGGGCATCGTTTGGGTCAACGCCGCTGGGAATCAGGCCCGGGGGACATGGTTCAAGCGCGGCCCTTTTGACTACACCACCGAAAACGTTGACGGTGAGGATATCAGATTCCTCAGGTTCTCGGGGTCCGAAATCAGGAACAGGGATTCGTACATTGGTGGCCGGCTCGAATTGCGGTGGGACGACGACTGGGGTGAGGCCGATACTGATCTGGACCTCTTTGCCCTCGCCGCGGGTACGGACACTATTGCCCTGCAGAGCATCGACTTCCAATCTGGGAGGGCGGGTCACAACCCTTACGAATGGTTCGGCAGTCTGGCAACTTTTGATATCCTGGTCGCCCATCGGAGCGGTCCAGAGCCGGACTGGATCCAGTTGGTGGGATGGGGCTCGACAAGGCTTACGCTGAACTCGTCCGGTGCCGGGAGCATCATCAACCCTGCCGAGAGTGCTAATCCCGGTATGCTGGCGGTGGGAGCTGCTCCTTGGTACGACGTAAGCGTACTTTCCGGCTTCAGCAGCCGGGGTCCCACGCCTGATGGACGCATCAAGCCCGAGGTGGTCGCCACCAACTGCGGAGAAACGGCCACGCGCGGCCAAGGCTTCTGCGGCACCAGCCAGGCGTCGCCCCACGTCGCCGGCATGGCTGCCCTCGTCCGGCAGCGGTTTCCAAACTACACGCCCGCGCAGGTGGTGTCCTACCTGAAGGAGAACGCCGAGCAGCGCATAAGTAGTCCTGACCCCAACAACAACTGGGGCCACGGCTTCTTCGTTCTTCCGGCTGTCTCCCAGCCCGAGCAGCCCACTCCGACCGTACCAGGCGCCGCAAGCATAACGTCAGTCGGTCCCGGCACAAACTCTCTGACCGTGGTCTGGCGCGCCCCTCTCCAGACCGGCGGCGCGACCATCGCCTCCTACGACCTTCGGCACATCCGCAGCGACGCGCCCAACAAGGGCGACAGCAACTGGACTGTGAATAGGAACGTATGGACAGGGTTAGGCGTGCTCAGAGTCACGCGGGACGGCCTGAGAGCCAACACCCGGTACGACGTGCAGGTGAGGGCGGTCAACAACGCTGGGGAAGGCCCATGGTCAGCTACATCCAGCGGGGCAACCACGGCTATGTTGACTCCGCCAGGGGCGCCCGGGGGTCTGACGGCGACAGGAAACGGCCAGACGCTCATAGACCTGTCATGGAGCGCACCGGCAAGCAATGGCGGGTCGAGGATAACCGGCTATCGCATGGAGGTGTCGACCAACCGCTCGTCCTGGAGCGATCTGGTATCCAACACAGGCTCCTCTGCCACCAGATACACCCACACTGGCTTGACGGCGGGGAGCACGAGACACTACCGCGTCTCCGCCATAAACTCCGCTGGCACCGGGTCACCGTCCAACGTCGCCGAGGCTAGCACTGACATCGCTTCCGCTCCCGACCTGGTGGTGGACAGCCCCACGGTGAGCGAGAGCGCCCCGGAGGCGGGAGCGCGATTCACCCTGAGCGCCACGGTGCACAACCAGGGCAACGGGGCATCAGTGTCTACAACCCTGCGTTACTATCAGTCCACCGGCTCAGTGATCACCACAGGGGACAGGGAGGTGGACACGGACTCGGTGTTCCGCCTCGACTCATTGGAAACCGTAGACGAGTCGGTCACCCTGACAGCGCCCGATACGCCGGGCACGTACTACTACGGCGCATGCGTGGACTCGGTGTCCGATGAGTCCGACACGACCAACAACTGCTCTGTTGCAGTGGCCGTAACGGTGGGCGCGGCTCCTGCGCCGGACCTGGTGGTGGACCGGCCCACGGTGAGCGAGAGCGCCCCGGACGCTGAGGAGAGTTTCACCCTGAGCGCCACGGTTCGCAACCAAGGCAACGCGATATCGGCGTCTTCGACCCTGCGCTACTACCAGTCCACCGACTCGACGATCACGTCGGGCGACACCCAGATGAGTACGGACTTTGTATCCCGACTTGACGCCGCGGAGAGCGCTGGCGAATCGGTCGCCCTGACCGCGCCCGATAAGCCAGGCACGTACTATTACGGCGCATGTGTGGACTCGGTGTCCGATGAGTCCGACACGACCAACAATTGCTCGGCCGCGGTGGCTGTGACGGTGGGCGCGGCTCCTGCGCCGGACCTGGTGGTGGACCGGCCCACGGTGAGCGAGAGCGCCCCGGACGCTGAGGAGAGTTTCACCCTGAGCGCCACGGTTCGCAACCAGGGCAACGCGATATCGGCGTCTTCGACCCTGCGCTACTATCAGTCCACGGACTCGACGATCACCGCCAGCGACGCGGAGGTGGACACCGACTCGGTGTTCCGCCTCGACGCATCGGACACCGGAGACGAGTCGGTCAGAGTGACCGCGCCCGAGACGCCGGGCACCTACTACTACGGCGCCTGCGTGGACTCGGTGTCCGATGAGTCCGACGCGGCCAACAACTGCTCGGCCGCGGTGGCTGTGACGGTGGGCGCGGCTCCCGCGCCGGACCTGGTGGTGGACCGGCCCACGGTCAGCGAGAGCGCCCCTGACGCTGAGGAAAGTTTCACCCTGAGCGCCACGGTTCGCAACCAGGGCAACGGGATATCGGCGTCTTCGACCCTGCGCTACTACCAGTCCACCGACTCTGCGATCACCACCGGCGACACCGAGGTGGGTACGGACGCCGTGTTCCGGCTTGACGCATCAGAGACCGGAGACGAGTCGGCCAGCCTGACCGCGCCCGACACGCCGGGCACGTACTACTACGGCGCCTGCGTGGACGCCGTGTCCGACGAGTCCGACACGGTCAACAACTGCTCGGCCGCGGTGGCTGTGATGGTGGGCGCGGCTCCCGCGCCAGACCTGGTGGTGGACCGGCCCACGGTCAGCGAGAGCGCCCCGGACGCTGAGGAACGTTTCACCCTGAGTGCCACGGTGCACAACCAGGGCAATGGCTCGTCCAGCTTCACCACGCTACGCTACTACCAGTCCGCCGATTCCACCATCACCACAGGTGATACTGAAGTCGGCACGGACTCGGTGTTGAGCCTTGATGCCTCGGAGAGCGGAGACGAGAATGTGAGCCTGGACGCGCCGTCCACCCCGGGAACCTACTACTACGGTGCCTGCATCGACTCAGAATCCGATGAGTCCGATACGGCCAACAACTGCTCCGTTGCGGTGGCTGTAACCGTCGCGGCAGCGCTGGTCGCCCCATCCAATCAAAGATACATCTGGCAGGGTTCGGCGACGGTCGTCTCATGGGATCCGGTTCCAAATGCCGGTTACTACAAGGTCTACTACCACGACTTCTTCGGCTCCAGTTGCCGATTGAGTGGAGGCAGTCCGAGCTTCTGCGAAGAGGTGGCAGGTAACGTCAGTGGCACCTCCTACACTCACGCCGACCCGGACAACGATAGGAACTACTATTGGATAGCCGCATGCAACGACGCAGGATGTTCGGCGATTGACAGCGGCAACCCTGCCCAAAGGGAAGGCGCGGCTCCCGCGCCGGACTTGATTGTGGACACTCCCGCAGTCAGCGAGAGCGCTCCTGAGGCTGGGGCGCGTTTCACCCTGAACGCCACGGTGCGCAACCAGGGCAACGCCGCGTCGGCGTCTACAACTCTGCGCTACTACCGGTCCACGGACTCGACCATCACCGCCGCCGATACGGAACTTGGAACGGATTCGGTATCCCGCCTCGACGCATCAGCGACGGGTGATGAGTCGATCAGTCTTACCGCTCCCTCCACGGAAGGCACCTATTACTATGGCGCCTGTGTGGACTCGGTGTCTGATGAGTCCACTACCACGAACAACTGCTCCAGCGCGGTGACGGTAACGGTAGGGGCAGCACCCGCGCCCAACCTGGTAGTGGACGCGCCCACGGTGAGTACCAGTGCCCCGACCGCGGGCGCATCTTTCACGCTGAACGCCACGGTGCGCAACCAGGGTAATGGCCGTTCGGACTCTACTACGCTGCGCTACTACCGGTCCACCGACTCGACTATCACTACCGCTGACACCGGGGGCGGTACGGACTCCGTGTCCAGCCTCAACCCATCGGCCAGTGGCGCTGAATCGATCAGCCTGACCGCGCCCGACACGCCGGGCACCTACTACTACGGGGCCTGCGTGGACGCAGTATCCGATGAGACCGACACGGCCAACAACTGCTCAGTTGCAGTGTCCATTACGGTTGGCGAGGCCTCGGTACCAGACCTGGTGGTCAGCACTTTCACAGTTGGCAATAGTAGCCCGACCCCCGGTCAGTACTTCGTTCTGAACGCTACGGTATACAACCAAGGCAATGGTCCATCAAGCTCTACCACCCTGCGCTACTATCGCTCCACGGATGCGACCATCACCACTAGCGACGCAATAATATCAACAGGCGGGACACCAGGCTATCTCTCTGTGGACGGTCTGAGCGCATCCGGCAGCATAGATAAGTCGGCCTCAACCAAGGCGCCGTCCGCACTCGGCACCTACTACTTCGGCGCGTGTGTGGAAACGGTTACCAGGGAGTCCGATACGACGAACAACTGCTCGCCCTCGGCGACTATAACGATACAGAGAACAAACCAGCCCCCTCGGCTCACGGGCGATGTCGACGACAAGATCGTGGAATTGGGGGATTCATTCACGGTGGACCTCTCCGGGCTCTTCACCGACCCTGATGGCGACGATATTACCAGCTACGGCTTCACATACAGGACCCGTGGAATCCTCACAGGGACCGTCCATACCAAGACGGGAATTTTGAGCCTCCGGGCCATCGCCGTAGGAGAGACAATCGTCGCCGTTGACGCCCGCGATAGTAACGGTGCATCGGGTGCATCTGAGGACCTGTTCAAGGTTACCGTTACCGAGGCTGAGACGCCCGGCAAGCCCGGCGCACCCACAGGCCTGACAGCAACGGCGGACGGCCAAACAGAGATCGACTTGTCTTGGCGCGCGCCATCGGACGACGGCGGCGCGAACATCACCGGCTACCGGATCGAAGTATCTACCAACGGCCCCAACTGGAGCGATCTGGAATCCAATACCCGCTCGACCAGCACCAGTTACTCCCACACCGGGCTCACTGCCGGCAGCACCCGGCACTACCGGGTGTCGGCCATCAACTCTGCTGGGACTGGCCCGGAGTCCAACGTTGACGACGCGACCACCGAGTCGGCGCCCGTGGCGACCGAACCCGGCGCACCCACAGGCCTGACAGCAACGGCGGACGGCCAAACAGAGATCGACTTGTCTTGGCGCGCGCCATCGGACGACGGCGGCGCGAACATCACCGGCTACCGGATCGAAGTATCTACCAACGGCTCCAACTGGAGCGATCTGGAATCCAATACCCGCTCGACCAGCACCAGTTACTCCCACACCGGGCTCACTGCCGGCAGCACACGGCACTACCGGGTGTCGGCCATCAACTCTGCTGGGACTGGCCCGGAGTCCAACGTTGACGACGCGACCACCGAGTCGGCGCCCGTGGCGACCGAACCCGGCGCACCCACAGGCCTGACAGCAACGGCGGACGGCCAAACAGAGATCGACTTGTCTTGGCGCGCGCCATCGGACGACGGCGGCGCGAACATCACCGGCTACCGGATCGAAGTATCTAACAACGGCTCCAACTGGAGCGATCTGGAATCCAATACCCGCTCGACCAGAACCAGCTACTCCCACACCGGGCTTACTGCGGGCAGCACACGGCACTACCGGGTGTCGGCCATCAACTCCGAGGGCACGGGCGCAGCATCCAACGTTGACGACGCCACCACGGACTCGGCGCCTGACCCCGACCCGACTCCTGTCCCAAGGCCGACCACCGACGCTGTGTCCGGGGAGATTACGGACTGTTCGGGGGAGCAACTGACGCCTGGCGTTGACACATATAGCATAACGGTCACTGGAACCGTCGCCGCTTCCAGAGATGTTGAAAACGTCATAGTTACCGGCAACTTCAACGGAGAAGTTTTTGGGGTTGACAATGTAGGGGATTTGGCAGAAGGGGAAACTGCATCGTTCAGCATCTCTGGATATGTGTCCCGGAGTTCGGGTTCGTGCGGAGTGGAAATTACATGGCTTGAGATCAGCTGACCCATCTTTTTCGTTACAGGCTCACCGCCGGTTTCCGGGATAGACATGCCAGCTATATTGCGGGCACTTCCATGTGCTGGCGAGGATATTCCGGGGCGGTTATTTCAAGAGCGCGAGGTGTGAAGGCATCCGGCATGAAGCTGGCAATTTTTGGAATGTTCCTGATCTTCGGAGCAGCTATGCTGGCGTGTAGAGGCTCCGAGGACACGCCTTCGCAGACGGCTACGAACACGCCTCAACCTACGGCCATCCGAGTTTCGGTTTCCGAACCGGAGTCTACCAGCACGGTCAGGCCCACCCGTGTTTCCGGGTCAACCTCTTCTTCAGCCGCCGCAAAATTGCCGCCCGGGGACCCGGAAGTCTATCGGGCCATCTGGGCCGGCACGACGGAAGAGGTGAGGAATCTCGTAGCCGGAGGCAAGGAAGTAAACACCAGCAATGAAGAAGGCGACCCCTTCCTATACACCGCCATTTGGCGGGCCGAACCCGAAAAAGTGCAGGTCCTGGTAGACGCCGGTGCGGACGTAAATCCCACGGATTCCGGCGGCGACCCCCTGCTGTATACTGCGGTCTGGAGGGAGAAGACCGAGACACTGAAGATCCTCGTTGCAGCAGGCGTGGACGTTAACGCGAAGGACTCGGGGGGAAACCCGTTACTCTACACCGCCGTCTGGCGGGAAATACCCGAAGCTGCACGGATTCTGGTTGACGCCGGAGCGGACGTAAACGCTGAGGACTCAGGGGGAGATCCGCTGCTATATGCCGCCGTCTGGCGGGGTCATACCGCGATGGTACAGCTCCTGGTTGACGCCGGAGCGGATGTGAACGCCAGGAACGCCAGCGGAGACTCCATGCTCCACGAGGCGCGGTTCAGGGAACATCCAGAGATTGAGCGGATTCTCTTGACCGCAGGCGCAATGGAATAGTTGCCGGGGCGCTCCCGGGATGGGAGGCCTGTTTGCCCAAATCTCGGCTGCTGAGGTAAAGGAATGAATGAAGCAGGCAGTCGTCGAATGTTGTCCGGTCGTTCTCTGAAACTGATGGCGGGCGGGGTGTCCGTGCTGGCGTTGGCCCTCCTGGCGTTGCTGGCTGTGGGCTTTTTTTCAGACAGCCCGGCCCCGTCAACTTCCTCTGGGCAGGACTCAATGTCGAGGTCTCCGAACGCCGAGGAAACCTCTTCGGCGCCTTCCGGAGGTGCGGCCCTTCACTCGGCCATTGCAAAGGCGGACGGCGAGGCGATGCTCGTGCTCATTGAAGGGGGCGCCAATGTTGACGCGAAGAACAGGTTCGGAGACCCGGCTCTGCACGCAGCAATTGCCGAAGGCGACCCTGAGTTGGTTAGAATTGTCGTTGAGGCCGGGGCAAATGTTGACGCGAAGAACAGGTTCGGAGACCCGGCTCTGCACGCAGCAATTGCCCAAGGCGACCCTGAGTTGGTTAGAATTGTCGTCGAGGCCGGGGCAAATGTTGACGCAAAGAACACCTTCGGCGACCCCGCTTTACATCGCGCAATCCTGAAAGGGGATAGGGAAATGGTCAGGATGCTTGTCGAGGCTGGCGCCGACGTTAACGCGACAAATGCCTTCGGTGACTCTGCGCTGAGCCGGGCGGTCCAGCAGGGCGACAGGGAAATTTTGCAGATTGTGGCCGATGCTACGGGTGGCTGACATCTACTCATCCGCGGGGACGAGAGGTAAATTCAGTATTCAACCTACCTAGCTCTCGGAGTAAATTTCCTCAATGCTTGCAAGAAACTACCACCGGCAAAGGCTAGGTCATCTCATTAGAATCGCAGCTGGCGTCCTGGTATTGATCGCTCTCACGGCCTGCGGCGGCGATAGCGAAGAGCCAGCGTCTTCGCCGACTGCGCCGCCGGGATTGTTTTCCACTCTCCCCACCGACGAACCGCCGGAATTGGGCGATCAGCCTCCGACCATTGAGCTGAATACCCCGGAACCGACGTTCACGCCGCCGCCAACATTCACGCCCAACCCGACCTACACGCCGGTGCCGACGCCCACGCCAGCACCTACTCCGGTGCCCACGCCAGCACCTACTCCGGTGCCCACGCCAGCACCTACTCCGGTGCCCACGCCAGCACCTACTCCGGTGCCCTCGCCAGCACCTACTCCGGTGCCCACGCCAGCACCTACTCCGGTGCCTACGCCAGCACCTACTCCGGTGCCTACGCCAGCACCTACTCCGGTGCCTACGCCAGCACCTACTCCGGTGCCTACGCCAGCACCTACTCCGGTGCCTACGCCAGCACCTACTCCGGTGCCCACGCCGGCTCCAGCGCCAACGGCCGCACCTAAGTCTGCTGTTCCATCCTCCGGCGATGGGACGGCAATATGTGACGCAGTTAAAAGCGAAATGGCCGATTCAGTAAGAATTTTGGTAAACGCCAGGGTAAACGTCAACGTAACCTGCCCCGATGGCAACCCTCCGCTCTATAGGGCGATTCGGGACTTTCATTCGGAACGCTTCCACGGTGGACGCGGTAGTTCGGAGATTGTGCAGATTCTTGTGGAAGCAGGAGCGGACGTTAACGCAAGAGACGCTCGTGGTAATCCACTTCTTCACCTAGCGATCGAACGAGAGCATTCGAACCGCTTCCATGGCGGAACCGGTACCCTGGAGATTGTGCAGATTCTTGTGGAAGCCGGAGTGGACGTTAACGCAAGAGACGCTCGTGGTAATCCACTTCTCCACCTAGCGATCGAAGAAGAGCATTCAAACCGCTTCCATGGTGGAATGCCCAACCCTAATATCATCAGGGCTCTTATCGAGGCGGGGGCAGATGTCAACTCGCCAACCGAGGATAACAACCCTCTTCTTTTCGTGGCTATTAACAAAGAAGATAGCAATCGCTTCCATGGGGGGCCCCCAAATACGGACACGGTGCGGATTCTAATCGAAGCGGGAGCGGACGTGAACGCAACAACCGCCCGTGGAGCAACGCTCCTCAAATGGGCAATCAAAGAGAAGCTTTCTGACATCGTGCAGATTCTGGTAGCCAACGGCGCGAGATAGCCTGTACAGAACACCCGCACGAAACGAGGTACGTCCATATCGTAAAACCGACTCGACGGTCTCACCGAGAAGCGGGATGAAATTGGTGAAGGGAATTGTCTGTCCTAAGAGCCACAGTTTGACTCAGATGTAGGAATTCAAAAATCGCGTTACGGATGAAGCACCGGGATTACCCATCCTGCCCCACAGCCTCGATGGCGTGGGTGGGGGCCCAGCCCCGCAGTTCGCCGCCGGGCAGGGCGATGTGCCGCCAGCCGTGGCGGGAGCCGACCAGCCGCACCTGCGCCCCGCTGTGGAGGGCGAAAACCTCGGGGTACTGCTGTCCCGGGCCGCTCAAGATCTCGACAGTGCGCACCGTCACGACGCCGGAATTCTCGTAGGGATTGGAGTAGAGCATACTCAGGGTCAGCGCCAGCGAAGCCAGCATAAGAACGAAGGCCACGACGGCTCCGCTGCGCAACACTCCTCTCAGCCGGGTCGCCGGCCTCAGGACCAGGACGCAAGCAGCGATGGCAACGACCGCCCACAGCAGCAGCGCCGCCATGCCGAACTCGCCAGTGGTGGCCCAGGGCCGTCCGAAGTCCGATACGCTGGCAACCAGCGAGTCCCCCTCGGCTTCCAGTCGGTCCACCGTCCTGCTGCGGGCCAGCGCAAGGTTGGCCAAGATGTCTGGATCGCGCGGCGATAGCTCCTCTGCCCGGAGGTAATTCAGGACGGCGTGGCCAAGGTCGCCGCTTTCCATGTAGGCGTTGCCCAGGTTGTAGTAAACGGCCGCGTCCCGGTATCCCCGGCCGATGAGGGCCTCGTACTGCTGGGCGGCCTCGGCGTACTCTCCGCGCTCGTAACGGACGTTAGCCTCGGCCATCAGTTCTCCGGGAGGAAGCTCCTGTCCGTGGACGCTGCCCATCACGGCCAGGAAGACTCCCAGCGCCGCCAACGGACCGATGACCAGCTTCCACAACCCGCTCATGCGCCGACGGCCTCCTCCAGCTCGTCCAGAAGCTGCGCGGTCCGTTCGGCTTGGCCTCCCGGCCCGCCGGAGACATCCGGTGACGGGGCGTACCTCGCGGCTTCGCCCATGGCCAGGGTGTCTTCCATACGTTGGGCTAGGTCCGTACCCGCACCGGCTTCCTGCACCTGCCGGAGCAGCGCCCTCCTGGTCATCCCGCTAACCGGCAACTCCAGCCGGGCCGAGAGGTAGGACAAAAGGGCATCTGCGGAGGCAGCTCTAGCATCAGCCCCGGAAGCTACGGCACGGGACAAGGCCGCTCGCGCGTCTGGCAGCGCGCTCCGCCGGAGGTTCTCGGCGCGGACCGTTTCCAGGGCCGCCCGCCTGCGCCTCCAGATCAGACCGCCCGCGATGACCAGCAGCGGTATGCCCCAAGCGGCCCAGTACCCCGCGCTTCCGGTTGGATTTCCTCCTTCCTGGCGCAGGGACGACGGCACCGGCTTGAGTGCCCTCATCTCCGGTGCCACTTCTTCCCCAGAGGCAGCACCAGTGTCAGGAACGGTCGGCACTGCGGGCAACCCGTCACCACCGGCGACCGGGACAACGATGGGCTCCGTGGTGGCCCTTACGTATTCTTCTATATCCGGGTCGAAGTAGCCATAGCCTATTCCGGGTATGGGCAGATCTCCTGTCCCCTGCGGAATCAGGGCAATTCCATAGGTGCGGCTGCCGGCCACACGGCCGGCGACAACCTGTGTCTCGGTGCTGACGGGCGATTCGACAACCCGCCATCCGTCGAAATCGGGCCAGACAGGATCGGGGAGCGCCTCGATATTGCCCTCTCCTGATACGACCACCGTGAGCTGCACCGGTTCGCCGGTTCTCGCCGAGGTGGTGTCAACTTGAGCGGAAATGTTGAACCTGCCGACCGCCCCGGCGAATCCGGCGGGTGCACCCGCCGGAAGGGGAACCACCTGCACCTGCACCGGGTCGCTTTTCCAAGAGGCTTTCTCGCCGGTGGCATAGGCGGATACTGTCAATGCCCCCGGATCAATTGGAGCCGCCCCAACCACGGTGGGGAACAGTATCGTTCGTACCTCGAGCACGTTGTACTCCGTGGAGTCCACGGTGGATGTGTACTCCTCCTGCTCCACCTTCTGGCTGTTCCAGAACCCGGCAAAACCCGGAGATTCATACCGCACCTGGCCGGAGCCCAGTGTCGCTCCGGCGGCTTGGTGTATGGTGAACACGTACGTAATCTGCTGGCCCAGGAACGGCCTGTCATTGTCCACCGATCCCTCAACGAACAGCGGCTCGCCGGACGGGGACTGGGCATGAACGGCTGGAAGAACGGCCAGCGACAACGATGCGCCTGCGATGGCCAAGGCGACCAGTAGCCGGAGGATGTTTCTCACTTCCACCACTTCAGGAGCCTACCAGTCGAACTCGCTGGGAGGTTTGGGGGACACCAGCACCTGGCCGCGCTTCTGTTGGAGCGTCTGGGCACTCTCGCCTACCGACTCGAGAATCTGCCGGGCTTGCTCCACCGTCAATGGCTGGTCCTGTTCCTGCTCGTCCTGTTGTTCATCCTGTTCCTGTTCATCCTGTTCCTCCTCTTCTTCCTGCTCCTCGTCCTGCTGTTCCTCCTCCTGCTCTTCGTCCTGTTCCTGTGGAGGGGACTGCCTCAGCGCCAGCTCCAGGTTGTGCTTGGCGTCGCCGTCGTCCGGGTTCATCCGCAGCACTTCCTTGTAGGCCTCGACTGCCGCCGCATATTCCTCACTCTGAAAGGAGGCATTGCCCCGGTTGAAGAACCCGCGGGCCCGAAGCTCCCCTTCGGCGAACCCGAGGGACTCATCGTAGGTATCCAGGGACTGCTGGTACTCCTCCATCCGGTACAAGACGTTCCCCGAGTTATAGTACGGCTCGCCGGACTCAGGGGAGCGTTCCAGGACCAGTTGGTACGCATCCAACGCTGCGGCATAGTCACCCGCTAGGTATGGCTCGTGGCCGGAGTTGTTCACCTGCCCCGGAGTTGGTCCGCAAGCCATCATCAAGAGCGCCAGGACCGCCGCGGCAACCAGCAGCGCCCGACTAGCCATCGCTCGTTCCCCTCAATGCTGCGTTGCTCCTTCCTGACTGACGGAGGAAGAGCCGGTCCGCCAGCAACTCGGCCAGTGCCAGGCAGAGCAGGCCTGCCAGCAGGAACAGCTGGAACCGTTCTACCCTCCGTTGATTGAACTCGCTCTGGAGGCTGCGGTCCTCAAAGGACTGGATTTCATCGGCCAGTCCCGCCATTGCTCCCGGTTCGGCAGCCCGGAAATACCGGCCTCCACCGCTCTCCGCAATCTGCTGCAAGGCGATTTCGTCTATTCTCGAGACGACGGCTCGCCCTTGGGCATCCTGCTGCTGTCCGGTTATATTTCCCCGCTCGTCAAATTCGGGAACAGGGCTTCCTTCGGGGGAACCCACCCCCACGGTAAAGATGACCGCCCCTTCTCCTGCAGCCTGCCTCGCCGCGGCGATGGCGTCGCCCTCGTGGCTTTCGCCGTCGGTCATTATCACGATGATTTTCTGGTGTTCTCTTTCGGTGCTGAACCCTGTCATCGCGATATCAATCGCTTCGGCGATCACCGTGCCCTGGCGGCTGATGGCTTTGGGGCTGGCTTGATTCAGGTAGGTCCTGGCCGTGGAGTGGTCGGAAGTGAGCGGAAACTGGACGAAGCTGGCGCCGGAGAACAGCACGATGCCGACTTCGTCCCCTTCCAGCCGCGAAATAAGGTCTGAAATCTCCAGTTTGGCCCGGCTGAGGCGATTAGGTTTCAGGTCTTGGGCCAGCATACTGCGGGAAATGTCCAGGGTGACCATGACCTGCACACCGGCCTGCTCGACAATCTGGATGTCGCTGCCCCACTGGGGACGGGCCAGGGCGATGACAAGCAGGGCTACACCCAGGAACCACAGGACGAGCCGTAGTCCCCGCACTCTGCGGCCGGCCGTGAGGCTCAGCCGTTGCACCAAGGCCGGGTCGCCGATGCGGCCAACCGCCCTTCGCTGCCGCGACAATGCCCACCACACGAACACCCCGAGGGCGGGGAGCGCGGCCAGAAGGTAGAGAAATTCGGGCGCTCCGAAGGTCATCGATGCCTAGGGCAACCTCCTGAACACCGTTTGAGAGAGCACCAGCTCCAGCAACAGGAGCGCTAAAGCCGGGACCAGGAACCAGGCCAGGACCTCTTCATAGCGTGTAAAGACCAGTACCTCAACCTCGGATTTTTCCAGGGCGTTGATCTCGGTGTAGATGTTCCTCAGTCCCTCCGTGTCCGTGGCCTTGTAAAACTTGGCCTTGGTGATGTCCGCAATCTCCCTGAGCATCTCTTCGTCCAGAGCGCTTCCCTCGGCTGTGCCGGTCGGACCTCCGGGATTTTCGGTGCCGACCCCTATGGTGTAGAACTTGATGTCCAGCGTCTCGGCAGCCGTCGCCACCGTTATTGGGTCGATTTGTCCCGCGTTGTTTACGCCGTCCGTGATGAGGGTCACCAGCTTGCTCTGCGAGTCCGAATCCTTGAGCATATTGGCGGCGGTCGCCATTCCGCTGCCCATGGCTGTTCCGTCTTCTATCCCCAGTTGGTCCGCCAGATGCGCGTCGCTCAGCAGTTGCAGCAGCACATCATGGTCGAGGGTGGGCGGACTCTGGATGAATGCTTCCTGCGAGAACACGACCAGCCCGATGCGGTCGTACTTCCGCTCCTCGATGAATTCGGCAACAATCTGCTTTGCCGCTCCCAGCCTGTTGGGAGCAAAGTCGGTCTGCCCCATGCTGCCCGAGATGTCCAGCGCGATGGCTATGTCCACCCCCTCACCTCGGATTACCTCCCTGGCATCGCTGACCTGCGGCCTGGCGGCGGCGACAATCAGCAGCGCCAGCGCCACAAATTTGAGCGACGAAACGACGGGCATCGCCCGGAGGCGGAGCGACCGCCCGCTCCCCGTAATGAGCCGGTTGTCTGCGTACCTCATGCCGGCGGGTCCCATGCGCCTTCTCCACAGATAGGGCAGCGCCGCCAGCACCGGCACTGCGATCAGCAGGAAGAGCAGCCATGGGGAGTCGAAGCTCAATCCGCTCACGGTGCCCCGGCCCCTCCGGCGGAAGCAGCAACGGTAGTACGTTGCTGTATGGAGAGACGCATTGCATCCACCAAGGCCCGCGCCTGCCCTGCGGCCTCGTATGCCCGGGAAGCGGGAGGCTCGTAATTGGCGAACTTCACGAGATCGGCTTCCTGAAGCAGTTCGATAATCGCCCTGGCATTTCCGGGGTCAAGGGAGGATTGACGGGCCGCCGTTTCGATTTCATCCGTCGACATATCGGCGGCGTCCGCCTGCTCCGCGCCCTTCAGAAAGGTGGCTCCCAGGCAGGTACGCAGCGCCCCGGTCACAAGTGTGTAATGCTCTTTCAAGTCCCCGTTCGCCGGGAGATCAAGGCGCGCGATACGGTCGAACTCCTGCATTGCGACCTCCCAGGGGCTCCGCGTATCGACCTCATGGGCGGCGAGTGTTTCCGGTCTCCGGGAGCGTCTGTATATGTAATAGCCCGATGCCGCCAATAAGCCCGCGATGACCAGGGCGCCAATGATGAGAACGGCAGGCCGGTCCCAGAACGAGGTTGAGAAGTCTGCCGGGGGACGCAGGTCCTTCAACTGCTCATCGGAGCCGGACAGCACGGAATTCACGGTCAACTGCACCGGGACGGGTTCAATCTGCTCCACGCTGCCGTCGGGGCCGCGAATGGTTACCGGCAAGACGGGGGTCTCGAAATCGCCCGTTTCAAACACGGTCACCCGGATTTGCTTGGCGATGGTCCTGATGCCGCCGTCCACGGAAATCGTCTGCACCGAGGTCTGGTCCTGGACCTCGAAGGGGCCCCAGTCCCGTTCCAGCCGCGGCACGACCACGACAAGGTCCGTTGGGTGGGCAATCACAAGGCTCAAGGTCACTACATCTCCGACAGTCAATTCGGAGCGATCGGCGCCAAAGGACATCCGGACGCCCGGCGGCGGGACATTCTGGGCTAAGGCGGAATCTACAACTGCGATTGACAGTGCCGCCGTAAGGAGCAGCGCCAGCCAGACCCGTCCCCCCCAGCGGCCGCAGCCAGTCCAGGCCCAAAGAGTCGGCCTGTCGGCCCGTGAATATACTCTCACCGCCCTAGCCTTCGCAGCCGGTCTTTGAAGAAGGCTCCCACCTCAGCCACATAGTCTCTTTCAGTGGTCACGCTTACCCGGTCCACACCGGCAGCGGACAGCACTTCGTTCTTTTCCACCTCCAGGCGGGCCACCCTTTCGGAGAAATCCCGCCGCCACTGCCCGTTGCCGGTGTCCACCCACCGGAGTTCGCCGCTCTCCGCGTCCTCCAGGGCAAGGACGCCCACATTGGCGATTTCTTGCTCCAAGGGGTCGCTCAGATCAAATGCGACAACATCGTGACGCCGGTTGGTAACCAGCATCGCCTGCCGGTACGACTGCGGGTCAGCGAGGAAGTCCGAGACCAGGAAGACGATGCTGCGGCGCTTGAGCATTCGATGGATGGTGTCGAGAGCGAGCCTGATGTCGGTGCCGGTGCCTTCCGGCTCGAACACCAGGAGGTCGCGCAGCATTCGCAGGACGTGGCTTCGTCCCTTTCGGGGCGGGACTAGCGACTCCACGCGGTCGGTAAAAAGGAGCAGGCCCACTTTGTCGTTGTTGGTGGTGGCTGCGAACGACATGACCGCAGACAGCTCAACGGCCAGGTCTCGCTTGAACCGGTTCCGGGTGCCGAAATCGCTGGAACCGCTCACGTCCACCGCGAGCATTACCGTAAGTTCACGCTCCTCCGCGTAGCTCTTCACGTATGGCTCGCCGGTCCGGGCCGTTACGTTCCAGTCGATGGACCGCACGTCGTCGCCGGGATGGTACTGGCGGACCTCGTCGAACTCCATCCCCCGGCCCTTGAACACCGACTGGTACTCCCCGGCGAAGCCGTCGTTGACCAGCTTCCGGGTGGTTATCTCGATTCTCCTGATCCTGGCGATCAGGTCGTCCATCAGCATCTATGGCACTTCCACGTTATCCAGTATGCGCTGGACGATTTGGTCGGAGGTGACGTCCTGGGCCTCGGCCTCGAAGGTGGTGATAATCCGGTGGCGCAGGATGTCAGGAGCCAGCTGCTTGATGTCGTCGGGGACGACGTAACCGCGCCCCTTCAGGAAAGCGTATGCCCGGGCCGCGGAAATGAGATTGATCCCGGCACGGGGCGATGCGCCAAAGGAGATCAGGTTGCTCAGGTCATCAAGCCCCACGGAACTTGGGGTCCGCGTGGCAATGACCAGGTCCAGAACATAGTCCTTGATCTTTTCGTCTATGTAGACCTGGCGCACGATTTCCCGCGCGTTCAGGATGTACTGGGAGTCAACGACCGGCTGCACGCCCAACGGCGCTCCCGACGTCATCCGGTCTATGATCTCCCGCTCTTCGGAGCGCTGGGGATAGTCCACCACGACCTTGAGCATGAAACGGTCCACCTGGGCCTCGGGGAGGGGATATGTGCCTTCCTGCTCGATAGGGTTCTGTGTAGCTAGAACGAGGAACGGCGCGTCTATCGGAAAGGTCTCGTCTCCGATGGTGACCTGCTCCTCCTGCATCGCCTCAAGGAGCGCGCTCTGGACCTTGGCCGGCGCCCGGTTGACCTCGTCGGCGAGGATCAGGTTGGAGAATATGGGCCCCTTCTGAACGCTGAAATCGCCGGTGCGGGGATTGTAAATCCGTGTTCCTATCAGGTCCGACGGCAGCAGGTCGGGAGTGAACTGGATCCGGGAAAAACCGGCCTGGATCGCTTGGCCGATGGTCTTGACCAGCAATGTCTTGGCCAGCCCCGGCACCCCCTCCAGCAGTATGTGGCCGTCGGCCAGTAGCGCGACCATGGCCCGCTCCACCAAGCGGTCCTGTCCAACTATGGCCTTGCGTATCTCGGCGTCGAGGACTTGGACGAAACGCGCCTCTTTTTCCACCAGATCATTGATTTGGCGAAAGCCTGCTAAGGTCGACATGGCGATTTCAATCTCCTTTGGCGATTCGCTAGACGGGCTCCATATTCGGCGGCAGATGAGTGACCATATGCCCTTTAGCTCCCCTCTACGGTATCCTTCTCTAGGTCATAAGCTTTTAGCGGTATAACGTCCGGTTTCGGACAACCAGTTCATAGCAGCGTGCTCAGGACTTGCTCATGAAAGGAACCGAAACCAGGCATTTCTTCGGGGCCTGTCCATCGCTATATGGCGTTATACCTATGGATACTATAATGTAGCCGTGCGCCCTCTTATAGGACATATCAAGAGATCATTGTCCTTGCCCTTCAAACTCGTCTGGTCGCTCATTTCGTCCAATCGCAGTTTCCGGCTGGCCCATGTATCGACCAGACGGCTAAGGCGGCGGCTCATGTCTTTCACTGCGGTGGAATTGGCGCGCCGAACTTGGAGGGAGTTGGGCGACGACTATGCTGTGGACTTGGCTGCTTCCATTTCTTATTACGCCATTCTGTCGCTATTCCCTTTGGCCATTGGTCTTGTCAGCCTGTTCAGCCTAATACTCGAAGCGGACGCAGCGGAAACGGAAGTCTTCAGGTTTTTCCAAACCCACCTACCGGGTTCCGAGAGCATTTTGGCAGCCAACGTAGAGTCTGTGGGAAACATTCGCGGCCTGTTGGGCATATTCAGCGCTGTCGGGCTGTTATGGTCCTCCAGTCTGTTGTTCGGGGCCATCACCCGGACAGTCAATCGCGCTTGGGACATCCCTTACGACCGGCCCTTTTATCTCGAAAAACCTCGACAATTCGCCATGGCTTTCAGCGTTGCACCCCTGCTGGTCTTGTCAGTGGTTTCTACTACCGGCCTTCAGGTGCTGGGCAATGAAGAGTGGCCGGTGCTGGGACGCCTCGCCTTCTTGGAGCACAACGGGATCAACACCCTTGCCCGCCTGCTGCCCTTCGTGTTCTCGCTGGCTATATTCCTCCTGATCTACAAGTTCGCGCCCTACACCCGTACCTATTGGCGATACATATGGCCAGGAGCCTTGGTGGCAGCCTTGCTTTTCGACGTGGGCAAAAGCGTGTTCGTGTTCTACCTGGAAAATTACGCCGCCTACGAGAGGATCTACGGGGCGCTGGCCTCCGCCATCGTCCTGCTGGCATGGACCTATATGTCCGGCATGGTCGTCATAGTAGGGGCCGAGGTGTCTGCGGAATACCAGCGGATGCGCCTCGGCTTCAGCCGCGGACAGCCGCAGGAGAGCGCTCCCGGGAGGCAGTAGCATTGGCAGATCGTCCAATGCGCATGGAGAATCATCACACTTGGACCCTGACGCTCCCTCCGGCTTGGGCCTATCCCTTTATGAATGAATTAAGGGAGTATCCGACCTCTTCAGGCTCTGCGTATGACCATGGAGATGGATTTCGTTACCTATGGCCACCCTGGGTTAGGTTGTCCGCCACATGGGGCCCGCTTGCTATCGGGGCACCTCTAAGGCGTTACGGCCTCGACTGTACGCCACTTCCTAATAGAACCCCACTTATCTCGTACCGCCTCAGTTGTTCGTGTCCGGCCCGGAGGAGGGAACACGGTCGAGAAGCCCTTGGATCAGCCTTGGCGTGTGCGCTGGGCTGCTCGGGTCGAGGTGGCGTGAAGCGGCCTCAATGTAGGGCTGGCTTATGCGCCCGAGGTATTGGGACACCCCTTCCGTTCGGATGTTTCTCAGGGCTTCCGTATAGAACGAGAAAATATGGTCGCTTCCCATTTGCATGCCAGCCCCAACTGCGGCGGCAGCTACCAGCGTGGAGACGGCCAGTATCGAGTGTTTCTGCTCCCGTGCGGCGTGGTTCAGTTGCGAGAATACCTCGCCCAGGCGCTGTGGCCCCGGAATCAACTCGGCATGCTCCCGGAGCACTTCCACGGCGTGGCGCATATCGGCGATTGCGATAGGCGGAATGTCGATCGCGTCGGCCGCCTGGCTGGAGGCCCCGTCGAGGAGAGTGAGAAGGTCATTGACGGTGGAGACGTCGGTGCTTTCCGGGAGTACACTCAAGTGTTTGAGTTCTCCCACGAAGGTGTCTAGGTAGACACGGGTCCCGTTGGTAACGTCGGAAGCTGCCGCGAGGAACCAGAGGGGCGAAAAGCCCACAGTGAAGACGCACCCTGCTTCCACGACATTGCCGGCCACCTTCCGTTTGACCAGCTCCGGGGCCGGCATCTCCGACGGAAAACGACCCTCTACGCCGCCGACAAACTCCACGGTAATCCGGAACGGGCGGGCGACCGTGCACTGATATAATTTCGAGTCCCGAGCTGCAGGGGGCAATATATGGTCCGCGGCCTCCAGCAGCAGTCCACCGCCTCCGGCAGCCGTGGCGCGGAGCAGACGCTCCGGCAACGAAACCACATACCCTGCTAGGGACCTCCGGCCTCCCTGCCTGGGGATCTCGGTATCCTCAGGCCTTGGTGTGGGCTGCATACTTTCTTCTGGCATGGCTTACCACCGGCTGCTGATTTCTACGAGATGGAGACTTCGTTTGCCACCTTTTAATGCTAGGAAGCCTCTGAAAAAGCACTCGGAATTGCAACGGAAACCGAAATCTTGGTGGGGAGCTTAAGGGCTTCAGCTATCCAATAAGCGAGGTCACCCCCACCCTAACCTTCCCCCGTCGAGGGGGAAGGGACTTATTCAGAGCTTCCCTATGACCTTGAGCCTGCTATTCTGCTGCATCAAAGTCTATCATAAGACCTCCTGACAACAGAGGTTAGGGTTCAAATGTACCGATCCAGGACGATTGCAAAGTCTGTCGGCCTCAGATTTGTCTGAATCAGGATTTTGGGATTTTCAGGATGATCCCCAATCCTGCTCATCCTTTCATCCTGTGAATCCTGATTCAGACCATGATTTGTATGTTGACATAGGGACGGCGGATCTTCCCTGGCGAGTGATTGGGAGTGCGTCAGACCGGCAATGATAGACCTCCAGCACGTCCTCCATGGCGCAGACGAACTCGGCTCTGCCTTGTGGGGGGAGGCACCAGCACACCTTCAGCCAGGGCTTGAGTTCTTTTTTTATATTCCGGCGCACCCTTTCCGCGCTGATGCTCTCCACTATCTCCCGTTCCACCAATCCGTCAGGCAGCATTTGCAGGGTCGAACTGACCCGTCCTTCCGGCGGTTGAGAGCAGGCCAAAGCCATCAGAGCCTGCCACCGTACTGGATACGTGGTGGGCCTGCCCCGAACCATCCAGCTTCTTCTGACGGCGCCGCAGTTGCTCCCTACGTCCCGGGGCCGCCTCAACACCCTTCTCCACGCACCGGCGGCGCACCCGCTCCACCGTGGCGGTGCCCGCCTTCAGAGCCCGGGATATCTCCTCATCCTTCATCGCACCGTCAGCCTGGTTCTCATCGCTGAGCAGCAGGATGCGCGCGTGGGTCTGCTTATAGGCCGCAGCCCGGCCCATGGACACCAACGCCCTCAGTTCCTCCTCTGCCTGTTCTTCCTCCGTCAATCTCACACAGTACTTCTTGACCATCACATCCCCCCGCTTCCCAATCTTCTTGCTTTGGTCCACACTTCCCTACACCTTACCAGCCATCCCTTCAATGATGGTCGTCTACTAGAACAATCGCCATCCGGCGAGTGGACTCTGTTGGGCACAGCCTTCAACCTGCGCACCCTCTGACGGATATGGCGCCTCGGTGTCTTTGCCGATCTACTTCGCGGCCCAAAGCCACACTTCGCTTCCTAGACCGTCGCGATAACAGCGGGCACCCACCGGCCGCAAGTTCCGTCACCTGCTTTTGTCCTACAGGCTAGTCCGTTTGGCGAGGCACCGTTGACCCAAGCTGGTTGCAACGTCTCTTTTGGGACCGGCTCGTATGCGGCCCTCTTGGCGTTTCAGGCGTGACCGCTCCCAGCCGAAGCGCCCAGTGTGCGGGCCTTTTTTGTTGCCCGGATTTCGGCGCGGCGTATCCGGCCCTAACCCCCAGGCCCGATACGGTCAGCTCCTCCGGTGGGACAGCCGCCTGCCGTCTTCCGTGCAGACGGCCCCCTCCGCCTCGCAGTCCCCGGTTGCGGGCAGCACCACGGTCACGTCGCCGTCCGAGTTCGGCCTGACCGTAATCTCCCACCGGATGTTGCCGGGCGGGTCCAGACGCCGCGCCCCGGTCACCACTCCCCCGGTCACCCTGAAGGCGTGGTCCCGCAGCGTCTTGTAGCTGAAGTCTGGTTCAGGCTCCTCGCTGAAGAGCAGCTCGAAGGTGAAGGCCGTTTGCCCGTCGTGGGACGACGGGGTGTCCAGGAACTTCGCCGTCAGCGGCGTGGGCGCTGCCGACACCGCGCCTGTCGCAATGCTGATCAGCGTCTCGTCATTGCCAGCGTCGTCGGTGAAGCTCACCCTCACCTTGATGGCATTGCCCTCGTCGGCATCCACCAAGGCATACGTGCTGCCCGTGGCGCCGCTTATGTCGGCGTCGTCGGCCAGCCACTGGTAGCTGAAGGCCAAGAACGATGCCGCCCTCGTCGCCCGGTTGTACCAGGAGATCGGCCAGCTGAAGGTGGAGCGGGATTTCTCGGCGGAGAGGTCCGGTCCATGAGCCTGGGGAAGCAGCGAGAGATGGTGGACCGGGAACACCCGAAGTTGCCGATAGTGCGGCAGTGCGCCCTGCTGGGGGTGACCCGTTCCAGCGTTTACTACAGTCCCAAGGCGGCCTCGGCAGATGACCTGTCCCTGATGGGCGAGATCGACCGGCCGTACCTGGAGACCCCCTTCTACGGGTCGAGGCGGATGAAGGCCTGGCTGGAGAGGCAGGGGAGGCGGGTAAGCCGGAAGCGGGTGCAGCGGCGGACGGGCACCATGGGGCTGCGGGCCATGTACCGGCGGCCTGGCGCCAGCCGCCCGGCCCGGGGGACCAAGGTCTATCCGTACCTGTTGAGGAACGCCAGGATCACCCGGCCCAACCAGGTGTGGGCGGCGGACATCACCTACCTGCCCATGGCCCGGGGCTTCCTCTACCCGGTGGCCATCATGGACTGGCACAGCCGGTACGTGGTGGCTTGGCGGCTGTCCAACAAGCTGGAGGCCGACTTTTGCGCCGAGGCGCTGGGTCGTGGGAAGCCTGAGGTGTTCAACACCGACCAGGGAGCCAGTTCACCAGTTGGGAGTTCACCCAGGTCCTCCAAGAGCACGGGGTGAAGATCAGCATGGACGGGAATGGTCGGTACGCCGACAACATCTTCGTGGAGCGGCTGTGGCGCACGGTGAAGTACGAGGAGGTGTACCTGAAAGCTTACGCTAACGTCACTGAAGCCAGGAGGGAACTGGAGGACTACTTCAGGTTCTACAACGACCTGAGGCCCCATCAGGCCCTGGTATACCGGACCCCGGCCTAGGTGTTCCACGGAAACCAGGCAGTCCGGGAGGAAGAGACTATCGAAAGGAGGTGTGCACCGGGAGAAGTGCCGGAAACACTGGCAGGAGCGGCAGGGCTCTCACTTTACTCCGCCTTAATTCTGTCCAACTAACCGGGTCCACCTCAGTGTGGGCAGGATTCATCCAATCCCTAGGGCAACAGTCTCTTCTCAAACTGGTGTTGACAGGTTACCGGGGCGGGTTGTCTTTCCCTTATGCGGAAGATTATTTTGGAGACTTCAGCTACGACACCTGGCAATGCATTCGTGATGGGTTCGGTGCTCTAGAAATGAGTGATTTTGTCGCCTCCAACCCAACGATCTTTGATTCCATTCGCTTCTCAGGGAATACCTTGACGACTCCCTGCTTGAGCGATGAAGAGTGGAAGTATTTGTTGCAAACAGAGAAGGAACGGGAAGAGGACGCCAGCGACTTGGAGAAATTTAGATGTCTAGTGGATGAGTATGGGGGCATCAAGGAGATAGGCGGGGAGCACAAACACTTCCTGGCGAATCCAGAATTGGCAGACGATCATGATGACGAGCGGGTCATTGCCTTGAATGAGGTGACAGCAAGGTGCGGATTTGAGACCTAGAGGGGGTCGGTTGAGACTCATTTAGATTTATGGGGCTCGATGCTGGGTGCGGCTAAAGGCAGGGAACCGTGGAAACACCCTGTTCAGAGAGGAGAACGCGACAGGCCGGGAGCTTATAAGGGACCGTAGGTCGCCGGCGAAGGGGGGCACAAGAGGGGGCAGACAAACCCCGGAGGATTCTCTTTGCCAATGCTACTGTTTTAGGGGGTAAGGTCAGGTCCCGGGCTAACCAACGCTCTGAGATGGCCTTTGGGGATACGATTCGGGTTCCCGTGCCCCTCGGGAATGGCAACCCGGTAGAGTCCTATAGGGGCGCTCATTCGTGAGCGTCCTTATGAGCCCACTTTTTTGGACTTGGTATACTACGGCAAGAAGCGAATGGCCCGCCGGTGAATATTTCTCCAACGCATGGATGGCCTGGTCCCGTAGAAGCGCCGGGGGGAATGGGTTCGGCCCTTCTACCCGAATCCTGGCCAAGGGCGCCGTCCGTATGAGTTGCGAGTTCACTGCTTGCAGTTATTCTACAACCTTGGTGATCCCAGCTTGGAGGACATGCTCTACGAGGTAGAGCCGGTGAGGCGGTCCGTAATGGCAGAGCCGTTCTAAGCCTGCCAGACCCCCGATGGGAGCCCGTTCGGAGGGTTCGGCATTACCGCGAGACGGGCAGCGGGTTGAAATATCACCACAAACCCGCCACCATATATCTACAGGCCTGTCCCGCGTCAAGCATTCTTGCCGATCTGCCGTCAACTAGTTTTGCCGGTTCACCTCCTGTTCTCGACCCCTCTGCCGGGCGGCGTTGGTGCGGTAGCTGGGGACGTCAAACTCCAGGATGACCGAGTGATGCACCACGCGGTCTATGGCCGCGGAGGTGGCCATGGGGTTGGCGAAGATGCGTTCCCACTTCGAGAAGACCAGGTTCGAGGTTATGCCCAGGGACCTGCGCTCGTAGCGTTCGGCGATGAGCGTGAAGAGCACCTCTGATTCCTCGGCGCCCTGGGGCAGGTAGCCCAGGTCATCGAGGAGCAGGAAGTCGAAGTTGTCCAGCTTGCGCAGCCGGCTGATGCGCCGGTGGCGAAGGTACTCGGCCTCCTCCTCCAGCACCTCCGGGAAGGTGGGCAAGGCGTCGCCATGGCCGGCGGCAGTGAAACGGGACACCGACCGGCCTCCCATGATGGGCAGCTTGAATTGGTGGCACAGCTCCCCGATGCGTTTCTGTATGACTCCGGTTTCCGTCATCCGCACACCCTCGCCCCAGCCAAGCTTACCGTGAGTAAGCTGTCGTAGACTTACAGGGCCGGTTGGCCGGCCAGGATGAGCGCCGGGGCCTCGGGCGGCTTGGGCTCTGCGAGAACTCGCACCTCTGCGTAGTCGAAGGGCCGGCCCGTCTCCAGCAGCAGGGACAGGGCGCTGTCCACCGTGGCTTCCATGGTGGTCGCCGCGGTGGTCGCCGCCAGGTGCAGGATGCGCACATACTCCACGTCGGCCCGCTCCCCGCGCCATTCCCGCAAGGCATCATAGGACACCCGGAATTGCCAAGGTGGGGAACAGCTGCTCCCGGAAGCGGTAGCGGGTCAAGGCCCCAGGCTTGCGCACCAGGGAGCCGATGATGTGGCGGTAATTGCCGTTGGCCTCCTCCTCGCCACGCACCCGCTCCATGCGCTCCACCAAGTGGTCCTTGTAGTACACTTCCACCCAGTCGGCGTATAGCCGGACCTGCACCTCCTTGCCGGTGAGGCGGGAGGGTACGGTATAGGTCCGGCCGGCTACCTGTATGGTGCGCCCCTTGCGGATCTGGGCCCGGTAGTTGACGTATTCCGGCATGGGAGTTGGGGGTAGGGGCCGTAGGCAAGCCATTTCCGGATCCAGTTTTCCTTGGACCGGGCGATTGCGCTTCTGGACCATCTGCCACACGAAGAGGGCGCAGTCGTCGGCGGTGTCGAAATCGCGGCTGCCCCGCAGAATCAGGGCTTGGTCGATGGCGTCCTTGAGGCGGTAGTGGCCCTGCTCGGCGACGCCGTTTTCGTGGTTCTGGCCGCGATTGATGCGGGTGGATCGGAGGCCGTAGTGGTCCAGCAGGGCCTGGTGGTCGTCATTCAGAGCGCGGCCGCAACTGCGACGCATCTCGTGAGTTGCGGCCCAGGTATTGTCGTTGCGCACCACCTTGAGGACGCCATCCAAGGTCCACAGGGCGGTCTGCAGTCCCTGTTGCAACACCAGGAGGGTCTCGCCGGTGGCGACCTCGGCGTAACGCCAGCCTGAGTGGCTGAGTATCAGCTGGAACAGCAGGTGGGGGTAGGGCTGGCAGGCGTCGGTAACTTCCAGGGAGTTGCCGTGGGTGAAGTCGATCTGGGCCTCTCTGCCGGCGAATGCTTCTGGGGGAAATACACCTCCTGGCCCGGACCATGCAGCGCCCGGCAGTCCTGTAATCGTCGCTGCAGGGTGCGAAGCTGGGAGGCGCTGAAGCGGCCGGGATGACGCTCCGCCAGCCACTCGATAATTGTTGTTGCCTCCAGTCTGCCGTCCGGATCGCCCCGCAGCAGAGGCTCAATCTCCTCCCCCCACACCCCGTCGTAGGGACCGGGGCGGGTGGGCCAGCGGCGCTGCTGTTTCGTCTCCGACGGCAACGGTCCCCTCTGCCATTTCCGTGCCGACCGCACGCTCATCCCGGCAATGGCGGCCGCCGCCTCCTAAGGCTTTCCTTCCATACGTCTCTGCCTCAATAATGCGACTCGCCGGTCTGTCATCAATCCGGCGCCTCCGTGCCGGATGGTTTAACCCTTCCAGACCGGCAAAAATAGTCGCTTGGACCGGCAGGACTAATTGTCGTTGATCACACGCCGGCAACAGACCGCTTGTCAGAGTTTCCCTATATGTAGACCGGACCGTTCACCGCATTCACCAGCGTGATCAGGGGGCTGGGTTGCGATGACGGCAATCAATCTGTTGTGGACCGGCTTTGACGGACGGTCAGAGACTCCCCTGTTTACCCTCAATTCGGCTAATCAATCGTTACCGGAGCACAATGCCCACTTGAAGTTCTAATTCCCGAACTATAATCTTTACGCACGCCAAGGGCTGCCCAGATACGCAAGATTAAGGAGCTTCTTGCTGGAGCCGGGCCGGGTGTGTAGGAATGAAGTTTCTTGACGCCACAACCTGCCGTCAATGAATAAGTAGATCTCGCCGGGCCCTGTCGAGTAGCATCCGCGAAGCCGATTGTGGCCAAGGGTTGCCCAACGAGCGGTCTGTACGCAATGGACGGGAGTAAGGACTACGCAGAACCTACGTCGATTTGTCCCTGAGCTGAACTACGACCTTCAGACCTTCCGCGGGGACGTCTTTGGCGGCGTCACGTCGGCAGTGGTGGGGTTGCCGATTGCGCTCGCCTTCGGTGTAGCGTCAGGCTTGGGGGTGCTCGCCGGAATCTACGGGGCAATCGCGGTTGGCTTCTTCGCGGCGGTGTTCGGAGGGACACGGTCCCAGATATCCGGACCCACGGGCCCGATGGCCGTGGCGATGGCCGTCATCGTCACCAGCCACGCGGACAACCTCGCCGAAGCGTTCACGATTGTTATCATGGCCGGGCTGATTCAGATCTTCTTGGGCGTTCTCAGAGTCGGCCGGTTCGTCGCCTTCACGCCGTACTCGGTAATATCCGGGTTCATGTCGGGCATCGGCATAATCATCATCGTTGTGCAGGTCCTGCCTTTCTTGGGCGCGCCCGTCGCCACCGGCGGGCCGACAACAGCGGTCAGTTCGTGGCCGGATGTGATTGGCGACATCAACTTCGGCGCGGTCGGTATCGCCGCGGTCACACTTGGTGTGGGTGTGCTTTGGCCCGGCAGGCTCAGGAAGTTCCTGCCGTCTACCCTTGCGGCGCTGGTCGCAGGGACGCTGATCGGACTCCTGTGGCTGACCAATACGCCGGTCATAGGCGAGGTGCCGACCGGTCTACCCACCCCACAGCTGCCGGACCTCTCCATCGACGCGTTGATAAGCGCCGTGCAGCCAGCGTTAACCATTGCGCTCCTCGGCTCTATCGACAGCCTCCTTACCTCCCTCGTGGCCGATTCCATGACCCGTACGCGCCACAACGCTAACCGGGAACTCGTGGGTCAGGGTATCGGCAACACCGTTGCCGGGCTGATCGGAGCTCTGCCGGGCGCCGGGGCCACCCTGGGCACGGTCGTGAACATACGGGCCGGCGGGCGGACACAAATCTCGGGAGTGTTCCGCGCGTCAATACTGCTGGCGCTCGTCTTGGGCCTGGGTAAATACGTCGAGTCAATCCCTCATGCGGTTCTCGCCGGCATCCTGATGAAGGTTGGCTGGGACATTATCGACTGGCGCTTCATCACACGCATCCACCGAGTCCAGACGGAACACCTCATTGTAATGCTGATCACCCTCGTCCTCACCGTATTCCTCGACTTGGTCACTGCCGTAGCGATAGGGCTCATCGCCGCGGGGATGGCCAGCGCACGCCAGTTCGAGCGGCTGGAGTTGGACAGCGTGGTTTCCGTCCCGATGCTCGACCGGACCTTCTTCGCGGGCTACGAAGGCACAGATGAAATGGATGCTTTTTCCGCGCGTGTCGGCCTCGTGGCCCTCAGGGGAAGTTTCTCGGTTGCATCTTCCACCAAGCTGATAAACACGATAAGCGTCGACATCCGGGACCATGAGGTCATGATCCTCGACTTCTCCGACACCGTCTACATGGACGACAGCGCCGCCCTCGTGGTGGACCAGCTCATCGATACAGCAATATCAGAAAACACCGGGTGCATCGTGATGGGTCTCACAGGCCAGCCTGCCACCAGCCTTCAGGCGCTCAACGTCCTGCGGCTGGTTCCCGAAAACCACTTCGTCGAGACACTGGACGACGCAAGGGAAATCGCGAAACTGATTCTCGACGAGTAGCGCCGCCGGATATTACGAGATAGAAGGCGAACACAGCCGTCTTTCCGGCACCCCCTTTGACTCCAGCCTGCGCCGGGCGCCGCAGCCTACGCTGGGCGGGAAGGAAGGCCCGCCCAAACGCTTGTTTGCGTCCCAAGCAGCCCTCGGGCCGTTATCGCTACCGCCCGCACCAGTCCCACGGGCCCTGTTGTGCCCACTCCAAATAGCGGCCCATCCAGGCCCATCCAGTAGAGACCTTCTGCGCTGCGTGAGTGCGTGTGCCTAATTCTCTTCGTCGTCTTCTTCCGGCATGATCACGAATTCGGGGTATGCTTCGATCCCCAGTTCCGCGGCGTCCTGACCCAAGCGTTCGACCTGACGCCCCACTCTTACGCCCAGCGTCATGTCCAGTCCGCGCCAAACCAACCACGACACCCCGAACACGAACGCTCCGATCGACACTACCCCGAGTAGCTGGATGTGGAATTGGCCGCCCGCGGCGATGCAGACCGCCAGGGTTCCCCAGATGCCTGCGAATAGGTGGGCGGGAATCGCACCGACGACGTCGTCCAGCTTGACCTTCTCCAGCAACTTGATCCCTGCGGTGCAGATGAGACCGCCAACGGCGCCGATAATGACCGCCCAATAGTGATCGACGATGGCTGGGCCGGCCGTGATCGAGACGAGCCCCGCGATCGCGCCGTTCAGGCCGGCGAACAGGTCCATGCGCCCTAAGATGGGCCTCGAGACGGCCATGGCGGCCATCACCCCGGCCGCTGCCGCCAGATTGGTGTTGACCAGCACGTGGCTCATTGATACTACGTCTAACACACTCCCCACCGCTAATTGCGATCCGCCGTTGAAACCAAACCAGCCAAACCAAAGAATGAAGACGCCTAAGGTCACCACCAGGACATTGGAAGGAGGCGTCGGCCTGACACTGCCGTCGCGCCGATATTTGCCGAGCCTGGGCCCGACGACCAGCACACCGGCAAGCGCCGCCCAACCGCCGGTGCCGTGCACAATGGTCGAGCCGGCGAAGTCCTGGAACCCCAGCTCGGTGAGCCACCCGCCGCCCCAAGTCCACGCACCTACGATTGGGTAGATGAGCGCAGTCAGTACCAGCGTGGTGAGGAAGAACGTCCACAACTTTACCCGTTCTGCTATGGCGCCGGACACTATCGAGGCGGCGGTCGCCACGAAGACCATCTGGAAGAACCAGTCCGACATGGTGGACTTCCCGCTCTCGGCCACTGCAGCCGCCGCGTCCCCATCTCCACCCACCAAGGCCATCTCACTGGCCGTCGGTCCGTAGAGAACTTTGAACGAGCCGATCAGGCCCCCAAAGTTAACCCCTCCGATGCTGAGGTCTCTCCCAACATCGACGTACATGAGGTTGTAGCCGACGAAGAAATAGGCGAGCCCGGCAATCGAGTAAAGGCCGATGTTCTTCAGGCAGATCATGGAGGCGTTCTTGGTGCGAACTGCGCCGGACTCGAGCATCGTGAACCCGGCGCACATCCACATCACCAGTGCGCCCCATACGAGAAACGCGAAGGTGTTGAGGACGAACTGCGTCTCTACGTCAATCCCCGCCGCCTGGGCGATGGCCGGTCGGGTCACGAAGAGTGCCAGCGCTGGAAGCGCTATCGCCGCCGCCAATATGGTGCGTCTGCGATTTGCAAGCAGGTTCATCAGCTTCCTCGGAGTGTTGTCCTATTGAGTTGCTAAAACCCGTTCGATGGTCACCCGGCCCTCTGTCGGGACCGCGATTCCCATACTGTGAGTCATCGAGCCCGTAGGGCGGTCAAAACTAAACGGCAACATAATAATCCGGTTATGCAAAGCCGGTCAATCTCAGGTTTAGCCGATATGGGGGGCGTTTCGGACGTACAACACACTTGATGTCCGTCTTTATCGTCCCGGCGTTCCCCGGGAAGAGGCCCAAGGAACATTGATGATAATTGGGGCCGCCGGGCCAACATCCCTGTTCCGGAAGACTTGGGTTGGAATGCGGTGCGGAAGTTGGCCGCTTGGGGGGAGACACGACGGGAGGTGCCGCGGTTTCCAAGCGATCGGCCGGCGTCATCCTCTTCAGGTCCTGGACGGCCGTGGGTAATGAAACACCGGGCACACAAAGAGCGCAGAGACGTTGCATATTCTCTGCGCTCTTGTTCTCGCTCGCGAGGGAGAGGGTGAGGGCAAAGGCGAGTTTTCCCTTACCCTCCCTTAGCGCCGGCGATGTCCCGGCGCAGGAATAGCGCGAAGGCGGCGGCCCCTAGCACCACTGCGTAAATGGTGACGAAGATGAAGCCATGGGCCATATCGGGTATCCCACCTATGGTGGCGATGGTAGAGAAAGGATCATCGTCTCCTCTAGGCACGGCCTCCCAAGCACTGACGTTGGGGCCAAGCAAAAAGGCGAGAACATGATCGGACCAGTCGAAGGCGTTCAGGATTGGGACGAGTATAACCGTCTCGGCTATGTAGTAACCCAAAGACAGACCAATGCCCACCCCGTTGGAGGCAGTCAGGACTACGACGAACAACGCCAACATGATGTAGGGCAGGAAACCGTAAACCATCCTGCCGTATAACATTAGCAGGTCAACCCACGAAATGACGCCGTAGCGTTCGGATTCCGGGTCGGTTAGGACAGCCTCGGCGATGAAGCCGCTAATCGCTACGGTTACGGACAGGATGACCAGAATGGCGGCAGTAACCAAGAGCACCACTGCCACTTTGGAGGTCAGGAACGGCCAGCGTCCGGCGCCCTTGCTCAGTACCGGGCGCAGCGTGCCCCAGCCGTATTCGCCGCCGATAACTGCGGCGGCCAGGATCACCGCAATGAACGGCCCAAAAAAGCTCGCGAATCCCAAACCATTGGCGATATTCTCGGTGGGCGATTGATAGGACACGTCATCGCTCAGAGTGGCGACCAACCAGAAAAGGAGTTGGCCTATAACCACGACGAAGCCGAGCAGGATCCAAGGCACCCAGCGGCGCCGCAGCTTGAACCACTCCCACTGAGTCAGCAGGGCCACCTGCGTTGCCATCACCATCAGGCTACCTCGCTGGCGGCCGCGGCTTCGTCCGTAACCTCGAGGAAATACTGCTCTAGCGACATTTGGCTGGGCGTCATCTCCGCCACATAGACCTCGTTGCGGCTGAGGGCCGCGGTCAGTTCCCAGGAGCGGTCGGATTCCACTCCGGCAACCAGATAACCATTGTCGGCGCTAACGCTGTCCACCCAGGACAGGGCCGTCAGGATTTCCCGGGCTTTGGCGTTGTCGGTAGTGCGGAGGCGCACCTGCGCCTGTCCCCGCTCCCGCAACAGTTCCGTCACGTCGCCTTCAGCAATGAGGCGCCCGTGGGACAGTATCGCCAAGCTGTCGCACACCAACTCCACCTCGTGCAACAGGTGGCTGGAAAGGATGACGGTGCGCCCGCCGTCGCTCAGGCTGCGAATCAAGTCTCGTACCTCTGCCATTCCAGCCGGGTCCATGCCGTTGGTCGGCTCGTCCAGCACCAGCAGTTCCGGGTCGCCCAGCAACGAGTAAGCCAGCCCCAGCCGCTGCTTCATTCCCAGTGAGTAGGTCTGGAACTTGTCGCCGCCACGCCCGCCCAGCCCGACCCGGTCAAGCAGGTCGTCCAGCTCGTCATTCTGGCCGCGCCCGGAAATGCCCTGAAAGTAGGCTAAGTTGTTGCGCCCCGACAGGTAAGGGTAGAAAGTAGGCGTTTCGATGATGGCGCCGATGCGGTGCAACTGCCGTTCCAGCCCGCCTCCGTCCGGAGGCGAGCCGAACAGAGTAAAGTTACCCGCAGTGGGCCGCACCAGCCCCAGCAGCATACTCATCAGCGTGGTCTTGCCGGAACCGTTAGGCCCCAACAATCCGTAAATCCGCCCCCGCGGAACATTCAGCGACAGCCCGTCCACCGCCAAGATGCGCCCGTACCGCTTGGTCAGGCCGTCTGTCTGGATAACCAAGTCGTCCATTCCCGCTCCCGGTCATGGCCCGTAGCGGGCCACTACCAGCATTCAGGATATGGCATACCTCCACGCAAGACAAGCCGAATCGTACAGCCAAGTAGTAGGAACCCTGCGTTTGCATCGTCCGTGTTCCACACCGCACGGGTTAGTCCAGGTTATCGTTAAGACACGGCAGTGGCGCCGCCGGCTATGCGGGTTGAAGGAGGTATCCCGGAGTAAAAGATCGCAGTCGGCGGCCTTTCTATTCTCGGAAGCCGCCAAGTAGTCCGTTCGTGGTGGGCTTGGCGAACCCGGAAGGCCCTTCGACAAGCTCATGGAGAACGGAAAAAGCGCTGTCGCGGAGGAATTGACAGGGCCCTGCCAATTGGTGAGAGTTCTCGAGCACTACCACGCGCTTTTCCACGTAATCGATTATGCGGCAATCGACAATGCGCTGAGCGATTTGCCGGTAGATCCGTAGGACCGGCCCGTTTGAGGGTTTCGCGGCCGAAGTAGTAGCCTTCGGCGTCCTCCATTCCCCTCTCGATGGTCTCGCGCAGGCAGATATTTATTAGCGCCCGGTTTTTGCTACCAGAGTAGCAAGGGGTCATTCAATTTCGAGCGTCCGTTGAATCGTGGTCGCCGTGGCGTTCTCCTCAGTTTGGTCATTAGTTAGGCTGGCTCCGGGGCGTTATGTCACTCGCAACGGAGCGGCACAGGGCCAAACCGGAAAAGGCCCCCGGAATTGTTCCGGGGGCCTTTTCCGTTGCATTTTTGGTAGCGGGGGTTGGACTCGAACCAACGACCTTCGGGTTATGAGCCCGACGAGCTGCCACTGCTCCACCCCGCGACGCTGACGGTTGGCAAGAACAGGAAACGTTGAAGCTATGATATTGGTTTGAAATTCTTTGCGTGGGTCAAATCTCTCGACCGGTTAGTACCGGTTTGCTGAAGAGGTTACCCTCCTTACACATCCGGCCTATCAAGCAGATAGTCTCTCTGCAGTCTTACCCCCTAACTCAATAGGGGAGGGAGGCCTCATCTTGGGGGTAGCTTCGCGCTTAGATGCCTTCAGCGCTTATCAATACCAGACATGGCTACCCAGCGCTGCTCCTGGCGGAACAACTGGAACACCATAGGTCTGTCCCTTCCGGTCCTCTCGTACTAGGAAGAGGTTCCCTCAAGCCTCCTGCGCCCGCGGCGGATAGAGACCGAACTGTCTCACGACGTTCTGAACCCAACTCACGTACCCCTTTAACCGGCGAACAGCCGGACCCTTGGGACCGCCTTCAGCCCCAGGATGGGACGAGCCGACATCGAGGTGCCAAACCTCGCCGTCGATGTGAACTCTTGGGCGAGATAAGCCTGTTATCCCCGGGGTAGCTTTTATCCGATAAGCCACGGCCCTTCCACACGGTGCCGTAGGATCACTTTGCCCGACTTTCGTCCCTGCTCGACTTGTAGGTCTCGCAGTCAAGCCCCCTTATGCCAATGCGTTCTATGGACGATTTCCATCCGTCCTGAGGGGACCTTTGGGCGCCTCCGTTACGTTTTTGGAGGCAACCGCCCCAGTTAAACTGCCCACCAGGCAATGTCCCCCATTTTTGTGAGGTTAGAACCAAAAACAGCCAAGGGTGGTATTTCAACGGCGGCTCCACCCCGACTGGCGTCGGGGCTTCATAGCCTCCCACCTATCCTACACATGACAGCTCCCAGCCCAATGCCAGGCTACAGTAAAGCTCCACAGGGTCTTTTTGTCCTGCCGCAGGTCGCCCGCGTCTTCACGGGCACCGTAATTTCACCGAGCCCTCCGTCGAGACAATGGCCAAGTCGTTCAACCATTCATGCGGGTCGGAACTTACCCGACAAGGGACTTCGCTACCTTAGGCATTTTGTTACTCCCCAACGACCCCTGATTCTAACCCTCCTCTGCTAGAGAAGGACTAAAAGGACCATTGGGTGGACCGGTCATTTCTGCCGGCCTCTGCATGTCGCCATGCAGATCGGACCATATCTTCCCTCACGTTCCGCCAGAGGGTCCGGCGTATGGTCTCTGAGGATTCCCGAAGTATGCCTCCCCCACCGCCACGGCGAGGTGGAGAAACCTTGGAAGGCGTCTAACCCCTCCAATGGAGACGAGGAGGACCTCCTTCGGGTCTTTCCTGCTGGTGGTCCGCACCGGACGCATTGTCACCAACCTCTTATGATGTCGAGGCGGGTAGCGCCGGATACTCGGGCTTTCCAGCATATAGCCAGATTTTACAACGGCCTTAAGTCGCCATTCGTTCCGGTTGACCCGGACCGGATGACGCTCGGTTGACCGTTAGAGTTACGGCCGCCGTTCACCGGGGCTTCAGTTCGCAGCTCTCACCGCTCCCCTTAACCTTCCGGCACTGGGCAGGCGTCAGCCTGTATACGTAGGGTTTCCCCTTAGCACAGACCTGTGTTTTTGTTAAACAGTCGCCCGGCCTTCTTATCTGCGCCCCCGGAACGCTCCGCCGGCTTGCGGCTTCACCCCCCAGGGGGCCCTTTCTCCCAAAGTTACAGGGCTCTTTTGTCTAGTTCCTTAACGGAGGTTATCTCGAACGCCTTAGGACTTTTATCCTAGCCCACCAGTGGCGGTTTGCGGTACGGTCGCCACAGTTCCATAACCACGAAGCTTTTCTGGTCGGTATGGGATCAACAGAGTTTCGTAAGCCCGAAGGCTTCGATTCCCTCAACTCTCAGCTTGACGCCGGGGTGGATTTGCCTGCCCCGGCTCGCCTACAGAAAAGGACACACCATGTCCAATGGGCATGCTCTGCCTGCCCTCCCGCATCCCTCCTTGGTTTTAAAGCGAAAAAATGGCGGTGCAGGAATATTAACCTGCTGTCCATCGCCTTCGGCGCTTGCCTACGGCTTAGGACCGACTAACCCTACGCCGATAAACGTTGCGTAGGAAACCTTGGGCTTTCGGCGCCAGGGATTTTCACCCTAGTTTACGCTACTCATTCCGGGATTCTCACTTCCCCGCGCTCCAGCAAGCCTCGCGACTCACCTTCTTCGCCCGAGGAACGCTCCCCTACCACACCCAGGCGGTATTCAAGGGGTCCACTTTTGCTTCCGCCGGCGTCGCTCAAGGCCTTTCCACCCGAAGGCGGTCCGGCCGCGGGCTTCGCTTTTGGGCGCGCCAGCTTTGCCCTTGCACCTGAACATCCACGGCTTCGGCGACAGACTTAAGCCCCGTTACATTTTCGGCGCCAAACCCCTCGACCAGTGAGCTATTACGCACTCTTTAAAGGGTGGCTGCTTCTAAGCCAACCTCCTGGTTGTCTGGGGAACTTAACTTCCTTTCCCACTTAGTCTGTACTTGGGGGCCTTAGCCGGTGGTCTGGGCTGTTTCCCTTTCGACTGACGCACTTATCTGTGCCAGTCTCACTCCCGGGTATCGGATAAACGGCATTGGTGGTTTGATTGGGTTTGGTAAGCTCACGCCCCCTAGCCCATTCAGTGCCCTACCTCCGTCCACCTGTGCCCGAGGCTGCACCTAAATGCATTTCGGGGAGAACCAGCTATTTCCGGGTTCGGTTGGCATTTCACCTCTACCCACAGCTCATCCCAAGCTTTTGTACTAGCCACGAGTTCGGTCCTCCAGTCCGTGTTAACGAACCTTCAACCTGGCCATGGGTAGCTCACCCGGTTTCGGGTCTAATACATGGAACTAATCGCCCTATTCAGACTCGCTTTCGCTACGGCTCCGGAACTCCAGTTCCTTAACCTCGCTCCACACATTAAGTCCCCGGATCATTCTTCAATAGGCACGCCGCCATGCCGGTCATGACCGGCACTACGACCCTCTGTAGGCTCACGGTTTCAGATCTATTTCACTCCCCGCTAGGGGTTCTTTTCACCTTTCCCTCACGGTACTGGTACGCTATCGGTGACCAAGGGTATTTAGCCTTGGAGGGTGGTCCCCCCAGATTCCCACAAGGTTTCCCGTGCCCCGTGGTACTCAGGTAATACACCAGGAGTCTTATCCCTTTCGCCTACGGGGCTTTCACCCTCTATGGCGGTCCTTCCCAGGTTCCTTCGACTAGAGATAAGATTTGTAACTCCTTCAGACCTGGTGAGGCGGTCCTAGGCAATCCCTACAACCCCGGTAGGACATAGGCCCTCACGCCGTTCGGTCCTACTGGTTTGGGCTGTTCCCCTTTCGTTCGCCACTACTCAGGGAATCTCGGTTGATTTATTTTCCTCGGGGTACTTAGATGTTTCAGTTCCCCCACTTACCTTCCTTCCTTTACAGGAAGGATTGTCCGACTCAACACCGGACAAGGTTTCCCCATTCGGGTATCCCCGACTATGCCCGCTAGACGGCTCATCGAGGCTTAACGCAGCCTTGCCGCGCCCTTCATCGGCCCTTGGTCCCAAGGCATCCACCGTAAGCCCTTAATAACTTGACCCACGCAAGGAACTTCAAACCATTCGCGTTTGTCTACTTGTTATGCAGGACTTCTTCGTTTCCTATTCTCTTTTTAAGGTGCTACAAGAGAAACGGCGGCGGGGATGTTCCCCAAACCGCCGTTCAGGTATCCCTGCCTTTTACGTCTATTTCAAGTGAAACAGTTCATCGATAAGACGTTGCCGCCCCTTGTGAGCGATAATTATAGGCAGGGCCACCGGGCGAGTCAAGGGGTTGTAGCCAAGATTCGGCTTTTGATTGAAATCGCGGTCCAATGTCGTGCTCCAACCGGGTCTGAAGCCAACCCTGCGTAGGCAACGGCCTAAAAGGTTCGGAAGCCCGGCTCCTGCCCCAGCAGCAACGCTCCGCCGTCGGCTAGGCGTGGTTGCGGTCCTGACGGAGGTTCGGCGGCCGGCGCCCCACAAGCCGGGGCGTATGCCACGTAGCCCGTCCAAAGAACCTGACGTCGGTCAGTTGCCCGCCAAACTCCCCGGCAACCGGCGGCCTTGGTCAATATCCTGGGCCCTTACCGCCCCCTAAAATTCGGCGGACGCTTTTCCAAGAAGGCTTGCACCGCCTCCTTGTGGTCCTCGGTCTGGCGGACCTGCTCTTGGGCCACGTGGGCCAAGTCCAGGCTGTCCTCGAAGTCCATTTCCAGGCTCCGGTGCACCAAGTACTTGATCAGGGCCAAGGACTGCGTCGGGCCTTGGGCCAAACGCGCCGCCAATTCCATGGCCGATTCCATTAACTCGCCATCGGGCAACACCTTGCTGACGATGCCCAAGCGGTGAGCTTCCGCCCCGTCGATGCGGTCGCCGGTGTATTGCAACAACAGCGTGTTGCTCATGCCGATCAGCCGCGGCAGTTGCCAGGAACTGCCATCGCCGGGAATCAGCCCCATCCGGGAGAACGCTTCAGAAAAGACCGCTTTCCCGGCGGCGTAGCGAATGTCGCAGGCCAGCGCCACTCCCATGCCGACACCCATGGCGTGGCCGTTGACCGCAGCAATGGACGGCTTCTGTAGCTTGTGGATCCGGAGCGGAATCCGGCTGGCTTGGCCGCCAAAGGCGACCTTCGGGCCTCGGGTGGCGTAGCGGCTCTCCATCTTGCCCCAAGGCAGCGGCCCGGCCTCGGCCTCGTTTGCTTCTCTCTCCTCGATGCGCTGGTTGAAGCCGCGCACGTTGGCCCCGGAGCAGAACGACGGCTCGGTGCCGGTTATCAGCAACACCCGGCACTCCGGATCATCCTCGAAGCGGTCCAGCTCCTCGATTATCTCGTCGGCCATGTCCGGCCCGAGAGCGTTCCGGGTCGGTGGGTCGTGCATGGTTAGGACCAGCACACCGTCGCGGTTTTCGGTCTTGATGAAATCGTAGGCCATGACTGTCCACCTGCTGTTATAATCGGGGCTAATCGAAGGCCCAGATTAGCATAACGCGGGAGGCGAGTCACGATGCAACAAGGAAGCATAACCAACTTGCACATAGCCCGAGTCAAGGAAACGCCGTCGGACCCGGTGCAGGAAGCCAGCGCCCTCTCTGGCAAGGGTCTGGAGGGCGACCGTAGTTGCCGGGAAGGAAACATGCGCCAAGTCCTGATCATGGACAACGAGACGCTGAATGAGTTCGGTCTCAGCCCCGGCCAGATAAAAGAGAACATAACCACCACCGGCCTCGACTTGTCACAGACCCAGCCAGGCCAAGTCGTGTTCATCGGCGACGAAGTGACCATGGAGTTGGTGGGCGAGTGTGAGCCGTGCGGCAAGATGGACGCGATCCGTCAAGGGCTTCAGACCGAATTGGACCACCGCCGCGGTATGCTGGCCACCGTCATCAACGGCGGACCGATCAAGGTGGGCGACGCCATCCGCATCGAGCCGTAGGTCCTTAGGAAGCGGTAGGTGAAAACGAACGTTTTCAAAGCAGAACTTGACCAGGATGAGGATGGTCGCTGGGGCGCCGAAATCCCCGCTCTCCCAGGCTGCGCGACTTGGGGCTACACAGCCGAAGAAGCCGTAGAGGCTCTGAGAGAAGCAGCCGAAGCTTATCTGGAAGATATGATCGATGCGGGAGAGGACGTCCCGACGGAGGATGTGGAGGTCTTTGACACTCCGGCTGTCAGCGTCATTCTATGAACGATCCAGGAAGTCTAATCGGCTTCCTAAAGAATACACCGGTACGTGAACTAATCACCGCCCGGGAACGAGATGGCTTCAGGCTACACAAGGAATACTAGGACAGGAGGCCACATCTACCGGCACGCTGATGGCCGCAGGGTAGTGGTCCACTATCACCGAGGTAGCGACACCCTGGTGAGGACGACACTCGGGGGGATCCTCCGGGGAATCCGGTGGACAGAGGAAGACCTGAGGCGCTTGGGTCTGATCAGGTAAATAGAACCCCCGGATGACCTCCGGGGGTTCGTCTTAGGCCCCGTTTTGCGGTTCGTTAGCCGCGGCCCGCCACCAGTGTGCTGCCCACCAACTCGGCGACGTCAGTTACCGCCGGTATGTCCGACCAAGCTTGGACGGCTTGGTTCACGCCCGCGTCGTTTAACACCAAGGCCACGTTCTCCCGGAACTTGGCCTGGATGTTCTCGAAGCCCCATGGGTTGTTCTGGCTCCCCAGGATGTCGGCCCTACCGGTGGTGTGTTCGAAGACCCGCCCGTCCTTGAGGGTGATTTTCACCTTCAGGCCGTTTTCGGCATTGGTCAGCAGTTCCTCCGACTTGGCCATGACCCGCGTGCGCACCTTGTCCATCGTTTCGCCGATGGCCTCGTCGTCGATTCTTTCCTGAGTGAACGTGTCTATATTGACCTCGCCATCGACCAATGCCGCCGCCACGTTGAATTTGGCGCTGAACTTGCCCTTCAGGTCGTCTTCCGGCTCTTGGTAGAGCATCACCACGGAGTAGAAGGACTGGTCGATCTCGGCGTTGTCGACGTCATCGACGGTGAAGCCGTTTTCCCGCATCAGGCTGAACAGGCTGTCCAGCATGGCATGGTTGCCGCCGCAACAGGGGTATTTCTTGATGATCAGAACGTCTTGGGTACGGAAGGGTTTGCCAAGATTTTCGGCCATTTCGTCCAAGTCGTAGATACCCTCGCCCAACACGGTAGCGGCGAAACCGAAGGGGTGTTCCACCACTTGGTCCCCGGCGGTCAGGCCCATGTGGGCCAACTGGACCGCAGTCACCCCGTCGCGGCCGGTCAGGCCGGCGTGTAGGGGTTTGGTCATGGTGCCGAAGTTGTGAATCAACCCCGAGGCCATGGACCCGGCCATGCCCAACGCCATGATAGTCTGGCCTTCGTCCAGGTTCATTAGCTTGGCACAGGCGGCGGCGCAGGCCAAACGGCCGATCACCGCGGTGCTATGGAACCCCCGGTCCATCTGCTTGTACTTGGTGGTGTGCTGCAACGCCAAGCCGACCTCGCATCCCACCACGTAGGCCTCCAACAGGTCGCGGCCAGTGGCGCCGGAGTGTTCGCCTATGGCCAGCAACGCCGGGAAAATGGCCACGGTCGGGTGGCCGAACCCGCCGAAGTCGTCGTAGTCCAAGGCATGGCCCATGGTGCCGTTGGCCAAGGCCGCGTTCGCCATGGTGCTCCGCGCCCCGCCGGATAGGATGGTGGCCTCGGGGGCTGAGCCCTGATTGCTCACGTACTGCTGGATGATCTGGCCCACCGGCTGCACCGAACCGGCCAGAATCACTCCCAGCAGGTCGAAGCACGATTCGTTGGCAACACGGATCGCGTCCGGCGGAATGTCCTCGTAGCTTGTGTTAACAACCCACCTGGCAATGGTCTCGGTAGCGCCCATCGATGACCTCCCCGGAATGTGAGTGGGAACGCAAGTGGTTAATGCCTGTAGTATTGCGCCACATTATATACTGCATATACTGTCTTCGGGGGCCGGCAAGCAAGGCCAGCGGCGAGTACGGGAACTCCCGATTCTCCGGCCCGGACACCGCTCTTCCTGAGCTTGTCGAAGCAAGGCGGGCTGGACCCGCTCATGGTTCGGCGGGGTTTCCTGTGAGCGGAGTTTCAGGGGCCTTGCAACCACCCTGGTAGGAGTGGGTCCCAAGTTGACAAACGAAATTTCCTTTAATCAGAATCGCAGAATCTTAGGCTTGGGGCGTTCGTAATTGACTTCTAAAATCTGTGAAAAGTGTCGGCGAGTTAACCCATCCGACGCGATTTTCTGCACCTCTTGCGGAACGCAATTTCCGGCGCGACCCAATTCCGAGTTTCAAACCCCGATCGAACCTGAACCCCCTCCACAACCTGAAACCCAGACCCGGACGGCGGGATTTTCTTGCATATACTGCCAGACGACGAGTCCGCCCGTAGCGAGGCAGAAAATCTCTACGACGGGATGGGTGATATTCGTCGTACTTTTGTTCGTTGACTTCCTGCTGTCTCCTCTAGCTCTGCTAATTAAGGAAGACTACCCGGTCTGTAGCGGCTGCGGAATCCGGTTGGGAGCGTGATACTCAACAGAGGACTACTGATAAAGTTCGCCTATTGGGGTTCGATAGTTCTCTGGTTGCTGTACGTGATTGTTGCCGCATCATGGCGACCGGGAGGCATCCCCGATCTTAACCCGATCCGCCGGTTGACGGGTTACCAATGTCCACTAACCGGCCTAACCCGCAGCATTTATTACGCCGCCCATGGGGAATGGAGGACTGCCTTCGAACTCAATCCAATGTTTCCGGGTTACTTGCTGATCGTACTCTATGGCGTCGTAGTCTTCTTTCTCCTGGCAACCGGAAGAATCGGCCACGTCGACCCAAAACCGGTGCTACTGGCGATAGCGCTAACTATGACCTTGACCATTGCCATCCGGCTAGCTGCCGGCCTGCCGATGCGAGTGATGGAGTAACCGCAGGCGGGTCTGCACGTCTGGCCAAGGTCTAGATTATCCGGCTCGGACGCCGCACTGCCTGCGGTGGCGTATAATGCCTGTGGTGCCCGTTTCTTTTCAGAAAGACATTGCCTTGGAGATGCGCCGATGATTCTTGGCATACTCTCCGGTCTTTATCGTAACCTCAAGCTCGTGCTCAGCGGGTTCTATTACAACTGGGGATTGGTCTACGCCCGGTGGGGGCAGCCGCATCGTGCCTTGTGGTACTTGAACCGGGCGGCACGGTTGCATGACAAAGGCCCCCAGATCTTTTACAACCGGGGCCGTTTGTTCGTGGCCCTGGGTGCGCCCGAGCGGGCCATCATTGACTTCGACGTCGCTATAGCCAACAACCCCAGCTACCGCGAGGCCTACGTGGACCGCTGTATGATGTACACTTTGGTCGGCCGGCGTGAAGAGGCCCTCGCCGACGTGGAGCGGGCTGTCTCTTTGGGCGTCGACCGCTCAACGTTGGAGCGAGAGGTCGAGGCGTTGCGGGACCGGGCCGGTCTTTAACCGGCGCAGCAGAGAGGTCGGAATAATGTTGCGTTTGGTGGGGCGTTTTCTTCCCGGCGGCGCGGGCAAGTCAGCCGCCGAGCAATGGTACAAACACGGCGTAGGTCTGCAGAAGCGCGGCCGGTTCGACGAAGCCGTACAGGCTTACTCCGAAGCTTTGCGCCTCGACCCGGAGATGGCCCAGGCATACAACAACCGTGGCACGGCCAACATCAACCTGGGCCGGCCGGAGAAGGCCATCCCGGACTTGGACCAAGCAGTCCGGCTGAAACCCAACGTGGCGATTTATCACAGCACCCGGGGCCAGGCCTATACCTCGTTGGGCCAACTCGCTGAAGGAGTCCGTGATCTGAACCAAGCCATCCGGTTGAATCCCAAGTTCGCCGATGCCTATAGCGGCCGGGGTTTCGCCCACAAGGCGGCGGGCCGGTACTCGGCGGCAATTGCCGATTTTACCCAAGCCCTGCGCCTAGACCCCAGGTTCGCGGTAGCCTACAACAACCGGGCCGACACCTACATAGAAATGGACCAACCCGACTTGGCCATTGCCGACTTGGACCAAGCAATCAAGTTCGACGCGGGTTTCGCCGTAGCCTACGCCAACCGCGCTTTCGCCTATACCATCCTGAAGCGGAACGACGAGGCCCAACGGGACGTGGCCTTGGCGGCCCAGTTTGGGCTCGACCGGAAGATATTGGACCAAGCGGTACGAGAGTTGAGATCAAAGCCCAAGGAGTAATCATGCCTCTTTACGCTATAGACGCCGCACGGCTGGACCGCACCTTGCAGGGGTTGGGCCGGTTCGGTGACACACCCTACGGTATGGACCGGTTGGCCTTTTCGCCAGCCGACATCGCCAGCCGCGCCTACACCATGGACTTGATGCGCCGGGCCGGTCTGGAAACCCGGACCGACACGGCGGGCAACATCATCGGCCGCAAGGCCGGCTCCGAGCCGTCCCTGCCGGCCCTGGCTCTCGGTTCTCATACCGACACCGTGCCCTTCGGCGGCAAGTACGATGGCGCCTTGGGGGTCATGGCAGCCGTCGAAGTGGTACAAACACTACAGGACCACGGCCATACGGCCCGTCACCCTATCGAGGTGATGGTGTTCACCAACGAGGAGGGCACTCGGTACCACCGCTGGCTCATCGGCAGCCGGGCCATGGCCGGGTTGCTGGAAACCGAGGACTTGGACGCCGTGGACGATGAAGGCGTCAGCCTCTCGTCTCGAATGAACGACATCGGCGGCGACCTATCCCGTGTCGATGACGCGGTGCGCCAAGCCGGGGAATTGGCCGCCTACTTCGAGTTGCACATTGAGCAGGGCCCCAACCTGCACCGCACCGGCGCCAATCTTGCTGTGGTAACCGGCATTACCGGCCGTGCCGTATTCGAGGTGGACATAGAGGGCATGACCAACCACGCCGGCACCACCCCGATGGCGGCCCGCCGCGACGCTCTGGTCAGCGCATCGAAACTGGTGCTGGATATCCAGAAGATGGCGGCCGAGGACGAGATCTGCCGCGTCTCCACGGTGGGTTCTATCCAAGCCGGGCCGGGAGCGGTGAACGTTATCCCGGGCACCGCCCGGCTGGGCCTGGAGTTCCGCGACCTGAGCATGGACGCCTTGGCCGCCGCCGAGCGTGAGCTGGAACGGGCGGCCCAACGCTCCTCGGCCGCCGACGGCGTGGACATCACAGTGACCCGGCACCGTTTCAGCAATTCGGTGCCAATCGCGTCCGGTATGCAGTCATTGGCGGCCAAGGCAGTTGAAGAATGCGGACTGAGTTGGGAACATCTGCCCAGCGGCGCCGGGCACGACGCCCAAGCCATCGCTTCCATTGCCCCTATGGCCATGCTCTTTGTTCCCAGCGTCGACGGCATCAGCCACGCCCGCGCCGAATACTCAACCCCTGAAGACTGCGCCAACGGGGCCCAGGCCTTGATGGAACTGCTGTTGATGGCCGACCAACAGGCCTGACCCAGTTCCGCTAATTTTTCGGACAATTTTATCAGGTAGTTTTGTCAGGTAGTGAATAGACCATGAAAATAAACGGCAGCTACGTTTTCGACGCTCCCCCGGATAAGGTCTGGCGGGCTATAACCGATCCAGACTCGCTGGGCCGGTGCATCCCTGGTTGCGACCGGTTGGAAGCGATGGGGGACAACCGGTGGGAGGCGTCGATGGTGGTGGCCGTCGGCCCAATCCGGGGAAAGTTCGACGCTAAAATCAGTATGCTGGACCAAGACCCATACAATTCTTATAAACTGGTCGTCGAAGGCAGGGGGCCGTCCGGGTTCGTCAACGGGGAGGCAGTCATCACCCTCGAACCCAACGGCGCAACTACCACGGTGGCCGTGGAAGGCGATTCCCGCCCCGGAGGTCTATTGGCCCGGGTCGGGCAACGCATGATGGAGAGTGTCGCCAAGTCAACAATGGACCGTTTCTTTGCTTGTCTCAAGGAATCGGCCGAGTAGCCCCCTGGCGTTACCGGCCCGTCAATAATTCGAACGTGGAGGGACTCATGGAACGCCGTATACCGACCCGCGAGGAAGTCTTGGCCTACCTGAAGGAAGACCGCAACTGGGGGCGGTGGGGCGACGACGACCAAGTGGGCGCCGTCAACATGATCACCCCGGAAAAGCGGGTCCAGGCCGCCGGGTTGGTTAAATCGGGACGCGCGGTGTCACTGAGCCGGGCCTTTCCCACCATTCCGGCCCCGAACAACCCGAACCCGGCCCACCACTACATGAAGGTGGTGCCCCGGAACGAGACCGAGGGGTATTCCGCCGACTACTACGGCGTTTCCTACCACGGCACCGCCACCACCCACTTGGACGCCCTTTGCCACGTTTGGAACGAAAACGGCATGTGGAACGGCCGGGAACCCGGAGAGCACATCACCATGGACGGGGCCAAGTGGGGCTCTGTCGAACAGTGGAAGGATGGCCTGACCACCCGCGGCGTACTGCTGGACGTTCCCAAGCACCGGGGCGTTCCATACGTGAACATGGACGAACCGATCCACGGTTGGGAGCTGGAGGACGTCGCCGCCGCTCAAGGGGTTTCCGTCGCCCCCGGCGACGCTCTGGTGGTCTACGGCGGGCGGGAGAGGTGGAACGAGGACGGTAATCCGCTCTGGGGCAGCGACTCGGCACGGCGCCCCGGCTTGCACTCAAGCTGTTTGAAATTTATCCGGGAGTCCGACTGCGCCCTGCTGGTGTGGGACATGATGGACCTGACCCCCAACGGCTACGAACTGGGCTGGTCCGTTCACGGCGCCATATTCGCCTACGGGATCGGACTCTTGGATAACGCCCTGTTGCAGCCATTGGCCGAAGCCTGCGCCGAAGAAGGCCGCTACGAGTTTCTGCTGACCGTGAACCCGCTCCGGGTCGTGGGGGGCACCGGCTCCCCGGTCAACCCGGTGGCGATCCTTTAGAACGTCGTCGTCGCCCGGCAAACCGGACGTGGGTTAGGACAGCCTATCGGTTGGCGCGTGACGGCCGAAGGGTGAAGAAGCGCTCGACTGGTCCGCCTGTTGGCGCATCTGGTCCAAGCGAGAACGGACTTCCCCGGGACAAATGCTGCGCGCTTCGCGGTGAAGAGGCGTTGAAGTATCGAGGATTGAGAGGCTTTGTCGCCGGGACCGCTAATCTTCGTCAATATCCCGGTCCAGTTCGCTGACGGAATTTACGAACTCTCTCATCTCGTGGCAGTTCCGGCACTCGCCCCAGCTGACCCGGCCGTTTGCAGGCTCGATGATCCAGTGATGACGGCAGGAGGGCCGGGCCATCTCCGCCACCGCCGCGTCCACCGCCCCAGTTTCCGTTGTCATAGCGCCCCCTTCTGTATTCAGCACGGCGTCAAGCCTTCGTCCGGGCCTGTCGTGGGCCCGGGCCTCCCCGGTGAGGCGCCGTTTCAAATGCGGGAACAGGACCGGCTGCCTGTCCCGTCTTGATGTGAAATTACAGTGGAAGAAGGGCTTATGTCAACATATTTTGAAATTTATTTCGTTTAATTTTGATATTTAATATAATATACGATGAGCAGAGGAGAGTAAGCTGACATGGCACGGCGCACCGCTGGTCCGAATTGCTAGCCGGTCTTAACCGCCAGTCCGTCTTAGTCGCCAGCCGGTCTTAATCGAATGTGCCGGAGTGGTTGGGCGGGAGAGCAGCCCTGCCGGAAGCCCGGGGCGTAGTGCGGGTGAATTGCTTTCTGAGAGTCGAATAGGTCAGCGCCACCACGAACAGGAACGCCGAGAACAACACCACGCTGGCCCCGGATGAAACGTCTACGTAGAAGCTGAGGTAGACGCCCGCCAGCCCGCAGACCGCCCCCAGTACAGTGGAAAGGACCATCATGGTGCGAAAGTTGTCGGCCAGCAGGCGGGCCACGATGGGAGGGATCACGATGGCCGCAGCGATCATCGTTACCCCCAAGACCTGCATCGACACCACGATGGTGGCCGCCAACACCAAGGAAAACAGGGTGTCCATCCAACCGGTGGGCACGCCGTAGAACCCGGCAACCTCTCGATCGAATGTCGCAAAGAGAAAGAGCTTGTACCCCACGAAGATAATGGCGGCAGTGGCTACCACCACCACCCCGATGGCCAACAGGTCTCCTTCGGTAACGCCAAGGATGTTGCCGAACAAGGCCGCGTCGAAGCTCCGGGTGAAGCTCTTGTACCGGCTGATCAGGGCAATGCCCAAGGCAAAGCTGGCGGTGGTAATAATGCCGATAGCGGAATCGGAGGCTATCTTACGCTGCCTAGTGGTGGCGGTGATTAGCAACGCGGAAAGGAACCCCCAGAGACTGGCGCCGACGAAGAAGTTGATGGACATGACGTAGCTGACCACCGCACCGCCGAAGACAGCGTGGGAAAGGCCGTGCCCGATGTAGGCCATGCGCCGCAACACGATGTACACGCCGATCATGCCGCACAAGCCGCCCACCAAAGTGGCGGCGATCAGGCCTCTTACGAAGAACCGGTATTCAAACGGCTCAAACAGCCCGGTCCCTCCCAAGGGTGACGGACCCTACCGGTAATTGGCGTCGCTGACACCCTCGAATACCAGCCCGGCGTCGAACCCAGCCAAGGCGTCCACGCTGCCGCCCAACGCCGGGACCATGATTTCGATATCGGCCAGCATCAATCCCAGGTACGTGTGTCGCGGGTCGCCGGGGTCGCCGGGCAGATCGTCGTCGCGAAGTTGATCGATAAACCGGGCCCCGCCCTCCTTGGCAATCTGCTCCATCACCGGGCTTGGGAAAGACTTGGAGCCGAATATAGCCGGCACTTGGACCGCCCGTACTTGGCCGATCAGGTCGGCTACCTCGCGGGCCGAAGGCTCGGTAAAGTCCGAGGGCTGCACTGCTCCGATGATCTCGAACCCATACCTGAGCCCGAAGAATGGAAACGAATCGTGGTAAGTCAGCAGCTTGCGGTTCTGCGGCGGTATGGTGGCCACTGCCGAAGCGATGCGCTGGTCCAAGTCCTCGATCCTTTCCTTGAGCTTGGCGAAATTCTCCTCGAAATAGGCGGCGTTTTCCGGGTCCAGCGCCACTAGTTCGTCCCGGATGAATTGGGCGTATTTCAACGCCAAGTCCGGCGAGGTCCAGAGGTGGGGATTGGGGTGGCCGTCCGATTCGGGGAAAGAAAAGTCGAATATCCATTCTTCCCGGCTGATGGCCTTGTCTCCCAGCGTCAGAATCACCGCTCCGGGTTTCTGGTTGGCCCGGGCCATCTCGATGGTCGGTTCTTCCAGGAACAGGCCGTTGGCGATGAACAGGTCGGCTTGGCCCAAGACGACGGCCATCGACGGCGCCGGCTCGAAGGTATGGGAGTTGGTACCTTCCGGGATGAGTCCATCCAGTTGTATACGGACGCCGCCGATGTTTTCCGCCAAGCTGGTTATGGGCGATACGGTCGCCACCACCCTGGTCCTGCCGTCGTCTGCCGGTGCCCCGGCGCCGTCTGCCTCGTCTGAGCAACCGGACAACGCCAAGGCGGCCAGAATTATTGCCGCTGCCGCCAACAACCGCCAAGCCGACGGCCGGCAACGCCTCAGAAACGTCAATGGACTCCTTGTCAGCGTGGATAGTGGTTGTGACCAATGGTTAGTGACCAGCGAACGTCCGCCGCCCCCCATACCCGCCGCTTATCGTATCAGAAGGTGAGGGCGTGCATCAAGGCGGCCGGTTTGACTCAGGCCTTTCAATTATCCCTCGCCCGCGCACGGGGGAGGGCTTGGGTGGGGGACATCCCGCGCTCTCCTACACTAGCTGTTGCTAATCATTTCACCCCCACCCTGAACCCTCCCCCTGCGACGAGGAGGGAACAATTAAAAGGCCCGGCGGTTTGACTGCGGTTCCCCGAAGTCTTAAGGTTTACCGGAAAACAACACGGCAGGAGTCTGAAATGAAAGCAGGACTATTCTTGATGCCATCCCACCCGCCGGAACGCTCGCCGTACGACGCCCAACAGTGGGACTTGGACGTCCTCTCAATGGTCGACGAGGCTGGGTACAGCGAGGCGTGGGTCGGGGAACATTTTACCGCCCCGTGGGAGCCGAACCCAACACCGGACCTACTGATATCGCAAGCCTTGCTCCGCACGAAGAACATAAAACTGGGAACAGGCGCCCATTTGCTGCCGTTCCACAACCCCGTTGAATTGGCCCACCGGGTGGCGTTTTTGGACCACCTTGCCCAAGGCCGCTACATGTTCGGCGTCGGCGCCGGCGGTCTCCAATCGGACCACGAGATGTTCGGCATCGACATGGCTGCCGGGCAACACCGCGAGATGACCCGTGAGTCGTTGGACATAATTCTCAGCTTGTGGGAACACATGGACGGCCCGTTCCAATACCAGGGCAAGTTCTGGAATTTCAATATTCCAGACCCCAAGGAATACGAGTACGGCACCCTGCGCACCTGGCTGGGGCCGCTCCAAAAGCCCCACCCTCCCATTGGCATCGCTGCGGCCAGCATCGCCTCGGACACCCTCAAGATAGCTGGAGAGCGCGGCTACATCCCGATGAGCCTGGGCTTGAACGCGGTCTACGTGGCCAGCCACTGGGACTCGGTGGTGGAAGGCGCGAAAAGCGCCGGCAAACAGCCGCCGTCCCGCAGTCAGTGGCGGATCGTCCGGGATGTCTGGGTGGCCGATACCGACGAAGAGGCCCGGGAGGGGGCGCTGGGCGGGATGCTGGGACGGGCTTGGCGCGAATACCTGCACCCCCTGTTTTCCTTCGGCCCCTACCCCTTCGTTCGGTCGATGAAGCACGACGAAAGTATTCCCGACGAAGACGTTACCGTGGAATACATGGCGGATAATCTTTGGCTGGTGGGCTCACCGGACACCGTGGCCAACAAGATACGAAGCCTGTACGAGATGGTGGGCGGCTTCGGAACGCTGCTTTGGCTAACCTTCGACCACACCGAGAACCGCGCCGCCTACGAGAAATCGGTCCGTCTGATGGCCGAAGAGGTGATGCCCCAATTGGCCGACCTGACCGGCGATTAGGGACCAAGGGGTGACCAACTCCGGCGACGGGACCAACCTTTCTTACCGTAGCCGGATGTTTGGCCCTTGGAGGGTTCCTGACTTCCGCTGGTTCTGGGCCGGGTCTTCCAGCCAGGCCGTTTCCCAGGGAATGCAGTTCTTGGTCTTGGCTTGGCTGGTTTTGGAAGTTACCGGGTCTCGCACCCAACTGGGGTTGGTGCTGTTCTTCTACGGAATCCCCAACGTCGGCCTTCTCATGGTCGGCGGAGTGATAGCCGACCGGTTGGACCGCAGGCTTCTGTTGATGGCGACCCAGGGCATGGTAGGCGCTCTCACTGCTTTACTGGCGGCGCTGTCCCTAACCGGGTTGGTGGCCCTTTGGCACATCTACCTTGCCGCGGCGTTATTGGGGGTCTTGCAGGCACTGAACCAACCGGCGCGAGTCGCCTTTGTCTCCGACTTGGTGGATGAGCGGACGCTGCTTGAGGCGGTAGCCCATTTTAACGTCGCGGTGCACGTGGGCCGGATCGTTGGCCCGCCCCTGGTGGGAGTTGTAATCGACCTGTGGGGGATCGGAACCGCTCTGTTTTTGAACGCTGCGTTCTACGTGGTGAGCGTGCTTTGCCTGTACCGGATTCAGCGCCAGCCGAGCCGGCCCCGCCAGGAATCCCAGCCGTTGCTTCGTAATTTCGCCGACGGTTTCGTCCAAATCCGGGACGCGCCTGTGCTGCTTACGGTAATCGTTATCACCTGCTCGTTCGGCGGTTTCGGCATGTCCCACCTCCAAATCATCCCGGCCTTCGCCCAAGACCAGTTGAGTGTCGGCGCCACCGCAGTCGGCCTGTTGCTTCTGGCCTCGGGGCTTGGCTCCCTCATCGGCAACTTGTCAGTTACGGTCATGGGTCGGGCATGGCGTTACCGCTGGTTCCTGGCCTGCTTGGTCCTCTTCTGCATCAGCTTGACGCTGTTCGGATGGTCGCACTGGTTCTGGGTGTCGTGGGCGCTCTTCCTCATCGTCGGGATATTCAGTCTCGGCGCCGTGTGGCCGCTGGCCACAACCATACTGCAACTGGCGTCGCCGCCAGAGGTCCGCGGGCGGGTCATGGGCGTGCTTCACTTTACACCGGGCTTCCACTACTTGGGCGCCCTTCCCTTGGCTGCCGCCTCCGGGGTGATCGGCTGGCCGATGGCGATAAGCGCCGCTGCCGGCTTGTGTCTCTTAGTTACCATATGGTTCGGGCTCGTCACGAACGCTGGCAGGCAGCTGGCGGCCCGGCCGAGTTGAACCCGGCCCATATGTGGTTGTCCGGCCGAATTGTGGCGACTCGGACGGTGTTTCGAGGGACGCTTGGTTTCATCACCGGGGTCAATCCTTCGTTGACACCGTTGGGCTCCCTCTCTACACTCGCGGCTAGGTTGAGTGCGGCCAGACCCGGTGCCGGCAGGCCCGGCGCCGTTAGATCGGATAACGGGCTAGGATAGCGGAAGATGAAACCCTTCGAATACCTGGAGGCGCGAACGCTCCGTCAGGCCATCACCTTGTTGCAACGCCACGGTGATAAGGCCCGGATCGTGGCGGGAAGCACCGATTTTCTGGTGCGGTGGCGGCAGGGCCTCTGGGTCCCCGATTACGTGGTCAATATCCAACGAGTCCGCGGTTTGGGCCGGTTATCCTACAGTCCTAGAAACGGATTGCGGTTTGGCGCTCTGACCACGGTCCAGATGTTGGAACAGCACCCGCAAGTGCGGCAACACTACCCCGCGTTGGCCGCGGCCGCCGCGTCTTTTGCCGGGGTGCAGGTGCGGAACCTGGCCACGGTAGGCGGCAACATCTGTAACGCCTCCCCATCGGGCGACATGTTGCCGGCGCTGTTGGCCTTCGACGCCCGGTGCCGCATTACCGGACCCGGCGGCGACCGCTGGGCGCCCTTAGACCAGGTATTTACTGGGCCCGGCCGAACGGTCTTGGCCCCGGACGAGGTGCTAACCGAGGTCCTCGTGCCGCCGCCCGCTTCCAACACCGGTTCGCTTTACATTAAGCACAGCCCTCGCGGCGCCATGGATATCGCCACTGTGGGGGTGGCCTCCGTGGTGTCCTGTGACCCGCGTTCCGGGGTCTGCCTGGAAGCGCGCATCGCCTTGGGCGCGGTGGCTCCGACACCGCTGCGGGCCTATTCCGCCGAGGAATTGTTGCGCGGCCAGCGATTGGACTCTGAAATCATCGAGTCGGCGGCCCTCGAAGCCCAAGCGCAGGCCCGCCCCATAGACGACATTCGCGGGACCGCCCATCACCGCTCGGACATGGCCGCGGTGTTGACCCGCCGCACCCTGGGTCGGGCGGCTCAGATCGCCCAAGGCGGCCCGGTTCCGTTCGAGGAACAGCGGCGGTTGGCCTTGCAACTCACTTTCTGAACGGCCGGCTGAACAACCGGCTGAAAGACCGGAGGATACACCGGCGTCCCTATAGTAGAAGAGGTCGAGTCGGACTGGAAGCAAATCAGACCGGCCCAAGTCAAGCCGGGAGGCAGGACAGTTGAAGAGACCCTTGCAAATAACGGTGAACGGAGTGGCACGGACAATCCTGGTGCAGCCGTACTACTCGTTGCTGGACACGCTTCGCGACGAACTCCACCTGACCGGCGCCAAGAAGGGGTGTGACGAGGGCGATTGCGGCGCCTGCACCGTGTTGCTCGACGGGCGCCCGGTCACATCCTGTTTGGTGCTGGCCCACAGCGCACACGACTCTGAAGTCACCACCATCGAGGGTTTGGCGGCCGGCGGCGAACTCCATCCGGTGCAACGGGCCTTCGTCGAACACGGCGGCCTCCAGTGCGGTTACTGTACGCCCGGGCTGATTATGGCCACCGTCGGCCTGTTGAACAGCGTCCCGGACCCCAGCCAGGAAGAAGTCAAGTACGCTTTGGGCGGCAACCTGTGCCGGTGCACCGGTTATTCCAAGGTGGTCGAAGCTGCTATGTCGGCGGCAGCGGCCATGGGCCATGCGGCGGAGTAGAGAAGATGGCGGAGTTTAACGTCCTCGGGAAGAACCATGTCCGGGTCGACGCCTTGGACAAGGTGACCGGCCGCGCCACCTACGCCGGCGATGTCTATCTGCCGGAAATGCTGATGTGCAAGGTGCTGACCAGCACCAGGAGCCACGCCCGCATCGTGAGCATCGACACCTCGGAGGCGGAACGGCTGCCCGGCGTCCGCGCCGTCATTACCGGCAAGGATTTCCCCGACGTGTTCTTCGGCTCGGGTGCGCTCAGGGACCGCCGGGTGATGGCCCGGGACGAGGTCTTCTACATCGGTGAGCCGGTGGCGGCGGTGGCGGCCGACGACGAAGTGACGGCCCTGGAAGCGCTGCGGTTGGTCCGGATCGATTACGAGGACTCGGACCGGGTCGTCGACCCCTTGGCCTCCATAGCGGGGAGGGCTCCCGAAGTCCATCCCGACCTGCCGGAATTCGAAGGCTTCGGGTTCGCCTTGGGCGGCAACAACTGCACCATGCTCGACGCCGACCGGGGCGACGTGGACCAAGCCTTCCGGGACTCCGACCACGTCATCGAGGAGACCTATCACACCCAGCCCATCAACCAAGGGTTCTTGGAGCCGATGGCCTGCGTGGCCAACGTGGAAGCGAATGGGCGTCTCACCATCTGGGCCTCCACCCAAGGGCCCTACCAGGTGAGAGCCCAACTGGCCTCGGTGCTCGACATGCCCATCGGCGGGATAAAGGTTATCGCGATGGAAATGGGAGGCGGGTTCGGCGCCAAGCTGCGCTTGGCTTTGGAAGCGTTTCCCGCCCTCCTTTCGATGAAGACCAACCGCCCGGTGAAGCTGGTCAATACCCGCCAGGAAACCTTCACCCTGAACGGCCCACGGCTCGAAACCAACATTTATCTGAAGACCGGGGTAACCAACGACGGCCGGGTTCTCGCCCGCGAAGCCCGGAGCGTCTTCGACGTAGGCGCCTACCTGGGGGCGGGGCCCAACTCCGGGGTCGGCCACGGCCTCGGGGCCTACGATATACCCAACTTTCGTCTACGCTCCTACGGGGTCTACACCAACAAAGTGTACGTCGGTTCCTACCGGGCCTCCGGCGTCGCCGACATGACCTTCGCCGTCGAGTCCCACATGGACGTCATAGCCCACAAGCTGGGACTCGACCCTCTGGACTTCAGGTCCAAAAACGCTCTGAAGGAGGGGGACGTTAACGTTAGCGGCGCCCGGGTGCCCAGCAACGGAATCCAAGAGGTTATCGCGGCCCTCAAAGAGAGGATGGGCCTGCCCAAGAGCCTGTCGTCAACGTCGCCGGCGTCACCATCCCCGGCGTCGCCATCCAACAAAGCGCGGGGCGTCGGCGTGGCCGTGGGCGAATGGCGCAGCGGCAGCGGGCCCTCTACCGCCTCGATCAGCGTAAACGAAGACGGCACGGTCAGCCTGCTCACCGGCTCGGTGGACATCTCCGGGAGCGACACCTCCTTGGCCCAAATCGCGGCGGAATCCCTGGGACTGGAATTCGACCAAGTCGTAGTGGCCAAACGCGACACCGACCTCGCGCCCTTCACTGGCCCCAGCGGTGGCAGCCGCATCGTTTACAGCCAAGGCAAGGCGGTGCAGATGGCGGCCGAGGACGCCAAGTCCAAGCTGCTGGCGCTGGCCGCCGACCGTCTCGGCGTTCAGGCCGAGGCCCTGGAATGCCAGGGCGGAGTGGTCTACGTTCTGGATAATCCACCGCAATCGGTGGGACTGGGCCAATTGGCCCGGATCAGCCTGACGTCCAGGGGCGGGCCCATTGTCGGCGCCGCCGCCCTGTCCGGTATGCCCTACGCTCCAGTGTTCAACGCCCAAGGGGCCGAGGTGCTGGTAGACCGGGAAACCGGGCAGGTGAGGGTCACCCGGTTCGTTCAGGCCCAAGACGTGGGCCTAGCGGTCAACCCGATGGGCGTCGAGGGCCAACTGGAGGGAGGCGCGGTACAGGGTATTGGCCGGGCCCTTAGCGAAGAGTTGTTAATCGACAACGAGACCGGCGAAGTGCGCAACGCCTCGCTGGCAACCTACCTGATGCCCTTGGCCTTGGACATGCCGCAGATTGAAAATATCCTGGTCGAGGTTCCCAGCGAGGACGGACCATTTGGTCTCCGTGCCGTGGCCGAACCTCCGGGTTTCGGTCCCCCGGCCGCCATTGCCAACGCGATTTTCGATGCCGTGGGCGTGCGCATCAGGACGCTGCCCCTCTCCGCCGAACGGGTTAAAGCGGCGCTGGAAGGCCGGGACATCGACCACTACGAGATGGACATTGAAGGCCTGCGGGCCGCCGAGGCCGGTCTGGGCTAGACCCTCGTCAGGCTTCCGCCGATACTCCCCGGAACGTGGCCCCACGGGCGATACAGCGCGAGGAACCAGCTTGGCGTTTCGTCTTGAGACCGACGCGCATGGCTGCCTTGGAGAGACTCTAATTGACCCTGAAGGCATCTAGTCCGGTCCGGTCCGCCGCCCTGATGAGGGAGTTCACCGCTAGAACAACTTTTCGGAGGAATCCGCCGAATGGCGTTACTCAGGTTTGTACATGCCGCGGACCTTCACCTTGACAGCCCCTTCCGGGGCATCCGCGCCGAGGCGCCGCCGGACGTGTCCGATACGCTGTACCGTTCGACGTTTGACGCCTACCACAATATCATCGAGTTGTGCGTTCGTGAACGAGTAGACGCCCTTCTAGTCGCCGGCGACATTTTCGACGGGGCCGACCGGAGCCTCCGGGCCCAGCTAAAATTCGTGGAGGGGCTGCAACGGTTGGAGTCGGCCGGCATACGCTCTTTCATCTGCCACGGCAACCATGATCCTTTGAACGGATGGGAAGCCCGACTCGACCTGCCGCCGGGATGCGTTCGCTTCCAAGCGGAAATGCGCGGAGAACCGGTGTTTCCCGAAGAACCGGACCGGGCCATGGTCTATGGCATCAGCTATCCCCAGCGGGAAGTCCTTGAAAACCTGGTGCCCCGCTTTGGCGGCGTCAAACGCGGCCCGTTCAACGTGGGCTTGCTGCACGCCAACGTCAACAGCGACCCCAACCACGACAGCTATGCCCCATGCACCGTGGAAGACCTGGCCGGAACTGCGGTTGACTACTGGGCCTTGGGCCATGTCCACACTCGCCAAGTGATGCGCCCGGAACAGCCCGTCGTGGTCTACCCCGGCAACCCCCAAGGCCGACACCCCAACGAACGCGGTCCACGCGGCGTTTATTTGGTGGAAGTGTCCGGCTCGGGAGAGATTGACCTGCAATTCAGGCCAGTGGACGTGGTGCGCTGGGAGACGCTGGAAGTCAACATCAGCGAGTTGGAAACGGAGCAACAGCTTCTCAGCGCCATAGACCAAACGGTGAGCGGATGCCGGGAAAGGGCCGAGGGACGCCCGGTGGTGTACCGGTTGCTGCTGTCGGGAAGAGGACCGTTGCACCGGTCGCTGGTGCGCACGGACTTTGTGGAGAGCGTTCTGGAGCAGGTCAACGATTCCTTTTCCGGCGGGCATCCGTGGCTCTGGTGCGACCGGATCCAGTCCACCACCGGGTCGCCCGTCGACCGGGAGCGGGTCCTCAAGAGGGAGGACTTCCTGGGAGACTTGGTGCGGCTCTGTGATGAGTTTCAGGAAGGAACGGACGCGCTCCCGGAACTGCGGGAAGCCTTGCGGGAGCTGTATGGCCATTCCGGCGCCCGGCAGTACCTTGGGGGCGGGCTGCCCTCGGATGATGAGCTACGGGCCCTCCTTGGGTCTGCCGAGGAGGAGTGTTTGACGGCCTTGGTGGATGAGGAGGACGGCCCGTGAAGATTTCTGATTTATACCTCGACGGCTTCGGGCATTTCCACCAGCGAAGCATCGGCCCTCTGACCGAACCGGTCACGGTGATACACGGCCCCAACGAGGCGGGAAAGAGCACCCTGTTGGCCTTCATCCGTACCATTTTGTTCGGTTTTCCGCCCCGCGTGAGGAGTTTCTACCCGCCTCAAGCCGGAGGGAGACACGGTGGGCGGATTACACTGGTAGATGACGACGGCGAGGCCTACGTGGTGGAAAGATTCGCCGGGACCGGGGGCGGCCTCAGCGTCAGGACCGACGCCGGTGCGCCCTTAGACGGGGACGCCGTGATGAGGCGTCTGACCGGACAGGCCTCGCTGGATACCTTCAAGAGCGTGTTCGCCTTCAGCCTCGACGAGCTTCAAAGCGACCGGCTGCTCCAAGAAGAAGGGGTCAAGGGGTACATCTACGGAGCAGCGCTGGGCGTTCCCAAACTTCCCGACTTGGGCCGGCAGTTGGATGGCCGGAAGGCTGCGATTTTCGCTCCTCGGGCCCGCAACAGGGAAGTGAACCCCATACTTGCCCAACTACAGGAATTGGACAAAGGCCTCAAAGCGGTGGAAGGCAACGCTGCCCATTACGGCAGTCTCACTGCCCGGCAAGACGCAGTCCGCCAAGAACTGGCTGAGGCCGAGACAGAGCGCGGCCGGTTAGCTGTCGACCGTTCGGCCGCGGAAAATCTCCTCAAGGGCTGGGAAGACTGGGTTGCCTTGGTCGACTGCGAAAGCAAGCTGGAGGAGTTGCCCCGTTTCGAGCATTTCCCCGAAGACCCCATTCCACGGTTGGAGAGCTACCAAAATAGGCTAAGCCAAGCCAAGGAGGATAGGGACGAGACCGCCCGGCGCCTTGAGCAGGCGCTGGAAGCCGCCGAGACCGCGATAGCCGATGAGGACCTGCTTGAGGACCGGAATACGATCGAACAGGTCCGGCGCGGCCGCGGCAGGTTCGATGATTCGGTGCGGGACTTGCCGGAGCGGAAAGCAGAGTTGGGAGCCTTGGAAAACGAAATGAACGAAAGGTTCCGCGGCCTCGGCCCTGGATGGGATGAAGCCCGCCTGGAAACCTTCGACACCTCATTGGTGGTCCGCAACGAAGCAGAGCAATGGAAACAGCGATTGGAGGACCGCCGCGGCGTGGCGCAACAGACCCAAGCTCGATTGGAGCAAGAACGGAGATCGTTTCAAGACCGCCAAGCGGAAGACCAAGAGGCCCGGGAAAAGCTGCCCGCCGAGCCTCCTTCCCTCGACGCCGACGCACTGGAACAGCGCCGGGCCACGTTGAGGACGGCCAGGGGCCGGTTGAACGACTACCAACGAGCCCGCCAGAATCACCAAAACCTGCGTTCCCAAAGAGATACCCTGACCGGGGGCCAAGAGCAAGGAGCCCAAAGCAGACTGGCAAACCTGGCGCTCCCCGCGTTGCTGGGCTTGGCGGGTGTCATTCTGGTCGTGGCGGGCGTCATTATGGGAGGAGAAGCGCTGGTGCTCGGGATTATCGGTGGGCTCATTTTGATTGGTATCGCCGCCTACCTCTTCTTCCGGAACCGCCCCTCACCGGCCAGCGTTTCCAGTCCCTTGGCCAATGCCCTCGAACGCCAAGCCGCTGCCGCCAAAGAGGCCGAAGACGCCGAGTTGAAGCTGCTACTCGTTGCGGGCGCCGCGTTGTGCCTCGACGACCCGCCCGACACGGCCACACTCGACACCGTGGAAGCCAGGACCGGAGTCCTGGAACGAGAGCTGGCGGTCTGGAACGATACCGCCAGCCAAGCGGCTGAGGCGGCGCGGCGTCTGAAGCAACAAGGAGAGCGTGTAGACCTTGCCAAGCAGGAACAGGAAACCGCCACGTCAACGGCCGGGGCCGCCCAACTGGAGTGGCAGGGCTGGTTGAACGATCGGGACCTCGCCGGGACTTTTACGCCCGATACGATGATAGAGTTTCTGGCCAGGGTCGAAGGCGACCGCATCAAGCTCGAACAGGTCCGGCAGATGAGGCGGCGGGTTTCGGCCATCGAGACTGACATAGACGAATACCTCGACTTGGTCCGGCCCCTCGCCAACCAACACGGCGTCCCGTTGACCCCCGGCGACCATCGGCAGGCCATATCACTGGCCGACTCGTTAATCGACAGGTTCGACAACGCTCGTGAACTGGCGCAACGGCGTAACGACGCCAAAGAGCAGGCGGAAGAGCACCGGAGGGCGCTGGAGATAAGGGAGCAGCGTTGCGCCGAAGAGGACCAAGCGCTGCATGGCCTCCTCGCCGCCGTAGACACCGACGACCCCGAGGAATTTCGCCGCCGGGCCGGGCAGAATGAGCAACGCCGGGGTCTGGAGCAGTCGCGTGACGAAATTCTGAGCCGTCTCCGGGTTCTCAGCGGCCCCGGCGGCAAGCTGGATGCTTTCCGAAAGGCGCTGTCGCAGTCCGACCACAACCTGCTTGAAGAGGAAGTCGCCCTGCTGTCCCAGCAATTTTCGGCCGTCGACGCCAAGCGCAACGGCTTGTTGGAAGAAAGGGGAGGAATCGAGATTGAGCTCAGTCTACTGACCGGAGAGGAGGAATCGTCGGCGCTACGGGCCAAGCGCAACATCCTGGTGGAGCAGTTGCGAGGCCACGCCCAAGAATGGTCAAAGCTCAAGCTGGCCGAGTTGCTGTTGGAGAAAACGCGGCAGAAGTTCGAGCGCGAACGCCAACCCAGCGTCATACAACACGCCGAAGGGTTCTTCTCCACTGTCACCGGAGAGCGGTACCAGCGGCTTTACGCCCCCGTGGGAGAACAGACCATTACGGTGATAGACCGAACGGAGGACAACAAGGAGCCTTCGCAACTGAGCCGCGGGACCCGAGAGCAACTGTACTTGGCGTTGCGGTTCGGCTTGATCCGCGAATTCGGGGAGCAAACGGAACGCCTCCCGGTGGTGGTGGACGAAGTGCTGGTCAACTTCGACCCGGAACGGGCATTGCGGGCCGCTGCCGCTTTCCTGGAACTGGCCCAGACCAACCAAGTCCTGGTCTTCAGTTGCCACCCGGCAGTGGTGGAGACCTTCCAAAGGGCGGCGGCGGAATCAGGTTACCCCCCGCCCCAGTTGGTAGACATCCGATAGGCCCCCACACAGGTCTATAACCCTCGACATATCACGTCCGGGTCCAAGCGGGCCGCCGGATTTTCGATTGGTGGGTCGATGAACACATCTCCAATTTACGTCGAGCCGTTGTCCAACGCTCAGACACGCCTCGAAGCCTTAATCGCGGAATATCAGGCTGACGACCGTTTGGCCCCCGTCACGGTGGTCGTTCCATCGACATACGCCGGGCTATTCCTCCGGCGTGACATCGGCAGGCGCGGTCTGGCCAACGTCCGCTTCATGGCGCTGCCCAGGCTGACGGAGTTGCTGGGCGCCCCGTCGCTGGCGGCTCGGAAATTGTCCCCGCTGACCCCGCTAATCGAGTCGGCGACCGTGCGTCGCACGGCGATGGAGGCGACGGGTCGGCTCGAACCGTTCCGTGCCCACCCGTCGTTTCATAGCAGCCTCCGCTGGACGTTCCGCGACTTGAGATTGGTCAGCCAGGAAGCGCTCGCCAACCTCGAAAACCAGGAAGGGCTTTCGGGTCAAATCGCCCAATTGCACCGCCGCTTCCGGGACTACACGGCGTTGTACTATGACCGGGAGTCGCAGGCCCTCGCCGCTAGGGGGGCCGTCGCCGAGGGGCGGGCCACGGCCTTGCGCGACTTTGGGCAGGTTGTCTTCTACTTGGTGCGCGACTTTACGCTCGGCGAACTCCAATTCGTGCAAGCCTTGGTGGCGGCGGGCGGCGGCTCCCTGATTCTCGGCGCCACCGGCGAGCCCGGCCCCGACGCCGACGCGCAGGTAGTGGCAGCAGCCTTGGACCAACCTTACGAGGCGCCCAGCGTACCCGAAGCGGCGGGCCCCGGCCAGTCACGGCTGGTGATCGCCGCCGATTCCCGCGAGGAAGTCCGGTGGGTTGCGCGCAGCATCGCTAACGATGCCTACGGCGGTGTCCCGTTCCATCGCATCGCTGTTTTTTACTGGCAGCACGAGCCTTATGCCTCGTTGCTGACCGAGCAGTTGGATATGGCGGATGTGCCTTGGACCGGTCCCACACCCGATAGTCTGGCTTCGTCGGCCGTTGGCCGGACCGTCAAGGAACTGTTGGACCTGGCGGTCGGCGAGCTGGCCAGGGACGCCGTGATGCGGTGGCTCACCGGTTGCCCGGTGAAATCTCTGGCACGAGACTTCAGCCCCTCCCGGTGGGACGTGATATCCAGGGACGCGGGCGTGGTCGCGGGCGCCAGCCAGTGGGCAGAGCGGCTGGAGCGGTATGCCACGCGCTTGGAACGGTCGGCCGGCATCCAAATCGAAGAAATCTCCGACGAAGAAGCCGGGCGTCTGTTGCGGGCGGCCGCCGACGCCCGCGCTCTGCGACGGTTCATCCTGCAACTGGAAAAGGACCTCACGCCGCCCGGCGACGGCAGCTCCTGGCCCGAATTCGGTGAATGGGTCCTGGGTCTCATCGACAAGTATCTCGACCAAGATGCTATACCCTCCCAAGAGGAGGAACAACAAAGTCTTGACGCCCTACGCACAACCCTGGGCGAATTGACGGCGCTGACCGGCGTCGAGCCTGCCGCCACTTTCGACGGTTTCCGCGCCACCCTCGACGAGGCCCTCAATGCTCCCCGCGGCAGGCATGGGGCCTTCGGCCAAGGAGTGTTCGTCGGTCCGGTCGGCTTGAGCGCCGGTCTTCGTTTCGGCAGAGTCTACATCGTGGGGATGATCGAGGGTTTGGCGCCGCCGCGGACCGGCGACGACCCCTTGTTGCCTGACCGGGAGCGGACGCAGGCCCAACTGCCACTCCGCCGGGACTCCCTCGCCAAGGAACGGTACAATTACCTCGCAGCCTTGGCTTCCGGGCAATCACGGGCGCTCACCTTCGCCCGGTCAGACACAACCTCCCGCAGGCCCCAATACCCATCGCGTTGGTTCCTTGAGGAAGCGTCGCGGCTGAACGGATCTCAGGTTTTCGCCACCAGCCTCGACACCCTGGGACCAGCCGAGTGGTTGGAAGTCATCGCCTCCCAAGAGGACGGACTGCTTGGAATCGACCGGGGCCTCGACCGGTTACAGCCCGCCGACGCCCACGATTACGACCTGCACCGGCTGTGGCGGTGGCGGCGTTCCGGACGGCCCGTTAGCGGCCACCACTTGGCAGCGTCCGGCCAAGCGCTGGCCAGGGCCTTGCAGATGGAGAGCGCCCGAGCGGCTGGAGCACTGACCGTTTGGGACGGCGATCTTTCCACGGCGTCCGGCGCGTCCGGGCGGACCGCTCCCGGACACAGCGCGGCATTTTCGCCGACCAGCCTGGAGGCTTGGGCTGCCTGCCCATATCGCTATTTCCTGTCCCGTGTCCTCGGCATCGGAGCATTGGAACAACCGGAAGACGTGGCGTCCATAACGCCGTTGGAGCGCGGCTCCTTGGTGCATTCGGTCTTGGAACGGTTCATCCGTGAGGCGCCTCAGGCTGGGGCCATGCCCCAACCGGGGCAACCCTGGAGCGAAGGCCACGCCCTGCTGCTGATGTCGATAGCCGAACAGGAATTCGGGGACGCATTGGAGCGGGGAGTAACAGGAAAGCCGCTCCTTTGGGAGTTGGCCCAAGCCGACATCCGCAGCGACCTCCGGTTCTTCCTGGACGAAGACTCGAAATTGCGGCAAACGTTCGGAGTCTCGCCCCACTCGTCTGAAATCGCATTCGGGTCTTTCCGGCATGGCCCGCCGAACGCCGCAGCGTCTGAGGCCGTCGAGTGGAAGGATGCGGACGCCGGCGTGCTCCGCTTCCGGGGGATCATCGACAGGCTCGACGTCTCGCCATCAGGGGGCGGTTATGCTCTGGTGCTTGACTACAAGACCGGCCGGGCAGGCTCTTACGACGGATTGAAGAAGGACCCGGTGGACCGCGGCCGGAGGCTCCAGTTGCCGGTGTACGGCTTGGCCGCCCGGGAACTCTTGGGCCCGGACGTGGCGGTGCAGGCGGCCTATTGGTTCGTTTCGGCCAGGGGCGGTTTCGAGTTGCGCCCGTCGCCTCCTGTCCCGTTGGACGAAGTTCTGGCGCCTTTCAGCCGGGCCGTGGGAACGATCACCGATGGGATCGGCCGCGGCCTGTTCCCCGCCAACCCTGCTTCCGGCGACTCTACGCCCACCGGCAATTGCACCTACTGCGATTTCGACCGGCTTTGCTTTCAGAGACGGGCTCGATTCTGGGAACGTAAGCGGAGCGATCCCAGGCTGGCGCGGTACGTTCGCATGGCAGACGGCCTGGACGTTGAACAAATCGCCGAACAAGCCGCCGGGAAAGAAAAATGAATACTACCGAGCGGCTCCCCGCCGACCAACCGGCGCGGAGCGCCATCGCCGAACGCTTGGATGAGAACTTGGTCGTCGAGGCCGGGGCCGGCACCGGCAAGACCCGAAGCCTAGTGGAGCGCGTCGCTGCGCTGGTCACTACCGGCGCCGCCACCATGGACGGCGTCGCCGCCATCACCTTCACCGAGGCCGCCGCCGCCGAGTTGCGGGAACGTATCAGGCAGTCCCTGGAACAGGCTGCTTCCGCGTCTACCACGCCGTCCGCTGAAACGAAGCGATGCCTCCAAGCGGTGGAGGACCTCGACCAAGGAGCGATTCAAACCCTCCACGGCTTCGCCGCCAGCCTGTTGCGGCAGCGGCCGCTGGAAGCCGGGCTGCCTCCCGGTTTCGAGACCCTGGACGCCACCCAGTCGGACATGGCCTTCGAGGACCGGTGGTCCCGGTGGTTGGATGCGGCCCTTGAGGACCCCGAGGCCCAAGAGGCGCTGCGGCCCGCCCTCGTACTCGGCTTGGAATTGCGGCACTTGCGAGAGATAGCCGCCCAATTTCATGAAAACTACGACCTTTTGGCAAGCGTTTCTTTCTCCGCCCCGCCGATTCCCGGACCGGCCGGGGCCCGGGCGCTGGTTGACGCCCGGCCACGACTGAAGTTTTTGTCCAAGCTGGCCAAGTCGCCGGACGCCCTGTCGGCCCATGTCGAGAACGTCGTTACACTGGCGCGGCGCATGGAAACCTCCGTCTCGGACCCGTTGGAGGCGTACCGGCTTTTGGCCCAGTCGCCGCCGGTCGGTTCCAAGAGCGGCCGGCAAACCAATTGGAATGCCGACCCGGATAGCCGGTCAAACGGGGCCGCGGTGCTGAAAGACCTGCTTCAGGACCTGCAAGAACAGATTACAGACAACCTTGCCGATGCCCGCGCCGCCACGCTGGGGCCAGTGCTTGAGCTGTTGCGTTCGTTCGCCCTCGACTACGCTCGCCACCGCAAGGCCGATGGCGTGGCCGAGTTCCACGATCTGCTGGTCTGGGCACGCGACCTGCTGCGGGATGACCTGGACGCCAGGGACTACTTCCGAGGCCGCTACTCCCACGTCCTCATCGACGAAATGCAAGACACCGACCCGCTTCAAGCCGAGATCGCCATGTTCTTGGCCGAGGATGCGCGGCCCGAAGCTCCACCAACGGCGAGGCCGCGCCATTGGACCGAAGTCAAGCCGGGAGCCGGAAGAATCTTCCTGGTGGGCGACCCCAAGCAGTCGATCTATCGTTTCCGCCGCGCCGACGTCCAACTAATGCGGCGGGCCCAAGAGATCGTCGGCGCCGAACGCTTGGTCCTCAGCCAGAACTTCCGCTCCCGTCCCGGAGTTATCGACTGGGTCAATTATGTGTTCGGCAACTGGATGCAGTCCGGGCCGCAACCGGACGTGGGCCCATCCGAATACATCCCGCTGAATTCGAATGTCGAAGATTGGGCGGACGGCGCCGGCGATGGCACTGGTTATAGCAATGGAACCGCGCCGGCCGTCCGGTACATCGGAGATGCTGTCGATGCCCGAATCGGCCGGGTCAGAAGAGAGGAAGCAACCGCGATAGCCAAGACCATACTGTCTGCCCGGCGGGAGGGCTGGCCGGTACGAGCAGAAAGCGGCGACGGGGCAATGCGGGCCACCGGCTTCCGGGACATCTGTATCCTCATGCCCACTCGCACCGGACTCGACGTTCTGGAACTCGCCTTGGAAGACGCCGGGATCCCTTACCGGCTGGAAAGCCAGTCCATGATCTACGAGACCCAAGAAATCCGCGACCTGCTGAACTGCCTGCGTGCCATCGACGACCCCACCGATCAAATTTCGGTCGTCGCCGCCCTGCGGTCACCCGCATTCGCCTGCTCCGATGTGGACCTGTTGGCTTTCATAGAAGAGGGCGCCCAGGAAGCGGGCGCACAGGAAACCGTCGGCCGGGAAGCCGGGGGCCAGTTCAACTACCTTTTAGAGCAGGCGGGCCCGCCGGGTCATGTGTCGGAAGCCTTCGCCGTGCTCAAGAAGTTCCATGCCCGCCGCCGCTGGACTACGCCATCGGCCCTCATCGAAGAATTCGTGCGCTGCCGGAGGCTCATGGAGGCGGCCCTCGGCGAGCGTCGCCCCCGTGAACGGTGGCGGCGGTACCGTTTTCTGATTGATCACGCCCGTGCCTTCGCCATAGCCGGCGGCGCCTCCCTCCGAGCCTTCCTCGATTGGACAGGACGCCAGCAATTAACCAGCGCGCGGGTAATGGAGACCTCGGTCCCGGAACTCGACGAAGACGCTGTGCGTGTCATGACCGTTCACGGCGCCAAGGGCCTGGAATTTCCCACCGTTATTCTGACGGGGTTGAACTCTCGCCGGCAGCACCGCCCGGGTCCGGTACTGTTCGACTGGAGGGAGGGTAATGTTGAGGCTAGAGTCGGCCGCCAAGGGGCATACTTTCAGACCGGCGGCTACGATGACCTCTGGGAAGCCGATAAACTGAGGGACGATGAAGAGTTTGTCAGGCTCCTGTACGTAGCGGCGACTCGCGCCCGCGACCATCTAATAGTCAGCCGCTACCGGGACGCCAAAGACAACCATTCCGCCGCTGCCCGCTTAGCCGGCTTCTTGCAAGGAGCGGACGAGCTTTGGGGGGAAGCCGTTGCCCTTCCCGCAGCAGCCTCTGCCTCTCTCGACACCTCGCCGGCGGCGGATACTGCGTCATTGGCCGACGACACCGCGGAAGCCCGGCGAGAATGGGCCGAGGAACGGCAGAGGGTGTACGGGCTCCGGGCGCGGCCGCACTCTGTTGCCGTGACCGGGATCGCCAAGGAAGCTGGGGAAGACAAGCAAGAGCAGGACATTCCCGCCGAACCCTGGAAACGCGGCCGCGCCGGAACGAGCATTGGCCGGGCGGTACACGCCGTTTTGCAAACGGTCGACATGGAGACCGGGCACGGGTTGGAAGACATCGCCAAAGCTCAGGCAGCCGCAGAGGGCCTTCCGGACCGCTCGGCGGAGATTGCAAGGCTCGCCGGCAAAGCATTATCCAGCGCCATCGTGAAACGGGCGCTGGGCTCTGGACGCTGGTGGCGGGAAACCCCCGTAGCCGGTCCCGCTCCGCCGGAGATTAACGCGCCCGGGGTTGGCTCACCCGGCATCGTCGAAGGTTTCATCGATCTGCTGTTTGAAGAGGAGGACGGATTTGTCATCGTGGATTACAAGACCGACGCCCTCCGGTCTGTCGATGACATCGACCGTGCAATGAAACAGTACCGCCTGCAAGGCGGCGGATACGCCTTCGCCTTGGAACGGGCTGTCGGCGCCCGGGTCAAAGAGGTCTGTTTTCTATTCCTCCAGCCGCAGCGGGAGATAACCGTCGAAGACCTCCCCGGCGCTACGAAAGAGGCCGAACAGGCAGCCCTGGCTCACTTGGCGGGGGAGTAGCCGGACCCGCCTGCTTGGAAAGGCGGTGGCTTCCTTGGACTTGGGCACGCCCGAGGAAGCCGCGGGTTTGATCCAGTGGTTGGAGGAAAAGACGTTGCCGCGGTTGTTCCTGACCGGATTCATCGCTTGGGTCGGGCCGCTGAGCGAACAGACCTCGACCTGCACTCGCGTTGGATTCACGGAATTTGATATTCGCGCCATCATGCTTGACACCGTCGCCGACTCCGAAGAGAAGGTCGCCATGGGGCCAGCATAGGGAGCTTCCTATGTTAACGGAAGGGCTTCCGTGATAAGCATTTCCCGGACCGTAATGGACCCTTTCCGTCCTAACCGAGCAGGGGATTTGACAATAGAACCCGGTGAGTTGAAACTCAGAGCGGTGGTTCTGTGCCGGGGAGGGCCCACTTGCTGTCTGTCTTCGCTACGCCTTCCATGTATCACAGTGCGCTCTCTTCCAACGAGACGGGGACAAGCCTTTTCCTGCGTTCGGACCTGTCGACGCTGTGCGGGTACCGCACTTGTGCCAGCCGACAAACGGACTGTGGCGCCCGGACCGCTGCCGTCAATCGTTCGGCCATCAAGTGAGCGCGGTTTGACGACTATAGCCCCTATTCTCGAGGTCCGCGACTTGGTGAAGGATTTCGGCGGGGTGCGGGCGGTCGACCACTGCACCCTCCAGGTCATGCCGGGCGCGATTACCGGGATAATCGGCCCAAACGGGGCCGGTAAGACCACCCTCTTCAACCTGGTGTCCGGTGCAATCGCACCAACCAGCGGCCGGATCGTCTTCGATGGCCGGCGCATCGACGGGATGGAAATGCACCGTACCTTCGGGCTCGGCCTCATGCGCACCTTCCAGATCCCCAGGGAGATGAAGCGCATGACGGTGCTGGAAAACCTGATGCTGGTGCCCGCGCCCCAAGCCGGCGAACACATCTGGGCATCGTGGCTGATGCCCCGAAAAGTTGCCCGAGAGGAGCGGATCATCGAGGCCCAAGCACTCGAGGTCTTGGAACTGGTCAGCCTTTCGCACCTAGCCAACGAGTACGCCGGAAACCTGTCCGGCGGCCAGAAAAAGCTGCTTGAATTGGGCCGGACCCTGATGGCCCGGCCCAAAATGGTGTTGTTGGACGAACCCGGCGCCGGGGTCAACCGCACTCTGCTCCAGTCCATCTCGAAAAACATTCTGCTGGCCAGCGTAGAGCGCAACATCACTTTCGCAATTATCGAGCACGACATGAGATTCATGATGGCCATGTGTGACCCGATCATCGTAATGGCCAACGGCGCCGTGATTGCCCAAGGAACTCCTGAGGAGGTGCGGCGAGACCCGCAGGTGCTGGAAGCGTACCTGGGAGGCCGCCCCAGTGGCGCTGCTTGAGGCCTCCGGCGTGGTGGCCGGGTATGGACAGACCGAGATACTGCACGGCGTGTCGATAACCGTGGACCAAGGCGAAGTCGTCACCATTATCGGCCCTAACGGTTGCGGGAAATCCACCCTGATGAAAGCCATTGTCGGCTTGGTTCAGGTACGGACGGGAAGCGTGACTTTTCGCGGGGAGGACATTTCCGGCGTTCCGCCGGAGCTGATTGTCAGGACCGGCCTCTGCTACGTACCCCAAACCAGCAACGTGTTCTCTTCGCTGAGCATCCGGGAGAACCTGGAGATGGGCGCTTTCGTCCGACGCCAGGGCCTCCGGGAACGCATCGAGGAAATGTTCGAGGTCTTTCCGGACTTGGCCATGCAACCCGGCCGGAGGGCTGGCAGCCTGTCTGGCGGGCAACGTCAGATGCTCGCCCTCGCCCGCGCCCTGATGCTTGACCCGGCGCTGCTGCTTCTGGACGAGCCGTCGGCCGGGCTCTCTCCGGTAATGATGGAGGTAGTGTTCGAGCGTATCCGGGAAATTAACCGGAGCGGGGTAGCGCTGCTTCTGGTGGAACAGAACGCCAGGGACGCGCTACAAATGTCGGACAGGGGCTACGTTCTGGTCTCCGGGGAGAACCGGCTGGAAGACACGGGCAAGGACCTGCTGGACAACCCCGAAGTAGCGACCCTATATCTGGGAGGATAGCCAAGTCTTGCTCACTACGGACCATAGTCAACGTCTTTTGATTGCTGGGAAAATCCCCTCTCCTCCCGGAAGAGGGAGAATTAAAAGGCCCTGGAACTAGGGTTGACCCACCTGCTCGCCGCCGCCAGGCGAATCGGCCCGGCTTGGACGCCTGGCCACACTACTGCCGTAATAGTCGTGGTGGCGCTGGCTATCGGGTTCCTGCCCTTCGTCAAAATGGGGCTGGTAATAAACGGCGTTTTCCTGGGGGCCATCATTGCCCTTGGAGCCGTCGGCCTGACCCTAATCTACGGAATACTGAATTTCGCCAACATCGCCCACGGCGATTACATGACCTTAGGGGCGTATGTCGCGTTGTTCATCGCTGGCAGCCTGTTCCCCCGGATAGGCGTCGAAAGCGGGGGCTTGGGGCCATTTACCTTCGGCTATCCCCTGCTTATTGCTTTGCCCATAGCGGTAGCCGCGGTGGCGGCCGGGGCCATCGTCTTGGACGTGGCCGTCTACCGGAGGCTTCGGGAGCTGGGAGTAAACATCGTAGTGATGTCGATGGCCTCCCTGGGGGTTGCTATTGCGTTGCGCGGGCTGGTCCAGATTATCTGGGGCGGCGAGATGCAGCAATTACCCCGAGAGTCCCGGCAGGTCTACCACCTGCCCATGGACGTGCGGATACCTCCGGACGCCATCTTCATCGGCATAGTAACAATAATTCTGGTAATGGCCGTCTATCTTACGTTGACCCGCACGAAGATGGGCAAGGCCATGCGGGCCACGGCCGATAACCCCGACTTGGCCTTGGTCAGCGGCATCGACACCCGGCGCGTTCGCTGGTCGACTTGGGCTATGGGCGCCGCGTTAGCCGCCACCGCCGGGGTGCTCTTGGCGGTATTTCAGGCGCAGATATTGCCGATCATGGGCTGGAAGTTCCTCATCCCCCTGTTCGCCGCCGTAATACTCGGCGGTATCGGCAACCCATACGGGGCATTGGTGGCCGCCTTCGTTATCGGGGTAACCTCCGAGGTATCCACCCAGTGGATCAACCCCAGCTACAAACCGGCGGTGGCCTTCGCAATTTTGATAGTGATTCTGCTGGCGAGACCGCGTGGGATATTCGGCGGGTCCGGAAAATGAGGACTGAAAAAATACCTAAATTTCCAACGGCGGCCGGGTTCACCGCAGAGGGCACAGAGAGCGGAGAGTTTTGGCGAATGTTTGGTCAATTACAATCCTTTCCCTCTAGTCGGCGGCCTCACGAAATATCCCTCAACCGCGAATTGGGGAGGGTTAGGGGTAGGCTTGCATAATGGAGATTGCCGGCATCGTCAACTACGGAGTCGGCTTCGTCATTATGGCGGGCATTTACTCCATTTTTGCCCTGGGCCTGAACGTCCATTGGGGTTTCACCGGACTATTCAACATAGGAATCGCCGGATTTTTCGCCCTTGGCGCATACACTGCCGCGCTGATGACCACCCCGCCTCCAGACGCAGCCTTGGTCGAGGACTTCAGGTTCGGCGGCAACTGGGCCGGGATGGGATTCCTGGATTTAGGGTTCGACCTGTGGTTCTTCTTGGGCATCGCGGCCGCGGCGATAGTGTGCGGCACAATCGCTTTGGCCATCGGCTACGTAACACTGCGGCTGCGTGACGACTACCTCGCCATCGCGACCCTGGGCATCGCCGAAACGGTCCGGCTCTTCTTGCTGAACGAGAAGTGGGCGGGCAACGGTTCCAAGGGGCTGTACCGCATCCCGGAGTTCCTCGGAGATCGGGTATCGGCGGCACACTACGACTATTTGTATCTGGTCGTGGTCCTTGCCGTGCTGTGCGTCGTGTTCCTAGCGGTGCAGAGGGTGGTCCAGTCCCCTTGGGGGCGGGTGTTGCGGGCGGTCCGGGAGGACGAGGTGGCGGCCCAAGCCAGCGGCAAGAACGTTTTCCAATTCAAGCTCCAGTCATTTGTCCTCGGGGCCGTAATCATGGGAATCGGGGGGGCGCTTTATGCCCATCACGTCCGGTTCGTCGCCCCGCTAACCTTTGACCCTTTGCTGGCCACCTTCGTGATATGGGCCATGCTTATGGTGGGAGGTTCCGGCAACAATTTAGGGGCGGTGCTGGGCGCATTCATAGTCTGGGGAATCTGGACGGGCACACAATTTCTGGCGGGCCCGCTATCCGACCCCAACGTACGGTTCTTTATGATCGGAGTCCTTATTGTCGCGGTGATTCTGTTGCGCCCCGCCGGGATATTGGGGGAGCGGCGGCGAATGTCGCTCAAACGAGATACGGGACCGGCGGAGGATGGCTGAATATACAAAAGGGGCAGCCCCTAAGGGCTGCCCCTTAGCCTACCCGAGTGACGCAACGAGATACTAGGGGAGCTCGAACCTGCCGGTGGACTGGATTTCGCCGTCCAGGATAGTCCAGATTTCGATGGTGCCGAATACGTCGCCGTTTTCATCGATGTCAACGGCCCCGCCGGCGCCCTCATAGTTAATGTCCTTGCCCTCGGCGAGAAGACCGAGAGCCCTGGCTATCTCGTCCCGGCCGGGACCCACGATCTCGCCTGGGGGATTGGCCACGAACCGCAGTTCGTCGCGAATGGCCGCAGCATTGGTGGTATTGCCGGCTTTGGCAGCCGCCAGCGCAATTAACACGGTGGCGTCATAATGCTCGGCCATAAACGGATGCGCGGCCTCAAAACCGAACGTATCCTGGTAGGAGATTTCGAAAGCATCCTTTGCCGGGTTGCCCGGGCTGCCTGGGGCCGTGCCCAAGGAACCATCCAGTGCCGCCCAGGCATCGATGCCGTCAATCCATTCCTCTCCTTTCGTTCCGTCGGCGAACAGGAAATTGTCGGCGTAGCCGCCTTCCATTGCCTCCCGGACATAGACCGATGCTTGACCGGTGTAACTCAAGACCGCAAGCACGTCGGGGTCACCGTCAGTGGCCTTGTCCAACTCTGAGACGTAGGTGGGCTGCACGTCCTCGTGGGGGACTTTGTCCGTAACCGTTCCGCCCAAGGCAGTAAAGCTCTCTTCGAACTGGTCGGCGAGGCCCTCCCCGTAGGCGTTGTTAAGATACATGATGCCAACTTTACGGTAGCCCTGCTCATAGGCGAGACGGGCCAATACAACGCCCTGCGAGGCGTCGGAGGGCGCGGTGCGGAAGAGAAAATCGTTGTCCTCGAGCACTGTGATACTGGGCGCGGTTGACGCCCCGGAGATCAAGAGCGTTTCCTTGGGTATGGTAACCGCGTTGGCCACCGCGACCGTAACCCCGCTGGAGAGCGCTCCGACGATGGCGACGGCGTTTTCCACGTCTACGAGCGCACGCGCGGCGTCCACACCCTGGACCGGGTTCACCGCGGTATCGCGGCTAATGACGATGATAGAGGCGCCGTGGACTCCACCGGCGCGGTTGACGTGGTCCGCCGCAAGCTCAATGGAGTTGCGGAGCGGCGGGCCGAATTCGGAGAGCGAGCCCGTGAAAACGTTGAGGTTGCCGACAATCAACGGGTCAAGGGCCTCCATTGGAATGTTAACCTCCCGGGTCACCTCAACTTCCTTGGTGACCTCCATTGCGACGTCAACCTCCCGGGTCACCTCAACCTTGTCACCTCAACCTCCTTGGTGACCTCCATTGCGACGTCGACTTCCCGGGTCACCTCGACTTCCCTGGTGACCTCCATTTCAACGTCGACTTCCCGAGTCACCTCGACTTCCTTGGTGACTTCTTGAATTACGGGTTCGGTGGTCCCGCAAGCAACCATGGCCAGAGCCAAAACCGCAACCAAGACCGCCGCCAGCAGACCGGATTTCCCGACTTTAGACGCCAGCATCTCTCCCTCCTGTAACCGCCATTCTAACTTCGAATGAATGTACCCGGATGGATGATTGTTCTACCCGCTAAAATACACCGTCTTGGCTTCTCTTGCGAGTGGGTAGTTAGCCGCGGCCAGTCGCTGGACGGGCGGCCCTAAAGACTGCCGCTTGGACTACGGCGGTTTGAGCAAACAAGACAGAGCAAGACCGGGACGGATAAGACAGGTCCGCACGGAGGCTGGCCGGCGCCCGGCCTCCGTGCCAGAATAGCCAGCGGACGGCTTGATGTCTGTGCAGTCCCGGTAACTCACAATTTAACCTGCAAATGTGCGGAAAAAGATGCCACTAGACCCCGATGCCAAAATCGGCAGCCGTTCGGTGATCACCAGAGGGTACGGGTCAGGGCGCAGCTATGCAACCAGGCTCAATATCCCCGTATCCCCGTAAAACTCGGCCTATCGTACCCAACGACGGTCCGGAAGCTTTGCGTCCGGGAGCTACGAGCAGGGCCGGGAATTCCGCCTATGGCTCAACCGCGGCCTCTTCCCCCACTCTCTCTTCTATCCCCTCTTCGATCATATCTTCCGGCATTTCTTCCGGCGCAGTTGCCGTGGGCGCCACTAAAGGCAGTTCGACAATCATTTCGGTAAACTCGCCCGGCTCCGAAGTGACCCGAATAGCACCGCCGTGTCGGCGCACTATGTCGTTGGATATTGCAAGGCCCAGCCCGGTGCCTTGGTCTGTGGGCTTGGTGGTGAAGAAGGGATTGAATATCTTCTCGATGACGTCCGGCGGCATACCGCTTCCGTTGTCCCGGATACTGATTTCCAGATGACTCTCGCCGCGCCGGGTGGTAAGTTGCAGTGTGGGATTGTAGGTCTCGCCGGTTTCCCGGGCGGCCCGCTGTTTCTCGTTGGTGGCATAACAAGCGTTGCTCACCATATTCAGAAAGACTCGGCCTAGGTCTTGGGGAATTACGTCCATTTCGCCAACGTCAGGATCGAAGGCCTGTTTCATGTCGAGTTGGAACTCCGAGTCGGTTGCCCGGGCGCTGTGGTAGGCCAAGCGGAAGTGTTCATCCAGCAGGTTGTTGATGTCGGTGGGTTGAAACTCGCTCGTGCCCCGGCTCATCATGAGCATATCGTGGACGATGCGGTTAGCGCGGTCGCCGTGGTTGCGGATGCGTTCGAAGTTGTCGTTGAGGTCCGTGGAGATGTCCCGGATGAGTTCCCGCTGGTCGTCACCCAATTGCTCCTCGTTTTCGGTGATCACCTCCTGCAACTCGGTAAGGAGCTCTGAGGAAGCCTCGGAGAAATTCTTGACGAAGTTCAGAGGGTTCCTGATCTCATGGGCCACGCCGGCGGTCAGTTCGCCAAGGGCCGCCAACTTTTGTTGCACCACCATTTGGTCTTGGACCCGACGAAGGTCGGTCATCGCGATTTCCAGTTCATCGTTCTTTCCTTGCAGGTCCTCGGCCAGCTTTTCCACCAAGTTCAAACGCTGCACTTCAATGGCATGGCGGCGGAACACCTCCAGGGCGGCCGCCATTTCGGCGACCTCATCATTCCCTCCAACTTCTACGCTGGCTTCCAGGTCGCCGCCCGCCATGCTGCGCATACGATTCGACAACATCGCGATACGGCGCAGCAATACCCGGCCGACCAGAAGCCAAGCAATGAGAAAAGCGCCGCCGATGCTGATGGCGCTGATGGCGAGCAGGAGAGTCCGGCCGGTCAGTATTGCCTGGGTGGAAGCGTGGGTAGCCTCCTGTGCGCTCGCCCGTGCCGCGACCACCAAGCCGTCAACCTCCGCAACCAAGTTGACGGCCTCGTCCTGGTTGTTGGACAGCAGCACCCGCTGCTCCTGGGCAAGGCGGAGCTCCTGGTAGAGCAGGCTGAACCCGCTCTCCTCGGCAGTCCCCAACTCGTCAATCCTGGCGAAAATTGGAGCGATTTTGGCATGAACCGGAGAGTCCCGAAGCGCGGCTAAGTTACGCTCAATGCGGCCGATGGCGGCCTCGAACCGCTCCCGCAGCGGTTCGAGGGAAGCGGCTTCGAAGAGCGTGAAGGCGTTGCCAAGCAGTTCCGTCGCGATATTGGCGTCCCCCAGTAGCTCAGACAAAAGTCGGTAGCGGTCCAACTCGGCGGCGGAGAAATGCTCCTCGGCCTCCGCCGGTGGTTCGCCTAGTTTGCGGTAGCCGGTCACGGTATAAAACAACTGGTCATCTATTGCCAAGGCTAACGTGTCGTCTAAATCGCTGCGGACCGCCGCCAGTTCCGTGCGCAGGGTTTCCCGCCCGTCGGCCAACGTTAAAATCTCAATTCGCCGGTCTTTGATTTCCTCGATGTTGGCAAGCAGATTGCTGGAACGGGCGTGGATGCTCTGGAAACTCTCGTCGGTGATTTCGCTACCCTCTAGAGTTAGCAACTGTTTTTCCAAGGCTTGGTTGGCATCGGCGATGCCGTTGTAAACGCGCTGGAGGTCTTCGGGTGTTTCGGCAGCGGTCAATAGGGGTGCGGCGGCCACGAGACTACTGGCGTATTGGGCAACCTCAAAAGCGGCCGCCATTTCCGGAATACTCTCTTCATTTAACTGGCTCTGGGAATCTCCGACGCGGTCAAACGAGAACCACCCGACCAGACCGGCGGCCACGGTCAGGGCGACGGCGGCCCCGAAGGCGGAGAATAGTTGGGTGGAAATGCGATAGCGGCTGCGGAGCAGACGTCTCAGTAGCTGGTTCACGGCTCCACGTCCTGCAGCGTTTCGATGGGATGATAGCGGCCGTCTTGCCCGATGACGGTCAGGAATACCTCGTCCGAACCTTGATTATCTCCCCGCCCATAATGAAGTTCAAACCCGTCAATATCAATGGCGTCGGCGCGATGCAGGCGGTCCAGAAAACAATTTCGGGTGACTTCCCGGCCGCAGCTTTCCAGGCCGGCGATTGCCAGGCGTCCGGCGAGGTAACCCTCTAGGGAGACGAACCCAGGAACTGCCTCCGGGTCATAAGCGGCCAGAGCGCGGTGGTAGGCGTCAACGACCGGGAGGCTGTTGTCCGTAGGGAAGGGCACCACTTGGGTTACAAAAACGCCGGCGCCGTTCTGGCCAAGTTCCTTGGCCAGAGCATTGCTGCCTACGAAGGAAACGGTCATAAAAACCGGGTCCAAGCCAGTATGCCGGGCCCAGGCGATTAGGGCGGCGACCGGCTCGTAAGCACCCACCAGAATCACCGCCTCCGGGTCCCCCCGGTCCAGGTCGAGGAGCGCGGTTTTCACCGCCACGGTATTTCGGGGATACACCCCGATGGCCACTGGCTCCATGCCGCGCTTGTCCAAGGCCTGCTTTGCGCCTTGGTAACCGGCGCGCCCAAAGGAATCGTCTTGATAAAGCACGGCGATCCGTTCGATGCCGAGGTCGCCGGTCAACCTGGCGACCATCTCCTCGGTTTCCTGGTTGTAGGAAGCTCGCAGGTTGATTACGTTGCCTAAAGCAGGGTCCCGCAGGAAAGCGGCGCCGGTAAAGGGAGCAACATAGGGTATTCCCCTCTCGGCGGCGACCGGAGTGGCGGAGCGGGATGTTGGCGTACCCACGGCGCCAATCAGCGCAAACACCTTCTCGTCTTCAATCAAGCGAAGAGTATTGGCGATGGCTGCCTCAGGCTCGTAGGCGTCGTCAAGGGAGGATAGTTTCAACTGTCGACCGTGGACTCCGCCGGCTTGGTTGATTTCCTGGAAAGCAGCCTTAATCCCCAACTGCATGTTGCTGCCCAATTCCCGGGCCGGACCGCTGAAGGCGGCGGACTGGCCGAAGAGTATGCGCTGGTCGGAGATTCCGCGGTCTGGAGACAGTGTAGCGTCAGTCCCCGGGGGTTGTGAGACCGGCGGGGCAACTGGGGTAGCGCTCCCGTCAATTGCCTCCGGTCCATCATTACTGGCGCCTTTGAAACAGCCCAATCCACCCAAGACCGTAACTATTATCAGGGCAACAACCAGCGCCGTCAGCCTCGACATCGGTATTGCGGGCAACAGACCGGGTATTCCCTTTATTCAGTCTTGAGTATAACCATAGTAGAATGGTTCTTCGAAAGCTCCCGCCGGTAACTTATGTTATCCGTCAGTTCACGCGCCAAATAGATGCCCAATCCGCCTATAGGACGGTCTTCGACGGATGCATTTAAATCGGGTTGCCGGCCATCTTCCAATGGGTTGAAGGGCCGGCCGTCGTCCGTAATCTCAATGGTGAGCCTGTCGGACTCGGAGATAAGGGTTATGTCGAAATAGTGGAGTCCGCCATCGTAAGCATAATTAATTACGTTGATTCCCAGTTCCTCGAGAACCAAATTCACCTTGAAAGTGAGCCCCGGAGGCCAATCTTCCTGCTCCGCCAGTTCCTCTACGGCGGCGAAAATGCGCCCCAGTTCCTCCACCCGGGTTTCGACCTTTAGAGCAAGCCTCGCGCTCACTCGGGGGCCTCGCTGCGACAAAGGGTCAGGCAGGTAATGTCGTCCGATTGAGGGGTTTCGCCGGCGAAGGCTCTGACCCCCGCGAAAACTGCTTCGTTCACTTTCTGGGGGTCATTGGAGGGAGTGGCCGCAAGGACGGCACACAATCGCTCTACTCCGAACTCTTCGCCAGCCTCATTCATAGCTTCGGTGACTCCGTCGGTATAGAGAAAGAGGGTGTCGCCGGGCAGGATGGCGACGGAGGTTTGCTGGTATTCGATACCGTCCACTAAGCCAAGGGCAACCCCGGCGGTCGTGGGGAGCATGGTAGAACTTCCGTCGGCGTGACGAATAACCGGCGGGTTATGCCCACCATTAGCGTAGCTAAGTACCCCGCTGGCCGGGTCGTACACCGCATAAAGGAGGGTAACGAACATCATCGCTTCGTTGTCCTGGTAGAGCAGGTCGTTAACCTCCCGCAACACATCCCCCGGGTCGTGGTTGCCAATGGCAGCGCCTTTCAAAAGCGTACGGCAGGACATCATAAAAAGGGCCGCCGGCACCCCCTTGTCTGAGACATCGGCGATGGCCATTCCGATCCGGTTTTCCTCTAAACGCACCACGTCGTAGAAGTCCCCTCCCACGTTGCGCGCCGGTTCCATGCTGGCAAAGGACTTATAGTCGGGCCCTCGTGGAAACTGTGTGGGCAAAATGGACTGTTGCATCTTGCTGGCTACGTTCAGTTCGTTCTGCAAGATAACCAGCGCATCCCGGGAGGAGAGGGCGTCCCGCCACTCGATAAGATGATTAAGCGTTCGTTCAATGGTGATCTGCAGGTCATCGAAGTCCAAGGGCTTGGTGACGAAGTCGAAGGCGCCCCGGTTCATAGCGGTCCGAATGTTCTTCATGTCACCGTAGGCCGAGATAATCACGGCCCGGATGTCTGGGTCCACCTTGGGAATCTGCTCCAACAGAGCAAGGCCGTCCATTTGAGGCATGTTGATGTCGGAAAGCACCATGTCTATGCCATCATGCTGCTGCAACAGGTGCAACGCTTCCAGGCCGTTGTGGGCGAAAACGAAGCTGTACAGACCGGAGCGTATGTGGCGTCGCATACGCTGGAGCATCAGGGGCTCTAGGTCCGGCTCGTCATCCACGACGAGGATCTTGTATTGACCTCCCATTTGTGCCATCTCCACCTGCTGTTATCTGCGCTGTCGAAGGGCAATGCGTAGGGCCGGACGTGCCGGACCGCTTCCGCGAAGCGCTGGTGAACACCCTAACGGTCCCGTTCGGTAATTGTTTGCCAGCCGCCTATTTTTTGAATGAGCCTATCGCCTCGTCTTGAGAGTCATGAACCGGGATAATCTTGTCGAAGCCGCTGATCGAAAAGACTTCCTTAACCGGGGCGGAGAGAGAGCATGCCGCAAATTGCGCTCCTTGTTTCTGGAGGTCCCTGGCGACCAGCAGAATGACCCGGAGACCGGCGCTGCTAATATACGTGAGATTCGAGAAGTCCAAGACCACCGCCTTATCGCTCTCGTCGATGGCGTCCTGGATAGCAGCCTGATAAGCGGCAGCATTGGCGCCGTCAACCCGCCCTTCGGCGATTACTACCAAGGTCTCACCCCGCCGGTCGGTGGTTACATTCATTGGTGTGGCCTCCTTGATAATTCGCGATTACCCCTTGCGCTGCTGCCGGCCCTGGTTACAGGCCCCAGCTCCGTTTTTTATGGGTGACCAGTCCGGTCATCTCCAGTACTGCCCATCAGTTGACTTGGGTCCCTTGGCATCCGGTGCGAACTCGCTTCAAACGGCGTTCGGCGCCCGAAGCATCTAAAATTCCCCATCCATTATGCTCGTGGTGCCGGTACTCCATTGCTCCGCATTTTAGCAACCCTATAGTGCCACAACAAACTCAAAAGTGGTACTGGGTATGGCCTTTCCAAGGGTACTATCTTTCTAACGGTTTTTACTATAGACAAAGCCGTATAGGCAAAGCTGGGCGTGTATAGCGGACTCCTTTCGCATCGGAGAGCGGCTTCGGCGTCCAGCCATGTGTGCGATGCCATTCGCGACTTGGCCTTCGTTTCGCTCTCTCCCCAACCCCATCGGCTCAGCCGAGGAAGGGACGTTGAGGATACCTTCTAACATGAGTAGAGACCGGGGATGTGGCGCGATACCCTATAATCCGATATGTTTGGCTGGGCTGATTGAATTTATTGATCTACGGGGGGAGTAGATTCGATGCTGGAAATGAGGACCATTACCTCCGACGAGTTCGTTCAGTGGGTTCGCGTTGAAGCGCGGGCCTATGGCAACCGGTTGGCCGGGGACCCGGAGGTACTGCGTCCCCACTTCGATCTAGACCGTTCTATCGCCGTTTTCGACAAAGGAAACATTGTCGGCGGCGCCCACTCGCACCGGTTGGAGATGTCCATTCCCGGGGACACTGCGGTCGTGGCGGGCGTGGCCAACATCGAGGTACAGCCAACGCACCGGCGGCGCGGGGTGATGACCATGATGATGCGGCGCCAGATGAAAGACATATACGAGCGCAGTGAGCCGTTGGCTGCCCTGTTTGCCTCTGAAAGCGTAATCTACGGCAGATTCGGGTACGGTGTAGGCTCGGTGCACGAGCGGTGGGCCATCGACCGGCAATACAACGGGTATGCCCGCCGATACGATAGTCCGGGCCGTATCGTTTTCGTAGATCCGGTGGATATCACAAAGGAGTTGCCGGAGGTTTTCCGGCGCAGCACCATCGGCCGCCCGGGTGTGTTCCAGAGGGCGCCCCACCATTGGGAGCGGGACTCCAGACTGCCGGAACATAGCCAAGGCGGCCCCGGCGGCTTGTTTTACGCCGCCTACGAGGATCAGGGGAGAGTGGACGGCTATGTAACCTACCGCACCAGAGGGGACGTTCTGACCGTAAACGAGTTGATGGCAACGAGTAAAGAGGCCAACGCCGCATTGTGGCGGTTTTGCTTCGACGCGGACCTCGTTTATTCGACCGAGGCGTTAAAGCGTCCCGTGGATGATCCCCTGCCCTGGATGTTGGCCGACCCGCGACGGCTACAGCGATCGACGCGGGATGGGATGTGGCTCCGCCTGATAGACGTAGGCGCCGCCCTGAGGCTACGGCGTTACATGGAAAGCGGTCGTTTGGTGTTGGAAGTGCGGGACGAATATTGCCCTTGGAACGAAGGACGGTTCGAATTAGAGGGGTCTCCTGAAGGGGCAGCCTGCCGGGCTTCCGGTTCATCGTCAGACTTGGCGCTTCCTGTTTCCGCCTTGGCCGCGGCATACCTGGGGGCTGTAAATTTCAGCACACTCTCGCAGGCAGGCTTGGTGGAAGAGCATACTCCGGGGGCGTTGCTACGCGCCGACCGAATGTTCGCCGTGCCATACCAGCCCTGGACCCCCCACAGCTTTTAGGAGCGCGATGGGGAGCCAGGACACGCTTCCCTCAGGCCTGACGGTGCTTGAATTCAACGACGTGGCGTTGCCTCCAGGACCGGGGTTCTTTTACAATGCTACCACCCACTTGAGCATGGGTATTGTAGAACCACTTCCTGTTCGCGACGGATGACAGTCGCCGAAGCTCACGGATAACCGGCGAAGAAGCACATCGCAGATTCAGCCAACTTCGACCGTGTACATACCTGAGGGGCAATAGCTAACACCACCGAGCTTTGCTTCGTAACCTCCGGTTCCAACAAAATAGGACCTTGGGCCAATGCCTCTTTGGCCCGATAGTCTTGAGCGCCAAGCGGAAATTTTGGGTCCCTTTGGTTCGTGAGCGTGGAGCGGGCGCGGGCCGACGGCCGAGACAATGGTCCAAGAGAACCCAGTCCGCTCCGGCGTCCCCGCACACCATGGCGGCCCCCCTGCCGGTTGATGCGGGAGCGCGCTGGCGCGGGGCGACCCTCGGGGATTGTCTGGCATTGCTCCGACTTTGGCCAATCCAAGGACTGTAGCGGACAAACCGGGGGATTGATATAGCAGGCGGCCAACAGCTGTTGAATCTGTCTTTATTGAATTTGCACGAGCACTGGGTCTGGTCGTTGGAGACGGGATATGACCAAAACTACACTGACTTTTGAAATGGGCGGGGAAGTCGACATTATACGATTGAAAGAGGGCATAACCGCCTTCAATCGGTTGTTATCCGCTTTGACAGCTGGTACGAAAATAAACTGGATTGTCGAAGACTTGTAACCTGGCAGTGCTGCAATCACCGTCAGCGGCGAGGCCGACAATCCGATCAAGATAGAAGGTATCGTTGATCAGTTCGGAGCAATCGGAAGGGCGCTGGAGCGGCGTGAGGGCATAACTTATAGCCGTCGGATAACAGACGCAGCTAATGCGATCAAAAAATTGGCCGGTTCCGTAGAGTACGTGCGGTTTGCAACCGTGGATGCTGACTTCACGATTCATGGCAATGGAATGTCGCTGACACAACCCCCCGCCACGTCCGCTCTCGGCGCGGTTACAGGCAGAGTGCAAACGCTCAGCAACCGGGCCGGCTTGCGGTTCAACCTCTACGACACGGTTCGCGATAAAGCAGTTGCTTGTTACTGGGCGCAAGGGCAGGAAGAAATCATGCGGGAAGCCTGGGGACGGCGGGCGAGGGTGAGCGGACGGGTGTCAAGGGAAACGGCAACAGGCCAACCGATAGCTATCCGGCAAATTGCAGACGTGGAGGTCCTGGAAGACGGAATCCCAGGGTCGTACCGGCGGGCCAGAGGCGCGGTCCCGTAGGAAGAAGGAGAAACGTTGCCAGAAGACGTTATCAGGCGGATGAGAGATGCCTGATACGCGCCGGATTGTCTACTGGGACGCCAACGTCTCTCTCGTATGTTAACGAGATTCCAGACCGTGTGCCCACCCTGAATGGTTTACTGGACGATAGCGCCGCTCCGGGTGGCGCAGTAAAACGGCACACGTCAGTGCTTTCGCAAGTGGAAGTGGCATTCGCCGCTTCCGAACAGAAACAAAGGTTATTAGACCCAGAAATGGAGCGGCTGATTCACTCCATGTGGACCGACCCGGCAGCCGTGGTCCTTGTTGAGTACCACAGTGCAATTGGCCAAGTAGCACGGGACTTGATCCGCACCGCTATCGGTAAGGGTTGGGGTCTCAAACCCTTTGACGCAATTCACTTGGCGACGGCACAGTGGCTATCAAATCTGGGCCTAACTGTGGAAGAGTTTCACACCTACGATAAACGGCTCGTATAATTCGGGCCTGTCGTTGGGTTCGGGATAATGGAACCGGTAACCTTAGAACCGAGATTTTTGTAGTTAAGGGGCAGTTCCAGCGAGCGCGGTCGTTTCCGGCCTTTTGTCATCTCTCCATTGATGCAAAGGATTTTTCCAGTCGCTCCTCGGGCTTCGTTGTCCAACGAGTCTTGCAAATCGGTGGCTGCGCGAGAGTTTGCTGGTCCAGCGCCCGCGCTTACAGTTGCCGGCGTGTGGGGTCGGTCCGGTCCCGCAGCCAGTCGCCGGTGAGGTTGCAGGACATCACCAGCAAGGTGATGGCTATGCCGGGGACGAAGGGAAGCCACCAAGCGACGAAGACCCATTCCTGAGACTCCGCAAGCATGGTGCCCCATGAGGGTTGGGGACGGGGCACCCCCAAGCCCAGGAAGCTCAACGAGGCCTCGGCGATTATCGCTAGGCCCACCTCCAGCGTCGCCAGAACCAGGAGCGTGTTGGTGATGTTAGGGACGAGGTGCCGGACAATGATCCGCAAGTTGCTCGAGCCGGCGGCGCGGGCCAAGCGGATGTAGTCCATTTCCATAAGCTGGAGCACCTCGCCGCGAACGATACGAGCGTAGGTCATCCAACGCAGCAGCCCGATTACCAGTATCACGTTCAACAAGCTGGCTCCCAGAATCGCAATCACCACCACCGCCACCATCAGGTAGGGCAGCGCCAGGAAGGCGTCCGTAATACGCATCAGCAGGCTGTCGGTCCATCCCCTGAACACTCCGGAAACCAGTGCGATAGCGGTGCCGACGGCGCCGGAAATGAAAACGGCCAACACCCCCACCGTCACCGAGATTCTGGCGCCGTAGATGATACGGCTCAGAATATCCCGGCCTAGGTGGTCGGTCCCCAGCAGGTGGCCGCCCCAACCGGGACTGGCCAGAATGTTGGCTGGCTCGGTCTTGATAGGGTCATAGGGGGCGATCTGCGGGGTGAAGACAGTGACCACGATGATCACCGCCAGATAGAACAAGGAGAATTTCGGAGCGCCGCGAAGGCCGGAACGCAGGCCGCCGGCCATACGCCCGACGCGCGTCCTTGCCGGGACGCTGGCCGGGGCTTCCAGTCCTATTCCGCTAACACTAGACATGGCTGCGTTCTATCAGTCGGCTACCCTGATCCGGGGGTCGAGCCATCCGTAGATGATATCGACCATCAGGTTCACGGTTACGACGAAGGCGGCGGCGAAGAACACCACGGTCTGGGCTACCGGAAAGTCCCTGACGAAGATCGAGTCGACCAGCAGCCTGCCGATGCCCGGCCACCCGAAGATGGTCTCGGTAACCACGGCTCCAGCGATGAGTTGGGCAAAGTTGACCATGAACAGCGTAAAAATCGGGATCGAGGCGTTTTTCAAGGCGTGCTTCCAGATCACCATGCGGCGGGGAAGCCCCTTAGCCCGGATCATCTTGATGTATTCCGAATCGAGCACCTCCAACATGGAGGACCGCACGATCCGCATGTGCGCCGCCACGAAGAGCCAGCCGAGGGTGACGGCAGGAAGAGCTATGGCCTTGTAGCCTAACCGGTCGATGCTGCCTCCGGCCGGCAGCCAACCTAGATAGACGGCAAAGAGCAGGATCATAAGGATCCCGACCCAAAATACCGGCATCGATTGCCCAATGATCGCAACCACCTTGCCCACCCGGTCAAAGAGTGAGTCCGGGTTGGTGGCCGACACAACACCCAAGGTGACGCCGACGACTATGGAGAAGACCATGGCCGCTACGGTTAGTTGAATCGTAGCCGGGAGCCGGTCGACAAATACCTCGAACCCGTCCCGGGAGTCCCAGCGCAACGATTCTCCAAACTTGCCCCGGACCAGGTTCTTGTTGAAGTTGACGTACTGTTCCCAATAGCTTGCGTCGAGGCCGTGGTAAGCGATGATCCGTAGTTTGTCTTCCGGGGTTGCCTCCGGGGGCATCAGGAAATCGATGGGGTTGCCGGTCAATCGGACTAGGAAGAAGACCGCGACAGAGACCATCCACAGGGTGAGCAACCCCTGAAGCCCCCGATTCATTACGTACCGGCCCACGAATACCCCTTACCAAAGCATCGGGGTAGCCGGTTTCACCCCAACGTAGCGGAGAGGCGAAGCAGGCTACCCCGGGATTTCCTGTTACCGAATGCGAACTGGTGTTTAGTCCCTCAGAATGATCCGTTGCAGGTCCATGAAGTGGGCGCCGAACGGCGGCTGCTTGTGCTCTAACACCCGGTCAGTGTAGCCGTAAACGGCGCTGGCGTCGTACAACGGTATGATCCAGTGGTTTTCAAGGGCGATGTCATCCACCCTGGCCATGATCTCTAGTTGCCGTGCCTCGTCACTGGTGTTCTGAAGTTCCTCGTTGAGGGCGTCAGTCTCGTCGTTGTACTCGTTCCTGAAGCCACTGGAGGAGTAGGCCAAGTTCACCAGGACGGAGCAATGTTCCTGCCGACCCCAACTCCACTCGTTCACCGACTGGTACTCCCGTTTGCCGGAGTCGCCGCTGGAGTAGTAGGTGAAGGGGTCGTGCTCGTTTACCTTCAGGTCGATACCGATGTCCTTCCAGTTGCTGGCGATGATGTCCATGGCCTCCTTCTGGTTGGGGCGGCCGGTAAACTCACCAAAGTGCGCCTCCAGGGAGAAGCCGTCGCCAACGCCTTCTTCGTTGAGGATCTGTTGGGCTTTCTCCGGGTTGTATTCGGAAAGGAAGTCCTGGGACTCGCGCCAACCGAAAGACCCCTTGCTACAGATCGACTGGTTGGGCAACAGGAATCCGAAGCCGGTGTCCAGGATCGCCTGCTTGTCAATGGCCAGTTCCAAGGCTTCGCGCACCTTCACGTTAACGGTGGGGTCGTCGCCCCAGGCGGCGGGGTCGGCCTTGAACGTGCCGTCGTCTTTCATTTCCTTAAGGGCGAACTCCAAGTCGAAAGCGACTTGCATCTTGCCATTGGCGCCCAAGGTTTGGGTCCAGAGACCGCCGCTTCCCGGGTTTATCCCGGCCCGGGTCCCGTCCTCGGAGCGTTCCATGTCCTTGGCAATGGGATAGGGCAGGTTGAGGGCCATGTCTACGTCGCCGGCGGTGAGTTGGGCGAAGCGGGTGGTGGCCTCGGGCACCTTGATAATCTCAAGGATTTCGTGTTGAGGCGGTTTGTAGTATTCGTAGTTGCCCCAGAAGTCGTCCCAGCGAGTAAAGGTGACGGAGTCGCCGGGGTTGAACTCGGTCAATTCGTAGGGTCCGCAACCGACAGGGTTTCTAACGTACTCATCGTGGCCCACTTCTCGCAAGTAATCGGGAGGCATGAACCAGATCTGGTGATAGTTGGCCCCGTGCAGGATGGCCCAACCGGCCGGGCTGGGAGAGTCGGTCCCCATGAAGAGCTCCCTGTCGCCTCGAATCTCATACCCGTTACTATCGATCAATGAGTCCAGGGAGGCGCCCAAGAAGCTGCCGGAGAATCCCTCTTCGTTGCCGAGGAGAGCTTCCAGGTTGATTTGCATCGCTTCGGCGTCCAAGGGTTCCCCGTTTTGGCAGCCAGCGTCAGGATGGAGTTGCATAAGAATGCCATCCGCACTCTGTTCCCATTCGGTAACCCAAAGGGGTTGGACCACCATGTTCTCGTCGCGGGTTAGCATGCGGGTCGAGAAATAGTCACGGAGAAAGCTCGGCTGGGTATCTTCCCAGGAATTTATCAAGTCCGATCCCCATCCGTCGACGGCCACGGTCAACGTACCCACAGACGATTCTGAGGGAGGAACATCGGTCGGCGCGGCTGCCGCCGTGGGGACTGCCGTCGGGGCGGCCGCGGTATCGGCAGGCATCGCGGTGGCTGCCGGCATGGCAGTAGGCTCTGCGGGCATCGCGGTTGGCTCGTCGGCGCCGCCGCAGGCGGCCAAGGCGGCCGTCAAGACAAGCACTAACATTAGTACGGGGAGTTTCCAGGTCAACAGAGATTTCACCACCGTTTCTCCTTCAAAATAAGGTTGCCTCGGTCAGACTTTTGTGAGCCTTATATACGGACGTAGAGGCTACACGGTGTTTCATTCCGTTGTCAAGCCGCCGGAATAATTGTCCAGGGCAATCGCGTCTCAACCGGTCGCCGGCCGGACGGGCCTTCGACCGGGTCAGGGGCCTTCATGATGTAGCGGGCGCATCCAATTGGAGTATTGCCTGGAGGACGCCGTTGGCGGACTGGGGAAGGAGACAGCGAATGATTTCATGGTATTCGGGAAGGGCGTCCGCGGTGCGGCAACGCTCCAGGTATCGGTGGAGGTCCATGAAGGTGGTGAGGCGGAAGCCGTGGCCGGCGACGCGCCTGATCAAGGAAAGGGTCCCGGTTTCCACCGAGGTGAAAGGCGGTGGCATTTGCTTCGACGGCGCCTTGTGGCTGCCGAAGCCGGCGCGGGCTTGGGCCCACTCATGGCAAAATTCTTCGGCCAATGGGCGGAGCCGGATGACGGCGAGGGGCAGGGCGAGTTTACGCTTCAGGGCGTTGACGCGGTTTCTGAGTTGGCGCAATGACATGGATTCACCGCCTTGGGCTTGTGGCGAAAGGTCAGGCCGGAAATTTCGATTTTCCCGCCATTTCCGCCCATTTCCGCCCATTTCCGCTCATTTTCGCTCATTTTCGGGTGGTTGGGCGTTTTGGGGGGGGTCACAGGAATAATGGTAGTAGGGTGTACCAGGGGCTGGGAAGGGGCGAGTGTCAGGTATGTTTCACCACACAGCACGCAGAGCGCAGACTAACTTCAAAAAACTCTGTGGTTGACAGTGGCGTTTTGATTTGAGATGCGATTGCCCAGAATAATTGTAACTGAACCGCAACTCTTTGCGGCCATACTGTCTGGCGCCTATTGACCGCCATTGACCTCGACGATTGCGCCGGAAACGAAGCTGGCATCGTCGGAAACCAGAAAGGCCACCACTTTGGCCACCTCTTCCGGCCTGCCCGGCCGTCCCAATGGCACGTTGAGCAACATGCTTTCCCGCTCTTCGCCGGAGAGGACGGCGAAGCGCCGGGCGACCCGGGCGGCGGGCTCGGTAAGAATGAAGCCGGGCATTACGGCGTTAACGTAGACGCCAAACGGGGCCAAGTCTTTGGCCAACTGCTTGGTCAAGCCGTCGATCCCCGCCTTGGCGCCCGTGTAGGGGAGGCGGGCCGCCGTGGTCCCGCGAGGGCCGAAGGCGCTCTTGGCCGACATGGATGAGAAATTGACGATCTTGCCGTACCGCTGCCTTTTCATGTGGGGCACGGCCGCCCGGCAACACAGGAAGGCGCTCTTCAAGTTGCTGTCGATCACGCTGTCCCAAATCTCGTCGGTCACGTCTTCAACGTCGGTAATGCCGACGTTGCCGCTGCCACCGGCGGCATTGACCAGTATGTCGACGCGGCCGTAGGTCCGCGCCGTCAATTCAATCAACTCGTTCACTTGGCTGGTCTCCGTCAGGTCGGCCTGGAAGGAGACTGCCTCGGCGCCGCCGTCCAGGAGTTCGGCTGCCGCCTGTTCCACCCGGTCACCCTGGACATCGCAAACTACCAGCCGGGCACCCCCACCAGCGAGCTCCCTGGCGATGGCCCGGCCGATACCCTGGGCCGCACCGGTGATGACGGCGGACTTGCCTTGGAAGTCCATACGATAGTCCTCTACCTGCCTATTTCTGGGGAGGAATCTTGAGATTAACCCCTTACCGTGAGTTTTCCGGCGGAATAGCCGCCGTCCACATAGACCACTTGGCCGTTAACGTAGCCCGCCAAAGGGGACGCCAAGAACAGCACCGTGTTGGCGATGTCGGTGGGTTGTCCCGTTCGCCCGGCCGCCACTTGGACCAGGAAGTTGGTGCGGTACTCCTCTGATGCGTCCGATGAACCCTCGGTCTCGGTGAACCCCGGACCCACGGCGTTGGCCGTAATCCCATAGGGTCCCAGTTCCAACGCCAATACCTTGGTAAGCTGCACCACTCCGGCCTTGGCGGCACAGTAGGCGCCGCCCTCGTACCGGGCATTGGCCGCGGCGGTGGAAGCGATGTTGACGATTCGCCCGCCGGTCCCTTGCTCGATCATCCGCCGGGCGACGGCCTGAGAGCAAAGAAACTGTCCCTTAAGGTTCACCGCCAGCACGCGGTCCCAGTCTTCTTCCCGCATGTCCACGATGCTGGAGTTGAACCCGAACCCGGCGTTATTGACGAGGATGTCCACCGCGCCGTAGACGGCGGCAGTGGCAGTCACTAGGGCGTCCACTTGGCCGCCGTTGGAAACGTCGGTCTGCATCGCCCGGGCTGTGCCGCCCGATTCCTCGATTCGCCGCACTGTCTCCTCGGCGCCTTCGAGATTGAGGTCGGCAACGGTGATTGAAGCGCCGCTGCCCGCAAGCGTAGCGGCTATCTGCCGGCCGATGCCGGAACCGGCTCCCGTGACTATGGCCGACTTGCCGCTAAGGTCCATGATTTACCTCCCAACTATGGCCGGCATTGACGGGAGGGTCCCGTTACGCCGGAGCATCTTCTTTGATCCAGCGGCCGACTCTTTCGCCGATCATTACGACGGTGGCGTTGGTGTTGGCCCGCACGTGTTCCGGGAAGACCGAGGCGTCGGCCACCCGCAGACCTTGAAGGCCGTGGACCCGGCACCGGTTGTCCACCACTGCCATAGGGTCCGAGGCCAGTCCCATCTTGGCCGTGCCCACGACATGGGGAGCGGAACCGACGTTTTTCAGTATCCACCGGTCCAACGCGGCGTCGTCCTCAAGCTCGCCGTCTACGGGAGCCGACCGTTCCTGGAATACCGGTCCGAACGCCGGTTCCCGGCCCAACCGGGCCGCGAGGCGGACGCCTTCCCGCGAACGTTGCAAGTCCCAGGGGTCTTCCAAGTATCGCATGTCGATAATTGGTTGTTCGTTAGCGTCGGGAGAAGCCAGGGTGACGCTCCCGGAACCCGCCGGGCGCTCCAGAATCACATGGAACCGGGTGTAGTAAACGCTGTCGACAACTAGGTTGGGGTAGGGAGAAATGAACATGTCGTTGGCTAGGTTGGAGCCTTGGGCGGTGTAGCGCAGGCCAACTTGGCTGGGAGCGGGGCCGCCTTGTACCCCGGGCCTGTGTCGGAACCACACCGGCACCAAGGGATGGTCTTTGAGGTTTTGTCCCACGCCGGGCAGATGGTGGACCAAGGGCGCCCCAACCTCTCGCAAATGATCGCGTGGCCCGACCCCGGAGCGGAGCAGAACGGCCGGCGAGCCGATGGCGCCGGCGGAGAGGACTATCTCCCGTGCTGCCAGTTGAAACACCTCCCCGCCGCTCTCGGCTTCGACTCCCACCGTCCGGTTGCCCTCGAAAAGTATACGGCGCACCAGCACTTTGCCACGTACCGTCAGGTTGAGGCGATGGCGGGCCGGACCGAGGTGGGTCATGGCGGTGCTCATCCGGGCGCCGCCCAGAGTGTTGAGGGGACGCGCTCCCACTCCGGTAGTCTGAGGGAGTTGCATATCAGGGGAATCAGGATAACCGCTGGCCAGGCAGGCCTCGTAAAAAGCGGTCATGCTGGTTTCCCAAGACTCCCGTTTGACGCGGCCGATGGGTATCGGCCCTTCGGTACCGTGAAAGTCCCCGCTGAAGTCCCGGTCGGTCTCCATAGCCCGAAACACCGGCAACACGTCCAGGTACGACCAGCCCTGATTTCCCAGCTTTTCCCATTCGTCGTAGTCCTCGGGAACACCCCTCAGGAACACCGTGCCGTTCACCGCCGATCCGCCGCCGGTGACCTTTCCCGCCGGGACCTCGATGGGCTCCGGCTGTTGGGTGTTGGCCCGGGCCTGATAACCCCACAGGTGGGGGCCTTGGCCGGCCAAGTTGACGTTCTGGCCGTCAAGCACGTCGACCGGGGTCTCTTCCATCGTGGGGTAGTCCGGACCGGCTTCGAGGACCAATACGGAACGGTTGGCGTCTTCCGCCACCCGGCTGGCGATGGTGGCTCCGGCCGAGCCTCCGCCAATCACGATCAAGTCGTATGTCACAGGAACCTCCTGGAAACGGCGCAGTGATATAAAGAGAGTCGCGGGAGAGTCCTTCCAGCGGCGGTAGACCAAGCCGGGAGTCTATCTAAGCGGAGCCTCAATTGGGGGATCAGTCGGCCGAAACCGCGTCCGCCCCGGTAGGGCCGGAACCGTTTCCGATGTTGGTGAGGTCCAGAGGGGAGGCAGCCTGCACCGGCGCCTGCTTGTCGATGTTGTTAATCTCGCTGGGGTAGAGGTGGCAGGAAACGTAACGGCCGTCGGGAGTCGCCTGCAATGCTGGGACTTCTTGGCTGCAGATGGGCATGGCGTAGGGGCACCGGGGATGGAACGAACAGCCGCTGGGAGTTTCCAGCGCGGCGGGCACCTCGCCCACGATGGGGATTTGCCAAGCCGGAGTGGTCCCCGGAGGCGTGGCTGCCGCCACCAAGGACGCGGTATAGGGGTGCTGCGGGGCGGAGCAGGTCAGCTCGGCATCCCCCATCTCCACCAGCTTGCCCAAGTACATCACGCCGATGGTGTGGCTCATGTGCTCCACGGAGGCGAGGTCGTGGGAAATCAATATATAGGAAATGCGGCGTTCGTCTTGAATGTCCTTCAGCAAGTTTAGGACCTGGGAGCGGATGGAAACGTCCAGCGAGGAAACGGGTTCGTCCAAGATGATCAGGTCGGGGTTAAGAGTAAGGGCGCGGGCCACGCCGATGCGTTGGCGTTGTCCACCGCTGAACTCGTGGGGGAACTGGGTCTGCACCGATTCCCGAAGCCCGACCGATTGGAGCGCCTCGTTCACTCTTACCTCTCGGTCTGTCTTGCTGTAGCCGTGAACCTCCAGTGGCTCGCCGATGATGTGGCCCACTCGCATACGCGGGTTGAGGGCGCCGTAGGGGTCTTGGAGCACGGCCTGAACGTTGCGGCGGTAGTTCTTGGTGTCCTGGGTCGACATTTCGGACAGCCCAGTGCCGCGGTATCTGATTTCCCCGGAGGTGGGGTCCATGAGCTTGAGGACCAGGTTTGCTACGGTGCTCTTGCCGCAACCCGATTCTCCCACCAAAGAAAAGGTCTCGTTTTCGTGGATGGTGAAGGAGATGTCATCCACCGCCCGCACCGTGCCAAGAGTGCGGCCCTTGAACATTCCTGCCTTTATGGCAAAGTGTTTGACCAGGTTCTGGATTTCAATTATTGGAGTGTTCATTGTTCTCGTCCAGGAGCCAACAGCGGGCGCGGCGAAGATTGTCGATGGCAAAGACCGGCGGTGGTTCTCCCTCTTTGCAACGGTCCATTACGCTGTCGCAGCGAGGATGAAAGGGGCAGCCCGGCGGCAGGTCGCCGGCATAAGGCGGTTCGCCCTGGATGGTGCGCAGGCGCTCTCGCTTCTCCCCGAGCACAGGCAGCGCCTCCAGCAGGGCCTCGGTGTACGGGTGGGTGGGATGGTTCAGCACTTGGTCCTTGGGGCCGTACTCCACCACCAAGCCCCCGTAGAATACGGCTAGGTTGTCGCAAAGGTTGCCGACAATGCTTATGTCGTGGGTAATGAAGATCAGGGCCATGCCGGTCTGCCGCTGCAATTCCTTGAGCAGTTCCAGATATTGGCGCTGGGTTGTAACGTCCAACGCGGTAGTGGGTTCGTCCGCGATCAGGAGGTCCGGGCGGGGGCCGATAGATGCGGCGCTGGAAGCCCGTTGGCGCATACCTCCGCTCATCTCGTGGGGGTAGTTGCGTACCCTCAGGTGAGGCGCCGTTATTTTCACCATGCGCAACAAGTCAACGCTGCGCTCCATCGCAGTCTTCCAGTTCAACTTGGAGTGGACCACCAGCGGTTCCGCTACCTGAGTCCCAATGGTGAATACCGGGTCCAAGGCCGCCATGGAGTTCTGCAAAATCATCCCCAGGTTAATACCCCGCAGCGTCTCCATCTCTTTCTCGGACATATCCAACGTGTTTTGCCCATTGAAAAGGATCTTGCCACCCACGATCCGGGCGCCGCGGGGCAGCAGCCGCAACAGTGACAGACAGGTTATCGTCTTGCCGGAACCCGACTCGCCAACCAAGCCCAGGGTTTCTCCCGGCATGACACTGAAGCTGACGCCGTTTACGGCGCGCACGACGCCCCGCCGGGTGAAGAAATGGACCTGTAGGTCTTCAACTTCCAAGACGGGCTTGGTCCCGTGTTGGGCCGTGGTGATCCCCTGTGTTCCCAGCTCTGTGGTCACCGGATAATCTCCTGCCATAACGGGCGTTCTGGCAATATACTAGGAAACCTCTGAAAAAGCGCTCGGAATTGCAACGGAAACCGAAATCTTGGTGGGGAGCTTAAGGGCTTCAGCTATCCAATAAGCGAGGTCACCCCCATTTTAACCTTCCCCCGTCGAGGGGGAAGGGACTTATTCAGAGCTTCCCTAGAGCAGAAACATACGCGCATGGAGCATCGGCGTCAAGACAGCCGGCCGGTACCGCTTTTTTTGACACCGCCGAAGCGCCGGGAACAATCTGGAAACGTAATGGGAATATTCAACGTACCTTTGGAAATTACCGGCTACGGTAACGGCCTATTCCAACGAGTGGAAGGAATGGTGGACACGGGGTCGTCCTACACATTTATACCGCGAGACCTTCTCCGGAAATTGGGAGTATTGCCCATCGATACCCGCTCCTTCCTTTTGGCTGATGAAAACATGGTTCAATACGAGGTCGGCGAGGCCCGGATTCGGCTGGAGGGCCGCGAGTTGACTACTCTGTGGTGTTCGGGCCCGAAGGCGCCCAGCCATTGTTGGAGGCCACCACGCTACAGTTGTTCAGCCTAGGGGTGGACCCGGTGAACGAGCGGCGAGTACCGGTACCCGCTTTTCGGAAGTAAGCGCTTAGGCAGGCCCGGCATCGGGCCCGCAGCCTCTAGCGGACTCGGCGCCTTCGTGGCGGTCTCTACCGGTACATTGGTTTGAAGAAGCTGTGGAGGAAGTTGCGGCCGTGGGCCCAGGAGTGGGAGCGGCGCAATGCGGCGTTGGGAATGGGTTCGCCCCCTTTGTGGGTGATGCGGATGGTCTCGTAGTCCCGGAGCTCGGGAGGGGCGTCGACGGTGAAGATGACCTCGCATTCTTGGGCTTCCAGGTACAGCTTCAACGTATCGAACCCTTTGACGCGGCGGTTGGGCGTTTGATAGATAAACAATTCCGTTGCGCCCACCAATTCATCGAAATGGTCGTTGCCGTTGCCACGGCCGCCGCCTTGACGTAGCTGGTCCCTGCCGAATCCGAAATTCCTCAGGCTCATACGTTTATCGACGCCTCTATTATTGCCGCCCGAGCTCTCAAGCCCTCTCCTATCGCCACACCGGAAGGTAGAGGGCATTCCGAAGCGGCAAGGACGCTATGGGAAGAGCGCCCATCCTTCCATGTCGGTCTGGGCCTTGAAAAGGTGTCCCTCGGCGGAGGTAACGTACAGGGTTGACCGGTCGGCCCCGCCGAAACAGCAGTTGGTGGGCCTGCTGCAAGGCACCGGGTGGGTTTCCAGTACCCGTCCGTTGGGAGCAAACACGTAGATCAGCGGCCCCGGTCCGGCGGAGGGCCACCCGGCGGTGGCCACGATGTTCCCTTCTCGGTCGAGACACATGCCGTCGATACCACGTTGGGCGTTCGTGCCGTCGGTCCCGAAGGCGTGAAGCATAGCGTAAGGGCCCAAGGAACCGTCGGCGTTTATCGGGTAAGCCCGCAGCTCACGGTCGATGGCCGGATTGTCGCTGTTGCTTTCGGCGACGTAAAGCGTCTTGCCGTCTATTGAAACCAGAACGCCGTTGGGCATGGTGCTGTCGGACTCGACCCGGGTAACCGTATAACTGCCGTCAGGCTGAGGGTCGGCCCGCAACACTGAGCGGTGGTCCAGTTCCTCAAGCTCGTCGGGGTCAATGTTGCCGGCGTTCCAAGGGTTGGTAAACCAGATGCGGCCTTGGGCGTCTACGGCCAAGTCGTTGGGAGTGTTGAGCTTCTTGCCGTCCAAGCGGTCTGCCACGGTGACGATGGCGCCGTCGGGATCGAAACGGACGATTGAACGGCCTCCTGAGCAACATCCGAAGAGGCGTCCGGCAGTGTCATGGGCAAGACCGTTGGTGCGATTCGTGCCGTCCCGCCAGACGGTTATCTCACCAGACCCGGGATCGCAACGCAGAATCCGGCTGCCCAGGATATGGGTGAAGTAGAGGGCTTCTCCGTCCCAAATGGGGCCTTCGGTCACGGTGCCGTAAGGCTTCGCCAGCAACTCAAACCGCCAACTCATAAGACCGTACCTCTCCGGCTGGGATGGCTCATGGAATTCAAGGTTTGCCCGATTTTAGCAGACTGCAAGAGACCGGGACAAACTGGAACGGTACCCATCGGCCAAACGACAGGTAAGCGGCAATTGAACCCTTTTGTCCGTTCCCGGTAAAATAGGTAGATGGTCATAGAAATAGTATTCTTTTCGACACTGGCTAATGGTCGTTCCCACGCTTGACGCGGATCGCTAGAGAAATTGTAGAAGCCCTCCTCTTGGCCTTTGTCGTGTTCCTGTTGTTGCAGGCCACGGTGCGCAACTTCAAGGTGTACGGCCCCAGCATGGACCCAACCCTTGAAAACGGCCAGTACCTGTTGGTCAACCGGCTGGTCTATTTCCGGCTCGACATCGACCGGTTGTCCCGGTTGGCGCCGTTCTGGAAGGCGAACGACCAAACACCTGCTGTCCGCTTTCACGCTCCGCAACGGAGCGACGTGATCGTTTTCAAAGCCCCGCTAAGTCCCGAAAACGATTACGTTAAACGGGTAGTAGGACTGCCCGGCGAGACTGTTGAAATACGAGACGGATCGGTAGTCATCGACGGAATTAAATTGGACGAACCCTATTTGGCCCGCAAAGACAGTTCCAACTACCCGCCCACGTTGATGCAGGATGAGGAATATTTCGTCTTGGGCGATAACCGGAGACGCAGCGGCGATTCGCGGGCTTGGGGAGCAGTGCCTGCGGAGAATATCCTGGGCAAAGTGTGGCTGGTGTATTGGCCGTTCTCCGGGGTCCAGGTGATGAGCGTTACTCTACCCCTCCCCGGGTTCCGTTAAGGGACCTGCTTCCTCTGACAATCAGGCTGACCCGAATGCCTCCGGAATGTCGGAGGAAGCCCGGCGCCGGTTCTCATGCCGGTAGGGCCTACTCTTGGGGCGGCGCCACCAGGATGTCGTCCCCCTCGACCTGTACTTGGTAAAGCTTGATGGGGTCTTCAGCAGGGGGCGTTAAGGCCTCTCCGGTGGTAAGGCTGAAGGTAGCGCCGTGAAGCGGGCATTCGATTTCATCGCCGTTGAGGTCGCCTTCGGAAAGAGAGGCGTAGGCGTGGGTGCAAATATCGTTGCAAGCACGAATGTCGCCGTTCACGTTGGCCAACAGCACCTGTTCGCTGCCAACGTTGACCATGATCATGTCACCGGGTTTTATCTCGCTGAGTTGTGCTACTTTAACAAAGCCTGAGTCGGCCATCGGGTTGGTAACTCCTGTATCGAATCTCGCGGCCCCTGATCGAGGGAGGGCCGTAGCCAATTATATTGCAGGGAATCGGCGAATTGAAGCGGGGCTTAAATCCGTCGCTGTGGCTTGGTCGGCGCTCCCACGATTAACCGCTGGTAAACAGGTCGAAAATGTTACCCAGCGTCGAGCTGTTGCCCTTGTAAATTTCGGTGAAGCCGCATTCGTCGCAGGAAACGGCCATGAACTTCTTGTTCTGCATGTCGAAGAACCTGGAGTATTTTCCGGTGGCGCGAATTTCATCGGTCGAAAAGCTGGTGTGCTGGCATTTCGCACAAACGAACGACGTACCGGTTGCAGCCATTTTCAATCCTTTCCGGTGTGGCGAGTTGGGCAGACTGCGGGAGCGTCCCGGCCAGCCGCAATTCTTATGATAGTAGCATAAGACAAAGCATTCATCTTTGGAATACGTTATGGACAGCCGACTTGGCCCAATCTATAATGACGATTACCGTCGCGGCGCCGCCAAGCGCGAGCGGGCCGGACAGGAGAGGTGCCGGAGTGGACGAACGGGCGCGACTGGAAATCGCGTAGAGGCGCAAGTTTCTCGCGGGTTCGAATCCCGCCCTCTCCGCCAGTAGACGGTGATTTTGATTGGCGAGGCCAAGATTGCTCGTAGGCGCCTGTTTCAGGCGCTTTTTGTTTTGTAGACTTCCGTTGTGTAGACTTCCGGGTTAACGCAGTGGTCCAGGGGCTCCCCTTGTAGGCCCGCTATCAGGTTCCGGGCAGCCATCAGACCCATCCTCCGCCGGGAAACCGACGACGCGCTTCCGATGTGAGGGGTGATGGTGAGGTTGTCCAAGGCCAACAGGGGATGGTCGTCGGGTATCGGCTCCGGGTCGACCACGTCAAGCCCGGCGCCGGCGATCCACCGTTCCTTCAGCGCCCGGTAGAGGGCGCCGGTGTCTACAACCGGTCCCCGCGACAGATTGATCAGAATGGCGCCGGATTTCATCTTCCGCAGCTCCGGCTCTCCGATCAGATGGCGGGTTTCCGAGGTCAAGGGCACATGCAGGGAGATAAAATCAGAAGACTCCAGCAACGTGTCCAAGTCGGCGTAGGTGAAGTCGTACCGGTCTTCCAGTTCGGGCTTGGGGTTGCGGCAGTTGTAAATGACTTTCATGTCGAAGCCGAGACCCCGGCGGGCCATCTCTGTTCCAATCTGGCCCAAGCCGATTATGCCCAGCGTGGCCTCGTTGACCTCGGAGCCCAGCCAATACAAAGGGTGAAAAGCTAGCTCCCAGTTGTTGCCGCGTACCCACCGGTCGGTCTCCACCACCCGGCGGGCGGCGGCCAGCAAAAGCGCGAAACCGTGGTCGGCGGTGGCTTTAGACAAAACGCCCGGCGTACTGCCGACCAAGACGCCCCGCCGGGTGCACTCGGGGACGTCGATATTATCTAAACCGGCCGCCAGTTGGCTGATCACCTTCACCCGTGGGGCGGCATCCAACAACGGAACGTCAATCCGGTCCATGATGTTGATCAACGCCCCGTCGACATCCGCCAGCTTCTCTTTCAACTGCCCGGCGGTGGGCGGAGCGTCATCGGGCCACACCTCGATGTCGGCTGCCTCGCCGATCAGGTCCAACGAGTCGGAGTGCATCTGTCGGCTAACGAATACCCTGGGTCTTGGCATGGTTCCCCCAATACCTTTAGGAAAAGTCTCGGTCCCTAGCCTTCGGCGGCGCCTCATTTTAACCATGCGTGGCTGGGGTGTGCTACTACCTGGTTCGCCCGGAGAGTGAGTGGGCTGGCTGCGGCGCTTCCGGTCTCCCTGGCAGGTGCTATACTGAGCCGCCGACCGCAGGGAGTTAGGAGGATTCCATGGCCCTCTTTTTGAACGAGCAGGAAGTCGTCGGGCTGCTGCCCATGGGCGAGTGCATCGACGCCTTGGACCGGGCCTTCGCTAACTCCGGCGCCGGTCAGGTGGAAAACAAGTCTCGTTCCCGCATACGTATGCCCGGCGGGTTCTTTCATTTCATGGCGGCAGCCGACGGGGAAAACGGGGTCTTCGGTTACAAGGCCTACCCGTCGTTCGGCGGCCCGGCGTCGGCCAAGATGATGGTCATGCTCTACGACGGGGAAACGGGGGCATTACTGTCCTGCATGGAAGGAGGGCGGTTGGGACAAATCCGCACCGGGGCCGCGACGGGCCTCGCCACCCGCTATATGGCGCGGGAGGAGGCGGCGACGGTGGCGGTGATCGGCTCCGGGTTCCAGGCCCGTACCCAGTTGGAAGCAGTGTGCGTGGCCCGCAATATCAAAGAGGCCCGGGTCTTCAGCCGCCGTGTGGAACGCCGGCAGGATTTTGCCCAGCGGAGCGCCGAGCGGCTCAACGTGAACGTAACAGTGTCAGACAGCGCCAAAGCCTGCGTAGACGGCGCCGACATCGTCATCGTTATCACCTCGGCGCGGGAGCCGGTCCTGCTGGGTGAGTGGCTGCGGCCCGGCGTCCACGTCAACGCGGCCGGGGGGAACCATTGGATGAGGCGCGAGATCGACGAGGAGGCAGTCACGCGGTCTGACCTGATTGTGGTGGACGACCTTGACCAAGCAAAGCTGGAGTGTGGGGACCTGATCTGGCCCGAATCCAGGGGGACCTTTCGCTGGGGGTCAGCCGTGGAACTGAAAGACGTGGTGATCGGGCGGGTACCGGGACGGCCCTCTTCCGAAGCGGTCACGCTGTTCGAATCTATGGGGCTGGCGATTGAGGATATTGCGGCTGCCCACCTGGTATACCGGAAGGCCAAAGAACAGGGGCTCGGCCAAGAGCTTCCGTTTTGAACGCCCCGGTCTTAACGTCCCGGCCTGTCATCAGACAAATGAAAAGCGGCGGGAGGTCCCGCCGCTTCTAGTATTCCGGTATCTTCGGCCATGGAATTCATGGCCGTGATGCTGACCCTCTACGGTTAGAGCACCCCACGGGTATACCGGCGGACGGTTTCGAGCTCAGCCAGCTGATGCTGGGTGCGTTGCTGATCGGTCATGGGGGGACCGCTAAGCCAGTCGTAGACCGCCAACGCTCCCATTTCTACGCGTTGCAGCATTTTGGAACCGGAATCTTTGACTTCCCTGACACCTTCGCCAACGGTGACCAAAAGTAAACTCCTTCGGTTACTAGCATCACGTTACGTGATGTTGCAACTAATATTTAATACTGTTTTATGATATATCGCGCGGCGTATTCTGTCAACATATAATCGCTAGGAATTCTTATCCGGTTATGCGATGGCAATAATTCGTAAAACGCAGCAACGCCACAGGTTAAGAACGGTGGCGGGCAGGGTTGGCGAGGAGGCCGCGACGAACGGAAGGCGGGCTCTTAGTTGCAACGTTTTACGAACTCTGGCATGGCCTCACTGGCGAAAAGGCCCACCAGGGCAGCGGTTTCCTTCGCAACTTGGTGAAAGTTTACGTCGCGCCTACCCACCAAGTCCAAGCGCTGGTTCCAATATTGGGGGAGCGGGTTTTATTCCGGGGATACGCCGGGGGAGAATTAGAGACTGAACTGCCCGGGGTATCAGGCCGGCAGTCCCAGCTTGCCCGGGTTCATAATGTTGTTGGGATCGAGCAGCCGCTTCAGAGATTGGAGCACTTCGTGCCCGGCCCCCATCTCACGGGCCAATAGATGGTTGAGCTTCACGCCCACGCCGTGGCAATATTCCATCACTCCGCCCATGTCTTGGGCCAATCGCAGAACTTGGTCGACCGCGTCGGCCAGCCTTTCCCTGGCCTCGGCTTGCTCTCCGAACTCGGGTGTCACCAGCATGGAAAACAATTCGGGACGGCTCCATATAGCGTATTCCACTGACTTGATGCCGCTGGCAGCCATGATGGCGTCGGCTTGGCGGCGATAGTCCAAGACGCGGGACGCGGGCAAAGCCAAGTGCAGGTAGTCGAAACCCCGCCGGCTGGACCAGCGGCTCCACCGGACGCTGCGCGGTTTGCCAAGGGCGACGCTCTTATAGTTCACGGCGGAATCGCGCCGTACTTCCCAATAGTCCATGGTGGGTTCCGGGCCCAGCGGGCGCCCGCCCTCGCGGGCGCAGACGTCCAACGCCCGCTTTTGCTGCGCCTCTACCCCTTCCCTGAATCCCTCGAACAGCAGGTGCAGGACCACCCCGTCTTCTTCCTCGGTCAGGTCCAACAGCGACGGCTTGATGCCAAGCGCTACCATCTCGACGGCCGAGTTGAAACCTTGGCCGAAGGAATCGAAGGATACGGCGGAAAACACCTGGGCTTCCGGCAGCCGGAATACTTTGATTGTGGCTTTGGTAATCACGCCAAAGCTCCCTTCGGTGCCGATGAACAGTTGGTTCAGATTGGGACCGCTGGAGTATTTGGGCACGGCCCTGGTGGTGATGACCCGCCCGTCGGGCAACACCGCCTCCAGGCCGACTACCTGATCGCCCATGGGCCCGTAGGCGCTGGCGCGGTAGCCGACGCCGTTGGTGGAGATGGTCCCGGCTATTGTGGCTATGGGTACGCTGTAGGGGTCGTGGCCCAGCATCAACCCCTCTTCCGCTAGGACTCGTTCGACGTCGCCGAGGACCGCCCCGGCTTCCACCTCGGCAGTCAAACCCACGGGGTCGACGGCCAACAGCCGGTCCAACCGTTGCATGTCCAGCACGATCCCGCCTCGGATGGGCACCGCGCCGCCCATAACCCCCGTACCGGCGCCGAAGGGCACGATTGGGACGAGAAGCTCGTTGGCTAACCGGACAACCCGGGTGATTTCGGGGGTGGCTCCGGGCCGTACTACCACATCAGCCGTCCGCTCGAAAGCGTCGCCGGCGTGATAGGCCCTGGTAGGAGAAAGGGCGTCGCCGGTGTAACGGTCCAAGTCGAAAGGGTCGGTCAGAACATTTGGGGTTCCGACGATCCGGGCCAACGACTCGACAGCCGAACTATCCACGGCGGGCGCCGCCTAGAGGGTAACAAAACCAGCAACGGGGGCCACTGCCGACTACCTGCGGGTGATGCAGCGACGGGGAGCGTCTCGCCGTCACGAGGAGGGCCGGTATTCCCAGACCGGACCATTGGCGGTATCTTCCACCACGACACCGCGGCTTTCCAAGCCTTCCCGGATACGGTCTGCCTGATCGTACTGCTTGGCTTGGCGAAGCAGTGCGCGGGTCTCCAAGAGCAACTCGATAAACGGCGCCACCGCTAGTTGCCCGTCGGACCCACCGGGGCTTTCGAAGTTGAGGCCCAGGATAGCGCCGAGACCCTGGAGACACTCTTGAGCGGCGCCAAGGGGGCGGCCGGTATCCCGGCCTCGGTTTATTTCCCTGGCCAAGTCGAACAACGCCGCCATGGCTCGAGGCGTGTTGAGGTCGTCGTCCATCGCCTCCAGAAACTGTTCCCGGAACTGTTCATGGAACTGTTCCGTTGAGGACGCTGGCTCCAAGAGGCCGCCTTCACCGCCGGGCGCCGTTCGCAGAGCGTGGCGCAAACGCTCCAGGCTCCGTTCCATGGCGGCGCATCCCTCGTCGCTGTAGCGCAAGGGGCTGCGGTAGTGGGAGCTGAGGAAGTAGAGACGTATGGTGTCGGGCGAGTAACGGGCCAGCGCGTCTTCTACCGAGACCAAGTTTCCCAGCGACTTGCTCATTTTGTCGCCGTCAAGCTGCAACAACCCGTTATGCACCCAATACCTGGAAAAGGGCGTCGCACCGGTTGAGGCTTCGCTTTGAGCGATTTCGTTTTCGTGGTGGGGGAAAATCAGGTCCTGACCGCCGCCGTGGATATCGAGCGTTTCCCCCAGGTAGGTCATCGACATGCTGCTGCATTCAATGTGCCAGCCGGGACGACCAAGTCCCCACGGGCTTTGCCACGACGGTTCGCCGGGCCGGGCGCCCTTCCACAGCGCGAAGTCCATCGGGTGTTCTTTGTTTTCGTCCACCTGCACCCTGGCGCCGGCCTGCATACTATCCAGGGTCCGGTGGCCCAACTTGCCGTAATCCTGGCTGTTGCGGACGCGGAAGTAGACGTCGTCGCCGACGGGGTAGGCGTGGCCGCTCTCGATCAGGGTGTTGATGGTCGCCACTATTGGCTCGATTTCCTGGGTGGCGCGCGGGTAGACATGGGCCCGCCGGATGTTCAAGGCGTCCATGCCGCGGTAGAAATCGTCGATGTACTGCTCGGCCAACTCCTCGGAGCCAATCCCTTGTTCTTGGGCCCGTTGGATTATCTTGTCGTCCACGTCGGTGAAGTTCTGGACGTGGCGCACCTCGTAACCCAGGAACTCCAGGTACCGGCGCAGCACGTCGAAGGTAACGTAACTAAGGGCGTGGCCGATGTGGGTGGAAGAATATGGGGTAACCCCGCAGACGTACATCTTGACCGTCTTGCCGTCGGCGGGGGCGAATTCTGAAACATCGCCGGTTAGCGTGTTGTATAGCTTCATTCGAACGTGATCGGGCGATTGGGTCAAGGTCCGGGACTAGGGGTCCGACCAGACACCACGGAGGCTACGGCGCAGGCCGCAATCCCCTCCTCCCGGCCAGTGAAACCCAGATAGTCGGTGGTAGTCGCCTTGACGCTGACCCGGTCAAGGGGCAACGACAGGGCCGCGGCCACCCGTTCCTTCATGTCCTGGATAAAGGGGCCCAGCCTGGGTTTTTGCGCGATTATTGTAGCATCTACGTTTGACACCCGCCAGCCAGCGGCCTCCAAGAGGACACTCACCCCGGCCAGTAGGTCCAAGCTGTGGGCGTCCTTGTATTGGGGGTCGCCGGAGGGGAAGTGGACACCTTTATCGCCCAGGTTGGCGGCGCCCAAGAGCGCGTCCATAACGGAGTGGGTCAACACGTCGCCGTCGCTGTGGCCGGCCAACCCGAGCCCATGAGGTATCTCCACGCCACCCAGCACCAGCCGGCGACCGGGCGTCAACGGGTGGGAGTCAAACCCGATACCTACCCGAAAATCCAGTAACGACACGCTAGGCTCGTCCTGCTGGGTCTATTCATTAAACTCAAGATTCCCAAAGATCAAGCCTTTCGAAAATCAGGCCGCCCGCTCTCGGAGGAACATTTCGGCGAGCGCCAAGTCGTCGGCCGTGGTGACCTTGAGGTTCTCGTAAGAACCTTCGAACATACGCACCGGGTGGCCCAGCAGTTCCACCATAGAGGCGTCGTCGGTGACGGTGACTTGGCAGGACCGGTGGGCTTCCGCGAGTAACGAGAATTGGAACACCTGGGGGGTTTGGGCGCCCCACAACCGAGAACGGTCGGGTGTTTCCTCTACCCAGTTGTCCGATGAGACCAGTTTAATTGTGTCTTTCACCGGCATCCCCGCCACGGCCGCGCCGCAACCGGCGGCGGCCGCCAATCCCCTTTCCAAGATGGCTTGGTCCAAGCACGGGCGGGCGCCGTCGTGCACGATTATCCAATCGCAGGGCGACAGGCGTTCCAGCCCGTTTCGGACCGAATCTTGACGCCGTTCGCCGCCCGCGCAGACATGCACCGGCTTTCGGTATGCCCGGGTCTGCACCAGTTCCCGGCCTTGTTCCAAAGCGCCATCAGCCAGCACAAGAGCGATTTCGGAAACCGCCGGAAAGGCGTCGAACTGGTCCAGTGTATGGGCAATGAGGGGCGCGCCCAAGACCGGGGCAAAGGTCTTGTCGATGCCGCCCATGCGAGTACTCCGCCCGGCGGCGACTACCACCACCCCCACGGCGCCGGTAATTTGGCCGGTGGGAAGCCCGGAAGCAGCCGGCATGAGGCCTAGTGGCCCTTGGGCTGGGCGAAGATGATACGCCCGGCCGCGGTCTGCAACACCCGGGTCACCATCACGTCATGGAAGGCGTTAATGTAGCGGCGCCCGCCTTCCACCACCACCATAGTGCCGTCATCCAGGTAGGCTACGCCTTGGCCCGCCTCCTTGCCCTCTTGGACGATGTTCACCCTCATTTCTTCTCCGGGCAGGACGACCGATTTGAGGGAGTTGGCGAGTTCGTTGACGTTGAGGACTTGGACCCCCTGGAATTCGGCGACCCGGTTCAAGTTGTAGTCGGTGGTCAGGATCGAGGACTTCATTGAACGGGCCAACTGCACTAAACGGGCGTCGACCTCCATTCCGTTTTCGACTCCGACGTCCAGCACCTGCAACGGCAGGTTGTCGTCTTTGCGGAGCCGCCCCAGCACCTCCAATCCCCGGCGTCCCCGGTTGCGGCGCAACGGGTCGCTGGAATCGGCGATGTGGCGTAGCTCATCAAGGACGAAACGGGGCACCAGCAGAGTGCCTTCCAGGAATCCGGTGATGCTAAGGTCGGCGATCCGCCCGTCGATGATGGCGCTGGTATCCACCAAGATGCTGCCGTTGCGGCTGGTCTGCGGACTGGCCAGCGACGGCGCCGAATCGAGGCCGGGGAAAATGGCCCGCATGTCCCGCTCCCGTTGGGCCCCGAGCCAAAGGCCGCTACCGCCCAAGACTACACTTACGATCACCGGAACAACCCAACCCGGCCAACCGTCGATGGTGTAGACGGGAATGGACACCAACGAAGCGACTACCAAGCCCACCAACAGGCCCAATGTGGCCGCAACGAGCGTGGAACCGGGTATTGCAGATATGAACCTGGCGCTGGCCCGCACGGGCTTGATAGTCAGGTACGGAGCGGCCAAGCCGCCCAGCGCGGCTCCGGCAACGGCAAGGGCGAGACCCCAAGGAAGCAACTGCGATTGATTATCATTAGAAAATAATTCCGAGACCAGAAGACCAAGCCGCCAACCTAGGACCCCGAAACCCCCGGCGCCCAATACCCTGAGCGTCCAAAGGGCTACCAATTCCGGTCACCTCCTTGTCAGTTTGGTTCACGGGGCCCGGCGGGGACGGGACCGGCGCCCCTATTCTTTGCCCCTATTCTTATTGTAAAGGTAAATCGTTAAAGGTCGGTTTACGGCCCGATAGTGGGTTAGAGAATAACATAAGGGTGACGACCGGAGAAGCTTGACAGGACGCCGTTCGACGATTTTAGCGGGAACGGGAAGACATGCGTTGGTCGCGGTAATTCGGGGCTGTGATTGTGGCCTCAGTTACCAGGGTGATGTCCACCAAGCGGGAGGCGATACGAGGTTTGGTTTCCATCAAGTCGTAGGGAGTGGGAATGGTGGTGATCACCGTGGGCATCCTGGCCTCGTGGCGGTGAACGATGATCTGGTAGAGCTTCTCCTCGGCCCACGGCGTACTGGTTTCGGCGCCCAGGTCATCTAAGACCAGCAACGGCACTGTGTTAAGTTGCTCGAACATCTCGTCGTAGCCAATGCGGCTGTCGGGACTGAACGTGGCCCTCAGATGGTCCAACAGCGTGGGAACGAAAGCGAAGAAGACTTGGTCGCCCTGCTTCAACCTAGCGCCGGCAATGGCGACGGCCAAGTGGGTCTTGCCGCAACCGTGCGGCCCGTCCAGAAGCAGCCAACCGGCGGGGTCGTAAGCAAAACTCTTAGCAGCCTCCATCGCGTCGTGGAGCGAACCCCGGTCGTCGGGGTTGGCGCCACGGCCGCCCGCTAGGTCGAAGCCCTCGAAGGTCATTCGGGCCAGCATCGCCGCAGGCACTTCGCCGATTCCCAACTCCAACGGGTTATTGAAGTGTCCCAGGTGGAGGACCCGGGAAGCGGCGTAAACCCCCTCCAACCTGGTGCGCAACGCCTCGTCGAGACGCTTTATGGGACCGCGCACCGTGATGACGGTGGGCAGGTTGTTGTTGAAACGGTGGTTGATTACCTGAAACAGCTTTTCCTGGGCCCAGGGCGTGACCGTTTGGGGCCCCAGGTCGTCCAATACCAAGAGTGGGACGTTCCGGACCTGCTCAAACAGTTCATCATAGCTGATTGGGCTCTCGGGGGAGAAGGTAGCCCGCAGGTGGTCCATCAGGTCGGCGGCGACAATAAAAAAGGTGGTCTGGCTTCGTTCGATGCAACGGTTGGCCACCGCGACGGCCAAGTGGGTCTTACCGCTGCCGCTGGGGCCGGACAACACCAGCCATCCTTCTGGATTTTCGGCGTAGTCAGCGGCTACCGCCAGTGCTTGGGCGAACAACTGGCTGCTGGCCCGGTCGTCTAGGGGGCCATCGGCGCGGGTACCGGCGAAGGAGACCCGCGACAGGGCGCCCAGGTTGCTGTAGCGCCGGAGGCCGGCGAGTCTGGCCGGCGAGTCCTGGGTCTCCTGACATTGGCATGGCATCGCCTGACCGAAATCAGGGTGGCCTACGTGTACCCTCTGGGTCACCCAACCGCTGCCGTTACACCGGGGACATAGCTCAACCGCCGGGGCCGGTGCGGTCTCGGTGTTGCTGCCGTTGCCGTTTGTATTGTTCAAGGTACTTCTGACGCTGATCCGCCTCAGAATGTCGCCCAGGCTTTCCATCGCGTTTCCCCTCATCTTTCCCTTCCGCTCCCCATCGCCTGAGTATCCCGGCCACGTAGCGCCAGTTCCGTTTGTTCTCCACAGCGGCGATCCGGAAAGCCTCTCTAATCCATTCCCAGGGGTACCTTTCCTCCGCCTCTTTCATTTCCTCGGCGAGGATCGGAGCCAGGCTGCCGATATTGTCTTCGTACAACGAGAATATGTTCGGCTTGTCGGCGGCGGGGTGCCCCGCAGGATTCCCCAAGAGATGCTCCGGGAGCAGCCCGGTGGCCGCCGGGGTGGCTGCCGGGGTCGCCTCCCCATGTTTCTGGAGCCGGGTCAGGGCCAAGCGTCCGGCTTCGTCGTTCAGGAAGAAGAGCCGTCCGGCGTCTTGGCCGCCGCCGGGGGTGATCGTCGCCGGGAAGGAAAGAAGCGTACTCCGCCCCACCGCCAACTCCAGTCCCCGGCGCACTTCGACAGCCGGGTCTTTGCCGGGCCCGCTCAACCCGCGCAACAGGGAGCGGTCCGCTAGAAACTCATCGATTGACACCGCTTGCGAGACCATACCCGCTATTGCCGGTGACACCGCCGACGATTTTGGGCCGGACCGGCTTCTCTTCCGGTGCAACAACCACAGTCCCCGCAACGTGACCTTCAGTTCGGCCAAATCTTGGACCTGCTCCAAGACCGGGCCGAACATGGGGTTGGGCACCGGCGTGTAGGAATCGCCGCGGGTGAACCCGGTGAGAGCCACGGCTAAAAGGGCTCCACCCTGGCGAAAGAGTCAAACCGCACCAAGTTGTCCCGGAAGAAGAGTTGCAGGCTGCCCGTGGGCCCGTTCCGGTGCTTGGCCACAATTATGTCGGCCACGTTCCGGGGGTATGGACGGCCCGGATACTGGCGTTCCCACTCCTCCTCGGTGGTGTAGACATCTTCCCGGTGGATGAACATGACCACATCGGCGTCCTGTTCGATGCTGCCGCTGTCCCGCAGGTCGGAAAGCTGAGGCCGGTGACCGGGGCGGTTTTCCACCAAGCGGCTAAGCTGGGAGCAGGTAATCAGGGCAATATCCAGGTCTCTGGCCAGCCCCTTTAGGGAACGGGAGATTTCGCTGATCTCTTGGACCCGGTTGTCTCCCCGGCTACGGCCTTGGACCAGTTGCAAGTAATCGACCACCAGCAGGTCCAGCCCGCGCTCCAAGGAAAGACGCCGGGCCTTGCTGCGCATCTCCACAATGCCTTGGTAAGGGGTATCGTCGATGTACACCGGCAAGTCGGAAAGCTGGCCGATGGCGTCAATGACCCGTTCCTCCTCAGGGTTGCTCAAGAGGCCCAGACGCAACCGGTGAGAGTCGATCTCCGCCTCGGACGCGAGGATGCGCAGGGCCAACTGCTCCCGGCTCATCTCCAGGCTGAAGACGCCGGCCGTTGATCCGTTCTTGGCGGCGTTGAGACAAATATTCAACGCCAGGGTGCTTTTCCCCAAGGCCGGCCGGGCGCCAAGGATCACCATGTCGGAGCGCTGGATGCCGCCCAGGAGCTCGTCCAAGTCGGAATACCCGGCCATGACCGGTCCGCCTGTTTCGGATAGCGGCTCTACAACCGCCGCCCGGTCTTCCAGGTACTCGTCGTAGATCTGGCGCAGGGTTATGAAGCCGCGGGCCGGCCCGCCGTCCCGGACGTTGAACAGAACGCCTTCCGCTTGGCGAAGGGTGGCGTCGACGTCGTCGGTGTCCTGATAGCCCAAGGCCGAAATGTGGGTGGCGGCATCGATCAGCTTCCGCATCGTGGAGGTGCGGGAGACGACCCAGGCATAGTCCTCGGAGTGGGCCGAGGTTGGGGTTACGGAGACCAAGTGGCTGAGATACGCCATGCCACCCACGGTCTCCAGTTGACTGTTCCGGCTCAACTCCCGGGCCAGCGTGAGCTGGTCGATGGCCTCATTGCGTTGGAAGAGGGCCGTACAGGCCGCGAAACAGAGTTGGTTCCTTTCCCGGTAGAAGTCGCCGGGTTTAATTATGGGCGCGATACGGGGGAAGCAGTCCCCATCGATTAAGACCGACCCAACTACCGCTTCCTCCGCATCCAGGTCATGGGGCAACAGCTTCTCCGCGTACATTGGCCTATTCTTCTACCTCCGCGGCGACATGAATGGTGGCGGTGATGTCGGTGGACAAACGCAGGTCTATCTCGTATTCTCCGGGCTCCCGGATGGGCTCGGTGGTCTCGACCCATCTTCGTTCGATGTCCCGGCCCACAGCGGCGCTCAACTCTATGGCGATGTGGGTGCTGGTGATTGCCCCGTAATACCTGCCGGTGGGGGTGATCCGCGCCTTCACGGTTATCTGGACGCCGTCCAGGCCGTCCTTGAGTTCTTCCATCACTTTGGTTTCGCGCACCCTGGCTTCATCGCCGGAAGTCTTTATCTTGTGGAGGCGCTTCATCACCTCAGCTGTGGCGATTTCCGCCAGACCTTGGGGCAGCAAATAATTCCTAGCGTACCCGTCGGGTACCCGCTTCACTTCCCCGGCCCGGGCTTTGTTGGGAACGTCTTGAGTGAAAACTACTTCCATGATTGAGTCACGCATCCGTAGAGAACTTAGAGGGTAAGGATATAAGACCTCGCCATTATATGCCAGGCTCGCCAGTCGTGAAAGTAGGTGGTTACGGTGCGGCGAGGACAAGATTCTGGCAATGGATACAATGTCGGCCAGTCTGTTACTATATTCCCAGGAACACTCATAAACAATTGGGGGTAAGGGTTGGCATTGGAGCAGAGGGTGGGCCGCCTCGAAGGCGCGTACGAGCAAGTTGACCGGCGGTTAGAGGACATGGGCCGGTCAGTCGAGTCGTTGCGCGGCGATATGACCAACCTGCGCGGTGAGATGAACGGTCTGCGTGGCGAGATGAACAGCCTGCGTGGCGAGATGAACAGCCGGCTCAACAACGTCTATGTCCTACTAGGGGGTATGTGGGCGACGATGGTCGCCGGTTTCATAGCACTCTATCTGACCAACTAAAAGGGACCAACGAGTAACCGCCGTCCCTCCCCCATCGGCAAATTCTCCGGGTTGATTCGGAATTCGAGGCCCCTCTCTTGGGGCCTCCTCTTTTCTGTTACTATGTCCCCAGGAACACTCTGGAAAATGAGGGGGGTAAGGGTTGGCATTGGAGCAAAGGGTGGGCCGGCTCGAAGGCGCCTACGAGCAAGTTGACCGGCGGTTAGAGGACCTGGGCCGGTCAGTCGAGTCGTTGCGCGGCGATATGAACGGCCTCCGTAACGAGATGAACAGCAGGCTTAGCGAAATGAACAGCAGGCTCAACAACGTGTATGTGCTACTCGGCGGGTTGTGGGCGACAATGGTCGCCGGTTTCATAGCACTCTACCTGACCAACTGAAAGGGACCAACGAGTAACCGCCGTCCCTCCCCAACCGGCAAATTCTCCGGGTTGATTCGGAATTCGAGGCCCCTCTCTTGGGGCCTCCTCTTTTTGGGCGTTGTGGCCACCAGCCGTCGTCCATCAATAAACCACGATGTGGAGGGCCGTAATGAGCTTCATGGATAATCTGGAGGAGCGGTCCCGGCCCATCCGGGAGGCCGTCCTGGCTCACCCGTTCGTCGTTGGGGTAGGGCGAGGGGACCTGCCGGTAGATAGGTTCCAGTATTACGTTTGCCAGGACTACGTTTACCTGATCGACTACAGTCGTGTGCTGGCGATTGCTGCGGCTAGGGCGCCGCAATTGGCCGTAATGTCCTGGTTTGCCGGGCTGCTGGACGAAACCCTGAATACCGAAATGGCCCTGCACCGCAGCTACTGCGCCGAATTCGGCGTTAACGCCGCGCAGCTGGAGGCCACCCGGGCGGCGCCCACGACGGTTGCCTATACCAGCTACTTGTTGAAAACTGCCACCCAGGGCAGCTTTGGTGAGCTCTCGGCCGCCCTATTGCCGTGCCAGTGGGGCTATTGGGAAATAGGCCGGCGCTTGGCCGAGCAAACATCGTCGGCCCGGCCCCCGTTGTACGCCGCCTGGGTCGGCATGTACTCCTCGGATGAGTTCCGCGACTTAGCCATCTATCTCCGGGAACTCACCGATCACTTGGGCAGCGAGGCCGGACCGTCGGAGAAAGCGGCGATGGAAGACGCCTATGTGACCAGCACCCGTTGGGAGTACCGGTTCTGGGAAATGTCCTATAATTTGGAGGATTGGAGTGTGTAGGGAAGAGGGTCTCCTACGTTTTGACCGCGCGGAAGATCCAGCAGGGCCAAGAGAACAGGAAATCGCCGTTATCCCGGGGGGGTTGTATCTGGAAGGCATCCTTCACGTTCTCGGCAGCTTCCAGGAAATCGCGGCGTAGGACGGCCGCCTCGTTGAGGGCCACGTTGGTGCGCTCCACCCAGGCATTGAACCACAAGTGGATCCGGGCCGTTTCGCTGCCTGTAGTCGTCATCCCCCGGTCCGCCAGCATTCCGCCTATCGCAGATATCGTGCGATTCTTGACGTGACTGAAGTCCCGGCGAAGTTCAACGTCGTTCATCCAGCGGGCAATAGCGGCGTCCTCCGGCGCGACGCTGTCGGCCATCACCAAGGAACCCCCGGTCTTCAGGACCCGTCGCGCTTCGTCGAGCGCCGATTTGAAGTCGCGGAAGTGATGACCGGCGACACGGCAGGTGACCAGGTCCAGGGAACCGTCGGCGAAGGGCAGCGACTCGGCCGCGTTCTGAATGATCCCCAGGTTGGCGAGGCCTCGTTCCCATCCCAATCGCCGGGCCTGTTGAAGCATGGGCCGGGTGAGGTCGCTGGCGACCGCGCGGTCAGACACCTGGGCCATGGCGAAGGCGGTGAAGCCGGCGCCGGTCCCCACGTCGACCGCCCACCGGTAAGGGACGGCGCTTTCGGTTAGGCGTTTCACAGCGTCGAGGCTGTCATCCCGAATGTGGACCTTGCTGTCGGCGTAGACCGGCGCTTGGGCGCCGAACATTCGTTGGGCGGCGGTACCGCCGCCGGACCGTTGCTGGCTGTTTGGCATTGCTGGCATCGATTGTTCGACCTTTTATCCGCGGTTTCGGGTCCCGCAATTCTCCCACTGACCTTACAGAGGGGAGAATTGCGGTTGACACAAAGAATCTGGCGCTTGGAGGGCATTCAACCCAAGCGCCAGACGTTGGCCAGGGAACCGGGAGCGGTGGTTAGACGAGTACCGGTTCGCTATTCTTCTGGTAAACCTGGAACCGGTGCCGCGAGGTGTCGGCGATAATTACCCGGCCGTTGTCGTCCACCTTCACGGCCACCGGCGCCCAGAGCACCTTCTCCGGGGTGAAGTCGCGCACGCCGTTGCGCTGGCGGACCATGTCTGGGTTGGACTCAATCTTGCCGACGCCCCACTTGGAGAGGCCGGCGTCGCCGGTGAACTCGGTGATAAACCGGCCCTCGGGCGTCAGCACCTGTACCCGGTTGTTAAGCCAGTCGGCCACGTAAATGTCACCGTCTTTGTCGACGGCCACACTGGTTGGCCGGTTGAAGAAGCCCACCGGCCGGGGAATGGCGCGGATGCCGCCGTGTTCCCTGGCGATGGAGGCGTCGCCGCCGGAGCCGGGTTGACCGAAGCTGGCCAACCATTGGCCGTCGGCCGTGAAAGACTGGATGCGGTCGTTCCGCCAGTCGGCGACAAAGATGTTGCCGTCTTTATCGAGGCAGATCCCCCACGGGGTATCGAACTGCCCGTTGCCGCTGCCGTGGCTGCCGAATTGGCTTATGTACTGCCCGTCCAGCGTGAACTTTTGCACCCGGTGATTGCGGCTGTCGACCACGTGGACGACGTCGTCGCGGATGATTATGCCAGCGGGCCGGTCAAGCTCGCCGTGGCCGGAACCATGGGTGCCCCAGTGGCTGACGTAGTCGCCGTCTTTGTTGAAGATGGTGATACGGTCCAAGTACTCGTCGGTCACGTAGACGTTGGTGTCTTTGTCCAACGCGCAGGCCATTGGCCAAATGAACTGGCCATGGCCCTCGCCGTAACCGCCAAACTCGGTAACATATTCCTCCTTCTCGTCGCCCAAACGGAAAAGGTTGATCCGGGTCCCGTCGGACCGGGACTCATAGGAACGGTTTACCACGTAGATGGCGTCGTCGGGCCCCAGAGCGAAATCCATCGGGTTTCGGAACCCGGTGCCCTGGAACTCGGACCTGCCGGCTACGAAGCTGTAGGTGAAGGTCCGGTCGTTGATGCCCAGAAATACACTTGCCACGGCTATCCTCCTTAAGTGTTCGGTGATTGATGGTCAGCGTTGGTTTGGTCCGGGCCGGCGCTCCCGGTTGGAAGGCGCCGGCCGCGAATCACTGGCCTCTGCTAGATGAAATCGAGCTTCTCGAACGTGCCGCCCACTATGGGTTTGGCGTCCAAGCCCATCCAGTTCTCCAACAGGGTGGTATAGGTGGACCGGAAGTCGTTGTTGTGCAACAGGTTGCCGCCGTCTTCCAACCCGTTGGGTTCGAGAGACGGGTACATGCCGTAGAGGCCGCCCTTAACGTTCTCACCGAGAACGAAGGCCACGCCGCCGGTGCCGTGGTCGGTGCCGGAGCCGTTATCCATAGCGCGGCGGCCGAACTCGGAGTAGAGGAGCGTGGTGACGTTGTCGCTGATGTCGTGGTGACGCAGGTCGGTCATGAACGCGTCTACGTTGACGGCCACGTCGTTCAACAGGTTGGACTGTCCCACTGCTTGGTTGGCGTGGGTGTCGAAGATGTTGTAAGGCGCGGTGGTGAAGAAGACCCGGGTGCCGAAGTTGGCGTTGTGTACTTGGACCATGTCGCGCAGGTAGCCGCCGATGTTGCCCAGCAGGTACTCTACCTCGCCGTGGTACATGGAGGGGGCGGTGCCCAGAATGTCGGCGCCCTTCATCGCCTCGATGCCGGTGCGGCGAATAAAGTCGCTAACCGCGCTCTGGCCGATGGCAGGCGCGTACATGCGCCCGAAGAGGTCCAAGGCTTCTTCCCGTTGGTTCTCCAACTCCATCTCGGTCAGCAGGCCGTAGTTGTTCAGGTCTCCAACCGAGGCCACCGGAACGCCTTCCAACGCCAAGGAGCGCGGCATGCCGCGGCCGAAGTTGACGCCGGTCAGTACGTTTTCCCCGGTGGGGTCGATCTCTTTGAGGACCTTGCCCAACCAGCCCTCGACCCCCAGGGTTTCCGGCTCGCAGGTGGCCCAGATGTCCATGGAGCGGAAGTGAGACAGGCTGCCATTGGGGTAGCCGATGCCTTGGATGATGGCCAGCTTGCCTTCGTCCCAGTACTTCTTCATGGGGGCGAAGGACGGGTGCAAGCCGAGATCATCGGTGATGGGTATGATCTGTTCTTCCGGGATACCCAGAATGGGGCGATAGTCCCGGTAGCGGGGGTTGGTGAACGGAATCACCGTGTTCAGCCCGTCGTTGCCGCCGGACAGTGAAACTACCGCCAGCACCGGGTCTTTCTTGGTAGAAACCATGGTCTTAACCTCCATATAAGGTGAGGAAATCAGGTTGGTGACGGCCCTAGCCGAACTGGAACTCCGAAGTGGTGGCGATCATTTGGAAGGTTTCGGCGGCGCGCTTGGTAAAGTCGTCCTTCTCCGAGTCGGTGTTGTGGCGGAGTGCGCCACCTTGGGACACGTGGTCCACCAACTGGCCGCGGGTCTCGCCGGCGATGCTCATGGGGCCCACCAAGTCGAGACAGCCATCGACCAATTGCTCGGCGCTCAGGTTTTCCCCTTGGTCCATCAGCCGGCCGATCAACGACCGGATGCCTGGGAGCTCCGTATTGCCCAGCACGCTGGAGGCGAAGTTGATCCTGTCGATCAAGCTGCCGCTGTTGATCCACTCCCGGCCCATGTGCCAGCCCTCAACCGTGGGGGGATTCAACAGGTCCATACCCATGTACTTGGGTTCCATGGCCACGAAGAACAGGCCCGGCTTGGGCTCGGTGTGGTCTTGGGCCATACGGACGGCGCCGACAACAACGTCGGCCGGGCTCTTCACCTTGGCGTAGCGTACAGCTTCGCCTTTGAAGAAGTCCGAGGTAAAGAGAACCCGCAGCATCTCCGTAACCTCGTAGCCGGAGTCAAAGTAGGCCTTTTCCAAAGCCTCGATAGCCTCGGGGTCGCGGGGGTCGGAGAGACGCCAAGACGGTACCGGGGGCTCGTCGGCCACGAAGAAGTCGTAAAGCTTGCGGGCTACGAAGCGGGCTGCGGCGGGCTGCTTGCAGATGATGTCCACCACGTCTTCCCCGTTCCAGGGACCGGTCTCCCCCAAGAATGTTTTGTCGCTGTAGTCGTGGTCGGAGGGGTCGAAACGGAACTCGAAGGGGGTGCGGCCATAGGGGAACACCGGTATCGTCGGGGCCAGGTTCCAGCCGGTAAAGGCCCGTGCGCAGGCCTTGACGTCGTCCTCAGAATAGTTGAAGTCGCCGTCTTTGCCCACTCCCAGAGAGAAGAGCTCCAACAGCTCCCGTCCGTAGTTCTCGTTGACTGCGGTCTTGTGGCTCTCGATGTTGTCCAGGTAGTAAAGCATGGCCGGATCGGTGGAGAGCCAGAGCAGCAGTTCTTTGAAGTTGCCCATGCCCTTGGCCCGGAAGGTGTCGTACTGCATGGTCGTGGTCCGGGCGTTGTCTACCTTGTTGTCGCCGGCGCACAGAATGGTGTGCCAGAACAGCGCCATCTTCTCTTGGAGTTGATATTTGTTGTTGATCATCCGGTAGACGATCTCGGTCTGACCAGTCTCGATGGCCGCCTTGTCGAAGTAAGACGGGTAGGCGCGGTACATCAAGTCTTCGTCGAGACCGGCGTCGGTTCCCGGATTCAGCAACTCGTCGACCACGCTGTCGTAACCTTGAGCCGCTTTGGCTTCGATTTCATCGCGGCTGGCGCCGAACCCGGCGCGGCGCAACAGGTGGGCCATAAGTGCAATTTCTTGTTGGTCAGGCATTTACTCCTCCTTTCTTCTCGGATTTGCCTTTTTCATTGGTCGCGTGTTGCGGGTCGTGTGTTGCGTAGATACAAATCGCTAACTATTCGTTGTTGGCTTCTCCCCCCGACATAGAGTTGCGGAACGCCGAGTAAGAAACAATAGATTGATATTCGGGAAGCGCTTCCCGAATAGATACATTTAATCCCGGTCTTGGCGGCTTGTCAATACTCGTTCTTGACTAATAGTGATTTCCAAATAACGGGTTGGAAGGCCTCTCAGGGAGGCTTCTAACGCCAAGCGTCAGCAGCGCCAACCCATCGATCTCGCCCCGGTCCCCATCGTAACGGAATGGCAGAACGGAATGGCAGACCCGGTCAGTTGCGGACCAACATACCCGGCTGGCAGTAGCGGCAGTAGCTGGTGATGCGCTGGTTGGCGGTGAGTTGGCTGATATTGGCTCCGCAGGAGGGGCAGGATTGGCCACCCTTGCCGTGGATCTTCAGGAAGTCCCGTACCTTATGGTGGATCTCGTGGGCCATGCGCTCCCGCAACACCACGATCGCCTGTTCCGGCACACAACGGCTCTGGCGGTGCAGGCCGGCGACCTCCTCCGGTTTCAAGGACCGTACCTTCCGAAATGGTGAAATACCGGCGGCGAACAGGATTTCGTCGGCGTAGGCGTTGCCGACGCCCGAGACAAGGGACCCTCGGGTCAGTACGCCCTTGATCTCCCCGTGGAACTTCTTGAGGCGGTCTTGGAATTCTTCCAGGGAAATCCCCGATAACACGTCGGGCCCCAGGTCCTGGTATTGCGGTATTTCACCCTGCTGGCCACCCTCCGGGCCGTCTTTAATGAAATACACTTTCCCCATCTGGCGATCGTCGAGGTAGCGGAGGTCTATGCCGTCATCCAGCCCCATCACCACGCAGGTCTTCTTTTGGGTGCGTTCCGCCGCCGGGCAGTACTGCAGGGCCCCGGTGAGCATCGGATTGATGATGAGGCTGCGGTCACCGGAGAATTCTATGGTCAGGAACTTGCCTTGGCGTTGAATGTTCTCCAACGTGCGTCCAGGGAGGTCGGCGGTTAACTCTCCGGCTAAGGACCGGACCACCGTAGGCCGCAGCACCCGGCACGAGCCCACCCGCGTCCCGAGTACCCGCTGTTCCAGGAACTCTTTAATTACCTCAAGGTCGGGCGCTTCCGGCATGAGATTACTATAACCCAGTTGGGTATGGGATACTAACCGGCATGTTGGTGGGCGTTATATCCGACACCCACGGGTTTTACGACCCGCGGGTAGTCCCGTTGTTGCGCGGCGTGGAACACATTCTCCACGCCGGTGACATAGGCAGTGACGAGGTAATACAGCAGCTTTCGGATATCGCTCCGGTCACGGCGGTACGGGGCAATAACGACAGGGAAGGGCCGCCCTCGTCGTACCCGGAGGAAGAGACGCTGGAGTTGGGGGGCTGCCGGATACGTCTGACCCACGTCGTGAAGCCGCCGCGGGAAGGCTCGGCCGGTCTGGCACGTCACCAAGCCGACGGGGTGGAGGTGGTGGTCTACGGACACAGCCACATCGCCTTCCAGGAGCGTCGGGGCGGTGTGTTGTTCTTCAACCCCGGAGCGGCGGGCAAGAGGCGGTTCAAGGTCACGCCGTCCATCGGCCTCTTGGAGTTGCGACCGGGCTTGGCCCAGGGAAGGATTATTCCCCTTTAACCAGCCGGTCCGCCTTCGGCTCCAGACGAACGGTTGGGGTGAATTGGCCGGCATCCCCGGGTTTTAGCAACCATCTCAAAAGTCCCTTCCCCCTCAGGGGGAAGGTTAGGATGGGGGTCGACCGCGCTAGGAAATTGGCGTTACAACAGCCGATTGAGAGTCGCGGTCTATTCTGAGATAGTTTCTTACCCTTCGGTTTTTACCGTTCCTATTTTCCTGTATGATCCGCGCCGGTCACTGGGCCGTGGCGCCGCCGTCGATGACCAGTTCGCTGCCGGTCATAAAGGAAGATTCGTCGGAGGCCAGGAAGAGGACTCCGTAGGCCACCTCTTCGGGCCGGGCGGTGCGGCCCATGGGGTTCCGGCCCTCGGCCTCCCGCTGCAGATCCGGGTCGGTCAGGCGTTCGCCGGCCATGGGGGTGTCGATGGAGCCGGGGTGGACCGAGTTGACGCGTATCCCTTCCTTGGCGTACTGGACGGCGGCCGACTTGGTGAATATGCGGACGGCGCCCTTGGAGGCATTGTAGACCGGCTGGATATTGGTCTGGCCGACGATCCCCGACATGGACGAAATGTTGACGATTGAGCCGCCCCCAGCGTTGCGCATTTCGGGGATGGCCGCCTTGGTGCCCAGAAAGACACCCTTGGCGTTGACGTCCATAACCCGGTCCCATTCCTCAACGGTCGCGGTATCCAGGGTTCCCCGGGCCACGATCCCGGCGTTGTTGACCAGAACGTCGAGCTTGCCGAAGCGAGCGATTGTGGCGGCGATGGCATCGGCCCACGAGTCCTCGCTGGTTACGTCCAAGCGGACGAACAAGCACTCGCCGCCAATCTCGTTGATGGCGGCCTCGGTCTGCCGTCCGTCGTCTTCCAGCACGTCGCCGATCACGACCTTGGCGCCTTCCTGGGCGAAGATCATGGCCTCAGACGCACCCATACCCCGAGCGCCGCCGCTGATAAACGCCACCTTGTTTTCCAGTCGCATCTGGCCTCCCTAACAATAAGAACAATGTATTAGAAGAACTGGTCGGGGCGGGCAGATTCGAACTGCCGACCTCCTGGTCCCAAACCAGGCGCCCTGCCGCTGGGCCACGCCCCGGGTGATCTCGCATTACAAAGAACATGAAGGACGGTGAAAGAGGGCCGCTGATGGGGCGGCTCTGAAGCATGGCCGACAAAAGTGGTCTTTGGTAAATGGTACCCCCGGAGAGGGTCGAACTCTCGTCTCCGGCTCCGGAGGCCGGCACTCTATCCACTGAGCTACAGGGGCATCCATAAAAAAGAATAGCATGGTGAGTCCGCAGTCAACAAGCCGCCCGCGGCTGTGTATCGGCGTTGGGAGTATTGAGTTCTTCGATGAATTGACATCCGAATGGTTTGCATTTATTATCCGCCGACCAATTGATGGTAAGCAGCCGATCAATGATAAGCAGCCGAACATTTGCCAATAATTAAGACAACGGTCCCACTGTTGGTGATAGCGACGATTTTCGCTATCTTCGGTGTCTGGCAGATGACGGCGACGGCCTAGGAAGAGCCGTCCAACGACGAAGGAACTGAGAGGCACCACTGCCAAGACGCGGACGTCTGGTTGTGCCCGCACCCCACGGCGGTACCACCAACGCCAGTGCCGTCGCCGTATTGTCAGCTGTACCCGTTCGACCCGTCGTGCCTACCAAGTCCGAATCCGCGTCCCACGACAGCGCCCACTGCGCCGGAGCCTACCACTGTGCCGGAGCCCACCACCGCGCCGGAGCCTACCACTGCGCCAGAGCCCACCACCGCGCCGGAGCCCACCACCGCGCCGGAGCCCACCACCGCGCCGGAGCCCACCACCGCGCCGCCGCGCCCCACCCCTAAACCAACACTTGGGCCGGCACCGCCGCCCACTGTGCCGCCTACCCCCTCCTTCAGGGCCTCGGTGAGAAATAGCGCACCGGTGCCTACCCCGATCTCGGGGGCCCACTGGAGCGTCTTGCACCATGAGGACGTGACGGTCGAGGTAAATGTGGATGGAGGAGGGCTTATCCCACCCTCCTATGAATTCAGGCTGGAAGTTGTTCCTGACCAGACTGGATTCCAGATTGCTAAAAACGGCGGTGTATGCGACTTCAGCGGATCCTCGGTCGATGCTACGTCGATGTCGAGTTGGTATAGCCTCTCAAAGGAATCGCATACATTGCGGATAAAGGGGATAAACCTAGTTCGGTGCGGTCTCGGGGCCGAGACCGCGAGTATGCGGGTAATGGCCAGTAACGGCGCCAGCGCAACCCCCTTCCCCGTGACTGGCTCACTCGACATACCCCAAGCGTGGCACCGCGCCAACCACCACGTTAGCTATTACATCAGGGGAACCGGAACCGGCGAAAGTTTATTTCCGGGCACTAGGGTGCCGGAGGCGGAGTTGACGGACTTTTCGAACTACGAGAATGCGGCGAGCGCTTGGAATATCATTTCCGCAGGTGTAACCATAAGCAGGACAATGCTCGGCCCGGAAACTGCCGATGTCGTGGTAGTCGGTTATTGGGACCCATTTGCTCATGATCCGAGGGACCCTCTACATGTCAGTACTCCGCTCGCGGACGACGGGGTATGCGGCGCATCCGTTGCTTGTACCAAATATGAACGCAACGGCGTCGCGACTAACCCGGCTTACCCCCACTTGGGGCAACAGACGTTGTTCATCGAGGATCCCCCACGCTGGGGCGAAGGACCTTCAAAAACGTGGCTCGATGTTTACGTCGAGGTGGCTAGTAACCCAGATGAATACGAATATTTGCCCTGGGTGTTGATGCACGAGTTTGGCCACACCTTTGGTTTAGGGCATAGCTCGACGAGCGACGCCAGCGGGACACCCGTGGAGGACGTCATGAACAGGCACGGAACTCTCCTAGAGACCCTCTCCAACAACGACAAGAAGGGCGCGAAGGCCATCTACAATTATCATTTGCGTGACCACGGAGCAACACCGTGATGCGCTTAAACCGTATATGGGGGCAGGCCTCACCGGTCCTCTTGACGCTCGCGGTCTGCGTGTTGATCGCGGTTGCCTGCGGGACTACCGATGTTCCAACCCCAGGTCCACAGTCCGGATCTTCCGCCTCCACGTCAATCCAGGCCCTATCGGTCCCCACCCCGACTGTTCCGATTTTCCATTCTCTACAAAACCCGCTCAGCTTGGTCTCCCCTTCGATAGAAGAGCAAATACTCACTTCAGCGGTTATTGTGCGGGCGTCGCTGCTTTCGGCGACGGCCGGAACGGAGACGGTTGCCGGCAGTGCGGGCGTGGCGCCGACCTACCGGGCCGTGCAGGAGCTGCGCTTCAGTGCCCGCGAGTACCTCAAGGGGACCGGCCCGGAGGAGGCCGTGGTGGTGGTACGGAGCGACCACACCTACCTGACCGAGGCGGAGGCGCTCCAAGCGGCGACCGCATTGGTGTCCGACCGCAACACCACCTGGGACGACCGGGAAGGAGTGCTCTTTCTGAAGAGGCTTCGGCCGGGATATACACCGGCGGGCGCGTCGGACGATGAGGAGTCCGGCTCCGGCGTCCGGGCGCCCGGGGCGACACCTGCGCCCGCGTTCGAATTCACCCTGTCCAACTCTGGGACACAGACGGAATGGGACTACACCGTCGACACCCTGAGCCGGGCTTGGTTGCCGGCCAGCGACTCCGGAGTCGCATCCGGGAATGCTGCCCGGTCGTCCGATCCTCCCGCGCCGGTGTTCATCACCGACGGCGCCCAGTCCCCGCCCCCGGTTATTACTCTGGTTGAATTGCGTTCCAAGGTAACGGAACTCGAGGTCACTATGAAGGAGGGAGATGGCATAGCGGGATACCATGACTGCATCTACGGCAAGATTCTTCGTGAACGGCATCGCCGGGTTAAACCATGGACCCCGTTTCAATCCGAGGCGAAGATACCCTCCGGTTCCGTTGTCGGGACTGAGGTTCAACGGTACAGCAACGACTATAATGAACCTCAGTACCATCGGTTCTGGCTATCAGGCCCGGATACGGATTATTTTCGGACCGTGATTGTCGACGATGATTCCGTATCGTCCAATGGGTACCACCATGCTCTGTCCACCACCCGCGCACTGCCGTCTGGTCAGTATCGCGTCTTCTACAATACGCAGCATTACGGCAAGTTCCCGTGCAACTTCAAGCCCGACGATGCGTATGATGATGTTACGGTAACGGTCACAGCCCCGACAGGGACACTCCAAGAGGCGTTCTTCGACCCGGGCGCGGCGGGCGGCGCGGTCGGCTTCTCCCCGGCTGCCGGCAGCATGGAGCCGGCGGAGTTCACCGTTGGCGGCATAGCGACGGCTATCGGGAGCTTGCTCTGGCAGGACGGCTCGGTCGTCCTGACCCTGGCGCCCTACGCGGCGCTGACCGGCTATCGCCTCGACTTCATCGAGTTGGACGGGTCGGTGGGCCTCAGCCTCACCGCCGCCGACGCGACGGCCGACGAGACCGCCGGCACGCTTACTTGGCCGGTGGCGGGCCAGCCCTGGCAGGACGGCGACCAGCTCATGCTCCGCATACACGAGGCGGAGACGGCGGTTACTCCAACACCAACACCGACACTTACGCCCACGCCGACACCCACTCCCACGCCAGCACCCACACTTACGCCCACGCCGATGCCCACATTGGCGCCTGCGCCCCCGGCGGTGGCCGGGGCGGTGTGGTCGGCCACCATGACCGTGGGCACCGGCGGCGGTTATCTCGGTTATGGCGAGGGGTACGGCGACGGCGCCCTCACCCCAGGCAGCTTCACTTGGCGGGGCACGGAATACACCGTCGAGGCCATCCTACACAACCCCTATTCCCCCAACGTGAGCATCGACTTTACGACCGCGCTGCCGGACGCCGCCGTGGACAGCTTGACCCTGCGCTTGGGCGACCGCCAACTGAGCTTGGCGGATACGACGAGCGGCAACCGCCAGTTCCTCTGGTACCCGGTCCGACTGGACTGGACCGTCGGCGACACCGTCTTCGTGTACTTGACGGAGTGAGGGCGCGGCCCGGAATTCTGGACAAACTATAGGGGCGGTACTAGACTAGGGGCGCTTTCCAGATCGCGCTTCAAGAAGGCCACAAGAGGTCACGCCATGCCTGTGTTCACGCCCGATTATCTTCACAAAGCCGCCTACCACATCTATAAGGCCAAGGGTACCCCCGAGGCGGAAGCCGAAGTGGTGGCCGCTCACCTCGTAAAGGCCAACCTGACGGGACACGATTCCCACGGCGTGATCCAGATTCCCACCTACGCCGACCGCATCGACGCCGGCCACATCGTGCCGGGCGCCCCGTTCGCCGTTGAAAAAGAGGCCCCCTGCACCGCGGTCATCAACGGCAACTGGGGGTTCGGGTTCGTGGTGACGGAGCGGGCAATGCGCATGGCCATCGAGAAAGCCCGAAGCAACGGCGTCGCCGCCATAACCATCCACCACCAGAGCCACATCGGGCGCTTGGGCGACTACCCCACCATGGCGTTGCAGCAGGGCATGATCGGCATGATCACCGCCGACTCCGGCGCCGCTCCCAAGCACGTGGCCCCATTCGGGGGGCGGGCCCGCAAGCTGGGTACCAACCCAATCTGCGTCGGCATGCCCAGCAATCTGGAAGGCCCGGTCCTGATGGACATGGCCTCCAGCACCGTCGCCTTGGGCAAGATCGCCTTGGCCCGCAACCGCAAGGAGCCTATCCCCGTAGGGTGGATCGTCGACAAAGACGGAAACGCCACCACCGACCCCAACGACTATTTCTCCGGCGGCGCTATTCTGCCGGTCGGCGTGGACCAAGGCCACAAGGGTTACGCCCTGTCGTTCATGGTCGAGGTATTCTCCGGGCTGCTCACCGGGCTGGGTTTCGGCATCGACCCCGAAGGCCGGCATAACGACGGCGTCTTCTTGGCCGTGTTCAACCTGGAACACTTCCGCCCGTTGGAGGAATTCAAACGGGAGATGGGAGAGTTCGTGGAGTTCGTCAAAGACTCTCCTCCCGCCGCAGGTTTCAAAGAGGTGCTGTACCCGGGAGAGATTGAGTACCGCACCGAGCAGGTCCGGCGCAAGGACGGCATCTACGTGGAAGACGAGACTTGGTCGCAGATCAACGGCTTGATCAAGTCCTTGGGTGTGGAAGAACTGGTCGGTCTACCTTAGGCAGCGCCCCTATATAAAAGATGTTTCGAGAAGCCTACTTGGAGTCGGCGGAATACTTCGCTGGCGTCGTGGATAAAATCGACGTCGAGGGCTGGGAGGCGCCGGCCTTGGGCGAGTGGACCGTCCGAGACTTGGCCGGACACACCTACCGGTCTCTGACGACTATCCTGAGCTACTCCTCGCCGCCCGCCGAAACGGTGGATGTTGAGTCCGCTGCGGACTTCATCGTTAAAGCTACCACTGGGCCGAACGCCGATCCCGGGAGGACCGCCGAACGGGGGCGGGCCGCCGGGCTGGAAATCATCGACAGCCCGCAGATGATGGTGCGCGGATTCTTCAATTTCGTCCGCGAGAAGCTATCTGAATTAGACGACGACACCATCATGAAGTCGCCTTTGGGCGGCATCAGGCTCTCCGAATACCTTCAGGTCCGCACCATGGAATTGGTGGTGCATACCTTGGACCTAGCTGAGGCCGTGGGCCAAGACGCGAGACCGCCGGCCGGCGCGATGAAGGTAACGTTGGACGTTCTCTCGGCCGTGGCCGTCAAGCGCGGACTCGGAGCGTCCGTGGCCTTGGCCGCCACCGGGCGGGCCCCGCTGCCCGCCGGGTTTACGTTGCTGGGGTAGCTGCGGCTCGAGCCGGCCACGCCGCGGCTCTTTTCTACGGCCACGACGCTGTGCTATAATCATCGAGACGTTTGAAAAGAGAAGAAGTTAAGAGAAGTTAACACACCGTAAATGCTAGACGGCGAGACGAAAACCAACCTCATCCACGAATTCCGCCTCCACGAGAGGGACACCGGTTCCGCCGAAGTCCAGGTGGCGGTACTCACCGAGAACATAAGGCGGCTTACCGGGCATCTCCGGACCCACCGCAAAGACGTCCATTCCCGGCGGGGCCTCTTGGGGATGGTGTCGAGGCGGCGCAGGTTGCTGAACTACCTGAGTAACGAGGACGTTACGCGCTACCAAACACTCATTTCCCGCCTCGGGTTAAGGCGCTAGAGTCCCCACCAACAACACCCCAAACCGGGGTGTTGTTTTACGTCTAGCTAGGTCCCTCGTCCGCTGCCTTCTTTCGCGTCCTCTGTGCGTCCCTGCACAGCTACCCTAGACTTTAAGAGAGGTTCTTCCATTCAAGCTATGTCAACGCAAACCGCCACCCCCACTGTCGTTGAACGCCAAATCGGCGGCCAACCCTTAATTATCGAGACCGGAAGACTGGCATTCCAGGCCCACGGAGCGGTGACCATCCGCTACGGCGACTCAATAGTGCTGGCCACTGCCGTGATGTCGGACCGGCCACGCGCCGAAGACATCGATTTCCTGCCCCTGACCGTGGACTACGAAGAGCGTCTTTACGCCGCAGGGAAGATTCCCGGCAGCTTCTTCCGCCGGGAGGGCCGTCCGGGCCAAGACGGGGTCCTGGCTTCCCGGCTGACGGACCGGGCCATCCGCCCCCTGTTTCCTAAGGCGCTGCACAACGATATTCAAATAACCCTAACGGTGCTCTCGGCCGACCAAGAGAACCCGCCGGAGATATTGGCCATGATCGGCGCCTCCGCCGCACTGAGCATTTCCCAGATTCCCTTCGACGGCCCCATCGGCGCCTGCCGGATCGCCTACCTGAACGGCGAGTACATCGTGAATCCCACTTACAGCGAGTCCAACAACAGCCAGCTCAGCATGGTGGTCGCCGGGACCAGGGACGCGATCTTGATGGTGGAGGCCGGCTCCGACGAAGTCTCTGAGACCGTAATCCTGGAGGCCATCCGCCGGGCCCAGGAAGCCAACCGCGAGATTATCGAATTGATCGGCAGTTTGGCCGCCCAGGTCGGCAAACCCAAGGCCGAATTTCATACCGACCAAGAAGCGGCCAGCCGCCTTACCAGCCAGATAGAAGACATCGTCGGCGGTAGGCTGGCTAGCCTGCTGGCCGGTAACCCGGACAAGGCAACCCTGGAACAGGGAGAGAACGAGCTTGAGTCCGAGGCAGCCGGAAAGCTGGCCGACGAATTTTCCGGCAGGGCGGTCGCCGACGGGTTCAAGGGCGTCTTGCGGAACGAAGTGCGGCGCCGCATCCTGGAACAGCACATTCGTCCCGACGGGCGGTCATTGGATGAGATACGGCACGTTTCCTGCGAGACAGGCATCCTGCCCCGCACCCATGGCTCCGGGCTCTTCACCCGCGGTCTAACCCAGGTGCTGTCCACGGTGACCGTCGGCTCCCTGAGTATGAAACAAAGCCTGGATACCGTCGGCCCCGACGGGACCAGGCGGTTCATGCACCACTACAATTTCCCCTCCTTCTCCACTGGCGAGGCCCGCCGGGTGGGCTCGCCGGGCCGCCGAGAGATAGGGCACGGCGCCTTGGCGGAGCGGGCAATCCTGCCGGCGCTACCGTCGGAGGATGAGTTCCCCTACGCCATCCGGGTGGTCTCGGAGGTAATTAGCTCCAACGGCAGCACATCCATGGGCAGCGTTTGCGGCACGTCCTTGGCCTTGATGGACGCCGGCATCCCCATAAAGGCGACGGTGGCCGGCATCGCAATGGGCCTCGTGACCGGGGACGACGGCCAGTACGCTATCCTGAGCGATATTCAAGGCGTTGAGGACTTCCTTGGCGACATGGACTTCAAGGTGGCTGGCACCTCTGGCGGCGTGAACGCCCTGCAGATGGACATCAAATGGACCGGGCTGACCCAGGAGATACTAGGGGAAGCCTTGGAGCAGGCCCGCGTGGGCCGGCTTCACATCATGGAGCGCATGAACGCGGTTATCGACTCTCCCAAACGGCAGATGAGCGCCTACGCTCCCAAGATGATCCGGATGAAGATCTCGGTGGAAAAGATAGGCGCCCTCATCGGCCCCGGCGGACGAGTAATCCGGGGCATCATCGAAGAGACCGGCACCACCATCGACGTCCAAGACGACGGCTCGGTGACCATCGGCGGAGTCGACCCCACCATGATCGAAATGGCCCAAGCCAGAGTCGACAGCCTGACCCGGGAGTTGGCGGTGGGAGACATTTTCACCGGCAAAGTGGTCCGCCTGACCAACTTCGGCGCCTTCGTGGAACTGGTGCCCGGCCGGGATGGCTTGATCCGAAACCCCGACTTGGGGGACCTGGAGGAAGGCTTGGCCGAGGGCCAAGAGATCACCGTGATGATCCACGAAATCGATGCCCAAGGCCGGGTCAACCTGTCCCGGCGCGCCCTTTTCGGTGACGATCCCAACCCGTCGCCCACGCCGCGCCCGGAGTCACGCCCGGGGGGCTTCGATCGGGGTCCTCGGGATAACCGCAGTCCCCGTCCCAACGGCTTCGACCGCGGGCCGCGCGACAACCGCGGCAGCCCGCCCAACGCAGCCCGCCGCTCCGGCCCGCCCGGTCAACAACGCTCGGGGGGCAGGCCGCCCGGCGGTCCCGGCGGCCCCAACCGCCGTTTCGACGGTGGCAACCGCGGCGGCGGCCGCTAGCCGTTCGATTAGCCGGTTGGACATCCGGAGGGGAGACAACCTGAATGTTAGTAGGCCGCTTGGCCGTACGGTGAACGAACCACTACGGACAAAGTAAGATGACGGTGAAACCAGTCGTTTCACCGTCATGCTGCCCGACAGAGGGAGCTATCTATACGGTAGTACTCCTTTAACTTTGGGAAGTCAAAGCTAGAATTTCCTAAATGAAACTCCAAACGGCGCCGCGGGAGACGATTAATGTCCGCGATTAGAGTGGTAGTCAATGGGGCAACCGGAAAGATGGGTGTCGAGACCGTAACGGCGGTTTCCCGGGAGCCGGACTTGGAGTTGGTGGGGGCGACCTGTCTCCGGGAGCGGGGGACGGTCTTGAATACGCCCGCCGGAGAAGTCCCACTGTCGACCGACTTGGGAGCGTTGTTGGACGAGGTACGACCCGACGTGGTTGTCGACTTCACCAACGCCGGGGTCTGCATGGAAGCGGCCATGGTAGCGGGAGGCCGCTCGGTCCACTTGGTTCTGGGTTCCAGCGGGCTGTCTGCCGACCACCTGAAGCAGTTGGACGCCCTCGCCAACGACAATAATATCGGCATCATCGTGGCCCCCAACTTCGCCTTGGGCGCAGTAGTATTGAAGCGCTTGGCGGAGCAGGCGGCGCCTTACTTCGATTACGTTGACATCGTGGAGTCCCATCACGAGGCCAAGATTGACGCTCCCTCCGGGTTTGCCATGGCCTTGGCCGGCAGCCTCTCCGCCGGGAAGCAGTTCAAACGCAACCAGACCGAAAGGGAGAACCTCACCAACACCAGGGGCGGCGAACAAGGCGGCGTGACGGTGCACAGCATCCGTATGCCGGGCCGGAGCGCCCACCACGAGGTTATTTTCGGGGCCCCGGGGCAAACGGTAACGTTGCGCCACGACACGTTGGGCCGCGACTGCTACATGCCAGGGGTGGTCCGTTGCATCCGCGACGTTGTGAAGCGTCCGGGGCTTGTGGTAGGTTTGGAAAACGTCCTCGGCCTATGAGTCTGTTTTTGAGTCGGTCGTTAAGCAGGTAAACCGGTGCCAGACCCCATTTCCAAGCTGACCATCGCCGTCGTTGGCGCCACGGGCGCCGTCGGCGGCGAGTTTCTTCGTATCGTCGAACAACGTTATCCGGAACTTCCCGGCCTGAAGCTGCTTGCCTCCAACCGCTCGGCCGGCAGGCGGATAACCGTTGGCGGCCAAGAACTGGTGGTGGAGGAAGCAACCGGGGACTCCTTCCACGGGGTAGACGTTGCCTTCATTTCGGCCAGTTCCGAGGTCAGCCTGCGGCTGGCGCCAGCCGCCGTGGCCGCCGGGGCGGTGGTAATCGACGACAGTTCCGCCTTTCGCATGGAGCCCAACGTTCCTTTGGTCGTCCCCGAGGTCAACGGGGACGACATCGAATGGCACCAAGGAATCATTGCCATCCCCAACTGCTCCACCACGCCTCTGGTGATGGCGGCCCTGCCGCTACACCGGGAGATACCGGTACGCCGCGTCGTTGCCGACACCTACCAGTCGGTCTCGGGAGCGGGCGCGGCCTTGATGGCGGACCTTCGGGAACAGTCGGAGAAGCTGCAAGACCAAGACTCGAGGACGACCGCCAGCCGGCCGGGCCAGATCGCCTACAACGTGATTCCCCAGATAGACCGGTTCTTGGACTCCGGCTACACCATGGAAGAGCAAAAAATGCGCCAAGAGACGCAGAAGATTCTTCACGAGCCGGACATCCGAGTCTCCGCCACCTGCGTCCGGGTGCCGGTGTACATATCCCACTGCGCCGCCGTCCACTTGGAATTGGAGCAGCCTATGACCGCGGAACACGCACGGGAGTTGATGGGCGCCATGCCGGGCCTGACCGTGCTGGACGATCCGGCGGCCGGGATGTACCCGATGCCTTGGAACGTGGCCGGAGAGGACGACGTGTTCGTGGGCCGGGTCCGTCAAGACGTTTCCCACGAGAGAGGACTGGCCTTCTGGGTAGTCTCCGACAACCTCCGCAAGGGCGCCGCACTCAACTCCCTCCAGATTGCCGAAGAACTGGTTGCCCGCGACCGCCTAAAGCCCCGCCTAACCACCCCCGTAACCGGGTAGCACCCCGGCGACCACCCACCAACCACCAGGAAGCTAGGCGCCCTCTGCGGTTAACCCCCTCCCCCCATACTAGCGTCGGCAAACCGGGGGTGCGGTGTTGGGTATACGGGGGTATAATGGCTGCTATCCTCAGCAGGGCCGCGCAACTGCACCCTTTTCCCAAAGCGAATTGAGGAGGGCCGATCTGATGGTAGACCTTCAAGCCGCCACCCTGACCGGCATGGACACCCTGGTTAGCGACGATCAAATCGACGAGTTGCGGGCTTCCCTTCGCGGCGACCTGCTTCAACCGGACCATCCGGAGTACGACCAAGCCCGCCGGGTGTGGAACGGTATGATCGACCGGCGCCCAGCCCTCATCGCCCGGTGCGCCGGGGCTTCAGACGTAATAGCCGCCGTTAACTTCGCCCGGCGAAACGACATCCTGGTGTCGGTGCGCGGTGGGGGCCACAGCTTCGCTGGCAACGCCGTCTGCGACGGGGGCATCGTCATCGACTTGACCAAGATGCAGAGCGTGCGAGTGGACCCGGCAGCCCAGACCGCCCGGGCAGACCCCGGTGTGAAATGGCTGGACTTCGACCGGGAAACCCAGGCTTTCGGGTTGGCCACCACCGGCGGCACCAACACCGACACCGGTATCGCCGGCCTCACCTTGGGCGGCGGACACGGCTGGCTGGGCGGCAAGTACGGGCTCACCTGCGATAACCTCATCTCGGCCGATGTGGTGACCGCCAGCGGTGAACTGCTCCACGCCAACGCCACCGAAAACCCGGACCTCTTCTGGGCCATACGCGGCGGCGGCGGAAACTTCGGCGTGGTGACCTCCTTCGAGTACCGTCTCCATCCGGTGGATACCCTGCTGGCCGGTTCGGTGGTCCATCCCTTCCACAAAGCCGGGGAGGTCCTCCGGTTCTACCGGGATTTCATCGACGGATGTCCCGACGAGGTAACCAGCATCGCTGGCATGGTGACCGGGGAGGACGGTAACCCGGTGGTGGCGGTGCTCCTCTGCTACAACGGCGATTTCGACGAGGGCCGGAAGGTCTTGGCGCCGATGCGTGATTTCGGCCCGCCGTTGCTGGACACCATTGGGCCCTTGCCCTACACCACCGTGCAAAGTATGCTCGACGCCGCCACCCCGGAGGGTCGCCAGAACTACGAGAAGGCCCATTTCTTCTCCTCATTGAGCGACGACGCTATCGACGGGCTGATCGACGGCTTTTCCCGGGTTACCTCACCCCAGTCGATGCTGGCCTTGCAACAGGTAGGCGGCGAGATGCAACGGGGCGCTGGCGCCAAGGCGGCATACAGCCACCGGGACGCCCTTTACAACTTGGTTATCTTCACCGCCTGGGAAGACCAGGGGGAATCGGAAGTCCACATAAAGTGGACCCGCGACCTCTGGACCGCACTGGAGCCCCACAGCACCGGCGGCGTCTACGTCAACGATATCGGCCGGGAATCCGAGGAAGGAGCGGACCAGATCCGGTCCGCCTTCGGCGCCGGTTACCAGCGCTTGGTCGAATTGAAAAACCGCTACGACCCAACCAACCTGTTTCGCCACAACCAAAACATCCGGCCCACAGTCTAAGAAACCTCTGAAAAAGCACTCGGAATTGCAATGGAAACCGAAATCTTGGTGGGGAGCTTAAGGGCTTCAGCTATCCAGTAAGCGAGGTCACCCCCATCCTAACCTTCCCCCGTCGAGGGGGAAGGGACTTATTCAGAGCTTTCCTAACGTTCGGGCAGAGGGCCGGCAATGAAACACAAAGACGGAGGGCAGCCATGACAGAGATAGGCAGGCTAATCACGGCGATGGTTACTCCATTCGATTCCGAAGGGAAGGTGGACTATGACCAAGCCAAGCGGCTGGCCAATGCCCTTCTGGATTCGGGCAGCGACGGAGTAATCGTCTCCGGAACCACCGGCGAATCGCCCACCCTCAGCACCGAGGAAAAGCTGCGATTGTTCGCCGAGGTCAAAGAATCGGTGGGCGACCGGGGCGCAGTGGTGGCCGGGACCGGCAACTACAACACCGCCGAGAGTATCGAGCTCAGCATGGAGGCCGAAAAACAGGGCGTCGACGGCCTGTTGCTGGTGGTCCCCTATTACAACAAACCGCCCCAAGAGGGCCTCTACCGTCACTTCAAGGCCATCGCCGAACACACCAACCTGCCCTGCATTCTCTACAATGTCACCAGCCGCACCAGCCTCAACATGTCCCATGAGACCACGATTCGCCTGAGCGAGATCGACAACATCGTGGGTGTCAAGGAAGCGGGCAGCGACATGGACCAGATCGCCCGGATCATTGAGGGTTCCCAGCAGGGATTCTTGGTATGGAGCGGTAACGACAACGAGACGTTCTATATCATGAGCATGGGCGGCTTCGGTGTGGTAAGCGTGGCCTCCCACCTGATCGGCGACCAGATCAAGCACATGATGGGCTTGTTGTTGGAAGGAGACGTGGAGCGGGCCGGTTCCGAGCACCGGAGGCTCTTGCCAATGTTCAAAGTGCTGTTCGTCGAGTCCAACCCGGTCCCGGTGAAGTACGGGCTGAACCAAGCGGGCTTCGACGTGGGGATGCCGAGGCTGCCGCTGGTGCCAGCCTCCAACGGCGCCGCCGACCAGATTGACCGGGTGATGGCCCAGTACAAGATAGACCTGCCGGTCTAAGCGGTCCCGGGAACGGCGAAAAATCAAGGGGCGCCCACCAAGGGCGCCCCTTTCCGGTTTCGGATCCAGACCTACGCCACGGGTGTCAGAAGACGGGACTCACTTGGATTGTTTCGTGGCGGCTGGGCCCAGTGGAGATGATCTGGACGTTGCAGCCCACCAGTTCCTCGATGCGGTGGACGTAGGCCAAGGCATTGTCCGGCAGCTGGTCTAACTGCGTGGCGCTGGCCGTCGGTTGGTCCCAGCCGGGCAGCTCCTGGTAGACCGGTTCGCATTGGGCCAGAAGGGACGTATTGGCCGGGAACCGGTCGATTGTTGCTCCGTTGGCCGTGTACCCGACACATACCTTCACGGTCTCGAAACCGTCCAGTATGTCCAAACGGGTCAACACCAGTCCGGTGAACCCGTTCACCAACTGGCTGTACTTGGCGGCCACGCCGTCGAACCAGCCGATCCGCCGGGGCCGGCCGGTGGTGGTACCGTACTCTTGGGCGATTTCGCGGATCTTCTCCGCCTCATCGCCGGCTATTTCCGACGGCATCGGCCCGCCGCCGACCCGCGTGGAATAGGCCTTGAACACCCCCATCACCCCGGAAATGGCTTGGGGGTTCAGGCCGAGACCGGTGCAGGCCCCGCCGATGGAAGGCGAGGATGAGGTCACATAAGGATAGGAGCCGTGGTCCAAGTCCAGCAGCGTCCCTTGAGCGCCTTCCAACAGGACTCGTTTGCCTTGGGCCAAGGTGTCCTGAACGATCTGCTCGGTTGGGCGGGTGTAAGGCCGTAGCTGCTCGGCCCAAGTTCGGCACTTGGCCAGCACGTCTTCCAGCGGCAGCGCCTCGCCGCCGTATATTTTGGTGATAAAGGCGTTCTTCTGTTTCAGGACGGATTCCAATCGGGGCACCAGGGCGTCCCAGTCCAACAGGTCTCCGACTCGGATTCCGGAACGACCAGCTTTGTCTACGTAAGCCGGGCCGATACCGCGGCCGGTCGTGCCGATGGCGTCATCGCCGCGGGCTTGCTCCTCAAGGAAGTCCAAGGCCACGTGGTAGGGCATGATGACGTGGGCCCGCTCGCTAACGTAAAGCCGGGTGGTTTCGATGCCGCGGGAGGCCAGTTCATCCATCTCGCCGATAAGCACGTCGGGGTCTACTACCACGCCGTTGCCGATGATGCCGTCCACTTCGGACCAGCAAATTCCGGAGGGGACCAAATGTAGCTGGAATGTGCCCTTGTCGTTGACGACGGTATGGCCGGCGTTGTTGCCCCCGGCGTAACGGACTACGCTATCGACGTTGCCTGCAAGATAATCGATTATCTTGCCTTTGCCCTCGTCGCCCCATTGACCGCCAATTACGGCGTATGCCGGCATCCGTGGTTCCCCTACCTCACCAGGACCTAATCATTGTTCGCAAAACACAACCGTCCCTCGGAAGGGGCGGCGGCCAACGCAGTATAGCAAATTGAGTTTCCCAGCGAAAGGGAGTTCCGGTCAACGGGCCAGACCCGGTGTTCCGCCGCTTAACGGGCGTGGAACAGTCATCACACCAGTCACTACAATCGTTAGAGACCCCCGATAGAGGCCGCCCGTTGACGGCCTTCCGTTGCCGGTCTTGATGGGAGAACGTCGACATTCGGATGGAAGGTAGGGTTGCCGTGGTCGTCGGCGACGGCCACACTGCTGAATAACGGCGGCCGCCGGGTCGGCATGGCTCGGAGCGGCAGCGGGTTTTCGCCCAAGAAATGGCGGCCCCGCCGCCTTCTCTTCGGACAGCCGCCAAGGGAAGGGGTACAATACAAGTATCGAACTCGGACAGGCGGGATATATGGCGCTTAGAGAACGGCTGGAAGACGACATCCGGCAATCAATGCGACAACGGGACCAAGCGAGGCTGGACGCCCTCCGCTTCCTGAAATTCGCCGTTCAAGCGGTGGAAAAGGAACGCGGCGAATCGCTGGACGATCCGTCCATGATTGAAGTCACGGCTAGACAGGTCAACGATCGCCGGGAAAGCATCCGGGCCTTCGAACTGGGCGCCCGGGCCGACCTAGCGGCCAAGGAATCGGCGGAACTCGCCGTGCTGGTGGAGTATCTGCCGCCCCAGTTGGGCCAAGACGAGATATTGGAAATGGTCAACTCGGTCATCGCCGAGGTAGGGGCATCCGGCCCCGGGGACAAAGGGAAGGTCATGGGCCGTTTGATGCCCCAAGTGAGGGGAAAGGCCGACGGCGCGGTGGTGAACCAGACCGTTACCCAGATCCTCGAGTCCTTGGCCTGAAACGGACGGGTTCACCACAGTGAACGCGGAGAGCAAAGAGCGTCGTTGGGAAATGTTGGCCGGCCAATGCCCACTCTCCCTAGGCGGCCGCCCAAATTCCCTCCGCTGCACACGGGAAGGTTTGGCACGGAAAGGTTTGGCACGGAAAGGTTAGTGAAGGGACCGGGTTGGGGGGATGATTGACGGAAGATCAATCCTTAGTACATTTCGGCATCCTGGTATTTCCCGGCACCTGGAGCGATTCCGACTGCCATCATGCGGTGAGCGGCGTCTTGGGACAGGAGGCGAGCTTCGTTTGGCACCGGGAGACCGACCTGTCCCGTTACGATTGTGTCATCCTGCCTGGCGGATTCTCCTACGGCGACTACCTGCGTCCCGGGGCGATGGCCCGCCTGTCCCCGGTAATGGACGCACTGGTCCGGTTCGTGGCCGGCGGCGGCACCGCCATCGGCATCTGCAACGGGTTCCAGATTCTGTGCGAGTCGGGCCTGTTGCCGGGGGCGTTGCTGCCCAACCAACACATGGAGTACCGTTGCCAATGGACCAACCTGCGTGCCGAACGGAACGACACAACGTTCACGACGGCCTGTTCGCCCCGTCAGGTGTTGCGGGCGCCGGTGTCCCACGGTGAAGGCAACTACTACGCCGACGCCGAGACGCTGGCTCTGCTGGAAGCCGGGGGCCAGGTGCTGTTCCGTTACTGCGACCCCTCGGGGGAGGCCACCGCCGGCTCTAACCCCAACGGTTCGGCCAACAACATTGCCGGAATCATCAACCAAGCCGGCAACGTGCTGGGCATGATGCCCCACCCGGAGCGCAGTTGCGAGGCGATTTTGGGCAGCGCCGACGGCAATCTGATTTTCCAATCGATTATTGACAGCCATCTGCCAATCTAGCCTGCCAATGGCGAACCCCGGCCAACCGCCCTCATTTCTTCGCTCCCACGAAACACCCCGATGATCGCCATCGGTCTTGCCTTGGTCGCGGTCTTCGGTTTCGGCAGCGGCGCAATTTTCGCCCGGATCGGTATGCAACGGGCGCCGCCCCTTACTATCATCTTCTACTCCGTGCTTTTCAGCTTCTTGGTGTCGGTTGCCATGGCAATGAGCTTCGCCCTTTCGGATTTCCGGGCCCTGCCGCCGGTGGTCCTCGCTTGGTGTCTGTTGTTGGGAGTTCTGAATTTTGTGGGCGGAAGGAACTTAAGCTACCTGGCCATCTCCCGGATAGGAGCGGCCCGAGCCTCGGCCATCGTGACGACATCGACGGTGTTCGCCGCCATTCTGGCCATTACCCTAACTGGTGAACGGCCCCATTTCATAGTAGCGTTGGGGACGCTGGTGGTAATAGTCGGCTTGGTCGCAGCCATGGGTCGTAGCATCCTGGAAGGTGAAGGCGCGGGCAGAGTGGCCCTCTTGGGATACCTGTTGGCATTCGGCGCCGCCGCCTGCTACGGCTCCACCAACGTGGTCGCCAAGTATTTAACTCAAGAGCAAACGTCGCCGCTGGTGGTATCGACCGTCAGCCTGTTTTTCGGTCTCGTGATGCTCTCCCCGGTGGCCGCAGGGTCGGCGATAACTTCGGTCCGAGAGTCGAGAGGGTCGTTGGGGTTCGTCGGATACGCCGCCTTGGCCGGAATCGTCGCCGCCGTTGCCGTTAACTGCCTGTATTTCGCGCTGCAACGGTCCGAAGTGGTGGTGATAAGCCCAATAGTGGGGGCCAACCCGCTGGTCACCCTGTTGCTGGCCTCGTTGTTCCTGGCTCGATTGGAAAACGTGAACCGCTGGTTGTTCTTGGGCGTGGGTCTGACGGTAGCCGGAGTGGTGCTGGTGGTCGTCGGCAGCAGGCTTTGACCTATCTACGTTGGCCCGTCCGGGCGGGTTGTGGGATAATCGGCTTTGCTACCCGTCCAAATTCCGGTCCAATCACCGGTGCAATCAACAGCCCAATCAGAGGAGGAGCCCTATGGCCGCAAAGATTCAGACCACCAAGATTAATCACGTTACCACCATGGTCAAAGACACCGCCCGCGCTATGAAGTTCTACAACGACCTAGTGGGGATCAAGCAAATCGAGAGTCAAGTGGACAATCCCGAGATAACCTGGCTGCAACTCGACAGTGGGATCATGGTGCATCTTATCGAGACCGACGAGGCCCCGGTGAAGCCGGAGCGTACCCACCACGCCTTCGAGGTGGAGGATTTCGAAGCGACCCGGCAAATTCTGCACGACAACGGCTTCGACGTATTCCGGGAAGGGGTGCGGTACGACGGGCAGGCCTTCCTGTTCATCCACGACCCCGACGGTAACAGGGTCGAGTTCTGCACCGCGTCGGGCTATGCGCCAGCGCCGGCGCGGCCCGCCCATTGCTAAAACACCTTCTCGCCAAAACGCACCCTAAACTGCAACACCCCGGATAACGGAGGAGTATTGTTCGAGAAAATACAGCACATGGGCTACCTGACTGCGGACCGCGATGCGGCGGTCGCTTGGTTCGAGCGTTCCTTTGGCGCGGTTAACGGCGGCGGCGGCCCGTTGCGGCCCAGCTATGCCGTTCCCAGCGGCGGCCGCAACGCCTACGTCCGCTTCGGACGGGTGGAGGCCGAGATCATCGAACCGGAAGACCGAGGCGGGCTATCCCGTGATGGTCTCACCATGCACCACGTCGGTTACGTGGTGGCCGACATTGCAAAGTCGGCGGACGAACTCAGGGCCCGCGGATTCACTTTCGCTGGCGACGCTCCCTTTACCAACGTGATGGGCCAGCAGGTGTTCTACTTCGATGCGGCCACTACCAACGGGGTCATGGCGCACCTGACGCAACTGCCCCAAGAGCCGGACACCATCGGTCTCGGCGCCGGGTTAGAGGTAGACCGAATTATCCACGTCGGTTACCGGGTCAAGGACTTGGACCAAGCCATCGCTTGGTATGTGGATAACCTGGGAGGTACCCATGTTGGCGGCGCTTCCCGTAGCACCGGCGGCCGCAACGCCTTCGTGAACTTCGGGCAGGTGCAGGTGGAGTTGATCGAGCCGGGGGACACCTCTGAATTGGCGGCGGGGACTCACGTCATGGACCACTTTGGCTACGTGGTTGGCGACATTCCGGCGTGCATTGGAGAGTGCCAAGCCAACGGCCTCCGGTTCGTCGCCGAGGCGCCTACCACCAACTCGATAGGTCAACAAGTGCTGTACTTCGATACCGGCACCAGCCAGGGCTCCAGGATGCACCTAACGCGGCTGCCGGATTGAGTCATGCCCTTGGCCCGCAACATATTCTTGGTCGGTTTCATGGCTTCCGGGAAAACCAGCGTGGGCCGGGCCCTTTCGCAAGCCACCGGTTGGGCTTTGATCGACGCCGACGATGAAATAGTGCTCCGGGCCGGGAAACCCATCGCCCGCATCTTCGAAGACTCGGGCGAGGACGCCTTCCGGGAATTGGAGCGGGCGGTAATAAAGGACTTGTGCGGCGAGAAAAGGCACATAATCGCGGCCGGGGGCGGTGCTTTCGTCGATAGCGCCAACCAGTCCAGGATGCTCGAGAGCGGCGCGGTGGTCTGCCTGGAAGCGCGGCCCGAGACCATCTACCGGCGCTTGCTCCACGAGGATGGAGGCGCCGCCGTACGGCCGCTTCTGTCCGGGGACGACCCAATGGGCCGCATCGAGGAACTGCTGGCCCAACGCCGGCCGGCCTACGCCAAGGCCCACCACACGATAGACACCGACGAGATGGCCCCGGAGCAGATCGCGGACCGGGTACTGGAGTTGCTCAAACAATGACCGGGCACAAATGGGAGCGAATCACCCCCTTGGGCTCGGCTTGCGGCTACGACTTCGCGGAAATCGATTCGTTACAACGTCAATGGTTGAACGTCCGGAAAGAGCGAGAGGACTCAAGCCCAGACGTTTACAGCGGTTTTTTGGAACGACTCGGGCGGAGTTGGGCTATTGAGACCGGCATAATCGAAGGATTGTACGAGATCGACCGCGGAGTAACTAAAACCCTGGTCGAAAATGGCATCTTGGCCGACTTGATCGATCGAGGCGCCACCAACAAGGACCCGCAGTCGTTGGTACAGGTGATCAGGGACCATCAACAGGCCGCTGAGTTCGTCTACGAATCGATACGGAAGGCAACCCCATTTTCCAGGCAATTCATCCGAGAGTTGCATTTAATCCTGACTCAAAACCAGCCCTATTACACTGCCGTGGACCAATTTGGGACCGTTTTCGAGACGCCCTTGGACAGAGGCGATTTTAAGAAGCTCCCAAACAACCCCACTAGACCCGACGGCAGTATCCACGAGTATTGCCCTCCCATTTTCGTTAACGACGAAATAGAAAGACTTGTCGATTGGTACCAAGAATACCAAGGGTCGAACACAGGGTATCATCCGATACTGGCCGGGGCATGGCTCCACCACCGATTCACCCAAATTCACCCGTTCCAAGACGGAAACGGCCGCGTAGCCAGGGCGATACTCATTTGGCACCTAGTCAAGGAGCGATATTTGCCAGTAGTTGTCTCCAGGGATGACCGCACCCTGTACCTCGAAGCCCTTGAATCTGCGGACGGCGGCGATCTATTGCCGTTCGTCGACCAGTTGGTACAACTGGAGAAGAGGACGATTCTGGAAGCCCTGGGAGAGCCCGATCCAGTAAACGACGCGAAACTGGTTGACCAGGTTGTCGATCACATCGTTGGGCAGATTAAACGCCAAAACCGGGACAGGGAAAGCCAGTTACGCTCGGTTAGCGACATCGCCAGTATCTTGCAGAAAACGGGGGCGGAGCGGCTAAGTGTCCATGGCGACCAGATCGCTCAACGATTAAATGATTCGGGAATGCCGCTGCGGCGTTCCATAGATCAAGGCGGCCCTGGAGACCGAGAACACTGGTATCAAGCCCAGGTGGTCGAGACGGCACGGTTGGCTAACCACTGGGCCAACTTGAAGGAACCAAGATTCTTCGTAAAGGTTGCCCTCAACCCAGAGACGCCGTCTCGAAATCCCCGGCTGGTGTTTGTGGTCTCTCTCCACCACATCGGGCATCAATTGACCGGGGTCATGGCTGGGACCGCATTTACGGAGATCGAATACTATCCCACGGAAGACCACCAAGGTTCCGAAGATTTTTTCGGCCCTCGTTTTAAGAACTGCGCCGTCGCTCCGTTCACGTTCACCTGGAATGACGACGCCGAGGCGATAACGGGGAGGTTCAATAACTGGGTGGAAGAGTGCCTGAGCGTCGCCCTACGGTACTGGAGCGATTTCATAGCCTAACGCAAGTCCTGTCGCCGTGGGCGCCAGATGTTTGATATCTAAGGAGGTCCTTCAACATGACCGACGCCGACGTTGCCGCCGTGGTAAACCACTCCGGCGGGTCCTATCCGGTGGTTGCCGGTTGGGGGATTACCGACGGCTTGGGCGAGCGTCTGACCCAAATGGGAATCAAAGGCTCCGCCTATATCATTACCGACGAAAACGTTATGAATCCCTACGGCCGCAACGTGCAACGGGCTTTGCAAAAAAGCGGCATCGCCGCCCATTGCTTCGTTATTCCCGCCGGGGAGTCTAGCAAGAGCTTCGAGCTGGCCCAAGCCATCTATGGCTGGCTGGCCGAACTGAAAGCGGAACGGGGACACGCGGTGGTGAGTGTCGGCGGCGGTGTGGCCGGCGACTTGGGCGGCTTCGTCGCGGCGACATTCCTTAGGGGTATGCCCTTCGTGCAAGCGCCCACAAGCATGGCGGCCATGGTCGACGCCTCCATCGGCGGCAAGGTGGCGGTCAACCTGCCCCAAGCCAAGAACCTGGTCGGCGCATTCTACCAGCCCAAGGGCGTCTTCGCCGACGTGGCCACCCTGGGCACTCTGGGCAAGCGGGAGCTGGCCGAGGGTTGGGCCGAGGCCATCAAGCACGGGTTCATACTCGACCCCGGCCTCGTAGACGTTTTCGAGGAGCACGCCGAAGCGCTGATGAACGTGGAACCCGGGATATCCACCCAGGTCATCCGCCGGAGCATGGCCATCAAGGCCGATGTGGTCAGCCAAGACGAACGAGAAACCCTGGGCATTCGCATCCTGCTCAACTACGGCCACACCATCGGTCACGCCTTGGAATCTTCCACCGAGTACGGGCGGTTCCTCCACGGCGAAGGCGTTTCCATAGGCATGATGGGCGCCGCCCGCATGGCCAACGAGATGGGGCTGCTTTCCGCCGAGGTGGTCGACCGGCAGCAACGGTTGCTGGAACGCTTCAACCTGCCCATCTCCGCCCGGGGCGTCGACGCCGGCGACGTGCTGGAAGCCATGACCCTGGACAAAAAGAGCCAGGGCGGCGGCAACCGTTGGGTGATGCTGGAGAAGGTTGGGGCCGCCGTGGTCCGCAACGACGTGCCTCGGGAGTTGGTGGAGCGCACCGTCAGGGAGCTAGTCGCCTAGACGCTTGGCCCGAAACGACAGCACCCCCAGGAACACGCACATCCCGCCGCCGACCCCCAGCAGGACCACCGACGCCGCCGTTGAAAGCGGCTCGGCCCCAGGTATGGCCTGGGACGCCTGCTCAAGCCCGACGGATATGCCGCCTGAAAACACCAGGACCCCGTAGAGGAAGCGGATCCGCGAGGGTTCGACGTATCGGGTAGCGCCCACGCCAAGCCGGGAGCCCATGGAGGCGGCGGCCAGCATCAACACCACCATCAGCGGGTCCACCCGGCCGGCCAAGGCGTATACGAAGGTCCCCACCGAACCGGTGATGATTACTTGGAACAAGTCGGTGCCGATGGCGACGACGGTGGGAATTCCGAGCAGGTAAATAAGCGCCGGGGTCAGGATGAAGGCCCCGCCGGCCCCGAGAATTCCGGCAATGAACCCCACTACCAAGCCAAGCGCCACCGGCAGGAACGCCGATATCCCCTCGACTCCAGAAACCGGCAGCGACACCACGGTGCTGATACGGCCGAACCCTGGGATGTAGACGTAACGCGGCGGGATGCGCAACGATTGCAGATGGCGGGCCAGACCGGCGGTGGTGGTATTCTCACCAGTCCTGCCGGCGAGGCGGCGAGTCCGCCAATGGTCCCACAAAATGAAAAGGCCCAGGGCCGTAAGAATTACGACGTAAAGGTACCGGATCACCGGCCCGGCCACTCCCGCCGCTTCCAGTTGTTGGTTGACTCGTTGCGCCGCGTACAGGGCGGGGACGGTCCCGACAATCATCAACAGCCCCAGCTTGAAGTCAACGTTTCCCAGGTCTCGGTGCCGTAGGGTGTTGATTAACGAAGAGCCCATCACCAGGCTGAGCCCGGTGCCCACGGCGAACAACGGAGGCGCTCCGAACACCAAGAGGCCTCCCGTGATCAAAAACCCGCCGCCCACGCCGAAGAACCCACCCAATGTTCCAACGATCAGGCCCAACAAGACCAGAAGAGCCGGGTTGATGACGACGTCGGCGTTGGGGAAATACATAGACTACGGGAGCTGGAACTTGCTGGCGACGGCCTTGAATACCAACCCTACCCCGTTCCAAAACAGGCTCAGAAGCAGCGCCAAGCTGGCGACCACCCCCAAGACGAAGAGGGCCCACAACAAAGGTTGTCCGGAGCTCAGGCTGGTGAGGAATTCATACATAACAGTAGGCATGACGGTAGGAGGGCCTCTGCCGGGCCCCACTCAGTTTAATTATTCCGGTATTCCCTGTACATCCATGTTAGATTATCAACCGTGGAGCAGTTCGCCTTTCGACTAGAGCACACTTCCGGCGCCGCCCGCGCCGGGGAGTTGCGCACACCTCACGGCGCAGCGTTGACACCATTCTTCATGCCGGTGGCCACCCAGGCCACGGTGAAGGGATTGACCCCGGAAGAAGTGGCGGGAGTGGGCGCCCAGGTTGTGCTCGGCAACGCCTATCACCTCTATCTGCGTCCCGGGGTGGAAACGGTGGAATCCTTGGGCGGACTGCATCGCTTCATGGGCTGGAACGGCCCAATCTTGACAGACAGCGGCGGCTATCAGGCCTTCAGCATGGGCCCCCTGCGCAAGATCGACGATACCGGAATCCGCTTCCGGTCTCACTTGGACGGCAGCAGCCACTACTTTACTCCCAAGCTGGCAACCGCCAATCAGGTGCGATTGGGCGCCGACATTGCCATGTGCCTGGACCAATGTATCGTTTACGGGGCTACGGAAGCGGAGGTGTGGCAGGCGATGGAGCGTACCCATCGCTGGGCCAAGCAATGCTACCAGTCGCACAAGGAGTCGGCCGCCTCCGGGCAAGCGTTATTCGGAATCGTTCAGGGTGGGACCTTCCAACGGTTGCGGGAAGAGTCGGCGTTGGCCATTTCGTCAGTCCCGTTCCATGGCTACGCCGTGGGGGGGCTGGCCGTGGGTGAGTCCAAGGCCCAAATGTACGACTTTACCGAACTGGTTGCCAGCAAACTGCCGACCGGCAAGCCGCGCTACCTGATGGGCGTTGGTTCCCCCGAAGACTTGGTGGAGGGGGTGGCCAGGGGAATCGATATGTTCGACTGCGCCCTGCCCACCCGTGTTGCCCGGAACGGCGGTCTCTTCACCCCGGCGGGCCGGGTCGACATCACCAAGCAACGTTTCGCCGGGCAACCGGGCCCATTGGACGAGTCCTGCGACTGTTCCGCCTGCGCCAACTACTCGGCGGCCTACTTGAGGCACCTATTCCGCGCCAAGGAGCTGTTGGGGTTGCGCTTGGCCTCGATACACAATCTGCGTTTCGTGTTGCGGCTGATGGAAAGCATAAGACAGGCGGTGTTGGAAGACCGGTTCCCCGCCTTTCGCCGGGAATTCCTCGCCCAGTACCGTCCCACCAACGAAGCAGCCCGCCAAGAGCAAAAGATGCGCTGGATCAAAGACAGGGGCGTATAGCCGTTTCGCGGATGGGCGACGATCGACGTCGTTTTTTACCGCAGACAACGCAGAGAGCACCTGTAAACCCTGCGCTCTCTGCGCTAAACCCCCGGCTAGTTGGGGTCGGTTACCCTGAAGTGCTTCACCCAGAACTCGCCGCGGTATAGGCCCTCCACGTCTTGGGCCAACTCTTGTCGCAGGATACCCCGCTCGTAGTTGAGCAGGTCCTCTTCGCCGTCCCAGACGCTGAGACTGATTCCTTCGTCGGGGTCTTCGGTGCTGCGAAGCAGCCGCCGTTCCCGTAGGCCCGGCACCTGCCCCGTAGTGGGCTCGACCCGGTCCCGGAAGAACTGCTCGTATTGGCCCCAACCGCCCATGCGGAGTTTGCCCCAAGCCATCATCACCAGTTCGCCGTCGTTGGTGCTCCGCTCACCGGTCGCCGAAACGATCTCGAATTGCTTGATCCAGGTCTCGCCGCTGGGGTAGGCCATGGGATAGAAGTATTCGTCGGCCTCTTGGGCCAGTTCCCGGCGCTGGTCGCTTACTTCGTAATTCCGAAGATCACCCAACGATTCCCAGACGCTCCAAAACACCATCTCGTCCGGGTCGGAGGTGCCCCGCCAGAACTCCCGCCCCTGAAGACCCGGCATTCCCATGGTCAACGGGATAACTTTATCTACGTATAGCTGCCGGAGTCCTTCCCAACTCCCCAGCCGGGCTCGTCCCCATATCATTTGAACGTACATTGCTTGGGCCTTTCACCAGATTGTTGTCGCGCCGTAAACTATTTATGGACCGGGGTGACCTATTCGGTCACCCCGGCGGTTTCATCTCCGGGCCAAAAGTCCCAGTCGTCCGGGGGAATGGGCTCCGGTTTGAACGCGAAGTACTTGACGCCCGCGCAGGGGGTCTGGAAGAACCATCCCAACCTCTGGGTCCTTTTCGGAGCGACCGGACGCACCGTCTCGGGGGCCGTTGCCTCTTGACGTTCGACTAGAGATACCATAGCCCACCTCCTTGGTTAAGGAGAATCGATACCCGGCATCCAAGGGATTCGCCTTCGGGACCGGCGAACGGACTTGACCTAAACGGACTTGATCTAAACCGGCTCAGGCCTCGAGGTCCAACTCCCGCAACTCTCTGGCAGCGCTGGCGGCTAGATGGGTAAGCGTGGCGCTATAACGGTCGGCGAAGAGTTGGGCGGTTACGGCGTAGATAGCCATCCCGGTGGCGGCATCTTGAGAGCACAACTCCAGCAACGAGGCCCGGGGAATCTCCAACACCCGCATTGGATTGAGGGCTTCTCCCGCCGTGATCAACGTCCCCTCTCCCAGCAGCACTGCCAAGGGGAATGACTCGCCCGGTCCGGCGACGCGGACGGCGATTTCGCCAATGTCCGAATGGGCCGTAAGATGGGCTTCGCCGTCGAGAATGATGAACAGGTTTTGGCCCGCTTCGCCTCCTTCCCCGAGATTTGCGCCCTCCGCGATGTCAACCGGCCGCCCCAAGGCTACGACCTTGGCGATCTGGTCTTCGGCAAGCCTGGCGAACAAGTCTACTCCCCGGTAATCGACGTCAGAGGCGTCGGCGTCGGCGATGACGGGGGCTTGGTCTACCACCGGTTGGTCGGTAAGGTCGTCGGGACGGTATACGCGGACGGCGGAGGCGGCCTTCCTTTCCACCTCTCGGGCGACGCTGCCTTTCACCAAACGCGACAGGCCCTTGCGGTCGTGGGTGTACATGGAAATGAGGTCTACGTCCTGCTGCCGGGCGTAAGTTACGATCCCGTCAGCCGCCGAGTCGTGCACCACCACCGCCGGCGTCGCTCGGACCGACGACCCCTGCAACCGGTCTGCGATACGGTTGAGGTAATACATCGCCCGGATGCGGTCTTCCTCCTCCTGCTGGCTGCCCAACAGTACCAACTCTCCCATCGACTTGGTCCTGCCGGGGGGTATCACAGTCAAGAGGATGGCTTGGCCATCGGGGTCAACCAAGTGCGGGACAACGTCCAAGACCCCTTCCGATTCGACCGACCGGTCCAGCGGTATGAGGACGTTCTTATACATGGCGCACCTCTCTGGATCGTTGAATCCGTTGTCCCGGGGTCAGGCCAACCCCAGGTCCTGCGGCCTCACCACGCGTACCTCGATGTCACCTTTCTTGGTCACTTGTTCGGTGACGCTGCCCTTGAACATTCTGGCCAATCCCTTCCGGTCATGGGTGTACATGGCGATAACGTCCACGTCTTCCTGACGGGCGAAATCAAGCACAGCTTGGGACACCGACTTGGATACCAAGACCTCGCCACGCCACTGGGCCGATGACCGGTTGAGGCCGTCGGTGAAGTATTTCAGGTAACCCAACGCCCGGGCCCGTTTGTCCTTCTCCTCTTGGGCGCCGGTCGTTATGTAGAGGCCGTTCATCCTGGTTTCTCCAGGTGGGATGACGTGCAACAAGACCCCTTCGCCGTCCTCGTCGATCAGGTCGGCGGCGATGTCCAGCACCCCTTCCACTTCTTTGATTGACCCATCCAACGGTACCAAGACCTTGCGGTACATATTTCTCCCATCACCACGCCCGCAGTTTTGGCGGGCCTAACTTTCCAGGGGCCGGATGTTGACTATCGTTCGATAGAGCCACTTCTGAGAATATATGGTATGTCAATACGCAATGTCAATAGAATTCGTATTTGTGATTTATTTCCCGTAGTTTATCCTTCACCAATTGTGACGATTTTCACGTAATACTCAACGCAAGCGGGTTGAGAATAGTGAAAACGTATAACAGTTGGTTTCTATCGACGAACCCAGTGTTTAACCGGCCCCGGACTTGTGGCAATCAGCCGTGAATCCCTCGCCGCCGGTTTGCATAACGTCACGGAAGCGGCGCCGAAGGGAGGTTAGATCCGGCCGGTCAGGTCCTTGAGGAATTCACGGGTCCGGGCGACGGAAGCGGCCGCATCGTCTACCGGGAATATGGTCGCCAGCAGGTCGGTAGCCCCGGCGGCGGCCAAGGTGCGAAGTTGGTCTTCCACTGCCGCTTCGTCGCCGACTACCACGATATCTCCCGGGCTTTCCGCTCCCTCCCGTTCCAACATACGGCGGTAGCTGGGCAACGAGCCGTAGCCTTGGAACAGCCTAGCGGCGCGTTCACGGGCCCGGACCGGGTTGTCGGTCACGGCGACGGGCATTCCTACGCATACCCGGGGAGCTGGGCGGCCGACGGCGGCGGCGGCTTCGTTTATGCGCGGCGTTACATGGTTCTCCAGCGTCTTGGCGCCCGTCATCCAGGTCACGGTGCCGTCTCCCAACTCCCCGGCGACGGCGAGCATCCGCGGGCCCAAGGCGGCCACCACCACCGGACAAGGGATAGAATCGGGTATCTGGAGCGCCCCGCTGACCCTGAACTCCTCGCCAGCAAAATCCACTCCCTCCTCATTCAAGAGCGGTCTGAGGACGGATAGATACTCTCTCATGTGACGGGCCGGTCTCTCATAGGAAAGCCCCAGCCAGTCCTCGATGGTGGACTTGTGGGAAACGCCCACCCCCAGGGTCAGCCGCCCGCCGGTGGCAACCTGGGCGGTCAGGGCCTGTTGGGCCAACACCACTGGATGTCGCGGGTAGGTGGGCACCACGGCACAGCCGATCTCAATGCGGTTGGTCCGCTGACCGGCGATGGCGATGATGGTCAGCACGTCGGCCCCGAACTGTTGCGGGAACCAGAAGCTGTCGAACCCGTCGCGCTCGGCGTCCTCAACCGCCTGCAACTGGTCGGCGATGTCGCGAAAGGTATCCGTCGAACCCAAGAACAGTCCTATTCGCATCTGCTATGCCGCCTTCGGTAAGGCTCTTCACCGCGTTGCTTGATTCCTAGTGGGTGGCGGCTAGTCTATGGGCCGGGCCCGGCCAAGTCAAACCGCCGCCAGTTCCAAGTTGGCCCTCAGACCGCCCTCCGAGTACTCGGTACGGAACAGCCCCCGGCGTTGTAGCTCCGGGACCACCAAGGCGGCAAATTCCTCATACGCTCCGGGCAGGTGGGTGGCGGCCAGCACGAAACCGTCGCACGACCCTGTTGAGAACCAAGACTCCATCTGGTCGGCAACCTGCCTCGGGTTGCCGACGAACACCGGAAGCTCACGCAGCGTCCCCCGGCCCGACCACCTGATGAAGTCGTTTACGGTGGGGGTCTGGGTCCCGCTGAGTTGGACCACCCGGTCCAAAAAGCCTCGCAATCCGGTCATGGAAGCCAGGGTCTCGGCTGCCAGAGGAGCGTCCAACGAGTGTTGGGAGAAATCGTAGTTGAAGACCTCGGAGAGGAGGGCGAGAGCATCGGCGGGCCGGGCCATACTTTCGATCCGTGCCAGTTTGTCTTGGGCGGCTTCTTCGGACTCGGCCACGACCACGTATACCGCCGGCGCCACCTTGACCGAATCGGCCGCCCGGCCGGCGGCGACGGCCCGTTCCCGCATTTCTAGCCGGTAGCTCTTGCAGAGCTCGGCGGTGGGGAAAATGGCGAAGAGCAGTTCGCCCCAACGGGCCGCAAAGCGGCGGCCCCGCTCGCTCTGCCCCGCCTGGATAATCACCGGATGGCCTTGTGGAGACCGAGGTACGGTCAGGGGGCCTCGGGTCTGGAAGTGGCGGCCCGAGTAGTCGGCGCGGCGTACCTTGCCCGGGTCGGCGAAAAGGTCATTCTCCTTGTCGCCAACAATTGCCCCCGCCTCCCAGGAGTCCCACAAGGCATGAGCCGCCTCCATGAACTCGTCCGCGACATCGTACCGGGTATCGTGTTCCGGGTGCTCGGCGGCGCCGAAGTTCTGGGCCTCGGAGTCGTTCAGCGAAGTCACAACGTTCCACGCGGCCCGTCCGCCGGTAAAGTGGTCGATGGAGGCGAAGAGCCGGGCGACGTGGAAGGGCGAATAGTAGGTGGTGGAGTAGGTGGCGCCCAGTCCCAGCCGGTCCGCGGCCAGTCCCATTGCGGTGACAACGGGCACGAGGTCGAGCTTCACCGCCCTAACGCCATGGGCTACGGCTTCTTCGAAAGAGTCTCCGAAGCGGCTGGGCATGGCCAAGCGGTCGTCGATGAAGGCCATGTGGAACCGGGCGGCTTCCAACGTCCTGGCAATGCCCTGGTAAAACCCCAGGTCGAGGTAGCCTGGAACGGTTTCGGGGTGCCGCCAAGACCCTGTGTAATTGGAGCAGTTGGACGCCTGCAAAAAGGCGACTAGCAGCATCTGCCTCATATTACCCTTAGCTTAATCCTTGCCCCGCCGGGGAGGGAAGGCTTGAATGCCCAGGGTCTTAACAGGACGCCTGGGCCACAACGCCAGCAGGCCGCCGCTGCTTACCGCCCCGGAGATCAGGGTCCGGGACCAACCGAACTCCTGAGACATGGGGTAGATAAAGACCGAGAGGGTGGTGATGGCCGGGGCCATCCTGGCAAAGACGGCGGTGCCCGAGGCCCCGACAATAACCCATCAGTAGTAAAACGGCAGGGCCCGTTGCAACCGTGAGCCATCCTGGCAAAGACGGCGGTCCCCGAGGCCCCGCTAGGCAAGAAAAATCCCCTCTCCCCGGGAAGGGAGAGGGATAGAAGCGGCACAAACCGGGTAGACGGCATACAGCCGTCCTTAGCGCAGGTGGTTGGCGTAGAAGGCCAGCACCTTCTCCCAGCCGTCGACGGCGGCTTCCTGCCGGTAGCTGGGGCGGTCTACGGCGAAGAAGCCGTGGCCGGCATTCGGGTACATGTGGAACTCGTAGTCCTTGCCGTGCCGCTTGAGGGCCTCTTCCGTTTCCGCCACGTCGGCCGGTGACGGACGTGCGTCTTCGTCTCCAAAAAGGCCCAGCATCGGGCAGTCCAGTCCCTCGGTAAAATCGACGGGCCAACGGGGCATAGCCGGGGTGAGCTGGTCGGCGCCCTGGGTTACGCCGCCGCCCCAACAGTCCACCGCCGCCGCCACGCCCTTGAGGGTGCAGGCGGCAAGGTAGGTCTGACGCCCGCCGGAGCAGAACCCGATGATGCCGATCTTACCATTGACGTAGGGGAGACTGTGGAGGTAGTTCATCGCCCCTTCCACGTCGCCCATGGTGCGGTCGTCTGGCATACCGCCCTTCTCCCGGATGCTGGCGCTGTTCTCTTGGGGTGTGGCCTGCCCCTCCCGGAAATGGAGGTTGGGGGAGATGGTGACGTAGCCGTGATAGGCCAGTTTCCGCGCCATCTCTTTGGAGGCTTCGTCCCAGCCTGGCATGTGGTGAATCAACACCACACTGCCGTGGGGTCCGGGGCCGAGAGGCCGGGCGAGGTAGGCGTCTATCTGGTCCCCTTTATGTCCGTTCATCAAGACCGTTTCAGCGATCATGCCTTCATATTTCATTGTTTTTACTCCTTCGTGATGGGGTCCCGGCGATGCCGGCGAAATTAAGGTTTATTACAATTGCGGTTAGCCTACTATGAAACACATTCGTTGGCAATCGAAGTTGAACGGGCTATAATTGCGCCCAGCAAACGGACAGGAGCGTACTTCAACATGGGACTGCCAGAGCGGATGAAATTCGGGATTTTCATGGGGCCCTTCCACCGCGTGGGGGAAAATCCCACCTTGGCCTTGGACCGCGACTTGGAGTTGGTCGAATGGCTGGATGACCTGGGGTTCGACGAGGCCTGGATCGGGGAGCACCACAGCGCCGGTTGGGAAACCATATCCTCTCCCGAGATTTTCATCGGTGTTGCCGCCGACCGGACCAAGCACATCAAGCTGGGCACCGGCGTCATCAGCATCCCCTATCACCATCCCTTCATGGTGGCCAACCGCATGGTCCAGCTCGACCACATGAGCCACGGGCGGGTCATGCTGGGAGTTGGCCCCGGCGCACTGCCCGGCGACGCCTACATGATGGGTATCGATGCCAGGGTGCAACGGCAACGGATGGACGAGGGCTTTGGCATGGTCCTGCGTCTGATGACCGAGACCGAGCCGATCACCTACAAGAGCGATTGGTTCGAGCTCAATGAGGCGTTGTTGCAACTCCGCCCCTATACCAAGCCGCACATGCCCATCGCGGTGGCGTCGGTGCAATCGCCCGCAGGCGTGGCCTTGGCCGGAAAATACGGCGCCTCGGTGTTGACCATTACCGTGCCCCGCGACCCGGGCGCGCCCGAGTCCGACCTCTCGGCTCTATGGGCCATCGCTGAGGAATCTGCGGCGGAACATGGCCAGACGATGAGCCGGGACGATTGGCGCTTGGTGTTGCCGGTACACTTGGCAGAAAGCAAGAAAGAGGCGTTGGAGCAGGCCCGGTTGGGCGCCGGACGTTACCAGCGGGAGTATTTCGAGCACACCATGGGCCGCAATCCCATCATCGATGGGCCGCTGGAAGACATCATCGACGCAATGGTGGAGAATGGCGCCTGGATTATCGGCACCCCCGACGACTGCATCGAAAAAATCAAGCGTCTCGAGGAGCGCAGCGGCGGTTTCGGGGCCTTCATGGTGCAGGCCATAGACTGGGCTCCCAGGGAACAGCTGTTGCACAGCTACGAGTTGTTGGCCCGTTACGTGATGCCAGCCTTCCAGTCCTCCACCATCAGCACAGCTGCCTCCAACCAGTGGGCCTACGAGCACCGGGAAGTGTTGCAGGCGGGACGGGCCGCCGCCATCCAGCGGGCCAAGACCGACTACGCGGGCCGCACCGTTTAGCTGCCCCATTCAGCCGGGTTGGAATTTCCATGAAAGCAGTCTGGTACGAACGCAACGGTCCGGCCAGTGTCCTCGAAATGGGCGAAATGGCGGACCCGGAACCGGGGCCTGGCGAGGTCAGGGTTCGCGTAATCTCGTCGGGAGTAAACCCCTCCGACTGGAAGCGGCGTCAAGGATCAACCCAGCCACTTGCGTTTCCCAGGGTCATCCCCCATCAGGACGGGGCCGGTATCATAGACCGGGTGGGGCCCGGGGTGGCCGACTCGCGTTTGGGTGAGCGGGTATGGCTGTTCGAGTCGCAGTTCGGCCGGCCTTTTGGCACCGCCGCCGAATATACGGTGCAACCTGCCAACCATTGTGTGCCGTTGACCCCTTCTCTTAGCTTCGAACAGGGGGCCTGCTTGGGCGTACCGGCCATGACGGCCCACCGGTGTTTGTTCGCCGACGGGCCCGTCTCTGGCAAGACGGTATTGGTCCCGGGCGGCGCCGGCGCGGTCGGCCACTACGCGGTACAGGAAGCCAAGCTGGGCGGCGCCGCCGTGATCAGCACGGTGAGTTCCGACAACAAGGCCCGGATCGCCGTCGAAGCCGGGGCCGACCATGTGATCAACTATCGCACCGAAGACACAGCCGCCCGGGTGATGGAGATCACCGGCGGGGCCGGCGTAGACCATATCGTCGAAGTCGATTTTGCTGGCAACTTCCCGGTCAGCCAACAGGTGTTGAAGTCGTCTGGAGTGCTCGCCGTGTACGCTGCTGGCGTCGAGCGGCAACCGCCCGCGCCCTTGCAGTTCCGTTCGAGCAACGTGACGGTTCGGATGGTCTTGGTGTATGACATGCCCGAACCGGCCAAGACTGCCGCCATCGCCGATATCACCCGCTGGCTGGAGGCCGGGGCCCTCTCCCACCACTTGGGCCCCCATTTCCCATTGGAAGAAATCGTCCAAGCCCACGAGGCGGTGGAGGGCGGCGCCATCGGCAACGTTGTAGTAGACGTAGGCGAAGCCTGAACGGCGCGGTGGCTAACCGCAGAGGGAAAATAAAGATCTCCGCCCCCTCTGGGGTGAACCATCCTCCGGCCACACTAACAGGCGCCCATTGAACAGCTATGGACCCGGTGCTCGGCCGGTTGGGAACACAGTAACGATAGGGAGGGAGAAATGGCCAGGAAACTCAGCGTGACCGTGGACCACGATCTATGCGTGGGCAACGCAATGTGCGTGACCATCGCCACCAAGGCGCTATCCCTAAACGACGAACGCCAAGCGATTCCGGCGGACGTGAACGCCGATTCCGAAGAGTTGATCATGGAAGCGGCTGAGAACTGCCCGGTGGCCGCTATCCGGGTCAGCGTCGCCGATACCGGCGAGCAGCTATTCCCTTAAGGCGCGATGATACCCCGGCGCCCGTGAGTCCTCCTTCCGTATGGGTAAGGAGGACTTTTTGTAACCGGCAAATCAGACCAGCGATATCCAGTAAACACCCAGGAAATACCGGGGAGGGTTTGGCATGAATACCGGGATTTGTTTACTGATGACGCGCCACGACTTCGATGTCGTAGGGCTGGCCCGAAAGGTGGAAGAGTTGGGATTCGGTTCTCTTTGGGCGCCGGAGCACGGGGTCGTTCCCGCCGACTTCAACGTCGACGCCTCGTCGAACAGGGCCGGCGCCCCCAGCGCTTACGGCGACGGCCGGATCAACCAGATAATCGATCCCTTGGTCTTTCTGGCCGCCGCCGCGGCTGCGACCAAAACGGTCAAACTGGGGACCGGGATCTGCTTGGTGCCGGAACGCAACCCCTTGCGGTTGGCCAAGGAGGTGGCGACCTTGGACCTGGTTTCCGGCGGCAGATTCCTCTTCGGTATCGGGGCGGGCTGGCTTCGTGGGGAGGCCGAGGTCCTAGGGGCCGACTTTCCTTCGCGCTGGAGCCAGACCAAGGAGTACGTCACCGTGATGAAAGACCTGTGGACCAAGCCGGTCTCGGAGTACCACGGGAGGTGGGTTAGCTATCCTCCGCTGGTCTGCGACCCAAAACCGGTCCAAAAACCCCATCCGCCAGTGCTTATTGGAGGCGAGTTGGAACGCTCGGGGCAACGAATCGCGGAATACGGCGACGGCTGGCTGCCCAGGGCGCGAAATACATCCCCGTACGCCGACCCCTCCCGGCTGGGGCCGGCCCGACGTCACATCGAGGAGCTTTTCCACGAAAGGGGGAGGGACCCTTCGAAGCTGACCATAACCATGTGGGACGCCCCTGCCGACCGGCAGCAGAACCGGCGATTCTTCGACGCCGGGGCCGACCATGTCGTTCATCTGCTGGTCACCGGGGACGAAGCGTCGGCCTACGAGCAGTTGGATCGGACGGCAGAAGCGGTGCTATAGCCCCCGAAGATAGCGGGCGAACTCGAAACGGTTCTCCAACAGGCCGATGTCCATGGCGAACGACGGCGGCCCCACCGCCTCTACCTTGGAATGTATGACCGACAGCCCACGTCGTTCACTGGCTACGGCGAAGGCCTCTTCCAACGCCTCAACGGAGTTGGCCCGGGCAACGTGCTCGACTCCAGCTTTCTCAGCAATCCCGGCCAAGTCGGTACCGGCGCCGGTGGCCGAAGGGAAGCCGCCCACCGATAGCAGGCTTTCGTTGTCGAAAATCAGGTGGACCAGGTTGGGCGGGCGGTAGCGGGCCATGGTACTGAGGCTGCCCAGGTTCATCAGCAGGGAAGCGTCGCCGTCCAGCACCGTTACGGGCTGGTCGGGTAGACACAGGGATAACCCCAGGCCCAGGGACGAGGCGAGTCCCATACCGTGTTCCAGGTAGAAAAAGTTGGGGCGGTGACCCAGGTTGTAAAGTTCCACGGCCACGGCGCCCATTATGGTGACCACCACTTGGTCTTTAAGGCGCGGGTATAACGCCCTTAGCGCATCCGCCCGGAGCATCAGTCCTCCCACATCAGGTCCCGGGTCAATAGCAGGGCCACCGGACGCAACGAGCTTTCGGCCAGGGTCTGGGCCTGTTGAATGTCCTTCGTCACCGTCGCCGGGTCGGATAGCTTGCGGTATGTTATTCCCAGCGCTTGCAGTATAGGCTCGGTAACCAGCCCTCCTTCGGTCTGCCAGGGGTCCCTCTCACCCATTTCGCCGCGGTAGCTGATCAGCATCAGCAGGGGGATGCGGTAGAGATGGGCTACCGATACGATGCCATTGACCGAGCTGAGCAACCCGTGGTTTTGCATCAGCATCGCCGATTTGGTTCCGGCCAAGTGTGCGCCGACCGATATGCCGACACCCTCTTCTTCTTTGTTCAAACGGACCAGCGTGATATCAGGGTCGTCGTCGGCCATCCGCACCAGATGGACCAACCAAGTCTCGGGGAGGGCCGAGATGACGCGGACGTCGACCGCCTTCAACGCGTCGTAGATGATTCTGGAATTCGTGGAAGAAACCGGCACGGACTCATTTTAGGTACTGCCTAGAAGCCGGTCAAACCCGATATACTGCTATCCAATCGAGTCCGGCGGTGGTGGGTACGGTGCAATCCTCGGTTTGGGACCCGGTGGAGACGCTCTCCCGGGACGAAATGACCAGCTTGCAGGTACGCCGGTTTCGGTCGTGCTTGGAACGATTGTCGGCCCGCGTACCCCTTTATCGCGACCGGTTGACCGCCTTGGGTGCGGCGGCGAAGGACGTGCGGTCGCTGGACGACCTTCCCGCTCTGCCCTTCACCGTGAAGCAGGACCTCCGCGACGCTTACCCCTTCGGCATGTTCGCCACCCCGATGGATGAAGTGGTGCGAATTCACGCCTCCAGCGGCACCACCGGCCAGATGACGGTGGTCGGGTACACCGCCAACGACGTTGCCACTTGGGCCGGGCTGGCCGCCCGGTCGTTGCACATGGCTACTGTGACTCCGGGTGACATTATTCATAACTCGTATGGCTACGGACTGTTCACCGGGGGCTTGGGCCTGCACTACGGCGCAGAGTTGATCGGCGCAACCGTGGTTCCTGTGTCGGCGGGCGCCACTCGCCGACAGATCAGCTTGCTTCAAGACTTTGGCGCCACGGTACTGTGTTGTACGCCGTCCTATTCGCTGCTCATCGCAGAGGAGGCCTCCGCACAGGGAATCGATCTGAGCGGCGGTCCGCTGCGGGTGGGTATATTCGGGGCCGAACCGTGGTCGGAGCAGATGCGGGGAGAGATCGAATCACGGTTGGGCCTCACCGCGTTGGATATCTACGGACTCTCCGAGGTCATGGGGCCCGCGGTGGCCATGGAGTGTCCCTTCAAGCAGGGCATGCACATCGCCGAAGACCACTTCATCCCTGAAATCATCGACCCCGGAACCGGCGCGCCAGTTCCTTCCGGCGAGGCCGGTGAGCTCGTATTCACCTGCGTCACCAAGGAAGCGCTGCCCCTGTTGCGCTACCGCACCCGGGACCTGACCCGGCTATTCTACGGCCCATGCCCCTGTGGCCGGACCACGGTCAGAATGGAGAAGGTGCTGGGACGCAGCGACGACATGCTGATAGTCCGGGGCGTCAACGTGTTCCCGTCGCAGATCGAGGCGGTCCTGCTCGGCATTAGAGGCCTAGAACCCCACTACGAGTTGGTACTGGAACGCGGCGTCCGCCAACTGGATGAGTTGACGGTGCGGGTCGAAGCGGGGGCGGGGCTTTCCGGCGACGCGGCCGCCCTCGGCGAGATCGAGCGGCGATTGGCCGGTGAGCTTCAGACCGCCCTGGGCATCGGATGCCGCGTTTCCGTCGTGGGGGTCAGAGAAATTTCGCGCAGCGAAGGCAAGGCGGTGCGGGTAGTAGATAACCGCCGGATATAAATGGGCGGCTACCCGGACGCCCTCCCGGACTCCGCAACGCCAGGAGCAGCTATGGAACTGGAAGCGATGATCTACGAGACCGACGGCGACGTCATACGGCTCACCCTGAATCGGCCCCAAGTGCTCAACGCGGTCGACTATCAGGGCACGTTAGACCTGCACCGGGCGGCCCAAGCCATTCATGACGACCCCAATGCGCGTCTGGCCGTTATCAGAGGGGCGGGCAGGGCTTTTTGCAGCGGGATCGACCTCAAGGAGCTGTCCGCCGGGAAAACCCCGCCAGCCTATTTCGTCAACTGGGACCAAGCCCTGCGGCTGCTCGAACGAGCCGACAAGCTGGTGCTCTGCGCCGTTCACGGGTATGCCTTGGGCGGGGGTCTGCAATTACCCTTGGCGTGCGACATTCGCATCGCAACAAGGGACTGCCTGTTGGGCCTACCGGCGGCCAAGGAGGGCTTCATTCCCGGCTTGGGAGCCTTCCGGCTGCCCCGCTACATCGGTCTGGGCCGGGCCAAGCGCATGGCCCTGTCAGGTGAGAACGTGGACGGGGAGGAGGCGTACCGCATCGGCTTGGTGGACTACCTCGTAGAACCGGACACTTTCGATGAGCAGGTGGAGGAGTTAGTGCAACGGTATCTGTCCATCAGCTCCGAGGGGGCCCGCCAGACCAAGTTGATGCTTTCGGCCTACCAAGACCTCCCCCACGGCCAGTTCTTCGAAGAATACCTGCACCGCCAGTCCATCGCAATGCAATCGCCGGACCACAGGGAAGCAATGGCCGCCTACCAGGAAGGCCGCCCACCGGTGTACCAAAGGCGATAGGGGTGGGCTGGCGTCACGAGGGCCGGTTTGGGTTATGAGAGCTGTATCAAACCGACACTCCGTGCAACGACCTACGGCCCCACAGTCAGGGCTCGAGTTTTGTCCCCAAACCTAGGTCCTCGGTGGCGCCGCCACCATACGACAATCGCTCTGATCAAGTAACATTCTGGTGATTTCCAAGGACCCCGGTCCCCGGCGGCCCATACGTTAACACACGGGTATTCGGGCCGCCGCGTTCTTCCTCAGGCTTGGCGTCATCTACGACACTTACGCGCTCTACAACAACACCTTGGAGACTCTGGGGAGACTCTGGGGAGACTTTGGAACTCGGCAAATTACGTATATCTGTGGAAGCGGCGCAGGACGTACCCAAATGGGCCACCCACGCCCTGATTCCGGCCCAGATAGGACGTGAAGCCACTGCGCCGCGCCCAAGGAAGGCAGCCACCCTCGGCGAGACCGGCCAGACTCGTCAGGCCGGCAATGCCTGGGAATAAAATCACGGCCTTCGCCAGCCACCGCCATCGGCTGATCTCCGATTCTGTCGGCCCGGCCATATAACGGACGCCGAAAACCTGCGATACTTATCATGACTGGTGCCTATGGAACACTCAGCGGACTCTTTCTGCGGGCGGAGCTATGGCCATCAATAACACAACCGGCGAGGCCGACGCCAACCCCGCCATAGACTTCGCCACCAGCCCGGACCAGTACAACCACTGGACTCTCCGCGTCGACGGCCGGGTGGCCCGGCTGGTCTTGGACGTTGCTGAGACCGCCACATTGTTCCCGGGCTACGAACTCAAACAGAATTCTTACGACCTGGGTGTGGACATTGAGCTGTACGACGCCACCCAACGGCTGCGTTTCGAATACCCGGCGGTCGGCTCCGTCGTCATCACCTCGGGCCGGGAGCGGCTATTCTCCGCCGGGGCCAACATTCGGATGCTTGCCCAGTCGGACCACGCTCTAAAAGTGAACTTCTGCAAGTTTACCAACGAGACCCGCAACGCGATTGAGGACGCCACGAATAACTCGGGTCAGACCTACATCTGCGCCGTCAACGGACCGGCCGCCGGCGGCGGTTACGAGCTGGCCTTGGCCTGCCAGCACATCATCTTGGTCGACGATGGGTCAAGCTCCGTTTCGTTGCCGGAATTACCCCTGCTGGGAGTCCTGCCCGGCACCGGCGGCTTGACCCGGCTGGTGGACAAGCGCCGGGTCCGCCGCGACCACGCCGATTTCCTGTGCACTGCCTCGGAAGGAGTGCGGGGCAGCCGGGCCTTGGAGTGGGGACTGGTGGACGAACTGGCCCCCCGGTCGAGCTTTGAAGATGCCGTGACCCGCCGGGCCGCGGAGGCGGCTGGTCGCACTGACCGGCCCGGAGACCGTCCGGGCATCGCCCTAACGCCGCTTCGCCGCCGTTTCGAAACCGACCGAATCACTTACGACAATCTTCAAATCGACATCGACCGGGAACTGGAAGTCGCCAACTTTCTGGTCAACGGGCCCGCTGCTCCGGTCGCTAGCGACCCCATTGGCATCCAACAAGAGGGGGCGGATTTTTGGCCCTTGGCCGTAGCTCGGGAGTTGGACGACGCCATCCTGCACCTGCGGCTCAACGAGGCCGAAATCGGTACCTGGGTCTTCCGTACCAGGGGAGACTCAGGCTTGGTGAGTGGGGCCGGCCAAGTGCTGCTGGATCACGCCGGCGATTGGCTGGTGAGGGAAGTGACCTTCTACCTGAAGCGTACCCTGAAACGCTTGGACGTAAGTTCCCGGTCGTTGTTGGCCTTTATCGAACCGGGCAGTTGCTTCACCGGCGTCCTCTTGGAACTGGCTTTGGCCGCCGACCGGTGCTATATGCTGGACGGGACTTTCGACGACGAGCCCGGTTTCCCCGATATACCGCCGACGGTGCGCCTGACGGGTCTGAATTTTGGCCCTTTGCCCATGGTACACGGTATTTCCCGGTTGGAAGCCCGGTTTCAGGGCCGGCCCGAGCAGCTCGACGGTCTCAGAAAGGCGGCGGGACGTGACCTGGACAGCCGGGAAGCCTACGCCTTGGGGCTGGTCACCTTCATGCCCGACGCCATCGACTGGCCGGAAGAGGTCAGGTTGACCCTGGAAGAGCGCGCCAGCTTCTCGCCCGACGCGCTCACCGGCATGGAGGCCAGCCTGCGTTTCGGCGGCCCGGAGACGATGGAAAGCAAGATATTCGGACGCCTCAGCGCCTGGCAGAATTGGATTTTTCAAAGGCCCAATGCCTCGGGCGACATTGGCGCCCTGCGGCTTTACGGCACCGGCGCCAAGACTCGATTCGACCGGGGCCGGGTGTAGGCCATGAGCATCGATTACACCGAACGAATCCCCAATAATGTCGGGCTCTCTCAAGACCGGCGGTTGCAACGGGCACTGGAGTCGTGGCAACCCAACTACATGAAGTGGTGGAGGGAAATGGGGCCCGACGGTAGTTCCGACTTCGACGTGTATCTGCGCACCGCCATCAGCGTCGAGACCGGCGGCTGGGCCAATTTCGGTTACGTCAAGATGCCCGATTACCGCTGGGGAGTTTTCCTGGCCAAACCGGAACCTGACCGTACGATTTCCTTCGGCGACCACCGAGGCGAGGCGGTCTGGCAGGATGTTCCCGGCGAGTACCGGGCCTCGTTGCGCCGGTTGATCGTGACCCAAGGCGATACCGAACCCGCCTCGGTGGAACAACAACGGCACCTAGGACTCACCTGTCCCTCCCTCTACGACCTGCGCAACCTGTTCCAGATCAACGTGGAAGAGGGCCGGCACCTTTGGGCCATGGTGTACCTGCTCCAAGCCTACTTCGGCCGCGACGGCCGGGAAGAGGCGGAGGCGATGCTGGAACGCCATTCTGGTGACGTCGACCGGCCCCGGATTCTTGGCGCGTTCAACGAACCGACTCCCCACTGGCTTTCCTACCTGATGTTTACCTACTTCACCGACCGCGACGGCAAATTCCAACTGGCGGCGTTGGCCGAATCAGGCTTCGACCCCTTGGCCCGCACCTGCCAGTTCATGTTGACCGAAGAGGCCCACCACATGTTCGTGGGCGAGACCGGCGTGATGCGGGTCGTAACCCGCACCGCCGACGTAATGAACGAACTCAAGACCGACGACCCACAGAGGGTACGCCAAGCCGGAGCCATCGACCTGCCCACCATCCAGAGATTCATCAATTCCCACTACAGCGTCTCCTTGGACCTGTTCGGCCAAGAGGTCTCAACCAACGCGGCCAACTACTTCACTGCCGGCCTCAAGGGGCGCTACTTGGAGTCCCGGTTGGAGGACGACCACCGTCTCACCGACGCTCTTTGGCCGGTGCACCGGGTCGCTAACAATAGCATTGTGGTCGAGCAGCTACCCGCACTCACGGCCGTCAACGAACGGCTTCGCGACGACTACATCAGGGACTCCCAACGGGGCGTGGACCGTTGGAATCGTGTGCTGGAGTCCGGCGGCATAGATTTTCGCCTCACACTCCCTGGCCGCGCCTTCAACCGGCGCATCGGGTTCGCCGCCGGACTACGGGTGTCGCCGGACGGCGCCATCCTCGACGAACAACAATGGTCCTCCCAGGTTGACCAGTGGCTCCCCACCAGCGCCGACCACGCCTTCATCGCCTCTTTGATGCGCCGGGTCGTTCAACCCGGCCGGATGGCCGGATGGATCGCTCCACCGGCACGGGGAATCAACGGTATGCCAGTGGACTACGAATACGTGCGGTTCAACCAGGAAACATAATCAGCAATGCAACGCGGACAAAAATTGAGTGGTAGTATGGCCTCCCAAAGCGTAACCATAGACAGCACCGTGACGCCCTCCGCTATCAGCTACCCGCCGGTATTCAACGTGGCCGTGCCTTTTATCGATCGCCATCTGGCGGAAGGCCGGGGTGGCAAGACCGCGATCATCGCCCACGACGACGACACCGCTGTCACCTACGAAGAATTGGCGGAGCGGGTCAACCGTTGCGGCAACCTGTTGCGCTCGCTGGCCGGGGAGGAAGAGGGCCGGGTGTTGATGGTGGTCAAAGACTCCCCCGAGTTCTTCTACGTCTTTTGGGGCGCCATCAAAGCGGGTTTGACGCCGGTACCCCTGAACACTCTGTTGCGAGCCGACGACTACCGGTACATCGTGGAAGACTCGTTATGTTGCGGACTTGTCTACTCCCCGGAGTACCAGCCGGAGTTGACCAAGGCCTTAGCCGCATCAGGCCACCAGCCCAACTTCATCCTCAGCACCGACGGGCCCAGCTCCCTGTCCGAAATGATGGAAGAAACCTCGCCGCAGCTGGACCCGGCGCCCGCCACCCCTGATGCCGAGTGTTTCTGGCTCTATTCCTCCGGCTCCACCGGCCGGCCCAAGGGCGCGGTACACCGCCATCGTGACATCGTCACCACCTGCGTCCACTACGCGGTGGACACGCTTGGGATCACAGAGGACGACATCTGCTTCTCGGCGGCCAAGCTCTTCTTCGCTTACGGGCTGGGTAATGCCATGACTTTCCCTCTCTGGGTGGGCGCTTCCGCCGTGCTGAGCGGGCAGCGGCCCAGCCCCGGCATGACCTTCGATATTATCGAAAAGCACCGTCCGACTCTGTATTTCGGGGTACCTACCCTTTATGCGGCACAACTCCGGGCGCTGGACGAGCAGGAACGCGACCTGTCGTCGGTCCGCTACTGCGTATCGGCCGGAGAGGCGTTGCCCGCCGATATTTTTCGCCGTTGGCTGGAACGGACCGGGACCCTGATCCTCGACGGCATCGGCTCCACGGAAGCGCTACACATCTTCATCGCCAACTCTCCCCAAGACTACCGCCCCGGCTCCTCCGGAAGACCGGTGCCGGGCTACGAAACGGCGATACTGGACGAGGAGGGCCAACCGGTAGCCGCCGGAAACACCGGGCGGTTGATGATACGGGGCGACTCCACCTCCCCGTTCTACTGGAATAACCCGGACCGCACGGCTCAAACCATGGTGGACGGCTGGCTCAACACCGGCGACACCTATTGCCAAGACCCGGACGGCTATTTCATCTATTGCGGCCGCAGCGATGACATGATGAAGGTGGGCGGGATTTGGTGTTCGCCAGTGGAGATCGAAAGCCGGTTGATCGAACATTCCTCGGTACTGGAAGCGGCGGTGATCGGGCGGCCCGACGAGTACGAACTCATTAAACCGGAAGCCTTTGTGGTGCTAAACGACCCGGCAAACGCCGGCGACGCTTTGGCCGAAGACCTGCTGGAACACTGCAAGGACGGCTTGGCCCGGTACAAGTACCCTCGTTGGATCAACTTCGTCGAAGACCTGCCCAAGACCGCCACCGGCAAAATCCAGCGATACAAACTAAGGCAGTAGAAGTGGAGCAATCTCCGGTCTCGGACTCCTGGGCAGCGATATGTTCGCTGAACTGTTGGCCTTGACCGATTGGATAGCGGGACGCTTATTTCACGTACCCGCCGGTCGCCTCGCCAGCGTCCCACCCATCTAATAGTTAACGGTCCGTCATCGGAGCAAGCTTGCCGGCCGTTCCGTATAAGACGCTGGCGACCTCTCGTACTCGAGCTAGACTGGCCGATGAGTAGTCGGTGGCCTCGTACCGCTGTATTTGCTGCTCTTTGACACCTATCCGTTGTGCCAGGTCTTTTTGACTCAGTCCCTGTGCAATCCGTGCTTTGATCAGGACGTTCGGCAGGTCGGAAAACACGTTAAGCTCATCTAGCTGGAACTCGCCGGCCTTGAGCGATTCATACTCGCGCATTTCGCTCTCCAGGTCTGCGAGTTGACTGCTCAGCGCGTCCTCTTATGCTTTGGCGATAAGGGGATGTACTTCCTTGGCCGGACCGGACCCCTGTCTGAGGCTGATTAGCGTCTGAGAAAATCGGGCTGCCTGCGCTTTGGTAATCCGGTATTGCCGATCGTTCTTGATCATCTGAGGCCTCTCAAGTTTATTGCGATAATCCCCTTGGTTCTTCCGGTGTCCTTGTCTCTTTGGAAGAATTCCAGAAACGACAGCCCATCTGGGCCCGCGATGGTCAACGCAGGAAACAATTCACCCAAGTACTTGACCTTTTGCGCAAACCTTCCCGAATCAAACGTCAACAGCACAGGGTCGAGGGCCGTGGGGTCGACACCGGCTTCTTCCCAGCAGGCGTCGAAGTCGTTGGGGACCTCCTTGAGCGTCATGAAGCTTCCATCGAGATATCCGGTCCGGCGACCCGCTTTTTTCAGGTTCTCCAGTGCGTCTCTGAGTCCAATCAGCAGTTGCCGTCTCCAAGGATTGTTCCCGAATCTGCCGGTCAACTCGTGCCAACCAGCCCAGTGGACTCCTGGCGGAAGGAGGCCGTCTGCATCAAACCGGGGTATCATCAACACAACTATATCATTGTGTAACTCTTAATTCCAAGCACCGCTATGATGCGTTCAGACGCCATGGGTGGTCGCAGGGCGTGTTTGGCGTCAAGCCTGGAACTTGTGCGGCGTTATGGGCTTTGCTAGAATCTTGGCGAAAAACCGATAGTTGACGGTTGGTCCCGGAGATCAACGACAATTAACGTAAAGGGGGGTGATCCATGCCATCATTCTGGGAGAACATTAGATTCGCTGGCGAACGGGAGATGGACGACCTGCATGGGGCGCAAGGCCAAGACATGGCGACCTACGTCAGCCATCCCTTACCGTCGGAGGGCAACAACTTTCCTGCGATTATCGTTATCATGGAGGCCTTCGGTGTCACCCGGCACATCGAAAAAGTCTGCGACGAGTTTGCCCGCCACGGTTATGTCGCAGTGGCGCCCTCCCTCTACCACCGGGAGCACCCAAACGCAAAGTTGGGCTATGATGAGATGCCCGCCGTGATGCGTTACATGGGCGCTCTCCGCGACGATGAGATCGTTGAAGATATCAACGTCACCATTGACTACCTGCAAAACCGTTACCAACGCACCCGGGGACAGAAAATCGGTATCGTCGGCTACTGCGTAGGCGGACGCATTGCCTATTTAGCCGCGACCAGTTGCCCGGGCTTGAGCGCCACGTCGGTGTACTACGGGGGGCGTATCTTGGTCCCGTTCGGAGACGGGCCTGCTCCCGTTGACCTCACCGGCCAGATCCAGGCTCCGGTTATGGGCAACTTCGGGGCCAAGGACGAAAACCCGTCGCCGGAGGACGTCGCCGCCATCGACGAGAGGCTCACTGCGGCCGGAGTGACCCACGATTTCAAGATGTACCCCGATTCCGGCCACGGCTTCAATTGCGACGAGCGCGCCGATTACAACGAGGCCGACGCCGCCGATGCCCTGGCGCGAACCCTGGGTTGGTTCGGCCAGTACGTCAAGAGCTAGCGCCGCCGTCAGACCATCCCCTGCCAACAGGCCCGGACAGTCGCGTCCGGGCCTGTTCTTCGCATGCAATTGAGCCAACCTGCCACTATTCGCTCGGCGTCGGAGGGGCCGCGACGGTGCAATGGCTGAAGACGGCCTACTCCGAGACCGTTTCTTTGAAGCGTCGAATGGCTTCTATGTGCTGCTCCGGTCCCTTGAGGCCGGCTTTCATGGTGTTGACCGATAGGTGGGTGGCGCCCACTTCGGCCCAGGCTTCGGCCAGCTTTTGCCAGTGGTCTTGGCCGTCGGTGGCCATTCCGATTCGGCCTTCGATGCCTATGGCGGACGGATCGCGGCCCGCCTCCCGGGCGTACTCCCGCATCTCGCCGATACGCTCCGCCCCTTCGCTGTCGGGCTGGAATTGAGGGAACCAGCCGTCGGCCATCCGGCCGATGCGTTTCACCACCTGGGGCGCGCCGCCTCCAACCCAGATGGGAATCGGTTGTTGCACCGGCAAGGGATTGATGCCCGCGTGGGTCACGTTATGGTAGCGCCCGTGGAAGTCCACGGTCTCGTTGGTCCACAGACGGCGCATCAGCTCAATCTGCTCCTCGCTCCGCCGGCCCCGGTTGCTGAAGCGCTCGCCCAGCGCCTCGTACTCCACGTCGTTCCAGCCGATGCCGATGCCCAGCCGGAGGCGGCCGCCGGTGAGCACGTCTACCTCGGCGGCCTGCTTGGCCACCAAGGCCGTTTGACGCTGACCCAAGATCAATACCCCGGTCACAAACTCCAGCTTCTCGGTAAGGGCCCCCAGATAGCCGAACAGGACGAAGGGCTCGTGGAACATATCGACCGAGCTGTAGGGCCGTTCCCATCCCTCCCGTTTGCTGGCGTCGGCGCCCAAGACGTGGTCGAATACCAGCAGATGCTTGTAGCCCAGCCCCTCGGCAGCCTGGGCAAAGTCGCGCACGGCGACGGGGTCGGCTCCAATCTCAGTCTGAGGAAAGATCGCTCCCAGTTGCATATCTGCCTCCGTTTAATAAGACCTGGTCCAATTAAGTTAATACGGCCAGCCAGATTGGCATCAAATATCCGAGTCCATCACCCGGAACCGTCACCCGGACCCATCAATAGACTGCCACCTCAGCCTCGGAAATGGTCTTCGAGGTATTGAGTCCGCTGTGCTGGTGGCTCCGAAATAATAGCATCGATTAGTCTATAATGCAGTCGCCCCAATCACGTAAGAGCCGGAGGAGCCCGAGTGAAGACCATCGAATTGGACTACAGCAAACAATGCGGCGACGAGCCGGAAAAAGGGCACAACCGGTGGCATCCCGACATTCCACCAGCCGTGACCGCGGACCCCGGCGAAGAGGTCGTGATGCAGACCCGCCACGCCTTCGACGGGCAGATTAACCCGTCCAGCCAGCCGGCCGACCTGTTGGGGACCAACCTGGGGTTGGTCCATCCGCTAACCGGACCGGTCTACGTTAACGGGGCTGAGCCCGGCGACTTGCTGGAAGTGACCATCCTCAACATCGAGCCGGCCAACTGGGGGTTTACTACCATCCTGCCCGGCTTCGGGTTCCTTCGCAACGTGTTCACTGAGCCATTCATCGTCCACTGGGAAATGCGGGACGGATTTGCCCAATCGGAACAATTGCCGGGGGTTAGAGTCCCGGAGGCCTCTTTCATGGGTACCATAGGGGTGGCCCCCTCTCGTGCGCTGCGGCAGGAGATCCTGCTGAGGGAAGATGAGTTGTTGCGCCGCGGCGGAGCGGTGGTCGGCCCCACGGTGGAAGGCGCGGTGCCTGCCACGGAGCCCTTCGCTTCCGAGGGTCTTCGCACCATCCCGCCCCGGGAAAACGGCGGCAACGTCGACATCAAGCAACTGACCGCCGGCGTACGGCTGCTGCTGCCGGTCTTCACCGAAGGAGCCCTGTTTTCGGCAGGCGACGCCCACTACGCCCAAGGAGACTCGGAGTGTTGCGGCACCGCCATCGAAATGGACTGCACCCTGCACGTGAGCTTCCGCCCGCTCAAGGGGCAGGCCGCCTCCCGCAACATCAATTTCCCCTACTTCGAAAGGGAAGACTACTTCACCGCTCCCGAGATGGCGGCTCCCCGGCGTTTCTTGGCCTCCACCGGAATGTGCATTGCCGACGGCAGAAACGAGTCGGAGGACGGCACAATGGCGACCCGTCAGGCCCTGCTCAACATGATCCACCTGCTGATGGAACGAGGCTGGAGCCGAGAACAGGCCTACTGCATCTGTAGCGTAGCGGTCGATCTGAAAGTGAGCGAGGTGGTAGACGTTCCCAACTTCGTCGTTTCCGCCTTCCTGCCGTTGGATATATTCGTCGACTGACCAATGACCGGCCCCGGTCTTCACGAACATGGAGCAGAATGGGTCCGCCGCAGACTGAGAGTGTTCAGGCCATTCTTCTCCTCACCCAAAGACATATCCCGTCCCGGAGCTTGGCGCCATGGGGTATACTGGGCCTAGTCTCGAACCGGTATTGTCCGGCCTGAAGGAGTGGACCCATGCAATTTGGACTCTTGTACGAGATGCAGCGTCCTTACGACCAAGAGATCGATTGGAACCTGCTGTACCAGGAAACCCTGGAACAATGCGAATTGGCCGACCGGGTCGGCTTCGACAACCTGTGGTTCGTGGAGCACCACTTTCTCTACGGGTTCTCCGGGTCGCCGTGTCCCGAGGTAATGTTCGGCGCCCTAAGCCAGCGTACCAAGAACATCAGAATCGGCTTCGGCGTCTCCATCCTGCCCAACCACCACCCCGTTCGCGTTGCCGAGCGGGCCGCTATGGTTGACCAGCTCACCAACGGTCGTGTGGAGTTCGGCACCGGCCGCTCCAACGCCTACGAGCAATTGGGGCAGGGTATCGACCCGCGGGAGACCAGGGACCGCTGGGACGAGGCGATCTCCATGATCCCCCAGATCTGGCAATCGGAGGGAGAATACTCCCACGAAGGCAGGTTCTGGAACGTTCCGCCGCGGCGGGTCCTGCCCAAACCGTTCCAGAAACCCCACCCCCGGATGTACCTTGCCTGCACCCAGACGGAGAGCTTCAGGCTGGCGGCGCAAAAGGGCATCGGAGTGCTGTCTTCGGCATCCTACGCTGTAGACGTGCTGGCCGACCACGTGAAGGTGTACCGGGACGCCATCAAGGATGCCGATCCGGTAGGGGCCGAAATCAACGACTTCTGGGGAAACAACGTCCACTCTTTCTGCGCCAAGGACGACCAAGAGGCCAAAGAGCTCTGCGCCGACTCGATGAAGACCTTCTTCGGCCCGGACAAGCCTTACATCCAAGGCCGGATCAACGCCTATGAAGAGCTGCTGGAAGCATGGGGCGGGGTGCCGGAACACTTGAAGGCAGACTTCGGCCGCTGGCTCCGGCAATCGGACGACGCCCACCAGCAACAGGCAGCTGAGGCCGGTATCTCGCTAGACTCGGGCCCCGGAGCCGCCCGGGCCGCAGTCGCCCAGTTGGACGCCAACATACTGGCGGACCGGGGAGTAATCATCGCCGGCAACCCCGAAAGCTGTATCAAGACCGTAAAGACCTACGAAGACATCGGGGTAGACCAAGTCATGTTGATCATGCAGACCGAGACCATTCCCCACGAAAAAGTAATGGAATCCATCGAGCTCTACGGAAAGGAGGTCATCCCGGCCTTCCGCAAGGAAAAGGCGGGAGCCGCTTCTTAAGCACCACTCTCCGGCGTGGCTTCAAATGCGCTCCGCGACACTGACGCGGAGCGCTTCTGTTGTCCTACAACCCGGCTGTAACAGTGCCGCCGTCAACGAATCTGATAACATTCAGTAGCCGTATTGAACAGGCAATAGGATAAAAATATTGCCTGCGGGCTTAGAGTGGACTCGATATGATCGCCTTAAAGACATCGTTCATCGCCCTCCTGTTCGGGTTATTGCTGTTGGTTGCCTGTGGCTCGGACACTCCCAGTGTACCCACTGCGGCGCCGGCGCCGACCAGTATCCCCACTGCAACTCCACCCAGTGCGACTGCCCCAACCGCGACTATCCCCACTGCGCCCACCGCCGCCGTCGTACCTCCCACAGCCACCCCGACGGCCACAGCGGTCCCCAAACCAATCGAAGGGGGAACCGCTCGTCACGCTGGGCGATGACCCGCCGACCCTTGACCCCCACTTGACCGGCGACGTTACCTCCGCCCGGTACGTCCTGGAAATTTTCGGCGGCCTGCTGACCATCGACAAGGAATTGGCAATTGTTCCCGATCTGGCAGAGGAATGGTCGGTAAGCGACAGCGGCACCAATTTCACTTTTCGCCTCAAGCCTGAGGCCGCCTTCCACGACGGAAGGCAGGTGACTGCTCAAGACTTCAAGTGGTCGTTCGAGCGGGCGGCTGACCCGGCCACGGAGGCGCCCACCGTCGACGTTTTCCTGGGAGATATCGTCGGCTTGGACCGGGTTCAGGCGGGCACGACCACGGAGATTTCCGGGATATCGGCAATCGACGACCGGACGCTGACCGTCGACATCGATTCCCCCAAGGTATCCTTCATTGCCAAGATGACCTACCCTACGTCTTTCGTCCTCGACCGCGACAACGTTACCGAAGATCCCCGGTGGGTCTTCAGCCCCAACGCCACTGGCCCGTTCCGTCTTGCCGACTATGAACCCGGGGAAGTCCTTTTGTTGAGCCGGTTTGAAGACTATCATCTCGGGCCGGCCCATCTGGACGAAGTCCGTTTCATCCTCAGCGGCGGCAATGCGCGACTGATGTTCGAAACCGACGAAATACACGTGACGCGCGAATATCAACTTGGCCTGGACACTTTGCTAGACCCATCCCACCCGCTACGGGATACGGTGCGCCAGGGTCCGGCCCAATTCGACGTAGACTACGTAGGGATGAACGTTAACGAGCCTCCCTTCGACGATCCCAAGGTCCGTCAAGCCCTGAATTACGCCGTCGACCGGGAGACTCTGGCCAGCCAGCTGCTACAGAACACGGCAGTGCCCGCCAAGGGAATCATCCCGCCGGGATTCCCCGGTTTCAACTCCGGACTGGAGGGCTACTCGTTCGACCCGGAGAAAGCCAAGCGGCTCTTGGCGGAGTCGAAGTACGGGGCCGATTTGGAGAATTTGCCCCTTATTACGATGACGCTGCCCGGCTCCTTCGGTGGGTCAATCGGCCCAACTATGGAGGCGGTCCTGGCCATGTGGGAGGAGAATCTGGGCATACAAATGGAACTGCTCCAGACCGAGTGGGCGATATATCTTCAAGACCTGGACAAGCGCCGCTTCCAAATGTTTGGGGGGCTGGGGTGGATAGCCGATTACCCCGACCCCGAAAATTTCCTGGACATTCTCTTCCACAGCGACAGCAGCAACAATCACGGGGATTACTCAAATCCCGAGGTTGACCGCCTGCTGGAGCAGGCCCGGGTGGAACAGTCCGAACCCTCGCGGATCGCCCTTTACAATCGGGCCGAGGAAATGATCGTCGCCGACGCCCCCTGGGTCCCGTTGTGGCATACCAGAGCCGGCTACGTTTTGGCCCAACCCGCCGTCAAAGACTACTTCCAATTTCCGATGGTTATCCCCAAGCTGCGTTACGTTTATTTCGTCGGATAGGGTCGGATAGGACAGCGGAGCGCCGGTCAGAGGGGCAGCGTCAGTCCCGCCTCCCGCAGGCGTTCCCGGAGGCGCTGTACTTCCGGGAACGCCCCGGCCACGAGCGCCCAAAATTCCGCCGAATGGTTACGGACCCTCAGGTGGGCCAGCTCATGGACTACTATGAATTCGATGAGCGCGGGCTCCAGCATCATGAGGCGCCAGTTAAAGCGGAGGGTACCGTCGCCGGCGCAACTCCCCCAACGCTTGCGCTGGTCGCGGATGAGCAGCCTCGGCTTGACAGCAACGCCAAACTGGGGCAGCCATCTTTCGACGCTGGCGTCCAAGCGTTCGGCGGCCCGGGCGCGGTACCAGCCCACGATGGCGCCACGGATACGTTCGTAGCGGTCGTCTTCGGGGATGCCGCTTGGGACTGCGACGCGCAACCGCCAGTGGTCGAAACGGACCTCTGTGGAAGGAACGTGGCTGGTGTCCACGATGAGCCGGACGTTGCGGCCTAGGTAAGGCAGGGTCTCTCCACTTACCAAGCGCCGGGGCGTCGGCTTTAGCCGCAACTCCCTAGTCAGTCTCAGAATCCAACGCCCCCGCTTGCGGACGATCTTCCGCAACTCGCATTCCGACACGGCAACAGGCGCCGTCACCCGGACCAAGTCACTGTCCACCTGGATCTGGACCGTCTTCTTAAGCCGCCGGCTCCGGCGAATCTCATACTCGATGGTGCTGTCGCCGAAACGAACGTTGCGGAGGGTCGCTTCGGCCGCTGGCGCCCCACGATTGACCGAGGAGCCCTTTGGCCTTGCTGCCTGCCCCATCACCACCTCCGCCGCATCCCCAATAATACTAACTGGCAGCCGCAGCCGGGTGAAGCGCGCCGCGAATCGACCGGCGGTTGCGCTTTAGGCTCACTCCGTAGCATCCAAGCGGCTTAGATGACCCGGCCAATCAAGGATTCTCCGGTCCGCCGTAACCAGCCGGTGGCCTTCTAAGGCGGTGGCAACTATCAACCGGTCTGCCGGGTCGCCGTGCATGTCCGGCAGCAAGCCTGCCCGGGCCGCTATTCGGCCATCGACCGGGACCTCTATCAGTCCTTGGTCAAGCAGGCTGCGACGCCAGGCATCCAGGTCCATTCCCAGATCAAGATGGCCTTTTTCCACCCGCATCCCCGCTTCCCAAAAAGACATTACGTACACTGCCGCGTCGTTTTCTTGCCTCGCCCGCTGGACCTCGCGGCGGGCCCGGGGCCCCAACCTCGTGTCGCCGGTCCGCAACCAGATAACGACATGAGTGTCCAGCAGTATCAGAACAGTTCCTCTCCTGAATCCTCGCGGTCCTGAAACCACTCTGCCGGCATCGGCGAAACGATGTCCCCATAAACCCGGATGATGTCCCGGTCGATGCCGAACATATCCTTCGGCTTATGGCGGTAGGGGACCAGCCGCGAGACCGGACGGCCATTCTTGGTAATGACGATCTCCTCGCCGCTCTCGGCGACCTCGTCCATGAGCTTCAGGCACTTGGCCTTGAATTCAGACGCCTTGATGGTCCGGGCACTGTCAGAACTATCACTTTCCGCTGGCATTTGTTGCTTCCTGCTCGATTACGTGGTCACCACTCTAGCATGGTCACGACTATGGTCATATTAATCCCGATCTTATCGGACACTATTTCCAAGGTATCCACGCCCAGCGGGTTAGTTACGACGGCATTGACGCCAGCTAACTAGTCGGTGATGTATGTGTGCGTGATTACCTCCCATAAATGCCCGTTCTCGCACTCGAAGTAGAAGCCGCGTCCCTGATGCTCGTGGTTGATCTCGCCATCCGTCCGTGAACGGGGGCCGCTGCCGAACGGGATGCCCTCATCGTTGACCCGCTGCAGTACCGCATCGAACTCTTCGTCCGATGCCAAAAAGGCGTAATGGTTGGAGCGCGGGTCATCCGAGTCATCGAAGTCGAGTGTGAACGTGTCGTTGATTTTGACGGGGGCAAAATGCCCCCAGGCCCCCTCGTACTGCAATCCGAACATCCGGGCGATGAACTTCGCCGACTTTTCCTTGTCGTAGGCTGGCACGATGGTGTGGTCTAGCTGAAAAGGCATAGCAACTCTCCCCAAAGCAACTGCACTACTCTAAGGATACGTCAGGTGAAAATGCGAGTCTAGACCACTGTTTCACAGCGGCGGGACAGTGGTCGTGAAAATCAAAACTCACTTGTTATCGCTCTGCCCCGGGATGTCCCCTATCTATGGAACGGCCAACTCGAAGGGAATCAGGTCCTGATTACTACACCTGATAATCCGACACCAACCTCAGTGGCCTGTAACACCAAATATCCATCCCTCATGTCTTGCCGCATCAGTGGGCGGTTGCCATGCGGATGGCTTGACGGCAAACCAACTCATTCCTGTTGCGGAAATCAGCGCATCCCGTTCATCAGCCGTCGACTCCTCGGACACGGCTCGCAGGGTGGCCCCGTAGCATTCGCAAAGCTTTGTTATTGTGTCGCGGTCTGGCCATCTGCCTCTGACATCTACGATCGAAGAGCAATTGTGATCATGCTCCGAGGAAACCGTGCTGGCGCTTATCACACGGGATGGAGGTTAAGCCGAAGGGTTGGCAGAGCAGAGGGGTAAACACTGCCTTAAATTACCCGGTTGACGGCCACGTGAACCTACGGCGGACTTGAGCGATGCACCACGTTGGCCACCAGATCGCGTACTGGCTCCGCCCAAAGGGTTCAGAACAGCAGTAAGAATCGACCCAACCTTTCCGCCGATCTTTGCGATGCCTGGCCAAGGGAGACTGTATCCGGAACTTTCGAGTTGTTGGTGGAGTTCTAGGCCGGCAATTGCTGTGACGATGTCAACCGGGGTGACTGCTCATTCGAGGAGATAGGCCCACTGGCCGAAACTCCCTGAGTTGACCTGCGGTCAATTCCTCCACTCACCCTGAACGTGCCTTTGGGTTCAAATACATCCCGGCGGCAGGGGTGATTAGGGGAACCGGTTAATCTGCTGGATCCAATGTGCAGGATTTACGGTCATCGGTCTTGACACTGATGGAGGTGTGGCCTAGTCTGTTGTCTAGTCTGAAGATATTGATCAGGGTGCGATATGAGCAAGAAATGGCCGGTTCAAGATGCCAAGTCAAGGTTCAGCGAATTGCTCGACACCACTCTGGCCGAAGGACCGCAGATTGTGACCAAGCGCGGAGTGGAAACCGCAGTGCTCGTTCCCATCGAGCAGTGGCGGAAGCTGGAACGGATGACCAGGCCGGACCTCAAGGAGTTGCTCCTGACCTCAGAGGCGCGGATCGAGAACCTCGTGCCGCCACGCGGACAGCATCGCCGCCGACCACCCCTGGTTGTGGAGTAGACCTGTGTTCCTCCTCGATACCAACGTGGTCTCGGAACTGCGTCGCCTCCGCCCACATGGTGCTGTCCTTGATTGGATCGCGGACGTGCCGGCGGAGCAACTCTTCGTGTCTGCCGTTACGGTTGGAGAGATACAGGCGGGGATCGAGATCACTCGCGAGCAGGACATGGCCAAGGCAGAGGAACTGGAAGTGTGGTTGGACAAGGTACTGGCTTCCTACGGTGTATTGCCGATGGATGCGCCCACCTTCCGGGAGTGGGCACGGCTCATGCACCGGAGGTCAGATACTATCACCGAGGACGCCATGATCGCCGCGACGGCCATCGTTCACAGACTGACGGTGGTTACCCGGAACGTGCGAGACTTTGGCCAACTTAGTGTCGAGTTGCAGAACCCGTTCGAAAGCGCATAGCCATCGCCGCCCATTGGCAGGATTTGGCGGTGACGGGGCAACTCGAGAAAGGGCTAGTGGTTAGTTGCCAGCAGGACAAGACTTGAATGAGGAAGGCACTAACCGGCTAGTCTTGGAGGCTCACCAAGACCTAGCCTTGATGGGTCTGCCCTGAGTAGGCATCGGATTCGCTAGAGCAAAGCTGGGGATGGAGGATTCGAACCTCCGCTACCTGATCCAGAGTCAGGCGTCCTACCGCTAGACTAATCCCCAACGGGGTGTGGCCGCTGGAAAGGCAGGGTTTGAGAGGCCCGCCTTGGCAAAGGGCAGTTGCCCACTATATTTCATGGTATCAAAGAGCCCGATCAAAGAGCAAACCGCCGTCGGACGCCGGAGCAGGCGGCGGTAAAACGCGCCCGGTTTGGGGCTGGGTTATAATGACCTCTGGCAGGTATGGTCAGGCGAGCCTCCGGCCCGCGGGCCTTGCTACTTGTTTCAGAGAGTCGAATCACATGTTTAAGTCCGTACCCAGCCGCGTCAGCTTCTCCGAGCTCGACGCCCGAGTCTTGACACAGTGGAAAGAGCGCGACGTTTTTCGCCGGTCGCAATCGGAGCGGCCCGATGCCCCGCTGTTCGTGCTCAACGAAGGCCCTCCCACCGCCAACGGCAGCCCGGGAATCCACCATGTGCTGGCCCGGGTCTTTAAGGACGTTATCTGCCGTTACCGCACCATGAAGGGCTACCGGGTACAACGAAAAGGCGGCTGGGATACCCACGGACTGCCAGTGGAACTGGCAATAGAACAGGAGCTGGGCCTGTCCAGCAAGCGCGACATCGAGGAATACGGCATCGAACAGTTCAACCAGCGGTGCCGGGAGAGTGTATTCCGCTACGTCAAAGAGTGGGAAGCCATGACCGACCGGATTGGTTTCTGGGTGGACATGGACGATCCCTACGTGACCCTGAAGAACGACTACATCGAGTCCGGCTGGTGGATCCTCAAGACCTTGTGGGACCGCGGCCTCCTGTACCACGACCTTCGGGGCACCCCGCATTGTCCCCGTTGCGTGACCAGCCTAAGCTCCCACGAGCTAGCCTTGGGCTACCGGGAAAACACGCCCGACCCTTCGGTGTTCGTAAAGTTCGAGTTGGTGACGCCCCCGGCAGGGGGCCACACAGGCGGCTTGGCTCAACTGGCTGGCGGGGAAACGCCGGTGTATTTCCTGGCTTGGACCACCACGCCGTGGACGCTCCCCGGCAATACCGCGTTGGCCGTAGATGCCGACGCCGAATACTCCATCGTGGAGTTGGATGGAGACAGCGGCAAAGAAAGATTGGTCTTGGCGGCCGCCCTGCTCTCAGCCAACATCCGCCAAGAATATTCAGTAGTGGGCAGCTTGTCGGGCCGGGACTTGGTGGGCGCCGGTTACCGTCCGCTCTATCCCCCGGACCAGTTCAACTCGGAAATACGCCGCTTCGTCCGTAGGCAGTCGTCCCTCGGCGTCATGGTCCCCGAGTTGGAGAGTGCCGACGGCCTTACCCCCAAAGTCGTGGCGGCCGGCTTCGTTTCGATGTCCGACGGCACCGGCATCGTCCACATCGCTCCGGCTTTCGGGGACGAAGACTTGACCCTGGGGCGAGAGCAGGAGCTGTCTTTCGTCCAGCCGGTGGACCAGCAGGGCGTGATAACCGGCAGCTATCCTTTCGCCGGCAAGTTCGTCAAGGACGCCGACGAAGAGATAATGGAGGACTTGAAGGAGCGGCGCCTCCTGCACCACCGGGAAATCTACCGCCACACCTACCCCTTCTGCTGGCGTTGCGACACTCCCTTGCTCTACTACGCCAAGGGCTCCTGGTATATCCGCACCTCGGCTCTCAAGGACCAGTTGGTCAGCGGAAATAGTGCCATCAACTGGTACCCGGACTACATCAAGGAAGGGCGGTTCGGCGAGTGGCTGCGCAATAACGTGGACTGGGCCATATCCCGGGAGCGGTATTGGGGCACCCCTATTCCAATCTGGCAATGCCCCGGGTGCGACAACACCGTATGCGTCGGTAGCCGGAAAGAATTGGGGGAGCGCGGCGGGTTGGACGGCTCGGACATCGACAGCCTCGACCTGCACCGGCCCTACGTCGACGAGGTTAAGCTCAACTGTGAGCGTTGCAATCGGGAGATGGCCCGGGTTCCGGAGGTGATGGACGCTTGGTTCGACTCGGGCGCCATGCCCTTCGCCCAATACCACTACCCTTTCGAAAACGGCAACCTTGAAGATGCCGGCCTATTCCCGGCGGACTATATCTGCGAAGCGGTGGACCAGACACGGGGCTGGTTCTACAGCCTGCACGCGCTGTCGACCCTGCTCAAGGGGCAGCCGTCGTACAAGAACGTCATCTGCCTGGGGTTGGTGTTGGACGAAAAGGGCCGGAAGATGAGCAAGCGGGTCGGCAACATCGTCGAGCCGATGCCGGTGCTGGATGAACACGGCGCCGACGCCCTCCGGTGGTACTTGTTCACCGCGTCGCAACCCGGCGAGGCCCGCCGTTTTTCGGCCAAGCTGGTGAACGAGACGCTGCGGCGGGTCTTGTTGACCCTGTGGAACGTCTACTCCTTCTTCACCAGCTATGCCGCCATAGACAACTTCCATCCGGACCAAAAGCCCGAAGGCTGGCGCCCGGAGAACGAGTTGGACCGTTGGGTCCTCTCCGAGTTGAACACCTTGGCGGCCCAGGTCGACGGTTGCCTGGACAACTACGACCCCACCAACGCCGGCCGGCGTATCCAGGAATTTATCGACCAGTTGTCCAACTGGTACGTGCGCCGCAGCCGCCGGCGCTTTTGGAAAAATGAAGGCGACGCCGACAAGCTGTCGGGCTATGTCACGCTACACACCTGCTTGGTCACCGTGTCGAAGCTGATGGCGCCCCTTGCCCCCTTCGTGTCTGAAGAAATCTACCAGAATCTGGTGGTCTCAGTGGACCCGGACGCGCCCGACAGCGTCCACTTGGCGGAATACCCCACGGCGGACCCGTCTCTCATCGACGAACCGCTCATGGAGGCCACCCGGCTGGCGTTGCGGGTCTCTTCTATGGGACGTAGGGCCCGTTCCAAGGCGGGACTCAAGGTCCGTCAACCCTTGTCGAACGTCGCTGTCAAGACCCGCTCCACCAAAGAACGTGAATACATCCAACTCGTCCGTCTCCAGGTGTTGGAGGAGTTGAACATCAAGGACGTTTCGGTGTTGGATGACGATTCACCGCTCTTCCAGCGAGCTATGGCCGAGGCGGGGACGGAAGCCGAGGTCATCGTGTCGGTGGACGATTACACTGCCGCTATTGAAAGCGGATACATGGTGGCGGTAGACGGCGCCATCACCCCGGAACTGGCTGAGGAGGGATTGGCCCGGGAGGTGGTGCACCGCATACAGAACCTGCGCCGGACGGCCAACTTCGAGGTTACCGACCGGATAGTGACTTTCTATCAGGGCCCCGCCGAATTCTCCCGGGTGATGAACGGCGACTTCTCCGGGTATATCCGGAACGAGACGCTGAGCGAGAGCTTGATCGACGGGCCTCCCGGGGAAGGCGCCGCGTCCGATACCGCCAAGGTGGAAGGCCAGGAAATCGTCCTGGGGGTCATGCGGGTCTGAAACGCGACAGCGATTTTACCGGGTCTTCCGGTGAAGAATAGCGATGCCGGAACTCCCCGAAGTTGAATGCGTCCGGCGTAACCTGGTCCGGGCCGGACTGCCGGGCCGGGTCGTTACCGCCGCCGATGTCGGCTGGGCCAAATCCGTGAAGCGCCCCGGGGCCGCTGAGTTCGTTGCCGGGCTAGCGGGACGGACCATCCTGGACGTAGGCCGGCGAGCCAAGTACCTGATCTTCCCACTGTCCGGCGGCGCACCGCGTACCTTGATCGTCCATTTGGGGATGACCGGTTGGCTGTGGCTCCGTCCAGTCTCCGATGACCCGGACCCGATGATACGCCATACCTTCCACTTGGACGACGGCCGCGATTTGCGCTTTGAGGACGGCCGCAAGTTCGGCAAGATGTGGCTGGCCGACGAGGCGGCTGACGTGCTGCCGCCGTTAAGTCCCGAACCCTTGGACGGGGAGTTTACCACCGAGTTGTTGGCCGGAAAGTTTCACCGGAGGACCGCCCCAATCAAGGCCCTGCTGTTGGAGCAGTCCGTTGCGTCGGGGTTGGGAAACATCTACGCAGACGAGTCGTTGTTCTTGGCCGGGATACACCCGGAGCGCCCGGCGTCCGAGTTGTCGGCAGACGAAACAGCCCGTTTGCGGGACGGGATTGTCTCGGCCCTGACCACCGCCTCTTTGGTTTACGACCGGGCCCGCGACCAGTCTTGGCCCGGTTTTCCGGACCCTATGACCACTTGGACCCATCCCCGAAACACCACCGACCCGTGCCCACTCTGCAACACCAACATGGCGGCCGCCAGGGTACGGGGCCGCGGCACCTACTTCTGTCCTGATTGCCAGCGGTAGGGCTTGGCCGGTTGGTACAACCGCGGCGGCGCCGTTTCCGGGAGAAACGCAGTAGGTTACTGCCGGAGCGGCATCCGTTGACGGCTAGTCCAGCGTGCCGTAGACGTGGTCGGGGACGACTATGATGGCCGAGCGGCGGTCCTGAGCCATAGCTTGGTCGTATTCTTCCCAGTTCGAGTGCTCTTCGCCAGCGGCAGCGCGATAGACGTCCCGCAACGCCAAGCGAAGTTCGTCGGGATCGGTGTGGCCGGGCGACAGAATACGCGCCGTTCCCTCCAACACCACGAAGGGCCGCCAGTCCGGGTGGGAGACCAACAACGAGCAGCGGGGATTGCGTCGCAGGTTGCCCAGCTTGGCCCGGTCTTCGGTGGTGGTAAAAGCGACGCCGTTCTGGTAGGCGCCAGTGGTAACGATGCTCATCTGGGCGGCCCCGTTCCGTCTAAAGCAAGTCAACACGCCCTGATGGTTCTCGGTAACGAACTTTCGCACGCTATCGGATAACATTTGCTCACTCCGGGTTTGGTGATTGGGTGTTTCAATCCGGCAACCGGCCCAGACGGTCGGAAGAGCCGGCGTTAGTCGAACTCGATCTCGAACAGGTCGTAGCGCGCATGGTACATTCCAAGACTGGTGTATACCTGCTGTGCCGCCCGGTTGTCCTTATCGACGTACAGCCGCAGTCCGCAAACGCCCCGTCGTTGGGCCTCACCGGTAACGTAGCGGTGCATCGCCGAGTATACCCCCAACCGCCGGTGTTCCGGCACCACGTACACACTTTGAATCCACCAGAAAAGCGCGTTCCGCCAATCGCTCCATTCGTAGGTGACGAGCAGTCCCCCCAACGGCTGGCCGTCGCGCTCGGCGACGACGTAAAAACCATGCTCAGGATGGTCCAAGACCGCCTCGACGCCAGCATGCAGGAGACCCGCGTCCAATTCCCGGCCCTCGGTCTCCCTGGCCATCGCCAAGTTGAAACCGGCCAAGGCATCGAGATGCTCCGGCCCGGCCAGCCGTACCTGAATTTCAGCCTGGGGAGTATTCACAGACACCTATCTCAAGTAAAACCTAGCCCAACCAACGGTGCATGCTCCAGGCCGGGCGTCGTTGCCCGGGCTGTTTCTCCATCAGCCAGTTCGTGACGCAGCCGCTCGATCTGCTGCTCCCGGTCTTGCACCGATTATTAGCGTTGCTCCAGTCTAGCACAGGAGCTGGGGCCGTCTTCCTTGACCTTAGTCGGGAGCGAAAACTAAAATCAAGCTGAGCGCCCTGGCCTTTGGCCGGGACCGTTATTCGTTGACCCTGGGGCGGAACAACAATGTTTGAAAACCTGACGGGCCGTTTAACCGGTATTTTCAACCGGCTTTCCAGCAAAGGCCGGTTGACGGAAAAAGACATTGACGAAGCCCTCAGCGAGGTGCGGAAGTCGCTGCTGGAAGCAGACGTCAACTTCCGGGTGGTCCGTGATTTCGTAGCTACGGTGAAAGAGCGGGCCCAAGGCTCCGAGGTACTGGAAAGCCTCACGCCCGGCCAGCAGGTGGTAAAGATCGTCCATGAGGAGCTCACTTCCCTCTTGGGCGGAGGCAGCCACTCCCTGACCCTTTCCAGCCAGCCGGTCACTGCCATGATGTTGGTGGGATTGCAGGGCTCTGGCAAAACGACGACCGCCGCCAAGCTGGCGTTGGACCTCCGCCGCCAAGGGCATCGCTCCCTGCTCATTGCCGCCGACCTGCGGCGTCCGGCGGCCGTGCAACAACTCGAAACCCTGGGACGCCAACTGGAAATTCCCGTCTACTCTGAAGACCCCCGGTCGTCCTCGGCTGTGGAAGTGGCCCGGAACGGCTTGGAACGGGCACGGCAACTGGCAGTCAATTGGGCCATTGTCGACACCGGGGGCCGCCTCCAGATCGATGACGAGTTGATGCGGGAGTTGGAGGAGATCAAAAAGGCCGTCAACCCCTACGAAATACTCCTAGTCGTCGACGCCATGACCGGCCAAGACGCGGTCAACACCGCCCAAGGGTTTCACGAGCGAGTCGGGTTGACCGGCCTGATCATGAGCAAGATGGACGGCGACGCCAGGGGCGGCGCCTCTCTTTCAATTACCAAGGTAACCGGCGTACCCATCAAGTACATGGGCGTCGGGGAACGTCCCGACGGCTTGGAAGCCTTCCACCCCGACCGCTTGGCTTCGCGGATCCTGGCGATGGGTGACGTACTCACCCTCATCGAGAAGGCCCAAAACGCGGTGGACGAAAAGCAGGCCAAGGAAATGGAACGCAAGTTCCGTCAGGCCAGCTTCGACCTGGATGACTTCTTGGTCCAGATCCAGAGCCTCAAGAAGATGGGGTCCCTCAGCCAGATCATGGAAATGGTCCCAGGCATGGGCCAAGCCAGCAAGAAGCTCGCCGTCGGCGAACTGGACGACACAAAGGTAGAGCGGATCGAGGCCATCATCCGCTCCATGACGCCCGGAGAACGGCATCACCCGGAGATAATCAACGGAAGCCGCCGACGCCGTATCTCTCGGGGCAGCGGCGTCACTCCCCAAGACGTAAATCAACTGCTGAACCAGTTCAAGCAGACCCAGAAACTGGTAAAGCAGGTCTCCAAGTCCCGCAACCCCAGTTCCCTGCTAAAAATGTTCCGTTAGGGCCGGAGATTCGGGACCGAACGGTTCCAAACGGACCCACTAGAGCCAACCGCTAGTCCAACCCGCCGCGGAGGGCGGTGAAGAGATAGGCGGTGGCGTAGGAGCGGTAGGGAGACCACGGCCGGGCCAGTTCCTCCACTTCAGCGTCGGTTACCTCGCCGCCGCCGCGAAACAGCCGGGACACCACCCGGCGCAGGGCCAAGTCGCCAAGGGGCAGGGCGTCGGGCCGGTCCAGCCCCCGTATCAGGACCCATTGGGCCGTCCACCGGCCTATCCCGCGCAGGGCCGTCAACCGGCCCGTCACCTCGGCATCGCTCAGACCCGCCATGCGTTCCAGGCCCACCGCCGGGTCGAGAGCGGCGGCTGCAAGGCCGTGGATATACTCCGACTTGCGCCGGGTCAGCTTCATGGTCCGCAGCTCTTCCGGCGACGACTGCCAGATCGCTTCCGGCTTGGGGAAGACGTAACAGGTCACACCGTCAAACACCGCGCTGGCCCCGAACGTCTCGATGATCAGCGTACGAATGATGCGGGCGACGCTTGCGGAGATCTGCTGCCCCAGCACTCCCAACACCAAGGCCTCGAAGACGGTGGCGGTGTGGGGCAGGTGCAATCCTTGGAACCGGCGGACCAGCGGGGATATTACCGGATCACGCTCCGCCAGAGCGTAGAACGGTCCAAGGTCTTGGTCGGAGCCCAACAGCCAGGTCACTTGCCGGGACGCCCGGGCGCCGTCCTGCGGAGTAAGACCGTCGCCAAGCAATTCCAATTCCAATTCCGGCGCGTCCAAGGAGCCATTGGAGCGCACCGATGCCAAGGCCAGCTTGCCGTCCAAGTCCAGCAAACGCCGGTAGGTCCCGTCTTCCCAGGCGTCCGTCCCGTAGCGGGCCTGGAAATAGGTATGGTAACCGGCCGTGAGCTCGAAATCGAAGGGCGGCAGAGGGTGGATGTTCAGCGCCAGACGGTCCATCAGCTGGAAACGGCGGGCCCTGCCCATGGGCGCCCCAGGGGTACCGACGTCAACGCCGTGTATTCCGCGCCCGACGGACGCAGCACACTACGAATGAGCTGTACGGAGTCCACCGCCCACGGAGGGGCAGTGGGAGGCACCATCGCGGAAACGGCGGACGTTATCCGGGCCAACGCTGTCTCGGTAACGTCATTTCTCACTCTTCCCAGAGTCAGGTGGGGGTTGAAAGGACGCGGCTCCCGTGGCCGTCCGGTCCGGGCTGCTGCTTCTTCTACCGCCTGTTGAAGGAAGGATAGGGCTTCGAGATCGCCGTTCGGTCCGGCCGATAACACCCGGGGGCGCCGCCGGTTTGGAAACATTCCCAACCCTGCCAGACCAATCGTGAACGGGCCATGTCCGGCGACATCTTCGCCAACCGCCTCCATCAATCCTTCGGATTCGTCCCGGCGAATGTTTCCGAGGAACTTCAGCGTGATATGAATTCCTTCGGGCCGGACCCAAGTGACGCCTTCCGGAATTTCCCGGCGCAACTGGGCTATCGTCTCCTTCAGGACCTGCCGCGCCACAGCCGAAATGTCGGTAGCGATAAAGGCGCGTATGATGTCGCCGGACGCCGTCACCGGTCCTGCTTTCCCAGCAACCCACCCAACTGCCTGAGCCACGACGCTAGGTCGTTCACCGAGTATTTGGCGTTGGCGGGGCTGGGGTTAGGGACGACGAACACGGTCGAATCCCCGATGTGCCGGGCTTGCAGGCCGAGACCGGGGGTTTCCTTGGGGAGGCCTTCTCCGTAACGGAGGTAGGCCTTGTAGGCCATCAGACCCTGAAAGCACACCAGCCCGGGCCGGTACCGCAACAGCTTCTCTTTCAAGACCGGCGCCCACCGGCGGTAATCCTCCGCCTTTAGCCCCGAGACTTGGGGCGTGGGCCGTTTGACGACGTCGGTCAGCCCGATTCCGTAGTCGGGCAAAGCCGCGTCGTCCTCGGCGGCGAATTCGCGGTCGACCAGTCCGGCGAGATTAAACGCCGTCCAGAACCGGTTGCGAGGGTTGGCGAAGTAATGGCCGGCCTCCACCGAGTATTGGGAAGGGTTCAGGCCGACTAATACCAAGTCCAGGCCTTCCCTCAAGTAATCCGGCAGCGTCTCAAACGTCTGCGCCGCACTCTCACCCATCATCGTTCCCGAAGCCGGCTAGGCCCAGGAGACCCGCCGCGTTTCCGCCCAGGATCAAGTCTTGGTCCGGCCGGGCAAGGTTGAGGGCGGTCACCGGCGTCAGGGCCCGGTACTGCTCCATAAGCGGGAAATCGCTGGCGAACAGGATGCGCGCGGGGCCCACCAGCTTCGACACGGTGTCGTAAATCTCGGGCCGGTAGAGGAAGGGAGAGGCGGCCGTATCGAAGTAGACGTTGGCAAGGGCGTCGGCGACCTCGGGCATCAGGGCGTAGAAGGGCAGGCCGCCCCCCCAGTGGGCGCAAATAATGATATTGCCGGGAAAGTTGGCGACCAACCGGTAGAGTTTGCCGGGGGTGGTCTGTCCTTTGCCGGGATACCGGTGCCCCACCGGCTCCGATGAATGGACCAGCACGGGCAGACCCAGACTCCGGGCCCAATCCATGATTGGGGCCATCTCGTCCTTGCTGGTTATGGCTGCCTGTTGGGTGTCCGGGTGCAGCTCGCCGATGCCTCGAAGGCCGCCCGCGACGCAGCGCTCCGCCTCCCGCAGAGCGTCGTCGCCCCAGCCGGGGTCGATCGAGCAGAAGCCGGTCAGCCGGTCAGTGTAGTCGTGGACCGCTTGGATAATGTAATCGTTTACCTCGGCGGCAATCCTGCGGTCACTCCATCCGAACCCCATGACCACGGCGTGGTCCACGCCTTCCCGGTCCATTGCCTCGACCAACTCATCGGCGGTGACCATCCGGGCGCCGGGACTGGATAACATGGACCTGAAGGTTGCGTCGGAATCAGCCAACTCCGAACGGCGGTGCTTGAACGAAGGGGGCAGTATGTGGCAGTGGGCGTCTATAACTGGCATGGGCCGTCCCCCAAGCCGGGGTAGAGACCGAATTTTTTGGTGTTCTTCCTAGTGTTCTTGGCCGTTGTCGCTGAAGTCGTCGTCGCTGAACACCCCGGTCTCCCGTCCCTGGAACACATGGACGACGAACTTACTGCCGGGAATGCCGACCGCGTCGGCAATGTCCCCGTCGACGGCTTCAATGATTTCCCTGATGGACTCTTGAGTGAGGCTTTCATCAACGGCCAAAGCCACGTGCACCATTTCCGACGTGAAGTGGATGTCGAAACGACCGACTTGGCGGTTGAGTTCCATGATGGTGTACGCTTCCGAGTACGCGGTGCGAACTTCCCTTTCGAAGATGAAATCGGCCAACGGCGGCAGCCTCCCTGTAGCCCAACCTACGGCCTAATGTGGCCGTTGCCCATGATTACCCATTTGTACGAGGTCAGCTCCCGCAGGCCCATCGGGCCCCTGGCGTGGAACTTTTGCGTGCTGATGCCCACCTCGGCGCCTAGGCCGAACTGACCGCCGTCGGTGAACTGGGTGCTGGCGTTCACGTAGACCGCCGCGGCGTCGACTTCGTCCAAAAAGCGCATAGCCGCCGAGTAGTCTTCGGTGATTATCGCTTCGGAGTGGCCGGAGCCGAAGGTCTCGATGTGCTCCAACGCGTCGTCTAACGAATCGACTACCTTGACGGCGGCGGTGAGGGAAAGGAACTCCTTACCCCAGTCGTCTTCTTGGGCGGGAACCGCCCTTCCCGGCGCCTCCGGCCCCAGGATGCTGAGGGCCCGGAGGTCGCAATGCAACTCCACCCCGGAGGCGGTCAGGTCCCGGGCGATGCGGGGCAAGCTTTCTGCAGCCACCGCCGAATGCACCAACAGGGTGTCCAAAGCGTTACAGATGTAGGGGCGGCGAACCTTGGCGTTGTGAACCACGCTGGCGGCTTGGTCCAAGTTGGCGGACTGGTCCACGTAGGTGTGGCAAACACCGACGCCCCCGGTTACGGCCGGCATCACGGCGTTTTCGCCTACGAACCTGACCAGACCGGCGCCGCCCCGCGGCACCACCAAGTCGATGTAATCGCCCATTTTCAACATGGCGTCGACCAGAGACCGGTCCGGGTTGTCGATGAACTGCACGGCGTCTTCGGTTACACCCGCGCCGGCCAAGGCTTGGCGAATCGCCCGGACCAAATCGGAATTGGACCGAATGGTCTCCCTGCCGCCCCGCAGGACACAGGCGTTGCCGGATTTCAGACACAGGCCGAAGATGTCTACGGTCACGTTGGGCCGGCTCTCGTAAATGCTGGCCACCACTCCCAAAGGGACACGCCGGCGGCCGGCCGTCATACCGTTGGGGAGGGTTTTCATCTCGATGGTCTCACCCACCGGGTCAGGTAGTTCCACCACACGGCGAAGGTCTGCCGCCACACCTTTCAGCCGCTCCGGGGTCAACAGCAAGCGGTCCAGCATGGCCTCGTCCAGACCCGCCGCCTGTGACTGAGCGTAGTCCTCCCGGTTGGCCGACAGCACCGGTTCCGGGCAGTCTTCCAGCGACTCGGCCAAGCTGGCCAAAACGCGGTTTTTGACCTCTGTCGAAAGTTTGGCCACTTGGCGGGCAGCCAATTTCGCGGCCTGGCATTGTTTGATCAAGTCTTCGATGTTCTTGGTGGCAATCATGGCTTTCTGTTATTAGGTATGGATCGGATATGTTCAGCCCGGCTGCTTGGTCCCGTCTACAGCAGCACCAGGTTGTTGCGATGCACCACTTCTTGGCCGTAGTGGTAACCAAGGGTTTCTTCAATTCTTGCGGAGCGCAATCCGCGGATCCGGTCGATATCACCCGAAGCGTAGTTGGCGATACCGCAAGCGATGCGACGGCCTGCGGGGTCTGCAACGTATACCGTATCGCCGCGCTGAAAACTGCCGTTGACCTCACGGACCCCGGCCGGCAACAGGCTGCGATGGTCTTTCCTCAGGGCGGAGACGGCGCCTTGGTCCACGATTATATGGCCCCGTTCCGACGCCTCGCCCAACATCCACCGCTTCCGCGCTTCCAGTTTCTCCGCCGCCGGCTGAAAGTAGGTGCCGATGGGGACGCCTCGCACCGCCTGCAATACGGCGTCCTCCGCAAATCCATGACACATAATCATCGGTATACCGGAGGTGGTGACCAACCGGGCGGCATCGAGCTTGGTGGGCATACCGCCACGAGCCCATGGTTGAAGCGCCTTACCTGCGACGGCCCTGACCTCGTCGTCTACCTGGTTAACGTGCCGGATCAAAGTGGCGTCCGGGTTGTGGCGAGGGTCGGCCGTGTAGAGGCCCTCGATGTCGGTGAGTACCAACAATAAATCGGCCTCCATCAAGTTAGCCACCAGTGCCGAGAGGCGGTCGTTGTCGCCGAACACCTCGCCGATTTCCTCCACCGCCACCACGTCGTTCTCGTTAAGAATAGGAACAATCTTCAATTCCAGGAGCCGTTGCAGCGTGTTGCGAACATTCAGGTAGGCCTGACGATGGGAAAGGTCGCTGCGGGTGAGCAGCGTCTGCGCCACCTGCACCCCGTGGCGTCCGAACAGGTCCTGGTAGGTCTGCATCAATCGGGTCTGGCCCACAGCGGCCATAACCTGCCGGGAAGGAATGTCGCGGCCGGACCGCCGGTCGTCGGCGCCCAAGGCCGAGCGCCCCACCGCTATGGCTCCGGAAGTTACCAGCAGCACCTCACGGGACTCGGCGTGAAGCTGGCAAATCTGGCGTGTCAAAGCACCGAGTAAGGGGAGGTTCAGCCCGGCTTCCCCTGCGGGATCGGCCAAGATGCCTGTGCCCGCTTTTACCACGATACGGCGATAGTCGGCCAATATTAAAAGCGCTCCCGACGGAAAAAGACTCCAAACGGGATTATATCATGGGGGGCGACCGCTCAAGGGACGGCCAACCGCGCTTGTATACCCTCCGCCCAACCAATACAATGATGCCAGAGGTTGGCTTTGCGCCAACCTCTTTTGAGCGTCCCGGCAGAGCGTAAACACGGCCGGGAGTGGAGTTAACCAATTCCATGGCGTTATCGGGTCTTCTGGATGTACTGGAGCGGCACCCCCGGTATCTTCGCTATATTGAAACGGGGGCGGGGCCGGAAGCGGCCGTTGCTTCTGGCGACAGCGACAACCCCCAGGCGTCACCCGGTGTAACAGTGCGGGCGGGGGCCAGACCGGCGCTCGTCGCCTCCCTGTGGCGGCGGCAAAAGGGTCCTTTTTTGGTGTTGACCCCGCGACCCGAGGACGCCCGGCGTCTTCACGATCAGTTGCTTACCTACCTGGGCGAGGAGCAGCCGGTCTACCTGCTGCCGGAGCCGGAGGTGCTGCCCTTCGAGCGGTTGGCGGTGGACGCCAATACCAGCAACCAACGCCTGTCCGCCTTGGCCGCCTTGGCCGCGGCGGGTATGGCGGCTGATGACGAGGCCGCGTCCCGGCCGCTGGTCGTTTCGTCCATCGGCTCGGCCCTGCTCTACACCCTGTCTCCAGGGATAATGACGGGCCGGCACCCGAAGACCGGAGCCCCAAGCGTGTGGCGCGTGGGAGACCGGCTGAGGATTCGCGAATTGCTGGCCCACTGGATTGACTTGGGCTACCGGAACGAGCCGGTAGTGGAATCCCCGGGGTCGTTTAGCCACCGGGGCGGCATCCTCGACGTGTTCCCGTCCAACGCCCAATTGCCATTGCGCATGGAGTTGTTCGACGACGAGATCGAGACCATCCGCGCTTTCGACCCCTTCTCCCAGCGTTCGGTGGGCCCCGCGGCCGAAGCGCGGCTGGTGCCCGCCCGGGAACAGCTTCACAGCCTAGCCGACCAAGACGCCATGGCATCGCGGGTCAGGGCCATGGATTACGCGCGTTGCAACTCCGAGATTACGGAGAGGATGAAAGAGGAACTCGTCGACTTGGCCTCGTCACCCAACCAGGAAACCCTTTCGTTCTACAACGGCCTGATGAACCAGTCCTGCATCCTGGACTACCTTGGAGACAACGGCCGCGTGGCGCTGGAACGGGCCGGCCGCATCGAGGCCGAGGCCATGGAATTGGAAGAGCGTTTCGACCGGATGCGTGCGGCGCGGGAGGAACGGGGCGAACTGCCCGCCAACTTCCCCTCCCCTTACCTGCGCTGGGACGAGTTCGCCGCCCGGTTGGAAAACGTGCCTGGAGTCCGGCTACAGACCTGGGTCGGCGAGGAGGAAGACCAAGTCTTCCAGCCGGCCACGCCTTACTACGGGCGGCTCGACCAACTTGCCGCCGACCTGCGCCGCCGCCGGAAGGAGAACCACGCGGTCGTCGCCGTAACCCAGCACGCCCGCAGAGTCGTCGACGTGCTGGAACACGAGGGAGTCGACGCCGTTTTCTCGGAAGCCCTGGATGACCCACCCAGCAAAGGGCAGGTCTCGGTGCTGTCGGGCTCGTTGCGCGACGGTTGGGTCATGGAGTTGCCCGGTCCTGCCAAGAGCCGCTCCGGGGGGGTGACCAGGGTTGAGTTGCTGACCGACGTCGAGTTGTTCGGCACCGTCAAGGAACGCCGCCGCTACCGGCCCAGCCGGTCGGAGCGCGGACCCGAGGTGACCTTGGCCGACTTGGTGCCCGGGACCTTCGTAGTCCACGTCGACCACGGAGTGGCCCGATTCGCCGGCACCACCCAAATCGGAGACGATGGCGAAGAAAAAGAGTACCTGGTATTGGAATACGCCGATAACGACAAGCTATATGTCCCGACCGACCACTTGGACCGGGTCAGCGGCTACCAAGGCGCCCAAGACCACTCCCCCAATCTCACCCGGCTGAGCACCGCCGAATGGGCCCGCATCAAGCAACGGGTGAAGACCGCCACCCGGGAAATGGCCCAGGAACTGATCCGCCTGAATGCCGCCCGCCAAGTGGCCCAAGGCCACGACTTCGGCCCTGATACCGTATGGCAACAGGAGTTGGAAGACTCGTTCCCTTTTGTGGAAACCCCCGATCAGTCCCAGGCGATAAACGAAGTCAAGACTGACATGGAGCAGCAGCGCCCCATGGACCGCCTGATCTGCGGGGACGTGGGGTACGGCAAGACCGAAGTGGCCCTCCGAGCCGCCTTCAAGACGGTGAGCGATGGGATGCAGGTGGGCCTGTTGGTGCCCACCACCGTCCTTGCTCAGCAACACTACGCCACTTTCAGCGAAAGGCTCAGCCCGTTCCCGGTGCGGGTCGAGGTATTGAGCCGGTTTCGTACCCCGAAAGAGCAACAGGAAGTGATCGAAGGACTCAAAGGCGGTAGCGTAGACATCGTAATCGGCACCCACCGTCTGCTACAAAAAGACGTGCGGTTCAAGAACCTGGGGTTGGCGGTAGTAGACGAAGAGCAACGGTTCGGTGTAAGCCACAAAGAACGGCTGAAACAACTGCGGCGCCAGGTAGACGTTCTAACCCTCAGCGCCACCCCCATCCCGCGCACCTTGAACATGGCCCTTTCCGGCATCCGAGACCTGAGCACCATGACCTCTGCCCCGGAAGCGCGGCTGCCGGTAAAGACCTTCGTTTCCGAGTTCTCCGAGGATGTTATCAGAGAGGCAATCCTGCGGGAGATGGAGCGCGGCGGCCAAGTCTTCTATCTGCACAACCGGGTCAAGACCATCCAGCAAGCGGCGGCCGATATCACCAAGTTGGTGCCCCAAGCCAGGGTGATGATCGGGCATGGGCAGATGCCCGAGTCGGACCTGGAAGAGGTGATGGTTGAATTCGGCAACGGACAAGGCGACGTGCTGGTCTGCACTACCATCATCGAGTCCGGCCTAGACATGCCCAACGTGAACACCCTGATCGTGGAGCGGGCCGACCGATTCGGACTTGCCCAGCTATACCAGTTGCGGGGCCGGGTGGGCCGCGGTGAACACCGCGCGTACGCCTATCTGTTGGCCCCGCGGGGCCGCCGTATCACCCAAGCCGCCGAACAACGACTCCAAGCCATCCTGGAGGCTTCGGAGTTGGGCGCCGGTTTCCGCATCGCCATGCGCGACCTGGAAATCCGGGGCGCCGGCAATATCCTGGGCGCCGATCAGAGCGGCCATATTCAAGACGTGGGTCTCGACCTTTACACCCAATTGCTTCAAGAGGCCGTCCGGGAACTGGAACGGGAAGGTGGCCGGGAAGGGGACAACGAGGCATCGAACCCTCAGCCCGACGCCGCGTTGTTGCCGCACTTGGAATTGCCGTTGAACGCCGGCATTCCAGAGGACTACGTCGAGCACCTTCCCACCCGCTTGGCCGTATACCAGCGGCTGGCCCGGCTGACGGTACGCAGCGACGTTCCGGAAATCCGCGAAGAACTACGCGACCGGTTTGGACCGTTGCCCGAGGAAGTGGAGAACCTGTTGTCACTCGCCGACCTACGGGCTTTGGCCGCCGCCGCCGGGGTGGAATCGGCCATCCGCGGGGGCGACGCCATCGTATTAACTTTGAGGGTGCCGGTGGGGGGAGCCAAGGTACCGGTGCAACGGGCGTTGGGTCCATCGGTACAGGTGGGCAACTCCCAGATTCACCTGCCGTTGCGTCGCTTGGGCGACCAGTGGCTTTCTCGCTTGACCAGGGTATTGGAACGTTTTTACACTTTCCAGGAAAATCTCAAAAGGCTGGCGGCGGCCGCGCCTTAGCAATTAATTCCCGCTGTGATGAGGGAACGGCGTGCTTGGACTTCAAAAGGAGAATTAGCGGTGGCACGGGCAATGAAAATACAAAATAGGCCAGTCGAAGGTGTTCCTCGTCGAAAGTGGTCACGGTTGCTCACTTGGCCCCTGATGACGCTGGTAGCCGCGTTGCTCGTGGGGCTGCTGGCGTGCCAGAGCGGTTCGTCCGTTACCCAAGATGACGTGACTAAGGAGCCCGAATCAGCCCCACAGACCCCGGCGGAGCTGGCCCCCAACTTTATGGTCACTATGTTGCAGGGCCAAGACGAGGTGGGCGGCGAGCAGGCGGAACTAAGCCAATTCCTGGGCAACAAGCCCATCGTGCTCAACTTCTGGGCTGGGCTTTGTCCGCCTTGCCGGGCTGAAATGCCGGACTTCCAGGCCTTCTACGAGAAATATAATGACCGCGTCTTGTTGCTGGGGGTCGACGTCGGCCAATTCACGGGCTTGGGCAGCGTGGAAGACGCCCGGGACCTGTTGAACGACATAGGCGTCACCTACCCGGCCGGGTCGGCCAATGACGTCGCCGTGATGAAGGACTACAAGGTGCTTGGTATGCCCAGCACGGTGTTTATCGATGCCCGCGGCGAGGTTTTTCATAGTTGGACCGGCGCCATCAACGAAGAGGCGCTGGAGGAAAAGACACTGGAAATGCTCAACCGGTAGGGGACGTTCATCGCAGAGGGCACAGAGGGAGCGCGGAGAACGCGGAGTTTTTTCGGTTGATACTCTTGGCCCTCTGCGGTTATCCCGTCGATCGGTTATAATATATGGGTGTCGGGGTGTAGCGCAGTGGCTAGCGCGCTACGTTCGGGACGTAGAGGCCGGTGGTTCGAATCCACTCACCCCGACCATCAGGCTCCCTCCTGTCATATTCAAGCGTTCTCCCCCATCGCTTCGCTCCGCCCAATTGCCAGTCCGGGAACATCGGTATGGTATTATTGGGCGGCCCATTCCCAGAATCAGCTTGGTGGCGGAGGTACTATCATGGCATTCGGAGGCAATGACTGGCTGGCGCTAACCAGCGAACCGGCCTTGGAGCCTGAGCTTCCTATCTGCGACCCCCATCACCATTTTTGGGACTTCAGGATGGAACGGATCCCCTACCAGCGATATCTCCTCCATGAGTTGGCCGATGACGTGAACAGCGGCCACAACGTCCGCTCCACGGTCTTCGTAGAAGCGCGGTCCATGTACCGGGTCGGCGGGCCCGAGGAGTTGCGTCCGGTGGGCGAAGTGGAGTTTGTACAAGGACTAGCCGCGGCGAGCGCCACTGGGCTCTATGGTCCGTGCAAAGCCGCTGCTGCAATCGTCGGCCACGCGAACCTGCACCTCGGCGAAGGGGTGCGGCCGGTGTTGGAAGCGCTTCAGGCGGCCAGCCCCAACCGCTTCCGCGGTATACGTCACTCCGTGACCTGGGACCCCCACCCCGAAGTGGAAAACACGGCGGCGTTCAATATGGAAGGCCAATTGGGGATGGATGGCTTCCGCACCGGCGCCCGTGTCTTGGCCAGCATGGGAATGACGTTAGAGGGATGGATGTTCCACCCTCAAATGCCCGAGCTGGCCGATTTCGCCCGGGCCGTCCCCGACCTGACCATAGTCCTGAACCATATCGGCGGACTGTCCCGCATGGGACCATATGCCGGCCGCGACGATGAGGTCATGCCCGCTTGGCGGCAGGGTATCGACGCCGCGGCCGCCTGCCCCAACGTGGTCATGAAGCTGGGCGGTCTCGGAATGCCCCGCAACGGCTTCGACTGGCATACCCGCGATAAGCCCATCGGCTCCGAGGAGTTGGCCCAAGACATGGCTCCCATCATGGACTACTGCATCGAAAAGTTCGGGCCCAGCCGGTGTATGTTCGAAAGCAACTTCCCGGTGGACAAGGTGTCCTTCTCGTACAACGTGATGTATAACGCCTTCAAACGGCTGTCCAAAGGCTACTCCGCCTCAGAACGGGCCGATATGTTCCACGATACCGCCGCAAGGGTGTACCGCATCGACGCCTAGGGAGCTTCTAGTCCCAGGTCAAGGGGGCCGGTTTAACGCGGAGGGCGCTAAGGGGGACCGGGAGGGCCTTTTCATTTTCGGATGTACTTTCTGGTCGTTCGCCCGGAGAGGGAAGGTTGGGGACGGGCGGCATACGCCAGCCGGTAGTGCTAGAATGATTGCGGCAGATTGGGTGAAGGGTTAAGAGTGCATGCCCCAGGAATTCATTCACGTTAAAGGCGCCCGCGAACACAACCTGAAGAACATCGAGATCACTATTCCCCGCGACAAGTTGGTGGTGATCACCGGCGTGTCCGGGTCTGGCAAGAGCTCCTTGGCGTTCGACACCATCTACGCCGAGGGCCAGCGCCGGTACGTCGAATCGCTGTCCGCCTATGCCCGCCAGTTCTTGGGGCGAATGGACAAGCCGGACGTCGATTACATCGAGGGGTTATCCCCGGCGATTTCCATCGACCAGAAGGGCGTTTCCCACAACCCCCGCTCCACCGTGGGCACGGTGACCGAGATTTACGACTACCTCCGGCTGCTCTTCGCCCGGGTGGGTATACCCCATTGCCCCAAGTGCCAACAGCCCGTGGAGCGCCAAACGGTGTCTCAAATCGTAGACGCCATCCTCAAACTGCCGGAGGGCAGCCGCATCACTCTGCTGGCCCCCAAAATCCGCCGGAAGAAAGGCGAGCACAAAGACGTTTTCGAGGCCGCCCGCAAGGCCGGCTTCGTCCGTATACGGGTCAACGGCCAAATCCACCTGCTGGACGAGATCGACAATCTGTCGCTGAACAAGCAGCGATGGCACTACATCGAGCTGGTGGTCGACCGTTTGATTATCCGGCCGGATATCGAAATGAGCCGGGTGGCAGAATCGGTGGAAACCTGCCTCCGCGAAGGCGACGGCGTGGTGGAAGCCTTGCTGGAAGAGGGCGAAACCTTGGTGTTCTCCGAGCAATTTGCTTGCGCCAAGTGCGGCACCAGCCTTCCCGAGATCGAGCCCAGGACCTTCAGCTTCAACAGTCCCCACGGCGCTTGCTCCGAATGCACCGGCTTGGGATACAAGCTGGCCATCGATCCCAACCTGGTCATTTCCGACAAGGCGCTTTCCCTGTCCCAGGGGGCCATCGCCCCTTGGACCCGCGGCGGACCCTCCAGCGGTTGGTACGTCAGCCTGATGGAGTCTGTGGCCCAAGCCAATGGGTTCTCCTCCAAAACGCCGGTGAGGGACCTGTCGCAGGAACACATCGACCTGGTCCTCTACGGGAACAAGTCCCAGAAAGTCAAGGTCAGTCACCGTACTCACCGGGGCCGCACCTATTCCTGGGACACCACTTTCGAGGGAGTGATCCCCAACCTGGAACGCCGGTACAAGACTACCGAATCGGACTACATGCGCTCCCAGATCGAGCGGTATATGTCGGCCCGCACCTGCCAGCCATGCAACGGCAAGCGGCTCCGCCCCGAGGCTTTGTCGGTCCGCGTCTGCGGCTTGGGCATCATGGACGTTTGCGCCAAGAACATTGGCGACGCCATGGAGTGGGTGAGGGAGATCGACCCGGACGCTCCGGGCGATCACGAGCAACAGGTGCTTACCACGCGGGAAAAGACCATCGCCAACCAGGTGTTGAAGGAGATTGACGGCCGTCTCCGGTTCCTCGACGGCGTCGGCCTGGACTACATCACCATGGACCGGACCGCTCGCACCCTCTCCGGGGGCGAGGCGCAACGGGTGCGTTTGGCCACCCAAATCGGCTCCGGCCTGACCGGCGTCCTCTACGTGTGCGACGAACCCACCGTGGGCCTGCACCCCCACGACGACCAGCGCTTGATCAACACGCTTACCCGTCTCCGCGACATGGGCAACACGGTGGTAGTGGTGGAGCACGACGAGGCAATGATGCGCTCCGCCGACTTTATCGCCGACCTTGGTCCCGGCGCCGGGGAACACGGCGGCCATGTCGTCGCCACTGGCAGCGTGGCCCAAATCGAACAATCGACCGGGTCCATCACCGGGCAGTACCTAAGCGGACGGAAGCAAGTGCCGGTGCCAGAAGAACGCCGCCCAGGCAACGGGCTCAGCTTGACGGTGAAGGGCGCACGGGAGAACAACCTGCGCAACGTGGACGTAGAGTTCCCCTTGGGGCGGTTGGTGTGCATTACCGGGGTGTCCGGCTCCGGGAAGAGCAGCTTGGTCTACGAAATCCTCTACAAGAAATTAAACCAGGTATTGAACCGGGGCCGCGACCTGCCCGGCCAGCACGAAGCCTTGGTAGGTATCGAGGCGGTGGACAAGGTCGTCAACATCGACCAGTCTCCCATCGGGCGCACGCCCCGTAGCAATCCCGCCACCTATACCGGGGCGTTTACGCCCATTCGAGACCTGTTCGCCAGCCTGCCCGAAGCACGAGTCCGGGGCTACGCTCCGGGGCGGTTTTCCTTCAACGTGAAAGGTGGCCGGTGCGAGGCCTGCCAGGGTGAAGGTTACAACCAGATCGAGATGCAGTTCCTACCCGACGTGACGGTGCCCTGCGAGATCTGCCAGGGGCGCCGCTACAACCGGGAGGCGCTGGAAGTAACCATGCGGGACCAGAGCATCGCCGATGTCCTGTCGATGACCGTCGCCCAAGCACTGGAATTCTTCACCAACTTCCCCAGGATACGCCCCAAGCTGGAGACGCTGCGGGACGTGGGCTTGGGCTACATCCGGCTTGGCCAGCCGGCCACCACACTTTCCGGCGGTGAAGCCCAAAGGGTGAAACTGGCTACCGAACTTTCCAAGCGGGCCACAGGCCGGACCATCTACCTGTTGGACGAACCCACCACCGGGCTCTCTTTCCAGGACTGCGCCGCTCTCCTGGGGGTGTTGCACCGGCTGGTGGACGGTGGCAACACCGTGGTCCTGATCGAGCACAACCTGGACGTTATCAAGAACGCCGATTGGATTATCGACCTTGGGCCTGGCGCCGGCGACAAGGGCGGCAAGCTCATCGCCACCGGCGCTCCCGAAGAGATCGCCAAGAACACCAAGTCACTGACGGGCCGCTACATGAAACTAGCGCTCAAGTCCGCCACCACCCAGGACGAAGCCTCCGCAAAGCCCAGTCCGCCGGCGAAAAAGGGCCGCTCCACTCCGCCCAAAGCGCGCCAAATGGCAACGGCCGCCGCCGGCGACTAAACCGGGGCATACTTTACCGGCACTCCCACCCGGCTCGTGCCGTACTGCGGACGCCGATTTTTGAGGCATGGATTCAGTCTGCTAGAATACGGGTACTTCAACCACGAATCCAGCAAGAATCACGGAGTTTTTGTTATGACACTACACTATGACGGCGACGTACAAATTACAAAGGTGAACATGGGCCCCTACGACAACAACGGCTACATTTTGACCTGTCCTGAAACCAACGAGGGCATATTGATCGATACTCCCGCCGAGCCGGAAAAGCTGCTGAACGAGATCGGCGATGTCGAGATCAAGGCAATCCTGATTACCCACAACCACCAAGACCACCTCCTTGGGTTCAATGAAATCACCGGCGCGGTAGACGCCCCGGTGGGCATCGGTCCCGCCGACGCCGGGCCGCTGCCCAAGACCCCGGACATCGACCTGGTAGACGGCCAAGTGATCAAGTTCGGCAACCGGGAGCTCACCATGCTCCACACTCCGGGCCACACCGAGGGCGCGACCTGTTTCTTGGTGGGTAAGCACCTGTTCTCCGGTGATACCCTCTTCCCCGGCGGGCCGGGAAAGACCCGCAGCCCCGAGGCATTAGTCCAGATCATCGACAGCATTACCGGCAAGCTGCTGGCGTTGCCAGACGACACTGCGGTCTACCCCGGCCACGGTCTCGACACCACCATCGGCGAGGCCCGACGACAGTACCACGACTTCGCCTCCCGCCCCCATCCGGAAGGGCTGTTCGGCGACGTCGATTGGCTGAACAGCTAGGCGTTGGTTTTCCGGGCGTTAACCAATGACCGGCGATCACCTGTGAACACAGGGAAACCGGGGAGCGGCAATCGCTCCCCGGTCCGGTGTTTCGAGGCATCCTAAGGTCGGCCCCGGCGGTCGCTTTGTCGAGGCCCGTCCAAAGCCGTTGAACCGCATCGGAGCCTCGATTTCGAACCAGCCGGGTCATGCCCTGAACCCCTACCACTGAACCAATACCATCGAGGTTGAAATGTACCAGCGGTCCGTCTTGAGCAATGAACTTCGCGTTCTGACCTCCACGATGTCCCACACACAATCGGTGTCGGTGGTCGTGTGTGTGGGCGCCGGCTCCCGTTACGAATCTCCGGAGCTTGCTGGTGTGTCCCACTTTATCGAACACCTGCCCTTCAAGGGCACCAAGCACTGGCCCACGGCCCGCGACGTGAGCGAGGCAATCGAGGGGGCCGGCGGCGTGATGAACGCCAGCACCGACCGCGAAATGACTGTGTTCTGGTGCAAGGTGGCCCTCCCCAACTTCAACAAAGCCTTTTCGGTGTTGATGGACATGGTGCTCAACCCCGTTCTGGACCCGGAAGAACTGGAAAAGGAAAGGGAGATTATCCAGGAAGAGCTTCGGATGACCTACGACCACCCGAGCTACCGCGTCGACCTGCTAATCGACGAAGCAATGTGGCCGGAGCAGGCCATGGGGCGGGACGTTGGAGGTACTCCTGAGTCGGTGGCGAACATCCAGCAAGACAGCATCCGCGAGTACATGACTCAGCAATACAACCCGGCCAACACCGTGGTCGCCGTGGCGGGGAACGTGACCCACGAAGACGTGGTGCAGGTCTTGGACGACATGACTCACCAATGGAAAGCCCGGCCGTCGCTGGACTGGGAGCCGGCCACCGCTGGCGGTCCGGGTCCCTTGGTGAAAGTAGAACGCCGCAGAACCGATCAGTCCCACCTCTGCCTCGCCGTGCCGGGACTGGCGTTTGACCATCCGGACCGCTACGTTCTCACCCTGCTGAACGTAATTCTCGGCGACGGCATGAGCAGCCGGTTGTTCCTCAACCTGCGGGAGGTCCAAAGCCTAGCCTACGACGTTAACAGCAGCGTAAGCCATTTCAAAGACTGCGGATCGTTGGTCGTCTACTGCGGGGTGGAACCCAAGAAGACCAACGACGCGGTGCGGGCCGTGGTCAACGAGCTTCAAAGCATGCGAGAGCCGGCTACCGAGCAAGAACTGACCAAGGCCAGGGAATACTCCAAGGGCCGTCTATTGCTACGGATGGAAGACACCCGCTCCGTGGCTTCGTGGCTGGGCGCTCAGGAACTGCTGCAGGGCCAGGTCAACACCGTCGATCAGGTAGTAGACGAGTTGGACGCGGTGCAACCGGAGGACGTTGCCCGGATAGCCGAGGAACTCTTCGAGCCGGAGAAGCTGAGGCTGGCCTTGGTGGGCCCTCAAGGCGGCGTCAAGACTCTGACCAACCTTCTTCGGTTCTGACCCCGGCTAACGCCGGACGCGCCGACGGCGCCGGGCGGTGGGCCGAGGAGGTCTGGAAGAGCCAAGTCGTTCCTGTCCTGGGGCCGTGGGCGACTCCGCGCCGCCAGTGGCCGGCGGTCGGTTCTCCGCCCGGTTGCGGGCCCACTGCACCTGGGTTACCACGGTCAGGATAACCCCCGGCACGAACATGAAAAGGTTTTGCGGCGAGCCGTTCTGGACCCATTTGAAGGCCATCACCCCACTCACTATGAGTACCGCCCAAGCGACTCCTCCGGTGATCACGCTGTTGTTCCACGGCGAACGCAACGCCAAGATCGACCAGACCGGGGGAAAGATAAAGAAGGCGAAGAAAAACTCGGGACGGTAAAACCAGGGACGGGAGCTATCAGGGAGGGAGTCTTCCTCTGTCATGTGCTGTTGATTGGGGCAGGCGGCGGAATCTAGTTCCGGGCCAACAGGACGTGGAATTCCACCGGGTCGATGGGCCGGTCTTCCCGGATCGAAGCGACGGCATACTCCACGCACATCCGGGCAAACCCGGCGTATTCCAGGATATTGGCTCCCATGATCACCAAGGGGACTTCCCGCCCAAGCTCCACCCCCAAATGATTGGCGTCGTCATCGTCAATCCGCAACTCAACGGTCCGGTCCGTCAGCCTCTCTATCTTCTCCCGAATCTGGTCGATGAACTGTTGGTCTTCCAACCCGTGCCTCCGTTAGAAGTGTAGCCTTGGCTGGTCCGCGGCTGTGGAGATCAAGATATTCTACCACTGGCGGCGGGCACGGCCACAGGGGCCGCAGACATCGCCCACGGCCGTTTGCTTGACACCCTATTCGGCCCTCACCATAATTACCACCGCCCGCCGGAATGACTATCCGGGGCCAAATCGCCGGGTTTCCCAAATTGCCGGGTTCCAGGGAGGATCGCCATGGCGGAACGGATTGACCCCCATACGTTGAACGGCCTCTTGAACGGCGACGACCAGTTCGCCTTGATCGACGTCCGAGAGTCCGGCGAGTACAACAGTTCTCACATCCCGGGGGCCAGCCTCATCCCTCGCCGCCGCATCGAGTACATCATCGAGTCCTCGGTCCCCGCCAAGAGCGTCCATATCGTGGTTTGCGACGACGACGGCCAGCGCGCCCCCTTCGCCGCCGCCACCTTAGAGCGTCTGGGTTATCCCCACGTCTCCATCCTCGACGGCGGCGTAAACCGCTGGTCCAGCCTGGAATACCCCACCGAATGGGGCGTAAACGTACCCAGCAAGGATTTCGGCGAGAAGATGGAAGTGGTCCACCACGTCCCTGAAATCAGCGCCGACGACCTGCACCAGCGCATCGAACGGGGCGACAAGCTGGTCATCCTCGATACACGCACCCCGGAAGAGTACCAGCGCTTTTGCATCCCGGGCGGCCGCAGTATGCCGGGCGGGGAGTTGGCCCTGCGTATAACCGACGTCGCCAGGGAAGTAGACGAAGATACCACGGTGGTCATCAACTGCGCTGGCCGCACCCGTAGCATCATGGGCGCCCGGGTACTGCAACGAATGGGCGTCCCGGCCCTGGGTCTCAGGAACGGCACGTCGGGTTGGCTGCTGGCAGGTTACGAACTGGAAAGCGGCGCCGACCGGCTGGAACTGCCCACGGTGTCTGCCGCGGGCAGGGCCGCCGCCAACGCCTACGCCAGCCGTTTGGCCGAAGAAGATGGCGTCCGCTACCTGGACGCGCCCGCGTTGGAACAGTTGATGGACCGGCGGGACGCCGAACCCGCGTATCTCATCGACGTTCGTACCGAGGAGGAGTACCGGGAGGGCCACGTTCCGGGCTTTAGCTGGTGGCCCGGCGGCCAAGCGGTGCAACGCGCCGACGACGTGGCCGTGGTCAAGAACGCCGCAATTGTCTTCTGTTGCGACGATTTAGCCCGCAGTACCGTCACCGCCTCCATCTACCGGCAGATGGGCTTCAACGAAGTTTTCGCCGTTACCGGCGGGACCACCGCTTGGGCCGCCTCGGGGCGAGACCTGGAAGCGGGAATGCCGCCCAACGTGATAGCCGGGCTGGCCGAGGCGGACGCCGCGGTTCGCAAGGTCACCCCCGAAGCGCTGGAGGCCGCGCACCCCGGCCACGTCCTTTTTGTCGATACCAGCCAGGACTTCGCCCGGGCCCATGTGCCAGGGGCCAAATGGATTTCCCGCAGTTGGCTGGAGATAGAGGCGCCGGGAGCGGTCCCGTCCAAGGACTCGTCAATCGTCGTGACTTGCAACAATGGTCGGAACTCGACCCTCGCCGCCGCCACCCTCGGGGAAATGGGCTATACCAACGTGGCGGTCTTGGAGGGCGGTATGGCGGCGTGGCGGAGGGCCGGGCTCGCCGCGGAAGAAGGACTCACCGGGATCGTCCGGCCCCCGGCCGACGTCAACTACCTGGGCGTCGACCGTAGCTATGGTGAAATGATGCATTACCTCCGTTGGGAGACCGAGCTGGGCTTCAAATACGCCACCTGACGTGCAAGGAGGATTCCAATGGTCACTACCAAAGAGGAAGGAGCCGTCCCCGACTTTCTCCGTATGGACGCCCAGGCGGGATCGGACGCGGCCAAGATCAAACTGACCGGCGATTGGCACGGTTGGCCTCACAAGGACGTCAAGCCGGTAACGTTGCTGGACGATGAAGGCCGACTCCTGCGCATCAGGACTCCAGTGATGGACCTGGAGGGCCTGATAACCCCGACGGACCTTCACTACACGGTCCAGCACTTCGCCGTCCCGGAAGTCGTCCCGGCGGACCAGTGGTCGTTGGCCATCGACGGCGAGGTTAAAAACCCCCTGACGCTCAGCTTCGACGATCTGCGCCGGTTCCCCGGCCGTTCCGTTCGGACCGTGATGGAATGTTCCGGCAGCGACGCCACCTTCTTCGAGTATTTTCAAGACCAAGCGCCCAGGCCGTCGCGCACCCAGGAATGTATGATTCTCAGCGCCAGTGAATGGACCGGTGTGCCTCTGGCCGCGGTGCTGGCCGAGGCCGGCCTCACCGACCGCTCGCTCTACATCCGGGCCGAGGGGTGGGACAAAGGCCTTCCCCCCACCGCCAAAGAAGGCGTGGAACCGTTCTTCTACGACAAGGGCTTGGCGGTGCAAAAGGCGCTCCATCCAGACACGATCCTGGCCTGGGCCCAGAACGGCCAGCTATTGGAACATCTCCACGGCGCTCCGGTGCGGCTGCTGGTTCCCGGATGGTCGGGCAACTGGTCGGTCAAGTGGCTACGGCGCTTGGAAGTTATGGACCACATGCCCGACTGCTGGTACCACTATGAGTTTTACTACTACGCCGATTCCCCCAACGCGACTGACAAGGAACTGATCACTACCATCGGCGTCAAGTCAATCGTCACCCACCCCAACGACGACACCGAAACGCTGCCCACCGGTACCCACATGATACGCGGTTACGCGTGGAGCGGCGCCGGCGCCATTGCCCAGGTCGAAGTAAGCGTGGACAACGGCCAGACCTGGCAGGCCGGCCACTTGGAACCGCCCCACGACCGTTTCATGTGGGTGCGTTGGTCCTACAAGTGGGAAACCTCCGAGAAGGGAGAATACACCATCATGTCCCGGGCCACGGATGAAGTGGGCCGGGTCCAGTCCCGTGAACCCCGCTACAACAACATGAATAAGAATTTCAGCGCCATCGTTGGCTACCCGGTCACCGTCGCATGACAAGACCCGGTATCCGGCCCTAACCCTCCCCGGGCGCGGGGGAGGGTTAGGGTGGGCCAGCCATCTACGATGGTAATCAGTAACGAGGACGGAGCGAGGAGGGAGAATGCCCATAATCGACCATACCGACATTGATATGCCCGCCGTTGTGGACCGGATGAGCCAGCGCTATCTGGTATCCAGGGAGCAGGGTGCGGTATCATTGACCGTGAAGGAAGTGGAGATCCATCCGGGATGGGAAGGAACGTTGCATACCCACCCGGTAGATGTCTCGATCCAAGTGATGTCGGGTGCGGTGCAGATGCTATTGGGCGACGACGTACGCACCGTCAGGGCCGGCACCACACTTTTGGCCCCGCCGGGAGTGCCTCATAAGTTGATCAACCACCTGTGGACGCCAGTGGTCTTGCTGATCACTTACCCCTCAGCCGAACTGGAGACCACCCACTTGGAATAACCGGCTGAAATAACCGGCCGTCCACGCTGTCGTTAACATCCCAAACACCCACAGGCAGGAGTACGCCATGGCCACCCCTCAGATCGGGACCCAGCTAGAGCCGCAGATCATTCCCACCAACGCTGGCTACCGCACCTACGCGGCGCCGCCCCAAGCCCTGCAAGAGAACGTCGTGCCCAACGACCTGTTTTACGTGCGTAACCACTGGAAAGACTGCCCGGAGATAGACGCGGCCACCTACCGGCTGAAAATCGACGGCCAAGTCGAACGCCCCATCTCCTTGTCCTTGGACCAAATAAAAGAGTTGCCCCAAAAGCGGTTCCAGGTCACCTTCGAGTGTTGCGGTAACAGTCCGGTGCCGGACTACTGGACCAAGTCGCTCCGCATCAGCTCCGTCATGGAGCAGATCAAGGGTCACGGGATAATGGGCAATGCCGAGTGGGCCGGCGTTTCCCTAAAGGACGTATTGGAGTTGGCCGGAGTCAAGGACTCGGCCGTGGAAGTGATGTTCGAGGGCGCCGACCACGGCCCCGACGAAGTAGTGGGCGACCCGTCCGAGGTTACCTACGAACGAAGCCTGCCTATGGTCAAAGCCCTCCACCCAGACACCCTCTTGGCCTACGAGATGAACGGCGAACCGCTGCCCACGATGCACGGCTACCCGCTGCGCCTATTGGTTTCAGGCTGGTACGGCATGAATTCGGTCAAGTGGCTTGTGGGCCTCCACGTTCTGGACCACGAGTTCGAAGGGTTCTACATGACCGAACGGTACATGACCCAGAATGAGCCGGGCTCGCCCATCCCGTATACCTATTACACCAGGATGAAGGTGAAGTCCATCATCACCAACCCGGCGCCAGGCGAAATCGTCCCCGTCGGCGGTTACACCTTGGCCGGGGCGGCTTGGTCCGGAGAACAGAACGTGGTGAAGGTGGAGATCAGCGCCGACGGCGGCGAAACGTGGGCTCCGGTCGACACCCTCCATCCGAGGACCGGCTATGCCTGGTACCGGTGGGAGCACTGGTGGCAGCCGCCGGCTGCGGGCTATTACACCCTGATGTGCCGGGCCACCAACAATTTGGGGGACACTCAGCCCATGGAATTCCCGAACAAGTGGGACGGCCGCGGCTACGGCAACAACATGGTGTTCCCCTTCGAGATCGAGGTGGGTTCCTGAACTTCTCTCGCCGCCTGCCCGTTCCGGCCTCCTTCGCCATAGCCGTATGCGCCACCATCGCCCTGCTCGTCTTCTTCGGGGCTTGGGCGGTGGCGGCTGACGTCGAAGACGGGCGCTCTTTGACCTTCGTAGTGCCCGGAACGACCGCCCCGCTCTCCGACTCAGAGCCGGAAGGGCAAACCAACCCCTTCGAAGTGTCCCGTCTCGACGGGACCGCCGACAGCGCCAGCGACCAGTGGTGGGGTAAAGCCCTACTGAAAGCATGTCCGTTGCACTGAGCAATCTAACCAGGCCCGTCCGCATTCACCGCGCTTGGACCATCCTGGCCGTGTTGGTGGTGGTGCAGGTTGTAGGCCAGTCCATCAGCATGGCCGCGGGAATCATGGTGGCCCCGCTACACGAAGAAGGCGGCGGTTTCGGCTGGGACCTGCGCGTCATTGGCGGCGCTATCGCCGTCTACTACTTGGTCGGCGCCGTCACCGCCCCATTGGCCGGGATGATAGGCGACCGCTACGGCGCCCGTCCCATCATGTTAGGTTGCGGTATTCTCTACTTGGTCAGCATGTTGCTGGTGGGCATGGTCAGCCAGGTGTGGCAATTCTTCGTGTTCTTCGGTGTGCTGCTGGCCATCACCCAGGCTTTCACCTTCGTTCCTCTACAGGCCTCAATCGGCGGCTGGTTCAAGCGCCGTTTGGGCCTCGCCACCAGTCTGCTACAGGGCGCCGGCGGTGTCGGCGCCGCGTCGCTCGCCTTGGTGGTGGCCCGGTTGCTGGAGGTGGCGGGCTGGCGGGACACCTTCTGGCTGATCGCAGTAGTCGGCGGCGGGCTGATAATCTTGTCGAGCGTTTTCTTCCGGTCCCGTCCGGCCGACACCGGGACTCAACCCTACGGCGCCAGGGACGATGACCCGCCGGAAAGGGTCCTGACCGAAACCGTCCTTCGGTTGCGGCTGAAAGTGTTCGGCCAGCACATGCGCCGGACCCGGGCCTTCTGGAACCTGCCTACTATTCACGGGTTGGGCTGCGCCGGACACGGCATCGTCCTCATTTACGTCATTCCCTTCGCCTACCAACAAGATATGAGTCTGACCGCCGCCACGGTTATCCTGGCCTTGATTTCCATTTTTAGCATCGCCGGCCGGTTCTTGGTCCCTATTCTGGCGGAACGCATCGGCGGCAAGCCCGTCATGATGGTGGCGCTCTTCATCCAGGGTATTACCGTTCCTATCCTATTCTTCTCTCACGACCCTTGGACCTTCTACCTCTTCGGAGCGTTGTTCGGCTTGGGGTTCGGCGGGGAGATGTCTGCCTACTTGGTGGTAAACCGCCAGTATTTTGGACCCGGCCCGCTGGCCACCCTCTACGGCTGGGAGATTATGGGGGCGATGCTGGGCCACGCCGTCGCCACCGCCTTGGGCGGTCTGCTCATATACATCACCGGCTCCTACGTGCCGGTGTTCATAATGTCGATGGCTTTCAGCTGGGTCGGGGTGCTGGTCATTCTGGCGTTGGAGTCAAGCCGACAGGTGTTGATCCCTCACTGGGAAGACTCTCTGCCCCCTGAAGCCCAGATCAGGGCGTGATTCGCCGTCCGGAACATCGACGCGTCCGGGCGGACCCGAAAGCCACCCCCGGCGACTAAAATCGAGGAGCGTGTCCTATGGCCGAGCTTATCGACTTGACCCTCACCCTGGGCAGCGAGCGGATAAGCGTCGTCCCCGGCTTGGCCGGTGTCGAAACATCCCCGTTGCAGACCCACGAGAGCCATGCCCGGTCCAACCAGCGGCTGTGCCTGGCTACCCACATCGGCACCCACGTAGACGCTCCCTACCACTTCGTCCCCGGCGCGGCCACCATAGAGGAAATGCCGTTGGAAAAATACATGGGCCCGGCGTTGCTGCTGGACTTGCGAAGCGTCGCCCGGAGCCTGGAACCCCTCCAGACTTCGGAACTCCAAGCGGCCGGCGCCTCTCCGACGGAGCTGAGGGACAAGATAACGGTCCTGTTCACTGGGTGGGCTGAGGCCGAGTCCGGGGGCCCGAGGTTCTACGGCCAGGGGCCCTACCTCAGCACCGAAGGGGCCCAATTCCTGGCCGATTCCGGGGTCAATGCCGTGGCGGTGGACTTTCCCATCGACAAGCTTCCGCCGACGCCCCAGTCGACCATCCACGACTTTCCGGTACACCGACTGCTGTTGGGACAGAACATCCCCCTCATCGAGAACCTGATAAACCTGCACCTGCTGGTAGGCCGCGAGTTCGAGCTATGGGCTTTGCCGCTCAAGCTGAAGGGCGGTGACGGGACCGCCACGCGGGCCGTCGCCCGGATCGTCTAACCCAGGCGCGCCCCGATGCCCCGACCGCTCACTCCAGTTCTGCTGGCAACGGGCAACCGCGACAAACAGCAGGAGTTCCGACGGGTAATTCAAGGGCTGCCCTTGCATCCCCTATGTCCCCAAGACCTGGAAGACCCGCCGGCCGGCTATCAGGACTGGCGGGACTTCTCGCCCGACGAGACCGGGGAAACCCACGAGTCCATCGCCCGGACCAAGGCGGCACAATGGTCGCAGGCCGCTTCGATGCTGGCCATCGCTTCCGACGGGGGCTTGGTGGTGCCGGCCTTGGGTGGCCTCTGGGAAAGCCGTTACACCCACCGCTTCGCCGGATCGGCTGCCGGCGGCGCGGAGCGGCTGGAGCGCCTCTTGGAGTTGATGGCGCCGTTGGAAGGGCGGGACCGGCAGGCGTCTTGGGCCGAGGCCTTGGCTATCGCCCACTGCGGCCGCGTCTTGGTATCCTGGGAGTTGCGTGGCGGTACCGGTTACATCGCCGAAGCGCCGGAGCCCAAAGGCCCGGTCCCCGAGTTCTGGGCCTTTACCGTATGGAAGTTCCCCGAGTTCGGCAAGACCTACGATCAGATGACGCCGGCCGAACGGGAGGCTACCAACGACCACTGGACCCGCCTACGCCAACTCGTCCGCCGCTACTTCCTATCTATCTTCATAGGCCAGCCAACCTGATTCCTGTCGCATGGCGGACCGCCACGGTATCTCACCGTCGCATCGATGTTAGAATATGACCATGACTGAATTTCGACTACCTGACTCAATCGAAGCGGTCCAGGACCTTTTGCGGGAACAGGCTTACGTAACGGACCGGGCCTTGGCCGTTCCGCTATTCTTGGCCCTCAAGCTACAGCGTCCCCTGTTCTTGGAGGGCGAGGCCGGAGTTGGCAAGACCGAGATCGCCCGCGCCTTGGCCCGGGGCCTAGACACCCAGTTAATCCGGCTCCAGTGCTACGAAGGGCTGGACGTGAACCACGCCGTCTACGAGTGGAACCACAGCCGCCAGTTGTTGGAGGTCCGCCTGATGGAGGCGGCGGGGGACGTGGACCGCAAGGCCGCATCGGCCAACCTGTTCAGCGAAGAATTCCTGATCAAGAGACCGCTCCTTCAGGCCATCGATGAAAGCCACGGGCGGTCCCCGGTGTTGCTCATCGACGAGCTGGACCGTTCCGATGAGGAGTTCGAGGGTTTCCTGTTGGAGTTGCTAGCCGATTTCCAGATTACTATCCCGGAACTCGGCACCTACGCCGCCACCCATCCGCCCATCGTGGTCATCACCTCCAACCGCACCCGGGAAGTCCACGATGCCCTGAAACGGCGTTGCCTCTACTACTGGATCGACTACCCGGACTTCCAGAAAGAGATGCAAATCATCAATTCGCGGCTGCCCGACGCGCCCCGGCGGTTGGCCGAGCAGGTGACCGCGTTCATTCAAGAACTGCGGGAGACCGAACTCTATAAAATCCCTGGCATCTCGGAGACCCTGGACTGGACCTCCGCCTTGCTGGCGCTCAACCAGAATCAACTGGAACCGGGCGTCATCGACGACACCCTGGGCCTGATGCTGAAATACCAGGACGACATCGAACTGGTGCGCGGAGAGCCGGTGCGGGCGATGCTGGAGCGCTCCCGAAACCGCGGACCCCGGCCGGGCCGGCGAAACTGATTATTCAAGCACCGGCGACGTATTCTCGATGACGGCACCCCACAACGGACCGGCGCCGGGCTATATCCTGCCCAATCTGTTGCGTTTCGCCGAGATGCTGCGCCGGTTGGGAATGGACGTGGGCCCGGACAAGGTGCTGGACTTGGTGCGGGCCACCGAATACGTCCAAATCGGCCGCCGAGGCGAGTTCTACCAAGCCGCCCGCAGCATCTTCGTTCACCGCAAGCAGGACATTCCCCTGTTCGACGAAGCGTTCCGGGTTTTCTGGCGTCGGCCCGCCACCGGTAGCACCGGCATGGACCTGCGTTCCATGGGCGAGCAACACCGGTTCCGCAAACCCCAGGTCAGCGCCGGCGGCGACGAACCGGACGACCTGCTGACCGGCGATGGGAACCCCGACGACGACTCGGTGCAACGAATCGACTTGACCCGCACCTACAGTGCCCAAGAGGTGCTGCGCCAGAAGGACTTTGCCGACTTCACCGGCCGGGAGATTGCCGAGGCCCGCCGTATGATGGCCGACCTCCGGTGGGACTTGGGGATGCGCCGGACCCGCCGTAAGACAACAGGGTCCGGAGACACTCTGGACCTGCGCCGCACCATGCGGCTGAGCCTGCAGTACGGCGGCGAACTCCTCGACTTGGCCACTCGCGGCCCCAGAGAAAAGCCCCGCTCCTTGGTGCTCATCTGTGACGTCAGCGGTTCAATGGAACGCTACACCCGGATGCTGCTCCACTTCATGCACTCCATTTCATCGGAACTGGGGCCAAGCCGGTTGGGACGCCTCGAAGCCTTTCTGTTTGCCACCCGTCTGACCCGCATCACACGCCACCTGCGTTACAGGAGCACCGACCAAGCCGTAAACGAGGTCGCCCGGGCCGTCCCGGACTGGGCTGGCGGCACCCGCATCGGGGAGGCCATCAAGGCCTTCAACTACCAGTGGCTGCGGCGGGTGCTGCGAGGCCAGTCGGTAGTAATGGTCATTTCCGACGGTTGGGACCGGGGAGAACCGGAATTACTGTCCCGTGAAGCCTCGCGGCTGCAACGAAGCTGCCACCGGTTTATCTGGCTAAATCCGTTGCTGGGCTCACCGGACTACCAACCGCTTACCGTGGGTATGCAGGCGGCTCTGCCATACGTCGACGACTTCCTGCCGGTACACAACCTCACCAGCCTGGAGGCCTTGGCCAGCCGCCTTAGCGGCTTGAGCGCAGAACGCGGCCAACCGGCTCGCTACCGGCCCCTCCTCCCCGACGAGCCGGGGCCGGAGCCGACCCCGGCAGCCGAACGGCCCATGGACCGGTTTCTGAGAATGGTCAATCCGGGCGGCTAGCGGCCATACGCTCTTTCGCCCGTTGTAGCAGGTTCACCAACCCGAAGGAGCAGCCCGCCAGCAGGCCGCCGCCGACGGCGTCCACGATGAAATGGTTACCGGTGATCACGATGGCAAAGAAGGTCAACACCGGGTAGAACACCCCCAACAACCTCCACCAGCCTGGCAGCGACCGGACGAAGAACACCCCCAAGATTACCGTCCAGCTAAAATGAAGGCTCGGCATCGCCGCCGAAACGTTGTAATACGAGGCCATTTCCGGCGTCCCGTAGAACCTGGGGCCGTAGTTTTGGATGGTGTCTACCAGTTCCACAGTAGGGATAGCGAACGGGGAAGCCACCGGAAACAGCATGAAAGTCAGTAACGCTCCGGTCAGGGTGAACATTACCACCGTGCGGTAGTAGTAGTAACGGCTGCGGTTTATGATAAACAACGCTACGGCCAAGCCCAGTATCACCGGCCAGTAGGTGACGATATAGGCCCAGTCCAAGAACACTACGATGGGGTAAACGTGGTCGATGGCCCAAGCCTGCCAAGCCGGTTCCCACAGCAAGCCCAGGCTTTCCTGGAAAGAAACGATTTGCCGGCCGTTTTCGATGCCAACGGCCCGGGTGTCGTCATGGACCAGCCCTCTAGTCAGCAGGTAGAACACATAAGCGCCAACGTATAGGGCAACCTCTGCGAATATGAGGCGTCGGCCCCAGACGGCCCCCAGCAGGAAGGCCAGGGGCCGGGCCCGATGAAATGGATTCGTCAGCGACCTGGCGGCCTTGGCCGAATTCAACCGGATGTAAGGGATCGGCCTCTGCCTCGTATTTCGGTGTGTTTGAATGGTCGGCCCCCGTCGTTCCACGCCGCGTTCAAGCGGTCCCGGCAACGCCGGAGAAAATAAGCGGCTCTGGGCGCCAACACGGGGAGCAGAAACCGGCGCTTGATTCCCAACTCCATAGTCAGGAATGCCGCCAAGACCAACAGTCCGCCCCCCATGGCGTCCATGATGTAGTGGTTCCCGGTAATTGTAATAGCGAACAACGTCATTGTGGGATAAATAATCCCGAACAACTTGACCAATTTGTTCGGAGTGGCCAAGAACAGTACGCCGAAGAGGACGGTCCAACCGAAGTGCAGACTGGGCATCGCGGCGTAAGGGTTGTAGAAATTGGCAAATTCCCGGCTGGCGTACCCGGCAGGCCCGAATAGCTTGATGGTGTCGACGAAGTACTCGGGGACCATTCGAGGCGGCGCCAACGGAAACACCATGAAACCCACCAGCGCCACGGCGAAGGTCAGCAAGACGATGTTGCGGTAATAGGTGTAGCGGGCCCGGTTGGTAAGGTATAGGGTGACGGCCGCAACCGCTATGATCGGCCAGAAAGTAATAATATAGGCCCAATTGAAAAAGACCACCAATCCCCGGGCGCTGCTGATGGCCCAATCTTGCCAGGCGGGTTCCAGGAACAAACCGCCCTTGATTTCGAACTCGATCACCCGCCGGGCATTCTCCAAGGCCGCGGCCTGGATGTCGGAAAACACCAAAGCCCTGGTGTACATGTAGGCAAAGTACGCGGCAACCACGATTACCAGCTCTCGCATGTGGGGGAACCAGAGGCCGGAGGCGGGCAGCTTTCCCAACCGGCGCCGCCACGCCCAATTGCTCCAACGTGTCGCGTTGTGCAGCATACCAAGCTATTTCCGGACGTCTCCACCGGAACGTTGCAACAACGCCGCCGGGCTGCCCAGGTAGACGCTACAATCCAGGCACCCCACCCACTCTTCGGGTTCCCCGCCTTCTTTGAACAGGCCGCGAGCCGCAGTGTACTTGGGGCCGTTCCAAATCTCCTTGACCGGCGTCTCGCTAACGTCGCCAAAGTCCTCCGACTTGTCGGTCAGATAGCAGCAAGGGGCCAGTCCGCCGTCCCAGTTGACCACGGCGCTCCGCCATAGGCGCCAGCAGACGGCGCCGTCTTCCCGGTACGGCTTGTCGAACGGATCGTCCCGAAGATATTCGGGGTGCTGGCGCGGCAGCCACCGCGCGGCCTCCTCGGGGTTGCTCTCCCCGTGGGGGAAGTCCACCTTCTTGAACACTATTGAGTCCACGCCTAACTCGCTGGCCAGTGCGCTGGCGGCCTCTATCTGGTGTTCATTTTGGCGCATTACGATGAACTGCCATTCCAGGTAGGGGCTCTGGTAACCGAGACGCCGCTTGGTCTCCACCAGAAGCTGCAGGTTACTCAACACCCGGTCCAGTTGACCCCCAATCCGGTATTGCTGGTAGACCTCTTGGGTCACACCGTCCAGCGAAACGATCAACACGTCCAGCCCCGCCGTAATGATTTGCTCCGCCATCTCCGGAGTCAGCGGTTTGTTGAGGTTGGAACTTATGATGGTGGCGATCCGGCGGCTGTGGGCGTAGGCGACGAACTCGTGGATCCTGCGGTTCAGGAACGGCTCGCCCCAGCTATAGAGGGTCAGCCAAATACAAGAATCCTTGACTTGGTCGATGACCCTGGTGAAAACGTCGAAGCTCATTACACCCTTGTCCCGGTGAATGTTCCCCAACCCGGTGTGACACAAAGGACAATGGAGCTGGCAGATGTTGGTGGTGTCGATTTCCCATTCGTAAGGGGCGCCCCAAACAGTGCGGCGGGCCACCCTTAGCTGCAACTCGACGATGACGACATTCCAAATCTTTCGCCAACTGACGTAGCGCACGGCCACCCAGAAACGCTGGTCCCGCCGAGCCTCCGCCACAGAGCCGATCACCCCGCCGTTTACCTGGAGCCAGCGCTCGCTCCAACAAATGACAACCTTGAGAAGCCAGAAGAACGGTTTGAAGAGGACCATTTCTTTCCCGTTGTGACGACGGACTCGAAAGCCTCATCCATCTTCGGCTAGCGCTGCGGCGGCCCCAGCCGGTGCAGCAGCAGCCCGGAATCGAGAGTTCCAGATATGATACCCCTACCCTTTATGTCCATCAACCCAGTCCAAGCGCCTTGTCAGGGTCTTTTCATTCTCCCTCTCACTGGAGGGAGAGGAGACTTTTCCAAATAAAGACGGCCATTGGCGCCGCGGTCTTCGGCGACAACCGAGTTGAGATACGGGTTGAGTCGGAGGAGTCCGGCTCGTTAGACAGAGATCCCCTCCATTCACCTTGGAGTCTTGATTTGTCTCTTCAGTTAGCGAGCGGCCCCTTGGTGATCTCTACTCTCACCACCGAGCCGTCGGCCTCGATTTTCAGCCCGATATATGCGCCAAGGTGCTCGTTGAATATGCGGACGGCCTCGTGGTTCCGTTCCGGGTAACCCAAGCGGTTCAACCAGCCGGGTAGGATGCGGTCCTGACCAATCACGCCGATAATGTACCGGACCTGTTCCTCGGTGAACGGTACTGGTTGTATTCCCAAAGCCTGATTTATCTGCACGGCCAGAAGGTTTTGGTATGGGGCCAGCCTCAGCCCCTCCAGTTCCGCCTTAGCTCCCTCCTCAATGATAATTTGTTGGAGGTCGGTCGGTATGTTGTCCCAAACGTCTTTGTTGATGACGTTGTTGGTATAGCCGAACCCAACGACCGGCCCGGTCATGTATTTCGCCACCTCGTGCAATTTGCTGGAGACTGCCAGCAGGGCGCCGGTAGTCCCAACGTCCACCACCCCGGTCTGCATCGCCAGGTAGTGGCCGGCCGGCGGGATAAGTACCGGCTCACCGCCCAGTCCCTGGATCAGATCGGAGAGGGCGGAGCTATGAGTGCGGACCTTTTTGTCTTGGAAGTCTTCCAGCGACTGGATGGGTTCCTTGCTGAAAAACCACTGGTCGACGCCAGCGAACCAGTTGCGGTTGATGGGGAAACCGCCTCCCGTCGCCTCCGACAACATCCGGTCGACGTCGGGGCCCATGCCGACCTGAGAGAAATAGCTCGTCTCCTGGGTCGCGCCCAAGCCCCAAAGGGATTTCACTTCGATCGGCGGAAACTCCCCGGCGACGTAACCGGTGTAGATGTTGGTCATCTCAAGGACGCCGTTGGAGACCAGGCTCAGGGTGTCGGCGCCGCTGATGCCCAATTCCGTGAAGGAGGTGACGCTCAACTTGACCTGCCCGTTGGTGCGGGCGGCCAGGTTGGGGGCCCAAAAGGTCTGGATTAGCACGCAGGGCGGCAGATTGCGGTCTATGCATGTGTGCTGAATCTCAATGCTCTCGCCGGATGAGGTCAGCTCCGTGGGGTTGAGCAGGTTCGCCTTCTGGAGCAACTCCTGATAGTAGTCGCTGGTGAAGATGTACTGGTGTCCGGGTATGCCCATTGCCTCGACGCCGAACAATCCGGCCATGAATGCCTGAGTATACGCCTCCTCGGGAACGAACATCAGGCCTTCGTGGGGCGGCGGACCAACCAGTTGCCCGAAGTCGCCGGCGTAGATGGCACCGGGGCCGTTGGCGACAGACACGGCATATTCCTCCAACATCGCTTCTTCGGATGTATCAGGTGGAGCCGTCGTGGCGGCCGGGGACGTGGGCTGGGCAGTCGGCGCAACGGTCGTGGCTGCGGCCGGCGTTGGGACCGGTGTGGCGGTTGCGGGCACAGGCGTTGACCCGGGCACAGGCGTTGACCCGGGCACAGACGTTGCGGCGGGGGCTGTTGTTGCCGGCGGGGAAGCCGGCGCGGCCGTGGCGGCCTGCGCGGCGGTGGGAGCCGGCGCCATCGTGACGGTGGGCGCCGCTTCTTCATCGCCGCAAGAAGCCAACCCCATGGCCAGGCAGGCTGTCAACAGAATCGCTAGAACCAGCCGGACCATGGGCCCTCTTTCGCTTATCAGGCGTTGCATCCAATCCTCCGTTGACAAACCGGACCGGGCCTGGTCCCAGCAAGAATTTTAGGCCCTGAATCGTACCGCGTCAAAAAACGCTACCGGAGAGCCGCGGCAGGCAATAATCATGTCTCGTTCCCCTGGTATCTTTACCTCTTTCGTTGGCGACGGTTTGACGCCGTTGGAAGGGCAGAGTATCCTCTAGGCCCCGCCGGTACTATTTTACCGGAACAATCCAACCCGAACAGAGAGCGGGCCAATGCCGGCAGCAGAGCAGTACCGGGTCATCCGGGAACGCAACGTGATGGTCCCCATGCGCGACGGTACCCGGTTGGCCACCGACATCTACCGCCCCGACGCTCCGGGCCGTTTCCCGGTGTTGGTCAACCGGGGACCCTACGGCAAGGACACCTACGCCGACAACCAGGAACATTCCAGTTGGTACTTCCCCCAAAGGGGCTACGTGGTGGCGAGCCAGGACTGCCGGGCCCGGTTCGACTCGGAGGGAGATTACTACGACCCGCTGTTCCAAGAAGCCCAGGATGGTTACGACACGGTGGAGTGGGCGGCCCGTCAACCGTGGTCCAATGGGCGAGTCGGCGCCACAGGGCAATCTTACCTCGGCGCTACCCAGTACACCTTGGTCGCCGGCGGCCCGCTGCCGCCCCACCTCCAAGCGATGGCGCCGGTTTCCGCCTCCTCCGACTTTCACCAGAGTTGGGTCTACCACACCGGCGGCGCAATGGAATGGGGGTGGACGGTGCCATACGCCATCCACAAAGGCCGCAACACCCTGGAGCGGGCCGGCCGCCACGACCTGCTGGCCCAAATGGACGAATACGTACTGGAGGCCGACAACTTCGCCCGGCCGCTGCGGGACTCCTGGTACCGCCATTTGCCGCTTCGGGACTGGATCGGCCGTCTGAAAGAGGCAGCCCCTTACTTTCACGAGTATTTCGATGAGGAGAACGACGGCCCTTATTGGTGGAAGATAAATTTGCTCCGCCACGTGCAACACATCGACCTGCCCATGTTCCACGTCAGTTCCTGGTACGACATCTTCCTGGAGGGCGCCCTCAACGGCTACCAAGCGATGCGGGAACGGGCCCCAACCGCACGGGCCCGCAACAACCAGAAACTGCTCGTCGGCCCTTGGGCCCACATACGCCCCTATACCGCACCGACCTCGGGGGAGACCGGCGACATAGACTTCGGCCCGGATGCTCGAATCGAACTACACGAGCACCTGTTGCGCTGGTTCGACTTTTGGTTGAAGGACATACAGACGGGAATCATGGAGGAACCCCCGGTGTCCGTCTTCGTGATGGGCGAAAACCGGTGGCGGTCTGAAAACGAGTGGCCCTTGGCCCGGACCCACTATACTCGTTACTACTTTCACGCCGACGGGCCCGCCAACACCCGCCACGGGGCCGGGACCCTCTCCACCACCCCGCCAGGGGACGAACCGGCCGACTCCTACGTCTACGACCCGGAGGACCCGACGCCGACCAAACGCGGCAGTACGCTGATAATCCCTCAAGGAGTAGAGGACCAGCGCAGCGTTGAAGACCGGCAGGACGTATTGGTTTACAGCTCCGACCCGCTCGAACGCGATCTGGAGATCACCGGGCCGATTTTAGTGCGCCTGTTCGCTGGCAGCACCGCCGTCGACACCGATTTCACTGCCAAGCTGGTTGACGTCCGCCCCGACGGCTATGCTCACAACCTGCAAGACGGCATCGTCCGGGCCCGCTACCGGACCTCGGCCGCCGAGCCTTCGTTGATTGAGCCCGGCAGGGTGTACGAATTCGAGATAGACCTCTGGGCGGTCAGTCACTTGGTAAAATCCGGCCACCGACTGAGGGTAGAAATCTCCAGCAGCAACTTTCCACGGTTCGACCGGAACCCAAATACGGGCGCTCCCATCGGTAAGGACAGCCGGTTGGAGACGGCCCGTCAGACCGTGTATCATTCGTCGGACTACCCGTCCCATATCGTTCTGCCAATCATCCCCCGGTAGCTCTGTGGTAGTTGGATAGCAATTTCGCGATAATTTTACGATAGAGGCTGGACCGACTAATACGAGGGAAATCCGCATGACTTCAAGAAATCGAGTCCTCTCGGAAGACCAAAGAGAACTGCTGACCGCCGTGCTCAACCGGATCATTCCCGCCCAAGACAACCGGGCCGGCGCGGGCGACTTGGGAGTCGCCGCATTCGTGGAAAGGGTCGCTGGCCGGACTCCCGGCCAGACCCGCCTGTTCAACGAAGGCTTGAACGAGCTCCAGGCAACCGGCGTCCGAAGTCAGCCGGGCGGATTTTTGGCCATGCCGGACCGAGCTAAAGATGACGTTCTACGCAGCATCGAGGCCGCCAAGCCGGAGTTCTTCGACCAATTGGTGAAACAAGCCTATAATGGATATTACACTGATTCGCGGACCTTCGAATCGATTGGCTATCATCAACCGGGGGTCCCGGTTGACGGCGCCCAGCCGCCCCTGCTGGACGAGGCGCTCCTCGAACAGCAAAAACAACGGCCGCCGTTCTGGACCAAGACGTGAGAATTCCGGGCCGCCTGCCGGGGACTAAACCGAATCGCCGACGGGGCAACGGAGTGGGGAAATGCCCAGGGAAGACCTAGACCAACAACTGGGACTGCTCCAGCAGGAAGTGGAGTCACTGGCGGCGTTCGTCGGCAAGTCGATTCAACGCGCTGTCGACTCGTTGAAACGCCGGGACATGATTTCTTCCCAAGAAGTCATCAACGACGACGACTACATCGATCGCCGACGGTTCGAGATCGAGGACATGTGCGTCGATCTCATCGCAACTCAACAACCCATGGCCCGCGACCTGCGCGCTATAATTTCGCTATTACACATAGTGGTGGAACTGGAGCGCATGGGGGACTATGCCGAGGGTATCGCCAAGATCAGCTTGGCTATGGGTGATTCGCCACCTCTGAAACCCCTTATCGACATCCCCCGGATGGCCGATAAGGCGTCGGCGATGCTTACCGACAGTATCGATTCCTTGTTAAACCGCGACATGATAAAGGCAAACCACGTATGCCAAGCCGACGACGAAGTCGACGCTCTTTACGACCAGGTTTACCGGGAGTTGCTCCTGTTCATGATCCAAGACCCGTCGACTATTCAGAGGGCCACTTACCTGCTCTGGGTAGCCCACGACCTCGAACGCATCGCCGACCGGGCCACCAACATCGCCGAACGGGTTATCTTCCTGGTCACTGGCCGGATGGTAGAGGTCCACGCCTCGCGGTATTAGACCGGCCCGATTCCTCTACCCGGCGAGGGCCAACGCCAGTTGCCCCCTGAGTTCGCTCGGCCTGACTACCTTCTTCTTGTCGTTCAGTCCCCATTTGTCCCGGGCGCGATCCACCAAGGCCAGTACTCCTTTGGTGTAATCCTTGGGAACGTAGGTCTGGCGGTAGAGCTTGGCGTAGCCCTGCCCCAAGTGCGGGTAGGTCTCTCGCAGCATGGGCATGAACCATTCCTTTGACCCCGGCTTGAGGAACAGCACGTTGGCGCCCAAGTACTGGGCTTTATGGGCCCGGGCCGCTTGTACCACCGCGTCGATACTTTCCTCACCGTCACTGATACCCGGGAGCAACGGCGCCATCATCACGCCCGCCGAGATGCCGTGCTCCACCAGCATCTGCAGGGCTTCCAACCGTGCTTGCGGCCGGGGCGCTCCCGGCTCCGTCAATTTCCACACTTCTTCGTCGATGCTGCCGACACTAAAATTGACGTGTACGTCGGCGACGGCGCTCAACTCTTGGAGAATATCGACGTCTCTCTTAACAAGTACGCCCTTGGTGGTGATGGACGCCGGGTTCTGGAAGTCTCGAAGCACGTGCAGGACCTTCCGAGTCAACCGGTACTCCGCTTCGGCGGGTTCGTATGGGTCGGAGGCGGTGCCGATAGCGATGGACTCGCCACGCCAACCGGGGCGCTTCAACTCCCGGCGCAGTACGTCCGGGGCGTTGGTCTTGGCGAAGATACGTTGTTCAAAATCCCGGCCGGCGTCCAGCCCCCAGAACTCGTGAGTGGGCCGGGCGTAACAGTAGGTGCAGGCGTGGCGGCAACCCCGGTAGGGGTTTAACGTCCAACGGAACGGAAAACCCGGAACATCGATCCGGTTGAGGAGGGTCTTACATTGGATTTCCTGTACTTCGGCGCCCGCCATGGTCCCTCTCTTACAGAACGTAGTGATAATACATTTGTTCTGATAATAGAGGCCGACACGCCGCCGGTCAATGCCCCGCTGTCAGCCGGCACGCTAGCGTTTATAGGTGTAACCGCCGCCCGAGCGGTCGCAGTTCAGCTTGCGGCTCAGGTGCAAGCCTTCCAGCACGAACTCCACCGCCGATGCTACGACTTCAGCCCGGCTGTCGTCGGTCAATTTTCTGACCGCTTCGGCCAATCCGTCGACGGACTCAGCCAACGCGGGGTATCCCTCCGCAGCCCGGTTGCTGCCGGTAACCGCGATTTGACCCAAATCGAACGCGGTCACGATTGGCTCCAAGTCGTCGACGTTGAAGTACCCGCCGAAGACCCTCAATACCGCCCGGCGGGTCAGGTCGTCGGTCACCCGCGACTCCCGGCCTTCTTCAAAGGTCTCCAACTCAATCTTTCCGGCAAATGACGCCACGATGTAGGATAGGTCGCTTACCCGAGGACAGGACCATTCCTCGCCGTGTACCAAGCCGCGCCGCACCGCGTTGCCCAGCATCGTTTCGTAGTTGGAAATGGAGACGCGCACGCTAACCCCGGAGCGTTGATTGATTTCGCTGCTCTGTCGGGCTTGGGCCGTGACCTCGGCCAGGATTTCCTTCATGTAGTCCGGTACGACCAGCTTTTCCTCGTCCGGAAACAGGCTGCGTTCCTGCTCCATGATGGCGATCTCATCTCGGGAGTTCTGGGGGTAATGGGTGTGAATCTGGGAGCCGTAACGGTCTTTCAGAGGGGTGACGATGCGCCCGCGGTTGGTGTAGTCCTCGGGGTTGGCGGTGGCCACCACGAAAACATCCAGCGGCAAACGTACCCGGTAGCCTTTGATTTGGACGTCCCGCTCCTCCATCAAGTTGAACAACCCCACTTGGATCCTCTCAGCCAAGTCGGGCAACTCATTGATGCAAAATATGCCCCGGTTGGTTCTCGGCACCAAGCCGTAGTGAATTGCCAATTCGTCGGAAAGGTAGAGCCCCTCCGCCACCTTGATCGGGTCGATCTCGCCGATCAGGTCGGCGATGGAAATATCCGGGGTTGCCAGCTTTTCCGAATAGCGGTCGTCCCTGGCGATCCATTCGATGGGGGCGCCGTCGCCCAGTTCGCCGACCCTTTCAAGGCAGGCCCGGCAGATTGGTTGGTAGGGGTCGTCGTTGATTTCGCAGCCAGCGAGCTTGGGGACCGACTCATCCAGCAGGCTGACCATACCCCGGATTAAGCGCGACTTGGCTTGGCCCCGTTCGCCCAAGAGAATTACGTCCTGTCCGGCCAGGATGGCGTTTTCCAACTGGGGAATCACCGTGTCTTCGAACCCGATAATGCCGGGGAAAACGATCTCCTCGGCTCGGATCTTGGCGATCAGGTTCCGGCGCATTTCCTGTCGGACGGGAAGCGACCGGTAACCGCTGTCCCGCAACTCTCCCACCGTTTGGGGCCGTTCGGATACTGGCATAATCACCGCTCCAACATCTATTCAAACCCGGCCGGCGCCGGGCGGCGGATTCCAAGTTACCATACCTTGGTCTATAATTGAACTTGATGGTCCTATAGGCGCCGGAGTTAACATGTGGGCCCGAGTGGCGATACCGCTCCTTCTTATGCTGGCGCCGCGCTTTCTTCCTCGTATACTGCGTTTTGCGCGGCTGGTGTGGCGGCTTAGCTTCGATAAGCGCGTCCCAATCGGGCTTCGTCTACTGCTTCCGCTGGCAATCATCTACGTTATATCGCCCATCGACTTGGTGAGGGATACTGTCCCCATCCTAGGCCGGTTCGACGACCTCATCGTAGTCGCTTTGGCGTTGCTGCTGTTGGTCAAGCTGTCTCCTCGGGAAGTGGTTGACGAACACAACGGAATCATACCTCCCAGCGACCGTCCCGAGGACAAAGACCCTTCGAACGTGGTCGACGGCGCCGGCCGGATTATCGACGAGGAATAAATCGACGGCCCCCAGCCGCGATTCCTGGAATGACCCCCATCATCACCTCCGCCGCTACGCCAATCGTTCCGACCTCCGGAATGGGACTGTACGTTCACGTGCCTTTTTGTAAGACCAAATGCCCTTACTGCGACTTTAACACCTATCAGGGCATCGAAAACCTGATGACGCCGGTCATGGAAGCCCTGACCACCGAGTTAGCCCTGTGGGGGCAAGGGCTGCAAAGGCCCTTCGTAAATACTGTTTTCTTCGGCGGAGGCACTCCCTCGTACTTGCCCGCAACGGAGATCGGAAGAGTCCTATCGGCCGCACGTGAAGCCTTCCGTATAACGCCCGGCGCAGAAATCACCATCGAGGCCAATCCCGGCGACCTCGACGCCCAACGTTGCGCCTCACTATTGGAGGATGGGGTCAACCGTCTGAGCATCGGCGTTCAAAGCCTGGATAACGACTTGTTGGGGATGTTGGGCCGCCGCCACCGGGCCGATGAAGCGGTGGCCGCTTTCGAGACCGCGCGGGACGCCGGTTTCAACAACATCAACCTCGATTTGATGTACGGCCTGCCCCGCCAGACCATGGAACAGTGGCAGCATACCGTGGGCTGTCTGACGGCACTGTCGCCACAGCACATTTCCCTGTACGCCCTCACCTTGGAGGAAGGCACCCCAATGCACCGCTGGGCTTCGGAAGGGAAAATCCCCGAACCGGACCCGGACTTGGCTGCCGACATGTACCTGTATGCCCAAGAGGTGTTGGACGGCGCCGGTTACCATCACTACGAAATATCCAACTGGTGCCGTCCCGGATTGGAGTGCAGGCACAACGTTATTTACTGGCTCAACCAGTCCTACTTGGGGGTGGGTCCCGGCGCCCATTCCCACTTGGGGGAATACCGCTTCTGGACGGTGCGCTCACCCCGCGATTACGCGGCAAAAGCCGCCGGTTGGCAGCACAACGGACAGCAGGCATTGGCCAGTCTCGAAGAGGCGGACCTGCGGCGGGCCGGAACGCTTGAAAGCTGGGAATACATCGCGCCCGACACTTCCTGCTCCGAAACGATGTTTCTCGGCCTGCGTCTGTTGGATGGCTTGGACTTGGCTGGAGCTTCGGCCACGGCCGGGGCCGACTTGGCCCGCCGCTACCGGGAAACGATCGCGAACCTAGTGGATTTGGGGCTGCTGGAGTGGGACGACCAACTCCTGAGACTCACCAAGCCCTCCTACCTTGTGGCCAACCAAGCCTTCACCCGCTTTTTGGACTAGCATGGATACACTGAAGTTTATAGCCGACTGTTTGACCCAGGTCCAAATCCGGCTGGCCGGCACCTGCGAGGGGCTGACCCCGGAGCAATTGACTTGGCGGCCCGCTCCTGCGGCCAACAACATCGGCTTCATCCTCTGGCACGTCAGCCGCAACGAAGACGCCCGCATCACGGAGACCGGAGGGCCGCCGGACCTCTGGGTTACCGGCCTCTGGCACCGCCAATTCGGCCAGCCCATCACCTCGCCCGACCCCGGCGACCGGCTGGGCTTCCGCAGTCTGGCCATCCCGTCGCTGGAGGTGCTGTTGGCCTACTCCGAGGCCGTGCACCAGCGTTCCTTGTCCTTCCTGGCTTCTCTCTCTGTTGACAGATTGGAGGAGTCAATCCAGCCAACAGCCGCGGGCCAGTCCGTGGCCGGCTCCCTTCGCCACCTGATTACCCACAAAAACAACCATCACGGCCAGATAGACTACCTCCGGGGCCTGCAAGACGAGACCTGGGACCTGCCCCGGGGCACCGGCAGCGTTCTGCCTTAGCAGGACCATAGACCGCCCCTACAACTCTTCTGACCGAGTCCCTAGTCCGTCCATAGCCGGTTGTTGCCCTTGGGGACGGCGCACCCGCTGCGCGGTCTGATATGCCGCTGGGCGGGGCGGCAACTCGAACCCCCCTCCCGCCAGCATCTCCGAGACCGTGCGCAATTGGATCTTGGGAAACTCCCTTTGCCAAAGATCGGAGTGGAAGAACCCGCCGCTGGCCGCCTCGGACCGCATGGGCGCAGTCGGTTCCTCCAACGATATGAAGAGTCCCATCGCCGCGTTTTCCCGCTCTACCACCCCTTTCAAGTCTCGTACTTGAGGGGAACTAACCTGGCCACCCTTGACCTGGATCACTATCTTGTGGGGCGTCCGCTTGGGTCCGTCGATAAAATAGATCAGGCCGTCGACTCCCCGGTCGGCTCCCCGTTTTTGCTCCGATTGCGGCTGCGCTTCCAACAACGACACCGCCCAGAACTGGAAATGGTAAGGGTCCTGCTGCCACAGGGCGCGGGCGCTGCCCTCGTCCTTCGGTTCGCCAATCACATCATAGTCCTCGATGGGGCCCAGGTCGAAGGCCGTCTTGAGTCGGTTCTTCATCAGCGCAACGGCCAAATGCGTAATGTCGATGCCAAGCCACTTCCGGCCCAGCTTCTGCGCCGCCGCAACTGCCGTTCCGCATCCGCAGAATGGGTCCAGCACCATGTCGCCCTCGTTGGACGATGCTGAGATGATGCGCTCCAACAGGGCCTCGGGCTTTTGGGTGGGGTAGCCTAGAGATTCTGAACGAGATGCTGGGCGTATGTCTGTCCAATCATTTTGCAGTGGCGCTCCAGGCATTTCGTCCAAGTAACGTTTATACCTCGGCACCCCGTTCTGGTTATATGCGATACGGCCTTCAAGAGACATCGCTACCATATTTTCCCTGGAGTACGCCCAATATCGTCCTCTATACGGTGGCACTCCTCTATATCCCCACCCGTTGCGGGGAGACGTACTCATCACTCAGGTCGGCTTCCCATTCACCACCGTAACGACGTTTGACTCTCCACTCGTAGCTTGTGTCCCCACCAGGCTTGGCAGCGGTCAGGTCACCCATCTGGTATCGCCTGCCTGTAGCCTGCTCTGAATATTTGTAGAAGCTGTCGACGTATTCGATGTCATATTCGGTGTAAAGCCAATTCCAATACCAGTCATTACTCTTGGTGTAGAAGAAAATCGTGTCACGTACGTTGCCATATTGCTGGCGTCCTTGTTTTGCATCGTTATGAGCGTTAGTCCGTCGCCAGTTGATCTCGCTCCGATAGTTACCACTCCCAAACACTGCATCCAAGAACAGCTTGAGGTAGTGACTCGCCGTGGGGTCGCAGTGTAGGTAGAGGCTGCCAGTGGGCTTTAGCGAGCGGTGCAGTTCCACCAGCCGGGGCGCCATCATAACCAGGTATGCCATCATGGCGTTTTGGCCTATGAATTGGCGGAAGGCGGTTATCATGTCCTTGACCGCTGAAGGGACCCGCGGGTTCTGTATTATGTCGATACCGAAGGTCCACTCCGTCTCCTGGGTCCATTCCCAGGTGTCGGTGAACGCCTTGATTTGGGCGGGCGATTCCTCGCCGGTCCGTTCCTTGAACAGCACGTTGTAAGAAGCGTTGGAGTTGAAAGGCGGGTCCAGGTACACAAGGTCTACCGACTCGTCGGGGATGTGTTCCCGCAGAACCTGGAGGTTGTCGCCGTAGCAGAGGGTGTTTTGCATGATGTATCCGGCCCGATGATGGAATTTTTACCGGGCATAAGCCTGCGTATTAGGTCCTGTTTTAGGTCCCGTTTTAGTTCCATTGAAGCCGGGTCTTTAAATGGTTGAGTCGATTCCATTCCAGGTGACCTTCATGCTGTAGGCGGCCAACTACGATTCCCGGTGCTATACCCTGCGACTCAGCGAATTCCTGCACGACCGAACGTGAACGGGATGCAAAGCTAACAAACTCCTCCCAGGCCTTGGAGGGAATCAAGAAGTTGGAGGCCCAGGCGTCTGCTGCGGACTCTTTGTCCGACACTGTTTCGTTCTTACCGGTGGGGACGTCGACGAATATTGTCGACTTGCTATGCAAGAGAATATGGGCCGCTTCGTGGAAGAAGCTGAACCAGAGGTGATCGTCGGTCTTGTGACGGGCGCTCAACTGAATCAACGGCTTGCGGGGAGAAGGCCACCAAGCCGCTCCGCTGATCGCCATTTTGGGGAAGGGTTTGGTGAACGAGAGGACCACGCCGGATTCATTACACAGCCGTTGAGCCTCGGTCAACGTACGATCGTTCGTGGACGTACTGAGGGTCCTCAAACGCGTCAATGACGATCTGAACTTGGCTGCGTCGTAATCGGTGCACTCGGTCCGCTCAGCCTCGATTTCGCCGAGCCTGAGCCAAGCCGCCACGGCCGGCTGATCGCTTTCGAAGGCCGGGGAACGCCGGTAGGCGACGTTCGCCGTATTGTACTTGGCCTGCCAGGCCTCCACAGAAGCTACTGCGAAGAATGACAGCAACACCGACACACTGTCGATATTCGATGATGGTCTTACGATTACCTTGCGGGCAGCCAACTCTCTTACCGGGAATGTCTTGGCCCATCCCACGGATTCCGCCGCTTTGACTGCCTCCACTTGTTGGGCCAAGCGCAGCCGGTAGTTGGACTCGATCCCCAGCCATACACCGGCATCCACGCCCAGCACGCGCTGGAACTGGATCGCCGTTGCCGGCTCGACCGGGGCCTTACCGGCGACTATTTCGCTGATGAGCTTGGCGGAACGACCGCACCGCCGGGCTAGCTCAGCTTGGGAAATGTTCCTCGCTTCCAGCTCCTCTTCCAAGACCCACCCCGGCGGGACCGCATAGTCCGGTCTGTATTTATTCGTTGCCGCAGTCATTTCCTCCGCCTCCTTTAGTGGTAGTCGACCACCTCCAGGATCATGATTGCCGTCACTTCTCGTGTGTCGATCCCCCCGTCATCCCTGACCGGCACCGGGCTATGATTCGGTCGGAATATCAGCCTGTGGGGATGGACCAAGTCGACTGCGAACTGTTCGGAGCGGGCGCCCGTCAGTTGGTGTAATCGCATCGACGTTATCGTGCCGGCCGATTCCAAATTGGCGGCGCCTTCCAGCGTAGCAAGCCGTGCTTCGATCGTCCGGGCCATGCGAGGCCCATATTCGGTCTGGAGGGCCTTTCCCGAATTAAAGCGTCGTTCCAATATTCGAGTCCGGAACACGATCTCCACCCACTACACCCGACACTCGTTACCCGTTGGGTAACAATATATCATCACGTATCAGGAACCGCAATTATGGAATGCAGGTGAGATACGGCTGCCTTAGAGAGTACAATAGTCCCGATGTCTACGGCTTTGAAGAATGACCCTAATCGGCCCGGGAGGATAGTTCAACCATGCTCGACCTCATAATAAGCAACGGCCTCATCATCGACGGCACGGGCAGCCCCGGCTTCTTTGCCACGATTCTGATTGAGGGGGACCGCATTACGATACGCCGGGACGACGTTTCGGGCCTGGAAGCCGCCCGGACTATCGACGCCTCCGGGTACGTGGTCTGTCCCGGGTTTGTGGACCTCCACTCCCACGCCGGGCTGACGATTCTGGGGGAGCCGCACCACGATCCCAAGGTGCGGCAGGGAGTTACCACCGAACTCGTCGGTATCGACGGCATTTCCCACGCCCCGTTCAAGTCACGGGCGGAGTTGGAACGCTACATCTGGCTGGACTCTGGTCTCAACGGTTACCCGCCGTTGCCAGCCGACTGGCTGACGGTGGCAGACTTGCTGGACAAGTACGACGACTCGGTGGCCATCAACATGGCCTACATCCTGGGCAACTCGCCGGTGCGCATTTGGAGCGTCGGCTGGAACGACCGCCCAGCCACCGGGGCGGAATTGGAGGACATGAAGTCGGTGGTCCGGGAGGCCATGGAGGAGGGCGCCTGGGGCCTGTCCACCGGGTTGGACTACCCGCCCGGTTCCTACGCCAGCACTGAGGAATTGGGTGCACTGGCGAACGTCGCCGCTCGCATGGGCGGCCACTACCACACCCACACCCGGGCCAGCCTCCGTTCTCAAGGCCTGTTGGCCCCTTGGGAAGAGGCCCTGCAGGTCGGACGGCTGGGAAACTGTCCGGTCCACCTCACCCATTACCGCCAAGGAGAGTCGGGCGTGGGCAGCCACCTCGATTACTTGGGCCTAGTGGAACGGGGGCGCGACGAGGGAATGGACGTTACCTTCGACTGCTATACCTATCCTTACTCCGGCACCACGGTGACCATCGGGTTTCCCCACTGGGCCAAGGACGGCGGTCCGGAGCGTTTGATGGCCGCGCTCAGCGACGCCGACGATAGAGTCCGGATGAAGCGGGAACTCTCGCGGGAACGGTTGGAGAACAACTGGTTGACCAACTTCACCCAACCCCAGAACCAGCAGTACGACGGCCGGCTCATCACCGACATCGCCGAGATACGGGGCCAAGACCCGGAGGACGCCCTGTTCGACCTGTTGCTGGAGGAGAACCTGGGTATTTCCACAGTGGGACTGGGCACCAACGCCCAGACTCTATACGCCTTCGTGTCGCACCCGGCGGGGATGATCGCCTCCGACTCCATTCTCTTTGGAGAGTATCCCAACCCCCGGAGCTACGGCTGCTTTCCCATCGTGCTGGCCGAATTCGTCCGGGCCGAGCAACATCTCAAGCTCCCGGAAGCCATACGCAAAATGACGTCGTTCCCCGCCCAACGGCTGGGACTCCCCGACCGGGGCATCCTGCGAGACGGCTTCAAAGCCGACGTCGTCATCTTCGATCCCAACACCGTTAAGGCCCTGGCTACCAAAGACAACCCCAAGCAATACCCGGTGGGGATCGACTACGTAATAGTCAACGGCCGAGTAGTGATAGAAAACGGCGAGAACACCGGGGCCTTGCCGGGCCGAGCCCTGCGGCGGGGAAGAGCGTCAACGTAATCCGGTCCGCGTAATCCGATCCGGAAGAGGGGCAAAGTCCGGGCGCCTCGCCATCAAATTAGCTATGCGTCGAAAATATCCCGCAACGGGCATCTGAAGCCCGGCAGCACGTCGCCGCCATCTAGGGTATCGTCTTCGGTCAGGGTGACGGGAGGCCCTTCGGCGTTATTGACGACTATGGCCCTTTCTTCGGGGTAGATTTCCCAGACTAAAACCACTCCGTGGCTCAACCACATCCGTGTTTTGTCGTTGACATCTCTCTGGGAGTCGCCGGGAGAGATAACTTCGGCCACGATCTCCGGTACAACTTCCAAGTATCCCTGGACCCTTTCGTCAATCGGTAGCCTTTCCGCCGAAATGAAGTAGACGTCCGGCTCCCTGACGGTGTCTGGCCCCCGTTGCAGAAGTACGCCGGCGTCACTGCCGACGACCCTTCCCAGCCTCAGAGGGCGAACGTATCGCCGGAGTTCGCTTGACAACGCTACGGCAATTTCCCCATGCTCCATTCCTGCCGGCATAGTTTCACACAGTACCCCGCGAATAAGTTCGCCACGCACTCCCTGGCTGGAAAGTTCGAGCAAGTCTTCTGCGGTCAACAGATTTACTTTGGTGGTTGCCATGTGGGCCGTCCTGCTTCAGGTAAGTATTGGCAGGTACGTATTGTAATGGGTGGACCCTGCGGCGTTCTATGACCCAAGCGCTTCCAGCAACCGCTGGGTCGCCGCGCAGTCCCGGCAGTTCCTTCGGCCCGGAGGCGGGGTGGCCATTTCGTAGATGCCCCGGGCCCGCCGGAGGAGCGGCGGGACCAACTCGTCCGCAGCCAAGTCCACCGGGACCAGGCGGGCCTGAAATCCCATCGAGAAGCCATGATGGTCGACCAAGGCCGGCTCTTGGGCCGTTTCCTCGTCGGTGGCGGGTTCCATATAGACCAAGGCCAGCTTGGAGACCGGGGAATACCCGGCCCGCTCACCGATGTAGGCGTAGGCGTTTAGCTGCGCCCGGTAGCCCTGGAACATGCTGCGGTAGGACGGATTGTAGCGTGTTGTCTTGTAGTCGATGATGGCGTAGGAGCCGTCGGCCATTCGGAAAATCGCATCGGCCTCACCCCGCACTGTGACTCCCGAATCGGGGTCTTCAACCTTGAAGCTCGACCAGTGGGGCGGGTTAACGTACTCCCGGGCGTCGCCCAAGGATGACAGCCAATCGGGCGGGCGACTCTCCCGTTGGAAATGGTTGCGGACGATCAGCTTATTATAGCGGTCGATGCTGCTGAAGATGCCGGGAAAGCCCTGGAAAGGCAGATCCTTGACGTGCATCCGGACCCAGGCGCACCTGGGGCAGAAGCCCCAACCGGCGTAGCGGCCAAGCTCAGTGGCCGAGATCACCAGAGCGCGTACAGCTTCCGGCCCGGCGGGTGGTTCCGGGTCGGCTTCCCCCAAGCCGGGAAGGCGGGAGGTCTGAGGAGCGGGGCCGTCGGAGCTAGTTTCCGTCACCGTTCCCGCCCGCGCTCCCGGTAGCAGCGGCCACCACCGGGGAGGCGTCGCCGCGCGCTTCGGGAGGCAGCGCCGCCTCCCAGTCGGGCAATTGGAGGCGCCGGGTGCTGGGTAGTACCAGAATGCAGACCACCCCCACCAGGCTCAGGCCGAAGGCCAGGTACAGGGACGCATCGTAATTATGTGTGTAATCCCTCAGAAATCCGGCCATCACCGGCCCGATGGCCATGCCTATCCCCGCGCCGGCCATCTGCCAGCCATAGGTCGTTCCGGTGGGCGCGTCACCGTAGTATTGGCGGTTGATGACAGGAAACGCTGTCATCTCGCCGCCCATGCCGATCCCGAACAGAGCCGCGAACACGTAAAACACCCAAACGTCTTGCGACACCACCAGCATCAACACCGGGAAGGTCTGGAGCGCAAAACAGACTAGCATCACCACCTTGCTGCCGAAGCGGTCGGCCAACACCGGTGTGGCGAACCTGGTGAGGGTGCTGACCACGTTGAGTACGATAAGCACCCCGACGGCCAACTCCGGGGAAATCTCAGCATCCTCGGCGATGGCCACCAGCAGGATCAGGATGATGTTATGGCCGGCGCAGCCCCAGAAGTGGATACCCACCAAATTCCAGAAGGTGGAAGTCTTTTGGGCCTGTTTCAAGAATACGGCCGTGCGGAGCTTGGCGAGGGGGTTGTTTTGCAAGCTCCGGACCGGTTCGGTCATGGGGGCGCCCCACGGCCTCAACCCCGCGTCGGCCGGTTCGTTATAGAACCACCGCACCAAGTAGAGCAACACCACACCGCCGCCGATTCCGGGGATCCAAAAAGTCCACCGGAGACCGAAGGACTCGAAGATAAGGAACATGATCAAGATCGCGGCAACGGTGCCTAGGCCTTGCAGGGCTTGCAAAATGCCCATGGCCAAGCCCAGTCCTCTACGGAACCAAAGGGTCACGCCGGAGACCAAGGTCACCTGAAACGCGCCCATCCCGATGGCCAGGAGCACCCCGAAATAGAGGTAAAACTCCCAGAGGTGGGTCATGGCCCCGGTTAGCACCATTCCGGCGATGAAGAAAAGGCCGGCGCCCCACATCACCCGGCGCACGCCGTAGCGGTCGCCCAACCAGCCGCAGACCGGACCCAGGGCGCCGGATATTATCCATTGGATGGTGAAGCCCACGGTGATAGCGCCGATGCTCCACCCGAAATGCTCCGGGTCGTTGAACTTGGGGACCAAGAGGGCCGCGGCGAAACGAATGGAGGAACTTGTCATCCACATTACCGAGGCCAAGCCCACAACCACCCAAGCGTAGTGGAACTGGTGGTTACCGATAACGGCCCCGGCCTTGCTTATACCGAATCTCGGCATCGTTTGACCCGGCGCCTCCGCATTGTTCAGGTTGCCCTATTCTACACCCTTGCAAGGTCTTAGGGCCCGGCCAATCCAGGCCCTGCCAATCGCCGCCCAGTCAATCTCGGCACGGTCAATCGGAGCACGGCAATAGCCTCGTGCCGGAAGAGGCTCGATAACCGACGTACAGGTCGGTTAGTCGATTAACAGTCCAGGGTTCAACACGCCGTTGGGGTCCAAGGCCTGCTTGGCGGCCTTCAGCGCCAAGGCAAACGGCTCCGGGCGTTGTTGGTCATACCAAGGGCGGTGCAGCCGTCCCACGGCGTGGTGATGGGTAATGGTGCCTCCGGCGGACATAACGGCATCGGACGCCGCCGACTTGATCTCGTCGTACATCTCCAGTTCCGCGCCCCGGCGTCCCAGTCCTTCCCAGGTGTAGTACGGCGCCGGACCGTCGGGATAGACGTGGGTGAAGCGGCAGGTAACCGAACCACCGCCGCAGACCCGGCGCAGCGTCTCCTCCAACGCGCCCCGCACCATCTCGTCCATGGCCGGCCAACGTTCCCAGGTAATGGACGTTTCCAGGGTATCAGCCACCAGCCCCAAGCCAGTGGTCATGTTGCGCTGGTAAGGGGCGCCCAAGAACGAATCGCGCCAAGCGCCGACGGCGCCTTGACGTCCGGTGCCGGCGTCGGCGCGGGCCGATGGTGAGGAGACCTTTACGTTAGCCTCATCCACCGTGCCCCCGGCCTCCCTGGCTAGTTCCACGGCTTGGCGGATGAACTCATCCTGCGGCAGGTCGCTGGACTCGAAACCGAGGATTAGCAACGCGAGGGTCCCGTCCATTCCGGCGGCGTTGGCCGCCTCACCGGGGTCGAGCAGCCGGCAATTGGCGGGCCAAAGCTTGCTTTGCACCACGCGGCGCGCGCCCTCGGCGCCGGCGGCCAAGCTGGGGAAAGACACTCCGGCGGAGGCCCGGTATTGGGGCCGCGCCTGAATACGCATCCATGCCTCGGTGATAATGCCGAGGATGCCCTCGCTGCCGATAGCCAAGCGGTCGGGGCTGGGGCCGGCGCCGCTGCCGGGCAGACGGCGCGACTCCCAAACACCGGCTGGGGTGATCATTCGCACCGACTCTACGAAATCGTCTATGTGGGTGTGATTCGTGGCGTAGTGGCCTCCGGAGCGGGTCGCGATCCAGCCGCCCAAGGATGAGAACTCGAAGCTCTGAGGGTAGTGCCTCAGGGTGAATCCCAAGGGTCGGAGTTGGGCTTCCAGACCTGGCCCGTAGGCCCCTGCCTGGATCCGCGCCGAACGCGAGATGTCGTCGACCTCCAGCACTCTATCCAAGGCCGAGAGGTTGATCGTGACGATGCCGTCGTAGCCTTCCGGGGGTTCGAAACCGGCCACGGTGGAACTGCCGCCGCCGTAGGGGATACAGGCGTGGCCCTGTGACGAGCACCAGTCCAACAACGCCGTCACCTCATCTTCGTTGGTGGGACGGGCCACGATGTCGGGCGGGTTGGGGAATTGGAGGTTGAAGGCCCGCACCCGGTCGCTGAAGTTGCGCCCGTAGGTGTGGACGGCCCGGTCGTGGTCCTCGGTGGAACAGATTGCGGCCAAGGAGGAAGGTGCACTGAGGCGGGGCTGGCGCAGCCGGAGGTCCGCGGAACGGGGCGGCATTACGGGTTCCACCACGGCCCCGTAACGCTGCGAGATTTGCGCCGCGGCGTCCCGCACCTGTTGCCCGGTGGGCTCGTCTTCTTCCATACCCCAAGCCCAAAAGCTTCGTCTGGCCATGAGCGCCTCCGCATGCAGCCTGCCCCCTTCGGAGCCGGTTAGCCCAAATTCCCTTCTCTCTCCCGGGATAGCCGGTATTAACCTACCACGTCGAATCGTTCCGACTCCGGCGGCCGCGCCCATAGATCGTCGGCGCCGGCCATGGCTACGGCACGCTCCGGGCTGGCCCGCCAAGCGTCGTAGATCTCGTTACTTTCCCATGTGACCAGCGTCGAGATCTTGGTGGGATCGGTCCGCGAAACCAGCGTTTGGCGGCTGCCGAATCCCGGGGCTTGGCTCTGGGCCAAGCCGTTGCCGTCGAGCAGCTTCCCGGCTTCCTCGATCTTGTCCGCTTTGGCCCAGTGATGGGTTAGTACACCGATCATTTCTTGCTTCTCCTTTTCAACCGGTTGGAACAGACCCCGGCTTACCGCCTACTCTGGCGTGCGCCGAATGCCCATGGCCCTAGCGGCCCCGAAAGCCAACACCGCGGCTGCCGCACTGGCGACCGCTCCCATTTTGGCCGGGTCTTGGAAGGGCGGGCCCAAGTAGGCCTTGTTGGCCACGAATAACGCGACGGTGAGACCCAGACCGGCGATCAATCCCGCGATTGCCAGATGGCGCACACCCATTCCCGAAGGCAACGGGAAACCCATCACCGAGGCCCCCAACGACAACACGGTGACGCCAATGACCTTGCCCCCGATAAGCGACAGCAACACGATCAACGTTACAGCATTGACGCTGCTGAACTCCACCCCGGCGTTGGCGAACGCGAAGAAAAACAGGCCGAAGTCCACAGGCAATTTCAGGTGGTGCTCGAACAACTCCAGGGGGGAGTCGCTTCCGCCGGAATGGTCGGCGGTGGCGGTGGGCTGAGGTCCGGCCGCGACCGCTGGCTTCTGCCGTCCCGCGGTGCCTTCCAACTCCGCGGGTGTCTGGTGCTCTCCCGTAGAAGCGGGCAGGAACGGGACTATCACCACCAAGGCCAAGGCGGGCTCGACACCCGACTTCACCAACCCCACCCAGCTCATCCCCCCGGCTATAAGGATGTATACCGGCCACGCCCGGACACCGAATCGACGCATCAAGTAGGCCACCGCCATGCCGCCAACGGTTAGCAGGACCCACACCGGCTCCACCGGGTGATGCGGGTCCGGGTAGAAGATGGCGATGATGCCCAAGCCGATGGCGTCGTCGGCTACCGCCAAGAGCAACAGGAAGTTCACTGCGGGGTGGCCGTTGCCGAATATCAAGCGGGCCACCAGCCAAGCGAGGGCGATATCGGTGGCCGTGGGTATTCCCCAGCCATTGGCGACCGTGCCGAAGTCGTCGGTGCCGCCATAGAACACGAAGGTCAGCAGGAAGAACAGGCCGGCCGGTCCCAACACGCCGCCCAGCGTTCCCATCAGGGGATTGATGGCCTTGGGAACCGGGTTTAGAGCGCCTCCGGGCAGCACCGACTCGGTGATCTCTTTGGCGGCTACGCCAAAGAAGAAGACCATGAATACCTCATTGATGAGGAAGTGGACGGTGACAGCCTTCCCGAAGATGTTGACGCCATCTCCAAATAGGTGATAGTCGACCAATTCTTCGTAGCGATGGAGGTCAACGTTGGCCATCACCAGACCGGCGATAACGCCAACGATCAGGGGGAGGGAGTACTCTTGTATCAGGCCGATTATCTGGCTCGCCCGGACCACGAAACGCCTCTGGGAAGGATTGAAGGATTTAGGAGCAGACCGCCGGGAATTATAACACCGTGGCCGTAGCGTACGCCCCAAGGGTTGCCGCCACCGGTCCGGAGGCGCGGCTTCAGCTTGACAACCCATGGGCCCTTTGTTAGTATCAGCCGCAGCCTGGGGCGCCTGTGTCAGGCCTTATTATGTGCTTTCCGCACTCTCCCCGCCAAGATTTGACCGGGCATGTTCTCCCCGCTTCGTGACGCGCATAGCTAGTCGGGCTACGCCTTTTAGGAGGAACCAACCTCTGTGGCATTTGTAAGTGGGCTCAAGTGCAGGGAGTGCGGCAGGGAATCACCCGCCGAACCGTTGAACGTCTGCGACTTCTGCTTCGGCCCGTTGGAGGTGGTGTACGACTACGCCACCATCTCCGAGGTAATCAGCCGCGACCGCATCAGCAATGGCCCCCTGAGCATCTGGCGATACCATGACCTGTTGCCCGCCGATAACGACGACCCTGTCGACATCATGGCTGGTTATACCCCCCTGCTCAAGGCCCGGAACCTGGGCAAGAAGCTGGGCCTGGAAAACCTTTACATTAAGAACGACAGCGTCAACCCATCGTTCTCCTTCAAGGACCGAGTGGTGTCCGTAGCCGCAACCAAGGCGGTTGAGTTCGGCTTCGATACGCTGGCCTGCGCCTCCACCGGTAACTTGGCCTGTAGCGTGGCCGCCCACGCCGCCCGGGCCGGCATCCGGGCCGTCGTGTTTATCCCGTCGGACTTGGAGCGAGGCAAAATCATCGGCGCCGCCGTTTACGCCCCCACCCTGGTGGCGGTAGACGGCACCTACGACGAAGTGAACCGACTATGCAGCGAGATCGCCGACAACTACCCTTGGGCCTTCGTCAACATAAACATGCGGCCCTATTACGCCGAAGGAAGCAAGACGCTGGGTTATGAGGTGGCCGAACAGCTCGACTGGCGATTGCCCGACCATGTGGTGATCCCCTCGGCTTCCGGGGCGATGTTCACCAAGATTTGGAAGGGCTTCAACGAATTGGCCTGCCTCGGCCTGCTTGAAGACGTGGCACCCTTGTCTTTCGGCGCCGACCAAAACACGGTCCATCACCCGGCGGTGACTACCAAGATGCACATGGCCCAAGCCGAGGGCTGCGCCCCCATAGTGAGTGCTTGGGACAACAACCAGACCCACGTTCTGCCGGTGCGGCCCAACAGCTTGGCCAAATCCTTGGCCATCGGGAACCCGGCGGATGGCATCTACTCACTGCGAGTGATAAACAATTCCGGCGGCACCGCCTACGCTGTGCCGGAAGACCAGATCGTAGCCGGCATCAAACTCTTGGCCGAGACCGAGGGTATTTTCACCGAGACCGCCGGCGGCGTCACCGTTTCCAGCCTGAAGCACTTGGCCGAGAGCCAGGTCATCAAGCCCCAAGACCTGACGGTGGTCTACATTACCGGCAACGGTCTCAAGACCCAAGAAGCCGTGGAAGAGGTGGTCAATCCCCTGTCGATTAGACCCATGATGGGTTCTTTTGAAGCCGCGCTAGAGGCCGCGGGCCAGACTCAATAAACGCGTTGGTGAGAGGGGTCGAGGCATGGGGAAGCGGCGAGTGAAGTTCACCTTCAACATAGAGATGATACAGGAGCCGGTTATCTACCGCTTGGGACATAATTTCAAGATCGTGACCAATATCCGCCGGGCCGAGGTCGGTGACGAGATGGGTTGGGTGATGCTGGAGTTGGATGGCGATGAGGCGGAAATAAAGCGAGGCCTCGACTGGGTCAGTTCCACCGGCGTCCGGGTCGACCCCGTCAGTGGCGACGTGATCGAAGGGTAACTGAACAAACGATACCGGTTCCGTCCCCAGCATGAGGTACCAACGGGAGGGTTTTATCAGATGAGCGTCGTGGTCCGTATCCCAACCCCGCTACGACGGATGACCAACGGCAAAGACAAGGTCGAGTTGCAGTCCGGCAGATTGGGTGAACTGGTCGAAAAGCTGGACGGCGAATATCCCGGCTTCAAAGACCGGCTGGTCGACGAAAACGGCGACCTCCGCTATTTCGTCAACATCTACCTGAATGGCGAAGACGTTCGCTTCTTGGACGGTCTGGACACGTCTACCAACTCGGGAGACGAGGTCAGCATTGTGCCCGCCGTAGCCGGCGGCGCCTAAACCGGCCGCATCCCCTGGCAGGCTTCATTCACTCGTTCACCGCGTATACCACAGAGAACCCGGGAACATTTCCGTGAAACTACGTGTTCTCCGTGGTTTCTATGGCTCGTCGAAGCTTGGGGGTTGAGAAGGTCCGGGTTTGTTTATGACCAAGGAGCTATTCGGACAAACAGGAAAGGCGTTCATCGGCGTGGTCCACCTTCAGCCGTTGCCCGGCGCACCGCGTTGGGCTGGTGACTTGGACCAAGTGCTCGCCAGGGCACAAGAGGAAGCGTCGGTCTTGGAGCGAGGCGGCGTCAACGGCATCATAGTTGAGAATTTCGGCGACGCTCCCTTTCGGACCGGCCGGGTCCCGCCGGAAACCGTGTCCGCCATGACCATGGCCGTAAGCGCCGTGGGACAAGCGGTACGGGTCCCCGTCGGCGTCAACATGCTACGGAACGACGCTTTGTCCGCGTTGGCGGTGGCGGCGGTCACCGGGGCGGGATTCATCCGGGTCAACGTCCACTACGGCGTAATGGCGGCCGACGAAGGGTTGGTCCAAGGGGAGGCGCACGAAACCCTCCGCCAGCGCCGGTTCCTGGGCGCCGACGTGAGAATTCTGGCCGACGTTCTGGTGAAGCACGCGGCGCCCTTGGGCAATTCCGACCTGGGGCTAACCGCCCAAGAGACAGTACGGCGCGGCTTGGCCGACGGGCTGATCGTCTCCGGCCCCGCCACCGGCCGCCCAACCTCCAGCTTCGACGTTGAAGTGGTCCGGCAGGCGGTCCCCGATGCGTTTGTACTCGTAGGCAGCGGCGTCGACGATTCCAATGCCTGGCGGGTCTTGGAACACGCCGACGGCGCCATAATCGGCACCAGCCTGAAGCGCGACGGCCTAGTCGCCAACCCGGTCGACCCGGCCCGGGTGGAGCGCATGGCGGAGATTTTCGATACTCTGAGGTGAGAGTCCCCGCGTCTCCGGGAGGCCGTCGGGTCTTTCCAGCCCTTTCCCCTACCGGCCGGCCGTTCTACCCCAGGTCACTCCCTACTTGCGTGAATACCCTGTCCATGGCGGAGACGATCTCGTCGATCTCGCCGCGGGTAACGCAAAGGGGCGGGGCCACGTTCATGTTGTCGCCGCCGCGCAGGATAATGCCGTTTTCGGAGAAACCCTGGGTAAGCCGGTTGGCTAGGTCGGCCTGGGGAGGATAGTTTTCCTTGGTCTCCCGGTCCTGGACGATTTCCATGCCGCACATCAAGCCCAAGCCCCGGACGTCGCCGATCATCTGGTGCTTTTCCTTTAGTTCCTCCAGCCCGTCGAGCAGGTAGGAACCCATCAGGGCCGAGTTTTCCGCCAAGCCTTCCTCCTCCATGATCTGGATGTTGCGGAGGGCGGCGGCGGCGGCCACCGGGTGCCCGCCGAAGGTTATGACATGGCGGAAGGAAACGCGGGGGCTGCCGATAAAGGCATCGGCCACCGGTTTGCTGGTGATTGCGCCACCCATGGGGATGTAGCCGCTGGTGATGCCCTTGGCCACGGTCATAATGTCGGGCGCCACCCCCCAATGGTCGCAGCCGAACATTTTACCGGTGCGCCCGAACCCTGTGATCACCTCGTCGGCGATGAGCAACAGCCCATAACGGTCGCAAAGCTCGCGGAGCATGGGCCAGTAATTGGGTGGCGGGACCACCGCTCCCATCGGGCTGGAAACCGGCTCGGCCACCACCGCGGCCACTGTCTCCGGCCCTTGGAACTTGATCATTTCCTCTATGGCGTTGACGCAACGTTCACCACATTCCTCCGGGGTCTGAGAGCCGAACTCGCAACGGTAGGCGTTGGGTTGAGGAACGTGGTAGGAAGCCGGCATCAGCGGCTCGTAGTCGCCCTTGGGGTAGAGCGGGGAACCGCCCAAGGCCAGAGCGCCCATCGTTGCCCCGTGGTAAGAGCCCTTCCGGCTGATGAATTTCACCCGCGACGGTTCGCCGATCCTTTTGAAGTAGGCCCGGGTCAGCTTCAACGCCGTTTCCACCGACTCGGAGCCGCCACTGGTAAAAAAGGAGCGGGACAGGTTGCCCGGCGTGATGCTAGCGACCTTTTCGGCCAAGCGGATAGTCGGCTCAGTTGTGGTGCCCATGGGCATATAGGTAAGTTTCAGCATTTGTTCGTAGGCGGCGTCCGCGATCTCGGTGCGCCCGTAGCCCACGTTTTTGAGCCAGAGCCCCGACATGGCATCGATGAAGGTCTCACCCTCGGCGTTGGTAACGTGGACGCCCTTGCCCGAGACAAAGATGTTGGGCTCGCCCTTTTCCGCCATGTCGCTCGGCTCCCGGAGGTACACCCAAAGGTGTTCTAGGGCCGATTCCTGCAGTTCCTTCACGTTTGACGCGCCGTGTGTGACCATGAGCCCTCCATACATTGCCGTTTCTGGCGTTAGCTATTCTGGCGTTGCCGATTCCGAGTACTGATGATTCCCGATATTGTTGATTCCGGGTATTAGTGATTCTAGGCGGTTTCCGTACCTTGGAAGATGCTGAATCCCGCACCTTGGGGGTCCATGATCCCGGCGAAGCGGCCGATGCCGGGGATGTCCTGCGCCGGGACGATGATCGTGCCGCCCAGCGACTGCGCTTGGGCGACGGTCGCATCAACGTCGGCGACGGCGAAGTATACGTTCCAGTGGGGCGGGAACTCTCCCATCTCGGGAGTCATTTGCAGGAAGCCGGCGACCTCGGTCCCTCCGGCCTGGACTAACGTGTAGTCCATGGGGCCCATGGTCTCGCCCCGTTCCATACCCAGCACACTTCCGTAGAAGGCGACGGCGTCTTCCTTGCCGGTGGTGAGCAACTCGTTCCAGGTAATCGAGCCCGGCTCGAATTTAACTCGGGCGCCGATGTGGGCTTTGGGTTGCCACACGGCGAAGGCGGCTCCCTGCCGGTCTTGCAGCATGGCCATGCGGCCGGCTTCAAACACGTCCATGGGCCCGAAAAGCACCGTGCCGCCGTTTTGAGTCGCCTTTTCGACGGTCTCGTCGACATTGTCGACGGTCATGTAGACGTTCCAGTGGGGTGGAATCCCTAGGTTCTGCTCTTCTTCCGATTGTTTATAGATTGCGGCGGCTTCCAGGCCGTTGACCTTCTGCATGTGGTAGTACCAGTCGGGGGTAATCTCCTGCGGGTCGTTTTCCCAGCCGAAGAGGGGGCCGTAGAAAGCCAAGGCGCCTGCGTCGTCCGTGGTATCGAGTTCGGCCCAAGATGGGGTGCCATGGGCATACGAAGTGATTTCCGGCATGGTGGTGTCGCTACTCCAAATAAGAAATCGGATGACCGGCCCTCAGTTTACATGGGCCGGAATGGCGGCACAATCGCCCAGTGTCGCCCAATGTCCGAGTGTCTGGCGGCGAAGCAGGTGGACATCATGGATTGGGGCCGAGTAGCGGGACTTAGTGAGGAACAAATTGGGCCCCGGGTTGCCCAACGTGCGCACAACAAATCGCCAAAGAGTAACCCGTGGCGGCAAGCGCCAAGCGCCACAGACTGTCGATTTAGGATTTATTTTGTGCGATATTCGAGGAGCCTGCTGTGGTCAATTAGATGCTCTAACGTTCCCAGCGTAAAAACCTTCCCACCAGTAGCCTCGATCAATTTTTGCATGTCCGCGCGGCGAACGCCAAACCCTCTGCCACTAATACATGCGATCAGTTGGAAGCGCGGCTTACCGGTCGGCTGTCCACTAACGCTCAACTCCCGCAAGTGTTGAATCCGTGTCACCTTATCGCGTGCCGTCCCGTCGTCCTGACAGATCTTGGCTTCGATCACGATTTGGGGGTTGAATTCGCTCGGCACGATAAAATCCGGCGCCTGATCGAATCCCTGAATTTTTTCAACCCGCTTGGTTTTTCGAAAGCTAATTCCGCCATTGGATAAAACGTCTTCGATTGCTGACTCCAGCACATCGCCGATCAATTCCGAAACCGAGTCTCGATGCCCGGCGAACGGTCTGCCCAAAAATCGCTCGTATAGCAACATAGGATATGGTATGCCCAAGTCGGCAGCGGTTTTGATTGTAGACTGGCCTGCGCTCGTATCCGCTTTATCCAACCGGTGTATGGCCATAGAGCTCGAACTGCCACTACCACTCAGCATTAGGTCGGCTGCGGTTCGAGCAAGAGCTGTCGCCCTTTCTCGATTGCCGGCGGAAGATATGGGGATCGGTTTGAGAGGTTCCATTCGAATTCGCCGATCCAGATTACGTATAAACGTCTGGGATATGGGTAGGCCGGTGTGTTGTGTTGCGGCGAATGCCCATTCCGGCGGAGTGAACCCGAGGATTGACCGTACTACCACTAAGGAAATCGATCTCTCGTGAGCGGCGTTCATAATAGTGGCAGCACTGATCTCCACGAACCCGCGGGTGGCCCGCTTCAGAGTTTCGTAGCCTGTCTCGAACGAACCATAATCTATGAATCCAGGTCCCTTGGGGATTGACATAAATTCAGATCCGAGGGAAGAGAACACTGCGTCGATGAATGGTTCAGGATCGGCTTGAATCTCATCCGGAGCGACCTCAAAAGGGTATTTCAACGTCTTTCACCGCATAGGCCGAAGCTTGTTCCAGAATCAACGAACAATCATTCCCGGGATGTGGACCGGCAGCGGATTCTAACAGTTTTAACAGTTGGGGAGGATCATAATTTTCCGCTATGTAAGCCTCTACCTTAGCGAATTTGGACTCGATTGAATTACTCCGGTCCCAAGTCTCCCTCAAGTGCCACACTGATAATCGGGCGAGGTGTCCGTAGGCAATGCAACGGATATCGCCGTGTGTGACGTTGAGGTTTGCAAGCCATAACTGAGAGACCTCCTCTCTAACAAGGCTATCAATTTCTTCCTGTCTATTTACGATAAGACGTCTACGCACGGTTCCGGTCGATCTGCATACGAAAATCGTATCGATTTTCGAGGAACCGGTACCGTTGATGTGAATTGACCCACCCATCTCCGAAGGGCACGGCATAGATGCGGAACACACTAGCCCGGCATCCAGTAGTCCTATGATTATCGGCACATAGGCTTCGATTGAGTTGTGATGGTACGTGAAAGCGAACGGGCTCCCAGGCTTCAGGGCGTGGGCCGCTCGGCTGAACACTTGTGACATACCTTCAGAAAAGTGGTTTAACCCTCTCGCCATCGTGATATTACCGGTCAGTTCACTGGCCGACCGTGTAGTTGGACTTGCGAACACCGGCTCTATGTCACCGACCAACCGTCTAAGCCAGACGTAACAGAAGTCCATCAATTCGGCGTACTGGACGTTGGAGTAATAGGGCGGATCGGTTAGGACGACGTCAAGTGACCCTGGACTCATTGTGACTTGGGCCGAATCTGCACAGTGTAGGTCTATCTTGCGCTCCCGTCCGCCACAAAGGTCTATTCTCCGTTCGCCGATCCATTCACCCGAGGTCGCCCTTACCGTCTTTTGGCGGCCTCTGTATTCGATTTCGAATGGTTGCTCGCAAAAAAGTTTAGCCTTTAGGTATTTGTCGGTGATGTTCGACCATCCTCCGCTACCGACATTGCCCCCCTTAGGTCCGGATTGAGGGATCCCCAGGATATTCGACTCACATTGAACCAAGCCGACCGGATAGCCATGAATCGAAAAAATATCTAATGACTTTAGAGCCATCGGGTCGTACCGACACAACATGTTCTGGTATCGAAGTAGATCCGAGAGATTAGTGGCGAGAGCAGACTTCAAGCGCTTATCATCCATCGTCGCTGCGTGTCTACAAATCAGCTCCAACCCGAGCAACTGCCGCTCGTTGAACAGCTCCGAGTAACGCCGATATCCCCAACGGTGGAGTCGATTCGTTTCGTCGCCCATTGGAATCTCGTCGTTCGGAGCGAAGCTTAGATTCATAGATGCCAAGGCTGTTCTTGCCTCATCGTAGAGCGTGAGGTCGCGTCGGTCTGGTTTCTTGAACAATCGTCCCGGCACCCTGCCTGAGCAATTCTTGCAATGGTATTCAATAGCGAACATCCGATGGTCGGGAGGTCCGGAATTTCGGTCAGGATAAGAATTAATAAATCCGCAACTTGGACATGGGCATTTATTTCGAATCGCAGGTCCCCTGGTCAGCAACTTTGCCCGACAACCATCACAGCAGCCAGGTTCGTTTCTTGTGGGCCGTTCATTCAACTCTCCACAGCTTCCACAAACAAATACGTTGGCTCGGTGCCTGATGTCTTTTGCAATAAGATGGCCCGGAAATAAGTCGAATCTAAAGCCACAATTCCCGCACAGGGTGTTCTTGACCCAAAGGAAATATTTGACGGTCGCCCCGTCAACACCACAGTCCACACAAGTCGTTTTATAGTAGCGCTCGACGACGCTTTCAACGGCACGAAGCAACCCATTCGATGCCTCTTTGTACGCCTCGATATCAATCCTTTGGAGTTCTTCCCTCACGATCCAATACGACATCGGATTTACGTCGATTCCAGTTACATCACAACCCAGCCGATTGGCCTCAAACAACGGGGTCCCACCGCCCATGAAAGGGTCTCCGACTGCGATTCCCTTGAGGTCATGGGACCCGTAATATGTTTCCTTTAAGGGTTCACCTAAGAATTCCGATAACAATAATGACCGGAACAACGTACCAGGACGCCTGGCAAACCATTTGTGGACACCTATTACGGGCCGGTAGTTTTGTTGAATTTGCTTTTCTCTCGAAGCTAAGGAAGATACGAATGGGATATCAAACGCCGTTTCGATCATGGCATTCCCTTGAGAATCTAAGTATTAGCTGTCGATCGTTCTGGGCTCACCACCTGCCGACTGGCGGAAGCCGGTATAACGACCTCACGTCATTCGTTATAGTAGGGAAGCGGTTGGAGCCGGTCTATGACCTCTTGACACATTATGGGTTAAAGTAGGGTACCATTGGGCGCCTGATGGGCCTGGTTAGCCCTGCTTCACAGTTGGTTTGAGAGTAGGGACCGATCGAGAAATTGGCGCGACAGGAGATTCACTATGGCGGCCACTGCCGCGAGTAGGATTCGGGCGTCGGAGCGGCGCGATCTGGAGCAGGCGCTGCGACAGCGGGTGTCCGGCGAGGTCCGTTTCGATCCGTTCTCCCGGGTACTCTACAGCACCGACGCCAGCATTTACCAAATGGAGCCGGTGGGGGTGGTTATCCCCCGCAACGCCGCCGACGTCTTGGCCGTGGTGGACGTGGCCCGGGACAGCCGCGTCCCTGTTCTCCCACGAGCGGGCGGCACGAGCTTGGCCGGCCAGACCGTCAATCACGCCATTGTCACCGATTTCAGCAAGTACCTGAACCAAGTCGTAGAGGTCAACCAGGAAGAGTCTTGGGCACGAGTGCAGCCCGGCATCGTCCTCGACCAGCTTAACCGCGAACTGCTGCCGTACGGGCTGATGTATGCCCCAGACCCTACCACTTCCAGCCGCGCCTGCGTGGGCGGCGGCGTCGGCAACAACACCTGCGGCGCTCATTCCGTGATCTACGGGAAGACCCTGGACCACATCATGGAGTTGGACGTGGTACTGGCCGACGGCAACCAAGCCCACTTTCGCCCGCTGGACGCACGGGAACTGGAAGGGAAGCTGAGCGGCTCCGGCCTGGAATCTGAAATCTACCGGGGCGTCCGCCGCTTGGCCCAAGAAAACGCCGCCGCAATCGAGCAACGCTACCCCAAGATCATGCGGCGCGTCAGCGGGTACAACCTGGACGAGTTCCTCACCGACTCGCCCTTCAACATGGCCCGCATGGTGGTAGGTTCCGAGGGCACCCTGTGCGTCGTAACCGAGGCCAAGATCAAACTGGTGCCGCGGCCCACCATGACCGGCCTTTCCGTCCTCCACTTCGCCGACATCTTTCAGGCGAGTGAGGCGGTCAAGGAAATACTGGGCCACGGCCCGTCGTCCGTCGAGATCATGGACAAGATGGTCTTGGACCGCTCCCGGCAGTCGCTGGGCCTGTCGAACGCCATGGACTTCATCGAAGGCGACCCCGGCGCCATCTTGGCCGTGGAGTTCTACGGCGAGTCGGAAGATGAGTTGACCAGCAAGATGGAGGGCCTGAAAAGCGACATGGAGGGCCGCCGCTTGGGTTACGCCTGTGTCAACCTGCTGGACCGTGCCGGGCAGGCCAACGTTTGGAGCGTTCGAAAGAACGGCTTGGGCCTGCTTATGAGTATGCACGGCGACGCCAAACCGCTGCCCTTCGTGGAGGACACCGCCGTGGACCCCGAGAACATGGGGGAGTTCGTACGGCAATTCGACGAGATCGTCCGCAACCACGGTACCGAGGCAGCCTACTACGGGCACGCCAGCGTCGGCTGCCTGCACATACGCCCGGTAGTCAGCCTGAAAGACCAAGCCGGCGTCGACAAGATGTACTCCATCGCCGACGAGATCAGCGATTTGGTCAAGGAGTTCGGCGGCTCCCTCAGCGGGGAGCACGGCGACGGCATCGTCCGGGGCGCGTGGACCGAGAAGATGTTCGGCCCGGAGATCTACGGTATGTTCCGGGAACTAAAGGCCACCTTCGACCCCGACGGCATCATGAACCCCGGCAAAATCATCGACTGCCCGCCGATGACCGAAAACCTGCGCTACGGGCCCGCCTACGAGGCCCAGTCCCTCCCCAGCCGGCTGGACTTCTCGATGGACGCCAATTTCGCAGGCGCGGTGGAGATGTGCAATGGCATGGGGGCCTGCCGCAAGCTGGACGGGACCATGTGTCCCTCGTTCATCGCCACCCGGGAAGAGGAGCATTCCACCCGCGGCCGGGCCAACCTGTTGCGGGCGGCGATGTCGGGGAAGCTGCCCGAAAGCTCCATCACCAGCCGCCGCCTCTACGACGCCTTGGACCTTTGCCTGGAATGCAAGGGCTGCAAGGCCGAGTGCGAATCGGGCGTCGACATGGCCAAGCTCAAGTACGAGTTTCTGGACCACTATTTCAAGGCCAACGGGCTCCCGTTGCGCAACAAAATCTTTGGCAACATTGCCAAACTCAGTGCCTGGGGCAGCCGCTTGGCCCCGTTCTCGAACTGGGCGGCCCAGAGTCCTCCGGGTAAGCTGATCGCCAACACCGTGCTGGGAATACACCCCAACCGCCGTATGCCCGTCTTCGCCAGGGAAACATTTCCCCGGTGGTTCAGGTCGCGGCGGCGGGACGCCCCAACGGCGACGCATAAAGACACGGTCGTTCTGCTCAACGACACCTACATGAACTACAACTACCCCGACGTGGGCCGGGCCGCCGTGGCGTTGCTGGAGGCGGCCGGGCTGAAGGTGGAGTTGGCGGACGCCCCCTGTTGCGGACGCCCCATGATCTCCAAGGGGATGCTGGACGCCGCCGCCGCCCACGCGGCCCACAACGTAACCCTGCTCCATGCCTACGCCGGTCAGGGCATCCCCATCATCGGCTGTGAGCCCAGTTGCCTGCTGACGTTGCGGGACGAATACCCGCAGCTTGCGCCTGGGCCCGAGTCCGCGGCCGTAGCAAGCAACTCGTTCCTCATCGACGAGTTCTTGGTAAAGCTGAAAGCCGAAGGACGGCTGGGGCTGGAGTTCGGGGCCTTGGAGAAGAAGGTCCTTTTCCACGCCCACTGCCACCAGCGGTCGCTGGCCGGCACCGCCTCATCGTTGAACGCGCTGCGCTTGGCGCCCGGATACCAGGTGGAGCTGGTGAATGCCGGTTGTTGCGGTATGGCCGGCTCCTTCGGCTACGAAAAAGAACACTACGAACTGTCTATGACCATCGGCGGGCAGGCGCTGTTCCCGGCGGTCAAGGCCAAAGGCCCCGAATGGGAAGTAGCGGTCATGGGCGTATCCTGCCGCCAACAAATAGAACACGGCGCCGGCCGCCCGGCCCGCCACCTAGCCGAGGTGCTGGCCGAGGCGTTGGTGTAGGGTATAGTCGCTCTTCCTGCTGCGGCCCTCGGAGCCCCTGCCCCGGTGCCCACGCTTAGAAACTATCTCAAAAGTCCCTTCCCCCTATGGGGGAAGGTTAGGATGGGGGCCGTTGGCATCGGCTCTCTGCGAATCCGCCAGTAGCCGCCACTGTGCCCTCTGCTCAAACCTCGCCAAAGCCAACCGGGGTTCCCCCACCCTAACCCTCCCCCGTGCGCGGAGGGAGGGAATAAGTAGCGTCACCTTGGCTGAGAGAGGGGCCTTTTCCTGAGAATGAATAGACCCTGCGGGCGCTATCGTTAAGAGGTTTCGCTTGCTTATGGAGGATGGCCTACACCGGTCACTCCCGACAAGCAAACGGGACCGCGCCAACAGGCCCTCCGGCAGCGAGGGGCAGGCCCATTCACCCGGCCGTGACTTCCTCTGCCAAGTCACCCGCGATCTCTTCCAGCTGCTCCAAGGCGGCTCTCAGGTCTTCGATGATTTCTTCGGCGATCAGGTCCGGCGGGGGCAGGGTGGCCGAGTCTTCCATGCTTTCGTCGCGCAGCCAGAAGATGTCGAGGTTTGCTTTGTCGCGCTTCATCAGGTCGTCGTAGCCGAAGCGGCGGAAGCGTTCCGTATCCTCGCGGTTGAGGCGGTTCTCCGGGTTGTAGCACGATACAAAGTCGGCCAGGTCGGCGCGGGTCAGCGGGTTGGTCTTCAGGGTGAAGTGATGGTTGGTGCGGAGGTCGTAGATCCACAGGTCCTTCGTCCACGGCGTTTCGCTGGCGGGCTTGCGGTCGAAGAACAGCACATTGGCCTTGACGCCTTGGGCGTAGAACACGCCGGTGGGCAGCCGCAGCAAGGTGTGGGCGTCGCACTCGGCCAGCAGGCGGCGGCGCACCGTCTCCCCGGCGCCGCCCTCGAACAGCACGTTGTCCGGCACCACGATGGCCGCCCGCCCCTGGGTCTTCAGCAGGGTCCGCACGTGCTGCAGGAAGTTCAGTTGCTTGTTGCTGGTGGTGGCCCAGAAGTCGGGCCGTTCCACCGTCAGCGACTCTTTTTCCGCCGCTCCCTCGCTGTTGACGAAGGTCAGGCTGGACTTGCGGCCGAAGGGCGGATTGGTCAGCACCAAGTCGTAGTTGACGCCCGGATGGGCGCGCAGGCTGTCGTCCACGGTGATGTTGGTCTCGTCGCCACCGATGCCGTGCAGGTACAGGTTCATGGCGCAGAGCCGGGCCGCGCTGTCCACAATCTCCCAACCGTGCAGGGCGTCTCGTTGCAGCCGCTCCCGCTGGCCACGGTCCATGGCCGGGTGTTGGTCGACGATGTAGTCGTGGGCGGCCAGCAGGAAGCCGCCGGTGCCGCTGGCCGGATCGCAGATGGCGTCGTCGGGGCCGGGGCGCATCACGTCCACTATGGCCCGGATCAGCGGACGCGGCGTGAAATACTGCCCGGCGCCGGTCTTAACGTCTTGGGCGTTGCGCTCCAGCAGCGACTCATAGGCGTCGCCCTTCACGTCGGCGTCCAGTGACAGCCAGTTCTCGCTGTTGATGAGCTCGCGGACCAGCCGGGTCAGCATGGCCGGCTCCTGGATCTTGTTCTGGGCCTTGCCGAAAATCACCCCCAGGGTGCCGGGCTGGCGGCCCAGAGTCTCAAGGGTGCGGCGGTAGTGGGACTCCAGCTCGCTGCCGTCGCGGGCCAGCAGGTCGGGCCAGCGGTAGCCCTCGGGTATGGGCGGCGGCTGGTAGTCCGGCAGCAGGGTGTAGGGCGGGCGGCTGCGCTCGTCCATCATCTTGAGGAAGATAAGGAAGGTGAGCTGCTCCAGGTAGTCGCCGTAGGACAGCCCGGCGTCACGCAGGATGTTGCAGTAGTTCCAGAGCTTCTGGCCGATGTCCACCGAGGTCGTCATGCCGCCGCCTTCCTCCTAACGCGCCGTCCGCTCGCGCCCTTGCTGGCGGCCGACGCCTGCGCCTCCGCCTCACGTTCAGCCTTGATGCGCTCCAGCAGCGCCGACGCCGGTTCGTCGTCGGGGTCCTGGGGAACCAGTTTGCCGGAGAAGGCCTGCTTGAGGATGCTCTGCCGCAGCCGCTCCGCCCGGGCCAGGCTGGCCTCCACGGTGTCTTCCGCCTGCTGCACCACCGACAGCCTCCGCTCTACCTCCGCCACGATGCGCCGCTGCTCGGCCAGCGGCGGGAGGGGGACGGGAAGGACGCCGACCTTACTGACACTCAGGGTGTACAAGCCACTGGTGGAGTTTGCAACTTTCGAGACTCCGGACGAACCCATTGGAGAATTCCAATAGGTCTCGGCGTATTTGGAGGAGAGATCGCCGACCAAACGAGCGCGGATGATGTGGTTCTGGTGAACGCAGTCCTCAATGTCTCCTTTCCAAATAGCCATGCGTCCAATTTGCGACGGGCTGCCGTTGCCCTCCACTATCAACAGGTCGCCTTGGATTAGCCTGAGCTTGTCTAGTTCGCCGGGAAACAGCTCAATTTGATGCACCTCGTCTAAGTCGAGGCTGCCACGGGGGACATTGGCGACCCTGAGAAACGGGTACGGATTGTCAGCAGGGGCGCGTTTTGGTTGCTTTTGTATTCCACCTTGTATTTCAGAGACTTGCTCCAAACTCGACCACACCCACCCCTGCGGCAGTTCCGGCAGAGCGGAGGCGTCGGGGGCGGAGGGTTCCCGGTACTTGCCCCGCCGCTTTTCCTGCGACTCCCAGCGGGCGCGGCGCTCGGCCAGGATGCGCTCCAGCAGGACGCGGGCGGGCTCGTAGTCGCGGCCCTCGGAGCGGGCCAAGTCTGTCTCGGTGGGAACCAGCCGGCCCTCGCAGGCGTCCTTGAGGACGCTGGCCCGGTAGCGCTTCAGGTTGGCCCGCGCCCGCCGCAGCGCCGCCACCGACGCGTCCAGCCGCGTGAACTGCGTCTCGATCTCCGCCACAATGCACCGCTGCTCGGGAAGGGGTAGGAAGTTGAGGGTTATCTCTGATAGTTTGCTTGAAGATATGTTGGATATGTTTGTAGTAGTCGAAGCAGAGTAACGTATTTCTGATTGAACTTCAGGCGAAGCCATCTGGAAGTAGTAGAACTTAGCGTCTAGCTGTAATGAAGGACGAAGTAACGAAATAAATGCCCCCAGTGTAGACTTATGCGGCGGCGTGACTACTTGGGCGACCTTACCGACCAATGCCAAGCTGTTGGAAACTGAGATTAGAATGTCTAGGGGATGAACGTAACGACTCTCTGATTTGACGTGTTCTTCCGGTACAAACCATAAGTCGTCCCACTCTACCTCTGTCTGCACGTTTGCAGTCCGCAGGCACGCGATATGGCCCGGTTGAGGTTCCAATTTCCTCGCATCTTTAGGGAAGGAAATGCCCCGGACAATCTCTGCTGTCTCTCCTAGGGTCGTCTGTGCCCAGCCCACGGCCGACAGACGTTTCTCAATGGCATCGAATTGCATCTGCTTTTCTCAACGGTTCCTGAGGAATCAGGTGTTATTCATTGACGAACTCTGATGCCACGAACGTGCGGCTGCGGGAATTTTGTCGAGTTTCATCAATATGTCTCGATGGAGTTTCATGGCTTGCTTGTTGAGCTCTTCGGACTCTGGGCTAGATGAGTTTGCCAAGTTATGGGAGACCATTGACGACAGATTAAGAACCTCCCGTCCTGCGATTCGAGCGGGCTCGTAAATTCCAATCGAGCTCGGGCCGCTCACCACAACGTTTGGACCAGACGAAGAGGCGCTTTCATTGATGCTTCGCGGTGTCGTGTGGGTGAACTCGTTCAAGTCTTGCCATTCCATCTCCCACACATCAAACAGCAAATTCTTGTCTGAAACCAGCCTCGGCATGGAATGTCTCGCTCTATCCACTACATTGAAAGCCCTGATGGTCTTGGTTAACCCTTCACGGTATGCTATTGCCCATTCTTCGCTCTTGTCTATATCACCTATGCCACTCGCATATTTCGCTTTGAGACTTTGGTATTCGTTTGTTAAGTCCGACCACTCCTTGTCAGTTGGCCTTCCGACCATCTTGTCTCGGCGTTCCTTGGTCCGTTTAATGAACCTGTAGAATTCTGCTTTTTGCCAGTCAAGGTATCTTTGGGCCACGTCTTCAATTTTTCCACTGGTCAAAATGAAACCCAAGTTGACTCTTTGTTCCAATAGTGTTCTACACAGGATGTAAGCTTGGTCCGGATATCCATTCCTACACAAGACAAGAATACCTCTTGTGACCTGAATGCTCTTGTAGGCCGTCCGAGCCATTTCAAACAGGCTGCTAGGATTTCCCTGCTTTTCGTATTGGAGTCGCCGTTGAGCATCTTGTATCCGTTTTTCGGCAAGGCTAATAAGGCACTCCAGGGCATCAAGAGACGGACCCCAAGTATGTTTCAGTTGTGAATTTACAATCCTATTTGAATCTGTCTCCTGAGCAACCTCGACTTTGTCCAGCTTCCCTCGAAGTAGTCCGAATAGGGCATAGAGAACAAGAAGTGCTGCGGGTATAGAGATGAGAATCTGCAATTGAAGTAGTTGCTGAATGCCCATATTCGTAGTAACGAACCAGGCGATAATTTGGGCGACAACAACCAAAACCAAGGCTGCAGATGGCGTCTCCAGCATTAACGGAAGGTACTTCTGGGTCATCCACCGCTCTCTACGGCGATCTGTTGCGATACATCAAGCATTGGTACTTCCACCTCTACCTCTATGGCGGTGTAGACAGGTTGGGGGATGGATTCGCCGTGCTCCGCCATCAGTTCGACGTGGTAATTGCCGGCTTCCTGGACCAGCTGGCTGGTCTCCTCAAAGGTGTCTGCGGCGGCGATGCGGCCGGGCAGGTCGGGCAGGTGCGCCGAATAGCCGTTGCCGGTCTTACCAATTATTGCCACGTATTGCATCCCAGGAACCAACTCTCCTGTCGAGCTTTGTTTGCTAAGGAAACTCTGAAAAAGCGCTCGGAATTGCAACGGAAACCGAAATCTTGGTCGGGAGCTTAAGGGCTTCAGCTATCCAATAAGCGAGGTCACCCCCATCCTAACCTTCCCCCATCGAGGGGGAAGGGACTTATTGAGAGCGATGGGTATTTTTGACTGGTGGGGTCGGTGGGAAGCCCCAGGGCCTGCCGGTATGTCCTCTTTTGTGGATTCTTGAGCCTTGCCTTCATTATCCCATACCCGGATCCCATACCCGGCCCCTTTATTCAGAGGTCCCCCAAAAATGGTATTGGCTTGGCCCAAGGCAGCAGGGCGCAAACGAGGTTGATGGACTCAGGCGGACGGTCTTCGGAGCGACAATTGTTCAGGTAGCGGGCGGCTGCCGTAAAGGTGGACAGCCGAAAGCCGGCCTTGGCGACGCGGCGAACGAAGGCATTGGTTTCGGGCAGCGGCTTGTGGCCGGACTCAGACCAGGCCCATTCCCGACAGAAATCGTCGGCCAGGCGTTGGATGAGGAGCCGGGCCCGGGGGCGTACGAGCCTGCGCCTGAGGGCGCGAATGCGGGACCGCAATTGGCTAATGTTCATTGTTGCTCCCCGAAGTAGCCCCCCGGAACGTTGAGAGAGTCGTCCAGCCAGCGGCGCAGGGTCCTGCGGCCTAGGTCCGAGAGGCGGGCGGCTTCGGCGATGGAGGATGCGGACGCGAGAATAGGCAGCGCCCTCTTCTGCCGTTCGGTAAGGCTGGATTTTCCAGGTTCAGTGCCATTTCGTGCCATTGTGGGCCATAGGGCCTCAGTGGCGGGTGGAGGATTGGGTTCCTGTTGACTAAGCTAGGCTTTGACTAAACTAGGCTACCGTAATCGGAGGTGGCAAGGGGCAGGTGTCAGTAAGGCAGGACGATTGCGAAGTAATTGTCTGAACCGGGATTTCGAGGATTTTCAGGATTTTCCTGATATGGGATGGTCCACTGTACCTTCGGTAATGGGTTGTTGTGGTAACCTGAAAAACTCTATTTCGAATGGACTCGCATGATGACCAACCAACGATGCTCGAGGCTGGGATGCGAAAGAAAGGCGTGGGCCGTTACCCCTTTGAGAGCTATGAAACCTCTGAAAAAACACTCGGAATTGCAATGGAAACCGAAATCCTGGTGGGGAGCTTAAGGGCTTCAGCTATCCAGTAAGCGAGGTCACCCCCATCCTAACCTTCCCCCTCGAGGGGGAAGGGACTTATTCAGAGCTTCCCTAGACCTGCCGCCTCGTAACCCCATGCGCCAACCACCCCAATTCGACTAAGAAACCTCTGAAAAAGCACTCGGAATTGCAATGGAAACCGAAATCTTGGTGGGGAGCTTAAGGGCTTCAGCTATCCAGTAAGCGAGGTCACCCCCATCCTAACCTTCCCCCTCGAGGGGGAAGGGACTTATTCAGAGCTTCCCTAGACCTGCCACCCCGTAACCCCATGCGCCAACCACCCCAATTCGACTAAGGAACCTCTGAAAAAGCGCTCGGAATTGCAACGGAAACCGAAATCTTGGTGGGGAGCTTAAGGGCTACAGCTATCCAATAAGCGAGGTCACCCCCATCCTAACCTTCCCCCGTCGAGGGGGAAGGGACTTATTCACAGCTTCCCTAGTATTACAACGACGAGTTAGGGAGGAATGCCTGCCAGTGCCCGACCGGCGGCACGGCGCTTTTCGTGTGAGCGCTTGGCTCGTTCGTTGCGCTCTTGGGTGTTCTCCAGCCATTCCAGCAGTTCCCGGGGTCCGAACCGTACCCGGGGCAGCATCTCACGCACTACCCGGTACACCTGAGGCCGGGTGATCCGGGGCATCTTTTCCCCCCCATTCCTGCTGCAAACTCAGCAGGAAAGCCCCACCCAGCAAGCACAGAGCGATGTGGTGATTCCAGCCAGCCCAAGTGCGCGTTTCATACTCGTCCATTCCCACGTCGCTCTTTTCGGTCTCGAATTCAGTTTCAATGCGCCACCGCGACCCGCCCACGTAAGCCAGCGTCTCCAAGGGCGTGTCCTCCGGAGCGTTGGACAGGTAGTGGCGGGACTCGCTCCCGTCCAGGTTCCGGCGGTAGACCGCCCAGATCACCTCGCCGGGCTTTCGCTTCCGCGTTACCCGTACCCGCTGGGCGCTGAACATGTAGGTCCTCGGCCCCTGCGTTCCCTCCGCCACCGTCACCTCCCGCCAAGCCTCCTCAGGCAGCGACAAGCTGCGCCCTTCGACGGTCAGCCGCTGCTCCCCCAGCAGTTTGGGCTTGCGGGGGCGGCCAAATCCTTGATAGGCCGGGTCGCTCCAGACAGGCTCCAGCGGCCAGACCGTCATGTTCGGCCTCACGTCCAGCACGTACCACATTCCTGCTGCCGCCAGACAGTCTCGGAAAGACGGAGACATGCCGAAGGCGGAATCCCCGGCAACCCACCGGGCGCTGAGATGGCCCCGCGCCTGGGCCTGCGTCAGCATCTCCAAGGCCAACTCCGTCTTGGTTCGATACTCACGGCGGTCTGCCGGCACTCCCGCCGCCGCGCAGCGTTCCGCGTCCGAAGTCCATTCCTCGGGCAGATACAGGCGCTTGTCCGCCAGCGCGCGACCCCGCGGCCCCACATGCGCCAGAAACACCCCGGCTTGGCAGTTGGCGATCTTCCCCAAAGCTCCGCAGTATTGGCGGGCCACACCCACCGATTTCACGCCCTGCTTGGGAAAATCGCTGCCGTCGAACACCCACACCGCCTGAGAGTGCGCCAACCTGGGACCCAAGTATTCTTGGAGGCGTCCTATGACCGCCTCATCGTCCCAGCGAGCCTCGGTGAGAAAACGCTGCATGGCCCGGGCCGAAGCCGGAACGGTCTCGGAGAGATTCTCGGCGTTGCGACGCTCTTCGGACTGGACTAGCAGGGCCTGGAGATAGTTCTTGCTGTGTTCCCGCCACTGCTTGCGTCCGAAGGCCAACACGAAGAAGGCATGAAACTCGCGGAAAGACTCGTGAACCCGCTCAAAGGCTACCACATCCATCACCCCGCCTCCCCGTCCCAAAGCCCCCGTTATCCCAAGAATCCTTTATTATACAACTCGTCGTTGTAATACTAGGTATTCGGCCACGTCACCGAGTATGTCGTCCAAGGCGCCAACCCTCAGCGGGTTATGGTGTGGAACGGAGACATTACGCGCATAGCCCGTATGGGCGCTGGTAAGTCTCATGTGGCTGCCCGTCTGGCGAGTGAAGTTGTAACCGTATCGCCGCCGCAACAGGACAGCAAGCTCCATGCCCGATAGATTTCCGGGCATCCTCACACGGGTATGACCTCCCTTTGGACCAGATGTACGCGAATTGCTTGGGGCGTTTCGCCGTCCTCGAAGTGGCAAAGCACGGCGTCCCGCATCATGTATATCAAATCATCCCGGTCGTCGCCCTGGGTGAAGATGCTGTAATCCAACGCGCGGGCTTCGTAGCCGCCCTCGGGGGACCCTCGCACTTGGAAGACTATTTCTGCGTCCTGCATGTACGGCCTCCGCGCCTGACCGGTTAAGAAAAGGGCTTTACCTTCTCCTCCAGCCAGGTTTTCAACTCGGCAAACCGAAAGGAGTGGGTTTCGAACAACTGCATGAAGAACGAATAGGCTTCGCGGCTATCGCAGTCAATGAACCAGCCGTTCATTCTCAGAAAGGCGTCGGTAGCGAAGAAAGCCACACGTTTGTTGCCGTCTACGAAAGGATGGTTCATTGCCAGACTTTCCATCATGGCGGCGGCTTCCTCGATCAGACCGTCGTAGTACCCCATCTGTGGCCGAAAAAGGGCCGATTCCAACGCACCCATATCGCGCAGGCCCATCGAGCCGCCGAATTGGGAAATCTGATCGTCATGGATGGCAATTGCTTCTTCAGTGGTCAGAAAGTTGCTGGTCACTGAGCCAGCAACTCACCCAGCAGCCGGTTCTTTTCCACGCTGGCCCGATAGTGGGCCATTACCTCGGGACGCACCCTCTCCCGGCTTTTGCTTTCTATGTAACTGACCATGGCGTCTTCCAGGACCGCCTGGAAATGACGTCCTTCGCTTCGGGCGATCTCGCGCATCTTCAACAGCAACTCTGGCGCCGCTTGGCTCGAGAATTTTTCACGTTCAACCATACTCATGCCTCCCTGGCGTATCCTCCCAGCTTAGAGCAACGGGATTGAACGTTCAAGACATATCTTGATGAAGAAGTCCAAACGATCCGACGGTGTTCATGCCGCCAGCGCAAGGTTCAATTCTTCCAGCAGTGAGGCCAGCCCATCGCCGAACAGCGTTTGGGCGCGGCCGATGCCGCCGCGTTGGGCGAAGGGGGCGTACTGTAGGTCGCCGGGTTCGATGCTGACGCTGCCGGCGATGTGGTCCTTGATGGCTTCCAGCCACTGCCGTTGTTCATCGGTGAACTCCCGCCCGGCGATTTCCTGCGTATCCAGCCAGCCCCGGAACCGCTGCTCAACCTGCTCGGCGAAGGGGGCCAGCTCCTCGTCGCTGCCGATGGCAAAGCGCACCAGCGACACGATGTCGGCCATCACCCGCTGGCTGGAGCCGCGCACCTTGGACTGGTCGAGCTGCCGGTAGGCGTCCCACAGCTGCCCGGCGGTCCAGGAGCGGGGCGGACTTTGCAGGGCGTCGGCCAAGGCGCGGATGTCGGCATAGCTCAGCCGCTGCCGGTAGGGCCGTTCGTATAGCACCTGCAACGCAGTGATCTCGTCCCGGTTCTCCTCGATATAGTCCTTGAAGGAGCGGGTGAGAGAGTCCGACTCCGCAAAGGAGAACTCGGCCCTGATCACCGTATCCGCTGTCAAGTTGTCGATGGTCTGCTCGTAAGCGCGGTGAATCTCCGTCAACCGCTGCCGCAGTTGCGGGTTGGCGGCGAAAGGCAGCGCCGCCGCGTCCAGCATTTCCTTTTCGACTCGATTCACCGCCTCCTCCGGCGGGTCGTCCTGGCCGGTGGCCTCTCGCGCCGCGTCCAAGGCGGCGTCCGGGTCGGTAGCCTTGACCAGTCCGGCTACCAGTTCCTTCAGAGACGTTCCCCCGGTACCGACTCCCACGGCGCGCCGGTCCTGGGGCGAGAGCCTGCGGTCCAGCCGGGCCAAGCGGCTGGCGAGGGACGACAGCGTGTCCGGCTCGCGGTCGCCCATGGCCACCATGTCCAGCAGCTTGTCGAAAGGCACGGAGGGGTGGCGGTCAAGCGAGTATGAGTCCGACAGCTCGCTTTCGGTCACCCCCACGGCGTCCACGATGACAAACCGGTCCTTGGCCGGGGCATCCGGGGTAACGGAGTTGAAGTCCGTGGGAGTGATGATGCGGACGCCGCGGCCCTTCATCTGCTCGAAGAAGTTGCGGCTGCGCACGTTGCGCATGAAGAACACCACCTCAACCGGCTTGATGTCGGTGCCGGTGGCAATCATGTCCACCGTGACCACGATGCGGGGATTGAAGCTGTTGCGGAACTGGTTAATCAGGACCTCAGGGGGAGCGCCGGTGGTGCGGTAGGTGATCTTCCGGCAGAAGTCGTTGCCCTTGGCGAATTCCTCCCGAACGATGTTGACGATATCGTCCGCGTGGCTGTCGTCCTTGGCGAAGATGATGGTCTTGGGAACGTGCTGGCGGCCTGGAAAAATCTCGGTGGTGATGCGGTCTCGGAAAGTCTGGACTACCGTGCGGATTTGGTCCACCGCGACCACGGCCCGGTCAAGCTGACTTGGAGCATAGGTCAGATCATCTTCCAGCTCCTCCCAGCGGACCTTGCGGGTGAGGCGGTCGCGCCGGTCCACCTTGTATCCCGCTTCGATGGAGCCTCCCTGACCGGTTATCTCCGTCTCAATCCGATAGACATCGTAGTCGACGTTGATCCCGTCAATCACTGCCTGCCGGTGGTTGTATTCCATCACCAGGTTCCGGTTGAAGAAGCCAAAGGTCTGCTTGGATGGCGTGGCGGTCAGGCCGATGAGGAAGGCGTCGAAGTAGTCCAGCACCTGCCGCCACAGGTCGTAGATGGAGCGGTGGCACTCGTCGGTGATGATGAAGTCGAACTCCTCGATGGGAAAGTTGCGGTTGTACTCCACGGTCTGCGGCGAGCGGCGGCCCGATGCCAGGTCGAACCCTGACTGCTCCTCCATGTCCGGGTCCAGTTCCTCGCCCCTCAGCATGGAGTAGACCCGCTGGATGGTGGCGATGCACACCCGGCTCACGGGGTCGATACTGTTCGATTGCAGAAGCTGGACGTTGTAGAGCTCGGTGAATTTGCGTCCGTCGCCGGGCACGGTGAAGCCTTGGAACTCGCGCAGCGTCTGCCGTCCCAGATTGCTGCGGTCCACGAGGAACAGCACCCGCCGCGCCCGGGCGTGCCGGATGAGGCGGTAGACTTGGTTGCATGCCAGTAGGGTAGGCCGCCGGCGAGTTACTCCGAGTTAGCGGAGCACTTTTCCGTCGGCCCCCCTCCGAACCGGACGTGCGGCTTTCACCGCATCCGGCTCTCCAGTGTCTTTACAAAGCGGTAGTGTCTAGGAAGTGTCACCATTTCTGCGCCCAAGCGCCACCGCCACGGCAATTCCTATCACCGCGCCGGTCCCCCCACCGATTGCCACGCCGATCGCCAGGAAGATATCGCCGAGTGACACGCCGATGGCTACGCCTATGGCCGCGCCTACCCCGGTTCCGAGCGCGATTCCTATGCCTATACGGGTCTGCATATCTTTGCTCATGCTTTATCACCTCCGCCGGATACCGTAGCCAGATACATTGTTGGTGTAAAGGCTCTGGCCCGATTTTGGTTTTTGCCTAAGCTGAGGACACTAACTACCGCTGTGATTGCGGATTACTGCGCCCGTGGTGGATGTCCATGTGGCACGTCCGGCAGACCACGAGGGTCTTGCGTTTTCGCGCCGCCATGATTTGTACCCACTTGGGCTTTTCCCGTTGGCCTTTCACGTTCAGGTCGCGAAGCGTACGGATGTGGTGGACTTCGACGCCCACCGTTGAGTTGAACATCTCGCATACGTCCGCTTCGAGCCGTTTGATAAGCTCGTTGCAGCCGCTCCTGTACCGTTGAGGCTGTTGGTCTACTAGGACTGCCTGCCGTTGCCGTTTCAGGGGTATGCCACCGAAATATGCCACGCGAGGTGGCTTGCCGTTGTCCCTGTGCTTGACAACCTTGAGACAGACGCGCGGCCCGTGCTCGGTTTCCACGACGCTCTTGATTCCGGGGGCTTTCAATATCCGAAAGTCCCCCGTTTCCGTTGGTCCTGAACGAACGTGAGAAATAACAACCAAAAGACCGTGGTAACATAACCCTCGGGCTATCATCCAACCCTAGGCAGCCATCGACAATCTCACGCGGAGACTAAGATTGTGTTCCTTTCGGAGACCACGCTCGACATTCCCACCGCGCCTCCGGGGATCAGCGTCCTCGATTGGTGGTCGCAACAGACCGGCGCGCTTCTGCCCGAAGGGTTGGCGCCGGTCAGGCTAGTGGTAACCGAATCGGACGCCGACGGCTACAGATGCGAGGTAACGACTGTCCGGGAAACGGGCCGGGAAACAGGCTTGAAGCCGGGCCGGGGCCGGTTTCCCCAAGGAATAATGTTCCAGTTCCGCCAGCGCCGGACCGAAAATACCGGCAACTTCAACTCGGTGTTGCTGGTGCCCACGGGCATTGGGGCCGCTATCGGCGGTCACGCCGGCGACGCCACGCCAGTGGCCCAGTTGCTGGCTTCAGTGTGCGACAGGCTGGTTACTCATCCGAACGTGGTGAACGCCTCGGACATCAACGAACTGCCCGCCAACGGACTCTACGTCGAAGGCAGCGTGATCTCACGGCTGCTGATGGGCTCGGCCGGCTTGCAGCCGGTAAGAGGAAACCGGGTACTGGCGTTGATCAACTCCCACGCCGACGCCCTCTTTCCGGCAATGGCGGTCAACGCCGTCAACGCGGCCCGGGCGTCTTACGGTCTGATGTGCCCGCGGACAATCGAGCTGGACCCGCCGCTGATCATGAGATCGAAATACACCGGATCGGCGCGGGCCGCCGGTGAGGTGGAGGACCTGGACCATGTGCTGGACCTGCTGGACAAGCACCGGGGCGAATACGACGCGGTAGCAATATCCTCGGTTATCAACGTTCCATTCCACTACCACGGCGATTACTTCGGCAGCAACGGCAATATGGTCAATCCCTGGGGAGGAGTCGAGTCCATGCTGACTCACACCATCTCCAGCCTGTACAACGTGCCCTCGGCCCACTCACCAATGCTGGAATCACAGGCCGTAATGGAGGTCGACACCGGGGTCGTTGACCCGCGCCTGGCTGCCGAGGCCATCTCCATTACCTTCCTGCAATCGGTCCTCAAGGGACTCCAAAGGAGTCCCCGGATCGTGACCGATGAGACCGCGATGCGCGACGCCCACGTGCTGTCGGTCGAGGACGTTTCATGCTTGGTAATTCCCGATGGCTGCCTTGGGCTGCCCACGGTTGCGGCGTTGGAGCAAGGAATCCCGGTAATCGCGGTGCGGGAAAACGACAATCTAATGAGAAACGACCTGACCCGGTTGCCGTGGCAGCAGGGGCAATTCCACTTGGTGGACAACTACTGGGAGGCTGCCGGCGTCATGGCGGCGCTGCGGACGGGCATCGACCCCGCAGCGGTGCGCCGGCCCATCCGGCAGGTGACGCTTGAGAGAGACGGGAACGCTTCTCAGCCGGCTTGATAACATTTCCAGTCCGGCGTTCGTGTACGACGAGGCAGCTATTCAGCGCCTTCTCCGGGCCGGGGAGCCGCTGCGTCAAGACGGAGTGTGCCGGTTGCTATTCGCCGTCAAGTCTTTCTCGGTCTTGGACGCGCTGAAGTTCATGGCCCCAAGCCTGGACGGATTCGCGGTGAGTTCCTCGTTCGAGGCGCGTCTGGCCCGTTGCGCCAACGGCGGCGGAACGGTCCACATCACCACGCCGGGCATCAGGGAAGACGAAATCGACGAGATAGGCGACCTGTGCGATTTCGTCTCATTCAATTCGTTGACCCACTGGGACCGGTACCAAGCCCGGACCCGGGACAAAGCCAGTTGCGGGTTGCGGGTAAATCCTCAAATGTCCTTCGCGGACGACCAACGCTACGACCCCTGCCGGCCTTATTCAAAGCTGGGAGTCCCGCTGCAAGACTTGGCAGCGGCTTTTGACCGAGAGCCGGGCCGTTTTTCCGGCCTGAAGGGCATCCTGTTCCACTCCAACTGCGATTCCTCCGATTTCGGGGAGCTGCTGGCGACGGTGCAGCATGTGTGTTCCCAAACCGCACGGGTGTTGGACGGCGTCCAATGGGTCAACCTGGGCGGCGGCTATCTTTTCGACCACGACTCCGACTTCGTTCCTTTCATTAAGGCCGTGAACCTTATCAAAGAGCAGACGGGCGCCCAAGTGTTCTTCGAACCCGGGTCCGCCTTGGTGCGCTCCGCCGGATACATTGTGTCCACGGTGCTGGACGTTTTCCCCAGCGAAGGTAAGAAGATAGCGGTCTTGGACACCACCGTGAACCATATGCCCGAGGTGTTGGAGTACGGCTTTCAGCCCGACGTGGCCGGGCACGATGACGACGGCCCCAACGAATACCTGCTGGCGGGAAGCACCTGCTTGGCCGGCGACCTGTTCGGTTGCTACCGGTTCGAGCACCCATTGGAGATTGGGGACCGGGTGGTCTTCGAGAATGCCGGGTCGTATACCCTCACCAAGGCCCACCCCTTCAACGGAATTGGGCTGCCGTCGGTCTATGCGCTGACCACCACGGGCCAAACGGTCTTGAAGAGCCGGTTCACCTTCGATCACTTCGCCGCCCGCTGGGGAGGCGGGCCCCATGCGGCGTTGTGACGCGGGCGTACACGCCTGACCGCAATCATGGACAGCGCCAGCGATTTAATTCTTCAATTCTCGGACTTGGTGACCACCAGAAAGTGCGCCCTGCGAATTGATGCCGGTGAACGCTGCCGGCCTCTGAGGTACCTGCTGGACAAGTACCTGAAACGGGCCCCGATTGATAACTTGTTGCGGGAGAACCGGACCACACCGGGCTCCGCCGACTCTCTCTACGCCCTGCAAGACCTGCTCTACCTTAGCTCCGACGCCGGGCATCTCTTGGACATGGTCCCAGAGGTTGTCTTCAAGGACTTGGACAGGCCCATCGGACTGGACGAAATTCCCACCTCCCACGCCGCGTTGGTCGGCGGGCACGAGGTCCCCGTAATCGACATCACCATCGACCGCATGAATGGGACCTATCACCGCAACTGGACGGGTTTTCACGCCCGCAAGTGGCTGCGGGACGAGGCGAAATACTCCGGCTTTGTGCTCGAGACGTTGACCGACCGCTTCGGGGCCTCGGAGGCGGGCCGCATTCTCGAAGGCGGGGCGACCGAGTCAAAACTCAAATTGCTCGAAGCGCTGGCCGAAAAAGTCTGGAACGCGCAGTTCGAGAACTATTCGCGGTTCGTCGATAAGAAGCTGGTATACAAGTCGGGAGACGAGACCGTGGATAACATCATCGAGGGCGCGGGCGCTATTTGCTCGGAAAAGGTTCAGGCGCTGAAGTTCCTTACCGACCACTACGGCCTCAAGTCCGAGTACGTCTTCGCCGGGCCAAACTCCCCCGGCCGCCTGCCGGCGGAGAAGCTGAGAGAGCTTCTGGTAACCTTCGACTTTCGCTTCTCCAAGCGGTACACCCGTTTCTGGCAGCATACCGCCCTGCTGTATGATATCGACGGGGAGCGGGTGCTGGTGGATGCCACCAACGGGAACATCCCCTTCCTGTTCCTGCGAGACCCACGAGTTAAACAAGTCCTGGGATACGACGACAAGCAGCCGGTGCCGGTTAAAATGATTGAGGCCGAAGAAGACTTCTATTACCACCAGGCCCCACAGGACATACCGGAGAACTTCTTTTTCGCCCTCGAGGGTTGGATGCCCTACACCGACTTGATGCAGGTCTTCGATAACGAGTTGGGACTGTATCTTTCCAGCGATTACTACGTCGTTCCCATCCCCTTTCGCAGCGAGCAAGAGTTCAACAAAGTCCGCAATGAGTATGAAGCAGTGAGCCGACGGGCGGGCTTGGACTGTTCCGTTACCAGCCGATGGGCCTTGGACTCGCCGTTGGGCGTCCAATTCTCGCTGGCCGAGCCCGTGGTCGGCCAGCGGATTTTGGAGGCCGAGCAACACCTTCTGGCACGACTCGATGAGTGCGACGGGGCGGGCCATGAGGCAGGGCTGGTAATCATGAAGCTGGGGAGTTGACCGCCTCTTCCCCGGGGTCGACGAACCCCTAAAGGTTGCCGCTAAATGTACGTCTCCCTGGTGCGAATCATGCGCTTGGCCCGCCGCCGAAGGGCGATAGGCCTACTGGCAATACTGGCCGTGCTGGGCGTAAGCATCGTCGGCAACGCCCTGACCTTCTTCGTTTTCGAACGGAGCATCCTACCCGACCTGACCATCGGCGACAGCTTCTGGTATAGCATAATATCCATCACGACCATCGGGTATGGAGACCTATCGGCGTCCGCTCTCGGGGCCCGCATCGGCACGGTGGTGTTCATCGCCGTGTTCGGGCTGGTGGCGTTTACCAGCACCGCCGGGATATTGGTCGACTGGATCTTGGACCTGCGTATCAAGGAGCAGACCGGAATGACAACCGTGCATGCGAAAGGCCACCTGTTGATCGTCCACTTCCCCAATGAGACCAGAGTCCGCCACATCGTTGACGAGTTCTTGGCGGACCCCGGCCACCAAGGGAACGAGATCATCCTCGTTACCGACACCCTCAATTCCCTCCCTTTCGACCATCCCAACGTGTCCTTCGTGCGGGGCTCGCCACTGGAGGAGGAGACATATATTCGGGCCCGCCTTAACGAAGCCAGTAAGGCCATTGTCTTGAGCATAGATTACAATGACCCCAACAGCGACAGTGTAGTTGCCTCGGCCGCTGCCGTAATCACCAGCCTTAGCCCCGGTACACGGGTGGTTGCAGAGTGTATGTCGCCGAAACGCGAGCGTCTTTTTTCCGGCGTCCCCGATGTTACTCTGGTGTATACGCTGCACATGGCCAATAATCTTCTGATACAGGAGTCCCAGGACGCCGGGGTAACATTGCTTACCCAGGCCATGACCAGCAACTTGATCGAAGGCACGTTGGCCAGCACCAGGGTCGAGTCGGCAATCGACGGCTCTCCCAGTTACAGCCAGGTTGCCTCCAAGCTGCTGAACGAAGACATTAACTTGGTGGGAGTGGTCCGGGGCCAAGAGGCGCACTTGAAGCTTGGAGAAATTTACCTGACCGTGGGTGATCTGTTGGTCTACATTAGCTCCAGCAGGCATGGCTGGGCCAGCTTGCAGGAAAGCATCGCGTAGGGGGCCGCGGACTTGCTGTCGCAGAACGCCGCTCAACGCATTCTGGCAAGGGTCCGCCGTTTGGACTTCTCCGACTATTCCGGCGGCGACTTGAGGATGGACTTGACCCGCCTCAAGTACGGGGCGCAGCGGTTGGACGTCGAAGAGTTGCTGGCCCAAGCGTTCGGCATCGTAGCCCAGGCTATAACCGGGCAGCTTACTTTCCGGCCCACCGACGAGCAACTGCTGGCCGGCGTCCATCTCTTCGACGGCAGCATCGCCCAACTGAACGCCGGCGAGGGCAAGACCATCGCTGCGGCCTTCCCGGCGGTGGCCCATTCCTTGCTGGGGAGGTCCGTCCACACGATTACCGCCAACGATTATCTCGCCTCTCGGGACGCCGACCTGCTGGCGCCGGTTTATCAGTCTCTGGGCATCAGCGTCGGCTACGTGCTTGGGTACATGGAGGATGACGAGCGGCGGCAAAACTACGGGAAGGACGTCGTCTACGGCACGATGCGTGAATTCGGGTTCGATTTCCTTCGTGACAACCTCAAGACCAGCGGCAGGGACCAGGTGCAAGGAAAACTGGAAGCGGCAATTATCGATGAAGTCGATCACGCTCTCATCGACGAAGCGTTCACCCCTATGATCATTTCAGGGAGTCCCTTGGGAGACCGCAGCCCGGTCGCCAGGGTCAAGAGGGCCGTTTGTCGGCTCATAGACCAGCAACACGAGGTAGCTAAAGGGTTGGCCGGTCCGCTAATCCAACCATCCGGCAGTTTCCGTGACAAGACCCGGGTCATGGCCCGGTTGTTGCTGGCCGAACCGGATAACCCTGTATTGAAAGAGCTCTTAGCCGACCGACCGAGCGCATACAAGCGGACCAAGTTGATCGCCGAATCGGACGACGCCACACTCACTGAGGGCCTGCTGTATGTCATTGCCACCGATAAGCGATTCGTCACGCTTACCGAAGAGGGCCGAGAAATTCTGGTGCAACAGCTTGGCCGCTTCTACGACGGGCGGTCTCTCGAAGAAAGGCTGGAGACCCTTGAGGCGCGCGATGGCCTAACGCTCGGCGAGAGGAGAAGGCGGGCTCGGGTGGTTCGCAGGCGCTTGGCCAGGCAATACAACCTGGGCAATCAGGTGTACCAGATGCTTCGGGCGTGCCTGCTGCTACAGCGGGACGTGGACTATTTGGTCACCGAGGACCAGTTGGTGCTAATCGACCGGGCCACTGGCAGGCCCAAGGTGGACTGCGTCTATCAACAGGGCTTGCAATCGGCGGTGGAAGCCAAGGAAGGGATCGCACCCCGCCCCGAAACGGAAACCTTGGGCCAGATTTCGGTCGAAGGATTCATCAAGCGATACCAGTGGGTCTCCGGGATGACCGGCACGGCCGCCGGGTCCTCCGACGAGTTCCGGCAACGGTACGGATTGAAGGTAGTGGAGCTTCCCCCGGCCCGCCCTCTGAAGCGAGTCGACCGAGGCTACAGAGTGTACCTCAACGAGCAAGAAAAGGCCTTGGCCATCATCGACGAGGTTGCCGCCTCATATCGCGTCGGCCAGCCGGTGCTGGTGGGGACGCTGACCGTGGAGGACTCGCGTGAGCTTAGCCGGTTGCTGGGGGAACAGGGTATTCCTCACAACCTGCTGAACGCGGTCAGTTGCGAGGCAGAGGCCCGGATCGTCCGGGAGGCCGGCGCATTCGGCGCGGTCACCGTGGCCACCAACATGGCCGGCCGCGGTACCGACATACTACTGGAGCCCGGCCTCGACGCCAAGATCACCGAACGGTGCGCCAGCCTGCCGGGGCCGAACAGGCCGGACTTCCCCCTTGGGTTGCGGGTAATCGGCTCTGAGATCAACGACTCTCCCCGCATCGACCTCCAACTTAGCGGGCGCAGCGGCCGGCAAGGCAATTTCGGCGTCACCGAGACCCTGCTGAGTTTGGAAGACCGTCTGCTAAACTTCCACGCAGACGGCGTCCTCAAGCTGAGCCAATGCCGCAAAGTTGATGGCTCCGGGCGGACTTACTTCTCGGGACCGGCAGTCGACGCGCAGGTTAAGCTGGTGCAAGGGATGAACGAGCGGGAAGCGGAGGTACAACGAAGCCTCGTCCAAGACTACACCGCCGTCTTGGACCGTCAGACGGACCTGTTTTACCGGCACCGCGGACAGGTCATCGGCTCGCCTTCATTCAAGGAAACCTGCAAGGAAACCTGCAAGGAAACCTGCAAGGAAACCTGCAAGGAAACCTGCAAGGAAACCTGGACCGGATTGGCCATGCGCTGGGCGGGTCGCTTGGCGGCCAGCCATTTCGCCGGGGTGACTTCGGACCTGTACCCTTCCCAGTTCGCCCGGTTCGCCGAAGAGTTGCGGTTGGATTACCAAGTCGATTGCTCCGGTTTGTGGGGCCTCGACTTGACGCTGCTACCCGATGAGCTAGGCTGGCTCTTCATCAACAGGTTGGAAGGGTTTGAAAGAGAGATAGGGCCCGAGAATTTCGATTATCTGGCGATTCTTCTCTACCTGAATACCTGTGACGAACTCTGGAAGAGCCAGTTAAACGGACTTCAAGACTCTATCCTGAACCAAACGCTCTCCAACAGCGGCCACAAGTCCGCAGTCGCCCGCTACGTCCGGCAGAGTTTCAAGGCCTGGGATGAATTCCTGGAAGGGGTGGAAGCGGACTATCTGTCCCGGTTGCTGACTTTCCCCTTAGAACGGTTTCAACCGCCAATTATCACCCAAGTACAGGTGCATGAAGACGCCCACGCGTTGATTGCCCGGCAACCGGTGGCAATGGCCGCCGCCGGCCAACGGCAAAGGAGTGAATGAGTTGAGAAGTTTCAAACTTGGCACAGCCATCTCCCTCGGCGGCTTGGTGGCCGCAGCGCCGTTGATTGCCGCCTGCGGGGGCGAACCGACCTACGACGATTGGGCCGCGACCGATGGGGCGGCGGGAAGGATAAACCTGGACGACGTTCAACAGGCCTTCAAGGATTCCAAGAGCGCAACGGACTTCGAGGACCGGGTCAACGAGATATACGAAGGTGACGGTCTGGTGCTAATCCGGGCCAAACAAGACGGCAACGCGTTGACCATGGAAGGATGGGAAGACCTCGACGGCAACTCAAATATTGACGATACAACCGACGATTTGTTGTTCTCCATCGTAAAGGGCACGAACGACGAATATGACATGCAGGGCTACCACGGCAACGGCTACTACCGGAGCCACTTTGGGGCCGGGGATTTCCTGTTCACTTATATGCTGATTTCGGCCATTTCGCCCCGCGGTTACTACTACAGCACGCCGGTGTCCCGCGGCGGCACCATTCGCAACCAACGGACCACCTACCGGCAGAGCCAGGGTTACAACCGGCAGGTGCAAAGGAATGGCGCCTACAACACCAAGCAGTCCTCGTTCGCCGGGTCGCGGTACCAGCAGTCAAAAAGCAACGTAAGCTCGAACCGCACCACCTATCAACAGACCCAGAGGACCAGCGGCGCGTTCCAGACCAGCAACTCTGTCCGCCGCGGCAGTACCGGGTCTTTCCGATCTTCGAGGTCGTCCGGCGGTTTCGGCGGCGGCGGCGCGATGGTGGTCCGGGGCCGGCGACGTTCTTGATGGAGCGCCCTAGGCCAACCGGCGAGGGCGCCCGGTTGCCGGGCCCTATCGACGCGGTCCCCGCCGTTGCGTTCGAGTTCCGAGTGTCGTTAGCCGGGATGGACCCGGCGGACGACCTTCATCTCGTGTTGCCATCAGACTATGCCGGGGACTCCCTCGGCCGGCTCCTCGACCGGGTGTTTCCCGAAGATGAGCAAACGCGGGCTAACGTTGAGTCGATGTTCGATGTTCGTGCCAATCCCGACCTGCCGGACATCTACGCCGTCATAGCCGACGCCGTCCAAGGATGGAGAACGGGCCTCTGGGAACTGTCGATTTCAACGGATGGCGCCTACAGATTGGACCCGGCGGGACCGGTCTATCCATACCTTCAGCGGCCATGCCCCGATCAGGAGCGCCCCGCCGTCCGCTCTCGTCCGCAACTCCACCTGCGGGTTGAACAGCAATACCACGCCTTGGAGTACGCTGTCCGGGAGGGCTTCTGGACCAGCAAACCGGCACTGCTCGGATGGCTTCAAGAGTTGACCGTCTTGTATTTCATCGACAAGTTCGAGTACCCGCTGCCGGCGGTCTCGTCCGGCGGCCAAAGTCCGGCCCCCGGCGTGGCCGGGCTACAAAGCAAGGGCCTCATGGCTCCCTCGGAGGAGACTGACGCCTTTGTTATCACCGAAGAAGGGAGAGGGTTCATCGGCAGATTATTGTCGGAAACCGAGGCCTGCATCGACCTTTACGACCACTTCCAGGACGTTGACTTTGACACTGAAGCCGAGGATGTCTGTTTCGGCCGGGGACGCGGCGTAGACCTGCGGGCGCAGGTCTACAACACCGAAGGCTTGGATCCCATCAGGACGGTGTTCCTGTTGCGGCTATACGACGGTAGCTTGGACGCCTTCGCGGGCCAGTGGACGAGTCTGATAGATGATGAAAGTTTTTTCGACAGGCTCCTGGAGCCGGTGGTCAATCGGTACTACGTCGATGACGAATTAATGGGGAGAATCGTCGAAAGCGGATATAGTTATCTTGAGGAGCGGCGTGAGCAGGCCCAGCAGCTAGCCTCGGAAAGACGGATTATGCGGCGGGTTTGGGGTAACTCATCCCTGCCACGATCCTAAGCCTCCCCCAACCTGAACTTCCCCGGTGTTGTGCAATTACATTGTGGCGCTGATTCACGCTGTCTACGGGTTGGGGATTGAACCGGTGTTTGTAAGAAATAACCCCTCCCAAGTTCTAGGAAGCCTCTGAAAAAGCACTCGGAATTGCAACGGAAACCGAAATCTTGGTGGGGAGCTTAAGGGCTTCAGCTATCCAATAAGCGAGGTCACCCCCATCCTAACCTTCCCCCTCGACGGGGGAAGGGACTTATTCAGAGCTTCCCTAGCTATCAGCCGTCTCTGTACATTGACATATTTGGCAATCGGCACTAGCCTCTGGTTAGGCTAGTTGATTAGAACCCGAAGGCGTTAGTCGCGGCCAGAATACGCAGAGATCAAGCGAAATGAGTACAAACGGTGCTGTCACAGACTATCGAGAGCAGGCTTGGGAATTCCTTGCTAAAAGTAGGGAGTACCTGTCTGAAGGCAACTTGCATCAGGCGTCGGAGAAGGGATGGGGCGCGGCTGCTCACATGGTCAAGGCTGTAGCCGCCGCTAAAGGATGGAAGTACGAAAGCCACGACCAGTTTCGTGTCGCAGTAAGAGATGCCCAGGAATGGTTGCGCGATAATCGGTTACGCAATTTGAGGTATGCAGCAGAAGCTCTGCACAGTAATTACTACCAGCGCAAGATTTTCCTCGATTCCGATGAGATTGCCACGGAGCTTGGCGAAGTGGAATTGATGCTCCACATCCTGCAACCTCTCACCGACTAAGCAATCTAACCGCCTAACATGAAGAAAGCCCCCGGAGCGCGAATCCGGGGGCTTTCTCTTTGTCCGGCCATTCATCAGGTCACGCCCGTTCAGCGGTATTATCAGCTCGTGGACTCTTGCAACAGGCGCGGCTTGCGGAACGGGTGCTCGTTTTGGAACAAACGCCGGTCGCGGAACAGAAATCCGATATTTGGCTCGATTTCAACCATCCCCAAAGGGGGAAGGGACTTCAGTCAGCCAACCATTTCCAAAAAGCTCTGCGCTCTCTGCGGTGAACCCCGTCGCCAATGGGTCTTGGTCTTGGAAACCTCTGAAAAAGCACTCGGAATTGCAACGGAAACCGATATCTTGGTGGGGAGTTTAAGGGCTTCAGCTATCCAATAAGCGAGGTCACCCCCATCCTAACCTTCCCCCGTCGAGGGGGAAGGGACTTATTCAGAGCTTCTCTAAACCAAAGCCAAGGTGAAATGCGCAGACGCATAGGGTAGATTAGTGAGGTAACTGGATTAGCTGGTCTCAGGAGTTGTGGGGGTTGGTGATGAGTGTGAGGGAGATTGATCAGTTACTCGAACAGTGGGAGATGAGCGTCAGGGATCTGCACCGGCGGGTGATTCTGGCGCCCACGCCCAGGGAGCGGGAACGCTGGCACGCCGTCTGGCTGCTGGCCCAAGGTTGGACGGCATCGTCCACGGCGAAGGCACTGGGACGGGACCCACACACCATAGGCCGATGGGCCGCTGCCTTCGGCGAAGGCGGCCCGGAGGCCCTGATATTCGAGCAGACCGGCGGGTCCCCCCGCCCTCGGCGAGGCGGAGCAGGCGGCACTGAAAGAAGCGGTACAGGAGTTGCCAGAGGCGGCGGGCATTGGTATGGCCAACTGGAACTGGAGGGTGGTTCGTGAGTTCGTCGCCTTGTGGTTTGGCATCAGCCTGAGCCGCGGCAGTTCTCTGAACTACCTGCACCGGCTGGGATTCGCCTTCAAGCGTCCCAAGAAACGTCTGCTCAAGGCGGATGAGGCCAAACGGGAGTCATTCGTGGCGGAGTACGCGGCCCTGATGGAGGAGGCGTGTCAAAGCAACGCCAAGACATTCTTCGCTGACGAGGCCCATTTCCGTGCCGACGCCGAGTTGCGGGGCAAATGGGTGCTGAGGGGAGAGCCGGCATTGGTGGAATCCACCAGCCCGAGATACGGCGAGAAGGCCAGCTTCTACTCGGCGGTGTGCTTGGAGACCGGCGAGGTGGAGTGGATGGATCTGGAGGGGAACAGCAACTCGCGAACGTCGGCAGCCTTCCTGGGACAATTGCGGGAGAGGCACTTCGGGCGGCTGAACATGATCTGGGACAACGCGCCGGCCCACCGTGGCGAGGCGGTTAGAGAATATCTCAGGACGCCAGGTCTGAACCTGCGGCTGGTGAACCTGCCTGGTGAGGCTACAGCCCGGATTTCAACGCCGATGAGGCCATCTGGGGCTGGGCGAGAGAGGAGGCGACGGGGAACCTGTGTGTGGGAACCAGGGAGGCGGTCCATGAAAGGGTCAACAGCTTCCTGGCCGGTCTGACCAACCGAAAGGACGAGGTGAGACGGCGCTGCCGGACCGTCCTGCAATCAAGGGCAGAAAGGCTATTTCAGGACTCCCAGCACCATCGCCAACCCCAGGCAAATGCACATCCCACCTTGTCTTTAGTTTAGTATGACGTCAGGCGTTCGGAGTTGCCCCTAATCCACTCAGCGAGAACGTTACACGTTCCAGGAGACATATTCTGTGACAAATGAAGACGTAGCATCCATCGTTTCCACGACGCAAGCCTACTACGACGGCCCTGCTGACGAGATCTACCGGACTATCTGGGGCGACAACATACACCTTGGCGTCTACTGCAGCGAGGAATGCCACCAGCTGGAGGCCAAGGAACACACCAACGAGATTATGGCTACTGCCGTACCGCTGGGGCCGGACATACAAGTCCTTGACCTCGGCTGCGGCTATGGCTCGGCCGCCCGCTACCTTGCCGCAAGCTTCGGCTGCAGGGTCACCGGCACCAACATCAGCGAAAAGGAGCTGGAGCTGGCCCGCACCCGCAGCAAGGAGGCCCACCTCGAACACCTGCTGAACTTCGAGTACGGGGACTTTCATCAACTGGGATACTCCGATGAGTCCTTCGACGTGATCTGGAGCCAGGATGCGTTCCTTCATGCAGCCGACAAGATGGCGGTGCTGTCGGAGTGCCGCCGCGTCCTCAGGCCGGGTGGCGCGCTTGTCTTTACCGACATCCTGGTGTCGCGGGAAACCCCGGACGAGGATCGGGTAAGAATATACGACCGGGTGAAGTCGCCGGACATGTGGGACCTGGGAGACTACCGAAGGGCTTTCTCCAGCCTGAAATTCCCCATTACCAGGGAGGAGGACTGGTCGCGTAATGTGGCACCTTCATATGCTTGGGTGAGGGACGGGCTTCAAGAGAAACGGGAGGCCCTGCTGCCACGCGTCGGCGCCGAGACCATCGACAACACCGTTGCGTCCCTGACCTTCTGGGTTGAGTCGGCAGAATCGGGCAAGATCGGCTGGGCGCTGATAGTAGCCAAGAAACCTGAGTGACAGTGCCCGGCTGATTGTGTTTAAGCCCCGGGAAATTGACTAAACCTTGAGTGCTGAATTCGGGTGCTGTCTCAGGAAGGGAGAGCAGGCGCTTCAGTCAGGGCCTGTTTGACATCTATTGCTGCGGGGGCCGCACGTGCTGTGCCAGCTGGCGGATGGTCTCGGTGAAAGTCCGGTCGCTGTCCCTCATCTCGGGGAATTCCTCTCCGAGGGGTGTGCTGCCGATCAACCGGTACATTTCCGCAACACCCTTAAAGAGGTGCGGGGTCATTCCTAAACCAAAGCGAAGGTTAAACCCGCATATACGTCGGCTAGAACCAGGGAGTCATAGCGTCAGGAACGGGAGCGGGCTGAGTGAGGATGGGTATGAGGGGGATAAGGCCGGACTTGGAGCGGTGGCAGTTGGATTTGGCTGGTGTGCGCCGCAGGATGTACCTGGCGCCGACGCCTCGGGAAAGAGAACGGTGGCACGCTCTGTGGCTCCTGTGCCGGGGCATGACCGCCTCGGCCACTGCCCAGGCACTGGGCCGGGATGCTCACACCATCGGGAGATGGGCCACCGCCTTCAGCGAGGGAGGTCCGGCGGCCCTGATATTCGAACAGTCCGGTGGTTCTCCCCCGCCCTCGAAGAGGCGCAGCAGGCGGCGTTGAGTGCCGCGGTGCAGGAGTTGCCCGCCAAGTCGGGCATCGTAATGGCCAACTGGACCCCTCGGCAAGCTCAGGAGGAAGGTGGTGCGGCAGTTCCTCTCTGAGCGCTTCAGTATCAGCCTGAGCCGCAGCACTTGCCTGAACTATCTGCACCGTCTGGGATTCGTGCTAAAGCGCCCCAAGAAGCGTCTGCTCAAGGCTGATGCGGAGAAACGGGAGGCCTTCGTGGCGGAGTACGCCACCCTGGCATCCCAGGCTCAAGAGTCCGGGAAGAAGATATTCTTCGCCGACGAGGCCCACTTCCGTGCGGACGCCGAGTTGCGGGGCAAGTGGGTGCTGAGGGCAGAGCCAGCCTTGGTGGACTCGACCAGCCCGCGCTACGGAGAGAAGGCCAGCTACTATTCGACGGTGTGCTTGGAGACCGGCGAGGTGGAGTGGATGGAACTGGAGGGGAACAGCAACAGCGAAACGTCGGCAGCCTTCTTGGAGCAGTTGCGGGAGAGGCAAGGCGGTCGGCTGAACGTGATCTGGGACAACGCGCCGGCCCACCGGGGAGAGGCGGTGCGGGAATGGCTGGGCAAGCCCGGAGTGAATCTGCGGCTGGTGAACCTGCCGGGACACAGCCCGGACTTCAACGCCGTCGAGACCATCTGGGGCTGGGCGAGAGAGGAGGCCACCGGAAATCTGTGCTTGGGAACCAAGAAGCTGGTTCAGGAGAGGGCCGGGAACTTCTCCGATGGGCTGGCCGGGCGGAAAGAGGAGGTCAAGCGTCGCTGCCGGACCATCCTGCAATCAAGAGCAGAGGGGCTCCCGCGTAACCCTCATACCAATCCCCACCACCGACCATATGCACATCCCACCTTGGCTTTAGTTTAGTATCTACGCGGCTAGATTGCCATGAATAGTATGAGGGCGGAAGCAATCACCACCGAGCTTTCCACAAAGGCGACACCAATGTTCCGGCCAGCGCCCAAGGCATCGGAAACCTTGACCGTGGGCAGCAACAGCAAGTCGATAAGCAACCGGAGAACGTAGAGCAGGACGAATCCTATTATTCCCAGAGTGAGAAACGCCGCGATGCTCTCGCCCCAGCCCACAAAGTCCCCAAACACCGCCTTGAACATTACTAGGCCGATGGCAATGAGATTGCCCCCGAACGCGATACCCACCGCGTTGTTGTTGCCTTCGATCTCCGCGTGTATGTCATGCGACGTGGTGAACTCGTAAAAGATCGAAAACACTATCAGGAACGCCAGCCCCATGCCGAAGAACGCCAACGTCGCCAAGGCTGCCGTCAGCTCTGAATTCGCCCCCTCTCCGGCCACGGCTCCCGCGATCAGCAATCCGGTGGCGACGTAGAGGCCGAACTCGGCCGCGCCAGTCCCAACGTTTTGCTCTTCGATAATTTCGTCCTCGACCCGGAATTTATACAGGATCACCCGGTCCATCAGGGGCCGCACCAAATTCAAGGCCACGATACCGGCCAGAGCGTAAATGAATACCCGCAGGACCTCTTGCCAGTAATCCAGGTTGAAACCGAGCCCTCCGTCCCCCACCAGTAGCAGCGGTTGGTAAAGGGCCCCCAACAATACCAGGATCACGCCGAGGAAGTAGCCGCTAAGCCGCAACGCCTCCGCCGCGTTTTGCTTCTGGACGACTTCTTGGTCGATCCTGTAACGGGTCACCGCGTCCCGGGCCAGCTTGGCCAGTATCAGGACGACCAGACCGAGGGCGACAAACACCAACCCGCGTGGAAAAGCCTGTAGCGTGTCTATGAACGCGTCAATCATCGGGCCTGCTCCTCACCGGGACGATTCCGTTCTCCGGGGTAAAGGGTGATGTTATCCGGTGACATGACTTCACTGAAGGTGACTTCGAACGGCCGGCCTTCCCACTTGGAAACCGACATGACCCGGTCTCCTTCTTCGCGGATGAAGTCCCAAGCATAGAACCCTTGGCCGTGGCCGCGCCCGTCCTGGTAAAAGAGCACTTCGGAGCTGCTTTTGTAGTGGTAAAGGTCCCCTTCGATCTCAATGCAGTTGTCGATGGAGTTCTCTTCGTCCAGTTCGATCAGGACCTCTTCGGTTAGACCTACGACGGACAGGCCCGACGGACTCGGGTTGTCGGTGGCGGTTATGAAGAGGTCGTAGCCGTCGACCCAATCGAGCCACACCCGGTTGTCGCCGTCCGAACACACCAACTCGTGCCATGTTTCACCGTGACTGGAGTACCGGTGGACCCGTTCCACGAAAAAGTAGATGTCGTCATACTCGAGGTTCAGGCCGACAATAGATACCACGTCGCCGGCTCGCGCGTCCCGGATGCTAACGTCTCGAGGCGGCCCATCGGAAGAGCCCGTCTTCCGCTTCTTCCTACCGAAAATAGAACGCAGCATTTACCAGTCTCCAGCGTTCGGCCCAAGCCTGAACTCTTTGCCTAGCGTTTCCGGCCAACGTGAGTTTACTCAGGCCGGAGATACAGGTCAATCTGCGCCTACCACACGTTGGTCCGGTTGCGGTAAGGTGCGAGGTTGGATTATGCTTGATACACTAGAGTCCATATCTAGGCAAGAATCCATATCACTGTTGCCAGGGAGCCGACGAATGGGATCACCCCTATTCCTATTGATCATTGGATTAGTTCTGATCTTCTTGGGTTGGTTCGTGCAGTCGAATATATTCGAGTGGATCCTTAACGTCCTTGGCATCATCATTATAGTAATCGGCGTAGTCGTCGTTCTTATCGCCGGAGTAACTGCGATTACCGGCCGCAACAAAGGGTCGGGACGCTATTAAAGCCAACCGCGCTTCCCGTCCACGGCGGCGTAAAGCCAATTCAGGAGGTGCATCGTGGGAATGCTATCGCGCATGTCGACAATCGTAAAATCCAAGATGAACCGCATTTTGGACCAAGCGGAAGACCCTCGGGAAACCCTGGACTACTCTTACGAAAAGCAACTGGAAATGTTGCGCAACGTCAAGAGGGGCGTGGTCGAGATGGTAACGGCCAAGCGTCAAATCCAGCAGCAGGCCTCTCTTGTGCGGGAAAACATAGCCAAGTTGGACTCGCAGGCGCGACAGGCCGTGGAGGCCGACCGGGAGGACCTGGGCCGGTTGGCGTTGCAACGCAAGCAGGTTGCCCTGATCGAACTACAGGGACTGGACAGCCAGCTTGAAGGCATGGAGGAGGAACAGGAAAAGTTGACCACGGCGGAGCAGCGGCTTCAGGCTAAAGTGGCGGCCTTCAGGACCAAGAAAGAGGTGATCAAAGCCCAGTACACCGCCGCCCAAGCCCAGGTACGCATCGGGGCCGCCCTGTCGGGTGTCTCCGAAGAGATGGGTGACATTAGCTTGGCGGTGGAACGGGCGGAGACCAAGACAGACCAAATGCGGGCCCGGGCGGGCGCCATCGACGAACTGGCCAGCGTCGGGGTGCTGGACGACTTCACGGGGTCTGGCAAGGACGACATCAGCCGGGAACTGGAGAAGATGGCTACAGAACAGAACGTGGAGAGCGAGCTGGCCGCCCTCAAGGCCAGCAGTTCTTCGAAGACCGCCCAGTAGCGCCCAGGGAGTTGGCCATGATTGTTCGAATCGCAACCGAGGGGCAATTCAATCTCCCCGGCGCCTACGTCGATACGCTCAACGACATAGACAACAACTTGGTAGAAGCGGTGGAAGCGGGTGACAACGCCGAGTTCAGCGCGTTGTTGGGCCAAATGCTGGCCTTGGTCCGGGATCACGGCACACCGGTGCCGGTGGACGAACTGGTCGAATCAGATCTGATGTTGCCCGCCGCCGACCTGACGCTGGAAGAAGCCCAAGTCCTGTTCGTCGGGGAAGGCATTCTACCCGGCTAAGACGCTATCTCAAGACCCGCTGGCGCCGGGGTTCACCGCAGACGGCGTAGAGAGCGCTGAGTTTTTGGGTTCGTGACAAACTCCGAGCGGCAATTGCCGCCCATCGCAATGCCGCGCTTAGAGGTTGTCCACGTCAACACACGGGATGCGTTTCTTGATTCCGCTGCTCGTCATGGTCTGCTCATTGCGGTGGCGGCGTGCGGGGGTTCCGACGAATCGGAACCCCCGCACGCAACAGCCGCCTCAGTGCTGGCCTACCTGGAAGAAATGGACTACCAGCAGTCATGGGAACTGTGGCCAGGTAAGGGCGAGAAGTACGAGGGCGGCGAACCGCACGGTATGCTCCTGACCACCTATCTCAACCCCGCCGCCTATGATGCCCTCGACGGCAAAGACGGCGTCATGCCCAACGGAGCTATTCTAGTCAAGGAGAACTACACCCCGGAAGGCAATTATGCCGCCAACACCGTCATGCACAAAATGTCGGGCTACAACCCGGACCACAACGACTGGTTCTGGCTTAAGGTCCTAGCCGACGGCACGGTCGAGAAGGAAGGCATGGTGGAAGGCTGCCAAAACTGCCACGGCGAAGTGAGAGACAACGATTACGTCTGGACCGGGTTGTTGAAGTAGCGCCCGACCCTGCGCTATCCGATGACCTGCCCCGTTCTTTGCGCCGTCGGCTGTGCTAGCCCCGCAAGCATCGTCACTTGTTCTGGAGGTAGTACGGTGCCAAGGCACAGTCCGGCACAAGGGCTTCCGGCGGCCGCTCGATTCCGCCAAAGGTGAGCGTCGGAAGCGCGAACCATTGCTTCCGTATCACTCTGGCAATGCGCCGGCAAGGCTTCCCTGCGGCGAGATTTCCGGCCGGCGGGCGCATTGTGAACGTCGGGTAATTTTTTTCTCAAGCAACGGGTGGCTGAGCTAGACGGTTGGGCTGCCCAAGCCGCCATAAGAAGCAGGCTGTGCCTCTTCCTCACCCGGCCACGGGGGCGAGGTGAAGCAGAGGAAAGTAAGCGCAGTCGGCCCGGCGGCGAATTGGAAACTCCACCTGGGAGGGATTACCAGGGCGTCCCCCGGGCCAACCTCCACAGGACTTAGATCGACAGGGTCTCCGCCGGGGGGACAACGCCACACTTTTCCAACCCCCTCCAACACGTACCAGAGTTCCTCCACGTTACGATGCCACACGGGCCGGGAGACCTGCCAAGGTCCCAGTCTCACTTCGCATAAGGATGCCCTAGCGGCAGCTTCCGGGGTTCCCAGCAACAACCGTATTTCAGAGCCGTCGGGGGCTACCGCGTCAGGGGTCTCATCCCGACGACCGACGGGTGGTCCCACCTTGTCTCCGGTCACTTCTCCACGCTCCCTTTTCTACGAGTCCAAGTACGCTAACGGGCGGTCAGATGGTCGAAGTGATGGAGTTCGGCGCAGCCGTCCAGCGACTGCTCCATCTGGATGGTGACATGGGCGATACCAAAGTCCTGGTATGCAATCTGCTGCATCCGGCGTCGTAGCGTTTCCATCTCACCCAGATAATCGGGGTCAATGAGTACATGGGCGCTGAAGGACTCATAGCCCGAGGTAATCGTCCAAGCGTGAATGTCGTGGACTTGTGTGACGCCTTCCACGTCCTCCAGTTCGCTGCAAAGCCGGGACATATCCAGGTGGGCCGCCGCACCCTCCAGCAGGACCTGAAAGACCTTGGCCATCAAGCGCCAAGAGCTGATCAGGACAAGCACGCCGATGAGGGCGCCCAGAATGGGGTCGGCAATCCACCAGCCAAAGGCCAGGGTCAGAATGCCGGAAACGACTACACCGATTGACCCCATAAGGTCTGCCAGCAGGTGCTGAAACGCGCCTTCGACGTTTAGGCTATGCCCGGCGGAACGGCGGAGTATCCAAACAGCAATCAGGTTGACGCCTAGTCCCACCGCTCCGGCGATCAGGACGATACCCCCTTCCACCTCAGGGACATCGCGAAAGCGACGAAACGCCTCAAAGAAAATCCAGGCGGCTATCAGCCACAGGCTCAAGGCGTTGAACAGCGCGGCCAGCACCTCAGTGCGATAGTAGCCGAAAGTACGTTCAATGGAGGCCGGACGGGTCGCAATCCACATGGCGAAAAGAGCCAACCCGATGGCGGCCGCGTCGGTGAGCATGTGGGCGGCGTCCGCCAAGAGGGCCAAGCTGCCGGAATGGATGCCAGCGGCTATCTCAACCCCCATGTAGCCCGAAATCAGCGCTAGGACAATCAGCAGGCGGCGTCGGCTGGCGTCCCGGCGGTCGTGGGAGTGGCCATGCTCGGCCTGCCCGCCGTGAGAATGGCTGGCTTCTGCTCTGCCTCGGGTTTCGGGGCCATTCACTTCCTGATGGCCGCGCTCTGTCATGTTGCTCTCCCCCGGGCCAAGTGTACCATCTACATGGATGATACCTGTCACTAACCTTACTTCGGTCACCGATGTCTACTCCTGTCATATCGAAGCCCGCCATAGACAGGCCGCTGGCAGCCACCGTCGCCAAGTGACGGAGTCCCTTCACGGGGATTTTCTATTGAGGCCCCTCCCTGGATATCCGATGTTCAATCATTTCAGCCAGTATCTAAATCGTAGGTCCGGGTTGCGTGCGTCTCCCCTAGCGTCTCTACGTTGTTATAGCAACGTGTAAAATAATTAATGCTTGACTTGTTGTTACAACAATGATATAAGTTTCACCAGTGCAAATATCTACGTATAAACAGTTTCAACAACAACCTAAAGACGACTATAGAAAGTCTTGATATACTCGTATAGCAATACGGTCTCTACTTATTAAGAATTATTTGCTCCAGACTTTCCCCGGAACACACGGCCCACTGCCGCGGTTTCCCGCATCATGCTGGCTATAGCCTTTATTGTGGCGGCCTCTCTTCTCGCAACTTTTGACGACCGAACCCGTCGGCGGCCCAAAAATAAAGGCGTCCAAGTCATTGTGTATGGGAAGGCGCTAGGAAACCTCTGAAAAAGCACTCGGAATTGCAACGGAAACCGAAATCTTGGTGGGGAGCTTAAGGGCTTCAGCTATCCAGTAAGTGAGGTCACCCCCATCCTAACCTTCCCCCGTCGAGGGGGAAGGGACTTATTCAGAGCTTCCCTAGTGGTCTCAACCCTGGGAATTCCGGCCGGCGTCAGGGTGGCGCCGACGTTTCAATTACGCCAACTGGTGCGCAAACTTGTGCGCTGAATGGAGTTTAGCAACATGAAAAGGTCCCATTGGAGCAACCTCTGGAACAACCTCACGCCGAAAATGCTCTTGGCAGCAGCCTTGCTGACGGTGTTGTTGGCTGTCCCTTTGGCCTGCGGCGGGGGCGACGACAGCCTCACCGTCTACTCTGGGCGTTCCGAAAGCCTGGTCGATCCGTTGCTGGAAGCATTCGTCGTAGAGAGCGGAATCGAGGTCAGTATCAAGTATGCGGGAAGCACGGCCATCGCATCGACTATCCTCGAAGAGGGGGACAACACGCCCGCGGACGTGGTGTTCCTGCAGGACCCCGGCTCTCTTGGCAGCCTGTCAGATGCCGGGCTCTTGGCCGAACTCCCCGAGGGACTTCTCTCCAGGGTGCCTACGGCGTTCAGATCCCCGGTCGGCCGTTGGGTGGGCACCTCCGGCCGCGCTCGCACCGTGGTCTACAACACTGCGACTATCGACCCAAAAACGGACCTGCCCGAGTCTATTCTGGGATTCACCAGCCCGGAGTGGCGGGGCCGGGTGGGCTGGGCCCCGGGCAACGGGTCCTTTCAGGCCTTTGTTACCGCGTTCCGGGTGAAGTGGGGTGAAGAAGCGGCCCGGGCTTGGCTGGAAGGCATCAACGCCAACGAACCCAGGTCATACTCCAACAACACAACCACCGTCGCCGCCGTAGCTCGGGGCGAAGTCGACGTTGGGTTCGTAAATCACTATTATCTGCAACGGTTCCTGGAAGAGGAAGGAGAAGGGTTCGGCGCCCGCAACCACTTCCTTACAGGCGGAGACCCTGGGGGTTTGATGCTGGTAGCCGGCGCCGGAATCATCAAGGATGCCGGGAACCGTGAGGCCGCCGAACAATTCCTGGAATACCTGCTTTCCAAAGCGGCCCAGACCTACTTTTCCGAGACAACTAAGGAATATCCCTTAATTGCGGGCGTGGAACCGGAAGGGGACCTGCCGCCCCTGTCTTCGTTGGAACCCCCTGAGGTGGACTTGGGGGCCTTGTCCGATTTGCAGGGCACCATATCGTTGCTGCGTGAGGTCGGCATCATACCGTGACGGAGGCGCCTTGCCCGTGACGGAGAGTTGCCGCTCAGCGCAGCGGCTCTCACCGGGGCGCCGCCGGACCGGGTCAGCCGCCATGCGCACATCCCGGACATGAACGGGGAGAGCAACTGTCTCAAGGGCAGCCTGGCGCCTCGGCGGTCCGTTTTCTCTCCGCCCTTGGAAACACTGCCGGAACCGTAAGGCCTCCAGGTACAGGTCCTACTACGTGTAGCGTCACTATTGGGACCGGCTGCACTGGGAGGTCTCACTATAGAGAGGGGAACTTTGGCACAGGCGTCCAGTTTCGAGACAGTTCATCACTTCTCGTACCAGCCCGATGCGAATAGCAGTCCGTCATGCCGCACAATCCAGGTGTGTTTCTGCTGGTCTCCGCCCGATTCCGGGTTCAGCAACACGTAGTCGACCCAATGGCCCGCCTCGGTGGCGCTTAGCAAGTCGTCGCCATAGAAATATCCGGTGGCGTCCACTCGGAGGCTGGGGTCCCGCATCATAAACATGGGATTATGGTGGGCTATTGTAAAGCCGTCTTGGTCGACAATAAAAACGTACCACTGACCGTCCACGCTCTCGTTGGTGCTGTAATAGGCCACGGCAGCCTCTTTGCCCAGTGCGTCGTAGAGATTCAAGGCCTGCTGCACGAAGGCCTTGGTGTAGGCGGGGGCGTCGGACTTGCGCGGCCCACGCTCATACCAGCCTGAAGTGAAGACGAGCCCGTCGTGCCGCACCGTCCAGGAATGCTTGGTCTCCGCACCCCCGGTGGCAGGATTTGGGAAGGTGTAGTCGAACCATGCGCCATCCTCGTCAGCAACCGCCGCGACCGCCGCGCCCGCAGGATAGCTGTTCGGCCCCATAGCCGCTGAGGCGGGACGACCAACCAAGTTGGGGTTGGCGGCATGGGCGACCATCACGTTGTCGTTGTCAATGATGAACATATACCACTGCCCGTCCACGCTCTCGTTGGTGTTGTGATAGGCGAGGGTTGCGCCGAGTCCTTCCGATCCATATCTGCTGATGGCTTTGTTGACGAAGAACCTGGTGTAGTCGCCGGGCGTTGACTTGGGAGGAATGGAAGCTGCGGCGCTTCCATTTGTCGGGCCCGCCTCTATGCCGGTGGGCCCGGAGTCCCGCTCCGGAATATCCGCTATGGCTGCGCTTACAATCTGCTCGATCTCTTCGCGCGAAGGACCTGGATCGGCGGAGGCAGGGGCCTCAGCTAGCTCTGAGCGCACTATCTCCGCAACGTCCGCGCGGGATAACTCCTTGTCGCCATCTCCGCAGGCCATAAGAAGAACCGGGACAAGTATGGCCAAGGCTGTCAGTGCGGTCTTAATCAACGTCCCGTTGGTCATAGGGTATCTTCCTCAACTCCCCAGAGTAGAGGCGCTTAGATCGCGTTGTCATTGCCGGGGACTGAGAGAGGTCCGGAGTGGAAGCAGGTCCCGATACACGGTAGCCCAGATTGTCTTCGGTCCGCTCTCCGGTCGGCAGGACCTCGATGACCACGTTAGACGGCCCGGCCACGTCGCCGTTTTGTCGAAATCGTAGTCGTCACCGATGGCGCCGCTCCAGGCAATACTACACAGGCACTCCCTGAAGGCGTCGGCGTCTTGGTCGTCGCCGGTCTGCTTCAGCAACTCTGGGACGATATAGACACCATCGTAAGCGGAACCTTGGAGCCAGGGCAACGAGGCAGCGATGCCGCGACGCCTACACGTTTATACCTATCGAATAGCATCCGACTCGAAGGACAACGGAAACTAGAAACCGCTTGCGATTCTAACTATCATATGGTAAGCTATTCTTACTATGTGTAAGGGGAGCGCAGTGAACAGAGAAAACGTGGTGGAACTGGTTATTGACGCTGTAAGGCAAGTGCAAGAGTCTAGCGGAAGGTACGCCGGGGATATTGGACCAGAAACCCGTCCCTTACGGGATGTCGAGGACTTCGATAGCCATAATGGTGTGGAAGCTACCTTGTTCCTTTCCGAATCTCTCGGTAAAGAACTTCCCGATAGTATATTCGTGCCCGGTGAAGGCAACCGTATTCTTTCGATCAACGAGATAGCCGAAGATGTGTGCAAGTACATGCTCACTGGGAGCGCCAACCGATGACCGACCAGTGTTCGCCGCGTCAAGGGATAGCGAGCCGTCTGAGATTAGCGAGGGAGATGGCCGGGCTTTCACAAGGGCAAGTAGCGCGGTGCCTTGGATGGCACAGGCCTACGGTGTCAGAGATAGAAGCTGGCCGTCGAAGAGTGCAGGCGGAGGAATTGACGGTTTTGGCGGAACTCTACGGCGTTAACGTCCCGTGGATTGTGGGGGAGGGCGGAGCGGATGGGATCAGCGACAGGGCCATGCTTGCAGCTCGCGAGTTAGATAAGCTAAAAGATGAAGACTTGGACCGTCTCCTGCAACTTATCCGGTCTCTCAAGGCTACTGACGGCTCGTTGTAAGCGATGGATAGAAAGGCGATAGCTAGACACTCAATGGCGGAGGCACTCCGGATGCGGAGGAGCGCAGGTTTATCATTGGACGAAGCCATTTGTGTGTACGACTTGGCTGAATACCTTGGAATTGAGGTCCGGTTCGCTGATATTCCAAGCATGGAGGGGATGTACTGCCGGGAATCAGGACCGTCTATTGTTCTCTCCTCACAGCGGCCGACTGGACGGCAGGCCTTCACCTGTGCCCATGAACTCGGCCACCATAGCAATGGAGACGGAACAAGTATAGACCAGCTCGTTGAACAGCCGCATCGCTCTGGGCTTGATGCTAAGGAGTTTGCTGCGGATTGTTTCGCTGGTGCCTTGTTAATGCCCAAGATGGCAGTGCAGCGGGCCTTCACCCTCAGGGGATGGGATATTCAAAATTGCACTCCTGAGCAAGTTTACTCCGTTTCAAACTACTTTGGGGTCGGCTATTCGACCTTGATTTACCATATATGTAGCGGCTTGCGGCTTTTCCCCGACGCCCATGCCGCTGCCCTCTTGAAAGTCAGACCACGGAAAGCCCAAGCCCTGCTGCTTGGCTGGGAATCCCAAGATGCAGTCTGGGTTGTGAATTCTCATTGGACGGGACGAGCGGTCGACGTGGAAGTGGGAGACTTGGTCCTCGTTCGAGGACAACCCGCATTCGAGGGTTATTGCATGACACAGGTCCAGGAAATGAGAGAAGGCAGGTTGTTCCGCGCCTGCCGACCCGGGATTGGCAAGTTCTGCGACCATAAGGGCTGGTCCGCTTTCGTCAGAGTCTCCCGGCGCGCATTCGTTGGCCGCAGCATATTTCGACATTTGGAAGAAACAGATGAAGAAGGGCCCGCTGATAATTGAAGAGCGCAACCTATCGGTGGCTTGGGGTAAGGCGTTCCTCGAGGTGTTCAAGGCTAACGAGGTTTCGCCACTGGTGGTCGTGATCAAAGACCTTGACGGTGGAGGGCCTCCTGAGGCGCCGTCGATACGAGAGACACTTGATCGCGCATTGGAGACAGAAGGTAAGGGATTGTGCCACACGGTTGCTAACACGATATTTCCCCAGACGATGTGGAATCCCGAGGCAGGTCGAGAGGAACTCTTCGAGCGTTATTTGAAAATATTCCCCCGTCTGAGAAAGCGCAAAGGAAACAAGTACGGTCTATATTTCCAACGCTTGATAGCATTTGGTTGTGATAACAACGGGGAAGGGGGATTCAACCAGTTAGACCACATTTTGACTACTTGGAAGCGTGGGAATCACCGCCGAACCGCATTGCAGGCTTCTCTGTTTGATCCCCTCAAAGACCACACACACCAACGGCAGAGAGGATTTCCTTGTCTACAGCAGGTTTCCTTTGCCAGCAGTGGTCAAGATGGTCTGGTTGTGACTGGCTTTTACGCGACTCAGTATATGTTCGAGCGGGCTTATGGCAACTACCTCGGCCTTTGTAGGCTCGGACAGTTTATGGCCCATGAGATGGGCCTAAGATTGGATCGCATGACCTGCATTGCTACACCAGCCAAACGGGAAGGCACCAAGTCCGAACTCGAACAACTGGCCAAGATTGTCCGTGCTTCACTGGAACAGCTCCGTTCGTGGAGGCCGCTTGGCTAGCGAGTCTCGGCACCGCCGACAACGCCCTTCTGGCCCTCAAAGTCAACTGGACTTCGTCCCACGCTCCCTATCAGGGTTGACGGTATTTCAAACACTTTCACCAGCTATACCAACGCCGGTCTATGACACATATTGGCAATTCGCCGTTGAGCGCCAGGAGGTCTTCTTCCGAAAATTGGAGGGGGACCCTTTCCCGTGGACCGACGACCCAATCATCGCACGGCATAAATTCACCAACGCCTACCGGGCATCAGACCGCGTGAGTCAATACCTCATTCGAAACGTGATTTACGAAGGCGACCAATCTCCGGTAGAGGTCTTCTTCCGCACCATCCTATTCAAGCTATTCAATAAGATAGAGACTTGGGAGCTGTTGAAGACAAAGCTGGGACCGATTAATTACGAAGGATATTCCTTCGAACGATATTACGACGTGCTCACCGAGGCGATTTCTGCCAAGACCCGAATCTACTCCGCAGCCTACATCATGCCGTCCGGAAATAACGCCTTTGGATACCGGGCCAAGCATAGCAACCATCTCAAGCTGTTGGAGCGGATGATGAATGATGAGGTGCCAAGGCAAATAGTCGGCACCTCCAGCATGAAGCAGGCTTTCGAGCTTCTCCGGTCTTACCCGATGATCGGGAACTTCCTGGGCTATCAGTTTGTGACCGACCTGAATTACAGCGAGATTTCCGACTTTTCCGAGATGGAGTTTGTAGCGCCCGGACCAGGGGCGTTCGATGGCATCCACAAGTGTTTCAATGACCTGGGTGGCCTCAATGAGGCTGACATGATCAAACTCGTCACGGAACGGCAGCAGCACGAGTTCGAGCGGTTGGGGTTGGAGTTCCGGTCCTTATGGGGAAGACCTCTTCAGTTAATCGACTGCCAAAACCTGTTCTGCGAAGTGTCCAAGTACGCCCGGGTAAGACACCCGGAAATCAAGGGAGTCAACGACCGTTCGCGCATCAAGCAAATCTACCGTCCGGCAGACAAGCCCTTGGAATACTGGTTCCCGCCCAAGTGGGGCATTAACCACCTACTGCCAAGACTTGAGGAACCGAACACTGACTGAGGTGGACCCGGAAAACTGGACAGCTGGTTAAGTGGGAATCCTGCTCCTAAACTACGGACAGCGAGAGCTGTTGATGAGGAGCGGGAAATGTCCAGAGAGCGGAGAAAGCACAGCCCGGCCTTCAAGGTTAAAGTTGCACTGGAGGCAATGAAGGGTGAGCAGACGGTGGCCGAGTTGGCCGCCCGGTTCGAGGTCCACCCCAACCAGATTCAGACTTGGAAGAAGGCCTTAGTGGATGGCGCGGCCGCTATATTCGACCAGGGCGACCGAACCAGTAAGGGCAAGGAGCAGAAGAACAAGAACAACGACGCCTTGGTGGCTCGCCTGTACCAGCAGATCGGCCAGCTCAAGGTGGAGCGGGATTTCTTGGAGGAAAGGTCCGGTCCATGACCCCAGCACAGCGGCGTGAGCTGACCGACCGGCAACATCGGCACCTGTCCATAGTGCGGCAGTGCCAGCTGATGGGTGTCAGCCGCTCCAGCCTCTACTACCGTCCCAAGGGGACACCTCCGGGGGACCTGTCCCTGATGCAGGCCATGGACCGCCAGTACCTGGAAACCCCTTTCTACGGTTCCAGGCGGATGAAGGCCTCGCTGGACCGGCAGGGGATGACGGTAAGCCGGAAGCGGGTGCAGCGACTCATGAGACTGATGGGACTGCGGGCTATCTACCGGCAGCCTCGCACCAGCCAACCAGCGGCGGGACGCTGGGTCTATCCCTACCTGCTGAGGGATCTGACGATCACCCGGGCGAACCAGGTGTGGGCGGCCGACATCACCTACCTGCCCATGGCCCGGGGGTTCTTGTACTTGGTGGCCATCATGGACTGGCACAGCCGGTACGTGGTGGCCTGGGGATTGTCCAACACTCTGGAGACCGGCTTTTGTGCCGAGGCCCTGACCGAGGCCCTCGGCCAAGGAAGGCCCGACGTATTCAACACCGACCAGGGAAGCCAGTTCACCAGCCGCGAGTTCACGCAGATACTCCGGGACCGCGGGGTGAAGATCAGCATGGATGGCAGGGGCAGGTACCAGGACAACATACTTGTCGAGCGGCTATGGAGGACGGTGAAGTACGAGGAGGTCTACCTGAAGGCCTACGCTAACGGCCTTGAGGCCCGCCGAGGGCTGCGAGAGTACTTCCGGTTCTACAACCACCGGAGGCCGCATCAGGCCCTGGGCTACCGTACGCCGGCGGAGATCTTCCACGGCGAGCCTGTAGAAGAGGAGCCGAAGGAAAGGAGGTGCCCGGACCAACCGGTCTTGGTATCATACGGAGGAGTGCAGGAGTCCCACTTAATTGTGGCTTAATCCTGTCCAACCGATGGGGTCCACCTCAGACCACGAACCGTCCCAAACTCCTGACAGGAGGCCGCTACTGTGATTCTGAGTGGTAACGCAATCCGGGAACGCTTAGAGTTTGGGGAGATTTTTGAGGAAGGAACATGGGATAAGAGGCCGATAAATGAAGGGGCTCTAAAGGAGGCGTCTTACGCGCTGAGAGTCGCCCCGGATGGGCTTATGCTTGAAGGTAAACACTATAGGCCGGGAGAAGAGTGTATCCGGGGAGACATCAAAATCGAGCCTGGCAAGATTGCCATCCTTTCTACGGTGGAACGGCTGAATATGCCCGGCGACCTAGTAGGCAAAATAGGAATTAGGTTCAAGTACGCTTGCCAAGGATTGACCGGATTGATGGGCATACAGGTTGACCCCTTTTATGGAAGGGGGCGTGGCAATGAACGGCTGTACATTAGGGTCGCCAATCTCGGGAACTACTCCATTTTAATCCCGTTAAGTGCCGAGGTGTTCACGTTCGAACTCCATCAAGTAATCGGGGAAGTCCGTGAACTATCAACCCCTAGAGTTTCAATGTGGCACCGCATCCAGTAAACCTTGATCGAGCAACGGGAACCAAGCTGGAGCTACGTGACACAAGTTCAAGTCGAGGTCGACAACGTTGAGAAACGTTTAGAATCCGGCATCAAGGGAATCCGTGACTATCTCCAACCCTTGGTCATGTTCGGAATATTCTTGGTGGCGGTGACGATTCTGGGTGTGGCTCTATCTGTGATTTTGAGTGTGCGGGATACCCCAACTGTCGATGTCCCAACCTGGGTAACCGATTGGGGGTGGCAGGTGTTGCTGGGAACCCTTAGCTTTGCTGCGGTTATGACAGCCCTGATGGGGGGCGTAATAGTGGCATGTGTGGCTTGCCGGTTTTTGAAGGACAGATAGGGTTCAAGAGAGCAGAGCACCCTGCTGTCTCTTGTGCCTGCGCAAATACTCACCCAACAAGCTCAATCGTTCCCTGCTCCAGGTCGGCGTGAATCTGGCCCTTGCGCTTGGCTTTTACCTGCCGCCAGATATCGAACCCTGTCATGATTGCCCGCTCCCATTCGCCTTCGGTACGGGCACTCGCTTCCAGGTGAGACGTCATGTCCTTGATGGTGCGCAGGAGATCGTAATTGAGGCCTTCGGCGCCTTCCAGGAAGTTCCGGCGCTCGGCGTAGCTGAACACCATCGCGGAGATTCCTTCCTCGATGACGATTGCCCGGCCACCGTCCTCCACTTCATCAACCTTGGGATCGCTCTTCCGCTTGCGCCGCATCAATGCTCTCATAGTGGGAGACCATCCGAGAACACTGGCATAGGAAAGATGGCAGATGTCGTGGAAGCGGTAGCCATCGTCTTCGTAACGGTTATCCGTTAGCGGGTCCCCGTATTTCGCCCCGTTAATGGTCGTGATGGCTATCCCAGATTCTTCTTCTATGGAGATTTCCATCTGCCTAGGTAGGCATTCGGACGGCGGAAACTCCTCATCGAACAGCTTTATCTTCCCCTTTTCTGCAACAAAAGGCTGCCACCGCCTCCCGGTCTTGTCGAGGTTAAATTCGGCTACCTCTTCCAGCGTCAGACCATGCTTGGTTGCGACATTGGATAGATACCACAAAAGGTCACCCAACTCTTCCTTAACCCGCTCTGGAAACAGCTTGTACGAGTCTCCGTCCCTCAGCCATTTCTTGTGCTCACCCAGCAATTCCCCCACCTCGCCTGCCATTCCCAAGAGCGGCACCAAGATGCTGCGGGGGCCCGGTTCAATGGATCCGGTTTCGGGTTGCTGGTCGGTTTGATTGGCAAGGCGTTGGTATTCGTTAAGTTCCATCGCCTTCACCTCCATCCAATCGTCGCATTTCTGGTTGCCGCAGGTCCCTCTACGTACTCACAGCCACCAGTCAGTGTAGAGCGCTTCGAACCAACACAATATACAGTATTTGTCAATGTATAAGTGTCAGTGACGTAGATTGATTCTTTCCGATTTCGTACCTCTATTGTAAGTCATTGAGCCGGTCACGGCGCCAGATTCCGCGCGATCTCTTCCAGCTGTTCAACGGCGGCTCTGAGGTCTGCGGGGATCCCGTCGGGCGAGGGGTAGATGGCCGTGTCCTCCATGCCTTCGTCGCGGAGCCAGAAGATGTCGGGGTTTGCCTTGTCGCACTTTACTAGTATTACAACGACGAGTTGTATAATAAAGGATTCTTGGGATAACGGGGGCTTTGGGACGGGGAGGCGGGGTGATGGATGTGGTAGCCTTTGAGCGGGTTCACGAGTCTTTCCGCGAGTTTCATGCCTTCTTCGTGTTGGCCTTCGGACGCAAGCAGTGGCGGGAACACAGCAAGAACTATCTCCAGGCCCTGCTAGTCCAGTCCGAAGAGCGTCGCAACGCCGAGAATCTCTCCGAGACCGTTCCGGCTTCGGCCCGGGCCATGCAGCGTTTTCTCACCGAGGCTCGCTGGGACGATGAGGCGGTCATAGGACGCCTCCAAGAATACTTGGGTCCCAGGTTGGCGCACTCTCAGGCGGTGTGGGTGTTCGACGGCAGCGATTTTCCCAAGCAGGGCGTGAAATCGGTGGGTGTGGCCCGCCAATACTGCGGAGCTTTGGGGAAGATCGCCAACTGCCAAGCCGGGGTGTTTCTGGCGCATGTGGGGCCGCGGGGTCGCGCGCTGGCGGACAAGCGCCTGTATCTGCCCGAGGAATGGACTTCGGACGCGGAACGCTGCGCGGCGGCGGGAGTGCCGGCAGACCGCCGTGAGTATCGAACCAAGACGGAGTTGGCCTTGGAGATGCTGACGCAGGCCCAGGCGCGGGGCCATCTCAGCGCCCGGTGGGTTGCCGGGGATTCCGCCTTCGGCATGTCTCCGTCTTTCCGAGACTGTCTGGCGGCAGCAGGAATGTGGTACGTGCTGGACGTGAGGCCGAACATGACGGTCTGGCCGCTGGAGCCTGTCTGGAGCGACCCGGCCTATCAAGGATTTGGCCGCCCCCGCAAGCCCAAACTGCTGGGGGAGCAGCGGCTGACCGTCGAAGGGCGCAGCTTGTCGCTGCCTGAGGAGGCTTGGCGGGAGGTGACGGTGGCGGAGGGAACGCAGGGGCCGAGGACCTACATGTTCAGCGCCCAGCGGGTACGGGTAACGCGGAAGCGAAAGCCCGGCGAGGTGATCTGGGCGGTCTACCGCCGGAACCTGGACGGGAGCGAGTCCCGCCACTACCTGTCCAACGCTCCGGAGGACACGCCCTTGGAGACGCTGGCTTACGTGGGCGGGTCGCGGTGGCGCATTGAAACTGAATTCGAGACCGAAAAGAGCGACGTGGGAATGGACGAGTATGAAACGCGCACTTGGGCTGGCTGGAATCACCACATCGCTCTGTGCTTGCTGGGTGGGGCTTTCCTGCTGAGTTTGCAGCAGGAATGGGGGGGAAAAGATGCCCCGGATCACCCGGCCTCAGGTGTACCGGGTAGTGCGTGAGATGCTGCCCCGGGTACGGTTCGGACCCCGGGAACTGCTGGAATGGCTGGAGAACACCCAAGAGCGCAACGAACGAGCCAAGCGCTCACACGAAAAGCGCCGTGCCGCCGGTCGGGCACTGGCAGGCATTCCTCCCTAACTCGTCGTTGTAATACTAGGTCCTCGTAGTCGAAGCAGCGAGCGCTCCGTCTCCTCGCTCCTGAGGCGGTTCTCAGCGTTGCAGCAGGATACAAAGTCGTCCAGGTCGGCGCGAGTAAAGGGAGATAGTTTTTAAGGGTAAAGCGGCTATTGGTGCCGGAAGTGGTGAGCCGGAGGGTACTGTATTGCGCGATTATCGCTGGGCAATCGCATTCTGAGGCCAGTGCCGGCATCTGTTACGCCTAGGATGCGGGGGAGGTACTCGCCTCTGTCGAGAGGTAGGAAGGCGCCGACATCGCGGCCATGCACGGGAAAAGTTCGCCGCAAAAGGCTCGTGGACTCGTAAGCGGTACACGCGCTCGTCGCACCCAACAACAAGGGACCGATCAGCCGAGTGCGCCCACCGGGCTCGTCGCGTGTGGCTTCTCGCAGCCGGCGAGTCGACCGCTCTTCCAAAAGGAGCCACCAGCTTGGCGAAGTCCAGTCGCTCGTCAATCTGAATGAGCAGGTGGTTGGGGTCTATGAAATCCCGCAACTGCTTGGTGGTGGACTGAACCAGAGAGGAGTCCCTACGGCTACGATCCAGCGGTCCCAGCACCGGGGTCCTTGTCGATAGCAGACTGTCTCAACATTTCAGTCCCACTCGGCGCTAAACTCAACGTCAACTTGGCTCTTTCAACAGGCCCTTCGCGCCGCTCCGGTTGCCCAACATGCTTCCGCCATTGACCGGGGGTTATTCCTTGTCCATGCCTCCTTTATGTGTATACTGCACGTGTGTACGCACAGCCAATTTCCACCGGAATCGCCAATTCCGTATCTGAAAGGGCCCCCGGTTCCAGTGCCACTCCCTTACTGATTTACAGTTTCGATGCTTCTGAAAAGACAAGTTCATTACGCTTGGGTCATCGTGGCGATCGCCGCGGCGATGGGGTTCATCACCTCGTCAGTGCGATTCGCGGCTGCCGCCCTGGTGCCTCACCTGAGCGACTCCGCCGCGGGGTTCGGCTGGAGCTACGGCGCGATTACCCTTGCGTTCAGCCTCCAGTGGATAGTCCTGGGGCTGGTGAGCCCCTATGTGGGATTGCTTGGGGACCGGTACGGAGTTCGCTGGCTCCTGTTGCTTGGAGCCCTTCTGTTCATTGCCGGCATGATGCTGACAGGCATCATGAGCAGCCTGTGGCAATTCTACCTTTTCTTCGGCGTCGTCCTGGGCGTCTCCACCACCATTTACACCGTGCTGACGGTGACCGGCGTCACCCTGTGGTTCAGGAAACACCTGGGAGCCGCCATGGGGGTCGTGTGGTCGTTCCAGGGAATGGGCACAATTGCGTTGCTTTTCCTGATTGGCGCGGCTTTCAACCAGCTTGGGATGAAGTGGATCTTCTGGCTTCCGGGCATAGCGGGCGGGGCGCTACTGCTCCTGTTGGTCAGGTTCTTTCACAACGGACCCGCCGAGATAGGCTTGCGCCCTTTGGGCGATCTTGGAGACGGGCCAATTCAAGAGCCGCAAAGAGACGAGGCCGCAAAGGTAAGGGCCACGGTGTTTCTCCAGCAGGCAAAGCGCACCGTCACCTTCTGGAACCTCATCAGCATCCACTACTGGGGATGCATGGGCCACAATATTATCAACGTCTTGGTGGTGGCCATTGCTGTGGACCGCGGCCTGTCTCTGGGAGTGGCCGCCGGGGTGCTTGCAGCCCACCAGGGCGTCGGAGTCATCGCCCGGGGGGCCGTGCCCGTTTTGGCGGAACGCTGGGGTTGCAAAACGGTCTGGGTCGCGGGCATGTCCCTGCAAGCCTTCCCGCTGCTAATCGTTCTCTTCGCCCAGGACGCTTGGGCCTTCTACCTGTTCGCAGTCCTCTTTGGTATCGGCCAGAGTTGCGAAGTACCCACATTCCCAATCGCCAATCGCCAGTACTACGGGAACGTCCCTCAGGGCAGTCTTTACGGTTGGCAAAACGTGGGCAACGGCCTCGGTATGGGAGTGGCGCCCGTGTGCGCGGGATTCCTGTGGGACCTGACGGGCACCTACGCGGCTCCGTTGATCATGTCCCTTGGGTTTAGCCTGATGGGCCTCTTCTCCGCTTGGTTGCTGCCCTCATCCCGCGCCAGACTAATTCCCGACTGGGAGAGCCACTTGCCCGCCGACCTCCCGGCCACCAATTAGCCCAAGCCACAAGCCTGCCCGGCGACAGATACTTGACCCGCAAAACTCGCACTATAGCTGGTACAGAAAATGGAGCAGTACCGCAGGGCCATGGAGCTGGCTATCGTCGTCTCCACCGAGTGCTGCCGCCGGGAGGCCGAAGCCCGCCGTATCCTGGACCTGGACCAACCGGTCATCGCCCCCTTCGCCGTCCCGGAGCCTTGAATCCCTTCAGGGCTACCATGGAAGCCTACTCCGGTTAATGAATCAATTGAGGTTGCCGGGTGGAACTATGAATAACAAGGTCAAGTTCAGTGTCCGCATACATCAGGGGGGTTACAGTTACCAGTCCCTCAGGCGAATCTGGATGGAGGCCGACAGGCTGGGATACTATTCTGCGACCCTTTACGACCTACTGAACGTGCCTACCCTGGAATGCTGGACCACCCTCTCGGCCCTGGCCGCCGAGACGAGCCGGATCAGGCTCACGCCCCTGGTGCTGGCCAATACTTACCGCCACCCGGCGGTCTTTGCCAAGATGGCCTCCACCCTGGATGTCATCAGCGACGGCAGGCTGGAGGTGGGAATTGGCGCCGGCGGTGGCCGGGGGGACCATCTGGCCTCTGGCCTGGATTTCCCCTCCACATCCGTTAGGGTGAGGATGCTCGAGGAGTCCATTGAGACGATGAAAAGGTTGTGGACGGAGGGAGAGGTGACCTTTGAGGGTAGTTACTATACTCTGACCGGGGCAAAAAACCTCCCCGGACCCATCCAGAAGCCACACCCTCCATTTCTGATAGGAGGACACGGTGAGAGGCACCTGTTCAGGGCGGTGGCCAGGTATGCGGACATCTGCAACGTGGGCTTTGAGATGGACTTGGATGAGCATAGGGCAAGCCTCGATGTCCTTGGGGAGCACTGCCGGAATGTTGGGCGAGACCCTTCGGAGATTGAGGTAAGCCACAACACTAGAGTTGTGATTGCCGGGAGCGAGGCAGAGTTCGACAGGCTGGTTTCCCAGGGGGCGGCCGACGCAAACCTGAACGCGGCTGACTACCGGGCGTCCTTGTCCCGGGCTATTGCCGGTGCCCCTGAGCAGTGCGTAGAGCAAATCAAAAACTATGTCGATGGCGGTATTACCTACTTCTTCCTCCTTTTCCCGGACCCCATCTCCACCGACAGCCTCGAGCTATTCGCCAGGGAAGTAATGCCGAGGTTCGCAGGGACAACGCCCTGACGTTGGCTGTGAGGCCGAGGCCTGCCGGTCGGGCTCAATTCCCAAGAGCTATAACGCCGTGCGCGAGACGGTCCGTGGGGAGGAATTTGGGAACGACCGAATCGTCTATGTTGAATCCCAAACCCGCCACGGCGACTGCAAAGCGGCAACGGCCTTGTCTGCCCTGGCCACTTCCACCATCAAGCTGGGCACCGGCGTAACCAACTCCTTTACCCGCCATCCCGCCTCCCTCCCGCCTCCATGTCGGTGGCCATTGCTAAAGCGAAGCCGGAAAGCGGGGGAACGGCATACTTGAGCACCTGTCAATGGAGGAGGTATTTTGACCAACCGCGCAAGGCCTCCAAGATAGCTGAGCTGAATTGACCTGCCCGCTGTGGCTGTCCCACCCGCTGTGTTAGTCCAACGACCGCTTGGCCTGGCGGCGGTGACGATTGCGACCATTTCGTCCGTGCTGCCGCAGGCTTCGAATTCGCGCCGCACGGAACATCCTTCAGGTTAAGAAACCTCTGAAAAAGCACTCGGAATTGCAACGGAACCCGAAATCTTGGTGGGGAGCTTAAGGGCTTCAGCTATCCAATAAGCGAGGTCACCCCCATCCTAACCTTCCCCCCTCGATGGGGAAGGGACTTATTCAGAGCTTCCTTAATTCATTGGCTAGGGATTCAGCGTCTCGGGGTTGATTGAGGCATTCGACTCGGCGGGTCCTGTACTTCCTGCAGGCTGGTCAGGTCCATAGGCGGCATTTCTACTTGGATAAACTCCTGTACGCCATTGGCCAGCTCGTTGTACCTTTCAAACCAGGAGGCCAATCGTCGGCGCCATGCCTCCAGCCCACCACTGGCATGCAGCTCGAAAACCGCCTCTCGTCCGTCTAAACCCGACGACACCTGGTCCCAGGCGAGTTGCAGGAGCGCCGCTCGTTGCAGCGCAGTGTAGCCGCCCCCGCCAAAGGCATCTTCCAGGTCGGCGGCCATCTTCGGGTCTGCGAAGTCGGTGTCGGCAGGGGCGTTGACCAACGACGAGCCGGGGAGGCCACGCAGGATTTCAGCCATTCGCTGGCGAACCCTGAGGGTGTTGATTCCTGCTGAGGCTACGTGAAGCTGGTTAGGCAAGGCGTGCCCGCTCTCCGTCGTTTCCGGGTCCAGTTCCGCCGCCGTCATGCAGGTGCGGGTTGTCTGGACGTTGACGGTCAGTTCGACTAGCTGCTCAATTGTCTGAGGATTGTCCTTGAGGCCCATGACTTCTGCCGAGGCAAGAGCGAGACCCAGGGTCAGCTCCGCCTTGGCGAGCCAACCGTAGCTATGATGCCAAAGCAGCCAGGATACCAGCGAATGGCGCCGGTTTAGGTTCAGGGGTTCCCCGGCAAACACGCGAGAGCGGGGGACGAAAACGTCCTCCAGCCAGACCATGGAGTCCAGCTCATCAAACCGGCTGCTTAGAGGTGACAGGAATCGATTCTCGTGCTTGGCGACGGGTCGGCGCGACACCACTCGGATGCCGCGGGAGTTCACTGGCACGATGAACCACAGGCGCCTCCCACTGCCCGGTGGCAACTCATCCCTGCTGGTGATCAGCAGGTCCTCCGCGAAGGGTGTACTGGTGTGCATCTGGACCTTGCCGGTCACCACGATACCCTTAGCAGTTTCGCTAACCAGACGGAGTGCCGCGCGTTCGCTCTCCGCTTGGCGGAGCCGTGTCCCGATTAGCGGCCCACCTCCGGCGAAAGTGAGAAACCTGCCACTCTCAGCCAGCGATTCCAGATACGCCTCAGCCGCCTCAATCTCCTCAGAGGAGTTGTTCAGCCGCTTCAGAACATTCAGCATCCCCAGGGCAATCAATGCGCCGTAGCCTGGGGTGTGGGTCATGTTCCCACCGGTCACGAAATGCACGGCGCCAATAGCCTTCCCCAGGCGTCTCAAATCCGCAGACGTCTTTGGCGGGGTAAGCGCGAGAGGACGCTGTTGGCCGTTTCCATCGGATGGGGTGAGAAGGATATCCTGCCAGTCGGCGTCGAAGTGACGGTCATACCACGCAACGTACTCATCCACCATGGCCGACGTCAAAGGGTCTGTCGTGACGTCTGCCACAGCGCCTTCGCCGATTACCCATACGTCGCGCCCATCGCGTAGATTCTCTTTGTACTCAGCCCCTGTCCTCATGCTTCACTGTCCACGAGATAACCTGATCCAATTTACAATTGTACATTGACACATACTCTGTGGCACACACTGGCGGAGATATGAGGCAGCAACGATTGGCGGACCTGACTTGACGGCAGGCAGTACCGTCTTTGAATTGGACGTGGTTCTCTAGGTCCACTCAGTCGGCATCGCTATTGTTGAACGGAGCCCTAGGGTCCGAAGTCACACGTGGAACACTGTGCACTCCGCGACAAAATGAAAGGAGGGCCGGCGGTCTTGCGATAGCGCGTGGTTGATGCCAGACCTGTCGACGCTGCCGTCACTGGCAAGGCGACTCACGCCACTCGACCTGTGCCAACGGTTTCGGTTACTACCAGGACTTCAAGACCGGCAGCACTTCTTCGGCAAAGAGCTTCAGGCTTCGCTCCGCAATATGGAGCGGGATGCCACCGAAGCGGAAGGCGACGTTCCACTCGAAGTCGCCGAGCAGTTCCCGGCGTTCCTCGAGCCCCCGCAGAATCTTGTCCGGCGTGCCCCAACTAGCGGCCTTCATAAAACCTTCGACCGCCCCTTCGAGCCCGGCCGATCGGGCGATTTCAGCCTTCTGCTGATAAGCATTGTAACCCTTCACCGACCTGAAGTGATCGCTGAGGAATTCGTAGTGATAGAAATTGCTCTCGACAAATTTGCCCTGATATTGACGCGCCTCTTTTTCACACTGCGCCATATCAGTGCCGCATACGACGAACTCGGTGAGCATCAGGGTTGGCGGCTCAGTGCCGTGAAATTCACGGTGCAGGGCCCGGCCGCGTTCGATCCCCGGCATCCGCATTTCCCAAGGACGATCGGCGAACATAACAATGTGTGCGCCAAGTTTGGCCGCTGAAAGAACGGATTCGTCGCTGGCTGCGACGGCGTAGATGCGCCCGTCGAAGGAATGTTGCGGCCGGGGCCGGATCTCCGTCCGGGGCTGTGGGTAGTAAGTACCGTTACCCTCGATGAAGCCTGTCCTGAGGGCCTCGGCAATCATCGGCGCCGCTTCGTCGAAACGGTCCCGCGATTCGTCCATGCTGATGCCGAAGGCCTCGAATTCGCGCCGCGCCAGACCTCGCCCGAACCCCAGCCGGAGCCGGCCACCGCTCAACATATCGAGAACGGCAGCGTTTTCGGCCACCCGCAACGGATTATGCCAGGGGAGAATCACCGCGGCGGTCCCCACGTCGATGTTGGGATGCTTGGCCGCAATGTGGGTCATCAGCTGGAGATTGTCCGGCACGAAGGAATAATCATTGAAATGGTGCTCTGCCGACCAAAGACTATCGAACCCCGAGTCAGCGGCGATTTCGGCAAGGCGCAGTTCCTCTTTCCATGTCTGGCCGTCCGACCCTTCTTCCCAGCCGTAGCTAGAGAAGACCATCATCATTCCAACATCCATGCAAATGCTCCTTCCGATTGATTCAAGTTAATTCAAACAGGCAGGTCAATTTATACAGGTTACCAGCCCGCCCCGGGCAATGGGCGTCAAAAGCCCGGCTTGGTGGAAAAGGGAGGGCTCGGGTGCCCGGAGAATCGATGGGGCTGTCGATCACCACATTGGCAACATGCACACCGTACTCGGAATATTCCTCCGTCAACGCCTGCGCCAGCGTCCGCATCAACACCCTCGGCAACCCCCTCGGATAGTATAGCGATTGTCCGGTGTACCACTTTTTCCCTCGCAACGACGACGAGTTATTGGAAATCAGAATAGAGCCCTCGCCTCGTTCCCGCATAGCGGGCAACACCTCCTTCGCGGCCAGGAAGGGTCCGTTGCTGGAGATGTGCTGGGCCGTTTCGAACATTTCGAATGGAATGTGTTCCAGCAGCTCTTTTTCCAGCAGCTCTTTTTCCAGCGGAGGGTCGCGCCCCTCCAGATAGCCTGCGTTATAAACCAAGACGTTTGGGTCGCCAGCCTGGTCCCGTATCTGGGCGAACGCGTTCGTTATGGAGTCGCGACACGCGAGGTCCAGCTCGACGATCATGCTATCGGCGCTCTGTTCCCGGATTGCTGCCTCCAAGGGAGCAGCGTTGGCGGCATTGCGGGTGGTCAACACGGTGAGGAAGCCCTCTATTGCGAACTTCAGGGAGATGGCTCCCCCGACGCCCCAGCGTACGCCGACGGGCAACTCGCTGTCGTCGAGCACCCTGCCGTGGACCAAGTGAGTGTTGCGGCCGTCCGACTGCCACTTGGATGCCGCCCCCAACCACGACGGCGACTGGTTTTCGGGTTGCGTTCATGTCGGATTCGTTTCGTAGAGATGTCGACTGCCCGCCGCCACTGAAAGTTAGGCCTCCTGGCGGCGATCATTCCGTCCACGAGGCATAACACTTATCGTGCGACCTTGGTCAGGCTGCTATTGCAATATCATTGCTTCGATCCCCAGACCGTCAAGGAACCTCGTGACTGTGTCTCTCGTTCCGTGATCTCTGCCGTGAATGACGAATGCCTGATTCGGGTTGACTCTCTTGATGAGTTCTGGAGCGCCAGAGGAGTCTGGCTCTAGGTTATCGTCCTCCCAATACTCTTCAACTTCCTCAATCATCGACTTAGGGACCGCAACAGCTGACTCCAGACATCTGACATATCTGCTTTGAAACTCCGACTCATAAGTTGCACCCGCAACAAAAGCAAACGGGACTTACCGGATGTCGCCGAAATCTTTAGACTTGGACGGCGATTTCTCAAAAGGGTTGGCGACCGCGACCTTAGCGTCTCTTCGCCACTTCTCAAAGTCCGCTGGACCATGCCTTAGTTGTTTCAGGTCAGGTATCGTATCCAGCACCCTTTGAAGGCGCTTCTTTGGACGGATTTTGTTCGGTCTGGCCATAGTGCTCAATCCCCATCGAATTTTCACCTAGTGGCAATTGTCGTTCCGAGGGTGTAACTGGTACTCCGCCCGCCTTCCGGACTCCTCACGAGTATTCCGCGCTCCATGAGGTCCACGATGTCGCGGAGGGCTGTATCCTGAGAGCACTTCGTCATCCTTGCCCATCTCGTAGTAGTGAGTTTGCCCTCAAACCCGTCCAGTAGATGGTTGATAACGACACGCTGGCGCTCGTTGACCGGAAGGTTCGCTATTCCTTCCCAGACTCGGGCCTTTGTAAGCAACCCCATGAGAATCGTCTCGGCGCCCTCTATGGCCCGGCCTAGGCATGCCACGAACCAACTCATCCACTCAGTGATGTCCGTCGTTCCCTTCTGAGTCCGCTCCAGAATACTGTAGTAAGCAGCCCGCTCCCGCCGTATTTGAGACGACATGCTGTAGAACCGTTGGGGGGCCCCTTCTGACCGCGCTAGAGCCATGTCTGCGATGGCCCTGGCAATACGTCCGTTGCCGTCGTCGAATGGATGCACCGTAACGAACCAGAGATGAGCCAGTCCAGCCTTGAGCACCTCGTCTGTATCGGCAGGCGCATTGAACCAGTCCAAGAAGGCTTGCATCTCCTCGTTGAGCCTAGTCGCCGCCGGAGCCTCGAAATGCACCCGTTCCCGGCCAATGGGGCCTGACACGACCTGCATGGGGCCGGAGCTATCGTCACGCCAGTCGCCCACTGTTATCCGTCTCAGCCCGCTCCGTCCAGTAGGGAACAAAGCAGCATGCCAACCGAATAGGCGATCCCGGGTAAGAGGCTGAGCGTAACCCTCTGTTGCGTTCAACATCAGATCAACGATGCCATCTACGCTGCGGTCAGAGTTACTCAGTCCGGCGATGTCGATGCCAAGCCGCCTAGCGACCGAGGAGCGAACCTGCCCCGCGTCGAGCATCTCACCCTCGATCTCGCTGCTCGTAACCACGTCTTCGGTGAGCGCATTGAGTAGGGCCTCCCTGCGAACATCGAAGCCGAGGGACGACATGCCGCCCAGTAGCCGACCTTGCTGGTGTCTGGTCGCGGCGAGTTGGGCGACTATGCTTTCCGCTCGCCAGTGAAGATGGGGCCAGTCGGACTGCTGATGTATGTATATTCTCCGCATCATATGCGGATATTATAGGTCGTAATCACCGCAAGGCGCAAGACTTATACCGCAACCTATACGAGGAACAGCACCAACTCCTGCAGCAACTTCTGCTTCCAAGAGCATTGGCGCTGCCTCGGATATGAACTCTTCTCCTGAGCATAGTAGCAGCCGTAGGCCGATGGTTATGAATATCGTACATTTAGGAAGGAAACAGTGGGACTCAGAAGACTGTACGCAGTACCACGTTTGAGTTGGTGGTTGCTCTCTAAAGACAAGGGTGGGGAGTTTAGGGGAAAACCGCATCTCGTTACCGGCTGGATCAGGGCGGGACTCTGGGCTGTGACCGTCGTCTCGTATAGTTGGCAGCCGTTAGCAACTACGCGATACGCCGATCATGAGGACGACTCCTGGGATTGCCGCGACCAGCCTCGGCCTGCGACCAGAATCCACCGTCGGAGGCGTCTGTCTCGACCTACACGAGTCCCGTTGTGGTAGTCGGGGCAGCCATGGGGGTTCAGCTCTTCAGAAAGTCTTGGACTAGCTGAGAGACCGTGGCGAGCTGTTCCAACTGCGGTATGTGGGCGGCTCTGTCGACGATCACCGACCGGGCGCCGGCAATACGGTCAGTGAACTCTTTGGCGTAGATGGCCGGTGCGACTCCATCTTGTTGCCCCCAAATTACCAACGTGGGAGCCTGGATTCGGTGCAAGCGCTTCTTCAGACCCTTATCCGGGATCGGCCAAGTGAACTTCCCGGTGCAACCCAGATTCCAGATGCCCTGAATCTGTGCTGTCATTCGCTCTTCCGGGTCCTCGGGTTCCGCCAATACCCGTTTGGCGACCGGTCCTTCCGGCTCGTAGAAAAGTTCCTGCACCAGATCATCCGGCGCCATCGACATCGTATTTTTGATGGGCGCGTCGTCCCGCCATAAGCCGAGGGGACTAAGCAGCACCAGCTTGCCAACCCGCTTGGGGTCCGTTGCCGCTATCTCCGAAGCTACCATGCCGCCGAATGAGTGGCCCACAACCACCGGCGACTCTAATTCCAACCGGTCGAAAAGCTCGTAATAGTAAAGAACCAAGTCCCAAAGATCGTCCAGGGGTTTGATGGCGTCCGGGTCTCCGGGGGTCGTACCAGGATGTTCCGGCGCGTAAACGGTGTGGGTCTGTGACAAGCCGTCCAGGAAATCGTCCCAATGGAGGCCGGTGGCGCCGTGCAAAAACACCAATGGCGGCCCTTGCCCAGCTATTTTCACTCTGGACTGTATCTGGGCACTCCAAACACTCAGGGTGCGTTCCAGTATCGTCGCCATCCTATTTCCCCTCTAGGCAATGGCAGGGCTGTGCTAAACGCTTGCCTGGCCTGCCAACTGTCGTTTTCCTCGAAGCTTTTCCGGCCACCAGTGGTTCTCCCATCCGTCGTCGTCCCAGATGTCGCGTATCTTGGGTAGAACTTCCTTCCCGAACATGTCGATGTTCTTCAGGGTGAGTTCATGAGGCATGGAGCCGATATGCAGCAAGACCATCAGGTTGCCCACTCTTAGCTTCTTGACCGCGTCTTCCAGTTGGTCGACGACCGACGCAGGACTGCCGCCGATTACCAGTTGGTTATCGATGAAATCCTGGTAGTTCCATTCCTTCATGTCTTGAGTAACCGACGTTATCTGGTCCATATAGCCTTTTCTGTAGGTGTTGTCCAGGCTACGAAAGTCCATGTAGCCGGGAGCGGCGAAGAACTCCGGGGCGATGTGCAAAGATTTGTCGTAGAAGTACCGGATGTGTTCGTAGTAGTCTTTCTCCGCTTGCGCATCGGATTCCGCGACGACCACGAGTTGTAAGAATCCGGCCCGGTATGGGTTGGCTTCCAACCCTTGGCCGTCAACGAATTCCCAGAACCCGTCCATCACCTTCTTTCCCAAGTTGTTGCCCCAATAGCTCAGGAAGCAGTAGCAATGGTTATTCTGGGCTGAAGAATTCCAGGTGCTAAGGCTTCCAGTGCCCGGCACCCACACCGGCGGATGCGGTTTCTGTATCGGGCGGGGCCAGAGGTTGACCATCGGAAGCTGGTAGTACTTGCCGTTCCAGGCGAACATTTCTTCCGCCTGCCAAGCCTTCATGATCAGGTCGTGGGCCTCGTAATAGCGGTCACGGTGCTCAATGGGAGGAATGCCGTAACACAAGTTGGCGTCCATGGAAGAGCCCAAGGGCATGCCGGCCACCAGTCGGCCTCCGCTGATGCAGTCCAGCATTCCGTACTCTTCGGCGACACGGGTAGGCGGGTTGGTGGTGGGCAGCGTGGCGCCCATCTGTACGATCGCAACGTCTTGGCCGTTGGTGGCCCGGGCCAACGCGGAACCCATCAGGTTGGGGCCGGGCATGAAACCGTAGGCATTCTGATGGTGCTCGTTGACGCACAGTCCGTCGAGTCCGGCGCCGGCGGCGTAAGTAAGTTCATCCAGCGTCCAGTTGTAGTACTGGCCGACTCTCTCAGCATCGGCCAACTCCCACCACGGCGGGTCCACCCAAACAGAGTGGTACCGCTGCTCGAAATCGGGTGGGAGTTCCCGGTGTGGCATCAGGTGAAACATCGATACTTTCATAACTGGTCCCCTTAACCTGGTGGGTGAGTAGCGGCATTGTAGCATCAACGCCAACGTTCCGCAGAGTTTGATTAAGGCTGCGAGCCGGTCTAGCCAGAGGAATCGGCTATCCCCTGCCGTTTCGTACAGTGCCGTCAGCACGAATCCAGAATGGCAATTTCGGTTTGCGTCTCTGACAGTCCTGACGAAGCGAGCCGTAATCCTTGCCGGGCTTACCCAACACCCTGCCGACATCGATGTACAGGTCCCGGTCGAGCAGGAGCGCTTCTACGCTGGGTCTGTCGCCGCCGCTGTTTTCGGGGCCGAGAGAATGGCGCAACTGTTGTTTGAAAAGCTGACGCTCCGCCGATTACAGTGGGCCGGCCGGATAACGAGATAAGCACGGCGACACGTCATGCTTATCTCATTGTTGGGGCGAATTATCCCTGGTCTGGGGAGGCTGGGAGAACGCTATCTCGGATCAACATTTTCCTTGGCATAAGACCACCTTAAAGAATGCTGCCACGGGCCCGCTTAACCTCTTGCCCAACGCAGCTGCTAGGCCTCCCACTGCCTTGAACATTTTACCAACAGTTTTCTGCATCTCTTTCAGCTTGATGCTCGCACACAGTCCAGTCTTCGATTCGTAGAGAGCAACCTCCTTCTTGTTTGGAGGGGTGATGTGTAGCCTTAGAATGGCCTTGCTGTCAGGATCTCGGTCCCTCCATTTGACATTGATGTTGTAGTGGATTTTCCTTGAAACGGCTTTGCAGCGTTGGATTGGGTGCTTCGAGGTATCTAGTGCTGCATAGATGAAGATGATTCCCAGTCTCAACTTCGTCCCCTCTTGGTGGCCGCCCTTAACCTGCAAGTGTTCTGTGCCGCTATTCGCGCTGGCAATCGCCGGTACCAGAGACCCGCTCAGGATTGCCATGACTGCCATGATCAGAGCGATCCTAGCAATGGGATGTAGTGTCTTCATGGTGCCTCCTTTGACACTCCTGAATTGATGAGGTCCGTTGCCCCGCCGTGGAATCACCTGAAACACCTCCTGGAGAATTTGGTCCTGCTGCTCTGGCAGCTGCCGTGCTTCTATCCTCCAGCGGTGAAATATGATTTTGAATGCCTCGTTCGCTCGTCTTCTGCTCGGGTTCCGCTCGGTGGTTGGTCGGCTCTCGGTCTTGGCTCGGGCACTGTTTGATGCGTACTTGAGCTCACCCATTGCTGCCAGGAGACGATCTTCATAGATTGGAAGGTGGGGGTTAAAGGGTTCGGTCAGCCCCCAAATCGCAGACTGAGGTGGACCCGGAAAACTGGACAGCTGGTTAAGTGGGAATCCTGCTCCTAAACTACGGACAGCGAGAGCTGTTGATGAGGAGCGGGAAATGTCCAGAGAGCGGAGAAAGCACAGCCCGGCCTTCAAGGCGAAAGTTGCACTGGAGGCAATGAAGGGTGAGCAGACGGTGGCCGAGTTGGCCGCCCGGTTCGAGGTCCACCCCAACCAGATTCAGACTTGGAAGAAGGCCTTAGTGGATGGCGCGGCCGCTATATTCGACCAGGGCGACCGAACCAGTAAGGGCAAGGAGCAGAAGAACAAGAACAACGACGCCTTGGTGGCTCGCCTGTACCAGCAGATCGGCCAGCTCAAGGTGGAGCGGGATTTCTTGGAGGAAAGGTCCGGTCCATGACCCCAGCACAGCGGCGTGAGCTGACCGACCGGCAACATCGGCACCTGTCCATAGTGCGGCAGTGCCAGCTGATGGGTGTCAGCCGTTCCAGCCTCTACTACCGTCCCAAGGGGACACCTCCGGGGGACCTGTCCCTGATGCAGGCCATGGACCGCCAGTACCTGGAAACCCCTTTCTACGGTTCCAGGCGGATGAAGGCCTCGCTGGACCGGCAGGGGATGACGGTAAGCCGGAAGCGGGTGCAGCGACTCATGAGACTGATGGGACTGCGGGCTATCTACCGGCAGCCTCGCACCAGCCAACCAGCGGCGGGACGCTGGGTCTATCCCTACCTGCTGAGGGATCTGACGATCACCCGGGCGAACCAGGTGTGGGCGGCCGACATCACCTACCTGCCCATGGCCCGGGGGTTCTTGTACTTGGTGGCCATCATGGACTGGCACAGCCGGTACGTGGTGGCCTGGGGATTGTCCAACACTCTGGAGACCGGCTTTTGTGCCGAGGCCCTGACCGAGGCCCTCGGCCAAGGAAGGCCCGACGTATTCAACACCGACCAGGGAAGCCAGTTCACCAGCCGCGAGTTCACGCAGATACTCCAGGACCGCGGGGTGAAGATCAGCATGGATGGCAGGGGCAGGTACCAGGACAACATACTTGTCGAGCGGCTATGGAGGACGGTGAAGTACGAGGAGGTCTACCTGAAGGCCTACGCTAACGGCCTTGAGGCCCGCCGAGGGCTGCGAGAGTACTTCCGGTTCTACAACCACCGGAGGCCGCATCAGGCCTTGGGCTACCGTACGCCGGCGGAGGTCTTCCACGGCGAGCCTGTAGAAGAGGAGCTGAAGGAAAGGAGGTGCCCGGACCAACCGGTCTTGGTATCATACGGAGGAGTGCAGGAGTCCCACTTAATTGTGGCTTAATCCTGTCCAACCGATGGGGTCCACCTCAGACCCGGAGACACTCTGGGGATTCAAGGTGGCTTACTAAGGGCCGGCGCCCGTCATTCACCAGGGGCTTGGGCAATAGTGGTAGGAGCACCGTATAGGGGAGCCGGTTGTAGCTGAAGTGAGGTTCCTGGTCCCGGCTTATGCCGAAAGAGAACTAAGAGGCGCGGCTTATGACATCATCCGAGTGATATCCCGGAGAACGTAAATACGCCGTTGATGACGTAGAATCAACGGCGTATTTACGTTGTGGCCTGAGGAGGTGGTTAATTGATACTAGGTGTTCCGCAGGTGCGGTTCCCCGTATTTTCGGATATCAATAGGTTCTTTGTTTTGGCTCAGCAATCAGGAGGTAATCTGTCGATGAAACATGCCCTCGCGCCATCTCTTATGTATGTCACGCGGTCCGTTTCGTTCGATACCAAAGGAACTCCCGAGTTCTTCAACCTGTAGACGATATCGCTAACGTTTTGGATCGGTAGGCCTACCGCGTCTTCCAGGTAATCTTCCATCTCCCTTGTCGTAAACCGATGAGCTGGCCTGCGAGAGTACAAGCATAGCGCGAGATACGTGGCGTTTCCCGGGTTCGCTTTCACTCTCAGGCGCCTGAGGCCAGATTTGGTTCTACTCTTGACAGTTCCTGTTGTCTTGTCGACCATGACATCCACTTCGCTCAATAGTCCGCGCTTCTCGTCCACCAGTCTCGCGTATTCTCCAGCAGATATTTGCCTTTCTAATCCTGCCAAAACCGCCAAGTAGGAGGGATCTTGTTCTCTTCCCAAAACCTCATCACTCAGTCGGCGCAAGATTTCTCTAGCCCATTCCTCTGGATTATTAGTGGATATTTGGAAAATCGTTACGCTGGCGCCATTCAGCGGGCCCGGTCCTGGCGCCGGCGACCGTTGCCCGATCCGCGGGGGGTGCAGTGTGGCGAGCATCACCCCGCCGAGCACCGCCACCATGTAGACTATGCTCACCAGTCCGAACAGCAACATACCCCCGCGTATCCGCGGCTGAAAGTCGTCCAGCGGGTAAAGATTCCATTCCAATTGCCATAGTATGTTGCTGTCGGGGGGTTCAGCCGGGATGAACTGGAAGTAGAAGGTGACAATCACTGCCAGCGTCATCATCACGAAGGTGGCTATGGCAGCCACTTGGAACCAGGAACCTCGCGTGCTGGAGTCCAGGTTCACGTCCGGGTCCTTCAGTGAGCCAACGATACAGAGGACGATCGCTATCAATGCGCCGACGATGACGAAGTAAGGCTTCAGGAGTGTGTAGCTAAGCAGGATTGATGGCGCCATTGCTATACACACCGGTATGGCGAGCGCTATCGCGTTCTGCTTGAACGGGTTCCGCTCGGACCCGCCGGGGGCTGTCGCCCGCGGGGCCGCAAAGTACCGCCAGATCAGACGGTAGATCCCGTAGGCAAGGAAAGCCAACAACACATTGAAGAGGAAAGTCAGCAGGACAGGGTACGGCTGTTGGGCCAGTGCCGGAGGATACGGCTGCGGCACCGGGGAGTCTGCCGCGTAGAGACTGTACTGGTCTATGCCGGCGGCCAGGGTGATGAACAGGTGGGTGTTCAGCATCACCAGCAGGGAGATGAGCAGGAGCCAGCCCAACCAAGGGGGAGGCTGGTGGGCTGAGGGGACTGTAGCAACGTGGTCGCCACCATCCCCGCTCCCACTTTTACGGCCCCGCAGGAAAGAGGGGATGAAAGACAGTCCCGCGCTTGACTCAGGCATAGTCAAATTTAGCATGACTCACTGCAGCCTGGCTAGAGCAAGGTCGCTGTGTAACTGTTCAGACTGGGGCGAGATGGGGTTTGGAGAGGATGGATTGTAGGGCTTGGCAGGGGTTGCGTTCTTGCAGGCGCCGGGTCCCGAACAAGGAAGCCAAATGTTTTCTTGGTCTCGGGCCCCGTTCCGAACGGGTACCGCCGCTGATCTTCCGACTCACTACCGGCGGGCCGGTTGGCCTTGACTCAAGACGGCGGCTTCCGCTCCTTCCCAGCATCGGTTGGCGGCTTTTGTTGGCCTTCCAACTCGGCGATCCGGGCGTCCAGCACTTGGATATGATCAAAATCGCCGACCAACTAACTCAATCAACTCCTCGCGGGAGAACCCGGCCAAATCCTCAGCCAAACTCATGCCTTCAGTCCACCCGCGTAGTATCTTCTTCCATTCGTGGGCTGAGCCCGGATTAAGCCCAGTCTGAACAGTTACCCTACAAGGACCGGATGGACCTGACCGGCTTCGGTGCGCTGCTGCGGGAGAAGTGTGCCGTTCGGGGTGTTGCTTTCACGGGTCCGGGGGACTTCTTCCAAGACCACATGCTCGCTTACGTTGGAGGAACGTGGGAACAGCGGCTCCGGCCTCTAGTGCCCGGGCTGCCCTCTTTCGATACAGTGACCGGCGGACTGCGCTTACAAGTGGCGACTCTCGTTACTCCCGCCAGTTGATCAATCGGCACAAGGGCGTCGAGCCAAGCCCAACCCGCCGCCCTACCGGCGGTATTCGTCACCACAGTCGCCGATCAGCTGGTAGAGGTCACGGGAATGCCCGAGGACGGTCTCGATGGCTTTCAGGTCCTCAGCGTCGAGTTGGATACGGAAGACCCTGGCATTCTCATTGATGTGTTCCGACACCCCCAACCTGACGCCCACGATAACGCCACCGACGGCCGGACGATCCAGGATATAACGGACCGCAACGTTGGCGATGTTGGCGTCGTGCTTGTCGGCCACATTCCTGAGAGCCGATAGTAACTGTTGAAACAGGCCCCAGCCGCCCCAGGCGTCAATCATCTGCTTGTACTTTCGCTGGCTCGCGGTGTTCAACGCGGCGGGTATCGGTTCCGGACAGCCAAAGTAAAGGTCGGACAAGAAACCGCCGCAGAGGGTCCCGTAGGCCAGTAGCGAGATTTCATGTGCTTGGCAGAACCCGGCCATGGCGACCTCGGGGCGGCGGTCGATCAGAGAATACTGGACTTGGTTGGACACCACTCGAACCCCGCGGCCGGCAATGTCCTGCATCCGGAGGGTGTCAAAGTTGGTCAGGGCCAATTCCTGAATCTTGCCTTCGTCCCGCAGATCAGACAGGTGAGATAGGGCATCCAGGTAGCGACTGTCCCGGTAGTCCCACCAATGAAACTGCAACAGGTCCAGCCGTTCCATTCCCATCCGCTGGCGGGAAATGTCGATGCTGTTCTCGACGACCTGACGAGTCATCGGTCCCGGTCGGGGCACCCACTTGGTGAAGGCTTGGATTCCCGACACGGCTGCTCGGCCGCGGGCCGAGGCCAGTTGACGCCGGAACTCGCCGACGAAATCTTCCGCAGGACCGTAGTGGTCGGCTAGGTCCCAGGTGGTGAACCCGGCGTCCACGAAGTCGAACATACTGCGGACTGCCGCATTGGGATCGATGGCGCCGTGAGCGCCGGACACCTGCCACATCCCGTTCAGGATTCGGCAAATTTGAAGACCGCCCGCTAAATTGAATAGGCTGGCTTCAGGAAGGGTCATTAGCACCTCAAGGAGATTATACTTGACGTCCTGCTCATTCGAGTCAAACTGCGGGCAAGATGAGCGGGTCAACCGCGCTTAGCGGGAGTACTCCCTGCTGGAATTCGTCCCGCTAAGGGCTCTGGGGGAGTTGCTCCGGGATGCCGACTTCGAGTCCGATACCTCGATTCAACAAGCGGGTGCCACCGGTTCCACCAACTCTTGGGACTTTGACTCTTGGGACTTTACTGAACGTGGACACCGCCAACGTATACATTACGCCGACAACGGCTGAGAACAGACAGCCGGAGATGCCCTCAGCCGGGTAGAATGGCGCCCGCGTCTCCGCCTGCCACAGCAGGGCGACGCCGGGACCGAGCCCGCCAACCCCCTTTACCTCATGGAGAGTCGTCAGGCGTCTCTGCCAGCTTGGAACTGCCGCTCCAAGGAACGGCTGATGAAGGCCGCCTGGTTCACCGAGGCGGCTGTGGCGGTGTTCCGGGCGTTGACAGCACCGAGCGCAGACGGATCTTTTACATGTACAATAGTCTCCAAAGAACCCTTTTTCCGTCTGCAGAATATGGGGGGAAAACCTAACAGCCGCATCAAAATGCAAGATATTAAGTTTGATTTACTTTGGGTCCGAGTACCTCCAAGGGTACCATATCTCCCACTCTGACGAAGTTAGCAAGTGTCGTTTCTTGATGCTGCTCGGTCTCAGGTTGGGTACGACGGACTAATATACTGAGTCCACTGGGCCGGTTCCCGAAACCAAGGCCAACCGTTGCCAAGCGGCGCGGTTGGCCTTATGGGTTCCAACCGAATTCCCGAAGAGACGAAGAGTATCGTTTGGATGGAGCCGATTCGGGATCGGCACGCAGCAACGATGGCGTAGAGATGCTCCGAAGGCCCTCAGCAAGAGTCAAAGCAACGGCACGCTGGTCCGTTAAGCAGGCGGAACGAGCGAAACGGCTGATACTCTGTTCCCGGCTGGGCCGGGCTATCCCGACCAGACTGATCGGCAGGGTAGTCCAGGAGTTGGGCGACGATGACGCCACCCACATGGCGGCGGGTGTTAGTTACTACGCCGTTCTCTCTCTGTTTCCTCTGGCCTTGGGCTTGAGCGCGATTCTTGGCATGGTAGCCGGCTCACCCCACCGCCAAGAAGAGGTAATCGAGTTCATCGTTGGCTACATTCCGGGTTCCGAATCGTTTGTAAGAGATAGCGTGGCAAGCGCGGTCAACTTCCGTACTACGCTCGGCATCGTTTCGGCGTTGAGCTTGTTATGGATGGGAAACGCAATATTCGGGGCCATCACTCTCGCAGTCAATCGAGCCTGGGACGTCCCGAGGAATCCTCCCTTCTACCAGAACAAGCCCAGACAGTTGGCCTTGGCCGTCGCCGTCGCCATCCTCTTTTTGTTCTCGGTGAGCATTACCGGCTTTTTGCAATGGGCAACCTCAATTGATATAGCCGGCAATAATCTTGAGAGCTTGCTGGGTGGAGAAATAATAGCCGGCATTCTCAAAATCCCTGCTCTACTGGTGAGCTTTGCCATCTTCATCGCAATCTACAAGGTATTGCCGAACACCAGGACCCACTGGCGATATATATGGCTGGGCGCTCTGGTTGCCGGGATACTCTTCGAGGGCGGCAAATATCTATTCTTGTGGTACCTCGACAACTTTGCCCGGTACGACCAAATGTACGGCAACATTGCATCGGTGATCGTTCTGATGATCTGGGCTTATTTCTCTGCCTTTATTCTAATCTTGGGGGCCGAAATCGCTTCCGAATACGGCCGGCTACGGCTGGGGGTTGAAAGAGGTCAACCGGTGGGTAAACCAACGACTTCGCGGCGAAAGTAAGAACCTGGGAAAGTGCCGGTCCTCAAGTGTCGTTTGCCCGCGTGAATCGGGCTACAGTACAATATGACCACTCTGTAATTGCTTTGGGGTACATAAACGTGGCTCTTTTAACACCGGACCCGACCTTTTATCCTTCTCCGAAACTGGCTACTCTGGCGCCCCCGGAACGACTTGGTTACGTGTCGGGGCTCAACACCAACGGCAGCCCCGACACCATGTCGGTGGTCGACCTCGACCCGGGCTCACCCAACTACGGCACGATAGTCAGTGCGCTGGAGCTCCCCAACGTGGGAGACGAACTGCACCACTTCGGATGGAACGCCTGTAGCGCGGCCCTCTGCCCCTACGCCCCCCATCCGCACTTGGAGCGCCGCTACTTGGTGGTGCCAACTCTGCGGACGTCTCGAATTTACATCATGGACACCAAGCCGGACCCCTATAACCTCAAGCTGGTCAAGACTATAGAATCGGAAACCATCTTCGCCCGGACCGGGTACAGCCGCCTGCACACCGTCCACTGCGGGCCAGATGCTATCTATCTAAACGGCATCGGTTCGGCCGACGGCGGCGCCCCCGGCGGCATCCTGCGGATCGACCACAACACCTTCGAACCCTTGGGCCGCTGGGAATTGGACCGGGGTCCTCAATTGCTGTCCTACGACTTCTGGTGGCACATCGGTCTGGACGTCGCCATGACCAGCGAGTGGGGCACTCCCGACCTGTTCGAGAACGGCCCGGTGTTAGAGGAGATCATCAACCACAACTACGGCCACAAGATCCATTTCTGGGACCTGCGGCGACGGCGCCACATCCAGGAAGTGGACTTGGGGTCTGAGTACCAGATGGCCCTGGAACTCCGGCCGGCCCACAATCCCACCAAGGCCTACGGCTTCGTCGGGGTGGTGGTCAACGCCAACGACCTCTCTTCCTCCGTTTGGACCTGGTACCAGGAAAACGGTAAGTGGGCCGCCACCAAAGTCATTGAGATACCGGCGGAACCGGCAGACCCCGACCTGCTCCCGGAGGCCCTCAAACCCTTGGGAGCCGTGCCGCCCCTGGTGACCGACATAGACCTATCGGTGGATGACCGGTTCCTTTACGTGTCCTGCTGGGGGTCGGGTGAGCTTCGCCAGTACGACGTCTCAGACCCATTCAACCCCAAACACACTGGCACGGCGCATGCCGGAGGAATAGTTCGAAAATCGGCACACCGAAAGGCCGGCCCACTGTCCGGCGGGCCCCAGATGGTTGAAATCAGCCGTGACGGGCGCCGGGTCTACGTTACCAACTCTTTATATAGCTCCTGGGACGACACGTTCTATCCCGGACTCACCGGCTGGATGGTCAAGATCGACGCCGGTCCGGACGGAGGGATAGAGTTGGACCACGACTTCTTCATCGATTTCGGCGAAACCAGGGCCCATCAGGTACGCTTGGAAGGAGGGGACGCCTCGTCCGATTCCTTCTGCTACCCCTAGCGTTCGGCCAAGTTTGCGCCGGCTAGGTCTGCGATAGAACCCGCGGGATGCTCTTTTCCCCTTATGAGCATGCTGAACCGGCGGCTTTAGCCTCGTTAGGGCCGTTGCTGGGTCTGGCAGCGTTGGGCGCTTTTCATGGCGTAAACCCGGCGATGGGCTGGCTGTTTGCGGTGGCCTTGGGCCTGCAACAGCAGAGTTCGTGGGCCATTTCCCGGGCGCTGGTCTTCGTGACAGCCGGCCACGCCGTTTCATTGGCGCTGGTAGTCGTTCTCTTGGCGCTTATCGGCTCTCTCGTGCCCCTGAACGCGGTGCGAATCGGGGCCGGGGCGGCCCTGTTGCTGTTCGGCGCCTACAAGGTGTTCCGGTACTACCGGCACCCCCGTTGGGTGGGAATGCAGGTTGGCGGACGCGACCTGGTGGTCTGGTCCTTCCTGATGGCCACCTCTCATGGGGCGGGGCTAATGCTGGCGCCGATTATCCTGAACCTAGAGGAAGAGGGAGCCCCCGTCTTGGCTGACCTCTCTCATCACTCGGGATATCTTGACCTGAGCGATACCTCGGCCGCTTGGGGTATTGGCTTGGGGGTGCATACCCTGGCCATGATGCTGGTGATGTTTCCCATAGCATTCGTCGTCTACAAGAGGGTGGGGCTAGCCTTTTTGAGAAAGGGTTGGATCAACCTCGATATATTCTGGGCCATGGCGCTCTTCCTGGCTGGCGGCGTCACAATTTTGTTGGCGACACTGTAAGCGGTAACCGGGTCGCGGCCTGTTTCTCCCGCCCGGCGGTCCGCCGCCATCGATGAAATCCTTTGCAAAGCGCAAAGAATGATTTAGAATTACTGAAGGCGCAGGAGCGTAGCTCAGTCTGGCCAGAGCGCTGGTCTCCAAAACCAGTGGTCGCGGGTTCGAATCCTGCCGCTCCTGCCATAACGGCGACTCAGAAGGCCCCCGGCGTACGCCGGGGGCCGTTCGTTTCTTTGCGGCATTGACCTTTATTTGCCGTGTATCGTGCCCTGAACGCGCATAGACATTGGGCCGTGTATGCGAAATTCGGAAGCGACATCTGTGCCTTGGACGCCGCCACTTTGATCCTGCTCCGGCGTTCCCACACAAGGAACGGGCTACCATTCCCCACAGTCGTCGGCGGAGTAGTTTCCATAGAGTCGGATGCCGGCCGCCTGTACCCGATACTTGCCGGCGGCAGCCAGCAATAGTCCGTATACCCCGGCCTTAGCGCAACGGCGCAAGGACGTGGAGAGATTTTCTCTGCGTCCTCGCTTTAAGTCTTGGTCCTCTCGCCCGGCCCGCCGGCGGTTGACGCCGAGCGCGTTGGTGGGTAGATTTCGCATTGGCTTGAATCAACTGGACCTGAGCGCCACCCGGCGAAGACTACAGTTGACCAGCCATCGGAGAAGTCGAACGCCGCGAACAGGCGAATCTTATTTGTGGGACGAGCAGAGTGCTTTTGTTTCTCCCCATCGTCAGGCCCATTGCTTCGGCTATTTTAGGCCTCGTTGTTTTCTTCGGCCTGCTACTCTTCTTTTTCATCAACTCAGTGCGAGACAACATCCTCGACGCCGACTTCTACAAGGAAAATCTCGCCAAGAACGACGTTTACGAGCGCTTCTACAGCGAAGTGCTCGTGGACACGGAATTTGAGAATGAGACCCAAACCCTCCTGGGTGATTTCGACGTATCGCGCGAGGATATCGCTTCGGTTGCGCGAGAAATCCTCCCGCTTGCTTACTTGCAGGAGCAGGTGGAAACAGGGTTGGATGGAGTCATAGACTACCTGAACGAAGATTCCGACGATCCAAATTTGTTCATCGATCTGGGGCCGCCTCTGGATAATGTTAAGCCCGCCCTCTTCCGATACATAGACAAGCGGATCGACAACCTCGACGAGATTCCGGTCGACACCCTTGAGGAGCTGGCGCAAGAGGTCGAGGCGCTCTTCCGCACCGTGGAAGATGGGAAAATACCGACCTCCATCCCCTCTATTCAGGACCCCGTAGCACTGGCCAACAGATATGTCGACACGCAGGTGTTGCAGCTAGAAGAGGTGCCAGTCAGCACTGGCGAAGAATTCGAGGCCGAGCTGAACGAGATATACACGACCCTATCACGCGGCGAGCTTCCATCTCGAGTTCCTTCGATAGAATTTATTCCTGTCGATCGCCGAATTGAGGCTTTTGATACTGCCCTAGCGACATTGCGGGAGGAGGAAAGCATACCGGAGGAAGCTCTACAGGCTTTGGAGGAGCTAGAGGACGAGATTAAGGACCTGCTTGCCAAGGCGGACGTTCAAACCGCACTGCAGGCGGCCGCAAGCCCACTAATCGAACCAGTGGTCAACCTGTTTATCGACGATGCCTACGACAGAGCCGTGGAAGACCTTCGCAGGGACGGTCCCATACCAGAGGAGGCCCTGGACGGACTGGCCCAACGGAAAGACGCCATAAAAGAACATCTTGGGGACGGCGATCTCAAAGAAGCTCTTAAGCTGGGCGCCCGTGGGCTGGGAGAGCCTCTTATAGACACTGCTATAGAAGATATCGTCGCGGATCTCGACCAGCAGCGGCGCATCGACGTTATAGCTGAGGCTGCCCAAGAGAATGGTCAGACAAGGGAGGAATTCCTAGAAGAAATCCAACCGATAAGAGACGTTATAGACCGTGGCGATATGGGCATCGTCTTGGCCATTGTAATCGTCGTAGTCGGCTCGATTCTCATAGCCGTGGTCCAGATACCACGAATGGCATCCGCCCTGCGTTGGCCTGGGCTAACGTTGTTCCTATCCGGGCTGGTCTTATTGATCATCGGACTTGTGGCCAAAGCTCAACTGTCCGGGAGGTTCGACAACCTGTCGGTCACGTACAATGCCGGCGATATTCCTCCCAGCTTGGTCAACATTAGTACGGACGTTCTCCAGTCTATGGTACAGGACATAGCTGGTGGGGTTGTGGGCCTCACTATCACCGTAATGGTCATCGGCTTGGCGCTGCTGGTAGCCTCCTTCTTTGTTCGGAAGCTGCCCATCCCGATTTTTGCCCGCTGAGATCGGGTTTTACGGGAACCCGCTATGCAGACCGCCGGAACTGCCGGGAACAACTGGATAAGACCGGGGCTTTTTTGATGACACAACCAGAATGCCTGGAGGCATTATGATTTTTGCCTCTCTCTGGAGGGAGAGCGGATTTTTCAACAATTAAAAGGCCCTGTAGAACACCCAAGCGCAACTTGACACGGTCTCGAAATCAATCAAGAATAGGAAACCGCGTGGGGTTTGGGGACGGGTAGGGGAGCGCAACTAGATTTAGGAGGCTGTCCATCTAATGACTGTGCCCTTGAACGGTTGCACGGAAGGGACGGTTAGCGTCGGCGCTGCCGGCCTCACCATGATCAAGGGAGGCTCGGGCCGGCCGCTTTTGGTGCTCCACGAAGAGTTGGGTCACCCCGGATGGCTGTCGTGGCACTCCCGACTAGCCGAGGACCATAGCATCTACGTTCCCGTTCACCCGGGCTTCGGTCAGTTGCCCCGCGTTGACTGGATCACCGGCGTAAGGGACCTGGCTGGCTTCTACTCCCGAATGTTGCGGGAGATGGCCCTAGGGCCGGTGGACGTTATCGGCTTCTCCTTAGGCGGTTGGATCGCCGCTGAGATGGCGGCGGCAAACCCAGGACAATTCCGGCGCTTGGTGCTGGTTGCCCCCACCGGGCTCAAGCCGCCGGAAGGTGAAATTTTGGACCTCTTTGTGGTTACCGCGCGGGCCTACCTGGACGCCACCGTCCACGACGCTGCGGCCACGCCGGAGTTCGCCTCCCTATACGGTGGCGAGGAGACCCCGGCCCAATTCGAATCATGGGAAGATGCCCGCGCCGAGTCAGCCCGGCTGGCTTGGAAGCCCTATATGCACAATCCCAGCCTGGGCCAGTTGCTTGAAGGAGTGTCCGGCCTTCCTACCCTGCTCATTTGGGGCCGGGAAGACCGAGTGGTCCCATTGTCCGCGGGCAACCTCTACAACAAATCTATCGTCGGCTCCGAGTTGGCGGTCTTCGACGGCTGCGGCCACCGGCCGGAGATCGAGCAGACACAACAATTCGTGGACCGAGTTCGAAACTTTCTAGCCTAAAGCTCCTAAATCAACAAAGGAGGGTTCGCCATGCACATCATGATGTTTACCGAGCGCCCTTACTACCAGTTAGCGGAAGATGAAATCATCAAGAACGCCAGCTACTTCGGCATTCCCAACGAGCATTTCGACCCGGAGATCGGCGGGCAGCTATTCAATTCTTACTTCGACGAAGCGATATACGCCGAGAAAATGGGTTTCGACGGCGTCATGCTGAACGAACATCACGGTACCCCATTCTGCATGGGCGCCGTGATGAATATCGAGGCGGCGGTGTTGGCCCGTATCACCGAGCGGGTAAAGATCGTTTTGCTGGGTAACCCGCTGCCGGTGGCTGACCCGTTGCGGCTGGCCGAAGAATTGGCGATGATCGACATGATCTCCGGCGGCCGGCTGGTGCCGGGTTGGGTGCGTGGCGCGGGCAGCGAATCGATCTATAACAACGCCAATCCCGCCTACAACCGGGAGCTGTTCAACGAGGCCCACGACTTCGTGGTGAAGGCTTGGACGACCCCCGGCCCATTCCGCTACGAAGGAAAACATTACCACTACCGCTACGTGAACCCGTGGGTGCTGCCGGTACAAAAGCCCTATCCACAGATGTGGATTCCGGGACTGGTCAGCCCCGAGACCGTGGTCTGGTGCGCGCGGCACCGCTACCCCTACTTGGCGTTGGCCACTTTCTTGGACCCGACTCTTGAGATGGTCAAGCTCTACAAGGACACCGCGGCAGAAGAGGGCTACGAGTTCGGCCCTGAAAACTTTGGCTACCTGCAACGCGTCGTGGTGGCCGAGACCGAGGAGAAGGCCCAGGAATTAGGTCGGGCCTTCATGTTCGGCGGCGGCATCAACGCCTTCGCCCGGCCCGAGTGGATGTTCCCGCCGGGATACAACTCCAAGGCTGCCACCCGGCGGCTGGCCCAAGTCTATACCGACCCCGACAGCGGCGAAGAGTTGATGGCATTGAAGCCTGCGGAAACGGCTGAACAACTGGAGGCCAACCGCCAGCATATTTATAGCCGTTACCTCCCGGAACAGGAAAACCTGCAACTGATAGTCGGCACCCCCGACACGATCATCCCCAAGATACGGCATATCCTGGAGACGGTCCGGCCCGGAATCTTTGCCATGTGGCACCACTTCGGCCCGGTTAGTCACGAAGACCGTATGACCAGCATACGGCTGCTGGGCGAGGAGGTGCTGCCTGCCATGCGCAGCATATCCGACGAATTGGGTCTTTATGGCCCCTACGAACGGCTGCCCGGATCAAGGCCCTTGGGGACGCCGGTAGGCGTTTAGTAACCGCCGTTAACTACCCGGAGCCCGTCGCAACCGCGAAGGAATCGGCTCGTGCCCCCTTGTTTTTATTGCGCCCTAACCCCCTCAAAGCCTTGCCTCATGGGTTGAGGGCCGGACTGCTTTTGGAAGGCCCTGACCGCGGTTGCCAATACAAAATCCCTCCCCCATTTGGCTAGGGAGAGGGACCAGGTACGGTTTGGCTTCAAGAGGGCAGGAACCGGTTGTTGGGAGATTACTTTTGGTTGGGTTCCTACCCTTTGCGCTTACAATTTCAGGCCTGCAGCGTCGGTATACCTACCGGGCGATGAAGTCGAGTTGCTCAAATTGGCCGTGGACCATGGGGTCGGGGTCCAAGCCCAGCCAACGGTCCAGTACCGTGGCATAGGTGGAACGAAAATCGGTAGTGTAGGCGAGATCGCCTTCAGACAGGTCCCCGTCCCGCAAGGAAGGGTACTGGCCGTAGTGCCCTCCTTCCACCGAGCCTCCTAAAACGAAGGCAACGCCGCCGGACCCGTGGTCGCAGCCGGTGCCATTGTCCCGCACCCGTCGGCCGAACTCCGACCACACCAGTACCAGGGTGTCGTCCCACAGTCCTTGCTCTTTCAGGTCGCCGGTGAAATCGCCGATAGCCGTCGACACGTCCCGCCACAACTTGGCGTGGGACTGCACTTCGTTGCTGTGGGTGTCGAAGCTGCCGTGCTGGGCGTACAAGACCCGGGAGCCAAGCCCGGCGCTCATCACTTGGGCGGCGCTCTTCAAGCTCTGGCTAATTGGAGTGTCGGCGTACTCAACATCCGAGGAATACCGCTCTGGGGCGGTGCGCAGGATATCGGCGCCCTGCAGGGCCTGCGACCCATTGTCACTCAAAGCTTGGGCCACGATGTCCCGGCCACCGGCCGGGCCGTACATCCGGCCCAAGGCGTCCAGAGCGTGGTGCCGCATGTTCTCGTCGCCTATATCGGGAAGGAGGCCGTAGGTTTCCAGGTTTCCAACCGAGGTTACCGGGACACCCTTGCAGACCAAGGCCCGGGGCAGCCCCCGGCCAAAGTTCACGCCGGTCAAGACGTTTTCGGCCGACGGGTCCATGTCGCGTATCGCCGCCCCCAGCCAGCCTTGTGAGCCGATAGTTTCCGGCTGGGCGGTGTACCAGATGTCCCGGGAGCGGAAATGGGACCGGTTGGCTTGGGGATAGCCGATACCGCTAATCAAGGCCAACTTACCCTGGTCCCAGAGGTCTTTGACCGCCGTCATGTTGGGGTTCAACCCCAACTCACCATCGATGGCCAACACATCCCCTTGAGGGATGCCGATGCCGGGCCGGTAATCGTAGTAGAGTCCGTTATTGTAAGGGATCAGTGTGTTCAGGGCATCGTTGCCGCCGGCGAGTTCGATTACGACCAGGGACCGCTCTTTCTTGGTAGAAACCATGGCTTACTCCTCATTTTTCACCATAGAGGGCGTAGAGATTTTTATATTTTTCTCCGCGGTGAATCAACTCCGGCGGTACACTTGCACCCGGTGCCGGCTGGTTTCGGTTACGTATAACCGGCCTTGGCTGTCGAGTTTAACCGAAACAGGAGACCAGAACAGCTTTTCGATGTGTGAAGATTCTTCGTGAGGGTCGTCTACGACGAACTCTATATCCATTTCCAAGTCCGCAGTGGCCCGGGCGGCGGCCTCTTCGCCGTTAACGCTAAGGAAGTTCTCAGCCCACTCGGACAGGGTCGCTTGGCCCCGGACTTTAGTCACGAAGCCGCCGTAAGAATCCAGCACCTGCACCCTTTCATTGCCCCAGTCGGCCACGTAGATGTAGCCGTCCTGGTCGACCGCCACCGAAGACGGACGGGTAAATTCCCCGTCTCCCCGGCCTGGGGAGCCAAAGACGGCCAAGCCTTCACCCTGGGAGGAGAATTTCTTGATCGAGTCGTTGCCCCAGTCGGCCACGTACACATTGTCATGGAGGTCGGTGGCTAAACCCCAAGGCAGGTTCAAGTCCGGTCCGTCGTTGGCGCCCAGTGTCAACAAGTAGCGGCCCTCGGCGGTAAACTTCTGGACTCGATGGTTGTAGGTGTCGGCGACGTAGAGATTGTCCTGACTGTCGAAAGCCAGCCCCGATGGCGTGTCCAGTTCGCCTTCACCATTCCCCGATTGGCCCCAGTGGAACTGGTATGCGCCGGCGTTGTCATAGGCCGTGATGCGGTGCAGCCTTTCGTCGCTGATGAAATAGCGGCCTTGGCTGTCCACCGCACCGCAGGAGGGCCAAACGAACTTGCCGCCTTCGTGACCATAACCGCCGAAATTGCCGAAGTAGCCGCTGTCCACGTCGCAGATGGTAACCCGTATGCCGCGGGTGGATTCCTCTTTACTACGGCTGATCACGTACATCCGGTCGTCCCGGCCGATGGCGGTGTCGACCGGGTAATAGAAACCTCGGCCTTCCATGACCGTCATTCCCATGGTGCGGTCATATTTCAAAAAATCCTGCTTGGCTTGTACGGCTTGAGTACTCATCTGCCCTCACCCCAACCCTCTCCCTTGGTGAAGAGAGGGCGGTTGCTTGGTTAAGACCGCTGGAATTCCTGGGTGGCGGCAACCATTTGCAACACGTCGGTAATATGTTGCCGGTCGACACTCCCTTGGGCGGCGAAGTCCACCAGCACTCGGCGGGTATCACCCGCTACCGAGAGCCCGCCCACCGCTTCCAAGCAGGCGTCGACCAGCCCCTCGGCCGAGCCCGGCCCGGTGAACTCGGAGCCAATGCGGTGGACCATGGCCTGTATTCCCGGTTTCGACGCGTCGCCGATCTGCTGACTGGCGAAGTTGATCCGCTCCACCAAGGTGCCACTGTCCAGCCAGTCGGTGCCTTGGTGCCAACCCTCTACGCTGGGCGGATTGTTCAGGATCTGCCCCATGTAGGCGGTCTGGTCGAAACGGTGCGTCATTTCGTAACGGGGCCGGTCGAACTCGCCGGTCAGGCGAAGGACCCCGGCCACCAGTTCCACGGGGCTCTTCACCTTGGTGTACCACGCGCTTTCGGACTTGAAGAATTCGGAATTGAACAACACACGCAACATGGCGCCGATGTTGTAATCGTTGTCGAAGTAGGCTTGGACCAACTGCTCCACGGCCTGTGGGTCGGCGGGCGGGGTATAGGGCCATTCCGGCACCGGAGGTTCGTCGGCCACGAAGAAGCTGTAGAGATGGCGGGCGATGAAGCGGGCGGTAGCGGGTTGACGGCAGATAATGTCGACGATGTCTTCGCCGTTGAAACATCCCCGCTCCCCCAGGAATTCCTTTTCACCGTCGTCGTGGTCCTCCGGGTGATATTCGAAGTGCAAGGCAATGCGTCCGTAGGGCCAGTCGGAGTCGCGCTGGGAGCGTATTTCCATGTAGGCCAGGTTGGCAATGGTCCAACCGGTGAAGGCGCGGGCGCATTCCTTTATATCATCTTCGGTGTAGTTGCCCACTCCCATGGAGAACAGTTCCAGCAACTCCCGGCCGTAGTTTTCGTTAATGGCTCCCTTGTGGTTGTCTTGGTTGTCGAGCCAGATGATCATTGCCGGGTCTTTGGACAACTCCACCAACAGGGTGCGGAGGCTGCCCGTGGAGTGGCGGCGAAACATGCGGGTCTGGTCGGAGAGCGCTTTGCCGTGGTTTACCTTGTTATATCCAGTGGCAAATATGCTGTGCCAGAAGAGAGCCATTTTTTCCTGCAAGGGAGTCGTGGTGGTGGCGATCCTGTAAAGCCACCCTTCGCCGGCCCCGACGGGCCCCATCATCGACGAAATCTCCGGATGGAAGCGCCGTACCAGGTAGTCGCTGATTCGGTCATCCTCGCCGGGAGAAAGCAACCCGTCGACGGTGGCCTCGTAGCCTTGAGCGGCGCAGGCTGCCAACTCTTCACGGCTGGCCCCGAACCCGGCCCGACGCATCAGGTGCGCGATGAGTTGAACGTTCTTCTCTTGCATCTGTCCTCTCCAAGCTGACCGGCCCATATCGGGTATTGTATTTTAGGCGTAACGAAACTGGCCCGTCAATTTATTCACGACTAAAGAGCCCAGAGAACCCGAGGGTCAAAAAATATAACAAGACCTGTGCGATGTCTGCGTACTCAGCGGTGAACTAATCGAGGAACCCGGAATCGCGGCGCCAACGGAGGTAGTCTTCCAAGCCAGACCGGATGTCGTACAGCGGCGTCCATCCCAGGTCCTGGTAAAGGCGATGGCCGGAGAGGGGGCCCCGGGCAGGGCCGACGGTTTGGGTAGCCGGTCCCGAGGGGGTAACTTCCACGACGTTAGTGCTTGGGGACAGTTCTTTCAGGGCTGCGCCAATCTGGCGGAAGGTGATCCAAACGCCGCTGGTCAAATTGTAGAGACCGTGGGGCAGGTCGGGAGCATCGAGGATTGTCCGGATCCCGCGGGCGATGTCGGTCACGTAGGTGAAGTCCCGGCCTTCATTGGAGTCGTGTATTTCCACCGCCTCGCCGCGGAGCGCTTGGCGGGTCCACTGGTAGGGCACCGACATGATCGCCCGGTGGCCGGTGACACGCTCCATGGGGCCGTAGGGCGTGCTGAGGCGAACGCTGGCGGTGGAGAGGTCGTACAACTCCCCGTAGCGCCGGGTGATTAGCTCGCTGGCGTACTTGGTTATGCTGTAGAGGTTGCTGGGAACGGTTGGCGTTGCTTCGTTGAGGGTTTGGTCGTCACTCCCCGCAGTGCCGTAAGAGGACCCCGAACTAACGTAGAGGAACCGGTCAACGCCGGCGTTCCGGGCCAACTCCAGCAGGTTGAGCGTGCCGTTGAAGTTGATGTCGACTATGGCCTTGCTGCGCTCGGTTTCCAGGACGAGATCGTTTACGGTGTAGACGGCGGCGTGGACTATACGGTCGATTGGGTAGTCCGAGGCCAGGCGGCCCACCGCCGCCGGGTCCAAAATGTCGCCCTGCACGAAGGTGATGCTGGCGGCGTGTTCGCTGACGAAGTGTTCCACCAAGGGGCCGGGCGCAACCAAGTCGTAGCAAACCACCTGATGGCCGGTGCGAGCTAACTCCTTGACAATGTTCGAGGCAACGAACCCGGTGCCGCCGGTTACTAGAGTAGCCATATCGTTTCCTTCGCCAGAGTTGAGACTGGCTTATTCATTAGTGTGATGAGGTAGGGAACCGATCCACCGGACCTGTCCCTCCCATTCTCCATCAACGCTGTATTCCGTGTAATCATGGAGCTCCTCAAGCACCGTATCAAACGACCGGGGCTGTTGCGGCACCTCAAACACCCCTGGCATCACTAACCCGGCTTCTACCCGTTGGTATGCGAATTTCGGTATGGTCTTCCGGTCGTGGGTCAGTACAATCAGCCCAGCTTGGGCCGCCCGTTCAAGGATGGTAGGATCATCCGCTTTGGTCAATCCCAACTCCCGGATGCGTACGATATCAACAGACGGGACTCGCCCTTGCAGCGCGGCCAAGATGTCTTCGTTGAAGTTGTGGTCGGCTAGATACCCCAGCAACTAAAGGAGTTGCCGGGACCGCGCTAGCAAGCGGGCTCGTACCTCCTCTGGTGTACCGTACTTACTCTCCATTTCGAAGCGGATTTTCTCCGCCTCGTCGAGACCCTCTTGGAGGTAATCGTCCACTTCATCCCGCCGCCGCAAATAGTACCCAATAGCGAAGTGAACGTCGGCAAGTTCGACCGGCGGGAACTGTCGCGTGATCTGTTCCGCGGATGCCCCATTCTTATAAGCCGTTATCACTGTGTCCAAAGTGAGACGGGAGCCTCCAATGCGAGCGGTACCGTGCTGGTCCAGCGTAAAAGGGACCGGTTCCGGGGATGTGCTAAGCATGTAAGTTCCTCCATCCGGATTGTACCGCCCATTTTCCTGTTCGGCTAGCAGGTGGAAGCTTCGACTCTGGGATTAAGGATCAACGCGGAACCCGCAGAGAATTTTTGTTATTCTGACTACCGTTGCGTGAATAACGTTCAAACAACCCGTGTGCCCGGAGTATAACCTTGGTATATCATGGAGGCGGGGAGAACAGATGGCCGGACTCTACATCTTACAAGTAAACCAGCGGGTGCGTATCCGGCGTACCGGGGGCGGTAGCTTTCGGGCGCCGTCGGAGAGCGCCAAAGGCTCTATGGGCGCCATCGCTCCGCAACAGACTGACGATTGGGCCGGAACGCTGCTGGAAATGGAACCGGACGCAATGGTGACGTACTACGTGACCATTGACGGCGGCAGCACGGAACTCATTGCGGCCGATTGGCTGGAACCGGCGCGCCCTGGTGACGAATAGCTATCGCGCGATACGGGTGCGCCTGCGCCGTCTGGTGGGCGTGTCGGCAATGAAGCCGGAGAGGTTCAGGGCGGTGTGAATCAAGCCGATGTGGGAGTAGGCTTGAGGGAAGTTGCCCAGCGGGCGGGCGGCGACCGGGTCGAACATTTCGGCGAGCAGACCCAGATGGTTGGCATGTTTCGTGATGATTTCGTGGAAGTAGTCCAATCCGCGGTCGGTCTGGCCGGTGTAAATCAGGTTCCCAATCCGCCAGAAGCCCAGCAAGGTGAAGGCTCCCTCGGGCTGCCCCTCCAGGCCGTCGTCCGTTTCCTCCGGGAGATAGCGCCACACCAAAGGTCCGTCGGTCAGCTCTCGTTCGATGGCGTCCACGTTTTGCCGAACCCGGGGATCGTCCCGCGGGAGCAGGCCGAGGAACGGTATCACCAGGTTCGAAGCGTCCAAGGCGTCGTGGCCGTACCGCTGGCGGAAGGCCTGCTTGGCCGGACTCCATCCTGAATCCAAGATTTCCGACTTGATCCGGCGCGCGGTTCGGGCCCAGCGCCGGGACGTCGGGCGGTTTCCCGTATAGGAGGCTATATGGGAAGCCTGCTCGAGAGCGGCCCAGCACAGCACTTTGGAATACACAAAGTGTTGTTCCTCGCCGCGGACTTCCCAAACGCCCCGGTCTTTGCTCTGCCAGTTGTTCATTACGGCTTCGGCCATCGCGAGGACCAGTTCCCAGGCTTCGGCTGTTATTCCGCCCTGAAGAAGGAACAGGGAGTGGATGGAGAGGATGACCTCTCCGAAGACATCGAGTTGGATATGTTGGTCTGCGGCGTTACCGACGCGGACCGGGCGGGACCCCTCGTACCCCTTGAGATGGTCCAGTGTGTACTCTTTCAGCGACGATTCGGGGCTGATGCCGTATACGATGCGAGTCGCGCGATGGTCCAGTTGGCACCGTTCCAGCAGCCATTCGATGAAGTGGCCGGCGCCGTAAACGTCTCCCAAGCGGTAGAGGATATCCACCGTGAAGCTGGCGTCGCGGAGCCATGAGAAACGGTAGTCCCAGTTGCGCGAGCCCCCCATGGTCTCCGGAAGGCTGGTCGTGGGCGCGGCGACTATGGCGCCGGTGCGCTGGTACATCATAAGATGCAGGACCAGGAATGAGCGGACCACTGCGTCTCGCCAGAGTCCTTCGTAGTTCATCCCGCCGACCAGGTCCAGCCAGTAGCGCCGCGTGTGGTCGAGCTGCTCGGCGGTGCGGTACCGGTGGAGGCTGGCCGGACGGCCGTCGCCGTATGCCAAGACGAAGGTCGCGCTCTGGCCTGCGGAAAGAGTGAAGGCACGACTGACGCCGCCGCCTCTCCCGTCGTCGATCTCGAGATGGACGCTGGCCATCAGGGTCAGCGTTTGGCCGCCGCCGCGAACCAAGACAGCGGCCTCGCCGGAATTGCCGCTCAAAGGGTGAAATTCGGGCAAGGCACGGGCATAGTCGGGCCTTGGCTGGAAATCGCACCGCATCACGACCTCACCGGAGAGGCAGGTTACGATGCGGTGTATTTCGTTGGGGGCTTCCGGCGGCGTTTCCGGGATGCCGTCATCGGCAATGGGCATGAAATCCGTGATGCGAACAACACCGCCGCCCGTCGTGAAGGTGGTCTCCAGAATATTGGTATCGGTCTGGTACTCTTGCCGGGCTTCAAGAGTAAGGCCGATAGGGCTGATCCGAAAGCGCCCGCCGGCCTCTTGGTCCAACAGGGCGGCAAATACGCTGGGGGAGTCGAAGCGAGGGAAGCAACACCAGTCCACGGAGCCGTCTTTCCCGACGAGCGCCGCTGACGACATGTCGCCTATCAGTCCGTAGTCGTACAACTTGGTATCTAATTGAGTGGTTGGGGTGAATTTATCACCGTAATGTGGCAGTATGCAACGGATGAGCGAACCCTAATCGTGGAATGTTATCCCGTCATCGTCAGGAGGAATCTGAGATATGGACTTGGGGCTTAGCGGTAAACATTCTTTGGTGGCCGGGGGCGGCCGCGGTATTGGCAAGGCCATAGCGTTGGAGTTGGCCCGTGAGGGCTCAGACGTGGTCATCGTCTCCCGGACGCTGGAAGAGCTGGAGCGTTCCGCCCAAGAGATCAGTGAAGAGACCGGGCAAACCGTAGTCCCGATGCAACTGGACGTTACCCGGCGAGATGAGGTCGACAGGGTGGTGGCGGCCGCAGCGGAACGGATGGGCGGACTGCACGTTCTGGTGAACAGCGCCTCACTGCCCGGCGGGTCGGCTTCGGCCATTGGCCCCATCGATACCGTAAATGAAGACGACCTGCTTAGCGATTTCGACGTGAAATACGTAGGAGCACTGCGCTGCGCCAGGGCCGCCATCCCTTTCATGAAGGAACAGGGCTGGGGCCGCATCGTGAACATCAGCGGCGGCAACGGACGCACGGCGGGCAACCTTAGCGGCGGGGCACGCAACGTGGCTATGGTCCATCTGACCAAGACTCTCTCCAACCAGATGGGCCGTTTCGGCATCACGGTTAACTGCATTCACCCCGGCACCACTCGCACCGAGCGCACTGTGGGAATGTTGTCCGCCAGGGCCGCCCAGCTAAACATCGCCCCCGCAGCTGTCGAAGAGCAGGACTTCGCCCCCGATTCCCCCGGTGGCAACGCCATCTGCCGCATGGTCGACGCCTCGGAAATAGCCTACCTTACCTGCTATCTCGCCTCGGACAAGGCTTGGGCGGTAACCGGAGAAGTCATTGCCGCGGGCGGCGGCACCGGCGCCGCCGTTTACTATTAGCCCGGTACTCTTAGCGGTGAACATTTGGCGTTCAACGTCCTAGTAGGCGAACATCTTTGAGTAGAGTAAGATGCTCTGAAATTACTGACAGGGGATAAAAGAGGTAAAGAAGTTGGTTGAAAAGGAACAAGACTGGGAGTTTGGTATAGGGACAGAAGGCCACGGCGCCGCCGGTGAGAATACCGGCCGGGTAGTGATCGGTGATAACGGTTTCAATTACAGCGTTTCAGGCGAAAACTGGGGTAACCTGCCCGACGGCTGGGTCTACAAAGAAGGTACGGCGGTCGACGTGAACTCAAAGGACGAGGTGTACGTTTTTAACCGCGGGACCACCCCGATGATCGTGTTCGATACCGAGGGAAACGTGGTGCGGACTTGGGGTGAAGGAGTGTTTGCCAACCCTCATGGAGTGACCATCGCACCTGACGGTACGGTTTTTTGTGTGGACAACGGTGACAGCACGGTCCGGCAATTTACACCTGAGGGCGAATTGCTTATGACCCTTGGCACTCCGCATCGCCCAAGCCCCAAAATGAGCGGCGAGCCGTTCTGCATTCCCGCCCACGTGGCCTTCGACAAACGGAACGGCGATTTCTACGTAGCGGACGGTTATTCCAACGCAAGGGTGCATAAATACTCGCCGAACGGGAAACTCTTATCCTCCTGGGGCGAATCAGGCACCGGGGACGGGCAATTCAACATTGTTCACAACGTCGCAGTTGACAAAAACGGCTGGGTATACATCGCCGATCGCGAAAATCATCGCGTCCAGATATTCAGCTCCGACGGCAAATACGAGACTCAGTGGGGCAACCTTTCCCGCGCCGCGGCGCTTTGTATCGACGACCGGTCCGGTGAGGAACTGGTCTATGTCGGCGAGTATTTCTGCGGGATTCGCACCAACGACATCGGTACCGACCTTGGGCCACGGGTAACCGTGATGAACACAAATGGAAGGGTATTAGCCAGGGTGGGCCGTGAAAGCTACGGAGATCAGTCGGGACGATTCTATTCCCCTCATGGGATAGCCTTGGATTCCAAAGGTGACATCTACGTAGCGGAGGTCTCTTGGAGTGACTACGGGCAGCACATGGACCCGCCGCGCGAACTCCGTTCAATGCAAAAGCTAGTCAGGGTTTCAGACCGGTAGGCCAACCCTGATGGGCTGCTAGTCATGTACGTTATAGGTACTGCCGGCCATGTCGATCATGGCAAGTCCACCTTGGTCAAGGCCCTGACCGACATTGATCCCGACCGTCTCCCCGAGGAGAAGGAGCGGGAAATGACTGTCGACTTGGGCTTTGCCTGGCTGACTCTGCCCAGCGGACGGGAGGTCAGTGTCGTCGACGTCCCGGGCCACGAGCGGTTCATCAAAAACATGCTGGCCGGCGTCGGCGCTATAGACTTGGCCCTCTTGATCGTAGCCGCCGACGAAAGCGTGATGCCCCAGACCCGGGAACATCTGGCCATCCTGGACATACTGCAGATCACGCGGGGTTTGGTGGTGGTCACCAAGGCCGACTTGGTGGACGAAGAACTGGTTGAACTGGTCATGGCGGAAGTAGAAGACTGTTTGCGGGGCACGTCCTTCCAGGGCTGCCCGATGATCGGCGTGTCGGCTTACACCGGCCAAGGCTTGGACGAACTCAAGACCGCCATCGACGGGATTCTGGACCAGACCGAGGCCCGCCGGGACTTGGGCCGGCCCCGCCTGCCCATCGACCGCTGCTTCACCATTTCCGGGTTCGGGACGGTGGTCACCGGCACCCTCATCGATGGCTCGCTGGCGGTAGGCCAAGAGGTCGAGTTGGCCAATTCGCGGCAGCGGGCCCGGATCCGCGGCCTGCAAAGCCACCGGAACAAAGTCGACAGCACCGGCCCCGGCGTGCGCTTGGCGGTCAACCTGTCGGGCCTCTCCCGGGACGAGGTGGAACGCGGCGAGATACTGACCGCTCCCGGCTGGCTCCGCCCGACGTATCGCTTGGACGCCCGGCTCCGTATGGTGAAGGACGCCGCGCACGCTCTGAAGCACAATGAAGGGATCACCTTCCACCTGTTCACCGGAGAGTCGCCGGCCCGCGTGCGCCTACTGGACGCCGACCGTCTCACCGCCGGGTCGGAAGGATGGGTACAGGTATTGCTGTCGGAGCCTCTCCCGGCCGTGAAAGGAGACTTCTTCGTCGTGCGGTCCGCCGAAGACACCCTGGGGGGCGGGCAGGTGGTAGACCCCAATCCACGCCGCCGGTACCGCCGCTTTGATACGGACGTAGTCGAGCGGTTGATGACGCTGGACCAAGGCAGCGGGGAGGACGTCATCATCAGCGTAGCCGAGCAGTTGGGGCCCTGCGACCTCGTCACACTGTCCCAGAGGGCTAACCTTTCCAGGGACGAGGCGTTGGAACGGGCGGGCCAGTTGGTGACTGACGGGCAACTGGTGATGCTGGGCGACTTGTGGGCGGAGGCCGACGCCGTGGTCTACTCGGCGCGGGACTGGCAGACGCTCAAGGGCCGGATCCTTACCACCCTCAGCGCCTACCACGGCCAGTACCCGTTGCGAAAGGGCGCCCCCACCCAGGAAGTCCGCAGCCGGCTGGGGCTGTCCCAAACGGTCTACCAGCGGGTATTGGCCCGCTTGTGCGCCGAGGATTTCGTGGCCGAAGAGCGCCAGTCCTTACGGCTGCCGGAGCATGAAGTGGCCCTCACCCCGGGGATGGAACAGCAGGCCGCCGCATACTTGCAGTCGTTGGAACAGGAACCCTACTCGCCGCCCGGCGGCCAACCCCTGGACGCGGAGCTACTAGGAGTGCTGATAGACCAAGGCAAAGTAGTGCGAGTAACCGACGCAGTAGTATTCGCCGCCTCCGCCTACCAGGAAATGACGGGCCGGATCGTGGAACATCTGAAAGAACGAGGCAGCATCACGGTGGCAGAAGCGCGGACCATGTTCGACACCAGCCGCAAATACGTTCTCCCTTTGCTGGAATACATGGACCAGCAACAGATTACTCGCCGCTCCGGTGACGAGAGGGTCTTGAGGTAACGGAATGTCTTTTGACCTGGGAGAAACGGTCCTACCGTTGGACCACCTCTCCCGGTCAGTGGGAAGCGGAGTAGCAGCCTCTGACAATCTGCGGCCTGTTTACCTTATCTCTGGCCGACCGCCGCCGCAAATTCCTCGTAGCTGCTGAAGGATGCCACGGTCCTGATGAACTCGCCCAGAGACCTGGCGCGGGCTCGAAGGTCCCTCAGTTGGCCTTCGATGGGGCTCACCGAGGCGGGGCTGGTGGCGTAGGAGCCGTGGAAGGCAAAATAGGCCTGATTGATCTTGCGGATGTTGTGTCCATTCTGCGCAAACAGTAGTCGCCTCGCTTCCATGTAGGCCTCGGCCTCCTCTATTTTTCCCTCCGCCAGCAACGCTTCGGTGGCAAGCCGGGTCTTCCGCATTTCCTTGGCGAAGTCAAAGGCATCGGGGTCCGGCTCGGGCTTCGGATCCTGCTCCGGAGACGGCGGCTCCCGTTGGAAATCTTCGCCGGTGATTGCCGTGAAGACCCGGTCGCCGATGGCTTCACCCCCCAAGACGGCGGCGGTCTCATTCAGGGTGGTCATTTCCGGGCTGTCCCAAAAGTGTTGGCCCAGAGGCTGAAAGTGAAACCAGTGGTGCAGCCATTCATGGGCCACCGTGATGACTGTCCAGTGGAAGTTGCCCGATGCGGCGACCACGCTGGGGTAGGAGGCCACCCCTCCGGTATCTTCCACCAAGGCGGCCAAGTCCTGCTCCTCGAGGATCAAACGCTCCAGTTCGTCCCGCTCCTGGTTGCCGATTCCCGGCCGCAGCAGTGGGGAGCCTTGGCGGAATATCCGGTCGCGGGGCGACAACACCAAGACCCCTGGGGACCTGGCGAAAACCGTGTCCACTGGCGGAAAGACACCCCCGATTCGGGTGGCGAACCCCTCTTTGACCATTACGGCGGTGATTTCCGACTCGATAGTCTCCTCGACTTCCGGTTGCAAGCGGCGGCGCTGTTCATTTAGCTCGCTGACACGGGAGCGCAGCCCAGCGGTCTCCCCGCCGCTCCCGGCAAGCAACTCGCGTTCCAAGCGTTGGACCTCTTCCACCACAGCGAAATACTCCAAGACCCCGGCGGCGCGTTCTTGACTGGAGCTTTCCGATTTCCAGGGGAGAAGGCCGCCCACCTTGTAAAACCACTTGTCGGCAAAGTGAGAGAGTTCCCACTCCACAACGCTGTAACGGTAGGGGGCGACCGCGAGGTCAATAGGCGTGGGCCGGTAGTCGCCGGCGGCCCCCCAGAGCAACAGTGCCGTCACCGCCGCGGCGAGGATAATGCGGCGGGACCATCCGGCGCCTGTCTTGACGACCTCCCGGGCCCCGCGGCTGGCGGACAACAGCGTGGTCCCTAAGCCAAGACCCGGTAACGGTAACTGGACTCCATGAGGTCGTCTTCTTCGAAGCGGCTATACCGAAGGGGGGAGATGTCGATGGTGGATGAGACACTTTCGACGATCAGTTCCGCCATGGTCACGCCGACCATCGGCGACAGCTTGAAACCATGGCCGCTGAATCCAATGGCGCAGTAGAGGCCCTCGATGCCGGGCACTTGGTCCAGAATCGGGTGCCAGTCGGGCGTGGTGGTAAAAAGCCCCGACCAACCGCCCCGGAAGTAGCCATCGGACATTGCCGGTAGCCGTCTCGTCAGCCGGGCCATGGCGTCGGCCATCACCTCCATGTCCAAGCCCTGATTGTAGGTCTCGACGTCGGCCTCTTCGTCGTCGCCGAACCCCATAAGTGTCATCGCCGCGCCGTCGGGCCGGAAGGAAAAAGACTGGGCGATATCCCCCACCGCCGGGTGTAGAGGCAGCTTGTCGGCAGGTCGGATCAAGGAGGCCACTTGGTGGCGCACCGGCACCAACGGCGCGTCGACGCCTAGCCGGGCCAGCTCGGCTTTGGACCAAGGGCCGGCGGCAACCACCGCAACCGGGGTTTCCACACGACCCTGGGGTGTGTTGACGGCGCGGACCCGGCCCCCGGATACTTCAATGCCATGGGACGGATTGCGCAACGCTATCTCGGCCCCCATCTCCCTGGCGCGCTTGGCGTAAGAACTGGTCACCATGTAGGAGTCGGCGTAACCCGATTGGGGCTCCCAGCCCATCGCTTCGTCTTCAGACACTGAAACCATGGGGGCGATGTCTTGCAGGTCGGCTGCGGTCACCACCATGGTGTCGATGCCGAGGCGGTACTGCATGGACACGTTCCGTTCCAAGCCGGGGCGGTCGATATCCTCAACCACCACCAGGTAGCCGGTTTCCACGAACCCCGACCGGCCGCCAACGATGTCGTCGAAGTTGGCGAAGACATTCAGGCTTCCCCAAGCCATTTGGGCCGTCACCGGGTTAGAGTAGTGCATGCGGCAAATGGTCTGGGACCTCCCGGTCGAACCGGAGCCCAGTACGTCTTGCTCCAATAACAATGTGTCGGTCACCCCGAGACGGCCCAGGTTATAAAGGATGCTACAACCCATGACACCGCCCCCGATAACCACCGCGTCCGCCGTCGTCTTCATTTGAGAATCGCCTCGCTGATTGAATCTGACTAGCATCTATTATGGCATGACCGGGCCTACGTTACCGCGTCAGCTACGGCGATTTGACAATTGTTGACCTTGGGAGTAAACTTTTTGCCAATGATTAACGGGACCGGTAATGTTTTTCTCTGTTGTACCTGTCCGCCCACATAGGGACGGGTAGCCGCGCGTTAATCTAACACGCTAGACGAACCTGAGCCCGCCGATTCTGAGATTGGCGGGTTTTTTGTTTGCCTCGGAAAAAGGGCCGGAAATTCGGGAGGGTATGTTGAGCAGCCAGACCTCTAGCATCCAAGGCAGGACCCTGGAACAGATCCATAACGACAGCTTGGAACTCGCCAAGACATCGGACAGCATCATCCCTTTCATGGACGAAGAGATTGGGCGGCTGGAGAACGAGTCGGCGGCTTTCGAGGCGGGTGAGCGAGACAACGCCGAATTTACCCCCTTCCGTCTCAAGCAGGGCGTATACGGTCAGCGCCAAGCGGACGTGCAAATGATACGGGTCAAGGTGCCGGGCGGTATCTTGACCCCGGAGAGCATGGAGGGGCTGGGAGAGGTTTCCGAACGATACGCTCCGTTGGGCAAGGGCCATATAACCACCAGGGAGAACATACAGTTCCACCACATCCCCTTGGACCAGTGCCCCGACGTGCTGCGGCTGTTGGGCGCGGTGGGCCTCACCACCCGCGAGGCCTGCGGCAATACGGTGCGCAACGTTGTCGGCGCTCCGACCGCCGGCGTTTGTAGCGAAGAGGTGTTCGACCCCACGGCCCACCTTGCGGCCTACGTTCGCTTCGGCGTCCGCCACCCCATAACCCAGGGCTTCCCGCGTAAGTTCAAGACGGCTTTCACCGGCTGCGACGTCCATGACCACGTCTCCGCCGCGATCCAGGACCTGACCTACGTGTCACAGGCGCGGGTGGAAAACGGCCGGGAGCAACGAGGCTTCAAGGTGTTCGTGGGCGGCGGCACGTCCATCATGCCACGGCTGGCGAAACCCTTGTTCGAGTTCCTCCCGGAAGAGGACTACCTGCGGGTGGCCCTAGCCATCTGGACGGTGTTCAACAACGCTGACATGCTACGCAAAAACCGCATGATGGCCCGGCTGAAGGTCCTTATCGACCGCATCGGCTTGGACGAGTTCAAAGAGATGGTGAATGCCGAACTGGAGAAAATCGGCCCCATCGACCCGGCTCCCTACATGGACGTTGAGGAGATCCAGCGGGAAACTCCTCCTCCCGCGGGGGCAACCAACGGCCGCGTCGCCGACGGCGCTTACCAACGCTGGCGTGAAACCAACGTGGAGGCCCAGAAACAACCGGGCTACAACGTGGTATTCGTTAAACCGGAGCGGGGCAACCTGGACGCCAACCAGTTCTACGCCTTGGCCGACATCATGCGCAAGTACACCGGCGGGCGGGCACGGGCCAGCCAGGAACAGAACCTGGCCCTGCGGTTCATTCCCGAGGCCTCCCTCTATGCCGTCTGGGAGGAGCTGAACAGCATCGGACTGGCGGAGCCCGGCGCCCACTCGATTACCAACGTCGTTTCCTGCCCCGGCACCGATAGCTGCAAACTGGGCATAACCTCGTCTATGGGGCTGGCCTTGGCCCTGCGGGAGGAAATGACCACCTGGAACGGGCTTTTGGACGATCCAGGGGTGAATGATATCCGCATCAAGATGAGCGGCTGCCCCAATGGCTGCGGCCTGCATCACATTGCCAACATCGGGTTCCACGGCGCCGCCATCAAAGGTCCCGACGGGCAGCAGGCGCCCGCTTACGAGTTGTTCTTGGGCGGGAACTACGGCACTAACCGGGTCGAGGAGTCGCGGGTCGGCACCAGGATCCCCAGGGTAAAGGTCCCGGCCAAGGCCGCACCCGGGGTTTTGAAAGAAATCGTCACCCACTACAAAAACAACCGCCAGACAGGCGAGACCTTCAACCAGTTCCTCGACCGGGTGGGCTTGGAGGAAATGACCGAGGTCGCCGTGACCGCCGAGAAGTCGGTCCAAGAGGCCGCCCCCGGCTCCGACCTGTACATCGACTGGGAACGTACCAACCTCTACAAGCTGGAACGGGGTGAAGGCGAGTGCGCCGTATAGAAAGTCCAGCCGCTCGTTTGGGTCAAGCAAACGGCTGGTTTTAACGCCCTGACAGCTTCATTTTGGTAGTTTAGATTTGGCAGCTTCCCTGGATGGCCGAGTCGTCGCCTACGTAGAGGCCCGGATGCAGTCCGAGATGGGAGGGTTGATCTCCCGTCACGGTGGAGTCCCCTGCGCCGCCCCGGTGCTCCAAGAGATATATGATACCGGCACGCCGGAAGTTACCGAACTGATCTCCGACCTATGCGCCGGGCGCCTGCAGATTGTGGTGCTGCAGACCGGCGTCGGCACCCGGGCCCTGTTCGAAGCGGCCGGCCACCGGGGCGTCAAGGAGCAACTGCTGGCTGCTTTGGATCGCGCCACCGTCATTGCCCGCAGCCCCAAGCCAGCACGGGTGTTGCGTCAAAACAATATCCACATCGACCTTATGCCGCCGGAGCCATTTACCACTGAGGACATGGTCGTCTCACTTCAGGACATGGATTTTCAGGGTAAAGAGGTGGCGGTCCAAGCCTACGGCGGCCCCAACAACCTACTGGTGCGCGAACTGAAGGACCGGGGCGCCAGCGTGCGGGAAGTCTCCCTTTACTCCTGGGGGCTGCCCGAAGACCGGGCGCCGGTGTTGGGCCTAATCGACCGGATGGCCGAAGGGAATGTCGCCGCCATCGCCTTTACCAGCCAGCCTCAAGTAGTAAATCTGGTCGCACTGGCAGCAGAGGCGGGCTTGGAAGGCACGTTGCGGCAGGCGATGAACAGCAAACGTTTGGTGGTGGGCTCGGTTGGCCCGGTATCTTCCAGGCGTCTCAGGGAATACGATTTCGAGGTCGACGTAGAACCCGACCACCCACACATGGGCAACCTCGTGATCGCCTTGGCCGAACACTTCCAGGGAGAACTCGTCCGGTAGCAGGTTGGCATGGAGCACTGGCGCCAAAGCCGATAAGCTACCAACTTCGCAAGAGTCCCTTAACCTCGCAGTTTGGCTGAACCTCAGTAAGCGCTTGAAGCGCTGTTGCCGGATTTTCCAAAGCACGTCTGTAACGACGCTCCTCCCGGCTGGCGGGTCCACAGCCTCTCCGGTGGTCGGCAGAGTGAATGGAGTATTTCAGTATCCGGCAACCGGCGAATTACCTTTGAAAAAGAGGCCGGTGAAGAAGAGGCCGGCTACATCGGGAGGTTGAACCTAGAGGATTACCACTGATGACCGAGATAGGCGTCAAAATGAACATGACCCCGTCACGTCCGGGCGATTTCATCCGGACGGAGGTTATCGATGAGTTGGGACTAAACGTGACTAAAGCAGCTGATATTCTGGGTGTTCGCCGGGCGACACTGTCGGATTTGCTGAACGGCAAAGTCGCGCTATCCCCTGAAATGGCGCTGCGTATCGAGAAAGCTTTTGCCCTTAACATGGACTTGATGTTGCGAATGCAGGCTTGGTATGACGCATCCAAAATGCGAGCCCGCGCCGGTGAATTCAACGTGCAACGCAACCAGCCCGGTCAATAGTCAGCCGCCCAACCAGAACCCCGGCCCGCCGGTGGGCGTGGCGCTGTCGATTACTAGTCGTTCTTGCGGCGCTTAATGCGGTCCCAGGTTGAGGCGTCGGGACCCGCCGGGCGTCCCCGCCACCGCGGCTCAATCCGCTTGGAGCGGGGCAAGCGATAGTCAAGCAGATACCCTACTCCGATCAACGCCAACCCCAGCCACATCAGGAACCCCGGTTGGACCCACGCTCCAATGACGAAGATGGCCAACCCACTCAACAAGACCCAGCGTGGGGATAGGGTGAGGCGACGCGTTCTCACACTGTAACCGCGGTCGGTGAACGGGACTTCAGCCGGCGTCCGGGTCTGTTGTTGGAAACCAGTCCGGTCGTCGGGCGGGCTCTCCCGATCAACCGCAGACCGGTTCGGGGCATCCTCACCAGCGTTTTTTAGTATCTCTTCGATTTCTTTTTGGTATTTTTCAGGCATTTGCCACCGGCCCGAGAGACCGAGTCCAGCGGTTCGCATTATACATTAACCGGGACCGTTACAAACCGTGCCTACTATCAACCCGGGCGGTCACCTGACCCGGCCAGTGACCAGGAAAATTACCCGTTCGGCGATGTTGGTGGCCCGGTCGGCGATACGTTCCAAGTCATGGGCCACCCACAACAGGTGCGTCGAGTCCTGAATGGTGTGGGGGTCTTGGGCCATATTCTCGAAGATCTGCCGACAAACGTCCTGGTAATGGGCGTCGACTTCGTCGTCTTCCTTCCAGACCCGTTCCGCCAAATCCACGTCCCGGTCGACGAGCGACTTCAGGCTGCCGCGCAGCATGTCCACGCCCAGTTCGGACATCCGCGTGATGGTGTTGGGAATCTGCACCGACCGGCCGTCGCCGATGATCAGGCAGACCTTGCCAATGCCTTCGGCATAGTCGCCGATGCGCTCCAACTCAACTGCCATGTACAGGACCGCGACCAGCGTTCGAAGGTCGATCGCCAGAGGCTGTTGAGTGGCGATCAGGTTGATGCACCGCTCTTCCAAGGCGAATCGTTTCTGGTCGATGAGGTCGTCGTCGCTGATCACACGGTTGGCCAGCGCTAGGTCGGAACTGCCCAACGCCTCCATCGACTTGACGATGGCCAGTTCCACCATCTCTCCCAACTGGAGCAACTCGCCCTCGAGGTCTTCCAGGTTTCGGTTGAAATCAGCCCGTACCATGGTTAATTCCCCAATTGTTGTTTAGCCGAAGCGCCCGGTAATGTAGGCTTCGGTGCGTTCGTCCCCTGGATTGGTGAAGATGCGCCGGCTCTCCCCGTACTCCACCAGGAACCCGCCGATATTGCGGTCGTCGCTCAACATGAAGGCAGTGTAGTGGGAGACGCGGGCCGCCTGTTGCATATTGTGGGTCACGATTATGATCGAATATTCCTCGGATAGCTCCCGCATTAGCTGTTCGATAGCCAGGGTTGCGATGGGGTCCAAGGAGGAGCAGGGTTCGTCCATCAAGATGACCCGAGGTTCAACCGCCAGGGCCCTGGCGATGCACATCCGTTGTTGCTGGCCGCCGGAGAGGGAGAGAGCGCTGGAGTAGAGCCGGTCTTTCACTTCCTCCCACAAGGCGGCGCGCACCAGCGACCTTTCCACCAACTCAGACATATCCCCGCGAAAACCGTTGATGCGCGGCCCGAACGCCACGTTGTCGTAAATGGACTTGGGAAACGGGTTGGGCCTCTGGAACACCATGCCTATCTGGTACCGGATGTCGGTGGGGTCGATGTTGGGATCGTAGAGGTTCACCCCATCGAACATCACACGGCCGGAAATACGGGCCGCGGGGATCAAGTCGTTCATCCGGTTGAAACACCGCAAGAGAGTGCTCTTGCCGCAGCCCGACGGGCCGATAATGGCGGTGATGCGGTTGCGCTCCACGGCCAGGTTGACGTCGGAAACGGCCGGCTTGGAATCGTAGAGGACGTGAAGCCCCTCGGCTTGGAGGATAATATTGGGTTGGTCCACGCTTCTTACCCTATCAGTCTACCCTTTATTTCTACCCTTTATTTCTACCCTTCCGAGCGGTTTTGGAACCGGTTACGGAGGTACACGGCGCCAGCGTTCATCAGCAGGAGAACAACCAGCAACACGATTATGCCTGCCGCGGCGGCTTCGTGGAAACCGGCTTGGGGCCTAGAGACCCAGTTGAAAATCTGGATCGGCAATGCCGTGAACCGGCTCAGCGGCCCGTCGGGGGCGAAGGGGACGAACGTCAGGGCCCCCATGGCGATCAGGGGCGCGGTCTCCCCGATGGCCCGGCTCACCGCCAGGATGACCCCGGTCAATATACCGGGAAAGGCTTGGGGCAGCACCAAGTGGCGAATCACCTGCCAGCGGGTGGCGCCCAAGCCGAATCCACCCTCTCTCAGCGATTGGGGCACGGCTATAATCGCTTCGGTCGCGGCTACGATCACGATGGGAAGCACCAACAGGGCCAGGGTCAACCCGCCAGCCAACACACTCTTGCCCATTTCCATGATCCGGACGAAGATTGTCAGACCCAGCAAGCCGTACACAATTGACGGCACGCCGGCCAGGTTGGCGATATTGACCCGGGCGATCCGGGCGAAACGGCTGCGCCCGGCGAATTCCTCCAAGTAGACCGCGGCGGCCACCCCCAGAACAAAGGATACCACCCCGGCTATAAAAACTATGTAGATGCTGCCCAACAACGCCGCCTTGATTCCCGCCTCGTCGGGCTTGCGCGACGGGAAACTGTTCAAGAACTCCCAGCTAATCCGGTCCCAGCCCTGATACCCCAGGTAGACCAGCAGCACGGCCAACATCCCCAACGATATCGAGACCGCAAGCAGGCACAGGGCCTGGAAGCCGCGCCCCATCCAAATGCGGCGGGCTTTCCGTTTTTCGAAGTCGTTTCGGGATATTATCGCCATTACTCGTACTGCTCCCGGAACCGCTTGACCACGTACTGGCTGAGCAGGTTCATGGCCAGGGTGATAACGAACAGCAACAGGGCCACGGCGAAGATGGTCTTATACTCGATCGTACCCTGGGGGGTGTCGCCCATGCTGACCTGCACGATGAAGGCCGTCATGGTCTCGATGGGCACCAAGGGACTGAAGGTGAAATTGGGATTCTGGCCGGCGGCGATGGTCACAATCATGGTCTCGCCTACGGCCCGGGAGATGGCAAGGATAAAGGCCGACACGATACCGGACAGGGCCGCCGGGACTACCACCCGGGTGGCGACCTCCAGCTTCGTCGACCCCAGGGCGTAGGCTCCCTCTCTTAGCGACCGGGGCACGGCCCTCATGGCGTCTTCGCTGAGACTGGAGACCATTGGCAATATCATTATCCCCATCACGATAGCCGCGCTCAGTGCATTGAAGACGAAGATTGTGTCGGAGATGCCCTGTAGCAACGGGGTGACGAACAGCAACGCAAAGTAACCGTACACCACCGTCGGAATGCCGGCCAGCACCTCCAGCACCGGCTTGATTACCTTGGTCACCCGTTCCGGGGCGTATTCGCTGAGGTAGATGGCGCTGAGCAGTCCCAAGGGCAGGGCCACTGCCATCGACAGCACGGCGGTGAGAAAGGTGGCAGAGACCAAGGCCAAAACACCGAAATGCTTCGACTGGAACAACGGCGTCCACTTGGTACCGGTGATGAATTCGATGAAGGAGACTTCGCCAAAAAACTGCAGGGCATCGAAAAGGAGGGCGAAAACGATCCCCGCCGTGGTGAGAATGGACACCAGGGTGCAAGAGATAAGTCCGGCTTGGATCAGCCGTTCGCGAAAGACCCGGCCCCGGCGAGTTTTTGCCCGGCGGCCAACCAAGAGCGGGTCCGGAGCGGCGAAGAAGGGTTCACCGGCCAACCTATGACTCTCCCTTAAGCGCGCAAGATCAGATCAGGAGGGGAGAAACAACAGTCGAACTCGGTGGGGAGGAGAATCGTTTGGCCTAGTAGAGGAGGAGCCGCAATCATAACAACACCCCCTGGAAACACCTAACCCAGGGGGTGGTCCAATTCCTCGTAGGTAACCATAACGCGGCACTCATTATAAGTCCCTCTTCCCGCTGGCGCAACGTCCGGCGCCCGTTGCTCAACGTTGTCTAATCGCCGATACTCGGCAGGGTTGTTCACCGCAGAGAGCGCGGAGATTCTTGCATAATACTCTGCGGTCTCAATGTTTAATCTAAGCCGGGGTTAACCAAAGCCGGGGGACCGGGAGGTTGTATACTATGGCTGAAGGGGACAGATGAGCCAGCAACTGATATTGAGTGTGGTCGACCAGTCGCCGATGCGGTCGGGTAGCACCTCGGGTGAGGCGCTCCGGGAGACCATCGAGCTTGCGGCGGTAGCCGAGGAATTGGGCTATCAACGCTACTGGTTGGCCGAACACCACAGCCTGCCCAACTTCGCTGGCACCAGCCCCGAGGTACTTATCGGCCAAGTGGCGGCCCGGACCAAGACCATACGGGTGGGCAGCGGCGGCGTAATGCTGCCCCACTATAGCGCCTTCAAAGTGGCCGAGAACTTTCGTATGTTGGAGTCGCTGTACCCGGGACGGATAGATTTGGGCATCGGGCGCGCGCCCGGCAGCGACCAACTGACCGCGGCCGCACTTTCCTTTCCCGGCCGCCCCAAGGAGATTCGACACTTCCCGCGTCAAGTGGTGGACCTGCTGGGCTATTTGCACGGCAACCTGGAAGACGGCCATCTATTCTCCCAGATTCACACGGCGCCGGGTGATCCGCAACCACCGCCCGAAGTCTGGCTGCTGGGTTCGCGGTACGAGAGCGCCTACATGGCCGCCCAGTTGGGGCTGCCCTTCGCCTACGCGCATTTCTTTGGAATCGGCGTCGACGAAGGCCCGGCCATCGTCGCCAATTACCGGCAGAACTTCCAGCCTTCGGAGTACTTGTCGGTACCCAGGATCAACGTTGGCGTCCAGGTAACGTGCGCCGAAACCGAAGGACAGGCGCTGCGAGTGGCTTCCAGCCGCAACCTGGCGCGCTTGGAGAATATCACCGGTCGGGGCCAAGGCATTCCGCCCATCGAAGCGGCGATGGCCTATCAGTATGCTCCCGACGAGTTGGCGTTCGTTCAACAGTACGCCCGGATATGCGTGGACGGAGATCCGCAGCAGGTCAAAGAACGCCTCGACGACATCGCTGAACTCTACCAGACGCCCGACCTCAGCATCGTGACCATCTGCCACGACTACGCAGACCGGGTCCGGTCCTACGAACTGGTGGCCGACGCCTGCGGCATACTACCCGATACCGCAACGGGGACAGGACTGTCTTAGCCGGCCGCCGCGGCGGAGCCGCCCCGCCTGCGGCCAATCAGCGGGGCCAGGGTTTCTTCAATCAGGGGGCGAGAGCTTCTATTGTATGTCGGTGGGAGGCCCTGTTGTCGCCGACGGCGAAGGGTGCGATTACCGGCAACTGTAGCCCGGCTTCCCGCCGCCTCTCCAGTTCGGCGCGGCAGTGCTCAGGAGAGCCGACGACGGCCACCTCGTCCTGCATTTCGGGCGTGATGGCTTCGGCGGCCCGAGCCATGTCGCCAGCAGCCACGGCGGATGCGGCCTCAGCCATTTCGGCTCCGAATCCGGTCTCCACGAAGAAATTGCTGTAGAAGGTGTTGCTGGCGTAGCGGGCCACTTGGTCCCGCAACGATGCCCGGGCTGCCTGTTCATCGCTGACAACCGCCACCCTGACGTAGCCTGCGATGTCGATCTCGGAGATGTCGCGGCCCGCCTTTTCGGCCCCTCGGTTTATATGCTCCAACGCTTGTGGGATGAAGCTGGCAGCGGTCCAGTTCATCAGAACGCCATCGGCCAATTCCCCGGCCAACTCCAACATCCGGGGGCCAAGGGCGGCGATGTAAATGGGGACCCTCGCGTCCGGCGCCACTGCGGCCATGGATGCGTTTGAAATGTTGAAATGCTTGCCGGAGAAACTCAACTGATCTCCGTCGAGCAGGGCCCGCGTGATCTGGATGGTCTCCCGGAGGCGGGCCATGGGTTGGCGGAAGGGGATCCCGTCGCGGCCCTCGACGGCTGGCCGGTGTCCCACGCCCAAGCCCAGGATAAAGCGGTTGCCGGAGACTGCCGCCAGTCCGGCGGCGCCCATGGCCGTGGTCATGGCGGTGCGGGCGAATACCGGTAGTATGCCGGTGGCGAGCCGCACCCTCTGCGTGGTTGTCGCGATTGCGGCAAGCGCGGTCAGAGAGTCGCGGCCGGCGCCCTCGGGCACCCACACCATCTCATAACCCCTGTCCTCGGCCAACCGGCCCAGTTCCAGAAAGTCTCCAGGGGTTAACGAGTGGTCGTTTTCGAATCGGACTCCGTAGCGGGCCATGGTTGCTCCTTTAGGCTTGGCTTAAATAGTGTCGGCTTGAATAAGACCGGCTCAAACGCCCAACTGAGAGGCCAAGTCGCGGAAGTCTTCGGCTACGATGTCGAAGGATGGGTCCGGTGTCGGGTCGGGAGCGCGGTCCGGTCCAAACTCCAAGGGCCGCGGGACGAAAGCGGTTTTGAGGCCCACGGCGGCCGCCGCCCGCAGGTCGCCCTGGTGGGCTGCCACCATCAAAACCTGCCCTGGCTCCAACCCCAGCAAATCCGCACCCGTCAGGTAAGTCTGGGGATCGGGCTTGTAAGCCTGGGCCAACTCGGCGCCCAGGATACAGTCCCACGGTAGTCCGCCATACTTGGCCATGTTGGTCATGAGGGCCACGTTCCCGTTGGACATGGTGGCAATGATGAACTTGGCTTTCAGCCTTCCCAATCCCGGCGGCGAATCGGGCCAAGGGTCGAGGCGGTGCCATGCCAAGTTCAGGTCGGCTTTGGCCTCCTCGCTTACCCCAGTGATACCGGACTCCTCCAGCAGTTCCTCCAACGCCAAGCGGTGAAGCACGTCCAGTTTAGTCCATGGAAGCTGCCCCGACCGCACTTTGTCCATATAAGGTTGGTACTGGCCCCGCCAAGCATCGGCGAAACCCTCCCAGTCGGAGGTGACGCCGTTGGCTTCGCCGAAGGCTCGAGCGTGCCGTATGACCGAAGTACGCCAGTCGACGACCGTCCCGAATACGTCGAAGACTAACGCCTTGACCTCGGACTCTGCCATTTGTTCCTCCTTATATCAGACGCAACCCGGGCCGGGGGCGCCGGGCTTGTCCGTCCGGCATCCCATGCCGATAGACTTGGCATTTTGAGCTAAAACGCGCTGGCGACACCCAGCAGTATTTCGGCCAGTTCGCGGGGGTGGGAGACCATGGTGTCGTGGCCGGAATCGACGTGGTACACCTCCCAGCCGGCCGCCCCAACGCGCTCGGCAACGGACTGAAATCCGGCCTCGGCTCCGCAGACGAAGCTGCGGGGAATACTGGCGGCCTCGGGTTGACCGATGCTGACGGTACTGGCCATTGCCGCCGCAGGCTGGGGCGTAATGCGGGAGAACATCCACTTCCGGTCGGCCGGGTCGGTGATTCCCCAGCGTCGGCCCAGTTCCTCCGGGGAATTCGGCGGGGCGAGGAACGCCTCACCACGGTCGATATGGCCCTTTACCCAAGCGGCGAATTCCACCCCACGCACCGGGACCAACTGGTCGGCCATGGACTCGCCGTCCGCCGGCACCACACCGTTCACGTAGACCAAGTGGGCCAATCGTTGGTGACACAATTCAGCCACCCCGGTGATCACCATGCCAGCGTAGGCGTGGCCTACCAGAACAACCTGTTCCAAGTCTTCGAATTCCAAAACCTGCGCCACGTCCCGGATGTGCAGGTCCAGGTTGACGTCGGCCGGCGCCATCCGTTCCGCCAAGTGCGACCGTTCGCCGAGGCCGCTCAGGGTCGGCGTAAAAACCTCTGCGCCGGACCTACGGAGCAAGGGGACCACTTTCTTCCAGCACCAGCCGCCGTGCCAAGCGCCGTGCACCAGCACGAAAGTCGCCATTTGCCGTCCTCCGCCGCCTGAGTGTATGGGTACGGTCGCTTGCCGGTTTTCCGGGGCGGGTAACCGGGCGCCCCGGAGTAAAGCCAACCCGGTCCGGCCCGATCCCAACCCAAATCAGTATCCGACCCAAGGGCCCGTCCGGCCTGTGGTAGTATAGCGCAACTCGGTAGGGGGCAAGACGCCCGGAATACCGAGCCGGCTCCGTCCTCTATCCGGTCCGAGGTCATTAGAAAAATTCCCTCACCCCCGGGAGAGGGAGAATCTAAAGGCGCTGAGGTACGGCCCGGCGCTATTAGCGTAGGGGTCTGTTTGCAATGCCGCCGAAACGAATCATTATCGATTGCGACCCAGGGATCGACGACGCGGCAGCCATTCTATTCGCTTTGGCCAGCCCCGAATTGGAGGTCGCGGCAATCACCACCGGCTACGGGAACGGGCCGGTGGAGGCATGCACCGCCAATGCTCACCGCATCCTGGAAGCCGCCGGCCGGCGGGACATCCCGGTGTACCGGGGCGCCGGCCGGCCGTTGTTGCGTGAACCGAACGCGGGTTGGGCATCCCAGGTACACGGCGACGATGCCTTGGGCGGCGTTGGGGCGGCGCCCGCCGGCGCTCGAGACCCCGCTTCCCCAGACCATCCTGAGACTCCGGGAAACCGGGCGGCGCCCGCCATCGCGGCGTTGGTCAAGGCAGAGCCCGGTCAATTGACCATAGCCGCCTTGGGCCGGCTCACCAACGTGGCCCAAGCAATGTCGTTGGAACCGGCATTGCCGGGGATGATAAAGGAGATCGTGGTAATGGGCGGCGCGGTCATGGTGCCCGGCAACGTTTCGCCCCACGCCTCGGCCAACCTATTCGAGGACCCGGAGGCGGCCGACATCGTCTACCGGTCCGGGGTCCCCGTAATCCAAGTGGGACTGGACGTTTGCAACCAAGTGGTGGTGGACCGGGAACAACTTGAGGTCATCGCCGCCGCCGGTACGCCGGCGGCGAGACTGCTGACCGGCGCCACACCCGTCCTGCGCCGGTCTTACCAGAGTCGCGGACTCCTGGGACCGGGTGAGGGGGTGCGCTACAACGACATGCCAGCCATCGGCTACCTGGTCGATCCGACGCTCTTCGCCGCGGTCCCGGCGCTGGTGGAGATTGAAACCGAAAACGATGCCGAACGGGGCCGGACCATCGCCGATTGGACGACGCCGGAACCCAACGCCCGCATCTGCCTGGAAGTGGACGCCGCCCGGTTGACCAAGTTGTTTACCGAGAGGATCGCCCCGGCTGGCGGCGATGGCGAGGCCGCGTGAAACGTCCCGTAGTGTAAGGGGGTTGGAGCGATTTTTGACGCCTCGGAAGTCCCGGAGAGTCCCGGCAAGAACGGCGTAAAGAAGCGCGTCTATGAAATCCTGGAAGTAGCCCTTCCGGGCGACCGGGCCAGCTATGCCTTCGATACTGTGCTGACCCTGTTGATTTCCCTGAACGTGCTGGCGCTGATAGTAGGCACGGTCGATCAGGTATTTGAGGCGGCGCCCAAGGTTTTCGAGCTCTTCGATACCGTATCGGTCGGGATTTTCACCGTAGAATACATGATGCGCGTCTGGTCTTGTACCTCGGACCCCAGGTATTCCAGGCCGGTATGGGGCCGTTTGCGCTTCATGGTATCGCCGATAATGGTGATCGACTTGCTGGCGATCCTGCCGTTCTACGTCCTACCCCTGTTGGAAATTGAACGGCTCGACCTTCGTTCCTTCCGGGCGTTGAGGTTGGTTGCCCGAGCGGCCCGGCTGACCCGGTATTCGTCGGGGTTTCAGACCCTTGGGGCGGCGCTGTCTTCCAGAAGGCAAGAGCTTTCCACGGTGGTTGTCGTGCTTTTGGTGCTCTTGGTTTTGGCGTCTTCTCTAATGTTTTATGCCGAACGGGAAGCACAGCCGGACAAATTTTCCAACATACCGGAGGCCATGTGGTGGAGCGTGATCACCCTGACCACGGTGGGCTACGGGGACGTGGCGCCGGTGACCGGCCCCGGCCGGATGATTGCCGGGCTGATCGCCATCCTGGGAATCGGCTTGTTCGCCCTTCCGGCCGGTATCCTGGGTTCCAGCTTCCTGGAGCAAATCGAACGCAACCGCCGGCCGGAGGTCAGGACTTGCCCCCACTGCGGCGAGGAGATTCACTCCTGATGGATAGCAACATCCGGGAGACGTGCTTGTGTTGTCGCGTCACCCCATTATCTAAGGGCTGCCAGAAATTCGTCGAGGGAAATCTTTAAAAGCTGAAGGATACTCCGGAGAGTTCCCTTGGGAATCTCTCGTTTGCCAAGCACTACCGGGGCCGTGAGGACTCTGCCTAGACGATTCCGATGATAGGACTGGTGGCTGCTTCCCTTAGCTCTACCAGGATAGCAGCCAAGGCGTTCCAAGGCATTGACGAGTTCCTCACTGGAACAAAGGGGAAGGCGGCTAAACTGCACTTACTAGGGGTACGGAGCGCGGATAGGTCGTGAATATCTTGCCCGGTTGGATGTTGACGTACACTCCGTCGAAGGTCGGCGGGCCCGCGTCAATGCGGATGTTGCGCTCTCGAAATACCGTCTCCAACTCACCGGTCTCCTTAAGAGCATTCAAATGCACTTCGATGGCGTCTCCCAGGTTATCCAGTGCTTCGTCTACTGTGTCGCCACAACTTGACGAGCCCAACTCACGACAATAGGACACAAACTGGTCTCCTTCCTTTTCTACGAGACCAGTAAGAACGACATACCCAAAGACTTGTTCATCTGTCCCTGCCATCAATACGCTCCCTAGTCAGGGTTCGGTGGTCCACTCGTCACATCAGCCGTTACAAGACCATCAAAAGGTTCGCAGTCTTAGGTCACGGCATCGATCTTGTAATCGGCACATGCAGCATAACATGCCTAACCGGGCGGATGAGGAAAGCAGTTTTGACTCTTCACAGTCAAAGAGGCCTCAAACCGTTTCGTCTGAGTAGTACGGCAGCCGCTTACCCCAGCTTGTTGACCTCGCCCTGTACCTCGTCGTAGTCGGGCTCGTTCAATGGGGTTTCCCCGACCCACTTGAAGCGGATAACCCCTTCTTTGTCCACTACGAACACCGCCCGTTGGCAGGCGGTGTAACCCTCCATACCGGCCATGTTGGGCAGAGGAACACCGTAGGCGTTGATTGCCTCACGGTTGAAGTCGCTTAGCAGGGTGAAGTTCAGGTTATTCTGGTCGGCCCACGCCTTCTGGGCGAAGGGAGGGTCGGCGCTGATGCCGAACACCTGGGAGTTCATTGAATTGAAGGCGTCGGCCCGGTCGCGGAAGGTGCACATCTCAGTGGTGCAGACCCCGGTGAACGCGCCGGGGAAGAAGGCCAACACCACGGTCTGGCCCCTGAAATCGCTCAGTTTGCGCTGTTGACGGTCGAAATCGTACAGGTTGAAATCGGGCGCTGCCTGTCCAACGTTTGCTGCCATAGGAATTTCCTCCAAACTAGTGTGCCGGGTCGAGCCAATCTTAACACAGGGCCGGTCCCCAGGCACGGTGAGCCGGTGGCCCGCCGGAGCTGGCTTTGACTCCTCGCCGGGCGCAACCCCTATGGTACAATCGCCCTCGGTCGAGTCCGAATTTCAGCCTCGCCGTCCACAACCAAGTCCGGGAAAGCGGCCCTTCGGGAGAGCGGTCTCAAATGTATTTCGACTCTAGGCGTTCCACCGTCATGGCCACCAACGGAATGGTGGCGACCAGCCAGCCGTTGGCCGCGATGGCCGGGCTGCGCATTTTGATGGAGGGCGGCAACGCGGTCGACGCCGCCATCAGTACGGCCGCCACGCTAAACGTGGTGGAGCCCAACTCCACAGGCGTGGGCGGCGACATGTTCGCCTTGGTGTGGAATGATAAAGAGAAGTCGGTGCGGGCGATCAATGGCAGCGGGCGGTCCGCCGCCGCGTCCAACATCGACGAGCTGCGGGCTCAAGGTCACCACTCCATGCCCCACGTGGGAGTCCACTCAGTGGCGGTGCCGGGAACAGTCGACGGCTGGGAAACCCTGCTGAACGCTTGCGGCACCATGCCCCTTGGCAAGCTGTTGGAACCGGCGGTCCAATACGCCGAGGAAGGGTTCCCGGTATCGGAAGTCATTGCCCTTCAGTGGCGCCAGTTCGTCGGAAAGCTGGCCAGCCTTCCCTCGGGCCAAGAAATGCTGGTGGACGGCAGGGCTCCCAATAAAGGCGACCGGGTCCGGCTGCCCACTCTCGCCGCGACCTTGCGGGAGATCGGCGAGGGCGGCTCCGAGGCGTTCTACCGGGGGAAACTGGCGGAAAAGACAGCGGCCTTCGTCCAAGAGCAGGGCGGGTGGCTGACCATGGAGGACATGGCGTCCCACACCTCGGACTGGGACGAGCCGATATCAGCTGATTACCGGGGCGTGACCTGTTGGGAATGTCCGCCCAACGGTCAGGGTATCGCCGCGCTGGAAGCGCTCAACATAGCCGAGGGGTTTGACATCGGCGCTATGGGCCCCCAATCGCCCGATGCCTACCACCATCTCATCGAATCGATGCGCTTGGCCTTCGCTGACGCCTTCCGGTACGTCGCGGACCCGCGGGTGGTGGAAGTGCCCACCGCTCAACTGGTGTCCAAGCAGTTCGCAGCCAGCCGCCGCGAGCTAATCCAACCATGGCGTGCCCTGGATACCGTGCCCTACGGCCAAGTAAGCGGGGGCAGCGACACAGTTTACATCAGCGTGGTCGACGGCCGAGGCAACGCTTGCTCGTTCATCAACAGCATCTTCACTGACTTCGGTTCGGGCTTGGTGGTGCCCGGCACCGGGATGATACTCCACAACCGGGCTTCGTTGTTTTCGTTGAACCCGGAACACCCCAACGCCTTGGCCCCCAACAAACGGCCCTACCACACGATCATACCGGGAATGGCTACTCTGGACGGCGAGCTGATGCTCTGTTACGGCATGATGGGGGCGTTTATGCAACCCCAAGGCCACCTGCAGCTCATCAGCAACATCGTTGACCACGGCATGGACCCGCAACAGGCCGTCAACGCCCTGCGGTTCATGGTGGCTAACGACCAAGTCATTATCGAGGAGGGCCTCGACCCGGAGGTGGCCCGCAACTTACAGGCGCGGGGCCACCGCGTCGGTACGCTTACCGGCCCAAGGCGCGTCTCCATCGGGGGCGCCCAAGTGATCCAGCGAGACCGCGACACCGGGGTGCTCAGGGCCGGTTCCGAACCAAGGAAAGATGGCGCCGCCGTGGGGTGGTAGCCGGAGGTGGAAATGGCTGAATCCAATTCCGACCGAAGTTTCTATCGCAACTACTACCGGGAGATCGACGTCCTTCACGGGTTGCAATCAACCCCGGAAGAGCGCGATTGGCTGCTGACGACGCCCAAAGACAGCGTCAAGCAGTCGGACATCGTTCTCTATTTGGGCTGCAACGTGCTCCGCACCACGCACTTGGTGCGCACCGTGATGGACGTGTTCAAGCTTTTGGGCGTCGACTTCGCCGCGGTGGGCGGCGCCTCCTACTGTTGCGGCATCCAGCACTATCAACGGGGCGATCAGGCCTCGGCCCGCTCGGTGGCGGCTACTACTGTCGACAATTTCCGCAAGTTCGAGCCGGAGCAGGTGGTCATGTGGTGCCCGTCGTGCATCTATTTCTACGACGACATCATGGACATGCGCCCGGAGTTCACTTTCCAGCACGTGACCGAATTCCTGGTCCAACACTTGGACCGGCTGGAGTTCCAACCGCAACCGGAGACGACCCTTTCCCTTCACTACCATACCGGGCGGCCTCAATCGGAAAGCGAGGCCAGCAGCGCGTTCAAGCTGTTGTCGTCGTTGCCGGGCGTGACCGCGTTGGACCTAGGGACAGACGCCCGATTCGGCCGCCACTGCACTCCGGCGGTGCGGGAGCAAGTGGGGCCGGAAGAATGGGACCGGATGGCCCACCACTCCGCACGACAGGCGGTGGACGCCGGCGCCGATACCCTGGCCACTTTGTACCACGGCTGCCAGCGTCACCTGTGCGGCCTGGAAGCCGACTACCCGTTGCGGGTGGAGCACTATCTGACGGTGGTGGCCCGCGCCTTGGGCATCGAGTACGAAGACCAGTTCAAGAAGCACGTGCTGCTGGGCAATGCCGACGCCATTCTGGCTGAGACCAGCCCCTGCGCCGTGGCCAGCAATATCCCCTTGGCTGAAGCCCGGAGTGTCATCGAAAAGAACTTCCCGGCGCGGCCGGCCACGCCGGAAGCCAGCCGCTAACCGTCTCCGGAAATCAACGTCAGCTCCCCTTCATTATCCGCTTCCTGGCGGTCCGGGCAGACAACGGTCCCGTCGCTGAAGACGACGCCGTCTTGGCAATGCGCCTCGATGCGTCCATCGTTGAATTGTTCGGCATACAGCTTGGCGTAGAGCCCGCAGCGGGATAGAAGCTCGTGATGGGTCCCGCAGTCGGCTATCTTCCCTTGGTCCACCACAAAGATTAAGTCGGCGGCTGTGATGGTCGACAACCGGTGAGCGATGACCAAGGTGGTGCGGCCCCGAATCAACGGTTGCAAAGCGGATTGAACGGACCGCTCGCTGGCGGTGTCAAGCGCCGAGGTCGCCTCGTCCAAGATCAGGACCCTGGGTTGGTGCAGTATGACCCGGGCGATGGAGAGCCTTTGCCTTTCGCCCCCGGACAGGCGATAGCCGCGTTCGCCCACCAGGGTATCGTAGCCGTCGGGGAACTCCATAATCCGGTCATGTATATTGGCGGCTTTGGCGGCGGCCACCAATTCATCCCGGGTGGCGGTGGGGCGGGCATAGAGCAGATTTCGCTCGATGCTCCCGTTGAACAGATAGCTTTCCTGGGTTACGAACCCTATGGCGTCGGCCAAGTCGGCCAACCGCGCCCGGCGTACGTCAATACCGTCGATGGACACCGACCCCTCCGTGACCTCGTACAAACGCGGCACCAGGAAGGCGATAGTCGTCTTGCCGGCGCCGCTGGGTCCGACGAACGCCGCCAGTTGACCCGGCGGGACGCGGAAGCTTACGCCGTCCAAGACCCAAGGGCGAGACGGCCCGTCGTTGCCGTCACCTCCCGGCGGTGGTTGCCAGCTTTCCACCCGCACCGAGTCGAAGACCACCTCGCCGGAAAGCAGGTCCCGTTCCAAGGGTAAGGCGTCCGGGGCGTCGACAATCTCTTGGGGCAGGTCCAAGTAGCCGAAGATACGATCGAACAAGGCGGCAGAGGACTGTAACTCCACCGAGACCTGAAGCAGACGTTCTATGGGGTAGTACAATCGGGCCTGCAACGCGGTAAAGGCTATGATGGTCCCGGCGGTAACCGCGCCGCCGCCGCTCCAATCCATCAAGTATCCCGCCAGCAGGTACACCAAGGCCGGAGCGATGGCCAGAAAAGTGGTCACCGCCATAAAGAAGGAGTGGGCGATCATTTCCTGGCGCAATGCCAGGTTGGACAGCTCCTTATTGTGACGTTGGAAATGGGTGAACTCTTGGTGCTGCCGACCAAACAGCTTGGCCAGCATGATCCCGGAAATCGAGAGTGTTTCCTGGGTGACCGCCGTTAGCTGGCCCATCGACGCTTGGGCGTCGGCCATAACCTCCCTTCGCCGCTGCCCGACCCACCGGGTTAGGAGGAAGAAGAAAGGCACAATTGCTACGGCCACTAGGGTGAATTGCCAGGACAGAACGACCATCGCGATCAGGGCGCTGATGAAAACCACGATGCTGGAGATGGTGTCGGTGGCGGTGTTGGTTACGACGGACTGGATTCCACCGACGTCGTTTGAGACCCGGGACTGCATTTCGCCGGTGCGAGTCCGGGTGAAGAAATTTAGAGACATCCCCTGCAAGTGGCCGTAGACCGCGTCCTGCAAGTCGCCCATCACGTTCTGGCCGACCATGTTGGCTTTGTAGGTCTGGAACACCCCCAGAACGCCGCTTCCGATGGCGATGAGCGCCACCGCCCCGGCCAGCATCCATAGAAGACCCAGGTCGGGCGGCCCGCTTTGAGGGAACAACGCTGAGTCGAAAATGAACTTGATGAGGACGGGATTGACGGCGCCAAGTCCCGATGTCAGCAGGATGAGCAGCCCCACAACGGCCACTTGGCCCCGGTAAGGCCCGAAGAGCCGGATGACACGAGGAAACAAACGCTGAGGAGGATTCAGGGCAGGCATAGGGCGGACGGTTATTCCTCCTCCCAGGGCATGGAACTATCCCCGCCCCGGCTGCTCGACCCCTCCCTGGAGGCTCCCGCCCCCACGAGGGCCGGACCCGGTGGTTCCACCGCAAAGATGCGCCCGTCGCTGAAGACCAGCCCGTCACCGCACCGTGCTTCAATGAGTCCGCCGCCGAACTGCTCGGTGTAGAGGTTGGCGTATAACCCGCCACGGGCCAAGAGCTCATCGTGGCGGCCATAGTCCACAATTTTCCCACGGTCCACTACGTAGATCACGTCGGCCGAAATGATCGTCGATAGCCGGTGCGCTATAACCAGTGTGGTCCGTTCCTGCATCAGCGGCTGGAGCGCCGCTTGAACATAGCGTTCGCTGGCGGTGTCGAGAGCGGAGGTTGCTTCATCTAGGATCAGTACACTCGGCCGGTGCAGAACCACCCGGGCAATCGAAAGCCGCTGCCTCTCTCCGCCGGACAACCGGAACCCCCGTTCGCCCACCACCGTGTCGTAGCCCTCGGGCATTTCCATGATCCGGTCATGGATGTACGCCGCTCGGGCCGCCTCGATCATCTCTTCCCTAGTGGCGCCAGGGCTGGCATACAGCAGGTTCTTTTCCATGCTGGCGTGGAAAAGATAGCTCTCCTGGGTGACGAATCCAACGATTTGGGCCAAGTCAGCCAATTTGATCTGGCGAACATCAATCCCATCGATGGAAACCGCCCCCTCGGTGACGTCGTAGAGGCGCGGCACCAAATTGGCGATGGTCGACTTGCCGGCGCCGCTGGGTCCGACAAAGGCGGCCGTCTGCCCTGGTTGGACCCTGAAGCTGACACCGTTCAACGCCCAGTCCCGGCTGTATTCCTCGCCTGGTGACTCGATGGCTTGTTCCTCCCCGCGGTAATTGACCCGCACCGAGTCGAAGGCGATCTCTCCTAGGACTCTCTCATGATCGATAGCCTTCGCGTCGGGCGAGTCCACTATCTCCTTCTTGAGGTCCAGATAGCCGAAGATTCGCTCGAACAGGGCCATGGATGATTGGAACTCCACCGACACTTGCAGCAGCCGCCCCACCGGGAAGTAGAGCCGGCTCTGTAGCGTGGTGAAAGCGATAACCGTCCCTGCGGTGATGACGGACGGGCCGGAACCCGAAATCATGTACCCGGCCAGGAAGTAAATGAACGCCGGGGAGATGGACAGAAAGGTCATCACCACGGCGAAGAAAGAATGGCCGATCATCTGCTGGCGGACGGCCAAGTCGGACAATTCTTGATTGTGGTGGTGGAAGTGGGCCATTTCCTGGTTCTGGCGGCCGAACAGCTTGGCCAGCATTACACCCGATACCGACAGCGTTTCCTGGGTGATTGCGGACATCTCGGCCATGGATTTCTGGGCTTCGGAAGTTACCGCTCTTCGCCTTTTGCCAACCCAATTCGTTAGTACGAAGAAGAATGGCACGGTAGCTACGGCCACCAACGTCAGTTCCCAGGACAGTATGGTCATGGCCACCAGAGTGCTCAGAAAGATGACTACGTTGGCGATCGTGTCGGTCAGGGTGGTGGTCACCGCCGTCTGGATCCCACCGACGTCGTTGGAGACCCGCGATTGGATTTCGCCGGTGCGCGTGCCGGTGAAGAAGCCCAGGGACATTCCCTGGAGGTGAGCGTACACGCGGTCGCGCAAATCACGCATCACGTTCTGCCCCACCTGGTTGGTCATATAGGTCTGGACAATTCCCAGTACCCCGTTGGCAAGGGCGATGAGCACCATTATCGATCCCAGAATCCAGAGCAGGCCCAAGTCCGGGCCTCGGCCTTCTGGGAACAGGGCGGAGTCAAAGACCTCCTTAATCAGTATCGGGTTAATCACTCCCAGGCTAGCGGTCGTCAAAATTAATACACCGACGACAGCGACCTGGACCCGGTAGGGCCCGAAGAGCCGGACGACACGGGGCGTTAGGCCCATAATTGTCTACCTTGTCTGGATGGCCGGCAGCGCGTCGCACCCCGGTACCTGGGCGGACTGCGGTGTGACGCGGTAACGTCTGAGAAGATCGTTGACCTCAGCGGTGTGAAAGAAGTTGCTGGACGGGCAAGCCGTAGGATGGGGTACTGTTCCCTCTCTTCGCCGGGATATTTGTGGTAAGGAAACGACCTGAAGCAGGAGACTTTCATCCGACCGCGTTCTCATCAAGTCCGGCCAGTTTCAACAGTTCCGGCATATCCGGCCGGGGCAGCGGTTCGATTTTGCTCAAAGTTTCTGCCTCCGCTTGGGAAGCGTGATACAAGTCCCAGGCAAGTTGCAGGTTCATCCAAAACCCCACCGACATACCGATATACCTGGTGAGACGGAGGGCGATTGCCGGAGTCACCGGGCGACGCCCGTTGATGATTTGGTTGATCTGACGGTAGGGCAAATGGATGGCGTCGGCCAACTGACGCTGGGTTATTCCCAACGGCTTCAAAAATTCTTCCAACAGCATCTCACCTGGGGAGGTCGGCGTCCGGTGTGTGGGAACAGCCCCCACGTAACCGAACAAACGGGTTGGGTCCTTCGTTTCGCCCGATTGCTTCGGCGGGAAGCCGGTGGGGATGTTAATATCACCAACCCTGACGTAATAAAGAAGGAGTATGTCGTTTTTTTCGTCAGGTTCCCCTGTTTCAGCCGTGGTAGTCGACAATTTCCACTCCCTCCGGGCCTGCATCGGTCCACCGGAACACGATTCGCCACTGGTCGTTGATTCGGATACTGTGCCAGCCTTCCAGCCTGCCTCGCAAGAGCTCCAGGTGATTGCCCCTCGGCTCCATGAGCCCGATTAAATCGTTTGTCCGATGCAGCGCATCCAGTTTGCGGAGGGCTGTCGGCCAAATAGCCGATGGGCAAGTACGCCTGGCTGCGAGGCTGTTCAAACCTTGAAATATATCCGCAGTTCCCCGCCCTCCAAACCCGACGATCACCCAAACAGAATACCACGGCTGCTAGGCGACCGCGGCGCACTCACTCTAAGCGCAGTTCGATACGGTCAACCTGGACGTTAAGCGCCTTCAAGATCATACTAGTTCGCCTGACAATCCCAGAACCGCTCGCATGCACATCGATAAATAGCCCATTCGACAGTTTTTTGGCGGCGCGGAACGGGTTCCCGTCGAGGGTTTCGGGGCTAGTGTTCAAAAAAGCGCTGCCGTGTAGTCCACCGACAGGGTACTGTTGCGCGGTGAGGCGGCCATTGGAAATCATCTGTTCGGCCACCCAGATTATCATGTCTCGCCAAGTTTTAATTGGCTGGCTACCGCCGCCGTCAAAACGAATGGCGTTAGGAGGACCTGAATGAGCCTGGGGTTGAAAATCCAGGAGGGAAACCCAGTTGCCAGTGTCTATCGGAACAGCTTGTGTCGGCGAGGGAGTCAGTGCGGCAATTTCGGGGCTGGCGTCCGGCGTCCCAACGGGAGGAGACATGGCCATGACCGGCTCGCTGGCCGCCACCGGCTGCCCTGATTCGAGGTTGGGCCGCCAGAGCATCAGCAGTTTCAAAGCAGCTTCATGGGCTGCATCATTCTGGATCGACAGACTAACCAGCCTTCGGTCTTCGATGGGGGCTTGCCGAAATACTTCGTACATCACCCACATGTCGCCGTCGCTGACGAGCATATGGTTGATGCCCTGCTGGTTGCAGTAGTTGAGGGCCTGGCCGATTCCAGATTTCAGGTCCTGCCCCAGCTTCTTGGCTTCCAGCAACGAAACCGGCCCAGACGAACCCATGAGCGCATAGTCGGCAAAGCCTCCGCCTCCCTGATATTCCGGCACAATAACCGCTGGGTCTCCAGTTTCCCAGCCCAGAGCCCGCAGGACGGGGTCAATCAGCGCGTAGCGAGTCAGGGCCTCGCTATGGCGAAGCGGCTGCCCATGTTGCTTCATCCGCTCCTTGACGGTTTCGATAACGGAGATCAGGGGTTCCAATAGCATCATGTCGACACCTCGGAAAAGTCGTATTGGTCACTACAGCCCAGCAGCGTTTTTAACCTAATTCGGCCTCTATTCGGACCGCGCTGGATTCAACGCCTATTCCTCCAGTGTGGTTATGTCGCCGGGGTCTAGTCCAAGTTCCTGGGCCTTCAGTAAGCGGCGCATTATTTTGCCGGAGCGGGTCTTGGGAAGGGTTGGGGTGAAATCCAGTTCGGCGGGTACTGCAATGGGGCCCAGCTCGTTTCGGACGTGCAGCTTGAGAGCCTCGGCCATGGCCTCCGAAGGATCGTTGCCCACACGCAGGGTGACGAAGCCCTTGATGGACTCGCCGCGAATTTCGTCGGGTTTGCCGATGACAGCCGCCTCGGCCACCGCCGGGTGAGAGACCAACGCGCTTTCCACTTCGGCCGAACCGATGCGGTGGCCGGCCACGTTCAGCACGTCGTCGGCCCGGCCCACCACCATGTAATAGCCGTCGTTGTCGCGAAGGGCCACGTCTCCCGTGGAATAAACCCCGGGAATGGTGTTCCAGTCTCTGGCGTACCGCTCGGGGTCGCCGTAAACGGTGCGGAAGAAGTGGGGGAACGGCCGTCTGATCACCAGAAGGCCGCCTTTGTTGGGCTCGGTTATCGGCTGTCCTTCGCGGTCTACGATGTCCATCTCGGCGCCGGGCAGGGGGCGTCCCACCCTGCCCGGCTTCACGGTCATCGTGGCCGTAGTGCCCAAACAGGGCCCTCCGGTCTCGGTCTGCCACCAGTTGTCCACAATGTGGCCCCATTCCCCGCCGCCGCAGATGTGTTCGTAGCTCCAGCGCATCGCCTCGGGGTTCAGCGGCTCGCCGGCGCAGGTGAGGAACCGCAACGACCTTAGATTGTATTGCCGGGAGTATCCCTCGCCGTAGCGCATCAGCATTCGTAGGGCGGTGGGCGCCGTAAAGATTACGTTCACGCCGTGCCTTTCGATGGTCTCGTAGAACACGCCGGGATGGGGATAGTCGATGGCGCCCTCGCGGAATACAGTGGTGGCCCCGGCTATCAGCGGGGCGTAAACGATGTAGCTGTGGCCCACCACCCAACCGATGTCCGACATGCACCAGAACACGTCGTCGTCTTTAATGTCCCAGAAGGCCTTGAAATGGTAGTAGGTGCCCACCATGTATCCGCCGTGGACGTGTTGCACTCCCTTGGGCCTTCCGGTTGTGCCGCTGGTGTAAAGGATATAGAGCGGGTCTTCGGAGTCCATCTCTTCCGGAGTGCAGTCGACGCCGCTTTCGTTCATCAGGCGGTCGAAGTCCACTTCTTTGGGCTTCATCGTGCCGGGCGGCCCTGACTTGCGGGTCCAAACGACCACGTGTTCCACCACATCCAGCCCCTCAACCGCTTGGTCGGTGATCCCCTTGAGATCGACTTCGTTCCCCCTCCGGTAGCCGACGTCGGCTGTTATGACCACCTTGGCTTGGGCGTCCAATATGCGACTGCGCAGGGCGCCGGCGCTGAAACCGGCGTAGACCACGCTGTGAATGGCGCCGACCCGGGCGCAGGCGAGCATGGCGATGGCGCCCTCCGGGGTAAGCGGCATATAAATCACCACCCGGTCGCCCTTGCAGACCCCCAGAGAACGGAGGCCGTTGGCGAAGCGGTTGACCAATTGGGACAGCCGGCCGTAGGTGAAGACTCGTTCCGAGCCGTCTTCCCCGAGCCAGACGAAGGCGGCTTTGTTCTTGTTGCCGTTGGTCAAATGGCGGTCAAGGCAGTTGGTGGTGATGTTGCATTTCGCGCCCAAGAACCACCGGAACGTCGGGTAGTCCCAATCGAACACCTTGTCCCAACGGCGGGACCACTCGAGCTCCGAGGCGACTCCCTCCCAAAACCCTTCGGGCGAGTCCATTGAGTCGCGGTACGCTCCTTCGTAGTCTTGCAGGGAGGCCTGCCGGACCAAAGATTGCGGGGGCTGAATCTCGCCGGTTTCCTGGAGCAGGTGGTCGATCTGTCCTTGAGAGACCATGCAAAACCTCTTCTGGGTCCATTTTGAAATTCAGGCGCCGATCAGGGAAATATTGGAAGTTTCCCGGGCGGGAAGTGAGAGGATTATAGCATTGGGTACTTTGGGCGGTGACGGCCGCCGGTTAGAGTGAAGGGCGGGTAACCACTGGCAACCGCCGTCGAACATCTTTATCATGGTGTACGATCGCATCGCCACCCAGAGAAGCCGATGGTAACCCAAGACTACGTCGCCGCCACCTTTCAGTTTCTGGAAGATTCAGACCGGGAGTTCGCCGCCGGCGACGAATTGCAAGGGTCGGAGAAGCTGTGGGGCGCGGCCTCTCACGCCGTTATGGCGGTAACAACGCAACGGGGCTGGGACCACCGCAGCCACCAGGCCATGAAAAACGCTGTTCAATTGCTAAACGACGAAACGGGAGACGATGCCCTCGGCGGGGGATTCGCCGCAGCCGAGAAGTTCCACAAGAACTTCTACCACAACGAGATGGAAGACTTTGAGATAGAAATCGACCGCCCGCAAGTGCGCCGCTTCGTCGCCCGTGTGCTGAGGTTGTTGCGGTAAGGGCGAGCCGACAGGAGGGGATATGGCTACAGACGGCTACACCCACCCCGAGTACTTGCTCGATCCGGAGTGGTTAAACAGCCATAAGGACGACGCCAACGTGGTAATTGTCGATTGCGACGTGGACGCCGCCTACAATCGGGGCCACGTTCCAGGCGCTGTGGCCATGCCCGACAACTTCCAGAAGGACCCGGACACCGGGCGGGTCCACCTTATGTCGCCGGAACAGTTCAAGGCGATGTGCCAAGGGCTGGGCATCGGCGACGACACGCTGGTCATAGCCTACGATAACTCCCAAAGTCTCTATGCCACCCGGCTGTGGTGGGCCCTCCACACCTACGGCCACGCCAACGTCAAGGTGCTGAACGGAGGCTGGCGGGGCTGGATCGCCGCTGGCAACAGCGTGGGGGTCGAACGCTCCTCCGGGGCTTCCGGCGCCACCTTCACGCCCCATCGGGACGATTCAATGTTGGTGGGAGTCGACGAACTGAAAGAGGTCTGCGAGTTGGGCGACGCCGTGATCTGGGACGTGCGCAGCGACGGCGAGTGGGACGGCAGCGAGTCCCGCGGCAACCGGCGGGTAGGGCACGTTCCGGGGGGTATACACCTGGAATGGTTCCACGTGATGGACCGCGCCAGCCACCGCTTCAAGTCCGCCGACGAAATCAAACGCACTCTGTCGGAAGCCGGTATCACTCCGGACAAAGCAGTCTATACCTATTGACAAGGCGGCATCCGTGCGGCGCACGGCGTGTTCGTCCTCCGGCTGGTGGGATACAATCAGACCAAAAACTACGATGCTTCCATGGGTGAATGGGCCAACCGGGACGACACCCCCCTGGAAGCCTGACCCCAGGAGTCCGCTCCGATCGACTTTTTAACTGGCGCGGTGAAATGGCAGCATACGCTTTCAGTCAAATAACCAGTGTCGGCGACCCTGAGCGTTTCAAAGAGTACCAACGACTCTCCCGGCGGGTATTGGAACAGTACGGCGGCACGTTTGTCGGCGGCCTTGTTACCCAACAAGTGGACGGGGAATGGTCTCCTCAAGGCCTGCCCTACGGCCTAGCGGCGTTTGAGTTTTCCAGCATGGAGAGCCTGAATGCCTGGTATTACTCTCCGGAGCACCAGGAATTGATCGAAATGAGGCACGCAACGGCCGTCGGGGCGATTGTGTTCGTCGACGGAAGCCTGATGCCGGACCTTCGGCCCTCCTGATAACTGTCTTCACCGGCGCACCCGTTTCCTGACACCCGCTTTCCAACAGGAAGCGGGTCTTTCTTTGCCCAGCAGGCATTGACAACCGGGATTGACAACTGTGACTCGAGTGCTATCATTTAACCGTATGGTTAATAATCAAAGGGCGATGCTGGACTTTACTTTCGCGGCGTTGGCCGACCCCACCAGGCGCGCCATCCTGGAACGCTTGGCCGGCGGGGACCTGCCGGTGACCACTCTGGCCGCCCCGTTCAACGTCTCTCTGCCAGCCATCTCCAAGCAGCTCCGGGTGCTGGAACGGGCCGGCTTGGTCACCCAGGAAAAGGACGGGCGGGTCCGGCGTTGCCGGTTGCAGGCCGGGCCCTTGAAGCCGGCCGTTGATTGGATCGAAGGCTACCGCCGGTTCTGGGACCAACAGATCGAATCCCTGGCCAGCTATCTGGAAGACCGGGAAGACCCGGAAGACTTCGGGCCGGGGCAGCAGGCCGACGATTAGGCCGCCAGCCACACCCCACCAATTTCAAGCGAGGAAGAAGCACAATGAGCCCACCGGAATCCGAGTTCAACCTGACCTTAACCAGGACCATAAACGCCCCAAGGGACCGTGTGTTCCAAGCCTGGACCGATCCTGCCCACCTGCACCGCTGGTGGGGCGCCCGTGAGGGCTTTACGGCGCCCATCGCCGAGGTCGACCTCCGGACCGGGGGTGCCTACCGTTTGGGGATGCAGGCGCCGGACCAAGACCACCCGTTCATAGTCGGCGGCGTCTACCGGGAGATAAGCCCCCCGGCAAAGCTGGTGTTCACCTGGATCTGGGAGAAGGCGCCCCACGATACTTCCGACTGGATACCGCCGGAAACCTTGGTCACGGTGGAATTCATCGACAAAGGTGACGCCACCGAGGTTGTGTTGACCCACGAGCAGTTCCCCGACGACAACATGCGAAATGAACACCAACAAGGATGGGGAGGCTGCCTGGACAGCCTGACCCGCTACCTGGTAACCGCCTTGAGCCCGTCCGGTGTCTTCGAGGACGTTCCCGGCAGCATTTCTTAGGGGGACCATCGATTGTGGCCGAGTTTTTAGATTGCAGCGACTTGTAGTCCGAGTGGTAACTGTCCAGACCGGCCCGAATGCGAGTGAGGGACAGACATAAAGAAACAAGCGGCAGTGATAGACTATCGGCATGGAATGGCCTGGCGATTACTCCGACCCCCAGCTTAAGCCGCGCTCTCCCGTGAGGAGTTGATTAGGCTCGTAGGTCAACTGCTCAGACACGTTGAGGCACTGGAAGCGCGGATATTAGAGTTGGAAGGCTCACGGAAGCCGCCAACAGATGGCGCGAAAGAACGGAAGCCGCCTTCTTGGGTCGAGGCCAACCGGCTTGGTTGGCCGCCCAAAATACGAGGCTTGCTGCTCAATCAGCTACCCTGGCCCTGGACTAAATTAATACCGGATTTCTTAGTATCTCGGAGAGACGCGGGACTATGTCGGAACAGAATTTCCCCACGCCGGAACGAATATTTCATGCCATCAACGGAATTGAGTCCTCCGCGGCCATGAAAGCTGCGCTTGAACTCGGCCTCTTCACCGCATTGGGAAGGGAGAGCAAGACTGCCGGGTCCTTGTCGAAGACGATCGGCGCATCTGAAAGGGGCATGAGGATTCTCTGCGACTTCCTGGTAATCGGAGGGTTCCTTGAGAAAGAAGGCGCTGAGTACCGTTCCAGCCCGGACGCGGCGTTGTTTCTGGACGAAAATTCTTCTGCATACCTCGGGTCGACCGCCCGCTTCACGTTGGGAGCAAAAATGTTCGATAGCTTTTCGGACGTTGCGGGAGCTGTCCGCAAGGGAGGAACCTTGCTCGAGGGCCAAGGCACGGTCGAGCCGGACAACCCGATTTGGGTGGAGTTCGCGCACAGCATGGCGCCCTTGATGAAACCGTCTGCGGATTTCATCTCCGATCTGGTCACCAGAGACATCGCCAAGGACAAGCCTTTGCGAGTGCTGGACGTAGCGGCTGGTCACGGCCTATTCGGCATCGAGATAGCGGCACGGCACCCCAAAGCCGAGGTGGTGGCGCTCGATTGGACCGCCGTGCTGGATGTCGTGTCCGAGAATGCCGAGAAGGCCGGTGTGGCTGATCGCCTCACACTGTTGCCGGGGAACGCCTTCGACGTCGACTTCGGCGAAGGCCATGACGTTGCGCTTCTAACGAACTTCCTGCACCATTTCAACGTTGCGACCTGCACGGAGCTATTGCGGAAGGTGTACCGCTCGCTGAATTACGGCGGGCGTGCGGTAACGCTTGAATTCGTCCCTAACGAAGACCGGATTAGCCCTCCCGAGCAAGCCTCGTTTGCCCTGAACATGTTGGTCACGACCGTGTCAGGTGACGCGTACACCAATAAGCAACTCGAGAGCATGGCGGCCGATGCGGGCTTCGCTAGGAGCGAACTACACCGAATGCAGGGCATACCGCAATCCGTGGTCGTGTCTACGAAGTAGCTTGGAAACAATGGTCACTCCGGTAACTGTTCAACTTTGGTGAGAGGGGCACACGGCCACACCACTGGATACCCGCTTTCGCGAGTATGACGACGGTTGCGTCTGGCAAGAGTTCCTCATAAAGTCTGAACAAGTACCCCGAGTGCGGCTTCGCCGCCCGTGGCGAGACGTTCTATTGACATTCCAACGAACGGATTGCTACTATTTTGCCCGTCCAATTGGCCGTTACTGGCATTAATTAGGCCTCTCCGGAACTTCCGGATGCCGTAATCCGGCGTCCGAACCAACCCAAGGCAACATATTCGCCATGCAGGACAACCACTTGAAGACTACATTAACCCCGGATTGGGTGACCGTTTCCGGGGTTCAATGAACGAGACCTCTTCGCTGCTCCGGTTCGACGGCTGGGAAGAAGCCCAGGAGCACTTCCTGCGGGAAGGGCTGACCGACGGGCTGCCCATTATACCGCCGACGCCCCAGCGGGTCCGCGATATGCTGGACTACTGCGGGTTGGCGCCGGACGACGTTCTGGGCTTCGAGGGCATCCGCCGCAAGCAGTTCACCGCCGAGAAAGTGGCGGTCAGCGCTGTGATGGCCGGCTGCCAGCCGGAGCACTTTCCGGTGGTGGCGGCGACGATATCGGCGGTCTGCGACCGGTCCTACAACTTTCATGCCAGCAGCACTTCTACCAACGGCATCGCCAACCTCGTGGTGGTAAGTGGGCCCTACGCCGGCAGTATAGGCATGAACAGCAGCGCGAACCTGATGGGCAACGGCAACCGGGCCAACGCCGCCATCGGACGTGCTATCAACTTGGCCAAGGCGAACTTTTACGGTTCCGTCTCCCAGGACATGGACAAGAGCACCTTCGGGCATTCCGGAAAGTACAGCTTTTGTTTCGCCGAGTACCCGGAAATCAGTCCGTGGCCAACGTGGGCCGAACACCAAGGATTCCCTCCCGGCGCCAGCGCGGTTACTGTGATCGCCGCCAACGCGCCGTTGCAATTGGAGGCCCACGGCGACCGGGAGCCGGAAGGGTTCCTGACCGCCGCAGCCCACGCCATGACCGGTATGGGTCCGTCAATTTCCGAAGTGATGTTGGTGATTAGTCCGGAGCTTATGTCCTACATAACCGGCGCGGCTTGGAGCCGTGACCAAGTTTCGGACTTCCTATACCAGAACACCCGGTTGCCGGCCGGCGAATGGGACCGGTGGCGGCGTATGGACAAACTGGAACCCGGGGCTGATCGGGACCGGTTGATCGGGGTTGTGGCCGATCCCGGCCGGATCAAAGTGGTCCCGGCGGGAGGCGATGCCGGGGAATTCATGGCCCTTATCACCTCTTGGGGCAGCAGCAGGTCTGTTACCAGGGAAATCATCGTCCCCGGGTGATCGAAACATAATCCGCAAGACAATCAACCGATAATCAATCAATGGAGGCGGACCCGCCGTGACTGATCCAGCCAACAGCATCTATACCTTGGACCCAAGAGATGAGTCCCAACCGGTCCGGGCGGTATTGGCTGCTCGCCCAGCCAGCCTCGACGGGAAAGTCCTGGGGTTGCTTTCCAACAACAAACCCCACTCGGAAGAACTCCTGCGCATGATGTCCGGCATCGTTGGCCAGCGATACGCCCTGCAGGACGTGGTGGAATACAACAAGGGAGGGCATCAATGGCCGGCGGATGCCAGCGCCTTGGAGGACTTGGCCCGGCGCTGCGACGTGATGATTCACGCCACTGCCGAATGAGGTTCCTGCACGTCGTGCAGTGTGCACGACGCTATGGAGATGGAACTACTTGGTGTTGCCTCTACGGTGTTGACCACCAAGCCCTTCGTCAGTCAAGCTCGGGCTATGGCCAGAATACGCGGCGACGCCGGTTACGGCCTGGCAATAATCGATCATCCCATCGTGACCCTGACCCACCAAGAACTCCTGGAACGGGCAGCCCTCGCCGCCCCCCAAGCCATCCAGCATTTGGTCGACCGCTAGGCGGCCGGATACCGTTGCCAGTTGCGCCAGGCCCACCGGTCAACCCGGGCCGGGTGGCTGGCCATTACAACGGCAAAGACACCGCCTCTCCCAGTTGGGCGCTGCGGGTCACCGCCTCGGTGAACTCCATGTAGTGGACTCCTACGTCGAACGGAGTCCGGGTGATCTTCTCCCGGCCTTGGACCGCGTTGCAGAATTCCTCTTCAACTCGCCAGTAGGCCTGTCCCTCAGCCGGATTGGGGATTTCGACAAGCTGGGACTCGCCGCGGCGTCCACCGTAAACATTCAGGTCGGCATCCACCCGTAGCGTACCCTCGCTGCCGTAGAGCCAGACGTCGTTGCCGGGGGCCAGGCCGGTCACCGCGCTAAAACGCAGGTTGGCCTGAGCGCCGTTGGCCAGGTCTGCCAGGATGTCAACGTGATCGGGAATGGTCACCGGCACCACGCCGCCATTCTCGTCACGGCGTTGGGACACGTTGATCTTGGTCATGGCCATGACCCTGGTGGCCCGGCCTACCCAACGGATCATCGCTTCGTACCAGATCCCCATGTTAAGGATGTTGTAGCCGCTCAGGTCGCGGTCGTTCCGCCAATGCATCGGGCCATCGACGTCCATGAAGCCGGGCCCCAGTGACTGTACCGACACCGCCAGCAGCCGGCCTATGTACCCCTCGGCGATCTTTTGTTGCAACAGGTTGTCGATTTTGAAGGTGAGAGGCGAAGGAACGATTTGGGCGACCAAGTCGGGCCGCAGCCGCGAGGCGTCCAGCATGTCGTGGGCCTCATTCGCGGAGACCGCCATGCGGGCCTCGCACAACACGTGCTTGCCCGCCTCCAGGGCGGCGATGGTCATGGTCCGGTGCATGTAGGGCCACGTGCCAATACAGACCGCGTCTATGGTGGGGTCTTCCAGCAGTTCCTGCCAGTTATCGTAGACAGTGGGAATGTTGAACTGGTCGGCCACCTGTCGCCCCGACTCCCGGCTGCGGTTGGCGACCGCCACGATCTCCACGCCGTTTGCCTCGTAAAAGCCTGGAATGTGCCGGTCGCGGGTGTTACGCCCGGCGCCGATAAGACCGACTCTGATGCCTTCGGTAGCCATAGAACGCCTCCTTGTTTGTCCAAGCTTGTCCTGTACGGCTGGAAATGGAATAGTCACACGCGGCTACAGCGAGTCCCGAATCGACGCTGGGCGCCCTCGGCCTTATCGCGATACCCGGAGCTGCACAAGGCGTTCGTTGTACGGGTCCACCGCCAACGTAACCCCCTCCAGAGCGTAAGAGCCCATGAGTACCGGAGAAGCGTCTTCCCCGAACAGGACCGTGGAATACGTTTCCCGTCCGTTAATGCGAATCCTCATGTCGCCAATCTGGTCTTGGACAACAGTACCGTCGGCTAGTTGGGATTCGACGCATCTGGACGGCACAATACCCAACTTTCGCAACAGACTACCCGGGACTTGAGAGTAGGTACCGCCGGTATCCACCATCGCGTTTACCGTCTGGTACCGCCAACCGCCGATAGGGCCTATCTCCATCGGCCAGTAGAATGTTCCCATGGGCAGACTTCTCCTAATTGAAAGGCGCTACAGAGGCAGCGCCACCGTCTGGCCCGTTTGGGCGCTGCGAGTGACGGCCTCGGTGAATTCCATGTATAGGACCCCTGTGTCGAAGGGGGTGTGCGTTACCTTTTCTTCACCGCGAATAGCGCGGCAGAACTCCTCTTCGACTCTCCACTTGCCCCGTTTCTCCGGCGCCACCTGCAACTCGGTAAGGGCTTGATCGCCCCGCTTGGCAACATAAACGGTATTGAAAGGTGGTCCCTGCAGGCTAATGGTTCCGTCGGAGCCGAACAGCCAAAACTCCGTGCCAGTCTGTAGGCCGGTGACCGAGCTCCAACTGAGGTCTGCCGACGCCCCGCAGGCCATCTCGCAGAGCACGTTGACGTGATCGGGGACCGAAACCGCCCGGAGGACCCCGGCTTCGTCTTCCCGCTGGTTGGCGAACACCCTGGTCATGGCCGCCACTTTGGCGGCCGGGCCCACGTAGCGCATGATGGTCTCGTACCAGATTCCCATACCCATGATGTTGTAACCGCTCAGTTCCCGGTCTTGGCGCCAATGGATCGGCGCCTCGCGGTCGATGAAGGTATCGGCGCGGTCGCTGCGGCCATGGTAGTCGGCCACCCGGAGGCGTACCGCTAGGATGTCGCCCAAGTAGCCGTCGGCGATCAACGATTGGACCGTCGCATCCACCGCCAGGGTCTGGGGCGCCGGCACGATCTGGGTTACCAAGTGGGGAAACTGGCGGGAGGCGTCCAGCATGTCGTGGGCCTCTTGGGCGTTCATCGCCATCCGGGCTTCGGTGAGGACGTGCTTGTCCGCTTCCAACGCGGCCAGCACCAAGTTCCGGTGCATATAGGGCCAGGTACCCACGCAGACGGCGTCGATGCTGTCGTCTTCCATCAATTCCAGCCAGTTGTCGTAGACCTTGGGAATCTCGTACTCACTGGCGATACGCTCTCCCGATTCGCGGCTGCGGTTGGCCACGGCCGTGATCTCGACCCCCGGTTGTTCCCGGAAACCGGGTATGTGGCGGAGGCGGGTGTTGGCCCCGGCGCCGATCAAGCCGACCCGGATCATACCGTTTTCCATTAGAAAGACTCCTTAGCGTATGGTGTGGCGCCAATTCTATCACGGGGGGAAATTAACCACAGAGGCCACGGAGACCACAGAGAAGTTAAGGGTAATCGCGTATAATCCTCTGAATTCTCTGACCTCTCTGTGGTGAAAAATGGGACTGTTTGATGCCGAGGCTCCACCGCTGGTGTTTCGAGTCGAAGGGGACAGCATGGCCCCAGGGCTGGAGGATGGGCAGCAGGTGCTGAGAATTCCTCCGGCCTTCCACCGGAACCGGCTGCGTCGCGGCGACGTAGTAGTGTTGAGGCGGTTGGAGCCGCCGTGGAGCTGGATTATCAAGCGGGTAGTCGGAATGCCGGACGAGGAAATCGTGCTGGACGGAGGGCGGGTATACGCAGATGACGTGCTGATTATTCAGCTGCCTGCCCCGGCTGGACCGGACGCTAAGCGGCAGGAGTGGTGGAACGGCCCTGAGGAATACTTCGTCCTAGGCGACAACCCCGCAGGCAGCCGCGATAGCCGCGCCTTCGGCCCTGTCCCCGCCGACCGTATCATAGGCCGCGTATGGCTGCGCTGCTGGCCGCCGCGGGCGTGGGGGCTGGTGCGGTAATTCCGTTGTGATCTTTGCTTTGGCAACCCCAGATGTTGATATAGAATAAAGAGTGTGGTTGGCTCAGGAAACCAAGTGCCTGTACCGTCAAAATAGATCAACGGCAGGATAGGGAAACGGAATGACAAGTAAAAAAAATCAGCCGGGGACATTCGTCCACCACAACAGTTTGGGCGTTGGTAAGGTCATCGCGCAGGACGATTCCGGCGGAGTGACGGTTGAATTCAAGAGCGGGGAAACGCGCCCGATGAGCGCGTCAGTGGCCCGTAATTTAACGGCGCTCCCTTACAACGGGCTTGAGGCTAAGATATGGTACGGCCCGGGAGAAATACGCCCCTGGATTGAAAATGCGCCCCTCAAACTCCTTGCGGCAACCCTGACCGATATCGGCGGCATGGTCAAAGCAGGCGACATCAAGGGCAAACTCCAAGGCCGGGTTTTTGATGGGAGCGTGAAGTGGGACCCATGGTGGAAACGGGTCAAAGTCGCCGTTGATCGTTCGAGACACTTCAAAACCGTCAAAAATAAGGGCAATGCGATCGCCGCAATCGGCCTCGCCGCCAGAATAGATGTTGATAATGTGCCAGCGGAGCCGCTGCCGCCACTACCGCCAAAACCGAAACCGGCCACGCTATCGGATTGGAAAAGGTGGCTCTTGGGCGAGACTGCAGAACCACCACCGGGGCGTTGGCCGACGAAAGCAGTGTGTAAAACTCTCGACACATGGCCTATCGAAACAGTCGGACTGGCTCTGGCCCGGACGATATGGGGCGCCCGCGAATTCTTGGCGTCGGGCAGCACTTCGTTGCCGGCCGCGGCGGGCTGGCAGGGGGCGCTGGTTCGGGCGTCTATGCGGTGGCTCGATTGTACATGGCCGGATTCAGGCAGGAATTTAGCTGGGCAGACTGTAGAACTACTCGAGCGGTTATCTCGGTATACCAAAGGAACGGGATTGTCTCTGTTTCTCGTGGGTACTTTGTCCGGGCAACTGGACGCACAGCAGTCGAGGTCCTATGAAGAACGGCTGGAACAGCAGCGGCAGGAAATGGAACGGCAGCACTACTCCTATGAGAAACAACTGGCACAACAACGGGTGGAACAACAACGGCAGCGCGTCTCCCACGAGTATGAACTGGAACAACAACGGCTGGAACGAGAACGGCAGTGCTTGTCTTATGAGGAGCGGATTGAAAATCTGAACGCTTGTCACGGAAAGCAGTTAGAAAAGATGCGCCACGAAGAAGATCGTTTGCGCCAACAGGTGCAAACCTTCCGCGCCCAAATGGCCTCCGGGCGTGAGGAGTCCAGACTCGAAGTGCGTCATGGTATGTTGTTGGCTATTGGTGATATCCTTCAACGGGCCCACCGACAGGCGAGGAGTCCGGAGGACCGCCTCAGCGATGTGGTAAAGAGTCTCCCCTTGGCATTGCACGCCGGTGAGGCTGAGGCGTATGGGGTAGTTGGCGAAACCGTGCAGTTTAACCCGAAGTTCCATCATTCGGTGGCAGAGTTCCCCAGCGGGGCATTGGTTCGCCTGTCCGCCCCCGGAGTCGTTTTCCGGGGCGGACATCTAGGTGATCGAATACTCCTAAAGGCAAACGTGACAAGTCAATCAAAGATGAGCTAATGCAGGTCGTAGGTATAGATTTCGGTACAAGTAACGTCCGAATTGCCACATGGGATCCCGATGGAGACCTCCCACCTGAGTCGAAACATATAGGCAGACCGGACGCCACAACCATGCCGGCGGTCATCGCTTTACGGAGGCAAGAGGACGGCGAAATTTCATTCATTGTGGGGGAAGACGCGGATTCTCTTCCAGACGACCCCGACAACCCCGACGCGCCCCTCTTGGTGGTCCGCAATATCAAGCGATTGGCTATGTCTACCGACACCTACGTTAATTGGCACTTGGAGGTCCGAAACGCCCACGAGCAAACCGCGCAATGGCCGCCCCAATGGTGGAATGCCGAAAAGCGTTGCGTTCAGAGATGGGGTAAGGAATTTCCGGTTTGGGAGTTGATAGGTCACATCCTGTCGGAGGCATTCAGTCGGACCTCCATAAACGGCGAATTCGAATGGCGCGCGGGTTGCCCGGTGCATGCAAACTTTGAATACCGTGCGGGATTGTCCCAGACTCTATCTCAGTTGACTGGGAAGGGAAAACTCAATTGGATAATTGAGGAGCCGATTCTGTTTCTAACCTTGGCGCGTAGACTTGGAAACTTAGAGGAGGGTTCCTATCTGGTTTACGACATTGGCGGTGGATCATTCGACTGCGCGTTAATAGAATTCCGAGAAGGTGTTGAGCGAAGGGTAGTTTACGGGGCCGATGGCCACCCATTACTGGGCGGCTCCGATATAGATGAACAGCTCCGCAAAAAGCTCGGTTACGATGGGCCACTGGACTTGCTGCGGAAAGCCAAGGAAAACCTTACGCGACAAAATCCGTCCGTGACTCTCGGCAATGGGACCATCCTTACTTTGGACGATGTAGAAGAGGTGCTACGAGAAGGCAGGTTTATCGAGAAGACAGTTATGACAATGCGGGATGCCTATATCGGATCGAAAGTATTGTGGAAACGCAGCCATGAAGAGGACGCTCCTCCTATCGGTGAAGTAATCGCACTTAACGGCGAGGCCGGGGCGCAGCGGTTCGTCTGGCAGCTAATGTGGGATGACATGGCTGAGGATGTCGATGGAATCTTTCTATTCGGAGGTCCCACGAACACGGCATATGTATTCGAGACCCTATCTTCGCGGTTTGGCGCCCACAAGTTAATGACCGCCACAGACGTGTTACCCACGTTAACCGGGACCCCAGACCTGGAATTAGTTGGGCTGAGTTATGGCGCTTGCTACAGTGAGGACTCTTATCCCCCCCTTTATCTCAACCGGTTACCAATGCGCGTAACGCTGCAAAACCTGCAAACCGGCACCGCAGTTGAATATGAACCGTTTCAGAATTTCGCATCCACTTTTAATCCATTTTCCCAGTTTATTTCGGAGCCGCTATCACAGGAGATAGCTACAACTCGGTCCCAGTTATACCCAAAGACATTTGAACTTACGATCACCTACCCGGACGGACTCATCTCAAAACAGGAATTCGTTGACAAATATATTAACTCAAGTCTAAAGGCCTATACCCTCCGGTTGGTGATTGACCGGTACGGCCGGATTGGAGTGGAGCAGGAGTCAGCTATATCGGAACCGAAGAGATTCCTGGTCATTGAAGAAGCGCCATGGCAAACCGAGGAGCAACGCCAAGCCCTTCAACGTCTATTGGAGCAACAACGCCAATACGAAGCAACGCAACGTCAGCAGGCCCGGGCAACGGTCAACCGGCTTCCTTGGCAATACCCAACTCCCTGAGATCCTACCCTCTTCTCCGGTACCTAACACGACACCAAGGCAACGGTCCGCTCCCCCAACCGCCCCCCCTACAGCTTCCAGATGTTGCCCACTTGGCAGACTAGGTCTACTTCGTAGATTGCTTCGGCGGGCCAGCCTACCATTTTCATCCAGTCTTCGAAGTGGGACTGTTCGGCTGCTTCGCACTCGGTGAACAGCTTCCCGCGGCTGGTGTCGGCGTACACTTTCAGAATGGTCGTCCGCCGGTCGGGACGCCACTTGCTGACCGCTCCGAGTTTCTCCCGGAATTCCGCTTCGGTGAGTCCTTCTATGTTATGGGTGGCAAGAAACCTGGACATTGCAGCGGTTACTCCTCGGGAGGTACAAAGGGATATGGTATGTCGGGTCCTCCACGCAGCGGCAGCACCACGGTGGCGCTTCCGGGCATGCTTTCTACGCCGTCCTGGGTCTTCATGCCGATATCCAGGTTGACGAATCCCATGCCGCCATTTTCATACTTGCCGGTGACCACGCCCCACATGATCAGGATGTCGCCCGGCACCAACATCGCCCGGTGTTCGAACTGGGCCTTCCAGGGCCAACCCCGGGGCAAGGTCCAGTCTTTGATGTACTGGGGCGCCACGCTCTGCTTCCAAGAGCCGTGAACCAGAATGCTGGGGTTCTTGTCGTGGTTCAGCCCGAAGTCCAGATCGTAATGGATCCGGTGGAAGTTCTCGATGGCCGCGCTCCACCGGAAGAGGTGAGTAGGAGTGGGAGCGTAGATGTACTTGGGTAGCTCCAACCCCTCGTCCACGTCGTCGTAGTAGATCTGTTCCTTGTTGCGAAGCTGCTCACCGGTCGGCTTCTCGTTGTGCTTCAGAATCGCTTCCGGCTCCATTTTAAGCAGTTCTTCCAGTGGTACACTCATGGCGGCACACTCATTGCGCTTGCGTTGCGGACCAACCGGCCTGCCAACTTACCGGCGGATCGAAGACTGCCGGGTGATGCACAGCAATTCGTCTCGTTGGTTCTTGTAGCTGGTTTCGACCGTGATAATCAGGAAAGCGTTGCCGTCGCGGCCGACCCGTTCCCGGATGTCCGAATAGCGGTTTTGGAAATAGATTTTTTCGCCGATGTTGGGGTACTGGTAGATCTCAAGCTCGTTGCCCGCGTTGAGCACCCGTACCAAATGGGTGGGTACCGGCGGCAGGGCGCCCGGCCGTTCTACGCTGCCGATGCCGTCGGACTCCGGGTTTTCTTCGAAGGCGCGAGTGATGGGGTCTTCTTGGTCGGGCCGTATCCGGTTGGTCATATAGCTGACCATGATGGGCGGGGCGATGATCCCACCGTAATGGGTGCTGCTGGCGAATTCTTTGTCCCAATACCTGGGATCGGGGTCCATCACCGCTTGGGTGAACCTCCGCAGGTACTCTTCGTCGACGGTGCCCCAAGACTCAACGACATCCCCGGCCACGCCGATCATAGCCCTGACCTCCGGCGTTAGCGCCGATATGGTGTCCGGTCGAGCCTCCTGAGTCATAACCGTTTACCCTCCAGCGGATTGACGTTCCCAGACTACCCCAGCCCCGCAAATTCGTCAACGACGCCTGCGCGATGGCGGCAGCCGTCCCTTGACACGGGCCCCACTGTATCCATGAACATGGGGTTTCCTGTCCATCACCGGGATCAAGCGCCGGAAGCATACGGCGAGGAGACTTCCGATACGGCTTGTCGTTTGCCAGAGACCGGGATAACATTCTTGGGCGGCCTGAAGGCAAGCGGGCCGACTGTCTTCCAACGGGCCAGCATCCCTTACTGGAAGTAATCGGCGTAAGCGGCCATACGGTGTTAACATTCAGAACTTCCCTATTCTTGGCGGCCCCGACCGTGTTTCTCGTCTTATTGATGAGCGGTTGTGGCATGGTGCCAACGCCGCCATTGACAGCCGGGCCCGCCACCGCGCCCGTGGTTTCGCCATCGGCCACGCCATCGCTGGCTTACACCGATAGGGCGCCGTTAGAGACGCCGATGCCTGTCTCATCGCCTACCGCGCCGACGCACGTCCCGTCAACTTCCACACCTACGCCTATCCCGTCACCTACCGTGCCGACGCTCGTCCCATCGCCTGCCGCCCCGACACTTGCCCCGTCACCTACGGCCCCGACGCTGCCGCCACCGCCCACCGAGCCGAAGCTCGTCCCCTCGCCTACCATCCCTGCTACGGCCGTGGTGGCTGGCCCGGCAGTGTCGCTGGATGGGGTAATATTCCCGGTCGAGTTGGCGATAACTTCCCTAGAACGACAGCAGGGGCTGTCGGACCGTCCGGCGCTGGCTCCGGGGTCCGGGATGCTGTTTATCTTTGAGGCCGAACAGGGATTAAGCTTTTGGATGAAGAACATGCACTTCCCGTTGGACATGGTCTGGATCGGCGCCGGTTGCACCGTGGTAGACATCTCCAGAGACGTGCCGGCGCCGCTTCCCGGTACTAAAAATTCCGACCTGCCCAGGTACAGCCCGGTAGGCGATGCCCAGTACGTGCTGGAAATTAACGCCGGGGAGGCCCAAGCACTGGATCTCGGGCCGGGCGCCCCGGTGTCCTTCGAAGGGACCATATCCGGCGAGTATGGCTGCTAGGCTAAGGCGGACCGTACGCAGCCGGTCGATCTGCCCAGAGTCTCGGCCTTCTCCCTGGAAGAAATTATCAGTATGAGAGTGAATATGGATATTCTGGTATCGGGCTCCTTGGCTTACGATCGGATCATGGACTTTCCGGGCCGGTTTTCGGACCATATCCTGCCCGAGCAAATTCACATGATCAACGTGAGCTTCACGGTGAATAGCTTGACCGAAAACTTGGGCGGGACCGCCGGAAACATCGCTTACTGCTTGGCGTTGTTGGAGGAACAGCCCCGGATCGTTGCCACCATCGGCCGCGATTTCCACCGGTACTTCGGATGGCTGGCAGAGTGCGGAATCGCCACCCAAGACATCCGAACAATTCAAGAAGAGCTGACCGCTGGCGCCTACATCACGACAGACGTGGACAACAATCAGATCACCGGTTTCAACCCTGGGGCTATGAAGCAACAGGCCGGCTTCGACTTTGACGGAATAGAACCGGCCAATGCCATAGCGATCGTGGCCCCTGGAAACATCCAGGACATGGCAGATTTGACGGCCCGGCACCGGGAACTGGGTATCTATTCCATTTTTGATCCGGGCCAGTCACTCCCCATCTGGGAAGCCGGGGACTTGGCCCTCGCTATCCGGCAGTCAAACCTGTTGGTCTGCAACGCCTACGAGTTGGAAATGATCATGAGCCGCACCGGTCAGTCCCGCAGTGAACTGGCCGACGCCGTAGATCATCTCGTCGTGACCAAAGGGGCAGATGGAGCCGACGTCCAGACCAAAGGAGCCGTCACCAGCATTCCGGGAGTCCCGGCAGACCTGGTGGTGGACCCGACGGGCGCCGGCGACTCCTTTCGTGGTGGCCTGATAAAGGGGCTGGTCCAAGGCGATAGCATCGAGCGGGCAGTCCAGATGGGCAATGTATGCGGTCATTTCGCGGTCCAGACCCAAGGCACCCAGCTCTACCGGTTCACTCCCGCCCAACACCAGGCCCTGCTGACCCAGCATTTTGGATAACCTTCCATGGGGGGCTGAATACCCTTCTGCCGCAAGGTGGCCGGTTGCTTGGCCTTTTGCGGTTGGGTACAATTTCCCAGGTTTCCCGACAGTCCGGGCCACCCTTATCCGGGCTCCATAGAACCTCTAACTCACGGGAGGTTTTCCTAATTTTGACCGACGCCCCCGGCCCGCTGCCGCCGTTCCTGCCTATCGGGCCCCTTGACGGCGTGAAGGTACTGGACCTGAGCGAGGATATTGCCGGGTCGTTCTGCGCCCGTCTTTTGGCCGACTACGGGGCGGATGTCTTGAAGCTTGAGCCGCCCCAGGGTTCGGCACTGCGGCGGATGCCACCCTTTTTCCACGACGACCCCCATCCGGAGAAGAGTCTGTTCTTCCTGGCGCTCAACCTGAACAAGAAGAGCGCCACCCTCAACCTGGAAAATTCCGCTGGCCGGACCAATTTCCGGCGCTTGGTCCCCCACGTCGACGTTATCATCGAGAGCAATCGGCCCGGCTATTTGGCCGGGCTCGGCTTAGGTTACAACGACCTAGAGGCGCTGAACCCGTCGTTGGTTATGACGTCTATTACTCCTTTCGGCCAGACCGGTCCTTACAGCCAATACAAAGGCGAAGAGATAGTCAACTACGCCATGGGAATGATCATGAGTATCAGCGGGCTGCAAGGCCGTGAGCCGCTGAAGCACGGCGGGTTTCAGGCCCAATACGAAGGAGGGTTGAACGCGGCGGCGGCCACTGCGATGGCCCTGTTTATGGAAGGGAACACCGGCGAGGGCCAGCATATCGACGTTTCAGTCACCGAGTGCGTGGCCTCCACGATGATGGCGACGCAGACGATGTACCCGTTCATGGGGGGCACCCAGCACCGTCGGCGCACCACCGGCAGCAACTTCGGTCACCCGATGCCCTGCGAAGACGGGTGGATCATCGTCCAGACCGGCGGAGGCGCCTCTTGGGAGACCATCGCCGACTTCTTCGGCGGTCCGGAACTTCATGAACCCCGGTTTTCGGAGACAGCCCAGCGCAACCAGAACGGCGAGGAATTGGACCGTATCGTCCTGGATAGAATCAAAGACCGGGGGAAATGGGACCTGTTCACCCAAGCGGCCCAAGCCCGGATGCTCTTCGGCTTAGTGCAGACCCCGTCCGAGTTGGCCGAATGTCCCCAGCTCGAGTCTCGGGACTTCTACCGCGAGGTGGAGCATCCGGTGGTCGGGCGGATAAAGGTACCGGCCGCGCTGTTCAACCTGAGCCTGACCCCCTATCAATTCCTCTGCCCGGCCCCGACTCTGGGCCAACACAACCAGGAAATATATGTCGACGGTCTTGGTTACTCCCAACAGGAGTTGGTTACGCTGCGGCAGACCGGCGCCATTTAGATTATGGTCGACGGCAGGGAACGATAGTGAGCCGGTTGCCCCTGGAAGGGATTCGCGTCCTCGATTCCACCTACGTATTCGCGTTGCCCTATGCCGGCGGACTGCTGGCTGACATGGGCGCGCAGGTGATCAAAGTAGAGGGGCCGGGCCGCCCCGACGTTACCCGCACCGGCGGCTATTCGGGCGTTTTCCCGGAGAACGACCCGGGCGACGACTGGTGGAACCGCTCGTCCACCTACAACCTGATCCACCGCGGCAAGCAGTCGCTTACCTTGGACCTGACCGACGAACGGGGCCGCGACCTGTTCCGCCAATTGGTCAGGGTCAGCGACGTGGTGATGGAGAATTTCACGCCGCGAGTGATGCGCAATTGGGGCCTCGACTATCCCAACTTACGCCGGATTAAACCCGACATTATCATGGTCTCCAATACTGGCTACGGACACGGCGATGGGCCCTATTCCGGGTACCCGGCCCAAGCCACCACCCAAGAGGGCACCCACGGCCACTGCTCGGTTACCGGTTATCCGGGCGCCGCCCCTGCCAAAGCCGGACAGTCATTTGTCGATTTTCTTTCCACTTGGACCGCTCTTTTCGCCATTGGATCGGCCCTGCGTTACCGCAACCGTACCGGCAAGGGCCAATGGGCCGACATTGGCATGTACCAAGCCGGGGTGATGTTCCTTTCGGAATACATCTTGGACGCCATCGCCAACGGCCGTGACGGCGCCCGCATCGGCAACCGTCACCCGCACCGGGCGCCCCAGGGATGTTACCGGGCCTTGGGCGACGATAATTGGATCACGATTTCGGTGGCCGACGACGAAGAGTGGGAGTCCTTGTGCGGCCTGATGGGGCGGCCGGAACTGGCCGGCGACCCGCGCTTTGCCGATCTCGCTTCGCGCCGAAGGGACCACGACGCCTTGGACCGGACCATCAGCGCGTGGACCGCTACCCTGGACCGTTACGACCTGATGCACCGGTTGCAAGCCAAGGGGATCGCCGCCGGACCGGTGCTGACTGGAAAGGACGTTCACTTCGACCCCCATTTCCGGGAGCGGGGCTTCCTCGAACGCGTTGAATACCCCGACGACCGGCAGATGGGCTCCCGCCCCTTCATTGGCCGTCCCTACAAGTTCTCGAAAAGCCCCCTGCGCATTCACGGCCCCAGCCCCGCCTTTGGGCAGCACAACGGGCCGTTGTTGCAGGAACTGCTGGGTGTCGACGAAGGCACCTATCGCCAGATGGTGAAAGACGCCATCGTGGCCACCGTTCCGCTGACCGGCGAGCCCTCGCCCCGGCAGCCGGAAGAAGAAGCGCTAAAGCGGGGCGTATTGGCGGCTTGGGACCCCGACTACCGTGAACGTCTCGGGCTATCCTGATCCCGGACCAACCGGCGCCGACTACCCAGGGGCGCCGCTTCCCCTGGACCGTTGCACCCTGGCCATTATTCCAGTTCTACCCCAGTTCCTTGACACCCCCAAGAAGCCGCGCCTAAGCTAAACACAGGGGCCCGTAGCTCAGTGGTAGAGCAGCCGGCTCATAACCGGCTGGTCGTAGGTTCGAACCCTGCCGGGCCCACTCATTTGTAGCCAGACCCAAACAGGACTCGAACTCGTTAAGGCCCTGAGCATACGTCCAACCCGAGGCTTTCGAGGTCGCTGTCCTCCACGGACGCCAGCCCCTGCGGCGCGCACCCTGTCAATCGGTTGTCCCGCAGTCTCCACCTCTCGAGGTTGCTGAGTCCGCTTAGTTCGCTCGGAATCGTCCCGCTCAGTTGGTTGCTGTTGAGCCAGAGGCTGGTCCGGTTGGAGTCGGCAGGGAACAGGTCTGAGACGCCCTCTCCGACCGGCGCGGATAGCGAGCCGGGGCCGAAGCGGAGGTACGCCTCCAGCAGGCCGTATCCCCAGCTCCCGACTACTCCGGTGGGCGCTGCTCCCTCAGCCGCGTCAACTCCTCTCGCATCGACCGGACCTCCTCGACCAGGGAAGCGATGGCGGCTGATCTGGTGTCCTCCCTCCTCACCAGGATGGATGCGAAGTTGACCATGAGAGCGCCGAAGAGCCCTATCCCGCCTATCATCAGCACGTAGGCGAAGGCCCGGCCGACCTGCGTCACGGGCACCACGTCGCCGTATCCCACCGTCGTCACCGTTGCGATGGACCACCACAAGGCGTCGGGGAACGAGTCCAACTCCGAGTTGTGGCCTCTTTCCGCCGACATGACGAACGTCGCAATGAGAAGCACCAGACCGATAGCGTACACCACCAGGAAATCGACGTGGACCAGACGCACGGCTCCCCGATACGCCCTGGAGCCGTACACGATGATCCGGAGTATCCTCAGCGGACGCACAAAGGGAATCAGGACGACCATCACTTCGAGCCAGTGCTCCCTGACGTGCTTCACGCGCCGGGGGGCGACGGCTACCTTGACCGCCAGGTCCGTTGCGAAGAGCGCCCAGATGAGCATGTCGAGGGCGAAGGCCACCGCCTCCGACGATGGGCTGAGGTCCCAGAAGAGCGGTGCCGCAAGAAGCGGAACCATCGCAAAGGCGAGAATCATCAGTGGAAGCTCCGTCGTCCGCTCGATCCTGTCCGGCATGGCTTGGCGGCGCTCACTATCTGTCTGCGTCGGATTGGCTTGTCTATTCACGTTCCTTTTTCCCTTCCGATCAGGTTTGCCGGCGCTCGGCGCGGCAACGGTTCGACCTTCGCGTAGCCTAAACGGAAATCCTGAGTCCGAAGCGCCAATCCAACCGAGAAGTCCATGACAAAGCCTATTGAACGATTGGTAGATGATTTACATCAACTCTAGACAGTTACTATTGCATTTTGCGGTTGTAGACAGGTTGCAACTGCAATATAGTATCTGCGAAAGAGAGTAGCAGACTTGGGGAAAGTCACCTACTTGGAAACTGGAATATCTCTAAAATGTGCGGGGCCGCGTGTACGCTCCCTCCCGAGAGGTCAGAGGATATACGAACGTGACGAAGGTTCTTGACGCACTGAGTTCGCTGGTCACCGTCCAGCCCATTGCCACGCTTCTCGTGCTGCTGGCTGTCACCGTCGCGCTTGGCGCGGGGTTCACCCGGCTCGCTCCCCAGGCCGAAGCGACGGAGTTCCTCCCCCCAGACAGCAGGGCGGCAACCGCCTCCGACAAGATCGCGGCGCTGTTCGGAGGCTCCGATGACACCACAACGGCAACGCTGCTCTTTCGCGGGAACGCAGTCCTGACGCCCGAGGGTCTGAGCCAGATGGACGGCGCGCTGAGCCGGGTGGCTTCCGATCCCAGGGTCGCCCCCCTGTTGGCGCCTCCCAATCCGGTCATCGGTCCCACCAACATGCTGGCCTCCGTCCTTGGCGTCAACGACTTCGCCCCGCTGTCGCAGCAGCAGATCGATCAGGCGGCGTCGCAGGTCCCTATAGACCGGCTGGTGGGGACCGACTCCGACGGCGCCCGGGTGGCGATAGCCACGGTGCGTCTGCTAACGGACGCGGACGGCGACGGAGACGCCGAGGACGACGCCGATGCTCTCACCCAGGCCCAGCTCGCCATCCGGGACATCGCGGAGGCGAGCGAGGGGCCGCTTGAAGGCGGCAGCCTGTCTTCGGCCACGGTTTCCGAGGAGACCGGGAGCGCCACCGGCTCTCAGATGGTCCTGTTGATGGGACTGGCCCTGCTGGTGATAGCCGCGCTGCTGCTGTTGTTCACCCGCTCCCTCTTCGACCTGCTGATGGCGTTGCTGGGACTGGTGCTCACCATCGTGTGGATGATGGGTGCGCAGGGCTGGCTGGGACCCAACGGCCTGGGGGTGATCGGCCCGCCCAACATCTTGACCACCATGGTGCCGATCATGCTCATCGGGCTGGTGGTGGACTACGCAATCCAGACGGTTGGGCGGTACCGCGAGCAGCGCGAAGAGGGGCATCAGGTCGAGGCAGCCGCTCGTCTGGGGCTGCGGTCGGTTGTCATCCCCCTCTCGCTGGCCGCTGTCACCACCATAGTCTCTTTCCTGACCAACCTCACCTCCCCGATCGCGGCCAACGGCGACTTCGGCGTTGTAGCGGGCATCGGGGTGGGAGCGGGCCTCGTCGTCATGCTGACGCTGCTCTCGTCGTCGCGGGCGCTGCTTGATCGCTGGCGGGCGGGCCGAGGCTCACTGCCCCCGGCCCGCCCGATCTCCGGCGCCATACCCGGTGTGGGCCCGGCGATTGAGGCGCTGGGAGGGATGCTGGCCCGCAGGCCGACGCCGTTCCTGCTGGTCATCGGCGTCGCTACCCTGCTGTTGGGCGTCGCCTCCACCAACATCGTCACGGAGTTCGACACCAACGATTTCCTGCCCTCCGGGGGCGAAGCCATCCGCCACATCGAGACCATCAACGCGGCCTTCGGCGGCTCAACCGGCACGGTGAAGGTGCTGATCGAGACCGAGATCACGGACGACCGCACCGTCCGCAACATTCTCGATTTCAGCTTGGCGTTCTCGGACGACCTGCGCCGGCCCGAGGGCGTGGTCGGCGGTATCGAGTCGTCCCTCGGCCTCCTGCTGGTCGACTGGGTCGTCGACGACGGCACGCCAAGCGATAACTACGACTCCCAACTGGGGGAGATGACTCTGGCGGCGGACGACTTCCGCCTCGACCCCGTGGAGATACAAGCGGTCATCGACCGGCTGGAAGAGCTGGACCCCGAGGGCTTCGCGAAGGTTGCGGTCGACGACCCCAATGGGCCGGATACTCTGCTGGTCCAGTTCAAGGCCCTCACGGGCGACAAGGAGCGGGCCCAGCGCATGGTCGACGACATAGACGGGCTGTGGTTCGGGCCGCAGGAGGAGTTGACGCCGACGTCCGGCGAGATAGTCGGGATCGAGGTGGCCAACGCGCTGACCGGCAATCAGACGACCGGGATCATCATCACCATCATCGCCGCGCTCGTCATCCTCTGCCTGTTTTTCTGGATCACCGGGGGCCGTCCTGCGCTCGGCTTCATAGCCGTCGCTCCCATCGTGATGGCGCTTTTCTGCGTCCTGGGGACCATGACGTTGTTGGGTATTCCGTACAACGTGATAACGGCGCTGATCACCGCGCTGTCCATCGGGATCGGTGTGGACTACACCATCCACATCATCCACCGCTATCAGGAGGAGTTCGCCCACTCCAGAGACGCGGAGGCGGCCGCTCGGCGCACCCTGGGCACCACGGGCTCGGCCCTGCTGGGCTCTGCGCTGACCACCGCGCTCGGCTTAGGGGTGCTGATCTTCTCGTCGCTGCCGCCGTTCCAGCAGTTCGGATTGGTCACGGCAATCACCATAGCCTACTCGCTGATCGCCGCCATCGTGATTGTGCCGCCGGCGATGATCCTGTGGGCCGCCTACCAGAACTACCGGCTGCGCAGCACTCTCACACGAGCCGAACGGGAACTCGCCGATGCCCCGTGAGCGCAGTAGACATGCCGGAGCAGGCGATCAACTGGATGAGAAGCAGCGGTTATGATATCTCATACGGCGTCGACCTGACGCCATCTCTTCTCGTATTTCCCGGAACGAGATCTTGAGCAACCTGCCAGTTGACCGTGAAACGCTTCCACCCGGCCCCGGAGTCGCCTGCAACCGGCAGGGATTCCGTCTCCAGAGAGACATGACCGGTCTCAAAAAGGGAGGCTGCGTAAGCCTTCCGGAACTGAGCCATAAGGTGCTGGTTTGACCCATTGGCGCCTATATTGGAGGTTGGTCTGCTCCCGCCTACTGGCGTGGTAGTGGGAACATCCTGGAGAAGTGGACGAGCCTCCAACCCTGGTGGGCCAGCGGCTCGTAGAGCTTACCGGGGTCGCTAGACTGACTCCCTAGATATGAACCTCCCACCGAAAAGTTCGCAATTCAGCACGTTCCGGCCCGCTTCCTTCCCTCATCTTTTCCAGGTGAACGATGCTATCTGGGGGGATCACGATACCTTTGCAGCTAGACCACACGATCGTGCCCGCCTACGACAAGGTGAAGTCTGCAGAGTTCATCGCCCGCGTGTTCGGGCTGCAGTACGAGGGGCGCGGGTTCTACTTCGAGTGCGAGAACGGGCATGTGTGGGAGGTTATTACTCACACGTATATTACTGACTGACGGGGGGTGGGATGATGGAGCCGGGAGAATGTGGGGGGTTGCTCGGTGGGTGGAACAAACGGGTGATGACGGAGTGGGCGTGGGTTCGATGCCAACTAGGCCCACCGAGCTATACGAAAACAAGAGCCTTCCTGTTGAGGTCCCGGTTAGGCCCGTAACATTCGGGGCTGATCCCCCCTGTATAGTGTCCACCGGTCATGTACTATAAGACCACTGCAACCAACTCCGGCGTTCATCCGGCGGCTTCGCACCAATGCACCTCGTTAATTTTGCACGCTTGCTTATGAGATTCGGCGGTATACCCTTGGAATCGGAAAGCTTGTACTATGGTAAATCCGCCCGAATCGGAATTTGTCAGACTTGTGGGTTTGAAAGACTCTGGGCTATCGGCAGTAATGGCGTATGAACAATTGTCGCGTATTGGCGCCGGTTGTTGCGGTCCTGCTGGCGGTTGCTTGTGGTGCCGAGTTTCCAACGCCTGTCCCCACGGCCACACGAGATATTGGGGCCACAGTGCAAGCTGCCGTGGCTGCCGGCCTGCCCACAGCAACACCTACCCCGACGCCGGACATTAAGAAACCTCTGAAAAAGCGCTCGGAATTGGAGCGGAAACCGAAATTTTGGTGGGGAGCTTAAGGGCGTCAGCTATCCAATAAGCGAGGTCACCCCCATCCTAACCTTCCCCCGCGACGGGGGAAGGGACTTATTCAGAGCTTCCTTAACGCGACTGTTGAGGCCCGGATGGCGGCTACGCTCGCCGTCACCCCCACCCCGACGCTTGTGCCATAGGCTACTCGGACGCCCACAGCCACGCCGGTCCCGACCCCTACACCGACGTTCACTCCGGTACCAACGGCCGCTCCACCCCTCCCCGCCAGACCAACGCGACAGGCGGTGGAGGCAAAAGTAATTGCAAAATGTCGGGTTGAGGAGTATTGTTGGGGTGGCTTCCTGAGCGGTGGTAGGTATAAAACATTGTGTTCCGATAGGCAACATACTACGATAGTGTTGATAGTCGTACCGGCGATATCCGCCGACGTGGACGTACATCTCTACGAGCGCAGTTCTTCTACCCCCCCCCCCCCCCCGACGAATACCATCATCTAGATAGCCCCACAGTCCCGTCTAACCCCTTCCTTCGGGCCGCCTCACTTCACCGGGTTGCCGTCTGCCCGGAGGGGCTGCTGCTGAACGTGCGCGGGCAGTTTTCGCCGTCCATTTCACTGGTCGCCCCTAAATTGGGGAACTGTGCGCACCTCAAGTCTTCTCCTCGGTGTGGACCAAAAAGGGCCAGTACTCCCCCGACTCGACCCGCTGTTGACCAACCGGAAAGGCTGGTCGGTAAGTGGCTAATCGGGCTGTCGTATCATGGACAGTCAACTCCAGCGGGTAGTGGCGGCGGGGCCTGCCGACCTTGGAATAGAAGGGGCGATACGCTCCTCCAGCCGACGCTGGTGGATCAGATCGTCCATTCGTTCAAGCAACATCTCCCGCCGGGTCTTGCGCTTCCTCCCTTGATTTTCCAGTTCGGCAAACGTTGGCTGGCCCATACGTCCTTTACCCCCAACAGACATAGGCTTGTCCAACCTTGCTATACCACATTGCCTCAGACTTGTTGAGAGGATTCTTAGTTTATTGGCCCGGGATGCCAACGCATCTGCGAGGAGAGCGACATGGTCAGACTCCTGTCCTGCGTGACTGTACTCTTGTTGGCGCTGTTAGCTTGCTCCGACCCGGCTCCAACATCGACAACTATGCCAACGTTCTCTCCAACGGTCACTCCAGGGCCAACTGCAACGTCTTTGGTTACTTCTACCCCCACCCCGACGCCTTCGGCTATTCCCACTCCAACCGCTACGCCAGTACCCACGGCTACTCCGGCGCCCACGCCAACGTTTGCTCCCACTCCAACCGCTACGCCAGCAACTACGGCTACTCCGGCGCCCACGCCAACGGCTGTTCCCACTCCAACCGCTACGCCAGTGCCTACGGCTACTCCGGTCCCCACGCCAACGGCTGCTCCCACTCCAACCGCTACGCCAGTACCCACGGCTACTCCGGCGCCCACGCCAACGGCTGCTCCCACTCCAACCGCTACGCCAGTGCCTACGGCTACTCCGGCGCCCACGCCAACGGCTGCTCCCACTCCAACCGCTACGCCAGTGCCTACGGCTACTCCGGCGCCCACGCCCACGGCTGTTCCCACTCCAACCGCTACGCCAGTACCTACGGCTACTCCTATGCCCACGCCCACGCCAAGACCCACCGCCACGCCCACACCTATACCGGCGGTGTCTCGCTGGGAGTTTGAAGCCTTCCTGCCACGAGGCTACAATCCCGCCACCATCAACGACAACGGTACCGTCTGGGGGGTGCCTGCGAGTCACACGAACGATTCCGACCCTGGCGCAGTGGCCTATATGTTGTTGGGAACGATCAAAGGATGCAGCTTCGCCAACGGGGAGGCGGACCGACAAAGCATCGTATATGTCAGGGCACAGGAAATGGGGGATTTAACCAGTTACGTGGCGGCAGATGTGTGCCGATTTGTCAGCCTGGAGTATGGTTCGTTCCCTGGTGTGCGGATAACCCATATACGCTTCTTTGATGAGAGCAGTCCCACCAACATCAGGGAGTATGTGTACCAGGAGGCGACCGGGCGGTATGTTAGATTGCCATAGAGAAGAGTAGGGCGAGTAATGGCTTATGGGTCGGTATCCGAATCGCTGGCGACTACCAGCCTTGGGTCAAGTCGCAGCAGCGCAGACCGTTTACCGTCCCTGCTTTCCCGTCCGCACGTCCACATAGGAGGGCACGGCGGCCTGCCCGGAGCTGTGCCTGCAACAGGTCCTGTGCTTCAAGCACCGCAGGACGGTGGCCAAGGACAATACGGTGAGGTTCCAGTTGCATACCCTGCAGTAGCTGCCACGGCCGGAACGCCCCAGCTATGCCGGCGCGGGTGTGGAGGTTCTGGAAGGACTGGACGGCCGGCTGTCTGTGCGGCATGAAGAACGCATCATCGCTGCCCTGGAGGCGTCGCCCAGTCTAATCTTTCTCCGAAACGGCCACTGAGGTTCCGCAACTCCTCCGGTCTCGCCCTCCGGAGCCAACTACTTTGACCAGCGCTGGACAGCGACCCTCAATCCACTGGACTCAAGGGCAGCGGATGAGGAGGATCAAGCGAGTATCACCGACAGTGTGCCTGCGACCTCGACGCCCGCAACGGTCTCTCCGCGCAAACCGACCTTCCTGCAGAGGGAGGGGTAGAAGGCAATTCAGAAAGCTCTACGCAAGGGAAAGTCGCTTCCGGCCATTGAGCGGGAGCTGGGGATCCACCGAGCAACCATCAGGAAGTACATGGATGCCGACGGTCCTCCAAAGCGGCGGTACCGGGCGGCTCCCACTACCTCAGCATCGGATACCATGGCGGCATAACCGGGTGACATTTATGCTGCACACTTGACCGGACGTTTATCCTGGCCTTCGCCGCCACGATGGCCCAACAGCGACCCGCGCGGTGAGCAGCGTACCCTGGGTGACGGCCACTGTGCGGCCCGGCGAACAGCCCGGCATCACACCCGAAATTCACCGATAGTGGTTAAGAATATACGAATGGCGCAATAAGCTGGGGTTGTTACGCTAAATACACGGCCTTGAAGGCGTGAGTCTACAGGTCTACAAGCGATAGAGCCAGCCTCGCCCGTTCCTCCCCAGCGAAGCCGGGGGACAGCCGGGCAGGGGCTGTCGTAGCGGTCCAGGAGAGATCGTCCCCCTCCATTCTCCGCCAGGAAAGCGGGGATGGGGCGGGATTTCTCCCATAGGGCCTTAGGGAGTGTGAGGAGTGGGTACGCATCGTCGTAAAGCGCCTGTCGGAAGAATCACCCTGCCGGGTTTCATCGCCCTTGCCGTCCTGTTAGCTGCCCTCTCGTTTCCTCTTTTATTGCTTCAAACCGCCCATGCCCAAACGAACAACGCGCCCCGATTCCCGTCCGAAACGATCACCCCCACCGTGGACGAGAACACCCCTCCGAACTCCAACATAGGCCGTCCGGTAGAGGCCGACGACGACGACAACGACACGCTGACCTATTCGCTGGAAAACGCCGGGGTATCGCACTTCGGCATCGACAGTTCGACCGGCCAGTTGCGGACCGGCTCCCCCTTGGACTACGAGACCGTAGAGTCCTACACGGTGAAGGTAATCGCCACCGACCCGTCGAACGGCTCCGACAGCGTCACGGTAACCATCAATGTTAACAACGTGGACGAGCCGGGAACGGTGTCCCTGTCGTGGCGGCAGCCCCAGGTTGGTACGATAATCGAAGCCGCCCTGACCGATCCCGACGGCGCCGTTTCCGGCGAGACATGGCAGTGGTCTTGGTCCGACACCAAAGATGGCAGCTACTCCAGCATAAGCGGGGCCACGTCGGCGAGCTACACGCCGGTATCCGGCGACGCGGGCAAATTCCTGCAAGCCGCAGCGTCCTATACCGACGGAGAAGGCTCCGGCAAGACCGCACGGATGGTGTCTTACAGGTGGGTTCGGGAGTAGCCGTCCGACAACAGCGCACCAGCGTTCCCCGCCCCGGAGGACATCAGTGGGGGTTATGGCTGCTCCGGCACCGACCCTGATAGAGGGGTCTGCCTGTACGTCAGGAGGAGCATGCCGGTCGGCGGTGAAATCTACCAACCGGCGAGAGCCGAGGACCCGGACGGCGACGAGGTCCGCTACTCTCTGGAAGGGGCCGGTGCCGAGTCCTTCGAAATCATGGCGTCGACCGGCTATCTGTTGACAAAGCAACTATTCATGGAGGTAGATAACACCCCCCTCACGGTAACGATAAAAGCCACCGACCCGTCCGGCGACTCCGGAACCATCAAGGCAACCATCACGCCCTCCGGCGGCAAAGGGCACCCGGTCGTAGAGGGTCCCGATGAGATCAGGTACCCGGAGAACGGCACCTGGCGGGTGGCCGCCTACACCGCCCAAAACCCGCGCGGTCCTGTCACGGGCTGGATAATCAGCGTCGAGCCCGGCGGGGGCGACGGCGACCATTTCGACATCGATGACGACGGCGTGCTTACCTTCATTAGTCCGCCCGACTACGAGAACCCTAAGGACGAGAGTGGGAACAACGAGTATACGTTCTCCATCAGGGCCTACGACACTAACCCTCCCAATGGGGAAAGCCCCGGCCAGACTTTCTTTTCGGTAAAGGTCATCGTCACCAATGGGGAAGACCCGGACCCATTGAAGATAACGGGACCGGACCGCGTCGACTACCCCGAAGACAGGACCGATGCCGTGGCCACGTATACCGTGGCCAACGCGGGGGACAACCCGGTTACCTGGGCGCTTTCGGGAGACGACGCAGACGATTTTTCCATCAGCGACGGGGTGTTGACCTTCGACACCCGGCCGGACCGCGAGGAGCCTGCCGACGCAGACACTAACAACGTGTACCTGGTCACGGTGGAAGCCTCCGCTGGAGGGGATAAGGTCACGCTGCCCGTAACGATCACGGTCACAGCGGTCAATGAACAGCCGACTTTCCCCGATGGTCCGGGCACCCGCAGCATCCCCGAAAACACTGAGTCAGGGCAACCCATCGGGGAGCCCGTTACGGCCAACGACCCGGAGAACGACGATCTAAAATACTCGCTCGGCGGCAAGGATGCCGAGTCCTTCGACATCGACTCGTCAACCGGGCAGTTAATGACCAAAGACCAGCTGGACCATGAGGAAAAGGACACCTACACCGTGGAAGTGTTGGTCAGCGAGGATGATGGGAACTCCGGTGGGAAGAGCACCAAGGGCCTCCGGGGCCTTCGGGACGTCCTGGGGGGCCGGGGTGATGACTCGCCGGCGGCTGACAGCACGACGATTACCATCAACGTTGAAGATCAAAACGAACCGCCGGAAATCACGGGCCTGACCACCGTCGACTACGCCGAGAACGACACGGCGGATGTGGCTACCTACATCGCATCCGACCCGGAAGGGGTCACCATTACCTGGTCGCTGTCTGGGGACGATGCCCACCTCTTTTCTGACAGCTCTATTAACGACCGAGTGCTGAAGTTCATAAATCCCCCGGACTATGAGGCGCCGGAAGACGCCAACACCGATAACCAATACCTGGTAACGGTAGTGGCTTCAGACGAGACGATTACCGTTGAACTAGAGGTGACGGTAACCGTTACCGACGTTAACGAGCCACCAGCTTTCGGTGAGGAGACGGCTACCCGTTCGATCGCTGAAAACACCGGGATCGGTACCAACATCGGCGCGGCCATCACCGCCAGCGACCCGGATGACGGCGCGACGCTGACCTACACTTTGCGGGGCGACGGCGCCGCGTCTTTCGCGATTGATGAATCATCCGGCCAGTTACAGACCGCGGCCGCCCTGGACTATGAGACCAAGGGCAGTTACACGGTAACGGTGTCGGTACGCGACAGCAAGGACGCCGACGGCAATCCCGATACTGCGGACGATGACACAATAACAGTAACCATTTACGTCGAGAACGTGGAGGAAGCCGGGAGCATCCAGCTATCGTCCTCGCAGCCTCAAGTTGATACCGAGTTGATCGCCATGCTGACCGACCCTGACGGCGTTGATTCCACCGTAACCTGGCAGTGGGAGAGTTCTTCGGACCAGAGTACTTGGACCGCCATCAGCGGAGAAACGTCAGACTCCTACACGCCGGTCGCAGACGACGAGAGCAACTACCTGCGGGTTACGGCGTCCTATACCGACGGAGAAGGACCCGGCAAGACGGCGGTAGCGGCGCCGGAAGATGCGGTTCGGGCCGCGCCGGTAACCAACGTCGCGCCCGCGTTCGACCCGCCGACTGCGAGCCGGGACGTGGATGAGAACACGGCTGCTGGGGAGAACGTAGGCGATCCGGTGGTTGCTACGGACGCCGATAACGACACGCTGACCTACCGGCTAAGCGGCGACAATGCCTCGTCATTCGACATCGATTCGTCAACTGGTCAGTTGAAGACCAAAGCCGCCCTGGACCATGAAACCAATCCGAGCTACACGGTAACGGTTACCGCCAGCGACCCATCCAACGCATCGGATAGTATCGACGTAACAATATCGGTCACCGATGTGGCGGAACCGCCACCCGCCCCCGGCACTCCAACGGTTGAGGCGGCTGCCACCGACGGGCACAACACGCTCAGCGTGAGTTGGGAAGCGCCTGATGTCACTGGCAAGCCTGATATCACCGACTATGAAGTACAATACCAAGAGCAAGGCACCGACGGCTGGGGCACCGAGAACGTCGAACCCCCTGGTACCGACACCGGCACCAGCGCCACCATCAGCGGGTTAACGCCCGGTACGACCTACGAGGTACAGGTGCGGGCGGTAAATGCTGATGGTGCCGGCGAATGGTCGGATCCTGGAGTCGGGAGCACGACCCCGGTGGCAGTAGCCTACGAGCAGGCCAACTACTCCGTGGACGAGGGCCAGAGCGCCGTTATAACCGTTACCTTGTCCCCGGCAGCCGCCAAGGACTTGGAAATCCCTATTATGGTAAAGGGAGGAGGAAATGCCGAACCGGGCGATTACGAGCTATCCGGGCTGACCAACGGCGTCCTCGCCTTCGCCCAGGACGATACGTCCCAGGACTTCACAATCATCGCCAAGCAGGACGTGGGCTGGCGTGACGAAACGGTGATTCTGGGGTTTGGCTCACTTCCAGAGGGCGTCACGGCGGGAAGCCCGAAGACCACGAAGGTGACCATCGACGACGACGATACCAGACCCACCAGCAGCGGCAATACCGGTGGAGGCAATACCGGTGGAGGCAATACCGGTGGAGGCAATACCGGTGGTTCCAATTCCGGTGGTTCCAATTCCGGAGGCAGCGCCTCCGATCACGACGAAGACGATACGCTGGTCACCCGCTTGGATGAAGAACCCCCAAAGGAATCCCCGGTTGAAGTGAAAGACGAGGGCGGTGGCGTGAAAGACGACGACGGCCCCGCCGTGGTCGTGGAGGTCAACCGGGCCCCGGTGTTCACCGAAGGCGATCAAACGGAGCGGAGGGTGGCCGAACAGACCGCCACGGCCACCGTCATCGGTTTGCCTGTCATCGCCACAGACGCGGACGGCGACCCGCTGACCTACTCCATCGGCGGCGCCGACGGGGCGTCCTTTGCCATCGACAGCGGTTCCGGGCAGTTGTCCGTCGGCTCATCGCTGGACTTTGAGATCAAGGCCGCCTACACCTTCGTCGTGAGCGTCTCCGACGGCCGCGGAGGCGCCGACTCCATCGTAGTGACCATACAGGTTACCGACATTGACGAAGTTCCCATAGACAACCCGGAAACGCAGGCCGTCGCCGTGGTCTACCCGGACAGCCAAATCACCGTCGAGACGCCGGACGGGGTCGCGTCGGTCACGTTCCCCGTCGGGTCGCGGGACTCCGTCTACCACGTCCGGGTGGACTCCGACTCGAACAATTGCGCCGGGGATTCCGCCGTATATCAGCTCGAGGTCTGCCTGACGGTGGAGATCTTCGACAGCCAGGGCAACCCCGAGCCGGATGCGGTCCTGGACTGGCCGGCGGCCATCCAGATGAAGTTGGACGCGGACCGGTTGAGCGGAACGGAAACAGTTCTGGCGGTCCAACAGGAAGGCGGCGTCAGCCTCTGGGGCCGCAGCGCTCCGGGTGGCGAATGGATGGACTTGGAGTTCACGCTGGAGGCCGACGACCAAGGGGTCGTCACCATCACCGCCTTCGGCATATACGACTCCGGCAACTTTGGCGCCGTCACCGACCCGGCGGTCTTCGAACGAGTGCTGAGGCCTGCTGAACCGGACCCCACTCCGACGCCGCAGCCCACGGCCGCGCCTACTCCCCATCCCACGCTCCGGCCCACACCAACACCGGCGCCGGCGCCAACGCCAACGCCAACACCGGCCCCGACTCCTACGGCGCGGTCCACGGTAACGCCGGTCCCCCTGCCGACGGCAGTGCCGACCGCGGCGCCTCCGACGCTAACGCCGGTCCCACCGACGACGACACCGCCGACCCGACCGGCTCCAACGGTTACTAAGGAGCCCGTGATCGTGACCGAGGAAACGCCGCCCGCCCCGCCGCCGGAGGAATCCGGGGATATGCCGTTGTGGCCGATCATAATGATGATAGTGGGGGCGGTGATGTCGGCAACCGGCGGGGGCCTGTACGCCTTGCCCGGGCGGCGCCGGTCCCGCCTGTAGCCCGGCGGGAATGCGAGGAACCAGCGGGCGAAGTAAGCTCCATGAGGGTCAGCACCCGCCCCGGGCTTATGGTGGCGCTGAAGTAGTTGGCGACGCCGGCGAGGGCCTCGCCCCGGTCGACCATCCGGTTTTCGTCTTTGTCGTACCGGCTGGCTAGGCTTTCAGTCGACGCCGCCCCGGTTAACGTCATCGTCGAGGTCGCCGGCCGCACAGAGTTGCTGATACCGCTACCGCGGACTTGCACCGCCGTCTGGTAGTCGCCCGGCCTTGTGGCCCAGGATGTCTGTTGGCACGGTTATCCGGGAGGCCTGATGCCGCCGACGACGAGTACACGGACAGCGAGACCGCATCGACGGACAAGACGAAGCGGTCCCGTCGCCAGCCAGGCAGTGGGTCAGCCTGTCGTTATCCGGATGGGTGGCCGCCCACGGAGAGGTTGGAAAAGCCTCCAACCCTGCACGAGCCGAGGGACTCGGTGGGTCCACAGAGATCCAACCACATCTCGAAGATGGTACTTCCTTCCGCTCAGTCCCCACACCTGGACACTGGGCGGGACGGCTATTATTCGTCGACGATGGTGACGTGATGCTAGTGCATCAGCGGGGGCTGATACCGCAGAGAAGAACGGGATGAAAGAGCACGCGTGACCAAGATGTCCGAGCAGACCACACCTCGGAAAACGACTGCCAACAGGGTATCGCGGCACGGCAAACGGCCTGAACAGACTAGGGACTCATGCCGGGCCTATCTTGATAAACTCGAACCAATAGTAGGGCGTAGAGGTAGATACCATTGATTGCCCAATTCACGTTGGTCTCACCCTAGACGTTTCACTGGACTTTTGTTCGCGGGTACCGGAAATCCGGCCAAGGTTGAACACCCCGGCTTCCGATGGGCTTCCCACTGTTGGAGTGAGGACTTGAGAAAGATGTACCCGAATATCCGCCATTCATTTTGTTTTCTTATGGCCCAGACTGGCGGCTGAGACAAGTCCGACACGCTTCCTTGAGGGCATCACAATCGGCGCTGCGTCCGTCTGGCAATGACCGGGTGAGAGACGTTACCTCAAATTTGGTCCGGTCTCCTTGCCGCTGAACCGCTGTACAGATACTCGGCCCAAACATCCATCAATGCCCGCCTCTGTTTGAGAAGATCGCTCCGAGCATAGGCTTGCTCGACGGCGGATCCGACGCGGTGGGCTAGGGACATTTCCATTCCAGAGTGAGAAGCCGAAGTGTTGTCAGCAGCCCAATCCCGGAAGGCGGACCGAAAACCATGCACCGCGGCCCGTTCAGCAAGGCACGTGGTCCTCAGAACCTTAGTCTGTGTGATGTCTGAAAGGGAGCGTCCCGGCAACGACCGCGACGTTCAGATGAAGCCCAGCGCCGTCGCCATATTTGCCGGGTTTGGTGACAAATTTGACCTTGACTGCGGTAAGTTGGGGCATTTTGTGTTCCCTAGTGTTCCCACATTTTTCTCACACTAGGAAGCGGATTCTATGGGACAACTAGGGGACTTACAAGACCGATTGGGGACTGCATTTACGCACTAATACCGGGGTTTTTGGACTCAATCGGAAGAACCTGGATGTTGAAATGGTACCCCTGGAGGGACTCGAACCCCCGACGCGCGACTTAGGACGCCGCCGCTCTATCCTCTGAGCTACAGGGGCATTTGGTGGAGATAGGGGGGGTCGAACCCCCAACCTCGGCATTGCGAACGCCGCGCTCTCCCAATTGAGCTATATCCCCACGACTAAAGGCGGTGGTGCGGCCATCCAACAGCCGCCCGCTCCACCTATTCAAATCGTAAGGCCCGCCTTTCGTGGCTGTCAAGCCACCGGGACCAGGGTTAACCACTCCCATAGACCGCCTCCGGGCTAAACCCCCGGTAGATTTTCCATAGGCCGGCCAACACGAGACCGGCCAACACGTTTCCAGGCGAGCGCAATTTGTTGACGCTCCATACCGTCGCTGCTACAGTGACCGTCAAGACACAAATGACGCATCGCCGTCGACGGAGGCCCCCCATGACTTCAACGAACCGGGACCCTATGCTGGTGGTAATCCAGCTAACCGGCGGCAACGACTACATGAATACGATCGTGCCTTACGGCGATCCCCTTTTCCAAGACAACCGGTCCAACGTCGGCGTCCCCGCTAGTGAAGTGCTGCCCATCGACGGACACTACGGGTTTAACCCGGCTTTGGGTCCCTTAAAAGAAATCTACGACGAAGGCCAATTGGCCATTATCAACGGCATCGGCTACCCCAGCCCCAACCGGTCGCATTTCCGCGCAATGGATATCTGGCATACCTGCCAACCGGAACGCATCGCCACCGAAGGTTGGCTGGGCCGGGTCATCCGAGACCTTGACCCGTCCGGGGAAAACGTTCTAACCGGCGTTAACTTCGGTCGAGGTCTGCCCCGGGCTCTGGCTATGCCGGGCGTACCGGTCGCCTCGGTCGGCGCGCTGGAGTCGTATGGCGTTTTGACTGGCATCTCCGACCAAGATCAACGCGCCAAGGCGCTGGACGTTTTCGCCAGAATGTACGCTCCGGCCATTGGCGCCGGTCCTACAATCGATTACCTGGGCCAGACGGGGCTCGATGCATTGAAGGGGGCCGATTTGTTGCAATCAGCCGGGGATGGCTACACCTCCACGGTCGAATACGCTGCTTCTCCGATAGGCGAGAACCTCAAGGGAATCGCCCAAGTCCTGCTGTCTGGGCTCGGTACCCGCGTGTTCTACACCGCTCAGGCCGGGTACGACACCCATTCGGGCCAAGTCGCGGTGCAAACCCAATTGTTGTCCGAACTCGCCCGTGGCGTCGCCGATTTCTACGCCGACTTGAAGGAACACCAAGCCTCCAACGAGGTGCTGATGTTGGTGTTCACCGAATTCGGACGCCGGGTCAAGGACAATGGCAATGGCACCGACCACGGTTCCGGCGGCGGCGCCTACGTCATCGGCGATAAGGTCGCCGGGGGTATGCACGGGGTATACCCCTCCCTGGAACAGAAGGACCTCTTGGACGGCGACCTGCATTTCCAGGTGGACTTCCGGGGCGTCTACGGCGCCATCGTTGAACGGTGGTTGGGGTTGGACGCCCAACCCATCGTGGGAGGCAATTTCGAGCAACTAGACTTCGTGTAGATCTGCGTGAAGATCGGAATAGACCTTCCAGGCAACATCCCCGGCGCAGCCCGTTGGACCAGAAATACTCATCGGCGGCGGCATCCCCCAGGCGGTCCGACGGGTGGGCAAGTGGGGCGATGGTTTTATCGCCGGGCGCAGCGCATCCTCCATTTCGGAGCTACACCTGCACGCAGTTGATGCCTGGAAAGAAGAGGGCCGGCCAGGCAGACCCCGGTTGGCCACCGTGGCATCCTACGCCTTGGGGCCCGGCGCCGCCGAAACGGCGGGCGTTTACATACGCCGTTACGACTCTTTTCTGGGGTCCGTGGTCGACCAGATGGCGCAAGCGCAATTTCGTCCACCGAGGCCGTGAGGGGCGCTATTGAGGACATGGCCAACATCGGCCTCGACGAATTGGTGTTCCTGCCCAGCGGGGCCGAAATTGACCAGTTGGAGCGTTTACCCGACATCGTCGGTTGAGTTCCGGCGGTCAGCCGGCGTTCCAAGCGAAGCCCAGCCCCGACTCTTTCATGCTGACGTAGCGCTTGGCGCCGCCGATCACGATGTGGTCCAGCAGTTCGATGCCCAGCAATTTCCCCGAGCTAACCAGATCACGAGTGATGTCGATGTCTGCCTTGCTGGGGACCGGGTCGCCGGACGGGTGATTGTGCACCACGATAACCGATGGAGCGTTGCTCCTGACCGCCGGGCGCAACACTTCGGCAGGGCGCACCACCGAGCTGTTGACGTTGCCGACGTAGATTTCATGCACCGATAGGACCTCGTTGCGGGTATTCAACAAGATGGCCTTCAGGTGCTCTTGCTCAAAGGTTGCCATCTCGGCAGCCAACAGGTTGGCCACGTCTTGAGGGGAATTGATCCGGGGCCGCTCTTCCGGGGCCAGAGAGACAAAACGGCTGCCCAACTCAACGGCGGCGAGCAAATGACAGGCCTTGGCCTCGCTCAAACCCTTTTCGCCGCAGAGCTCACTGAACGTCGCCCGGCCCACGCCGCCCAACCCCCCGAACCGGGACAGTATCCGCGAGGATAGGGATAGCACGTTCTCTCCGGCGGTGCCGGTGCGAAGCAGAATGGCGATCAGCTCGGTGTTGCTAAGGTGACGGGCTCCAAACTCAGCCAGCCGCTCCCGGGGCCGCTCGCCATTGGGCAGATCGTGTATCGTAGGCTGCTCTTGCAGAAGGTCACCCGCGGCCGCCCCGGTTTGCTCCCCGCAGGGAGAGTCGCGACGACGACATTCCAACCGAAACGGCCACGCTTTTCAACCGGTAACTGTCAGAACTTCGAGAACGCCCCTTCGTCCCTGGTGATGAACTCCAGCACCACCGGCCTGCCCGAACTGGTGGCTTCCAGTCCTCGCTGTACGGCGGGGACTATCTCCCGTGGATCGGTAATCTTTTCGCTGTAGGCGCCCATGGCCGACGCTACCTCGGCGAACTGGCCGGATAGCTCCTTGGCCCGGTAACGCTCAATGGCCACCGGGAACCGGTTGTTGTCATAGATGGACATATAGGAGTTATTGTTCACCACGGTCATGATGGGTATGTCGCAACGCACCGCCGTTTCTATGTCCAACCCCACGGTGCTGAAGGCCATGTCGCCCATCACGTTAATCACCTGTTTTTGCGGGAAGGCCATCTTTGCGCCCATAGCGAGCCCGAGGCTGTACCCCAACTGGGTCGATTTGCCCCAGCCTATAAAACTCCGCGGCGCCCGGGCCTCCCAGAAGGGCGTCATGTACTCCCGGGCGCTGCCCGATTCGTGGGTCACTATGGTGTTGTCCAAGTCGACCGTGCGCATCATGTCCCAGATTACCCGGTAGGGATTGATCGGAGTCTCGTCCGACGTCATCTTCGGCATCCACCGGTCCAACCACTCCTGCTTGACCGACCGGATATCGGCCTGCAACGCATGGTTGACTGGACGAGGGCTCCCGGCCCGTTCTTTCAACTCTCCCAGGAGTTGGCGGAGCACCAGCTTGGCGTCGCCCAACAACGGGTAGTTGCACTTGTATTCCCTGCCGATGGCGTCCTCGTCGTTGGTCGCGTGAACGAAGACCTTATCGTCAGCGACGGGGACGGCGAAGAAACTCTTGGTGAGGCTGGCGCCGACGGCGAACACCAAGTCGGCGCCCTTCAGGTACTTGTTGACCATGGCGGTGGTGCTTGGCCCACCGGCCCCCAACGCCAGCGGATGGTTCTCCGGGAAGGCGCTCTTACCGGGTAGAGTTGTCATAACCGGCGACTGGAGGAACTCGGCCAGTTCCACCAACTCATCGCTGGCCTCGGCGTACAGCACCCCCTGCCCAGCTTGGATAACCGGGCGTTCAGCGGCCAAGAGGGCGTCCGCGGCCCGTGTTACGTCGCGCGGGTCGGCCTGTTGCAGCACGGCTCGCGGCGGCGCGTAGTCGAATAGCTCCTCCGGCAGCTCGGCGGTGGCCACGTCCTGGGGAATCTCCAGCAAGACGGGTCCCGGCCTGCCGCTGCGCAGCTTGGTAAAGGCGCGGCGTAGCAGAGACGGAATGCGTTCCACCATGTTGATCTCTTCCGACCACTTGGTGATGGTCTCATAGCTGCGAGTGGGGTAGAAGTTGGGGTGTACGCCCTTCTTGTCCCGCGCCATCCCCGCTGGCAACAACAGGATGGGTACCGACTCGGAAAACGCTTGGGCCACGCCTCCGAACCCGTTTTCGGCCCCCGGTCCGTTCTGCATCATAAACACGCCGAGCCGTTGGCCGTTGGTAACCCTGGAGTAGCCGTCGACCATGTGGATGCCGGTCCCTTCCTGGCGGAAGATGATAGGCCGGATTCCGGCAATAGCGGCGGCCTCCAGCAGCGGCTGGTACGGAACGCAGCCCACGAACTCGACACCTTCCATCCGCAGGATATTGGCTATAGCGGTTACTCCATCCATTGACTTTCACTCCTTTATTGCGGCCGTTCGCGGGGCCGCCTACCCCGTTCCCGCTATGGACCAGATATACCCGCGGCGGGCCTGTTGGATTCTTTTACATCGATTGCGGAAACCTGACGGGGCAGTGTAGTTTGGGGCTCAAAACCTGTCAAGCGGAGTTCCGGCAACGCCTCGGGAGCCTTGCCGGGTGTCTCGCCCCCTCTTATCCCTCCGGCGTGAAGCTCCAGCCTACAAGCCGCTCCGGGGTTATCTTGATTACGGGGCTGTCGGCCAGGTCCATCTCTTGGTATTGGGGGTATTTCTCCCGGAGCAACTCCAGAGAGGCGGCCCATTCGTCGCCTTCGGTGAGCAACTCGGCTGCGCCCAGCAATAGAACGTAGCGCAACCGGGCCCAATCTTCTTCGTAGTGGTCCACCACCAAGGAGACCTTGGGGTTGGCCAGAATGTTCTTTACCCGCCGCAACCGGACAACCGGGGCGCTCTTGGGCTTTCGGTCGAGTACCGAATAGACCGTTCGTCCGTCAAAGGCGAAGCAGACAGGAATAACGTGGGGTTGGCCGGCTGAGTTTACCGAGGCGAGATGGCCGATGCGGGCGTCCTGCAGAAACTCGGCGTCGGGGCCGTTTAAGTGGGCCATGGGTAAAATTTCCACGGTAATTGCCGGGCTATTCGTTGGAGGAAAACGCCAAGGGGTCTTCCAGGAATTCCAGGTTCTCCAGGCTGGCTAGGGCGGCGTCTTCCAGGGCGGCGTCGCCTTCTCTAACACAGTTTAGCAGCGCGCTCTTGGCCAATGGTCCCCCAATCTTCCCCAAGGCGGCGATACCGGCCAACTGCACCTGAGGGTCTTCGTCTTGGAGCAAGACCACCAGCGGAAGGACTGCCTCTTCTTCGCCAAGCTCGCCGCAGGCGTGGGCCGTTTCGTAGCGTACGGACGGTTCCGGGCTGTCCAGCTCCTGAATCAGTGTTGGCAGCCAGTCCGTTTCGCCGGTGCGGCCCATGGCGAATATCGAGCTGGTCTTCAGGTCTTGGTCTTCGCTGTAGTAGGCCCATTCTACGAATTGCTGGATAATCTCGGTGTTGAAGGGGGCAACCGACTCCAAGCAACGCCGTCTCACGTCGATGTCTTCATCCTCGTCCTCCAGGGTTGCCATCAGCTTGACATATACCATATCGGCGTCTTGCGGCAACAGCTTTCCCTCTTGGGCCAACCCGGGGAATTTCCCCAATGCCAGCGCCGCCGCCGCCCTCACCGTGGGAGTTTTGGTGGATTGAAGCACTTCCACCAAGCCGGGAATGATCGACCGGTCTTCCAGTTCCCACAGGCCCTCTATGGCGGCCTCCAAAACTTCGTCGTCGCTTATCCGAAGGCACATCTTGAAGATGGCCGAGAAGTCCAACTCGGGGTTTTCTTCGGCCATTTTTACCATGATGGACACGATGTCCAACTGGCGTTCCTCGGGCAGCGTCACCCAAGCCCGAGCGAACTGGCCTAGTTCAGCGGGTGAAAGGTCCGACACCTCATGGAAGTCCGACGCCGGGATATCGGCGGAAACCTCGGTCATAGCCTGTAAATATGAGTCGAATGACATACTCCGATTATCCGCGCAACACCGTTACTCTGTCGAGGAGCCGAATGACTATGGAAATGGCCGGTCGATCTCCGATTGGGCGGCGGCACAGTCCATGACGCGAATTCCATGTTCCGATAGGAAACCGGTCACCCGTCCGGTATAGTCAGGTTCCTCCACCACCAACCGCTCGCTGGAAGTCCCGGGGGCGACCTCGTCAACGAGGGCTTTGAAGTTCCGGAGCCGGACGCTCGTCAGCATCGCGTCATTATACAATGGGCCGGTGGTCCCGCCGGAGGACGGCCATCGCCGGCGGGAGAGCCTCCAGCAGGTCCGACGCCGCCAAGCCCGCGGCGCCGGTCCGCCCGGTCACTATCTCTGCCGCAAGCCCGTGGAGGTACACACCGCAGGCGGCGGCGTCATCGGTCGGCAGACCTTGGGCCAAGAGGCCTACGATGACGCCGCTGAGGACGTCCCCGGTGCCGCCGGTCGCTAGCCCCGGGTTAACGAAGGGCGAGACCCGCACCATCCCGTCGGCGTTGGCGATCAGGGTGTGGGAGCCCTTAAGAACCACACAGCACTCCCACCGCATGGCCCATTCCCTGGCGGTTGCCACCCGGTCTTCCTGTACTTGGTCTACGGTCAGGCCGGTGAGAGTTGCCATCTCCCCGGGATGCGGGGTTAACACCAAGGGGCGAGCCACCCGGCGCGGCCAGTCCTCGACTTGAGAGAGGTTATTCAGGCCGTCGGCGTCAACGAGCGTCGGCCGCGGTTGAAGGGCGGCGTCTACCCGACTCTCAGCGCATAACAAGCGTTCGATAAACTCTCTGGTTCCCGCAGACCACCCCAAGCCGCAACCAACGGCCATGGCCGAGAAACGCCTTCTCAGGGCGCCAATAGATTCGACGGCTTCCGGGCTGGTCCGGCCCTCGGCGTCTTCCGGCAGCGGCAGATGAATGACCTCGGCGCTCTTGGCGGCCGCGATGGGGTAGACGCTTCGGGGACTGGCCAAGCTGGTAAGCCCCGCACCGGTACGGACCGCCGCTTGGGACGCCAGGTAGGAAGCGCCCACGTAGTGGCGGGAGCCGGCTACCACCAGTGCGTGGCCGAAGGTACCCTTATGGGCGGTGGCCGGCCGCGCCGGCAGGCGACCGGCCACCCACTCGGGGGTCAACAAATCCAGGTCTATGGTCGCTTCTTCCGGCAGTCCGGGAGTGATTCCGATGTCCAGCACCCGAAGCTCTCCCGCTTGTTCAACACCGGAAGGGAACAGCAGCCCGGCCTTGGGGTAACCCAACGCCAAGGTGACGTCTGCTGTCGGGCAAGCCGGGTCGACGGCGCCGGTATCGGCATCCAGACCCGTGGGAAGGTCCAAGGCGAACACCAGCTGTCTCCCGGCCCTGGCCCTGAGTTGATTCAACCGCGACAATATTTCCGCCACTGCCCCGGCCAAAGGACGAGCGCGGCCAGTGCCGAGAACGGCGTCGATAACGAGGCGGGAACGGGAAAGGATGCGCTCGAGCTCGTGGAACTGGGAGTCGTCCGCCGCCCGGACCACGTTCACCCCGTACCGGATGGCGGCGTCCATCTTGAGGTCGGTCTCGGGTCGGCCCGCCACCACGTAGGCGGTGACCTCCGCTCCCCAACGCGCGAGGTTCCGGGCCGCCACCAGCCCATCGGAGCCATTGTTCCCCGGACCGATCAGCGCTAGTATCCTGGATCCGGCCACCCCGCCCAGTGCCTGCCGCACCTCCCGGGCAACGGCCAGTCCGGCGTTTTCCATCAGGGTATCGGCGCTGACTCCCGCCCGCGCTGCGGCCCCCTCGATGGCGGCCATTTGCGCGGCGGTTACGGTCTTCATCTCACCCCTCGCGACGCACTACTACGACGGCGATGGCGTACTCCCTGGAATGGGACAGGCTGAGGGCCATTTCCAAGACGCCCAGCCGCCGGGCCCGGGCTTCACCCCGGCCGTGTAGCTTGATACTGGGCGCCCCACTCTCGGCGCGCACCACCTCGATGTCCTTCCAAGCGACACCCCTGGTACCGGTGCCCAAGGCCTTCATGGCGGCTTCTTTGGCGGCAAAGCGAGCGGCTAAGTTGGGGGCGCGGCCCCGGCAGTATTCTATTTCTCCCGGGGTGAACACACGATCAAGGAAGCGCTGCCCGAACCGGTCCAGCACCTGCCGGATCCGGGGGATTTCTATCATGTCTACCCCGGTGGAGAGCATGGGACGCGCCGACGCCGGCCCGCTACGCCGGCCCGGTGGGAATATGATCGGGCAACCCCAGGTTGCCGAGAATCTTGGAAACCGAGTAACTCCGGTTCAGAACGTAGAAATGGATTCCCGGCACGCCCGCTGCCCACAGACCCGCGGCCTGACGAGTGGCGTATTCCACTCCCATTTCCCGGGCGCCGTCATCGTCATCGGCGTATTTCACCAGCTCCGCCTCGAGATCGTCGGGAATTTTGGAACCGCACAGGGTGGTGAAGCGGCGGATTTGAGGGGCGCTGAGAACCGGCAACAGGCCCGGGATAATGGGTACGTTGATCCCGGCGGCCCGGGCGCGATCGACAAACTTGAAATAGTCGTCGTTGTCATAAAAGAGCTGGGTGATCAGAAATTCCGCCCCGTTTTCCACCTTGAGCTTGGCGAATTCAAGGTCGGTGTCCGGGTCCAACGATTCGGTATGCCCCTCCGGGTAGCACGCGGCGGCGATGCCGAAGGGATAGTTATCGCGGATGTGACTGATCAGGTCGGAGGCGTGCCGGAATCCACCCTCCACCGCCACGAACTCGGTCTCGCCCCGCGGAGGGTCCCCGCGCAGTGCTATGATGTTCTCGACGGCCGCCTCTTCCAGGCGTTGCAATACACCGTCCAATTCATCTACGGTCTGCCCGACACAGGTCAGGTGGGCCATCACCTCCACTTTGCCGGCGCTTTTGGCCCGGACGGTGATGTCCTCGGTAAAAGCACGGGTCGAGCCGCCGGCGCCGTAGGTCACCGAGATGAAATGAGGTGAATAGGCCTTCAGTTGTTCCATGGTGTCGAACACTCCAGGGATGCCATCGGCTGCCCTCGGAGGGAAGAACTCAAAGGAAATGGTACGGGTGTCTGCTAGGATGTCGGTTATCTTCACAATTGGTTTCCTGCAATTTTCTGTCCCGCGCCGCTATGGGGATTCATCGTACCGCGCACCGGGCGGCGGTCGCGGGAGTTTCCGATAGTAGCACGAAGCGGCTTCAAAACTGGATGGATCGTTTTTCCTTGAAGGCCTGTATGCCCTCGGACGGGTGGGTAGAGGTGGCCACGTATTGGGCGAAGGCCAGGGTTTCCAGGGCGACCCCGTCTTGGATCGGCAGGTCCTTGCCCCGGCTGGTAACGGACTTGATCCATCCTAAACCCGGTCGGCTCTTGGTCCGTATCTGGTCCACCAGATTCTCCAGCTCGGCGTCCAACTGGTCTTGGGGCACGGCCCGCAGCGCCAGTCCCCACTCCACCGCCTCGGCGCCGCTTAGCCAGCGTCCGGTGGTCAGCAACTCCATAGCCCGCTGCATCCCAACGTGGCGGGGCAGCCTTTGTGTCGAACCTCCCCCCGGTATCAGACCGAAGTTGACGTGCTGGTCGCCGATTCTGGCGTCTTCGGCCGCTAGCACCATGTCACACGCCATCATCAACTCCAGCCCTCCCGCCAACGCGAATCCGTGGACCACCGCGATCACCGGAATGGGCAGGTTCTCCAACTGGAACAGGGTATTGTTGATCTGTTGCAGGTATCCGGAAAGATGGGCCGGGTCTTTGAATGCTCCCTCGAAATAGGCAAGGTCAGCCCCGGCGCAGAATGCCCTCCCTTCTCCCCGCAAAACCAACGCTTTCAGCGATTCGTCTGCGGCGGCCACCGACAAGGCGTTCGACAGGTCATCGAGCAATGCCGGGCTCAGCGCATTCAGGGCGTTTGGCCGAGCCAGGAATATTGTGGCCACCCCATTCTCTCGGGTAAGTTTGACATTGGTATAATCCAATGGTTGTGTCCTCCAGTCGTAAAGGGATCGGACTTAATATAACAGACACGATGAATTCAGGTTGGAATCCAGGTTGGCGCCAGGGCTGTGTACTGAACGTTAGAGTGACGCCCCGGTCGTCTCGGAATCGAGTCGAACAGTGCGTGGACGGCCGACTACGATTATCGGTGACGGCGCCGCCGGAAAATGGCAAAGCCAATTCCGCCGCCATCGCGTTGTTGGCCGAATCGCTTGGGGTTGCGAGGTCGAGTTTAACGATCATTCGGGGGCAAAAGTCTCGGGTTAAGTCGATAGCCGTCGGGTCGCTGACGACAGAAGAGGCGTGGCGCCGGTTGGAGTCGGTTTGCGATACATGAACTTTAGCTGGGTTCTCGAAGGGGAGTTGGCCGGTGCCCAAGGGCCGGCCGAGCATTCTGACCTGTTTTTTCTTTACGGCCAAGGCGCCCGCGCCATTGTCCGTATGGAACGGCGCACGATCGAAGGAGACGGCGGGGGCGCGGTCGACTTGGTGGACATGTTCGAGCCGGTGCCCGATTTCACTGCTCCCACCCTGCGGCAAATCCGTCGCATGGTCGAATTCATCGACTCCCAGGCCGTAGAGCAGGGTCGCCCGGCGGTGGTTACCTGCTACGCCGGAATCGGGCGCACCGGAACCGTGCTGGCCTGTTACTTGGTGCACCGGGGTTGGGACGCCGTGGAGGCTGTGCAAAGGATCCGGGAACTGCGGCCCGGCTCAATCCAGACGCCGGAACAGGAGGCCGCGGTCCACCGTTACGCCACTTGGGCGGCCGAAGACGATTAAGCGACCAACTCGGCCGCCGTCGTTACAACCAGCCGCGCCCCGGCCGTTGGCTTCACGGTCTGTTCCGCGGTTTGTTCGATGGTCCGGCCGCACTGCAAGCAGCGTAAGTATTCACCGTAGAGGTCCACCTCGAAAACGAGATCGCCGTGGCACCTGTCGCAAGCTTTGAAGTAATACACGTCTTTTATTCTCGTGGCGAGGGTAACGTTGTTGACCCTGCGATCCATTTGTTATACTCCTAATCGCGTTACGGCATCATTACGCTTGCGTTACGGTACTGTTACCCGGTCCGATAAACTGGTCCGATAAACCGGTCCGAAAAATCCGTACCAGCTATCTACAAACCGGCACCCGGAGTTCGCGTCTTGGTACGCATCAATCGCGCCTTTATCGCCGAGATCATCACCCACGCCAAAGACGACTTGCCCAACGAGTGCTGCGGAATCCTGGCGGGGGAGTCCGGTAACGTGGTCAAGTGTTACCGGATGACCAACGTCGAGGGTAGCCCCTTCCGGTTCTCCATGGACCCGGGGGAGTTGGTCCGGGTGGACGCGGAGGCGGGCGACAACGGTTGGGACCTCCTCGCCATCTACCACTCCCACACCGGCAGCGAGGCCTATCCGTCGGATACCGACGTGCGCATCGCCGGAGGCACGGCGGAACTGTGGCCGGACACCCGCTACCTGCTGGTCTCGTTGCGGGACATCGACCAGCCCGAGGTCCGAATCTTCCAAATCAGCAACGGCGAGGTCATTGAGGAAACCCTGGAGACCGACGGCTAGCCCGGTCGTCCCTCACCTACCCTTCAAGGGGTTTCCTTACTGCTCCTGTTCCCAATGGGTCCGGCCGGCTCGGTCCTGTTCGTCCTCTGAGCCGGAGGCGCCCAGGGTCGCTACCACGACTGCGGCGGCTATGTAGCCGGCTGCCATCAAAGCCAGCAAAACGGCCGCAACCGTGGCATGAATCCTCTCCCGGAACATGATCAGTACGAAGCCGACCAACATCAGGCCGATGGCCATGCCGCCGGCCACGAAATGGGCCGGCTCGGTCTGAAGCCCCAGTATCCCATCACGGTAGAAGATGTCGGCGTAGAAGAGGATGGTTACGTTGAAGGCGCAACTCCCGTAGAGCCCGGCCACACCGAGGTCCATGGCCCCGATGCGCGCCGCCGCGATTGTGGACGACGCCTCGGGCATGGTTGTCACTAACGACACCAACAGTATGCCCAGGGTGCTGGACGCGATGCCGGTGATGTCCGCGATCCGGTCGGTGCTCCAGGCCAGGAAGAACCCGGATACCACGACGCCCGCGGAGACGAGCAAGAATAGGGCCCAGGCCCGGCGCAGGCTCATCCCCGGATCCCCGGCTTCGTCCTCGTCTTCGGCCGGCCGGGTTACGTACACCCAATACATGCCCAACACGAAAACAATGAGGAGCACCACCGCTGACAGGCCCACCTGAAAGGCGCTTACCCCGAATTGGGTGGCGCCGAATATCAAGGCCAAGCCGGTAACGGCCGCGGCGACCACGATGAGATAGCCCTGCTGGGGGGCCACCTGCTGCAGGAACCGCTTGCCGCCGAACGCCAGCGCGACCGCCGCAAGGGTGAACATGTTCAGCATGTTCGCGCCGAAAACGTTGCCCACCGCCAGCTCGGGATTGGGAGGGTCTAACTGCACCGCCGAGATGTTGGTGGAGAGTTCGGGCAGCGAGGTGGCCAAAGCAACTAAGATGCTGCCCACAAAGAGACGGCCCCAGCCAGTAAGAGTGGCGAGAGCGTCGCCGTAGACGGCCAGCCTGGTGCCGAAGAAAATGACCGCCACGGCGCTGGCCAGGAACACAACTAGGGCGATTAAAAGTTCCATCTCGATTCCGCTATCGGACTCGATGCAGTCCTGAGCCCGTCACTCCGTTTTCGCAGACTCGGTCGACCGTCGGCCCCGAGGGTCCTTTTGCGGAGGCATTGCCGTCTGGGGCGGACAGAATGCATTACTCAACTTCCGGGGTAGCCAACAGGCCCAAGAGGGCCAGGTAATTCGGGAGCGGCTACTTCACGCCGCGCGCCCCGGTCCGATGTTACGGCTACGCCGGCGCCGCTTCCAAAGCGGCCACAATACGGTCGCCCATCTCCAGGGTGCTGACCGCGTCGCCGCCGCCAGCGATATCCGCGGTGCGGTGGTTGGCGGCCAGCGCCTGCTCCACTGCCAGTTCCACGGCGGCTGCCTCCTCGGTCAGCCCGAGGGAGTAGCGTAACATCAGGGCCACACTCAATATCGAGCCGATGGGGTTGGCGACGCCTTGCCCGGCAATATCCGGCGCGGTGCCGTGGATCGGCTCATATAGGCCCTTGGAAGGTCGGCCCGCCACCGGTACGCCAGCCAAGCTGGCCGACGGCAGAACACCCATTGACGCCGCCAAGACCGAGGCCTCGTCGGTCAGGATGTCGCCGAAGGTGTTCTCGGCGACAATCACGTCGAACCGGGCCGGGCGCTGGATGAGCTGCATGGCGCAGGCGTCCACCAACACATGCTCCAATTCAACGTCGGGGTATTCTTCGCCGATACGGGTGGCGATAGCCCGCCACAGCCGGGAGCATTCCAGCACGTTGGCCTTGTCTACGGAAGTCAACTTGCCGCGCCTCCCCCGGGCCAACTCGAACCCGACCCGCAACACCCGCTCTATCTCCCCCTCGGAGTAACGCATGGTGTCCTCGGCGATCAGACCGCCCGGGGTCTCACGGCGTCCCCTGGGAAGGGCGTAATAAAGGCCGCCGGTGAGTTCCCGCACCACCACCAGCTCCACGTCCCGTACCACTTCCGGCTTGAGAACGCTGGACTCGATGAGCCAAGGATAGACTTTCACTGGCCGGATATTGGCGAACACGCCCATGTGGGCCCTAATATCCAGCAGTCCTTGCTCGGGACGCACAATGGCGTTGGGGTCATCCCACTTGGGGCCGCCCACTGCGCCGAAAAGAACGGCGTCGGTGGCGTCGGTCAGGGCACGGACCTCGTCGGTAAACGGTGTACCGTGGTTGTCGATGGAGATGCCGCCGATGTCCCCGTAAGCGAGATTGAACCGGTGACCGAAGCCGCTGCCCGTTGCCTGCAATACCCGAACGCCTTGGGCGGTGACCTCTGGTCCGATGCCATCGCCGCCCAATATCGCAATGTCAAATTCCACCCGGCTCCTCCAAGTTGAAGTGGGGTCCTTTGGGACCCGTTGGGTTTCGCACCAGTATACAAACAAAAGGCCCTACCTTCAAAAGCTTTTTTCCTGGAACGGGATTCGAAGCCTGACTGGAACAGTCAGGTCGAACAGAGGTTTCGACAGATGGGAGACATGGTGATGGATTCGCCCGTGACCGAAGCAGCGCCACCGGAAAAGATAAGGCGGCCACGAAGTCGAGGCCGCCGTTCCTTGGAAAGAAGATGCCGAATATCCGTGAGAGGAACCCCGAACGCTACTCCTGCAATCGCCGTATCTGCTCCCTCAATTGTTCCAACTCTACCTCGGCCGACTGGCGGGCGGCGTTGGCCCGTAGCTCGGCGGCTTGGCGGGCCGCCCGCTCTTCACTCAAGTTGAGGAGGTAGGTCCCGTCAGCGGGATCGAAGAACCGCAGTTTTTCGTCTACCCAGCATAGGTCCAACCCCAGGACCGGGCTGTGTCCCCAAACGACTCCATCAACCCCTCGGTTGATTTCGATGCGGCGGTATTGTCCGCCGTCCAGCGCCTCGCCTACCAGCGGCTCTCCGTAATGGTCGCCGCCGGTGGCGTCGAACCGCCAATATTCGCCGATGCCGAGTCGGGCGTATAGCTCCCGTTTTGGTCCCAGGTCGGTTTGGAAAGTGCTTATCGAAGCGATTTCCAGCGCGAAGTCCGGAGACCGGCCCACCTCGCGGATGAAATACCCGTTGCGGCGGAGGATGGCTTCCCGGTCTACGCCCAAGGCGACGTAGCAATCGGGCAGGACCCACCGGGTGCGGCTTTGGTCTTCGTAATAGATCGGGGAGTTTCCGTAGACCAACGCGGAGGGGTGTTCCACGAAATGAGTCCGTAGGATGTCGAGCGTTTCGATGAAGTGAGGGATTTGGAACATGGGATCCGGTAGCGGCTCGTCGATGTCGGGCGCGGCGTCGGGGCCGGGGACGACCATTCTTGCCCCAGGCGGCACATGTTCGGCAGACTGCGGGTTCACGTTGCGTCGGGGCAATTTGGTCGTCATCTGTTACCCTCCGGCCCGCTGAGTAGACTGCCGCCGGGGTTAGGCTGACTTCATCTTAGCATACCGGATAGCCTGAGGCCCTTACCCTACAAGCACGGTCCATCATATGCCGGTCGTTGCTCGTTGTCGGTCCTAGTAGCGTTATGGCGAGGGCCAAGGCCGCCACGTGCTCCAGCCTTGTGTGCCTTTTTAGGCGTGGCGTATACTCGTCGGATGCCGCTTGCTGCGGTTGTCCCGGGCCTAGCGCTCTGTTTAAACATCGATATTAGAGGGATGGAAATGCCGGAGACGGTCACCACTGGCGATAACGCGATTGGTTTATTCGCGGCAGGCAGGTACAACGGTTTGGGGCTTGTTGCGGCAGGAGGGATCAACGCGATTGGCATTGTTGCGTTGAGCGTTCTGAACGCAATGGGTATCGTTACGTCGAGCCCTGTAAATTCGATCGGGCTGGTTGCGTTGGGAGGCGTCAACGCGATAGGTCTTGTTGCCGTCGGCGGTGTCAACGCGATCGGTATCGTTGCGATTGGCGGTCTGAACGCGACAGGTGTGGTTGCCGTCGGCGGTGGTACTACCAAAAGTTTTTTACCATTGTCCTAAACATGAACCACAAAGAAGAGGGCTTCGGGACTGGTCTATCATCCGCGGCAAGTCTGACCGGTTCTGAACGGCTTGAAGGTGGAACGGGAAGACCGTTCCGTGGTCAGCCGGGGCAACATGGCCCGTGTTAGAATGAGACCAGCGGCGACCCGAAACCAACGTGGCCGGTGAATCAAGAAATGACTACCAAGCACCAGTTGATTACCGCCGACGAGTTGTTACGCCTGCCCCGTAACGGTAAGCGTTATGAGTTGGTCCAAGGAATGTTGAGCGAGAAAGTGGCTCCTGGAGACCAGCACGCGATAACAGTGTTTTTGACCGCATCCGCCATCTCAAACTATGTCGACGCCACTGGATATGGGGAAGGCCGCACCGGCGAACCTGGATACCGGCTGGGGAGCAACCCCGACACCGTCCGCGCCCCCGACGTGGCCTGGATTGCGCCGGGCCGCGTTGCGGAGGGCATACGCGGCTATCCCGAACTGGCCCCGGACCTTGCCGTAGAAGTGAAATCGCCCTGCAATTCCTACGCGGAGTTGGCCGACAAAGCGGCTATGTGGCTCGGCCACGGGTCGAAGGAGGTGTGGGTGGCCGACCCGGAACGCCTTGACCTTACCGTGTACCGGCCCGGCGCCGCGCCGTTGGTGCTGGGCGAGGACGAAGACATCGACGGGGGCGACTTGCTCCCCGGCTTCACTTCTCCGGTCTGGCGGCTCTTCCGGCGGCGGCGCTGACGGCGGCCGGTAGCAAGAGCGCCGGCCAATATCGCAGATGAATTTCGCAGATTTCATAACCCGCTTGCAGGCTATCGTCGGCCAAGAAAACGTCGTGTATCACTCAGACGACCTGCTGGTCTTTGAATACGACGGCTCCATAGACCGGGGAATGCCGGACGCGGTGGTGTTCCCGGCCAACTCTGAAGAGGTGAGCCGGACCGTGGCCTCGGCCTACGAGGCTGGCATTCCTGTGGTTGGCCGGGGTTCCGGGACCGGGCTCAGCGGCGGCGCAATCTCGCCGCCCGGCGGTATTCAGATCTCCTTCACCCGCATGAACGAGATTCTGGAAGTCGACACCGAAAACCGCCACGCGGTGGTGGAGCCGGGGGTCATTAACTTGGAGTTGGACATCCACGTCCGTAAGTTTGGTTTCCGCTACGCTCCCGACCCATCGAGCCAGCGGGCCTGCAGCCTTGGCGGCAACATCGCAGAAAATGCCGGCGGCCCCCACTGCTTGGCCTACGGCACCACCACCAACCACGTCCTGGGCATGGAAGTGGTGTTGGAAGATGGATCTGTAGCCCATTTGGGCAGCTTGGCCCGGGAGACGCCGGGGTACGACTTGCGGGGCGTGTTCACCGGTTCCGAAGGGACCTTTGGGGTCGCCACCCGAATTGCCGTCCGCATCCTGCCCGTGCCCGAGGCGGTTAAGACCTTTCTGGGCATTTTCCCAGACGTGGACTCGGCCTGTACCGCGGTATCCGCAGTGATTGGCCAGGGTATAGTGCCCGCGGCGTTGGAAATGATCGACGCCCTCAGCATTCGGGCCGTGCAAAATGTGTCCGACGCCGGATATCCCGACGACGCGGGCGCGGTGTTGCTCATCGAGTTGGAGGGGCTGGTGGAAGAGGTCGACGAGATCGGACGAGAGGTGGAGTCCGCCCTCTGGGACACGGGCGCAAGCGAGGTCCGCGCCGCCGAAGAGGCCGAGGAGCGGGAGCAGCTTTGGAAGGGACGGAAAGGCGCGTTGGGCGCTCTGGGCAGCTTGGCCCCCAACTACTACTTGGTGGACGGGGTGGTTCCCCGCACCCAGTTGTCGTCGGTGCTCCGACAAGTCGCAGAGATTGGCCGCAACCACGGCATCGCCATAGCGAACGTCTTCCACGCAGGTGATGGCAACCTCCACCCCTGCCTGCTGTTCGACGAGCGTCAGCCGGGAGCCCTGGAGACCATCAGGGAGGCTGGCGCCGAGGTGTTGGAGGTATGCGTCGCCGCCGGCGGTGCGCTTACCGGAGAGCACGGCGTGGGCTTGGAGAAGAAAGAGCAGATGCCATTGGTCTACTCGGAGGAAGACATGGCTGTCATGCGCCGGGTCCGCGACGCGTTCGCCCCCGGCAATCGGATCAACCCCGGCAAGATCTTCCCCGACGGCGCCCGCCACACCCCGGCAGCCCACCGCCCGGCGCCGGGAATGCCCGCCTGACCACATTTCTCACGGCACACCAAGACCGGGAGCCTCATTGACGACACCCGTTGTTGACCTGGACCAGCTTGCAAACATTGTCGGCCGTAAATCAGTGTTAACCGGGGCCGGCCTTGCGGACTACGCCGTCGACGGCCTGAGCCCGACGGTCGTAGTGTGCCCCAATGACAAGGCCCAAATTGGCGACGTGTTACTCTGGGCACGCGCCCGAGGCGCTACTGTATTCACTCGCGGCGGCGGAACCAAAACTATGCTCGGCAATTGTCCCAGCCGGGTCGACGTAGTGTTGGACCTGCGCCGGGTTTGCCGAGTCTTGGACTACCAGCCCGCTGACATGACGGTTACTGTAGAGGCGGGTATAACCCTTGCCGTGCTTCAAGAAGAGCTTGCTGCGGCAGGCCAGTTCGTTCCCTTGGAAGCGCCGTTTCCGGAGCGGGCGACTATCGGCGGCATTCTTGCCTCCGGTTCCACGGGGCCGCTGGCTCACGCCTACGGCCCGCCACGGGACTGGCTCATCGGCGTCGGCGTCACCGGCGCGGACGGCGTCGCCAGCAAGGCTGGCGGCAAGGTGGTGAAGAACGTTACCGGTTACGATCTGAACAAGCTGTACACCGGCTCACTCGGCACGCTGGGAATAATCGTCGAAGCAACCTTCAAGGTCTCCCCCTTGCAGCCCGAGAACACCGCGATGCTGGCCCTTTTCCCCACCCTGGAATCGGCTATTGCTGCCGGGATGTCGCTGTTGAACACTCCCGCCGCCCCATTGTCCTACGTCGCCGCCTCACCGGAACGAGGCCGGGCCGGACCCGCGGCAGACCCCTCGAAAGACTCCTCGGAACACCGGGCCGCCTTTCCAGAGGAGTCCGGACGTACCGCGAGTCATCTGACCAATCCGGCAGGCATCGCCTTCTTTTCCGGCCGACCCAACGCCACCAGAAGGCGCATGGAGGCCGCCGACGCCGCCTTGAAGCAGGCCGGAGCGACCGATGTGTCGCCTTTGGACGGTCCTCAAGCCGGCGCCATGCGGCGGTGGCTGACCGACCAGGGTTGGGAGCCGCTATCACCCCCGGCGCTGGCCATTCAACTCGTCGCCCCTCGACGCTCAATCGCTTCGTTGGCGTCAGCGTGTTTGGAGGTTGGAGCAACGCGGCTGGTGGCCGACCCCGGGTTCGGTGTCCTGCGGCTAATTTGGTGGGAGAACCCCGGGGACGAAACCATGCGGCGCTCCATAGAGACCGCCAGGCGGGCCGCCCGGACCCACGGCGGCAAGGCAGTGGTGGAGCAATGCCCGGGGTCCATCAAAGCTGAAATCGACGTTTGGGACGAAGAACCCGATAGCATGGAAATCATGCGCCGCATCAAGGCGCAGTTCGACCCGGCGGGCGTCTTGAATCCCGGACGCTTTTTGGGGAGGCTGTAGTGGCCTGGTTCCAAGGCCCCGACGCCCCGGCGGAGGCCGACATGTACCGTTGCGTGCATTGCGGCCTGTGCCTGAGTTCCTGTCCCACCTACGTTGAGACCCGGCTGGAGATGGAGTCACCCCGGGGCCGCATCGCCCTGATGAAGGCGGTCAACGAGGGAAGGGTGGAGATTACGCCTCGCATCGTCTCCCACTGGGAAGCCTGTCTCCAGTGTCGTGCCTGCGAGGCTGTCTGCCCTTCGGGAGTGCCCTATGGCCGGATGATGGAGCACACCCGGGCCCAGGTGCGGGACCACAACCGTCAATCGGCCGAACTCAGGCGCGTCAGCCGCCTGTTCTTGCAGGCCGCGCTGCCGCACCCGGGCCGCCTCCGTCTCGGGGCCTACTTGATGCGGCTATACCAGCGCTCCGGAGTCCAATGGTTGCTACGGCGTTCCCGGCTGTTACGCTTGGTTCCCGGGGGTCTGGCCCGAATGGAGGCCCAACTACCGTCGATGTCGGACCGTTTTTTCGGACCGTCGGCCGCGGTCCACCCGGCCCGCGGGCCCAAGAAGACCACCGTGGCGCTGCTATCGGGCTGCGTCATGCCGCTGATGCAGGGCCCAACTATGGAGGCCTCCGTCCGCGTGCTGACCCGAAACGGTTGCGACGTGTCCGTCCCACCGGGACAGGGATGTTGCGGCGCCCTCAACATGCATGCCGGCGACCTGGAGGGCGCACGGGCCATGGCACGGCGCAACATCGACGCGCTAACCGCCGCCGGCGCCGAGTGGATAGCCACGGCCTCGGCGGGCTGTGGCTCGTCCATGAAGGAGTACCACGACCTGTTGCGCGACGACTCGGACTACGCCGAGCGGGCCCGCACGTTCAGTCAGCAGACCGTGGATATCACCGAGCTGTTGGTGGGCCTGCCCTTCCGGGTCCCAACCCGGCCTCTCCCCCGGAAGGTCACCTTCCAGGACCCCTGCCACTTGGCCCACGCCCAACGCATTACCCAAGCGCCCCGGACCATCTTGAACTCGATTACGGGCCTGGAATTAATCGAAATGGAGAATGCGAGCCTTTGTTGCGGGGGCGCCGGCATCTACTCCATGACGCAGCCGGAGCTAGCGGGCAGGCTGTTGGAGCGCAAGATGTCCCGAATCGCCGCCACCGGCGCCGACCAAGTGGTGACGGCCAACCCGGGTTGTATGTTGCAGATCGAGCAGGGGCTGAAGAATCTGGGGCGCCCGGCCAGAGTGCGTCACGTAGTTGACCTGCTGGACGAAGCGTACAGGTTGGAGGAGGCTAACTGATTGCCGGGCCGCCCGGCTAGGCGACAACGGGCCCATACCCATTCCGGGACGACGGTCCGGGTGCGGTTAGGCCCCCGATCGCCGAAGGCGCAACTCTTCTTCTAGTTGCCGTACCTTGGCTTCGGAAGCTGCCAAGGCAGCTTGGATTTCGGTCATGTTGATGAGGTATTCCTCGGTCACCGGGTCGTATAGATAAAGCCATTCCTCCCGCCAGCACAGGCTTAACCGCAGCAACGGGCTGTAGCCCTTGAGCACACCGTCGGGTTCGGTTGTTAGGTCGAAGGGCTGATATGCGCCTTCGACCAGTTGCTCCCCAACAAGCGGCGCTCCATATAGCTCTCCGCCCGTGGGGTCGAATCGCCAGTACTCCGGGATGCCGATTTCGGCATAGATGCTGCGTTTCCTGGTGACGTCATGGCGGCGGGTAGTCTCGGAGGCGACCTCTAGGGCAAAGTCAGGCGGTTTGCCCGCTTCCCAGGGCAGGTAGATCCGCCGCCGTCGTATGGCGCGGGCGTCTACGCCGATTGCCACGTAGACGTCGGGCGCCACCCGGACGTTGAGGTTTCGGCGGTCGTAGCAAATGAAGGTGTTGCTGTCGATGAAGACATCGGGGCGGCGGTTGCTGTCGAAGCGGGCGGTTAGAATCGTGAGGACTTCAAACAGAAGGGGATTTTGGATCATGCCGTCGGGCAACGGATCGGGTTCGTTCGGGTCAAAGCAAAGGCTGTTGTAGTCAATCTCACCCTGCCGGTTGTAGGTCAACATTTTGTGGGGCAGCTTCGTCGTCATCCCAAGCCTCTCCGCTCAGTAAGCGGATGTTACCAGCCTAACCAAGGGAACACCAACACCTCGGCCGGCACAGACGAAAGCCACCGGCCCGGTTGATGTCTGACGATAGGACCGGTGCCAAGAGCGCAGCGCCGGCGTCATTCGGTGAAAGTGGCCAGCGCCCGTTGCGCGGCGGCGAGGCTCGAACCGTAGGCCACCTCGTAGCCGCTTCTGCTTAGAATGGTTTCCAAGGCCGAAAGCAGGGCGAAAACGTTTATTTCCCGGGCAGAATCGCCCATCAGCCCGATGCGCCAAGCCTTCCCTCGGAACTCACCCAAGCCTCCGCCGATCTCGATGTTGTAGTCGTTGAGGAGGGCGCGGCGGACCGTCGCGTCATCGGTCCCGTCGGGAATGGCGACTGTGGTCAGTGGGTCCAAGCGATAGCCGGGGTCGGCGATGAGTTCCAGGTCCAAGGCCTCCAGACCGGCGCGGAGAGCCGCTGCCACCCTGGCGTGGCGGCGGATGCGGTTCTCGATCCCCTCTTCCATCATCATGCGCAGCGCTTCCCGCAGTGCGTAGGTCATGGAAATGGGAGACGTGTGATGATAGGCGCGGGTCTGGTTCCAGTAGCTTGCCAGTTCTTGCAGGTTGAAATAGAAGCTCTGCACCTTGGTCTGACGGCTGTTGACCACCGCCATCGCCGCCTCACTCAGGGTGATGGGGGCCAGTCCCGGCGGAGCGCCCAAGCATTTCTGGGTCGCGCTGTAGCAGATGTCGATGCCCCAATCGTCGGAGCGTACGTCGTGGCCGCCCAGCGAAGTGACGGCGTCCACTATGGCCAAGGCCCCGTGCCGGTGCACCAGCTCGACAATCTCCGGCAGCGGCGTCAACACCCCGGTGGAGGTCTCGGCGTGGACCAGCCCCACCGCCTTCACCCTGGTGTTCGTCCGGTCATGCCGGGCCAGTTCTTCGGACAGGGCCTGGGGGTCCACAGGCTTGCCCCACGGGCTGTCAACCAAGTGGACCGTCGCGCCACACCGCTCGGCGATGTCGGCCAGCCGCGCCCCGAAGAAACCGTTCCGGCAAACGATCATGGTGTCGCCCGGTTCCAGGACGTTGACGCAGGCGGTCTCCATAGCCCCGGTGCCGGTGGAGGAGATGGGGAGTGTCATGAAGTTGCCGGTGTGGAAGACTTGGCGCAACATTTCGCTCACGTCGTCCATCACTTGGAAAAAAACCGGGTCGAGGTGGCCCACAACCGGCGCGGTCATCGCCTGCAGCACCCTGGGGTGGACCGAACTGGGACCGGGACCCATCAGAATGCGCGGCGGCGGCTGCGCCTCTTGGAGGTAGGAGTTGGTCGGGTAGGAAGTAGACACGGGCTTATACGACGGCGGCGGTCCCGCCGTCGATGTTGACGGCGATTCCGGTCAGGTAGCTGGCCCGTTCCGAAGCGAGGAAGGCGATAACGTCGCCGGCTTCCTCCGGCTCCCCGGTCCGTCCCAAGGGCACACCCCGTCCTGCGGCCAATTGGTCGTAGAAGGCGTCCACGGTCAGGCCCGGCTCCAACCGGGCCCTGGCCTCGTAGCGGCTGTGGTGTTGGCCGCTCTTGATCACCCCGATGCAGACCGTGGAGACCAGGATGTTGTCTTGGCCCAAGTCTTTGGACAGCCCCTTGGTGATGGCGATCCCGGCGGCCCGCGAGATGGAGGTGGGCATCGACGAGGGGCCCGGCGTCCGTCCGGCTAGGTTGGTGACGTTGATTATCCGTCCGCCGCCCAGCTTGCGCATCTCGGGGACCGACTCTTGAATCAGCCGCACTGCCCCCCAGACCTTCAACTCGAAGTCCAATTCCCAATCGGCTTCGCTCACGTCCTCGAAGGACTTGGTCATGGAGGTGCCCGCGTTGTTGACCAGCACGTCCAACCGGCCGAAGCGGTCCACGGCGGTCTGCACCACCCGCTGCGCCGTGGCCTGTTCGGTAACGTCCGCCGAGATGGGCACGACGACGCCCTCGGTGGCCTCCCTGATCTCCGCGGCCGCTTGGTCCAGAAGGTTCTGGCGCCGGGCCACGATTACCACGTTGGCGCCCTCGTTGGCCATGCTCAGCGCCGCCGCTTTACCGATGCCGTCGCTGCCCCCGGTGATGATGGCTACTTTGTCCCGGAGCCCCAAGTCCATGGCGCGGCCTCCTGCCGGTCCGATGCCGGCCTGCTGGCGGTCTGATGCCTGATGGCGGTCTGATGCCTGATGGCGGTCTGATGCGGTCTGATGATGAAAGACCAGCCGTCGGAATTATAGCAGACCAAAGCCCTATCCCCCTGTCTTCGGTCCCGGCGCCGCCGGTCTGGGCTACTCTCCCGCCCCGGCTACTATAGAAATGTCTTTGTCGCCCCGGCCGCTCAGGCAGACCAGAATGATCTGTTCGGGCGGCAGCTCCCGCGCCAGCTCGGCGGCGGCGTAGACGGCGTGGGCCGACTCCAACGCCGGGATGATGCCCTCGGTGCGGCACAGCAGGTGGAAGCCCTCCAAGGCGTGTTCGTCGGTCACTTCCCGGTACTCGGCACGCCCCGACTGTTTGAGATAGCTGTGCTCCGGTCCGACCCCGGGGTAATCCAGCCCGGCGGAAATGCTGTGGGCCGGTTGCACTTGGCCGTGCTCGTCCTGCAACAGGTACGACATCGCCCCGTGCAACACCCCGGGCCGCCCGGCGGTGAGCGTGGCCGAGTGCTTGCCGCTTTCCAGTCCCGCGCCCCCGGCCTCCAAGCCGACGAGCCTTACGTCTTCGTCCGCGATGAAGGGGTGGAAGGTCCCGATGGCGTTGCTGCCGCCTCCCACGCAGGCCATCACGTAGTCGGGCAGGCGCCCTTCGGCCTCCAGCACTTGGCGCCGCGCCTCCCGGCCGATGACGCACTGGAAGTCCCGCACCATCATCGGGTAGGGGTGCGGGCCCACCACGCTGCCGATGAGATAGTGGGTGGTCTCCACGTTGGTGACCCAGTCCCGGATGGCCTCGTTGATGGCGTCCTTCAGCGTTTGAGTCCCCGACTCCACCGGGATGACCTCCGCCTCCAGCAGCCGCATACGAAACACGTTCAGCGACTGGCGCTCGATGTCTTCCCGGCCCATGTACACGATGCACTGGAGCCCCATCATGGCGCAGGCGGTGGCCGAGGCGACGCCGTGTTGCCCGGCCCCGGTCTCGGCGATGATGCGATGCTTGCCCATGCGTTGCGCCAGCAGCGCTTGGCCCAAGGCGTTGTTGATCTTGTGGGCCCCGGTGTGGGCCAGGTCCTCGCGTTTGAGGTAGATTTTCGCGCCGCCCATGCGCCGGGTGAGCTGTTCGGCGAAATACAGTGGCGTGGGCCGCCCGGCGTAGTTCCTCAGCAGGCCGGCCAGCCGGGCCTGGAACCCCTCGTCCGCCTTGGCGCGGTCGTAGGCCTCTTCCAATTCGGCTACCGCGGCCATCAGCGTCTCCGGGATAAACCGCCCCCCAAACTCCCCAAACTTCCCTAGCTCGTCAGGAAAAGTAGCCATGCGTAATGCCTGCCCCCACCCTAACCCTCCCCCGTGCGCGGGGGAGGGAAAAATAAAAACCTCTGCGCTCTCCGCGAAACCTCTGCGTCCTCTGCGGAACCTCTGCGTCCTCTGCGGAACCTCTGCGCCCTCCGCGTTAAGACCCCGCCCGGACGTTGGCCACGAATGCCCGGATCTTGTTACTGTCTTTCCGGCCCCTGGTTTCTACGCCGCTGGAAACATCTACGCCCCAGGGCCTGACGGCGGCGATTGCTTGGCCCACGTTCTCCGGCGTCAGACCCCCGGCCAGCAGGAACGAGTGGCCCTGCCGCGAGAGCAACGCCGCCACCTTCCAGTCGAAGCTTTGGCCGGTGCCGCCTTGAATCCCCTCTACCAAGCGGTCCAGCGTCACCAAGTGCCCGGCCTGCCGGAATTCTTCTACCCGGACCGCCACCTCGTCAACATCATCCGCCGCCACCGACCCGGCCACGTGTACCACCTTGATGACCTGGCAGCCTGCTTGGGCGGCTAACCCGGCGGCGTAGCCGGCCGTTTCGGCGCCACAGAGTTGGACCGCGTCCAGTTGGCAGTCCTCCACTATCCGGCTAACTTCGTCCAGTGGCTGGTCGGCGAACAGCCCGACCAACAGGGGAACCCCGCCCGCCGCGCCCAGCGCTTGGCGGACCTCCCGCCCGGTATCGGTGTCGATGCGGCGGCGACGCTCCGGCACGAACACCAGTCCCACGAAGTCGGCCCCCGCGTCGGCCGCAATCACGGCCTCCCCGGCGCTGCGCAGCCCGTCAATCTTGACCTGAATCATAAAACGCCTCTGCGCTCTCAGTCCCGCTTATAATTGAAAACGCAAAAGTGTGCCAAAATGCGCCTAAACGCGCCCCCCGCTCAACTCCCGCACTTTGGCCGCAACGTCCGGCGCCGTCACCAACGCCTCGCCGACCAGCGCCGCGTTGATGCGAGCCCGGCCCAAGCGCCGCAGGTCCTCCCTGCTGAAGATCCCGCTCTCGCTGACCACCACTTTGCCGCGTGGGACCAGCGGGGCCAGCCGCTCGGTCACCCCAAGGTCGGTGGTGAAGGTGTGCAGGTCGCGGTTGTTGATGCCGATGATCTCGGCCCCGGCGTCGACGGCTGTGGCCAGTTCCGCCTCGTCGTGGACTTCCACCAAGCATTGCATCCACAGGCTCCGGGCCTCTTCCAGCAACGACGCCAGCAGGTCCGGCGACAGGATGGCAACGATCAGCAAAACGCCGTCGGCGCCGGCGGCCCGCGCCTCGTATAGCTGGTAGGGGTCGATGATGAAGTCCTTGCGCAACACCGGCGCCCGGCCCGACGCGCCTTCGCGCTTGATCTGCGCCAAGTGCTCCAACTCTCCCTGGAAGCGTGGGTCGGTGAGGCATGACACCGCCGCCGCGCCGTTCTTCACGTAGATATCGGCCAGCCGCACCGGGTCGAAGTCCGGCGAGAGCAGCCCCCGCGACGGCGAGGCCTTCTTTACCTCGGCGATCAGCCGCACCCCGCCGCCGATCAGCGCCCCCGACAAGTTCAGCGGCCGGGGCTGCCCCGCCGCCGCCTGTTCCAGCGCCGATTGAGCAACCTCCCCCTTGGCCGCCTCGACCTCCACCCGCTTGGCGGCGACAATCTCGTCCAAAATACTAGCCAAGGCCACCAGCCTCTACCTCCTTGCCTTCCAGCACGCTGCACAGGGAGTTCAGGAGGAATCCCTTGCCGCCCTGGATTTCCAGCAATACCGGCTTCCCTTTCTTGCTGATGTGCGTAATCACGCCCCCGGATTCATCGGCGTGGTCCACCGGTTCCTCGGAAAGCCATACCATCAGAATATCCACGTCCGGGCTGTACTTGAATCTCATGCCGCCCCTTAGACGATTCAGCGATAGTCCCCGCCGCCGCCGCTCAGCGACACCAGCGCCTCCAGCTTGCCCAGCGCCGCTCCGCTGTCCACCGACTCCGCCGCCCGCTGGATGCCCTCGCGCACGCTGGTCACCGCGTCGGCCGCCAGCAGCACCCCGGCGCTGTTCAGCAACACCACGTCCCGGATGGGCCCGCCCTCGCCGCGCAGGAACCGCCGCATCGTGGCCGCGTTCTGCTCCCTGCCGCCGCCACGCAACGCCGACAGCGGGACTGTCGGCAGGCCGGTGTCGGCCGCCGCCAACGACCAGTGGCTTACCTCCCCGTCCTTGACTTCCCACACGGACGTGTTGCCCGACAGGGCAATCTCGTCCAGGCCGCCTTCGCCGTGGACCACAATCGTGTGGCGGGTGTCCAGCAGCCGCATGACCTCGGCCATCCGTTGGCCCAGTTCGGGGTAGGCCACGCCTATGAGCTGGCTCTGGGCCGAGGCGGGGTTGGTCAGCGGCCCCAAGACGTTGAAGACGGTGCGGATGCCGATCTCACGGCGCACCGGCGCCGCGTGGCGCATCGACGGATGGAACGCCGGGGCGAACATGAAGCCGATGCCGCCCTCGTTGATGCACCGCTCCACTTCTTCCGGCGTCAGCTCGACGCGCACCCCCAGCTCCTCCAGCACGTCGGCCGCGCCGCACTGGCTGGAAGCCGCCCGGTTGCCGTGCTTGGCCACCCGCAAGCCCGCTCCGGCGGCCACGAAGGCGGCGGCGGTCGATATGTTGAAGCTGTTCTGGCCGTCGCCGCCGGTCCCCACCGAGTCCACCAACGGCCCTTCCACCCGCACCTTCAGCGAGAACTCCCGCATCACCGTAGCCATGCCGGCCATCTCTTCGGTCGACTCGCCCTTGATGCGCACCGCGGTCAGGAAGGCGCCTAGCTGGGCTGGCGTAGCCTCGCCCTCCATAATCTGCCGCATTACCGAGGCTGCCTCCTCCACCCCCAAAGACCGCCCTCCGACCACAATGTCAATGGCCTCACGAATATCCACCGGCCCTCCAGTCACGTTTAACGCGGAGTGCCCCCACCCTAACCCTCCCCCGTGCGCTGGGGAGGGAACAGAGGGACGCGGGGGTACCTTCCCCCACCCTAACCCTCCCCCGTGCGCTGGGGAGGGAACAGAGGGACGCGGGGGTACCGTTTAACCACAGAGAATGCAAAGTTTTTTGTTTTCCCTCCCCGGCGCACGGGGCTCCTATTTTCCCTCCCCCGCGCACGGGGGAGGGTTAGGGTGGGGGCTCTCCGTCCCCCTCTGCGTCCTGTGCGTTAAACGCCCGCCAAGAAGTTAGCCAGTAGTTGCTTGCCGTCAGGCGTAAGTATCGACTCAGGATGGAACTGCACCCCTTCCACCGGGTGCTCCTTGTGGCGCAGGCCCATTATCACCCCGTCCGACGTCCAAGCCGTTACCTCCAGGTCGCCGGGCACCGTCTCCGGGTAGACCACCAGCGAGTGATAGCGGATGGCCTCGAAGGGGTTGGGCAGCCCCTGCAACACCCCGGCGCCCTCGTGGTAGACCAGCGACGTCTTGCCGTGGCGTATCTCCTTGGCCCGGTCCACCCTGGCCCCGTACACATACCCCATGCACTGGTGGCCCAAGCACACCCCCAGCGTCGGTATGCGCGGCCCGAAGCGACGGATCACGTCGTTCGAGATCCCCGCCTCCAGCGGCGTAGACGGACCCGGCGAGATAACGATCCCCTCCGGCGACAGCTCCTCTATCTCGTCCAGCGTAATCTTGTCGTTCCGGTACGTAACAACCTCCGCCCCCAACTCCCCCAAATACTGGTAGAGGTTATAGGTAAAGCTGTCATAATTATCAATCATCAAAAACATAGCTGTCCCCCACCCTAGCCCTCCCCCGTGCGCGGGGGAGGGGAGAGTATGTGCCCCGTGCGCCGGAATTCATCGCAGAGAACGCAGGGAATTAACCACAGAGATCGTAGAGTTTCGTCCGTTTTTCGTTCTGTCCCCGGCCCCGGCGGCCCCCTGTCCCCGGCCCCGGCGGCCCTCTGTCCCCGCCCCCGGCGGCCCTCTGTCCCCGCCCCCGGCGGCCCTCTGTCCCCGCCCCCGGCGCTCCTCTGTCCCCTCCCCCGCGTACGGGGGAGGGTTAGGGTGGGGGCTCTCCCATTAAATCGTACCCCTTTGTGCTAAACTCGTCCAACAGGCGAGGACGTTCAACCGCAGAGAACGCGGAGGGGAGCAACCATCCAATGACCACCAAGAGCGACATGACGGTGGACCAGCACGTCCAGACCGCCCTGACTTTCCTCGATCACTCGGACCGCGAGTTCGCCGCCGGAGACGCCCTCCAAGGCTCGGAGAAGCTCTGGGGCGCCGCCTCCCACGTCGTCACCGCCATAGCCAAGCAACGAGGCTGGCCCTCCGGCAAATACCAAGCAAGGCTGGCAGCCGTCGAGAGGCTGGCCCAAGAACACGACGAACCAATACTAGCGGCCCAATTCTCCGCAGCCCGCCAATTCCACGCCAACTTCTACCGGGACTTCATGGAAGACTCGGAAATAGAAGCAGACCGTCCGAAAATCCACAACTTCGTCCACCGGATCGTGGACCTTGTGAACGCCGGGGGTTACGTTTAACCACAGAGATCACAGAGAACGCGGAGGCGAGCAACCATCCAATGACCACCAAGAGCGACATGACGGTGGACCAGCACGTCCAGACCGCCCTCACTTTCCTCGATCACTCGGACCGCGAGTTCGCCGCCGGAGACGCCCTCCAAGGCTCGGAGAAGCTCTGGGGCGCCGCCTCCCACGTCGTCACCGCCATAGCCAAGCAACGAGGCTGGCCCTCCGGCAAATACCAAGCAAGGCTGGCCGCCGTAAAAAGGCTGGCCGAAGAACATGACGCGCCAATACTCATGGCACAGTTCTCCCTAGCCCGCCAATTCCACAGCAATTTCTATCGCGACTTCATGGAAGACGAAGACATGGCAGACGACCGTCCAATAATCCACGACTTCGTCCACCGGATCGTGGACCTTGTGAACGCAGGGAATTAACCACAGAGATCACAGAGACCGCAGAGTTTTCTTTTTATTCTGTCCCCAAGCTAACCTGCGAACTCCTAACCAACCTAACCCGAAACAACAAAACACAAAAACCTCTGCGTTAAACGTCCCCCCACCCTAACCCTCCCCCGCCCACGGGGGAGGGAAAATGAAACCCCCGTGCGCGGTCAATTCACCGCAGAGGACGCAGAGATTGGTTTCTGTTCCCGCCCCCTCCCCTTTGTCCCCTCCCCCGCCGCATGGGGGAGGGTCAGGGTGGGGGTCCCCCGCGCACGGGGGAGGGCTAGGGTGGGGGCCCCCCGCCGCACGGGGGAAGGCTAGGGTGGGGGTCCCCCGCCGCACGGGGGAGGGTCAGGGTGGGGGCCCCCCGCCGCACGGGGGAGGGTTAGGGTGGGGGCCACCCCTCCGCCACGTCTATTGCCCGCATCAGCGCCCTTGATTTGTGGCGCGTTTCCTGGTACTCGTCTTCCGCCACGCTGTCGGCCACTATGCCGCCGCCGGCCTGCACGTACATCACCCCGTCCTTGTAGATGCCGGTGCGCAACACCAGCGCCGTGTCCATGTTGCCCGAGTAGCTGAAGTAGCCCACCGCGCCGCCGTAGGCCCCCCGCTTCTCGCCCTCCACCTCCGCGATGATCTCCATGGCCCGGATTTTCGGCGCCCCCGACACCGTGCCCGCCGGGAAGCACGAGCGCAGCGCGTCGTAGGCCGTCAGGCCCTCCCGCAGCCGCCCCTCCACGTGCGACACGAGGTGCATAACGTGGGAAAAGCGCTCCACGTTCATCAGCTGGGTAACCTCCACCGTGCCCGGCTCGCTCACCCGGCCAATGTCGTTGCGCCCCAGGTCCACCAGCATAACGTGCTCGGCCCGTTGCTTCTCGCTGTTCTTCAGCTCCGCCTCGTTGGCCGCGTCCTCCCCCGGCGTCTCGCCCCGGGGCCTGGTGCCCGCGATGGGATGGGTCGCCGCCGTGCCGTCTTCCACCTTCACCACGGTCTCGATGGCCGCCCCCACTATCTGGAAGCCGTCCAGGTCCAGGTAGTACATATATGGAGAGGGGTTGATGCTGCGCAACGCCCGGTACACCTGGAAGGGGTGGGCCCCGGTGCGCCGCGAGAACCGTTGCGAGTTCACCACTTGGATCACGTCGCCGGCGTAGACGTACTCCACGCACTTGTCTATCGCCCCGGCGTAGCCCTCGGGGTCGAAGTTCGACTCCACCGGCGCGCCAGCGGCCCCGGCCGCCCCGCCGGGACTATCCGGCCCGGCGCGGCGGCCGATGCGGGGGCTGGCCAAAATGCTGGCCGGCAGTTCCAGCGGCTGCGACAGCCGCCGCACCAGCTCGTCGATCCTGCCGGTGGCCTCGGCGTAGGCCCGTTCTATTGGATCGCGTGAATAGCGTGAATCGCCCCGGCCCCTATCGCCGCCGCCGTCCTCCCCCAGATAGACGTGGCTCACCACCTTGATGTCGTGGCGCAGGTGGTCGAACACCAGCAGGGTGTCGCCGAACATGAACACCGACTCCGGCGTCCCCTGCGGGTCACTCCGGACCTCCGGGACCCTGGGCTCGAAGTAGCGCACCGTGTCGTAGGCCAAGTACCCCACGGCCCCGCCGTGGAACGCCGGCAGCCCTTCCACCGGGACCAGCTTGTAGCGGCCCATCTCGGCTTCCACCGGCAGCAGCGGGTCCGTTTCCCCGGCCTCCTCCCCCGCGCCGGTCTTCACCACCCGGTAGGGCTCGGTCCCGATGAAGCTGTAGCGCCCCAGCCGCTCGCCGCCCTCCACGCTTTCCAGCAGGTAGGAATACGGCCCCCGCGCCACCTTCAGATAGGCGGAGACCGGCGTTTCCAGGTCGGCGTTGATGGACCGGTACACCGGCGCCAGGTTCCCCCGCCCGGCCATACCCCGCACCTGCTCCAAAGAAGGATAATACATACAGACCCCTGCGCGCCCCCACCCTAACCCTCCCCCGTGCGCGGGGGAGGGGAGGGAGACCTCTGCGTTAAATCGTACCCCTTTGTGCTACACTCGTCCAACAGTGGGGAGGGCTAGGGTGAGATAGTCCCCTCCCCTTAGTCCTTAGTCCCCTCCCCCGCGCACGGGGGAGGGTTAGGGTGGGGGCAGTCCCCTCCCCCGCGCACGGGGGAGGGTTAGGGTGGGGGCAGTCCCCTCCCCCGCGCACGGGGGAGGGTTAGGGTGGGGGCCATGCAAGAACGACTAAGGCGTTACGATGAATTCGCCCGGTATGCGACCGAAATGATTGTCCTGATGGAAGAAGACCGGAGGCGGATGAATGAAACGATCCGCAGGCTTGATGAGAACGACGAGCGCCGGGAAGAGATAATGAAAGGCCTCCTGCAAACGGTCACGCTAATGCAGGCCGACATCGTGCGGCTGGACGAGACTCGTCAATAGGGTGAGATAGTCCCCTCCCCCGCGCACGGGGGAGGGCTAGGGTGGGGGCCGTAACTCTCCCGTAACACACCACCCCCAATAATCCACATTGGCCCGTAAGTTGTGCCCCAATCTCCTTGACAACCGAAATGCCGTAATGCTACAAATTCTCCTAACGTTAACCGGTAACAGCCAGGGGAAGAAGTCTGGGGGTGATATGACTATGCCCGCGCTTATTTTTGTTTTCCCTCCATTGGACCCTTCCAACGTCCCCAGGCCCCTGCGGAGTGAACTATGTGATTAAAGAGGGCCGCACTGGCGGCGGTAAGGCCAAGTACCCTCAACCCCCCGGATGCGGGGGTCCAACCAAGTAAATGAAACCAATATTTAGCACAAGACCAACGGAACAGGAGAAAAGGTAGATGAACACTACAGTAAGCAAATCTTTTGGCCTCGCCCTGTTGCTGGCCGTCGGCATTCTTGCCGTCATGGTCGCGCTGGGCACCTTCAGCGCCCAGAAGGCCGGGGCAGCCGAAATCGCCGCCAACACGGTTGAGGTCCAGCCGAGGAACCCCGCCGGAGGTGAGGCAACCTACATCCGGGTGAATTTCACCCTCGGTTCTGATGCCAGCGATACCTTAGGAAGCGGTCAGGACGTCGCAATTACTCTCCAGGGATTCGACATACCCGAAAATATCGATGCGTCCATGGTTAGCATTAGGTCTGGGGCCGGTGCTACGGCCATAGTGGCGAGAGCCGCAGCGGTGGCTGTCTCTGACCAGACTATCACGTTGACGGTAGGCAACGACGGCGACGACATCCCCGTAGAATTCGCTAACAACGCCGTGGTCGCCGTCACTATCACAAGCGCTGCGGGCATCGTCGCACCCGTCGTCGCTGGCACGTACAATGCCACGGTTGCTGTGGGAGAAGCACCGCAGACTACCACTGGCACAGGCGAAGCTTTCGAAGGTTTCACGATAAGCCGGACCGTGAGCGCATCTCCAAGCTCAGGCGACAGCAGCACCAAGATCACGGTAACCGGCGCATCCTTCAATGACGGCACCGCGGACATCTACGTGAATAACACTATGGAATCCGGCGATACTGCGCCAATTGGTGCTAAGGCCAAATCAGTAACGGTTTCCGGCGGCAAGTTCACCACCACACTCTCCATCACAGTCGGTGTCGACACTGACAAGTTCCAGAACGGTGACAACTACATCCACGTTTTTGACTCCGCCGGGACGGCGTCAACCAACGGCGCCAAATTCGTTCTCAATGGGAAAGTCAAGGCCCCGGAGACGCTCGTCAAGGGCACGAAGGGTGTCACCGTGAAGTTGACCGAAGCTACTACCACAGGTAGCCCCAGCGTCAGTGCGGTAAAAATCGGTGGCGTTAGTGTGCCATATGGAAGTACCACCGACGTAGTACGCACTACCACGGGTGGTCACGACGGTGAGGACGGTTCGTCCGCAATTCCGACTCCTGTAACCGACGGGACAGTCGACATAAAAATCGACGTACTAGGTACCGTGGGGACGGGGAGCAAGGAACTGGCGTTGTATTCAGACGCCGCCGCCACCACCAAACTTGGTTCCACCAAGGTGGAGATCACCGCCTTGGCCCTGAGGCTGACTCCCTCCACGGCTGTTCCGGGCCAGACTGTAGACCTGGACGGCTCCGGGTTCACGGGGAGCGGTGACGTAATGACCCTAATGGTTGGCGGCGAGCCTGTGGTTCCCAAACCGACTAATAAGGCCACCACCAACGGCCGCTTCTTCATTACCTTCAAAGTCCCCGATGTTGAAGACGGGAGCCACACCGTCCAACTGGTCGATAATGAGAGCAAAATCGGTGAAGAGACCCTGACGGTGGCCAAACCCACCATCACCATCGATCCCACCAGCGGCCGGCGCGGCACCTCGGTCACGGTGACCGGCACCGGGTTCCCGGCCAGCGACAGCATCATCATCACCTATAAAGGCGACGACGCGGGCTTCGCCAGGTCGGACAGCTCCGGCAACTGGGACACGGACATTACGGTGCCACCCGGTGCGGACATCGGTAAGGAGTCTGACATCGTAGCCGAGCGCAGAGCGGTGGTCAGCACCACCCCGGGCGCCGCCAAGGCCTTGCGCAAATCCGATGCCGTCAAACATATGGTGCCGGAGTCGGAGTTGACCCTGAGCACCACCTCGGCCCCCAGTGGTGAGACGATCACCATCACCGGGACCGGCTTCCCGCCGTACAGCAGCATCACCGTCGAGTTCGGTAACAACGGCGCTTCTCCGGCGGGGGGAAACACCGACGAGAACGGGGACTTCACCGCCGAGGTGCAGGTGCCCCTGCTTACTCCGGGTACCAGCCACTTGGTGAAGGTCGTGGTAGGCGGCCCAACTGGCAAGACCATCACTGAGCTCTTCACCATCGCGGCCACCCCGGTTGTCATGACCATCGAGGACCTGTTCGCGGACCTCATCGATAACGACAGCCTGGACACCGTCTGGCGTCTCCCCTTAAACTCCGGGGAGGATTGGACTTCCTACACCACGAACCCGGAGACCAGCTTCGGCAACGACCTCTTCGAGATCAATAGCGGCGACATTCTGTACGTCCGTGTGACCTCTGACCAGACGTTGGAGAGCCTGCAGCCTGCCTCCTTGGAGGAAGGCTGGAACTACCGCACCGTTAAATAAGGCCAGGGACCGGTAATGGTCGAACGCGGGGCCGCCGCTCGCGGCCCCGTGTAACCGCCCCAGGCAATGAAGCAAGGAGGAACGAATGACCAAAACTAAATTCCTGGCCTTACTGGCGTCAGTGGTCCTCTTGTTGACGATCACGACCGCCGCTTTCGCCCAAGGCGGGCCGCCCAACAGGTTCCTCGGCATGGCGATGATCGGCGACGCGCCAGCGGCCGACGGCACGATGGTCGTGGCGATGATCGGCGAAGACAAGGTCGCCGACGCCATGGTCATGGACGGTAACTACATCATCAATATCGAAGAGGGCGACACCCCCCTCTCCGGTATGACCGTCACCTTCATGATAGGCGACATGGATGCCGATGAAACGGCGGTCTGGAATACCAGCCAACCACCGCAGAGGGTGGACCTCCACGTAATGATGGCTATGGAGCCGGAGCCCACCGCCATGCCCATGGAGCCGGGCCCCAGAGGCCCGAGAGGCCAGAAAGGCGAACAGGGCGACCCCGGCGCTGACGGCGCGGACGGCGCCGACGGCCGCGACGGCATCCACGGGCGCCCCGGGACCAGAGGCGATGACGGAGCCGACGGGTCCGACGGCGCCGATGGCCGCAACGGCTCAGACGGCCAAGACGGCGCTGACGGCGCTGACGGCAACGACGGCGCCAACGGTTCCAACGGCTCCGACGGGGCCGACGGAGCCAAGGGCGACACCGGAGCCGCAGGCGCTCCCGGTCCCGCAGGCGCAGCCGGCGCAGCCGGAGCCGTTGGCAGCAGCGGCGGCGGAGTCCTGGCCATAATCGCGCTGATAGTTGCCATAGTAGCGGTAGTAGCCGCCGGAGGCATCTACTTCCAACTCCGCCGGGCCTAAACCCGCAACCCCGGAAACCCCGGCACCCTAAAGAGGGCGCCCCCCAAAAGGGGCGCCCTCTTAACGTTATCTGAACTGTGATTTTAATGATTCAAGGATGCCCGGGATTAGTAACAATCATAAAAATCTCAAAACCCCAAAAATCACAGTTCAGACAACCCCCCGGCGCCGGCGGTGAACCCAGAACGATTGCGAAACTTCAAGGTGGACAAAGGCGGCTGTCAGCCGGCCCTTTACCGAAACGGTCCGGCAAAGCACAATGTAAAGGATTGCACCGTCCGGAACGCAGGAACCGGGGGAAAGAGATGGACATCTACCAACTGGACTATATACTCCACGAGCCCCAGGAAAGCGAGGGCTGGATGTATCTGGCCGAAATTCCGGCCCTGCAAGGCGCCGTGGCGTGGGGAGAGACGCCGGAAGAGACCCTCAAAAGCCTTCTGGCAGTGGCGCAGGCCATCATCCAACTCCGCAAGGAAAACGGGCAAGCACTGCCCCCGGAGATAAAAAACGGGCAAGCACTGCCCCCGGAGATAACCCCTTTGCGCAGCCCCGAAGGGACGTTGACAGTAGCCGCATGACCTACAGGGAACTGTGCAGAAAACTGGAGAGCCTGGGCTGCAGGTTCGAGCGCCAAGCCGACGGGTCTCACGAAATTTGGGTAAACCCAGCCAACAGCCAGCGAACGCCCATCCCCAGGCACGGCAATCGTGACCTGGCCACAGGAACCCTCCACCGTGCGCCGGGGAGGGAAGATGGGCTACGCGCCCCGCGGGAGGGCAGATGGGCTACGCGCCCCGCGCCCCTGTGTCCCTTCCCCCGCGCCCCTGTGTCCCTTCCCCCGCACCCCTGTGTCCCGTCCCCCGCACCCCTGTGTCCCTTCCCCCGCACCCCTGTGTCCCTTCCCCCGCGCCCCTGTGTCCCTTCCCCCGCGCCCGGGGGAAGGCTAGGATGGGGGCACCCTCCTCCGCGTAAGCAACCCCCAATCCCCAAACGACCGCCCCGCGCCCGCCACCCCCACCCTAACCCTCCCCCGTGCGCTGGGGAGGGAAGATGGTGGGGGGCCACCCCCCGCGACGATGACACCGCCCCCTTTTGAAGCGGCCACCAACACCGCATAATTGCCGCGCCCCGTAAGTCCCGCAACGAAGGAGCCCCCTATTTTGCGCCGCGACGAAACCACAGTCGCCCGGTCCCGGAAATTGCGTACCAACCTAACTGAAGCCGAGCAGACACTTTGGTACCAACTCCGCAAACGGCAGATCGGCGGCTACAAATTTCGCCGGCAACATCCAATCGATAGCTTCATCGTCGATTTCGTTTGTCTCGAAAAGGGCCTGGTCGTAGAGGTTGACGGAGGTCAGCATCAAGCAAACGAGGAGTACGACGAACGAAGGTCCCAACGGCTAAAGCAGTTGGGGTTCGACGTAGTGCGGTTCTGGAACAATGAAGTCCTAGGCCAGATAGAAGCAGTAACCGAGGCAATCCATTCACGCTTGACCCAATGACTTTGGACGCCCCCATTCTAGCCTTCCCCCGTGCGCGGGGGAGGGAAGATGGGCTACGCGCCCCGCGCCCCTGTGTCCCTTCCCCCGCGCACGGGGGAAGGCTAGGATGGGGGCACCCTCCCTCAGCGTAAGCAACCCCCAAGTCCCCAAACGACCGCCCCACGCCCGCCACCCCTCGCGACGCCCCCACGCCAGCAGGGACGCCCCCACCCTAACCCTCCCCCGTGCGCGGGGGAGGGAAGATGGGCTACGCGCCCCCGGACGGGAGGGAAAATGGGCTACGCGCCCCCGTGAGCCCCCCCCAAAAGTTCCTTCCCCCGCGCACGGGGGAAGGTTAGGATGGGGGCCTCCCCTGTGGTAAAATTACCGGGTGATGGACTGGAGACGATGTGTGGTGATGGTCGCAACGCTCTGTTGCGGCGCCTTGGCCCTGATGGGCGCGGTCCCTCTCCAAGACGAGCGGCCCCCCCAACCGGCTTTCCCCGAACATATCTCGGGCTTTGTGAGAGTCCAGGGTTCCCCGGCCCCGGCCGGCGTCCAGATCATCGCCTGTATCGACGATTGCGAGTCTGTCTATCAGAGCGAGCCCAAAACCCTGACTGCGGGCGGCGCGTTCGACCGGCTGCTGTTGGACCCGGGGGACGACTCCCTGATCAACCGCGACGTTACTTTCTACTTGGTCAACGAATTCGGCAGGATCAAGGCTCAGGAGTCGCGGCCCTTCATTGGGGCCCTGGGCCATTACTGGGTGAACTTGACCTTCCTAAACCCGTTGCCGGCGCCGACGGCGCCCCCGCCGTCCCCAACGCCGACGGAGACCCCAACGCCGACGGACACCCCGGTCCCGACGCATACCCCGGCGCCCACCGATACCCCGGTACCGACATTAACGCCGACGCCGACCCCGGTCCCGACGGCCACGGCGGTGGTTCCGCCCACGCCCACCACCCCGCCAACCCCGACCGCCCTGTTGCCCGCCACCGGCGACCCGACAGTAGCCCAAATACCCAAGCTGCTTCTGATAGCGGGAGCCGTAGCGGTAGCCCTAGGCGCCGCCATCCTCCTAGCGGCCCGCCTAAGACGGGGATAAGAAAGAACAAAGACCTCTGCGCCCTCCGCGCCCTCTGCGTTAAACGGAACGCCCGTGGTAAAATCACCCTGGAAGAACCAGGAAGGAACCGTCATGGCAACCGAAGAAACTCTCCACCACCCCATGATGGACCAAGTCATGGCCTATCACCGGATGAAGGAAGAACTGGAACGCGACTGCTTCGGACAGTGGGTTGTCATTCACGAAGCGAAACTCGTGGGGGCCTACGACTCCTACGACGACGCCGAAGACGCGGCCCGGCAGAGGGGTCTGGACGTGTTGGCCTGCTTCATGCGGCAGGTGGGATCAAGACCTCCGATCATTTTGTCGTACGGCCCATAAGGTGATATCGGAGACCGTCCAATATTGGGTCAGTCCCGAATTTCTGCGGCAGGAAGGCCCTCACATACGCGTGGTCGTTGCGGGGAAGAGTGACACGCTGGCGTTGCTGGACACCGGGGCCGACATGTCGATTATTGACGACACTTTTGCCCAATCTATACAACTAACCACGGCTGGTACACACTACGCGGCCGGCGCCACCGCCAGCGGAACATTCCCCCGCTACGGAGCCGACCTGCATATTCCGGCGCTGGACGTTACGGTCCCTTCACCACTGCATGGTTTTCCCCTGAAACGGCAAGGGATTCCATGGAACGCTATCATCGGTCGGGACGTTCTTTGCCAGTTCGAGATGACGATCAATGGGAAGAACGGCTTGATCCGCTTCACACCGTAGGGCCACCACCCAAACCCAAAGACCTCTGCGGACTCCGCGCGCCCTCCGCGTCCTCTGCGTTAAACGCCCCCGAGCAGCCGGGCTTGCGCCCCCATTATCACGATCCGCATGTCGGCCGGAAGGTTGGACCTAGTGACCGTCAGGCGGGAAACGGCCGGAGGCTCCTCGAGTCCCATGCGCCGCACGAAGACGTCCAGTCCGTCCAGCGGCACTGGCACCCCCGGCGTTTCGTGGTGCATCGGCACCAGGATCTTGGGGTCTAGGTCCTGAAACGTCTGGAACACTTGGTCCATGTTCAGAGTGCAACGCCCGCCGGTGGGCGCCAGCAAGACGTCGACCGGCTTGAGTTCGTCGACTTGTTGGGTGGTAAGCGGCGAGGCAATGTCGCCGAGATGGCAGATGTTGACGTTGTCGATCTCGATGGTGAAAGCCACGTTGCGCCGGTCGCGCGGGGTACCCTCCGGGATCGGCGTCATCACCCCTCGCGCCGACACGCCGTTGTACTCGTACTCGCCCGGCGCGTTGAACACCTTGGGACTGCCGGGCACCTCCTCCCAAGCGCAGTGGTTGGGATGGGTGTTGCTGACCGTGACCACCGAGGCGGGGCGGACGTCGGGCCGCAACCCCAGCGAGGCCGGGAACGGGTCGGTAATCACCACCATGTCGACATCGCGCAACCGGAAGCACGCATGGCCGATCCAGCCTATCTCCATTAGCCGTCCCGCCTGCGAAGATTCGACAGCGCCGGGTCCAGCAATTTCCGGGCGAACGGCACCGCCAGCGCTGCGATGTACAGCTTGATCAGGTCGCCGACAATGAAGGGGTAGAGGCCGTACTCGAAGACCTTGTCGTCGGGCACGAAATACGAAAGCTGTATCAGGCCCGGAACGTAGAGCGCGACGTTGCCGGCCAGCATGGCCAGGATGATCCACACTTGGCGGTCCCACCCCCGTTCGCACAGCCAGCCCACCAAGAACGCGGCGGGAACGAAGCCGATGATGTACCCGCCGGAAGTCAGGTCCCAGAAGAACCCGGAGACCCCGCCGGCGTAGAAGGGCAGGCCCATGCCCATGACCAAGTACAGAAGCATGGCCGCCGCGCCCCGCCGGCTGCCCAAGGCGGCCCCGGTGAGCAACACGGCGAGGGTCTGCCCGGTGATGGGCACCGGCGTGAAGGCCAAGTCAATGCGGATTTGGGCGAAAAGCGCCGTCAGTAAACTGAAGCCGACGATCAATATGGCGTCCCGGGCGACCCGGGACCGGACCTGTTGCGGGTAAAAGAAAGCGCCGGCCAAGGGGAGAATTCGAGGTTGGGAAAACACGCTCACACCATCCCAAACACAAAATCAAACAAAGTATAAACACCCCGACAACCCCGGTCAACAAACCCCCCGCGCGCCTCTGCGCCCTCTGCGTCCTCTGCGGTGAAACATACCTGACACTGGCCCCTTCCCAGCCCATGTGACACCCTGCTACCATTATTCCTGTGAACCCGCCCCAACACGCCCAACCACCCGGAACGGGCCGAAATGGGCGAAAATGGGCGAAAATGAGAGGAAAATCGAAAATTCCGGCCCGACCTTTCGCCACAAGCCCAAGAGGTGAATACAGGTCATTGCGCCAACTCAGAAACCGCGTCGACGCCCTGCAGCGTAAACTCGCCCTGCCCCTCGCCGTCATCCGGCTCCGCCTGATCTAACCCCAAAACTCCTCTGCGGCCTCTGCGTTAAAACCCCACCCCGCGTTGAAAAAACCCCTACCCTATGCTAACGTCCAAGCATCCGCCCCTTGCGACGGCATAGGATGCCCACCAACGAGGAAATAGCCGGGCTGTTCGAGGACCTGGCCGCCCTTCTGGAGTTGAAGGGCGACTCGGTGTTCAAGATTCGCGCCTACCAGCGCGCCGCCCGCACCATCGACCAACTCCCCTCCCCGCTGTCCCAAGCCATTGAAGACGGCGCCGACCTGAAGAAGATACCGGGCATCGGCAAGGCCATCAGCGACAAAATCCACGAGCTCTTCAGGACCGGGAGGGTCGAAGCCTACGAACGGGTCCGCCAAGAATTGCCCGCCGGGGTACTGGAGTTGACGGCCATACCGGGCATTGGCCCCAAGACCGCCATGCTCATGGCGGGGGAACTCGGAATATCCAGCCTCGAAGAAGTGGAGCAGGCCGCCGCCGACGGCCGCCTCGCCAGCCTGCCCCGCATGGGGAAACGCGCCGCCGAGAACATACTGCGCCACCTGCAGGCCAGCAAGGCAATGCGGGGCCGCACCCCCATCGGCGAGGCGCTGCCCTTGGCGGAGCGGGTCATGACCGCCCTGCGGGAGCAATGCCCCGAGATCGACTTCTTGGTCCCGGCGGGCAGCCTGCGCCGCTGGGAGGAAACCATCGGCGACATCGATCTGATCGGCTCCTCTCCCGACCCGGAGGCCATGGGCGCCGCCTTGGCCGGGCTGCCCTTCGTCCAAGAAGTCTTGGTCCAAGGCCCGAAGAAGACCAGCGTCATCGTGGAGCCCGGGGTGCAGGTGGACCTGAGGGCCGGCGAGCCCGAATCGCTGGGCGCCATGCTCCAGTATTTCACCGGAAGCAAGCAACACAACATCCGCCTGCGCGATTACGCCAACCGCCGCGGCCTGTCGCTGAACGAGTACGGCATTACCAACGTCGAGACCGGCGCCGTGGAGCAGTTCGCCGACGAAGAGGGCTTCTACGCCCGGCTGGGGCTGGCTTGGCCGCCGCCGGAGCTGCGGACGGGAATGTGGGAGCTGGACGCGGCCCAGCAGGGAGGCCAGCCGGGAGGACAATCAGCAGGAAAATCGGCAGGAAAATCGGCAGGAATTCCAGGCCTGTTGCAGGAAGACGACCTGCGGGGCGACCTGCACCTGCACAGCGAGTGGAGCGACGGCAGCGACCCCGTCGAAAGGATGGTGGAAGCGGCCGCCGCGCTGGGCTACGAGTACATGGCCCTGACCGACCACTCCCCCAGCTTGGTGGTCGCCAACGGCCTGAGCCCCCAACGGCTGGCGGACCAGTGGGAGTTGCTGGCCGGCCTGCAAGAGCAATACCCGATAACCATCCTTCGCGGCTCTGAAGTCGACATCAAGGCCGACGGCAGCTTGGACTACTCCGACGAGGTGCTGGCCCAATTGGACGTGGTGGTGGCCTCGGTACATTCGTCGATGGGGCAGGACCGGGCGGCCATGACCGCCCGGATCATCAAGGCCATGTCGCATCCCTCGGTCACCGCCATCGGGCACCTGACTACCCGCCTGCTGGGAAAGCGCGAGTCTGTGGAGTTGGACCTGGAGGCGGTGTTGCAAGCGGCCCGCGACACCGGCACGGCGCTGGAGATAAACGCCTCCCCGGAAAGGTTGGACCTGCGGGACACCCACGCCTTCCGGGCCCGGGAACTGGGCGTCCCGCTGGTTATCAACTCCGACTCCCACCACCACCGGCATCTGTCGGCCCGGCGCTTCGGTGTCGCCGTCGCCCGCCGCGCTTGGTGCGAACCTCGTCATATCCTCAACACCATGCCCCGCGGCCTCTTTCTTACATTCATACGCACCCCCAAGCCCCAACGGCTGGCCGTATTCGACCAAGCCAGCCGGGAAGCCTCCGCTCCCCCTTTGCGTTGAATAAACGTATGGCCTATGCTAACGTCCAAGAATCCGCCCCGTCCGACGGTAGCGAGTGTCCACCAACGAGCAAATAGCCGCCCCGGCCCCCGAGGCCGTCCTCCACCTTCGCGCCGCCCTGAAGGCAGGCGCCCCGTGGCCGCAAGCCCTGCTGGCGGCGATGGCCCTGTGGACGCTGCCCGTGGAGTCGCACCAAGGCCGCAACTACAAGTACCTGATACATGGCGAGGCTTTCGATTGGCTGGTCCTGGCGGAGCGGTTGTGCGCCGAAACCGACGGCGCAATCCCGCCCTATGACAAGGAGCGGCTGCTGTTCCAGGGACAGTTGCCGGAGTCGGTGGGGGACGAAGAGTTCCGCGATCTGCTGGGGGCCCACAAGTACCGGGGCTATCTCAATTTCCACTACGGCGTGGTCTTGGAGGAGGCCCTGCAACTGGCGGCCGAAGAGGAGTCCCGCAAGCGCCACACGGCCCGCGGCTACGTCGACAACGAGGACTTGGTGGAAGAGGCCTTCCGTCACCTCTACCAGAAACCGCGCAACGAACTGCTGGAAGAGTACCGGAAGGGGGCGCACTTGGACCGGCGCCGCCGCATGAGCCTGTCCGACCTTAAGGAGTTCACCTACTGGCTGCACAAGCGCCGGATTAACATCTGGGACCCGGCCCGCGTCGCCTCGGACACCCGGAAAGCCATCAAGCGCTTGGATAAATTAACCACTGAGATCGCAGAGGTAAATTAGTAAGTCTCTGTGCTCTCTGCGCTCTCTGTGGTTAAATAAACGAATGGAGAAATTTCCGGCGATGATGCCCACCGCCTACAACGCCGCCAACGTCGAGCGGCGCATTTACCAGGAGTGGGAGTCGAAAGGCTACTTCCGCGCCAGTATCCCGGCTGACACCCCGGCCGACACCAAACGGGGCAAGCCGCCCTACGTGATCATCATGCCGCCGCCCAACGTGACCGGGGAACTGCACTTGGGCCACGCCTTGGAGAAGGCCCTGGAAGACGCCTTGGTCCGCTGGCGCCGCATGACCGGTGTGCCAACCCTGTGGCTGCCGGGCACCGACCACGCCGGCATCGCCACCCAATGGGCAGTGGAGCGGCGGTTGGCTGCAGAAGACAGCACGGACCGCCACGAGTTGGGCCGGGAACGGTTCTTGGAGATCGTCAAGGACCACGTCGACAAGTTCGGCGGGATCATCCACGAGCAATCGCGGCGGCTGGGCATTTCCGCCGATTGGGAACGCCACCGGTTCACCATGGACCCGGGTCCCAGCCTCGCCGTCCGCACCACGTTCGTCAACCTCTACCGTAAGGGCTTGGTCTACCGCCACGAGCGCATCATTAACTGGTGCACCCGTTGCGCCACCGCCCTGTCCGACCTGGAAGTCGACTACCAGGACACCGACGGCAAGCTCTACTACATCCGCTACCCGCTGGAAGACGACCCGGAGTCCTTCGTGACCGTCGCTTCCACCCGCCCCGAGACGATGCTCGGCGACACTGGCGTCGCCGTTCACCCCGATGACCCCCGCTACGACGGCGTCCGTGGCCGCAATGCCGTGCTGCCGATCATGGACCGGGTGATTCCGGTGGTGGGCGACGCGGCTATCGACCCGGAGTTCGGCACCGGCGCCCTCAAGGTAACCCCAGCCAACGACACCGTGGACTTCGAGATCGGGCAGCGCCACGGCCTGGAATCCATCGGCATCATCGGGCTGGACGGCGCCCTGACCGGGGCAGCGGGCAAGTTTGCCGGTGTGGAGCGGTCCGAGGCCCGCCGGTTGGTCGCCGAGGAATTGGAGCGGTTGGGCCGTTTGGAGAAGGTCGAGGACTACCGCCACTCGGTGGGCCACTGTCAACGTTGCAATTCCGTCGTGGAGCCGCTGATCAGCCTGCAATGGTTCGTGAACGTGGGAAGCCACCGGGAGCCCGCCAGCATCGCCGGCAAAGCCCACGCCGCCGTCGCCAACGGCGAAATCAAGATGGTGCCGGAGCGGTTCACCCGTGTCTACCTCAACTGGCTGGAAAACATCCGCGATTGGTGCATCAGCCGCCAACTCTGGTGGGGGCACCGGATCCCGGTCTGGTACTGCGCCGACTGCCGCCACATGACCGTCGCCGTGGAGGACCCGGCGGCCTGCGAGTCGTGCGGTTCCGGCGAGCTGCAACAGGACCCCGACGTGCTGGACACTTGGTTCAGTTCCGGTCTGTGGCCCCACTCGACTCTGGGCTGGCCCGAAGACACCGAAGACCTGGACTACTTCTATCCCACCACGGTGTTGGAGACCGGGTACGACATACTGTTCTTCTGGGTTGCCCGAATGATCATGCTGGGCATTGAAAACACGGGCGAGGTCCCCTTCCGCACCGTGTTCCTCCACGGCCTCATACGCGACGCCGCCGGCGCCAAGATGAGCAAGACCCGGGGCAACACCATGGACCCGCTGGAGTTGGTGGAGAAGTATGGCACCGACGCCCTGCGTTTCGCCCTTACCACTGGCACCGCGCCCGGAAACGACCTGCGTTTCACCGAGAACCGGTTGGAGGCCGGCCGCAACTTCGCCAACAAGATCTGGAACGCCTCCCGGTTCGTCATTTCAGCCTTGGACGCGGCGGCTGACGACCATGCACCACTACAAGGCTGGCGCGACCTTTCCGACTCGCATCACCGGCCGCAACACTTGGAAGACCGCTGGATTGTCAGCCGCTTGGACCGGGTGACTGACGAGGTAAACCGCTCGTTGGTCGAGTTCGAGCTGGGCGACGCCCAACAGCGCCTTTACGAGTTCATCTGGAACGACTACTGCGACTGGTACATCGAGATGGCCAAAGTCCGGATGCGGTCCGGCGCCGGGCCATCTCCGTTGCCTACCTTGGCCCATGTGTTGGAACGCACGTTGCGGTTGCTCCATCCCTTCATGCCTTTCATTACCGAAGAAATCTGGCAGACGCTGAATGCTTCCCTGCCTCCTGAGGGCGAATCGACCGACTCCATCATGATCGCTCCTTTCCCGGTTCCCAGCGGCCTCTTGGACGCCGAAGCCGAGGAGGAAATCGGCTTGGTGATGCAAGCGATCCGGGCCGTCCGCAACACGCGCGCCCAACTGCGCATCCCCCCGGCCCAGCGCCTTGAGGCGGTGGTGGAAGCCAACGGCCGCCAAAGCGCCATCGAAGGGGAGGCGGACGTTATCCGAGCCCTCTCCCGCGTGGAGCCGCTCCGCATAGTGGCCGCCGACGCCGGAGAGCGGGACGCCCGCCGGGGAGTGTCCTTGGTGGTCAACCCGCTGGTGGTGCGGCTGCCGCTGGAAGGGGTCGTCGACCTTAAGGCCGAAGGCGCCCGCCTACAGTCGGAGTTGGACGATTGCGTCGAAAACTTGGAGCGTGTCGAGAAGTTGGTTTCCAACCCCAACTTCCGCAACAAGGCCAAACCGGAGGTAGTGGAAACCGAAGAGGCCCGCCTGGACGACCTGCGCGACCGCAAGCAACGGCTGGAAGAAATTCTGGCGCAGTTGGGAGGGTAGCGGTGCCCCAGCGTCTCGGCATCATCGGCCACCCCATCGGCCATTCCATTTCGCCGGTGTTCCAGCAGGCCGCGCTGGACCACCTGGGCATCGACGGCGCTTACGAAAAATGGGACGTGGCCCCCGACGGCGTGGGCGCATTTTTGGAAGGTCTCAAGGCCCCGGAGGTTTTGGGCATCAACGTAACCGTCCCACACAAAGAGGCCGTAGTGCCGTTTCTCGACGAGGTGGACGACTGGGCCTCCACCGCCGGAGCGGTCAACACCATCGTCAACAGGGAAGGCAAGCTCACTGGCCACAACACCGACGGCGTAGGCTTCCTGCGGGCTATGCGGGAAGGAGCGGGGTTCGACCCTGTGGGCAAGCGCGTACTGATTCTGGGGGCCGGCGGCGCGGCGCGGGGGGTTGTCTTGGCCTTGGCGCGGGCGGGAGCTGGCTCTCTGACCATCGCCAACCGCACCGAGGAACGGGCCACGAGATTGGCGGAATTGTCCGAAAGGAACGGCGTATCTGCGTCGCCATGTTCGCTGACGGAAGCCGCCCATGCCGCGAAAACCGCCGAGTTGATCCTTAACTGCACCACTGTAGGAATGTCCCATGGCCCCGACGAAGCTGGTTCCCCGCTGTCCGCAGAGCAAATTCCGGGCGGCTGCTTGGTGAACGACCTAGTCTACAACCCGCTGGAAACGCCACTGCTGCGGGAGGCTGCCCGGGCCGGGGCCGCCGTGTTGGGCGGTATCGAGATGCTGGTCTACCAGGGAGCGGCCTCCTTCGAGATGTGGACGAAGCAACCGGCGCCGGTTCAAGTAATGTTGGAAGCCGCCACCGCCGAAATGCGGGCTAGAAGTTAAGCACAGGGCACACAGTAATTTCTTTGCGGTCTCTCTGTGCTCCGCGGTTTAATCCGGTTCGATTGGAAGGTTTATGGTCCGTTTTACCACCGCCGGCGAATCTCATGGGCAGGGCCTTGTCATAATTCTCGAGGGAATTCCCGCCGGGCTGCCCGTCGACGAAGACTACATCGGCGTGCACTTGGCCCGCCGCCAGAAGGGTTACGGGCGCGGCGGGCGCATGTTGATCGAACAGGACTGGGCCCACATCGTTTCCGGCGTCAGGCACGGCCTCACCTTGGGCAGCCCCATCGGCATGAACGTGGAGAATAAGGACTGGACCAACTGGGAAGAAGCGATGTCGGTAAGACCGCTCGACGGCCCGCCCCAGAGCGAGCGCACCCGGCGGATCACCCGGTTACGGCCCGGTCACGCCGACCTGCCCGGCGCCATGAAATACGGCTTTGAAGACGTGCGCAACGTGCTGGAACGGGCCAGCGCCCGGGAAACGGCGGCCCGCGTGGCGGCCGGCGCCGTGGCCCTGCGGCTGCTCGAAGAGTTCGGCATCGGCGTCCACAGCCACGTGGTCTCCATTGGCGAGGTCCGCTCCAACACTCCGGAAACCATCGATTGGGACGAAGTCGAGGAGTCGCCGGTGCGCTGTGCCGACCCCGAGGCCGCCGAGCGCATGGCCCGGGCCATCGACGCTGCCAAGAACGCCGGAGACACCGTGGGCGGAACGGTGGAAGTAATCGCCGAAAACGTCCCTATCGGGCTCGGCTCTCACGTCTCTTGGGACCGGAAGATCGACGGCCGGATCTCCCAGGCTCTCATGTCCATCAACGCGGTGAAGGCCGTGGCCCTGGGCGCCGGTTGGGAAATCGCCGAACGTTTCGGCTCCCAGGTGCAGGACGTCATTGAGCCGGTTACCGACCCGGACCGCCCTTGGGTTCGCCGGACCAACAACCTCGGCGGGACTGAGGGCGGAATGACCAACGGGATGCCCTTGGTGGCCCGGTTCGTGGTCAAGCCCATCGCGACGATGCTAAATCCCTTGCCCTCGGTGGACTTGGACACCGGGGAAGAGGTGCAGGCCCACTACGAGCGCTCCGACATTTGCCAAGCGCCCCCCGCCTGCGTGGTGGGGGAGGCGATGATGGCCTTGGTGTTGGCCGATGCCTTCATGGAAAAGTTCGGCGGCGACTCCATCCCCGAGACACGCCGCAATTTCGAAGGCTACCGGAAGACCGTCGGTCCCCGCCGGGTCTACCAATAAATTTACCGGCAGCGGGCGCAGAGAAAAGGACCCCGCTTACTCCGCGTACTCCGCGGCGAATCCAATGCCAGGGCTTGAATCCGGGGGAATATGGGGTAAACTAGCAACGGCATAAACCAAATTGGAGGATGTTCATGGAAGGCAAAGTCCAGATTGAGATTACCTACTGCGTCAGTTGACAGCATCTCGGAACGGCCACGTGGATGGCCAACGAGTTTTTCCGGCATTTCGGCCCTGACGCGGCAGTGGCGATATCACCGCGCGGTCAGAGCATCATGGAAGTCTTCGTCGATGGCGAACGCATCTACGACAAGAAGGGCGAAGGCAACGTCTTCCCCGACCTAGCGCGGGTCCGAAAGATGCTTGCCCACGTCAGGGAGAGGATCGCAGACCAAGAACCGGTGGCGGCCGACGACTAACCGGTTCAGGGCCGCAACCCCGGACATTTCCGATAAATTCAGCCCCCGCTAAACAGCGGGGGCTGATTGTTTTGGTCGCAGCGGTCCCTATCATGCCCATGGCCTCGGCAGGCTCACGAGATCTTAAGCGCAGGGAATTGGATTCAGCGCCGCGGGGCTATTCTCCGGCCCATCATCAGGCCCGTCCTCCCTGATCGGCAAACGGGGCGCCACGGCCTGCCACACCAGCTCTTCCACTTGTTGCTCGGCAAGGGAGGCGTCGATGGTCACCCAACCCTCGGGGTCGGCCTCCGCCATTTGGCGGTAACCGTCTCTGACCCGGGTATGGAAGCTCAACGGCGCGTCCTCGAACCGGCGGTGCCCCTCTAAGTCCTGTCTGCCGGCCTCGGCGCTTTCGCCGGGGTCCAAGGCCAAGCGGAGTTGGGGCTCTCCGACCCTCCTGAGGCCTTCGGCCGGTCCCACGTCCAAGAGGATGGTGAGACCGGGGCTGAGACCGCCGGTGGCGAAATCGTTAAGACCCCGGACCGCCTCGATGTCGATCCGGCGGCCATATCCCTGGTAGGCCAAGGAGGATGCGGCGAACCGGTCGGCGATGACGACGTAGCCCTCCCGCAGGCGCGGCGCCAGCTCGTCGGCGACCAGTTGGGCCCGGGCGGCCTCGAATAACAACAGTTCCGCCTCTTTGGTCAGGGGCCGCTTGCTCTTGAGGTAGTCGCGGAGGTAGGCGCCCAATTGGGTAGTGCCCGGTTCGTGCACCATTGTCACCTTTTCGCCCAGTTCCAAGAGGCGCCGGAAGAGGCGTTCGGCTTGGGTGCTCTTCCCCGACCCTTCACAGCCCTCAAAGGCGACAAACAAGCCAGCCGTCACTTTAACGCCTTCTCCTGTTTGCGGTGTTGAGGCATATTGGTGCGCCGGGACCGGACGGCTAGACCCGGTAGAACAATACGGCCCGTTCCGGCTCGCGGCCTTGGCTGACCGACGCCACGTTGTAGCGTTGGCCCAGCAGGTGTTGCAGGCGCCGGATATACGGGCGTTGCGGCGACAGCTTAACCGTCGGCTCACCGCCCAGCACCCGGTTGGCGGCCTGCTCGGCTTCTTCCATTGCTTGGTCCATGGTGGTGAACGTGGCCCCGTCTTCCGGCGCTTGGGCCGGCGCGCCTCCCTTGCGGTCCCAGTCCCCCACCACATTCCGCAGGAACTCGTGCAACTGGGGCATGGAGTTCTTGCGAAGGACGCATACCGGCTTGCCGCTGGAATCGGCGATACGCACCAGCTGGGAACCACGGCGGTAATGAGTCTTGGTGGTAAGGACTAAGTCGGCCCTTCGCAGCTCGTTCACGATCTGCACCGGGATGCCCACCTCGGCCGCCGCCGTTTCCAGCTTGTCGCGGCCGACTCCGAACAGGAACACTCGCACCTCCGCGGCCTTGGTGGCGGCCGGGTCGTCGAGTTCCGGGGCCGTCTTGGCTTGGCGGGCGCCGTGGCGTCCGTCCCGTTGCCATGACCCCGGCAAAGCCTCACTGGGGCGGACCTGCTCCTGGCTGTGGGTGACTTCACCGTCGTCGTTCAGCCAGCGCAATTGCGGCGCGATGGGGTAGCCGCGCAGCCACTGGTCAACGACTTGGGCCAAGTCTTCATGGACCGCCAGTTGGTCCCATCCTTGTATTTCCACCACCACGTCGAAGGTGGGCGGCGCTTTTCTTTCCAGAACGCTTTTCTGGGTGCCCCGGTAGCGGGCCTCTTGGTCGCCCAAGGTCACCGTCTGAATGCCGCCGATCAGGTCCGACAGCGTGGGGTTCATGATCAGGTTATCGAGGGTGTTGCCGTGGGCGGTGGCGATCAGTTGCACCCCGCGTTCGGCGATGGTCCGGGCGGCGGCGGCTTCCTGCTCGGTCCCCATTTCGTCGATAACGATGGTCTCCGGCATGTGGTTTTCCACCGCCTCGATCATCACGTTATGCTGTAGGGACGGCAGGCGGACTTGCATCCTCCGGGCCCGTCCGATGGCGGGGTGGGGCACGTCGCCGTCGCCAGCGATCTCGTTGGACGTGTCGACGATGATCACACGCTTTCTGGCCTCTTCGGAGAGCACCCGCGCTGTTTCCCGGAGCATGGTGGTCTTGCCGACGCCCGGCCGCCCCAACAGAAGAATGTTCTTGCCGGAGAAAGCGAGGTCTTCGATGATCTTGATGGTGCCGAAGACGGCCCGGCCTATCCGGCAGGTTATACCGATAATCCGGCCCCGGCGGTTACGGATGGCCGAAATACGGTGCAGCGTCCGCTCGATGCCAGCCCGGTTGTCGTCGCCGAATTCGCCTATCCTATCGATGACTTGGTCCAAGTCGCCGATGCCGACCTCGACTCCGCCCAATGGGACGTCGCCGCTCAGGAACCGCGCTTCCGGCACCCTCCCCAAGTCCAGCACCACCTCCAACAGTTCCTCCACGTCCTCCCGCTCCCGCAGGGCCGCAACGACCCTGTCCGGCAGTACCGCCAACACCATTTCCAGTTCCTCGAGGACCGTCTCCCGCACCGCTGCCAATATCACGCCTCCGCCAAGGAATATTCCCTACTGATAACCGGGGCCGCCACCGTTTTGACGAACATGGTGTACCGGCCCGCCTCCCGCAGACCCTGCCGCAACAGGTGGGCGGCCACCGGCTCTTGATAGTCGGCGAGCAACCAGCTCTGCTCGCCGGGCGCGGAGTGCGCCGCCATGAGCAACGGCGCCAAAGCCTCCGGGTGTTCGGGACGGACCAGCACCGTCGCGGCGGCGACCCGTCCGCACGGGTAGAGGGACACCCATCCCATGATCCGGTCTCCGTCGCGCAGCGCCCACTGTGGATAGGAATGGTTTGTCCAAGCCCCGCCCAATTCCCGGCTGGCCCGCCATTGGTCGAAGGTCAGTCCAATGCTGTCCCGCACCCGCTGGGGAGTGGCGGCGCAGTAAAGCTGGAACAGGGCGTACTCCTCGTGGGGCGCCAACAGAGACAGCTGATGGGCGTTGCCGTAGCCGGTGTCGTTGGCCCGGCCGCCGCTGTAATTACGTTCCGGCCAGCCGCGCAGATGGGTCTCCCGGTAGCAAGGAAAGTATCCTGTCCGCTGGGCCAGGTCGGCAACCGGGCTGCCTTCGGGCGTCCGCAGGAACACGCGCTGCGCTCCCCGTTGTCCCGCCGCTTGGGCTACCGCTTCCAGCAGGTCCAGCCCGGCGTCCGGGGCCCACCTGACCTTCTCCCCTGCCAAGGGAAGGGTTGGGTCAGGTCCGGCCAAGTGGAGACGGTCTATTCTCCAAGCCCCGCCGCCGTTCAAAGCCCGCGCCGCGGCCAAGCCGCGAAGCTTGAAGCCGTCCCAGTCGGTGAGCACGATACGGTCGTCCCGGTTCGCCAGGGAGTCCCGCCAAAGGCTGGCCCGGCGCAGGGCGCGGGCTCGATGCACCGTTTCGGCGGGCGTGGCGAGATTTACCCCGCCGGGGGCGTTCATCAGCATACAACGCAGCACGTCGTTGATACGGGAGCCGGCGGTCATTCCAGCTCCGCGGAGTTCCCGCCCGAGGCAAGGTCAAGGAAAAATCGATGGAAACGGCTGTCGCCGGTCAACTCGGGGTGGAAGGCGGTGGCCAGCAAATTTCCTTGTTGCACCGCCACTGGCCGGCCGTCCTCAAGAGTGGAAAGAGTTGTAACGCCGCGGCCCACCCGGATAATCACCGGGGCGCGGATGAAGATGCCGTGGAAGGGCTCCCAGCCTAGAGAGGCGAGGTCCAGGGACTGTTCGAAACTGTCCACTTGGCGGCCAAAGGCGTTCCGTTGGACGCCGATATCCATGATACCGAGGGGAATGGGGTCTTGCTCCGTGATCTCCGAAGCCAGCATGATCATGCCGGCGCAGGTGCCCCAAACGGCCCGGCCCTTCCGGGCCATCGATGCAACGGGTTCCCGCAGGTGGTAGACCGACATCAGCCGGCTGAGGGTAGTGCTTTCACCACCGGGAATAATCAGCCCGTCCAGCTTTTCCAGCTGGTCTGGCAGCCTGATTTCCCGGGCATCGACGCCGAGCCTGTCGAGGACCGCGATATGCTCGGCGAAATCACCCTGTACCGCTAGAACGCCTATCTCCAACTCGGCCTGCTGGTCTACCTCGTCTCCAAGCATCCCCTGAAATTACCGCGAATATCCACCGCGCAGGGGAGTTTCTACTGGCTCCGGGGGGCCAGCAATTCAGCTTCCGGAATCGACTTGGCGCTAATGCCCACCATCGGCTCTCCCAAGTCCTTGGAGACTTCGGCCAAGATCTTGGGGTCGTTGTAGTGAGTTACCGCTTGGACGATGGCGTAGGCGCGGCTCGCCGGGTCTCCAGACTTGAAGATGCCGGAGCCCACGAAAACGCCGTCGGCGCCCAACTGCATCATCAGCGCCGCGTCGGCGGGTGTGGCGACGCCGCCGGCGGCGAAGTTCACCACTGGCAGGCGGGCCATTTCCCTGGTCTGCTGGAGCAGGTCCAGGCTGACCCGCATGTCCCGCGCCTCCACCACCAACTCATCGTCGGGCAGGGTCCGCAGCTTGCGGATGGCGTCCTGCACCGCGCGCATGTGCCGCACTGCCTCCACCACGTCGCCGGTGCCGGCTTCACCCTTGGTGCGGATCATGGCCGCGCCCTCGGAGATGCGGCGCAGGGCCTCGCCCAAGTCGCGGCAACCGCAGACGAAGGGGACATTGAAATCGTGTTTCCAAACATGGTGGACCTCGTCGGCCGGGGTCAAGACCTCGGACTCGTCGATGTAGTCGACGCCGATGGACTCCAGAATTTGGGCTTCGACGAAATGGCCGATGCGGACCTTGGCCATCACCGGGATGCTCACGGCATCCATGATGGAGCAGATCACTCCAGGGTCGGTCATCCGGGCCACTCCCCCGTCGGCGCGAATGTCGGCCGGTACCCGCTCCAAGGCCATCACGGCCACCGCGCCGGCTTCCGCGGCGATACGGGCCTGATCGGCGGTCACCACGTCCATGATGACGCCGCCCTTGAGCATTTGGGCGTGGCCAGCCTTTACGGTGTATGTGCCTGTTAGTACCTCGACCATATTTGCCACCCTCCGCCGGAATCAGGCGTAATCATCGTACGTAATCAGGACCATATTATACGCCGGGCCAAACTCCATTATCAATCAGGACTGCGTGGGAGGGACCGCTTCGGCGGCTTCATCCATCCGATCAAGGCCCATCCGTTCAACGCCGAGGGCCCATAGGGACCCACGGGGAGCAACGCTCGAAGATCTATTCGGCCCCTGCCAGGGCTGTCGGCAGGTTCGCCTTGACAGTCTTCTGCGGCAGAATCGATAATGAAGTTGTCTGCCGAGGTAGCTCAGGTGGTAGAGCACGGCACTGAAAATGCCGGTGTCGACAGTTCGAGTCTGTCCCTCGGCACCACCCGGCAGTCCGAACGAGCGGAAGTGGCTCAGTGGTAGAGCACCTCCTTGCCAAGGAGGGGGTCGCGGGTTCAAATCCCGTCTTCCGCTCCAAAACCCCTTAAGCCTCGCGGTGCGGGAGCCGGCAAAGCTGACCCCTGGCGACTCCGTTGCTTCCTAGCGCCCCCAGAGCCGGTTATCACGCGGCCAGCAACACCTACTTGGCGACTCCACTCCGGCGCCGGTTTTGCCGATGCTCATGTCTTCAGCCAGCGTAGACACTCTTCAACAGGGAGACTGTAACGGGATTGGACGCACTTCCTTGTCTTCGACCACCAGGGAATGTCCCACATCCCGGAGCGCCCTCTCAACTTGGCCGATATGAGAACGATGGTTTGGGTTCACGAGCCTGCGGACGGCAATCTCACCCAAAACTAAGCGTTCCGCCAGGGTGACGTTGGTCAGGCCCTGCTTACGCATGCCTGTATAGAGGGTCAGCTTAGCAGCTACAAGGAGCGGCACCGGAATCAATACCTGTCCATCAGCCAAGGGACTGGGTACGGGAATGTCTTGGCGGCTGTCTGCGTAGAAGCTTAGGGCGGCGCCCAACTCGCCTTCGGCCATCTCCAAGGCCCCTTGCCAGGACCATCGTCCGGAAACGGCCTCCGGGACATCGGGGAAGGTCGCCGTAACGGCTTCCCTACTGGTGGCCCTTTCCTCTTCTTCATCGCGGGTGATATTGCACGGGTAAACATAGTGCGTAACCTAAAACTCCTGCCGGTTGACCTTGAATTGCTTGAGCATAGCGGTCAGCGCCAATTTTCTCCTATGGCTTACCCTGCCCCGGCCTGGGTTTGGTTCCGTTGCCGTCGACATCCGCGTAAAATGACTGCCATACGGAGTGGGAGGGTACGAAGATGGCCAATGCTCACGGCAGGATAATTGCTAACGTTGCCCGGTTGGAGCAATTGATGGACGAAGCCGGACTGGCAGCCATCGTCGCCCGGTCCGGCAAGAATTTTACCTACCTCGCCGGGTTTGCGTACCCCGGCACCCTGGCCCGGCACCTTGATTTTCCGGATTCGCCCAGGGAGGTATTGCTGGTCTGGCCCCGGTCGGGGGAGCCAGTGATGGTGCTGAACAATTACGCCGCGCCGTTAGCCCGCCGCGATTCCTGGCTGGACAACATCAAGGTCTACGATGACTATGCCGAGTCTCCCTACGCCGCGGCCATCGACATTTTGAAGGGCCTGGGGTTGGAGCGGGAGGCAATCGGTTTCGAGAAAAGCTACGTTAGCGCCGGCCGCTGGGAAGAGATCTCCGGACTGCTTCCCGGAGCCCGCGTCGTCGATTGCACCGACTTCATGGACCGGGTCCGCTGGATCAAGACGCCGGAAGAAGTCTTGGCCCTGGAAGCGGGCGCCCGCCTCTTGGACGAAGCTTACCTGGAGGTTTTGCCGACGGTGAAACCCGGACATACCGAACGGGAAGTCCACGGGCGGATTGTGGAGGCCTGCATCCGCCGCGGGGCCAACTGGGTCCACGGCATTTTGAATTCCAGCCGCAACACCGTGGCCTACGGCGGCGAGGGCGATATGGCCTTCGAGGCTGGAGACATCATCCGCAACGACTACGTCTCCTACCTGAACGGCTATCCGGGGCACCAGTCGCGGACCGTCGTTGTGGGCCGTCCCACCGAACAACAAGAGGAGACCTACCGGATTACCAGGGACATCTACCGGGCGACCATCGACCAATGCCGTCCGGGGGCTCGAGCGGCCGACATATACCACTTTGCCAATGACAGTTTCCACGAGGCCGGATTCCAAGGCAACGTATCCTTGGCCGGCCACGGAGTCGGCGCTTGGTGGCACCAACAGGAGCCCTACATGGTGCCTTCGAGCCAGCGGGTCTTGGAGGAAGGGATGGTGGTTGCCTTGGAGCCCCACATCGGCTATTGGCACCTGCAGGACATGGCGCTGGTAACCGACGGCGCACCCCGTCTACTGTCTCCCCTGATCGACACCGGCGAAATGTTGGTGGCGGGCTGACCCGGCGCACCGGCCCCCTGGCCGCCGGAATCATCTGTACCGTGAGGCGGCAAAACAGGATATAATCGGCCCCAACCAAGGCTTGCCGTCGTCGGTAATCCTGACTATAAGGGGGCAGTCGAATGCCGCAACGCACGTTGTGGATGCACGGCGCCAACATGCACGTGGAGTACCCCGACCGGCTTACCTCGGTGCGCGCCACCGGGCCCTTCGTCCGCATCGAGGGCAAACGCGGTCAAAACACTTGGTTGCACTTCCCGTTGCCGACACCGGCGGTGATCGACGGCGCCCGGATGCGTATCGACGCCGCTCAAGTCAGCTTCCGTACCCGCGACCACGCGTCGGTCCATGAAGTAATCGTGTACGACGGCGACAAACGCATCGTCGAGCAGATGGACTTGGACCTGCGGGGCGACCACCTTGACGAGCGATTTGAGGTCCCGGGCAACCCGGAGATCGGCAAGGGTATCAATGTTACGCTTGGCGTCCGGTTCGACGACACGGCGGCGGACGTCCGTTCCATGTGGATTGAGGTAATCGGAGTCGGGTTGGAATATTCCGGTTAACCTACTCCGGCGTCGCTCTGAAAGAGCCGCTGCTTTCAGTGCCCCAAGTCCTGGCTCCAAGTCTTGTCCAAGCCGCACAGGAGGTTTTCATGGCGTCTTCCACGCTCCCGGTCCACAAGAATTTCATCGGCGGCGAATGGGTCGAGTCGACCTCTGGCCGCACCTACCCGGTGTACAACCCGGCCCGGAAGACCGAGGCGTTGGGAGAGTTCCAGACCTCCGATGCCGGCGACGCGGCGGCGGCGGTGGCTGCCGCCAAGGCGGCCCTGACCGGCTGGGCCGGCACCCCAGCCCCGGCGCGGGCCGGTGTGCTGTTTCGTGCCTTGGAAATCATGGGTCGGAGGGCCGACGAAATCGCTCGGGCCATCACTATCGAGGAAGGCAAGCCCATCGGCGACGCCCAAGGCGAGGTGAAACGGGCGATGAACATCATCGAGTACTCCGCTGGCGAGGGCCGACGGATGTTCGGCTACACCACTCCCTCAGAACTGCCCAATACCGTAGCCTACACCATCAAGCGGCCGCTCGGCGTGGTGGGAGTCATCACCCCTTGGAACTTCCCCATAGCCATCCCGGCCTGGAAGATCGCCCCGGCCCTGATCTGCGGCAACGCGCTGGTCTTCAAACCGGCGTCGTCCACCCCCTTGTCCGCGGTCAAGCTGGTGGAGGTGTTCGAGGAGGCCGGGCTGCCGGCCGGCATCCTGAACCTGGTAACCGGGCCCGGCGCCCGGGTGGGTAACGCGCTGGTGGAGCACCCTGACGTTAAAGGGATATCCTTTACCGGTTCCACCGAAATCGGGACCGAGCTCTACGGCAACGGCGCCCGGTTTTTGAAGAAGGTACAGGCCGAAATGGGCGGCAAGAACGCCGTGATTCTGCTGGCCGACGCCGACATGGACAAAGCCTTGGGCGGGATCGTGCAAGGGGCCTTCGGCTCGACGGGCCAGCGGTGTACCGCTACCAGCCGCGTCATCGTCGAGGAGCCGGTCTACGACGAATTCATGGAAGGGCTGCTCGACCGGGTCGGCCGGTTGAAGATTGGTGACGGCATCGACCCCACAGTGGACGTTTCACCCCTCTCGAGCCAGAACCAGTACGACAAGGTGCTGGAGTACATCGGGGTCGGGACCGAGGAAGGCGCCAAACTGGCCTACGGAGGGCGAGGCCTGGCCGGAGGAGAGTACGACCAAGGGTACTACGTAGAGCCTACTGTGTTCACCGGCGTCTCCACCGACATGCGCATCGCCAAGGAGGAGATCTTCGGCCCGGTGCTGACGGTGTTCAAGGCCCAGGACTTGGAGGAGGCCATCCAGATTTCCAACAGCGTGGAGTTCGGGCTTTCCTCGTCGGTCTACACCAAGGACCTGACCCGGGCTTTCGAGTACATCAACACCGTGGAGACCGGGATGGTACACGTCAACGCTCCCACCTTGGGAGGAGAGGTCCACCTACCCTTCGGCGGCCTCAAGTCCTCCGGCGTCGGCCAGCGGGAGCAGGGCACCGAAGCCTTTGACTTCTTCACCGAGACCATCACCGTATACATCGACCACGCCCAAGCCCCAAGGCAACAGGCGCGGTTCATTTAGGGGCTTTGGGAACCGGGTTCACCGCAGAGGGAGGGCGCAGAGTTTTTCGTGCTTGAGGCCGTATGGGCCTACAGCGGCTGGCGGTGGGTGAAACCGCGGTCGGTCTCGTGCCAGTATCCGATCTGCTCCTCGCCGCCGATCCAGCATAGATAGACTTCCCGGCCCTCCCGCAGGGACGGGAAGTCCACCAGCCCCCGGGCTACGTCTCGCACTATGATCCCGCGGTCGGTAATTTCCCGGATGGTTTCTTCACAGCGCCGCGCCAAGTCGTTAAGTTCGTCTTGGGCCTGTGCGACCTCGCTTTGGCTGCTGGAGGCGCCGTTGCTGCTGCGGCGTTGTTGTAACGCGAGTAGCCGGCCCTGCAGCCGGTCCAGTTCCTCTTGGGCGGGCGCCAACCGTTGAAAGGCGGCCTCCAGCCACGGAACCAATTCGTTGGCTTCTTCCAGGGTGAAAAGGCGGCTTTGCATACGGCCTCCACGGAGCCTGTCTACTTTAGCCGATGCTACCCCGTCGGCGCAAAGCGCCGGCTACGGCTTGAGTATTCACCATCTGGGTCCCGCCCATCCGCACCGGCAAATGTCGTACAATATCGGCGACCGGCGCCGACGCCGAGATGTCTCCCAAATCACATACTAATCGACAAGGAAGGCCCCGATGCCGATCGTGGACCATCACCAAGCCCCGGAAGTACCGTGGCGGCCCGGCTACCGCAAATGGGACATCACCACCGCCGATCAGGGCGTGTCCACTTCCCTTAGCTTCAACACCGCCGAACCCGGCACCGGCGCTCCGTTGCATACCCACACCATCGACGAGTTGATCGTGATTCTGTCGGGGAGCCTGGAGGTCCGGATAGACGGCGAAACCTGCCGGGTCGATAAGGACCATACCGTGGTGATCCCACCCGGAGCTGAACACGCCTTCACGGCAGTGGGCGAATCGCCCGCCACTCTGCTGGTCGTTTTTCCTGATATGGAGCCATACGCCCCGGAACACACCGCCTATATCGAGGGCAGCCGCCCGGGATCGGCCGGTGGGTGATTTTCCGGCTGTGGACCGTCAGAAATCGGAGAAAAACTGGTTCCAGCCCGGTGACTTGGCCCTGCTCCAAGACCGGAAGTCGCGGCGCTACATGCTCACACTGACCGAGGACGGCACGTTTCACAGCCACATGGGCCGGTTGCAACACGACCAGCTAATCGGACACCCGGTTGGAGGCTGGTACCGCACCGACCGGGGCCACACGCTGCTGGCGGTGAGGCCCACCTTGGGCGATTTCGTCCGCCACATGCCACGCGGCCCCCAGATCATTTATCCCAAGGACCTAGGCAACATCGTAAGTTTCGCCGACATCTTTCCTGGGGCAACGGTTGTCGAAGGAGGCCTGGGGTCCGGGGCCCTGACGGCGGCGCTGCTCCGGGCCGTTGGTGATGAGGGGCGGGTAATCACCTACGAAATCGACGAATCGGTGCTGCCGAAAGCAATGGCCAATATCGAAAAAGTCAGCCCCAGGCCGGCCAACCTGGAAGTGAAGATAGGTGACATATACCAGGGCATCGACGAGTGCGACGTTGACCGTATCGTCTTGGACGTGCCGGAACCGTGGCAGGCGGTAGGCGCCATCGGCGACTCCTTGGTGATGGGCGGCTTGGTATTGAGCTTCCTGCCTACCATCTTGCAAGTACATCGCTTGGCGGGCGCATTGGAACAGGACGGTCGCTTTCAGATGGTGGAATCGATGGAAACGCTCTTGCGCTCGTGGCACGTGACCGAGCGCAGCGTTCGCCCGGAACACCGCATGGTGGCCCACAGCGGCTTCCTGACCACGGCCGTGCGATGCCTGCCACGGCTTGGCCGGACTGCGCCAACCCCTGAAAATGCCGATGATTCGGAGGGAGAAGACGATGGACGTGATGAATAGGGACAACACCATCGATTTCCTGAATGCGCACGTAAAGACCGACATGCTGATGAAACACCTGCTATCGGTAGAGGCCTGGATGCGGGGCTACGCCCGCCAGTTCGGCGAGGACGAGGACCGCTGGGGAATCGCCGGGCTGCTCCACGACTTCGATTGGGAGATATGTCCCACCCCCCAGGACCATCCTAACTACGGCGCCCGGATTCTCCGCGGCCACGGCTATCCCGATGACATGATACGCGCCGTCCTCACCCACGGCGAACACACCGGCATCCCCCGCGAATCTTTGATGGAGCACACGCTGTTCGCCGTCGACGAACTTTCCGGGTTCATCCGGGCGGTGGCCTTGGTGCGTCCGACAAAGAGCCTCGACGATGTTACCCCGCGCTCGGTGCGCCGCAAGATGAAGGACAAGGCCTTCGCCAAGGACGTGAACCGCGACGACATCCAAAAGGGCGCCGACGAGTTGGGGGTAGACTTGGACGAACACATCGCCTTCGTCGTAGAAAGCATGAAGCCGGTGGCCGTCCGGATAGACTTGGCCGGATAGACCCGGCCGGTCAATCTACCAATCAATCTATTGGAGGCCTTGAGAAGATCTGTTCCCCGCCGGACCAGAGGTCTTCGACGTTAATCTCGAATTCGAGGAAACGACCGGGCGTCAAGTCCAAGTGATCGGGAGTAACCCGCGGCGGCGGTAGGTTCCCCACCAGCTCCCGGGCCGCCTCTGCGTCATCCAACCCCCAGATGCTGGGCTGGCCTGCGTCTTTTGCTTGGACCAGAACCTTGAAGTCTCCCAACCCTCTCGGTTTCACCAACTCCAATAACCCGTTCCGGTTAGCCTGAATCTCCCGCCTCGTCCCGCTGCCACGCTCGATCAGTTCCGGCAACCCAAGGTTGTGGAGGAAATCGCTTTGGGTGGTGATGCCCACTGGCAGCAGACCGGCTTCCTTGGCGCAATCCACAATCGAGGTGAAGTCCACTTGAGCGGTGATATCTTGTAGGCCGATGCGTTGTAACGGAGCGTCGGTCTGAAGGTGCCGGTAGAAGGTGGTAAGCGTGCCACGCCGTCGCCGTTCGAACGAATACAGTTCCTTCGCGGTCTGCCCGTAATCGATGGTCAGCACAAAGCCTCGGTCCAGCGCGTTCGCCAACCCCGCCGTCCAACGGTCCAGATCCAGGTTAATCTCGGCGGTCTGCCCTTCCCCCAAAACGATGCCCAAACGGTCCAGGCGGCCGGCCAGCGCCGGGGTCGAGGGAGCCACGGTAAGGGCCACTAGGTCCTCTCTCTGCAACCCCACCGCCACTTCCCGCAACTGTCCCTTTTCCATCACTACTTGATGGACCGGGAACGCGTCCAAGAGTTCGTTGGAGAGTATACAACCTGTGATTCGACGCAGCGGTATTCCGGTGGCTGCCAAGCGGTGCGCCCTTCGGTCCCGCCTCTCCAGTCCCGCTACTTGGCGCCGGTCGACGCAGACGTAGCGCAGCGACTCGCCAAACCCGCCGGGGAGCCCCTCGGCATAGCTTAGGATGTCACGGCAGAGCAGCCCGCTCCCGGCGCCCAACTCCACCACGGTGAATGGCGTAGGCCGCCCCATCACCAGCCACATCTGGAACAACTGCACTGCCAGCAGTGCCCCGAAGGCCGGATGGGCCAGCGGGCTGGTGTAATAGTCGCCGGAGCCACCGATGGGGTCCCGTGAGGCGTAGTAACCGCCATCGGGCCAGTACAGGGCCACCTCCATGAACTCGGCAAAGGTGATCGGACCACGCGCGGCAATGCGGCGCCTGACTTCGGCTTCAGGAGTCATGGAAGCAATTGTAACGGAACGACAGGACAGGCCGCGGCGTGCTTGAAACCCGCCTTTCGCATTCCGGCCCGATTGTCGTCTATAATCATGTCCACGGGGGTGGGATCGAACGCATCCATAGCCCCTACGCCCAGGCCGAGGCTTGCTATGACCACGAAGGCGTCCAAGACCACGATGTTGCCCTACCGCCGAGAGGGCGAAATTGACTATGCCAGCCTAGACTTCATCCCCGACGTTTCGGTGGAAAAGCCCGACGCTATGGAACAACACCTCGAACAGTGGGAAGTCTTGGGGCTTCTCATCGCTCGGTTCACAGACTTCAATCAGCGCCCCGACGTCTTCGTGGACTTCGACTCCAACATCTGCTACGACCGGAGCAACCTGAACGTCCGTATCTCCCCGGATATTTACATCGTGTTCGGGGTCGACGCACGGGCGATTCGGCCTCGGAAGCTCTACCTGCCCTGGGAGGCGGGCAAGCCGCCCGACTGGGCGCTGGAAGTAGCGTCGGAAAGCACCTGGCGAGAGGATATAGACCGGAAGCCCGGCATCTACGCCCAGATCGGCATTCCGGAATACTGGCGCTTCGACCCCAGCGGGGGCGACTACTACGGTTACCCGCTAGCCGGCGACCGTTTGGTTGAAGGCGTTTACCGGCCCATCGAACTGACCACCGCGCCGGACGGCATCCTCAAGGGCTACAGCGAAGTCCTGGGGCTCAGCTTCTGCTGGGACCAAGGCTGGCCCCGATTCTACGACCCCATAACCGGGGCCTACCTGGAGAACTGGGAACGCGCCTTAGTCGCCCGCGCCGGTGCTGAGGCCCGTGCTGCTGAAGCCGAGTCCAAATCGGAGGCCGAATTCGACGCCCGAGTTGAAGCGGAGGCCCGTGCTGCCGAAGCGGAGGCCGACCTACGGCAGTTGCGGGAACAACTCCGGCGCCTTCAAAGCGAATAAACTCGAATCGCCTAGCCGCAACCGGCAACGCAGTACGCGTCAAGCAGAACGAGGGGGCCAGTTGGCCCCCTCGTTCTGTTCCGGTTCCCTACGTAACGACAGCGGCGTTAGCCGCGCTGTTCTACCGGCACGTATTCCAAGTCCATCTCGCCGGAGTACTCCAGCAGCGGGCGGATCAGGATATTATCGTTGTACTGCTCCACGCACTGTAACGTCCAACCGGGTATCCGGCCCAAGGCGAAGATCGAGATGAACAGGTCTTCCGGGATATTCAGCAAGTAATAGATCGAGCCGGCGAAGAAGTCCACGTTGACGCAGATTCCCCGGTCCCGGTAAGGTAGCATCGTCTCCTGTTCCAAGTGGGTAAGTATCTGGAACCAGCCCGGCTGTCCCAGCTTTTCCCCTAATTTGCGGGAACGCTCCCGCAGATGGCGTGCCCGGGGGTCTTCGGCCCGGTAGACGCGATGGCCGAAGCCCATGATGCGGCCGCCCGAGTCCAGGATCTTGCGAGCGTACTCCTCGGCATTTTCGGGGTTGCCGATGTCCAAGGCCATCTTCATAACCTCTTCAGCGGCGCCGCCGTGCCAGGGGCCTTTCAATACTCCGACCCCGGTAGTAACCGCAGCGTGTAGGTCGGAGAGGGTGGACGCCGTGACTCTGGCGCCGAAGGCGGAGGCGTTGGCCCCGTGTTCGGCGTGGAGAATGAAGTCCACGTCCAACAGGTCGGTGGTCTCTTGGTCCGGTAACTCGCCCAACAACATGTAAAGGAAGTTGCCTGCGTGGTTGAGGTCCGGATTGGGGGCTAGAGGTTCCAATCCCTGGCGCAGCCGATGGTGGGCGGCGACAATGGTCGGGCCCATGGCCGTGAGGCGCACCCCCTTGCGGACGGTGGCTTCCTCGGAGTTGTCGTTCACCTCCGGGTCGAAGGCTGCCAAGGCGGAAATCCCGGTCCTCAACGCATCCATGGGATGGCTGGTCTTGACCAAGTCCAAGACCTGGATTACTTGGTCGGGAACTTGGCGGTTAGCCCGCAACTCCGCGTCGAAGTCGGATAATTGTTGCTGCGTAGGGAGTTTCCCGTAGAGAAGGAGGTAGACGACTTCTTCAAAGGTGGACTCTTCGGCCAAGTCGTGGATGTCATAGCCCCGGTAGAGTAACTTGCCTACTTGTCCGTCGATAAAGCTGGACTCAGTCGTGTCGAGATAGACATCCTTGAGTCCTTTCACTATCTCGGGCATAGCCTAATCTCCTTCAGGGTGAGAAACGGTCGGCGTCGAGGGGGCGGCTATATCGCTATGGGTACAAGGTCGAAAACAGGCGTGAGAAAACCGTGCGGACTGCTCCGAAATCGTCTGTGATTCTAGCATCGGCCTTGGGGGGTGTCAAGCTGAGCTGCGGGCGGTGATGGCCTCCAGAAGCCATGTGGCACGGCCGCGTTTGACGTGTGATTCAGTCGGCAGCGGCGTCGGCAAGAACCGGGGCCAAGGGGGCCGTCGCTTGGCGGATTGGCGGCGCCGACCGGGCCCATGATTACCAAGGGAACCCGCGTCAATCCGATAGGCCATCAGGACGTTGTTCTCCGTCCTTGCGGGAGCAGCCCGCAGGTGGTATAAGAATTGACATCATGTCAAGACTCGCTTGCCGGAATTTATCAAGTTCGAGGCGATTCTAGTCCTGTGGAAACACCTTCCGGGAAACGACCCCAAGAAAGTTGATGGCTCCCTCCCTAATATCCCGGCCGGGGCGAGAGGATTGTTGGCCCCCAGTCAGGGAGCAGGAACTTTGGCCAGCCATTCCCAAAGGCTCTACGCGCCTTCTGTAGTGGGCCTTCCGCCAGTAGATTTTGTGATAGCGTCTAAAGCAGCCTCATGGAATTTGACGGTTACGATCTAGACCCGTTGGTCTATGATGAGATGTTCCTGCCCAACGGCGCTCCCCGGGAGCACTGTGAGTCGCTCTATCAAGCCCTGCGTCTGCTCACTGCCGAGGAGTTGAGCAGTATCCAGGAACGGGTCACGCGCTCGTTTTCGACCGAGGGGATAACGTTCACAGTCTACGGCGACGACGAGGCCGACGAGCGAATCATCCCTGTCGATTGCGTGCCCCGCGTACTTTCAGGCGCCGATTGGCGGTTCCTCGAGAGGGGTCTGACCCAACGGTTGAAAGCCATTAACCGTTTCTTGGACGACGTCTACGGGGAAGGACGGATTATAGAAGACGGTGTCATTCCGGTGGACATGGTGCGCGGCTGCCCTCAATACCGAGTGGAGATGCGGGGCTTCTCCCCTCCCCACGGTACCTGGGTGGCCATCTGCGGCACCGACCTGGTGCGCACTAACGACGGATTCCGGGTGCTTGAGGACAATCTTCGAGTTCCCTCGGGTGTTTCCTACATGATCGCGAACCGCAAAGCGGTGAAGGTCAGCCAACGCCGTTTATACCGGAGCTACCGCGTCCGGGAAGTCGAGCATTATGGAAGCGTATTGCGAGCGACCCTGCGCGACCTAGCGCCCAACGGGCAAACCGCCCCCTCGATCGCCCTTCTGACTCCCGGTGTATACAACTCCGCCTTCTACGAGCATGTGTTCTTAGCCCGCGAGATCGGCGCTCAGTTGGTCGAGGGTCGCGATCTGTTGGTAGACGATGGTTTCGTCTATATGCGCACCACTGCCGGTCTACGCCGGATCGACATCATTTACCGGCGCGTCGACGACGACTATATAGACCCGCTGGTCTTTCGCCCCGATTCGCTGCTGGGAGTACCGGGGCTGTTGCATGCCTACAGGCTTGGGAACGTAACCTTGGTGAATGCCCCCGGCACAGGCGTTGCGGACGACAAGAGCGTTTACGCCTACGTACCCGACATGATTCGATACTATCTGGGGGAGGAACCGGTACTGGCCAACGTAGAGACCTATCTTTGCCGTCGGCCCGAGGATCTTGAGTACACGTTGGACAATCTCGATAAGCTCGTCGTCAAACGGGTAGGCGGGTCCGGAGGGTACGGCATGCTGGTGGGTCCCCACGCGACTCCCAAGGAGCGCGAACTATACGCCGAGGAGTTACGCGCCGACCCGGCCGACTTCATATCGCAGCCGACGCTGGCCCTCTCGCGTTCACCCTGCCTGATCGACGGCCGCTTCGATCCACGGCACGTAGACCTGCGCCCGTTCGTGTTGCACGGCCAAGAGACCCGCATCGTACCCGGCGCTTTCTGTCGCGTGGCCTTGCGTCGGGGGAGCCTTGTTGTTAACTCCAGCCAAGGCGGGGGAGGAAAAGACCTGTGGGTGCTGGAAGACTACTAGCACGCAGCGCACAAGGCCTGTATTGGATGAGCCGCTACCTGGAGCGGGCGGAGCACCTCTCCCGGTTGCTTCAGTTGCAGACGGAGGCTCTTGTCGACTCCCCAATCCGGGAGATCCACTTCGGCTGGAGCCGCATCTACGGCAATATCAACCGGCTGCCCACTTGGGGTGGGCTTCAGATGCTCGACAGCGACGACTTTACCCTGGCCGATTCCTATACCCTGGCCGACGACCTCACGTTCGAACGCTCGAATCCAAGCTCGGTCTGGAGTTGTTTTGCGCTGGGCCGCGAGAACGCCCGGCAGATGCGTCAAAACATCAGCGCGGAGATGTGGACCTCTCTGAATATGGCCTACCTACGCATCCGGAACCTAACCATCCAGGACATCTGGAGAATATCGCCCGAGAATTTCTACGCGGAAACGACGGCCTCGATAAACACGCTTGGAGGGGTTGCAGAGGCGACGATGTACCGGGACCAGGGCTGGCGATTCATGCAGTTAGGGCATTACATCGAGCGAGCCCAACTCTTGGCCACTCTGCTCCTAGCCCAAATCGCCGCTGAGAGGGCAGTCGAAGATTCCTTTGATGCGGACTGGACGAGCCTCTTGCGCCTGTGCCACGCTTTTGAGGCTTACAACGACCGGCACAGCGTCGAGGTGGAGCCGGTCCAGGTGTTGGACCTGCTGGTAACGGACCCCCTTCTGCCCGGCTCGCTTTGCCGTTCGTTAGATGGGGCCGCGGCGGAGCTGGCCGCGATTGGTCCCGGCCCTAACGCTGAGTCCAGCGATGCAACCCAACGGCTGGCTGGTCATCTGACGGGAATGATTCATGACGAATGGCCGGACCGGGAAGACCGCGAGGGCCTGCTGTGGCAGGTGAGCGGGTACTGCCGGGACCTTCATGGCCTTGTGACTGCCAGCTATTTCGATTATCTGATAGACGATCTCCCGAAACGCTGACGGCCGAAACATTGACGGTATGACTGGTCCATCCTGCTACGAAATCGAGCACGTCTCCCGCTACTCCTACACCTTACCGGTGCGGAACTGCGTGATGTCGCTCTACCTAAAGCCTCGGGATGACCCGGAGCAGCGGTTGTTGCGCTTCGAGGTCACCACGGATCCCCTCGCCCCGCTCAACGGAGAGACGGACTGCTTCGGGAACACCAAGCACGTTCTCAACGTGCACCGGGAGCACGAGGCATTGGAGATCACCGCTCGCTCAACGGTGGTATCCATGCCCGCCGCCCCGCCAACGGACACTCTCGGCGCAGACGCTTGGGAAGAGGTGCGGTCGTGGAAAGAGGCGTTCACCGAATGGGACTTCACCCATCCGAGCGAGTTTGCTCGGCCCTCACCCGCGTTGGCAGCGTTCGTCGACCGGCAGGGCATCGCCACGCCGGCAGGTGATCCGCTGAGCGCTTTATTAGGGCTTTCTGACACGGTCTTCAAGAGCTTCCAATATGTGCCGGGCAGCACCTCTCCGGTCTCTCCAATAGAGCGTATCCTGGAGTCGGGCCGAGGGGTTTGCCAAGACTACGCGCACGTCATGATTACCATAGCGCGTTCCTGGGGAGTGCCCGCGCGCTATGTGTCCGGCTACCTCTACGTAGTAGACCAGTCGGGCCAACCGATGCGGGTCAAGGCTACCCACGCTTGGGTGGAATGCCGGCTGCCCGATCTCGGATGGGTCGGATTCGACCCCACCAATCGGGTGCTTGCCGACGAGCGGCACGTGCGGATCGCGGTCGGACGCGATTACCGTGACGTTGCCCCTACCCGCGGCGTCTTCCAAGGCAATGCGGAGACCTTGCTCGAGGTTGACGTGGGTATGGAGCGGCGCCCACAGGTCTAGATACCGTCCCGGATTCCCTGAGAGCCTCCGATGCCACCAACTCCACTCAAGCCCCAGACTGCCAGCTAGCGTCGGTGGTCAACCGGAAGGCGCCGTCTTGACTGGCGCCCGGAGGATGAGTACCAGTAGAACAACTCCCGCCCTATGGCGTCCTCCAAGAACGGCCTAACCGTCTCAATCCTGAAAGCCCGACGCTGCCGCTACCGCCTGTTGCCGCCGGTCCAGGGTGAGAAACGTGGTTTCGCCAACCTGCTCAGGGAAAGCGTAGAGGGTTGTCGCCACGTGCCAGAGTTCGGCGCCCCGCAAATAGCCGACCGCCAATGCCTTCGTAAGCTCTTGCGACAGAGGCCCGGTTGGATTTACCCACTGAAGGCTGGAAATTACACTGGGGTTGAATTCCATTCCCTCACGCGCGAAGGCAGACCGCATCTCGGCTTCAAGAAGGTTCGAAGACACCACGCGGTCGAAGGTGTTCAAACGCCGGGAAATGCCAACGCCGCCGGGCTCGTTGAATTCAACCGCAACTAGGGCGGAAGTATCGGTATAGGCTGTTGCCACTAACCGCGTTCTTTGAGAAAGCGCTCCAGTGCGCCGGGTATGGGTTTCCCTGGTGTGAACCCCTGCTTCGGCCCATAGGCCGGCGATAAGGAGCCGGTGCGGAGCATTTCGTCCAAGCGTTCCTCAGCCGTCTGTTTTTCCTTGGGTGCCGGCTCCTCGGAAACGGGCCCAATCACGGCCACCGGTTTCCCGCGGTAGGTTACCGTGATCGTTTTCCCCTTCCGCACCGATTCCAGCACTTCGGAGAATTTCGCTTTGGCTTCGGTGGTTGAGTAAATGTTTTTCATTGCGGATACCCTGGCCAATCATATCGACCTTACGACCATCACTCCCTACCGGAATCATAACCGGAAGGTCCCGATCTGAGTCCGGCGCCCGCCGCCTAAACCTTGATGCATAAAGGCCCCCAGCAAGCACCGGGACCCTTCGTTGTTGGGCGCCGGCGTCTCGGCTAGGGGCCGGCAGGGGCCATCTCCCGTAGTTGAGGTGCTATGTGGCTGGCGAAGAGTTCCATGGAATTCAGGCCGATCTCCGCCGGGTCCCAGTCTTGGCTGAGAAATAGGAGAGTGCCAAAGCCGCCCGCCGTTTCGTAAAGCTCTTTTATCTTCCCCACGCAATGGTCCGGGTCGCCCACCACCCAGCGGTTGTTTAACAAGTAGTCCACGGTCACCGCCTCGTCGGGTATCGATGGGTCGTGCTTGAGCAAGTCCAGAAAGCCCAGATTACGGAACAATGGGAGGAAATACTCGTCGTAGGTGCGGGCCATGCCACCGTTCCAGCACTTGGCGGCGGGCCTCTTCGGTGGTCTCGGCCACATGGAGGTTGACGGAAACCCGCCACTCTCGCCGGTCCGCCGTCTTACCTGTCTTGGCGGCGCCCCGGGTGTAGGCCTCCCAGTGGGTTGGAACGAACTCGGGGGCCAGGATGTCTGTGGTGAGGGGTATCCAACCGTGTTCGCCGGCCCATTCGATGGTGGACGAATTGCGGCTTACTCCGGCCACCCCGATCGGCGGGTAAGGTTGGGTTTGGGGCTTCAACCAGAGCCCCAGGCCCACCTCGGGCAACACCGGCGACGGTGACTTGAACTGGTGGAACTCGCCCTGGTAGTCCAGCGGCCCGTCCGATTCCCAGATTTTCAAGACCGCGTCGATGACCTCGGCAGCCCTGGCATGCCGTTTCTCTTCGTCGATGTCGAAAAACTGGAATTCGGTAGGGACGCCGCCGGTCCCCACGCCGAAGTAGAAACGGCCGTCGCTAAGGTGGTCCAGCATGGCGATGCGGTGGGCCAGCTCCCGCGGGTCGTGTAGCTGCAACAGCACCACGCCGGTCCCCAGCTTGATGTTCCGGGTCCGCGCCAAGGCTTGGGCGATGAACAAGTCCGGCGCCGGCAGGTTCTCCCACGGTATGGTGAAATGCTCACCGATCCAGGCCTCGTCAAGGCCCAATTCGTCGGCTTTGATGACGGTGTCCATGTCCTCTTTGATGGTGCGAGGCAATCCCTTGGACGGGTGATGGACCGGCATCATAAATAAACCGAATTTCATGGCTATGCACCTTTATTAAAGTTTAGTCTGGAGGTTAGTTGGCAGATTCATGCCAAGGCTCCACTAGCAATCGCAGGCTACCGGTAGCCGGTGTAGCATGTCAAGCTGAAAGGCGCTTAGGCGGGATTCCCCCGGCTCATGGCGGTGGCTGGCGCGGCAGGCCTGCGGCAGGTAGTATGCTGAGAGTCACTGGTGACCCGGAGGGTGATGGAAGGCTGCTATGTTCGATCTGATTAACGAAGTTGACGCCGAGGGGATCCTGCCCACCCGCTGGCTCCGGGAAGCGGTCAACGACGACGTCATCTATACCGAGCGCTACAAGATACCAGAGGCCAACTTCCAACCGGCGACCCTGGACCTGAGGCTTGGCGAGACGGCCCACCGGCTGCGTTGCAGCTTTCTCCCCGACGTTAGCTCCGTGGACGAAAAGCTGGACGACCTGGCCATGGAGGAGATCGACCTGCGGGACGGCGCCATCCTCGAAAGAAACCGCCCTTACCTGATACCGTTGATCGAAGAATTGCGCCTTCCCGATTACATTCGCGCCAAGACCAACCCGCGCAGTTCTACCGGCCGGCTGGACATTTTCACGCGGGTGATTACCGACCACAGCCACAAGTTCGACGAAATCGCTTCCGGTTACCAGGGCCGGCTTTTCTTGGAGGTGGTCTCTCGTTCCTTCACCATCAAGGTGCAGACCGGGCTGTCGTTGAACCAACTAAGGCTGGTCCAAGGGAGCCCACAGTGTGAGAGCGGAGAGGCCCGGCGCCTCCACGAGAACTATCCTTTGGTGTTGGCGCCGGAGGGCGCCCTCAAGGAGCCGGGTCCGCCGGGGGAAGACAACTCCATCCACCTGGGGGTCGACCTGATGGGACGCCGGAACGTGGTTGGGTACCGGGCCAAGAAGAACAGCAACCTGCTGGACCTAGCCCGCCGCGGCCACTACGACCCGGCCGACTACTGGGAGCCGGTGGTGGCGGAACGCACCTACCGGGTAGTCTTGGAGCCTGAGGAGTTCTATTTGCTGACCGCTGCGGAGAGCGTCCGGGTGCCCCCGGAATACGCCGTCGAGATGACTGCCTACGACCCCTCCAGCGGAGAACTGCGCACCCATTACGCTGGCTTCTTCGACCCCGGCTTCGGTTTTGGCGATGACGGCCGAATGGCCGGGGTCCAACCGGTGATGGAGGTGCGGGCCCACGACGTGCCGTTCATGATTGAACACGGCCAGAAGGTCTGCACCCTGACTTTCGAGAAGATGCTGGAGGCGCCCGACAAGCTCTACGGTCCGGGCATCGGCTCCTCCTACCAGGGTGAAGGACTCATCTTGAGCGGACACTTCAAGCCCTCGTCCACCTACCAACAACTGCCTCTAATTGACGAGTAGAGTCGCCCGGTCCCGGAGCTTGCAGATAGCCGGGGTACGCCGGCAGCCGCTTCTACAAGACGATGGGTTGGGCGATAATCCACAGGCTGATCACGGTATAGATCACCATCAAGGCCAGCATGGGGTATTGGCTCAGCAACGCCGCCGACCGGTCGCTGAAGGTCCGGGCGGCAGCCAGGTGGGCTAGGTATACCGCCACCACGTGCCCCGCCACGATGACCGTCAATGAGAAGAACCAGACGGACTTGGCCCCGATTATACCCAGGTCGACTTCGTAGCCCGCCGTGCCGAAGAGGTCCCAGCCGAAGCCGAACGGATCGGAAACCAAGGGGACCAGCAGTTGGCCCTGCACCAGTAACAGCGTGATGAAATGGGCCAGGTTGTAAGCCAAGGCGATGGGAATCAAGGAGAATGCGAAAGCCCGCGCCAACTCCGGGGCCCCCCAAGACTCGCCGACGGTCCGGGCCATCAACCAAGAGAAGAACAGGAACACCAGCAGAAACGCCGCCGGGAACAACAACAAACCCAGGGTATCGGCCAAGGTGAGGCTGTTGAACACGGTGTTCCCTGAACCGCCGAAAACGCTCACCACCGCCGACTGGAAGTCTACCCAGGCTCCTGTGGCCTTGAACCCGTCGAAGGTCACCGAGGCCAACAACAGTAACACCATCGCCAGCAGGTCCCAGGATACAGGCTCGCCGCGGGCCAGCCCCGTCGCGAAAGGGCGGATGTTCAGTCGCCGGTCCTCCGAACGCTCGAAGCACTCGTAACAGTCCACGCAGTCGCCCCGTCGGTCTAGACAATCGGCGCCGCAGGAAGCGCACCCCCATGTATCGGCCACCTGCGCCTCGGTGGGAGAAAAACGGGCGAAGAGCGAAAAGGCCACCGAGAATGCCTCGCCGCGGCGCAGCCAAGTGTGCTTTCCGAACAACGTCATGCCGGCCAGTGTCATCGCCGAATAGGCCACTGCCATCAACGCGACCCGGTTGGGCGCTTCCGACTGGGGGAAGGCGTCTTGGGCCCAAATGAAACCCATGAATAATACAAACGCCGGCCATAAGCCCCAACCCGCCGGATATTCGAACAATGGCGAAAAAGAGGCCCCCGGCCTTAACTTCCTGTAGCCCCATTCCAGCCATTCGAAGATGGTTTTCCAGGGGCTGATCAGTGCCCAGAGGTTGCCCGCCAACGCCGTAACGAAAGCCAAGCCCACCCACCAGATGACCCAGACGAAGGTAGGAGCGATATTCAGTGCCGGCGCTTGGTTGCCGGCGAACCCGGCGGCGATCACCAGCGCCAGCAGGAATACCGGGAGCGCCTTGACGGGCAGTACCACCAGGGGCGGCGTCGCCGCAGCACGGCGCCAACGTCCCGGCAACAGGTTGTGTCGCCAGTAGCCGGAGCCGGGGGCGGCCCGCAGCAACAGGGAGAGGACGAAGAACGAGGCAGCCACGGTGACGGCCGCTCCGATCAGGAAGTACCCCAACGGCACGGGCAGCTCGGTACGCTCCCCGAAGCCGTGGGCGTGGACCGGCACGGCCGCCAGCCCGACGACCAAGGCCGCCAGCGGGAGTAGGAACCTGGACTTGGGCGCCAAGCCCACCCTATCCGGCTCCCGAAAGGAGCCGGAACAAGCTCCTGGGACTGCGGCAGCGATATGCCATGCCTACTGCCTCCCGCCCAAGGAACGCCGCCGGCGTTTTCGCTGTAGCTGCGACCAGAACAAAACTCCGACGACCAACACCAACGCGGCAACCGATATGACGAATATCAGGTTGAGAGGTCCGGACTCTTGCACCTCAATCGGCACTGCCAGGGTGGCCGTGCCCAGCGGGCTTTCGGTCTCGAGGCTAAGAGTCCAAGGGCCCAATACGTCCAGGGAAATATCCCCCTCGTAAAGCTGGGGACTCTGTAAGGAGTTCACAGCCTCCATACGGACCGGGCCGCCGCTGCCTTCAGGACCCACCGCCAGCACCGACACGGCGGCGTCGGTAACCGGCGATTCGCTGGCGGCGTCTCGAACCAAGACGCTGAGGTGCAGAAGGCCCACTGTAGGAGTGCCCGGCACGATGCCTACCCGCAACAGGTACGGCCCCACCGGCCGGTCTTGGACGATGATGCGGGCCGCTCCGTTGGCGTATACAACGGCGGCGGGGCCGGAGGCAACGGCCGCCACCACGGCCAATAAGGCGACGGCGGCCACGACGGGTCTGATCGCCATTAGCTCACCGGCGGCAGACCGTTGTCGCGGCGGACCTCGTTGATGATGTTCCTTATCCAGGTCTCCAGGGGTGGGTACTCCAGTTCGAACTCCTCTAGGAGCCGGCTGTTGTCGACCAAATAGTTGCCCGAGTCCTCCCGGCCGCCGTCGCTTTCGAAGGAAATCTGCGTGTCGGGCAGGAACCCGCGGACGATGTCGGCCAAATCGCCCAAGCTGACCGGAATGCCCCCGGTATTATAGAGCGTGTGGTGGGGTGAGTCCGACAGGGTTACCCGGACGAAGGCTTCGGCTACGTCATCCACGTGGACCGGCAGACGCATGTAGTCCTTTTTGGGGAAGCTGACCGGTTCGCCGGCGGCGGGCAGGGTTACGCATTGGACGTGGTCGGTGGAGCCACGGACCTTGTCGGGCCCGGTGACGTTGGCCGGACGGATGCCGGTGATAGACATTCCGTAGACCTCGTTGAACTGGGCTGCTTGGAACTCGTTGAACCGTTTGTGCATGGCGTACTGGTTGTCGCCGTGCATGGCGTCGTCCTCGGTTATCATGCGGTCCCCGAAATGGCTTTGCTGGCCGCTCACCGCCAGCGAGCTGGCGTAGACCACCCGGTTGACGCCGCAGACCCGGGCCGCTTCGAAACAGTTGTCCATCCCCAGCACGTTCAGCTTCATGGTGAAGTGTGGGGTGTCGTCGCCGCTGCCCAGCAGGTAGGCTAGGTTCATGATCCGGTCCGGCTTGCTGGCCAGGATAGCCTTCACCACGTCTTCGAACTGGATGATGTCGCCTTGCATTACGCTCACGCTGCCGGTCAAGTCGTCGAAGTTTGCTGCCCTGGGGCTAATGTCCATAACAGCGACCTGCTCGCCGCGTTCGGCGAGACGGCGCACGGCGCGGCGTCCGATGAATCCGGTCCCGCCCAAGACTAGAACGGTCATAATGTTTCTCCTGGAGTCCCGAGTGCTGGTGCTATCATATATTAAACGCAGAGTGCGCGGAGAGCGCAGGGAACAAGGAATGGGAATACTCGGCGTTCTCCGCGCACTCTGCGTTCGATAAAGAGGGAGTTGGCATGGCCGGGCTTGCGGGTAAAGTGGCGATCGTAACCGGGGCCAGCCGGGGCATCGGCAAGGCCGTCGCCTTGGGATTGGCCGAGGCCGGGGCCTCGGTGGTGGTGGCCGCCCGCTCCGAGACGGTCCGGCCCGACCTGCCGGGGACTATCCATGAAACCGTAGCCGAGATAGAGCAGGCCGGAGGACAAGGGTTGGCCGTGGCCTGCAACGTGCGGGACGACGAGAGCATCCGGTCACTGGTGGAGCAAACCCTGGACCATTACGGCGCGGTGGACGTTCTGGTGAATAACGCCGGAATAGGCGGGTACCGGACCTTCCTGGAAATGACGGTTAAGGAATGGGACCTGATCGTCGGCGTCGACCTCCGGGCGCCTTTCGTTCTGTGCAAGTCGGTGGTACCGGTCATGGTCGAGCAGGGCGGCGGCAGCATCATCAACGTTTCCTCCCACGCCGCCACCAACATCTTCTCGTCGACCCTTGGGAGCGACCACGAGGATGGCATCGCGCTGACCGGGCAGGCCTACGGCACGGCCAAGGCCGGGTTGGAGCGCTTCACCTGGGGGCTGGCCGCCGAGCTCGGCCCCTACAACATTGCGGTCAACGTGCTAAAGCCGTTGCGCCCGGTGGCCACCGAGGGGTTCCGTTCCCAGCGTCCGGACGCTGACTTCTCGACTTGGGCCACGCCCCGTGACATGGTAATAGCGGCCATCCACCTTGCCGCCCAAGACGCCCGCGGCCTAACGGGCGCAACCGTCACCGCCGAAGAGCTGGTGCGGCGGTTGGGGTTGTAGCCGGGAGCAAAACCGGGGGACTTCAGAGCCCAATGGTTCAGAGGCGATCCGGGACCGGTTAAAAGCGGAGAGCGCAGAGCTTTTCTCCCTGGGTACTCTGCGCTCTCTGCGTCCTCTGTGGTGAACCACCCCTACCCGGGGATTTCGTCGTAGAGGTCTTCCTCGCTGATTACGCGGGCTTGGCGGAAAGCCTCTACCTGCTCCGGGGAATAGCCCAGGATGCCGGAGAGCACGTCCTCGTTGTGTTCGCCCACTTGGGGAGTGGAACCGATGGAGACCGGGGTTCGGGAGAAGTGCCAGTAGTCCCCGGAGACGGCGATCTCCCCGGCCAGGAAGTCGGGCACCTCCACCATCGCCCGGCGCTCCCACGGGTGCGGGTCCTCCGCCGCCTGCGGTATGGTGTTCACCGGGGCGGCCACCACGTCGTGGTCGGTGAAGTGGGCGATTGCCTGCTCCATGGTCTTCTCGGCCAGCAACTCGTTCATCGCTTGGTTGACCAAGTTCTGGTTGTTGAGCCGTTCGTGGCGGGTGCTGAAGCGAGGGTCTTCCAGCCATTCCGGTTTGCCCAACGCGTTGCAGACCCGGTGCCAGTGGTGCTGGTCGCCGGCCGACACCAGTACCCAGCCTTCCTTGCAGGGATAGATGCCGGAGGGCGGCGCGGTGGTGTCGCCCCGCTTGGGTGGAATCTTCGTCCCGTGATAGGCGGTGATCGGAATCTCGGTCATCGAGTAGCCGGTGTCGGCCAAGCAGACGTCCATGGATTGGCCCACCCCGGAGATCTCCCGCTCGTGGAGGGCGGCCAGCGTACCGATGGCGGCGTGCAGGGCCGTGATGCGGTCTATGATGGGCACGCCGGTGCGGATGGGAGGCATTCCCTCCTCGCCGGTTACCATGGTGATGCCGGACATGGTCTGACCGATGGGGTCGTAGCCGATGTTGTCCGAATAGGGGCCGAATTGGCCGTAGGCCGATACGTTCACCATGATGATGCGCGGGTTTAGCTCTTTCAGGGCCTCGTAGCCGAAGCCCATCTTTTCGATAGTCCCGGGCCGGAAGTTCTGGACAACCACGTCGGAGACCTTGACCAGTTCCCGGAGGACCTCCTTGGCTTCCTCTTTACGCAGGTCCATGGAGAGGGACTTCTTGCCGGAGTTGTACTGGACCCAGTAAGACGACTGCTTCCGTACCCAGGGGCCGTGGTAGCGTGTCTCCTCGCCGCCCAAGCGTTCGACCTTGATGACCTCGGCGCCCATACGGGCCAAGACTTGTGCGCAACGGGGCCCGGCCTGATGGCGACCCAAGTCGATGACGCGGACGTTTTCCAAAGGATGGCTGAGACCAGTCATGGCGATTGCTCCCGGAAAGAATTTGGCCGGGTTAGCCCGGGTAGTCTTAGGCCGTGGGACGCTGGATCAACTCCACGCTCACCTCGTCGGGAGCCACTACGAAGGCTACCGTCGAGCCGGAAGGCATGGTCCAAGGTTCGCAGTTGAAAGTGACGCCGTTGGCCTTGAGCCGTTCGGACAAGGCGTGGATGTCGTCCGTTTCGAAGCCGAAGTGGTCCAAGCCGTAGCGGGGCTCGGTGGAGCCAGCCACCGGGTCCTCGCCTTCGGCCCGGCCGGAGATGGTCATCAGCGGATCGCCGTTGAGGGACAGGTTGATCGACTTGGTGGTGGACAGTGGGCGTTCCGATGTGATCGCGGCCCCGAAGTTGTCGCAATAGAACTTGGCGGCGGCATCCGGGTCGCCGCTGCGGAAGTGCAGGTGGTTGTAGAAAACTTTCATCGTTGCGCTCCTTGTCGTGCTCATTAATCAAAAAGTGAACGAGGGTCGGCTAAGGGCATAGTTTACCCCAAAAGGGAGGTTCTTCCAATCGTTACGTCCTTCCGGTCTTTCCTGGTTAGTTCAGCCGGTTAGTTCAGCCGGTTAGTTCAGCCGGTTAGTTCAGCCGGTTAGTTCAGCCGGTTAATTCAGCCGGTTAGTTCAGCCGGTTAGTTCAGCCGGTTAATTCAGCCGGTTAGCTTGGCGGGTTAACTTAGCCGGTTAGCTCAGGAACTCCTTGGTCCACCGGTCGTAATCGGCCCGACGGGTGAACCGGTCCAGTTGTTCGGCGGTGGCCAATTGGGGGCCCAACTCCGCTGGCGGCGTCCCTTCCCGAAGCGCTTTCAGGGTGTCGTAGACTGCTTTGACCGATGCTTGGAAGGGCAGGTGGCCCTGCAGGGCGATCCTCACCCCCTGGGACGCCAGGTATTCCCGGTCGCTCAATTCACCGGAGGCGCCGCCCAGCAACAGGGGGAGGGACAGGGCATTGCCTAGGGTTTCCACTTCCTCTTTGGTGGCGGCTCCGGCGACGAAGATGGCGTCGACTCCGGTGTCTTCGTAGGCCTTGACCCGCCGCACCGTGTCCTCCAAGTTGGATATCCGGGGGGCGCTGGTGCGCCCGGCGATCACCAACGCCGGGTCCTGCCGGGCGGCCAAGGCGGCCTTCATCTTGCCGACCCCCTCCTCCAGCGACAGGAGCTGGTCTTCGCCTCCGCCGAAGCTCCGGGGCAACACCGTGTCCTCGATTGTCAGGCAGCTCACCCCGGCGGTTTCCAACTCCTCCACGGTGCGCATCACGTTGAGCGCGTTGCCGTAGCCGTGGTCGGCGTCCACCATCAGGCTGAGTCCGGCGGCCCGGCAGATGCGGTGAATCTGCTGGGCGAACTCGGTAAGAGTCAAGACAACCAAGTCCGGAGCGCCCAAGACCGTGCCCGAAGCGATGGAGCCGGCAAACATGCCCACCTCGAACCCCAGGTCTTCGGCAATGCGGGCCGATATGGGATCGAACACCGACCCCGGATGTACGCACTGGTCGCCGTCCAGTATCACCCGGTAGTTCTCCCTGCGCGCTCGTGTGTCCATACTCACCTACTATCCGCAAGATTTGCTATATTCTAAACCATGCCAAAGATAATCGGCGTAGACTTCAGCGGAGCCAAAGTCGAGGGTAAGACTTGGGTCGCGGAGGGGAATCTGACCGTGGAGGGCCAACTGCGGATCGACCACGTCCAGCCCATCCGGCGAGACGACCTATTCGAACTCTTAGGCAACGCCCCCGCATCAACCGTCGCGGCCCTGGATTTTCCCTTTGGCCTACCGAAGGGTTCACTTGAAGACCTTGGGATTGGACCCCTGAATCTTGACACGGCGACAATGAGAGATGTTTGGCCGGGTATCCTCGATATGTCTCTCGACGAATATAGGGCCAAATGCAGGCAGTTCCGAAAGCATCTTAAGCGAAAGGGCGACGACTATTATTCCGTCAGCATGTCGGCCTTCAACACCAGACTTGTTCCTATGACCCATTGCGGGATCGAGATGTTGCAGAAACTCGAAAAGGCGTGGCCACACCGTTGGTGGGTACCACCGGTGGATGTTGGCCCAGCGCCAGCGGACAAGGTGACCTTGCTGGAAGTCATGCCCGGTGCTTTCCTTTGGTCCATCGGATTTGATTACACGACCGTCAAAAGTTACAAGCGCGATGCCGGTTCACTAGATATTCGCAATGGCATTATTGATCAGCTCTCTGCTTATGCAGGGATAGAGATGCCGAACCTATCGGAATTCCGGTGGGGATCTCGGGCCAACGACGACGCCCTGGATTCAGTGGTCGCCGCCGTAGCCGCCGCCCTGTGGGCGGTAGACTCAGACCGCTTCTGTAAACCCAAGCCAGGCGAACTAGCTGACGCCCGCCTCGAAGGCTGGATCTACGCCTCCCAAGCCCAATGACAAGCCCAACTAAATAGGCCCTCCGCGTTCTCCGGGCTCCCTCCGCGCACCCTGCGTTGAAAAATCTGCTAAGCTGACCCGCATCAACCCACTACAGGAGAAAGCGCTATGGGACTCTACCGCCTCTACACCGGCGACGATGGGCAGAGCCACATCGAGACACTGGACCCGGCGGCCCACCCGGAGTTGACCCAAGGCGCCGCCGTCACCACCATCACCTTCAACGAGCGGGATTCCGGCTATTTCATCGATTGGCACCCGGCGCCCCGCCGCCAGTACGTGATTTGCGTGGACGGAGGTATTGAAATCGGACTGGGTGACGGCTCGGTCCACAACTTCGGGCCCGGTGACGCCCGGCTGGTGGAGGACACCACGGGCCAAGGCCACACCACCCGGGGCACCGGCGGCGGCAAGGTGGTTACCGCCACCATCCCCTTGGCCGAATGACCGGCGCCCAACGCGCATTACGTCGAAATACGGCGCCTCCGCGCTCTTTGTGATGAAAAACCCCATAGGAGATAGAAGATGAAGATCGTAAGAGTCTATTCGGGCGACGACGGCGAGTCCCACTTCGAGGAACTGACCGCCGAACAACTGTCTGAGATCGTGAACCGGGTGGGGCCGGGGGACGTGCTGCTGAACCGCCGGGAAGCCCCCAACTTCTCCGATTATCACACCGCTCCCCGGCGCCAGTACGTGGTCAACTTGGAAGGGACCGCCGAGTTCGAGACCGCCGACGGCTCCAAGGTGCAGTTGGAACCCGGAGACGTGTTGGTGGCCGAGGACCTGACCGGCCACGGCCACATCGCCCGCTCCCCCAACGCCGGTATGCGCACCTCCTTGGCTGTCCCCTTGGCCGAGCCCGACTAGGAAGCTGTTGCCTCCACCCCAACCCGCCCCCGTGCGCGAGGGAGGGGAATATTGCTGGCCGCAAGCTAAGGAACGGGTTATTTGGGTGGCCGCCAGCCAGGGAGCGGGGGATTTGGGTTGCCTAACCGTACCCCAAAACTCTCCGCTCTCCGCGTCCTTTGCGGTGGACCCCTAAGCCGCCCCCTTGAGCAGGGCCGCCAAGTGGAGCAGGCCCTGCTGGCGGCGGGCGCCAACGACCTGTTTGCGCCAGTCGGCGCTTAGCAGTTCGGCGGCCATCTCCCGGGTCAACTCGTTGGCCGGCAAGCCTGGGAAGGCCCGGAAAAGTTTCATGAATTGGTCCGGCAATTGGTCTGGGCCGGCAGCCCCCTCGTGATAATAGGCGTGGCAGAAGGGCAGAACGGCGTTCACCGCCAACTCCCGGGCCCGGCCAACCCCGATGGCGGCGCTCCCGCCGCCGCCCGAGCTCAACGCCCGGACCAAGACCTGTGGACCGCCCGACAGCGCCGCCTCCCTCAGCCCGGCCAGCAGCCCGGAATCCATAAAGCGGGCCGCCAGAGACGCCGCCCCCCGGATCCGGCGGACCGGGTGATTGGAAGGCCGCACCCGGAACAGCCGCCATTCACTGGCGGCCATGGTGCGCCGCAGACCAGGCGGCGGCGTATCGGCGGACGGCTCCAGCCCCGAGACCGCCAGCAGCCAGCGGTTGATCGCTTCGGCCCGTTCTTCCGGCGGCAGAGGACCGGCGGCCCGGACCAGCGCCGTGTAGGGGGCCAGGTAGGCCAGCTTGAGGAAGGCTTGGCGGTTGTGGCGGTAACCCAGCCCCTCCAACAGCGCCTCGTAAAGGACTTGGTCCGGGAGGCCCCGCCCCGGTCGAAATTCCGGCCCGTTAGCTTGGCCGTGTTCCGGCCCCTTACCGGGCCCAATTTCGGGCTTAATTTCGGGCTTAATTTCCTGAATGAAACGCAGGAAAAAGGACGCCTTGCCGAGGAAACGCCGGTCTCCGGCCCAGTCCAGCAGTGCGCCGGCCGCCGCGGCGTTTTCCGGCTTGCGGACCCCCTTCCGCTCCAGGAACTCCCAGAGGTCAGAGGGTTCCGCTGCCGACGCGGCGTCCTCCGGCGCCAACAAGGCGGCCAAGGAGAGCACCGGGGCCTCGACGCCGTTGGCCAGCCGGGTCGCGTCCGACTCCACTTCCAGGGCGGCGTGAATCACCACGCCGTTGTAGTTGGGGTCGTTGGTGTGGCCGTGGGCGGCCCAGTCCCGTTGCCGCCGGTGAATCTCCACGTCGCCGCGCACCAAGCCGGTGCCTTCGATCTCCAAGAGGGCGTCCCGGAAATCGGGCCCGGCGGAGGCCCCGGTCCGGCCGGGGTACAGTACCCGCACCCGCCGCCCGGCCTCGGTGCGCAACCCCTGCTGGCGGGCGGCCCGTTTCTTCCATAGCTGCCACAGCAACCGTTCCGGGACTTGGTCCGGCCCTTCGGCGATGCGCCGCCGCTCTCCGGTCAGGCAACCATACTGGAAACCCGTCTGTTGCCCCGTATGTTGATATGTGGTGGTCACGGAGCGGCCGCCCCTCCCCTGCCCGACTCAGCTGCGGCTTTCCGTCATCTTAACACCATCCGGCGCTCTGCGTTCTCTGCGGTCAACCGTCCCCAGCCGGCTAATCGGGGGCGATGCCCTGGAAGAAGTCGCGGGGCACCACCTCACCTTCCGACACCTCGGGGAAGGCCCGGATGTAGTATTCTCGTCCCAGTATCCGGGCCGACACCGCTCTCGGCACCCGGTGGTAGGGCCAGTCGGGGGCCACCTGGGTGCGGTGGCAGAGGATGCAGGCCATCTTGGTCTCCAAGTGGGCCGATACGTCCATTTCCAAGTGTATTGCTTTGGGGGGAACGCCTTGGTCTTCCTGCTCCGGCGAGGGTAGCGGAAAGTTGATTCCTTCGTTTCGCAGGGCGGTGGCCCACTCTAAGCGGAACCCCTGGGGGCGGGCGCTGTAGAACAACCGTTGCGCCGCGTGGGGTTTCAGTCCGTCGGCAAGCTGGCGGGGAAAGGCCTCGGGGTCGGCGGCCAATTGGAAGGCTTTGCTGGTGTGGCGGCAGATGGCGATGTGGTCGGGGTGGCCGTAGAGGCCCCCCGGCTCGAAGGTCAACACCACTTGGGGCCGGAAGCGGCGTATCTCCAGCGTCAACCGCTCCACCACCTCAATCTCCGAGGCGTTGATGAATGCCCGCGGGTGGTTGTTAGACTCCCAACCGGCCATGCCCGAGTCCCGGTAGTCCAGTACCTCGTGGCTCCGCAGACCCAGGGCCCGCACCGCGCAAGACAACTCCACCCGGCGGATGCGCCCCAGGGTCTGCCGGGTGGCCGAACCCTCTTGGCGTATCTCGCCCTCCTCGCCCAAGGTAGTGGTAATGAGCCGGACCTCCACGCCGCGGCCGGCCTGTTCCGCCAGAACGCCGCCCACCGGAAAAGCCTCGTCATCCGGGTGGGCGAAACACGCCAACAACCGGAGGCCGCTATTTTTCTCCGTCATGGCCCGTCCTCGTTTTGAAGGATTCCGGTGAAAGGATTCCGGTGAAAGGATTGCGATGAAAGGATTGCGAGGGCGAAAAGTTCCTGAGGGGTCCCCTTGGGCAGTGTACGTTTGGCGGCTCGCCAGCGTCAACGACGGCCGGCGCCGCTCCGCATTATCGAGCTTCCCAATAATCAAGACCCCGCCGCATCACGCGAGTTTGACAGCCCGCAGGCCCCCATCTACAATCCGGCGGAAGGCTTGCCAAGCTTGCCGCCCCCGCCTTCGAAACACGCCGGGAGGACCGGGAAATGCACTTCGGTCTGGTTATGGAATGCGATTACCGCTACGGCGTCACGGAAGCGGACGCCTTCGACGAGGCCTTCACCATGGCCGAGGCCGCCGAGTCTGGCGGCTTGGACGGCGTTTGGCTGGCCGAGCGCCACTTCGCCGCGCCCCGGAGTCCTTTGGACCCGGCGGGCGCGGGCATTCCCTCCATCGTCTCGGCGCCCTTGATAATGTCGTCGGCCATCGTGGCCCGTCATCCGGTGCTGCGGGTCGGCGTTGCTGTTAACGTGCTGCCCCTCTCGCACCCGGTGCGGATGGCTGAAGAGGTGGCCACGGTCGATCAGATCAGCCGGGGGCGGGTCGAATTCGGTGTGGGGCGCAGCGGCTTTGCCCGCTCCTACGAAGGATACGGCGTGCCCTACGGCGAGAGCCGGGAACGGTTCCAAGAGTGCCTCGAAATCATCTTGGCCGCTTGGACCAACGAGCGTTTTTCTTACGAAGGGAAGCACTACCGGTTCGATGATGTTTGCGTGATCCCAAAGCCCTTCCAGCGGCCTCATCCACCGCTTCGGGTAGCGGCCACCACCAAGGAAACCTTCCCCCAAGTCGGCGCCTCGGGCTACCCGATTTTCATTGGGTTGCGGGGCATGGACCGCTCTGATCTGGTCGACAGCCTCCAAGACTACCGGGAAGCTTGGCGCACCGCGGGACACGAGGGCGAGGGCGACGTCTTCCTGCGCGTCCCCGTGTTCGTCGGAGACACTTCGGAGGAGGCCCACGCCGACGCCGAGGACAGCACGATGCGCGCCTACCGGCGGCTGGCCCAGAACTTTACCAGCAGCGCCGCCGTGGCCGGCGCCACACCTTCCGAGGAGCGGATCGCCCGGGGGCAGCGCTTGGCCAACGTGACCTACGAAGACCTGTTGCGGGACCGCTTGGCCTATGGCAGCCCACGGAGCGTCGCCAGCCTGCTGAACGAAATCATTGAAGAGTTGGACCTCTCGGGAGTCATCGCCGAGGTAAACGTGGGCGGCCTTATCCCCAAGGAACAGGTGCTCCACTCCATTGACCTGTTCGCCAACGAAGTGGTCCCGGCCCTGCGTTAGCCCGGGTTTTTTCGACGGCGGGCGGCCGAGGTCGTTGATGAAAACCTCGAAAACGCTGCGCTTTCGGCGGTCAACCCGTGACCCGCGGCAGAATCCACTCGCGGATGGCATAGGCCAGCCCGTTTTCTTCAACCGGCGGCGCCACGAAGTCGCAGACCGCGCGGATTTCGGCGGGCGCGTCTCCCATGGCGATGCTGAGCCCGGCGGCCCGGAGCAGCGGCAGGTCGTTGAAGCTGTCGCCCACCGCTGCTATTTCTCCGATCTCCACGCCCAAGGAACGGCCGTTTCGACTCACCCCCGTGGCCTTGTCCACACCCTCCCGGGTGAAGTCCACGGCCCACAGCCCGTTGTAGGGCAAAGACGCTTTCACCACATGAATTTCCGGACGCGCCGAATACCGCTCCGCCATCGCCTCCGCCGCATCGAGGGTTAAGTCCAGCGCGGATACTCGCACGATGTCCCAATCGGGGACCTGGCCTAATTGCTGGAACGTTCCGTTGACGTGGGTGGCGACGAAAGCAGTTCCGGTCTCGTGGAGCCACGTGACTATCTCTTCCGAGAACTCCGGCCCCAGGTTGGCCGACCACAGGTGCCGCCCGCTGACCGGGTCCAGGATCGCCGCGCCTCCGTCGGAGACCTGTGGAGTGGTCAGGCCCAACTGCCTGGCGTAGCGCACCACGTCGGCCGGTTCCCTTCCCGTGGCCAGGAAAACCGGCGCCGCTGCGGCCAACTCCCGCACCGCCGCCATTACCTCCGGCGTGACGCGCTCGTCGGGACCGATCACGGTGCCGTCCAAGTCCAACGCCGCCGATTTGATCATTTTCGCGTTCTCCGATTGCTCTGCGTTAAAAAAATTAGAGAGGGAACAACGTCCCTCTCTAATACCGGGAACCTGCTTTTCAGCGGGGCTCTAGTCGAAGACCAAGGCCGTGTTCTGGCGACCGGGGCGGCGCATTTCGGCCAGACCGTCGGCGGGGTCGTCAAAGCTGTTGCAGAACAACTCGATGCCGTTGCCGTCGGGGTCTTTGATGTAGATGCTCTTGGTCATGCTGTGGTCGACGGTGCGGAGGTCGTCCACCTCGTAGTATTCCTGTAGCCGCCGGTAATAGTCCGAGAGTTCCTCGTAGTCCTCGACCTGGATGGCCATGTGGTTCAGGCCCAGCCCGCCCTCGGTTACCGGCGCGGCGTCTTCCTGGGCTTGGAACAGGGCCAAGTCGTGGTGAATCTTGCCGCAGGTGAGGAACGTGCCGAAACCCGGCCGTTCCAAGGCAATCTCGAATCCCATGACCTCGGTGTAGAATTTGGTGGAGGTGTCAACGTCCTTAACGTTCAGTACCAAGTGACCAATCCTCTTCGGCTTCGCCATGCTCCCTCCAGTTGACGCTGACCGCAGCGCCCTTGTAAGTGAGCAATACTATATCCCGGAGGGCCGGATAATTCAACACGGAGCGAGTCCAGGGAGTTAGGCCTAGGCCGTTGTTGGGTTGAACTCCGTCCTATTCGTCCCGCTCCAAAAATTCCCTTACCCGCCGCACCGCGTCATCCCGGTCGTAGCTCTGGTAGGTCAGCATGGCGTTTCGCACCGGGTCGCCGCCGAAGAAACGCTCGTAGAGTACCTGCCGCCCTCCGAAGGAGCTGCAAGCCACGTCCCAGGCCAAGCGGAACAGCCGCACCCGCTCCCGCCCGGTGGCGTTGTCGGTGGCCAGGTAGCGCTCGACATCCGGGCCGATGGCGGCATCGAAGTCGTCTTCCGACGGCAGGGCCATCAGGCTGCTGGAACCCAGCAATTGCACGATTTCCGCCAAGCGCGGGTAAATGGTGGTTGGGTAGAGGGCCCGGCCGGCGGTGATGGGTCCCTGGGCCGGGCACATCACGCCCCAACTGTTGGGCGCGGCGTCGGCTTCGGACGCCCGCAGGCAGGCCTTCAACGTTTCCAGGTAGACGATGATTTCGGCGATGCGCTCTTGGACCTGCGGCAGCTCGCCGGAGCCGAGGGTATCGGCCATCAACTGGGCCAGTCCCAGGATGAACTCGGTCTTGACCACGCACCGGTTCACCACTTGGTAACCGGAGTGAGTCGTCGATTGGGTGGCCAAGCCGTAGTTGTTGCACATTTCGACGTCGCCCAGCAGGAACACCCTTTCCCAGGGGACCAGCACGTCGTCGAAGAAGACCAAGCAGTCCATCTCCTCGAAGCGCGACCCCAATGGGTGGTCGAAGCCGGAGCGGCCCAAGTCGTAACTCTCCCGGCAGATGAACTTGACCCCCGGCGTGTCGCAGGGAATGGCGAAGGAGAAAGCCTGCCGCCACGCTTCCTCACCCATCATGTGGGTGCGGGTGGGGTAGACGGCGATCTCGTCGGAGATGGGTCCCAGGGTGGCCAGAATACGGCTGCCCCGCACGACGATACCGGCGTCGGTCTCTCTCAACACCGTCAGAGCGACCTGATCGTCGGTCTGGTCCAATACCCCGGACTTGCGGCGCCGTTGCAGGTTTACCAGGGTGTGGGTGAGAGTGGAATCGTTCTCGCGGATGAACTCGTGGTAGCGGAGCACGTTCTCGGCGAATTCGGGGCGGTTTTGGCCGAAGAAGCCGGCGGCTGCGGCCCAGCCGCTGATGGACACGTTCATGAAATCCGGGGTGCGGGCCATCATGCCGCAACCGGCCCAAGCCCACCGGACCATCATCGCCCGGCGGCGCTCCAAGTCCTCGCGGCTGCGGGGAATGATGAAGGAGAGACCCACCGGCGCTCCGGATGACGGCGACGCGAAAGTCATCTCGTCCCCCGATGCCGGATCGTGCTGCAAGTCGTAGAGTGCCGCCAGCGATTTTACCCCGCCCCGCAGTCCGGGGTGGGCGGTGACGTCCTTCACCCGCTCCCCGCGGAGCCAGACCTCGGCCGGGCGTTCCCGAAGACCGTCGATGTATCGCTTTCCAGTCTTGGCCGGCATGACACCTCCTTAGTTAAACCCCGGGCTGAACGCCGACGTTATTGGTGCCAATATATTACAAACTCTGCGCCCGCGGCGTGTGCTGCGTTTAATATGGTATCGTGTCCCTCAAACCGCCGATGGCAGGAGGTAACGATGAAAGGCCGAGTTGTTGCTTGTAAGGAATATGGCAAGCCCTTCGTAATCGAGGAGTACGAAGTCCCGGAGCCCGCCCCAGGCGCGGTGGTGCTGCGCATGACCCAAGCGGGAATCTGCGGGTCCGACCTGCACGTATGGCGCGGCGACCAAATCAACGTGCCGTTGCCTCCCACCGGCCGGGCCATGGGCCACGAGGGCACCGGGGTGGTCGACGTTCTGGGCGACGGAGTCGCCACCGATTCCGCTGGCGCGCCCATCGAAAAAGGGGACCGGGTAGTGTACGCCGCGGTGTTCCCCTGCTATCACTGCCGCCAGTGTCTCAAGGGAAACACCAACTGGTGTATGAACCGGAGCTACTCCGCCGCCGGGGTCTGGCCCTACTTCACTGGCACCTATGCCGATTACCTTTACCTGCCGCCCCGCCACCCCTTCTTCCGGGTGCCCGACGAACTGTCCGACGACCTGCTGGGGCCGCTCAACTGCGCTATGGGCACCGTCACGACGGGTTTGATCCGGGCCGGAGCCGGCGAGGGCGATTACGTGGTGATTCAAGGCGCCGGCGGCTTGGGCATCCACGCCACCGCCATGGCCAAGGAGATGGGCGCTGACCGGGTGATAGTGATGGACCGGCTGGAGAACCGCTTGGAACTGGCCGAGGCTTTCGGCGCCGATCACACGATCAATATTCAAGAGTTCAACACCCCGGAAACCCGGTTGCGGCGGGTGAGAGAACTGACCGACGGCCGGGGCGCCGACGTGGTGATGGAGTTGGTGGGTCGGGCCGAGTTGCTGGCCGAGGGCATCGACATGCTCAGCAACGGCGGCACATTCGTGGAAATCGGAGACATCGTCCGCGGCCGGGAGGTGGCCATCGACCCGTCCAAGCTGTTGCAGGGCAAGAACATCATGGGTTCCTTGATGTACAAGCCCGAGTTGTTGCCCCGCCTGCTGAACTTCTTGGTGCGCAACAAAGACCGGTTGCCCTTTGAGCGCATCGTATCGCACAAGTTTCCGCTGGCTGAAGTTAACGAAGCCTTCCCCCAATGCGAATGGGACCAGCGCCAGCCGGAAATCACCCGCGCCATGCTGGTGCCGTAGGGGGTGACTATCCACCACACCGGCGCGCTATGCTGAATTTAGCGCGCCATGACCGAAAATCTCAGAGGTAGGGACACAGAGCGGCTGTTCCGCGGCGGGCGGGCCGCGGATGATCCTGGCGCCGTTTGGCGTTGGAAGTCGGGCGTTAGTCATTATCTGGCGTGAAATCCTTGCCGGGCTGACAACGGGCATGTGACAGGGTAATTGTCATAGGCTAGCATAGGCCCATCATGCCTGTGCCGACAAACCCGAAAATTTACCATATCGTGCATATCAATAGGTTGTCGTCCATGATAACCGGCGGTTATCTTTGGTGTGACCGTGAGGCCATGCGGCTTGGTGTCGCGGGCATGACTATCGGGATGGGCGCTGTCAAGGAGAGGCGGCTCAATGAGTTGACTCTTAGATCTTATCCTGACTTGCACGTTGGCGATTGTGTGCCGTTTTATTTTTGCCCCAGATCGGTGATGCTCTACGTAATTCACAAGGCGGACCACCCCGAGCTCGCTTATCGAGGAGGGCAAGGGCCAATCATCCATCTGGAGGCAGACCTTTACGATGTCGTGGCGTGGGCGAATGCTCATAAGCGCCGGTGGGTTTTTACGACATCGAACGCTGGAGCGTACTATTTCGAGGATTATCGGGACCTCGACCACTTGAACAAGATTGACTGGAATGCTGTGGCGGCGACCCAGTGGGCCGGTGTCAGGGAGAGCAAACAGTCGGAGTTTCTGATAGAGCAGTCTTTCCCTTGAGAGTTAGTCTCCCGCATCGGGGTATTAACCAATCAAGTACGAGTCCAAGTCATGGGGTCCTTTCCAGTGGTTGGACATTGCCCCAGGGTTGAGATAACACCGGATTGGTATTACTAAGAAGGAGGGACGGCACGATGTTGGAGTTTAAGACCGGAGATATTTTCACCCAAGACGCCGAAGCCCTGGTCAACAGCGTCAACTGCGTTGGCGTAATGGGGCGTGGGATTGCCCTTCAGTTCAAGAATTTGTACCCGGCCAACTTCAAGGCCTACTCGGACGCCTGCAAACGCGGCGAAGTTCAACCCGGCCGGATGTTCGTCTTCGAAACCCGCCAAATAACCAACCCTCGCTACATCATCAATTTCCCTACCAAACGACACTGGCGCGGCAAGAGCCGCATCGAAGACATCGAATCGGGCATGCAGTCGCTTGTGAGGGAAATTAGAGACAGAAACATTCAATCAATTGCTATCCCTCCATTGGGCAGCGACTTGGGTGGGTTGGCGTGGAATGATGTACGCCCACGAATCGAAGCGGCGCTGAGGGCGCTTGGCCATGTACGGGCAGTCATTTTCGAGCCGGGCAGCGCACCGGCAGACGGACGCCCCAACCGCTCAAGCAATGTGCCGGAAATGACTGCGGGAAGGGCGGCTCTGGTTGGGTTGATGCACCGTTATCTCGGCGGCCTGTTGGACCCGTTCGTGACCCTTCTGGAAGTCCACAAGCTGATGTACTTCTTGCAGACGGCCGGTGAGCCCTTGAGCCTTAATTACACGAAGGGGCATTATGGCCCTTACGCCGAGAATCTCAGGCACGTCATACGTCCGATGGAAGGACACTACATAGCGGGCTACGCTGACGGGGGCGACGCGCCCGGCAAAGAACTCGAACTGGTCCCGGGCGCAGTTGATGATGCTCTCAGATTCCTTGGCAGCAGACCGGAGACTCAGGAGCGCTTCAAGCGGGTAACCAACCTGGTCGAGGGCTTCGAGTCTCCGTTCGGGCTCGAACTTCTCGCAACCGTGCATTGGGTGGCCGTTGAGCCGCCGAAGTCTGACCTGCAGGAGGTCATTGCCCGCACCTACCAATGGAACGACCGCAAGCGGCGGTTTTCCGAGCGGCAGATTGGCATAGCCTGCCGTACGCTTGAAAAGCAGGGCTGGATAGATGGGGTGGCCGTTTCCCGACCGTAGCCGGCCGAATTGCCGGTATTTTGGCTGATGGCCGTCCGGTCCCGCTTCTGTGCTAGAATGCCGCCAAGACCAACTATGAGGATTAACACATGAAATTCGGCCTTATGTACGAGATTCAGATCCCCGAGCCCCATTACCCTGGCATCGAGGCGGAGCGGTACAAGCAGGTGCTGGCCCAAGTGGACTTGGCCGACGAGGTGGGCTTCGACTACTTCTGGACCGTGGAGCACCACTTCCTGCGCGAGTTTTCCCACTGCTCCGCGCCCGAGGTCCTCTACGGCGCTATCTCCCAACGGACCAAGCGTATCCGGATCGGCCACGCCGTGGCCCTGTTGCCGGGCCAATACAATCACCCGGTGCGCGTCGCCGAGCGCGCCGCCGTCCTGGATATCCTTAGCGACGGCCGGATGGACCTGGGCACCGGCCGGTCCACCACGTTAATCGAGATGGACGGCTTCGAGGTGGACCCGGAACAGACCAGGGCGCAGTGGAACGAGGCCATCGGCATGATTCCCCGGATGTGGACCGAAGACCCCTTCTCTCATCAAGGCGAGTTCTTCAACATACCGGAGCGGTCGGTCATTCCCAAGCCGGTGCAGAAGCCACACCCGCCGATGTGGGTGGCTTGTAGCCAGCCCGACTCCTTCCGCTCTGCGGGCGAGATGGGCTTGGGCGTGCTCTGCTTCAATCTAGGCGGCTACGCTCAGATGGAGGAGCGGGTGGCGGCCTACCGTGAGGCAGTCCAGCACGCCAACCCCGTGGGCGCCTACGTGAACGACCAAGTGGCGGCCCTTTGCATCGTCCACTGCGAAGAAGATGACGAGGAGGCCCGCCGGGTGGGCGGCCCCGAGGGCGCCTGGTTTGTGCAACAGGCCGAAAACCTGTACGCGCCGTGGGCCGGACGCAAGGTTCCCGACTCCTACAAGTTCTCGGTCGACGCCATCCAGACCGAGCGCGCCAACAAGACCGCAGAAGACCATATCGCCTCGGGCGCTTTCGCCATGGGCAACCCTGACACCATCATCCAGGTGATGAAGAAATACCAAGAGGCGGGGGTGGACCAGGTCCTGTGCTTTGTGCAGCCGGGCCGTCTGGAACATACCCGGATCATGGAGTCTATCAACCTGATGGGCAAACACGTAATCCCCTACTTCAAGTAGCCGGTCGTTCCTCTCCGGATGAACCCAAGACGGCTCGCGGACATTCCCGCGAGCCGTCCTCCGTTCCAAGATTCCCTCTTCCACCAGCCAATCACCCCAGGCCTGCCCTTTGCCAGTGGCTTAGAAACTATCTCAAAACTGAACGAACAGGCTTGGGCAGAGGGAAAATCCCACTTTTGCGAAAGGGGAGAGACATTGGGGAAGCCTCGTTTCGAGATAGTTTCTTAGAGGTACTCTGTCACTGACCAACAAGGAAGACGAATGCGTCCATGATGAAGGCCGATCCACCGACAGCCAAGACATCGCTATACCCGTGCTTTGCTGTCGATACCGTAGCTGCCGCGCTCCGATATTGCCGTACATCGAGTGGCCAATCCAATTCCGGTTCTCGTCATACGGTATCCGTGATGCTACGCTCCATAGCATCCGTCTCGCTGCTTCTGCTGGCCGCCGTGGCCTGCGGAGGTGAACCTGTCACTGTAGCCGACACTCCGGTTCCTCGGGAATCGGCGCGTTCGGTCGGCCCAGCACCGACCCCAACCCCGCCCGATGCGCCTCAGCTCACGCTCACTCCAACGCCTCCACCCACGGTTACGCCCGAACCGACGGCGACGCTGGCTCCGACCAGTGTTCCCACTCAGTCAAACACCCAGACTCCAACCACCACTCCGGCGCCGACAGAGACTACAACCCTCACTCCCACCCCTACTTCCGCAGCCACAACTACTACTGATGCCTACTACACTGAGTCCGTAGATGTGGACGGTATTCTAATCAAGGCCTCCGGGGCAGTGGCGCCAGAAGCCCTGGAGGTCGCCGCCGACATCGTTCGCACGATGCTGTCCCACCGGCCGGACATCACCCGGCGGATGGCCGAAGCGGGAGCTTCACTGGCAATAATCCCCAAGGACGGCTATATCGTCGAAATCCCGGAATTGGCATTCCTCCGAGGGAGGCTTGATCCCAACGGCAACCCTTACGACTCGTTCAGGGTGCGCGGAGCAGGCGGTGTTCCGGGGCAAACCACCACCGTTACCTCGGAGGAAAACCTGCTTGACCTGGTTGAAGACCAGACCCGTTTCTGGGCGGAGGATATTACCGTGCATGAATGGGCCCACGCCATTGAGAACCTTGGATTTGATGATGATACTCGCCAAGTATGGCTGGAGCTGTTTCGCAGGACCGGGGAAGCCGGTTTGTGGCCGGACGCTTTTGGAATGAGAGTGGAAGGCGGACGGGAGTTCTTCGCCGAGATGTCGCAGTCGTACTTGGGAGTGAACAACGAGATTGGCGGGCCGGGAGACCTGTACAGTGAAGGCGCGGACGGCATTCAGGCCGAGATATTCGCGGCCCTAGAGGATATCTACGGTCCGGTGGACTTCTCAGAACGTCCCGACGGGAACTAAGAAACTATCTCAAAACTTTGGTAATTGCCTAAAGGGGTCAGCCTCCACCAGCGGCGGTACCACAACAACCCACAGGCCAACTGCAACCGCCCCAGGTAGTTCCTGGCCTTCTTGTCGTTTCTCACCATAAGGGACCGGCACTTCGACAGCCATCCCAACGTCCGCTCCACGACCCACTGGCGCGCCGGTTGCCGTTTCTCCCCAAGATGCATCCAGCTTCTCCTCCCCGATGCGCTGGATGTGAGGCTCATAGCCGTGTTGCTCCACCGCATTCTACCCCGTGGGGTTGTCATATCCCTTGTCGAGACACAAGTGCTGCGGCTCCTGTTCCGTCGGGATGGGACGCTCAATCACGATGGCCTCCGGCGACATCCCCAACAGCTTGGTGTCGTGGACGTTGGCCCCAGCCAACACCACGCTAACGGCCCTCCGTTGGCCTCTACCAGGATGCTGCGCTTGGTGCCCGGCTTTCCGCGGTCGGTGGGGTTGCGGCCAATGGTATCCCCCCAAACGGGCCTTGCCCATGGCCGCGTCGGCCGACTCCCATTCCCAGTCCACCCCGTCCAGTTCGGCGCAGCGGGATTGGATGCGCTCCCAAATCCGGGCGAACAACCCAGCCCGCTCCCATCGCTGGAAGGTCTGGTGGAGGATGCTGTCGTCTCCCGACTCCCTGGACAAATGATTCTATTGGCAGCCCGAGCGCAACCGGAAAATGATTCCGTTAAGCATCCGCCACGGGTCCCGTCGTTTGCGTTCCACAGCTTTGGGCGGGTCCAACTCGGCGATCAGCGGGCCGATCTCTTCCCACAGGTCGTCCAGGACATTCCACAGGGTGTCCAGCGATTGCCGGTCTGACATGGCTTCTCCCCTCCCTCACTAACCCATCACACATCAGACCATACTCGTAGGATTGTTAGCCTTCCAGCATTTTGAGATAGTTTCTTATTGCCGGATAATTTAGTCGGCTAAGTCGAGTCGGCAGTCCCAAGTGTTCAGCAACCACTAAAGCCTCATCCCATGCAACCGCTCGGTCCCTTAGAGGGTATTTAATAAGTCCCTTCCCCCGCGCACGGAGGAGGGTGGGGCCGGTTCATGGTGGAATCCGGGATAGCCTACCCTGAGGCCCCCATCCTAACTTTCCCCCCGTGCGCGGGGGGAAGGGACTTGGAAGCTACCTCCACGTGGGCACGGGAAGGTACTTGGAAGCTACCTCCACGTGGGCACGGGAAGGGACTTTGGTGACCAGAAAAAAGTGTCCGGCAATAAAACCTGGGAAGGGGAAGGTGAGGTTACTGCCGGAACGAAGACTTATTAGACACCCTCTTAGGGCCCCTTCCTCCCGCGCACCCAGAGGGTTCTAAAATCCCTTCCCCCGCGCACGGGGGAAGGTTAGGATGGGGGCCGTTCGGGTTGCTCGTCCCCCCACCCCAACCCGCACCAGATCGGAAGGATGGAGTCGCAAACCGATAAAGAAAGCCCCTCTTGGTGATTGGCGGTCTAGATGTCCAATTCACCATGAGGGGCTTTTTACGTGCCAGGTTATTTTTTAGTGGGCTTGTTGATTTTCTATCCAACTCCGGGAGGGGTCACATGGTTCGCGTTTCCGGGGCCGGAGGCGCCGCCGCTAGTCGGACGAGGGCAGCTTGCGCGGCTCCTGCAGTTCCATGACGCCGTCGCAACAATTGATTTCACCGTCGCCGCCCTTGGTGCAAAGCACACTGCTGCCGCAGGTGGGGCAGCTGTAACGCTTACCCAGCTGGTTGGCCATTACTTCAGCTCCATGGGGGCGCCGCAACAGGACACGCTGCCGTCGCCGCCCTTGGTTACGATAAATTCGGACTTACACTGGGGGCACACATAGCGCTTACCGGTCTGGTTTGCCACCGTTACACTCCACAAAAATGATCGCGGCCAATTATAGTGGGTTTTGGCCGACGTTAAAACTATGCCCCGGGCTTGTAGCGGACCAAGAAGCTGGCTTCGCCCAACGGCGCGCCGTCGAAGAGAATGGCGGCGGTGTGGACCCCCGGTCGTTGCACCGGGATTCGGAAGCTCTTGATCCACCGTTGGAAGAGGATACCTTCGTCCCATTCCACCTTCTGGGCTGGCGGCGTATCCAAGGGAAGGCCGGGGGTCTTCAGGGCCACGAACAGGTAATGCTCCCCCGGCGCGGCCCCACCAACGCAAAAGGCCAAGTTCAGATCGACCTGGGCGAGCACCGGGTCCCGCGCCGGCTCTTCCGACTCCTCCGGCTCGGGCAACTCGAACAAGTCGACCACACCGTTCAGCGAGAGTTCGCCATCGTCGGCTTGGTTGGTGCTCCGGCAGAACAGAGCGTATTTCAGATAGGGTTCTCCGGCGGCCGTAGCCACGTCTTCCCTCCCCGATGGGGTCACCCATTTTTCCTCAATTCTAGCACGCCGCCGGTATTACCGTAACCGCAGGCGGCCAAGGGGGAGCGCTGGCCTGTTGCCATACCCGGCCAATGTTGAGAAACTAACGGCGTTAGTTCCAGCTTGCTAATCTTGGCTGATAGGGGGCCCGATATGCCGTTGACTAAAGCTCAGTTCCAAGGCGGCATGACCATCCAACAATACATCGACCAGATCAAGGTGAACAAAGACCCGTTCGTTGAAATCTACAATAGCGTCCAAGTGCCCCAGCCTACCATCGCATTCTTCGATGGCTTGGCCCAACCACTGAACTTGGCGGTCATTACCGCCGACTGGTGCGGCGACGCCGTCAGCACCACTCCGGTAATTCTGCGCTTGGCCGAAAGCAGCCCGAATATCGAGGTGCAGGTCTTCAACCGTGACGACGACGTCCCCTTGGCCGATACGTTTTTGCCGGAGCACCGGGCGGGCACGGTACCGATCTTCGTAGCTTTCGACGGCGAAATGAACGAGGTGGCCCGTTTCATCGAGACCGCCAACGGACTGGTGCCCCAGATCGACGCCATGGATGAGGCGGCCAGCCGCAGCGCCGAGGGCCAAGACGAGGACGCGGCCCGGCAGACTATGCGTGGGCGTCGTACCGCCCATCGGGTGGCTCACGCCCAAGACTGGGGCGCGGTGATCCTACAGGAGTTTCGCCAAGTGGTGTCCGACGGGCTCGAAAAGCCGGAGCACGAACGCCCAGCCGTGGGCGGCACCAAGTGGCCGCCCGAGGACTGATCCCGACAGTTAATTCGATACGGTAACCCTGGCGGCTACGGGTCGTCGTCGCGCCACTCGAAGTTCAGAGTGGCGTAGCGCACGAACACCCCGCCGCCTGGAGCGCCCAAGGGACCGTTAAGGGCCAGAATAGCTATGGTGTGCTCCTCTCCCGGCTGAGGGCTATCGGACAGCAGCAATCGCTGGGGCCGGTTGAAGCCTTCCACGGCGCCGCGTTCGCGGTTGCATTCGCCGTCAACCCAGATTTCACCGTAGTCGTCGACGCAGGTCTCGAACTGCACCCTGGTACGGGAGACGGCCCGCCCTCCCACTGTTTCGGGGAAGGTGATCTTGAGCCGGTACCAGACGAAAGAAAATCCGGTCACGTAGGCCCCACCGAATTTGGCCCACAAGCTCAGGTCCTGGCACTGCTCCCAGGACGAATCGTCGTAGTCCGGAAGCCGGGCCGGGCTGCCTTCCAGTCGTTCCGTCAGCCCAAAATTGACGTCACCGGGGACATACCCTTCGGCGAACTTCCATTGGCCCTTTACCTCGGCCAGACCGCCGCTGCTGTTGATGTCGATTGAAAATCGCGGCATATTACCTCCCTGTTTTCTGGTTGGACCTATTCCTCGTTGTCCCGATTCCTCGTTGACCCGATTGAGTGATGAAATCGGCGCTAGATTCCCACTATCTTGATGCTCGAATGCGCCTTATAGATGCGGTTTATGTTCACCAGCATCGGCGTGATTTGCTCCACGTACTTGGCGTTGGCCAAGCCGCCGCCATCCACCCCCCTGAGACTGGCGATTTTGTCAGCCAAGTCCATCACCAGCTTCTTGGCTTCGGGATGGTCGGAGCAGACCACCACGTCGCCCTCCATGTTGACGTCTTGGTTCTGCAACTCTTCGGCGCTGACGTTTTGGAAGGCGGCCACGACCTGGGAGTCAGGCAGCATGGCCTGGGCCTCTTGGGCGGCGGAGCCGGCCTCGACCTCGACGGCCTGGGCCCCCTTCCCTCGCTCGAACGTCATGGGAGCGATGACGCTGACCACGATCTTCCCGGCCAACGCGGCGCCGAGTTGCTCTAGCGTCGTCCGCTGGCCCTCATAAGGAAACGCCAGGAAGACCACCTCCCCGGCGGCGGCGGCCCCGGCATTGTCCGAGCCCTTAATACTGGTTCCCGGGGCAAGGGCCGCCAGTTCGGCGGCGGCGGCCGCGCCCCTGGCGGCGTCTCGCGACCCGATCATCGTAGCTTCCCCGGCCATAGCCAAGCGAAGGGCGAGTCCCTTGCCCTCGGGTCCGGTGCCCCCCAAGAATGTCAGCATTGTGTCCTCTGCATACCCACCTTCTGTTCGGGACTGACTACAATGGCGATGCGCCTAACATAACAGAGCCGAGTTGCTGTGTCAGCCCGCAGGCGCTTCGCGAAGCTATCTCAAGATTCGGAACGACTGCTATACTGACCAGCAAACTATCTCCGCGTCTCCTGCGAGTAGCCCTATGCTAGAACAATTTACTATTTCCGACATACTTACCTGGCTTCAAGACAAAACTTTAATAGTAAATAGGGACTATCAACGCTCCGGCCGAATATGGCCATCCCAAGCCAGAGCGTATCTGATCGATACGATCATGCGTGGTTATCCCATTCCAAAGATATACTTGCGGACCAAGATTCACTCATCAACCAGGCGGGCATATCGGGAGGTAGTTGACGGACAGCAGCGGTTGATGGCCATCCAGTCTTACGCGGACGACGAGTTTGCGCTAGGCGCGAGCAACGAAATGTATGGCGAACTCGCCGGCCTTAGGTTCTCGCAATTGGACGAAGATTCAAAGCAGGGCTTCTTGGGGTACTACATCCCCACCGAACAGCTTATGAACGTGCCGGACTCAGTGGTGTTCGAAATCTTCCAGCGGCTGAACACATACAACTACAACTTGTCTAAACAGGAGCTTCGCCACGGGAGATACCGCGGCGCTTTTAGAAACAAGGTGCTGGAGGCGTCGCATCGCTGGAATTATCTATGGAGTACCTATCAGGTGCTTGGCGCTCGCGCCAGAATCCGAATGGCGGATGATGAGTTAATGGCTCAGATGTTTGGAATCGTCGTGGAGGGGGTCACGGATGGTGGTCAGCCAAGGATTGACCGGCTATACAAAACATATGATGCCGAACTACCACAGGCGATTCCGAAACGAGTAGACCGTACAATCCAGTACATGGTCGCTAAACTGGGGTTGGTATTGGAAACCAATCTGGCAAGCTCCCCGCATTTCTTGATGCTGTTTGCCGCGATGGCCCATGCGCTCTTCGGAATACCTGAAGGCGACATGGGTAACGACATGCCGGAGCGAGATTCACGCGTATTGCAAGACACGTCGTCCGCAATCGCCAACCTACGCACCCTCGCTGATGCCTTGGAACTAGACATTGAGGAAGTGCCGCCCCGAATGATCGAGTTCATCACGGCTTCCTCAAGTTCAACCCAGCGCATCGGGAGCAGGCGGGTCCGGTTCCCGATGTATTACAAGGCATTGTCGTCAACTCCTATCTGAACCGTGCAAAGCATAGGGTTATCCCGGCTCTACTATCGATTTGAAAGGCGGTGTGAGCGACTGAGCCAGTGGTTGGCAGTCCTGGCACCCTATGAACTCAACGAATCGTTATTATGGGAAGCAGTCCGTCCTGTTTATCTTTCGAACAGGCTCCAACACCTTTGGGGCGAATTCTGTTGCCAACTGGTTGTAAGGTCGGCGATGGGAAGATGTAAGACCCGAACGGGGCGAGAGTTGGTCAGAATTAACGGCATGAAACGCGTAGCCGATATCTCGGTGTTAACAGGGAAACCATTGGCTGGCCCCGGAGCAACATGGGACGATCCGCAATATGCTATTCGTCTTTCGGCGACGCTTGGTCTCGTTAACCAGAATGAGATTAGCCTGGGTCTGTCGTACGCGAATCTGTCGGACTTGAAGTGCTTGAGGAATTATGTGATTCACTCGAATAGCCACACCGGGATGAATTACGCCAGGATGATTCGGAATCACGGAATGACAGGAGTTAGCCCTGACCAATTTATAAGGCAGCAGGAGCGAACTGGTCCAACGGTGTTTGAGAGTTGGGTGGAGAATCTTCTTAACTCAGCTTGGAACGCGGTCACCTGATGCGCTAATGACAGCCTTAGTACGGCGTTGCCAACGTTCAGGACATGGTGGCAAGTCAGCGATATGCGCGACAGATCTGTGACCTCTGGATTCCGGCGCAATCCGGAATGACGGTGTGTTGGGAAGTTTAGAAACCCCGTTTTAGAGACTTGACCCCACTGGGTCTATTCCATTTCATGGAGGTGCCCTGCCGATGGTTGATCTTAGACGCTCGGCGGCCATTGTTGGTGTGCATGAGCACGTTACTCGCTACGCCCCGGACAAGAGCGAGTTGCAGATTCAGGGCGAAAGCATCATCAAGGCCCTGGACGACGCTGGCCTCAGCAAGAAGGACGTCGACGGCTTGTTCACCGCCTCGATGTCGGTGCGCAACAGCGGGCTCAACTTGGCCGACTACCTGAACATGTACCCGAAGCACGTCGACAACACCACCGTCGGCGGCGGCTCTTTCGAGTTCCACTTGGCCCACGCCCTGAACGCGATTAACGCGGGGCGCATCAACTGCGCGATCATCACCTACAGCACCTTGGCCCGCTCCGGCGGCGTGTCGGTGGGAACCGGCGGTGTGGGACGGTTCGGGCACCCCCGGCTCGACCCTTCGCCCGACAGCTTTGAGGAGCTCTACGGCCTTACCACCGTCGGCCTCTACGCCATGATCGCCCAGCGTCACATGCACCTCTACGGCACCACTCCGGAACAACTGGCCGAAATCGCCGTCGCAGTCCGCCACCACGCCTCGATGAACCCCGACGCGCTGTTCCGCGACCCGATTACCGTCGAAGACGTGGTGCGGTCCCGGGTTATTTCCTCGCCCCTGCACCTGATGGACTGTTGCGTCATCACCGACGGCGGCGGCGCGGTTATAGTGGCTTCGCCCGAGGTCGCCCGGAGCTGCCGCCACACTCCGGTGTGGGTGCTGGGCACCGGCGAAGCAATAGCCCACCAAGGCGCCGGCAAGCGCGACCTGATGTACATCGCCGCCAAGCAGAGCCACGAGCCCGCCTTTGCCGGGTCCGGTGTCACCCATCAAGACATCGACATGGCGATGATCTACGACTCCTTCACCATCACGGTGTTGGAAACCCTGGAAGACTTGGGCTTTTGCGAGAAGGGGGAGGGCGGCCAGTTTGTTTCCGGTGGACGGCTCAAGATCGGAGGGGAGTTGCCAATCAATACCGACGGCGGCGGGCTTTCGTCCAACCATCCGGGGATGCGCGGCATCTTTTTGTTGATGGAAGCCACCCGGCAATTGCGACACCAGTTCGAAGGCACGCCCCGCCAAGTGCTCGACTGCAAGATTGCCCTGTGCCACGGCACCGGCGGCGCCTTGGGTTCCCGGCACAGCGGCGGTACTGTAATTCTGGGGAGGGACTAGAGAATGCCCGAGTGGAATAAGCCTCTTCCGACCGTGGTCGGGGAGACCCGCGCCTTCTGGGACAGGTGCCGCCGCGGGCAGTTGCTGGTGCAACGCTGCGACGATTGCCAGGAATACCAGTGGTATCCTAGGGGCATCTGCGCCAACTGCTGGTCGGAAAACATCAAGTGGGCGGAATCCAGCGGCAAGGGGACCGTCTGGACCTACACCGTCACTTATCAGAACCGCACCGCCGGTTTCGACCAAGGGCCTTACGTGCTGGCGTTGGTGGAGCTCGAAGAGGGCGTCCGCATGTTCACCAATATCGTGGAATGCGAGCCCCGAGAAGTTACCATCGGGATGCCGGTGGAAGTCACCTTCGTCCGCGCCACCGACCAGATAACCATTCCTTACTTCAAGCCAGCGGTCTGACCCTTACCCGCCCTCCAATTGGGCCCGGAAACGCAGGGCGTCGCACTGGTCTTGATCGGCTTGGGCCAGATCGGGCTGGTCGTTGAACAGGTAGACCACCGAGCGTTGGCCGTAATACTCGTCGGCCCCCGGGTCAAGGTCTATGGCCGTGGTCAAATCGGCGATGGACTTGTCGTAAAGCCCCACCTCGTAGTAGGAACAACCCCGGTTGTAGAACGCGTCGGCGTAGAACCGGTCCATCTCGATGGCTGTGGAGTAGTCTTCAATGGCCCGGTGGTACACGCCGTTGCGGCTGTAACGATTCCCCCGGTCCACGTAACCGGCGGCGTCCTTGGGCTCTTCGGTGTGCCTGCGGTCGAACACCATGGTCGAAACTCCGCTGTACTGGTCTGTTCAGGTGGCCATGGCCAGCAAGCCGCCAGCCAGCGTCTCGATGCGCTTGCGCTGGGGGATGCAGTCCAACCAGCGTTGTGGGATGGCCGATGCGCCGTATCGGGCCCCCAGCACGGCCCCGGCTACCGCCCCGTTGGTGTCGGTGTCGCCTCCGGCGTTGACGATGCCAACCAGGGCGTCCTCAAGGTTGTGCGGAGTGACGGCCGCCCATAGTCCGGCTTGCGTCGCCAGCAGGGTATGCCCAATCAACCGCTGGTCGCACCGCAGCCAATCGGGACCGGAGTCTACGCGTGAGCCGTCGGCGATGCTGTCCATGACCGCGGTGGGTATACCGTCGTCGGCCGCCGCCGCAGCTAGATCGGGCGAGCCGTCGGCTTGCGCCGCCGCAAGCAGGGCCGGCAGATCGGGCGCAACGCCCCGCAGCAGCAAGGAGATCGCGGCGTTTATGATAATGCACGACCATTGGCAGGTGGGGGCGATGTGGGTAACTGCGCAGGTAACGGCGGAGTCGCTCACCAGCAGTTCGGGAGAGGTATGACGGGCCAAGGCGACCGGGGCGCAGCGCATCACGCCGCCGTTGGGCGCAATACGGTTTTTCCTCTCATATATGATTCTCGCCGGTTCTGGCAGCTCGTGTCCTCTTTCCAATTCGTCGATTACTTCCGACGTAGTAACGCCGATGCCCCGCCCATTCTCTCGCCGCCAACGGACAAGTCGGTGGGCGAACTCTCGCGTATAATTCCCGCCAGTCAACAACGCTTCACCCAGGTCCACGGCTTGCGCCAAGTCGTCATCCATAGGGCGTGACGCCTCGCGGCTATCGATCTCGGTGACTCCTTCGGGATAGCGGCGGCCAATGTGGTGGCGCGAGGCGCTTTCCACCGGGAGACCGAGGAGATTACCGGCGGCCAGCCCCAGCAGGGCGCCGCGGCCCCGGTCCTGCAACGCCGACGGGTTGGCGTCCCCGCCGGGCTCCTCTCGGAGCAACCGGGCAAGATTCGGGGCGCGGGTGACGACCTGAGGGTCAGTCACTTTACATCACCGAGCGGACCAAGCCGCCGTCGACCAGGATGGTGGTCCCGGTTATGTAGGTTGAGCGCTCCGAGGCCAGAAAGGCCACCAGGTTGGCCAACTCCTCAGGCTGACCGACCCGCCCCAACGCGGTGTCGGCGGCCCGGTTGGCCAGGCCCTCCTCCACCGTGATGCCCAGTTCGTTGGCCCTGGCGGTGACGTTGGACAGCATCCTTTCGCTGAGAATCGATCCGGGGCAGACGTTGTTCACCAGGATATTGTCCTTGCCCACCTCGTCGGCCAGGCTCTTGGCGTAGGCCACAACCCCCATGCGAGTGGCCCCGGAGAGCGCCAGGTTGGGAATCGGGTTGTAAACCGTACTGGCCAAGATGTTGATGATCCGGCCGCCGCCCCGTTGCTGAAGGTGAGGGATGCCCTCGCGGCACATGCGGCCGAAGAAGATTAAAGAGCGTTGGACCGCCGTCTCCCACACGTCTTCCCCGGCGGTGGCGGCACGGGACAGTGGAGGGCCTCCGGAGTTGTTTACCAGGATGTCGATACCGCCGAACCGCTCCAGGGTGGCCGCGATCAACCCGGTTATACTGTCCAACCGGTCCAAGTCGGCGGCGTAGGTCAGCACCTCAGCGCCGGTAGACTCCCGGATCTCCTGGGCCGCTCGTTCCAGATCGGCATTGGTGCGGCTGCATACGGCGACTTTAGCGCCCTCTTCCGCCAGCACTTGGGCGCAGGCCCGGCCCAGACCCTTGCTGGCGCCCCCGATGATGGCAACCTTGCCGTTCAGTCCCAGGTCCATATCGCCACTCCACCTTTCATATACTGAAGTCCGCCGCGCCGCCTACCGTACGCCACTGTCGCTGGCCCGGCGATTATACCAGTGCCATATCGCGCGGCCAAACGTCGGCCCGGACTGACGGCCTCCGATTGACCCGTCGCCGAGGCTGCTCTACTCTTGGCTTGTGCCGGGGAATCGGTCGTGAGGCGCCCGGTGTGGAGGACGCGATGAAGAATCCGGGAATCGGCTTGGAGATATACGACAAACCAGCGACCAAAGTCGACATCCGCTACATTGAAGCCAACAAAGCGTTTCTGCCGGAAGAAGTGGAGGTCCGATTAGATTGGGAAGGCCGCAACGTGGGCTTCCTCGCCAACACCTCAGAAATCAACACCCAAAAGGGAACGATCCAAGTGTGGGTATGGGACATTGGACGGGAAGTTATTCTGTTCGCAGTGCCCGGGGAAGATATAAACGCCACCGGAACACGAATGTGGGCCTCGCGGGAATGGCTTGAGAGGATGAGAGTGGATGAGACTGGCAGCTAGTGAGATTCGCCGCGAGATTCGAGCCGGGAATCTGACGTTTGACCCACCAGTGGATTCCGACCTAATCAAAGACAGTTCCGTAGATTTGTCCCTGTCGGAAACGTTTTATGCACTGGAACCGGTTAGCGATCTGGAACGGGCTGGCCTCGCATCTGTGATTGAGTTGTACAGATATTCGTGGCTCAACTTCATCCGTCAGTTTGGCCAGGAAATTACAATAGCGGACGACGGATATCCGGACATTCCCGTTCAGCAGTTAATGCCGGGGTACACTAGAGAAAGGGTGCGCTTGCCCCAGCGCCTTGGCGGACGAGTTGAGGGTAAAAGCAGTAATGCCAGAATCGGGTTGTTTGTTCACATTTCAGCCCCTGCGGTTCATCCAGGATTCAATAGTCGGATAATGCTGGAGTTCTACAACGTGGGGCCTTTGCCCATCCGAGTCCGCCCCGGAGACCCCATCTGCCAGCTTATCCTGGAGCAGGTAGAGGGGGAGGGTCTCTATCAGGGACAGTTCCAGACTTGAGCGCCCGACCAGTCGGCGGCCTGACAAGTGAGCCGGTATTGCAGCGTTTTGATGAAAATTTAGCCCGGGAGATCGAGTCCCATGCAGTGAAACTGGCCCGGGGGGCCGGGGAGATTCTGGCCGGTTATTTTGGGCGCCCCATCGAGGTTGAGTTCAAGGATGACAAGGAGCGAGACCCGGTTACCCGAGCAGACAAGGCGACCCAGGAATACCTGGCAGCGGAGATAGCCAAGCGGTTCCCGGAGCACGGGGTACTGGGAGAAGAGGCCTCCGAGGAGGAGAAGGAATCGGAAGTCCCGGCTAAGGACATCCTATGGGTGCTCGATCCGCTGGACGGCACCACCAACTTCATGAATGGGCTCCCGGTGTTCGCTTCGTCCATCGGTGTGCTGTACCGGGGCTGGCCGATGGCTGCCGCCCTCTACGTGCCGTGGCCCAACGGCGGCGGCGGCTTCGTCTTGCACTGCCGAAAAGGCGGAGGCTGTTTCGCGGACGAAGAGCCGGTCTCGGTCTTCGAGACCCAGGAGCCGGTGCCCAATCGTTTGATTGGTGTGCCCGGTTACTTCGGAGTGGCCAACCGCTTCTCCAAACGGCTGGCCGACAAGGCTGGCGAACCGCGCACCACCGGCAGCATCGCCTACGAGTTGGCCATGACCGCCCGCGGGGTAATGCAATACGCCATCTTCGGCGCTCCCCGGATGTGGGACATGGCCGGCGGCGCCTTGGCTGTGATGGAGGCCGGCGGCACGGTAATGACCCGCTTTCCGAGGGAACGCGTTTGGCATCCGCTCGAATGCGTGGTACCGTCGTGGGCCCCAGAAGACACCGACCATGAAGGAACTACGCGCTTGGAACGCCCCGTTGGTTGCAGGGAACAAGCAACTGGCCCCGCTGGTAGCGCAAAACGTGCGCCGACGCTTCAGCCTAACCGGCCAAGCCAAGCGGCTGCTGCGCCGCATCAGGCGCAAGCGGAACCGCAAGAAGAGCTGAGCTCCTAAAGTGTGATCGGATACTGCTATCCGACTAGTGGCTGGAAATCGGGCCCGGTCATCGGTTCGTGGTTGTCCCAATAACTCCTCATCTCAACCAGCACTCTCTGCATTGAGGGAGCCGGCTGAGGGTTAACTCGGACAACGGACGCTGAATATTTGCCGGGAGATTCCGCCATCGCCTGCGTCAGATCGTCTACGAGATAGCGGGGCGCCCAACCGATCATCTGGTAGTCGGTTGTCTGGACCTGCACGGCCATATGGGTCATCGGGTTTGTTAGTTCTAGGGCGAGGTAGAGTTTTTCATTGGGCTCAAGATGGCTCAGCCGGTCCCTCGCTGTTTCACCTACATGCCGCCAGCCATGCAGAAAAAATCGGCAAACGAAACCGCCGTCACCACCTTTCACCAGCATTGGAAACACTTCGAAGACGTCCGTTGCCCGATGCCCGCCGTTTGCTGATAGGATCTCGATGGGGTCGGCATTCTCGTCGAGGTCAAGTGCGCGGACGTATTCCGCGAAGTCGGGGCGGTCCGGCGGCATGATCCTGTTCTGAAAGAGCGGGAATAGCTCGGACGACTGGTAGTCCGTCTCCAGACATGGAAAGTCCAGAAGCGAGGAAAACCCGGCTTCCTGCTCAGCTCGTTTGGCTCCACCGGTATAGCGGAAGCGATACGCTGAGCTTTCGACGTCTGCATCCAATCGGCCGACCGGAAACCATTGGCGGCTGCTGGTCCTACCATCGCCATCCTGGCTATCCTGCCAGGACAGGAACAGCGTTCTCGTACTCATGCCTCAAGCTCTTTGTAATTGTTGACAATTGTAGGTTATCAACTGCATCGAGAATCGTCTAGCAGAATCCGCCATCCAGCCATCGGGTATTCTGCCAACGATTTCCTTTAACGCCGGCCGAGCCACCATCAACTGGCAGTTCAACACCCGGGATGCACGAACTAAGCTCTACCGACCTTATCAAAGAAATGCGGGACTGGGGCGTGGTGGTGTATCTGATTGGACCGGCTGATGCTAGTCGGCGGTTGGTGGAGGAGGCTGGATGGGACTTCTGGATTCAATGGAGTCCCCCCAGTCGCCCGGGCTTCGTCTGTGTCCGACTATCTCAGTAGTCTACGCTAGCCGACCAAGGCTGCTACCTGATAAGGGCGTCCCGCTCAGGTATAACCAACCCTTCGCACTTTCCCATCTTTTGACCTCGCCCGAGCGATAAACCGACCACCTGCGGTTGGCAAATTACTTCCGCAAGGCGATGACCGGCACGAGCTTTTCCTCGACGGGGTCCACCCCTAGTCCGAACATTTCCAGCGTCGTCATTCCTACCAGCGGCGAGGCGTCATCGGGCGCAAAGATTACAACTGCGGTGAATTCTCGGCCTTCCAGTCGCAGGCGTGTTTCTCCCACTGAATATTCAACGACCCGGTTGTCGCCTAGCTCAAACCTGCGTATTTCCTCCCGCCCTATCCCTAGGCTATCCAAGAGACTGGCCGGCAACGACGTATAGGTCGAACCTGTGTCGGCCGATGCTTCCACGGTAGTGTATTGTTCCCGGAAGCGGTCGGCGACTCCGAGCGTGACGCTGAATGTACCCATTGCGTTCCCGTTACCCCCGGTCGGGTTCCCAGCCCCAGGGACGGGGGCCCCAACCGGCCTCGAAAACGACCCCGTTCTTGATGGACATTACCGGCGTTACGGCTTTATCCGATTTGCGGGAGCCTCCAACCACGTCGTAGACCACCCAGTCCCCATCCTGGACGTCCAAGACCGAAAGATCGGCCTGCTTGCCGGCGTGGAGGGTTCCCAGCCGGGATTCGACTCCCACGGCCTTGGCCGGGTTCTCGGTGCACATGGTCACTACTTGGTCGAAGGTGAAGCCCATGGCCAGAAAGCGGGTCATCATTTCGGTCATACTGTGAACGGTCCGGGCCCGGCCGGGTACGGTCAGATCGGTGCTGATGCAGTGGGGCAACACCCCTTGGTCCACCACCCGTTCGCCCACGTCGAAGCTGAAGTTCATTCGCCCGTGGGCCGTATCGAGCCAAACGCCCCGCTCGTGGGCCTCCTTGGCCTCGGGCACCAGCTTGCCGTCGCTGTCCAGAACGCCGCCGGGGTTGGCGGTGAAGTAATGGGTAACGATGTCGCCCTTCTCCATGATGGGCAACAACTCCCGGATGACGTTGGGGTCGTAGCGCTTCTCGGTGTCGCCGATGTGCACCATTAGTTTGACGCCGGCTTCCTTGGCGGCCCGCTTGGCCATGCGGGGCATCTCCATGCCCATGATTTCCAGGGCCGGCGACACCATCCGGGCCTTGACGCCGTGGATCAGGTCCCGGTTTTGTTGGATCACCTCGACGGTGCGGTCCAAGTCGATGCTGGAGGGACTGAAGATGTCCGGCGTAGTGGCGAGCCCAGTCCGGCAGATGTGCAGAAAGCAGATGATCTCGGTGTCGCTGTTGGGCACGATGTGCCGGGGGAATCCTCCGAAGGTGTCGCAACCGGAGCTGCCGGCGTCAACCATGGTGGTGACCCCGGCGCGGACGCCGCCTAGGTTGGCATCCACGCCATTGCCGTTGACTCCGGCGTAGACGTGGGTATGCAGGTCGATGAGTCCCGGTGTCACCACCTTCCCCTTGACCTCCACGACACGGGCGGTATCGTCGGAGATGTCGGCGGCGATGCGGGCAATCTTGCCGCCTTGAACGGCCACGTCGTTGACGCCGTGGATGCCCTGGGAGGGATCGACCACGGTGCCGCCCTTAATCAGCAAATCATACATTGGTTGCTCCCAATTCTCGCCTTCTCTCAGTTGGGAAAGGGATATTGTGGTCAAAGATCCGCTTTAGGCTGCTTCAAGGGAGTGAGCTAGGTGAACATATCGCCCACCGACTTGCCTTGGTGAATCCGCGAGATCGCCTCGCCCAGCAATGGGGCCACGGACAATACGGTAAACTTGCCGTTCCGTTTCTCTGTGGAGATGGGGATGGTGTCGGTGACCACCACTTCCGTAAAGTTGCTCTCGGCTATTCGTTGGTGGGCGTCGCGAGAGAGCACCGGGTGACTGGCGCAACAAAACACCTCCTCCACCCCGTGCTCGATGAGCGCCTGCGCGGCGTGGACCATGGTGCCGCCGGTATCGATTTCGTCGTCGAAGGTCAGGGCTACTTTCCCGGCTACGTCGCCGATGACGTTCATCGTCTCCGAGTGATCGTCATTACCCAACCGCCTTTTTTCGATGATGGCCAGCGGCGCCCGAAGCCGTTCCGCCACGTCGCGGGCCTTCTTGCTTATGCCGATGTCGACGGCCACCACTACCAAGTCGTTGATCTCCTTGGCCCGAAAGTATTCGGTCAATATAGGCAGGGCGGTGAGTTCGTCCACCGGAATGTTGAAGAATCCTTGTATCTGTCCGGCGTGGAGATCCACGGTCAGGAGACGGTCGGCTCCGGCCGCGGTCAAAAGGTCGGCCACCAACCGGGCGGTAATGGGCACCCGTGGTTGGTCTTTTTTGTCGGTCCGCCCGTAGCCGTAGTATGGCACCACGGCGGTGATTCGCCCGGCCGACGCCCGCTTGCAGGCGTCGATCATGATCAACAACTCCATCAGGTTGTCGTTGACCGGAAACGATGTTGGTTGCACGATGAAAACGTCGCGCTGCCGGATGTTCTCTTGGATCCGGACGAAGGAGTTATCGTTGGCGAATTTGAAGACCTCGGCCCGTCCCAAGGGTATATCCAAGTATTGACAGACCGACTCGGCCAAGGGGCGGTTGGCGTTGCCGCTAAAGACCTTGAGTTCATCCAGAACTGGGACCATTAGCGAACCTCTAGATAGAAATTTGAGATGAGTCGAGGGCGCCGGTCAGGCACAAGCGCACGGTACGGTGTTGCGGCTAAGTCTGGAAAGCAGGCCGGATTATAGCATATATTCGTTAACCCAAGGCGCCTATGGTATCATTTCCCAAATACGTTGGCCCCCCAATACGGAGGGTCGGGAGTGACGTCTTGGAGGTATTCCTTAGTTCACCGCGCGGCTTTTGCGCCGGCGTAGTGCGCGCGATCGACGTGGTCGACATTTGCCTCAAGCAGTTCGGACCCCCGGTGTATGTAAAACACCAGATCGTCCACAACCCCCATGTGGTGAACGACCTGGAACGCCGGGGCGCTATTACCGTCGAAACGGTCGAAGAAATCCCCGAGGGTTCATTGGTCGTGTTCTCGGCCCACGGCTCCGCTCCGGAAGACTTCGAGCGGGCCCAAGCGCGGAACCTGAGGGTTATCGACGCCGTGTGCCCCCTGGTTACAAGGGTCCACAACGAGGCCAAGAAGTATGACCGGGAGGGCCGGAAAGTGTTGTTGGTGGGTCACCGGGGACACCAGGAAGTCCGGGGCACCATGGGCCAAGTGGAGATGACACTGGTCGACGATTCCTCCGATCCCGAACTACCCGACTGGGCCCCGGACCAAGATATTGCGGTATTGACCCAGACCACCCTTTCGGTGGGAGACACCGCCCGGGCCATCAAGTCGATTCAAGACAGGTTCCCTCAGGCGTTGGTCAGGAACGACATTTGCTACGCCACTACCAACCGGCAGGACGCCGTTACCAAGATGGCCGCGGACGTGGACTTGGTGTTGGTGATCGGTGCCCAGAACAGTTCCAATTGCAACCGGTTGCGGGAAGTTGCCGAAGCCCACGGCGTCGAGTCATACCTGATCAATGGGCCGGAGGAGATCGTGCCTTCCTGGCTGGAGGGCAAAGGCAAAGTCGGCGTCACCTCCGGGGCTTCCACGCCGGAAGTCTTGGTGGAAAGCGTGATCAAAGCCTTGGCGCCGGAGCGGGTGACGATGCTCAGCGGTGTAGAGGAGGACGTGGCGTTCACCCTGCCGCGGGACTTGCGCTAGGTATGCGTAGGCGCCCCTCAGCCGGCGGCTTCCGGGCCCCGGGACGAAGCGGAGGCGTCGGCGGCGCCGATCCGGCGCTGCCAAACTGTTGACCACCGAAGGGCGGCCCCGCCAAGGAGGCTGGGATTCCCTCAAGCGCCGGGTCTTCTCCCCGTCGGCTTTGGTGTCTCTGGCGGTTGCCGGCGGTCTGCTGGTCTTCCTGGTTACTCGCTTCGACGTTGACTTGGGCGTCATGTGGGAGCGGGTGCGCGGCGCCAACCCCTGGCTCCTGACCGCAGCATTCTTGGTCCATTACACTACTTTCTTTTCCAGGGGGGCCCGCTGGCGGATGTTGTTGCAACACACCGCCAGCCCCGGAACGACCGTCCCCGGCGTTGTCTACTGTAGCCAGTTGGTGTTGCTGGGATGGTTTGTCAATTCCATCGGGTGGTTGCGGTTGGGGGACGCCTTCCGGGCCTACGTGTACCAGGAGGAGCAAGAGGCCACGTTTTCCGGGACCATCGGCACGCTATTGGCGGAACGGTTCTTGGACACCGTACTGGTGGTGGTGGTGTTGATCATCGTCGCACCGTTCCTTATCGACCGCAACGACAACGTTACTTGGTGGGCTCTGGGCGTGGCGGTCCTGATGGCCGTTGTTCTGGGCGCGTTGCTGGCGATCATGGTGTGGGCCCGCGGTTTGGTCGCCAGGCGGTCCCCCCGCTGGCTGGCCGTCCGCTACGAGCGGTTTCATCAAGGTACAATTGGCAGCTTCCAGCGGTTGCCGTTAGTTACGTTTTGGGGGCTGTTGGGCTGGGCGGCGGAAGTGGGCCGGATGTACTTGGTGGTGTTGGCCTTGGGGTTCGAGTTGAGCTTGCCCTTGGTGGTGTTCTTGACCTTGGCCAATTCCCTGCTCTCCTTGGTCCCCACTCCCGGCGGTCTCGGAGCGGTAGAGACGGGGGTGGCCGGTGCGACGGTCCGCCTGTCCGCGCTCGCCAGCAGTGCTGCGGCCGCCTTGGTGCTGGTGGACCGGTCGATCTCCTACATCAGCGTGATTCTGGTAGGGACGGTCATTTTCGCCTGGCGCCGGCTCTTTCGAAAGGGTTGGTCGCTGTCCAAGGCTGGTCTGAGTTCGCCGCAGACATGACAACCTCACTCTATACCGCTAGCTTCTACAAGCCGGACCACTGGGTTGGAGACCGTTACCGGGTATCCAGGGCCCATCCAAGGGGGAAACGGGTTGACTGGGAAACGCAGCCCTATCTCTATCCCTCGAGGCCGTTGCTCCGTGAATACCGGGAGGGCGGCGTCGATTTCCAGGCCCTGACCGTTCTGTACCGGCAGGAGTTGGAAGCGGCCTATGACGCAGAAATCGGGTTCCGGGAATGGCTGGCAGGACTGGCCGGGGGCGGCGACTTTACCCTGTTGTGCTTCGAGCGAGCCGACCAACCGTGCCACCGGAGATTGGCTGCGGCGTGGTTGTTGGAGCGGACGCCCGGCCTGCAATTGGGGCAGTTGCGGTAGCGGCTACCATTCGGAACGGGCGGGGCGGCCCATGAGCTCGGCCGCCGCTTCCCTGGCCGAAAGGCCCTCGTACAACACCCGGTAGGTGATTTCGGCGATGGGCATCTCGACTCCAAGGTCACCGGCCACCTTCAGCGCGGCCTCGGTGGCGTTGACTCCTTCGGCCACGTTGTCCATGGACTCCCGGATCTCGCTCCAAGAACGGCCCAGACCCAGTTGCTCTCCAACGTAGCGGTTGCGGCTGAAACGGCTGGAGCAGGTGGCGATTACGTCGCCCAATCCCGCCAGCCCGGCAAACGTACGGGGCTCGGCGCCGGCGGCCACCCCCAGCCGGGTAATTTCGGCCAGACCGCGGGTAACCAGGGCGGCCTTGGCGTTCTCGCCCGCTTCCAAGCCGTCGCACATCCCGGCGCCGAGGGCTACGATATTCTTCAAGGCGCCGCCTAACTCCACCCCAACGAGATCGTTGCTGGTGTAGACGCGGAAGCGGTTGGAGTTGAGCAGCGTTTGGGCCCGTTCCCCCACCGTGGCGTTGGCGCCGGCCAGCACCGATGACGCCGGTTTGCCTTGGACGATCTCCTTGGCTAGGTTGGGACCGGACAAAGCGCAGATTCCGGCGTGGAGGTTGACGGGCAGCTCTTCGGCCAACACTTCGCTCATCCGGTGGCCGCCGGGCAACTCCAGTCCCTTGGCGGCGCTGACCACGATGGCGCCGGACGAAAAATATCCGGCCATCTGCCGGGCGTTCTGGCGTAAATTGTGGGACGGGACGGCGAGAATGACAATGACCGCCGCCGACCCCGCTTCCGCGGGGTCGGCGGTGACATGCAATGAATCCGGGAAGTCGGTCTCCGGAAGGAAACGTGAATTCCTCCGGTCCACCGCCAAGAGCCGGGACTCGGCCTCAGTGCGGGCCAGCAGCGTTACCGGCGTTCCTTGGCGGGCCAAGACCACCCCCAGGGTGGTCCCCCAAGTGGTGGTCCCAACTATCGTCACGCTGTTAGTCAACGATCAACCGGCAGGCCGGATTCCCACGTTTGGAGCTATTCCAGCCGGGTGGCCGCTTGGCCCAAGCGGCGTTCGTTGCCTTGACGGATGCGTTTAATGTTGTCGCGGTGTTGCCAGATGATTACGAAACCGGCGGCCAAGGCGTAGGCCACGTATACCTGTGAGTACCATCCCGCCAAAGCCAACCCAATCACCGACAGTCCGCCGATGATGACGCCGACTATCGAGCCCAACGATATGTACCGGCTCAGGAGGGTGGTGGCCAAGAAACTAGCCGTCGCCAGCACCGCCGGCACCGGAGTCATCAAGGACAGTCCGCCCAAGGCGGTGAGAATCCCGCGCCCGCCCTGGAACCGCAGGAACACCGGCCAGTTATGGCCCGCCAGCACCGCTAGGGCGGCGGTTACCTCCCCGGCGGTGGCGCCGATGACCTCCCTGGCCAGCACCACGGCTATCGCACCCTTAGCGACGTCCAGCGCCAATACCGCCGCCGCCGCCTTGCCGCCGCCGGTGCGCAGCACGTTGGACATCCCGGTGCGGCCGCTGCCGTACTCCCGGATGTCCACGCCCAAACGCCAGCGCAACAGCATGTAGCCCCAAGAAAGGGAGCCCAGGAGGTAGGACAATACCAGGACACCCGCCCATCGGGCGGCGGGCGACTGGTCGGCAAGATACAGAAAGGCCCACACAGCGGCCGCCGCCAGGATGGGCGCCGCCGCGGCTTGGATCAGCAGGGACGGAGTTAGGCGCTTCATTCCCGCCTGAACACCAATCTCAAATGGGTGCGGTCGAAACCGAAGTTGTCTCGGATCTTGTTTTCCAGGTAACGTTGATAGGTGAAGTGTACCAGTTGCGGGTTGTTTACGGTGAAGACGAAGGTCGGCGGATTTACACCGACCTGCCGGAGCCGGTTGATCCGGACCTGCTGCCCGCGGGCGCGCCGTATGCTGGGCGGCGGATGTTCCGCCAACGCGTCGGCCAACATGAACTGCAGGTCGCGGCCGGGAACGAGGCGGCGGCGTTCGTTCCAAAGGTCCAAGGCCGTTTCCATGAGTGCGGTGATCCCTTGCCGGTTGAGCGCCGAGGTGAAACAGACGGGCACGTAGGGCATGAAGTGAAACCGCTCCCGCACCGCCGCCTCGGCCCGGGCGCGAGCGTACAACCCTTCCTCCGACCGCAGGTCCCACTTGTTTACGACGACGATGATTCCCCGGCACAGCTCCCAGGCCAGTCCTGCAATGTGGGCGTCTTGGGCTGTAGCCTGCTCCGCGGCGTCGGTAACCAAGAGGGCAATGTCGCTGCGGTCCACCGCTCCGGCGGCCCGGATCACGCTGTACTTTTCGATTCCCCGTTGCACCTGCCCCGGGCGGCGCATACCGGCGGTGTCCACCACGACGACCTCCCGCCCCCGGTAGACGAACTGGGTGTCCAAGGCGTCTCTGGTGGTGCCTGCGACTTCGTTGACGATGGAACGCTCTTGCCCCAGGATGGCGTTCAGCAGCATCGACTTGCCCACGTTGGTCCGGCCGACGATCGCCAGGTTTAGCTCGGGGTCCGGCGGCTCATCCTCTTCGACGGACTGCCCATCTTCGCCATGGGCTCGGTCAATGGACTGGTCGATGGGCTGGTAGTAGCCGTCTTCGACTCGCGTCGGCAACAGCCCCAGCATCCGCTCCATCAAATAGTAGATGCCGTAGTTATGGTAGGCGCTGATTGGGATGGGGTCGCCCATCCCCAGTTCGTAAAATTCGGGGGCGCCGAACTCTCGAAGGTCGTTGTCCACCTTGTTGACCGCCAATATCACCGGTTTTTCCGTGGTCCTCAACCGGTCGGCGGCGGTCAGGTCAACGGGGGTAACCCCGTCGGTGACGTCGGTTACCATAACGATTACGTCGGCGTCGGCCATGGCCATTTCGGCCTGCTCTTGGACCTTTCGGCGCACGATGTCGCTGGGGTTGGTCTCCAGGCCGCCGGTGTCCATTAGGATGAACCGGTAGTTATTCCCATCGTGCTCCCAGGATGCGTCCGCCATCAACCGGTCTCGGGTGGTGCCGGCGATGTCCGAGACGATGGCGCGGCGCCAACCGACGATGCGGTTGAACAATGATGACTTGCCCACGTTGGGGCGTCCGACTATGGCTATGATGGGGAGAGGCATACGTTCTTCATCGTTGTTGTTCCGAGGGTCCGCTACGGTCGAAGAACCCCGGTTAGATTGGTCTGACTAGATTGGTCGCGCTAAATGGGTCTCGCTAGATCGGTCCAGTTGGATTGGTCCGGCTGGCCGGCGATTTCAGAATGACGTGGTGCTGATTAGTCTTCCGCCAGCAGAAACTCAAGCACCGCTTTTTGGGCGTGGAGGCGATTATGGGCCTGGGGGAAAGCCACCGATTGAGGGTGGTCCAGCATTCCGGGAGCAACCTCCTCCCCGTAATGGGCTGGCATATCGTGCATGAACAACGCGCCGGGACGGGCCTTGGCCATCAGTTCCGGGGTTACGGTGTAGCCTTCGAAGGCCCGGTTTCGCCGGGCGACTTCGTCCTCCTGTCCCATGCTGGTCCAGACGTCGGTGTAAACTACGTCGGCGTCGGCCACCGCCTCTGCGGGCTTGGTAAACATCCGCGCCGCGGCGCCGTTCCCGTTGGCCCGGTGGAGAGCGGCATCCAGAGTTGCCCGGTCCAAGCCGAAACCGTCGGGAGAGGCGCTGGAGAAGTTCATCCCCAGGGCGGGCAACGCCAAGCAAAGGCTTCGGGCCACGTTATTGCCGTCCCCTACGTATGTCAGGGTGAGCCCGTCCAAGCCGCCTTTGTGCTCGTAGACGGTTAGCAAATCCGCCATGATCTGGCAGGGATGCTCCACATCGGAAAGGGCGTTGATCACTGGCACGGCGGCATGTTTAGCTAGCTCTTCGAGGCTCCGGTGATCGAACACCCGGGCGATGATGCAGTCCACGTAGCCGGAGAGCACTTTGGCCACGTCGGCAACCGGCTCACGGGATCCCATGCCAACTTCCTGCTGGCCCAAGGATAGAGAGTAGCCCCCCAATTGCTGGATACCCACCTCGAAGCTGACCCTGGTGCGTAGCGAGGGCTTTTCGAAAAGCAGTGCGACGGACTTGCCGGCAAGGGGATGCCCCGCGGGGGAGATTTTGCCGTCGGCGGCCCGCCTGATTATGCGGTGCGTCTCGTCGGCGGTTAAATCGGTTACCGAAAGCAGGTCGCGTTTCTTGGGCATTTCCAGCGTCCTCCGGCCAGAATGGTACTCCTTTATATTTGCCCCTTCAACTGACCCAGCTTCCTGCGGCAGGGTCTTTTCATTATTTCCTCTCTCTTGAGAGTAAAGGTGGAATGCTTAGCAACGGCCAATGCATGGCAGGGTGGGACGCCCCCCCACCCCAACCCTCCCCCATTGAGGAAGGGAGCACGAAAAGACACCCCTTCCTGCGGCCTTTGTCCCGCCCGCTATAGCGGGAAGCCGGGAGCGGGCCGCGGTCGCCGTGCCCGCCTCCACCGCTGGGTCTGGTATTATTATTGGGCCCCTCCCTCGGCGATGCGCGGGGGGCGCGGCACAAGCTATTACGCCCTGTGGGAGGTCCGCCGCCATGGCCCTGTCCGACCTGCGGCCCGGATTGAAAGGCGAGAGACAGACCATCGTCTGCGATCACAACGTAGCGCCCCACGTTCCGAAGTTCAGCACCCCCTCCATGATCCAACTGATGGAACAAGCGTCGATGTCGGGCCTCGACCCCTTACTTGATGGCAGCGAAACATCGGTGGGGTTCGAGGTAAACGTGCGCCACTTGGCGCCCGCCGACATCGGAGAGACGATTACCGCCCGCGCCGAACTCGTCGAGGTGGACCGCAACCGGCTGACCTTCCGGGTCGAGGCCTACGCCGGAGAGCGAAAGATCGGCGAGGGCACCCACCGCCGGGCTGTGATCTCCAGCCCCGGCTAGGCCCCGTTGGGGCGACCCGTTTGCTAAAATCGCCAACCTTTAGATTCTTGCCCTGGAGCGAAAGTCATGGCCAACATGGAGCACGTTCAATTGGTCAAGCGCGGCAGAGACACAGTGGCCCGCTGGCGCGAGCAGAACCCCAACGATATCCTGGACCTGAACGCGGCCTACATGAGCTACGTTCGGATGCCGCAGGTGAACATCAGCGGCGCCGACCTGCGCAACGCCGACCTGATGGGAGCGGTTTTGCAACGGGCCAACCTTTCCGGTTGCCACCTGAACCCGTGCCATCTCTACCACGCCAACCTTCGCCAGGCCGACATCACCCGGGCCCGGCTTAACGGCGCCAATCTGAGGGGCGCCAACCTGGCGGGGGCCGACCTGAGCGGCGCCGACTTGGACCGGGCCATACTGTCCGACGCCAACTTTACCGGCGCCAATCTGACCAACGCCAATCTCTCCCGCGCCAACCTGACCGGCGCCAACCTGACCGACGCTGACTTGACCGGCGCGAGCTTCGCCGGGGCCGGGCTGGTCCGGGCCAATCTGACCAACGCTTTGGCCGTCGGCACCGACTTCTTCCAAGCCCAATTGTGGAGCGTGGTCGTAGACGGAGCCCGGATGGCCGGTTCCCTCTTAGGATATACCTCGTTTCAGGATTGCGACTTGAGCTCAGCGCAAGGGCTCGACGAGGTGCGCCACGACGCCCCCAGCACCATTGGATTGGATACCCTCTACCGCTCCGGCGGTAGAATTCCCGGCGCCTTCCTGGTGAACGCCGGCATCCCCGGATCGGTACTGGAACTCCAGTCGTTAATCGCCGGGGCCTCGCCGTTGCTCAACGAATGCTACATTTCCTGCCGGGACGAGGACGAGGAGTTTGCCCACCTGCTTAGCGCCGACCTTAATTCCAGGGGCGTCCGCTGCTGGGTGTTCTCGGAACGGGTCCGGGGGCACGCCTTGGTAGACCGCCACAGCACGTCGGACCAAGAAGAGGTCGAGCGGTGGGTCCGCAACTTCGACAAGCTGGTGGTGGTGGGCTCGGCGCGGGCGTTTGATACCGAGGCGATCCTGAAGGACATCACCCAAGCGAAGGAACGGCAACTGTCCGAGGATAAGTGGGTGTTGTTCCTGGTGTCTCCCGATGACACGTTGGTGCGGCCATCCAGCCGTTCCGCCCGGAACCTAGCGGCGGAGAACGTAGTCTTCGATCTCCGCGGTCACCGGGAGGACCGGTCCGGCTACGAAGCGGAGGTGGACCGGCTGGCCGACGTGCTGAGGCAAGACCAACCGGCCGCCGCCGGGATCCCGGCGGTAGACTTTCAACTATAATCGGGCCCCGGCCGTAACGGGACCCTGCCTCGATCCAGGGCACGGCCTATTAATTGTTCCCTCCCCCTGGGTAGGGGGAGGGTTAGGGAGGGGGTCGAACCGCGTCGCCTTGTCCTTTCACCTGTTGACCTGACCTCCCCGGACATCCCCCTTCCTAACCTTCCCCCAGCTGGGGGAAGGAACTGTGGGTCATAATGGCATAGGCTCGGACAATTAAAAGCCCCTGGGATTCAGGGCACGGGCAGTAGCCCATAAATGAAGAGGCCGGCGCTTGCGCCGGCCTCTTGTTGCCGTTGCCCGTTGATGGCCTGGAATCGGGCTACTAGATGTAGTCCTCTTCTTCCATCATTTCCAGGTTGTCGCGGCTTTGGGACAGACCTCGTTGGACTTCCTGGCGGAACTCTTCCATCATGTCGTCGCTGATGATGCCGCCGTTGTCCAAGGCGCTCTGCTTGAAGTTGTCGAACGCCCACTCCTCGGTGTCTCCATGAGGCATTGAGGAGAAGAACTCGCGCTCGAAAACAGGCATTTCGCCGGGGCCGAAGTAGCCCTTGCCCTCGAGTTCGTACCCTTCCAGGTCGTGGGTACCCTTGCCGAGCACCTGGCCGGTGGCCGCGTAGTGCTCCATGACCGTGCCCATGCCGTACTTCTGGATGGGGCATACCTTCATGCAGACGCCGCAGCCCAGGTATCGGGCCATGACGGGGCGGCAGCGCTTGAAGTACAGCTTGTTCTTTTCGATACCCCTCCACCAGACCTTGTCGCGCATCAGGGCGCGGCCGGGGCAGCGGTTTACGCAGACCTGGCAGACCTGGCAGAAAGCGTGGATGCCGTAATCGACCGCGGAGTCGTGGCTAACGTTGGCGTCGGTGGTGATGATCATCAACCGGCAGCGAGAGCCGACATGCGGGGTGAGCAGGTAGCCGCAGGCGCCCAAGGAACCAAGTCCGGCCGCCACGAACATGGGGATGTAAGGGCCGGTGTTGTCATTGGGGCTATGCACCTGGGCCCGGTAGCCGAGACTTTGGATGTACTTGGCCATTTCCAAGCCAGCCGCACCCTCAGTCCGATAGGTGCTGGAATGCACGATCTCGGCGTCGATGCTGGGGATGGTCTGGGTGGGCTCGAAGTCCTGTTCGTAGGCCAAGCAGATGGCGTGGGGGAACTTGACCCAGTCCTTCTTGCTCTGGTAGGTGTAGCGATGGTCGTAGGCGGTGATGCCCACTTCAATATAGCCAACTTCCCGGGCCTTACTCTTGATGGCCTCGGTTACGTCCTCGCCGGTGGCGTCGGCCGTGGGTTCTTGGTCGCCGGTCAGGCGGGCGGCCAGGATCAGCGGCCGGTTGAGCTTGTCGTGCTCTTTGCGAATCTCACGCATCTCGATGTGCTGGTCGCGGATGTCGTTCGCCCAGTCACGAGAGGCGCGCTCGGTAATGTTCATGGTTTCCAGCGGATATTCCCTGGCGTACCAGTCGATTTCCCGGCCCTCCAACGGAATTCCGGGCACTGTTTCCAGTTCTTCAGGGACCGGGATGGTGACGGTCGGATCACCCTGGTACTTGCCAGGTCGTACGACCTCGTGGCCAATCTTTAGCATGCTACCCTCCCAAATATTATATGTACGCCGGGCAACGTTTGTTAACCTTGTGCCAAACAATAACCCGCCTTCAATTTATTTGTCAATACTATTCACACGAGATTATAGTATTCGTATCTGATATACAGATTAGCAGTTATTAAAATAAACGTTGCTTCGCCTTGCACTGCGCCTAAGCCGTCAAATTAAGATGCTAACAGCGCCGTAAAGCGTAATAACGCTATCGGAATGCTTCATTGTTACCTAGCGGGTTACTTACCGGGTTACCCGCCGGTGCGCCGGGCGATCATGGCCTCGGCCAACGGGCTGGCCCCGGACCTGACGGTGACGTTGACCAAGGACGGCCGGCCCGACCCCAAGGCGCGTCCGACGGCCGGCCCGACTTCCTCCGCTTTTTCCACGTGTTCGGTATAACCGCCGATGGCGTCGACCATCCGGTCATAGCGAATGGTACGCAGGTCGGTGCCCACCGCCCGGTTGTAGTATGCCAGTTGGAAGGTCTTGTCGATGCCCCAAGTGGAGTCGTTGCCCAGCACTGTGGTGATGGGCAAGTTGTGGCGGATGCAGGTGTCGTATTCCATGGCGTAGAAACCGAAGGCGCCGTCGCCGATGAACACCAGCACTTTGCTTTCCGGGTGGGCCAACTTGGCGGCCATCCCGTAGGGGATGCCGGCGCCCAAGTGGCTCAGCGGCCCCAGTCGCATAAAACGACCGGGCTGTCGGGCCTTCAAAAACGCCCGGCCCCACTGCACGTAATCGCCGCCGTCCATGATGATTACGGTGTCGTCGTCCACGTGCTGCTCCAGGTTGGTGTAGACGTCCAAGGGGTGCAACGGCTCCTCGGCGGTGGCCTTGGAACGAAGCTCTTGGTCCCAGTTGTCCCGGTCTTGACCCAACAGGGCAAGCCACGGGGCGATGCTGCTCTTGGCGCCGCAGGCGGCGGTCAGTTGCTCCACCACCGCCCCCAAGTCGCCTTGGATGCCGACGGCCACGCCCCGGTTCCTGCCGATTTCGGCGGGCGAGGGGTCGGCCTGAATAATTTTGGCGCCGGTGGAGAAAACGCCGCCGTACCGGTAGCGGTGGTCCAGCCGTTTCCCCAGAAGCAATACTACGTCGGCCTCCCGGAAGCGGAGTGCGGTGGGGTTTAGCGACCCGTCGGCGTAACCGAAACAGAGGGGGTGGTTGTCGTCCAGCAAACCCCGGGCTTGTTCCACGGTGAAGACAGGAATACCGGTCGCTTCGGCCAAGCCTTGTAGCTGCTCAGGGGCCACCGAGTAGCGGGCCGGATTGCCGGCCACGATCACCGGCCTCTGGGCCCGTTGCAACAACCCGGCCGCTTCTTGAATCAACGACGGGTCGCCTTGGGGCCGCCCGGTGGGACGGTACTCCGAGGGCATGTATCGAGGCAGTTCTTCCTCGCTGATCTCTTGGTCTTGGATGTCGATGGGAAGCGTGAGGTGCACCGGGCCGGGCCGTCCGGTGGTGGCGGCCCGAAACGCGGTGGCGACGAACTCCGGTATCCGCTTCCGGTCGTGGACCAGCCAAGAGCCCTTGGTTACCGGCGCGGCCATTGCAACTTGGTCGATCTCTTGGAAGGTGGTCATTCCTTTTTCCGGCAGTTCGGCGCAACCGGCCACGAACACCACCGGGCTCTCCGAAGTGTAGATGGCCGGCAGGGCGGAGATGGCGTTGGAAAAGCCGGGCCCCCCGGTGAAGATACCCACCGCCGGCCGTCCGGTTATGCGGGCGTAGCCGTCGGCCATGTGCAACGCGGCCCCTTCGTGGCGGGTGTCGATGAATTGAATGCCCTCGTCCTCGGCGGCGTCCACCAAGGGCAAGATCGTATCCCCAACGATGGTGAACACCTTCTCGATGCCTTCCAGCTTCAGGCAACGGATGAACAGGTGGGCCCCGGTCAGCTTCGCCATGGTCTCCTCTTATCGCCGCGGCCGAATTGCTTTACGAGAGTTTGTTTCGCTTAGGTTTCTTCGCCGCTGAGATAAGCTTTCCTCGTTTCAACAAAGTTAACTTCTTTCTCATTTCGGCCACGTCTAGTTTCAACTGCGGGAACCTATTCGGCCTCGGTTTTGTTACCATTTTGATCTTCCTGCACTGGTTACGATTCAAATTCTAAGGACAGTTCGCTGACCGACTCGTCGACCGATTGAGTGGCGCTTAGAAGCTGGCTAATGTACATTTGGTGGACGGTGTCTAATCGTTTCAAACTTGCCTCGTTCAAGAATCTAACCCCGGTTTCTCTTTCAATCGTCAAAACGTCTGTAAATCTGCTCCCGACTCCCGGCGCTCGCTCGCTTCGTCGCTTCGCCACGTAGGCTAGCCATATCGCGCGATTCGACGAGATTTGAGGTGAATAGTCTGCTTCGGTTAAAAACCCCTCAGCGTGTGGCAATCCGCTTCCAATCGCCGAATATCCGATGGAGTCGAAGCAAGTAGCGATACCGGGGTCGGTTATTTGATAAAGATGGGCGCCGGAAGAGTCAACACCAACGACCAGGACCTCCACTTCGAGTTCCACTGCCTGGTACTCGCTCATAAGCGCTGAGACCAGTTCGGGAGACAAGTTGTTTTGTCGCTCCAGGAAAGTTTCGTAGTCCAACCCTACCCGTCGCAGGACCAATTTTTCGGCAAGCTGTTGTCTGTGTTGAATGAAGCATTCCTCAACGGCCGAAGCAGCCTCGCGAACACTAGGTTGACTCATAGCCGAGATTTCCGCGTCGGCCGTTCTGATCAAGTCCGTGTGAGCCAAGGCGTCTCCTGCCGTCAATGCCGCGAAGTTCCTGCCGAGCAAGTCGATTTTCCGGTTGCTTTGCTCGAATTCGAGGGACAGATTCTCGACGCTGACCATACGGTCGGCTACAGCCACGATACTTTTCTGTTCGGCGCACACTAACGCAAGGCAAATCGTCAAATCGCTACCTTGACTCCAAAGTATTGAACCCTGTGATTATCATATACGAAGGCGTCACATATTCAAAACTGCGAAGGTTGGACCAAACTCTGAACGGAGAAGTGGTCTAATTTCTTGCGGATCGCAGACATGGGCACTCTGTACATAGTCGGCACCCCCATCGGTAACCTGGAGGACCTCTCACCCCGGGCGGCCCGGGTCTTGGGGCAGGTTGCCTTGGTGGCCGCCGAGGACACCCGCGTCACCCGCCGTCTGCTGAACCACTTGGGAGTGCGGCCCCGGTTGACCAGCTTTCATCAACACAACTCGGAAGAAAAAGCCGGGGAGCTGCTACGGGCCTTGGACGCTGGCGACGTGGCTCTGGTTACCGACGCCGGTATGCCCGGGGTCAGCGATCCGGGCAGCGAGTTGGTGGCGAAGGCGGCGGCGGCAGGCATCCGTGTTGAAACGGTGCCCGGCCCCTCGGCGGTGACCACCGCCTTGGCCGCCTCCGGGTTTCCCAGCGACAGCTTCGAGTTCCTGGGGTTCCTGCCCCGGCGGCGCAAGGAACGTCTGGAACGATTGCGGGAAGTCCTGGCCAAGGAGCGCCCGCTGGTGATCTTCGAGGCGCCCCACCGGTTGCGGCCGGCTTTGGAAGACTTGGAGAGCGTGTTCGGTGAGCGCCCGTTGGCAGTATGCCGCGAGTTGACCAAGCTGCACGAAGAGGTGTTCCGGGGCCGGGCGTCCCAAGCGTTGGAGCACTTTTCCGCGCCCCGGGGCGAGTTCGTCATCGTAGTTTCTGCGGCCAGCCCTGCGACGCCGGACCAACCCACCGCCGCCGATGACGAAGGTCTTCGCCAAATGCTTCTGGAGTTCAACGAGGCGGGCCTCCGGGCGCGTGACGCTGTTGCCCAAGCGGCCGCCGCCTACGGTCTGCCCAGAAACCGGGTCTACCGGGTCTGGCTGGAGACCGTAGGACCGCGTTAAGGCCGCCGCCAGGAGTTGCCAGCCTCGGGCCGCCGGTCTTATTCCTGTCCCCATTCTTGGTCCAGGAGATACTGTGTGCCAATCGCCCGCCCGGCTGAACCGGGTCTTCTACAGGTTGGTGGTTGGTCGGGCTGAGCGGTCTCATCATGGTGATGGCCACCGTGCCGTTGTTTCACGCCATGAGTGTGTGGGCGGTGGCGTTGCAACGAGAGTTCGATTGGACTCGGACCCAACTGGGTTTCGCCCTCACCTTCACCCGGGTCGAGGGCGGGTTGATGGGCCCGGTCGAAGGCTACCTCACCGACCGGATCGGTACCCGGCGGATGGTCTTTATCGGGCTGGTGATCTTGGGGGGCGGGTTCCTGTTCTTCGCCCAAATAGAGAACCTCTGGATGTTCTACCTTGCCTACATCCTGATGGCGATGGGCCAAGGGTTGGGAAGCTGGCTCCCGTTGATGACCATGCTGAACCGTTGGTTTGCCCGCCGACGGTCCATGGCCATCGGTTGGGCCAACGTGGGCAGCCGCTTGGGGGCGTTGTTCTTGGTCCCGGCCATCGCTTGGGCCGTGGACCCGGACCACGACCGCTTGGGGTGGCGGTTGACGGCGACGGTGGTGGGGGTGTCTATCCTGGTGATGGCGGGCCCCATCTCCCGGCTGATCAGGAACAGCCCTCAAGACATGGGCTTGGCGCCCGACGGTGAACGGACCGGCGACCAGGCCCGGCCCGGTTCTCGACCGGGTCCGGCGCAAGCCGGCGCCCGCTCCCCGGGAGGGGCGCCGAGGGCTGCGGAGTGGGGACTTACCGCGTCGGAGGCCGTCCGCACCCCGGCCTTCTGGCTCATCGCCTTCGGCCACGGTTTCACCTCCATGGTTATCCTGGCCATCATGGCCCACTTGGCCCTGCTGATGGAGGACCAAGGCTACCAGGTGCAGACCGCGTCCTTCATGGTGGCGGTCTACACGGGGGTGGCCATGTGCTTTCAACTGGTGGGCGGTTACGTGGGCGACCGGGCATCGAAGCGGCTCACACTAGCCTTCTTCACCTGTATTCAGGCCGCGGGCGTCGTGGTCTTGGTCTTCGCCGATACACTGCCCATGTTTTACTTCTTCGCCATACTCTTCGGCATAGGGTTCGGCGGCCGGAACCCGTTGACCGTAGCCATCCGAGGGGAGTATTTCGGTACGGCGTCCTTCGGCAAGATTCTGGGGCTGTCCACGGTGCCGATGAACGCACTGCTGCTGATCGCCGCGCCGTTCGCTGGCTGGATGTACGACACCCAGGGTGACTACGTCGACGCCTTTCTGATTCTTGCCGGGCTGAACCTGCTGGGCGCTGTCTGCTTCCTGCTGGCGCGCCGCCCCCGGCCTCGGAGCCCCCATCCGGCCCCTGCTGTGCCGGTATTGCCCTGACCGTGGTCCGGCCAAGGCCGGGATGTTTAGCCTGCAATCACTCCGGTTGGATTAGCGACGTTCGGGGCGAATACACCGTTGCGTTCGTCGTTCTGGCAGGGTTGAACCTGATCGGCGTGGTTTGCTTCCTGTCTGCCAAGCGGCCGGCCGGTATCCCGGCTCCGGGAGCGGAATCGGCGCGACCAGCGGCCGGCTGACGAAGGGACCTTCCTAGGGAAAATCCTAAAAATCACAGTTCAGACAATCACTTCGCCTCGCCATGAGTCCGAACCAGGATTCAAGGACGCCCAGGATTAGGAATATCCTGAAAATCCCAAAATCCTCGAAATCCCGGTTCAGACAATTACTTTGCAATCGTCCTGCCTTACTGACGCCTGCCCCTTGCCACCTCCGATTACGGTAGCCTAGTTTAGTCAAAGCCTAGCTTAGTCAACAGGAGCCCAATCCGCCACCCGCCCTTGAGGCCGTATGACCCTATCGCCCTATGGCACACAATGGCACGAAATGGCCCTGAACCTGGAAAATCCAACCTTACCGAACGGCAGAAAAGGGCGCTGCCTATTCTCGCGTCCCCATCCTCCATCGCCGAAGCCGCCCGCCTCTCGGACCTAGGCCGCAGGACCCTGCACCGTTGGCTGGACGACTCTCTCAACCTTCCGGGGGGCCACTTCGGGGAGCAACTCACTTCAGGGAGCAACAATGAACATTAGCCAATTGCGATCCCGCATTCGCGCCCTCAGGCGCAAGCTCGTACGCCCCCGGGCCCGGCTCCTCATCCAACGCCTAGCCGACGATTTCTGCCAGGAATGGGCCAGGTCTGCGTCCGGCCATAAGCCGCTGCCCGAAACCAATGCCTTCGTTCGCCGCGTCGCCAAGGCCGGCTTTCGGCTGTCCACCTTTATGGCAGCCGCCCGCTACCTGAACAATTGTCGTTCCGAAGACCGTCCGCCTGAATCCATCAACGTCGTTGCCGCCTTGCTGCCGTGGGCCAAGCCAATACCATTTTAGGGGAACTCTGAATAAATGGGCCGGGTATGGGATCCGGGTATGGGATCCGGGTATGGGATAATGAAGGCAAGGCTCAAGAATCCACAAAAGAGGACATACCGGCAGGCCCTGGGGCTTCCCACCGGCCCCACCAGTCAAAAATACCCGTTGCTCTCAATTGTTCAGAGTTTCCCTACGATTCGGTGATTTCGATGTTCTCGATCTTCAGCGATTCGGCGGGGGTGGACGCTTCGCTGCCCCGTCCCCGGGTAACCGGCGACTCGGCCAAGGCGTCCAGTACATCTTCACCACTGCTGAGCATGCCAAAGATGGTGTAGTTGGGCGGTAGGCCGACGTTGCCGCCGTGGACGATGAAGAACTGGCTGCCGTTGGTGTTGGGCCCGGCGTTGGCCATGGCCAGGGTCCCCTTGACGTAGGAACGGCTGACGGGCTCGTCCTGGAAGCGGTAGCCGGGCCCGCCGGTACCGTCACCCTTGGGGCAGCCGCCTTGGACCATGAAGTCCTTGATAACGCGATGGAAGCCGCCGTCCTGGTAAAACCCTTCGCGGGCCAGGAACACGAAGTTGTTAACCGTCAACGGCGCATCGGCGGCGAACAGGTCCAAGGTCATCAACCCTTTGCTGGTGTTGATGGTCGCGGTGTAGGTCTTGGTCTGGTCGATTGCCATCTGAGGGGCGCTGGAATACTGCTGGGGCATCAAATTCCTCCGGGAATCGAATGGCGATTCAGGGATTCCATCGTGTTGACGGCTCGGATTGTAGCACCGGATGGCGGCTGCGGTCTTGGGCCGTGCCCCGACCTTTCCTTGTTTGGTAGTTCTGATTGGCTGTTGCGAGTGACGAAAGCAGCCTGAGAGTCGCCCGGAATTACCTGAAAGTCGCCGGGGGTTCACTGAAAATCGCCGGGGGTTCACTGAAAATCGCCGGGGGTTGCGCCGGGTGTTGAATGTATAATGGTTATAGGGAATCAACCCTTCGGAGGGCGCCGCCAATGGACATCATGACTCACATGGGAGCCGAAGGCCACGAGCAATTGGTAATGGTCGCCGATCAAGGAGCCGGCCTCAGGGCGATTATCGCCATTCACGACACCACCCTCGGCCCGGCCTGCGGCGGTACCCGCATCTGGCCCTACGAGTCTGAAGAAGATGCTGTTCGCGACGCCCTCCGGCTGTCCCAAGCCATGACCTACAAGGCGGCCGCAGCCGACCTGCCGCTAGGCGGCGGGAAGGCCGTGATCATTGCTGACTCTCATACCGGCAAGACTGAGGCTTTGCTCCGGGCTTACGGTCGTTTCGTCGACTCCCTGGGAGGCCGCTATCTCACCACCACGGACGTGGGCAGCACCGGCCGCGACTTGGAGTACGTGAAGCAGGAAACCGACTACGTCATGGGGTTGCCTACTTCGGCTGGGGGCAGTGGCGATACCTCGGTGATGACCGGCCTAGGCATCTACATGGGGATGAAAGCCTGCGCGCGGGAGGCGTGGGACTCCGATTCCCTCAACGGCAAGACGGTGGCGATGCAGGGGTTTGGCAAAGTCGCTTTCCACTTGGCCCACCACCTGCTCAAGGAAAACGCCCGGCTGGTCGTTACCGACGTTTACCCCGGGGCCTTGGACCGAGCCCGGGAGATGGGGTTGGAGGTGGTGGCGCCGGAGGCGATTTACGACGTCGACTGCGACGTGTTCTCGCCCTGCGCCTTGGGCGGAGTTTTGAACGTAAACACCATTCCTCGCCTGAAGTGCCGGGTGATTGCCGGCGGGGCCAACAACCAACTGATGACCGAGGCCGACGGCGAGGAATTGAGCCGCCGCGGCGTCCTCTACGCCCCGGACTACATCGTCAACAGCGGCGGTATCATCAACGTGGAGGCGGAGTTTGGGCGGCCCTACAGCGCCGAACGGGCCCGGGAGAAAACGGAACGGGTCTACGAAATCACCCAACGGGTCATCGCCATTGCCAAGGAGGAAGAGATACCTACCTACCGGGCCGCCGACCGCTTGGCCGAAGACCGCCTGTCATCGGTAAGAAGCATCAAGCCCATTTACCGCTCCCGGTAGGGGCGATAACAGGGGTCGCCCATACGCCGGGGTATTGGATACGCCAGAGAGGGCACAGAGAACGCAGAGTTTTCCAGGTTACCCTCCGCGCTCTCTGTGCCCTCTGTGGCAAAAAAGACCGAACGTCTAGGAGGAGCCCGAGGTTAGAATGCTTTGGACTCGCTTTCGAATCCAGCCTGCCGGTGGGCGCCGTCGCAGAATGGCTTTTCGCTGGAATGCCCGCACCGGCAGACGCTGACCCACTGGCCTTCCGGGATCGTGTATAGGTTGCCGTCTTGGTCCACTATCTCCACCGGCCCGGTGACGCGATTCGGACCGTTTGTTCTGACCTGAATTCTGACTTCAGCCACGGTTTCCCTCCGCAATATCAATGGCGTTTTGGGCCGTTCTGGTTCCCGGAACGTGGTCTTCCGCAGCCTCGTTCCAGTCCGGGCCTATTCTCCCACCTGTCATTTCAGCGGTCAAGCACGGTCTTGACTGTAGCCGCCGCCGTCGGTTACATTCTGGACTGAAGGCTCCGAAAGGCGACCTAACGGATCCGGCCATAGAGAGGGATGCTATGCCCCTGTACGAATATCACTGCCCCACCTGCAACCACAAGTTCGACAAACTACAACCGATGAGCGCTTCTGGCGCCGACTGCCCCAATTGCGAACAGCCGGCCAAACGCGCCATATCGGTGTTCGCCAGGGTTGGACAAGCCAGCGAAGAGCCGTCCTTCGGCTCCGCCCCACTTCCGCCCCTCAGTGGTGGCGGCTGTTGCGGTGGAGGCTGCGGCTGCGGCCACTAGGGGAGTTTTTCACCGCGAAGGGCGCGGAGAACGCAGAGTTTCGTCCGGTCGGGGGCAGGCGAGTCCTGCCCCCTTTTCTATGGCTGCGCCAGAGGGACTCGCTGCGCCGGGGACGACTGAATGTTAGGGCGTGTAGGTATTCGGTGCAGTCTTGGCAAATCCACGGCGTTGAGTGGTTGGGGCGCGTTCGAATACGCCAAATAAAGCAGTGAGGGCAAACGCCAATTCTCTCGATTTTGCTGTTGGACATCAGCTATTCCCCGGGCCTCAACTGCCCGTTAGTCCCTGCCAGACTACGCCGCCGCCAAGTCAAATATCCGCCGCCCGCCGCAGCTAAAATCAGCCCGGCAGCGATGGCCCGCAGTGCAAACCAGAGGGTGGCGTCGAACCAGAAGCCTTGGGGAAAGAGTATGACCAGGTAGTCCCGGCGCGGGTCCAATTGCCAGAAGTCGTTGGCGAAGCTTATCCGGTGGAAGAGCAGAAATATGGCGTCGAAGGCCACTGTCGCCAGCAGGCCGAACAGGACCAGCAGGGCTACAGTGACGCCTCCACCCCAAGCGGCGCGCCAGGCCACCGTATCCAGGTAGCTCACCCGTCGTGTGGCGAACCCCAAGGCGATGCTGGCCAAGAGGTAAGCGCCCGAGACGGCGGCCAGCAAGTACACGCCCCAGACCAGCCGTTTCACGTCGCGCATGTGGGCGACTTCTTTCGCGTTGAATAGTTCTCGCTCTTCGCCAAAGACGCGGGCTCGAATGCTCAGCGGCTCCTTCCCGGAGTTGAAGTAACCGCGCAACTCCCTGGCCAACCGGTCTAGTCCCTCCTCTGTGATGCCGCTGCGCAGGGAGATGTCGTACTTTTCGAACCCGCCCCGGTAGAGGCCCGGACTGTTGAAGGCCCAAGCGACGCTTGCGGTGATCAAAAACACCGGGACGGCGATGATGAACAGCGCGGCCGGGAGCCAGCGTAGCCGCGCTGTCAGCGGCGCTAAGCTCGGACGGAGTGCAAGGTGTGTAGATATTCGACGCATGGGGAGACTCCGGTGTAGTTTACCTTACGGTCGGCCGCCGCCTTGTGGAGCGACGGGCGGCTCCATATAATCGGGTTATGCCTGAGCTTAATCGAGCCAATAACCGTAATTTTTCCGACTCCGAACTCGGCGACTTTCAGACTCTGCTGGACATCGTAGTCCATTTGCGGGCCCCCAGCGGTTGCCCCTGGGACCGGGAGCAGACCCACCAGTCCCTCAAGCGCAACCTCCTCGAAGAGGCCTACGAGGCGCTGGAAGCCATCGATCAAGGCAATCCGTCAAAGCTGGCGGAAGAGTTGGGAGACCTGCTGGTGCAGGTGGCCTTTCACGCCGACATAGCGACCGAGGCCGGCGATTTCGAGATGGCCGACGTGTTGCGGAAGATCAACGAAAAGCTGGTCCGACGCCATCCCCATGTCTTTGCCGGCGAGGAGGTCGGCGACGCCCGGGAGGTCGAGCGGAACTGGGAGCGTATCAAAGCACAAGAAAAAGCCGGGGACGGCGCCGGCAAGTCTCCGGTGGACGGAATTCCCGGAGAGATGCCGGCCTTGGCCTACGCACAACTCATGCAAGACCGGGTGGCCCGGGTGGGCTTCGAGTGGGACGACGTGTCCGGGGTACTGGACAAAATAGTCGAGGAAGTGGAAGAGTTCCGGCGGGCCGGGACCACTGACGAGCGGGTCCACGAATTGGGCGACATAATCTTCGCCTTGGTCAATCTCTCCCGCTGGTCCGGCCTTCACGCCGAGGATGCGCTGCGGAGGGCAAACCGCCGGTTTCGGACGCGCTACCTGCGCATGGAGTCGTTGGCGGCGGAGAGGGGCCTGGACTTCGCGGGGCTGCGTTTAACGGAAAAAGAGGGACTGTGGCAGGAAGCCAAGGCGGAAGAGCGGCGCTACCCGGAGCGGTAGTCGCCAGCCGCCAGATAGGAAGTGTCCAGGTAGAACACTCCGCCCGAGAGCAACCGCTGTAGCCCGTTGGCAAACCCTCCGTCGAGGCGCTCCGTCGCGGCTCGGCCCAGAAGCCGCTGGGAAAGGGTGCGCCGGGGCTGCGACCACCGCGCCCGGGGCCGGGTCCTGCCTGCCGCGGCAGCGGCCTCCAAGGCGTCGTTAAAGTCCCCGATATGGTCCACCAACCCAAGTTCCTTCCCCCGGAGACCGGTATATATCTCACCGGTAGCCAACTCTCGGACCTTCTCCGGCTCCAACGACCTTCCGGCGGCCACCACGGAAACGAAGTTGTCGTAAATCTCGTCGATCAGACCCTGGAACCTGTCCGATTCCTCGGGCGTCGGGCTGCGCCAGAAACCTGACATGTCTTTGAACTTGCCGCCCTTGAATACGGAGAACTCGACGCCGACTCTAGCTAACAGTTGCTCCAAGGCAGGCCGCAGGTAGATGACGCCGATGGAGCCGACCATTGCGGTCTGGAGGGCGAATACTTGGCTGGCGGCGCAACAAAGGTAGTAGGCTCCAGAGGCCCCTAGTCCCCGGACGTAGGCCACCACCGGTTTGTTTTCGGCCACTCGTTGCAGGGAGCGGTGCAGGACTTCCGAGCTGTGGGCGGAGCCGCCCGGCGAGTCTATATCGAGAAGGAGCGCCCGGTAACGCTTGTTCCGGGCGATGGAGTCCAGCAGGCGAGCGTAGACGGACGCCCGGATCTGAGAGCCGATGATGCCGTGGAACTCCACCACCGCCACACCAGAACTCCGCCCGATGTTCAGAGGCATGTTGCAATCCCCTATATAGTTAGTGATAGCCGGGTTAGTGATGACCGGCCTGGATCCGAATAAAGCGCCCCTATTGTACTGTATCGCTTTGTGTTGTGATTGCCTCCGCCTGACGCCGCGGTGCTCCTAACAACGCGAGGCTCCTGAAACCAAAAGGCCCCCGCAAACTGCGGGGGCCTTTTGCCAGGTGAGACTCTTTTGGAGCCGGGAAATCGTGGAGTTAAGGGAGCGGGGCCTCGCTTCCCTCCTTGTTCGTTCAGGCCGGGTTCTTGAAGGCCGGTATAACGTGCTTGCCGAACATTTCGATGGACTTCATTACCTCTTTATGAGGGATGGTTTCGGTGGCCATCAAGAACTGTAGCTGGTCCACGCCAGTCGCCTCGTGCAGCCTCGCCGCCTTGATGCAAGCCTCCGGGTCGCCAGCGACGATGATGCCCCGCTCGGCCATGGTGCCGGCGTCGAACTCCTCCCATACCTTCTGGGCCAAGGCGCTGCCGCCGGAAAGGTCCAAGGACGATTCTCCGTTGGAGCCCGCTTGTTGCTCCACGTTGACGTACCGGGAGAAGTTTTGTACCAAGTGGTCCGGCACCCCGCCCCACTGCTCCAACAGGCGTGCGTAAATGTCCTTCTGGTCTTGGACGTAGGGACGCCCCGGGCCGAAGAAGGTCTTGAGGGAGCTGGCCGATAGCTCTTGGGTCGCCTCGTTATCCTCGCCGCAGAGTCCGAAGCAGGAACTGAGCCACTTGCTGTTGGTGAACCCGCCCACCGGGTTGGCCTCTTTGATCGCGGTCTTGTACTCGGTAATGGATGGTTCCAACACAGACGGCGCGTTGACTCCCAACGCCATGGAGCCGATGCCCTTCTGGGCAGCCAACTGGTAAGTGGTTGGCTGCAAGGCCGCCACCCAGATGGGCGGATGGGGTTTTTGGTAGGGCTTGGGGAGTACTTGGCGCGGCGGCACCTTCCAATACTTGCCGTCCCACTCGAAGTAGTCCGACTCCCAGATCTTGGGGATCATGGTGAGGGACTCTTCCCACATCTCGCGGGTCTCGCGTGGGTCGATGCCCATGCCCATCTGCTCGTAGGGAGCCGACCGACCCGTGCCGAACTCAACGCGCCCGTTGGACAGGTGGTCTACCATCGCCACCCGCTCGGCCACCCGCACCGGATGGTGGTAGGGCAGGATGACGACGCCGAAGCCCAGCCGGATGTTCTTGGTCAACCGGCTCAGAGCGCCGAAGATCACCTCAGGGCAGGGCGACATCGAGAAGGTGGTGAGAAAGTGATGCTCGACGAACCATACGGCGTCGAAACCCATCTCATCGGCCAAGATGCACTGTTCGATGGTTTCCTCGATGACCGCGTGGTCGTCCAGTACCGGCCGCTGCATTTCGTAGGCCAGAGAAAATTCCATAGTAACCTCTTATCAAGTCTGTGGACCGCTGGTATGTTGGGCCAATTCTAAAGCTCACGCCAGCAGACGGCAACTTGTGTGATGGTCACAGTTGTGGCCTGATGGGCCTTTTCATCGTTGGGAAAAACCCCTCCCCCAAACGGAGAGGGAGAATTAAAAGGACCAGTTCTGGCCTGGAGGAACCTTGATAGCCATGCGGGCAATTGGTACCTTAATTGTTACACCGTTGTCTCGGAGTTATACAATGTCAGCTAAGGTAGGAACAAAAGGCCAAGTGGTTATCGAGAAAGCGATTCGCGACCAACTGGGTATCGAGTCAGGCTGGCGGGCCTATCAGATATTGGAAGAAGGCTGCGTCAAAATATATTTCCGTCCCCCGCCGCACAATCGCTCTCTCAAGGGGGCTCTCAGGAAATACGTCGCCCCCGAAACCCTCGAACGGTTCCAAGGCATGAGTTGGGGTGGGGTGCGGGAAGAAGCCTGGACCGCAATAGCTGAAGAACGGGTGGCGAGAGACGGCGTCGAATACAACCCCGCTTCAAACCGAGTTCCTTGACGATGGCTTCGTTCCTGGATACCAGCATATTGCTTCGTTACTTGACCGGCGAACCACCGGAGCAAGCGGAGACTGCCGCAGCAATCATCGACGGTACTGGCGATTTGTGGATAACCATGACGTCAGTCGAGGAAACGGCTTATATCTTGACTAGGTCGCTTGGTGTTCCAAGAAACGAAGTTATTGAAACTCTAGTCGCCTTCCTGGACAGGGAGAGAATCATCCCATACGCAATCGATAAAGAATATCTGATACATGGTCTTTTGATGTGTCTTTCATCAGAGGGAATATCGGTGGCAGAGGGAATATCGGTGGCCGACGCTTTGACTTGGGCTGCGGCCCGGACAGCAAACGCCGACGTAGTGTACTCCTTCGACGAGAACTTTCCTGTTGAAGGGATCCAAGTGCTCCGCACCCGGCTATAACCGACTGCCCCGCCTACCCCAGCAACACCACTTCCCGCTGCACTGGGGACGTGGTGACAGGGCCGTCTTGGGACATGAAGACGTCTATCTCCGAGCGGACGCCGAACTGAGGCAGGTAGATGCCGGGCTCGACCGAGAAGCAGACTCCGGGGATGACGTGGCGGGTGTCGTGGGTCTCGAATCCGTCCAAGTTCACCGCCTCACTATGCACCTCGAACCCGATGCTGTGGCCGAGACGGTGGGTGAAATAGTCGCCATATCCCTTGCCCGAGATAAAGTCCCGGGCCACCCGGTCGGCCTGCCATCCCTGCGCCTGGGTACCGTTCCGGTGGCAGTCTTCCAAGAAGCGCACTGCGGCGTCCCTTGCCCCGGTCACAATGTCGAAAATCTCTTGGTGGCGCGGCGGCGGCGCTTCCCCGGCGTAGGCGCACCAAGTGATGTCGGCGTAGACGCTGCCCGGCGCCGTTCCCTTGGCCCAAAGGTCTATGAGCAGCCAATCGCCGGTCCGGACGAGGCTGGTGTTGTCCTCTGAGGGCTCGTAATGGGGGTCGGAGGCGTTGGCGTTTACCGCCACTATCGGCCCGTCAGGGGAGGTGATGTTCTCCTCTGAGAAACGCCGGCGTATAAACTCGGCGGCTTCGTGTTCGCTCACTCCTTGTAGTAACCTTTGGCCGACGAAGGCAAAGGCTTCGTTGACGATGCGGCCCAGCTTTTCCGCAGTGTTGCGGTGGTCGTCAAGTTGCTCCGGCGTCCACCGGTGGGTGGCGGCCTGCATCAGGTCCGCCGACGATACGACCTCCACTCCAAGGCTCCGGACCAATTCGATCGTGCCGGCGTCCACCCGGGACACACGCGGGAGTTGGTTTTGCGGCGAATACTCCATGGCCACCCGGTCCGCGCCTTTCAGCAGGCCGCGCAGGGATTGCAGCATGGTTTCCCGGTGGCGGTACACGGTCAATTTCACCCCGGAACCGGCGAACTTCCCGGCGTCGACGTGGTGTGCCAGCAGGCCCGGCTCACCGGAGGCCGGCAGGTAGAAGTAGCAAGGCCGGGTTACGTGGCCCGAGGGTGAGATTACCTGCCGGAAGAGGGGGTTGGATGAACGGTAGTCGTAGACCAGCCAACCGGGGATGCCCTCGGCCGATAGAAAGTCTTGGGCCGCCCGATATACATTTGGGTAACTGGTGGCGTCGCTGCTAGTCATGGAGCGCCTCTTACAGGATGTTCCAAAAGGCCCTTCTCCCTGGGGGGAAGGTTGGGATGATCTCGACGGCTCTCAGCTTATCGTCTGGAACATGCCACCGTCGAGCATCACGCTGGTGCCGGTAAGATAGGCGGCTTTCTCGGAGCCCAGGAAGGCAACCATGTCGGCCACTTCTTCCGGTTCGCCCAAGCGCCCCATGGGAATTCCAGACAGCGTTTCCTTTTCCAAATCTTCGACGGCGCGGCCTTGGGCCTCGGCCTCGCGTTCCAGGGTCGCCGCCAAGTACTCGGTCCGCACCGTACCGGCTATGAGATTGTTGACGGTGATTTCGAACGGCGCCAACTCGTTGGCTAGTATCTTGGCGTACCCGACCAACGCTAGTTGACTGGAGGCGGACAATGCGGTACGCCCCCCGGTCCGCGCCGTCAGTTGGGGCAACAGGTTGACGATGCGGCCCCAATGTCGTTGCTTCATGTAGGGAATGACCTCACGGGCAAAGCGGACCGCGCTCAGAAAGTTTTGTTCAAAAGCGACCTGGATCGTTTCGTCATCGAACTCAGAAGGCCTGCCCGACGGCCCGTAACCCACGTGGGTTACCAGGATGCCGATCTGGCCGAAACGGTTCAAAGTATCCCGCACCACCCGGCGTATGTCCCGCGCCACCGACAGGTCGGCGGGAATGGCCAGCACGTGTTGTTGGGAGTTGGCCCGGGCCAACTCCATCTCGGTCCGGCGGAGGTCAGCCTCCGTCCGGGCGCAGATGGTCACGTTGGCGCCTTCGTGGGCCAAGGCGAACGCTATGGCTTTACCCAAGCCGCGACTAGAGCCGCCCACAATCGCCACCCGGTCTTTCAGTCCCAGGTCCATGACCGCTAGCCTCCTGTGTCGTGAGGCGATAGGTGTTGCAACAAGGAGAGCTAGATAACCTCTTGGACCTGTAACCGGGCGATTTCACTCTCTGAATAGCCCAGTTCGGCCAGTATCTCCCCGTTGTGCTCTCCCAGAAGCGGAGGGGGTCGGTCCAGACCGCCCGGTGTGAGTGAAAACTTAATGGGGAGGCCGGTCTGCTTGATGCTGCCCAGCGTGGGGTGAGGCATCTCCAGGTACATTTCCCGGGCCTTGATCTGGGGATCGGCGAACACTTCGGCCAAGTCGTTGATGGCGCCGCATGGGACGCTGTACTCTTGGAGGGTTTCCACCCAGTGGCTGGCCGGGCGCGACAGAAAGATCCGTTGCAGGTAGGGCACCAGCTTGTCGCGGTTACGCACCCGGTCGCCGTTGGCGGCGTAGTCGGGGTTGCCGCTCAGCTCCTCCTGTTTCATGCCCTGGCAAAACCGCTCCCAGATACGCTCGGAACCGACGGCGACGTTGATATACCTGTTGTCCTGGCACATGAAGGCCTGGTACGGCACCAGGTTGGGGTGGGCCGCCCCCAATCGCTTCGGGGGCTCTTCATTGGCGAAGTAATAGGCCGCCTGGTAGGTCATCCAAGCTACCTGGGCGTCCAGCATCGAAATATCGATGTATTGGCCTTCGCCTTGTTCGTTCCGGTGCCGGATGGCGGCCATCACCGCGAAGGCGGCCCACATACCGGCCCCGATGTCGGAAACCGCGATGCCAACTTTCTGGGGTTCGCCGTCCGGTTCGCCGGTCAGGCTCATCAGGCCGCTGATGCCCTGCATGATCTGGTCGTAGGCCGGGCGGCTGCGGTAGGGCCCATCTTGGCCGAAGCCGGAAATCGAGGTGTAGATTATCCCGGGGTTAACGGCCTTAACCGCTTCGTAGCCCAGTCCGAACCGCTCCATCACCCCAGGCGTGAAATTCTCCACGATGGCGTCGGCGTCCTGAGACAGCCTGAGGAAAATCTCTCGGGCTTGTTCTTCTTTGAAATTTAGCGTGAGGCTTCGCTTATTGCGGTTGATGGAAAGAAAATAGGCGCTTTCTCCTTGGATGAACGGAGGCCCCCAGTGGCGGGTGTCGTCGCCAGCGTTGGGGATTTCAATCTTGATGACGTCGGCCCCGTAATCGCCCAGCATAAGGGTGCAGAAGGGCCCCGCTAGAGCCCGGGTCAGGTCCAGCACCCTTATCCCTTCCAAAGCCTTCATGGCGTGTCCTACTCCTTCCGGCGGCTGGTGGGGAGAAATTTCACGGCCAATATTACCACAGGAATCCGGGGCGGGCGCAGCCCTTAGACGCCCGTTCGCCTAAGGCTGGTCGCGTCGGTTAGGTGGACCCGGCTTCCGCCGGTGTGAGCGGGGTCGAGATAGATGAGCCGGTAGCCCATGAAGTTGGTAAACGGCTCCGGGGTGAGGAAGCGGTACCCGCCGGTCTTTAGCTCGGCGACCACCCGGTCCAAGCCGTCCACTGCGTAGGCGACGTGGTGGATGGCGTAGCTGCCGTCGGCGGGCAGCGACGCCGGGTCGTCGGGCTGGATGAATTCGACTTCCACCTCCCCCGCTTGCAGGAACCCCACCAACCCAAGGTTGGCCACTTGGCCTCGGCCCGTCTCCTTGGCCCCCAACAAGCCAACATACGACTCGATTGCCGCGTCCAAGTCGGGAACGAGGTAACTCACGTGGTGAAAGTTGGTGAACAGGGCGTCCTCCCCGGGTCCTTGAATCGGCGAAGTGTCGTGCCAGCGGAGTATACGGCTAGATTATCCTGGCCGGGCTGCGGCAGCGCAAGAGCCGGCGGTCACCTGGCTTGCGGCTTGCGGCCCCGTGGCCCAAAGAATATGATTGGGGCCGCCAGACTAGGGAACGATCAGAGTGGGAAACGACAGGAGGAAATGGAATGTCGACATCGGACCACACATATAAATTAGTCGAGTTGGTAGGCTCTTCCGGCGCCAGTATCCAGCAGGCCATCGACAACGCCATCGCCAGGGCCGGGCAGACTCTTCGCCACCTCGACTGGTTCGAAGTGAAGGAGATCCGGGGGACCATTGACGAGGACCGGGCCTCCTGGTACCAAGTGAAGTTGGCCGTCGGTTTCCGGGTGGTCGATGCGGAGGACATGAACCAGGGATAGCAGCCAGGGACGGCCTTGTCATGGGACACACCTTCCAAATCAGCCGGAATGAGGTGGTTATCAACTCGCCGCCCGAAAAGGTCTTCGATTACCTGTCGGACATGGCCCGCCACGGAGAGTGGGACCCGGAGGAGGGCTTCATCGTGACGCTCACCCCGGCCGGCCCGGCGGAGGTGGGGAGCGTGCGCCAACGGGAGAGGAACGAGTATTTTCAGGGCCCGCTGGTCCAGGGAGGTCCCTCGGTCCGTCCGGTTTCGATGGTCAAGACGGTGACGTTGACCACGCTGCGGTCCAACCGGGAGTTGACGTTCGAGACCAAGAACCGTTACAACGGACTGCTCCATAGCGCCGAAAGGGTCTCGTTCAACTTGGAGCCCGACGGCCCGGCCACCCGAGTCACCATGATTACCGAGTTGGAGTCCATGGTGCCGGGTATCTATCTTGGCCCGTTTTACGTGGCGTACCTGATGGGACAGGTCGTCACGAAGCTGTTGGGAGGGCTGATGGCCTCCGCCTTTCCCGGAATGTACGTGGGGCCCCGTCTCTCTCGGGTCAAGTCACGGATGGAGCGACAACCCTGAAGGCCGGGTAGACGATCGCGGTTATTTCCGGGGGACTCGATACTAGTGGCCCGGCGGTCAACCCCGGACCACGAAGAGCACCCCGAAGCCGAGGACCATCAGGTTGATCAGGGACGCGAATAGCCGTTCCGGTATGCGCCCCACTATCCAGCGGCCAACCAAGGAACCGCCGAGGGCGACGGCTCCCAACGCCAGACCCAAAGCGATCACCTTGCCGTCCAAGAGACCGTTGGACCCGTAGACCGCCAGCTTCGTGACCTGGATCAGTGCCAGCCCCAACGAAACCGTGCCCAAGTAAGCCGTCGGCGTAAGGCCATAGGCCAAGTAGAAAGTAGCGATAAAAGGCCCTGGAATACCCACGTAAGAAGCGAGGAATCCCGCGACCGCGCCGACAGGCCCGAATCCCCAACGGCCCATCTTGATGCCGCCAACCCAAGGCAGCCGGTCGAAGACTACCATCAAGATCATCGCGGCGCCCAGCGCCCGGGTCAACACCGAGGCGTCGGTCTCCACAAACAGCAGGCTGCCCAAGAGGGCCGCCGGGATGGCCGTGCCCGTGAACCAAATAGCGACGCCGCGGTCGATTGCGTCCCGGTTGAGCCAGACCCGGGACGACGTGCCCAGCAACTGGGCGATTGTGATGACCGGGATGGCCTCTTGGGGGCCGAACGCCCACACCAAGACCGGCAGGGTCACCAGACCGCCTCCGAATCCCGCCACGCCGGAGATGGTGAACCCCACCACGCCGGCGGCGATCACCAATACGATCTGTAAGACTTCTGCCTGAAAGACTTCACTCGCCAAACCGCGCCAAGTCTGATTAAGCTGCGCCCCGGCGTCAAGTGGGGACGGTCCACCGCAGAGAGCCCAGAGGTCTTCTGATTTTCCCGCCCCAGTGCCCGGTATGCGGTACAATTGCCCCAGACCGCGCTTGACCGGCGCCGGGAGCCTTTTGGAGGTGCTAGAACGCCATGTCGAAAACAAAACGTATCGGAGCGTTGGTGCCAGCGACGAATCCGGTGGTGGAGCCGGACTTCTACCGGGTAATCCCCAAGGAGATCACCGTCCACTTCGAGCGTATGTGGAACGGGCAGTGGGGCAATCAGCCGGAGCCTCGGGACGACGACGGCCACCGCCTGAAGATGGACAGCGAGGAAGCCAACGAGGTCGATTGGGCCCTTTTCGGGTTCGACGTCAACAAGATGAACGACGACGTGGCCCGCGGCTCCCGGTCTCTGGCCAATATCGAGCCCGACCTGCTGGTCTACGCCTGCACTTCCGGCACCTGGCACAAAGGCTACCTGGCTTACGATCAGCAGATGTCGCAGATCATGGAGGATGCCAGCGGCGTCGATTCCATCACCGCCGTCACCTCCTGTATTGCGGCGATGCGGCACATGGGCAGCCGGAAGGTCAGCATCGCCGGACCCTACCGGAACTTCCACCTCCGAAACCGGCTCAAGCCGTTGTTGGAGGAAGCCGGGTTTAGCGTGGTTAGCGCCGACGGGGAGCCTTGGATGCAAGACTCGATGAACCCGTTGGATATCGAGGCCGAAGACCCTCAGGTGATCATCGACTTCGTACCCACGGTGGCGCGGGAGGACGCAGATACAATCTTCCTGCCGGGCACCGCTTGGAGGGCGTTGGACGCCACCGAAACCTTGGAGCAGAAACTGGGCAAGACGGTCATCACCGTCAATCAAGCCACGATCTGGCTGGCCTTGCGCCGCTTGGGATGGACCGAACCCATTGACGGCTACGGCAGCCTGCTACGCAATTTGGAGTAGCACGCGGCCTCCGTCGGCGGCAGGGCTGGCGTTCCACTTACTTAGAGGGTGTCTAATAAGTCCCTTCCCCCGCGCACGGAGGAGGGCGGGGCCGGTTCATGGTGGAATCCGGGATAGCCTACCCTGAGGCCCCCATCCTAACCTTCCCCTCGTGCGCGGGGGGAAGGGACTCGGAAGCTACCTCCACGTGGGCACGGGAAGGGACTTTGGTGACCAGAAAAAAGTGTCCGGCAATAAAATCTGGGAAGGGGAAGGTGAGGTTACTGCCGGAACGAAGACTTATTAGACACCCTCTTAAGCCGCTTAAGCCGGATAGCGCTCTTTCCACCAACGGGCTATTTCGAGTCGCCGGGCGAACCACACCCCTTCTTTTCCGGAAGCGTATTCCAGGAAGCGGTCTAAACCCTGGGAACGGGAAGGCTTGCCGATTATCCGGCAGTGGAGGCCCACCGACATCATCTTGGGGTGGGTTGCCCCCTCTTCGTACAGCACGTCGAAGGACGCTTTGGCCGCCTCGAAGAAGTGGCCCGGGGTGATCAGGTCGCCTCGCCAGAACTTGTAGTCGTTTACCTCGAGGGAGTAGGGGACAACCAGCCACGGCTTATTGCCCACCTTGGCGTAATAGGGCAGGTCGTCGTTATAAGCGTTGCAGTCGTACTCGAACCCTCCTTCCTCCACCACCAACTCCCTGGTGTTCACGCTGGGGCCGTAGCGGGTATACCAACCCAAGGGTCGCTGGCCGGTGGTCTTGGCCATAGATGCCACCGCCTGCCGAATCGCCTCGCGTTCGGTGTCGCGGTCCATCTTGTAGTATTCCTCCCAGCGGTTGCCGTGGCCCATGACCTCGTGTCCCCGGCGCACGATCTCCACACCGACCGCCGGGTTCCGCTCCAACGCTAAGGCGCAGGCGTAAAACGTACACTTGATGTTGTGGCGGTCCAGCAGGTCCATCAGGCGCCATACCCCGACCCGGCTGCCGTATTCGTAGAACGATTCGTTGGCTAGGTCGCGGTCGCCTACCGGCACCGGTGACGGCGACTCACCCGAGGTCTCGCCTGCCGGGTCGCCGTCGAGGACCGAGTACTCGGAGCCTTCCTCGTAGTTGATGACGACGGAAACGGCGATTCGGGCCCCGTTGGGCCATTCGATCGCCGGCGGCTGGGGGCCATAGCCCACAAAGTCTCGTTCTTGCATCAAAGCGCCTCCTCAGACAAGGGCGTGGGGTGGGCCCATTCGGACCGCTATTCCGACTTGGCCGGTACGAACTTCATGGAAAGGGAGTTGACGCAGTGGCGGGTGTTGGCCGGCGTCAAGCGTTCGCCCACGAAGACGTGGCCCAAGTGACCGCCGCACTTGGCGCACTCAATCTCGGTGCGGCGGCCGTCGGGATCCGGCAGGCGGTTGACGGCGCCGTGGACTTCTTGGTCGAAGGCCGGCCAGCCGCAATGGGCGTCAAACTTGTCGTCGGACCGGTATAACTCGGCGTCGCAACGGCGGCAGAGGTAAACACCGGCTTCGTAGAAATCGTCGTACTCGCCGGTGAACGGGTACTCGGTGCCCTTCTGTTCGATCACCCAGCGTTCCTTCTCGGTGAGCGGGTTCAGCTTTGGGTTGGAGCCGATATTAGTCATGGCTTTGTTCTCCTCGGAGTCGGGTGGCCGGTCAAAGGCTAAATTGGTGCCGGGAGAGGGACTCGAACCCACACACCTTGGGAGGTAGCGGATTTTAAGTCCGCCGCGTCTGCCATTCCGCCATCCCGGCCAAAGACCTTTTTAAGCTAATATCCGTAATATTTGGAGTTGCCCGGTTGAATCATCCCGATATTGCCATTCTTTTGTCATTCCGCCGTTCCCCGCCGCTCCATGCATCTCCAAAGTGCTCCGCGGCTTCTTTCTGCACTTTCGACTGAACGTGGGAATACAGATTCCCGGTTTTTGCTGATGCTGCTGTGCCCCAGCCTCACTGAGGTGACCTTCAGATGCACTCCTTCCCCCAGCATCAGGGAAGCGTGGGTATGGCGCAGATCGTGGAGCCTCAGGTCCCCGAATCTCGCCTTCTTCGCCATTTTCTTGAACTCCTTGGTCGCCCTATCCGGCTCCAATGGAGTCCCATCGGAATGGCAAAACACGAAATCGCGACCCCCGACAGCCTCCGGTGGCCGGTCGCGGTGGGCGGCCAAAGCTTCCACTGATTGCGGCGGCAGGACCAAAACCCGGCCTCCTCCCGACTTGGCTGCCGTCAGTTCCTTCCCTCCCGACGGCAGCTTGACCCAAGCCCGCTGCACCGGAGTCCCAGCCGAGAGATCGATGTCCCGCCATTGCCGTCCCACGAGTTCTGCCGGCCTAAACCCGGGCTGGATAGCCGGCAGAAACATCGTCCAGATCGGGGGACCGGTGGCCTGCTCCAGCACCGGGTGCACCTCTTCCCAGGTCAGGGTCGGGGTCTCACGCCGACTCACCCTGGGGGGCTCAACGGTCTCCGCCACGTTCCTTGCAACCATTCCTAGCTTGACCGAGTTCTTCAGCGCACGGGACAGGATTCTGTGAACCTGCAACACAGTCCGCGGAGATAGCCCCTGTCCCTTTTTCCACCATCACGCCGGATCGCCGACTCCATCTCCTGGACGTGACGGGGCGCCAGCTTCGCCAAGGCAATATCTCCCGGTTTCGGGAGGATGTACCGGTCCAGGTTGCCTCGATAGCCCTCGGAGGTCCGCCGTCGGAGGCGGGTCTGAGCGTAGTCCCGGTATCATTGATCAATGTACTCCCGGACCGTCAGCTGGGTTGGCCGGGCCAAGTCCTCAGTATCCAGCTCCCTGAGCAACACCGTTAACTGCCGCTCGGCATCTGTCTTGGGACCCCTCACCGCCTCGGAGTGGAAGCGCTTGTTGCTTGTGTCCGGGTGCCGGCCCAGATAGACCTGCACCCTACAGGAGTCCTTTCTTACCTTCGAACGCTGCCTCTTGCTGCCGCGCGCTATACTCAGCCCTTCCTCTATCCGCAACACATGGCTCGGTCGGCCAATAGTGCCCGCTAGGGGGTACTGCCTCGGCGGGCAAGAGCGGCTCGTTCGCTCCTTCTGACCTCTGGAAGTGTCACACTAATCATGTTATCCAAGTCTAGCGAAACCAATCTGCGGCGGCAAGGGCCAGGAATCTTTAGGGGCCATGACGACCCGTACGCCCGGGCCCGGGAGGAGCCGCCGTATAGCGTGGTGCCAACATCCCTGGTAGTGGGACTTTACCAGTCCAACCTGAATGGGGCTGAGCTCCAGCGGGGCGCACTGCCGCACTACCGGCAACTTCGGGTGTTCCCGGTCCACCATCCCCCGCCGCCGGCCCGGACTCATGGACCGGACCTCTCCGCCAAGAAATCCCGCTCCATCTTCAACTGACCGATCTCCCGTTACAGCCGGGCGACCAGGGCGGCGTTGTTCTTGGCCTTCTGTTCCTTACCGTTGCTGAAGACGCTTAGGGCGCCCTCCAGAAGAGCCTTCTTCCAAGCCTGAATCTGGCCGGGGTGCACTTCGTACCTGGCGGCCAGATGGGCCACCGTCTCACCGCCCTTCACCGCCTCCAGTGCCACCTTCGCCTTGAAGGCCGGACTGTGCTTCCTTCGTCCTTTCGACATTTCCCACTCCTTCCCGACAGCGACAGCTGCTTTTAGTTTAGGAGCGGAACTCTCACTTAGCTACTTGTCCGATTTTCCGGGCCCACCTTAGTCCACCGTGGACTCCATGGTTGTCGCCGCCAGGTCCAGGAGATTCGAACGTACTCCACGTCGGCCCGTTCCCCACGCCACTTCCGCAAGGCGTCGTAGGCCAGGCGGAAGGTCCGGGCGGGAAACATCTGCTCCCGGAAGCGGTAGCGGGCGAAGGCCCCGGGCTCGCGCACCAAGGAGCCTATGATGTGGCGGTAATCGACGCGGGCCTCCCGCTCGCCCCGCACTCGCTCCATGCGTTCCATCAGCTGCCCCTTGTAGTACACTTCCAGGTAATCGGCTCCGGGTAATCGGCTCCGGGTAATCGGCTCCGGGTAATCGGCTCCGGGTAATCGGCTCCGGGTAATCGGCTCCGGGTAATCGGCTCCGGGTAATCGGCTCCGGGTAGTCGGCTCCGGGTAGTCGGCGTACAGGGGGAGTTGCACCTCCTTCCCGATGAGGCGGGAGGGCACGGTCTAGGTCCGTCCGGCTGCCTGGATGGTGCTCCACTTGCGCACCCGGGCCCGGTAGTTGATGTCAATGGCGGCGTGAGAACGATCCGGTCATTACCTAAAACGCTGTCCTTCGATAAGCCGTTGTAGCCGCTCCTAGCCTTTTACCGTTTCATCCAAGCCCAGGAAGCGGTGGCGGCCCAAGTTACCCTACGGAGTGGAATCCACTTCCGCGATTTTGTGACCTCGGGCGACGGAGTGTCCCCATCGATCACTAGTTCAGACCGCTCCCCGAATGGATTTGCGAGCTTGATAGTATGTTTGCCCGCATTCGTGAGTAATAGTACTATGGCTCTCGCCGATAACGATGGGTTGGTGTTGGATCCAGGCAGGTAATTACGGAGAATCCCAGCGAAAGTCCACAATAGAAGGAGGCGAAACCCATGCTTTCACACAACTACACATACCAAGATTGTCTGGACAACTCCAAGAGGGTCTCGTGGGTGGAAGACGATGTCTTGGCCGACAAGAATTTCGACTTCTCGAAACGCTTTTTGCCCAATAGGTTGACCGGTGTAGACGAGATCGGATGTTTGAACGACAACGAGAAGCTTCAGTTGAATCAGATTATGGGCAACGGCTACTGCCACATCTTCGCGTTCGTGGAGGAATTTATCATCCCCACCGTCACAGAAGAGGCTATGAAGGATGTCTATGGGGATGAAGTCAGGGTCCGCTCGTTGTTGCGGTTCGCTGAGGAAGAGCTCAAGCATCAGGAGCTGTTTCGGAAATCGGTTGATCTCTTCGGCCAGGGTTTCGGCAGTGAGTGCGGCTTAATCCCTGGTCGGGAAGAGGTGGCGAAAATAGTTCGGAGCAAGTCGAAGCTGACCGTCATGATCTTGACCGCTATTATCGAATGGTTCACCCAGCTCCACTACATAGAGCATGTGCGCGACCACTCGGACCTCGATGGGCTGTTCCGGGATCTCTTGAGGTTTCATTGGATGGAAGAGGCGCAGCACGCCAAGCTGGACACGTTGCTAATCGGCGAAGTAGCCGAGCACTTGACCCTTGAAGAGCGGGAGACAGCAATCGATGAGGTTATAGAGCTTGGTGGGGCGATCGACGGGCTCCTGGCACAGCAGATTGGGCTGAACATAGAAGCTCTTGAGAAGGTGACAGGACGGACGTTCACGGCTGCCGAGAAAGAGGAGATCACGACGAATACCCAGCGGGCGTGGCGGTGGACCTTCCTCGTATCGGGACTGGAACACCCGAATATCGTCAAAGCGATCGGTGAGCTGACTACATCAGGGCCAGGGAAAATAGAGGGCGTCGCCGTAGCGCTCTCGGCCTAGTACTCAGTCAACGTGGTTTTGGGATTTGTTCAAGAAAGGAGCCAATTGAGCTATCCTGCCTGGTGGGAAGTGTTGAAGGCGGGGGTGGCAGTGATGGTCAGGGACAAATACGCGGTGGGACTGGCACAGGAACAGCGGGAGGAGCTCCATCGACTGATCCGGGTTGGCAAAAACTCAGCCCGAGTGACCGCTAGAGCGCGGATTCTCCTGAAGAGCGACGATGGTTGGGCGGCACCCCAAGTGGCCGAAGCTTTGGATGTGGCCCTGAGCACGGTATACCGGGTCAAGCAGCGCTTTGCCGAAGAAGGGTTGGAGAAGGTTTTGCAGGACCGTCCCCAGGTCAACCGGCCCCGGAAGTTGGACGACCGGGGCGAGGCCCACCTGATTGCCTTAGCCTGCAGCCCAGCCCCGGAAGGGCATGACCACTGGACCCTGCGTCTGTTGGCCGGGAAGGTGGTCGAGTTGGGGCTGGCGTCCTCCATGTCTCACGAGGGGGTGCGCCAGCGTCTCAAAAAAACGCCCTCAAGCCGTGGCGGAAGAAGGAGTGGTGCATTCCCAAGGTAAGCGCGGAATTTGTGGCTAACATGGAGGATGTCCTGGACCTGTACGCCGAACCCTATGATCCCCAACGTCCGGTGGTCTGCTTTGACGAGACATCCACCCAGTTGCTGGCCGAGACCCGGCCGCCGCTCCCGCCCCGGCCGGGACTTCCGCTGCGGCAGGACTACGAATACCGGCGGGAGGGTGTCCGCAACCTGTTCTTGGCCTGTGAGCCCTTGGCGGGCTGGCGAGAGGTGGCGGTCACGGAGCGGCGTACGATGCAAGACTTCGCCCGCCGGATGCGTTGGCTGGTGGATGAAGCCTACCCGGAAGCCGAGGCGGTGAGGGTCGTCTTGGACAATCTGAACACCCATCGCCGGGCATCGCTGTACGAGACTTTCCCGGCTGAGGAAGCCCGGAGGATTGCCAGGCGGCTGGAGTTTCATTACACGCCCAAGCACGGGAGTTGGTTGAACATGGCGGAGATCGAGTTCAGCGTCCTGTCCCGCTCCTGCCTGAAGCAGCGGCTCTCCGGCGAAGAGGCCCTCAGAAGGGAAGTCGATGCCTTGGTCACGGAGCGCAACACCGCCAGAGCCACCATCAACTGGCGGTTCAACACCCGGGACGCACGAACCAAACTTCACCGCCTTTACCCTTCCGATCTCACGGTTGACTGAGTACTATGAGGTGGTGGGCACGAGGAGATAGCTTTAGACGACGTCGTGAACGGCATTGGCCAAGGGATCTCCCCAAAGGGGTTGGGCGATCCTCCCTATGTCTACCTGGCTAGGGTGAAGGCCGAGGGGATCCTCGGCAGCGGGTTAAGCGACAGCGCCTTCAGCGAGAACCTCATAATCATAGACACGCCGATTACCAATGCCGACAGCAAGTCGTCGCATTTCGGAGTCAACCGGGGACAGGTTGAGTTGACGTGGAAAGCAATTGAAACGGTTCTGGGGGATATTGGTTACGCCAACGGGAAGTACCATTTCAAGTACCGGCGGCTTGGCGGCAATGACACCGTGGCCAACTGGAATGCCCACGACTATGAGGAGACCTTCACCACCGAAGACGACAAGGTGAGCAACCAGACCAGCTATACGGTAGAAGGGCTGATCCAGAACCGCATCTACGCAATCCAACTGCGGTACGAGCTACCAAAACGGGCGGGGGCCAAAGACGTCGGCCGCGTCTACGCTGCCCGGGACGTATACGCGTAGCCGTCCCGGCAGCAGCCCGTTAGTATCCGGACAGGGTCATTCCCCATGTTTGGCCACTGGTCGGACAGGCAAGTCCACTACAAAATCTGTGACGACACCTTTCAGCCGGTGACACGGCCGAGTGATTGGGTCGCGCTCATTACCCATGCTTTCCAGCAGTGGGAGAAGGCGTCCGCCGACCTGATTACCATGCACCCAACTTCGGGCTCATGTGGGTTCGATAACAGCCCTATGTCCTCGCTCAGGTCCATGTACAACCGCACTAACGAGGTGTATATGATCGATCACGAGAGTTGGGACACCTTCCTGCATGACTGGATGGAGATAGCCATAAACCCCCTATTCCAGTGCATCCAGGGCTCTGCGCCCGCCTGCGTGATCTCACCCGACTACCTGCATCCCGGCAAAGGGCCGATGCTAAATCTGGGACGCACGGCGATATTCGGCCAGTCGCCCGGCAGCGTTGACGTCCTCATTCAACAGCAGGTAGCCACAACGCGCCTTAGCGAACCCAACATTCCCGGCGCCGATCTGCTGTGGAGTGTCGACGACGTCATATTCAATATTTGCCAACCAAGGGAACGGGGAGCCAACCCAGACAGCTCCTATTTCGCCTATGCACTGATGGTGCACGAAGCGGGGCACCTTATCGGCCTGTCGGGATTGAACCTAGACGTCCTGGACACAGACGACGCGAGAGGGCACTTCGAAATGTCTCACCCAACTCTTCCCGAATCGGTTCTAAACTACGACGACCAAATACCCCACTTCTGGGACCAAGGCATAGTCGGAATGGACAGGCAAGTGAGTTGGGAACCTGATTGCTCGCCCCATCCCTTCGACCTAATGGCCCTAAACGCCCTGTATCAAACTGTGAACAGAAGCGCGAAATGATTGCTGAAACTGTAAAGAAACGCATCCTGTTGCTGTTGGTAATATTCTTCTCCCTGGCGGCAATGAACTGCCATGGCATCGAGGTGGAATTCGCGTACACGTACTTGGAGAGCGAACCCACTCGGTGGACGCCTGCCAGCTCGGAAATCGTCGTTGCCGCAAAGGGCAACCTCTACAGGGTTTCGGCCGACGGCTCCACGCTGGCCGTAATCTACGAGAAAGAAGGCGGGTCCAGAGGGGCGCACTCCCCCAGCCTGTCTCCGTCAGGCGACCGGGTGGTGTACTCACGAGAAGTCCGGGGAGATCGGAAGGCCACCAGTATCGGCTACAAGCTGTTCATATCCAACCTGGATGGCTCCGGTGTAGTTCAGGTAACCAACAACCGGGCACACGACCTAGCACCCGTGTGGTCTCCGGACGGCTCTAAAATCGTCTACACCGGTTTCGCCCCGGCATCCGGACCAGAGAGCATCCTCACGATTTCGCCGGACGGCTCCAATGTCACCGACATAGCACCCGGCCTTACTACGCCCTATATGACACTACCTGTGTGGTCGCCGGACGGACGCTACATTGCTTTCCTGGGTCACCAGAAGACCGAGCCTGACATCTCGCCCTACACGCTCTATACGGTGAAGAGCGATGGTACGGAACTCACGAAGATAACGGATACGGCGATTTCGCCCCCTGCATGGTCACCGGACAGCACCAGCCTGGCGTTCGTCGTTTTCAAGGGCAGGGATACCCCCGGCAACTTCCGGACGCTGGTGAACGTAGTGAAGAGGGACGGCACCGGCATGACCGAGGCCTTCGTAGGCGCTCCCGGGGAGTACTTCATACAAGGATACCCCCACGAACCGGCATGGTCCCCCGACGGCTCGGAGATCCTCTTTGGAGGGTACTCTATTGCCTATTTCAACATCGAGAAAGCAGAAGTTAGGCACTACAGGCTCTCAAGCCCCGGAAGCGCGAAGCCGGTGAGGTTCTCAACGCCGACGTGGTCGCCGGACCGTTCACGCCTGGCGGCTGTAATAGAACTTGAAGTCTCGCACAGTCGCGAGTCGCAGTTGTCACACCTCATCAGCATGCGTCCCGACGGCACCGACAAAAGGCTGGTGCTCGGGTGGGACCCCGAGACCGGGGACGCCGTCCCGGGTCGTGGCAAGCCATGGAGCCCCCAATCAGGTTTCTCGTGGCAGTGGGTGGACATTCCCGCTCATCCCTGTCCCGAGGCCAGCGGATGCGAGCAGCGTAACGTGAGCTCCATGCAGCTATTCCACGAGACGCCGACAGGGGCGGGCTTTGACTATGAACGGCCGGTCCCGACCGTCGAAGATCTCATGGAAAGAGGGTTCGCCGGGGGCGGCGCTTCTCCCACTCACATCGCCATTAAAGGGGTCGCAGACTCGGGCACGGTGCGCTGCGACTGGCGCGGCGTAGCACGGACTCTCGCCCAAAGGGAGCAAGCAATCAGGTACTGGCTCAATCTCGAGGATGATGATGACCTGCCCTCTCCAGCGGAGGTAGAGAGCAGGTTCAACAGCTACATAGACACTACCGCCACGCAATTCCGCGTCGTATTCCAGGCCAGCTTTGAACCTCTCGCCGAGGGCGGAATGACGGACGAATACCAATTCCTGACCTGCTACGTCGACTACGACGTAAGCGAGTACTTGCTGGGCGCAGGCGCCAACCGGGTCATAATCGCCTATGACAACAGAACTGGAGAGGCGACGCTCTCCTACGACCTGTACAAGACCGCCCACGAGAGCGGCACTTACGGAGAGCAGGAACTCATGACCCGGGCCGACTACCAGTCGGTACTGGACCAGACGGTGCAGGACGCCGAGACAGCATTGGCAGACACACTGGACTCGCGTAGTGCCATCGTCTTCTTGTCCCCTATGGGCGCCCACCACGCAATCGCCGTTGAGTCGTGGCAGGCCGTGGGCCAGTGGGACCTGCAGGTGAACGACCAAGCCGAACTCATAGCCGTCCGGTATGGCGTAAACGAGAACCACGAGGAGTACTCGCAGACCCTGGCCAACCTGAAATCCCGCGTGACCAGTGCCGCGGCCAGCGACGACTTTGCCGATGATCGGATTGAGAACGTATCCGGGCTGACCCAGTACTACCAGGACATCGGTGCCTACGGAGACATCACCCCGGGAGACGACGACACCACCAAGTTCACTCCGGCCAAGCCCCTTCCAGTTCAGGTCTGCCGAGACGCAACATCGGTGGGAACCACCACGAGCCTCTCCCTGATCCGGGATTGCAGCGCACTGCTCGACTTGAAGGACACGTTGGCTGGCAGCGCCTCGCTGAACTGGAGCAAGGACACGGCGATCGCCAACTGGTCGGGCGTTACAGTGAGCGGTACGCCGCAGCGGGTAACCGTACTGAACCTGCCTTCCAGCAGTCTCACCGGGAGCATCCCTGCGGAGATTGGGGCGCTCAAAAGCCTGACAACACTGAACCTGAGCAGCAACTCCCTGACCGGCCAAATACCCGCCTCTCCGGGCAGGTTGCCGGACCTCACCACTCTGAGACTGTCGGGCAACTCCCTTAGCGGTTGCGTTCCAGTGGCCCTGAGGGACGTGGCCACAAACGACCTAGCGACCCTCAGCATCTCCTACTGTGACATGCTCACGGCGCCGCCCGCCCCGTCCGGACTGAGCCTGTCCGTGGCGGACGGCACATTCACCATCTCATGGGACGAGGTAAGCGGGGTCACCAAGTACGAGGCCCAGCACAGGATCGGGGACGCCACAGACTGGACGGCGCTCCCTGAGACGGAGAGCGTATCCACCACGCATGCTCCCGGGGACGGCCTCCCCTGCGGTACCGCCTACCGGTTCCGGGTGCGTGCCTTCGGCGACGGGGTCATGCACTCCGTCGAGTGGGGCACTCCCTCAAGCGAGGAGACGCATGCCACCGAGGCCTGCAACCAGGACCCGGTCTTCGACCCGGACTCCTATGAGTTCACCGTGGACGAGGACGCCGCCGTTGGCGACAACGTGGGCACGGTCACAGCGTCGGACCTTGACGAGGGCAACACGGTATCCTACTCGATAAGCTCCGGCAACGAAGCAGGCCAGTTCAGCATCGACTACAGCACGGGGGACATCACCGTGGTCGGTGCGCTGGACTACGAGACCACCACTTCCTACACCCTCACCGTGGAGGCCGATGACGCCAAAGACGGGACGGACACAGCCACTGTGAACATCGCGGTCGGCGACGTGGCCGAGGCGCCGCCCTCGCAGCGGATGACCTGAGCGTATCCCTGGCCGATGGCGTGTTCACGCTGGCATGGAGCGAGGTGGAGGGAGCGTCCCGCTACGAGGCGCAGCACCGGGCGTCGGACACGGAGGAGTGGACAGCGGTAGACGTCCCCGAGAGCTTCATCAACAACTAGGGTGCAAGGGCAGCCGCCCTGGCGGACTACCCGCAGGTGGCGGGGCGCCGTCCGCCCGTGCGGTCCAACGCCTTCTTCGGACGCATGGAGGGCCTCGCTGGCCAACCGGTCCAGTTCAACACCCGAACGGATATGCGCTTCCAACGCGCCGAACGGTCATCTCCGCCGAGCAGGGTCAATACGCCTGTTGGGAAACGTCCAAAGCGCCCCCGGCGTCGCCCGGAACATGGGGCTGGAATTAGCCCGAACTCTCTCCTGCAAGGGTTGGGGCGAGTGGTGCAAGCAACAGTCTGCGGGCAGGTCTGAAGAGAAGCCCCAGCGCCTTCCGCGACGCCGGCTTGCGGCCGAGACGAACTCCGCAGCGGAGGCGCCGTGCAGGGGTTTCTCAGGGCCTCCGGCTTGCCAATCTTTTCCCATTCCCGCCATTCCGTTCCCATGCGGTCCCATGGGCCTCCGGCAAGCAAAAGCAGGAAATACAGATATGGGAATGATGCTCAGTGAGCCTCTATCGACTTCCCTGTGCCTTGTATAGCGGATTTTAATCCGCCGCGTCTGCCATCCCGACCAAGCAAATTATCCGATGCGGTCACCGCGAGCCCCGGCTTGCAGGCAACCCCCGCCTGTTTACCGCTGGCGCATCTAGTTCGGGAGCAGGCGTGTTTTGCCCGGCGCCCGGCACCGGGAAAGGGTGATATGGACTCCCCAATTATACCAGAGGGGGCGGACTCCCGCGCCACGACCTTGATCGTTATCACGGCGCAGGCCCGTGGGGAACTTCCGAGAATTAACGAGACCTTGACCCACGGCGCCGGTCAACGTCCGGGATTTCCATATCGTACGTTCTGGTACCGGGTGTAGACGTCGGGCGAGAATGTCACGCGGCGTGGTAACATCAACAGACCGAAGAATGGTGTACCGCTATGCCGACTGACAATTCACCGGCCGAAAAGCACAGTGGCTTGGCCCTCAAACTGCTGGACGACGCCGAACGAGAGATAGCCGCTGGAGACTTGGTACAGGGTTCCGAAAAACTCTGGGGGGCCACCAGCCAGGCCCTCAAGGCCTACTGCGCCAGCCGCGGTCTCCCAGACGGCAAGTCCCAACACCGCCGCCAAGCTGTCTTGGACCTGGCAGACCGGCTGAACAACCCGTCCGTACGGCTTGCTTTCGGCAACGCCCAATCCTGCCACGCCAACTTCTACAACGACTGGATGGAGCAGGAAGACCTGGACATCTTCCTCCCTGACATAAGGGAATTGGTTTCTGTAATCCTGGACGCCAAGGCCGGATAGACTGACCCATCGCCTTGGTGGGGTTCAACGCAAAGGGCGCAGAGGGGGACGGAGCGGGGTGGTTTAATCATTGAGGGTTCCGCACCGTCCGCCCCCGAGCTAAAGTTTCTCCCCGGTGTCGTGTCTTACACCGGAGCCGCGAGTTGCGGGCCCAGCGATTCGTACGCATGGGCGACCCGGAGCACCATCTCCTCATCGAAGGCTCTTCCAGCAATCTGAAGGCCGATGGGCAGACCTTCGGAGTTTAGCCCGCAAGGTACCGAAATAGCCGGATGTCCGGTAACGTTGAAAGCGGCGGTGGTGAAGGCCAGGTTGGTTATCGCCTCTACTACCGTGCTACCCAGTTCATGCATTCCGCCCAGTTCCCAAGCCACCATCGGCACCGCTGGCGTGAGAATCACGTCCACCGTTTGCAGCACCTCGTTCATGCCCCTTGTAATGGCCCTGCGGGCCTGCTGCCCCTTGAAGACGACGCTGCTGCTAAGGAACGAGCCGGGCCCCACCGTGTTCAAGACCCCTTGGGCGTAATCGGCCGCTTTTGTCTGAATCAACGGAGCGTGAACCGCGGCGGACTCGGAGGAAAAGACGGTCCACCAGGCTGGCATGATGTAGTCACCGAGGGGAATAGTTACTTCCTCCAAGATCATCCCCGCTCCTTCCAGGGCCGTAATCGCCTGCCTTACCGACTGCTCGACCTCCGGTTGGACGCCGTCGAAAAAGTAATTTCGCGGGATTCCCGCCCGCAGCCCCCGCACGTCGCCGGTAAGCGCACGACGATAGTCGGGGACCGGCAGGTCTACGGTAGTAGGGTCGCCGGGATCGTGGCCGGCGATTGCCTGCAGAATAATGGCGCAATCTTCGACGGTCCTGGCCATTGGCCCGGCGTGGTCCAGCGACCAGCAGAGCGGAAATACCCCTTTCCGGCTGGCCCGGCCGTAAGTTTGCTTGAGCCCCACTATTCCGCAAACGCCCGACGGGTTGCGGATGGAGCCACCGGTGTCGGTTCCGATTCCGCCGTAACACATGTAGGCGGCGATGGCGGCCCCGGTCCCGGAGCTGGAACCCCCGGTATCCCGCGTGGTGTTCCAGGGGTTGCGGGACGGGCCGTATAGGGGATTGGGAGGCGAACAGGCGTACTCGTAGCAACCGTGCTTGCCCACAATTACCGCACCTGCCGCGGTTAGCCGTTGCGTAACCGTTGCATCTTGGTCAGGGATAACATTCGCGTCAACTTTCGAGCCGTTTGTGGTCAGCACATCCTTGGTGTTGATGATGTCTTTGAGACCGAGAGGTATGCCATGTAGCGGCCCCAAGTACTCACCGGCCCTGATACGCCGCTCCGCCTCCAGAGCGGACTGCCGAGCTTGTTCGCCCATCACGGTGATGTAGGAATTGATGGCGCCGTCCAATTCGTCGATTCGGGCCACCGTCGATTCGACCAGATCCACCGGCGAAATTTGCGACGACTCGATTAACTCGGAAACCTCTGCTATGGAAAGCCTGGTCAAATCTTGGGCAGCCATCAGCTGTGACCTCCCTGGTTGATGAAGATATTGGCCGGTTCGTCGGCGCTCAGGTCCAGCTCGTCCAGCTTTCGGCCCATTTCCACCAAGCCTTGGAGCTCCAAAGCAAACCTGTCCAACCAGGCCTCGTCCAGTTGTCCGACACCCAAGCGGTCCATGGCTATACGCAAAGTCTCAACATCCGGGCCCAACTGTGATGATTCTGCCACGGTTCAATCTCCCTTTCTACGGTTATGCGGAAACCTATCGGCAAGGTATACAGGAAAGTATCTATCTGGCAGCATTTTAAGCGATGTGTCAAATGGGAAGAAATATGGCCTGGGCAATCGCGTTTTGACCGACGATCCACTTCAGGACCGTTGCAACTATGGAACTGCGCAACAAAATCAGGCGCGCCCGCGGACACTCCCGGCCCGAAATTGCGGCGCCTTTGGAAACAGCTTACAATTAGAATGCAGATAAGAGGAGCCATCCCAATGACCACCATGAACTCCCAGGAGGACTTCCTCCGGGCCCTTTCCGAAAACCCCGAGTGGAGAGGGGCCGTCCGCGCCCAAATTCTGGGCGACGAGCTTTTGCAGCTGCCCGTCAAGTTCGACGCGTTCGTAACTAAGCAGGAACAATTCAATATGGACTTCACCGCCCGTCTGGGAAAGGTCGAAGAATCACAAAGGATAATGGCGACGACGCAGGAGACAATGGCGCGGGCGCAGGAGACAATGGCGCGGGCGCAGGAGACATTGATCAGGACGCAGGAGACGATGGCGCGGTCGCAGGAGACGATGGCGCGGTCGCAGGAGACATTGATCAGGACGCAGGAGACAATGGCCGACACCATGAAGACCATGGCTGCCGACCTTGCCGTGATCAAAGGCTACCACGCCCGGGACCTCGCCATCCCCGAAGCCCGCGAAATCGCCACCGACATGGGACTGCAATACGTCAGGACTGTGCCCAAGGAAGAACTGTCCTCGATGGCACAGCAGGCCGCCGGGACCGTTCCGACGAACGAACTGAGGAGCTTCCGCCGAGCCGACCTCGTCATCGAAGCGTCCGACGGGACCGAGACCATCTACGTCGCAGTGGAAGCATCGTTCACAGCCGACGAACGCGAGACCACACGAGCCCTGCGAAACGCCGGGTTCCTGACGGATTTCACCGGCTACCCCTCACGCGCCGCCATCGCCAGCATCAAAAACGACCGGCGGATCGAACCCTCGGTGCAAGACGGGACTGTTTATTGGCACGCCCTCCATGAAGAAGACCTGGTACCAGAATAGCCCCGCCAACGGCGACGACCGAAGAGACGAACTCCGCAGTTTCCCGTAACGCTCACCCGGTGATCGAGACCAGGGTCAGTACGTACCCACCGTACACTTTCGCGGCAATTTCCCTTCACTGTCGGCAAGCGGGAAGCTGCCGGAAACGCTCCCAAGAACCTCGGCCGTTGAGGCGAGCGACAGGCTCGCCGGGAATGATGAGGACAGCCCTGAGGCGGCGGAACAGGCCCGGCTCGGACTACAGCGGCGTGGATGCCGCCTGCTGCCACTCGACCGAGTTATAGGAATGACCGAGGGCGAGCGGACGGTGGACGGGAAGGAGGAAGACAACCCCGGGTTAGATCTCTCCATCCATGACGTGAAGAAATACTTCGCCATGCTATTCAACCGCAACGGCCCGACGAGCCTCCCGGCGCCACCTGCTCCAGACTCGCCCCACTCTCCGCGTCCTAGGAAACCTCTGAAAAAGCGCTCGGAATTGCAACGGAAACCGAAATCTTGGTTGGGAGCTTAAGGGCTTCAGCTATCCAATAAGCGAGGTCACCCCCATCCTAACCTTCCCCCTCGACGGGGAAGGGACTTATTCAGAGCTTCCCTAGTAACCCAGGTGACAGAGGGGTTGGTTTCTACCCGGCGGGCGGCAGATTCGGCTCCTAACGGAGACGCCGCTTCCAGGAACCGATTTCAATAGCAAAAAGAAGGGCAGCCAGACGCCGCCGATACAGACCTGGGAAGAAACGCGAAAACGGGCCGGTCAATCGCCGACCCGTCCTGCGGTGCTCTATCGAATCGAAGTTGGAGGCGACGGGCGGATTCGAACCGCCGATAGAGGTTTTGCAGACCTCCGCCTTAACCACTTGGCTACGTCGCCCCGCCGTGTCGCCACGATGGACAATATTCTACACCAACCGGTTGGTGCCGAGGGTGGGATTTGAACCCACACAGGCAATCGCCCACGGCCCCCTCAAGACCGCGTGTCTACCAGTTCCACCACCTCGGCCTATTCGACGGACCCGACGGGGGTGCGTTCGTTAATTATAGCACTTCCCAGGCCTACCGCCACCAGTGTTTCGTCTTTGGCTTGGCCGCCGCTCTGCTATAATTGGACTCCGAGTTATTGGCTTCAAACTGGATCGCGGCAACCGGGGCGTGAGCGCCGCTATCGACGCTCCCCGTGCTGGATATGGGTAGGTTGCGGGTATAGTGACCGGACGGCAAGACTTGGTCCGTTTCAAAGACCAGGCTTATCAGGTGTCCACACAGGCGCCGGGCCTCGACGATGGCAGCGTCGCCGACGCTAGGCGGCTTCGGGGCGTAGACTACCGGGGCGCCCGCGCCACCATCGAAGTAACCGCCGACAACATCCGCGATTACTGTAACTGGACCGGCAGCGAAAACCCGTTGCACTTGGACGAAAGCTACGCGTCACGGACCCGCTGGGGCGGACTCACAGCCCCGCCCTGCATGGTGGGACAAGCGATCATCGCCCCCGGACTGCGGGGCATTCAATGGATCTACGGCGGCATCGATTGGGAGTTCTTCGACGTGTTCCGCCCGGGCGATGTGATCAGCCAACGTGGTTACCTGGAAGACGCCATCGAAAAACGCGGGAAGACCGTACCCCGGATGATTGTACAACTGGGCCGTTTGCACTGCACTCGCCAGGACGGCTTCGAAGTGGCCCGCTCCAAGGTGTACCACATACGTACCCCGCGGCGGCAGGCTCCGGGCGGGATGAGCTACCAGGTGGAAGGTCGCCCCTGGAGTCCGGAAGAACTGGAGTCTTTCGAAGACGAAATGCTAGCCGAGACTGTCCGAGGCGCCCGTCCCAGGTATTGGGAAGAAGTCGCCGATGACGAAGACCTGCCCCCGGTCGTCTATGGACCCCTGCGGGTTGTTGAAATCTCCCTTACCGGCTGTTATACCGACTCCGCGGCCATCAGCGGGGAGGGCGTGGCCCACCCCGGCGGCCACGTCTACCAGCTTCTCAACCGGCGGCGTCACCCCGCCGACACCTACGTGGACCCGGAGACCGGACTCCAGGACCACCCGCATCGCGGCCATTGGGAGAGTTTCATGGCCCACGAGGTTGGGATGCCCGGCGTTTATGATATGGGTCCCCACCGGGCCTCTTGGTTCAGCCGTTACGTCACAGATTGGATGGGCGATAACGCCTTCCTGGTGCGGCTCTCCGCCTCGCTCCGCCGGCCGAACATTGTGGGCGACGTTACTCGCATCCGGGGGCGGGTGACTCGGAAATGGGTGGAAAACGGCTTCCACTTGGTAGAGGCCGACCTCTGGGCAGTCAACCAACGTCAAGAAATCACCATGCCGGGAAGCGCGGTCGTGTCATTGCCCTCGGTACACCAAGCCGCCGGTCAGCCGATCATTCCGCCGCCTCCCGCCGCTCCGGACTGCTGAGCGTCACATGGCCGCCTCTGGCGCTTCCCGCGAACTCACTCCCCAGGACCTCGATGAAGCCCGATCTTTGATCGGCGTGCCGCTGCGGAGGACCGGACATAACCGCACGGCTACCCGGCCCGCTATCAGCCGTTGGGCCCGTAGTATCGGCGACTGCAATCCCCTGTGGCTCGATTCGGAGTACGGTCCGAGAACCCCGGTGGGAGCCCATGTTGCGCCGCCCTGCTGGCTATTCTCGGTGGACGACACCTGCTTGGCTGTCAAATTTCCCGAATGGCATGTGCTTTACGGTGGCGTAGATTGGGATTTCCGTCGCTGGGTCCGGCTCGGCGACGACCTGACGGCCCGGTCTACGCTCACCGCGGTCGAAGAAAAACAAGGCCGGTTCTGCGGTCCGATGGTGCTTCAAACCGGCGAGACCGAGTTCAAGGACCAAGAAGGGCGCCTCGTGGCGCGAGCCGTGTCCCGAGTGCTTCGCACTGGCCGGCAAGAAGCAGTGGAGGCAGGGAAATACCAGGGAATCGCCAAAACACCTTTCTCAAGCGAGCAGATGCTGGCCATCGAGAACGACTACGACGGAGAGGAGATACGCGGCGCCGATCCCCGCTGCTGGGAAGAACTTGCCGTGGGGCAGGAGTTGACCCCGGTGGTGCGCGGCCCTCTGACCTCAGAAGAAGTCATCCAATTCATATCGGCGACACGGCCCAGCCTGGGGTTTAAACGGTTCATTCGCCACCGGCGTCGCCATCCCGGTTGCGCCTACTGGGACCCGGAGACGGGTTCCTGGGAAAGTTGGGAAGCGTCATTAGTACGGGATGAGGCCGCGCAAGCCTTCGGCTTCCCTTTTGCCCACGACGTGGGACTGGACCGTATCTCTTGGGTGGGCAACTTGGTCACCAACTGGATGGGCGACCAGGGGTTTCTCGAGGCCCTGAGCGTGGACCTCACAATGCCCAACTTCTACGGTGACGTCACTTGGTGCCGGGGCCGGGTGTCCCGCGTCTACACCGCTGGCGGCGGGCCGGTCGCCGACCTGGAATTATGGTGCGAGAACCAAAGGGGCCAACGTACCGCCGAGGGAGCGGCGACAGTGTCGCTGCCCTCCGGGACGCCGATCCCTACACTAACCACCGGCATTGCATAAGGAGGTGAATGGTGGCAGACCGTGGCAAGCAGGTTAGTTTAGTCGTGTTCCCCAACGAGCCGACAGCCCGCATGGCGGAACAACGGTTGTGGCAATGCGGTATCCCCTGCATGGTCAAGCCATTGGGCGGAGGCGCCGGGCTGTGGGGTTCCACGTTCAATATGCCCCACGACCTGCTGGTGTACGATACAGATGAGCCGCAGGCCCGGGAAGTCTTGGGAATCTGATCCAAGGAATATTAGAGGAGCTATCACATGTCATCGACAAGAATGGGCTCGGTTAAGGCCCTGACTTTCGACATGTACGGCACCCTTTTGGACTTGCCCGCCACCTTCTCCGCCGGTTTTGCTTCCTTTCTGAAGGAAAAGGAGTTTAACGGCGACGCCGCTCACTTTGGGTCCCTCTGGGAGCGGGAATGCCTCATGGAAAGTATGGTCGACACGGCAATCGGGGGTGAACGCACCTCCTTTGAGCAGATTCGCCGCACGACCCTGGGCCAACTGCTGGCCCGGTCTGGCGTCGAGCATACCCCGGACAGCGTGGTGGAAATGCTGTCCCGCGCCACACCTGCACTGTACCCGGACGTGATGGCCGGCTTGGAACGGCTGCGGGAGCGGTACACCTTGGCTATCCTCTCGAACGGCGATCATGACGCCTTGGAACGGCTGGTCAGCGGCCTTGATCTTCCGGTGCACTGCTTCATCTCGGCGGAACAAGCTGGGTGCTACAAGCCCGACCCGCGGGTGTACCGCCACGGGACCGAACGGCTGGGACTGGAGGCGGATCAAGTTATGCATGTGGCCGCCCATCCCTGGGACCTTCGCGGCGCACAGGCAGTCGGTATGCGCGTCGCTTACGTCAACCGTGAAGGCGTTCCCTACGCAGTGGGCGTCCCGGACATCGAAACCGACGGTCTGGCGGAATTCGCCGCTCTGGTCGGTTGACCGCAACCATTGATCCGCCGTCAAAAGAGAGCAATTGCAAGGAGGACCCGGTGTCGGTCAGGTACGGTATTGAGTTGGCGTTAGACCCGAGATTCACCGCTCGGGCCTACCGCACACGGCAGTTGGTTTGCGGCCAGTACGGTTGCTGGGCCGCAGAAATGCACATGTTGCGCATGAGCCTCGTATCGTATTTCCATTGCCCCGACGAGGTCCTGCCAGCCCTAGCCGAGGAAATCGGCCGGGCGGCCGCTGAACGGCGGACCCGTGGTCCCCTCCCGTCCTTCGATTGGAAGGGTATTTCCCGGCGCAACGACACTGGTTCCATAACCTTGAACTTTGTCGGCGAAGGCCCGGTCCCGGCACTACAACGGGAGATTATGGCTGCGGTTGCGCGGTTGCCTGGGGTGCGCATGGCCGGAAGCGACGGGCCGTTCCGCCCCCGGGTGGCGTTGTTGGAGTACGGTGGGCTGCCGGACCCGATCTTGGCCGATGCCGAGGAGTATGCCCGGGAGGTGGCCGCCGACCTGGCCATACCAACAGCGGCCCGGGCTTGGCGATTGCTGGTCTTGCGCTATGCTTCCGAAGCCGCAGGCGACGATTGGAGCAATGGGCGTTGGGCTGCTGACGTAAGCTGGAATCAACTGTACAGTTTCCCATTGTAGGCGCCGGTAGATTGTAGGCGCAGGTAGAAAGGCGCTTCGCCGCGTCCCAAAACGAAGAGATCGGCGGACGATCCCGAGACCTAATCAACCACAGACTCAATCGCTAAGGAGAGTTACATGAAAACTACCACCAAACTGCGTCAAGCGCTCGGCTCCGGGAGCATGGTTGTGGCTCCGTTTGTTCTCAACGCCCTTCACGCCAAAATCGCCGAGTCGGTGGGATTCCAGGCTGTCTACATGACCGGCGCCGGAACTGCCGCCGAGCGGGGTTTCCCGGACGTTGGGCTGCTCACCATGACCGAAATGGTGGGAAACGCCAGGTACATTGCCGACGCCATCGACATTCCGGTGATCTGCGACGCCGACACTGGCTACGGCAACTCGCTGAACGTCCGGCGGACCGTCCGGGAATATGAGGCCGCCGGGGTGGCCGGCATCCACCTGGAAGACCAACTCTTCCCCAAGAAGTGCGGTTTCTTCGAGGGCAAGCAGGTGATTCCCCAAGAGGAGGCGGTGCAGAAGATACGGGCCGCGCTGGACGCCCGCACCGACCCGGATTTCGTGATTATCGCCCGTTGCGACGCCTACGCGGTCACGGGCTGGGAAGACACCATCCGGCGTTGCAACGCCTACGTTGAGGCAGGCGCCGACCTGGTGTTCGTCGATGGCATCAAGAGCGAGGCCGACATCCACAACTACGCCCGAGATATGGCCGGCCTGCCCCGGATGTACAACGGCGACCTGATGAACACCAGGGACATGGACGCGCTTGGCTACAAGGTGATGATCTGCGGCAGCACCATATGGCTCATCTACCAGCAGGTCAAAGAGTCATTCGAGGAACTGAAATCGACCGGCGCCGTAGACCCCAAACGCCTCGCCACCCGCTGGGACGTAGCCGGCCTTCTGGGCCTCGACCAAGTCTACGAACTGGAGCGCAAGTACGGCGTCACGGAGGCCGCGACACCGGTCGCGGACTAGGAGAGCGCGACTCTAGGCCTTGGCCCCCGGTTGTTCCATCTCACCGGCCAGCTACTTCAACAATCCGGTAGCGGACCGGACCCACAATCCGGAGTCCACTAAAGTTTAATTCTTTGGACTGGGGTCCCGGCTATCGTTTACTATTAGTGATTGACACTAATAGTACCAACCGCTATTACGTGCGAGTGATCAAGGGTTTCCGAGACAGGGATACTCAGGCGGTTGCTGGGCGGCTACGAGTACCAAGATTCCCTGAAGACATACATCGCAGAGCGCAGATAAAGCTCGTGGTACTCAATAACGCTGCCAATCTAAACGACCTTAGAACGCCGCCCGGAAACCGTTTGGAGGCGCCGTCAGGGGACCGTTCCGGGCAACATAGCATACGCGTTAACGGACAGTGGCGTATCTGCTTCACATGGGAACAAGGCCACGCCTACGATGTCGAGATAACCGACTACCACTAATTTGATCCTATCCAAAATCTACGTCAGAGGCGCCCCATGGCCAACTCATCACTCAAGCACGAAAGGTTGCCGCCGGTCCATCCGGGGGAAATACTCAATGAAGAATTCCTCCAGCCGATGGCCGTCACCCAATATCGTTTGGCTAAGGCCGTTGGTGTGGACCCTCGCCGCATCCACGCCATTGTCCACGGACAGCGGGCCATCACCGCCGAAACGGCCCTATTGTTCTCCCGTTTCTTTGGCAACTCGCCCCAGTTCTGGATGGGCCTGCAGTCCCAATACGACTTGGAGACCGCGGAGGACCGGATGGCCGAGCGGTTGCTGAAGGTAGAGCAGGTTTCGGGGGACTAAAGAGTCACCGGCGCCGTAGACCCCAAACGCCTCGCCACCCGCTGGGACGTAGCCGGCCTTCTGGGCCTCGATCAAGTCTACGAGCTGGAGCGCAAGTACGGCGTCACCGAGGCCGCGACCCTAGCGGCTGATTAGCGGTGGGCGCTCGGAGAACCCCAAGCCAGGACATTTAGCACCATACCGGCATGTTAAAATTAGGCCGGTAAGCGCATTTACATATCGGACTGGTGCAACACCAGATGACTACCAAACAAAAATTGATAACCGGCGACGAACTTCTGTTGATGCCCAAGGATGGCAATCGGTATGAGCTAATCCGAGGAGTGCTGGTCGAAAAGATGCCACCTGGATACACGCATGGGCTGGTCGTGAGCAGAATCGACACTGCCTTGTCGACCTACTCCGACGTTAACGACTTTGGCGCCACCGGCGCCGGCGAACCGGGTTACCGGTTGGAGCGCGACCCCGATACAGTACGTGCGCCCGACGTGGTCTGGAATGCACCCGGCCGCGTCCCGGAGGGAACGCAGGGTTATCCCGATCTGGCCCCTGACCTAGCGGTGGAAGTAAAGTCACCAGGCAATTCCAACCCGGAAATGGCCGCCAAGGCGGCGATGTGGCTCAGCTATGGCTCCAGGGAGGTGTGGGTAGCCGACCCGGAGCGCACTACCATCACCGTTTTCCGGCCCGGAGCAACCCCGGTGTCCCTGGAGGAAGATGAAACCCTTGACGGCGGCGACCTGCTGCCTGGCTTCTCCACTCCCGTCTGGCTCCTGTTCCGCCGTCGGCGCTAATGCCGTTACGACCCCGCCATCCCATCACTGAGTAGTGGCCAGCCTCGCTTGTGTGCTTGGTTGCCCTAATGCCTCGGGCGTTCTTGGAATTCCCGTTCAGTGGTTTCGGCTTCTACCTGTTGGTATTCGGGTAGGCTGATCAAGGCCTCTACCTCGGCCCGCATGGCTTGGACCTGCGGGGCGTTGATGCCGATGTGCCCAGTGTCCTTCAGGCTCTGATAGACTCGCCGGATGCCGTCCACCGCGGCGATGATCGAAGAAGTGGCGTAGATTATCGCTTGGTAGCCAAGGTCGTGGTATTCCTGGACCGTAATGTCGTCTGCGCCGGCGATGACGATTAGCGGCACGTCAGGCACGCCGCGCCGGAAGGTGGCCAAGTCCTCCCGTTGCCTTACGCCCCGGGGCATGACCATGTCCACCCCCAAATCCTTAAGGGCGTTGCCCCGCCGGATGGCCTCGTCCATGTCGCCCTCAACCGCGGTGAAGGCGTCGGTACGGCCGATGATGATGAAGTCAGGATCGGTGCGGGCCCGCAGCGCGTAGCTGAGCTTCTGCAGGAAGTCCTCCATGGGAATCACGTGCTCCAACCCGGCATGGTAGGAGGCACGCTTGGGAAAGAACTGGTCCTCGATGTGGATCCCGGCCACACCGGCCGCCTCGAAGGATCGGACGGTGTGCATGGCGTGTACCGGTTCGCCGTAGCCGGCGTCGGCGTCGCGAATCACCGGCAAAGGAGTCGATTTGACCACCCGTTCCGCCACTGATATCTGCTCCGTCATGGTCATCAACGGCTCGGTTACGGCCAGATGGGCACCGGAAATGTAACCGCCGGTATAGATGGTTTCGAAGCCCAACGACTGTACCAGCCGGGCCGATATAGGATCGTAAGCGCCGGGGGCTACGATTGGCTCGCCGGCTTGGAGCCGCGACCTCAAAACGCTTCTTGTTGTCATGGTCCTAATTCCTCACTTGTATATTCGCCACAGAGAACGCGAACGGCGCAGAGGTCAATCTTGGGGAATCAGGGTCATGACTTCTCGGGAGAAACGCTCCATGTTTTCTTGTAGCGAGGCCACGCTGTCGCCCGCCGGGAACCCCAGGATGAAATTAGCGACTCCCAAGTCCTGGTATTGACGCAGGTCGGCGGCGATTTGCTCCGGCCGTCCATGCATCAACGGACGGGAAGCGCCCGCCGAGTCGTCGAACTGCACGTCAGTGCTGAAGGTTAGGTCCACCGCGTTCTCGGTGCGGCCGGCTTGGACGGTGAGGCGGCGCAGGCGGGCGATCATGGCCGACAACTCCTCAGGTTCCAGGATGGCCGGAGGCCTCAGCCCGATGGGCATCCAGCCGTCGCCGTACTTGGCGGCGCGTCTGAGGGCCGGCCCGGTGTGTCCGCCGATCCAGATGGGCGGGTGCGGTTGTTGGATTGGCTTAGGCTCGAAGCCGCTGCCGCTGATCTGATAGTGCTGGCCCTGGAAGGAAGGGTGTTCCTTGGTCCAGAGCTCCTTATAAAGTTCGATGTATTCGTCGGTAACGGCGCCGCGCTGCTTGTAGCTGTCGAGTCCCAGGGCCTGAAACTCCTCCTCCATCCAGCCCACCCCGGCGCCCAAGATCACCCTGCCGCCGGACAATACATCCAGCGTGGAGATTATCTTGGCGGTGAGCACCGGGTTTCGGTAAGGCAAAATCAGGACGTGGGTGCCCAAGCGGACCCGTTGCGTGCAGCCAGCGAGGAAGTTGAGGGCCGCCAAGGGCTCGAAGTAGGTATCTTCGGGCCGGAAGGTGGCCACGCCGTCCGAGGCGTAGGGGTAGAAAGAGTCAACCTTGTGGGGGAGGATGATATGGTCGCTGACCCAAATGTGGTCGAATCCCAGGTCCTCGGCCCGCTGGGCCAGCGAGCGTAGGTTGTCGGGGCTGGCGAGGGCGCCGCGGGTGGGCATTGACGTACCGAATGTTGTTGCCATCGGGTGCCTCCGGTTACGCTGGAGAACGTATCCCCGGCGGGTTCCGCGTCAGTTTAGCAGATAGCCGGTGGGTCAGTGCGGCGGCCGCCGTTTGCGAACGACGTAGGTGCCCCCGATGTGGTCGTGCCAGGCTCGTTTTTGCGGGTCCCACCCTACCCAGGCATAACCCAGGAACAGGCAGATTTCGGATACGATTTTCCCGGGAACCTCACGTAGTATTGCCTGGAACAGGGTGGGCGTTGTGCCCCGCGAGTTGATAACCTCGATGCCGAACGCTATCTTGCCCAGGGTCTGGCCCCTCCAAACGGTGAAGGAAACGAAGTAAGTCCAGACTACCAGGAGCAGAATCGCCAACCCGGCTGTGCCCAAGCGTGCCAAGAACATCGCCAGCAGCATCAGGACGATACTGTCTACCAGCCGGGCGCCCAGGCGGACCCAGAACCCCATGTATTCGACGCCGGCTCGGTCCTGTGCGGCCGCTGGTTGGCGTCGGCCGCAATTGGGGCAAATCTGTTGGCCGAAACCGACCCGGGTACCGCACGCCGTGCACAGACCGTCGGCGGTGGCACTGGAACGGGATGCGGAGCAACCACCGCACAGACCGCGGCCTGCCTCGAAATGCAGGGAGCAAAGGGGAGAGAGGCCGCAGTTGCGGCAGGTGTGGGATTCCTCCCAGCGGACCGACTCGCCCCCGGTCCGGCAGTAGGGAACATAATCGAAGGGAACTTGACTCCTCCCGGATTCCTCTGCCGACGGTCCTGTAGCGGTTGTCGTGGGGGTGGGTCCCGAGACCACCGGACTGCCGCAAACCGCGCAGGCGGTGTCGCCCGGCCGCACCGGAGCGCCGCAGTTGCCGCAGTAAAATTGCCCTTGGTTGGGGGTTCCCTGATGGCTGGTCATACTTTTATAGGTCCGTTTCCGTATTTATTACTGTATCAGAAATTCAACCGGGCGGGACCCAAGGCGGACGGGCCGGGGGCCGCACTAGTCGCTGCGCCCGCTGTACCGGCGAAACCCGTTATGCTAGGCTGAATAGGAGGAATGAGTACCATGTCCGCTAGCGCCAGGGTTGTTGTTGCCATGAGCGGAGGAGTCGACTCCTCCGTCGCTGCCCTTTTGTTGCAACGGCAGGGCTACGACGTAGTGGGCGTGACGATGAAGCTATACAGCCTCGACGAGTCGGAGTTACCGCCGGACCATCAGGGCTGCTGCACCCTCGACGACGTGGAAGACGCCCGTTCGGTATGCCGGAAGTTGGGGATTCGCCACTACGTGGTGAACTTGGAGAGGCAGTTCCAGTCTCAGGTGATGGACTACTTCATCTCCGAGTACCAACAGGGCCGCACGCCCCACCCCTGTATTGCTTGCAATGACAAGATCAAGTTCAGCCAGTTGATGGGTCGGGCCGACGCACTCCAAGCCAGCTACGTCGCCACCGGCCATTACGCCCGCATCGACCGGACTGGCTCGGAGTTTGCGCTGCGGAAGGCGGTAGACCCCGCCAAAGACCAGTCCTACGTGCTATTCGGCATGGACCAAGCCCAACTGGCCCGCACCCTGATGCCGGTCGGCGGCTACACCAAGGGGGAAATACGCGAGTTGGCCTTGGACGCCGGGCTGATCACGGCAGATAAGCCGGACAGCCAGGACATCTGCTTCGTTCCCTTGGGCGATTACAAGGCTTTCCTCCGGGAGCGGACTTCCACTACACCGGGGGAGATCGTCGACTCGGACGGGACCCTTCTGGGACTCCACGAAGGCATCGAGTTCTACACCGTCGGGCAGCGTCGCGGTTTGGGTATTTCCGGAGGCGAGCCCCGGTACGTGGTGCGCTTGGAACCCGAGACCAACCGGGTGGTGGTGGGCCCTGAAGAGGAACTCTACTGCCATGAAATGTGGGTCTCCAAGGTGAATTACACCAGCGGCGAGCCACCGGTCGAACCGGCCCGGATCGCGGTCAAGACCCGGTACAAGGCCTTCGAGGCGGCCGCGGTGCTTGACCCGGATGGAGACTGCGCCACGGTGCGGTTCCAGGAGCCCCAGAGGTCGATTACCCCGGGGCAGGCGGCGGTATTCTACCAGGGTGACGTGTTGCTGGGTGGTGGGACGATTGAAGGGAAGACGAGGAAAGGGGCCTGACTTCACACTTGAAGTGGGACTGCGCCAGCGTGGGATAGGTTTGGTCGCCGGCGTCGATGAGGCAGGCCGCGGTCCGCTGGCCGGTCCGGTGGTGGCGGCGGCGGTGGTGTTCTCGCCGGACCTAACAGGGAACGAGGAATGGTTGGAGTTGTTGGATGACTCCAAGAAGCTCAGCCGGCGGCAACGGGAATCGGCCGCCGCTGCGGTCAAGGAACAGGCCTTGGCTTGGGCGGTGGGACAGGTGGGCCCCAGGGACATCGAACGCCTGGGTATCGGCGCCGCCTGTTTGCGGGCCATGCTGTTGGCCGTGGCCGCTCTTCCGGTCACCCCGGCCCATCTGCTGTTGGACTATATCCCGGTACGGGAGTGCCCCTACGGCTATGACGCGGTGGTAAAAGGCGACGCCGTCAGCTATTCCATCGCCGCGGCCTCCAACGTGGCCAAGGTGACGAGGGATGCCCTCATGGTCGACTACGCGTCGGAATATCCGGGTTACGGGTTCGATCAGCACAAGGGCTACCCCACCCCGCGCCACTTGGAACGCCTCCGCGAGCTGGGCCCCTGTGTCATCCATCGCCGCTCCTTCGGCCCGGTGGCCCAAGCGGGGATGCGATTTCTTGACGCTCCCCACCTTTCGGATGAAACCCGGATAACCCGTCTCCGTCGGCGGGAAGGCTAGGGTGAGCGCCGAATGAGCTCGCCTAGGGGCCGGCTGGGCCTCTGGGGCGAGCGCCAAGCCAGGCTGCGGCTGGAGGCCGAGGGCTACCAGTTGGTCGAGGCCAATTACCGGTGCCGGTGGGGTGAGGTGGACATCGTAGCCAAGAGAGGCCAAGAGTTGGTCTTCGTCGAGGTGCGGACACGCAGGGGCCACGCCTTCGGTTCACCCGAAGAGTCGATCACCCCGGCCAAAGCCCGAAGGATGACCGCAACCGCCGAACACTACCTGCAGACCCAACTGCCGCTTTCCGCCAGAGACAACACGCCTTGGCGCATCGACCTCGTCTGCGTCCACTTGGACCGGAGCGGGAAGCTGCTTGGCATCAACCACTTGGAGAACGCCGTGGAGGGTTAGAGCGGAGGCGACAGGCGGCAGGTGATGAAGATAACCAACAGCAACATTGTCAGCAGCGCCAGGACGATCAGGCAGCCGTAGCGGCCGTAGCGTTCGTTCAACTCGGCGGCAGTCCCGGAGCCGGTGCGCGGGAAGCTATTTGAGCCGCCAAGTAACCGGCGCCGAAACCGTTGTCGATGTTCACCACCGCCACGCCGGGAGCACAGCTATTGAGCATACTGAGCAGGGCGGCCAAGCCCTCGAAGCTGGCGCCGTAGCCGGTGCTGGTGGGCACGGCGATCACCGGCACAGCCACCAACCCAGCCACCACCGAGGGCAGCGCCGCGTCCATGCCGGCCACTACTACTATCACCGGAGCTCGTTGTATGACCGGCAACTGGTCGAGCAGCCGGTGCAGGCCAGCGACGCCGACGTCGTTAATTCCTTGGACCTCTTGTCCCATCAAGCCAGCGGTCAGGGCGGCTTCCTCGGCGACCGGTAGGTCGGCTGTACCCGCGGTCATCACCAGCACCCCGGTCCGGTTAGGAACGCTTCCGGAAGTGCGGGGCGCCGACAAGGTGATGGCTCCGGCCAATTCGTTGAACTCGGCTTCCGGTGCTCGCTTGAGAACGGCGGCGAAGGCTTCGCGGTTGGTCTTGGTCACCAGTACGGGATGTCCCCGGTCCTTGAGCGCCGCCACGATTCCGGCCACCTGTTCCGGGGTCTTGCCTTTTCCCAGCACCACCTCCGGCGATCCGGTGCGCAACGGGCGGTGGTGGTCGACTTTGGCAAACCCCAGGTCCTGGTATGGGAGATCGCGCAACCGGTCCAGCGCCTCATCGACGCTGATTCCGTTGTCGCTGAGTTCTTCCAGCAATTGGCGCAAATGGTCCGGTTGAATGTTGTTACTCCAGGTGGCGACGAGCCGCTTCCGTGACCCGCTGGTAAACTTCCTGAAAGGGAATTCCGGTCTCGTTGGCGATTCGCCGGCAGTCGTCAGGTTCGGGGGCGGCGCTGACCGCTCGTCCGTCCAGCGTCTTAACTTTTATGTTCACCGGTCCCAGTCCGGTTTCGATGATGGTGTTGTGCCGTTCCGCCACGTACCGGTCGACGGTGCGGGTCCGAATACCTAGGGTTGGAGTTTCCCGAAGGACCAACTCGACGGCGGCCAGTTCCAGGTGTTTGGGGACCAAGACCGATAGCACGGTCCCTGGTCGGTTCTTCTTCATTTGCACCGGGGTATACCAAACGTCCAGCGCCCCCAACTCGAAAAGCTTTTCTTGGGCGTAACCCAACACCACGCCGGAAACATCGTCCAGGTTGGTCTCCAGCAGCGCCACCCGGCCTTCCTGAAAGATGTCAGCGGCTTCCGGAAGCGACGCCTCCCCCAGCCACACTCGGAGGGCGTTGGGGAATTCGGCCGGGTCACGCGAGCCCAAGCCGACGCCAACCCTTTCCACGTTGAATGCCGGCCGGTGGAACTCGGCCAGAATGGTGATCAGGGCGGCGCCCGTGGGTGTGGTAAGCTCCCCGGCGTTCTGATAAATAGGACTGTCGGCGGCGGCCGGGGCCTTGGCCGCGGCGATTAGTTCCAAAGTGGCCGGCGCCGGATTGGAGTACCCGCCGGCCCGGCGGGGCGGCGAGGCCGCGCCCAGCACCAACGGGGAGGCATACACCTTTCCGACGCCCAGGTGGTGGAGTCCAATGGCGGCGCCTACCACATCGACCAGGGTATCAACGCTCCCCAGTTCTTCCAGCTCGAGTTCCTCGGGCTCGGCGCCGTGTACCCGGGACTCGGCTTCCCAAAGGGCCCGCAACACCTGGGTTGACCGTCCAACCACCTCGGTAGCCAGGGGGCTCCGGCCGACGATGTCCAGCATCGTTTTGGGGGAGTAGCGGGTCGCGTCGTCTAAGTGGACCCTGAGATGGGTCCCGCGGACTTCACATCGGGTCGCCGGGTCGGCCTCGATGCTGTAACCCCCCGTTCCCAGCTTGGACAACTCTTCCCGGAGGGTAGACAGAGGTAGGCCCAAGTCGACCAGCGCCCCCAAGACCATGTCTCCGCTGGCGCCGCCGATGGACTGGATGTATGCGACGCGCATATCAGGCGCCCTAGCTGCCCGGTCCCGATGAGGTGAGTTTAAGTTGGTCGTTGAGACTGCCGGACCGAAACCCGGCCAAGTCGAGGGCCACCCACAAGTAGCCGATCTTCTTGAGCTCGGTGACGATCTCTTGGCGGCGAAGAAAAACGGTGTCCATCTCGGTCTCGTCCACCTCAATGCGGCAGAGGCGGTCGTGGTGTCGGGCGCGGAACCCCCGCAGACCCAGACCGCGTAGGAAATCTTCGGCCTGTTCGATCCTGGACAGCGATTCGACGGTCACCGGGGTACCGTATGGTATGCGGGAAGAGAGGCACGGCTGGGCTGGTTTGTCCCACACCGAAAGGCCAAGGAAGCGGGCGATCTTCCGTACCTCGGACTTTCCGAGTCCGGCCTCGATTAACGGACTGCGGACCCGGTGTTCCGAGGCGGCCTGCATACCGGGGCGGTAGTCGCCTTGATCGTCGGTATTGGCGCCGTTGGCTATCCAGCGGTAGCCTTCCCGGTCTGCCAGGGAAGCCAGGTCCGAATACAACTCGTTCTTGCAGAAATAGCAACGTTGGGGTGAGTTGGCGGTATACCCCTCACGGTCCATCTCGTTGGTATTGATGGTGCGGTGGGCCAGCCCCCACCGTGCAGCCAACGCTGTGGCCTCGGCCAACTCTTGGGCCGCCAGCGCCGGCGAAACGGCGGTTACCGCCAAAGCCCGGTCTCCCAGCGCCCGGTGGGCGGCCACGGCCACCAACGTACTGTCCACGCCGCCGGAGAAAGCCGTCACCACCGAGCCCATTTCCGCGAAGATGTCCTCCAGCGTGGAGAGCTGTGACTGGGTATCAGCTGGCATCGGGCCTCCCGAGGGACTAAAATAAAGATTCAGCGGAGTTCACAAGTCCTGAGCCAGAATTTGCAACTCGTCTAACACTTTCGGCAACGTGGGAAACTGATAGCGCTCAAGCACTTCATGGAGTATCTCGTCGCCCATTGCCGGGTTGTAAACTCGATGGTGGTACTCACGTCTATCGCGGTGAAGGTTGTGGTATTTTAGCAAAAGATGTTGGCTTGGCAGCCACCCTAAAAAGGAAAAGAGACGCGGTCGAACTCGAAGCGTTTGGCCGAACCAGCGAGTCTCCAGCGATATCCTCACCCGAAGAATCACGTTGTTCTGGCAAAAGATATACCCTCGTAGCCGAATTACGCCTTGTTCTTCGGTAGAGAATACGAGAGTGTCCCGAAAACTTACTACGAAGGGATGGTCGCTCAGACGGATGTCATGGATCGTGCGGTAATGGTCCCAGGAGTTCCAGTCGTGGGGGGCGTTTCGCGGAGCAATTTCGCTTCGTAATAACTGTGATACCAATCAAGGACCTCAGCCGTGGGACTAATCGCGTCCAACTCCATGAGGGTTGCCATCCTCTCGCTGGACATTTCGTAGCGCCGCTCATATAGCTTGAGCTCGCCTTCTATTTCCTTGAGCATGGTTCCTGGTGGAAGCTTGCGTACCGGTATGCCAGAAGATTGCGCCATCTCTTTTTCCTTGTGAACGCTCATTGCACTGTTTCCTATTGATCAAATATACCTGTGGTCAATGTTGCAAAGCAATCAGCGGTTGGCCCGGGGCGCGTCTACTCTCCAATGAGAAACGCCGCCACCGTTTCGGCGAAGAGTCCGGCCTGTTCAAGCATCAGCAGGTGGCCGGCGTTGGGCAGCGTGGAGATGCGAGACCCGGCGATGAGCCGTTGGAATTCCGGAGCGTAGGACGGCGGGTTGATCCTGTCCTGTTCTCCCCAAGCGATCAAGGTGGGGGCGCCGATCCGGTAGGCCCGCCGCTTAAGTCCCCGGTCGGGAAGGGGCAGGATGAACTTGCCGGCAGCCGCCAAGTCTTGCATCCGGTCGACGGCCAGCGTGTCCCGCACCCGGGCTTGGCTCTCGGAATCGGGTGGTGAGAGGCCCATCGAACCTGGGGGCGTGGGCCACAGGCCGTTCTGCAACTCTTCGACCGACATGGCGATAAGATCGGCCACCGGCGCGGCATCGTTCCATAGCCCGGCCGGCGCCGCCAACACCAACCGGTTGACGTACGACGGGGACAAAGCGGCCATCTCGGCGGCGATCATACCGCCCAAGAAATGGCCAACCAGATGGACTCTGGACAGCCCCAGCGCGTCCAGCAACTCGAAATGGTAGAGCGTCAGGTCGGTTAGGTCGTCCAAGTGTTCCAAGCCGGTGGAGTCGGCATAGCCGGGCAGGTAGGGCGCGTACACCGTGAAGTCCCTCGCCAAGTGGTCCAAGAACGGCGCCCATCCCTTCTGGCCGATGGCGCCGTGCAGGTATACGAGAGGCGGTCCCTCGCCGCCCCTGACCACTTCAGCCAGGAAGTCTCCGGCGCGCAATTCGACTTTCAACGTCTCGGGCATGAAAACTCCGGAATCGCTAATCCAAAAACTCGTGCATCCGGTCCATATAGCCTGTAACTAACAAACGGAGGGGCTCCTGGCTGTCGTCTTTCAAGAATCCGGGGTTGAACCGGCACTAGATGTCCGAATACCACTCGGCGATGGCGACCCCGATCTCGGCGGGCGAGTCTTCTTGGAGGAAGTGGACACCCGGCACAGTCACCTCCCGCTGGTTGGGCCATCGGCGGCAGAACTCGCGCTGCGGTCCGGTCAAGATCGCCCCGGGCTCGGCATTCACGAACAGCTTGGGAATCCCGCTTTGGGAAAGCCAATCGGCGTATTTGGCAACTATTGCCGTCACGTCGGCCGGCTCCCCGTCTATGGGAATTTCCCGCGGCCAAGACAAGGTGGGACGGCGCGACTCGCCGGGCTCCAGGTACGGCCGCCGGTACACGTCCATCGCTTCGTCGCTCACGCCGCGCAGGGTGCTGCCGGGTAGTACCCGCTCGACGAAAATGTTTCTGTTCAGCGCCATGTCTTCACCGGCGGGGGAGCGGAAGCCCTGGAACACTTGGCGGGCCTGCTCCGGCCACTCCTCCCAGGTAAGCGGCCTAACAATTGCCTCCATGTAGACCAAGCCCTTGACGCGTTCGGGGTGCCGGTAGGCCCAGTGGAACCCCAGCGCCGAGCCCCAGTCATGCACCACCAGGGTTACCTGGCCCTCAGGAAACACGGCGTCGAACCAGAGGTCGAGGTGCCGTTTGTGATCGGCGAACCGGTAGGAGCCGTCGGCCGTGGGGCCGGACTCCCCCATTCCCACTAAATCCGGCGCCAAGCAACGGCCGAGGGGCTGTAGATGGGGTATCACGTTGCGCCAGAGGTAGGAGGACGTCGGGTTGCCGTGCAGCAGGACGATAGCGTCACTCGATCCTGCATCTGAGCCCGCATCCGGGCTCACGTCCGGGCTCACGTCCGGGCCTGCGTCAATATATGCCATCTCCGGCCCGCCGGCTTCAACACGGCGGCGGGGGTAGGGATCGTGTGCCGAGACCGGGGTCGCGGCCACGTTAAGCAGCCGCGGCCGGGACATTGGAAACGCCGGACGGCCACCACCGTGTCTCGTATTCAGACCACAGGCCCCGCAGGTGTGGCATGACCTCCCTGGCGAAGAGCTCGGTGTTCTTCATGGCCAGATCCTTCGGCATGTTGCCGAACTGGAGCAACAACATCAGGTTGCCGACCCGAAGCTCTTTGATGGCGTGGGTGAGTTGTTCCCGTACCGTTTCCGGTCCGCCCACTATCACGTTGCCGGCTTCCAGGTAGTCGGTCCAAGTGAACTCCTTCAATTGGTCTTCGCGCGACTGCAGGGTCGAACTCGAGAGCTGTGAGGCGTTGGTGCGTACCGAGCGATAGCCCGGCGGATTGCCAAACCCGGCGTGGATGTGCAGGCACTTCTTGAAGAAGTATTCTATGGACTCTTTGTATTCCTCGGCCTGAGCGTCCGTCTCGGACACGGCAACCAATTGGAGGAAGCCGGCGTGGTAGGGATTGAACTCCTTGCCCTGCCGCTCCATCTCATTCCAGAAGCCGTCCAGCACCGTCTTGCCCACCTTGTAGCCGGAATAGCTGAGGTAGCAGTAGACGTAGTCGTTACGGATGGTCCAGTCCCAGGTCTCCAAACTGCCGCTGCCCGGCACCCAGACCGGCGGGTGAGGGTCCTGGAAGGGCCGGGGCCAGATGTTGACGTAGCGGAGTTGGTTGTACTTGCCATTGAATGAGAACGGCTCTCGTTCGGTCCAAGCCTTGATCACCAGGTCGTGGGCTTCCTGGTACTTTTCCCGCAGGGTTATGGGCACCTGTCCATAGCCGAACACGGTGTCCATGGCGGTGCCCAAGGGGAAGCCCGCCACCAACCGGCCACCGCTCAGGACGTCCAGCATGGCAAACTCTTCGGCGACCCGCACCGGCGGGTTGTACAGGGCCAGGCTGTTTCCCAACACAACGATGGCGGCCCGGGAGGTGCCCCGGGCCATGGCCGAGGCCATCAAATTCGGAGATGGCATCAGGCCGTAGGCGTTGGCGTGGTGTTCGTTTACGCAGATGCCGTCGAACCCCATCGCGTCGGCGAACTCCAGTTCGTCCAGATAGTCGGAGTACAAGCGTTGTCCGTGCTTGGGATCGAACAGCGAATTGGGCACGTCGACCCATACACTGTGGTAATCTTTTTCAAAGTTGCTGGGTAAGCCCTGATAGGGCATCAGGTGAAAAAAGCACAGTTTCATGGACCCATTCCCTGCCTTAATGTTTCTACAGGCCAGATGCCGGGACAGACCTCTGGACAGACGCCGGAACAAACGCTGTTTCCGGCTGGATTTTACAACGAACCCTGATTCGCTGCCACCGGAACATTGGCCGGAACATGAGCCTGAACATTGGACCGGAGCCTGGACCGAACATCGGACGGAGGAGATATGAGCCAAGTTAATGAACGTATAAACGTTGCCAAGGCGCTGGCGTCCAATATCAGGAGCTTCGCCGCGGGCCTTTCGCCGGAGCAGCTGGCGGCGCCCAGCGCCTGTTCCGATTGGCAGGTGATCGACGTGGTCAGCCACCTCACCGGCGGCGCCGAACGCCAACTCCAGAGTATGCGCCGGGGCCGGGCCGGGGACTCAGGCCCGCCCGAGGGATTCGTGCGGCTGGAAACGACGGAGCTTTCGACGACCAACGCCCAGCGGGACATCGAACGCCGCGAGCGGTTGGGGACCGGCGTCTTGGACGCTTTTGGTCAGTCCCACGAGGAGTTGTACCAAGAACTGGAAGCCTTGGGGCCTGACGGTTGGCAGACCCTTTGCTGGCATATCCGCCGGGGCGCAATGCCCGCTGCTGAATACGTCGATCTGCGCATTCAAGAACTGGCCATCCATGATTGGGACATCCGGTCGGCGTTCGACCCGGAAGCGGGACTGTCCCCAGACAGCCTGCCCGCTTTGTTGGACATGTCTTCCAGTTGGTTGGGTATGTGCTTTCGCCCAGGACCCGGTCTCGACGAAAGCATCGTCTACCGCTTTGAACTAAGCGGCGTACCCTCGGGAGCGACGGCTGACTTGGTGATTACGGTTGCTGGCGACCGGTTCGACTTTTCGCCCGGCGCTTCGGCCGACTCCGTGGTGTCGGTTAGTTGCGCGGCGACCGACTACCTGCTGCTCACCTACGGCCGACGCAGCGCGGCCGAGGGCGTAGCCTCTGGTAAACTGAGGGTTGAGGGCGACGGTTCGTTGTTGGACCGCTTTGAGGAATGGTTCAAGGGCGTTTAGAACCTCGTACGACCGGCCGTATCGTCCGATTTACCGACCGCTAAATCATACCCGGCTGAATTAACCGAAGGAGAGGGAAACTTGAGCGCGAACATTCGGGACGTGGTGGTGATCGGCGGCGGTATAGTGGGTTGCCTCAGCGGTTACCTGCTGGCCCGGCTGGGCTTCGGAGTTACTGTGCTGGAGGCCGATTCTCTGGGCGCCCACGCCTCGGGCTTCGCCTTCGGCGGCCTCGACCCTCTATCCGGCGCCGGGCTTCCCGAGCCGCTGTTGGAATTCAGCCTGTTCTGCTACGGGCAACACCGGTACCGGGCCCGTGAGCTAAAAGAGGTCACGGGGGTGGACTGCCAGTTCCAAATACGCGACCGGCTGAACTTGGCCTTCGACCAAGCCGAGGTGAAAGAAGCCCGAGGACAAGTACAATGGATGAATTCCGTACAGGGATTCGACGTCCAGTGGCTGGACGCCTCAGCCGCCCGAGACTTGGAGCCGCAGGTGAACCCCAGCTGCCGGGGCGGGCTCTACCAGCAGGGTACCGGCGCCGTCGAACCCTATAGGCTTACTCTGGCCGCCGCACGCGCCGGGGAGCGGGCCGGGCTGAAGATGCTCCACCGCCGGGCCGTCGGCTTCGAACGCGAAGGTGGCAGGGTCACCGGTGTGCTCTACGAAGGCGGCCGCGTCGACGCCGGAGCAGTGCTCCTGGCGATGGGGCCATGGAGTGGACAGGCGTCGGAGTGGTGCGGCGTCACACTGCCGGTGGAACCCCTGAAGGGCCAGATCCTGCGGTTGCGCTCAGACCGGCAGCCACTTGGCGTGGGCCTGAACTACCGGGGCAGCTACGCCGCCAGCAAGCCCGACGGCTTAATCTGGGCCGGGACAACCGAGGAACAGACAGGGTTCAATACGGCCCTCAGTTCAGCCGCGCGGGACAGCATCATGGACGACTTATTGAAGATGGCGCCCGGTCTGAATAACGCACGCCTGGAGCAGCACACCGCCTGCCTGCGCCCCGTCACCCCCGACGGAATGCCCATTGTCGATCAGTTGCCCGGCTGGGACAATCTCTACGTGGCTACCGGCGCCGGCCGTAAAGGCATTCTCTGGAGCACCGGAATGGCCCAGGTCGTCTCCGACCTGATCGCCAACGGCAACACCGAAGTTCCCGGCGCCGAACACCTGCGCTTGGCCCGGTTTCAGGACGAATCGGCGGCGCGCTGACCGCCATTCAGCAGGGTCCGGTCGTCGGCGGCCGCGGTGTCAACACAGGCTGCATCGGCGACAGTTACAGCTTTCGGGCCACCAAGAGGCCGTCTTCCCTGGAAATGCTCATGGCGAAGGGGTAGCGGTCGGCTTCCAGCGCCAAGGCTACGTCTTCCGGGTGGAACTGCGGCTGGTCTACGTCGAAGAATTTCTGTGTCGCCCCGCCCGACATAATTAGCTTCTTGACGGCGTCGAAGTCAGGTCGGCGTCCTTCCAGTAAGTTTCTCAGGTAGATGCCGCAGTGTTCGTCCTCGTCGGAGCGGACGACGCCTTGGTCGCCCATGGCAATGATTGACACCAGTTCCGGTTGTTGCTCCAGGATGGCGTTCACCGTGGCTTGTGCCACCACGAAGGAGCCCAGGAAGATGGTATCGGCGTTGACCGCCGCGGCCACGCCGACCGTGCCGGCCCGGGTGGACTGCACCAAGCTCTTGCCGTGAACGTCGGCCTTTGAAATTTCGTGGGGCGAGTTGCCGAAATCGAACCCCTCGGGCCGCTTGCCGCCCACCTCGCCCATCAATAGGTCGCCGACGCCCCGGCGATGCAACTCCAAGGCCTCGTCCACCTCGGCGACCAAAGTAATCCGCGTGGCGCCCCGGTCGAAAGCGATGGCCGCCGTGGTAAAGGCCCGGAACACGTCGATTATGATAGTGGCGCCGACAGCCTCGCTGGCGTCCCGCACCAAGCTGCCCATCCGTATTTCCATGTAAGCCCGTGTAAACCCTTGATTAACCGCAAAGAGCGCTGAGAGCACGGAGATAAAACAAATCAGATCTCTGACGACTCTGCGGTCTCGGCGTCCCTGCGGCTAAACTCAACCGGTCTTGGTCAGCTTTTGGAAGGAGCGGATTTCCCGGGGCGGCTCCAGCTTGCTGCCGGTGCTGGTCCAAGAGACCTCAGCGACGAAGATGTCGCCCTTGGAGTTGATGCAGACCCCATGAGGGGCGATGAATCTGCCTGGCTCCTCGCTCACCGGGCCGTCGCCAAGGCGGGCAAGCACATTGCCCTGAATGTCGTGGATGCTGACCCGTGGACCCAGACCGTAGGCCTGGGCGTTGGGGGCGATTGCGACTCCCATCTCGCCGACGTAGACTCGCTGCTCTCCGGAAGTATCGATGTACAGGCCGCAGGGGCGGGCCATGTTGGCCCACTGGGTCTCGAAATTGCCGTTTTTGTCGAACACCTGGATGCGGCGGTTCTCCCGGTCCGCCACGTAGACCCACCCGTCCCGGTCGGTACAAATGTTGTGTGGGATGTTGAATTGGCCGGTGCCGGTGCCCGACTCGCCCCAAGAAAACAGGTGCTTGCCGTCGGGCGTATACTTGTGGACCCGGGCGTTGCCGTAGCCGTCGGACACGTAAAATTCGGCTGTCTGTTGGTCTATTGCCACATGGGTGCAGCGGTGAAAAGGGTCCCCGCTCATGAAAGGCGCCGGATGGCCGCTGACGCCCAAGGTGAACAGCACGGAGCCGTCCAACCGGCACTTGCGGACGGTGTGATCGGCGTCATCGGTGCAGAATATGCTGTCGTCGGGTCCCATGGTGAGTCCGTGAGCCCGGGGATAGACTCCCTCGCCCCAAGATCGCAGGAAGTTGCCCGCGGCGTCGAACACGATCATCGGATGCTCGCCTCGGTTGAACACGTAAACGTTGTCGTTGGCGTCTACGCCGACGGCGCCGCATTCCTGGTAAGACCAACCATCGGGGAGGTTACCCCACCCCACGTCCACCTCGTAGGTATAAGCCGCCGTACCCAGTGCAACCATGTCTGCGCCTCCTCGGTGGGTTATTGACGTTCCACGTGGTCTTCAAAAGGGAAAAATCCTTCTAAAATCGGTCTGCATTGTAACACGGCGCCGGTAGGCAGATGGTTGGGGGAAGCGTCTTTGATAGCACTGTTCCGGAGTACCGTTCCGGCGGACCGGGGGCGTTGCCGAGGGTGATGGCGGTTGCTAAGATAAGCGAAGGCCCACGCCGCCAGCGAGGTAATATCGATGGCCCGTCAACCCTCCCGTGAACCCTCTCATCATGAGCCCACGGACCAACCGTCCCGCCGCGATTACGTGAAATACTCTTTCTACAAGATTGATCCCAGGTGGCGGGCTTTGCCCGAGGGCCAGCGCCGGGAAGGTAAGGCCCAGTTCGCCGAGGTGTTGGAGGAGTTCTCGGGCCGGGTTGCCACGTCGAGCTACAGCTTGGTGGGCACCCGCGGCGACGTAGACCTGATGCTCTGGAAAGTCTCACCGTCCCTGGAAGCCATCAACGAACTGATGTCCCAGTTAAACAAAGTCCAAATGGCACCGTACCTCGCCATGCCCCACTCCTACCTGGCAATGACCCGCCGCTCGCCCTACGTGGTGGAGCACCGGCACGAAGGGCAGGAAGGCGCGTCCGTTACCATGCGTATTGTGGGTCGTAAGTACCTCTTCGTTTACCCATTCGTGAAGACCCATGAATGGTACCAACTGCCTAAAGAAGAACGGCAGGAACTGATGAACGAACACTTCGTCATCGGCCACAAGTACCCCAACGTCAAGATAAGCACCGCCTACTCTTTCGGCTTGGACGACCACGAGTTCGTGTTGGGGTTCGAGACCGACGACCCATCGAATTTCTTGGACTTGGTGATGGATCTGCGGGAGTCCAAGGCCCGGCCTTACACGCTGTTGGATACACCAATATTCTCGTGCATCAGCAAGCCGTTCGCCGATTGCCTGGATGACTTGGGGTAACGTCAGCGGCGTTGTACACAAGTCCCGGGGATGCCGCGGTGCCGGTAGACAACACAAAACCTTTAGAGTAACAACTCTAAAGGTTTTGTGTTACGGCGCTGGCTAGGAAAGGAGGAAACTGCTACTTGCGCTTCAGTTCCGCCGGGTCGGTGTTCTTGAAGTAGTCGTAGTTGAGGGCGATGTAGCTGGACCACTGCTCCGGGACCGCGTCTTCGGCGAAGATGGCCGTTACCGGGCAGACCGGTTCACAGGCGGCGCAATCGATGCACTCGTCGGGGCTGATGTAGTACATGTCGTCTTCGTCGCGGGTGTAGATACAGTCCACCGGACAAACGTCGACGCAGGCGGAGTCTTTCAAGCCAACGCAAGGTTCGGCGATTATATAAGTCATTGCTGGTTGCTCCTCGTGGCCCGGATTGTTGCCACCCCTGCGCTAAAGGCGCAAGGGCCTTGAAACTGGCACCTAAATTATAGCATAGCCACCCTGCTTTGTAACCGGCCGCCGCTACAAAACCAGGCCGTAGGTCCGCTTCTTAATCGAGAGGTTGACGAAGGTTTCGGTCCTTTGGACGCCGTCGACCACCCCCACCTTGGTGCGCAGGAAATTGCCCAGGCTCTCCGCCGATTCCAAGCCGGCCCAGATGAAAACGTCGTAGGCGCCAGTGGTGATCGCCACGTAATGGGCTTCTTCCAACTGGGCGATGGACTCAGCGACGGAGTCCGACTTACCCGGACCGGTCTGCAGGCCGATGAGCGCGGTGGTGGCATAGCCCAGCTTTTCCAGATTGGGCACTGCGATGACTTTCACCACGTCGTCTTGGACCAAACGGCGTAGCCGCCGCCGGACCGTGCCTTCGCTGACGCCGACTTCCCTGGCAATCTTGGCGTTGGAGGCCCTGCCATCCAACTGCAACAATGCTATGATTTTACGGTCCAGTTCATCCATTATCGCTCTCCGGGTTGTGTTGATAACCGTTCGGATTACGGGTTGCAATAGCAGGATTCATCATATTGCTAAAACGTGGGCCTGTCAATACCGAATTTCAACTTAACACTGGTCATTGGTGTTTGGTATTCGGAAATTTAACAAAATGCGGCGCCTAAAAATGGACCAGTGTTGACTGGCGCCAGGACTCCCGGTCCTGCTATTTGGCGCCCCGCCGCCGCTCCTCTCTCGACGGGTACCAGGCTGTAGAAGGGCGATAAGAGTTCGCACCCGACCCTACCACCCGGAGCTCACTACTGCAGGGGAGCCCCACGGGTGGCTAGTCGGCGCGCGGCAGCCTTGATGAGGCTACGCCCATTTGGTAACATTTAGGGAGACACAGGGAGGGATCGCATAGAGGCCTAGTGCGGGCGCCTGCTAAGCGCTTGGCCCGGTAAAAACGGGCTCATGGGTTCGAATCCCATTCCCTCCGCCATCTAAACCAGACAATCCAAGCGCAGCTCCTCGTACCATGAAGATTTCCTCAATTTGAGTTAGATGGATAGTTTTTATATCTGGACCACCGGTTGCCAGATGAACACCGCCGATTCCGAGCGGCTGGGATCGGCCTTGGAGCAAATAGGCCTGCGGCCGGTAGACCGGGCGAATGACGCCGACGTCGTGGTCCTTAACACCTGTGTGGTCCGTCAATCTGCTGAGGACAAGGCGGTCGGCTACCTGGGGTCGTTGGTGCCTTTGAAGAAGCAGCGCTCCGACCGGGTGCTGGCGCTCATGGGCTGCATGGTGGGGCCCCAGAGCGACGAGTTAGCCCGCCGCTTTCCTCATGTCGACGTGTTTATGAGACCCCAGCAGTTCGAGCCGCTGTTGGACCTGCTCGGTGAACGGCTGGGCCTCGACTGGGAGGGTTGCGTCGGCGTCCTTACTCCCACGCGCCCCAACGTCACCTGCCACGTGCCCATCATTCATGGCTGTGACCTGATGTGCACGTTTTGCATTATCCCCTATCGGCGGGGGCGGCAGGTCAGCCGGCCGTTGGAAGAGATAGCCCGTGAAGTCGAGTTGTTGGCCGACCGAGGCGTCAAGGAAGTTACGGTGTTGGGCCAAACGGTGGACGCCTACGGTCACGACTTGCCTCCCGGCGAAACGGGACCGGTGGACTTGGCAGACCTGTTGGCCCGGCTGGACGGGATCTCCGGCCTGGAACGGGTCCGCTTTTTGACATCCCACCCCTCGTTTATGAGCCAACGCATCGTGGAGGCGGTGGCCGGTCTGCCCAAGGTGTGTGAACACATCAACCTGCCGGTCCAAGCGGGTGACGACGAAGTGTTGCGGCGGATGCGCCGGACTTACACCCGCGCCGAATACAAGGAGTTGGTGGGACGGATCCGGGAGACTGTTCCCGGAGCCTCGTTGAGCACCGACGTGATCGTCGGCTTCCCCGGGGAAACCGAGCAACAGTTCCAGCAGACCTTGGACTTGGTGGCCGAACTGCGTTTCGACAAGGTCCACTGCGCCCCTTATTCCACCCGGCCGGGGACCATTGCCGACCGCACAATGGCCGACGACGTTCCCAGGCAAGAGAAGGCTGGTCGCCGAGAGCGGGTCGACCGGTTGCAGGAACAGATACTCACCGAAACCAACGCGGGCTTGGTCGGTACGGTCGAAGAAGTGCTGGTGGAAGATTTCCGGAAGGGGAAGTGGCAGGGCCGTACCCGGTCGAACAAACTGGTGTTTTTCGGGGATGAGGACTATCATCGGGGGCAACTAGCGAAAGTCAGAATCGACCGGTCGAGCCCGTGGTCCCTCCAAGGGAGCGCGGTAGCCGGTAATTCCAGTCAACTCGAGGCCAATACCAAATGACCACCCGGAGTCGTCGGCCAATCGTGCCGATTACCGAACTCGAGCATTCGGCGTTTTGCAAGACTGAAGACGAGTTGCCGGCCAAACCGCTGGCCGAAGAACTGTCGGTCAACGTTCGCTGGCAACAGATTCCCTTAGAATATCTCCACTGCGACGCGGAGGAGCTAGACCAGCGCATCCACTCCTCTCGACAGAAGCTGGGCGCCGCGGTCACCGTGTTGGGACACCACTACCAGCGGGAAGAGGTTATCAGGTACGCCGACTTCCAGGGCGACTCGTTCCTTCTTTCCCGGGAGGCGGCGAACAGGCCCGAAGCCGATTACATCGTCTTTTGCGGCGTGCATTTTATGGCGGAAACAGCCCGCATCCTGGCGGCGCCTCACCAAAAGGTGATATTGCCCAACATCACCGCCGGTTGCTCCATGGCCGACATGGCGCCCATGGAGGATGTTGAAGACGCTTGGGAGGACCTGGAAGAGGTACTGGGCGACGGCGGGATAGTACCCGTTACCTACATGAACTCCATCGCCGGCATCAAGGCGCTCTGCGGGCGCAACGGCGGCGCGGTGTGTACCTCCTCCAACGCTGGCGCCGTGCTGCAATGGGCGTTCGAGCAGGCCGGCCGCGTTTTGTTCCTGCCCGACCAGCACCTGGGACGCAACACGGCCCAGAAGCTGGGGGTGCCCTTGGACGAAATGGTGGTCTGGAACCCGTTCCGGACAATGGGCGGCAATACCCCGGAGCAGTTGAAACGGGCCAAGATCGTGCTGTGGCAGGGCCATTGCTCGGTGCATACCCGTTTCACCGTCAAGCAGATAGAATCGGCGCGGCAGCGCTTCCCTGACGTCAACGTGCTGGTCCACCCCGAATGTGTGATGGAGACGGTCCAGGCCGCCGACTTGGTGGGCTCTACCGAGTTCATTCGCAACCAGATTAACGACGCTCCCTCGGGAAGCAAGTGGGCGGTGGGCACCGAGATCAGCTTGGTTAACCGCTTGGCCATCAACAACCCGGACAAGACCGTGTTCTGCTTGGACCCGGTTACCTGCCCCTGCTCCACCATGTACCGCGTTCACCCGGCCTACCTCCTCTGGGTCTTGGAGTCGTTGCTCGAAAACAAGGTGGTCAACGAAATAACCGTGCCCGGCGACGTTCAGCGCGACGCCCAGGTAGCCCTCGACCGGATGTTGTCGTTGCGGTAGTCCGTGATCAGCGCCAGACCAACGCCCGGGTGGGCCGTCTGGAAGCCAAGGATCCCTCTCCTTCGGCACAGGAATGCCCGAATACCGCATTTCTCAGAGGTTACCTCCGTTGGGCGGCCAGCCCATATCCTGCCCAGGAGACACGAATCATCGCCTTTAAGAGATTTGGGAGAATGGTTCTAATCATGAGATAGCCGGCTGACCTTAACCACGGCAGGGTCCTGTCTATAACTATTAGGTAAATCCTCTTGTCATTGCCCCACGACCTCAAGTTCACCAACTATTACCACTCGGATAGCAGAGACCATCCCGAAGTCAAAGATGAATGGGTAGCGTACGTATTATCTGAGCCAACCCATAGCGAACTCCAAATGAACGGGCGAGTGAGCTATTGGAGATTTATCCCGGAAATTCACCGTTGGCTTAGGGTGATTGTTGACGGCACGGAAGTGCACATTGCTTATTTTGATAGGGGTAAACTTAGATCGTGGGGGATTCCTGAATGAAGGAGAATGAGGTACCGGAAAACTCGCACAAGAAACTTAGAGTTTTATATTTTAAGGATACCGATATCTTAGAAGTCGATAATGGTGAGCCGGGAGACTATGGTTTCGCCATAGCGGAACACCTCACAGCGAACTCCGTTGAAGCGGACCAAGTGGTGGGCTTCACCCTGGAACATGCAGCCGAATTGCTCCTGCCACGCTTGAAGGAAGGTGACCCTCAAGGCCAGAACCAGCAATGGAGCCTGGGGAATAGTCCCAAGATCGTGACAAAACCTGGTTTCCCGAGCGATTCACGCAAGAAATTAGAACAACCGGCAAGCAAGAAGAGATTGATCGTTACCTATTGCAAGGAAAACGACGTATTAGACCTCAAGAACGGAGAGCCGGTCAAGGATGGCGAAGATGTCTCCGCGGGTCTCGTAGTGTTCTATAACGAAGCGGATGAGTTGGTGCGCTTCACCTTGGAAGATGCGGCCAAGTTGCTCCTGCCATGCCTTCAGGAGATAATTCCCTGACCGATGCCCTCGAGCCAAGAGGAGAAGACTCTACGCAGTGCTCCCGCCCGAAGTTCACGATCTTATAGACGACGCTCTGGCGGGATTGCGGCTCTGCATTAACCGCGGCGTCTCGGACGCCGAGAGCCGCTCCCGCTTACTCTCCGCGTCACGCGGTGGTCTTTCTGACATGGTTGGCGATCTCATCGGCCGCATATATGGTTAACTGAGGGTAAACATCGTGCCGCAGTTCCCGCCAGAGGTCTACCATCTGATTGACGCCGCCCTCACCGAGGACCAGACGTTTAACGACCCTACCACCCAAACGGTGGTTGCTTCGGAGATAAGCGGTGTCGGTATGCTGAGGGCCAAGGCTCACGGCGTGCTGGCCGGGGTGGACGTCGGCATGGAGGTGTTTCGCCGGGTTGATCCGGGGTTGGACACGCGGGTCCTGCTGGATGACGGGGCCGCGCTGGCCCCCGGAGACGAAATCGCCCGGGTTTCAGGGCAGGCCGCCGGCATCCTGCGGGCCGAGCGAATCGCCCTCAACTTCATCCAGCGCATGAGCGGAATCGCGACGGACACCAGCCGGTACGTGGAGGCGGTCCAAGGACTGAAGGCCCGCATTGTCGATACCCGGAAGACCGCGCCGGGACACCGGTACCTGGACAAGTACGCCGTGCGCATGGGCGGCGGTCACAACCACCGGCTGAATCTGGCCGACGGTATCCTGATCAAGGACAATCATATACAGGCGAACCGCTTCCGGGAGATGGGACTGCGCCAAGTGGTGGAATTGGCCCTGGAGCGGGCTTCTCACACCATCAAAGTGGAAGTGGAAGTGGAAACCCTGGAACAGTTGGCTGAGGCGCTTGACGCCGGGGCCCATGTCATCATGTTGGACAACATGCCCGTGGACCTGATGCGCGAGGCCATGTCGATAGTAGGAGACCGGGCGGTGGTCGAGGCCTCCGGCGGAATCACCTATGATACGGTACGAGCCGTCGCCGAGACCGGGGTCGATCTCATCTCCATCGGCGGTCTGACCCACTCGGTAACGGCGTTGGATATCAGTCTAGACCTCGAGTTTGAGTAGCCCGGTTTGAGCAGACCGGTTTGAGCAGACCGGTTTGAGCAGACCGGGGTCCGGAGAGGAACATGGCAAATACCGTCGAACCGATACGCGGCGCCCTAGAGCGCAATTGGGACATGATCGAAACGGCCGTGACGGAGTTGGACGAGGCGGCGATGGCCAGCCGGCCCAATGATCAGAGCAACTCGGTCTCTTGGTTGTTATGGCACCTGAGCCGTGTCTTGGACACTTTCATCCACACTCGCCTTCAGGGAGTCCCGCAACTCTGGGCGAAGGACGGGCGGGACGAAAAATTCGGCGCCTTGCCGGACGCCGCCGAAGACCGGGGTGTTGGCTGGACGGCGGAACAGGTGGCGGCTTGGACGACCCCGGCCAAGGACGTGCAGTTGGCCTATTACCAAGCGGTGAAGGAAGCCGTCCGCCAATATTTGGCCGAGGTTTCCGAGGATGAACTGTCCCGGGAGATGGTAATGCCGCCCTCGCCGGAGCCCCGTTCCATCGCCGCCTGTTTCGGACAGGTTATGTGGGACTCCTTAGCCCACGGCGGTCAGATCGCCTACCTTAGGGGCTTGTACCTGGGAATGGGTTGGCATCGCTAGTCGTTGCTGTCGTCCTTGGAAGATCGCCGGCGAGGACGGTTCCGGTCAGCGCTATCCAAGAGTAGCGTTACCGGGCCGTCGTTTTGTAGCCGGACCTGCATGTACTCCTGGAAGCGGCCGGTCGCCACTTTGATCCCAGCGTCTCGGAACATTTGCACGGCGGCCTCGTAGAGCCGTTCGGCCTCATTGGGCGGGGCCGCTTGGCTAAAGTCTGGCCGGCGGCCCTTGCGAGTGTCGCCGTACAGGGTGAACTGGCTGACAACCAAAAACTCCGCCCCTACTTCTAGGGCGGAGCGGTTGAACCGGTTTTGTTCGTCGGCGAAGATACGCAGGTTGACGGTTTTGTCCACCAAGTACCGGGCGTCGGCCTCATTGTCGCCGGTGGCCACTCCGACAAAGACCAAGAGGCCGGGGCCAGTCCGGCCGACTTCCAGTCCGTCTATTTCAACCGACGCCTCGGTGACCCGTTGGATCAGTGCGCGCATGGCGTTCGGAAACGCGGTCCGCGGCGGCGTCGAGGTAATGGGACGAGGTGGAGTACCGCCTACTTGGCGGCGACGCTAGCGGTGTTGGCGGCTGTATCGGAGCTGCTGCTACCGGAGCTTTCCGAACTGCCGGAACTGGAAGAGGACTCGACCGCCGGCTTGGTTTCCGGAGTCGATTTCTCGGACTCTGCGGAGTCGTTTTTGCTGCCGTTTTCCGCCGGGGGCTTGGGGCGTCCGTAGTCCGTCGTATAGAATCCGGAACCTTTGTAGATCACCGGGACGGCGTGGAAGACCCGACGACCGGCCCCGGAACACTCGGGACAGGAGCCGCTTCCGGCTTCCTTAAAGCTCTGGACCAACTCGAACGAGTGATTGCAATCGACGCACCTGTAGTCGTATCGAGGCACGGTCATCTCCTGATGATAAGACGATGGCAACCGCCGAGGCGGAGTACCAAATGGGATTGTGATTAATTTAACAGCAGGGGCCAGCACTGTCAATCTCGGCTAGCGTCGGGGGGCCTGTTGAGTGTGATAATGTTGGCAGGGCGAATGACCGTAGGAGCAACATGTTGCTGATTTTCATCGACGAATCAGAATGGCCACGGCCCCGGACGCCTGGGGGATATACGGTGTGGGCGGGAGTGGGCATCCATTCTGGAAATAGCAGAGAGTTTTTCCAGGGAGCTGTTTAATCTCGAGAAAAAGTTCTGGAACGTTCAAGAACCGTACGACTTTGAGGTTAAGGGGAGGTTACTTCTCAACCAAAGAGGAATGCAAAGCCCGAAAAAGAGGGAATTCGTCGAGGAAATCCTTTCCCTCTGCAAGCTGAGCAAGGTAATCGCGTTCGCGATTGGTCTTCGCTATCCGCAAACGGCTGCGCTGCAAGGAGCGTCGGCACCGAACACTTTTCTGATGATCCGAGATCTAGTTGAGCGAGTCGAAACCATGATGGAAGAGAGGTTTCCAAGCGAATTGGCGGTGATGGTTTTCGATTCTCAAGAAGACCAGAAAGACAAAGAAAGGGCGCTTGAATTCGGAAACTATCTCTACGGAACAGCGCAAGGGAGGAGGACATTTCACGTCAGCGACACACCGGTATTTGCGAGTTCCAAAGTCACCAAAGGGCTTCAAATTTCAGATGTGGTTGCTTATGCGTTAGCCCAACAAAACATGGGGCGCGACGATCTCTCGCGGTATTGCGACAGAGTTAGGGAAATGGAATGGCGAAGCGAGGAAAGAGGAGAGGGCCAACCCTGGCGCGGGTTCCGGTTTCGCGACGTCAACATAAATGAGCAAAGAATTGGCGATGCGCCAGATGAGGCAAACAGTTGACCTCACGCATCCTCGGCTTTCCCGATCAGGGAAAATGCCAATTCCTTACACAAGAACTCTATATCTTCCCCGGTATTAGTGGCAACTCCCGGGTTGACTTCTGTCACTAGGAAACGCGTTATTTGGGAAGCAATCGCCTCCTACCACACCCGCCAGAAATGGTTCAGTGGGCCGTGGCCTTGGCCGATGGGGAAAGAGTGGCGGATGGCTTCGGTCACGTATTCTTTGGCCGCGGTTACCGCGTCTTCGGTGGCGAGACCCTTGGCGAGGCCGGCGGCCACGGCGGAAGCGAAGGTGCAACCGGTTCCGTGGGTATTCGGGGTGTCGAACCGGGGAGCGGTGAACTCCCGGAAACGGGCGCCGTCGTAGTAAAGATCGGTGGCGGGACCTTCGCGGTGGCCGCCTTTTACCACAACCGCTTGAGCCCCCATGTCGATGATGCGCCGGGCGGCCTCAGCCAGGTCATCGTCTCCCGTTATAGTCAATCCCGTAAGGGCCTCGGCCTCGGGAATATTGGGCGTAACCACTGCGGCCAAGGGAATCAACCGTTCCTTCAGAGTGGCCACCGCCTCGCGGCGCAACAGGGAGTCGCCGCTCTTGGCGACCATCACCGGGTCTACCACCAACCGCTGGACACCTGGCAAACCCCGACGCTCCTCCAACGCCGACGCCACGCACTCGATGATGGCGCTGCTGGATAGCATGCCGGTCTTGACGGCGTCGGTCTCGATGTCGGCCACGACCGCGTCAATTTGGGCCAAGATAGTATCGGTGGGGATCTCGTGGACCGTGGTAACAGCAAGCGTGTTTTGGGCTGTCACCGCCGTGAGCACCGAGGTCCCGTAGACGCCCAATGCGGCGAAGGTCTTGAGGTCCGCCTGTATGCCGGCGCCGCCGCCTGAGTCGGAACCCGCGATGGTCATCGCCTTGGGGGCTTGGCTCAACAGGACGTTTCGCCTTCCAACGGCATCTTCACCGCCTCGTCAAGCCCACCGGGGGCGAACGGAGCCCGATCGGAGAGGAAACCTACCCCTATCGACGCCAGCGTTTCGATGTGGAGCCCGGTGCGCATACCTATTTGCAAGGACATCCGGGCTACCGCGTCATTGTCGTCGGCCCGAACGATGATCACGAAGTCGTAACGGCCCAATACGGGGTATTGCCCCAGCATCTCCGCTCCTTCCGCCGTGGCCTCGTGGACCGTCTGCACCACCAAGTCGGGGTTGTGGTGCAACAAACGCTGACCCTCGTTGGTCAGCGTACCCAGTAAGAAATACATCGCCATCGTTTCCCCCCCAAATTGGTCTACCATGCCAAAAGCGCAGAGGACGTGGAGAATATCGACGAATCACCTGCGGTCTCTGCGCTCTTCGTGGTTAGCCGTGTCGGCCGGCGGCTATGCCTTTTGATATATCTTGCTGCCGGATTCCCGGAACTCGCGGGACTTCTCTTCCATGCCTGTGTCGAAGGCGGTGTCTACGGCTACGCCCCGGTTCTTCGCGTACTCCCGCACGTCTTGGGTAATCTTCATTGCGCAGAACTTCGGGCCGCACATGGAGCAGAAGTGGGCCACCTTGGCGCCTTGGGCCGGAAGGGTCTCATCATGGTATTCCCGGGCCCGCTCGGGGTCCAAGGCCAAGTTGAACTGGTCGTCCCAGCGGAACTCGAAACGCGCTTTAGACAGCGCGTCGTCCCACTGCTGGGCCATGGGATGGCCTTTGGCCACGTCGGCGGCATGGGCCGCGATTTTGTAGGTAATCACGCCTTCCTTAACGTCCTGCCGGTTGGGCAGGCCCAAGTGCTCTTTGGGGGTTACGTAGCACAGCATCGCGGTGCCGTACATACCCACCATGGCCGCGCCGATGCCCGAGGTGATGTGATCGTAGGCCGGCGCTATGTCGGTCACCAACGGCCCCAGAGTGTAGAAGGGGGCTTCGTGGCACACTTCGATCTGCCGGTCTACGTTCTCCTTGATCTTGTGCAAGGGGACATGGCCGGGGCCTTCGATCATCACTTGGACGTCGTGCTCCCAAGCGAACTTGGTCAACTCGCCCAGGGTCTGCAACTCGCCGAACTGGGCCTCGTCGTTGGCGTCGGCTACGCTGCCGGGACGCAGGCCGTCTCCCAAGGAGAAGGAAACGTCGTAGGCCCGCATGATCTCGCAGATTTCTTCGAAGTGGGTATAAAGGAAGTTTTCTTGGTGGTGGGCGAGACACCAGCTAGCCATGATCGAGCCGCCTCGGGAGACGATGCCCGTAATTCGATTGGCGGTGAGCGGTACGTAACGCAACAGGACCCCGGCATGGATGGTGAAATAGTCCACGCCCTGCTCAGCCTGTTCTATTAGAGTGTCGCGGTACAACTCCCAGGTCAACTCCTCGGGGTTGTCGCCCACCTTTTCCAATGCCTGGTAAATGGGCACGGTGCCGATGGGGACCGGCGAGTTGCGGAGGATCCATTCCCGGGTAGTGTGGATGTCGCTTCCGGTGGAAAGGTCCATCACTGTGTCCGCGCCCCACCGGGTGGCCCACAGCATCTTCTCCACTTCTTCTTCGATGGAAGAGGTGATGGCCGAGTTGCCGATGTTGGCATTGACTTTGACCAGGAAGTTACGGCCGATGATCATCGGCTCCGACTCGGGGTGGTTGATGTTCGCGGGGATTATCGCCCTGCCCCGGGCTATCTCTTGCCTTACGTATTCAGGGTCTATGCCCTCCCGGATGCCAATGAACTCCATCTCGTGGGTGACGACACCCTGGCGGGCGTAGTGCATTTGGGTGACGGCTTGGCCGTGCTTGGCTCGTAGCACGTTTCGCCGCAAGCCGGGGAAAGGCTGGGCTCTCGTCTTGCCGGTAACCGTGATGGGGTGCCCTTCGTACTCCTCAACCCCGCCCCGTGCCAAGACCCACGGGCGGCGCAACGCTGGCAGTCCTGTGGCCAGGTCCAACGTGGCGGCGGCGTCCGAATAGGGGCCGCTGGTGTCGTAGATCGACATTGCCGGGTTTTCCTCTTCGCCGAACCTTCCGGTGGTGGGGTTGAGGGTTACCTGGCGGAACGGGACACGGACCGACGGAGAAGAGCCCTCTTGGTAGACCTTGGCGCTGGCCGGGAAGCTGGACTTGCCCTGGATTTTGGTGGTGTATTCGGTCTGGACCATGACGGACCTCCCACAAATAATAGGGCCGCCAGCAGTTTCTGTTGGCGGCCCTCAATTGGCTGACCGGCAAGCGCCGCTTCCCTACGCTGGCATTACCCAGATCAGGTTCGCAAGGGTCGGCGGCATTAGGCCGCCCTCTCAGCCCGGCTCAACCGAGCTCCCCTACGTGCCCAAGAAAATAGGTTGTTAACCTTGAAAATAGCCTCGGCTTTCGCCGCTGGGTTGGAAGGATTATAGGAGCGGCCCGCTAAGCGTGTCAACCGAGGCCGGTTCATGGGGCCACGGGGATTCGATCTTCGGCCTACCGACGGCCGGTGCCGTAGTGATCTGGAGCCTGGGCCTTGACGCCGCCCCCTGGCTCGTCCTAGACTAGAAGCACAAAGAAGCACCGTTCCTATAAGCAATGGTGCGAGTATAGCCAGCCGTCCCGGGGGTCTGCGCTGTATTCGCTTGTCCGTTACTTCTGGGAGCGGTGCTTTTATTTTATCAGCGGAGGGATGTCAGAGAGGCCGATCGTGCCCAACTTTCAATTGGGTGGGGTGCTAGCACACCCCCAGGGGTTCGAATCCCCTTCCCTCCGCCAGCGATACGGAAGCCCCAACACTAAGGCTCCGTCATGCTATTAGAAACCACCGCGTGGCGTGGCGTCAACATAGAATGACGGCCAGTCATCTTCTCTGGTTCGCGCCCGTCGTGTACGCTTTCCGTATCGCAACAGCAACCCCAAGCCGGTGTCGGAGGCGTATATGGTATGGCAGAGTTCACGCAGACTATCACGGTTGACTGTCCTCATTGCAAGTCCTCGAAGGTCATCAAGAAGGGGATGCGCAACGGTTACCAGCGTTACCAGTGCAAGACGTGCCAGCGGAAGTTCAACACCACAGGCAACGCCTTCGGCAAGTGGTTCAAGGCTGAACACATCGGCGCGGCCATCGACATGTACTACTCCGGGATGTCCTACAAGCAGATTGCCGAGCTCATAGGACGGAACTACAACCTCCCGGAGCCCGCGAAGTCCACGATAGAGGATTGGGTACACGAGTATTCGGACATGGCCGAGACAATCGTGTCCGGCCACACGCCCCAGACCTCTGACCATTGGGTCGCCGATGAGATGCAACTCAAGGTCGGCGGTCAGCGAATGTGGAACTGGAACGTGATGGATAGGGACACCCGCTACGTCCTCGCCTCGCACCTGTCGCCCTACCGGGGCGAGACCGACGCCGTGAAGCTGTTCGAGAAGGCGCTGAGGGCCAACGGCGGCGTGGTTCCGAAGACGATAACCACCGACGGCCTCGGTTCTTACGGCGCGGCCATCGGCCTCATGCTCCCGTACACTAAGCACATCATCTCCGAGGGTATCTACGAGGAAGTGAACAATAACCGGTCGGAGCGATTGCAGGGCACCTTCCGCCAACGCACCAAGGTCATGCGCGGGCTACAGGGAAGGGCCAGCGGCCAGCGATATCTCGACGGGTTCGTTATCGACTACAATCTCTTTCGTGACCACGAGGCGCACAAGGGTGGAACGCCCGGAGCCGCCGCGGGCGTCGACCCCAAGCTCAACGAATGGACAGACCTAGTGAGGGCGACGGACGAATTCAAGGCGGCATCCAAGGCGGCGGGCAACAAGGCCAAGGCGGAAAGGAAGGCCCAGAAGAAGACCAGCAGTAGCGTCATCAACTTCAACAGCCGGAAGCTCGGCGGTCCTGGCACCGGCGCAAAGAAGGTCCGGGGCGCACACCAAATGAAGATGATGAAGTAGGGGATGATAACTTCCTGGAGGCCGTGGTGTCGTAGGCCCGCCTTTTCCACCACCCGGTGACCTCAGCGACGGTGCCTCCGCCCTTCTGAGGGGTTGAACGCGCCATTCAGCCAATCCACGAAGTATCTGGCACAGGGACGGTAGTCGGTCTCCCAAGTGGACTGTTTGTACGTACCCAACTCGACGGCCCGCTCGAATGCTTCCTCGTAGCGTCTAAATGCAGCATTGACCTCGGCTAACGCTTCAGGGGTGAGTTCTGGCATCTCTTGTCTCCGATAGCCGACTGCTAGGCAGTCTACACCAATTTCGAGTGTGCATACTTCATCTTGTGCCCACGCTATTTTATACTACGGGGGCGGGCAAGAGCACCACACCCGCCCTACGGAGGTAGACATGCTGGCAGGCACGATAACGGTGATGTTGGTGGTTGGGCTTATCCTCTTCTTGCTCTTCGAGATCAACAAGCAAACCGCATGGCGACGGTCAACAGAAGAAGCACTGCTGCGGGCGCAAATCCTGCTAGGGGATTGCCAGTGCCCCAAAATCCCGTTGCCCACCCAAGCAACGCCGCGATCCCCGTGGCAACGACTAGGATCAAGACTACTGCCCCTTTGGACCCGGCGATCTCGATAAGGAACTCGCACATCGTTTGACTCCAACTCGGATGTAGTGACTACTTTCTACCGTGCGGAGCCATCCGGTCAACCGGAGTTGCTTCCCCCCTTGCTTCCGCGTTAGGATTCCCTTGCGGCGGGAATGGCTCACTCACCCGTAACCGTCGCCCCCAGTCCGGGTCGTTGCTCACACTCCGGCCCGGACGCTTCTGGCGGTGTGTTGACTTACTGGATCAACGTTGACTTCCCCACCTCTACGACGCGAGTCCACCGTTCCGATTGCCAGACGGGAGTGCCACGGACTAAGAAGCCCCACGATGGCTACTGGCAGGAGTTCCCGACCTTGAAGGAGGCGAGATTAGCGGCTGGATGGGAACAAACGAGGCGCCTGAGGCTTTGCCGCGTGTGCCTCAAGGGCATCGCCTAGTGGTCATTAGCTTACGGACACAACGACAGCCCGTGTTCAACCACGGCTGAAGCAGACACCTTCGACCCGGAGGCTTCGGGGTTATCCCGCCGGATCACGTCCGAAGCCGGAAAGTGCGGGAAGAGGTCGAGGGACCGGGCATTGAGCCCGTACTCATGGCCACCAGTCTCAATCCACACGGCATCCCGCCAGCAACGCAGTCGCACGGAGTCGACTACGAACGGCCACGTGTCTCCGTACTGACCAGCATTGACGATAGCGACCGCGCTGCCGGAGGGGAGCCCATGAGCAGGCGCGGACGTGTGCCGATGCGACCCGTGTGGACCGAACACCATCCGGCCGTCGGGAGAGTATCTGTCTGGGGGGTGTGGATGGGGGTGCGAGTCCATGTCGTGGGGAATAGGGGCTGGCACCCGTGGCACCGGAACCGGAGCCGCAGTAGGTTCAACGAACAGACAGGCCAAGGACGCGATTGTGGAGACGAGTCCTAATGCGATGAGCAGACGCAGCAGACGCAACGGACGTAGCATGGCGGAGCCTCCCCTTGAACCATCGTTGATTTGGTCGGCGCACGGTGTCATTCAGCAGATGAATCCTCTTAGCCAGCCGCGCCTACGCTCCCTGTTGCAGTCTACGTCGAGCCCGTCCGCGACTGTCCCCTTCACCTCCGCCAGCACCCCCGTCTTCCCGGCTTCCGGGTCAACGCTCTCCCACACTATCGCCGCGACGACGAAGAGCGGGAGCAGTACGGCAGCGAGAAATGGCAACAACAGCACCCTGCTGACGATGCCACCCAGGAGACCGGTGATGCCCGACTTGGACATCCTAGCCTCCCGCGAACTGGTGTCTTGTGGTCGTTATTCTCTCCTTCCATGCCGTCTCGACCTGGGCGACGGCTTCCTCGTATTGATGGTCGTTCTGTGATACCAGGAAGAAGGTCGCCCACGCCTTGCAGACGTGGAACGAGTACACGAGGCTTGAGCCGGTCTTCTCCGACAGGCGACTGGCCGTCTTTGCGATGAACGGCTCCCGCCTCTCCCTGGGCATATACTGAAAGATAAGCAAGGAGTGGCCCTCCTTGAAAGACCGGGTGACCTCTGATAAGTAGAGGTACTTGGATGAGTCCTTCGTACCAGACTTCACCCCCTTGACCTCAAGGCCGTTGTCCGGGTCGAAGCAGATCAACCGCTTCCCTTGCGAACGCTTAAGGAATCCGTCCATGAAAGCTTTGCGAGTGTCGGGGTTGTCGGTCAGGATATGCGGATAGAACCTCGTGTTTGGCAGCAGCCCGCTCCGCTCGATGATCCTCGTATTCCGCTCCCCCCGGTCCACCGCAGACGTGAGGCAATCGAACACGCCAGGGTCGAAGCCCCGCCAACCCTCGTACTCCTCTAGGTAACCCGTGCGGTCTCCATCCTCTCTGCCGTCGTTGGACGTCATCATCCAACACAAGGCGGTGCTGGATTCGCCGTAGTTGCTGAGTCGCCGGAGCAGGCCATATTTGACGTAGTCGTAGATGTCTCCGAAGTATTGGTTCTTCATTCACTCCCTCCTGTCCGCGCAAACAGAACCGGCCCCATCGACTTGATGGGGCCGGTCGTGTGTCTCGTTGCCCGTCCAGGCTGGAGCCCTCCCAGCGGACGGGGCGATTGGCTCTCGCAACAGCAACCGTTCACCGATGCGTGGCCCGCCGGGAGGCGCGTAGGAGCGCCAAGTCGCCACGGGTAAGCTGCCACGCATCGGAAGGGCCTCCGGGTCGGTGTAAGGGTCGCTGTTGCGGGGCGGATTAAAGCAGAGATGATGACTGCCTGTCAATATCCGAGGCGGGAGAGAAGGTGGACAGGCGGACGGACTTGCGGCGGCGCGGCCTAGGATTACACAGCGGTGGTAGAAATGGCCACATAGCGCAGCGGGCAGGAAGCACGAGAAGGAGTCGGTGTCTGTCGCATGGGGGAGAAGGTCGTACTTTGGGTGAAAGCGATCCTCACCCTTCTTGGCGCGATATTCCTTGCCGCTGTCCATATAGCTGATCCCGCGAACCTCATCACGCTCACGGGCAAATCAGACGTAAGGTACGACGACGGCGCAAAAGCGGCGAGCTTTGCACTCATTGCGGCATTGGCAATTGCCGTCCAGAGAATGCCCACAGGAAAGAGCCGCGACGAAAAGAGCATAAACCTAGTGGTGTGGGTGCTAGCAGCCACCTCCGCCTTTCTAGCGGCCTGGTACTGGCTGGCGGACGAGACGGACGGCGACCCTTGGCCCTACCTTGAAGAAATTCTCGTCATCGGCGGACTGGTTGTTCTGACGGTGGTGATCCCGATAGCGGTGGGCGCACTCTTCGGTTGGCTAAACAAGAGGAGACGCGAACGGGACCAGAAATCGGACTAGCCACACGAATCAAGAGCGGCGAGCCACCCCATCCTCGGCTTTCAAAGGTTCAGGCTCCAAATCACTACGGTGCCCGACGGCCCGGTTCCTTGACAACCTTTCTTTGGCCGCCATAGAATCCTGCCAATGCGAAGTCCCGCTAGGGGCAAGTACGACAGCATCGTGGCCGCCCGCCAATGACCCTTCCAATCGCGCTATTGAGGAGGCTCTAATGCCAGATTATCCCAGAGTGATCTACAAAGAAGAGGGTATGCGTGAGGGCATGCAGATCGAGGACGCCAACATCTCCGTCGACGATAAGATAGAGTTGCTGGACCAGTTGTCCGACACCGGACTCAAGAACATCGTCGTCGGTTCTTTCGTCAGTCCCAAGTGGACGCCGCAAATGGAGCGGATCGACGAGATCGTAACCCGGTTCACCCCCAAGCCCGGCGTCACCTACACTGCCTTGGCTTTGAATTCCCGGGGCGTGGAGCGGGCCCGCGCCTACTCGCCGCCGCTGACCATCGAGCGAGACGGCTTCCCCAGGCTCACCTGTCACATGTGCGACGTTTTCGTCCGGCGCAACACCAACCGCACCCAGATGCAAGAGATGGAACGCTGGCCCCAGATCGTTGCCCAAGCCCAAGAACTCAACATCACTCAAGCCGGTATCGGATGCAACGCCAGTTGGGGTTCCAACTTCTTGGGAGGCTTCCCGGTGGACAGCCTGATGACACTGCTGGAAAAAGAGCACAGCATGTGGGACGAGGTAGGCATCGAGGTGCGCAGCGTCTCCATGGGAGACCCGATGAGTCACTGCACACCGGCCAAGGTAGAGGAGAGCGTCTACCGGGTCAAGGAGAAGTGGCCGGAAATCACCAATTTCCGGTTGCACCTGCATAACGGGCGCAACATGGCTATCGCTTCGGGCTACGCCGCCATGCGAACCCTGGGTCCCGACGACACCCTGGAATTGGACGGGACTATCGGCGGGTTCGGCGGCTGTCCCTACTGCGGCAACGGCCGTGCCACCGGCATGGCCCCCACCGAAGACCTGTTGCACATGATGGAGGACATGGGCGTCGAAACCGGGGTCGACATAGACAAGCTCATCGACTGCGTTTGGACCGCCGAGCGGATTATCGGATGCGACCTCTACGGCCACGTTTCCAAGGCCGGGCCCAGGCCCAAGACCGCGGGCCAGTTGTACGACATGAACGCCCCCTTCATCGAGACCATGGAAGAGGCCAAACACTTCAAGAAGGGTTCTGAGGTATACGACGGCGGCATCTATCCCTACAAGGAACCTATTGCCAGCCCGTACCGCGACCGGGTGGAGCAAGGCATCCCGGCCTACGACTCCGCCGCCGGCGATTTCCCCTGGAAGCAGGACTGGTTCCCCGCCAAAGACGACTAGCGCGGCTGGGACGGCCGTCGCCGGATAATGGTAACGCCGCCCTGCAATCACGGGCGGCGTTGCGCTTTGTTTGGGGGTATCGTTGGAGATATGATAGAGTCGCACCAAGGAAATAGGAAATTCTTTGACGCGCCCCCGCTTTGCCGTATGGTGTAAAATATGCTGAGTAATCGCTGTTAGCAGGCGTAATGATGGGGCACTTCAACGAACCTAAGCGGACACGGTCACCCTTTATGGAAGGGTTGACTCGGATATTGGACATTCGCTCCAACTTCAACCGCCGCCAGCACTACGGAGCCGGTTGGGAGGCGGATGTGGAGGCGCTCAGGTCAGACTGGGTTGCTATTGGCCGCGATATGCGAACGGCTCTAAGGACATTCGAGCAGAAAGCGCCGGAAAGGATAATTCAGCCACGCCAAGGTGATGATAGTCGGAGATAGCGAAATACAACCGAGTTCAGAGGATCAGCCTGCCCCGCGGCAGGCTGATGTCGTTTCTGCAGAGTATAAGGAAGTCAGGATTACTGCCGAAAGGTGGAGCGGCCCGTTGCCGCCTCCCGACGACTTGGAACGGTATGAAAAACTCCTACTTGGTTCTGCCGAAATGATCTTCACGGTTTTCAAAGACCAAGTGTCCCAGCGGCATAGGCTGGAAACCGATGAGTCTAGGCGCATGGATTGGAGCTTAGCTCCCGCTTTCATAATAGTCATTATGATTGTTGGCGCAGGCACTTTTCTGGTCTTCGCTGGCCACGATTGGGCAGGAGCTGGTTTGATTGGCGCGAATATTGTAGGCTTGGCGGCCATCTTTATTTCTGGCCCGACGCGTCGGCGAGTGAGAAAGTCGGCGCAAGATTCAGATTTCCATACCAATTCGTAGCGGAATAACACTCAAGCCCAAAGCCAAAAAGGAGGCCAATCATGGCTACGGCCAACCCCACTGATCCCAACCGGGTGCTACTAACCGGGGAGAATTCCTTCATTCGCTTGGCGGAAAACGGCAATCAAAACACCCGAACCAGCCATTGGCGGGTCTTGTACTCGCCGGTGGGCGCGGGCCACGTGCTGTTTATCAAGAGCGACTTGGTCGATGGAGTGCGTATCTACGCCGACAATATCGCCTTGGCCCGGTGGTTACAGGAGGAGATAGAGAGCCTGCTGTTCCCGGAATTCGCCGACCAGTCGATTGCCGTCGAGGAGGCCCGGTTCGACCGGAAGGGCGACACCTTCTCCTACTGGACGGAGACTATCGAAAGCGACGACGACAGCATCGCCCTCACCTGGCACGACTTTCTTACACCCTTCATGCTGGTGGTGCCTGCCGGGGCCCCGGAACGGCCCCACGGCGTTTACAGTTGCTTCACCCCGGCCAAGCAGGCCAGGATCACAGTGAACGGCGACCAAGCGCCCGGCGCCGTGGTGCTCGAGAGCCGGGGCGACAGGGAGAGCAGCACCGCGTGCCTGGCTTGGTCGGAGACCTGGGTGAAGCCGTAGGGGTCTTTCACCGCAGAGAATGAAGAGATTTTGCGGCTTAGATACTCACCAACCGGGGGCGCCAGGGGGCAGGCCGAGGGCTACTCTTCCGCCTTGCTCGAAATTGGAGGGTAGACCGCCGGCGTGCATCATGGCGGCATGAACGTCGCGGAAGTAGCGTTCCAAGAGGTTGCCGCGGCGAACTGCGTTGGTGCCGGATGCGTGGTATAGCATATCGATCGCTCGGGCCGATTCATGGACCGCGTGGGTGGCGGCCAGCCTGCCCTGCAATACCTCATCGCTCAGGTCGGGCTTGCCCGATTGGACTGCTGCCCACATGTCGCCCACGGCCTGTAGCACGTAGGCCCGTGCGCCGCTGATAACGGCCTCCGCTTGGCCCACCACCAATTGCACCGGCGGCCGGTCCCCAAGCAGGGCGGTGTTCATGGTGGTGGCTGAAGAAGAGGCCAATTCCATGAATGCGTCCATCGCCCCCCGCGCCATCCCCAAGGTGTTCGCGGCCAGCAGGGTGAAGGTTGTAACCATCGCGGTCCTGAAGTTGCATAGCGGCGCGGTCTCCACCGGTTCGCCGGTGAGCGTGAACGTGTGCTCATGGGGGACGAAATAACCTTGGACCGACACGTCGTTGCTACCGGTGCCGCGCAATCCGATGACCGACCAGTTATCGTGGACAGCCGCCTCACCGATAGGGACCGTCATCATCCGTAACTCAGGGAGGCCGCCGTCTTGGTGTCGGGGGCCGTTGTTGTCGACCACCGCGCAGTTGAGGAAGAGCCAATTGGCGTGAAGGCAGCCGCTGGCAAAGTCCCACCGGCCATCGACCAAGTAGCCTCCATCGGTTAGGCGCGCTGTTCCCAACGGACGGAAAGAGCCGGCGCCTCTGAGGGTAGGTGGGACGCCGAACATCTCCCGGGCCACCGAGGTGTCGAGCCAACCTGTATAAAGTGCAATGGACGCCGCGATGAAACAGCACCAACCGGCTGACCCGTCGGCGATGGAGACCTGCTCCACCGCCCGGAAGGCTGTTAACGGGTCGATTTCTGGGCCGCCCAAGGAACTGGGCATATAAGGGCGGAACAATCCGGCCTTGTCCATCGCCGTCACCAAGGCGGCTGGCAAACGGCGGTTCTCCTCGATTTCTTCCCGCGCTTCGACGATTAGTGGCCGCAGCGCTTTGGCTGCGGCCACCATGTCCTGCTGGGATGCGGTCGTCACTTAGGCTGAGGTGCAGGCGATGGCCTTGACACTGCCAGCCATCTCGGGCAGATCGTGGGCCGCCCAAGTCGCCCCGCCGTCGTGGGTGCCGAAGACTTCGCCCTTGCGGGTGCAGAAATAGACCTGCTCCGGGTTACGGTCGTTGACGGCGATGCCGAAGGTGGTGCTGGCCGGAGCGATGCCTTGGTCGAACCGCGCCCAATTGTCGCCGGCATCGGTAGAACGCATCACGCCGCCCTGCTCGCTGCCGAAGTTGAGGCCGACACAGGCGTAGAGCGTGTTGGGGTCGTTAGGCGCCACTTCGACGCCCCGGGAGTACTGGATGTCGGAAAACTTCTGGAAATCCAGGTCCTCCCAGTTCTGGCCCCGGTCACGGGTCCGCCACACACCAGTGCGGTTGGAGATAAAGACCGACTCGTTAACGCCGACCGCCACCCCGTGGAGGTCCATCAGGTCCACGTCTCCGGCAAACTGGCTGTTCACGATGGTCCAAGTCTTGCCGCCGTCGGAACTGTGGGCCGCGCCCCCTACTTCCAAAGCTGCGTACATCTCATCGGTGTTGCTCGACTCGATGCCAATGCCCAGGATGCGGGTGGCGAAAGCCATTTGTACGGAGTCGGAATTGGCGATAGTGGCCCAATAATCCCAGTTCTCGCCGCCGTCGGTGCTCTTGAACACCTCGCTGCCCTCGGTGCCCAGGAACATGATGTTGGAGTCGTGGGGATGGAACTTGATCGACCAAACGATCCGGCCCTCGTTCATGTTCATTCGGTCGAAGCTGTCACCGCCGTCGGTCGACCGGTACACGCCCCGCTGGGTGCCTACGAAGATAGTGTTTGCTTCGTCGGGGTGCACCACAATGGCCCTGACCTGGGGCTGTGGCGGCATTCCGTTGGCCAATTTATGCCACCTGGAATCGCCTGACTCCTTGCGGTAGAGGCCGTCGGCCTCGGCGCCTACGTAAACCAACGTTTTGTCTGCCATGTCGCTGCCTCCCTGGTTGATTGGCCCAATTTCAGCAGAGACGCCGTGCCTTGTCAATGCGTGCCTTGTCGCGAGCTCCGTCAATCAGACAGTCCGGCCCCTGTCGGCCGCCGGCGTCAGACTTCCCGAGCCAAGACCAAGGCGTGGACTGCTTTGGCGCCGTTCGATTTCAGGACGGCGGCGCATTCGGCAAGGGTGCTGCCGGTGGTGGCCACGTCGTCGATCAACAAAACGCTCCGATCTTGTACCGGGCCGCGGCACTCGAAGCTGTCGGCCACATTGTCCTTTCGTTGTTCCCTGGACCGTGCGTCGACCTGCGGCGGCGAATTCTTCACCCTGGACAACAGACCGTCTTGGACCGGTATGCCCAGAATCCGGCCAGTCTCACGGGCCAGCAGGAACGACTGGTTGTATCCCCTATCCCGGAGACGGGCGGGGTGCAAAGGCACCGGCGTCGCCAGGTCCACTGGAGCCCGGTCAACCAGTAAGGGCTCTGCCATCAATTGGGCTAGCGGCGCCGCGGCGGACCGTTGGCGGCGATACTTCAGCCGGTGTACCGCTTCCCGAACAGTTCCTTCGAATAGGTAGGGTGCACGGATGGAGTCGACCGCCAACGGCTCATCCAAGCACCTGCGGCAGGTGGGTCCGGGGGCGGGTTGGGCGCATCGCTGGCAATAAGGACGTTCCAAGCGCTTCAGTTTGGGAACACAGTCCGGGCAGATGAACGCTCCCTCCCGTTGGCAGCCCAGGCAGTAAAGAGGAAAGAGAAGCTCCAGCGCCGCATTGGCGATGCGAGTCAGCATCACGGCTCCGGCCGATAGTTTTCGGCCCAGCGGGCCAGAATCTCCGTGTCTCGGGGAAAGGCCAGTTCCGGGAGTTGGCCGGGGGCGTATAGGCCAACCTCCAGGGCCTCGGGTCCGGGGGATAGGGCGCCGCCAGTCTCGCGGGTGGTGAAGGCGGCGATGATTACTCTGTTCCCTGAAACGGAGAACAGTCCCAACAGCCCGTCCACCGCTACCTCCAGACCCGTTTCTTCCAAGACCTCACGGGCGGCGGCCTCCTCAACCACTTCCCCACTGTCTATGTACCCACCGGGTAGACTCCACAATCCGCAGCCCGGGTCGGTAGCCCGCCGGATCATCACCACCCTGGCGTCGCGGGCGACGACGCACACCGCGACGACCTTCGGGTCATAGTAGACCACCCGGCCGCAGGCGCCGCAGACCGGGCGCATTCTATCTGCCACTTCCCGGGGCTCCAACGGCGCCGCGCACGACGCACAGAACCGGTCCTCTGGTGTCAATCACCCTCCTGTAATCCCGCCCTTGGCGCCGGACGATTATAATATCCGACGTGGGTTTTCGCTTAGCTTCTCGCCTCCGCCATTGGTCTATCATTGTTCATCGGCGGGGCCTGCGGTGGTCGGCGGTTAGGCGGTTGGGCTTAAGAGTACGATTGCTTCGAGTGCTCGACCCTCGATTTTACTCTGCCGGGTGCTTGGTGTCTGTGCTGGCGGTGTTGCTGGTCTTGGCTTTGGTGCTAGCGCCGGGAGAGTACACCCAGACCCGCGGCCGTTGGTTGCTGACTGCGTTATTGATTGGCGGCTACTGCCTCGTCACCCTGGGCCCAGCAGTCTTGGCCCGGCGACGACGGTTGATCGCCTTGGCGACGGCCGGGGCGTCTATGGCGGTCTTGGCTTTCGTGCTGTTGTTGATTGGAGTGTGGGTAACTCCCGACTCCGACGGCTTTTGGAAGGCGGCGGCGATCGCCACCTGCTTGGCCGTCGGTCTATCCTACGCCGCCGTCGCCCTGGGACCGGACCCGGCGCCGCTGCTGGCGCGACGGGCCCTGCGGCTGTCGGCGATGGCCGGGTTGGCGGGCGTGGCGGCGGCCGGCGCCGGTATAGCCTTAGAGGTACGTATGCCGCCCTTTTGGTGGGCGCTCACCCTCGTCGGTTTGGTCTGGGCGGTTGCCGGGCTGCCCCTGCCTTGGGCCGTCTTCAGCCAGCGCCGGTGACTTGGCGATTAGCTTGGATTAACCGGAACGGTCTTCAAGGAAACGTTCCACTGCCTCTCGTAACGGCATGGAGTCTTGGGCCCCGGTTACCGTTACCGATAGCGCGCCAGCCGCTGCGGCTGTCCGCACCGCCGCGGCCAAGTCCTTGCCTGTAGCCAGCGACACTGCCAGCGCTCCCCCAAAAGCGTCGCCGGCGGCGACCGAGTCCACCGCCGTCACGTCGAATGAGGGTTGATAGCCGCTTTCTCTAGGGCCGCCGTAGACCGCCCCTTGGCTGCCCAGCTTCACCACGGCGGCAGCTACCCCTCGGGACAACAGCACGTCGGCCGCCCGATGGGCCGATTCCGGGCCGGTTACCGGGAATCCCACCAATGCTTCGGCCTCGGTCTCGTTGGGGGTGATCACCGTGCAGTACCGGTACAACTCGTCTGGAATCGGGCGCACCGGACCGGGGTCAAGAATGACTGTCTTGCCCAACGCCGCCGCCTCCCGGGCCACGCGAAGGGACAGCTCTACCGGGACCTCTAGTTGTAGCATCAAGACCTCAGCCTCGGCGAGGGCTTCCACGGTCCGGGCGGCTTCGGCGTCGCCGCAGGTGGTGTTGGCCCCCAGCACTTGGACGATGCGGTTGTGAGCGGTCCCGTCTACGGTAATCGCCGCGATACCGGAATTCTCTTCCCAGGCCAAACCCACCCTGGAAACGTCTACGCCAAAACCGGCTAATCGGTCCAGTAGCTGCTGTCCGAACACATCACCGCCGACCCGCCCCACCATCGCGGTGCGAGCCCCCATGCGGGCCGCCGCCACCGCTTGGTTGGCTCCTTTGCCTCCGGCGTAGGTGATGAAGCGGTCGCCCACCACGGTTTCGCCAACCTCAGGGAATCGGGACACAAAGGCGACCAAGTCCATGTTGATGCCGCCGAGGACGACGACGGCGGGTTGTGGGGACGGTTGTCGGGTGGGCTGTTGGGAAGCCTGCGTCATGTTTGGGTCTGTCCGATTGCTGTCGTTGGTCCGAATCGGCTATCACGCTAGCACCGGCAGGGGCCGGGGTCAACCGGCCCGCCGCTTGGACCAGCTCGCCGGCCCAGGCCAACCAGGATGGCGTTCATAACCTCCATGCTATAATCCCCGTGGCTCACGGGAGACCCAGTCGGCCCAACAATAATCAATCGGAGATCAAACATGGCCGCTGCTCTGGATAATATTAAGGTAGTGGACATAACCCGTACCCTCGCCGGGCCCTTTTGCACCATGCTGCTGGGCGACATGGGAGCCGACGTCGTCAAGATCGAGGAGCCTGGTCAAGGGGACGAAACGCGGAATTGGACTCCTTTCTGGAACGGTGAAAGCACCCAGTTCTTGACGTTCAACCGCAACAAGAGAAGCCTCACCGTCAACCTGAAGGAGCCCGAGGGCGTCCGCATAGTCCGGGAATTGGCGGCGGACGCCGACGTGATGATCGAGAGCTTCCGGGCGGGTGCCTTGGACCGCATGGGGCTGGGTTACCAGGACATCAGCAGCGATAACCCCGGTATCGTCTACTGTTCCATTTCCGGGTACGGCCGTACCGGACCGATGGCCGAGGCGCCGGGCTACGACCTTATCATCCAAGCCTATAGCGGCTTGATGCACCTGACCGGAGATCCCGACGGCCTGCCGTTGCGGGTCGGTTTCTCGCTGGTGGACCTGTTTGCCGGGATGATGGCCTACGGTACGATCCTTACCGCGTTGCGCCACCGGGACCGCACCGGAGAAGGCCAGTGGGTCGAGTCGTCGTTGTTGGACGGCCAGGTCGCCACCCTGAGCTACCACGCCACCGGCTACCTGGGCACCGGAGCGGAACCGCAACGGATGGGTTCCGGCCACCCCAGCTTGGTCCCATACCAAAGCTTCGCCTCGTCCGATGGATACTTCATCCTGGGGTGCGCCAACCAGGGATTGTGGGAGCGGCTGTGCCGGGGCATCGGACGGACCGATTTTTTGGAAGACCCTCGTTTCGCCACCAACACTGACCGGGTAAAGCACCGCAAGGAGTGTGTCGACGCCCTCGCCGAAATTTTCGTTACCCAGCCGACCGCGCATTGGGTCTCACTCATCAGCGACAGCGGTGTACCCTGCGGCCCCATCAACAAGGTCTCGGAAGTGGTTGGGAACCTGCAGGTCCTCGCCCGCAACATGATTGCGGACGTGGAACACCCCAACGTCCCCGACCTGAAAATCCCCAATTCGCCGTTGAAATTGAGCGCCTCTCCATCCAGCATCCGGCGGCCGCCGCCCCTTCTGGGCCAGCACAACGAAGAGGTCTTGCTCGAATCCGGCTACACCGGCGACCAGATTACAGATCTAAGGGAACGGGGAGTTATTGGCGAGTCGGCCGCCCCTGCCGCGCCGTCGAATCAATGAAGAAGGTCCGTTTGCTCCACACGTCGGACGTTCACTTGGGCGACCCTTCCGGCCATCCAAGGTCGCCGGAGGCCTTGGCCGCGGTGGTGGACGCGGTGCGCTCGCAAAACAGCGACATACTACTTCTGGTCGGCGACATATTCGACAACGAACGAGTCGCCGACGACGTTCTTCTGTATTTCGTGCGGCAGATGTCCCGGTTGGACGTGCCGGCGGTGGTGCTGCTCGGCAACCACGACTTGGTACACGAGTCCTCGGTGTACCGGCGGGCTCCCTTCGGCGAAAAACCGGAAAACCTGTTCGTGCTGGAAGCCGCCGAAGGCGAAACGCTGTCGTTCCCCGAGTTGGGATTGGAACTCTGGGGACGGGCCATGCCCTCCCACACTCCCGCCTTTCAGCCGCTGGCCGGTATGCCGCCGCCTACCGAGGGCCGCTGGCTGGTTGGCCTAGCCCATGGACACTTCCACTTTGAATACGACCGGGACCAACGCTCGTCTCCCATTTACCCACAGGACGTGGAGGAGGCGACTTGCCACTATCTGGCGTTGGGTCACTGGGACCGTCACGTAGACGTTTCCCGCGGTAACGTGACCGCCGTCTATTCAGGCTGCCCCTTGGGGCCCATCGGCCAGCCGGACAAAGGCGAGGTAACGGTGGTGGACCTGGACCCGGCTGTTGGTGTTTCCTACCGGCAGGCTGCCTTAAGGCAATCCGAATCCATTAACGCCCGTTAACCGGCAAGATACCCCGGATGCGAAGCTGGGTGATCAAGAATTCCTGTCCCGGTCGCCCTTTAGGGAGTTGCAGGCCTGACACGATAGTTGCAAGTTGGAGTCGACGTCTTGGCCGCCGCGGGAGGTAGGCACCAGGTGGTCGATGGTCATATTTCGAAATGGGAAGTGGGTGCGGCAACCGTTGCAGATACCTTCCTGCCGCCCGTAAAGAACGTGTTTGATATCTCGCGATCGAACGGCAGCGCCCGAGTCGGTCCTAACGGGTACGTCGGTCCGGTGGGTGACGTTAGCTAGCATACTGGGGCGGTCACCGTTGCCGACGCTCACCTCGCGCGCTAAGCGGTCTTTCACCAGCCTGAACGCCAGTTCGCTGATATCGACACCTATCCACTGACGGTCCAGCTTTTCCGCCGCAACACAGGTAGTGGCGCATCCGCAGAACGGATCCAGCACCAAATCTCCGGGGCTGGAAGACGCCTTGACCACGCGCTCCAGTAAGGCCAGCGGTTTCTGAGTCGGATAGCCCGTGCGCTCCCGTGCGCGGGCGCTTATGGGCCTGATATCGTCCCAGACGTTGGTGGGCACTTGTCCCGGATTGGCACTGAGGTATCGTTTGACTTGCGGCATTCCCTCTCTGGCGGAGTATTGGAGCATATCGGCAAGGTCCAGCGCATCGAGCCTGGTGTGAACGCTTTCCATACTTGTGTAATCGGGAATGACATTTCTGGTTATCCAGTCCGCATAATGCCCGGTCCGCGGTACTGCCCAGTGGCGGACGATCCGGTTGGGGTTATAAGACCGCCACGGCAAGCCTGTCTCCCCTTGTCTTGTTCCGGCGCCGGTAAGGTCTCCGGCCCGATAGCTCCCACGGGAGTCGCTGTAGCGGTAGAACGCAGAAACATAATCAGCGTCCAGTGGTACCCGTACCGCGGCCCCATCAATATCCCCCTTGCCATAGAAGAGCAGGTGGTCGGCCACGTTGCCGAAGCTTCGGGAGTCGTTGTGAGCTGACGTGCGTTTCCAAGTTATATCAGTATTGAAGAAGTCGCCGCCGAAAACGGCGTCCATCAACACCCTCAAGTAGTGACTGGCCGTTTGATCGCAGTGCAGGTAGATGCTTCCCGAAGGCTTGAGGATGCGTTGCATCTCCAACAGGCGCACCGCCATGTAGGTCAGATAGGCCTTGTTCCTCCTACCGGCGACAGTCCCGGCGGCGTTCAGAAATTCGTGGACTGCGGGTTGTTCGTCGGCGATCTGCCCGATCCATGCCTCGTCCAAGTCGTTCAGCGTCCAAGTGTCTTTGAATGCGGCGCCGGCAGCCTCGTTGCCGATGGGCGCCGCGTAATTGGCATTGGAGTTGAAGGGAGGGTCGAGATATATGAGGTCTATCGAATCGGTGTCCAACCCGCGCATGATTTCCAGGTTGTCGCGCGTGAAGATGGTGCGGTTGGCGACTTGCATAAGTGCGGCCGTTCAGGAAGAGTTACGTTGCTGACTGTAGAGGCTAGCACCACTATACTCTAACCGTTGGGCAGAAACATTGCCGTTAGGTCATATATTTTTCTGGCATTTGTCGTAGGAGCAACCCTTGAAAAAATTGAGCCGGGAAAACCGTATCTACGTTCTGGAGCCCGGAAACCCGCCGGCGATAACCATAGATTCCGGCGAGGAACTTATGGTGGAGACCTGGGACGCCTTTGAAGGTGTCCGCGATGCCAAAGCGTTGGACGAGAAGCAGCTAAAGGGCCCTGCCTCCGGTCCTATCTACGTCAACGGCGCCGAACCCGGCGACGCCCTGCGAGTCGACTTCATCAGCGTTAGGCCCAAGGCGGAAGAGGGCGCGGCCCACATGGTTTTACCGGGCCGAGGTTTCTTGCCAGGGGAGTTTACCGAGGCTTACCCCACGGTTATGACCATCGAGGACGGCCACGTTGTGCTGCCCACCGGCAACCGGGTACCGCTCAACCCTTCCATGGGACTGGTGGCCACCACGCCCACGTACTCCCAGTTGACCGCCAGCGACAGCGGCCCCTACGGCGGCGACATCGATCTCAAGGAATTGGTGGACGGCAGCTCACTCTATCTGCCGGTGTTCGTTTCGGGCGCCCTGCTGGCGATGGGTGACTGCCACGCCGTGGTTGGCGACGGCGCCGTGGCCGGTACCGGCGCCGAATGTTCGGCCGACAGCCACATCAGGGTAACGGTAGAGAAGGGGATGGGCATTACCAACCCACAAGCGTTGACCCCCGAATTCTTCGTGGTGCTGTATTACGGCGAGGAGTTGGGACCGGCAATGAGGGGGGCAGTGAGCAGTATGGTGGACTTCTTGGTCCGAGAGAAGGGTATGGCCCCTTACGACGCCTACACTCTGCTCAGCTTGGCCGGCGACGTCCGCGTATCCCGCACCTTCCGCCCCATCAGCCCGGTCAAGATGATGCTCTCCCGAGCGGTGCTGGAACAACTGGCTTAATTTTTGTATATATCCGCGCTCTCTGCGTTTAACCCGTCCTGAACCGGGGCAGGACTTTCTCGCCGAAGAGGCGCATGGAGCGTTCCACTTGGGCTTCGGGGATTTGACCGACGTTGACGTTTAGGAGCAGGTTTCTTACACCGGCGTCACGCAGTTCTTCGATGCCGCCCGCCACCGTCTCGGGCGTCCCGGCCAGATAGGCGTGTTCCACCAAGTCGGCCGGCGGCGGGGGCGTGTTGGGGTCCCGCGGCGGTAGACCGCCGGGGTTGAAGTCGCGGCGGGCGTCATCCAGGTGCTCGCGGTACCGTTGCAGGGCTTGTTGTCCGATTTCGGCGGCCTGCTCGTCGCTGTCGCAAACGAAGAGGGCCCGTTGAAACCAGGTCTTGTCGAGCGCCGCCTCGGTGTGGGGCTCGCTAAACCCCGACTCGAGCATCGTGCTGCGGTAGCGGCCCAAGCGGTGGCGCAGCGTAGCCAGCGGTTGAATGCCGACCAGCGCCGGGCGCCCCAGTTTTGCCTGCTCCACCAACGAGTCCTCCGTGATGCAGGCCCGGATAATGGGCGGATGGGGCTTTTGCACTGGCCGCGGCCGAAGCGTGGGGAAGGAAACGTCCCAGAAACGCCCGTGGTGCTCCACGTCGTCCTCAGTCCAGGCTTTTATTAGTAGCTCTTCGGCCTCATCCACCATCTCGAATCCCTGTTCCAGGGTTGAGCCGAAGCCGATGTACTCATACTCGTTGTAGGCCGAGCCCCGGCCGGTGCCGACGATAAGGCGGCCATTGCTGAGGTTGTCCAATAGCGCCGTCTGTACCGCCAGCCGCACCGGGTGATGCAGGGCCAACTCCACCACGGCGAAGCCGATTTGGACCCTGTGGGTGCGCATCGCAACCGCGGCTCCGAAGACCACCGGGTCGGCGTAGGCCACGGCCCCGTCGAAGTGGTGCTCCGTAAGCCAAACGGCGTCCATGCCGATCTCCTCGGCCAGCTCCACCTCGCGTAGGGTCTGCTGAATCACTTGTTGGTCGGCGTCCCGCTCACCGCTGATGGAGAATACGAAGGTCCCGAATCGCATCGTCTTATCCGCTGTCCAGCCCGGCCCTACTCGCCGGCATTTATGAAGTCTGCGAGCCGTTCGGCGATCATGATTGTGGTGCAGTTGGTGTTGGCCCGGATGCAGTCGGGCATCACCGAAGCGTCAATAATTCGCAAACCCTCCAGTCCCTTGACCCGGCAGCGCTGGTCCACCACCGCCATTGGGTCGGAGTCGGGCCCCATCTTGCAGGTGCCCGAGATATGCTGGGTGGTGGTGACGTTTCGCATCAGCCAGTTGTTCAAGGCGTCGTCCGATTCCAGGTCGGCCGCCGTCGGCTCGATCAATCTCTTCACAATTTGCCGGTAGTCTGGGTGGTCCAAGAAGCCGACGGCCAACCGCACCGCTTCCCGCAACCGCGCCAAGTCACGAGGATCGTCCTGGAAATAGTTGTAATTGAGCTCCGGTTGCACGTTGGGGTCGGTGGAGGCAATGGTCAAGTGGCCCTTACCGTATGCCAACTCCAGGATACAGGTGAAGCGGATACCCTCGGCCTCCAATGGGTCGCCGGAGATGGGTGAGGAAAAGGACGAGGCCATGATCTGGATGTCGTTCCGCAGGCTGGAACCGGTGGCGGTGTAACGCAACGCCACCTGGGACCGCGGGTCCTGGGGGTTCAGGGGGAAGTCGTCGTTTACCTCGATGGGAATCCGGACGTTCGGATGGTCGCGGAGGTTCTGACCTACGCCCGGCGCGTCGAGGACCACCGGAATGCCGAAGCGGTCCAGAGTCCTGGCGGGCCCTACTCCCGAGAGCATCAGGACTTGGGGTGAACCGATGGCGCCGGCGCTGAGGATGACTTGGCCGGCTTCCACCGTGAACCGCTCGTCGCCACTTTCGACATCGGCGCCGACAGCCCGGTTGCCCTCAAACAGTATCCGGTGGACCGTCACGTTGGCCTTCACGGTGAGGTTCAGGCGATGGCGGGCGGAACTCAGATAGGTGATGGATGTGCTCATACGCACACCGTTGGGGTTGTTCATCGGAATGGGGCCAACGCCGCCCGACTCCGGGTGGTTCATGTCCGGGTCGTGGGGGTGTCCCGCCGCCCGGGCTGCGGCGTAGAAGGCGCGTTGCGCCGGCAGCCAGGTCTCCTGCCCAAAGCGGCGTACCGGTATGTGGCCTTCGGAGTTGTGGAAGTCGTCGGCCCCGAAGTCCATGTCGGTTTCCAGCTTACGCAGATAGGGGAGACAATCGACGAAGCCCCACTGGTCGTTGCCCAAGGCGGCCCAGGCGTCATAGTCCTCGGGCACGCCGCGCAACAACACTTGGCCGTTGATGGAACTGGAGCCGCCTACCACCCGCCCTCGCGGCACCGGCATCGGTTCCGGCTGTAGGGAGGTGGTGTTGCCCTGGAAGGACCAGTTGTGAGGCGCGTCGATAGCCGACGCCGTTTGATCGTAACCGTATTTCAGGTCGTCCGGGTAGAGCTCGAAGTCCGGGTAGTCCGGTCCGGCCTCGAGCAGCAACACCGACTTTTGGGGGTCGTCGGAAAGCCGGCTGGCAAGTACGCATCCGGCGGAACCGGCGCCCAGGATAACAAAATCGTATTTCATGGACATCCCCTCCTGCTTTTCGGCACCATTCTAGCCGGTTTCCTGGCCGGCGAAAAATTCCAGAGTCCGAGGCCAGGATAGCGCGGAGGCCTCTCGGTTGTACCGGGCGCCGGTGTAGTCCATGAAGGCGTGGTCGGCCCCGGGGTAGGTGTAAAATTGGTGGTCTTTGCCCAGCTTGGTCAACTCGGTGTCCAGCTTGTGCTTGTCGTCGGCGGAGGGGTTGTCGTCCAGCTCGCCGAAGTGGAATAGCACCGGGCAGTTGACGCCGGAGGTCAGATCAAAGGGCGTCCGGTCTCCCGATCCCCAGGTCACGAAAATGTTGCCGCCGTAGTAGGGGGCCGCCGCCTTGAAGTGGGGATTGCTGGCGGCGGCCAGCCAGGCGACCCTTCCTCCCATGCAGAACCCGGTGACCCCGACCCGCTCGCCGTCGATGGCGGGATGGTTACGGAGGAAGTCCACGGTGGCGTTGACGTCGGCGACGATTTCGTGGTCGTTCAGGTACTGGATGCGCCCGGTGCGCTCGGCCAGCATATCCTCGGTATAGCGGTGGAACAAATTTGGAGCCACGGCCGCGTAGCCCGCCTCGGCCAGCCGGTCGGCCATGTCCCGGATGAACTGGTCTACGCCGCCACCGTGCTGGCTTACCACGACCGCCGGGAAGGGCCCGGTACCGCTGGGCACGCTGGCGTAGAGGTCCATGTCGTGGCCGTCCACCTTTACGGACTCCCAAAACGAGGGCATGTTCGACCTCCTTTGGTTAAGGAATCCAGCCGGCGGCATTATCTCACATCCGGAGGGCGTCAAGCGCGGGGGTTTTTAACGCCGAGAGCGCGATGACCACCGAGTTTTTGGGGGAATCGCCTCCGTTGCTCGCATTCCGGTCCGCTTTCAATTCTTATTATCCTTAAGCCGGACTTGGGTCATGCCGGTCGTACCAGACGCAGCTGCGGCTTGGCTGTGGCCGGGAATTCTAGGGAGTATCGAAGGGACCGAGGGCCGGGGCCCAGGGGACGAGGGAACGGAGGAGTTTCTGGCAGTCCGGGATGGTGTTTTTGGTGCGGCACCTATTGAAATAGGTATAGACCGCCATGACGGTGGGGAGGCGGAACCCGGCGTCGACCACCCGGCGGACGAAGGAATGGTACCCGGGCTGGGGCCGGCGATTGGCTAGGGCTACGGTTGATTCGAGGCAAAATTCCCGGGCCAACCGGCGGAGCCGGACGACGGCGAGAGCGAGGGCCATTTTGCGGCGGAGGGCATTGACGCGAGATCTGAGGGCGTGCATTAGTCTGGGTTACCTCCCGGTGTTTGTTTTTTTAAGGAGTGGTGGGCGGCCCAGATGGGGAGTGCTTCTTCCAAGGCCTGGATTTCCGATCTGAGCTTTTCGGCCTCGCAGATTTGGACAGCGAAAGACAGGGCGTAGCGGGCGGCGCGGAGGCGGACGGCCACATCCGGGTCGTCCATAGCCTCGGCGACGACAGAGACGCCGCGCGACATGAGGCCCTGGAGTTCCAGGCGGGCGAGGTTGGCGGACTCCTGCCGGAGGCGGGTCAGCTCGTTACGAAAGTCTTCGTCGTCGAGCCAGCGGTACAGGGTACTCTCGCCGATACGGGAAGTGCGGGCGGCTTGAGCGATAGTAGGGGAGGCGGCGACGATGGGGAGGGCGGACTGCTGACGACGGGTGAGGTCGGATTTTTCGATTTCCCTCTCATTTCCTCCCATTCCGACTCGCTGGCCGGGTTGGGGATGGATTCTGGGGTGGGTTTGTGGGGTTGCCGGGCGGGTTGGGAGCGGTTGGGTCTGGGGCGGCTTTTGGCCATTCGGGTACCTTGGCGCCTCGGTGGCGGGTTGGATTTGGTCCGGGTCCCGGCGGGCCCTTCGACGCGGCTCAGGACAGGCTCCTTCGACTCCGCACCGCTTTGCTCAGGACGAACGGAGCTGACGTTTTTTATGGTAGGGAAGTGTGTTCCGGGTTGGGAAGTGGTGGGTGTCAGTTGGGGGTGGGCCCTTCGACGCGGCTCAGGACAAGCTTCTTCGAGTCCGCTCCGCTCCCCGCCTACGCCTGCGGCTCCGCGGCGTTGCACTTCGCTCAGGGGGAACGGATTGGGGGTTGCGCTTGGGGCGACCCTTCGACTCAGCTCCGCTTCGCTTCGCTCGGGGGGAACGGGTTGGGGGGACTTCGCCGGGCTGGGCGGCGTGTCTCCCCGGGCTAGTCCAAGTTCAGGACGAATTTGGTGTCACTGAACAGGCTCCAGAGCGCGTTCCCCCATATGCGGAGCTTGGACCGTAGCTCTCTGTTCTTTTCTTCCGGAGTGGGCCGCCCGGTGCTGAAAAACTTCAGGTCCTCATTGATGAAATCCCTGTACGTGCCGAAATAGGACACGGCAGCTTGATGCAGGTCCGCCAGAGAGGGCGGCGTCGGCGTTTCCTCCAATTGGTCTAGCAGGCGGTCCGCCTCTTCCACCAATGGCTCCATGGCCTCCTTCGAAGCTGCCCGGTCGAACCTGATGTTCCATTCCTTTACCAATGCATTCCGGCGATCGGCGATGGACCTTCGCTCGTCCGTCAGGCGGTCCAATAGTTGGACGTAAGGGCGCGCCTCGGCGCGAACCGGATCGTCCCATTGGCGCAGCCAGGTTACGAAGTCCCGCTCCAACTCCGGGTAAGCCACCCCGGTTGCGGCAAACACCGCCGATGGGGTATCGGCATCCTGGCTGACACTCGTGACCATCTCCAGCAAGGCCCGCGCTCCAAATCTTTCAGTCAGGTAACGGACCAGCATGTAGCCTTGGGAGTACTGCAACGAGACCTGGTTCCCGGCCGGCCGGGAATTCCAGAGCATCCGGCTTTCCAGTTCGCCCAAGGTGAAGAGATTTCCGGCGGCTGCCGCATCCTGGGCCCGGTCGGCGCTGCGAAGCATCCGCAAGACCGTGGCTTGGGGGCGTTCGCCGCTCCGGCCGACTTCGAATGCGTAGTATTCGGCCAGCCCTTCACTGAGCCAGGCCGGCAGGGTCCTGCCCGCGGCGGCCTCGTACATGGCGAAGTGCACGTATTCGTGAGTCAGCACGTTAAAGGTGTCGGTCAGCGCGTGGTCTGTGTGCATGTAGATACCGGGATTGTCGCCCCAGCTCCGGAAGAACCCGGGCTCCCAGCCCGGCCTGCCGCCAGTGGCGCGGCTGGCCTCGTCCAACTCTTCCTTGTTGCCCAGCAGGTGAATCAGCGGGACTTTGCTGCTGCGGACCCCCAGGCGTTCCTCCAATACCCGTATGGCCAAGTCCAATTGACTGTGCATACCGACCGTCATGGCGAAATTCACCGAGTCCGAAAAGAAAATATCGGCCTGTTCACTGCGGCAGCCGGTGAGGGCCACGCCCAAGTCGAGCCGATGACGTTTGACTAGCCGCATCCGGTCTATGTGGTAGTTGACTACGGCGGTGGAGCCCCCGTGCTTGATACGGACCGACCATTTCCCCGGCTGGTCTTGGGTCCCGTAGCGCACCCACCGGGAATGGCCTGTGGCGTCGGCCGACAGGTATTGAGTGGTCCAACTCCCGGAAAGGTCTTCGTCAGTTACCCAGGGCCTTTCCTGCCCATCGGGATCAATGAAAGTCACCTCGATCCACTCCGACGGCCGAAGCCCCTTCATTTCGAATGCGATATCCATTCCAGCAAGAGGAGTGGCTGGACTCATGGTCATGGTGACCCCGTCACCCATACCGGTAGCTGAAGTCGACCGCTCCGGTATAACCGCCGGGCAAGCGACTTGAAGGGCGGGCGTCGGCGTAGGCTGAGGTGTGGCGGTGGGGCGGGGTGTGGCGGTGGGTGGTGGTGTTGCCGTGGGTTGGGGGGTCGCGGTGGGCAGTGGTGTAGCGGTGGGCCGGGGCGTAGCGGTGGGCAGGGGTGTTGCGGTGGGCCGTGGCGTGGCTGTGGGTTGCGGTGTCGGCGTCGGTAGTGGCGTGGCTGTGGGCAGCGGCGTAGCGGTGGGTTCCGGTGCGGCTGTACGTTGGAGTGTCGGCGTCGGTTGAGGCGTTGAAGTTGGGACCGGACTCGCTATGGGCAATGGAGTAGCTGTCGGTACGGGTGTTGCCGAAGGCTGTGGGGTCGCTGTCGGGACCAGGGTGGCCGGGTCTCTGGCGACGGCCTGCCGCCCCGTCGAGGGGACCGTTGCTGCGACGGTGGAAGCGGCTGTCGGCGCGTTGGTGGGGCTGGCAACCGGCGCCGGACTGGGCTCAACCGGTGAGGAACAGGCCAGTGCGCCAAAGAGGGCCAATACCACCAGGAGGGCCAGCTTCGTAGCCACGGCTCCATACTATCACGGGCCCACCAGCCGGGCTGGCCCACAAGGCGGTTATTGCTCCGCACCCCGTAGTGACTCAGCCTGAATGTTAAGTCGGAAAAGCGCTACCAAGTTCCACAGTTCCGGCCTAGCCTAGCCTATCCGCTTGTACGAATTAGACGCTGTAGCACTTGAGAAACTAGGGCAATTTGCCGATTGTCTGGCCCCTGCCCCTATGCTGACCTCATTCTAACGACCTATAAATAATTTATTCTCTCTACTACCGTCAGCCCCGCGATTTACAGGGTGATTTGCTATGACCTATACGTTCAGAGTTACATTGCAAGAAGAAGATGATGGCAGATGGAGCGCCTGGAACGATGTTTTGCCTGGTTGTGCCGCTTGGGGCTACACCAAGGAAGAGGCACTAGCAGCTTTGCAGGACGGGACACAAGTTTTCGTTGAATGTATACTGGAAAACGGTCAGCCGGTTCCCAATGAGGAAATAGGACCAGTTGAGGAGACGGGCGAGATGAGGGTAGCGGTTGCCGCATGAGCCTGGTTCACCTTCTCCGGAACGTGTCCGTCAGAGAGCTAGGAAACCTCTGAAAAAGCACTGGGGATTGCAACGGAAACCGAAATCTTGGTGGGGAGCTTAAGGGCTTCAGCTATCCAATAAGCGAGGTCACCCCCATCCTAACCTTCCCCCGTCGAGGGGGAAGGGACTTATTCAGAGCTTCCCTAGTGCGGGCGCTGGAACGGGACGGATTCGCTATTTACCGGAGAACCCAGGGTTCGGGGCGAGTGTACCAGCATCGGGATGGCAGAATTGCGCTCATCCATTATCATCGAGGCAGCGAGAGGCAGCGAGAGGCAGCGAGAGGCAGCGAGAGGCAGCGAGAGGCAGCGAGAGGCAGCGAGAGGCAGCGAGAGGCAGCGAGAGGCAGCGAGAGGCAGCGAGAGGCAGCGAGAGGCAGCGATACGTTGCCGCTTGGTACTTTAGGCCAAGTCTTACGCGGTGCTCAATGGACCGAACAAGACGTCAGGAGGCTAGGTCTCATCTAATGCCGGAGGTCTGCCGCCCACCCCTCGGATAACACCGCGACAGCGCGTTTTTTTGTCAACCGTTCCTGCTCCCTCGGCGACCATTTCCCCGCCTTAGGTACTCCATAACTATGCTGTGGTAACCTTAATTCACTAGGAAACCTCTGAAAAAGCACTGGGGATTGCAACGGAAACCGAAATCTTGGTGGGGAGCTTAAGGGCTTCAGCTATCCAATAAGCGAGGTCACCCCCATCCTAACCTTCCCCCGTCGAGGGGGAAGGGACTTATTCAGAGCTTCACTAGAACGGGCCAGTCCCGGTCTGGTAGGTTTCCATATCGCTTGAAAGGGAGTGTTTGCGATGGAAGTCCAAGTTTATACCCAACCTGGTTGATTCAGTTGCCGGACGTTGGAGGAGTTCCTCACGTCCAACGGTGTTCAGTATGAGCACCACGATCTTCTGTCCGAACCCGCTGCTACAGAGCACCTAAGGAGCCGGGGCATCAAGTCATTGCCGGTGACCATCATCGACGATACCGAGGTCATAATCGGCTACTATCCCAAGAAGCTGATTCCGGCGCTAAGGCTGGACGTCTCGGTCGACCTTTCGGGTAAGACGGCCTGGCTGGCCGAGAAGTACGACGTCGTGATGGAGGCCACCATCCGTGCCACTCGCCAGTTCTCCCAAGAGCAGTTGGACACGATTGTTCCCTGGCGCCCTTGGAGCCTTCGGGATACGTTGGTGCATATCCTGTCGTTCCCGGAAGTCGCCTACCTGAGCCACCGGGTGGGCAGCATGAGCTGGGACGACATGAACGCCTCGGACGAGCGCCTGAAAGAAGTGACTACCGGGGCAGCCATCACCGAGTACGGGGACGGCGTACGGAAGGACATCATCGCGTTCCTGAACAGCGGCAACACTGCCGCCTTCGACCGGGAGGTGCCCGCCCACTACGGCGGCGAGGTGACGGTGGTCGAGTTGCTGAATATCGTGCTCAGCCACAGCACCCATCACCTGAAGCAGGTGTACTACTACATGGAGACCGGCTTGGGCCTGACCCTGGATAACCCGGCCACGGAACGCGACCTTGAAGGCATCCAGACCCCGGAAGCCCTGATATAGGTACAACGGCTGGCGTTCAACGCAGAGGGCGCAGAGTTTCTTCTATGTATTCTCTGCGTCCTCCGCGGTAAAAAAGGTGGGAAGCGCTCCTCCTGGCGGCGGGACCAAGTCTAGTCTGGGTCCAAGCGGATTTCGGCCCCGGACATCTGTTCCATTACCTGCACGACCGCCGAGAAGCTGAGGCCCCCCAACCCTTGGGCTTGGGCCCGTTTGAAAATGTCGTCGGCCACGTCACCGACACGGCAAAGGGTCTGCATGTCCCGGGCCATTTGGCACGCCAACTGCAGGTCCTTGGCTACAATGTCCAAACTGCCCACCGCCGGGAAGTCGCGGGGATATACCGACTGGGGGAAGAACTGGAACGCCCGGCTGGCCCCGGCGCTTACCGGAACGATCTCGGCCAGAACTTCAAGGTCGACTCCCGCCTTGACCGCCATCAGCACGCCTTCGGCGGCGGCGATGAAGTTGCTATAGCCCAGGTATTGGGTTACCAGCTTGGCGCTGCAGCCTTGGCCGGAGCCGCCCACGTAGAAGATGTTCCGGCCCATGGCCTCCAGCACGGGCAGGTACTTGTCGAACACCTGCCGGTCGCCCCCGGCCATGATGGTCATGTTGGGTGGCTTCATGCTCACTGGGCAGTCCAACATGTCGATGCCTTGGGCCCGGCACAGTTCGGCCAGCCGCCGGACCAGAATTGGCGAGTTGGTGGTGGTATCGATGAAGGCGGACCCTTCGGCCATAACGGACAGGGCGCCAAGGCGGGGGTCCAACATGACCTGCTCCACCTGCGGCGGGCCGGGCAGAGAGGCTAGGACCACGTCGCTGGCGGCGGCCAAGTCCCGCGCGTTGTCGAACCAATCGGCGCCGCCCACGTAGAAGATGTTCCGGCCCATGGCCTCCAGCACGGGCAGGTACTTGTCGAACACCTGCCGGTCGCCCCCGGCCATGATGGTCATGTTGGGTGGCTTCAGGTTGGTCGTCGCTTGCTCACTGGGCAGTCCAACATGTCGATGCCTTGGGCCCGGCACAGTTCGGCCAGCCGCCGGACCAGAATTGGCGAGTTGGTGGTGGTATCGATGAAGGCGGACCCTTCGGCCATAACGGACAGGGCGCCAAGGCGGGGGTCCAACATGACCTGCTCCACCTGCGGCGGGCCGGGCAGAGAGGCTAGGACCACGTCGCTGGCGGCGGCCAAGTCCCGCGCGTTGTCGAACCAATCGGCGCCGCGCTCACAGAGGTTGGTCGTCGCTTCCCGCCGTATGTCATGGACGCCCAACCGGTACCCGGCGTCCAGCAGGCATTGGGCCATCGGGTTGCCCATTGTTCCGGTCCCTATAAAGCCCAATCGCATCAGTTCCCACCTTTTTCGACAAGATTGTCGCTTGATTCCTGCGGCGGCCCCGCAATTTGCGGCCTGCCGCGACGGGGCCACACTGTAGCATTAGCCGTCGGCGCCGTCCACTGCCCCCGTGGTCGCCGCGGGACGGTAGATTAGTGTTCCCCGGCGGGTTAGAGTAAGATTGAGTTAGCTCAGATACGTGGACGACGTAACGTTTGATAGATCCCTGGGGTCCGGAGGACCTGCGGCATGGAAGAGTTATTCAAACCAAGGCAAGGCGATAGCCAGACCGGCATCTATCTCTGCATTTTCCCCCACCTCAAAGAGTTTTTGGCCTTCGACGTGCGAGGAGAGGAGGCCAAGTTGATGCTGGTATCGATTGAAGACTGCTTCGGTGAGGAGTTCTTCCGCGACGTGGAAAGCGAGTTTTCCGAAATTCTTCGTGACGCCACCGACTTTCCCTTTGCCCACCTGATCAATCTCCCGGTGCAGATCGACGAGCTGGTCCGGGAGGTTGCCATGACCCATATTCTGGAGCGGTTGGGTGTCCGGACCGACCAAGAGGAAGAGCTTCCCGGAGTGACGGTGTACGTGGTGGGCGGCGGCGGCTTGGCCACCCACCCGGACATGGTGCTTGAAGGACTCAAGGAAATGTTGCGCTTTGTGGTGGAAACAGGGGACCCACCTATCCAGTGGGACCAGAAGATCGGCGAAATGATTGGCGAGGAAAGCGCAATTCTGGAGCGGCTGAACCGCCAACAGGTTGTGGAGGCCATCCGGGGCGACTCCCCCGACTATTTCAGTCTCTGGGAGAATCGCAACTGACGGACCCGATTCGTAGGGACTCCCGGCAGACCCCTTCCTGACGCATCCCCTATCGTAGATATAGGGGCCAGGTACGTTCCGGGCCTATCGCAGGAACATTCGATGAAAATCGGCCTGATCTCGGACACCCACAGCGCCGGCAGCGGACGGGACCTGCCAGGGCCGGTCTTGGACGCTCTGGCCGGAGTCGACTTAGTCCTGCACTGCGGCGACCTGGAATGCCTGGGAGTGTTGGACTATCTGGAAAGCGTGGCCCCCGTCTTGGCCGTGCGCGGTTACGAGGACCCGCGGGAGGATGGCGGCCGGCTGGCCGACACCACCAGGGTGGTGCATGCCGGTGGAGTCTCCATCGGGATGGTGCATGACATCCAATGGCCCGGGCCGAAGATCGCAACCACCCCGGATGGGACCGGCTTGGCGCGGCCGGAGGGTCTGGATGTCCGAGAGTTGCTTCGCCGGAAATTCGGCGAGCCTGTGGACGTGGTCGCCTTTGGAGATACCCACGAAGAGTTAGTCTGCTGGTGGGACGGCGTGCTGCTGATCAATCCGGGCAGTCCAACCTACCCTGGCCGCCGACATCGCCGGGGGACCTTGGGCACCGTTGGCATACTACAAATAAAAGACGGGGCGGTGGAGCCCCGTCTTATCGATCTGGAGAACGGTCCGGTTCTTGAGTAGTCCCGCCTGTGCCCCGGGATTTACTGGTCAGTGGTTATTGGTCAGAGGTTGCTGATCAGCGGCGTCGCCTTGAGGAACACGGGCGCGAACACCAGCGAAACTATTGCCATCAGCTTGAGCAGTATGTTCAGCGATGGGCCGGAAGTGTCTTTGAATGGGTCGCCGACCACGTCACCCTCGACCGCCGCCTTGTGGGCCTCGGAGCCCTTTCCGCCGTAGTTGCCCAACTCCACGTACTTCTTGGCGTTGTCCCATGCTCCCCCGGCGGAGGCCATCATAATGGCCAGCATGAAGCCGGCGGCGACGGCGCCGATGAGCAGACCTCCCAAGGCCTCCGGGCCCAGGATAAAGCCGGCGGCGAGTGGCGCGACAACCGCCATGACGCCGGGCACGATCATCTCCCGCAGGGCGCTTCGGGTGCTGATGTCAACGCAGCGGGCGGAATCGGGGCTGGCTGTGCCTTCCATCAGGCCCGGTATTTCCCGGAACTGGCGGCGCACCTCGTCAACGATTCCTTGGGCCGCCCGGCCCACCGCTTGCATGGTTAGCGCCGAGAAGATGAACGGCAGCATCGCGCCGATGACCAAGCCGACCAAGACCTGCGGCTGCAGCAGGTTTATGCCGGTACCCCCCGCGATCAACTTTCCATCGGAGCCGATTTGGATCAGCCCGGCGGTGACCGAGTACGCGGCCAGCAACGCCAGCGAGGTCAGGGCCGCCGATCCGATGGCGAAACCCTTGCCGGTCGCGGCAGTGGTGTTCCCCAAGGCGTCCAACGCGTCGGTGCGTTCCCGTACTTGCGGGTCAAGTTTGGCCTGTTCGGCGATGCCCCCGGCGTTGTCGGCAACGGGGCCGTAGGCGTCGGTAGCCAGCGTGATGCCTAGGGTGGAGAGGAGCCCCACCCCGGCCAGCGCCACGCCATAGAATCCGGCGAACCAGTAGGCCAAGAGAATGGCGACGGACACGCAGGCCACCGGTATCAGGGTGCTCATCATTCCGGTAGCGATCCCGCTGATGATCACCGTGGCGGCCCCGGTCTGCGATGATTCGGAAATCTTCCTGGTGGGGCTGTAGCTGTAAGAAGTGTAATACTCGGTGGCCAGTCCGATGATGGTCCCGGCAACCAGCCCGGCCACGACGCAACCGAACCACCACCAGTTGCCGGTAAGGGTAATGGTGAGCACGGCGGCGAAGATGACCAGCAACCCGCCGGCGGCGAAAATCCCGTAGCGCAAAGCCCACAGCAGGCGCTCGAAATCGGCCTGTTCGCCGCTGCGGACCAAGAAGGTGCCCAGGATGGCGGCAACGATGCCGGACCCGGCCAGCAGCATCGGAAACACGGCCTGGGAGTCGGTGAATTCCGCGGCGCCGCTTCCCACTGCCAAGGCCACCGCGCTGGCCGAGAGGGCCACCGTTGCAATGATGCTTCCCACGTATGACTCGAATAGGTCTGCCCCCATTCCGGCCACGTCGCCGACGTTGTCACCCACGTTGTCGGCAATTACGCCGGGGTTCCGGGGGTCGTCCTCGGGGATACCTGCCTCCACTTTGCCGACCAAGTCCGAACCCACGTCGGCGGCCTTGGTGAAGATGCCCCCGCCCACCCTGGCGAATAGGGCTATGGAACTGGCGCCGAATCCGAACCCGGCTACGGCGTTGATGTTCTGGAAGACCAGGTAGAGGATAGTGACCCCCAGCAGCCCGATTCCCACGACGGTTACACCCATTACCGAGCCGCTGGAAAAGGCGACGCGGAGGGCGGGGTTCAGTCCCTGTTCCGCTGCGGCGGCGGTGCGCACGTTGGCCCGCACCGCCACGTTCATACCAATGAATCCGGCCATCCCGGAGCAGAGTGTGCCCACCACGTAGGAAATCGCGGTGGCCGGCGCCGCTAGGTCGTGGGTGAAAACGGTGTAGTCCAGCACTCCCAGGGCCACGGTTACCAGGGCGACGAAGGGCAGCAGGGTCATGTATTCCCGGCGAAGAAAGGCCGATGCCCCGGTGCGAATGGCATCGCCGATGGACCGCATAGTCTCATTGCCCGGGTCTGCTTTCAAAACCCGGAACGCGGTATATGCGGCGAATAGCAGGGCAAGTGCACCTGCGGCTAGAGCGACAATAATGGATTCCATGCAGAGACTCTCTATGGAGTTTGGGGGGAGGCGTTTGAGCGTGTGAAATCTATCACATTGGCCGCCGGAGTGTCAACCGAAATTCGTCGCCAACCCAGCGTAATCCACCGGTAAATCGACCGCCCGGCATTTGCAAATCCGTAGTGAAGGCGAAGGGGTTCCAGCCGGTATTCCGGCGGATTCGGGGCGACGCCGTCTCCGGCGGTACGGCGGCAATGCTATAATGCTGGCGCCGTGTCCTATTTACTGCTCGGATGCCGCTGGCCGGCCTCCCGGAGGGGATGAGAGTAATGCACATCGGATACTTTACGGAACGACCCTACCAGGACCCCGCGTCCGGTTATTTCGGGGCCACCGGCAAACCCATCATGGACCTGACCGTCAGCAACGATATTTACGACTCCCACCTGGGCGCCGAGCTCTACAACCGGTACCTGGATGAAAAGCTCTACGCCGAAGAGATGGGATTCGACGGGCTGATGCTCAACGAGCATCACGGCACCGCCTTCTGCATGGGAGGCGCCATGAACGTGGAGGCCTCCATTCTGGCCCGCATTACAAAAAGGGCCAAGATCGTCCTCTTGGGCAACATCCTGCCCATCTGGGACGACCCGCTCTGGCTGGTGGAACAACTCTCCATGATCGACATGATCTCTCGCGGCCGCTTGGTTTCCGGCTGGGTGCGGGGCACGGGCCGGGAAAGCGTGTCCCACAACTCGCCGCCGCCCTACAACTGGGAGCGGTTCCAGGAAGCCCACGAGTTCATCGTCAAGGCTTGGACAACTCCCGGCCCCTTCCGCTGGGAGGGCAAACACTTCCAATACCGGCACGTAAACCCTTGGGCCCGTCCTTACCAGAAACCCCACCCCCAGGTGTGGCTCCCGGGTGTGGTGAGCCGTGACTCCTTGATGTGGGCCGCCGAAAAGAGAATCCCCTACATCATGCTGTCCACCGAGTTGGAACCCACCAAGGCGGCCTTCCAGCTTTACCATGACCGTGCCGCCGAGTTGGGCTACGAGTCCGGCCCGCAGAACCTAGGCTATCTGTGGAAGGTCCACGTGGACGAGACCGAAGAACTGGCCGAAGAAGCCGGCCGCAAGTTCGTCCAAGGCCCCAGCAATCCCTTCCTGGCGGGTAACGAGGGGACGTTGAATCCGGCGCTGGCCTCTCTCCCCGGTCTCACCTCCCGCCGGCGGGTGTTGCCTACACAGAGCTTCGCCACGGCCGCTCGGGGCGGCGGCACTCCTCCCAGCGCCAGCGGGGCCGCCTCGGTGCTCAACCGTCCCTACGAACAACAGATCAAGGACTACACCATAATTTCCGGAACCCCCGACTCCGTGATTCCCAAGATACGCCACGTCTTGGAATACCTGCGACCGGGGAGCGTCTTCTTCTGGGACGGCGACGGCGCCATGAGCCACGACGACGCCATGCGCAGCCTCCGCCTCATGGGTGAGGAAGTCATCCCGGCCGTCAAGGAGATTGCCAAGGAGTTGGAACTGCCCAGCTCTTTCGAAGTTAATCCAGCTACCGGCAAGTCCTGGGATGACCCGGCCGCCGGGGAGGACACCACCGCCACCGTGGAAAAGGGTTACGGCGACAGCTAGGCCCGGACGTTTTCACTGGCGCCAACCTGCTTGCCTATTCCCCCGGCTCCTGGCAATAGAGGCTGGGGGATATTGCTATCCGGGTCGCCCTTTTCAGAAGAGCAATAGGCTGGAGCAAAAAGCCCGCCTCGGTGCGGATGAGGGTCGGATTGGTTAGAGGCGACTCCGATACCGACGTAGTGGTAATTGGCGGCGGGCCGGCCGGAAGCACCGCCGCCACCATGTTGACCCGGAAGGGTTGGCGGGTAACGCTGATGGAACGCCACCGGTTCCCCCGGGACCATGTGGGTGAGTCCCTTTTGCCCGCCAGTATGCCAGTCCTAGAGGAATTGGGCGCCATGCCCGCCGTGCAGCAGGCGGGGTTCCTCCCCAAGTACGGCGCGACCATGGTCTGGGGCCGGGACCCGGAGCCGTGGAGTTGGTACTTCAGGGAGACCGGCGGGCAATACCCCCATTCCTACCAGGTGTGGCGGCCCCGCTTCGATCAAATACTGCTCGAAAACGCCCGGGACAGCGGGGTGACTGTCAAGGAAGGCTACCGGGTTGGTGAGGTGGTCTTCGACGGTGACGGGGCCAGCGGGGTCCGTTTCGCCGCCGCCGACGGCTCCCGCGGCGAAGTGACCGCCCGGTTCGTCGTCGATTCGACCGGTCAGGCGGCGCTCTTGGCCCGGCGCACCGGGGTCCGCATCTGGGACCCCTTCTTCCAAAACCTGGCCGTCTATGCTTACTTCACCGGCGTGGAACCGTTGGCGCCGCCCGATGAGAACAACATATTCATAGAAGCATACGAGCATGGCTGGTTCTGGAGCATTCCGCTTCACACCGGCTGGACCAGTGTGGGAGTGGTAGTCGATAACCGTACCGGGCAAGAGGGGCTGCGCCGTTTGGGGCCGCGGGCCTTCCTGTCCGAGCAGCTAGCGCAAGCGCCCCACATGAGGCGCCGGTTGCGGGAGGCGGAATGGGCTGCCGGGCCGACGGTTGTGAGCGACTGGTCTTACTCGGCGAGCCGGTTGGTCGGGCCCGGTTACATCATCACCGGAGACGCCGCCTGCTTCGTCGACCCGTTGTTCTCTTCCGGTGTGCATCTGGCGCTGATGTCCGGTGTCATGGCCGCCGCGTACGTCACCACCGTCCTCAAGACGGAGGACGGTTCAGATGCGGCCATGGCGCCAGCCGCAGGCCGGGTGTACCAGGAGCTCTACTACAAGGAATACAACCAGTTCCGGGAAATGGCCCGTCTGTTCTACTCCAGCAACCTAACCGCCGATTCCTACTTCTGGGAGGCCCGCCGTATCGACCCGGCCGGCGAGTTTTCACCGCGCCAGAGCTTTATCCGAGCGGTCGCAGGCCAGCCGCCCAGAGGCTACGAGCGTGCTGTCTTGGACCGGGGCGAGGCGCCTGAAGATTTTGTCGCCAGCGTCCGGGCGGTAGAATCGGAGCGGTCTTCGAGGTTGCAGCGGGTCGCGGGGTTGCGAGCCGATTCGCAACGCAACCAAATCCTGCTGACGGTCCCCACTCTGGCTGAGGGCGCCAGGGTAGTCCGACAACCGGTGCTGGGGGAAGGCGAGTTTGTCTGGGGCCACGCTTTGACCACGGTATCCCAACCGGAGGGCGCCCCATGTAGCCAATTGGTGGCGGGCCTGGTATCGATGATTGACGGCCGGATTTCGGTCTCAGCCTGGTGGACCGCTTGGCCCAAGGCCTAGACGCTGCTCGCCGGGGCCAACTGGAGACGGCCGTAACCCGCACCATCGAAATCCTGTATGTCGACGGGGCTATAGCGGGGCTTGGCGGCGGTTAACGACGACGGCCTCCCTGCGTTACAATTCTGCTAATGGACGCGTCGCGTGGCGAGGAATCTATTGGAAGTCTTACCAGCCAAGGACCCAATGTGACATCGTTGAACGACAATGACATCGAGGCATTGTTGGATAGCGGCGAATCGGACCGTGCCGAGTTCGAAGAATCATTGCTCGGAGACGCGCCCACCAGAATCCGGGAGGCGATATGCGCGTTCGCCAATGATCTCCCTGACCATAGGACGCCCGGCGTCGTCTTGGTCGGCGTTCGAGACAACGGCGACATTGGAGAATTGGCGATCACGGACGAGTTAATTAGACAACTGGCGGATATGAAAACCGACGGCAACACTGTGCCGCCGCCGTCTTTGACGGTCGAAAAGCGTACTCTTCGGGGAAAGGACGTGGCCTTGATTTGGGTGCAGCCGTCCGATTCTCCGCCAGTGCGGTTCAATGGCAGGGTACATGTCCGGACTGGCAGCCGGAGAGGGACGGCCACGGCACAAGACGAGCGCACCCTCAATGAGAAACGCCGGTATAGGGACATACCATTCGACATCTATCCTGTTCCATCGGCGACTTTGAGCGACCTGAATCTTAGCTCGTTCAACGGCGAATACCTGCCCCAGGCTTTCGCTCCCGATATATTGGAAGCCAACGAACGCGGTACCAATCAACAACTAGCCGTCACCAAGATGATCAGTTCGGCCGACGATCCCATACCAACGGTGCTTGGAATCCTGGTGCTTGGGACCAATCCTCAAGATTTCCTGCCCGGCGCTTACGTTCAGTTCCTAAAATTAGATGGCGTTGATCATGGCGACGATATTATAGACAGCGAGAATATCGGAGGCGCTATACCGGATTTGCTTCGTCGCCTGGATGGAAAACTCGCCTCCCACAATCGGACAGCCGTGGACTTGACCTCGGCCGCCACGGAACGGAAACGCAGCCTCTATCCTATCGGGGCTATTCAGCAGATGACCCGGAACGCTATTATGCATCGCACCTATGAAGCCACGAATTCTCCGGTCCGCGTCACTTGGTTTAACGACCGGATTGAAATTAGCAGTCCTGGGGGGCCTTTTGGAATCGTTACGGCTGACACTTTCGGCCAGCCGGGCTTAACCGATTATCGCAACCCGAATTTGGCTGAGGCGATGAGAGCCCTCGGGTTTATTCAGAGGTTCGGTGTTGGCATTCCAACAACTCGGAGACTGCTGAGAGAAGCCGGGAATCCTGACCCCTCATTTACAATTCACGAAAATTATGTCGTCGTAGAATTGCGGTCATTGAGATAAGGTCCTGGGTGATGGCTGTCCCTGTTCTAACTTTTTTCAATAACAAGGGCGGAGTCGGCAAAACCTCTCTCGTCTACCATTTGTCGTGGATGTTTTCTAACCTGGGCTATCGGGTGTTGGCCTGTGATCTCGACCCGCAGGCGAATCTCTCCGCGGCCTTTCTGGACGACGATCGTCTAGAAGCCTTATTTGATCCCGGTGACCAGGCCGGCACCGTATATAAATGTGTGAAACCCTTAACCGAAGTTGGAGACCTTCGTTCCCCGAAGCTGCAGCGGATTGGCGACCGATTGAGTCTGATTCCAGGAGATCTGTTGCTGTCCGGTTTCGAAGACAGCTTGTCCAATGAATGGCCAAACGCGTTGGGGTCTACTAGCCTGTATCGGCCGTTCAGACTTCTCGCCGCGTTCTCTATCATTATGCAAGACGGCGCTCAGCAGATGGACGCTTCGGTCATTTTGGCGGATGTTGGGCCCAATCTCGGGGCAATCAACCGTTCCGCCCTGATCGCATCCGATCATGTCATAGTCCCTCTGGGCGCTGACCTCTTTTCGCTTCAAGGTCTACGGAACTTGGGACCTACTCTTCGATTGTGGAGGGAAGATTGGGAAAAGAGAAAAGACAACTGGGGGTCTCCTGAATTTCCTATCCCCAGGGGGACAATGAACCCAGGTGGCTACGTTGTACAGCAACACGGCGTTCGCTTGAACCGTCCAGTGCAAGCGTATGACCGGTGGATTAACCGCATGCCCAAGGAATACGCAGAAAATCTGTTGGGAATTAAAAGCGGTCCCTACCCCGCTACACCGATGGCGGACCCCCATTGCCTGGCTACGGTGAAACATTACCGGAGCCTCGTGCCGATGGCTCAAGAAGCCCGTAAACCTGTTTTCCAACTTACCACTGCCGACGGCGCGTTCGGGGGCCACGCTGCCTCAGTTCGAGGAGCTTACCAAGATTTTAAGGCCCTCGCTATTTCAATAGCCCAAAAGGTTGGCCTTCCGCCAGCTCCCACTTTTGGAGGGTAGAGTTCTTCGTCGACCAAGGGAGGAATTACATGCGGGGCAGGCCGGTGTTTTACTGATCAATCGTGGACTCCTCCGCGTTGAAATCAATGATAAAGGAGGCGTAAATGACCACCGCCCAAATTCCTACGGAAGAACAGGTAATCGAGTGGTTCGATACCTTGAGCAATTGGGGCCGCTGGGGCGCCGATGACGAGTTGGGCACTCTAAACCTGATCACCGACGCCAAGCGGGCCCAAGCGGCCCGCTTGGTGCGGGAAGGCGTCAGCGTCACCTGCTCCCGGCTCATCGTGCCCGAGATCGCGGCCGACGTTACCTCGATACCGCCGTTGCATTATATGGTCCGGGCCGGCGATACGGCGCCTCCCGAAGGCTCGGGCGGGACCGCCGATTTTATCGGGTTGTCGTTCCACGGCCTGACCATTACCCACTTGGACAGCCTTTGTCACCAGATCTGGAACGGCAAGATGTATAACGGCCGGCCGGCTTCGGATATCAACTCGGAAACCAAGGCCAACAGCTTGGACGTCGACAAGGCACAGAACGGCATCGTGACCCGAGGCGTGCTGTTGGACATCACCAAGGTGCGGGGCGTACCTTGGCTGGAGGCCGGTGAAGGCGTTTTCACCGAAGACCTGGAAGCCGCCGAAGAGGCCCAGGGTGTGCGTCTCGAAGAGGGTGACGCGCTGATGCTGCGGTTGGGCTGGTACAAGCGCCGCTTGGAGTTGGGGCCGCCTCAAGCCGGTAGGCCCGGCCTTCACGCCGAGACGTTGCCTTGGTTGAAAGAGCGGGGGATTGCCTTGGTGGGCGGCGACGCTTCCCAGGACGCCGAGCCCAGCGGCTACCCCAACGTGGGGCTGCCCGTCCACAAGGTGGGTATCGTGGGCATGGGTCTCTGGCTGATAGACGCGGGCAATTGCGAGGAATTGGCCGCGGTTTGCGAGCGGCTCAACCGTTGGGAATTCATGTTCAGCGTGGCGCCCCTCCGCTTCAAGAACGCCACCGGTTCCCCGGTCAATCCGCTGGCAATGTTTTAGGGGGATGCGCTCATGACTACGCCAATAGACACACCGGAAGCGAATACGCTGCTGGGCCGGGTCGCCATAGTCACCGGGGCGGCCAGCCCCATCGGCATGGGCCGGTCCATCACCACCGCCTTGGTACGGGCCGGGGCGCGGGTGGCGATGCTGGACATCAACGAGGACTGGCTGGAAGAAACGGCCAACGACATGCGGGAATTGGGGGGTGACGACGCGGTGCTGCCCATCATAGCCGACGTAACCGACCCGGAGTCGGCAGCCGAAGCCGTGGCCCGGACTATCGGCGAGTTGGGCGGACTGCACGTTCTGGTGAACAATGCCGGAATCAACGCCCGCACCGGCGGGTTTACCACCGGCGGCGCATCCGGAAGCATCACCGACTTTTGGGACGTCCCGCCCGACGCTTGGCGCCGGGTGATCGACGTCAACTTGAGCGGCCCTTTCATCATGTCACACGCCGTGGCCGGGCACATGGTGGAGCAGGGGTTCGGGCGCATCATTGGGGTTACCACCAGCATGGACACCATGTGGCGCAAGGGCGGCGCCCCTTATGGTCCGTCCAAGGCCGGCCACGAAGCGCTGGTGGCGATCATGGCCCAAGACCTGGAAGGCAGCGGGGTCACCGCCAACGTGCTCACTCCCGGCGGCGCCACCGCAACCAACATGGTGATACCACCGGAAGGCGCCGGTACCGAGAACCTGATCCAGCCGGAGGTGATGCAGGCCCCGGTGGTCTGGATAGCCTCCGACGCCGCCAGCCATTGGAACGGCCGCCGTATCATCGCTTACTATTGGGACGACTCACTTCCGCTGGAGGAGCGGCTGGAGAAATGCGGCGCCCCCGCCGCTTGGCCCCAACTCGGCCTCCAAGGAATCCATCCCGACTGGTTCGGCAGGGGCTAAAATCGAGGTCTGACTTTGCCGGGGCGCCGGCCGCGTTATTCGGCCTGGGCCGCTAGGGGAGCCCCTATGTTACGTCGTCCATTGCCGCCAGTATCGCGTCAGTGTTGGGTAGTTGGCCGGGAACGTAGGTCTCGCGGAAGCGGACGACGCCATTAGTGTCGACCACGATTACCGCGCGGTTACTGGCCCCGCGCTCTTCATTCCACAGGTCATACTCGGTGCTGACCTTGCCTTTGGGGTGCCAGTCTGACAACTCCGGATAGGGCAGCCCGCCCATGGCCGTGGCCCAAGCCCGGTGGGAGTTTACGTGGTCGCAGCTTATGCCCAGTACCTGGGCATTTTTCTCCTCGAACCGGCTGATGGCCTGCCGGAACGAGGTAGCCTGCGTGGTTCAACCTGCGGTGAAGTCGAACACGTGGAACGAAAGGACCACGTGTTTCTGTCCCCGGTAACTGCTCAAGGTAATGTCGCCTTCGCTCACCGATGGCAGGGTGAAATCAGGCGCAACGTCGCCGATTTCTGCTGGCATACTTCCTCCGTGATTTTGAAATAAGGCCGGCTGGGCTCCCAGCCAAGACCTGCCTAAGTATACCCCGCGAGTCCTTCCAATGACCATCGCCGGGGTAGCTAGATCAGGCGGTCGATGTCTTCCAACTGGTTTATGAGCCACTGGTTAACGTCTTGGCGGCAGACCGACTCGAAGAGGTGGGCGGCCCGGTCTTTGCGGTCTTGGGGCGACATGGTTATCGCTTGATAGAGGGCTTGCATCGTGCCTTCAACGTCAGTGGGCGACACGCTGAGGGCGCCGCCGGCGAGCTGATGGTATACGCCGCTGCTTTGGGACAATATCAGGACCCCGTCCCGGTTGTTCACCACCGGGCCCTCCTTGGCCACGAGGTTCATACCCTCGACAATGGTGTTGACCAAGAGGGCGTCGTAAAGTTTCATGCCGGCGATGGCTTGGGTGTAGTTGTTTTCGATGTAGGCGACTATGGGCTTCCAGTCTTCCGTCCCGTGGTTGTTGTTGACCTGTTGGATCGCCTGCTGGACTTCGTCCATGTAGCGCTGGTACTGCCTTATGTGGGTCCGGGACGGCACCAGGAAGGCCAGGAACTTGACGCGGCCCTTCAGGTCGGGGTAGCGGGACAGCAACAAGTCGTAGGCCTTGAACCCGCGGATGATGTTCTTGTTGGGTTCCGCCCGGTCAATGCGAACGATGGTAATCTCGCCGGCTTCGGCGGCCAGGCGAGCCTCGTAGTCCAAGGCGCGGGCGGACCCGGCGATGCGCCGCACTTCTTCGACGTTGATCGATATGGGGTAGACCTTGACCTCCGAGCGGCGGCCCGCCAATTCCACGGCCATCCCAGCCCGGTCGACCACGGCGCCGGGAACGAACTCCTCCACCGTGTCCAGGAAACACCGGCGGTCCTGAGGAGTTTGGAACGCCACGACATCGGCGGCGCAGAGCGATTCGCTAATGCGCTGGATGATGTGCCGGGGCACCATGTGCCAGTAGAGAGGAGTGGGCCAAGGTATGTGGACGTAGTGTTGAATCAGCGCCTCGGGCTGCTCCCGGCGGACAAACTCCGGCAACAGGTACAGGTGATAGTCGTGGCCGATGACCAGTGGCGGTGTCCTCAACTGCCGTGCCTCCTCGACGACGGAGCGGGCGAAGGCCTGGTTGACCGGGACGTATCCGGCCTCCCAAGCGTCGTGGACGCTGGCGTCCACGTTGGGGTTGTAGGGCGGGTTCCACATGTAGTGTTGCAGGAACCAGAGCAGGGGGTTGCAGAGGATGTTGTAGTACTTGTGATAGACTCGCCGCGGCGTGACCACGTAACGGAGGTTGATCTTGTGGCCGGGTAGCGGCGATTCGAGGTGCGAACCTTGGCCGTTGTTTGAGACCAGACGGTCCCCTTCGCCCATGGCGCTCGCCACCCAGGTGAAGGGATATTTTTGGACCAGGGAGTTGAAGGCGGTGACGACGCTGCCGCTGCCGCGACGCGCTTCGGGGCGGCCCTCAGCCGACATCTGGTGCTCGACGGGACCGCGGTTACTGACCAAGATTAACGGCCGCCGTGATAAGACCGACTCACACAGCTCGTTCAGACGGGCGGCGCTGTTGGTCCGGCCGGTGCCTTCGATACTATCTACCAAGCGCATCCAGCCCGGCCAGCCTCCATCTCTATATTTACGTCAAGCGCCTGGGGAAAACGCCCACGGTTTGACACAAACTTTCGCGGGCGCGGCAAGGGGACGGTACCATCGGGATTTCGACGCTGTCAAGGCGAAAATCCCCGCCGGCGGTTAGCGCCGCTCCGCCAGTTTGGCGATGGCCGGGGCCACTCCCACCAGTCCCTCCATAGCCACGTCCGGTTCAGTTGCCGGATCGTCGGGGTCTTCCCGCTCGGAGAACCCGGTTATCCAGATGGTTTTCAGGCCGCAGCGTTTGGCCCCCACAACATCATTCTTGACGTGGTCTCCCACGTGCACCGTCTCCGCCGGGGCCGCGCCCAAAGAGCGGAGGGTCATCATGAAGATTTCGCTGCCGGGCTTGGAGAGCTTTACTTCATCGGAGAAGGTCAGGACGTCGAAGTACTCCAGCATCCCTTTGTTTGCCAAGTAGGTGCGGAAGGTGGTTCCCGGCGTCATCCCGGTGTTGGAAATCAGCCCGATGTTCAGGCCCATTTCCTTGACCCCATGGAGAGCCGCTAGGGCGTCGGCGTGGGCTGGAGGAGGGTAGTCCAGAAAGGAATCGGCGTAGATGCGGGTGATCTCCCGCATCGTCTCCGGGCCGAGGCGGGCGGCTAAGCCCGGATTGACGTTGTTAACGAATATCTCGACCTGTTCGTCGAACCCCACGTCCAAGAGTTGTTCCCGGATTTGGCGGCAACGCTGGTAGCAGGCCCGGTAGGCGTCCCGAATTTGTTCCATGTCGAAGATTTCGCCGGCGGCTGCCATCGCCTGCTGGGCGCCGTCAAGGCGCGCCTGAGCCCGGACCCGGCCCAACTCCTGGTTGTCCAACAACAGGGTCTGCCAGAGGTCGAAGGTGACGGTTGTAATACCAGACAATCCCGGTTCTCCTGGGGAGTTGGTGAACGGGGGGTTACTTCCCGCCCGAGTCCGGCGGCTAGAGATCGGGACGGCGTTGGCCCCAGCCGGTAGCCTGTTCATAGGCGTGGCTTGCCCGTAGCACCGTCGGTTCGTCGAAGGGACGGCCCGCCAACTGAAGGCCGATGGGCAACCCGCTGCCGGAAAAACCACAGGGAACGGATATTGCGGGGAACCCGGTGATGTTGTAGGGCCGGGTGTATTGGGTGAGGGCGCCCACAGTCCCGATCTCCCGCTCTCCGGCCAGCACAGTTCCGGCCATAATCTCCGGCGCCGTCACCGGTTCGGTGGGCCCGGCCAGCAGGTCGACGTCGTTCAGCAGGCTCCGGGTTTCGCGGTCAAACAGGGCCCTGGCCTGCTGGGCCCTGAGGTAGTCGGCCGCGCTGATGAAAAGCCCGGCATCCAAGCGGGCCCGGACCGGAGGATAGATGCGGTCGCCGTCTTTCTCCACAACATCGCGGTAGTAGGCAGTGGCCTCAGCAAGTAGGATCGTCGTCGAGATGGCTTGGGCGTGTTCGAACATGGGGAAGGATACTTCCCGGACTTCGGCGCCCAGGCTCTCCAATACGCTGAGGGCGTCGTGCACCGACTGGCGTACCTCGGGGTCCAACGGCGCATCGAGATACTCCCTGGGCACACCAATGCGCAGCCCCCGCACGTCTTCGCCCAGCGCCTCGGTGTAATCGGGCACTGTCACGCGGGCCGAGGCCACGTCCCGAGGGTCGTACCCCGCGATGACATTCATGGCCAGAGCGGCGTCCTCCACCGTTCTTACCATCGGTCCAGGGTGGTCCAACGTCCAAGACAGCGGGGTAAGGCCATAGCGGCTCACCAGCCCGTAGGTCGGCTTCAGCCCGACGATGCCGCAGAGGGCGGCCGGAATGCGGATGGAGCCGCCGGTATCGCTGCCGGTGGTGATGGTGCACTGTCCGGCGGCGGTGGCCGATCCCGAGCCGCCGCTGGAACCACCGCTGACCCGCTCCGGGTTCCACGGGTTATGCATGTGGCCGTAATCGGGGTTTTCTCCGGTGGGGCCGAACGCGAACTGGTGCATGTTCAGCTTGCCCAACAGTATGGCCCCGGCTTCCCGGAACCGGGCGGCCACGGTGCAGTCTTCGGCTGGAATGAAATTGTCGAAAATCTTGGAGCCGGAGGTGGTGCGCACCCCGCCGGTGTTGAACAGGTCCTTGAGAGCTACAGGAATTCCGTGGAGCGGGCCCCGGTAGCGGCCTGCTTGAATGTCCCGTTCCGCCTGCCGGGCCGCCGCTTGCGCCGCTTCGGGCAGCAAGGTGATAAAGGAGTTCAGCACCGGCTCGGTGGACTGGATGCGGGAGAGATGGGCGTCGATAATCTCGACTGGCGATATGTCTTTGTTCCGCACGAGACGAGACAGTTCGCCGGCGCTCAGGTAGCAGATTTCCAATGGGTCCATGCCGTCGTCTCCTAAGGCCGATGGGGCAGGATGGCGGTCAGGCGGCGTCCGGCGGAATGAAAGCCATGTCCGGTTCGGCCGCCGATACGTCCATCCGGCGCAACGATTCCGCCCCGGCCATGCAACCCCGGACATGGGCGAACAGTTCGTCCATGCGGTCCGTGTCGCCGCTCAGGCCCAGTTCGGCCGCCATCCGGTCGAAATCTTGTCGGGTGAAGGGCTTTCCGCTGGTCATTGGCTTGGTTCCTCCCAAAAGCGCCGGTAAGGATTCAACGCCCCGGCTGTTTGGGCCGGGGCGTGGGTCTGTGGTGAATAAGCTGACGCTGTGCCGCGTCCCGCCTGATTACAGCAGGCCGCCTAGGAAGAGGCCGGACTGTTTCCGGAACACCTGGAGGCGGTGGCTGGAGACTTCCAAGACGAATAGCCGGTCTTCGTCATCAACCTCCAAGGCGATCGGGCCGCGAAAGCCCTTTTCCCGCTCGTGGAGGCCTTGGGCGACTTCCCGGCCCCGCACTGCTACTGGGTCCAACTCCACCCGTTCCCGGCCCCATTTGGACAGTGTCCCTTCGCCGGTCAATTGGGTAATGTAGGTCCCTTCGGCGTCGAACACCTGGACCCGGTCGTTCTTGAAGTCGGCGACGTAGATGACGCCCTCTTTATCGACGGCGATCCCGGTGGGCCGGTTGAATTCCCCTGCACCGGTCCCCGAGGAGCCGAACCTCATCAAGAACCGGCCGTCGGGTGCGAACTTTTGGATGCGGTCGTTGCGCCAGTCTGCTATGTAAACGTCGCCGTTGTGGTCGATCTCGATACCCCAAGGGCAGTCGAATTGGCCGTCGCCGTCGCCGTGTTCGCCCCAGTTGAACAGGAATTTGCCGTCTTTGGTGAACACTTGGACTCGGTGGTTCCGGCTGTCTACCAAGTAGAGGTTGTCCTCTTTGTCGAAAGCCAGTCCGGAGGGACAGTTTATTTCGCCGTCGGCGGCGCCTGGTTTGCCCCATTGGCTGACCCAACCCTGGTCAACGTTGTGGACCGAAACCCGGTTCAGCCACTCGTCGGACACGTAAGTGTTGCCTTGGCTGTCGAGGGCTACCGAGGTCGGCCACATGAAACTGCCGTTGGGAGTACTCGCGTCTGCGTCTTCCGGGGGGACCTTTTGGCCGTAGTCCCGGATGAACTCCTCATCTGTGGTGAACACCGTTACCCGTTTGCAAGGAAAGAAGGCCGGAGTCTCGGTGCCCCGGTTGAGTACGTACAACAGGTCGTCTTGGTCCCGGGTGATGGCCACCGGGTGGAAGAAGCCGTTGCCGCTGCGGACCTCTTGCCGTCCGATGGTGTGACTGTGTTCAAAGGTTAGGGGCGCAATCTGCGTAACCATTCTCCCTCATAATCCTCGGTTTGATTGGACTCTGATGACCTGACTCTGATGATTGGATTAGGATTCCGGGGGTAGAAACTCCCCGCGTTGCTATCGGCCGCGTTGTTATCGAATAAAGTCCAACTGCTCGTACGTTCCGCGGAGGATCTCCTTGGAATCCAGGCCCATCCATTGGTCCAGGATCGTGGCGTAGGTGTTTCGGAAGTCGTTGTTCCACCGGAGGTCGCCCTCGTCCAACTGACGCGGTTCCAAGGACGGGTACTCTCCATAGGCGCCGCCCTTGACGGCGTCGCCGATTACAAAGGCCACGCTGCCCGATCCGTGGTCGGTGCCGGAGCCGTTTTCCATAACCCGCCGGCCGAACTCGCTGAACATCAAGATCACCACTTCCTCGTTGGCGTGGTGTTCCTTCAGGTCTGCGTACAGGTCCCCGACGGCGTTGGTCACTTCGGACCACAGCTTGGGGAAGGCGGTGTTCTGGTTGGCGTGGGTGTCGAAAGCGCCGGGGTTGAGGCCGGTGTAGAGTACCCGGGTGCCGAAGTCCGACAGGTGGACCTGAGCAATATTCTTGACCCATTGAGAGAAGACGTCTCCGCCGTACTCAATCGAGGAGGAATAGTGCACCGGGGCGGTGTTGAGAATGTCGGCCCCCTTCAGGGCGTCCAAGCCGGTCTGGGACAGATAGTCGTTGGCCGGGCCAACGCCGATCATCGGGGAGTACATGCGGGAGAAGATATCCAGGGCCTCGGTCCTTTGGTCTTCGCCGTCGATGCCGGTCAGCACCCCGTAGCTCTCAAGGTTTCCAACTGAGGCTACCGACACTCCCGGCGCGGCCAAGGCGCGGGGCAGTCCGCGGCCGAAGTTCACGGCGGTCAGCACGTTCTCTTTGTTGGGGTCGATGTCCCTAATGGCGCGGCCTAACCAGCCGTCGGTGACCACCTTAGTCGGCTCCGCGGTGTGCCAGATGTCCATCGACCGGAAGTGGGAGCGGTTGGGGTTGGGGTAGCCGACGCCCTGAATGACCGCCACCTTCCCCTCGTCGTACAGGTCCTTCAGGGCCTGCATGGACGGGTGGAAGCCGACCTGGTCGTTGATGGGCAACACCTTCTCCGGGTCCACCTTCAACACCGGCCGGTAGTCGGGGTACAGGGGGTCGTTATAGGGAATCACCGTGTTGAGGGCGTCGTAGGCGCCCGACATTTGCAGGACTACCAGGACCGGGTCTTTCTTGTTGGAGGTCATCACCTTCTCCTTGCTTTTTGGTCTCAGTTATCGACGGGCCGTTATTTATGGACTATTTCTATTGACCGTTTCTATTGACCGTTTCTATGTGACGATTTTCCCGGCGGGGGGTCGAAACACCGGTCAGGCGTAAAGGTATTCCTTGGTGGCGACGATCATCTGGAGCATCTCGCTAACCCTCTCGGCGAACTCCTTGCCGCCTGGCCGCAACTCGCCACCCTTTTCGGCGTGGGCCACCATCATGTGGTGGGTGCCGTCGGCCAATTCGTAGTGTCCCAGCAGTCGCAGGCAGCCGTCCACCAAGTCCTCCGGGGTCATGGCGGGACCTTCAGCGGCCAGTTTGTCGATTATCTCTTGGACGCCGGGGAACTTGCTGTCGGCCACAAAATCGGCGGTGAAGTTGATGCGGTGCACCAGCGTCCCGCCATCGATCCATTCCCGGCCGGTGTGCCATCCTTCCACCGAAGGCGGATTCAACAGCTCTTGGCCCATGTATTTCATCTCGTCGAAGATGAACTCGAAGCCGGGTTTGGGAATGGTCCAATCGCCGATCAGGCGAAGGGTGCCGATTACCGTCTCCACCGGGCTCTTGATCCTGGCGAAGCGAGCGTTTTTGAAAGCGTCCGAGTTGAACAGCACACGCAACATGGAGCGTATGTCGTACCCGGAGCGGAAGTACTCGTCTTCCAGCATCTGAATGGTGTCCGGGTCTTGGGGCGGGGTCTCCATCCAAGACGGCACTTGGGCGTCGTCCGCCACGAAGTAGTTGTAGAGATGGCGGGAAAGGAAGCGGGCGGCGGCGGGCTGTTTGGCGATAATGTCGACGATGTCTTCCCCGTTGAACCGGCCCGTCTCACCAAGGAACGTCTTAATTCCGTCGTCGTGGTCGTCGGCGTTATAGACGAATTGGGCTTCGTAGCGCCCGTAGGGCTGCCCCGGAACGTTGTTGGTGATGGTCCAGCCGGTAAAGGCCCGGGCGCACTCTTTTACGTCGTCCTCGGTGTAGTTGAACTCGCCGTCCTTGCCCACGCCGAGGGAAAATAGCTCCAGCAGTTCCCGGCCATAGTTCTCGTTGATGGCCCCCCGGTGACTCAGACAGTTGTCCAGGTAGTAGATCATCCCTGGGTCTTTGGAAATCTCCAACAGCATCTCCCGGAAACTTCCCATCCCGTAGCGGCGGAACATTTCCAACTCGGAGTAATGGGTGGGGTAGCTCTGAAGCTTGCTGTCGGACGTACACAGGATGCCGTGCCAGAAGAGGACCATTTTCTCTTCTAACTGGGCCCGGGAGTTGATCATCCGCCAAGCGAAGTATTCGGGAACGCCCCGGGTGAAATGGTTCCACTCGATGAAATAACGCTCCGCTAGGTCCAGGTCCAGACCGTTGGGGTTGGTGTCGGGATTGAGGAGCTCCTCCACCGTCTCCTCATATCCCTTGGCCGCGCGGGCCACCAGTTCGTCGTATTGGGCCCCGAAGCCGGCCCGCCGCATCAAGTGGGCCATCAAAGGGACATCGTTTTCGGGCATCGTCGGTCCTCCTCCTACCGGGTACATAAGGCCGGGTACATAAGGAATCGTTTCGTATCGTAGCATTCCAGCCTCGCGCTAGCAAATATTTTCACAAAATTGGCCCGCTTGCAGGCCGGGCCGGTAATGGCGTCCTGAAAACGCCGTATACTAACTCCGGGTCTTGATGGGCGGGACGGAGATTGGGGTGCATTGCGGCAACTGCGGAAACCGCAACGAGATCAGCGACCGTTATTGCGTGGCGTGCGGGTTCGCCCTCGAATTCGGGAGCGCCCGTGAGGCCGTAGCGGTCCGGGAACCGGGCCGGGCTACAGTTCACTGGGGCGCCGTCGAGGTAGTGGCTTCGGTCTTTATCGCTTTGGGCGTTCTGGTGGCGGCCTCGGTCGCGGCGGCCCAACTCGCCTCTGTTTTCCATCCCCAAGGGAAAGCGCTGGCAGTTTGGGCGACCGTCCATCTCACCGCTCTCGGAATCGTCGCAATCGTTTGGTTGTTGGGCGTCCGGCGCAGCCAATCCCCGTTGACAGCCCTTGGACTGGGGCGGTCCAAGATGGGTACGCTGTTGGATACGCGGGTCGTGTTCCAGACCGCGGCGGTGGTGGCGGCCAGCCTAGCCGTCGGCGCGGGATACGGCCTGTTAATCGAGTGGTCAGGCCCCGATATTCTGTTGCCCGACCCCTTGGACCCTGCCATCCTCTTCGATGGTCCGGCGATTGCTCTTTCCTGGGAGGCGCTGGCTGTGGTTACTCCCTTGAGCGAAGAGATATTCTTCCGCGGGTTCGTATTTGCCGGACTGCTGCCTCGATTTGGGCCTCGCTGGGCCATTGCAGCCAGTGCCTTGCTGTTTTGCGCTTTTCACCTTTCTGTTGCCCTGATCATTCCCATTTTCATCACCGGCGCCCTATTGGCTTGGCTCTATTGGCGTACCGGTTCGTTGTGGCCCTGCGTCGTCGCCCACGCGGTCCAAAATACCGTCGCTGTCGGTGCTGCCCTGCTTTAGGGGTAGACACCGTTGGTTGGTTCGGTTAAATTTTTTTTGCTGGTGGAGGCGCGTTCCTTACTATTAGATGATTAAGTTTGCGAGGGCCCGCCTACCCGCTAAAGGGTCGGATAATGAGTAAGGAAAGAATTCAACGGATGTTCGATCACGTCCGGGGGCGACAGCGTACCGGACTGATCGTGTTTCTGACTATCGGATTTCCGGATCTTGAAATGACCCGGGAACTGGTGCCGGCGTTGGTGGAAGCCGGCGCCGACGCCGTGGAGTTGGGGGTCCCCTTCAGCGATCCCTTGGGCGATGGGCCGACGATCCAAGAGTCGAGTTACCGGGCCTTGGAAGCAGGCGCCACTCTGTCTGATTGCCTCAACGTAGTCGCCGACGTCAGGAACGAGGTTCCGAAAACGCCGTTGGTACTCATGGGGTACTACAATCCCATCTATAGTTACGGTATCGAACATTTCACTAATAGGTGCGGGGAAACCGGCGTCGACGGGTTGATTGCGGTGGACCTGCCGAGGGTGGAAGCCGGGCCCCTGACCGCTGCCTGTGGCGCCGCGGAGGTTTCGGTTATTCCGTTGCTCGCGCCCACTAGTACCGATGCCAGCATCGAGGCCGCCTGCAAGGGGGCCAGCGGTTTTGTCTACTGCATCAGTCTCACCGGAGTCACCGGAGCAAGGGCCCAAATCTCCGGACGCAGCTTCGATCTCGTAGACCGGGTCAGGGCCCACACCGACCTGCCGTTGGCCGTCGGATTCGGCATATCCCGCCGGGAGCACGTGGAAGAGGTGGGGACCAAGGCGGACGCCGCCGTGGTGGGCAGCGCGTTGGTTCGGGTAATGCTGGACTCGCCCCGTGACGAGGTGCTGAGGCGGTCGGCCGATTTTGTTTATGGGTTGACGGCGGGGGCCAAGCCGAAAGAGACCGCCTGATGACTGTTTGCCGCGGGATCAGGGGGGCGACCGTCGCCGATGAGAACACTGCCGATGCGATTTATGGGGCCACCACGGAGTTGCTGGAGGCGCTGATAGAAGCAAACGGCTTGGAGGAAGATGCTCTGGCGGCCGTTTATTTCACGATGACCCCGGACCTGAACGCGGTATTCCCGGCCGCGGCCGCCCGGCGTTTGGGCTGGAACAGCACCGCTTTGCTGGGCGCCGCCGAGGTGGACGTGCCGGGTAGCTTGCCGCGTTGTATCAGGATACTTATACTGGTGAATACTGATAAGCGGCCCCAAGAGTTGTTCAACAAGTACCTTAAAGGAACGGATACTTTGCGGTCTTAGCGCCGGGCGGTGGAAACAACCGAAGGGATGAGCGCGGGACAGGACCAAAGGTACCGAATAGGTGAAGTCAGATATGATCGTGGTAATGGCAACCGGCAGTTCCCGCGAAAACCTGGACAACGTGACCAACCGTATAGAAGCCCGCGGCCTAATGGCCCAGGTCTCCGAGGGCGTCGAGCGGACCGTGGTCGGCGTTCTCGGCTCCCTGCCCCCGGACCTCAAGGACGAGATGGAGCTTCTGGCCGGCGTCCGCGAGGTGGTAGTAATTTCCAAGCCCTACAAGCTGGCTAGCCGCGAATTTCACCCGGACAACACGACGGTTACCATCGGCAATGCCGTAGTCGGGGGGCCGGACCCGGTGATAATGGCTGGGCCCTGCTCGGTAGAAGACGAAGAGCAAATGGTGTCAACCGCCAAAGCGGTGAAAGCGGCCGGGGCCACGGTGCTCCGCGGCGGCGCCTTCAAACCCCGCACCTCTCCCTATAGTTTTCGCGGCATGGGGGTCGACGGCCTCAAGCTGCTGGACTTGGCCAAGCAGGAAACGGGCCTGCCAATCATTACGGAAGTGATGTCGCCGGCCGACGTGGACACCGTCGCCCAATACGCCGACATCCTCCAAGTCGGCGCCCGCAACATGCAGAACTACAGCCTGCTGGATGAGGTGGGCATGACTCGTATGCCGGTAATGGTAAAACGGGGTCTGTCGGCCTCTTACGAGGAATGGCTGCTGGCCGCCGAATACGTAATGTCTCACGGCAATAACCAAGTGATGCTCTGTGAGCGGGGCATCCGGGCCTTCGAGAGCTTCACCCGTTTCACTATGGACGTGGCGGCCATACCGGTGATCCAAAGGCTGAGCCACCTGCCCATCGTCGCCGACCCCAGCCACAGCACCGGAAAGTGGTACCTAGTGACCCCGGTGGCGTTGGCGGCGGTGGCGGCGGGCGCCCACGGGCTGCTCATCGAGGTCCACCCCAACCCCGACTTGGCCAAATGCGACGGGCCGCAGTCCCTAACCTTCGATAATTTCGATCTGCTTATGGGGCAGGTCAATGCTATTCATTCTGTAAGAAGTGAGCCGATGGCCGCCAGCCCCGTCTAGCACGGACTTCTTAGGCCCCTGCCTGAGCAATGTCAAAGTGGCGGGCCGATACCCGCCACTTGATTTTTTAACCCGCCCCGGTTAATCGAAGCCTATTAAGACTGGATGGCCTATAACCCAGCCTTGACGGCGGCTACCCTCATGCTTTCCAGGTAGGTTACGCTGGAGGTCTGGAGCAGGGAATTGACGTTGCCGTGGAAGTATTGGACGCCCAAGTCCAGGTATTTGGGCACCAGATTGTCGGGGCAGCTCACGCCCGCAACCCGCCCTGCCTTGGTAATCACTTCCACACCGCGCTCCATCATTGCCTGTACTTCAGGATGGGTCTGCTGGCCGGGATAGCCCATGGACTGGGAGAGGTCGCCCGAGCCGATGAAATAGACGTCGACTCCATCGACCTGGACCATCGATTCCAGGTTGTCGATAGCCTCCACCTCCTCCAGCATTAAACAGACCAAGGTGTTCTGGTTGGCCTCGGCCACGTACTCGCCGGTGCTGCCGGAGAAGCCGTATCCGGCGGGCCGGCTCCGGCTGAAGATTCCACGGTGTCCGTCGGGATAGTACTTCACGGCGTCCACGGCGGCCCGGGCCTCGTCGGCGGTATTGACGTGGGGGACCTGGACGCCCCAAGCCCCACGGTCCAGGAAGGGAGCGATGATCTCCGGCCGGTTGGCTACCGGGCGGACGATGGGGGCGATGTTGGACAGTTCGGAGGCCCGCACCAAGTCTTCCGAGTTGTCCACGGTGATGGAACCGTGTTCATTGTCCAGCAGCACCCAGTCGAAGCCGAGGAGTCCCAACATTTCCACGACAGGCGCCGACGGAAAGGTGATCATCACCCCGAATACGGCCTTGCCCTCTTGGAGAGTTGCTTTCAACGTGTTTTCGCGCATTGTCCCTCCCATTCATTGCCCTGACTATTGCCTTGACTGATTGCTCTACCGACCATGCGACCGAAGGAAACCCCAAGCTGCCGGGATCCTCATGCGTTCGTCGTCTAGGCATGCGTCTTGGTGCGTTCGGCCTACGGAAGTATACTACTCCACAACAAAATTCAGGACGCCCGGCCTTCGGGTTACCGGAGGCGGCTTAGTTGATATAATATATCCGCGAGGCTAATCGAGATTTCCACTGCACAACATATTTGGGCGCAATATATTTGAGTTCGACCGTCGGTTTGGAGGTGTAGTATGTCTCCTGATGTCGCGTTAACCAAGCCCACCAAAGATGACGTAGAAAGGTTGGCAGGCTGGCTGGAAGACACCGAGGTCAACTCGTCGTGGTATGGCCGGGGCGAAGACGGCCGGCCGCTCCACGCCGGGTACACCCCGTCCGCGTTGCTGGAGGGCGGCGACGAAGAATTGGACCGGGTGTTCAATGACGAGAACCGCCGGGTCTTCTCAATCTACACTGCAGAGGGAGAACACATCGGCGAAGGCCAGTTGGTCGTAGAATGGCCGTTGTTGGAAGCCCAGGCCTACGTTCTGGTAGGCCGGAAAGATTTGTGGCACCACCATTACGGCACCAACGCCATGGTGGGCCTCTTGGACTACGCCTTCAACGACATGGGGCTGCACCGCGTTTGGGTTGATGTTCCCGATTACAACGGGCACGCTATGGGCATGGTAAAACAACTGGGTTTCGTGTTAGAAGGCCATTTCAGGAAATCGCACCGCAGGGATGATGAGTGGTTCGACTCTTCGGTGCTGGGGCTGCTGGCTGACGAATACTCTCGCCGGCGGCCCCGGGTGGTACAGGCCGAGTCTGGATAGGCTGGAGGGAATTGAAATGCCCGTCATTACTATCAACGGCCCCATAGGTTGCGGCTCCGTTACCATCGGGCAAATGGTGGCCGAGCGGCTGGAGATGAATTTCGTCGACCGGTTGGTCTTCACCGAAGCGGCCCGGATTATCGGCACCCCGGTGGGGGCGTTGATCGCCAAGGAGCAACGGATCGACCGGTTCCGCGATCGCTTGGGGCGTTTCTTGCAGACAATGCTGGAGCGGTCCGCCATGTCGGGCGTGAGCGGTGAGCCGTATTTCGGGCGGGGCATTGAGAATCTTCCGCCCGAGGTCTACATGGAGATGGCGACCCAGAGCGGCGGCCCCGGCCAAGCGGTAGACGACAAGACATTCATCGAAGCCACCACCAAGGTTGTGAACGATCTCTACAGGGCGGGGAATTCGGTGATTATCGGCCGGGGGGCCAACTCGATTTTGGCCGACGCGCCAGGAGCGATGCACGTGGGCTTGATCGCACCGTTGCAGGTTAGGGTGAACACGCTGGTGGCCCGGGAGCATTACGACCCCCCGGAAGCCGAAGTGTACGTGGAGGAACTGGAACGGGCTAGGGTGGAATTCTTCCGCAAGTTCTTCCAGGCCGACCCCAACGATTCGTCGAGGTACCACATGGTGCTCAACATGGGAAGGATGCAACCCTCGACGGCGGCAGAAGTAATCGTCCATGCCGCGGCCGACCTGGTGTCGTAACCGCTTCCCGCTCCGGCCAGATGCATCGCCCACCGCCGCAACGGGGGACGGTTGACCTTTGATCCCGTTCGCCGACGCCAGCGTGCGCAGTCCAAGCCTGCCCGTCGTCACCATCGGGCTCATCGCTCTCAACTGCCTCGTCTTCCTTTATGAGCTATGGGTTGGCGGTTTTGGGGTTCTCACGGGCGGCGGCGACCGGGAAATTCACCTCTTCTTCCTCAAATGGGGGTTCATTCCCGATGAACTGACCACCGGGCGGGCGTTTACCAGCGCGTCCGGCGTTTACGACATAGAAACCCCCGTACCCACTTGGGCCACCCTGTTGTCATCCATGTTCATCCACGGTGGATTTTTCCACTTGGCCGGCAACATGATGTTCCTGTGGGTCTTTGGCAACAACATCGAATACCGGTTAGGGCGGCTGAAGTTCCTGCTGTTTTATCTGTTGACCGGCGCGGCGGCCGCGTTGAGCCAACTGATCATCGACCCACACTCCCAGGTGCCCATGGTGGGCGCCAGCGGCGCCGTCTCCGGGGTGCTGGGCGCCTATCTGCTGGCCTATCCCTTCAACCGCATCAGGGCGCTGATCATCTTTTACCTGATCACCATGGTCGAATTGAAGGCGGTCTGGTTGTTGGGCGGCTGGTTTGTTTGGCAGTTGTTGCAAGGACTGATGTCGTTGGGCGTTCCCTCTACTGTAAGCGTGGCTTTCTTCGCTCACATTGGAGGTTTCGTGGCCGGGATGGTGTTGATGGCGGTATACAGCTTGGTGCGCGGCTACCCCATAGGCCCCGCCAAACGGCGCCAGCAATGGGACTACTGGTACCAGTCCGGGAGGCCCCGGGGCTGATGCCAAGTGGTCCGGTCAGTAAAATCAGGTCCGGTTGGTGATCAGGTCCAGGTAAGGGCGGGTGAAGAGGTCCCAGCTATTGGAGACGGCGTCGAAACGGGAGTTGACGAAGACCCGCCATTTGGAGTCGTCCAAGTCCGGGAAGTCGGAGCGGTAGTAGTAACCCGGCCAACGGGTCTCTTGGCGGTACAGCAGGTGCCTCAGGTGGGCTTCGCCTACCCAGGCCCGGTGCACCAGTTCCCAGCAACGCATTAGTTCGTGGCGGTTGCGCGCCGCCAAGTGAGACAAGTCCTCGCGAAGCATTTCCACAAGGCGGATGCCCCGCTCCAGGGTTGGGCCGTTGGTCGTGTACCAAGCCGAGGTCCCGGCGCCGTATTCGTCCATAATCTTCTGTAGCCGGACCAAGCCCTGTTTGGGTGTCAGGTAGTTGGGGTTGATTTCTTCGGCGGTGCTCTCGGACTTGTGCCGGTCGAAGGTCTCCATCGGCGACCAGACCGTCTGTTGGAGCTCCAGCACCGACCGGTCGGTCAGGAGAGGCCGTTCCGGGTTGTCGGCCAGGAAATTCACCGCGGCCTTGCCGGCGATACGGCCTTCGGTAAAGGAACCCGAAGAGAACTTGTGCGGGGCGGCGCCCACGCCGTCGCCGGCGGCGAACAATCCCCGGATCGTAGTCATGCGGTTGTAACCCCAGTAATACTCTCCGGTGGCGATGTCCTCCGGCCCGCTGACCCAGGCGCCGGCCTCTCCGGAGTGGGAGCCCATGATATACGGTTCGGCCAGCACCACCTCCGAGGGTGTTTCCTCGGGGGCAATGTTTTGGGCCGCCCAGGTAAGGGCCTGAGAAATGGTCATGTCCAGGAAGTCTTCCCAGGCTTCCTCCCGAACTTGGTCCATCTTGGCCGGGTCGCCGCCGGCCAAGACCTGCATCGCTTCGTCGGTCCGCATGTACATCGGGCCCAGACCGGCGCGTATGTCCAGGAACATCTGGTGGTTGCGCAGCGGCGTGGGCGTCGGGATGGCGGAGCCGTAGGGCTCGTATTTCTTGAGCTCGTCGGCCCGGGTAACGGTGTAATCGTCACCCAGCGCGTTGGTCACCTTGGCGTGGAAGTATTGGAACCACATGCCAACCGGGCCATAACCGTCTTTGAACCGGGTCGGCACGAAACGGTGCTCCATCTGAGTCATCTCGGCGCCGATGGGGATCATCAGGCCGTAGGCGGAGCCGGTGGAGAACACCGAATACCAGGTGCGGCCCAGCCCCTCGCTCACCGAGCGGGGCCGGAACACGTTGGAGGCGCCGCCCGTGGTGATAATAACCGAGCGGGAGCGGAACACGTAGAACTTGTTCTCCCGAACCGAGAAGCCCACCGCGCCGGCGATGCGGTCCGGATCGTCGGAGGCAGTTAGAAGGTGGGTGACACACACCCGCTCGTAGAGGTTCTCCGGCCCCAAGGCGGTGCGCGCCGGTTCGGCGGCTATCGGCTTGATGGACTCGCCGTGGATTGGGATCTGCCATCGGCCGATGCGTTCGTACTCGCCGTTCTCACGTTTCCAGACGGGCAGCCCCCACTCTTCGAGGAGGTGCACCGAGTTATCGACATGGCGGCCCACGTCATACACCAAGTCTTCCCGGGCCAAGCCCATCATGTCGTTGACCACGTAGTTGACGAAGTCTTCGGGGGTGTTCCAGCCGTAGCGCTGGCCCATGTAGCAATTGATGGCGGACAGCCCCTCGCCGGTGGCGCCGCTGCGTTCGATGACGGCCTTTTCCACCATCACCACGCGGGCGTCGCCGCTCCAATACTTGGTCTCGAACGCGGCGCCGCAGCCGGACATTCCGCCGCCGATTATCAGTACGTCGCAATCAACCGTTTCGGTAGCTGGCAGTGCCACGGTCAACCCCCCGGGCAAGATTTAGGGGACCACGGGCGTCATAAACGAGCGCCGGTAGAGACCTAGTTCGGGATGGGCAGCCGGTCAACGCCCAGCCACACCGAGTCTCCGGCTAAAGACTGGTTGGAGAGGTCGGCCACCCGGTCCTCGGTGAACCCGGCGTGGGGTACGACCGAGCCCGCCGGCCTGGTACGTGACGGGTAGGTGAATTCCAGCCGTCGCCCGTCCCGGAAAACGACCTCCCAGCGAAGACCGTCGCCGGTCCGGTGGGGTTGGACCAAGGCGCCCAAGGGAACGAAATCGGCGTAACCCCTGACGTGGATGGCTTCTTGGGGACACAGCTTGACGCAGGCGTAACATTCGGAACACATGTCGGGCTCCTGGTTGTAGCCCTTGTTGGTGACGGTGTCCAACGCCATCAGATCGTTGGGACAAATGTAGGCGCAGAGGGGACCCTGATGTTCCCCTTGGCAGGCGTTGCATTTGTTGGGGTCTACAAACGTCGGCACGGTCCGCAACCTCCCGTTCGAGAATGTAATGGCCTCAAAACAAGACCCCCTCTGCTGAAAGAGAGGGGGTCTCTTAGATCACTTCGGGTAACCGCTTGGACAGGTGCAACCGGGCATCTCCGGCATTGAGATTACCGGCCGCCTGCCGGTCAGGTATTCGGGTGTAACAAAGGCTGATCCCATTCCGTACTTATCCGCGCAGTCCCGCACAACTTCCAGGACTTGTGGCCTGAGGGTGGTGGACGCAGGCTCGGAGCCGCCGTTGATGATGCTGCGGATCACGGTGCCGGCCAAGTCTTGCTTCTGGTCCCGGTGTCCGCAGATGCCCTCGTAGGCCACTCCGTCACAGACGGGACAGTACCACCACTCCAACGTGAGCACCGACTTTATACCGAGGCCGGGCAGACTGTCAAATATTTGGTGGGCGGCGTAGGTGTCGTAATAGCTGCCCACGCCGGCGTGGTCCCGGCCGAACATGTGGTGGGTGCAACCCAGGTTTTTGCGGACAATGGCGTGGAACACGGCTTCCCGGGGGCCAGCGTAGCGCATGTCCCACATCAGGGTGGACGTTTCGTGGATTTCGGGAAGAAAGAACCCGGCTTCACGTAGCCGCTCGTGGGCCAACACGATGGCTTCGTCGATGTAGTCGCCCGGCTTCTTCTCCCCGATGACGGCGCTGACCAAGATGCCGTCTGTCCCCGAGGAGAGGAACGCCCCTTTCATCAGCCACTCGTGGCCGGCATGGGGCACGTTACGGGTTTGGTGGGCGACCACCGATGCCCAGCCAAGCTCTGAGAACCGTTCCCTCAGTTGCTGTGGAGTCTTCCAGAACCGGTCGAATGGAGGGTTGATGACCGGCGGGTTGATCAAGGTTACCGGACCACCTATGAACAGGTCCTCCAACGCAGTGGTGCGTACCACTCCAGGATGCTCTATATCGGTTGTGCCGTAGACCTGCCGGGCCAAGAGTTCCTTGTCGTAGGAGTAGATTTCCGTAATCTCCAGGACCGCCAGAGGCTGTTCCTGGTAAATCAACACGACCGATTCGCCTTCCCGCAAGGCATGTTCCGACACGGCCGCGGCCGACACGTCGAAAACGATGGGTATGCTCCAAACGTGGCCGTCGGCCAGCGTCATTCGCCGCACCACGGAGTCCATGTCGGCCCGGCCCATGAAGCCATCCAGGGGCGAAAAGAAGCCGTAGCAAAGGTTGACTACTTCCCTGGCAATCTGGTCGTTGACCGCCAATCGGGTCAGTCCGGCCGCCAAGTGGACACCCTCGTCCGGCGAGGCGACCCGGACTTTCAATTCGCCGCCGTGCGGGGAGAGGGTGTTGTCGGCAGCCATGGCCTCTACGTCGTTCCTATGAAGTGCGGGCGATGAAGCCCGGGGGATGAAGTCCGGGGGATGAAGTCCGGGAGCGAATTCCGGGATTGAATATCGCGGGAATCTGCCTGGCTGCGGCATGAAAGTAGGAACGTGTGTCGGTCAGTCCGAGGCCGTTACGGCGCCGCCGCCGGACGGATTGGAGCCGCTAACGGTGCAACCGTGACTTGCCACAGTCGAAAGGAGGATCATCCCGACCACAATGAGCCCTACGATCAAGCGGCCTATGCCCCGGCCCGGTATTCGCATCCTCGCTGTACGCTCCAAATCAGGTTGGCCCCACGCTATGGTGGGTCCGGCGACTTGTTGACCCGGCTGGTTAACCCGGCTGGTTAACACCGAAATCGCCGCAGGCCAGTATGAAACCTCTGAAAAAGCACTCGGAATTGCAATGGAAACCGAAATCGAGCTTAAGGGCTTCAGCTATCCAGTAAGCGAGGTCACCCCCATCCTAACCTTCCCCCGTCGAGGGGGAAGGGACTTATTCAGAGCTTCCTTAGCACCGAAATCGCCGCAGGCCAGTATATCCCACCAGTCCAACGGCGGGCCCGGTAGTCTGAAGCCGATGGATAGATACGCCCGGTCAATTCCAGCTTCACCGTACTAGCTCAGGGGGGAGGGTATACTCTAACCTACGCGAAAGGGCCTACGCGAAAGGGCGCTGGCGAGGAGCCGAAATCACCGCAGGCCGTTTGCCGGTGGGTCAGCGCACTCGGAAGACTTGCTTCCTGGAGCGTTCATAGATCCGCGGTACATTAGCCAAACGGATGCAAGGAGTAAAACATGGGAAGAATGGATGGAAAGGTCGCGCTTATTAGTGGAGGCGCTCAAGGAATGGGCGCAGCTGAAGCCAGGATCTTCGCCCAGGAGGGAGCGAAGGTAGTCATAGGTGACGTTCGTGATGCGGAAGGGACGAGTGTAGCGGCGGAGATCGCCGAATCTGGAGGAGATGCTCTGTTCGTGCACCTGGACGTTACCAATGAAGAAGGCTGGCGCAGTGCGGTCGCGGCGGCCGTAACGGCCTTCGGCAAGCTCGATGTCCTGGTCAACAACGCAGGTATCTGGCGCGGAGGGCGGGTGGAGGAGACCACTGTAGAAGATTGGGATGCGGTCTTGGATGTCAATGCCAAGGGCGTCTTTCTCGGGACCAAGCTAGCCATCCCGGAAATGAGGAAGGCCGGCGGTGGTTCAATTATCAACATCTCTTCAACTGCTGGGCTGGTGGGCAGCTCGCGCAACGCCGCGAGCGCGTATACCGCCTCTAAAGGAGCAGTGCGGCTGTTTACCAAGGCAACGGCCGTTCAGTACGCCAACGAAGGCATCCGGGCCAACTCGGTACATCCCGGCGCGGTAGATACGCCGATGATTCAACAGGTCTGGCGGGGAGGCGAACAGAACGGCGAAGAAGCAACAATCAGGAACCCTCTTGGCAGAATAGGTACTCCCGAAGATGTAGCTTACGGGGTCCTGTTCCTGGCCTCTGATGAATCTTCGTTCATGACAGGAAGCGAACTAGTGATAGACGGCGGCGGCACCGCTCAATAAGCAGCCTCGGTTACAGCACAGGGCGGGTTCGACCTGGGGGTCGGCAGGAGCCGGACCTGAAGAGGCCGAATGGCGGTCGCCAAGTGTATCAGATTAACCGGTACACTATCTTGTGAATGGCTTTGCGTTGGCGAAATAGTGGGACATTCCCTCCCCACGGTCGCCGTAATGACGGACCGGGCATCAAGCCGCTACGGGACACTGGTTCAGGACGAAAGAGGGATACGCGGGTGAAGCGCTTCCCTGCAACCCGAGCGGTGTTCTTCTGCAAAATTCCTTGACAAGTTAGCAAAATTACTGCTAGTTTAGTCTGCGTTGCGCCGAAGGCGTCACGAATTGCGATACCCGGGAATTACGACATCATTGAATGCCCGTGGAGGCTGTAGTATGAAATCCCGCCGGATAAAGCTCCCCTCGTTTCTTTGCTTGGTGGCACTATTGGCAGCACTTGCAGCGATTGGTATCGCGTGTGGCGGCGAGGCCACCACCGCGCCGGTGCCTACGCAGCCGCCGCAGCCTACACAGGCTATGATGGCGCCCACTCCCGTACCAGTGGACCTGACTGCCATTACAGCGGAAATGCAGAAGTCCATATCCGATGCAATTGCAGGGATAGAAAGCCCCGAGACTCTCTCTGAGGGCGAAATACAGAAGCTCGTCCAGGATGCGGTAGCTCAGGCGGCGGCTAGTGCGGTGGCTAGTGTAGCGGCCAGTGTGCCGGAGCCCCTTTCCGACGCTGAAGTTGCGGCGCTCGTTGAGGCGGCTGTGGCTCAGGCGGCGGCCAGTGCTCCAGAACCGGTTTCCGAAGCTGAAATTGCCGCAATCGTGATGGCGGCAATTCCTACGCCTGTTCCGACGCCCACCGCGATGTCTCCCGTCGCCATGAGGGCTGAGCCGGTGTCGGAACGCGTGATCATTGCTGCCTTTACTGAGGAAGAAGGCAACGATCCGGGCTTGGTCGTCAGCGCCTTTTGGGGTCAGTTGACGCCAATGTATGAGACCCTAGTCCAGTATGATCAATACGGCCAATATGCACCTATGCTCGCCACTAGCTGGGAAGTCAATGAAGACTTTACGCAGTGGACCTTCGATCTGCGGAAAGATGTGCCATTCCACTTTGGCTTGGGAGAGTTCGACGCCAAGGACATAGTGCATTCGATTGAGCGGAACTACCGTGAGGGGACATTAGAAGCCAATGCCCCCTTCTATAATGGGGTCGATTTTGAGGTGGTGGACGACTTCAGGATCGTATGGAACCTACCCGAGAACAAGTCCTCACCCCGGTGGTTTAGCAACGAGTTGGCTACCTTTGTCACGAGTAAGGTCCATTTCGATGCCGAAGGCGACGAATATTTGCGGGAAAGGCCTGCGGGCACCGGCCCCTATCAATTCAAGGAGAGAAGAGAGGGCGAGTACGTCCTGTTCGAACGGGTGCCACATGACCACTGGCGGGTCATCGGCGACTTCCCGGAGATTCAGCTACTTAATGTGCCAGAGTCTGGTACCCGCTTGGCCATGCTGTTAACTAACGAGGCGCATATTGGCCAAGTGGAAACGCGCAATCAATCCCAGGCTACCAGCAGAGGTCTGGAGGTGATCACGTCAACCATCCCGTCCAATCCGGTCTATGACATGTTTGGCGGGAGCTACCTGGAAGACTCACCTGATTATGACCCCACCCTTCCTTGGGCGACCCACGGCGAAAGGGGTCGCAAGGTACGGGAGGCCATGAACCGGGCGATAAATCGGCACGAGCTCCAAGAGACCATATTGGGGGGTCGAGGTGATCCGATGGCGGTGACCTTCTATCACCCTTCCCTTCCCGGCTGGGACCAGAGCTGGATTGACAACTTTGAGGAGAACTACGGGTATGACCCGGAGCGGGCCAAGGAGTTGCTGGCCGAGGCAGGTTACCCCGATGGTTTCGATGTGGAGATTCTCATGGTCCCTCGCCTCGAGTTAACCGAGGCATTGGATGTGAGCGAGGCCATCGGCAACTATTGGAAGGAAATTGGGCTGGATGTGACGTTAAATCCCCAAGAGGTTGTCTATTTTGTGGACCGGTTCCTCGCTCATGATATGGATTTTATCTGGCTCGATGCCACCCGGCGGTTCCAAGACCCATCCATGCTCCGGGTCATTTACACCACCGGGCCCCCGTTGCACTTCTTCGTGAGGCCGGAGTTGGACGCAATATATGAGGAACTGGAGTTGAAGCCGACCACTGACCTCGGGGAGAGAGACCGCCTTTTAAGGGAGGCAGGCCAGTTCATCTATGATGAGTATGGAACTGTCCCCTTGTGGTGGCTCCGCATGGAGTTGGTGATAAATCCCGAGGTGGTGTCCGCATTTAAGTTCTCAGGCTTCCTATACCCATGGGACCTGGAGTATATCAAAGCGGTGAAGAAGTAAGCCTGGTCATTACATATAAAATCCCTTCCCTCTAGAAGGGGGAAGGTGGAGTCTGATTTCTTCGGACTCGCGACGAAGTCGAAGATGGGGGTCCGCGCGGCACAGCCACGTACGGCACGACGGGACCCCCCTTTTTCACTCCCTTGCTAAGGCTAACGAAGTAGGTATACGCTCCCTCAGTCGTCCCGGCGCAGGCCGGAATCCAGGAAGTCCCTACAACTGGATCCTCCGATGGACAACACTCCCTCAAACCGGCCCTCTCAACGGAAGATACCGGGCCCAACGCCCTCTCTGGGCCGTGGTGTCCTGGATTCCGGCCTGCACCGGGACGACGAAGTACCAAGGGGGAGGACCATAGGCTTCCCTCTGCCGTTGTTTTTTTGGGTCCATGCAGGTATGCACCCGCCAAACGGTATGGGGTCAATGCGTTCACTCTTCGGGCGCAAGACCAGAGCTACCAGAGAAAATGTAGCGTAGGGAGCAGAGATGGGGCGCTACATTCTCATTCGCTTGGTCCAGGCTATATTCGCCATCTGGGTTGTCACTATCATCGCTTTTGGCCTGTCTCACGCATCGGGTGACCCCTTGAAACTTCTGGTGTCCTGGGACGCATCGGATGAATACAGAGAGGAACTCCGACGACACTACGGCCTGGACCGGCCGCTCCACGTTCAGTACTGGAAGTTCCTGAGTAATGCCGTTCAGGGGGACTTCGGCGAGTCCCAGAGGCGGGAAGGCCGTGATGCCATGGGCTTGGTGCTTGGCCGTCTCCCCGCCACTCTGCAGTTAGTCGGCCCTGCTTTGCTATTTGCCGCCGTTTTGGGTGTGCCCCTCGGAGTGTTATCGGCGGTAAGGAGAGACACCCCCCTTGACTACCTGGGCAAGCTCTTTGCTCTCCTGGGCCAGGCGGCCCCTGCCTTCTGGATCGGCCTAATGTTCATGTGGGTCTTCTCTGTCGAGTTGGGCTGGCTTCCAACCTCCGGTAAGGGTGGGATCGATCATATGATCATGCCGGTCATCGCCATCGGTTGGTTCCAGGTAGCGGCGATCATGCGGCTGGTCCGCTCTGCCATGCTGGATAATCTGGACAGCGAATACATAAAGCTGGCGCGGATCAAAGGTATCTCCGAGTGGAAGGTCATCTGGAAGCACTGCCTGCGCAACGCTGTCATCCCGGCCCTTACCTACTTCGGGGTCACTGCTGGCCTCCTCGTCACCGGTGGCGTGATTGTAGAGACTGTTTTTGCCTGGCCGGGTGTGGGCCTGCTTGCCGTCGAAGCCGCTACGAACCGGGACTTCCAGGTGTTACAGGCAGTGGTGGTCCTCGGGGCCGTTCTCTTTGTCCTGCTTAACCTTGCGGTGGACATCCTTTATGGTTATCTCGATCCTCGCATCCGGCTCGCCGACTAATCTGGGTGCCGGACCGCCGAGTTAGATGACAGTGTCATGGCAATCGCATTACCCGGAGTAGGCGCCAGGCAAACAGGATCAAGAGTTCTGGGAGCATACCGTTGGACCCGGCGATACCCAGTGTTTCCTTTGGTGGTGCTGGTCTTGGTGTTGCTGGTGCCCGCCATCTTCGCCAACGTGCTCACACCGCACCATCCCGAAATCGGGACTCTGTCAAAAGCGATGCAGCCCCCGGTATGGATCGAGGGCGGCGACTGGTCGCGGCCCTTGGGGGCGGATACCCAGGGTCGGGATGTCATGACCCGTATCTTTTACGGCGCCAGGGTTTCTCTGGCAATATCCCTGATTTCCATCTTTCTCAGCGGGTTGATAGGTTCTTCTCTGGGGATGGCCGCAGCCTACTTCGGCGGTTGGGTGGACCACGTGATCTCCCGTCTGGTGGACATAGCTGTGGCCATACCAGCGATCCTCTTTGCGTTGGTACTGGGGGTGGTGATCGGCGCCGGCTTCCAGACGGTCGTTATTGTCGTCCTGTATATCCTGTGGTCCCGGTATGCCCGGCAGGTACGGGGTGAGACGTTGGCCATCATGAACCAGGATTACATAGCCCGCGCTCGGGTAGCAGGGAGTTCGCCCCTCCGTATTATGGTCCGGCACATCTTGCCCAACGTGTTCAACACACTGGTTGTTTTGGCCACGCTGCAGATAGGGTTCGTAATCATACTTGAATCGAGCCTTAGCTTCCTTGGGGTGGGTATCCCCCGGCCTACGCCTGCCTGGGGCTCGATGGTAGCGGATGGGCGAAGCCTTATAATTGTGGCTTGGTGGATCAGCTTGTTCCCAGGCCTGGCGATTGTGCTCACGGTGTTATCCATGAACCTGCTGGGTGACTGGCTGCGGGACAAGCTGGACCCCAAGCTGAGGCAGGTATAACGTGGTAGAGGAAGTCGAGCAGTTCGACGCCGTCATCATCGGCGCCGGAATAACTGGTCTATACCAGTTGTACCGGCTGCGCCAGCTCGGGCTCTCGGTGCGGGTCTTCGAGGATGGAGGGGGAGTGGGCGGCACCTGGTACTGGAACCGCTACCCCGGTTGCCGTTTCGACTCCGAAAGCTACGCCTACGCCTACTCGTTCTCCGAGGAACTCCTGCAGGAATGGGACTGGAAGGAACTATTCTCCGGCCAGCCGGAGAACGAGCGCTACCTCAATTATGTAGCGGACAAGTTTGACCTGCGCCGGGACATCCAGTTCAATGCGCCCGTCGTCTCGGCCGTCTACGACGAGGGCGAGAATCTCTGGAACGTACGGACGGAAGATGGCCGTCAGGCGCGGACGCGATTTTTGATTACGGCGGTCGGTGTTCTGTCCGCGCGCTATGTACCCGACTTCGAGGGGCTCGACAGCTTCATGGGCGAGTGGTGTCACACCGGCAACTGGCCAAAGGAAGGCATGGATCTGGCGGGCAAGCGTGTGGGGGTAGTGGGCACCGGGGCCACCGCCGTCCAGCTCATCCCGGAAATCGCCAGGGAAGTCGCGTATCTGACCGTCTTCCAACGCACTGCGAACTACTGTGCGCCGCTGCGTAATCGCCCGATCGACCCCGAATGGATGCGGGAGATCAAGGCAAACTACCCTGAAATCATCAAGAAGTGCAGCGAAACCCCAAGCTCCTTGGTCCACGAATTCGACCCGCGGTCAGCTATGGAGGTCTCACCGGAAGAACGGCTGGCTAAGTTCGAAGAGATGTGGGCAGAGCCGGGTTTCAAGAAATTCCTGGCGAATTTCCGTGACATCCTGCTTCCCGGGGAGGCCAACGAGTCCTACGCCGACTTCGTCCGCAATAAGATCCGGGAGCGTGTCAAGGACCCCGTGGTGGCGGAAATGCTGGTGCCCAAGACCCATCCCTTCGGTTCCAAACGCATACCATGCGAGAGCGGATATTACGAAGCGTTCAACCGGGACAACGTCCTACTGGTTGACGTGCGTGAGGCGCCCATCGAGCGGCTCACCCCCAAAGGCGTCAAGACCAGCGATGCCGAGTATGAACTGGACGCCATCATCTTTGCCACGGGATACGACGCCATAACCGGGTCGTTGATCAGGATTGACATCCGGGGTGAGGGCGGTCAGACGATCAAGGACAAGTTCGCCCAGGGCCCGCGCACCTATCTGGGGGTCCAAAGCGCTGGCTTCCCGAATCTCTTCACCGTCAATCAAACCAACGTGCTGGCAAACTACACCAAGGGCGCCGAGTGGGCTGTGGAATGGGTGAGCGCGTGCCTTGGCTACATGCGCGATAACGGGTTCACACGTATCTCGGCCACGCATGAGGCGGAAGAGGCATGGGTCGAGTACGTCGCCAAGGGGACTGCCGGCTCGCTCCGGACCAAGGCCAACTCCTGGACGATTGGGGGCAACATTCCCGGCAAAGCGCGCGTCGTGCTCATCGCCAGCCCAGACAGCGCTCCGGTTTTCCGGGACAAGTGCAAAGAGATAGCAGCCAACGGCTACGAAGGGTTTCTGCTTCAATAATTTTTTGCCATTCCCTGAGTCGGCATTGGCGAACGGTAAAGTTGACAGCACCGATCAGGGAGTCGGCCCGTAAGCGGCTCTCATGCCGGTTAGCTACTGGGCCGTAAAGCCGCCGTCTATCACCAGCTCGATACCCGTAATGTACGAAGACTCATCGGAAGCCAAGTAAAGCGCTCCGTACGCTATGTCTTCGGAAGTGCCGATTCTTTTAATGGGAGTGATCGCTATTCGCTCCTCCCGGTCCTCTGGCGTCGGAAAGGTCCGGTCAGTCATTGGGGTCTCGATCAAGCCAGGATGTACCGAGTTGCAGCGTATCCATTCATCGGCGTACTGCATGGCGGTTGCCTTGGTGAGGAGACGTACCGCTCCCTTGGAGGCTGGATAGGCTCCTGAGCTGGGCCTGAGATCACCGACCAACCCCGAGACCGAAGAGATGTTGATGATGGACCCGCCTCCGGCTTTGCGCATCTCCGGGATGGCATATTTGGTACCCAGGAATACCCCCTTGGCATTCACCTCCATCACCCGGTCCCACGCCGCTTCGGTAGCGTTTTCGATGGAGACTGGTCCGCCACTGACGCTAACGCCGGTAATGCCCGCATTATTCACCAGGATATCCAGCTTGCCGTAGCGGTTGACGGCAGTTTGTACCGCTGCCACCCAGTCCGCCTCGCTGGTCACGTCCAGGTGAATGTAGGTAGCCTCGCCGCCTGACTCACGGATTTCGGCGTCGACCTGTTGCCCTTCCTCATCCAGAAGGTCACCAAACACCACTTTGGCGCCTTCCTTGGCAAATAGTCTAGCTTCCGTAGCTCCCTGACCTCGGGCGCCGCCGCTAATCAATGCTACTTTTCCATCCAGCCTTCCCATTACTACCCCTCTGAAAAAATATGACGAGCTATTTAAGCATGTCAGAGACTCAGAGACAATGATAGCAAACTGTGCCCTTCCGCCAACTAATCCTCCGCCGTGCGCGGGGAGGGCAAGAGGAGCGTGGCTAGGGAGAGTAAGCGGGTTATGAGCCTCCACTGTTCGCGGGGAGGGAAAATGAAAAGGCCCTAGGGGTATAATGGCGAGATGAAAAGGCCAAGATCGTGGGTGGAAATGCCGCCGGGGCCTACGGTTTAGATTAGAGACTCTGGGGTTACTGAAAGGAGGACCAGGTGACTAACTTGGTACAATCCCCGGACTTCGATGCCGTGGTCATTGGCGCCGGTTTTTCCGGACTGGGCATGCTTCGGCGATTGCGCGACGAACTGGATATGTCGGTCCAAGTGTACGAGGCCGGTTCGGAAGTCGGCGGCACCTGGTATTGGAACCGCTACCCTGGCGCCCGCTGCGACTCGGAGAGCTACACCTATTGCTTCCTGTTCTCCAAGGAGCTGCTTCAAGACTGGGAGTGGAGCGGAAAATACCCGGAGCAGCCGGAGATCCTATCCTACCTCAACCACGTAGCGGACCGGTTTGACCTTCGCCCGAACATCCGGTTCAACACCAGGGTCAATGCCGCAAGGTTCATGGAGGACACCAACCAGTGGGAGGTGGAAACAGACCAGGGCGACCGTGTCACCACCCGGTTCCTAATTACGGGTATCGGCTGCATCTCGGCAGGCAATGTTCCAGACATAAAGGGCCTGGACTCCTTCCTGGGAGAGTGGTACCACACGGGAAGCTGGCCCCACGAGAAGGTTGAGTTCGCCGGAAAGCGGGTGGCGGTAATCGGCACGGGGTCCAGCGGTGTGCAGTCCATCCCGGTGATTGCCGAACAAGCTGAGCACCTGACGGTGTTTCAACGGACCCCCCAATACAGTATCCCCGCCTGCCACCAAACTGCGGACCGCAGATTCATCGAAGAAGAGGTGAAGCCCCACTACGATGAGATTGTGGGAAGAATGAAGTTAACCGGCGTCCTAGTGGACCGAGATGAACGCTCGGCTTTAGAGGTTACCGCCGAAGAGCGCCGGGAAAAATACGAGACTGCTTGGGCTGAAGGCGGGCACAAATTTGTAGCCGGGTCCTTCAAGGACGTCATGACCGACATAAGGGCCAACGATACCCTTTCCGAGTTCATCCGGTCCAAGATCAGGGAAATTGTGAAGGATCCCGAGACCCTCGAGAAACTTCTGCCTACGGACCATCCCCTTGGGTCGAAACGCATCCTCATAGACACTAATTACTTCGAGACATACAACCGGGACAATGTGGACCTGGTTGATATTCGCCACTCACCGATTCAAGAAATCACGCCAACGGGGATCCGTACCGAGGACCAAGAGTACGAGTTCGACATCATCGTATTCGCCACCGGTTTCGACGCCATGACGGGAACCTTCTTCAAAATGGATATCCGGGGCAGAAACGATTTGTCGCTCAAAGACAAGTGGTCCGAGGGGCCAAAGACCTACCTGGGTGTACAGACCGCCGGATTCCCCAATATGTTCATGATAACCGGGCCGGGTAGCCCCTCGGTCTTCATCAACATGCCCGTGTGCATCGACCAGCACGTCGAGTGGATCTCCGGCTTCCTTGAGTACATGCGGGAACACGGCATAGAGACCTCCGAAGCTGACATCGACTCTGAGAAGGCATGGGTGGCCCACGTTAACGAGCTTGTCCAGCCGACGATGTTCATGCGGGCCGACTCGTGGTATTGGGGAGCGAACATTCCCGGTAAACCCAGAGTGTTCATGCCCTATGCCGGCGGCATGGAAGCCTACCGGAACAAATGCAACGAGTCCGCCGACAACGGCTACGAGGGCTTCATCCTCGGCTCTAAGAGGGTGTCTAATAAGTTGGAGCCCGGGCCAAAGGGCGCAACATGAGTCCGGTCATGGCGGTGTAGACCCAAGCCTCCGTAGTTTCCGGCAAACCCTCATAATCCTTGCTCAAACGCCGTTGCAAGTTCAGCCAGCCGAAGGTGCGTTCCACCACCCAGCGCCGGGGCAGTACCTGGAAAGTACGTAGCTGCCGGGGCCGGCGCACCAGTTCCAGACTCCAGCCACCCACTTCCTTGGCCCACTGCACCAGCTTGCCGCCGTAGGCCCCATCGGCCCAAATTACCTTTAACCAGGGATATTGCCCCAGCATACGCTCCAACACCAGCTTGGCGCCGTCCCGATCCTGTATGTTGGCCGGATGCACCGCCACTGCCAGCAACAGTCCCAAGGTATCGACCACTATGTGGCGCTTGCGCCCCTTCACCTTCTTGCCTGCGTCGAAACCCCTTGGCCCCCCTTTTCGGCAGTCTTTACCGATTGGCTGTCGATGATCGCTGCGCTGGGGCTGGCCCGGCGGCCCTCGGACTGACGGGTCAGGGACCGCAAGGTCTCATGGGCTCTCTGCCAGGTTCCATCCCGGCGCCAAGTGCGGAAGTAATGGAAGGCAGTACGCCAGGGTGGCAGGTCATGAGGCAGCATCCGCCACGGGCATCCGGTGCGCAGCACATAGCGGATGGCGTTCACCACCTCCCGGCGCGGGTACTTGACGGGACGGCCGCCGGGTTTGGGCGGAGGCAGCAACAGTTCCAACAGTTGCCACTCCCGGTCGTTCAGGTCGGTGGGGTAAGTTGATCGGTTCATACCCCAAGACTAAGCCATCCCGCCCCTTCCTCGCCTTCTTGCCACTATGCAAGGTTTTACCTTTTTAGACACCCTCTAAGAGTCAGGGAAAGGCCGCTCGGGCAACTTAAATCACCCTTCCAACAAAACCAAGGCCTGTCATACCAGACCTTCACATAAGCGCATTCGCTGGCTAGGCATGAGCAGGCAAGATCAATCGCTCCAGGTACGTACTTCATCCTTGGCGAAGTGACAATTGAAGCAGCTCTTGGGTAAGCAGGCGCGAATTTCGTGAACGGCCTCTTTTCCTCAGCTCCGGGGGCCTCGCTATGAATACGTCTTCGCCCAAAGGTGACCCTGAGTCCTCGCGGCTGGATGTTGAGCCAGACAATCCGGCTCTGTTTTCATCTGGAAGTCATTTGGCCAACCGCGACCCCGACCCATAGGCGGATCGAAAGTTGGCCAGCCGTCAGTGTTACGTTGCACATGATTGATTTATGGGTGTTTGATGTAACCAGAGGCGACGGGCTCACTGGGAGAATCTTTGACTCCGTAACCATATTGTGCGGAATGAGGTAAGAGGCCACGTATGCTGTCAAGAAAGGCGGTGCCTGGTGCCTAGTCGCACACAATTCAGGGTGCCGGTAGGACGGTTGCCTAGGCTGGTTGGAGAGCAAAATGTCATTCGCGGGTCCAGCTTTCATTAGCTATAATCACTCGGACTTGGAGTTCGCGGGTTGGTTAGCGTATCAGCTTGTTACGCACAGGGTTGCTGTGTGGTTCGACGAGTGGGAGATGAAGGTTGGCGATTCTTTGAGACAGAAGGTTCAGACCGGCATCGATACTTCGGCCTATCTCATAGTCGTGCTGTCTCCGGATTCCGTTGAATCCGAGTGGGTTTCTCAGGAGTTGGATGGAGCGCTCGTGAAGGAACTGGAAGCCCAAAGGGTTTTTGTATTACCGATCTTGTACCGAGATTGTGAAATCCCTCTCTTTTTGCGAAGTAAGCTATACGCTGATTTCCGAACCGACCGGGAGGAAGGCCTTGAAAAACTGTTATCAAGTATCGACCGGTCCGAAGTACCCGGTCATAGTAGAGAGGCCGGTGAGTCCGTTTTCACGGATTGGACGACTGATTGGAAAATCGAATCTGGTCGGTATGTTGCCGAAATCATACTTAATCAGCATTCACGAACGGACGATTGGAGTATTATATGCGCGGTGAAGGCAGTCCCAAACGAAAAGCTGAACGAACGATTCCAAGAGTACGTAGACAGTGGTTTGGAATGGTTCGTTACGAGCTTCGTACTGAATTGCGTGGCGGATACCCTCGGACGGGAAGAAGGGAATACTGATGTCATCTACATGGATGGTGCTTCGGAAGCCGTAAATAAACTCGAGTGTGGTGATCCGAATCGTAACATGAGTTTGACCATTTCGATCACGGCTCGCAGGCTTGGAATCTTCAGTAGTGTGGACACCATCTTTGAGTACGGTAGCCAGATCCGCAGAATTGTCGACGAACACAACCGTCGCCGAGAACGAACCGTCCAGCCAGAAGAGAAAGAAACCCTCGTCGAATTTCTCAAAAAATTTCCAATTGACGATCCGTACCGGATGGTAGTAGTTGGTAACGCCGACCGACTATGGGTTCCCAGATCGAAGTGACTCCGAAAAGTACCGGCCTCGGTCCCAGATTATCAGATTGCATGCAATTCAATACACCTGATGCGGGATGCCTCGGACTGGCTTACTGATAGCAGCCCGCCAGAAAGCAACTTGAGTGAATCGTAGCCGTAGAGTCGCTCTTGGCTACCTAGTCGTTCGTGGCGCCTACGGGATCAGAAGGAGCTTGCCCGTAGAATCGCGCCCCTCAAGCTGGCGGTGGGCCTCGGCTGCATCAGACAACGCGAAGGTCCCACCGACGTTAACCTTGAGCTCTCCCGATTTGACCCGGCTAAGCACTTCTCCGGTTCTCCACCGCAATTCTTCCGCGGTGTGGTCGCCAAGAGTGGGGCGAGTCAGGAACAACGAACGACTTCGCAGGACTGCGGTGTCCAGTAGCGGCACCGGCCCGCTGGACTGGCCGTACAGCGCCAAGCAACCCCGCCGGGCAAGGCAGCCAAGGCTCTTGTCAAAGGTGGTCTTTCCCACGGAGTCATACACTACCTGGACGCCACGGCCATCAGTGGCCTGCTCAATCTCCTCCTCGAAGTCCTCACGGGTATACATGATGGCCCTGTCGGCCCCTGCCTCCGTGGCCAGTCTAGCCTTTTCCTCTGTAGAGACAGTGGTGAAGACATAGGCGCCTGCCCGCTTGGCCATTTGAATCAATAACAAGCCAGTCCCGCCAGCCCCCGCATGGACCAAGGCAGAGTCTCCGGGCTTTAACGGATAGATGCTGTGAGACAGGTAGTGGGCGGTCATACCCTGAAGCACCGCAGCGGCGCTAGTCTTGGCGTCCAGCCCGTCGGGTATCTTGACCAAGAGGTCTTCCGAAATTGCTACCTGCTGGGCATAGGCGCCCGTGACAGTGCAGTAGACCACCGCATCACCCACTCCTACTTCGGTCACGCCTTCGCCTATCGCCGAGACCACACCTGCCGCCTCCATGCCGGGAGTCATGGGAAGGGTTTGAGGTGGGTTAGCCCCTCCCCTGCGGGTGACGACATCGGTGAAGTTGACGCCGATTGCCTGAACGTCAATGATCGCTTGGCCAAGCCCTGGTGTGGGTACGGGGCAGTCCTCGTATTTTAGGACCTCCGGGCCACCTACTTCGTGTATTCTAATCGCCTTCATCTTTATCCCTTCTCTATATATCCAGCGGTTTCGGAGGATAGCTACGCTACCCGTATTCCTAGCCTGGAAGCAGCCGCGTCCTGCTCCCAGTCAGCGTAATCACGGATACTAAGGGCGAATCGTTGCCGGGCTACCGCTCATTACACCGGCAGGCGCCCAATGACTGGGTGGCACTTTTGGAGCCCGATCGCATAAGTTGTCTCTGCAAACCGATGGTCTATCGATGGCAATTTTGATATATTGCCGGAAGGTCGACCATTCGCCGCAATCGACACGGTCGAGAAGGGCTAGGAAACCTCTGAAAAAGCACTCGAAATTCAATGGAAACCGAAATCTTGGTGGGGAGCTTAAGGGCTTCAGCTATCCAATAAGCGAGGTCACCCCCATCCTAACCTTCCCCCGTCGAGGGGGAAGGGACTGATTCAGAGCTTCCCTAGACACAAAAATTCAGGATCAGGGGGCTGGATAAGCGCATGTACATTATCAGAAGAGTTGCCAGGACTCAACCGGGAAAGGCTTGGGAGGTAGCGGCCTATCTTACGAAAATTACCCAGGCGTACGAGGGAGCCGGGCGCAACAAGGCCCAGGTGTACGTTAGTGGTGGGAGTGTTCCGGGGGAGCCTGACGTGGTATATGCCCAGTGGATTCAGGAGCGAATCGAGCCTACCGAATTTGCGACGGTGCCAGAGGCTGTCGTAGTTAACCATGAGAAGATGGCGCCTATGTTGACTGAGTACAACATTGAATTTTACGAACTGGTTACGCCGGAGAAGCTGGAGGAAAGGGGGCTAGGCTAAAGCCCCGCCCCAATTCCGGATCCAACGCCAACCGCGTCCCGGTGGTCAGCACCACCCTAGAAGGCTTCACCTCAAATAAATACGGCGTTTTTCACCATGCCAGGGACCCGGAGTTGGTTGGGGACTACCGGTGGTTTTTAATTTCGACAGCCTGCTCAACAATCAAAATGCCGCTGGTGGCGATTTCTAACCACCAGCGGCATTCTCAAGCCTGTGACAGAGAGCCAATTAGCAGCGAATTCCGGAGTTTCTAGTCGGCAGTGGCGGCTGCTTTCACCTCGGATTTCTTGAACTCCGGGATAACGTACTTGCCGAAGAGTTCCAGGGACTTCATTACCTTCTCATGAGGGATGGACTCCGTCTGCATCATGATCATCATCTGGTCGCAGCCCGCCTCCTCGTGGAGCTTGAGCGCCGCGATGCAGCTATCAGGGTCGCCGCCGATAACCACGCCTCGGTCGCACAAAGTGTCGGCGTCCAACTGGTTCCAGATGGCATAGGTCAGGGCGCCACCTCCAGACAGGTCCACTACCTCGTCCTCTTGACTTCCCAAGTCCACGTACCGCCGGAAGTTCTGGTTCAGGTGATCGGGGACTCCACCCCAGTTTTCCAGCAATTTCGCGTAAATGTCCTTCTGGTCCTGAACGTAGGGCCGGCCCGGCCCGAAGAAGGTCTTGATAGACTCCACCGCCAGTTCGCGGGCCTCTCTGTTGTCTTCGCCGCAAATACCGAGAGTCGAGCTACACCACTGATCGTTCACAACGGCGCCCACCGGATTGGCGCTGCGGACTCGCTCGCGGTACTGGTCGATGTGCGGCTTCAGCACATCGGGCGCGCTGGCGCCGAAAGAGAGCACGCCGATGCCTTTCTCGGCGGCCAACTGATAGGTGGATGGCTGAAGGGCGGCCACCCAAAGCGGGGGATGCGGCTGCTGGTAGGGCTTGGGCAACACCTGTCGGGGCGGTACGTTCCAGAAGCGGCCTTCCCATTCAAACATGTCCGATTCCCAGATCTTGGGAATCATGGAAAGGGACTCTTCCCACATATCCCGGGTGTCGCGGGGATCTATCCCCATACCGAGCTGCTCGTAGGGAGCGGACCGGCCGGTGCCCAGGTCTACCCGGCCGTGAGTAAGGTGGTCCAGCATAGCAACCCGCTCAGCCACGCGGACAGGATGGTGATAGGGCAAGATAACCACGCCGAACCCCAGCCTGATTTGCTTCGTCAGCCTGCTCAGCGCACCGTAGAATACCTCCGGCGACGGCGACGCAGAAAACCCGGTCAAGAAGTGATGCTCCACGAACCATAGGTAGTCGAAGCCCACCTCATCGGCCAGAATACACTGCTCCAGTGTCTCTTCAATAACCCGATGGTCGTCCAGGCTGGGCCGCTGCATCTCGTATTGTACGGATAGTTTCATTTCATGCTCCGTTTAACTTTCTCTGGTTTTTCCGGGCTGTATCGCTCACTTCAAGTTTGCCAACGCCTTAGTCTTCTGCTCCACTGTAGCCAGATCCGTCTACCGCTTCAGGAGCAGTCCCTGCTCATCAATAATAACACCGATTATTGCTAAAGGCCCTCAATCCGACTCTCCCCACGTGAAGGAGTGTCAACGGGTCGCCAAGCAGGAATTGCCGACCCTACGAGACCGCATCAACACCGGTTGAAGACGAAGAGGCGGCCTTGGGCCGCTTCGGTCTACGACACCGGTGGGCGTTGGTCGGACCAGGGCCTGGCTTGCTCGAAGGCCGCTGACGCTTGCAGCACTATGGCTTCGGCGCCCCGCGGCCCAATAAGATGCAGCCCGATAGGCATGCCGTCGCTAGAGAAGCCGGAAGGCACGCTGGAAGCAGTCTGGCCGGTCATGTTGATGGGAAAAGTGAAGGGCAGGCATCCCCAGAATGGGTCCACCTCCTTGCCTCCGATTACCGAGGGGGGCTGGCCGATGGGGAACGCCGGCACCGCCATGGTAGGAGTCAGTAACAGGTCGTACTCGTCAAAGAAAACCTCCATCTGCCGCCGTAGCTGGTCCACTCGCAGCAGCGCTCGGGCCACGTCGCCGCCGGAGACCGATGCGCCGTACTCCAGTATGCGTTGCCCATAGTCGGTAAAGTCGTTGCGGCGTTCCTCCAGCATGTGGCCATAGGAAGCGTATGCAGAGTTAGTGAACAACTCCCAGAAGGGGGGCCAAGGGTCATCGATAACCAGATTGGGCTCGTCGACTTGCGCGCCCAGTTCCTGGAAAAACTTTGCCGCTCCTTCGGTAACCCGCACTACTTCCGGGTCTACGGGGGCGTACCCCAGGTCCGGGCTCCAGGCGATTCGCCAACCGCTGACGCCTCCCTCCAGGCTGGCCCTGTAGTCGGCAGGCGCTTCCCGGATGCAAGTCACGTCCCGCCGGTCCGGTCCGGCCAACACTTGAAGCAAAAGCGCGGAATCTTCCACTGTATGCGTCATAGGCCCAGACTGGGAGAAGTAGTTGGCCGAAGGGCGGGCGTAGCCGCCGTAGCGGGGCACTCTCCCCTGGGTAGGCTTGATGCCGAACAAGCCGCTGAAGCTGGAGGGTATACGAATGGAGCCGCCGCCGTCGCTTCCCGTGGACAGCGTACACAAGCCTGCCGCCAGCGCGGCTGCTGCGCCCCCGCTGGAGCCGCCGGGGGTCCGCTCGAGGTTCCACGGATTACGGCAAGCATCGCCCAGCTTGTTCTCGGTGGAAGGTGTGATGCCGAACTCCGGGGCGTTGGTCTTGCCTAGAACGATTGCGCCGGCCTGGCGGACCCGCTCCACCACGATCGAGTCCATTTCAGTGGCGCGGTCCCGGAAGACCGCCGAACCCATCGTGGTGGTCATGTCTTTGGTTGCTTCCAGGTCCTTTATGGAGATGGGGATTCCGTGCAGCGGGCCCAGCGCATCGCCCCGGTCCACCGCTTCCTGAGCAGCGCGGGCGTCGGCCAGAGCCTGATCGGGTCGCATTGCCAGATAGGCGTTCAGTTTGGGGTTGAACTCCTCGATTCGCTCCAGGAAGAGTTGGGTCAGCTCGACAATCGAAACCGACTTGGAGTCTATGAGCTTTCTCACCTCGACCGCGGAAGCAAAAGCCAGGTCCCTGTCCATCGCTTATTCTCCTAACTTGGGTAGGTCCGTCTTGGTTGTCGGGTTAATCCGGCGTTTGGTACGTTCACCAAGACTTGATCCTAGGATTTTGCGCTGACCGGCCAGCGTAGCGAAAACAGCGCTTATTATAGCTGAATTTTCCCAGATCAAACTCATTCGCCTGAGTACGGGGCGTTCCGGAATCACTCGATGGTGTGAAGTATGGGCCGCCCTTGACAGTTGTTTTGTGGATTAGCGAATTTTGGAGGCACGGGGGTGGGTGGCCGCCGCCACTTCCTCTGGTGTCAGACCAGCGAACCGTTGCGGGCGATAGGGCTTCAGCACCGCCTCTGCCAGCGTCCCATCGCAGATTTCCTGGGCGGCCAACTGGCTCAACGCCGGAGCCAGGGTAACGCCGCTGTGGGTGAACGCCACGTACAGGTTGGGGGCCTCGTGCGCAAACCCCATCACCGGATAGCCGTCCAGCGGCATGGGACGCCAGCCCACCGGCACCGGGACGGCCTCTGCACCGGTGAGTCCCGGCAGATAGCGGCGGGCCCGGGCCAGGAGGTCGTCGGCGTGGGCCTGGGTGTCGTCTTCGGCCAGACTCTCCTGGTCACCCTCGCCGATCATCAAGCGGCCGTCGGCGCACTGTCGCAAATGAATCTCCCGGCGGCCATCGCCCAAGGGCGGCGTGTACACCACCGGCACGTTGTGGAGCAAGGGCGGGAGCGGGTTCGTCCGTATCACCACGCCGGGACTTTCCGCTTGGGGCACGTTGACGCCGGCCAAGGCCGCCATGCGGGTGGTTCCGGTGCCCGCGGCGACAACCACTGCATCCACGTCCCTGGAGCCCGAGGCGGTTACCAAGCCGTGGATCCGGCCATCATCATACTGCTCAAATCCAGAAACTTCCGTGTCGGCATAAATCTCGCAGTCCATTTCTCGAAGGCGACGCAGGCAGGCATCGACCACCATTTGCGGTTCCACCTGGCCTTCGTTGGGACTGTACTCGGCGGCGGCCACCGGGCCAATGTCCAGCGCCGGTTCCAGATGCTTCAGCTCGCCGGCGTCGATGATACGGGTTGGGTAACCCCAGGATTGGAGCTGCCGCACCCGGGCCACCAGCCCTTCGGCGGCCATCGGATCGGACTCCCAGGCAACCTTGCCGCCCCAGCGGAGGCCGACGCTGTCCGGATCTCCACTATCGCCGATGTCGGCGGCGAAACGGGGCCACATCTCCAGAGAGCGGCGGTTCAGGTTGTGATAGCCGATGGGTTCTTTGGCCCCGGCATTGATCCAGGCGAAGCTATGGCTCGACGCGCCGTGCCCAGGCTGGCCCTTGTCAATGAGGTCGATGTGGACGCCGCGAAGGGCCAGACGCCAAGCGATGGCGGCGCCCAAGATACCGGCGCCAATGACGGCTAGGTTAAGAGGTTTGTCAGGAATGACCATCAGTTGCGTCTCCTTCCACCGAGGGGCCGGGGTTCCGCGAGCGTTCCAGCGGGACGCGCACCGGTTCGCCGCGCACCGCCTCAATGTCATCCTGGTACTTCAGCATGATGCCCAACGTATCGTTGATGACTTACGCCTCCAGCTCACGCAAGTTCAGAGCCGTGGGCGCCGATGTCCCGGCGGCGGCCGTCTACAACGATACATTGTACCCAGGATTTTGATCCGTAGGCGGCGACGCTAAGACCTTGGACGCTGTATTGGCGGAGGGAGTGGGGTTCGAACCCACGATACAGTCACCCGTATAGCGGTTTTCAAGACCGCCGCCTTCGTCCGCTCGGCCATCCCTCCACAAGCCGGCCAATAGTCCGGCTATTAAAATTGTACAGGGCTCCGGGGCCGTTTGGTAAGTCAGAAGGGTCGATGCCAGAGGAGGGGTAGTGCATTCCTACGACTCGAAACCGGTTGCGCCCTATCGTTTTCAGTGTAGCCAACGCCACCCTAGTAACCGTTCAGACTGCGGCTAAGTGTGGTTTGGAGACGATGCGGGAGGGAGTCCCGCTGATCGCCGGGTTACCCAAGACCGTGGACCGGCCGATTTCATCAGGCAGGGCCGCTAGCCTTCGTTCGGCGGCCGCGCCGTCAATGCGAAAGGGGGCCTCTGCGAGTGGAGGCCCCCTTCTTGCCGGACAGGCGAGAACTTGGGCGTCCGGTGGGCTACTGGTCCCGGTGGGTAGCGTACTCGTAGGAGCCCAGGGACCTGGTGTCTCCTTGTTGTAGGTCGGCCAGCCACGAATTGACCCTGGGGCCCAAGGGCCACAGCACGTTTACGCTGTAGAACCCGCTGTCCAGGGCGTTCTCGTACATGAATGCAGCCATTTCGTTCATGATTGCCCAGTGGCCTTCTTCGTCGGCGATCTTGAACATCTCAGACATCAGATCGTCCATGATGGGATGGTCGAATCCAGCCGACCAGCCGGACCCGCTGGAGTAAACAATGTCGTAGATCGTCGCCGGGTCGACTCGGCCGCCCGTGCCGTGACAGCTCAGGCCAATGTACTCCCGAGCTTGGATCCTGGGACCGATACTCAGGTAAGGCACCCGGTTGATATTGGTCTGGACGCCAATGTCTTTCCAGTATTCGGCAACGGCTTCGCAGGACTCTGCCTCGGCGACACCGCGGATGCTGGCGGTTACCTCGATTTCGAAACCGTCAGCGTAGCCCGCTTCGGCCAGAAGTTCCATGGCCCGCTCCGGGTCGTACGGTCGTTCCATATATTGGGGAGCCAGTTCCTTTTGCCGGTTCTCCCAAGCCCATAGGGACTGGGGCGCGCCTTCGCCGCCCAAGAGCGTATCGACCACTTCTTGATGGTCGATGGCGATCAACAAGGCCTCGCGGACCTTCCTGGCCCGTTCCCACTCGGGAGAGTTGACGTCTGGGTTGGGAGAGACCCACGGGCAGCTACCCTCGGCCAGACAGCCGAACGCGCCCGGGCGCCTTTCTTCAAAGTCGGGCTCGCCCATGCCCACGTAATGGTTGGGATGCAGCCCAATATGGGCCGTGGAGCCGTTGGGGACCGCCATGTAGCGGATGTCGGGAAGGGCGTCTAGGCGAGGTTTCGAGTCGAAAGCCATGAGGAAGCTGTCCAGCTTGCCGGTCTCGAAGTTGGCGACCCTGGTTGCTTCCTCCGGGATGTCCCAAAGCACCAACTCGGCAAACTCCGGGGCCTTGCGGTAGTGGTCTTCCACCGCTTGAAACTTCCAGAACTCGCGGGTGCTCTGCTCGACGAACTGCCAAGGACCGGTCCCGACACCCAGTTTGTCGGCGGCCTCATGGCCTTGTTCTTCGAACAGCTTCTTGCTAATGGTCGAAACGACTTCCGGGACGATCATCAGATACTGGAAGTCGAATTGGGGGGTGACGGTGTCCACCTCGAGGGTGTAGTCATCGATAACCTTAGGGCCGCCACCCGGCGCGGCGTACAGTCGTTCCATCACGCCTTGCGGTGAACCGATGCCATCTTTGGCGGCGTACTCCTGCATGGTATAGGCCACGTCGGCGGCGGTCATCTCGCCCCAGTCTTTATGGAACTGGATGCCTTCCTGGAGCTTCAGCGTCCATACGGTCCCGGAGTCGTCAAGGTTCCAATCCGTGACCATCTGCGGGATGATTTCTTTGTCAATGTTCAGCTTCAGTAACGTCTCGCCGGAGGTGTTCCCAACGAACACCACGACAGCGCTTTCAGTCAACTTGGGGCTGTTGCCGAAGGCGAACAGTTCTTTGAACCCAATGTTCAGCGTACCCTCGGGCCCCGCCATTGCGGGAGCGGCCGTTGGGGCCGCGGTGGCGGGGGCCGCAGTGGGCACCGCAGTAGGCGCGGCGGCCGGAGCGGCAGCGGTGGCTTGGGGGACTGGCGTGGCAGCTGCGGCCGCGGGGGCGGCCGTTGGCTCAGGCGCCTCGGTCGCCGAGGAACCGCAGGCCACCAAGGCCATCAAAACGACCATTGCAGCCAGGAGCATAAAGAATTTGGCGCGCGCCGGGGAGTAAATCATTCTCTGGAGGCCTCCATATATACAAAAACGTTGGGCGCTGGACACAATCCGCAACCCGGTGGGTTCCAGCCACGTCCGTTAGGTATGTCAAGCGAAACGAACGCCCACCACAAGCCCTATTTTCCCAGGAAAAGGCCCCTCTCTCAGCCAAGATGACGCTCCTTATTTTTTCCTCCCTCAGCCAAGGTGACGCTCCGTATTTTTCCCTCCCTCGCGCACGGCGGAGGGTTAGGGTGGGGGAAGCCTGGTTGGCTTTGGCGAGGTTGGAGGAGAGGGCACAGTGGCGGCTACTGGCAGATTCGGAGAGAGCCGACGCCAACGGTCCCCATCCTAACCTTCCCCCCCAGTGGGAAGGGACTTTCCCGATAACGAAAAGGCCCTGGGCGCCCACCACCGGCAATCGCGATGTGACTTGGCCGCGATATTGCCCAACGATGTTGCAACGGATTGGGCCTTCCAGTAGGCTTGATTTCACATGAGCGAGGGAGGCATCAAAAAATGACTACCACGGGCCAGACACATTCCGGCGCAGGCCAACCCCTATTGCCAGGCCGGCTTGGCGATCCCGGCAGGACCTTGAAGACCGATCCCCGCGCCGACCCTCGATTGGTTGCGGCCCTCGCCGAGTTTGGCCTCGATGAGGCGGCGCCGCCCGCAGCAGTGACTGCTGAATCGCCACTCGGGCAAATCCTGGAGTTCTGTGCCGGTGCGGAAACGGGCTTCCAGGAGATCTTCGATACGTTCTTTACTGGCCTGCCGGAGATCAAGAACGTAGAGCGGCGCACCGAGGTCATAAAGGGAGCGGATCAGAACGAAATCAGCCTCTATATCCACGAGCCGAAGGACGCTTCCGGCCCTTTACCCTGCGTGTACCACATTCACGGAGGCGGCATGGCTATCTTGGAGGCCACCGGTAGTCAATATACCCGTTGGCGCGACGAGCTTTCCGCCTTGGGAATGGTGGTGGTGGGCGTGGAGTTCCGCAACGCCGCAGGGAAGCTTGGTAACCACCCGTTTCCTGCCGGACTCAACGATTGCATGAGCGGCCTACAGTGGACGTTCGACAACAAAGCCGCCCTCGGGATTAGCAAGATCGTGGTGTCCGGTGAGTCAGGCGGCGGCAACCTAGCTTTGGCGGTTGGTCTCAAGGCCAAGAAGGACGACAAGCTCGAGCAGATCGACGGGGTCTATGCGATGTGTCCGTACATCTCCAACGCATGGGCCAACAAGACCCAAGAGCTGCCATCACTGTACGAATGCGACGGTTACTTTCTCAACTGCAGCGCATCGGGCGCGATGGCCGTTGCCTATGACCCGGCGCACGAGAACGACAAAAACCCGCTCTGCTGGCCATATTTCGCCCAGATGGGTGACCTGCAAGGTCTGCCGCCCCACGCCATATCGGTAAATGAGCTAGACCCCTTGCGGGACGAAGGATTGAAGTATTATCGGATGCTCGCGTCGGCCGGCGTCAGCGTGTACAGCCGGACCGTGAATGGCACCAGCCACGTTGGCGATATGTGTTATCCCAAAGTACTCCCGGAGGCCTTCGGGGCTACTATCCGAGATATCAAGGGCTTTGCGGATTCACTGTAATCCCCCTCAGGAGGCGCCAGCGCGGTCTAAAACTCCCCCCGGAGGCAGATTCATAATGATGTCTGTGGAAATATCTGCAAAAACCTGGTGGTTGCTCAACCGGAGCTAAAGCGAGGCGTACACGGCGTCGAGCAGGTTAAAGTAGCGGGACTCGTCGCCCGCCTCCGACTTGTTCTGGTTCATTGCGTAGCCGAACCCAATTCCGGCGTCCGGGTCGGCGATGCCCACGGAGCCGCCGGCGCCGGAGTGTCCGAAGGCCTGGGCCGCCGTTCCCGTCCGGAAGATTTCGCAGCCCAGCATGAACCCGAGGCCGAACCGCGTCTGTACACCCAGTACCGCGTCTTGCCCGTTGGACTGCTCTACTATCGCCCGGTCGATGGCATCGGAGTTCAAGATCCGTACGCCATCCAATTCGCCGCCCAGCGAAAGAGCGGCATAGGCCCGGGCGATGGACCGTCCGTTGCCGTGCCCGTTGGCGGCCGGAATCTCGGCTGCCCGCCACTCCCGTGAGTTGTCGGTCACGCCAAAGGCAAATCCAGGATTCGTTATTGCTCTGGCGGCGACGCCCTGGGGATCGCTGGAGATAACCTCTTGAAGCGGGTCTGACTCCCCCGGAGGGAGCGGCAGTGGGGCGATATAATCGGCGGTGCGAGCGTCGTGTTTCGCGTCGAGGCCGATGTGAAAGTCCAGGCCCAAGGGTCCGGCCACTTCCTCCTGGAAGTAGGTCCCCAGGCTCTTGCCGGTGATCCGCCTGACTACCTCTCCCACCAGCCATCCGTAGGTAATGGCGTGGTAGCCATGCTTGGTCCCAGGCTCCCACCACGGCTCTTGGGCCGCCAACTCGGTGGTCATCCTAGCCCAGTCGAACATGGCCTCCGGCGGCAGCGGCGCACTAACCGCGGGAAGGCCCGCTTGGTGATTGAGCAGGTAGCGCACAGGCAGATTGCCCTTGCCTGCTTGGGCAAACTCGGGCCAGTACCGGGTGACTGGTGCGTCGAAATCCAGCTTTCCTTGGTCGGCCAATTGATGGGCGCAGATGGCGGTCATGCCCTTGGTTGTCGAGTAGACGTTTACGATAGTGTCCTGCTCCCAGGGGCGGCTGCGGGCGGCATCGGCGTAGCCGCCCCACAAGTCGACCACGAGCTTTCCCCCGGCGTAAACGGCGACCGAGGCGCCCACTTCATTCCGGCTGGCAAAGTTCTCTCTGAAAGCATCTTCCACGGCACTGAACCGGCTGTCGCATTGGCCTTGGACCTCGACTTTGGTTACCATGCTAGCCCCCTGTCTCCTTCAGATTAGCGCCTCGGTTTTTTTCAGGAACGTGCGCTGGCCGACCTGCGGCCTATTGGACTCTCTCGCGCCTTCAGGATACTCCATATTCCGCGCGGCTGTAGCCCGGAATGAAAGAGCCCGGAAGACTTTCACGATGTCGCCACACCCTGCCAGAGAAGGGGTCCGGCCACCTACGGTGCATGGTTTCGCTGTGATATGCTGGCCCCAAGTGTTGCAGGCGGGGTTCCCTCTCAGCGGACCGGGGTCTTGAACGATCTAGTCCGAGCACAAAGGCAACCGATTGCAGTGGGAGACCGCCGGGGATTATGGATCGAGTGAGGAGGCTACGATGGACTTGGTAATTCGCAACGTCAGACTAATTGACGGGACAGGGTCCGCTCCACAGTCCTCCGTGAGCTTGGAGATATCGGACGGAGCAATAACCTGGATAGGAGAGGAATCGGCTCGCCCGAAACGGTCCCGGCACCAAGAGGACATTAACGGGCAGGGCTTGACCCTCATCCCGGGCCTGATGGATTGCCATGAGCACTTCACGGGCGACGGCGGCATGGACTCCATGGAACGCCTGCTGAACGATACAGCCGAGGAATTCACACTCAAAGCTGTGGGCAACTGCCGCCGCGCGCTGATGTCCGGGGTCACTTCGGCGAGGGATGTTGGCGCCCGATACGCTATCAACATCAATATCGCCCGACAAGCGGCTGCCGGGGCTATTTTGGGGCCGCGAATCATTGCTTCCGGGGAATGGTTTCAATTCCCGGGTACCTGGCCTGCCGGCCTTACCAGGACCACCGAAACCCCGGAGGAATTGCTGGAAGGCATTCAGGACATGATTGACAGGGGCGCCGGCCTCATAAAGGTGGGCGCCACGGGGTTTCGCCCTGACGGAGAGCAATTCGCTAGCATGAGCCGGGAGGCCCTGGATGTTGCGGTGCGGGCGGCCCACGATGCGGGCCTTAAAATCGCCGCCCACTGCCACGGCTTCGACGGGACCCGGTTGGCCGTGGAAGCCGGTATAGACTCCATCGAGCACGGGACCTTCGTAGACCAAGCCACGGTCGAACTCATGGCGCAAAAGGGCACATACATGGTGCCCACCATGTCTACTTGGGACGCCAGGGAGCGCCTTGCGACCCAGTTGGGCTGGTCTCGAGATCAGATGGCCGAAATCTACGACCGCAAGGAAAGCTCAATCGCCAGCTTCAAACTCGCACTGCAAGCCGGCGTTCGCATCGCCACCGGCACCGACGCCGGCGGATCTCCCGCCCGGCACGGTTTTGTGGCCCGTGAAGTGGAGTTGATGGTCGAAAACGGCATGACGCCCCAAGAGGCGTTGGAAGCCTCCACGCGCGTTGCCGCAGACCTCCTGGGCATTCAGGACCAGACCGGGACCATCGAGGTTGGGAAGCAGGCCGATATGGTGCTGATAGACGGGGACCCCCTGTCCGACCCGGCCGCGCTCAGAAACATTTGGGCCGTGTTCCAGAGCGGCAGAAGGATTCGTTGATTAACAATTCGTTGATTAACAAAAGGACACACCGTTTCTTAACTCATCCGACGGTTCCGTTTGCTTGTAGGGTTCGGCGTGCCTACGGCCACATAGGATACACCCCGCAAGCAAACGAAACCCCACTTTGTTGTGGTGGCGGTTCTGCTGGGGCTTGGGGCCATCATTGGGGGGATTATTCTACAGAATGAATCATAAGGAGGCTCCGCATACGCATCATGGCCATCGCAGCAGGCTTGGCAGTACTGGCAGTAGTGGGCTGCGGGGGTGGCCCTATGACCATCGAAGAGTACTCCGCCGCCTTCTGCGACCTGGACAGGCCCGCGGACTTTGAGACCTGGGGGGAATCCCTTGGCCCTTCGCGTGAGGCCCTTGCCGGCCTCAAGGACCTCTCCCCGCCGCCAGTGGCGCAAGACTACCATGAGGCAGTCGTTGCGGGGACCGAGGCCGTCATTGAATTCATCGAGTCCCAAGACCCCGACGATGCCTTCGATCTACGCTGGTACTACTTTTTAGCCCGCAGCTCGGCCGCCTTCACCGCGCAAACTATGGAGGCCATGGACGCCCTGCCGGCTGAGACCCGTGAAATGCTCGAAGATTGCCTAGCCTAAAGGTCTGTAGTGACTGCATCATCCTGGGGCGGTCCGGGCGGGAGCGATTGTTGTCGTTCTTCAGCCCCTAGAACGTTTGCCCGGCTTCGTTTGCTTGCGGGATGTATCCTATGTGGCCGTAGGCACGCCAAACCCAACAAGCAAACGGAACCCATCCGACCTGTCCGGGTTTATGCCTCGATGCTGAGACCGATTGTCCATCGGCCATTATCTGTCGCTAGGTTCAACGAGCCCTGATTCCTCCAATATCGCTGGTTGCCCCCCTGCCATTATCTCGTTAATCATCTTGAGCCCTAACCAACCGCTCCAGGCGCGACCCCAAGAGGACGGTTCCGGCTGGGCGCCGCTACGTCTGCGGCGACAGCGTCAGTTGCTTCTTCCCGGATGGAGAGGGGACTTTCCCGAGAATGAAAAGGCTCTGCTCACAAGTCTTTTTTTGTTCACGCCCCTTGGGGAGGGTTAGGATGTGGTTGGCACGCCACGCCGGTTCTTTCCCCCATCCTGGCCTTCCCCCTCAAGGGGGCAGGGAGAAAACCAAAACCGGCCGCCCCTACGGTGACCGCGATGCCGGAACGCAGGAGCAACCCTTGTGGTTGCCTTGGTTGCTGTCTACTCGCCTTGGCGGATGAAATCTGCGATGCGTTCTCCGATCATCATGGTGGTGCAGTTGGTGTTGGCCCGGACGCAATTGGGCATTATGGAGGCGTCGGCCACCCGCAGCCCCTCTATGCCGTGGACGCGGCCGAACTGGTCCACCACCGCCATCGGGTCCGACACCGGACCCATCTTGCAGGTGCTGGTGATGTGCTGGCCGCTGACCACGTTGGCGCGAATGAAGGCGTCCAATGCCTCGTCCGTCGCCAACTCGGCGTCGGAGGGTTCGATTCGTTCCTCGATGATGTCAGCGAAGGCCTGGTGAGCGCCCAACCGGGCGCACGTACGCACGACCTCCCGGCAACGCACCAAGTCGAATTCGTCGGTAAAGAATTTGAAGTCCAACGACGGCTTGCCGTGGGGGTCGGCCGAGGTCAGGCGCAACTCGCCGGCGCTGGCCTCCAGGTTGATAAACGAGTACATCCCGATGCCGGGAGGCTGATCGTCGTCGCTGGGTTCTGCCACCACCGGATCGAATAGCGTCGTGTTGGTCAACGAACTCATCAGGATTTGCAGGTCGTTCCGCAAATTCGACCCTTGGGCTGTCCAGCGCATCACCGCCTGCATCCGCGCGGCGGAGGTGTCCAGCGGATAATCGGCCTTGGTCTTAAATGGGACGAATACAATCGGGTGGTCTCGCATGCTCTGGCCCACCCCGGGCAATTCATGCAACACCGGTATGCCGAACTCCCGCAATTGGTCGGCGGGGCCCACGCCGGAGAGCATCAGTATATGGGGCGACCCGATGGAGCCGCTGCTGAGGACAATTTCGTCGCCTTCCACCACGAACACTTCACCGCCGCTTTCCACTTCGACGCCGGTGGCCCGGCTCCCGGTGAACAGCAAGCGGCGGACGGTGCAATTGGGCCGGATGGTGAGGTTGAGCCGGTGCCGGGCCAGGTTCAAGTAGCCCAGCGCGGTGCTCATGCGGATGCCGTTTGGGTTGTTCAACGGCACGGGACCGACCCCGGTGGCGTCAGGGTGATTCATGTCCGGGGCGTCCGGGAACCCCGCGTCGCGGGCGGCAGTATAAAAGGCGGTCTGGTCCGGGCGCCACGTTTCCCGGGGGAACCGCCGGCAAACGATGGGCCCATCGGAGTTGTGAAAATCGCTGCCGCCGAATTCGGTGTCGGTCTCAACCCTGCGGAAGAACTGGATCAGGTCCTGGTACCCCCAGCGGTCGTTGCCCAAGGCGGCCCAAGAATCGTAGTCTTGGGGGTCGCCTCGCAGGAACACTTGGCCGTTGATGGCGCTGGTGCCGCCGGTGACCTTGCCGCGAGGTATCTGCAACGGGCCGCTGGTGTCGGTGCCCCGTGCGGTGAACTCCCAGTTGTGGTGGGTGGTGACGATGTCCACCCCCGAAGCGAAGCCGAACTTGATCTCGTCGGGCAGCCGCTCGAAGTCGGGATAGTCCGGGCCGGCTTCCAGCAATAACACCGACCGTTCCGGGTCTTCGCTCAGGCGAGTGGCCACCACGCCGCCACCGGATCCCGAGCCGATTACTATATTGTCGTATTTCATGTCGTCGCCTCGAAATAAATTCTTAGATTCTCCGCTAGCTCACCGGGCCTCCCAGGGGGGCGGTGGGTCCTTCGCAGGACAGCAGGTTGCCGTAGCCTCTTCTTTGCTCCAATTGACCTTGGTTCAAGAGCACCTGGCCCCTCAAAAGCGTCATCCACGGCCGGCCCGTGATTTCCCAGCCCTCGAACAGGCTGTAACCGCTGTTGCTGTAATGGTCTTCCGCCGAGATCACCCGGTCGGCGCCGGGGTCGAGAATCAGCAGGTCGGCGTCGGAACCCACTTGGATGACCCCCTTCCGGGGATAGAGGCCAAAGATGCGCGCCGGGTTCTCTGACATCGCCCGGGCCAGCCACCAGATGGGCAGTCCCCGCTTCACCACACCCTCGCTGTACATCAGCGGCGCCAGGGTCTCCACCCCCGGCGAACCGAAGGGTACGGAGGCGCCGTCTGGCAGTACGAAAATGTTCTCCCAACCGGGCCGCTTCAGTTCTTGGGGGTGTGGGGCGTGATCGCTCGCCACCAGTGAAATATGCCCCTGCCGCAGGCCGTTCCACAGGGCGTCGCGGTCGGGTCCGTCCTCGGGGCGCAACGGCGGTCCAATCTTGGCCAAGGGACCGAACTGCGACATTTGGGCGTCGGATAGCAACAGGTATTGGGGACAGGTCTCGGTCCAGATGCGTTGGCCTTGGGCTTGGGCCTGCTTGATCCGTTCCAGCCCTAACTGAGTGCTCAGGTGGACCACGTAGGTGGGACAGTTCGTGGCAGCCGCCATGTTGATGGCCCGGTTGATCGCTTCTTCTTCAGCCCACTCGGGACAGGCGGTGGGAAAGTCTTCGGGGTGGGTGTGGCCTTCGGCGATCAGCTTGTTCTCCAGGTACTCGATGATATTGCCGCTTTCACAATGGAGTTGCAGCACGCCGCCACCCCTGGCCACCAGTTCCATGGCGTTGCAGATGTAATCGTCGTCGCACATTCGTCCGGGCCGCTTCTTGTAAGTCATGAACATCTTGAACGACTTGAACCCCATGTCCATAACCGCCGGAAGCGACCGGAGGATGCTGGGCCGGTTCTGCAGGATGAAGTGGAACCCGAAGTCCACCAACGCGGAGGCTTCCACTTCTTCCCGGATGCGCCCGGCGGCTTGGACCAGGGTCTCGTCGCCGTCCAGTTCGTAGTTGCCGAAGGGAATCAGGGTGGTAAGACCGGCATGGGCGGCGGCCAACGCGCCCAACGCGTAGTCGTCGTGACCGTCCAGGTGCACATGGGCGTCGATCAGTCCCGGCAAGACGAACTTGCCCTCGGCGTCGATGTAGCGGTCGGCCGGCGGCAACAGCTCTTCAGGCCCCAGGGCAGCGATCTTTTCGCCCTTGATGGCGACGGCGGCGTCCACCACCTGAGACGAGGTAACAACCCTGCCGCCGCGCACGATGGTATCGACTCTTGGCTCAGCCATGATGTTCCTCCCGTTTTCAGAAAATGGGCCTGAAAATTGGCTTGTAAATCAGCCGGGAAATCAGCGGGTAACCAGGGGAAATATTTTAAGAAGGGCGCCCAGCCTGCGGGGAGTGTAAAATACTTGGGCATCCAATAACAAGCAGAGGGGAGAGGAAAGAAACAATGGAACTGGAAGATAAGATTGCCGTCGTTACCGGCGCCGGCCGGGGCATGGGCCGGGCCATCTCCCTCCAACTCGCCGGGGCCGGAGCCCATATCGCCGTGTCCGACATCAATGCAGACTCGGTGGAAGAGACCGCCGTGGCGGTGAAGGCTTTAGGCCGGGAGAGCCTAGCCGTCCCCGCCGACATGGGCAACACCGGCGACATCGACCGGATGATCGCTCAAGCTAAAGAGACATTCGGGCGCATCGACATCATGGTGAACAACGCCGGAGTGACCCGCTTCATTTACATAATGGACGTGGAAGAGGAAGACTGGGACCGGATTCACCGGGTCAACGCCAAGGGCGTCTTCTTCGGGATGCAACGGGCGGCCCGGGAGATGATAGAGCAGGGCAGCGGAGGACGCATCATCAACATCGCCTCCATTGCCGGCAAGGGATATTCGGGCACTTCCAACGCCGCCTACGCCGCCAGCAAGGGCGCGGTGCTGGCCATGACCATGATCGCGGCCCACCAGTTGGGGCAACACGACATCAACGTCAACGCCATCTGCCCCGGTTCGACGATAACCGCCATGGGCGTTGAGACCATGACGCAGCGAGCCGAAAGCACTGGAGTCGACGTTGCCGACCTCCAGCGGGCCATGGGCGCTCGCATTCCCATAGGACGCGCCAACGATCCCGAAGACATCGCCGCCATGGCCCTATTCTTATCGGGCCCCGGCGCCCGCAACATAACCGGCCAAGCCTTCAACGTAGATGGCGGTCTGGTAATGCATTAGGGCGGGCCGTCTCTCCGCCTATAACCGGGCGCAACGGCAGGTCGCCTCGGTTGGACAAACTGCCGTTACGCCGATACTGAGAACAAGGGTGTACCGCTATGCGACTTGAAGGCAAGACGGCCCTCATTACCGGCGCCAGCCGCAACATCGGCAAGGAGGTCGCCTTGACCTTCGCCTGGGAGGGCGCCGACTTGGTGCTGAATACCCGAAGCAGCCATGCGGAACTGGAAGAGGTGGCGGCCCAATGCCGGGAGTTGGGCGTCCTCACCCACACTGCCATCGGCGACGTTTCAGACGCCCCGTCGGTCTACCGGATGGTGGAGTCGGGAATTGAAGCCCTGGGCAAGATCGACGTTCTTGTATCCAACGTGGCGATCCGCCCCCACAAGCCGGTGTTGGATGTCTCCGACGAGGAATGGCGTCATGTGTTGGGAGTGAACCTGGACTCCGCTTTCTACCTCTGCAAGGCAGTGCTGCCGGGCATGATCGAGCGCCGGAACGGCAGCATCATTGCTCTGGGCGGCCAGTCCTCAGTCACGGGCCGGCCCGATACCAGCGCCGTGACCGCGGCCAAGACAGGACTGGTGGGACTAATTCGGGCCATTGCCGCCGAGATGGCGCCCTACAACGTCCGGGCAAACATGGTCAACCCTGGCGCCACGGACACCTCTCGGGAACACCCGGAATGGTACCCGGAGTTCCAGGGGCCATCGACCAGAGGTTCGGCGGGACACTTGAGCAGCCTGCCCATGGGACGGCAAGCCAGCGTGTCGGACGTAGCCAACGCCTGCCTTTTCTTTGCCTCCGATGAATCGTCCTACATCACCGGAGACCGGTTGAACGTCATGGGCGGCCGCTACATCGTATAGAGCCGGGTATAGAGCCGGGTATAGAGCCGGGTATAGAGCCGGGTATAGGGCCGGGGATTAGGCAGCGCCGGCAGACTGCTGGCTCCACACCAAGGCGGCCGCGCCGGCCATCCCCGCCGAGTCACCCAGCCGTGACGTCGTCAACTGGAATTCCCGGTGCAACTCGCTCATGGAGCGTTCCTGGATACCCTGGTAAATCCGGGGCAACAGATCGTACGTCACCAAGCCGTCGCTGACACCGCCGCCGATTACGATCAGGTCCGGGTTGAACAGGTGCACTACGTTGGTGAGCCCGACGACCAGAGCCTGGATGGCATTATCCAGTACAGTCCGTCCCAGGGGGTCGCCCTGAAACGCGGCGTCGAACACCGCCTCCGACGTGACCGTATTCAACCGGGCCAGAGTGGAACCGGCGTACCGGCTGTCGGCCAGCAAGTCCCGGGCGTTCCTGGCAATGCCGGACCCCGAGGCCAGCGCCTCCAGGCAGCCTAGATTGCCGCAGGCGCACCGGGGGGCCGCGGCGCCCATGTCGACGGTGGTGTGACCCACTTCGACCGCCAGACCGTTGGAACCCAGGTAAACTTGGTCCCGGTCCACCAGCCCGCCGCCGATACCGGTGCTGACCGTGATGTAGAACAGGGTTTTGACCGGCCGGTCCCGTTCGGCGGCGTCTTTCCCGGCCCCGAAGTAAAACTCGCCCAAAGCTGCCAAGTCGGCGTCGTTCCCCACCCACACGGGACAGGAAAACGCTTCCCGCCAGACGGCCTTGAGCGACACGCCGTTCAGGGCCATCAGGTTGGGCGGCCGGTAGAGGATGCCGGAGGAGGGTTCGACCGGCCCGGCCACTGCCACGCCGATTCCGGCTACCTCGCCGCCGGCCTCGGCCAAGGCGGCGATTATAGACCGGCGCCCCAACTCCAGGTAGTCTTCCCGGCTGCCGCCCGGGGGGTTGGGTTCACGGGACTGCCACCGGAAATTCCCCTGCCGGTCGACCAAGGCGGTGCGGTTCCAGCTACCGCCCCAGTCCACTGCTATCGCTGTTTCTTGATCGGCCATATCCCTTCCACGGCTCCGTTCTAGCTGTCCGCCAGCAGTTCTTCCAGTGTATTACGGAGGAACTCGGCGTCCAAGGGGCCGACGAACTTTTTGACGATGATCCCGTTCCGGTCGATGAAGAATTTTTCGGGGATGCCGCGAACGCCGTAATTGATGGCGGTCCTGCCGTCGGTGTCGGGCCCGCTGGGATAAGACTGGCCCACTTGGGCCAGAAATAACTCGGCATCACCGGCTTGGTCCCAGATGTTGACGCCGACGAATTCAACCCCCCGCTCCCGGTACTCCCGGTAGACTAAGTTCAAGGCTGGCGCTTCGTCGCGGCACGGCCCGCACCAAGAAGCCCAGAAGTCCAGCATCACCACCTGTCCCCTCAGAGCGGAGAGTTCAAGATTACCACCGGAAAAGAGTTGCAGGTTGAAATCCTGGGCTAGGTCTTGGTCGATTTCGGATTGACCGAACTCGGCGTTGACCGCCAACCCGCCGGGGTTGCCGCCACCCTGATACGACGCCCAAGCCAGCAACGCCAAAAGAGCGAGGACCGGTATACCGGCTGCTATGACCAGCCAAGAGCGTTTGGTCAGGCCAAAGAGCCGCCTTCGGTTAGCGTGACCGCCGGACGTTGGGGCGCTCATCGTTCCGGCGGGACCGGGCCGTCGGATGCCCCGGTCTCTTCTAAGAGCCTGGAGACTATATCCTGTCGCTGTGCTTGATATTCGGCCTCCGGCACGGCGCCTTGTTGGAAACGTTCGTCCAAAACGGCGACGGCCCGGACCAAACCGGCCCTGCCGGTGGGGTCTTCAGGGGCCTCCCCATCGTGGAGAAGCGGTTGGCGCCGTTGGGTCAGTCCCCAGACCAATAGTGCGGCCAAAGCGGCGGCGACCGCGCTGGGGATGGCGATTTGCCAGAAAGCTCCGCCAACGACCGAATAGCCAAGCCGGTCCCATATTCCCGGCTCAGGCAGCCCGGTGATCACCAACTCCAAGCCGCGGCCCGGCGGGATGTCCCGCGCTTCCCAGGTGCGGTAAGCAGTCCCCTCGATATTGATCAACTCCAAAGGCGTCATGCCCGGTAGGGCAACGTCCTTCAAGCTGGCCGGGACCAGCGCCTGGAATATCCTGGCCCCTTGGGGGAGGCTCTGGCGGTAAGACACGCCGTCGCCTTGGTAAGGAAAGGAGTAGGAGAAATCAACGTTATGGACACCAGGGGGTACCGGCGCAGTGAGGGCGAAGCCGCTGCCGATGGATATAATGTCCCCGGCGCTCAGGACAGACTGCACGGTCAAGTCCGATGCCTCCGGGGGCAGGGCGAACCGCAGGAAGCTGACCTGGGCCGGCTTGGACAGGTCCGGCATCAGGGTGAGGTCAGTCGTGTTGGCCACCTGTACGAATTCCAGGGCCCGGGCCGTCCGGTTTCTCTTGTCGACCGAAGCCAAGACCATAACTTGCCGGGCAACTCCAACAATGCCAACGTCTTGACTGGACTCGTAGATGGTCAGGGTGACGTCTTGTGCCAAGCCCTCGGTGGTGAGTGTCGTTCCGTAAAAGACGCCGCTGTGGTCCACGCTCAGGGTGTACCTCCCGCCTGGGACTGGCTGAACGTTGTCCAAGGTGAACCGCCCTTCCCGGTCCGCCGCCGTTTGGCCGGTGCCTTGCAGCGTCCCACCGGGACCGGTGACTAGCATCAAGACGACCAGTTCCCCCGGTAAATCGGCCCCGGCGGTGCCGTTGACCACCCGGCCCGAGATTGAAAAGGATTCAGTCGATTGGGCGTAGCCGCTTCCGGCGCCAGCAACGAAATACATCGCGACGGCGGCCATCGCCAAGACCAGCAAGACGGGACGGAGGTTCAACTGGCTTGGTCTCCGGAGGGTCCCAATGCGACGGCACGGCCGCACTCCGGGCAGTCGGCGACTCCCGCCGGCATTTCGGCGGCGCAGCCGGGGCAGACCAGAGGCAAGACCGCCTCCTGGCGCAACGCCGACCTGGCTTCCATTACCTCTTGCTCCAAGAGCCAAGCCGGGTCGGCCCGGCCGCTCTCCACCAGGTCCCGCAAAGCGACGGCGGCCTCAATTCGGTAGGCTTGGAGCTGCTCCCGGAATTGGCTCTCCGGGAGATTGCCCAACTGGTATTCCAACTCCAAAGTACCAATGGCTTCCATGACCGAGTCCAAGGGCGGGCCGTCGTTGGAGCCGCTTTCCGCCGCGCCGTTGGCGGGCACTGGGGCGGCGGCTTTGTCCGCCACGCCGCCGCGAGGCCGGAAGAAGGCATAGCCAACCACCAAGAGGCTGAAAGCGCCCAGCGCCACCCCGAAGATCAAGGAGACAACAGTTTCGGCGTCCATCCGGCCCAGTTTACCAGTTACGCCTCCTCTGGCATCGCCATTCCAAGAGGGCGTTGAACGCAGAGGACGCAGAGAGGGTGACGGAGAAAATAACCATCAAAAAACTCTGGGGTTTGGGTAGACCGGCGTCAGGCTGTCGTCGGCCTGGGGCCGGGGGCAATGCGGCTTGGAGTTCGTACCGGTGCGGGCAGCGGTTGTGGTTGAGGCCATAGCGCCACCACGGTGCCCACAAGAAGGACCCCGCCGGCAACCCACATCCACCAGATCAGCGGGTTGACCAGGATGCGCAGGCCTACGCTGCCGTCCGGCAGGTTCTCGCTGGGGACGACGTAAAGGTCTTCCACAGGGGTTGACCGGATCGCAGCCCGGGTCGACGCCATGTTGAAACCGGGGTAGAAGGCCCGGCTGGGCCTGACTGTGTCCAGAAGGCTTCCATCGCGGTACACTTGGACCGTTGAAACGTACTCGGTGCGGTTGCCTTTGGGTGTCTCCATCGTCCCCAGATAGACCAACTCGTAGTCTTCGACGGCGACACGGTCACCGGGCGACAATACAACGTCGCGCTGGGTGTTGAAGAACGAGGTTCCCACAATGCCCAAAGCGACCATCACCACCGAAAGGTGAACGACGTAGCCCCCGTATCGCGGCCGGTTGGACCATACCAGGTTGACGAAAGCCCGAGGGTAGTTCTCGCCCAAGGAGCGGCTCCGGGAGCGGGTACCGCGGAACCATTCCAACAGGATGCCGGCGGCGACGAAAGCAGCCAGTCCGAACCCGGCTAGAGCGTAGTCTTTGCGAAGGCCCAATAGGGCCAAGACCAGTACCGTGATCAGGCCGGCGGCCACCGGTCCGGCCAAGGCGCGCCGCAGCGCCGCCAAGTTGGCCCGCCGCCACGGCAGCAACGGACCCACGCCCATGAGAAAGATCAGGCCCAACATCAACGGCCCGTTTACTTGGTCGTAGAAAGGACGCGCCACGGTAATCTCTTCACCCTGGATGAGCCGCGACAGCAACGGGTACACCGTCCCCCAAAGGGTGACGAAGGCGATGGCCAGCAGCAAGAGGTTGTTGACCAAGAACGCCGCTTCCCGCGACAGCATCGAGTCCAGGTTGCGGGCGCTTCTCAGCAACGGGTATCGCCAGAAGAAAATAATGAACGGTATGAGCACTCCGATGCACAAAAACATCAGGAACACCCAGCCCAAGCTCGACGCCCCGAAGGAGTGGACCGAGGGCACCGAACCTCCACGGTTCATAAACATGCCATAGAGGGCGAGACCGAAGGAGACGTTGATAAGGGCGATGTTCCACATTCGGAACATCCCACGCCGCTTTTGCACCATTATGGAGTGAATGAAGGCGGTCAACGCCAGCCAAGGCATGAAGGCGGCGTTCTCCACCGGGTCCCAGAACCAGTACCCGCCCCAGCCCAGGATGGTGTAGGCCCACCAAGAGCCCAGCAACAGTCCCCCGGCCAGCAACGCCCAAGTCAGAATGCCCCAAGAGCGGCCGGCGTCCACCCACTCGTCCCCGGTATTCCGGGCCAGCAACGACCCCAGCGCGAATGAGAAAGGCACGGTGATGCCGATTAGTCCCGACATCAAAGCCGGCGGATGGACGAACATACCGAAGTGAGTGAGCAACGGGTTGATCCCTTCGCCGTCGGGAGGCACGAAGGGCAGCTTGTCGAAGGGGTTGGCCATCACGGCGGTGACCGCCAAGAAGAAAGTAAGCACCAGCATCATTACGCCGGTGGTGTACGGCAGGGCGTCCCGAGTCCTTTCCGGCGCCCGCCAAACAGCGACCGCCGCCATCACCGAGAGCACCATGGCAATGAAGAGCAACGAACCCTCGTTGCCGGCGTAGAATGCCACCCAGGTAAAACGGTCGGGCATGGCCAGGTCGCTGTGCCTGGCAACGTAGGCAATCTCGAAATCGCGACTGATGAACGCAACGACGAGGCTGCCCGTGGCCACCAACAGCACCACCACCACGGCGTAGACGGCCGACCGGGCGCTTTCCACCAACGCCGGGGCGCCCCGCAGCTTGCCCGCAACCGATCCGATGGCGGCGTAGGCGGCGAGGGCCAACGCCAGCCAAAGGCTGATGGCGCCTAAGTCACCCATTGGTCCCTTCTTCAGCCTGTTCCTGGGCGGTTTCCGGCGTCGATTCGCGGTTTTTTTCCACTGTTGTTTCCGTCGTTGGTCTTGTCCCGGCGCGGCCCAAGGCCAGATGCCGGTCGACCATTTCCAGGTACGGTCCCAGGTTTGGTTCCGGGTCGGGGGCGCCACTTGGCGCCGGACCGTCGGCCGTCAGCCGTTGGCCGCGGTTGGTCATGGAACGGATGACGAAATATACGCCCACCAAGGCGCCCGCCACGGCAACGATGGGCAGAACCCAGGCCAGCAGATTGCCCCCGGACTTGGGCGGAGCGGCCAAGATGTCGGGGCCGTAGCTCTCGGCAAAGAAGTCCAGAATCTCTTGGCGGGAACGGCCGTCGGCCAGCATCTCCCTCACTACGGCCCGCATTTGAAAGGAGATTTCCACTTGGGCTTGATCGATGGTCTCGGCAGGGCAGACCGGACACATTAACATACGGTCGATAGCTTGGGCTTCCTCTTCCGAGTACCGCCCTTCGGGGGTCTGGGCGGACAGCGGACCTACGTGAAAGTAAAGGACGGCAAGAATACAGCTAGAGACTAAGCTGATGCGTAATACGCTCGTCATTCTGAGACCGCTGGCCATGGTTAGGCGGACCTGCCACCGGCGCGAGTCCGGCCCGGACCCGAGTATCGGCGCCGGCTACCGTTCTTTATTTTGGCAGGCTGCCGACGTATTCGGAGATGGCCCACCGCTCCTCGGCGCTCAACAACTTGCCGAAGGGAGGCATCACCGTGTTGGGTCCGAACGGCCTGGTGGTGAAACGCAGGAACGGCTCGATTGTCTCTGGCGTCAGGGTCGTCAGGTCCGGAGTGATGAACGTTTCGTACTGGTACTTGTTGATCAACGTGTTCAGCACCGGCCCGTCACCCTTGGCGCCAGCGCCGTGGCACATCGCGCAATTCACGTCGAACAGGTGGGCGCCCGAATTGTCGGTGGTAGACACCGGACCCGGGAAGAACGCAACGGCGCCCGCAACGCCCGACAACCGGGGAGGCTCGTGGGACTTGTAGGACTGTTGGTAGTGCATTTCGTAGAAGATGTCCAACGGGTAGGCGCCAGACGTACATCCGGTCGCCGCCAGCCCCACGAGCAGAGCGACACCGATGCTGACGCTCGTTAGCCATCGTCTCCGGGATCGGAGCAAATACTGTTTCGCTTGACCGGTCACTGGGTTACCGGCCTCCGTTCTCTCGGACCACGTCGATGGCCCCTGCTTGGGTCAGGATTCCCGACACTTGGTGCAACTGCTCTTCTTCCGCGTTAACCAAGACACCGATGTAGCCTTCGGTGATCCGGGTGTCGTAGAGGCCCTTCTTGAAGCTGGGCAGCCTGGACTCGAAGACTATCCCGATTATGGTGAATATGATTGCGGTGAGCATGGTGCTCTCGTAGGTGACAACGGCCATCGGCGGCAACGACAGAATGGGTTTGCCGGCCTGAACCAAGGGGTAGGCCATCTGGGTCATAGAGGTGAGGATAATGCCGATGGTGAGACCCACCAGCGCACCGCAGAGAGGGAACACGTACAGCCGGTGGCCTTCGTGCCGTTCGCCGAACGCCCCCTCAGGATACGGGGTGTCGGTCAGAAAATCGTAGTCGGTAGGAGCCAAGCCAGCCGCCTGCAACGCGTCACCGGCCTCCGCCGCGTAGTTGGCGTCTTCAAAAAGCCCCAAGATGGGTCGTCTAGCCATTTTCTGTTCCCTCTAGTCGCATAATGGCGCTCATTCCTCTCTGACCACGGCCGGGACAGTGACCCGGCCAATCTTGACCTCGGTCTTGAGGATCTCCGCCTCTTTGATGTCGTACAGGGGTATCAAGGGCACCACCCTGGCGATCACTATCATCAGCAACGCCACCAAGGCGAAGGTGCCTCCGATAATGGTCCACTCCACCGCGCTGGGTCGGTAGGTGTACCAATCGAAGGTGAATAGCTGTTTTTGGGCCAAGCCCGGCACGATGATGATGAAACGCTCCAGCCACATACCGATGTTCACCGAGATGCACGCTATGGACATGATCCACAGGTTGCGCCGCCCTGTCTTGCTCAGCCAGATGGAAACCGGCAAGAAGTAGGTAAGGCCGACGAAGAACATCATCCACAGGTTCCAGGGGTCCTTCATAAATTGAAGGTTGCGCACGGCCAACTCGTCAGCCTCCCGGCCGTAGAACCCGAAGACGACCTCCATCACGAAGAAGTAGAACCAACCGGTAGCCACCACGATCAGCAAACGCCCCAAGGCGTCAATGTGCTCGTGCCGGATGTAGTTCTGCCAGCTATAGATGTAGCGGAGGATGATCATGACGAAGGCGACGGCGGAGACGCCCGAGTGTACCGCGCCCACCACGAAGTAGGGTGCGAAGATGGTGGAATGCCACGATTTCACCGCTACCGCCATGCCGAAGTCCCAGGACACGATACTGTGCACCGAGACGAAGACCGGCAGGATGAGGGCCGACAACAGCACTCCGGCGATGATCTGGAGCTTCCACTGCCGGGGGTTGCCCTGCCAGCCCATGGCCAGCAGGCCGTAGATGCGATGGGTCATACCAGTAGTCCGGTCCCGAAGCACCGCGAAGTCGGGCACCAGCGCGATCAGCACGAACAGTATGCTGGAGGTCAAGTAGGTGTAGACCGCACTTGGGTCCCACACCAACGGCGACCGCACGTTGGGCCAGATACCCCTCGCGAAGTCGTAGGGGGCGAAGGGGATGGTGTAAATCCAGTAGACCAAACGCCAAGGCCGGCCCGTGTGAATCAACGGCATCAGCATGGCCGTCATCAGGGAGAAGACGGTAAGGATCTCGGCGGCCCTGGTGGCGGGCCGACGCCATTCCGCCTTGGAAAGGCGCAGAATGGCGGAGAGCATGACCCCGGCGTGGCTGATGCCGATCCAGAAGACGAAGTTGGTGATGAAGAAGCCCCACATAACCGGGCGGTTCAACCCGGTCATGCCCATACCCTTGTTGACCATCAACCCGGCCGCGCTCATGGCGCCAAGCACTATCAGGCCCAGGATTACTACCGCGATCCAGAACCACTTGGGCGAGTTCAAAATCGAACGCAGTAGTTCTACGTTCACCTGTCTCGCGGTTAGTGTTCTTCCTTCCTGCATCGGCGCTCCGGTTCAGACCAGGGATAGCCTACTCGGGTTTAGCCAGGACTAGATATTCGCCGCGAACGAAACGGCCCATTCGCTGGTACAACGCCCCTTCCTTCACTTCCCATACCGACATCACCGGCAGGACCTTCGTCGCCAGCATGTAGATGAACACCGTGCCGCCTATGCTCCCGATTACTATGAAGATGTCCCAGATGTCGGGGTAGGCTGCGGCAGGCACGGTTGCCAGGAAATGGGCGTAAATGTCGCCCGAGTTGGCGGCTCCGACAAAGATTCGCACGCTGAACATGAGCGCGCCGATTGCCGCCGACAGTCCGGCCAATGCCGGACCCCAAGCGGTGCGCCGCACCGGGTTCCACAACAGAATGGCGAAGGGGACCGCGAAGCTGAACACCAGGTTACAGACGAAAACGACGCCGTAGGACTCTACGAAAAGGTACTTGATGATATTCTGCTCCACTACCAACCGGCCGTACCAGTAGGTGATGAAGAATGCGAACAGGTGGTAGGCCCACAGCAGGGTCAAACCCAATTGCACCTTGCTGGCCGACCAGAAGGGCGACTTGCCCAGGTACTCCTGGTACCCGCCCCAGCGGCGGAGTATGAATAGGATTACCACGCAGATACCCAAGGCTACCTGAAGGCCGGTCAGGCTGTAGATAACCGGGAAGATGGAATCCTTCCAGCCCGGAATCATACTCTGGGCGTAGTCCGAGCTGATAATAAAATGCACGAAAATCAGCAGCATGAAATAGAAAGCGCCCAGCAGCGCCAAGCCCGCTTTCTGAGCGTTCCACTGCCTCTTGGTCCCATACCAGTGTCCGGCCAAGACCCGGTAGACAAACCGCCGAATCCCGGTGGCGGTGTTTCGGCCCTCGGCCATGTCGGGCATCGCCGAAATCCAGAGGATGGCCAAGGCGGTGATTGCCAAGAAGATCACCCCAAGCAAGTCCCAGGCGTGAGGAGCGCCGATGGGCGCTTCGAACCAGATGGTTCGGCGAACGTCCAACTGATGCTCGCTATGGCCCGCCGGGTTCCCGATGGAGGGCAACACAAACATCATGGGAATGAACATGATCAGGTTTAGGACGCCGACCACCGCGAAAAGCTCCGAGACGCGGGACAGAGGGCGGCGCCAATGGCTCTTGGTGAAACGGAAGGCGATGGCCGCGATGGGCGCGGCGCTGGTCACCATGAACACGAAAGAGAAGGAGGCAAAGTAGTAGCCCCACGGCGCCCGGTCATCGAACCCGTCGATGCTGGCGCGGGCGACAAATCCGACCACGCCCAATGCCAGCAGGACGAAGGACAAGACGAAAGGAACAGCAAATATCTTGGACATGGAGCCGATCTTGCCGGCCATGTCCGCGGTCATTGCCCGCGGATCGGGGAAGACCCACATCCCGCCGTGGTGTCCGCTTTCGCTAGCCGCCATTCGCTCCGCCGCCGATGGGGTACTTCTCTACTTTCTTCAGATAAATCACGTTGGGTTTGGTGGCCATTTCCTCGAGTAGACGGTAATAACGGGTATGCGAATCATCGACGTGTTCACCGTGGTGCCGGGCCTCGTATTGCTCGTTGGCGTCGTGGAAATATTCGTAGACCGGGCCGGTGGTGTCGCCTTGGTCGCCGAATTTCAACGCGTTGGTGGGGCAGGCTTGAACGCAGGCCGGCAGGAAGTTGCCTTCCTTCATTCTTTGGTAGTTCAGATACCGGTCCGACGGCTCGATATTTTCGCCGCTCAGGGGTTCCCGGCCTTGGCGTTCCACCCTTATTTCCCCGCGGCGGATGCGTTGCACGCAGAATGAGCAACGCTCCATGAGGCCCCGGCTGCGTACCGTAACGTCCGGGTTCAGTTGATTTCTCAGGCGCTCAGGCCACACTGGCTCCCACCAGTTGAAAAACCTCACTTGGTAGGGGCAGTTGTTGGCGCAGTACCTAGTGCCGACGCAACGGTTGTAGACCTGTACGTTCAGGCCCTCGTCGTTGTGGTAGGTGGCGTAGACGGGACATACCGGTTCGCAGGGCGCGTTTTCGCAGTGCTGGCACATGATGGGAATAAACCGCGCCTTGACGTCGGGAAACTCCCCCTCCCAGTAACGTTCGACGCGGATCCATTCGTAAGCCCGGCGCTGCTGAAAAAAGTCCTTAGTGTTGATGGGCAGGTTGTTCTCAGCCTGGCAAGCTACGACGCAGGACTGGCAACCGGTGCACCGGTCCAAGTCGACAACCATCCCCCACTTGTGGTCCGTCCGCTTTGTTACCATCTTTTCCTTGCCTTATTCCCTTTGCCCTAATCCCGTTGCCTAATCCTTGCCTGTTCTTATCGCTAGAGGTTATCCGGATGGATTGTCTTGATGATTTCCTCGGCGGGCGTGAGGCCAATTTCGACGGCCCGTACGTTGCCCTCCAGTTTGGAGATACTAACGCTTGCGCCGGTATTAGTCACGCGCACTCGGCTCCCGGCCCAAGCTAGAGAACCGGTCCCGGCCACCTTGGTTGGTTCCAGGATTTCGATGACGTTGGAGCTTTCGGTCGCCGGCCGGTCGGTGGCGTAAGAAGAGCCGTGGGAGCGACCGCCGCCAATGGGTATGGCGACAACCTCCGGCGGTACCGCCGGCGTGGGGTAGACCACGGCCCGGATGGAGCCTTGGGAGGACTCGATTCGAACGATGTCGCCTTCCCGGACCCCCAACGCTCGGGCCGAAGTGTCGTTCATTTCTATCCAGGTCTGCCAGGTCACCGTGGTTAGCGGGTCCGGCGTGGCTTGTAGCCAAGGCAGGTGGGCATGGACCCCGTCCTGTAAGGTGTTGTGCGAGAACGGCGCCAAGTAAAAGGTATTGGCTCCGTCGGGACCGGCGAATTCCGGTAAAGACGCTTTCTCGGCGATGCTTCGCAACAGCCCGGCCTGCGGCCGGACCGCCCTGGGCCCCTCGGCTCCCTCGTCCCACCATCCGCCTCGTTGCAACAAGTTGTTCCAGAACTCATCGGCGGAAGCGGCGGTGATGGAGCCGCGGTTCAGGTCGAACAGGGCGTCGGAACCTTCCCGCAACATGGCCCGGTAGCTGTCCCAGGGCAACCGGCCGTCCTGCCCCAGTTCCTGGCCCATGGCTAACAATACGTCGGGGAAACTCATCGGGTCTAGGTCGTATAACGGGTTGACCACCGGCTGCTGGAACCCCACCACCTGGTAGCCGGGGCCTGGTTCGGGAATGTCGTCGCCCCAGTCTTCCAGGTACACCCGGTCGGGCAGGACCAAGTCCGCCAAGGCGCTGGTATCGTCAAAGAACGGGGAGAAGCTGACCACAAATAGGTCGTCGGCCTGCACGATGGCATCCCGCATTCGCAGAGACCTGGGTGTGCCGTGTACCGGGTCTGCATTGTGCAACAGCAAGAGGCGCGTTTCGCCGCTGCGTATCCGGTCGGCGACTCGGGACCAGTCGTCCAAGTCCCCGGAGCTTGCGCCGGCGGGGACGCCGTTCCATGGGCTGGTAGGATTGAATTTCACCCCGCCTGCGGCGCCGACGCTGCCCACCAAGTGGTTGAGAACGTATATCGCTTCCAGGTTGAAGAGGCCGTTGCTCCCGGCGCCGGCGGAGCCGCCACCGATGGCTATGCCGGGGCCGTTACGGGCGAAGTCCCGGGCCAAGCGCTTGACGAATTCCACCGGGTCTCCACCGGCGATTTCGGCGGTCAACCCTATGGGGCCAACGGTGGCTTCCGGGCGGAAGGTCTCCAGAATGCCTCGCCCCGCCTCGCCGCCCACCAAGGCGTCGACGTCGACGCCGGGGGCCTGAAGGTTTTCGGCAACAATCACCTGGGCCAAGCTCATGGCAAGCCGCCCCTCCCAGCCGGGGCGTATAGGAATCCACTTGTCAGCGTTGGCCGCCGTCATCGAGAACCGGGAATCGACTTGATACAGGGTGCCGCGCTGCCGGCCATCCCCTTGTCGAAATTCACCGTAACCCCGGTTCCAACGGGTCGGGGAGAGCCAGGTGGAGAGGAAGTCGGCCCCGAAAGAGATGACGATGTTGGCGTTTTCCAAGTCGAAATCAGGAAGAACGTCCTGCTGGAAGACGTTCTTGACCGCCGTCCGCAAGACGTTTTGGTCGATTGGCTCAAAACCGAGGCGCTCGCTGCCGACCGCGTCGGCGAAGCGATCCGCCAACAGTCCCATGTGCCCGCGTAAAGGCTCGGTGATAAACACCGAACTGGAACCCTTTTCCTGCAATTGGGTCCGAAGCAGGTCCATGGCGGCGGGACGCCAGCCGATAGGAGTGTACTGGCCGGTGCCACGGGGGCCGCTTCGGCGCATTGGAGAGGATACCCGGTCAGGATGGTAAAGCGATTGCAACCCGGCCTCGCACCGGGCGTGGCTCTTACCCTGGTTAGTGGGATAGTAGGGATTGCCTTGGACCTTCTTGGCCCTCCCTTCCATGACCCTTACCACGATCCCCTCGCAGGAAGGGCAGTTGCGGCAGAGGCTGGCGTACCAGTTGTCTTTACCCCGGACCAAGTCTTCGGGGAGGCTAACCGGGCTCTGGATGTCCAGTTCGCCCTCGCGGATGCCGAAGCCCTCGCAGGCGACGGCGCCGACGGCCGACAGGCCGGCCCAAGCCATGAAATTTCGCCTGGTTAATTTCATCTGTTCAGCAATATCACTTGTGGCAGATCGTGCAATCGGTTGGAACGTTGTTGGCCCGGTGACAGTCCAGGCAGGTGCCCATCTTCAGAGACTGCCCCGCCTTGGGTTTGACCACCTCGGCCTGTGAAATGTCGCCGTGGCAGATCGCGCAGGTCTCCTGAATGCTCAAAGGTTCGTTCACCGGGTCTATGTTGATGTCGAACCGGGGGGCTTCCATGTTCTCGTTTGTAAAGAACCGGATGTGGGCCTCGTGAATGAAGCGCACGTGATCGGGCATACGGTGCACCCGCTCCCAGTTAATCGGTTCCCCTGCTTCGAAGCTCTGGCGTACCTTGCTGATCTCTACCGCGGCAGCGTCCGTCCCGGTGATGTCTTTGTGACAAAAGAGGCACATTTCGACCGCCGGGACGGTGGCGGCTTCGCCCTTGGTCACGTTGCGGTGACAGAACTCGCACTCGATGCCGTTGTCGGCAACGTGGACGGTGTGAGGAAAGGCTACTGGCTGGGCCCCGGCGTTGCCGAGACCGAAGGGTGGATTGGAAAACCAGGAAATGAGCAACACCACCAGGATGAAACCGATTATTACGGTTACGATTCCCCCGGCCACCGCCAGCGGCAACATTTTACCCCGGGGAATCATTCCGTTCGAGTTCCACTCATTTTGCGCTGGTCACCCTTTAACCGGTTTAGATTTATCAAGTATGAGAACACGGATCTAGGAGCCGGGCCGTCGGACTAGATCAACAGTCGGTCCCAGAAATTGGTTACGTCCAAGGTCTGATTGATGCCAAGAACCAGAATAATCACCGTCGCCACCAGCACCCCGAACGCGAAGACCGTCAAAGGCAGCTTCAGCCTGGTGGCGTTGCCGGGCAGGTGCCCGGTCATAACAAGTGAAGGGATCAGGGCGTAGGCAGTCAACATCGTTACCGCGAAGGTGGCCACCAAAGGGAAGTAGATCCAAAACCACTGCAGAAACAGGTGGATGTTGTGCCAATCGGCGCTGGTTAATGCTTTGGGGTCGTCAAACATAAACAGTTGTTGGACAGCCCGGCGGCGCCGGGGCCCTGCCACGATCTATGGGCCGAAATCCGACGCGAAAAGTATCACAACGCCTATTGGGTGTCAAGTAGATTCAGCTACAGGGAAAGCCCAAGACAAGGCTGAGAACCGGCCCCTGCCGGGGCTGGAGAGCAGCCCGTCCCAGCTGCACCCGAGCTTCTTCACGGCCCGATAGATGGACCGGCGCCGTTACTGCGGCGGGTTGGCCCGGAACCATTCGATGACCTCGGACCCGGTGGCCGCCCACACACCTTGGCGGCGAACGACGTAGCTCAAGGCTTGGTCCAAGAAACTTATTCGAAAGGGCTGGCCGATAAGCCAAGGATGCAGGTTGAACGCCATCAACCGCCCGGTCTCGGCAGAGTCACGGTACAGGCCGTCGAAGCTTTCCTGGATGAGTTGGCCGTAACGGTCTATGGGGACTTTGCGGTCCCAAAGAGCGTTTATATCGTCCAATTCCCACATCAAGGGTAGGGCGAAGAGCCCTCCGGCGCCCGATGTCATCGCGTAGGGTTGCTCGTCGTTCACCCAGTCGCAGACGTAGCTCAATCCCGCTTCGGCGAGGAGGCCCGGCGTCCGGTCAGACTCGCCGTGCTCGGGGCCCAGCCAACCCTTGGGCTCTACGCCGGTAGCCCGCCGCAGCGCCTCGACACTGGCATGGAGGTATTCGCGTTCTTCCTCCTCCGGCATCCGGCTGGTGATCATCTGGCTGGCCGATACGCCGTGACCTATGATCTCACAGCCCCTCTGCAGGCAGTGGTCCACCAAGTATGGATTGGCCTCGGCAGTTTGGACGTCCATGGCTACGGTAGCCTTGAGCCCGTGTCGCTCCAAGACGTCCAGCACCCGGAAGATACCCACCCGGTGGCCGTATTCCCGGTGGGAGATTCGAGCGTAGTCGGGGAACGGGCGGTCGGCTATGCCTCCGGGCAACGTCACCGTAAAGCTGCCTTCGGGGGCTATCCATTCCATCTTTTCCAAGGTGATGACGACAGAGAGAGCGATCCGGGCGTTTCCGGGCCAGCGCAGCGTCCCGCGCCGGTGGACCGGCGACCATTCGTAATGTTCGTGGTCCATTCCAGGACGACGTTCAGCCGGCATGGTTTCTCCCCTCGGCGATGCGCGGCGCGAAGCCACGGACGACGTTAAGAATTATATTTTTGGGCATGGGCCACCGCTTCGTCATAATGGTTGGCGATGTAGTGTTCGGCGATTTCGTCGGCCGTTGTTTGCCAGACCCCGTCGTGAGACATGATGTAGCCCAGGATGTCGTCTAGGTATTTCACCCGGTGCGGTTGGCCGATGAGGAAGGGGTGAAGGGCGATGCACATCACCCGCCCACTGTCGGCCCCCTCTGCGTAAAGCTGGTCGAATTGCGCCTTGCAGATGCGGGCGAAATACTCTCCCTCGAAATTGCTGCGGAACACGGGCACGTCGTTCAACTCGAAGGAATAGGGCACTGAGACCAGCTTGCCCGACTTCACCCGGATGGGCACGGGTTGGTCGTCATGGACCCAGTCGGTGTGGTAGATGAGCCCTGCCTCCGCCATGAGGTCGGGCGTGCGGTCGCTGCCGGACACTGCCGGGCCTAACATGCCCTTGAGGGTCTTACCGGTGTGGCGGCGCAGGGTGTCGATGGAGTCGCGGTAAAACTCCCGCTCCTCGTCTTCGGTGTAGTTGTTGAGGTAACGGGTGTTATAGATGCCGTGACTCATGAAGTCGTAGTTCCGCTCCACCATAGCCTCGGCGATTTCCGGGTAGTGCTCCAAAACCGCGAGGTTAAGTGAAACGCAACACCTGATCCGGTGCCGGTCCAAAACTTCGATCATGCGCCAGAAGCCGACGCGGTTGCCGTAGTCCCGGTAGGAATATTGCTGTACATCGGGGTAGGGAGTGCGGGGCCATGGGTTTCGCACTCCATCGAAATCCGGCAGATATTCGTAGTGCTCGACGTTGGGCGCGACCCATAACGCCACTCTGGCGCCGCCCGGCCACTTGATGGGGGGACGTTCGATGATGGGGCTATAGGCTACCCGGCTGGGGGCTTCCGCCACGATACCCACCTCCAGGTTCAGAGTTCGGGAGAGTCCTTAGCAGGGGCTCCGGGCCAGACTAGGTTATGGCAAGCGGGCCTGTCAACTAGGACGCTCTTTCAAAAGCCTGTCCCATCCAGCAAAATACGGGGTAGCAACTTAGGGAGCATCGGTAAGGGACAGCGGTAGGGAGCAACGGCAGGAGGACAGCCATGCCAGTTAGAACGGGGCAGCAGTACATCCAGGGACTGAAGGACCGGCCTCCGGCATTGTACCTGAGGGGGGAGAAAGTTAAAGACGCCACGGTCCACCCGGGATTCACCGGAGGCGTCGGCACCCTGGCCCGGCTATACGACCTGCAGCACAGCCCGGCCACCGCCCATGAAATGACCTATCCTTCCCCCAGTACCGGGAACCCGGTGGGCCTGTCGTTTATTACCCCTAAGTCCAAGGGGGACTTGAACGCCCGCCACCGGATGATGACCAACTGGGCCCGGGTGAGTTGCGGGATGATGGGCCGGACTCCCGATTTCCTCAACGTTAGCGTTATGGCCATGGCCGCCGCCGGAGACTATTTCGGCGAAGACCGTCCAGAATTCAAGAAGAACATTCAGGACTATTACGAGTACGTCCGCGAGAACGACTTGGTGCTTACCCACACCTTGGTCAACCTGCAACGGGACCGCTCGGCCCAAGGCGCACCGCTGGACGACCGCACCGACGTAGCTCTTTCGGTAGTCAAGGAGACCGACGCCGGAATATACGTCAACGGCGCCCGGGTACTGGCGACCCTGCCCATCGCCGACGAAATAGCCGTCTACCCGGCCCGCTCTCACCGCCTCCCCACCGGCGCTCCCGTCCAGACCTCTTTCGCCTTCGCCCTGCCCTGCGACACGCCGGGCCTGAAGTTCCAGTGCCGGGAGAGCTTCGACCAAGGCCGGTCCCACTTCGACCATCCCTTGGGCTCGCGCTTCGAGGAAATGGATGCCTTGGCCTTCTTCGATAACGTTTTCGTCCCCTGGGAGCGGGTGTTCCTGCTGGGCAACCCCGACCGGTGCAACAACATGGCGCGCTTCACCCATCAATACCTTCATTCGGGGCACCAAGTGGTCACCAAGAACGTGGTCAAGTGCGAATTCATCCTGGGGCTGGCCAACCTGATGCAACAGACGCTGGGATCATCCCAACAGCCCCAAATTTTGCAAATGACTGCCGAGATAATCGAAAACCTGGAGACGACCAAGGCGCTGTTACGCGCCGCCGAGGCTGACGCCGGTCTGGATGATTGGGGGGTGATGTGCCCGGCGGAAATGCCACTGATGGTCGCCCGGCACCTGTTCATCCGTATGTACCCGAGGATGGGGGAGATTCTGCACCTGATGGGTTCCAGCAGCCTGATGGCCCTGCCCACCGAGGCCGATTTCTCCGGCCCTTTGGGAGACGATTTAAGGCACTACCTGGAGACCGACACAGCCTCGGCGGAAGAAAGGGTCAGGTTGTTCCGCTTGGCCTGGGACGCCAGTTGCAGCTCGTTCGGCTCACGCCAGATCCTCTATGAGCGGTTCTTCCAAGGCGATACCTACCGGAACGTGGTTTTGCTGAACAGCGTGTACGACAAAGAACCGATGACGGCCTGGGTCCGCCGGTTCCTGGAGCCGGAGGAAGACTAGGAGGCGCCTAGCTGTCGCCCGCCGCCGGCGCTGTGGCGGGCCCGGTCAGGCTTCGTGCCGCGGGCAACTGGGCGTCGGGGGGAAGTTCGTCTTCCCAATGGGGTATCAGCACATGGGCGTTATCATCCAATAGGGCGATCACCACCACCCCGCTTAGACTGAAGCCTATGGACAGTCCAAGGATAAGGTCGTAAGAACCGGTCGCGTAGATGGCTAGCCCGGCCAAAGAGGTGGCCACCGCGTGCCCCAGCAGGGCGCCGGTGGTCTGCCATCCATAGACCGTACCCATGGGACCCTCGCCGAAGTATTGGCGGTTGATAACCAGGTAACCGGTCCATTCGCCGCCGAACCCGATTCCAAAGACCGCCGCGAATAGGTAGAAGACCCACTGGTCTTGGGCCCAGAATAGTATCAGCACCGTGAGCCCTTGGATGACGAGGCTTATTGCCATCATCCGGCGGGTGCCGTATTTCTCGGCCAGCACCGGCGTCAGGAACCGGCTGATGATGCTTACCAACGATATGATCGTAATGATCAGGGCGGCTTCCCCTAAAGAGGAGAAAACCCCGCGCTCGAAGGCCAGAGGAATCACGTAAATCAGAATTATTCCGTGGCCGGCGCAACCTAGGGCGTGGATCAGCGGCAGGTTCCAAAAGGGTTTGGTCCGCCGGATGTTCCGGTTGAAGACCTGTTGGCGCATTCGCTCCAGGGTTTTTCCCAATATCACTGCCGGCCTGTCGGCGGGCCTCGATCCATAGGGCTTAATACCGATGTCGGCGGGCTGGTTCCGCATCAGCGGCACCAATATAAACATGGCGCCGCCTCCGATGACTCCCAAGGCCCCGAACGTCCACTCCCAGCCAACAGCGTCAATTAGAACGCCGATTACGGGGGCCAGGATGGCAGTACCGATGCCGCCGGCGGCCCACAGGATGCCCACGCCAAGTCCCAACCGCCGCCGGAACCAGCCGCTCACCGACGCCATCAGCGGCACCATGGCCAGCGACTGGGTCAGAGACAACAAGACGCCGAAGAACAGGAAAAACTGCCAGACCTCCCGCACTTGCCCCAGCAATACCATGCTGATCACGAACATAACCGCCGAGGCAGTCAGCATTTTACGGGAGCCGTAACGGTCTCCCAGCCAGCCGGTGACCGGGGCGTAAATGGCGCCGAACAAGTAGTAGGCGGAGATGATGACGCCGATGGTGCCCATATCCCAACGAAAGGCGCCCTCGGGGTCATTGAGGGGCGGCACCATAATACCGGCCGCCATGCTGATGGAACTGGCGAAGATCTGTACCGTGGCCAGGATGCCAACGATAACCCAGCTATAGTGGATGCCGAACGGAAGGCTGCCAGGGGACAGCCGAAGCCTGTTAGTTGCCGCCAATTCTTGGCCCTGCCTTCTAATGGGGTCGGGCGGCCCCAAAAACTAAAATCGAGGCACCGCGACAGTATAACGGGAATCGATGATAATTACACTGCGATATCATATATTAGCTTCGGATACCAATGGTAGACATTAGCCCGCTACCCGTGCAGTATATAAATACAACCGATACCAAATGTTCAGAGATTATGAGAATCGCTATCTCGTCATTTCCGTTGTTCTGGTTCTTGCTCTTACCGGGCTGGTGGCTTGGTATGAGGTGGCCTACAGAACGATGGACTCTTGGCCGGAAACCGTTACGTCGATTGGTCAGGGTGTAGCTTCAGCAATAGCGGTGGTTGTGACCATTCTGGCCAGTGTGGAGGTTATCATGCTGTTCTCCGAAAAATACAAGGCCCGCCGATTCGAAGAAGGCAGGTTGGTTGAGCGGCAAGAGCACCAGAATCGCCTTAACGAGGCTTACGAACGATTTGGGATCGTACTCGATGGTGTTCAGACGCTGCCTCGCACACCTGAGGTTGAGGAGTTTCTTTCCGGGAAATCCGACCGACGCACCAGTTGAGCCGGTTTTCGACCGGCGCCGGGACCCTCAGTGTAATAAGCCCCACTCGCAAGACAGCGCACTGTTGCCTGCGTCCATTTCCCGCTATGCAATCCTCTCGCCCATCAGGCTAGGGCATGATGTTCATCTGGCGCACGATGGACTGTCCCAGGGCTACTTCTCCCTGAATCTCCACCCGGCCCGATTGCAGCGCTTCATCCGGATCCCAACGCCCGCAGCCCAAGCATCCAAATGCTTCAGCATCGGTGGTAATGCGTACTGTGGAATCGGCGGGGACGATGTTCGCCTCCCGGCCCCGGCCGCTTTCCACCGCGACTGGCAACAAACGGCCGGCGGGGCCGGTAATGTCGAAAATCACGGTAGCGCCGTCGGGGGCTTGGGCACGCCGGGCCACCACGAAAGGCATGGCCCGAATGATACGGCCCAGGGAGTGGGCCGCCGTCGGTCCATCCAACTCTCCCGGCCGGTCAAGCGCCCGGCGGATATCCTGTTCGTGGACCCAGGCATCCATGATACGGATGCTGACGAACTCAGAAACCGGCGCCAGCCCCAAGGGAGTCTGAGTCTCGACAGCGAAGTCGTCGTCGCTCATCGCTCGCAGGTCTCGAAGCCGTCGGCCGGTCAGTTCCCGGAACTCTTCCAATACCGCTTGTCCGGTCCAGGGACGCCGCCAATCGACTACCAACTCGTTGCTCAGTCCCGAGTCCGATTTAACGTGGCCGGTGTCGGTTGGGGTGTGGGCAGGGTCTTCGATGCCCAGGATACGCGACTCGGAGCCAGCCAAGTGGGCGACTTGGTCCTGCACCGACCAGCCGGGGCAGTCGGTCGGCGTTTTCCACTCGGCTTCGGAGAGGGCCAAGCACAGGCCCCCGATCGAACTCCAAACGTGTTCCATCAGGTCCACAAGCTGCTGGTTGCTCATGGCTGCCCCTCCCATCCGTCGAAAGGTCGAACTCGATTGCCAGAATAGCCAGGGCCCCATCGCGCCGTCAATCTAAGGAGGGCGGACAGCATCATCCGATCAGGGTTTCTCACCAGCACGGCGGTCATTCACTCAAGATCTCGCAGGGCGGGTTGACAGCAGCCAACTTGCCGGTCTGTTAGATAGTTACGTTGGAGCCAAAAGCCTCACGGACTCTGTTCAACTTAGGCGGGAAGTTCCTGATTGTTGACTCACTCCCGCCGTACGCCGCACTTTACGCCTCCCGCTGGGCTTCGTATTCGCGGATGGCCGGGATTACTTCCTGGGTCATCAGGTCGATGCTGCGCATGGCGACTTTATGGGACATTGGCCCCTCCCGGCCCCACAGGACGATGTAGCCGGGATCGATAATGTCGATCAGGCTCTTGAGCTTTTTGATGACGGTGTCGGGGTTGCCGGTTACTATCTGATATGTCTCTTGGGCTTCGTCGTAGGGTAGCGCCGGCCCGCCGGGAACAACGGTCTGAACAGCGCGCCGGGCCTGCTCCCTGGGGCCCTGGGCGGCGGCGCGGGTCAGATACCCTGGCGGCGCCAGCCAGTGTTGGGGCGTGATCCCGAATGACGTACCGAGTTGCCAGTAAAAATTCTTTCCCTCTTCGTAGGCACGTTCGTCAGAGTCGGCTACGTTGACCCGCACCGCGTAGCCCCGGTGTTGCGGGGTGGGTTCCCACCCATCCTCTTCGGCGGTTTGACGATAAAGCTCGTATATATCCTCCAGCAGACTCAAGGGCGGCGCCAACGCCACGTAGGGATACTTATGCTTTGCGGCCCAGACCACCGATTCGGGAGATGCCACGCCGGGAATCCAAATCGGCGGGTGGGGTTTCTGTAACGGCATCACCCACGGATTCACCACCCGGTAGTGGTAATGCTTACCCTCGTAACGGAAGGGGCCAGGGGTGGTCCAAGCCTTGACGATGACGTTGTGTGCTTCGTCGAACCGTTCCCGGTTGTAGATGGGGTTGGTGTTGGTGGCCATGCTTTCCTGTCCTATCCCCCGCACGAACCCGCAGACCACCCGGCCGCCGGAGAGGATGTCGATCATGGCAATCTCCTCGGCGACGCGCAACGGGTTGTCGTGGATGGGCAGGACGTTGCCTAGGAAGACGATCTTCCCCTTGGTGGTGGTGCGGGCCAACACCGAGCCGATAACGTTGACCGAGGGCATCATACACAACGGGTTGTTGTGGTGTTCGTTGATCATCACGCCGTCGAAGCCCGCTTCAGTGCAGTACTGAAGCTCCTCGAAATACATGCCGTACAGTTCCTGGGCCTTCTCCGGCTTGAAGTGCTCGTTGGGAAACATCAGGTTGTTGTACCCGAGGCGCTGGGCTTCCTGTTGAGAATAGGCGGTATAGCCCATCTCGGTAAAGAAGAAGACTTCTCTTTTCATCCTGGGGCCCCCTCTGCCCCGCCGGTTATTCTCCGGCGGCTAACCGGATACCAGTATCTGTTTGGCCGGACGGGGTGTCAATTACCGGCAGTGGGATTGACAGCGTGTCCCCGCCCCACCAGAATCCGTGTTACCCGGCCCAGGGACCGCTTGGGAAATATGGGAGTGACGTGGCCTACCAGACCGTTCTGCTGCACAAACAGGACCACATCGCCCGGTTGACCCTGAACCGCCCGGAACGGTTGAACGCCGTCAACGAGCAGATGTTCGGCGAGTTGAACTTGGCCTTGCAGGAGGTGGCTGACGACGCAGAGACGCGGGTGTTGGTGCTCACCGGTGCGGGCCGGGCGTTCTGCGCCTCGGCCGACATCAAAGACGAACGCCAAGGAGGCGACCGTCTCTTGGGGCGTCAGGAGCCTTACGATACGTTCCGGTTCATTCGAGCCGGCCCTCAAGGCGTGACCCTCAAGCTGCATCAAATGGATAAACCTACCATCGCAATGGTGAACGGCCTAGCCATCGGCGATGGTTTCGACTGGGTGCTGGCATGCGATATACGTATGGGCTGCGAACACTCGCGGTTTATGAACGCCTTCTTGCAGATGGGCTTGGTGTCGAACACCGGTTCCACTTGGCTGTACACCCGGGCCATGGGACTCAACAAGGCGCTGGAGCTTCTCTATACCGGCGACTGGCTGGAAGCTGAAGAGGCGGACCGCTTGGGGGTATTGAACCGGCTCGTTCCCTCCGAGTCCCTGGAAGCGGAGACTATGGCGTTGGCCGCCAGAATCGCCGGCCGGGCGCCGGTGGCCAACCGTTTGGTCAAGGGGATGGCGCACCGGGGCTTGGGGCAATCACTGGAAGAACATTTGCCCGAAGCGGCGCAGGCGGAAGTGCTCACCTTGGCCACCGAAGACCACCGGGAGGCACTCGCCGCATTTATCGAAAAGCGCGAACCCGAATTCCGGGGCAGGTAATAGGCTTGGGCAATCAAGATGACAGCCGCGACCGCTCACTCCTGCGACGGCTCAAGGACACCGTGGGCCAAGAGTTGGTGTTCCGGGCTCCCGACCCCGTCAGCCGTTCCTCGATTCGTCAATACGGGCTAGCCATCGGTGATTTCAACCCCCTTTACACGGACCGCGAGTTCGCCGCCGCCCACGGCCTAAAGGACGTGATGGCGCCGCCCACACTGATTTGCGATACCTGGCAGTACATCGAAAGCGACTTGGACGATCGTGGGGACCTCGTTGGCCGGGGCCCGGCGCGAGAGTTGGCGGGGCTGCGCGCTGGCAACGAATACGAATTCTTCGAGCCAATTCACCCGGACGACGTCATTACCGCCCGGTGGGTGGTGAAAGACGTTTACGAGCGCTCCGGCCGGTCGGGTCCGCTGATATTTCAAGTGGTCGAAACTGCGTTCCACAACCAGCACGGCCGGCTAATGGCCAAGAACACCGAAACGCTGTTTTATCGGCCGGAAGCACAGCCGGAAGCTCAACCGGCATCGGCGCCGGAAGAGCCACGGCCCGGAGGCTTGTAGGATGCGCTCCAGCACTGGCGCCGAAGTCCGGTACTTCCAGGACGTGGCGGTGGGGGCGGAGTTGCCATCGCTGGCCAAGGAAATCAGCCTGGTCGGCATGATGGCCTACGGCGCCGCCACATGGGACTTCATCCGGGTTCATTACGACGCTGATTACGTGCGGACGTTGGGCTTCCCCGGCCCGTTTGTCGACGGGCAGATGCTGGGCGGCTTCTTGGCCCAGCAGGTGCAAGACTGGGCCGGGCCGACGGCCTTTCTCCGCAAGCTCAGCTTTCGGAACCGGGTAATGGTCTATCCCGGCGACTCCTTGGTGTGCTACGGCATAGTGACCGGCGCCTACGTCGAAGAGGCAGAGGGGGCGGAAGACGAGCGGCTTCCGAATGAGACCGGGCTGGTGGAGTGCGACCTCTGGATTGAGAACCAGAGGGGCGAACGGGTGGTCGACCCGGCCCAAGCGCAGGTTCGATTCCAACGCCGCGGAAAAGAGACCGGTTAGGAATGTTCCAACCGGGAGCGCTTTCCGGTCTGAAAGTCGTCGAGTTCACCGATCAGGTGGCGGGGTCCTTCTGCGCTCGCCTGTTGGGTGACGCCGGGGCAGACGTCGTCAAGGTGGAACCGCCCGGGGGTGACCGCCGCCGCCGGTCCGGCCCATATCCCGGCGGCGTCCCCGACCTCAATCGGAGCGGGCTCTACCTCTATTTGAACGCCAACAAGAGGGGGGTGTGCTTGGACCTGGATACGCAGGCGCCCTTTTTTCGGGACTTGGTGTCCCGGGCTGACGTTCTCGTAGCCGGTAGCGCCAAGGCGGAAATAGAACGGTTGGGACTTCGGCGTAATTCTTTCGAAGACGACAATCCCCGGCTCATCGTGGTAGTCATAACGCCCTTCGGCCTGACCGGACCCAATAGCGGCTTCCTCGGCGACGAGTTGATCGCCGTGGCCGCTGGCGGCTTGGCCTTTTCGACTCCGGGCATTCCAGACGGAGTGCAAGACTCGCCGGCGGAGCCGCCCCTCCGGGCCAACGCCTATCTGGGGGAATTCCTGACCGCGGTGCAAGGTTCGGTGGCCTGCTTGGCCGCGTTGCTGGCGCGAGATTTGACCGGGCAAGGTTGTGAGATCGACATCAGCCTCCAGGAAGGGGTGGCTGGCGTGATTCCATTCGAGCTAGCCCACGCCGCCTACCACGAACCGAAACGGCGGGAGCCTCAGGTCTTCGGCGTTATGCCCAACGTCTACCTGCCCTGCAAAGACGGCTACGTGGTGATCATGGCGGTAATGGAAGCTCATTGGCGCAGGTTGATGGACTTGGCCGGCAACCCCGGCTGGAGCACGTCGGAGGTGTTCGGCTCTGCCCCCGAGCGGGCCCGCAATTGGGATGCCTTGGAGCCGTTGTTGTTGGAATGGACCATGGAACACTCCGGCAAAGAGATCGCTCAAATGGCCCTGGAATCGGGTATCCCCTGTTTTCCTGCCTTCTCTGTGGGCCAGATGGTCGATTCATCCCACATCGTCGAAAGGCAGTTCATGTGGGAATTTCAACCGCCGGCAAATCAAGCCGAAGACCCAGCATTCAAACTTCCCGGCTATCCCGTTCGCATGGGCGCCACCCCTTGGCGGTTGCGCCGGAGCGCACCCCGCTTGGGTGAACATACGGCGGAAGTATTGGCGGAGTGGCTGGTTCCAGACAATGCCGCGCTGGCCCCGGAGGCCGGCTCCGCGGATCGGGCATGACGCTGCCGCTTCAAGGAGTCAGGGTCGCCGATTTCGGGCAGATCATCGCAGCGCCCTTCGCTGCCCAACTGCTGGGCTGGCTCGGCGCCGAGGTGGTCTTGGTGGAAACCGAAGAGCGGATGACCACGCGGGTCTGGCCGCCTTTCGCCGACGGGCAGCCCGGCATAAACCGCAGCGGGGGATTCAACCTGGTCAACGCCAACAAGCTAAGCTGCACGCTTAACCTGAGAGACGCCCGGGGTCTGGAGCTGGCCAAGGGTCTCATCGCGGTCAGCGACATCGTCATGGAAAACTTCTCGTCCGGGGCCATGGAGCGCATGGGCTTGGGCTATGAAACAGTACGCGCCATCCGGCCCGACGTCATCTACGTGTCCCTCGGGGCCTTCGGCCGTACCGGACCGTTCAAAGACCTCACCGGTTTCCATAGTGTGGTTAACCTATTCAGCGGGCTGGCGGCCGTAACCGGCCACCCCGGGACCCATCCCAGGATCATGGGCGGACTCTTTCCCGACGCCTTCAGCGGCTGTTATTGCGTGCTGGCGATATTGGAGGCCCTCTACCACCGGGCCCGCACCGGAGAAGGGCAATACATCGAGGTGTCGATGACCGAGGCCTTGGCGGGACTCATTCCGGAGGCGGTCATGGAATACTCGATGACCGGCCGGGAGCAGGAACTGGTGGGTAACCGCCACCCGGAAAAAGCGCCCCATAACGTATTCCGATGCTTGGGCGATGAGAAGTGGGTGGCGATATCGGTGGAATCCAACGTGCAATTTCGCGCCTTGGCCCAAGTATCGGGCCATCCGGAATGGGCAGACGACCCACGGTTCGCTACGATTGAAACCCGGTTGACCAATCAGGACGAGTTGGAGGGCTTGGTCCAAGCATGGACCGCTCGTAGGGAGGCCGCCGGCTTGGCCGCTTTGCTCCAAGAGGCCGGAGTCCCGGCAGCGCCGGTGTGGGACACGCGGGAGGTTTTAGCCGACCCTCACCTGGTTGACCGCGGCTTCGTGACCCAAGTGGACCACCCGGAAACCGGTCCCCGGCCCATGCCGGTCATGGCGTGGTCGGTAGACGGCTCCAGGAAAGGCCCGTTTCGCCGGGCGCCGCTCCTAGGAGAACATAACCGGTACGTAATTCAAGAGCTATTGCAGGTTCCGGACGCCGAATACGACCGGTTGGTCCGGTCCGGTGTGATTCGTTAGCGCCGTCAAACGGCGAGTCTGTTGGCTTGGCTGGTTCCAAGACTCCAAGCCCGATCGTTCTCGCCAATATCTTTGCGGCCAGGAGCTTTGGCCAGGAGCTTTGGCCAGGAGCTTGAATGAGCAGGAACATTGTCGAAGTAGACCCGAAACGGTTCCCTTGGCTGGACCTGAATCGCTACACCTTCTGCATGGCCACGGAACAGGCCGGCATTGTCTACTTGTCGGGCCAGACCGCAAGCGAGTTCGAACCGGCCGCTGACCGGGTGGTCTGCAATGGGGACCTGCTGGCGCAGACGAGGGTGATTTACGAGAAATTGGCGGTGGTGTTGGAGGCGGCGGGGATGTCCTTCGACAACGTGGTCCAGACCGTGGACTATATCGACCCCACCGCTCTGCCCCAATACCGGGAAACCGGAGAAATCCGCCGGGAATACCTGCGGGGCTCACCAGTGGCCTCGACCGGCATCTGCGTCGAGCGGTTGCTGCGCTCAGACGCGCTTCTGGAAGTCAGCGCCGTGGCCGTCGCCGGCGAGAAGACGGTAATCGATCCCGGATGGGAACGCTACGGCCAATTGACCTATGCCCCCGGCGTGGAGTGCGGCGACACCCTCTGGCTGTCCGGGTTCGTGGGAAGCGAAGATGTCGATGGGCGCCCCACTTACCCTCGCGAAACATCCCGGCAGCTCGAGCTGACCTACGGGCTTGTGGGTCAAGTGCTGGCGGCGGCGGGTTCAGGTCCGGGAGACATCGTCAAGAGCCTGGAATACGTCTCTCCCCAAGCGTTGTTGGGTTACGAGGACACCGGGACGGTGCGCCGGGAGTTTTATCAAAATCAAGGCCGGCAAGGCCTATACCCGGCGACAACCGGAATTCCGGTAAACCGGCTGCTGCGCCCGGAAGGCCACGTGGAAGTGGAGACGGTCGCGGTTAAGGGCGGTACCCGCCAAGACATAGCTGTTGACGAATGGGCCGCTGGCGAGACCTACGCGGCCCGGCATCCCGGAGTCAAGAAAGGACGCCTGTTGCAGCTATCGGGACAATCCGGGGTGGACCACGAGACGGGGTCCCAGGTGGGCCGGTTCGACATCGCGGCACAGGCGGAGCAGGCCTACGGGAATCTCGCCCAAGTAATGGCGGCCGGCGGCTATTCGATGGACGATGTCGTCAATACCATCGAGTGGGTTGCACCCAACGGGCTAAGCAGCTACCGCCGGACCGGGGAAGTGCGCCGCAAATACTTCGGCGATAGTTTCCCCTCGGCGACCGGCGTTGTCATGCATCGCATCCGGCGTCCCGGACCAGCGACGGAACCTATGCCCGACCTTTTGTTTGAGGTCACGGCCGTAGCCATTGTTTAAGCCATAGTAGTGGTCGGAGAAGGTTAATCTTCAGGATCTTCGATTTCCGGCGTGTCTTCGTCCTCCGGACCGGAGCGGCGCGTTGCAGCCGCGTTTTGTTGCTGTGTCATCCAGTTCTGCATCCACCGGCGAAATTCGTCCAATGCCGGGGGCGAAACGTAAAACACTTCGATGTCTGAAGGGAACTGGACTTGGTGGCGCTCACTGATAAGTAACAAGCCCACCTCGTCTTCGCCCAGCGTTGCGTCCAGCTGCGCGCCGATGTGCTCGTACCGCTTCCGGTTGCTTTCGCTGTACCAGTCTTGGAGTTTGGCGGCGACCGCCGGGCTCGCCAAGGGCATCATTAAACAGCGTTGCAGGTCCAGCGTTTCCAGTAAAACGTCCAGGTTCTCGGTGGCCTCCAGGACCGCTCCCGCTTGGCACTTGTCGTGAATGAAGCGGTGACTGCGTTGGTCGGTGGCCCCCAGTTGTTCCAGGCCTTCTTCGCCGCCGGCAGTGAGGCTTTCGTGGTAGATGTGTTGCAGTGCGCCCAAAGCGGTTTCCAGGGCGGCAACCTGAGTTTGGGCTTGCTCCCAATAGTTTTGTAGCGCGGCCGCGCCGTCGGGGTCGTCGGTCTGCGGCCCGTAGACCAAGGGGACCAATAGCAGTTTGCGACGCCCCCGGAATTGGTCGGCCGACGGGCGGCTGATCCGCCCCAGCTCTTGTGTCATGGGTACCTCTTACGGTCATTGGCCGGAGTGTTTCTCAGCCAGCAGATGCCATTCTCCGCGACAGGACGTTCGGGGCCTTAACGCGGCGGAGAGAATAGAGTTTCCATCGATACGGGTTTCGTGCGTAGAGATATGTTTGTTGAGACGATGTCGGTAGAACGTGAACCCCAAGGGTCTACCAATAACCGGCTAAAGCTGTACCGTCCGCCTGGTTATTTTCCAGGCAAATCGCGCTCGAAGTGCGGTTACTGGCAATAGCGTTTCGAGGATAGCCCCAATATTCTCCGCGTTGCCAACAAAGCGGGGAACGCTAGGCGAATTATATCGCGGCCTTAGAGCCCTACACAATCTCGCGGCTTGGGCAGCGATCCGGGCTCGAACCGCCTCCACGCTCCCGAAAATCACCGGAGGGTTAATAGGCGAGGGATAATAGGCGGGGAAGGGATAAAGATTAATGATCATGGGCCAATACCCCCATTCTGGCCGTCGCGCCGGCGGTGTAGAATCTTGGGATGGATTACGGAACAGGAGATGTTTTATGCCTAGGCAGTATGTGAAGGGCGAGAGGGAAGAGAGTCGAGCATATTCCCGATCTGTCACGACCACCGGCGGCAAAGCCATTTGGATGGCCGGAGTTTTAGGAATCACCGACGCTAGCGGACGTTCGTTGGCCGGTGACTTCGAAGCTCAGTGCAGAGCCACCTTTGATAACCTTCGAGCTAGCGTAGAGGCAGCCGGCGGCGCCATGGACGATATTGTAACCATGACCGTATTCATTACCGACATGAGATACGGCGATCGTTTCACTGAGATCCGGCGCGACTATTTCACCAACGGGTATCCAGCCAGCGCCTTGATAGGGATTGAGTCGTTGGCAAGGATCGAGGGGATGTTGGAGATTCAGGCCGTCGCTGTAATTGGGGACCAGTAAGCTATCCGTCGCCAAACAACGTGGCTGGGCCCCCAAGGAGCAGCCAAAGCAACAGGGTCCAATCAAATCCCTTGACCGCCCGAGACCTGAGAGCTTTCGGCTCATAGCGCTTCGGCAGATTGACTTGGTGACGAGGAGACGGGAACCCGCTTGACATAAACGACCTAATCGAAATTGACGCATTGGTGACCGCGTGTGACAATGCCCCGCAGCAACTATGCGGGTACGCACGCGGTTGGGGTAAGCGGTTTAATCAAGGGAGACAATCCACCCACAAGACCGGTTGCGAGGCTATCCTCGTCTTGGGCGCCGGACGTCCCTGCCGTTACTGAAGGCCACCGACTACATATTATGATGCTCCTTTAGACTGGCTCTGACGACGGCCAGCGCCCCCCATGTTCGCCGTTTCAGGTACTCCGGGGCAACGTTATTCATAGCGCGGCGCTGTTGTAGAGCCAATGGGCCGCGGACCGTCCGGCCTCTTACAGTTTGTAATGCAAGAACAAAAACAAGCAGGCGACGCCGAGCGGGGGGCTGGTAAGCTCATAATAGGGAGGTAGGGCTTGCAAGGGTATATATTAAAGCGGCTCCTTGCCAGCATTCCGGTGCTGCTTTTTGTGGCGCTGTTTACCTTTTCGCTGCTTTATCTCACGCCCGGCGATCCGGCGGCCATCATAGGGGGAGCCGACGCGACCCCGGAGGACCTAGAGCGTCTACGCGAGAAGCTGGGGCTGAATGAGCCTTTCCACACCCGGTTATGGAAGTGGCTGGGAACGGTCCTGAGAGGTGACCTGGGAGAGAGCATCTTCTCCGAACACACGGTGACCAGCCTTCTCGTGGACCGCGTACAGCCCACTCTGTCGCTCGCCGCCTTATCTTTGTTAATCGCGGTGGGGCTTGGTGTACCTATGGGTATATTGGCGGCGTGGAAGGCTCATACCTGGATAGACCGTACCGTGATGGTTATCGCCGCCCTGGGTATCGCCGTGCCCTCGTTCGCCTTGGGTTTCTTGATCATGTGGATTTTCGGCTTCAAGTTCGGCTTCTTTCCTGTGGCGGGATTTACCCCTATCACGGAAGGGTTCGTTCCCTACATCAAACACCTTGCCATGCCCGCCGTCACCGTAGGTCTGTCATTCATGGCCCTTAATACGCGGATGACGAGGGCCAGCATGCTGGAGGTGTTGCAGGAGGACTACATCCGCACTGCTCGGTCCAAAGGCTTGGGAGATCGTTTAGTGCTCTTCCGCCACGCCCTAAAGAACGCTATGTTGCCAGTGCTTACCATCATCGGCTTGGGCTTGGCCGCCTTGGTGGCGGGCTTGGTGGTGGTTGAGACTGTTTTCGGAGTGCCGGGCTTGGGCCGCCTCGTAGCTGAGTCCATCTCGCGGCGGGACTACCCTGTGATTCAGGGGGTGATCCTCACCGTGTCCGTCATCTATATTTTCGTGAACTTGCTGGTAGACATCCTATACGCCTACATGGACCCGAAGATCCGGTACTGATACCTGATATGGCATCGGCCTAAAGACGAGGCGCGGATGTTCTCGAGACTCGAAGCAACCGACTCCACACTGCCAAGGGTCGCAGTCCAGATCACTTCACGGCTTCGGAGTGTGGGCAAGGTCCTGCGTCGCAACCCGATCATGGCCGTGGGACTGGCGCTGGTTCTTTTGGCGGTCATTCTGGCGATCGCTGCCCCCCTGATCGCCACTCACGCCCCCGGGAAGCTCGCCCCCCACGAACGGCTCCAATCGCCTTCGGGCGACAATTGGTTTGGCACCGACCACGTCGGCCGGGACGTCTTTTCACGAACGGTCTACGGCAGCCGGGTTTCGTTGATAGTGGGGTTCGCAGCGGCTGGCTTCTCCGTCCTCTTTGGAGCGCCTATAGGGCTGGTGTCCGGTTACTTCCGTCGGGCGGACATGGTGTTACAGCGTGTCGTCGACGGGCTTATGGCCATGCCGACTATACTTTTGGCCATCGCGTTGATGGCGATACTTGGGCCAAGCATGATAAACGTGATCATCGCTCTGACGGTAGTAGAGGCCCCGAGGATCTCACGAACGGTGCGGGCAACCGTGTTGTCGCTTCGAGAGCAGGTTTATGTGGAGGCTGCCGTATCCGTCGGAGCACCCACGTGGCGAATTCTGATCTTGCATATTTTCCCTGGCACCATCCCGCCCCTTACGATACACGCGACATTTTTGGTGGCGCTTTCTGTGATCATCGAGGCCTCTCTCTCGTTTCTGGGCGCCGGAACTTCTCCGCATATCCCGAGCTGGGGAAATATGATGGCAGAGGGGAAGGTCTATATACTCAATGGAACGTGGATCCTCTTGTTTCCAGGCATTGCCTTGGCACTGTTGGTGCTGGGCGTCAACCTTGCGGGGGACGGGCTCAGGGATACTCTCGATCCCAAGTTGGCCCGTCAGATGGGAGGCCCCGAGGCATAGAAGTCCTGTTCCTAGTGGTTACAATGGTTCCGTTTGCTTATAGGGTATGACCCTGTCGGATAGGTGATTGTAAGAAATCCAAAGTCGTTGAGGAGTGAAACCGTGTGGGCGAATGGACTCGCTGTGATTCTGGCGATAGCTGGGCTGTTTGTAGCAAGCGTTGCATGTAGCAATCCTGACGGCGCGGCACCAGCCGGGGGCAGCACTGCCCCGGCCCCCTCGCAACCCCCACCCACGACCCAGATTCCTGACGGTTCAACATGGGTCCTTCAGATGCTGGACGGAAGCTCACTGATCGAAGGCACTTTCGCTTGGCTCAAAGTAGACGGGCACACCTACAGCGGATTCGACGGCTGCAACACCTTTGGAGGGAAATCAGAGGACGGGACGCCGGTTGCTAGTGCTGACGGTGAGTTCACCATTCCACCTGCCGTCAGCACTTTAATTGGATGCGAGTTTCCCCACGGAATAATGGACCAGGCTGATAGTTATCTTGAGTTATTGAAGCATGGAGAAAGGTTCCGCGTAGTGGACGACCTCTTGGAGATTCTCGACGAAGGAGGTGAGGAGCGGCTGGTTTTTGTCCGGCAAGTACCTCTCCCCGGTCGTCCCGTAGAACTAGTGGGCACAGAATGGCAACTGGTGGTGGAGGACAACGGTAACGGAGACGTGAAGGCGGCCACATTGGTATTTCTGGACGACCAACTGGCCGTTGGCATGACTGCGTGCCGTGGTTATGTGGCATCTTACGAGGCATCGGGCGAGCGTCTGGACTTTCGGTCAACGTCGATGACAGAGTATACCTCGTCGTGTTCAGAAGAGATGCGGGAGCGCGAAGGCCAGTTCACCGACAACCTGTCGCGGGCAACCGAGTACTCCATCAGTGAGGAGGATGGTATAAGGCGGCTGAGAATACGGACGGGCCGGGGCAGGACTGTGACTTTTGAGCCGCTGGCTACTGGGGTCGAAAGTGTGTCTGACGTGGAATGGCGCCTGAAAGCCTTCGTAAGCGTGGATCGGGACGACTCCGATCAGGGGCTGCTGCGGGTCACCAGGCTGGTCCCGGGAACGGAGGTGACGGTTGGGTTCGGCGAGGACGGTGTCGGAGGATCGGGGGGCTGCAACCGCTACGCATCGCAGCCGGAGTCGGGTGGGTTCCTGATCAACGAAGACGGCTCCATCGATATAGACGATGATATCGGCAACCTTTTAGCGCTATGTCCTTACCCCGTCGGCATAATGGAGCAGGAGCGACGCTATATTGAACTTCTTCCCAAGTTCGAGCGTTATCGGATATATGGAGACCTGCTTGTCGTCCATACCGAAGACGCTACTGTCCTCTTGTTCCAAGCCGAATAGGAATCTCCACACGACATTGCCCATGGCCCGTACCCTATAAACAAACGGAACCGTTACAACGGGCCGGACGGTGACCCGCCGTCCGGCCCGTTTTGGTAGCAGCGGCGCCACAGGCGGTCTCCCGGGCCCACCCTCCCGATGACGGTAAAGGGTTGAGAAGGGCAAGAAAGTTGTGCGGCCAAGGCTTTGCCCCGCTGCCATTCGCGTTTTTGATCACGGGTCAAGGGTGCGGTCAGGAGTCGTGACAAATGTGAAGAAGGGCCCTGACCTATTACGGCCAGGGCCCTTTTTTCCGAGACGGTGGTGAACTAAGGGTTAGCGGTCCAGCCACAGTCCCCAGAAGACTGGGTAGGTGCGGGTGCCCGCTGAGATCACGTCTTTTACTTCGCTCTTCCAGGCCCGGTAGGTCTTGTGCTGGCCAGCAATGAAGACCGCCCCGTCTGTCAGATAGCGCTGCTGGATATCGTCGACGATGCTGTCCTTCTCAGCGCCGGTGACTGCTCGGGCGAAGTCGGATTTTAGGTCTTCAACCGCTGGTCTATCTCCCCAGCCGTTCCAGGGCCCGCGCATTGTGGAATTGCGGACTGGGTCGAGGCCACCAGCCGTGGACCAGATCATGGTGATGTTCCAGTTACCCTCTTCTGCCTCTCCCTTGGTGTTGACCAAGCTGAAGGTGGCGGAGATGTCACCCGACAGGAACTCCACTTCGGCGCCAAGCTCATCTTGCAGGAACTGCTGGACTACCAAGCCGAAGTTGAACATGTTCGGGCGGTCGACGAAGGTGCGTATCTTGATGGGCCTGCCGTCGTAGCCTGACTGGGCCCAGAGCTCCTTGGCCCTAGCCACGTCACCCCCGATGTAATCGCTCTGCGGCCCGGCACTACTCTCCCAGCGCCCGCCGCAGCCGTAGGACGCCGCGCACTCTGTCCAGAAGCCCTCCGGGTAGGCGGCGGCCAGTAGGTCGCGCTGGGGAATCCCTACGATTAACGCCATCCGGGCATTCAGGTTGTCAAAGGGAGGGACCAACTGGTTCATTGTTACGAAATCAAACCCTTCCAACCGGTCGAAGCGGACCGTCAGGTCCTCGTTGGCGGCGAGACGGGCGTGGTCGTCCTCCAATGGGAAGTCGATCATGTCAACCAACCCGGTCTCCAAGGCAATCGCGCGCGTGTTTCTGTCGGGGATGATCTGGTATTTCAGCTCATCGATATTCATGATTTTGCCGCCGGCGTAGTCGCTGACGGGCTCCGAGCGAGGCACGTATTCCTCGTTGCGGCGATAGAGAGCGTCGGAGCCGGGATTCCATTCCACGAATCTCATTGGGCCGTTGCCGATCTTGACGTCGGCCGCCTCAAGAGGGTCCACCACACAATCGCTCATGGTGTAGATGATGGCGGAGCCCACGGCGTTCTCGGCTAGGGTATCCAGCACGAGGCCGAAAGTATCCGTCAGATGGATGCTGAAGGTGTCGCCGTCCACCTGTTCCAGGCGGTCCAGATCTTTGGCCAGTAGCTTGCCGAGTACGCTCCTGCCCTTGAAATTGCGTTCCAAAGAGCAGATCACTTCGTCAGTGGTTACGGGCGAACCGTCGTGGAACATCAGGTTGTCCCGCAAAGAGAAGGTCCAGCTGAGGCCATCGTCGGTCACCGACCAGTCGTCGACCATCTGGGGCTGAGGGACCCCGTCGGCGTTCATGCCGAAGAGGTGGTCGAAAGCCAGCATACCGTGGTAGAAATCGGGGAGAATGCCGCTCGGCGACGGGTCAAGGAAGCTGATGTCGCTGGCCGGCACATGGAGCAGTTGGCCGCCCGTCTTTACCATCGCAACGGGCGCCACGGCAGTGGGAACAGGAGTAGGAGCCGCCGCACTGGCAGTGGCCGCCGGAGCGGAAGTGGCTGCCGGAGCTGTGGTGGCTGCCGGAGCTGTGGTGGCCGCCGCACTGTCAGCGGCCGCCGGGTCGGGAGTGGCTGCCGGAGCAGTAGTGGCCGCCGCACTGGCAGGGGCACTAGTGGCCGCCGGGGCGGAAGTGGCCGCCGGGGCACTAGTAGCCGCCGGGGCGGAAGTGGCCGCCGGAGCGGGCGCATCGGAGCCACCACAACCTGCGATGACCGCCAAGAGAATGAGGAAAACACCAATGATCGAAATTCGACGGAACCTATTACTAATCATCCCAGGCCTCCTAATGTTTGGGTTTATCCTTAACGTTGCGTTTCCGAAATACTTTGGTTTTCGGCTCCGGCCGATTATCGCAACGCACAACGATACAATCGGAGATGAGGGGATTGAGCCGGCGAATACCTAGGGGAGCACTAGACCCACCGGCCGGAAATTGCCAAAACCGGCAGGTGGATGACACCTAGTCTAATCCTTAAGAATGTAGCTGAAAATCAGCTTCATCGCACTATTTTTGCCGATGTTATTACCGGGTGGACGCCCACCGCCGCATTCAATACGTCTCGCTTCTTTCAATTGCTCGTGGCGAATAAGCTACGCCAACTAGCCGAACGCCTTGAGGAAGTTGACCATGGATCGGGAGGTGACTTCGGGCTGCTCGTAGCCGTAGAAGTGACCACAATCGGGTATCAGTTTCAGGTAGGAGTTGGGTATAGCCTTGTTAAGGTCGACCGAGTTCTCCAAGGGAGTGCGTCCATCCGAGTCTCCCACTATCACGAGTGTCGGACAAGAGATTTCTCCCAGACGCGGCCCTAGTAGAGGTTTATTCGCTTGGGCCTCCAGCATTTGCAGGTAGGACTGTGGATTGTTGCTGAGATGCTCCTGTCTTATCTTTTCTACCGCACGTGGATTGTGCTCTCGCGAGTAGGCGCTGAAGGCATTCTTCGTAAACTCGAACGTTTTTTCCACTATCTCTTCGGCAGTCGCGCCACTCTCGATCAGTTCACGCCTGTTGTTGAACCCGGAACGATCAGAGGGTGTTAGCCGGGGGCTGCTGGCGCCGATAAGGATGAGGTGGCTGACTCTGTCGGGATAGGCCAAGACGAAGTTCAGAGCTACGGCTGCCCCCATGGACCACCCTACTATAGCCGCCGCCTTAAGGTCGACGCTGTCCATGAACGCACGGAGGTCTTCCTTCCAAAGGTCGTGTCCTAACGGGGGATTCTCCGGCCTGACGGTGTCCCCGAAGCCCCTTTGATCGTAGGCATAGGTCTTGAAGTCCTTGCTCAGTATCGGGACCATATCCTCAAAGCACGAAGCACGAGAGCCGCCACCGTGTAACAGCAAGAGAGGATATCCCTCGCCGTGGACTTCGTAATTGACATTGAGGTCTCCGACCTGTTTGAACATAGAAAACCCTGTTAGCTTCCTGAGAAATATGCCGCCCATCCGAGGCGGCCGCGTCGTGGACTCAACGGTTACCTGGGAGTGCTGACCTTCTCCGCCACCCTAGCCGGATCAGGAGGCTGGAGTTCGCAGCCGTGGGCTCCACCCAAGCGCTGGAAGTCCCGGGACCGTCTGGCCAAGTGCCGTCGGAAATAAATTACCCCGATGTCCAGAATACCTAGTTTCTGCGGCGTGTGGAGGTTCAGCCGGTCGGCCTTGAATACCACAAGGTCCTCCAACTCGTTGACGGAGCGTACGGTGCCGGGCTTCCGCCACAGGTAATACCATACGTCCTGCCAGAAACGCCCGAAGACCGTCCCGGCAGTCTTGACGATGTTGAAGGTCCACATCCGCGTAAAATCTTCGTCCACCGGCACTCCCCAGCGAATGTGCTGGTTGGCGCCGCCGGGAACGCCGATAATGCTGGGAAGCTTAACGTGATGGCTGTACCCGGCCCAGGCCCACTCGTCTCCGTCAGCACCGGTGTAGCTTCCCGAACGATTGAGTCTGGGCAGGACACGCCACCAGTCGCGTTTTGGCCATTTCCCAAGTCCGGGATATTCCGCGTGGCCGAATTCGACTTTATCCTGGCGCATGACTACGTAGTCTTCGCCCTCTTCCACCAGCTTGACGCCGCCGGTCAGAATGGGCCGCGGACGGAAAAATGGCAGCTTGTAGTGGAAGAGTCTCCAAGGGCTCAGTCCCCGGTGCAGGTAGTACTCGTGGTAGTCGATGCCCTGATTGACGGGCTCGGTCCAGTTGGCCTCCCAGACCTTCACCCGTGTGTATTTGCGGTTGCTCAGTTTGGAGTTAAGGAGTTCCCAAGGCAGGTCGTTCTCCAACGGCACCGGCTCCGTCTCACCCATCCAGATGAACACGATCCCATTCCATTCGGTAGTCGGGTAGCTCTTGGCCTTCATCTTGGAAGCCAGAGGGGATGTCCGGTGTTCTATAAGGCCCGCGACGCACTGCCCGGTCTCGTCGAAGGTGTAACCATGGTATGGGCAGGTTACCGTTCCGCCGAACTCACACCAGCCCCGTGAAAGGCGGGCGCCCCTGTGGGCACACCAGTCGCTGAGGGCAACGACGTTGCCATCCTTGCCCCGGAACAGCACCACATCATCGCCGAGCATCTTGATGCTGACCGGCCTTCGCTTCCCAATTTTCTTGGCCCAGATGCCGGGATACCAATATTCCCGGAATCCCAGTTTGGGACAATAGTCGTGTGGACCGATCTGCGAGGCGCCGTAAGCCTCGACCCGGGTCTCCTGTTCCTGAGCTATCTTGGCGCCGTTGGTCGCAATTGCGTTGGTGTCAAGTGTTTCAACCATCTCTCACCCGGTCCCGCTTGCGTGGTTTAAATCTGATCGCCTAGTCCGATGCGGTACTGCTCCGCCGCCGCCGGCCCGGTAGCAATAACGGATGCAGTTTACATTTCGCTTGATTGGGGCGTCAATCTCTTGTGCTCCTGGCTCCCCCCAGTAATCCCGCCTCGCCCGCTACCGTCCCGGACGACCGGCTAATCCAACAAGGATGCCCCGGTTTCTATATTTTGCTCTGGAATTGGCCCCGGGGCGCTACTTGCCGGTCCCGCCGTTAGGGGGTAGTACCGCGAAGCACTTCGGCGAGTTGAATATCCAAGTCTCCAGGAATTCCACGAATGTCGGTTTCCGTTCCTCCACCACGCCTGCCAAGCAGACCCAGTTCAAAAACTCTTGGTCGCCGGAGTCGTAAATCTCGTCGTTGGTGACGTCGGCCCATTTCCGTTGATCGCCCGCCTTGAGCTGGTCTACATGCTCACGGTCGAATTCAAGGTCGGGCCATAGATAGTAATTCTTTTCCGTCAGAAAGGCGTGGGACCAACCAGAGGAGGCAACTACCACAAACCGCTCCGGCCGCTCATCCAGTATTTGTCGTAAGACCTGACCCAACCGGAAGCAGGACCGCGGGGTTGGGCCTTGGGGACCATGGAAGTCCAGATATGGGTCCTTCTCCGAGTCCGGAAGATCATTGTAAAGGTGGGACATGCCGCCGCGATTGGAGATAACGGCCTTGCCGTAGCAGTTGACCGCGATGGGGATAACCGGGTAGGTCCAGGGATTGTCATTATCGAAATCCAGGAACACCAACCCATTGGCGAAAGCGTGACTCAAACCCCTATCGTAATGGAGGTTCTTATAAGAATAGGGGATAGGATAATCGCGTTCGATAAAAGCGTTGGCGATATCCCTGGCTATATGCCCGGCGCCGGAGTAGTTTACGGCGGTCTCCGGGTCCACGCCCCACAGGTTCACCGGAGTCCTGAACGGCTTAGTGACAAACTGGTCGCTGCAGAATACATTGAAGGGCGGGATGATGTCTTCCTTGAAGTTCTCGTATTGGTCGTCGCCGAAGATGATGACGGCGTCCGGCTTGAACTCGTCAATGGCGGCTCGAACCTTCTTGAACGCGGCTCTATGCTGCTCGCGGTGCGCGTAGGCCCGCTCCACCTCGTGTTCCCATTCGTCCTGCATTGGGGACGGCCATTTCTTGGGGTCTTTCATCTCCTCTGGGATCTTATTGCTCTGCATAATGCGCCGTAGTTGGTCTGCATATTTCTCCGGCTCGCCGCGCATGATGCCAGGGTAGTGGGTAATGCCTACTCCCAGTACTTCACCCATTTGCTTTCTCTTCCTTAAAAGTATTTCGATTTTCCGGTAAATGGCGTCACGGTATACTTTGCCGAACGCGCCGAATTGGCGCCTACCCCGCGACAGGCGCTGCCTGCTCCACTAGGCTCACTATTTCGGGCCTCCGTGTCGAAACGCCGGCCCATTCCGCCGTGCTTCGGCTCACCTGTCCGTCGCGGAAGAACTCCAAGAACACTTGGTTGAACATTTCGGGCTGGTCTATGTGGCCCAAGTGACTAGCTTCGTTGGGGTAGAAAAATTGGATGTTAGGAAGTGCATCCTCTTGGATTGACCCGTTCTCTACCGGAACGAGGTTGTCTTGCTTGCCGTGGAGGTAGATCCCCGGAATAGTGAATCGGTCGAACCGCCCATTGCCGCTGTTTTTCTGCGCGATATTGGGGTCTTCGGTTATCCGTTTCCTCGCAGCTTGCAGGGCGGCGAAAGACTTCTCCTGGATATGAGCAGACTTGCTCCGCATCTCAATGAGACCGTCCGGCAACGGCCCTTTCCGGTAGGCAACTTTTTCGATGTGGCGCCTGATGGAGTCGCCGGTGCCGTCATAAGCAGGGAAAGTCTCATGAGATACAACCCGCCGGTCGCCAAGCAGATTGGCGATGACGCCGGCGATCAGCACAAAGCTGGTCACCCGTTCCGGATGGTCCAAGATGAACTGTGACGCGGTAGCGCAACCCATCGAGTTGCCTGACAGATGGAACCTGTCGAGACACAATGCGTCGGCGAAATCTTTGACGAATTGTACGTGGCTGTTTACTCCATTAACTGGCCAATACTCTTTCCGAGGATCCGACAATCCGAAGCCCGGCTGGTCTGGGCAGTAAACCCGAAAGCCGTTCTTTCCCAAGAACGGGGCCATAGTTCTCCACAAGGCCGTTCCGGAAGACCCCGCCGCACCCCCGTGCAACAAGACCACCGTGGGTCCTGTCTCCCCGGCTGTCACGTAATGGGCCTTAGCCCCGTTCCCCAGCCGGACCCACCGGCTGAGCAAACCTGGAACGTGCATCAGTCCTTCTTCTGTCAGCATGGCAGCGGGTTTCTCCTCTTGTGGGTCGCTACTCTGGCTCAAATTATCTCGGGCCGGAGCCATTTCTTCCTACTGGGCATTGAGCCAAAGTTGCCGGCTTCTGGACCGCCGCGCTCCATTTTAACTTGCAATTGACCGGTACGCATCCCTTCGGCCGTAATACTCGAGCGGCCATCGCGCTGCGTCGCTTGGGCACGTAAGTTGGCTGAAGGATTCAGCTAGCCACGTAATCTCACCCATTGGTATTCCACAATGGGACTAGCCATGGCTAGCAACGCATTTAGGCCCCGGAAACAGTTCCTTGGAACCAGTTTCCGGGGCCTTTGTGTCGCTAACGTCTAGCGGACTCTATGGTCGACTCGACCATCAGAACTTGCATTAGGAGAGGTACAAGGCAGTCTTCCTGTCCAGATCGCCAAAGTTGCTCAAAAAGCCTGGCTCCTCGAAATAAAACTGGACGAGCATGCCGTCAGGGTCTCTCACAAAGATGGCCCGCTTACTCTCATGCTCCATGCGGCCTTCAATCGCAACCCCTAGACCGTTCAGTCTTCCTTCGACACCCTCAAAATCACTTCCATCAGGCAGCTCGAAAGCTACGTGATGTACGCCGGGAGACCGGTCAGCGCCTGCCGAGAACAATGCCAAGGAGTACCCCGGATAGTTCCCGCGCAACAGGCTGTAGTCGCCCGATACCGCGCTTGCCTCTTCAAAACCCAGGACTTCAGTGTAAAAACACCGCAGAGATTCCAAGTCGGCTGCAATCAACGTAGCATGGGCGAAGCGCCGCGGGTGGAACCCGGACCCCTCAACTCGCCGTATCTCCGGGTCCTCGGCATAGAAGCTCTCAGTGCTGGGAGGAGTCTGGCCCGGAATGTACTCGGTTTGTTCGATGGCGGCGCCGGGGCGGCGGTAGTCTCTCCAGTTCGAGAGCATGTCGGCCGTGAGCTCGATGCCGTTGCCTTCAGGGTCGGCAAAGTACAAGCTGCGGGTGACGATGCGGTCCTCTACGAGATTCATTATCACGCCGGCCTGCGTCGCGCGCTCGTAGGAGGTCACAAGGTCGGCTTCATTGTTCATTTCGAAGGCGAAATGATTTAACCCTGGATGCTGGCCGTAGTCTTCCGGGATTTCCATGATTCCCTTTTGCCGTGCCATGACGCCGCGGTCATGGGTGCGCTCTGATACTTCGACCAGACCCAAGTCGTGATGAGTGTTCCCGTTGCTGAGGAAACCTGCGCCCCGGTCGTTCAACCGGAACGTCTCCTCGAATCCGGCGATCTGGTTATAGAAGTCCATAGACTTGCTAAGGCTGCCAACGTAGAAGTTACCGTGGGCGATACGTCTCGGGGCTCCAACTTTCAGCTTGGCCAGCTTTTGTTGTACTTGCATTTGGTCCATCCCTCTGTTCGCGAATCTGAGTATTTATTGCCAAGTCAAAGCGCAAAAGCGTCGTCTGGGCTCGGCAGGTTGGCCGCCGTTAGTTTAGTCTGGCTCATTCAAGAAGTCCAGCACTGCCTGGTTAAACCTCTCGGTGTGTTCATAGAACGGCCTGTGGCCGCATCTATCGAAGGACACCAATCTGGCATTCGGTATTCGCTTAACTCCTGCTTCCTGGCTGGCGATCACGGCACGGGGGTCGTCTCGGCCAGCCATCAGAAGGGTCGGGACCGTAATCTGCTCCAAGCGGTCGTAGACCCGGTAGCGGCGCATCGCCTCGGTATCCTGGTTGCCCTCCGCCATTTTTTCGAAAAACTCTTTGACTCCCGGTGACGCATAGCTGGTCATGTGAGACATCAGTATCTCCTCTGGAGGAGAAGACGACGGGTGGACCGAGGACATGTGGCGCTTTCTCATGGCTTCCACCGAGAGGTTGGCGAAGGTGGCCTGAACGTTCCTTCGATTGCCGTCCCGGCCCACGGCTAGCTCTTCCTCGGTGTTAAAGGAGGAGCCGCTGGAAATGAGGATGAGTTTCCGCACCCTTTCGGGCATCTTGAAATAGAGCAGGTTACACACGAGGCCGCCCAACGACCACCCGGCCAAGGTGAACCGGTCGAAGCCAAGGGTATCTATCAGTCCGGCCAAGTGGTCCACCATATACGGGTACACCGGCCCCTCGAACGGAACGGGCTTAGTGAACCCGTGCCCCAACAAGTCGGGAGCGCAGACGAAATGGTTCTCAGCCAGCGCGTCTATATTTTTGTAGAAATTGTCTGCGAACGCGCCGGAGCCGTGCACCAGTATCAATGGATCGCCGGACCCTTCAAAGAGATAGCGGGTCCGGACTCCATTCACGTCTACGAATTTAGCCCGCATACCAATAGCCTCCCATTTCGTTATAATCCGTTTCGTTCTTTGAGTTTACTCAAGTCGATATTCTGGGAAACAGCGTTGGCGCGAGCCAAAATTGTTTCGTTCTCGGGATGCTGTTTTGGAAATGACGACCCCGGAGCGGCCTACTGCGCCAGGGTGAATATCAACGGCACGTCTGAACGCCGTCAAGCGATAGTAACAGACTGAGAGGCAACTATGTCGAACCCGGAGATTCGCTTTTGTATAAATTCCACGCCGGATGCGTCCCTGCCGGACATCATCAATTGGTGGCGTGCCTGCGACGACGCCGGCATTCACGCGTATGGCGTTTCCGACTCGCCTATCCGCGGCCCGGAGCTATACGCCACTACCACTCTGTGCGCCCTGAACACCTCCCGCATGGGCATCATGACGTGCGTGACCAATCCAATCACCAGGCACCCCTCGGTTGCGGCATCGGGACTGCTTACCCTGGACGCGCTGGCTCCGGGCCGGATATCTATGGGGATAGCTACGGGCGACAGCGCCGTCTGGGGTGTAGGGCTGAAACCCGCCCCTGTTGAAGTCCTCAGGGAATATATTTTGGCAGTTAAGGGCCTCACCCGAGGGGAGAAAGTAACCTACCGGGGCAAGGTTTTCGGGCCGAAATGGAGTAGTTGGGCCGCGCCCAAAGACATACCCGTCTATGTTGCCTGCTCCGGTCCAAAGGCCTTGAAAATGGCCGCACAGGTCGCGGACGGCCTTATTGTCACCATGGGGTTTTCAGACGAGGACATCCAATACGTTCGCGACATCATCAACGAGGGCTGCGCCGAAGTCGGCCGCAACCCGGCCGAGTTGAAGATCTGGTGGAATGCCTATGTCGTCTTCGCTCCCAGCATTGAAGAAGCCATGGAGAAGAGCCTGGGATGGAGCATGACCTGGATCGCCATGACCACCATGGAGGGCAAAGGAATTCCCGAAGAATATCGGGAACGGCTACAACACTTGACCAGAGACAGGCATGACTTGTCCGCCGTATATAAAACGGTAAACCGGCATCAGATACTGGTTGAGAGGGCCAAAGAGTTGGGGCTGTACGACTGGCTTATCTCCCGCTCACCTCGCCTTTTTGGTACTCCCGATGACGTTAGGAACCGGTTGATTGAGCTGGCAGGGAACGGCTTAACCGACTGGATGTTTTACGTTACCGGTCCCGAACCCGATCGCCACCTACTGCTGGAGAATTTGTCCAATACGTCGATCATTTAAACAATCAACAAGCCCCGCTGATATCGTGGGCTTCTTAAGGAAGCGTTTTCGAAAACGTTAGACGCCTGATGTCCCTCGGCGGGGCCCGCTAACCCCACCGCGGTCCTCTATACCATGTTGGCTAGCAGTGCGAGGGTGGGGTCTGAGGTCCAGCCTAAGTGGTGTATCGCTCCGTATCACCAACAACCGTTCGAAGGGAGGCCATAGCGGCTCTCTGGTTTATCGTCCGCTCGCCATGAGCAGTGAGCGCTTCTTGGTCGGTCCACCTCTCCATCAGCAAAAACTGGCCCGGTGATTCGATGTTCTGATACACCTCGAACTGCTGGCACCCCGGTTCCTGACGCACTTTACGACAGAAAGCGGTGTACGCATCTATCATCTCTTGTTGCTTGCCGGGTAATGCATTCATTGAAACAACCAGTCGTACGGTCAAGGCAGACCTCCGTGAAAATAGTAGGTGAACATTGCAACATTTTAAGCCATTTGCCTCACCCGGGGGTTGTTGACTCAGGTAAAGCTCCAAGTTCGGGACCAAGATGCGGCCTTGCCGCCGCACATTGGGTTCGCTAAACTGGATGTAATAGTTGGTTAATGGTTAGCAAAGGCCGGAAGGCGCAAAGAACTGCCCCGCCGGTCTGAGTACCGAAAGGCGCCGGCGCTTTGGCCGTGAGAGGCAACGGCAACATGCCATCGACACGTCCGAGCCCAACGGGGTTGCGTTCGGGCGTCGTGGCCGTTGCCAAGTTGTCCGAACATGCTGGGCTTAAAGCAATATGCTTCCATGATCTGAGCCAGGCCCAAGCACGCTTGCCGTTAGGGGAGGGGGCGCATTTCAAGGTTGTATCGGCAGCAGCTCGGCCATTCGGGCATTGGAATTACGGTGGACCGTCACACCCAAGTTCTACCGAGTTGGCCGAGGGAAGCGGCAATTCAATTAGATAAGAAATTTGAAGCTTTGACCGGGCGTGGACTTACAAAGGACTAACAATTGGCCGAATTGGCCCAATGTAAAGAAGAAACATCCTAATTCGAGCTAGCGGAGAGATGGCTGAGCGGACGAAAGCGCCGGTCTCGAAAACCGGTATACGGGTGACTGTATCGTGGGTTCGAATCCCACTCTCTCCGCCAATAACACTATCTGCAAGCCCATAATGCCCCGATATACGGCATATCTGTGCCATTTGGGGACATATTTGTGGGACAGTTGGCCACCTCGATATCGCTATGGACGAAGGCGTTTGTACATCCTTTTGTACACCACGGCCAGATCGGGGTCAAATGGCCGAAAACCTGCCCTGTTCATCGCGGTTTTATGTACATTGTCGGCAGGAGGCTGGTTATGCCACGCACGAAGACTCATGCCCTGGTTGCGGCGCAAATCCCGAAGCTACCCCCAGGTGAGCACACCGACGGCCATGGGCTGGTTTTGCGGGTCACCGACACCGGACGGCGTGCATGGGTGCTGCGGACCCGGTTCCAGGGCAAGGCAACAAACCTCGGGTTGGGCAGCTATCCAGGCACCACCTTGGCCCAGGCCCGCAAGGCTGCCCAGGACGCCCGGAAGATGATCGCCGAAGGCCATGACCCCGTGTCGCGGCGTGCTGAGATCAGGGAGGCCGCCCGCGTCCCCACCTTTATCGGGGTTGCAACCAGGTACATCGAGCTCAACCGTCCAACTTGGCGCAACGCGAAACACGCCGCGCAGTGGCAGTCAACCCTCGAAACCTACGCATTCCCAGCCATCGGTTTCAGTCCGGTGGACGCAATCACCACCGCCGACGTTATGGAGCTGCTGGAGGCCATCTGGCACACGAAGCGCGAGACCGCCGGCCGGGTGCGGCAGAGGCTATCCGCAGTTTTCGCCTACGCTATGGTGATGGGTTGGTGCTCAGCCAACCCATCCATTCTGGGTGTGCTGCCCAAGGCAAAGCCGGACGTCACGCATCACCGTGCCTTGCCCTATGCCGCGATCCCGGCGGTCCTGCGCTCGGTGGAGCTGTCCACCGCCTACACGCTTACGAAGCTGGCCCTGCGATTCCTGGCGTTGACCGCCGTCCGGTCTGGCGAAGTCCGTGGGTTGAGGTGGACTGAGCTTGATTTGCCTGGCGCCTTGTGGACGATCCCCAGCGACCGGACGAAGACAGCGCGGGAACACAGAGTACCATTGTCCACCGAGGCGGTCAGGGTGCTGGAAGAGGCGCGAGGATACTCCGCCCCGGATGGGCTGGTCTTCACCGCGCCCAGGTCTGGCGGTCAACTATCGGATATGACGCTACTGGGGCTGCTCCGTCGGCTTGGGGTTCCCATGACCCCTCATGGACTCCGAAGCTCATTCAGGGACTGGTGCGCCGAAAAGTCGGGCGCAAGCTGGGCTGTCGCCGAGGCCGCCCTGGGCCACAACGTCGGCAACAGCGTTGAGGCCAGCTATATGAGGAGTGACCTGTTTGAGCAACGCCGGGAGTTGATGCAACAATGGGCCGACTTTCTCACGAATGAGCCAAGCGTTGGGGGAGGGGCGGAGTCGGAGAGGCCGGCGGTGTACGCCGAGCGGTGATCGGGGAAGGCGACTTGGGTGCGGTCGAGGTGGTTGCGTGGTAGCATCTATTGGGTGCTCCCTCTCTGGGCTCGGGTTGCCGTTTCAAAGCCATTATCCCAGATTCAGAGAAGCATCCTTTTGTTTCTTCAGGAGGCCTCTAACACGCGCCCGTTCGGTGGATTGGGGCTTAGTTGTCTAATCGTCAAACAATTCCTAACCAATCCCCTCGGTCTGGCCGCTGGGGGTTTTGCCGCAGCCGAATCACCGCCACGGCCAGCCCACCGCTGGAACGGCTGGCGTTTTCCGTTGGGGGCGTGTCCCCAACCCAACGTCGGCCCAGAAACCCCAACCGCTTAAAAACGGCTTAGGTGACGATTCCCAATATGAAAACCCCCCGGTGTACCAGCCACCGGGGGGGGGAAGATATGCGCCGCAAGGGAAGAAGAACCCTCGCCACGCCTGGAGCGCAACTGGACAACAGGGTATGGAGACGGGTCAACCCCCCACCCGACCAGTATTCGTTCTCATGCCAGTGTGGCGATAGGGGTACGCTGCTATCCAGGGAGACCTGCCCCGCCCTCGCTTCCGGTGGCGTTGCTGGCCACGGCCCGCACCAGCCCGGCCCCGGTGAACGGCCCAGCCTCGGCAGTCGGCCCCAAATCGGCAACGGTTTCTCATTTGTGAAGCGCCGCCATACCGGGGCGCGCGCAATTATAATTTCTTCTATTAGGGGTTTAGGGGCCGATTTGCCTTCAAAATGGTATGCCATTTTGGGGCCGTTTTTACCAGCCATTTACCACCTTCTAGGAACAGCTGGTAAGCTTGGCAAGCCCCTTCCGCTCAAGTTCTTCAAAACCGGGTTTACCAGGAGAAAAGCGGTCTTGCCCGGTTTTCGGGATTTTGGCCTTCCGTAGCTTCGGAATAGGCATAAATGGCCCATGCTGGAACCATGATGGTCACACTATGGCCACGGGCCGGGGGATTAAGACGAAAAATGGACGGACCGCAGGAAGTGCCGGGAGACCCGGGCGACGCCGCGTTGCGGCAGACCGCCCTTGAGTACGAGCGCGACAACGATAACCGGGAGTACCGCAGGATGGCCCGGCAGGGAACCCTTGAGGGCTACTTGGCCAGCAAAGTCCGGGCGACGCGGGATTACGCCGGATGGCTCATCAAGCAGAATGAAATGCCGAGCCATGCTTGGCGAAGGGCCATACGAACCCTCATCCTGGAAAGGGAAGAAGATTAACACCAAACCCGATGATCAAAGCGGCGTTGTTGGTGCTTATCCTCGGCCTGCTGGCCTGCGCCGGGGGGATGGAACCTATGGGTGGTGGCCAGCATCCAGAGGGAAGCCTAACCGAAGTGCTTTTCGACGGTCCCCACGAAACCACGCTTCGGATGCCTGCCACCGTACAGGGTTACTACGAGGAAGCCGAAGCGCGGGTGCACCATTGCGTAGACCAAGCCCCCCCGGTCCCCGATGGCTTTTGGGAGCTTGCATACACATCCGTGCTCCGGGAGGTGGGCCGGTTTTATCAGGACCGTTACGAGGATGCGGACGGCAACATCGTGGAAGGCGGATATTTGGACCCGGCCAACATCGTATCCGTCGAAGTGATGAGCGCCGCTTTCGGCGAACTCCGCATGGGCAGACGGTTACTGTTCCTCTCTTTGCGGCTGAAATTGCGGCCGGCCGGGGCCGGGTTCTTTTACTACGGGGCCGAAGGCTACATGGACGAGAACACCTGCGAAATTACTTATTTCAACCCTTGGTAGGAGACGTGAACGTACCTGCGGAAAAAATGCGCCCGCTTTCAAAGCGTTGAATCGGCGGCGGCTTTGGCCCTTGCGGTCGAGCCGGTTTTCGGCGGGCCGCAACCTTATGTTGAACCGACTTTGGCTTTCCCCGGCATTTTCACTTCTCCAACATTAGCGACCGCGAACCACGCCACTGTAACGAGCAAGCCCGCCAACCAGACATTCATCGGGGCGTCTGCCTCCCATTTGAACAACTCGGCCCCATACAGCCTGTTTTGAAGCTACGAACTGCCCAAAGTCCGAAAACCGGGCAAGACCGCCTTTCTAGTGGGAACGGCATTTTCAAGAAGTTCTCCCCAAACCGTTCCCACCTTTCCCATTTGTGTCTAGAAAGTGGGAATGTTCTGGGAATTTTGGGCAAAAGGGGGTTCCCACTTTGAAGGGAATCCGCAACTATACTCCATATAGTATAAATTATAACTGCGCGCGGACGGGATTCTCTGCACCCCGGACAAAAAGAGAAAGCCCGCCGGTTGGGTGAATCCCGACCGGCGGGCTTTGTTGCCGGGGCGTCCAGGACCTTAACGGAGAACGCAGAAAGCCTTGACCGCCAGGATCGCCCGCTCGTCCCGACGCAGTCCGACTGCGGGAACCGGAAGCAACCGGAGTACCCGTCCTGCTGGGGGTGTTCGGGGATGGTCTTGTGCGCCGAGTGCGGCGAACACTACCACAGCGACGCCTTTCCCACCTGCTACCCCTGCTCTCCGGCCTCAGCCGAAGCGGTCTTGACCGCCTCTTGACGGATTCCCGCCATACTGGGGAGGAGCTGCAGGGCCTCGTTTGTGCCGGATTCCGGTTGTCCGCCGGCGCGATCTGCGGACGGAACCGGCAACCGCGGCAAGCGGGTTTCACCCCCCACGGTTCAAAAAGTCCGCTTGCGTCACCCCCCGGCTTGCTTGCCCCAGCAGGCGACGGAGCCGTCCGTCTTCACCCCGCAGGTGTGGAGGCCCCCGGCGCTGACGGAGGCGAACTCCACCTGTACTTCCAGCTTGGCCGGGGCGCCGCCGGGCTGGTCGGTGGCGTCCGGTTCAAAAGTAGCTTGGCTGCCGACGCGGCCCAGGAGTCCGCTGTGGGTGGGTTCGGGTTCTCCGGTTGCTTCTGCCCGGGATGTCTCGCGGGCGGGTTCGGATTGCTCCGTGGCTTCCGGTTCGGCGTCGCCGCCGCCACCGCAGGCGGCGAGGGCGGCTGCCAGGAGCAGGGCGATCAGCACCGGGCCGGAGCGGCCCGGAGGGGAATCGTCATGCCGCGGCGCCGGCGGTTGCCGGTTCTGCCAGTCATGGGTGCGCCTCCTAACCAGGGTTATCGCAAAGCAGTTGTAGAAGTTCTTCCCTTCTTCGCAGCCTTCACGCCGGAGTCGGCGACGTTTGCCCGCACGGCGTAGCCCCGGTCGGCGGCGGGGCGGCCTTGGCCACTCCCGCGAGGGCGAAGGGAGCAGGGCGGCCCGTTGCTGCCGGCCCGGCGCCGTCCTCAAAGTCCGCCTGCGTCCGGGCCTGAATGCCCCAGCAGGAGCGGCGTTGTTGGTGCTTATCCTCGGCCTGCTGGCAGACCGCGAACCACGCCGCTGTAACGAGCAAGCCCGCCAACCAGACATTCATCGGGGCGTCTGCCTCCCATTTGAACAACTCGGCCCCATACAGCCTGTTTTGAAGCTACGAACTGCCCAAAGTCCGAAAACCGGGCAAGACCGCCTTTCTAGTGGGAACGGCATTTTCAAGAAGTTCTCCCCAAACCGTTCCCACCTTTCCCATTTGTATCTAGAAAGTGGGAAATGAGTGGGGAATATGGCCAATAGTGGGATGCCACTTTGAAGAGAATCCGCAACTATACTCCATATAGTATAAATTATAACTGCGCGCGGACGGGATTCTCTGCACCCCGGATAAAAAGAGAAAGCCCGCCGGTTGGGTATTCACCCAACCGGCGGGCTTTGTTGCCGGGCCGTCCAGGACCTTAACGGAGAACGCAGAAAGCCTTGACCGCCAGGATCGCCCGCTCGGCGTCCTTGAAATCCTCTAGGGCGGTGCCGGGGTACTCCCCGGCCGATACGTCGCAAATGTAATCGCCCACTCGCCCGGCCGCCAGGCCAGCGGCTTCAGGCTGGGCCGGCGCACGATTAAAGCCTGCCCCCACTGCGAGCCGCCGGCTTGATGTTCAGGCCCCGTGCCGTCGCCCCGGTCCTTCTCGCCATCCTCTTGCTCACCGTCTCCTGCTTCGAGCCGCCGCCGCCAGCCACGGTCAGGGCCGCGCCGACCGCCACTCCGGACATAGGCGCGACTGTAGCGATGAGCGTTTCGGTGATACTGACGCGGGTGCCGACGGACACGCCGGCCCCGACGGTTCCGACGGCGACGCCCGTGCCGATGCCGCTACCGCCTCCAACAGCAACCCCGTGGCCGACCCCTGCGCCTACGCCCACTCCCGGACCCACGGCCACCCCCATTCCAACGCCGACGCCGGTTCCGTTTGCTTGTAGGGTTTGGCGTGCCTACGGACACATAGGATACACTCCGCAAGCAAACGAAACCGAAATCATGATTCATGGGAAGAAATATCAATTCGCGGCCAGTCCGTTGGACGAAGCCCTGCGTACAGCCAACCCCGACGCTCCTGCCTTGGCCTACACGGCGGCACTTGACGTGGAGGGCTATGCCGCCGGGGGTACGGTCCCCCACTTCACTTTCCCTGAAGGCAACGTGAGGGCGGGGCAGATAAAGCCACCCGCTGAGGATTACCAGTTCCTGTCCGTTGGAGGGCCGGTGCCCAAGTTCGCCGACAGGTCGGCCCTCGGCGCAACGGGCGGGAGCCCCGGCATAGTTGTCTATCACGACCCGCTTACCAGCTACTCAATACCGGGAGTAGAGACCACCGGTCTGAGGAAATCCTACGGAGGCGGATTTGAGCTGGAGCTCGGAAGGGCGCCGGGAACCACTGCCCCTACCGTCTTTCCCGAGACGGCTGTGGGGGAGAACATACTGCCGACCACCGAACTCTACATGCCCGGAACCATGAACATGCCCGATTACAGAGCGCGGTTCTCCACCAACGTGAGGGCAATTGCCGATGCGCTACTTAGACGGAGGCGGATATCGTCGCGTTCCCTCACTAGGGAAGAAGAGGCGGAACACTTCTTTGGTAAGTCCCCGGACGGTAAGTCCCCGGACGACTTCACTCCGGGCGGAGACGGTCCCACCGCTCCCGGGAGAGACCCAAGCGATGATCTAGTCGGCGGACAGGCATCGGAAGACTTCGAGCGGTTGCTGTCGGGGGGAGACTCAGGCGATGACTTGGCCAGTAAGCAGGCCTCGAACGACTCCACTCCGGACGAAGACGCTAGGTTCATCTTCGGCAAATCCCTAGATGAGCTCACGCCGGCGGAGAAAGAACTACTTGACGCGGGGAGGGCGACGCGGGATTCACTGGAGACTAGACAGGCATCAGAAGACTTCGAGCGGTTGCTGAGGGAGGGAACCAGTCCGAGACCGGTTGATGCAGGCAGCCAGCTACCCCGGCTAAGTCTCTCGGGACAATCCTCCGATGCACTCCGCTACGGCGACGAGGGTAGCCCCGACGATAGGCTCACGGCGCCTGAAGACGACCAGCTTGATGCTAGACTGGATGACGGTGCCGGACTATTCGGCGATGCCCCGCGCCCATCTAGGCCTCAGCCACCAGAACGGCCAACCCTGCCCGACACGCTAGGGACATTCTGAATAAGTTTGCGGATTCTGGCATAGTATAGAATCGTTGAGAACCGGATGATGATGGCGCCGTGGTGATAAGGGGGTGAGGACCGATGGAGCAGCGCAACTTTGCCGACCTGGAATACGACGCCAAGAAGCGCAAGACCCGCCGGGAGTTGTTCTTGGAGCGCATGGACGGCCTGATTCCGTGGCAGAAATTGGAGGAGCGCATCCGGCCGGTCTATCCTAAGCCGGGCAAGGGGCGCCGGCCTTACCCGCTGCCGGTGATGCTGTGGATTCACTGCGTGCAGCTTTTCTACAATTTGAGCGACCCCGGCATGGAAGACCTGCTCTACGAGGCCGAATCGGTCAGGCGTTTCGTCGGCCTGAACCTGACGGAAGCCCTGCCGGACGAGACCACCATCCTGAACTTCCGCCACCTCCTAGAGTGCCACGAACTAGGCAAAGGGCTGCTTGATGAGACCAACGCCCACCTGGAGTCGCAGGGACTGCGGCTGAGGGAGGGAACCATTGTGGACGCCAGCATCATCGAGGCTCCGTCGTCTACCAAGAACCGGGCCGGGGAGCGGGACCCGGAGATGCATCAGACGAAAAAGGGGAACCAGTGGCATTTCGGGATGAAGGCGCACATCGGAGTGGATTCCGAGACCGGAGTGGTGCACAGCCTGAGCACTACGGCGGCCAACGTCCATGACGTGACCGAGGCGCACGGGTTGCTGCACGGCGGTGAAACACAGGTGTGGTGCGATGCTGGGTATCAGGGAGTCCACAAGCGGGATGAGAACTTGTGGCGTGGGGTGGAAGGGCAGGTGGCGATGCGTCCGGGGAAACGCCGGAAACTCGACCCTGAGAGTGCGGAGGCGTTGACGGAGAGGAGCAAGGCGTCGGTGAGGGCCAAGGTGGAGCACCCGCTCCTGAAAGTGAAGCGGGTGTTTGGCTACGCCAAGGTGCGCTACCGGGGACTGGCGAAGAACACAGAGCGTCTGGCGCTGCTTTTTGGCTTGGGCAACCTGCTGACGGCGGAGGGCCAACTGACTGGCTGACATGGGCGAAGTGGGCCCAAATCCGGCGGTAGCGGCCGGCAGGGCCGGTCAAAGCCCGCAACGGCCCTGATAGGGGCACAATTGGAGGGCCGAGTATTACCTCGGTGCTCCCAGAGGGCTGAAATATTTCAGCAAAACCGCCCCGGTAAACACAACCCGGCTCTGGCCGGTCTTGTTCAGAGTATCCCTAGAGATGCTGGATAGACCGGATCGCCCCTTCGATAACGAGCCACAAGGTCCGGACATTCCACCTAGTATTACAACGACGAGTTAGGGAGGAATGCCTGCCAGTGCCCGACCGGCGGCACGGCGCTTTTCGTGTGAGCGCTTGGCTCGTTCGTTGCGCTCTTGGGTGTTCTCCAGCCATTCCAGCAGTTCCCGGGGTCCGAACCGTACCCGGGGCAGCATCTCACGCACTACCCGGTACACCTGAGGCCGGGTGATCCGGGGCATCTTTTCCCCCCCATTCCTGCTGCAAACTCAGCAGGAAAGCCCCACCCAGCAAGCACAGAGCGATGTGGTGATTCCAGCCAGCCCAAGTGCGCGTTTCATACTCGTCCATTCCCACGTCGCTCTTTTCGGTCTCGAATTCAGTTTCAATGCGCCACCGCGACCCGCCCACGTAAGCCAGCGTCTCCAAGGGCGTGTCCTCCGGAGCGTTGGACAGGTAGTGGCGGGACTCGCTCCCGTCCAGGTTCCGGCGGTAGACCGCCCAGATCACCTCGCCGGGCTTTCGCTTCCGCGTTACCCGTACCCGCTGGGCGCTGAACATGTAGGTCCTCGGCCCCTGCGTTCCCTCCGCCACCGTCACCTCCCGCCAAGCCTCCTCAGGCAGCGACAAGCTGCGCCCTTCGACGGTCAGCCGCTGCTCCCCCAGCAGTTTGGGCTTGCGGGGGCGGCCAAATCCTTGATAGGCCGGGTCGCTCCAGACAGGCTCCAGCGGCCAGACCGTCATGTTCGGCCTCACGTCCAGCACGTACCACATTCCTGCTGCCGCCAGACAGTCTCGGAAAGACGGAGACATGCCGAAGGCGGAATCCCCGGCAACCCACCGGGCGCTGAGATGGCCCCGCGCCTGGGCCTGCGTCAGCATCTCCAAGGCCAACTCCGTCTTGGTTCGATACTCACGGCGGTCTGCCGGCACTCCCGCCGCCGCGCAGCGTTCCGCGTCCGAAGTCCATTCCTCGGGCAGATACAGGCGCTTGTCCGCCAGCGCGCGACCCCGCGGCCCCACATGCGCCAGAAACACCCCGGCTTGGCAGTTGGCGATCTTCCCCAAAGCTCCGCAGTATTGGCGGGCCACACCCACCGATTTCACGCCCTGCTTGGGAAAATCGCTGCCGTCGAACACCCACACCGCCTGAGAGTGCGCCAACCTGGGACCCAAGTATTCTTGGAGGCGTCCTATGACCGCCTCATCGTCCCAGCGAGCCTCGGTGAGAAAACGCTGCATGGCCCGGGCCGAAGCCGGAACGGTCTCGGAGAGATTCTCGGCGTTGCGACGCTCTTCGGACTGGACTAGCAGGGCCTGGAGATAGTTCTTGCTGTGTTCCCGCCACTGCTTGCGTCCGAAGGCCAACACGAAGAAGGCATGAAACTCGCGGAAAGACTCGTGAACCCGCTCAAAGGCTACCACATCCATCACCCCGCCTCCCCGTCCCAAAGCCCCCGTTATCCCAAGAATCCTTTATTATACAACTCGTCGTTGTAATACTAGAAATCTGGCCGGAAAGTGGCGGTGGCCGGGCAGGGGCTATACTTGGGATCAACAAGCGTAGCGGGGGCTGAGAATGCTGGGAGAGCGATCGGACCAGAGGGGTCTGTGGGAAGCGGACCGGCTGTATCTGGACCATGTGGGCAAGGACACCTTCTACGGTCTGCTGGCATCACTGCGGGGCCGGTTGTTCCGGGAGCCGATTTCGCGGCGTTCTACTGCTTGGACAACGGCAGGGACAGCGTGCCGCCCAGCCTGCTGGCCACTGCCCTGCTGTTGCAGGCCCATGACAAGGTCAGCGACGCCGAGGCCAAGGCCAGAGCGGACTTCGACATCCGCTGGAAGGTGGCGTTGGGGATTGAGGTGGAGGATAGGCCCTTCGCCAAGAGCACGCTGCAGGTGTTCCGCGCCCAGCTGATACTGCACGACAAGGTGCGGGAGGTGTTCGAGTCCAGCCTGCGGCTGGCCCGGGAGTCGGGCTACCTGAAAAGGCGGAGCATGAAGATGGCGCTGGACACGACCAACATCCTGGGCCGGGGCGCGGTGAGGGACACATACAACCTGTTGGCCGACGGGATGGTCAAGCTGCTGCGGGCGCTGTCGCAGGTTGAGGGAATCAGCGTCGGGAAATGGGCCAAGGCCCAGGGATATGGGCGGTACCTGGCCTCCAGCATCAAGGGCGAGGCGGCCATCGACTGGTCGGACAAGCGGGCGCGCACGGCGCTGCTGGCCGGGATTGTGGGAGAGGCGGACCGGCTGCTGGAATTGTCGCGGCAGGCGCAGGGGCAATTGGCGGAGGACAGCACCCAGCGGCAGCAGATAGTTGCGGCGGCGGAACTGCTGGGGCAGTTGCTGCTCCAGGACGTGGAGCGGACCGATGACGGAGTGAGCCTCAAGGACGGGGTGAGCCGGGACCGGATGATGTCGGTGCACGACACTGAGATGCGCCATGGGCACAAGAGCAGCAGTAAACGGTTCGACGGACACAAGGCGGCGATTGTGGTGGACACCGGCACCGAGCTGATCACCGCCGTGGAGGTACTGGCCGGCAACGCTCCGGACAATCTGGGGGCGCTGGAACTGGTGGAGCAGAGCGAGAGCAACACCGGCGTGCCGGTGGAGGAGGCCATGGGCGATGCCGCCTACGGAGACGGCGATACCAGGCAGGACTTCGCCGATGCGGGACGCATCCTGATTGCCCGGGTGCCGGGCCGCCCCGACCGGAAACACTTTCCGAAAGAGGACTTCCATATCGACCTGGAGGCAGGCACCTGCACCTGTCCGGCGGGGAAGATTACCCGGAGAATCCGGCCCTTGGGTACTCGCACCGCAGCAACGGGCCGGACTCACCAACTGAAGGCCTTCCAGTTCGATGGAACGGTCTGCGGGGTGTGCCCGCTGCGGACCCAGTGCGTCGCCGCGGCGCCGGGCACAGGACGGACGGTGCAACTGCACCCGCAGGAGGCTTTATTGCAGCAGGCCCGGGCCCTGCAGCAGAGTGAAGCCTTTGGCGAGTACCGGCAACGCCGGGTGGTGGTGGAGCACCGGCTGGCCCGGCTGGTCCAGCTGGGAATCCGCCAGTCCCGCTACTTCGGGCGCGCCAAGACGAAATTCCAGTTGTACCTGGCGGCCACGGTGGCCAACCTGACTCTGGTCGCCGTCAAGGCCGGTGCGCCAGCCTACATCGGCGGCGGTTCCAGCATCGGCAGCACCCTGCGCACAAAGGCCATCCGTTCCGCCTTTGACTTCATGCCTGCGCGGCTCGGTCAGGTCATGACCCTGGCCTTGCTTGCGTCCGCCTCACTGCCCAAATACATCTCCCCGAACACGGCTTTCCGGCCAGCTTCCCTAGTATTACAACGACGAGTTAGGGAGGAATGCCTGCCAGTGCCCGACCGGCGGCACGGCGCTTTTCGTGTGAGCGCTTGGCTCGTTCGTTGCGCTCTTGGGTGTTCTCCAGCCATTCCAGCAGTTCCCGGGGTCCGAACCGTACCCGGGGCAGCATCTCACGCACTACCCGGTACACCTGAGGCCGGGTGATCCGGGGCATCTTTTCCCCCCCATTCCTGCTGCAAACTCAGCAGGAAAGCCCCACCCAGCAAGCACAGAGCGATGTGGTGATTCCAGCCAGCCCAAGTGCGCGTTTCATACTCGTCCATTCCCACGTCGCTCTTTTCGGTCTCGAATTCAGTTTCAATGCGCCACCGCGACCCGCCCACGTAAGCCAGCGTCTCCAAGGGCGTGTCCTCCGGAGCGTTGGACAGGTAGTGGCGGGACTCGCTCCCGTCCAGGTTCCGGCGGTAGACCGCCCAGATCACCTCGCCGGGCTTTCGCTTCCGCGTTACCCGTACCCGCTGGGCGCTGAACATGTAGGTCCTCGGCCCCTGCGTTCCCTCCGCCACCGTCACCTCCCGCCAAGCCTCCTCAGGCAGCGACAAGCTGCGCCCTTCGACGGTCAGCCGCTGCTCCCCCAGCAGTTTGGGCTTGCGGGGGCGGCCAAATCCTTGATAGGCCGGGTCGCTCCAGACAGGCTCCAGCGGCCAGACCGTCATGTTCGGCCTCACGTCCAGCACGTACCACATTCCTGCTGCCGCCAGACAGTCTCGGAAAGACGGAGACATGCCGAAGGCGGAATCCCCGGCAACCCACCGGGCGCTGAGATGGCCCCGCGCCTGGGCCTGCGTCAGCATCTCCAAGGCCAACTCCGTCTTGGTTCGATACTCACGGCGGTCTGCCGGCACTCCCGCCGCCGCGCAGCGTTCCGCGTCCGAAGTCCATTCCTCGGGCAGATACAGGCGCTTGTCCGCCAGCGCGCGACCCCGCGGCCCCACATGCGCCAGAAACACCCCGGCTTGGCAGTTGGCGATCTTCCCCAAAGCTCCGCAGTATTGGCGGGCCACACCCACCGATTTCACGCCCTGCTTGGGAAAATCGCTGCCGTCGAACACCCACACCGCCTGAGAGTGCGCCAACCTGGGACCCAAGTATTCTTGGAGGCGTCCTATGACCGCCTCATCGTCCCAGCGAGCCTCGGTGAGAAAACGCTGCATGGCCCGGGCCGAAGCCGGAACGGTCTCGGAGAGATTCTCGGCGTTGCGACGCTCTTCGGACTGGACTAGCAGGGCCTGGAGATAGTTCTTGCTGTGTTCCCGCCACTGCTTGCGTCCGAAGGCCAACACGAAGAAGGCATGAAACTCGCGGAAAGACTCGTGAACCCGCTCAAAGGCTACCACATCCATCACCCCGCCTCCCCGTCCCAAAGCCCCCGTTATCCCAAGAATCCTTTATTATACAACTCGTCGTTGTAATACTAGGGACAGGGCGGAGGGCATCGATTCAGGAAGAACTGGCACCCCGAGTGAAGTAGAGACTAGCAGCCTGTCTGAGGATTGCCTAAATGGTTCTGTGGAGCAGCCGGTATTGACTGGCGATGGCCATTGTCGCCAGCGCCATAAGCAGCGGGGCTGACAATCTCCGGAAAATCTCACCGCTTGAGGTCCGGGGCGGTTCCTTGACCCTCCCAGCTGGGCCGTTGCCCCGTGCTTTGGTGGTCGGACCGGCTCCGAACCGGAACAGCTTCAGCAGGTTGTGCCCGGCGCAGATCAGCAGCCACTCCCGGTCCACTTTCTCCAGTCCCCGCAGCAGTGTAAAAGGCGGAGGTAAAGTGGACCACCGGGACGGATCGACCGCCTGACATTGTGGCGGTTGAAAAATGTACCGTCCTCTGCCATCCATAGGTTCGAAGTCGTGCTTATGGGCGGTGGGATGGATGTACCGGGTGGACGTGTATCTACGGGTCCGACGGGCGGTGATGGTGGATGGGATGAGCATACGGGAGGTCTCCCGGGTGTTCGGCCTGCACCGGGACACCTTACGCAAGATTGTGGCCTACTCGGCGCCGCCGGGCTACCGGCGACAGACCCCGCCCCGGCGTCCCAAGCTGGAGCCCTTCATCGGCGTCATCGACCAAATCCTGGCAGACGACCTCAGGCGTCCCAGGAAGCAGCGCCACACCGCCCAGCGGATCTTCCAGCGGCTCAGGGACGAGCATGGGTTCGGCGGCCAGTACACCATAGTCAAGGACTAGGTGAGGGAGCACCGCCGCCGGTCGCAGGAGATGTTCGTGCCCCTGTCCCATCCGCCGGGACACGCCCAGTGCGACTTTGGCGAGGCACTGGTGATCATCGGCGGGGTGGAACAGAAAGCCCACTGCTTCGTCCTGGACCTGCCCCAAAGCGACGGATGCTTCGTCAAGGCCTACCCGGCGGAGACCACCGAGGCCTTCCTGGACGGCCACGTGTCGGCATTTGCCTTCCTGGGCGGAGTGCCCCGGAGCATCCTGTACGACAACACCAGGCTGGCGGTGGCCAGGATCCTGGGAGACGGGCGTAGGAAACGCACCCGGGCCTTCACGGAACTCCAGTCCCACTACCTGTTCGATGACCGGTTCGGGCGTCCCGGCAAGGGCAACGACAAGGGGAAGGTCGAGGGGATGGTCGGCTATATGCGGCGCAACTTTCTGGTGCCGGTGCCGTCCTTCGAGAGCTTTGAGGCGCTGAACTCCCACCTGGAGCGGCGCTGCCTGGAGCGGATGGATGCCAGGCTGAGGGGTCACTCAGAGAGCATAGGTCAACGGATGGAACGGGACCTGGAGGTCCTTCTGCCCCTGCCGGCGGTGGCTTACGACGCCTGTGAGAAGCAGGCGGGCCGGGTGAGTTCGCTTTCGCTGGTGAGGTACCGGACCAACGACTACTCGGTTCCGGTGGCCTACGGGCACCGGGACGTTCTGGTAAAAGGCTACGTGGACCGGGTGGTCATCAGTTGGGGGTCCGAGGTCATCGCCCGCCATCACCGCTCCTACGAGAGAGACGACTTCGTCTACGACCCCGTCCACTACCTGCCCCTGCTGGAGCAGAAGACGACGGCCCTGGACCAAGCCGCTCCCCTGCAGGGTTGGGACCTTCCCGAGGAGTTTGCCACGCTGCGGCGCCTGCTGGAGTCCCGGATGGGACGAAGGGGCAAGCGGGAGTTCGTCCAGGTGCTGCGGCTATTCGAGCATTTTTCGCCTGGGGAAGTCCACGCCGCGGTTCGGGATGCCCTCCGGTTGGGGGCTTTGAGCTTCGACGCGGTGAAGCATCTGGTGCTGTGCCGGCTGGAGGGACGGCCGCCCCGCCTCGACCTGGAGCTCTATCCCTACCTGCCCCAGGTGCGGGTCAGCACCACGTCTACACGAGACTATATGACTCTCCTCGCAGGGAGAGCGGCATGAACAGCCGGTCCACGCTGCTGCTGGAACATCACCTGAAGGAACTGAAGCTACCCAGTTTCCTCCGGGAATACGGGAAGATGGCGGCCCAGTGCGCCGCCGAGGGAGTGGACCACCCAGGGTACCTGCGCAGGCTCGCCGAACTGGAACTCATCGACCGCCATCAGCGCATGGTGGAGCGGCGGATCCGGGTCGCCCGCTTCCCTGCCGTCAAAAGCCTGGACACCTTCGACTTTACGGCCATCCCGTCGGTGAACAAGTCCCTGGTGATGGAACTGGCCCGCTGTGAATACTTACAGCGCCGGGAGAATATCATCGCCGTCGGCAACAGCGGCACCGGCCAGACCCACGTCGCCCTGGGACTGGGCCTGGGACTGGCTGCCTGCCAGAGGGGGATGTCCGTTGGATTCACCACCGCCGCCGCCCTGGTCCACGAGTTGATGGAGGCCAGGGATGAAAGGCGGCTGCTCAACCTCCAGAGACAACTTTCCCGCCTCAGCCTGCTGATCATCGACGAACTGGGCTTCGTGCCCCTGTCCCCCACCGGGGCGGAACTCCTCTTCGAGGTCTTCAGCCAGCGCTACGAGCGGGGCTCAATCCTGGTGACCACCAACCTGCCCTTCGACGAGTGGACCGAGGTCTTCGGGTCGGAGAGGCTCACCGGAGCCCTGCTGGACCGCCTGACCCACCACGTCCACATCCTGGAGATGAACGGCGACAGCTACCGGCTCAAGCGTAGCAGAGAGGGGGTTGTCTCCCAAACTCGAGAAGAGCCTCACGAAGAATAGGTCGCATCAAGACCTTCCTGCCTGTCCTCTCTGACCCACCCGTAAGCAGGGCATTTCCCTCAACAATTGGTGCTGATATTTATGCTGGCCACTTAGCTCGGACTTTTTCGGTGGACATGAACACACTAGGTGGTACAGTTTTACTCCGCCCCAGTGGCCCAACATGCCTCCGCCATTGACACCCCGGGGCAAAAACCGGCGCAGCACGGCGGTCTCCCCGTCCATAGTGATGCCCAGGCGGTATTCTCTGATGCGTATCCGGTAGTGCTCCCCAGAGTTGGTCATTCTGCTCACGCCGTGCACATCCCTGATGGTGGACGCCGCTTTCAACTCTTCAATGATTTGTTCTATCTGGGCAGCCAGGGAAGGGTTCCTCAGCCGTCGCAAGTCGCGGTTGAACTGATTGTGATACCTAATTTCCATGCGAGTCCCGTGCACTTCGCAGCGTTGACATCACGTCCGCTTCGCTGACAAAGTCGTCGGGACCGTCAATACTGACCTCCAGCATTGCCCGGAGAAACGCGGCGTCCTCTTCTTCGGGCACCGGGTCATATACAAATTTGTGCGACGGCATTGTTGCCTGTATCTGAGCCACCTCGTCTTCGGAGAATCCGTATAGGGACCCTATGAGCAGGTCCAGGCGATGTTCGTGCTCCAAGGCCCGGTCGAAATTACCCAGCGTGCATTCGACACCGTTCCAGTTCAGCAGGTCGGTTACCAACGAGTGGATTTCCGCCAGAGTCTTGTCGTCGGGCAACGGTGGGAAGGGCAGTGCGTTAAGTTCCCCGGCAGATACGTGCACATTGCTGTTCAGCCGCCGAAAGAGAAATTCGACCAGGCTAGAGTTGAGCGCAGCAACAAGGAAGGCAGCCTGGTGGTTGTCGGTTCCTAGCGGGATAAAGTTCGTGCCGTTTTCTGAATAAACTTGGTTGCTGCCCACCGATTTCGGTGTCAGCAGGGTAGCTATAATCCTCCGAGGCTGTTCATTGGCGGTGGTGCGTTGGGTAACGATCCCTGACCCGGTGATGCTGGGAGAAATAACTCCGGTCATGGACTCTTTCAGCCACTCCCTTCCGGCCCGCCTGACAGTCGGCGCTAGGGCATAACGTTGTACGTTTTCGGCCCAAATCAAGCGGCAGGCACCGTTGGCGTTGTTGGTCTGGACGTAATCCTGGTACTTGTCGAACTGTATCTTGCCCGTTTCGGCCTTCAGGTCCCAGGCGGCCAGTTTCACGCCGATGGCGTTCATTTTCTCAAAAACCTGATAGTCGAATTCGGAACTCCCGATGTAAAGAGCCCCGTCGTATTCGTCGCCCAACAGCACTCGTTCGCTGGAGATTAACGACAGGCTTTGAGGGTCAGTGAGGTCACCGGGCCTGGATATGCTGCGTGTGCCGACCTTGTATGCTTTGGATGAATTCGCTTTTCTGACCAGATGCAGGATGATACATTCCTGAAGCACACTCTCGAAGGTGTTGTGCCTGTCTGAGATCAGAACCACGCCCTTTAGTTGGGACGTTTGCCTGATGACCTTTCGCAGATTGGTAAAGTACCTGTCGGTCAGCAGAGTTCTAGGGTTGATGAAAGTAAGATGCCCCTCTTCGCTAGTCAGTTGCAGGCCGCGTTGGATGAACAACCCGTAGGTATTCATCCTTCCATACACACCTTCTTTGTACAGTTCCCGCAACTGCTGGTCCTTGACCACCACATAGGGCGGGTTTCCAATCACTACATCAAACCCGTCGTTTATGTCGAACATGTAGCCTGCGTCGAACCACTCCGCGTGGGCGTTCTGGTCATAAGGGTCCCACGACGCAATCTTGCCTGAGTCGGATTTAGACATCCCTGCCTTTTCCAACTCCTTAGCGAGGTCCGCCCGGAGGCGTCGATCCTCGGCTCGCAGACGGAGTTTTTCTCGCCGGACGCCCGCGTGAAAGTGACGTTCTCGGTTTTCCCGTAACTGGTCGTTTAGTTCGGTCACACGGTTCTGGCCCCCCAACGGGATTTGAAGTGCTTTTTTGTCCAAACCAAGCAGGGAGTTGGCGGCGACAAAGCGCGTCTCCAGATTCGGCAGCGGTTGGACGCCGTAGTTGTCGGCGGAAAAGTCTGGCTGCTGCTCAATGGCAAGGGAGATGAAGAAACGAAGTTTGGCAATCTGGGTAGCCACAGGCTGAATGTCCACGCCGTAGATACTGTTTTGGATGAGGTATAGCTTCCGCCCGTAGTCGGATCCCTTGTAGCGTTCAAAGTTGGCGTTGATGTCTTCCAGGATACGGGCGCGTTGCTCTTCCTCGTCCTGCTTGCGAAAGGCGTCGGAAGCCTGACCACCGTGGATTTCCTCTTGCAGGGAACGCCAGAGCACGTTGTCCGGGTCCAGCCGCCGCAAGGCCAGCGTGAGTTTGTGTAGGACGCTCATGGGGAAAGCGCCCGATCCTACGGCTGGATCGAGCACTTTGAGCTCGGCAATGGCTCGGATGACCCGGCCAGCCTCTTCGGGGAGGAACAGGTCGCCAGCATCGTTGTAGTCTAGAAGATAGTGGAGGCGCTCTTCCCACCACTGACTATCGCCATCATCGAGGGAAATCTTCTGGACAATGGAGGCGACTAGGGCCTCGTCCACCATGTAGTCCACGACGGCCCTGGGCGTATAGTAGGAGCCGGTCTGCTTGCGGGCGCTCTCTCGGGTCTCCGGGTTGTAGGCTGCGAGCAGGTTCTCGAAGACCTTGCCCAACAACTCCGGGTCCAAGGCCACTTCCTGCTCAGCCGGGGTATTTTCCTCAATTGTAAACTTGTAATGGTTGAACAAGGTAATCAGCCCGCCGCTATCAAAGAACAGGCGGTTAGGGATGGAAAGTTTGCCGTATTCTTCTGTTCCCTTGCGAAGCACGTTGTCGCTGAAGTAGTCAATGCGATAGCCGCCGTCACGCGGGGCCTCCTCGCTGTCGAGGCAGTCAAACAGGCCGCCATTGATGAAGGGAGTCTTGCCAAACAGGGAGAGCAGAGCGTCAGGGTCGGCGATCTCACTGGCGTACCGGTAGCGGGAGAAGTCGCGGTAAGTGGTGTTGGTCTGGCTGCTGAAACTTCGCCGGCCAATCTCCGTGTTCAGGGTGGCGAAAAACAGGTTTTGCAGAACGGCGCGGTAGTATGAGTCGTCCTCAGCGCGGTCGTAATTTTCGAGTAACGAAGCAATCCGGTTCTCCATGAACAGGTCTTCAGCTACCAGATCCTTTTCCTTCACAAACCATACGAAGAGCATCCGGGTAATAAGACGGATGACGTGCTCTTCGGGCTTCAAAAGCCTAGTACCAGTAGCGGGGAATTGAGCTTCCTTGACAGCTCGGTCGAACCAGTCCTTGAGTTCGCGGTAGAAGCGTCGGTTCAGTTCCTCAGTGTCCAGCGCATCCAGCCAAGCTTCGAGTAGACCGTCGAAGTTCGGGGTTTGGCCGTGGTCGTCCATCCACTTCAAGCGTTCCGACAGGGAGAGCTCGGCCAGAATGTCCAGGTGGGCACGATGCGGGTTGGCGGTGTCGATCTCGCGGATGACCGACACACTACCCAGCACCTGGCGATCATCTCGCATCTTGCTGGGGCGGCGGTTAACAAAGGCGAGAGTAACTCGCCCATCAGCGGTGCGGAAGACGACTGCGGCAGGCATACGATGGAACCGCTTGTTAATTTCGCGAGTGAAGGAGACGTACCGGCCGCGAGGGTAAGTGTCACCGTTGAGTTCCACGGCAGCGAAGAGGAAGCTGCGAGAGTTGCCGGCACTGAAACCCTCGGCATCAAACATCATCCGCTGCCCCGTCGCAGCGATTTCCGTGTCGGTGAACTGGAACAATATGCGTACTTCTTTGGTACTGTCGTGGAAATCCTGCTCAGAACGCGTATCGGTGTTGTTCGCGTTGAAGTCGCTAATGAAGTGCCCGACGTTCCCGGTCTGTCCGTCCAGGAGACGGTCGCTGCGGTAGCCGAGGGTGGCCAGCAACTGAGTCGATGCCTCGGTCAGGTCCCCCGCGGCCATTTGGCGTAGGGCAGATCGGATGGCGCCGTTTGTGTTCTGCTGTGTCATAGCGTTTCCTTGATGACGAGCCAAGTTACCAGCTCAAAGTCGGTGGCGCCGCGCGGAGATTCCGGCACCCGAGGCAGTTTGAAGTCAGCATCGCCGGATAGCCCCAGGCCTGCTGTTTGTTCCCGGTTGTGTGTCTGGCGAATGTGGGCGATGACGTCGTTGAGCAGCTTGTTGTATAGCGACATATCCCGGCCCTGCTGGGTTTCCCGGTCAAAGCGGTCGCAAAGCTCGATGATGGGCGCGGTCTCCCCGACCGCCGCTGCCTCAAAGACGGCCAGGGTCTGCCGAGCGTTGCCGCATCCGAACCGAATGTTGCTGTTATCCTGAATGTAGCAGAAGTAAAAGGGGTGCACCGGGCTGGCGGTACGTTGGCGCGGCCCGGCGCTGGCGGCGTTGCGCTGGCGCAAGAAGAAAATCACGCCGGGTTGGGCGTCGGGTTCGGACGGCGCAATCGCGTATACCCCGTGAGGCATATTCTCCAGCGCATCCTTGTTAGCTTCCAGATAGCGCAGCAGCTGGGTCAGGAAGTGGTCCAGAGTGAAATCGCTCATCACGGGCCCGTCGTCCAGGTCGTCGATGGTCAGCACTTCGTCCCGGAGTTTGAGTAGTTGTTCGTCGCGGAAGTTCAATTCCAGCTGGGCGTCCGCCTCGGTGAAGGGGTCTTCGTCGCCGCTGGCGGCGATGTCCGCCAGAGCCATCCGCGCCTGCACCCGGCTCTCCAGTTTCAGGTACACGTCCATGTCCGATGTGGGCCAGTAGTTGAGCATCCGCACAGATTGGCTTCGGCTGCCGATGCGGTCAATGCGTCCGAACCGCTGGATAAGCCGCACCGGGTTCCAGTGGATGTCGTAGTTGAGCACGGTGTCGCAGTCCTGGAGGTTCTGGCCCTCCGAGATGCAGTCGGTAGCAATCAGCAGGTCAATGTCGGCATCGCCGGAAGTATCTCGACGGTTACGAGCGACAGGAGCGAAGTTGGTGAGGATGGCGTTAAAGTCGTTGGCACCGACGGTGGCGCGGGTTTCGTCGCCCGACACCATAGCCATATTGAGGCCGCGTTCAGCGGCAAGGCTAGTCAGGTTATCGTACAGGTACTGGGCCGTGTCCTTGAACGTGGTGAACACCAAGAGCTTGCGGTTGGGGTTGCCATCCCGGTTGGCCGTGGGACTTTTGACTCGGTTGCGGATGGCCTCCGTGATTTCGTGCAGCTTGCCGTCCCGGTCCGGCGTGATGGCGGCGACTTGTTTGCGCACCGCCTCTAGGGTAGCCTTGTCCCGTTGCAAGTCGGTTTGCCAGCGCGACAGGTCCAGCTCCGAGAGGCGGTAAGGCCGGCGGCTGCCACCGACGAAGAACTCTTCGTCCTCGTCGTCTTCATCGGGCAGAACGTCGCGATCGGCTAGGGCATCGTGTGAGTGGAGGTCCATTTGGTAGCGTTCAATCTTGCCAAGCAGGTCGTCAATCTTGCCCACGGTGCGATCCAGCGTCAACGTCAGGGAGTAAGCGGAACTCTCCAAGCGCTTTAGGAAGTTAGTGCGCATCATCCCAATAAGGAACCGCTCACTGTCCTGCTGGTTGAAGTTCAGGCGCTGTCGGGTCTCCGCCAGTTCTTGCAGCCGCGCCGGGTCGGTGACGTACTCACTGGGCTGGTACACCGACAACGTGAATTGGCCGATGCGGTCCGCCAATTCCTGGTAGGAAAGTTCGTCCTTCAAGTCCGTCTGCGGGTAACGGTTGTCGGGCTTTTCGTGTGTGGGAAACTGCCCGACGCGCTCCATCTCGTCCGCGTAGAAGCGTTCGATCTGGCGGCGGGAGCGGGAGATGGAAACCCCGCCCAACAGCCGCAGAAAGTCGGCGCCCAAATTTTCCAGCAGTTGCGCCTTGTCGCGGCGATTTCGTCGGGCTTGCTCGGTCTCCCACGATTTGAACTGGCGCTGGGCGGTCGCCATCATCGCGCGGATGCTACCCACGCCCAAGCTTTGCTGAAAGGCGTCCTCGCGCCCTTCGGTCATCAGGTAAACCTGGTTTCGCAGGTCGATCAGGGAAGTGTTCACCGGCGTCGCCGACAGCATCAGTACCTTCGTCTTGGCGCCGGCTTTGAGGACTTGTTCCAGCAAACGCTGGTAACGCTGCCCACCGTCGTTGCGGAAGTTGTGCGACTCGTCAATCACCACCAGGTCGTAGTTTTCCCAGTGGAAGTTAGCGAGGTTGACCCCTCCTGACGATCCAGAGGTTCGGGACAGGTCGGTGTGGGCCAGCACGGTGAAGCCGAAGCGGTCCTCACGGAAAGGATTCTGCCGGTGCCCGTAGATGGCCGGATAGAGAGACCAGTTTTCAAACAGCTTGCGCGGGCACAGCACCAGTACGTGCTGGTTGCGCAGTTCGAAATACTTGATGACGGCCAGAGCGGTGTAGGTCTTGCCCAGGCCCACGCTGTCGGCCAGGATGCAACCGTTGTGGGCCATCAGCTTGGCGATGGCGCTTTTCGCCCCATCCTTCTGGAACTCGTAAAGCGCATTCCAAATCCGGCTACCCGTGAAGCCGGTGGCAGCCGCGGCGTCATCCCCGGCCAGCCGGGCCTCAATGTCCTTCCGGAACAGCTCGTACAGCGTCTTGTAATAGACCGCTTCAGGAGCGTAATCGCCGCCGATTCGCTCCAAGCTGTCCAGAACTTCCTGCTTCACGTCCTTAGTGAGCCGGTCGTTGCTCCATAGCCGGTCAAACCAGTCCTGTAATTCGGCGAGGGTGTCCGCATCGTCGGTGGCGAGGTTGATTTCCAGGTTGGGCCGGTTGCTACCTCCGAGACCGCGTTTCGTGAAGTTGGAACTGCCGACCACTCCCGACGCGCTGCCGGGCGAGGTGGTGAGGTACATCTTCCCGTGCAGGAAGTTGGCCCGGCTGACCGAGCGCACGGCTACACTGTCCTTACTCACCCATTGGGCGCACTGCTTGGCCAGGGCCTTCTGCTGCAGGGTGTGGTTGGGTTCCAGCCCCCGCTCCGTGACCTCAAAAGACTTGGGTTCGTCCTCTCCAGGGTCGAGATCCTCCACTGACGTTGGGTCGCCGAAGAGAAACCGGACGCTGCCAACCCGGTCCAGTTCTTCCGCCAGCAGTTCGTAACCGTAGATGGTGAAGTAAGCCGAAGCCAAGTCGAAGGCATCGGCGCCTCGCAAGTTACTCCGCAGATAGTCGCCTACGGTGGCTGCCTGGTTGTCCAGTATGTGGCTTTGTATCGGCATTTCGTATTGTCCCTCTTGAGCGCGGGAAGCACCTCAAATCCGGGCTGCGTTCGACAACCCGGTTGCCTTACCCTTCCTCGGGTAATTTGCTTGAAACGAGCATAGCGTAAAGGCGGAAATCCCTCAATATCGGCCCCTTGCATTGAATGGAGCCCTCCACTAGCGGGCGGCAGCATCGGACAGAGAAGGCCCTAGATTAGCCGTTGGTATTGAGACCTTGCCACTCACACCGACAGCGCTGTCTGGCTGGGAGTGCCACTGACAATTGACCCCTGACGCCGGTGGTTTTTGACTGCTACGCTAACTCCATGGCGTTCACTCGCCAAGGAACGCTGGGCACCTTGCCTGGCTGCCCTTCATCGACGCGGGCGACCTGAAGCAGGTCGCGGCAGCTTACCGCGTAGGGTTATCAATCGCGGAGCCGCCGGCGGAGCTTGATAGACCCATGGGTTTCTCTCCCGCGACCGGTGTAATAGTGGCCTTCCAGCCGGTCGGGAGCATCACTAACCAGAACCGTCGTGCCGCGAAATCGCTCCATCGTCCTGGCGGATTCAGCTTCAGGCTGATTGTCGAAAAGGTAGGTCAATACCAAACCCTCCGGCGCGTTGGTGAGGACGGAAGCGGTTGTGCTCCAGGAGCGGGACTCTGCGGCGTTCAGACGCACTACTATTTTCGTCCAGGTCTGCTCAATCGTAACAGTCACCGGCTGCGTCTTCTCAAAGCCCGTATAGGAACTGGCAATCGCTCCCGTCCATGTGCCCCGCAGGTTCGGCACGCTGATCAGCCGCAGAACTCTCAGGAACCGCCACCGCCAGAGCCAGTTATCGAAAGCCCAATAAGAAACTCCGAAGACCAGAGCGATGGACGGGATTGGTAGCAGCCACCGCATGGGGAGGAGGTCTGAGGGTATGAGCGCGGCTGCAATCCCGGACACCAGGGCGCTGGCCATGAAGAGGATTCTCACCACAAAGACGCGCTCCCGCGAATCTATTGCATAATCGTGCATCGTGGTTGCTACCAGTCCTCATACTGCTTGACCAACGCGTCTAACAGGGCTCTGGCATCCCTTTCTTTCCACGAGTCCGGGCCGCCGTCAAACATGGGAACCAGCTTGTTCTGGCTGGAGAATCGCGATAGGTCATTTTTTTGCAGCCAATAGAGAGCGGACGAGTAGGTCGACTGGTGCGAGCCTCTCAGCGAACCGTCCGGTACGTTGTACAACAAGCACTCTATTTGATATGACCGCGCCGTGGCCGGCGCCAGCCGGCGCTCCTCCACGAGTTGGGCGCGGGCGTTCTTGAACATCCTTATGCAGCGGCGGAACCACCAGTTCGTAGCTTTTTCCTTCCCGACGCCGTTTCGCCGGTGTATATGAGGATAACTGACGGTCCACCTGCTTTCCGTCGGCAGGTATAGCCCCATGCCCTCCATGTTCTTGTAGCTGCGCTGGCCAGAATACTCCGCGTATGTCAGGTAGCGGACGGCCACCACCACGTCAACCGGAATTTCGGGCGCCTCCATGACAAGTTTGAGGGTCTTCCTGCCTTCCCGAACCCGTGATTCTCCGAAACCGGCGGTAATGGCTCTGCGCACGTCCCTACGGAACTGCCTCCAGCCGTACTCAGGCTCAGGGAATTTCTCTTCTAACAGTCTCTTTTGCGAATCTGGCAGCGTTGAGCCGTCCCGTATGGGAAATGAAGTCAGCTCCACGACGACATCGACGTCGCTCTGGCGCCGGAGATGAGTGTTGTTCCGGTAAGAGCCCTGCAAATACGTTCTGTATCGAACATCTCCCGGCCACTTGTGTCGTCTCAGGGCGTTGCGAATGGCGGCGTGGGTATTCTTCGCCCCCTGAACCGTGCCCGGCTGGGCCCAGATCTTGAGTTGATTTTCTGGGATCGCCATCAAATCAGTCCCACGTTGGCATTCAACGGAATTTACTTGATTGTCTCGCAATAGGAACGTTTCCCACGTTGAGGGAGTGAAGGCCGCCAGGTGTGGGAGTGTGTTCAGGTTAAAGCAGATGAACTTGGCCGTATCTCGCCACGGGTGCGCTATTTTAACACCAACACCTCGCTCTCAATCATCGTATAAGAGGCACACCGAACTGGAACCCACCATTCGGACAGAATCACGGCTGAGTTAAGTGAGAATCCCGGCTCTTAATACGAGACTTGGCCTAATGACCGAGGATGTAAGGAACGCAGATAGGGCGGAAGCCGCCCAGGTCTAACGAAAAGCAAACTCTGGTCCATATGCGTCGTCCAGCTTGTGGTACACGCCGCCTGAAGACAGGCATCTCACCGATTTGAAACAGGTAAAGTCAGCCACACTCGCCACTACCCATTTCGGCTGTCAGTCCAACCGACAGTCCATTTCTTCGGCGACTACCTGTATGCTGCCGTAGACGAGATTTATCAACTTTTGGGCCTCGGTGCTTTTATCAAAACCAATGTTGGGAGCGGCTTTTCTGTATACGGCATTGATGCCATCCGCCCGACGACGAGCAGACCCAGAGCCTCTGTGTTCGTAAGCGGTGAACCACTCCAACCTTGGCTGCATTCCGACACTGTCTTTAGCGATGTCTCGCAATCGAGCGTAAACCCCTTGTCGGATCGAGTCCAACACCGCCTGACGCTCCGAAGGGTTGATGTCTTCGTCAGACAAATCACTCTGTCGGTTCAGCCACCGCGACACCGCTTCCTGCAGACGCGTGCGATAGTCGGCCACGGGCAAAAGATTGTCGTACCCATCTTCACCTCTGACCATGCGTAGCGACACCGCCTTTATCCTGGTCCAATGTTCTGGCCCTGTAGCGTGTCCCTTGAATAATCTGGGCTGCCACAAATCGTGAAATTCATCCATAGCGTCTTTGACGGCCCATTCCAAATCACGGCCGGACAACCTGATTTTTGCCAAAGGTGTGCTGTCTGGATGAGCTGCTGACTCAATCGCCTCCAGCAATCTTCTCAATTCACTTGTGCTATCCGTCGTCAATTGGTTGTTGGACTGGTCCAAGTGTTCAAAGAAGAAAGTATGTTGTTCAACTCGGTCAAGCAATTCCTCAGCAACATCGTCGCCAATGTTCCGCATTGTTTCCACAGCATCACGCCCAGGGCCACGAACGCGTTCTTGGCGATCTTCTGTGGTAGACATATCGTCGCCGACGACATGCTCGAAATGCGTGAACGCGAAGGCCAATTTGCCAGCGTATCCAGAACTTCCGACAGCTTTCATCAATTCCTGAGGCGCCGCCAGCAGAGGCTGTTGGGCGTTGTCAACAAGCAGAATGAGGTCCACATCCGCAAACCGGTCGATAATCCGAGAATGGACGCTAGTAGATGTTCTGGCCGCGTGTCCCAACCCCTCGCCGTCTATGATGACCAACTTCCGCCCCGTGCCCAACATGTTGCCCGCAGACATGAATGGCCCCCTGACTCTTACTCCGTTAACCAACGGAGTGAGCAACCGGCCAAAGTCACGGCTGTTATTCCCCACGCGCTTAATCAGTCCGTCAAGAAACGTATCCCCATTGTCCGATTCATACTGCCAGGAAATCGGCCATTAGTTGGCGAAGCGGAATTCGCCATCACTTTTGGAATCAAAACGCCTACGGATGTCGCCCATGATTTCCGATACCAAGTCTTGAAATTCTGGCACCGACTCCAAGATTTCCCCCAAACAGTTCCATCCACGCATCGCGGTCGGATGCCATTTTCGCTTGGTCGAACGTAGACCCCGTGGCATCCGTCGTTTCTGATGCTGCCAACGCCAATTACACTTCTTGGATGTGGCCGATGAAGCAGCTATAGATTTGCGTAGGCTCGACCCCCAGCGGCTTGGTTTGGTCGGTAACGCTGTCGTGAAAGCCGGCGCCCCGCAGGAAGACCTCGGGGATGGCGCCGCCGGATCGCGCGACGGTATCCACCCCAATGGTGCTGGGGCCACTGTGGATTACGTCTTCCAACCCGCTGACGGTGGATAGGTCACAATCGGCGAAAATTGTGTGGCCCGTCCCTGCCTCCTTGAAGTTACAACCCTTTAGAATCGTCCCTGATAGCTTGGCGAATTTGAGGTTGGCCAGGAACAGGGTGGCCCCGCTCATATCGGCCCAAGTCAAATCGGTCCGGAAGAGGTTGGCCCAGTATAGGTTGGCCTCGGCCAAGTTGGCGTAGGCTAGGCCGCTGCGGTACAGGTTGGCGATGCTCAGGTTTGCCCCCGATAGGTTGGCTTCGGTCAAATCCGCTTTCATCAGGTCAACGGCAAACAAGTTTGCCCCCGCCAGGCAAGCCCCGGATAGGTCGGCTTCTATCAGTTTTGACTCGGATAGGTCTGCTCCGGCAAGATCGGCACCCGATAGATCGGTGTTGCTTAGATCAGCCTTGGATAGGTCAACTTCACGCAAGTCAGCCCCGGAAAGGTCAGTCCCGGACAGGTCGACTCCTGATAGGTTGTCCCCCAAGTAGTAACTTAAGTTGTTGTCGGGGAGATCCGCACCAGATAAGTTGGCCTTGGACAGGTCGGCTGCCCTCAGGGAGATGGCTTGAGCGAGGTTGGCGCCTCTGAGGTTCGCTTCTGATAGACAGGTTTCATCATCCATTTCCGCGAAGGCTAAATTTGTCCGAGATAGGTCAGCTCTGTGCAAGTTCGCCTCGCAGAGGGTAGCCAATTCGAGGTCGGCCCCTTGCAAGTTGGCTCCTTCCACCGATGCCCCGCGAAGGTCGGCTCTACCCAAGTTGGCCTCACTCAGGTTGGCATTATTCAGATTGGTGTACCACAAGCAGGCCAATTCCAAGTTTGCGCCACCTAAATTCGCTTCAGCAAAATTGGCGCCGCCCAAATATGCTTTAAACAGATTGGCTCCGCTCAGGGTGGCCTTGGTCAGGTCACACCCGCCCAGATAGGCACTAGATAAGTTGGCGTCGCGCAGGTCTGCTCCCGATAGATCGGTCACAGCATCGGGGCTGTCAAAAGGGTAATCATCATCGAAGATACCATGGGGGTCGTAGTCTTCAGAGATATGGTTGACCCCCGATAGACTGGCATTAGCCAGATCGGCGCCGGATAGATTCGCCTGCCACAATAGCGCCTTGGAAAGAATCGCTTGGCGTAGATTGGCCGAAGCCAGATTGGCCTCACATAGGTTGGCGCCGGACAGATTGGCCCGGCGCAAGTCAATCCCCGACAGGTCGGTGCCGGACAAGTCCAGCAGTTCGCCACGGTGCCCCCGGCGGCATGCGGTGATGGCCTGCCGGCCTTGCCGAACGGTTTCCAAGTGTTGTGAATTCATAGCAGATTAGCTCCCTGCAAGTTCATACCAGACAGGTCAGCCAGCCAGGGCCAGCAGATTGTCCGCCAGACTCTCGATGCGGTCCCGCTGGGGAATGCAGTCCAGCCAGGCTTGGGGAATGGTCGACGCGCCGTAGCGCGCACCCAACACAGTTCCGGCCACAGCGCCGTTGGTGTCGGTGTCTCCCCCGGCCTCCACAATTTGTCTTAGGGCCGTTTCAAAGCCCAAGAGTGTCACCGCGGCCCAAAGCCCCGCCTGCAGCGCCAGCAGGGTGTGGCCGATAAGCTGCTGGTCCTGACGCAGCCAGGACGCATCGGGGAGTACCGGGGCGCCGCTGGCAACCGCGGCGAAGACCGCTGTGGGGATGCCGTCTCGGGACGCCGCGGCCAGCAGGTCGGGAGCGCCGTCGGCAGAGGCTGCCGCCAGCAGGTCGGGTAAGTCCGGCTCTGCCCCGCGCAGCAGCAGGGCGACGGCCGCGTTGACGATGATGCAGGACCATTGGCAAGCGGCGGCGTAGTGGGTTACAGCGCAAGTGGAAGCGCTGTCGCTGACCAGCAGGCCCGGTTGCCGAAAGCGAGCGAGGGCAACCGGAGCGCAACGCATCAGCCCACCGTTGGGGGCGATGGGGTTGCGCTGGTAAACGATGCGAGCGGCCTCGGGCGGCGCATGGCCCGTCTCCAGCTCGTGGACGACGCAACTGGTCAAAATGCCCATGCCGCGCCCGTTCTCACGCGCCCAGACCACCAGCCGGTCGGCGAACCCTCCCGCGTAGTCGCCTCCGTCCAGCAATGCCTCGCCCAAGTCCACCGCTTGGGCAAGGTCGTCGTCCATCAGGCGGTCCACCTCGTGGGGATCGATGTGGAGGATGCCCTGCGGATAGCGCCGGTCGATTTCGGAGTACCACCGGCCCTCCACGGGAAGCCCCAGAAGATTGCCCACCGCCAACCCCAGCATGACGCCGCGGGCGCGGTCAGTCGGCTGGTCGGCTGAATCGCTGGCGCTGGCCAGAAGGGAGGCAACGTTGGGTGCGCCGGTGATGATGTTAGGGGCGGTCATTGGTGCTCCGTACTGGAAAGACGTGAAATACAAAGGTTTGCAACAAGTCAATATGACCGGGATTCACTCTAAGTTTATTTTGAAGTCGTCCTCACGATAGCCGAACTGACGTAATACCATTTGACACCTCTCTTTTACGTCCCTGGAACTCATGGGAGCGGTCGCTGCAAAGATACCGCTGTTCCCAATTGGTTCGGGATTGTAATTGGCCAAATCAACTCGGTCTGTGGAGAAGTGCAGTTTATTCCTTCCGCGGACGTGTTGAATTCGTTCGAAATCGTCCTGGTGCTGTAGATACACTAATTCACAGAAGTCCACGAGCAGTTGTTTCCAGGACCTGGAGGGACGAGTCGAGTCTAAAAACGTAAACGACGCCGGCTTTTCACTTCTTTGACCAGGTCTGTCATTGGTACCCCGGCTGGGAGGAGGACTATCAGACACCTTGAACCTTGATCGGTGTTGACGGAAAAACTCTTTGACCTGCGGTGGCTTTGGTTTAACACCGTGCTGGGCAAAGGTTGAATCGATCAACAACTTAGTCAGGTGCTGAGAGGGAGTAGCCACGATACTGTTCCAAGTTTCTATTATTTTCTTTTCCGCCTCAACTTCGTCCCTAATCTTGGTAAGTTCAGTCTTAGCGGACTCTACCGCCTCACCGGACGACACTTTTTCCTTCGACAGGAATCTTTCGAACTCCTTCTGGAGTTCGGGTGGCTTGCCATTCTTAATATCGATTTGAGAGAAACGTTTTTCTGTCCATCTCAGGCCAGGCCCTCCTGGAGGCCCTTCATATTTCGGCAAAAACAGCCACCATAGGCGGCCGTTGGTCAGTATACCCAACTGAACGTTTTGGTCCCAGCAGTACTTTAACAACTGCTGCTGGGGTGGGCCTTCCAATATCACACCAGGCTTCTTGATTTCTAGGAAAGCCATGCCTGGCGTATCTGGGTTCAAGGCATAGTCAACCTTCTCTGGGCCAACTTTATATTCGGGTAGCATATCCGACGGGCTGAACAGGTTCCATTGAAGAGCACTGAGCATCCGGTCGACAACGAACTTCCTGGTTTCGTTTTCGTTCAGATTTCCCAAATCTAGGTTTCTTCTAACGTCGGCAATCGCTTGGGAGATGGTTTCAGGCATGCTTGACTCCTGTGTGGCGGAGATGGTCTTCGAGTTGAGTCGACAGCCGCAATTATAGCAGTCGTGGCTTATCGGCCAAGCTAGCCATGAGTACAGCAACTCCGAGCGATTAGCGGAATTCGATAGCGCTCGTTGGAGTATGCATAACCGGCTAGCTGTCCCGATTGATATAATGCTCTAGGGCGAATGATATTGCCCTTTTCGTTAGCCGGAATGTCTTGCAGTCCTGAGGGACCGCTGCCTGCCGAAACAGGAGGCCTCCAAGCGTGAGCAAAACCAGCGGCAAAGACCGCCCCATACCCAACAGCTACTGGGTCAGGCCCGGACGCTTGGCCGCGGGTGAATACCCCGGCGAGGTCAACTCCCGAGACGCTGCAGCTAAGCTCCGGCATCTCTTGGAAGCGGGAATCAACCACTTCGTCGACCTCACCGAACGGGGCGAAAGGACCGACCAAGGCGAACTGGTTCCCTACCAACAGACCGTCGAGCAAGAAGCAGACAACCTTAACGTCACCGTCCAGTGCACCAGGCGCCCCATACCTGACACACAAGTACCCAATACCCCCGAGGAAATGGCTGACATCCTGGACGCCATCGACTCAGCCTTGAACCAAGGCAGGACCGTCTATGTCCACTGCTGGGGCGGCGTGGGACGGACCGGCATCGTGGTCGGTTGCTGGCTGGTCAGGCACGGATGCACCGGGGATGAGGCCCTAGCCCAGATCGCCCAGTGGTGGCAGGGAATGGCCAAAGCCCACCGCCAGCCACAGTCCCCCAGCGAGTGGGTGCAACGCGAGTACGTGCGGCAATGGACGGAGCCGAATGGATAGGACACTGAACCCAGTCAAACCCGACAGCAAGCGCCGGACGACAAGGAACTGGAACGCTTGGCAACTCTTCTCCCCGGACGGGAAGACCTGCCGCTTCTGCCCCCACCCCAACGCAGACCATCTCTCTTTTTCAGGGCAGCCCCACTTCTACCGGCCCGCCACCAAGGCGCGGAGCGGCAGGACCCCTGGGAGAAGTTGCGCCGCCACCATAGCCCGGAGCACGGCGCGGTGCTGGTGAAGCGGGTGACCGTCGCCAAGCACGCCGAGGTTGTGACCGCCTACTGCATCGCCTTCGCCGCGGAGTTGGGCACTGGCCAAGCGCTCTGTTACCAGCGGACTTTGGCTGTCGGCGAGGTCGTGGGACTAAACAATTGCGAAAAATGGCCGAGAGCCAAGCAGTCCAAACGGAATGGGCCAAATACGACAAAATATTCACGTTTGAAGATGGCAGGAGATTGGCCATAATCGCCCTTTGTCCCGCGTCAACTATTTGTGCCGAATCGCATTGCCTCACCCAAAACGTTACCTAACGAAAGTGGTTGCCTCAAATAAAATGTTACCGAAAAGTCGGAGGCAGCCACGTGGGTGGAGGCGTCAGCAAGATGGCGAAGCAGGAACTTGTGGCAACGATCCGGGACCGATACCAACAGGCATGCAAGAAGGACAAAGGGAGGATTCTAGACGAATTCACTGCGATAACCGGCCACCACCGGAAGCACGGCATCAGGTTGCTGAGTGGGACTGCCGACAATCAGGGCCAGCAGGTCGTGGGAAGGCGCATCTACGACGAGGCCGTACGCGAAGCGGTCATCGTGGTCTGGGAGGCTTCCGACCGCATCTGCGGTAAACGGCTCAAGGCGGCATTGCCCAACCTCGTGAACTCCATGGAGCGGCATGGGCATCTCAGTCTCGATCCGGTCGTGAGGGAACATCTCTTCTCGGCCAGCGCAGCAACCCTGGACCGGCTGCTCAAACCCATCAGGCCCACCGCAGGCAGCCGGCGGAGGCGCAAGAGAAGGCCATACATGGGGAGCCAGGTCCCGGTGCGCACCTACAACGACTGGAGTTGGCCGCCTCCCGGCTTTCTGGAAATCGACCTGGTAGCCCACTGCGGCGGGACTCTTTCGGGCTCCTTTATCCACAGCCTGGTGGCCACCGACATCTGCACGGGCTGGACGGAGGCAGTTCCCCTGCTGGCCAGGGAGCAGTCCCTGGTGGTCGAGGGCCTGGAGGCCATCGCCGGGCAGCTGCCTTTCCCGGTCCTTGGGATCGATTCGGACAACGACAGCGTCTTTATCAACCAGACCCTGATCAAGTACTGTGCCGACCGGGGAATCGAGTTCACCCGCTCCAGGGCTTATCGCAAGAACGACCAGGCATGGATCGAGCAGAAGAACGGTTCCGTAGTCCGCCGGTTCGCCGGCTATGACCGCTTCTCTGGTCGAATCTCGGGACAGACTATGGTCCGCCTGTACAAGGCGGTGAGGTTGCACGTGAACTACTTCCAACCCTCTTTCAAGCTCCTGGAGAAGATCCGGGACGGGGCCAGGGTCATCAAGCGCTACAGCCCGCCAGCCACGCCCTGCGACCGGCTCATGCACCATGATGAGACCAGCGTCATAGTGAAGAACGAGCTGCGCGAATACCGGGTTGGACTGGATCCGGTGGCGCTGTTGCGTTCCATACGGGAGGCCCAGTCGGCGATGGCAGCGATGTCCTCACCTCGGCCCCAGGGGGTTCCTCTTGGTGAGAGCATTGACCGGTTCCTGGCCTCCCTGCCCAACCTGTGGCAACAGGGGGAAGCCCGGCCCACCCACAGGGACCCAGTGCGCTCGATTCGCCACTGGCGTACCAGGAAGGACCCCTTCGAAGGCGTCTGGTGCGAAGTGCTGTTGTGGCTTCAAAATGACCCCGACACCAACGCCAAGGACCTGCTGGCAAAATTGCGCGAGGCCTACCCGGGCCGGTTCGGAGATGCTCAACTGCGAACGCTGCAGCGCAGAGTGAAGGACTGGCGTAGCGTCATGGCCAAGGGACTGCTCTACGCCGCGTCTGATGAACCTGCATCGGAACCGAGCGAGAAGGTGGAATTGGTCCTGGTTGGGGTTGGAAATAAAGGCTAGAATTTCGGTAACATTCTCCGGTGAGGCAACAGGCCAGCATCCCTTATTGTCGTCAATCAACGGTCGCGGGAAGCGCCGCCTCCGACGTATGACCGGCATCTCCGGCAGCAAATTTTGGGCACGACCGGCGACCCCGGCGAGTGGGAGTCGATCCAAAGGGAGAAGTCGTCGCGAGGCGCATGAGTACCGGCCCGGTGCACCGGTACTCATCGTAGTCCCTCTTCAGCGGGTACGAGGACCGCCGAGGTCCCGCCGCCCCTGGAACCCCGCCCTCGACTTTCTCCACCATCGTCCCTGCTACCACCCTCGTTCGCCGGTTTCCCGTAAACTCCCCACCCCTTAAACTATCCCTGGCGCCCTTGTACCCTCTGGGGTATCCCGCTTCATCCGTCCCAAGACGGCACAGGCCGATAAGGAGAGTCCAACATGGACGGCGCGGTCACAAGGGAAGAGGCGGTAGTCCGGTGGCGACTGGCCCTGGAGGATGCGGAAGCCAGCCGCCGGCAGACCTGGCCCGGGGACATCACCGCCGGAATGTCCGAGTTCGAGCGGCTGACCCTGATAACCGAAATACTCATGTCGGTGCGGAACGAACTCGCGCTGGCGTTCGACGAAATGCACCAGCGGGACCAGCCTGCACAGCAGCCAAACGGGGACAGCCACGGCGATGACGGTGGGACCGGCGACCAGGAGGAGACCGGAGAGACCGGCGTCAACCAGGTCTATTCGGTCATCCTGGCCACGGCGGCAGCCTGTAACAGGTGGCTCAAGGAGGACCTGGGGCCGGGACTTAAGGCCGGCGGGCAGGACTTCGAGACCCCGATGACCCTGGACCCGGCCAGCGACATAGACCACTGGGCCAGGGAACGGGCCAGGCCCATGATGGAAGAACCGGACGGTGCCGACGGCATCGAAAGATGGCTGCACTGGGCGGACCTCAGAACGGCTCGCACCCTGCCGGAGGAGACCGCGCCCCGGGAGGAATGGAGCAAAGCCGTGGGCCACGGCATGGCCCTGGTCAGGGAGGCCATCCACCGGCTGACCCTGGCCAGGCTCCATATGAGGGCGGGCGACCGGGCCGTGCTGGAATCCAACCTCGCAGTCCAGACCACCGAGAACGTCTACCGCGTTGTCATCTGGCTTGCCAGCACCCTGCAAGCCTGGGGCATAGCCCTGGTCCGGGTCCACAACGCCGTCCACGAACCAGACGACGGCGTCTGAAGGCGCTGCCCGCCCCAACGGAAAACAGCGTTCCAGTTGCTCCCAGCCCCCGTTCCGGCCCGACCGAGTATGGAATAAGCAATCCAATGCGATCCTCACGACGTATACCTAATATCGGACTTACGAATACTTTCGTCGTAATCCTTGGCTAAGCCGGGTGAACCCGTGAACCAACGGGAGGCACCTGTCGCGAGGAGCGGAGATACAGGGATGGCGCAACGGGAACAACTGACCAACGAACAGAGACGGCTCTTGAGAATCATCGCCCGGATGCCCCTGGCCAGCGTGGCCAACCTGGCTCCCATCCTCGGCCTGGCCGAGGACCGGGTGAGGCGGATACTGGGCGCCCTGCACGGCGGCGGCTGGATCGAGTCCGTGGTGCGGGGCATGACCGAGCGGAGGCAGCACCGCTGGTTCCTGACCCGCAAGGCCGTGGACGCACTCTACGTAACTGACCACCGGCACCCCAGCCCCAGGGAGGAGGCCCGCGCCGCCGGGCTGGCCGAGTTCCACCCGGAGGGGGAACTGGCGGCGGACTTCACCGAACGCTTCGCCCTGGACCACGACCATCCCGCCCACCTGGAGAACCAGGACAGTTCCCCATTTGCCGCAGCAGGTCCGGTAGGGGAAGAGCCTCAAGGCGGAGATGGCCCCAGCCACGAGCACCCGCCCTGGACCGCCACGTCGCGGGGCATCGAGAGCTCCCTGCGACGGCTGGCCATGCTGGAGCCGGTCTACCGCCTGGCCCCCAGCCTGATACGAAGCGGGCGCGTCAACTTGCCCGCCGACGATGCGGCGGCTTCGAGGGAAGTCAGGATGACCGACTTCCGCCTGCTCAGGCACGGCGGCTTCTACCACGCAGTGGCCCGCTACGGTGAAGACGTCTGGACCCCCTTCACCTACGCCGGCCTCCACGCCACCGAACGGGCGCTGCGGCGCAAGGAGCAGCACCGCTTCTGGGGTGTGGACTGCTACTCCCACGAGGAGGACCGCTATCTCCGCATCGGCAACCGGCTGTTCTACGAGGACCCGGACCAGGAGGTGGAACCCTCGGCCCAGATCGTGGTGGCCCACGACGCCTGGGCCAGGGAGCTGGCCCGCAACACCCTGTCCAGCGCCACTCCCACCCTGTTCTGCACCCCCGATGGGCAGTGCACTGTAAATAACCAGGAACTTCATACCAGGGAATCGAAGGTTAACCAGGGTCATCAGTCCAGTTAACCAGGGTCATTAGTCCACCCTTGGGCGCCTTATCGGCGACCATTGCCACACTTCGGAGTGAGGAGTGGTGATGGCGTACAGGGAGGTGCTCAGAATGGAAGTCGCAGAAGTCGTACGGCGCTGGCAGGCTGGGAACAGCCAGCGCAACATAGCATCGGGGACTGGCCTGTCCCGGGACACGGTCCGGAAGTACCTGGCGGCGGCGAAGGAGGCCGGCGTGGTTCAGGAGGGTCCGGCCCCCACCGAGGACCAGCTCAGCCGGCTGGCCGGCATCAGCCGTTCCGGCCCGCGGCAGTCTGAGGCGCCCAGCGAGGAACTGCTGGGCCCTTGGGCGGACCAGGTCTACCGGTGGCTCAACGTCGAGCGCCTGCAGCTCACCCGAATTCAGGAGTTGCTGGCAGCCCGAGGGTGTCAGGTGGCCTACTCGTCCCTGCACCGGTTCGTCGCTCGCCGCAACTGGCGGGGCCGGAGCCGCAGCACGGTCCGGATGGAGGACACCGCCCCTGGCGAGGTGGCGGAGCTGGACTTCGGCCGTCTGGGTCTAATCCAAGACCCGGAGACGGGCCGCCGCCGCACGGCGTGGGCCCTGATCGTGGTGCTGGCCTACTCCAGGCACAGCTTCGTCTGGCCCACCTTCAGCCAGAAGCTGGAAGACGTCATCGCCGGACTGGAGGCGGCCTGGGCCTTCTTCGGCGGTGTCCCCAGGTACCTGGTCATCGACAACTTCCCCGCCGCGGTGGCGGGGGCCGACGCGCTGCACCCCAGGCTCACCCGGGGCTTCCTGGAATACTCCCAGCACCGGGGCTTCATCACCGATCCCGCCCGGGTGAGACACCCCAAGGACAAGCCCCACGTGGAGCGGGGCGTCCAGTACGTCCGCGAGCGCTTCTTCAGGGGCAGCAACTTCGCCAGTCTGGAGGAGATGCGATTGGCTGCCAGGCGGTGGTGCCTGGACGTAGCCGGATTGCGGGTCCACGGCACCACCCGGCACCGGCCGCTGCAGGTCTTCCAGGATGAGGAACGCCAGGCCCTGGCCCCCTGGGACGGCGAGCCCTACGAGGTCACCCACTGGCGCACCGCCAAGGTCCATCCCGATCACCACGTGGCCTGCCAGTACGCCCTCTACTCGGTGCCGTCGTCCCTCTGTCCGCCGGGGCAGCGGGTGGAGATCGGGCTGGGCAGCAAGCTGGTGCGCATCTACCACCGGGGAAGGCTGCTCAAGCTCCATCCCCGCCAGCCTCGCGGCGGCCGCTCCACCGATGCCGCCGACTATCCAACCGAGCTGACCGCCTACACCCTGAGAGCCCCCGAGGGCATCAAGCGCAACGCGGCCGAGCAGGGACCGGCGGTGGCCGAATTCGCCGACCGGCTCTTTGACGGTCCCCTTCCATGGGCCAAGGTCAGGCAGGGACACAAGCTGGTCCGCTTGGGACAGCGCTACACGCCGGAGCGTCTGGACGACGCCTGCCGCAAGGCCTTGGACGTGGACCTCATCGACGTGCGCCGGGTGGAACGCATCCTGGTACAGGCACTGGAGCGGAGCGAGGCGCCGGAGCATCCCCCACCACTGCCGGCGGGACGCTTCGCCCGGCCCGGGTCCGTCTTCGCCCATGCTAAAGGAGGTCAGACATGACCCGCACAACCGATCTTACGCCCCTGCTCAAACGGCTCCAATTAGGGCCCATGGCCGCAACCCTGCCCGAGCGCATCGCCCTGGCTCGCAGGGAGCAGCTGGACTACGCCTCCTTCCTGGAGATCATCCTCAGCGACGAGGTCAATCGCCGCGCCGACCGGCGCATTGAACTGCGGCTTCAGGGCGCCGGCTTCGAGGAGACCTGCCGCCTGGAAGACTTCGACTGGTCGGCCGCCATCAACCTGGACCGCCGCCTGCTGGACGCCGTCTTCTCCCTGGAGTTCCTGGCCAAGCACGAGCACGTCCTGCTGGTGGGACCCGCAGGGGTGGGCAAGAGCTTCATGGCCCAGGCCTTGGGCTTCACCGCCATACGCGCGGGATACACCGTCCGCTTCGTCCACTCTGACGACTTCTTCAGGGCCATGGCCCAGGCCCGGGTGGACAACTCGGTGGACCGCACCTTCAGGTCCTTCCTGGCCCCGGACCTGCTTATCCTGGACGACCTGGGGCTCCACCGGCTCACCGCCCAGCAGTCGGCAGACCTCTACGAGCTGATCATCAACCGGCACCGGGCGTCTAGCTTCATCATCACCAGCAACCGGGCGGTGGAGGAATGGCTGAGCCTCTTCGACGACCCCATCCTGGGCAACAGCGCCCTCGACCGGCTGGCCAACGCCAGCTACCAGATAGTCATCGAGGGCTCCAGCTACCGGGAAAGACTTTCCCCGCACCGGAAGTTGCGGGGCCTGGAGGAGGTGATTGACTCGCCAACCGCAACCTGATACAAGTCCAAATCACCCGCGCCCGGGGTGGACTAATGTCCGTGAAAATCCCTGGCCTAATGACCCTGGTTAACGACAGTGCACCCCCGCCGTGGAACTGAGGCCCTCCCGGGACCTGGTGTCGGACCCCGCCGGGCATCCCACGGCGGGCCGACCGGAGCAGGTCGGCCTGTGGCTGAGAGAAAACCCAGACATGGAGGCCATCGACGGCAGGACCGCCCACCGGCTCTTCATGACCATCTGCCAGTTCCCCGCCATGCGGGCCTCCTGGCTCCGGGAGGTCGTGGGCGGCTCCTCCGGCGAGGTCAGCCGCCACTTGGGACGGTTCGTCCAGACCGGGCTGGTGGCGGTGTTCGACGGGCGGCACTACCTCTCGGAACTGGGGATGAGGCGGGCGGCCAACATGAGCCGGGTGCTGCCCTCGGTGATCCGCAGCCGCCACGGGGCCTACCTGGACCGCTGGTACCGGGAGCACGAGCAGCACCATAACGACGGGGCGAACCGGCTGGTGGTGCGGTTCGCCAGGGAGGGGGTGGAGGTCGTCTCGGGCTGGCGGGGCGAGGTCAACGTGCCCAACCTGACCCAGGTTCGGCCCGACCTGCTGGTGCAGGTGAACGAAGGGACCCTGGAGTCGGGGACTCACTACATCGAGTTCGAGCGCACCGCCGTGCGTCCCGAGAGGGTGGCGGAGAAGCTGGGTCCCTACCGCCGGACGGCGGCGGCGGGCCGCGCCCTGCCCCTCCTGATGGTCTGCGAGACGGCGCGGGGAAGGTGCAACTTCCGGGCCGCCGCCGGAACGCTGCCCATGCTGACCACCACCCTGGAGCGGGCGCTGGCCGGGCCGGTGACCGGCGCGGTCACAGTGTGGAGCAGGGACGGGGTCCCGGCGGCGCTCCACTGCCCACGGAGATAAGGGACGGGTTTGCCCCCCGGAACCGGCAGTTCGAAGCCACCGGCGTTTCGCAGAGAGGTGCTGACGAAGAACATGAACCGCTGTCGGTCACTTAATCCAACAAGTTTCGCTGGCAGTTCTTGATAATCCTGATAATGAGGAGTCGGTCCAACGACTCCGGATGGTGCCCATGAGCGTCCAGCCCGATCTGGGTTGGAGGCTCATTCCGTCAGGAGCGACGCCACGCCCACCGGCGAAGGCGATGGCAGGCCAGCCCTTTTGTCGCCGCTCACGCCTCTCCCCTGTTCCCGCGTCCCGCCCTCCGCCATCCAGTAGCCTACGTTGGGCTCGGCGAAGATGTAGGTGGGATCGTCCGGGTTGTCGTCCAGCTTGCGCCGCAGCCTCCTGACGATGTTCTGCACCGGCCCGGAGTCCTCGCCCTTGTCCGGTCCCCAGACCCGTCGCAGCAGGCGCTGGTGGGTCAGGAGGACGCCCGGCGTTGGCCGAAAGCTCCACCAGCATCCGGTACTCGATGGCGGTGAGCGCCACCGGGGTTCCGGCCAGCGTCACCCGGCGCAGGGCATAGCCGATGGTCAACTCTCCCCACACGTAGGGCCAGGAGGGCTCCGCCAACTCCGGCGCCGCCCGCTTGGGCAGGGCCGCCCGGCCCCGAGCGAGACCATCTGGAGATAACTTTCCCTCGGGTTTCCGGCTACCGGGAAGACCCGGCGTCGTTGGTGAAGCTCACCCGCACCCTGATAGCCTTGCCCCCGTCGTCGTCTGCCAGAGGGTAGGTGAAGCTGCTAGCACCCTGCGATTCCGGCGTCGCCGGCCGGCCACTGATAGCTGAAGTCAGCGTTGCTCAGCTACGGCGCCGGACGGGTCAGGGCCAGGATGAAGCGCTCCCCCGCGTCAATGCCGGCGATGAGAGTATTCGCCTCCGACGGCAGGTTGAAGTTCACGTAGTTGCCTCCGGCCGAGTGGGTGCCGCTGGCCGCAAAGCTCACCCGCCCCTCCGCCGTCTGCACCCACACCGTCAGGTCGTTGCCCGCGCCGCCCGCCCCGAAGTAGTCCTTCAATGACAGGGCGTCAGCGTCGTTGAACCGCAGCGCGCCGCCGTCGGGCAAGTACATAACCCGCTGCAACGCAACCTCGTCCGGCCCGATGCCCACGTCCCCTTCCACCAGGGAACCGGAGGAGTCCCATTTGGAGCTGGCGTTGTACAAGGCCGGCTCGCCGCCTTGGTCACCGGAGACGAACAGCGCCAGGACCTCGGTCTCAAGTCCCTCCCGGTCGAAGTCGGACAGCGACAGCTCGGCCTGGGACGGCGCTTCCGCAACCGCATCCGTGGCCGCGCTGGTCAGCGACTCCGCGTTCCCCGCGTCGTCGGTAAAGCTCACCCGCGCCTTGACGGCCTTGCCCTCGTCGGCAGCCGCCAGGGTGTAGCTTGCGCCCGTTGCGCCAGATATGTCCGCGTCGTCGGCCAGCCACTGGTAGCCGTAAGCCGCGTCGCCCAGCCCGTCCTGGTCGGCGATGCCCGACGTGACCGCCGTCAGCGTCTCGCCCACCCGGGCCGTTCCCGTGATGGTGGGCGCGCCCGTGGCCGGGCTGTTCTCCGGCTCCGGGTTCTGCTGCTGCTGCTCTACGGGACCGGAGACGGTCAGCTCCAGCCGGCTGGACAAGGGTCTATCGTCGTCCGTGCAGACGGCCCCATCGGATTCGCAGTCCCCGGAACCTCCCCAGAACCCGTCAGAGAACCGGTTGTGAAGCGGTTGATGCTTTTGACTAAGGCGTGTCGACAAGATAGCCGCTCACCTGGGAGAGCTGCCGGGCCAGAATGCCCTGACACCGCATCCCCTGGGCCCAACTCAAGGCGCGTAGCTGTAGACGACGGGAAGTTCCGCAATATCAGTGACGCTTGAATCGGTGTGGTGCACTATCTGGACCCGGCCCGTGCCGCAGTCGCCGAACTCGTCACAGGAGATAACGCCGATGACGCCCCTGAATCCGGTCAACGCCTCCCGGAGCTTTGCCCGGTCGATGTACAGCGTATCTCCGTCTTCGACAGCGACCTCCTCAATCGCACGGAGGAGCATCGTGGCCTCGTCGTAGGCGTGGGGCAAATAGGCGGAAGTGGGCGCCTCGCCGTACAGCTCCCGGTACTCGGCGACCAGCGCCCCGCCACTCTTGCCGGTTGCATCGTTGACGTTATCGCCGAGGCTCAACTCCGGACCCGGGAAGTAGACGCCCTCCGCCTCGGGGATGGCCAGGAACTTCGAGACCAGCAGGGCCGCACCGCCAATCAGCGTTACGTCCTCGAGCTCAGGGATCTGACCGGCCTGCCGGACGACGTGGGCGCCCTCGTCCTGGAAGAGGGGGAAGAAAAGGCCGTCTGGACCGCCCGCCGCCAGTTGGGTGAGGACCGGCGTCATATCCGTGTCTCCCCTACTGACGGAGGCGACGGCGACCGAGCCGCCAAGTTCCTTGAAGGCGGTGGTGAAGGCGCCGGTGAGGCCGGTGGTGTACGGGTCGCCGTCGTGGATGGCCGCCACGTTGCGAAGGCCGAGGTCGGCATAGGCGAACTGCGCGACCGCGCGCGCCTCGTGCAAGTCGTTGTTGGCGGTCCGGTAGTAGCCGGGATGATGGTTGGAACCGGCTTTGCCGCGAAGGTCGGAGGTCAGCGATGGGGCCGTATTGGAGGGAGCGATCATCACCAGGCCGGCCGCACTGAGGACTGGAGAGGCGGCTGTGGCTGCCACGGAGCAGGACGTGCCGATGACGCCCGCAACTCGCGGGTCGCCGGTCACCGTACCGGCGGCGGCGCGTCCGCCTTCCTCGGTGCAGAGGGAGTCGAGACCGGCGCCCATCGAGACGTCGCGGCCTTTGATAGGGCCATAGTCCGCCAACGCCATCGCCACGCCGCGTTGGCTGGGAGCCCCCAGGTCGCCGAGCCCGGTCAGGACCTGCATCGAACGTATCTGGATGGCCTCGCCACGGGTCACTTCCACCGTCCCCAGGGGGCCCGCTTCCAAGGCCTGCCCGCACGAAGCGGCGACTGCCGACAGCAACAACACCAGCCCGACCCATGCCATCCGTCGAATCGACTTACCCGTACTCATCCCATACCTCCGCCATCAGACTGGCTGTGAGGCTTCGACCACTCATGCACCATTCGGTAACTCCCCCCCGGCATCCCTGGCGGAGGATGCGACGCGGACCGTTACGATCTCGGTATCGTAATACTGCTGGTGCCTTACAGATGAGGCGTAATGACGCAGCAACCGAAGCGAAACATCGCGATCGACCATCGTCTCCATTTCCGGGATTTCCAGGACGGGCTTCTTGAGGAGCATGATCCGGTCTTCCAGGTTCTCGTCGCCGCCCGGTGCGCTGACGAACTCCAACTCCGCCGACGCGCCGTCGCTTTCGGCCAGCACCAGCAACTGCCGTCCCCCGTTCCCACCGCCGTCCTCGGCCTGGGGCGCCAGAATTATCAGGGTCTCCTCGGCGGCCGCACACAACCGGTCCGTCATCCCTTCGCCCCAGCCCCGGCTGGAGGAGAAGTCCCTGAGGAAGCTGTTTATCTTGGGCAACTCCCTGATGTCCAGCTGCACTTGGAGGCGGCGGCGGCTCTGCCCGGTGAACTCCGTCAGGGCCGTCAACAGGACGATTGTAAGTCCCCCGGCGGTCAGTCCCTTCTGGAGCATCGATTCCCACAGCCCGCCGATGGGCAGCGACACCAGTTCGAACTGGAAACCCAGGCCGACCACGACGGCTACCCCGACCAACACGGACTTGCGATAGTCCATCTGATCGTGGACGACGGTCCGTATGCCCTCGACGAAGAGCGGGGCCATGATCATCAGCAGGAAGACCCCCACCGCCGGTGCGGGAATCGTGCCGACCAGGGCGGTCATCTTGGGGAAAAACGCCACGGCTATGTACACGAGGCCCATGCAGATGGCGACGTTGCGGGACGCGCATCCGGACTGGAGCGTCAGCATCGAGCCCCTCGGTCCGGTGTCCACGGGGATACCGCCGGCCAGGCCGGACAGCAGGTTGCCGATGCCGTTGCTCAGGGCTCCGCCCTGCACCCTCCGGAAGTCTGTCGCCCGCGGCTCTCTCCACGAGACCCGCAGCGACGAGTAGGACATGGCGTTGGTTTGCACGGTGCCAACGACGGCGATGAACAGGAACGCCGGGAGCAACGACCAGAACCCGGCGCCGAAGTTGAGGCCGATACCGGGCGCCGAGGCCACGGGGAACCCGACCCAGGGGGCCCCGTTCAAGAAATCGAATTCGTAGATGCCGAACGGCGCCGCCACGGCGCAGCCCGCTCCCACCCCGATCAGCGGCACCCACATCCGCCACGCGACCGGCGCGCGCAGCAGCATGACTATCATGACTGCGAAAGCGACCAGGGCGCACACCGGGCCGGCCGACGCCGATACCGTCTCTATCGCTGCCTCTTCCGCTTCGCCGCCGACGCTGACCACAAGGTCAGCCAGCGCCCCCGCAAACTCTGACGCCACGTTTGGTTGCGGCACGTCCTTGATCAGCCCGAAGAGAATGGGCACGACAGTGATGACCAGGAGAATCATGATCGCGCCGTTCACGGTGGGCGTGACGACCCGCCTGAGAAGGGACAGGCGCGTCGAGATGGCAATCCGGAACAGAGCGGAGACGATGACGAGGGCCGCCAGCGTGCCCGGGCCGCCGCTCTGTATGGCCAAAATGCAGAACGGGATGGAGGGGCCGGCCGGGCCCGGAAAGACGTTGCATCCGACGCCGATTGGTCCGATGCGGACCGCCATCAGGATAGTGGTCACGCCAAGAACCAACACCGACACGAAAGCCATCCACTCCGCGTCGGCGTTGCTGCCTCCGATCTGGTGCACCACGACCAGCGGCAACAGCACCGCTGGCGCGATGGCGAGGAGGGCGTTCTGCAGGCCCAGGCCCAGGGTGAGCTGCCAGGGAGGGCTCTCGTCGGGTTCGTACCGGGGGGAGGCGGACGGGGGCGCGTTTCCCCCCCCCCGTTGCGTTTTAGGCCGCCTCCCAGCAATGGCCGCCGCGAGGTGTCGCCAGATCGGAGTCACGTGCTAAACATTCGCGGTGCGGCGAGTTACCCGCGATCCTCGTAGGTCACGATAGTCCCGTACCGTCACCACCACGAAGACGACCGCGAGAATCCCGACTCCGACGGCAATTCCCGTGACGCCCCCAGCTCCGCCGCCGTGCCGCGGCGCGTCTAAGCGAGGGCCCACAGGACGAAACGAAGCCTGTACGAGGAGCGTCCCCAACGCGACGCCCCCCCAGCCTGACAGGGGTATGTAACGGCTGAAAATGGCTCGGAATGAACCTTGGGAAGGCACCGGGCCATCCGGCATTCTGGTGTTCGTTACGCAACCGGACACCGGAGGTTCCCCATGCGCCTTCCCAGCGAAACCTATCAGATTCGGCAAACTATTGAAACGCATTTACCTCACCTCTCCCAGCCACAATTGGCCGGACTGGCGCTCTGGGTCTGCGGGGCTATTCTCGCCGGCAGCGCCTGCCAGAACGCCGTGGCCTCCGCCCTCTCGCCCTGGCGCAAGTGGAACAACCTCCGCCAGTACCTCCGGGAGTGGCTCTACGACGGCAGCGACCGGGCCCGCCCCTGCAAAACCCAGCTGGACGTAACCCTCTGCTTCGCGCCCCTGCTCCGCTGGGTGCTTACCTGGTGGCGTTCCGGCCGGCTGGCCCTCGCCATCGACCCCACCCTCAAGGGCGATCAGACCACCGCCATCGTCATCAGCGTCCTCTACCGGGGCTGCGCCATTCCCGTGGCCTGGAGCATCCACCGCGCCACCCAGCGCGGCTCCTGGATGGATCCCACCGTGGAACTGCTCAAGGAACTGGCCCCAGCCGTTCCCCAGGAAATGACCGTGATTGTCCTCTGCGACCGGGGCATATCCAGTCCCAAGCTGTGGAAGCAGATATGCGCCCAGGGCTGGCACCTCTGTATGCGCTATCGGAAGAACATCACTTTCTGCGCCGATGGTGGGCGCCGGTTGCCCGCTCTGCGCTTCGTTTCCCGTCCTGATACAGCCTGGATTGGCCGCGGAACCGCCTTCGGTCCCCCAACCGCCCAGCGCCGTTGCACCCTGCTCGTGGTTTGGTACGCCGAGCAGGAGGAACCCTGGGTCATCCTCACCGACCTGCCTCCCCAGGAAGTGGGGCCCAGTTGGTACGCCCTGCGGTTCTGGATCGAACTGGGCTTCAAGGCCCTCAAAAGTCCAGGCTGGAAGTGGGACAAGACCAGGCGAACCGACCCAGCCCGCCTATCCCGCCACTGGCTGGTGCTGTCGGTGGCCACGCTGCTGGCCCTGGCCTACGGCACCAGGGTGGAAGACGCCCATGACCGCAGGATCGCCCCAGGCAACCTGAGAACTCCGCCCAAGGCGCTGTCGTCCCGGCATCGCAACAGTTGGCAGAAGCCGAAACGGAAGGTCAGCGTAATCCGCCACGGCATCGACTGGCTGCGGCGATTGCTGCTCAAGGGTCGCCTCTGGAACCGGGTCTGGCTGCTGCCCGAACCCTGGCCCAAACCCAAGCCCAACCTGGAAATCACCTACCACGCCCCATCCTGAAATCACCTTACATACCCCTGTCAGGGGGAGGGTAGAACGCGTGTTCCCACGCTGTGCAACTGCTCAGAAGTGACGAGGCGAACGTCGGCGGAGCGCCGGGAAGCGGCCCCGCTCAAGGCCGAGCCGCCCATCGGCGACGCTGCGAACCGGAGAGAACCCCTCTGACCGGTTACCATGCTCTCATCGCTTTCGTCATGACACTCCCTCCGCCGTATCCAGCGCATCTATTGACCTGATGAATGCCAAGTGAATCTCTCCGTCCAATTGGACTGGTAAGCCACCTTATTGTAGACGGCACATATATCATGTACGTATCATTCAAGCCCTTTTTATGTATCAGTATTGTGGCAATTCGTCCGCAAGTGATAGAATGAGGCCCGCAGGGCCGGGCGCGTCTCGAATCAGGTCAGGCCCCAACACCATCGGCCGCGGGCCGGTCAGGGCGGGAAGATGGACCAGTCCGAAGAGCGGGAGCGGGAGATAGCGGAGCTGCGGGACCGGCTGTCCCGGCTGAGCGCGGCCAGCCTGCGCATCAACGAGAGCCTCGACTTCGACACGGTGCTCCAAGGCGTTCTGGACTCCGCCCGGTCGCTGACCGGAGCCCGCTACGGGGTGATCACCCTCCTGGACGATTCGGGACAGGTAGCGGACTTCCTCTCCTCGGGGATGACCGCCGAGGAGGCCGGGCTGCTCTGGGAGCTGCCCGGCGGGATGCGGCTCTTCGAGTACCTGGGCAGCGCCCGGGAACCGCTGCGGCTCCGGGACCTGCTCGGCCACGTCAGGTCGCTGGGCCTGCCTGAGTTCCGCCCGCCGCTGGCGGTGGGATCCGTCGTGCCCTTCATGGCAGCGCCGGTCATTCACCGGGACGAGCTTGCCGGACACCTCTACGTCGCGGAGAGGGAGGGGGGCCGGGAGTTCACCCCCGAAGACGAGGAGACGCTAGTCATGTTCGCCTCCCAGGCGGCGCTGGTCATCGCCAACGCCCGCCGGCACCGGGAAGAGCAGCGTGCCAGGGCCGGGCTGGAGACCCTGGTCGACACCTCGCCCATGGGCGTCGCGGTCTTCGACGCCAGGACGGGAGCGCCGGTGTCCTTCAACCGGGAGGCGGTGCGAATCATCCAGAGCCTGCGGGCGCCGGACAGCCCCCCGGAGCAGATCCTGGAAACGCTGAGCGTCCGGCGCGCCGACGGGCGGGAGGTCTCCCTGGCCGAGTTTCCCTTTGCGCAGCTGCTGAGCGCCGGGGAGACGGTACGGGCCGAGGAGATCGTCATGCGGACCCCCGACGGAAGGAGCGTCACCGCGCTGGTGAACGCCACTCCCATCCGCTCGGAGGACGGCGAGGTCGAGTCCTTCGTCGTGACCCTGCAGGACATGACGGCGCTGGAGGAGCTGGAGCGGCTGCGGGCCGAGTTCCTGGCTATGGTGAGTCACGAGCTGAGGATGCCGCTCTCCTCCATAAAGGGCTCCGCAGCCACCGTGCTGGGGGCGCCGTCCTCCCTGGACCCCGCCGAGGCCGTCCAGTTCTTCCGGATCATCGACTCGCAGGCGGACCGGATGCACGACCTCATCGGGGGCCTCCTGGACGTGGCGCGCATCGAGACGGGCACGCTGCCGGTGAACCCCGAACCCTCGGACGCGGCAAGCCTGGTGGACGAGGCCAAGAGCGCGTTCCTGAGCGGCGGAGAGGGGAGCAACCTACGGATCGACCTGCCGCCGGACCTGCCCCCGGTCATGGCTGACCGGCGCCGCATCGTCCAGGTGCTGGGCAACCTGCTGTCCAACGCGGCCAGGCACTCCCAAGGGTCCCCCATCCGCGTGACGGCGGTGCAGGAGGGCGTCCACGTCGCGTTCTCCGTCGCCGACGAGGGCAGGGGTTTGTCGGCGGACCTCCTGCCGCACCTGTTCCGGAAGTTCTCCCGCATCGACGGCGGGGACCGGGGGAGCGGCATTGCGGGGTCGGGGCTGGGCCTTGCCATCTGCAAGGGGATAGTGGAGGCGCACGGGGGCCGCATCTGGGCCGAGAGCGACGGGCCGGGCCTGGGCGCACGGTTCACCTTCACGATTCCGGTGGCGGAGGGGGAAGGGACCGGAGGCGCGGGCACACCCGCTCCGCCCTCCGTCCGCTCCCGCCGGGGGTCGAGGGAGCAGGCGCGCATACTGGCGGTGGACGACGACCCGCAGGCGCTCCGGTACGTGCGCGACGCCCTCGCCAGGGCGGGCTACTCGCCCATCGTCACCGGCGACCCGCAGGACGTGCCGCGCCTCATGGAGGAGGAGAAGCCCGCCCTGGTCCTGTTGGACCTGATGCTGCCGGGGAGCGACGGGATAGACCTGATGAAGGACATCCTGGCGACGGCGGACGTGCCGGTCATCTTCCTTTCGGTGTACGGCCAGGAGGAGGTAATCGCCAGGGCCTTCGACATGGGAGCCGCCGATTACGTGGTCAAGCCCTTCTCGCCCACGGAGCTGGCGGCGAGGATCAGGGCGGCCCTGCGCAAGCGGGCCTCGCCCGAATGGGCCGAGCCGCCCGGACCCTACTCGCTGGGAGACCTGAGCATCGACTACGCAGAACGCCGGGTGACGCTGGCCGGGCGTCCGGTGCAGGTGACCGCGACCGAGTACGAGTTGCTCTACCGGCTCTCGGCGGCTGCCGGACGGGTGTTGACCCACGACCAGCTGCTGCAAGCGGTCTGGGGGCCGGAAAGGACCGGCGAACCCTGGCTGGTCCGCAACGTGGTCAAGAGACTCCGCCGCAAGCTGCGCGACGACGCCGACAACCCCACCTACGTCTTCACGGAACCCCGCGTCGGCTACCGCATGGCGAAGGAGGAGACGCCGGGGCAGGCGGAGGCGCCCACAGGTCAAGAAATCCAATAGCCATACGTCTGCGAGACGAGAGAGTTCCGCCACTCGGTTCCGGCTCTCAACTTGGTTTCGGATTCGCCGACGTGCTGACGAAAGGCGTCAACGCGGGCGGGCTAGCTCGGTGCCGGATCTCGGGATCGCGCGTGCTAGGCTCCTCAAGTGATTGCGGATAGGGAACGTCGCTGCTTCTGGATGGGATTCCGGCGCGCCCTACGGGTGTTCCCCCACCTTCCAGATGCCCTCCACAATCTTGAAGTCTTCCAGTCTGCAGTCGTGTATCATAACGTGGCCGCTGGCCAGGTAAGCCTTGCCGTCAGCTAACAGAACCATCTCAAGGGACAGCACCCTTAGGGCCGACCAGCCCGGCTCCCCCACCCTGAACTCCATGCGGACGTTCTCGACCAAGAAGTCCGGCGGGTTCCCGAGTTCCAAGCTTGCCCGGTCCCACAGGAGCATGTAGGGAGCGCCGTCGTTGCAGTGCGCGGCGTCGATTCTGAACGGTCCATCCGCCTTGGGGCCCCGCAGATCACCAGCGAGGAGGTACGCTCCGGCCACTACTAGGGCGGCACCCACGATGGCGAGGACGACCACTGCCCGCTTGGCTCTGCTCACCGGCCCTCCACTTGGCTGGTGGATCGGCATTATAGCCGCTTTGACGTGGGGTTGCCCGCTCGGCAACCCCTCCCCCGGCTTCGAGTTTCCTTTCGTTCACCGGACTCCGGAGTTTTGAACACGTCTCCGGTCAGGGCAACCGCCGCCGCAAACAGGCACCGCCGATAGGCAACGGTCTATCGGCCGTGTGTCATTCTGTAAGGTGTTGGGAATTCGGGAGACGAAGGGAGTTTGTGTGCAGGATCACGGGTTTGTGTGCAACTGAATCTTTATGTGCAAAGCCTGTCAAGGGCGGCGGGATGTTGAGGCGATTTCATAAATGCCCAAGGGTGCCCGTTTCCCCTGAAAGAGGAAGCGGTTAGCCGTTAGGAGTCCCGCCAAACAAGAGACCCCAGTGAATTTCACTGGGGTCTCTTGTCCAGTATATAGTTCCCCCTCCCCGGCAGGCCTCACTCGATGAAGGGTCGCAGCACGTCGATCATCGCCTCTACGTCCGCGATGTTCTCCCTGACCTCTTCAGCGTCCAGAAACCGCTTGCGCTTATAATAGTTTCTGTGCAGCTCTTGAGCGGCATGCGACCTTCCTCGAAGGCTCGGCTGGCGGTACCTATGGCGGGCGTTTGTTACAACGGCACCGAAGTCGTCATGGACCTGGTACTCCCAGTTGTTCGTGGCGGCAACGGCCTTGATGATATGGGCCGCCGCGCCCCACCCCTTTTCCGAGGCTTGGTGGAGATCGCCGCTCTCGAGGTAGGCCTTGCTCCTTTCAAGGAAATCTCGGGCCAACTCGATGTGGTCCGTGACGGTCTCGGTGGCCATTCTGGTTCTCCTGGGGGTGGGTTCCGCGAAAGGGATAGCCGAGTTTGGGTGGTTGACTCTCAGGCAATTCTTTACGCTACATTCTAGTTGGCTTAGTAGGATTGTACAACCGCAGGTGTTCAAGAAGTGTTCAGACCCGGGGCACGCTGTGCCCCCTTTGTTGACACTCGTTTGGCCTGCTATGGCGGTGGTCTGGCCTGACGCTACGAAGGGGGTTCCCATTTGAAAAGTTCGTCTGCTCCTGCGTCTACCCCAACCCACAGCAAGTCTCTCACCGATAGGACTCGGAACATCGTCGCCGGGGTCGTGGGTGGGGTCATCGCCTGCTTCGCTTCCGCGTTCCTCATCTCCATCATCGACCTCCACCCAGTCTTTCGTCTTGCGGTGGACACATTCGCGGTGGTCATATCTGTGCTGTTCGGCGTGGGTGTCTACCGCTGGCTCCAGTTGCCGCCCGACCAGCGCCGGTAAGCCCTATGCCTCTGAAGATACAGAACTACGGCGACTGGGCAGGTGACAAGAGGGGAGGCCACCATCCGCCCGCCTGTACTTGTTATGCCTGCAACGAAGAGCGACAGCGGATGGAAGCCTCCAAGGAGGAGGAGCGCCGGGCAGCCGAGTATGACCGGCGGGTTGCTCAGACTCATACCTAAGGCCGCAGTCAGGAACAGGGCCGTACCCGAGGCCGGGGCCCGTGGCCCGCAGGGCGCAATCCGTCCCCGCATGTTGACTCAACCCCGCGACATGACCCGTCTCCTCAACCTGGCCCAACCCGGCAACCGCCCCACAGACCACCACCTAGGCCGCCGCAGCCACCCCAAGGAAAAGGATGGGTTCACGCACGCCGCCGTCGTGGTTCGTCCCTTCGCCTGTGGTTGGGCTTTTTGGTGGTCGTAGCAGGCTTGGTTGCTGCCATTTTCTTCGTCAACAATCCCGACATACTCGCCCCACTCCAAGGCGGAGAGCCTGCTGCGGTAGTGGCTTTGGCCCCGACCGAGGAGTCCCCCGCCGCTTCCATCCCGGTCCCCACTCCCACACCAGCCCCAGGCAGATCGGCGGAGGTTGGCATCGTCGCTATACCGGCGCTCTCGACTTCGCCAGCACCCAGTGTCGAGCCGATCTCCACGTCCCGCACAACGCCGGTGCCAGCCATGCCAAGGCCCAAATCTTCTCTAGAGCCTAGGTATATGGGCGGTGCCCCATTGGACGTCCACGCGGTTGAGGCATGGATTGTCGTATACACGAACCAGAACCGGAGGCTCGCCCTTCTACCCGATCTCATCCACGACGTGGCCATCTCGGACATAGCCCGGGCACACAGCGGCAACATGACGAGGAGCGGGATATTCGCCCATGAGATCGGCGGTGATGGGCCAACCGACCGGGCCTTGGCTGCGGGGTATGACTGCCGGGCTGACGTTGGCGGTGGGCGGTACACGTACGGGCTGAGCGAAAACATCACCAAGCATCCTAGGGCTCAGCACTGGCAAGGAACGACCTCGTGGGGCAAGACCAAGTGGCGGCCCACAGAGTATTACAGAGACGCTCAGCAAGCGGCCAAGGATATGGTCGAGGGTTGGATGAACAGTCCGGGCCACCGGAGAAATATCTTGGATGAGGACGCTAGGCGAATTGGTGTTGGCGTGTCCGTGTCGGTCTCGCGTGAATATGGTTGGGACTCGGAGACCTTTTATGGCACTCAGAATTTCTCGGCTTGCCGGTGAACCCGAATAGCTCGACGGTAGATTTAGGAGGTCTCCGAATGAACCGGCACAACCGGGGAAACCATAGGGGCCGCAACCAGTCTAACCGCCGGACGCTGTACCTCCGTGCTACAGCGGTCGTGGCCAGCCCGACCGGGATCCTGTTGGTCAAACACAGCGGAGGACTGCCAAGACAGGGCCGGGGAATTGGTTGAGCGCATGGCGAGAGAGGGCGTTACGGACTATGACCTTGAAACACGGAGGCCGGGCGCGGGCTGAAGGGAGAGTTTGAGAACTTGGAGAGAGACTGCGCCCATTACTTCCAGCGGGGGTGAGTCCAGCTTCAGGTAACAGTACGCTTCGGAGGTCCACCATGTAAGACCGAATTCATAACTCGCCCGTTTAGGGCTATCTCTGCGGCGTCCGCTCCCCCTATGGGAGAGTCATCCGGCGTGGGTATGGAGTAGATGATTGCGGCCCTGCCGGGCTTGACCTGTACCTCCTTGACGAAGGAGTGGACGAAGGCCTTGGTCTCGGTCAGCTCGCTGGTCTTGAGGAAGTCGCTCATCTCCTCTGCGAAGGTGGCGATGGTGTCGGCGCTGTCCAGCAGTTGCCGCCTCTCTTTCAGCAGCCCCCTCGCCTCCTCTGCGGCGACTTCAAGGGTCTCCTTGCGCTCCCGGAGTTCCACGATGAGGTCCGAAGCCTCGGCCACGTCCACGCTGTCGCTCTTCGCTATGAAGTGCCAGACGCGGCCCAGTTGCTTCTTCACTTCCTCAAGCTCCCCGTCGATACTCTCCAGCCTCTCCCGCTGGTCGCGGGCCACGCCGTCCATCTCCTCGTCCAGCAGCTTCACCAGGTCTCGGATGGTGGACTCGGTGAGGATGTTGGCGCGAAGATCATCGTCGATGATCTTCGCGAATTTATTGGCATTGAGCCTGGGAGTCTTGCAGGTGCCCTTGCCGCGCTTGAGGAGGGAGTGGCAGATGTAGTAGGTGTACTTGCCGCTCTTGGCCTCGGCTGCGGTCATGGCCTTGCCGCAGGTCTCTCACTTGGCCAGGCCGCTGAGCAGGTAGGGGCTGGATATGCGGCGGGGGTTCACCTTCTTCGGGGCGCGGGACTCCATCATCCTGGCGATGCGCCGGAACTCCTGCCTGGAGACGTTGCCGGGGTGTGCGTCCTCGACGCGCACGGGGGGCTGGCCGTCCTTGGCCTTTTCTCTCCAGACCACGGTTCCGGCGTACGCCTCGTTGGTGAGCACGAAGTGGACGGTGGTCTTAAGCCACTTCTTGCCGTTGGAGGTGGGTATGCCTTCGGAGTTGAGGGTCTTGGCGATGTCGAGGGTGCTCTTTCCCTGTAGGGCCATGTCGAAGATGCGCCGGGCCACAGCGTCGGCGGGCGGGTTTAGCTCCAGCTTGGGGCGCTTCTTCGGCCCGTCCTAGACGTGGACCCGCTTGTAGCCTTCCGTCTTGTTTTAGCGCATGGCCCCGCAGGAGGTTGATGTGATGTAAAATCCCCCCTTTTTCGCCCACACACCCCCTGATGTACCCTAAACAACCACCATCTGCATCAGATTGGTTCAATTTAGCAGGCTTACGATGCACTTTGCTTATTTACGCATGACAAGCCGTTGAAGTTAGTTGCAAAACCCACTGGGTTGAACTGACCTACGATCGATATCCTCTTCCGGAGTGTATCTGATAGCAATTTCAAGCTGTAGCGGTGCTTGTTCGGCCTCGTGTATCAAGCGAACGAGGGCCCTCCGAAGAGCCCTCGTTCTTAGACCACCTTGGATTCCCCGGGCGCTGGACCCTAGTACCGGCGCCCCACGAAGAAGGTCCCCGCCGCAGCAACGACGGCTACGATGGCAATGACCAGCGCCACGATCGCCAGCACGTTCAAACTACTGTCGCCCGTGGGGCCCGCTTCCCCGGCAACGCCGGGAGCGCCAGTGGCGCCGGCTGGTCCGGCAGCTCCTGGGAGGCCGGGGGCGCCCTTTGCGCCGGTGTCACCCATTGCGCCGGGGGCGCCCTTTGCGCCGGTGTCGCCGGTGTTACCCTTGGCGCCAGCGGAGCCGGTAGGGCCAGCGGGGCCGCGAGGACCTGCGGGACCAGCCGAGCCGCGCTCGCCGGGTACCCCGGTGGCCGCTGGCGCGACCGTGACTACCGTCGGCTCGGGCGTGGGCAGGGCCGTCGGCGGCACCGTGGGCTCCGGTGTGGGCAGGGCGGTCGGCGGCACCGTGGGCTCCGGTGTGGGCAGGGCGGTCGGCGGCACCGTGGGCTCCGGTGTGGGCAGGGCGGTCGGCGGCACCGTGGGCTCCGGTGTGGGCAGGGCGGTCGGCACAGGAGTCGGCGTGGCCGCAACCGGAACCGTGCCCCCGCTACTAGCGCTACTCCCACTGCCGCTACCGCTACTACCACTGCTGTCACTACTACCATCGCCGCCCGAGCTAGGCATGCGGATCGTGACCCTCGTAGCCCCGGTCACGACGTAGTCCGTCTGGTCCACCGTGAGCGTGCCGGAGATGCTCCCCGCCTGTGAGACCGTCACCGTGTAGGTGAACGGGTTGTCACCGCTGTCCGCCAGGATGAACCTGACGATCTGAGCGTTATCGGAGTCCGGCCGCACCTGGTTGGCCGGCAGGCTGCTGGATTCGTAGGTGAAGCCGTCGGGAAGGGTCTCCGTGACCACGCCCCGACCAGCGCCGCTAACGGTGACGGTCGCAACCACCGACCCGCCGGCGGCCACCGACGTCGGGTCCAACGCCCTCTTCGCGCTCGGACCGGCGCCCTGCTGGACGGTCACGCTTTCGTCGCCGGTCACGACGTAGTCCGTCTGGTCCACCGTGAGCGTGCCGGAGATGCTCCCCGCCTGTGAGACCGTCACCGTGTAGGTGAACGGGTTGTCACCGCTGTCCGCCAGGATGAACCTGACGATCTGAGCGTTATCGGAGTCCGGCCGCACCTGGTTGGCCGGCAGGCTGCTGGATTCGTAGGTGAAGCCGTCGGGAAGGGTCTCCGTGACCACGCCCCGACCAGCGCCGCTAACGGTGACGGTCGCAACCACCGACCCGCCGGCGGCCACCGACGTCGGGTCCAACGCCCTCTTCGCGCTCGGACCGGCGCCCTGCTGGACGGTCACGCTTTCGTCGCCGGTCACGACGTAGTCCGTCTGGTCCACCGTGAGCGTGCCGGAGATGCTCCCCGCCTGTGAGACCGTCACCGTGTAGGTGAACGGGTTGTCACCGCTGTCCGCCAGGATGAACCTGACGATCTGAGCGTTATCGGAGTCCGGCCGCACCTGGTTGGCCGGCAGGCTGCTGGATTCGTAGGTGAAGCCGTCGGGAAGGGTCTCCGTGACCACGCCCCGACCAGCGCCGCTAACGGTGACGGTCGCAACCACCGACCCGCCGGCGGCCACCGACGTCGGGTCCAACGCCCTCTTCGCGCTCGGACCGGCGCCCTGCTGGACGGTCACGCTTTCGTCGCCAGTCACGACGTAGTCCGTCTGGTCCACCGTGAGCGTGCCGGAGATGCTCCCCGCCTGTGAGACCGTCACCGTGTAGGTGAACGGGTTGTCACCGCTGTCCGCCAGGATGAACCTGACGATCTGAGCGTTATCGGAGTCCGGCCGCACCTGGTTGGCCGGCAGGCTGCTGGATTCGTAGGTGAAGCCGTCGGGAAGGGTCTCCGTGACCACGCCCCGACCAGCGCCGCTAACGGTGACGGTCGCAACCACCGACCCGCCGGCGGCCACCGACGTCGGGTCCAACGCCCTCTTCGCGCTCGGATCGGCGCCCTGTGCGGCCACCATGCTAACGACTAGCAGGACCATTCCTGCCGCGATTGCCATGACTGCCAGCATTCTTCTGTACAATGTCCTAGTTCTCCTTCTGTGCTTCCCTGCCGCCTGTCCTAGCCGATCTCATAGCTAAAGATGAGTTCGGTTAGATCATTCTTGCTAAGCGTCCGTGTGATTTCGTAGTCGAAGACAGCGTTCACCAGTTCGTCCTTGTCGATTCTGCAGCTGGTGTTGGTGTCGTACTCGACGACGACCGGCAGCAGGCCAGCACAGGCGGTCACGGTCACCGCCCCCGTCGTTTCCTTCTGGGCCGTCTTGCCTGGTCTGTGCCCGTCCGTGTAGTTGGCCGTGGCACGGAGGTACATATTCGCGTCCCCATCCACCGGGGTGTAGCTGTCCGACGTGGCGCCCGCGATGTCAGCATAGGTCCCATCCATGGCATCGGAGCTGGCCCACTGCCAGGTGACGCCAATGACGCCGCCGTCATCATCGGTTAGGGTGGCGGTCAGCTCGGCGTCTACCCGGGGATCCTCCGTTGACAGGGTTACCGTGCCGTCCTCGTCCATGTTGGTGACCATGACGGTCACGTCGTGAGTGTCCATGTAGGTGCCGTCGTTGGCCTTCAACGTGACCATGTAGGTGTTGTCCGTGTCGGCGTCGGCCGGCATCTCGTAGTTGGGGGAATTCCTGAAGGTGAGTATGCCGTCGTTGAGCATGAAGTCTCCGGCGTCGTCGCCCTCAAGCCACCAGGCGGCCGAAGCCGCGTCGGGGCCGGAGGCTGTGTAGGTAGCCACAGCGGCCATGCCGTTCTCGGCGTAGCTGGGGCTGCTCATGCCCGATATTGCCAGGCCGCCGACCACTATATCCGGCACTTCGTCGATGGGGTTGACCATGATGGTGACATCGATAGAGGAGGAGGAGCCGAAGGAGTCCTCGGCCGTGAGCGTCACCATGTAGGTCTGCTTGGTCTCGTAGTCCAGCTTCGTGCCGGAGCCCACCTCGATCTGGCCGTTGGCCCTCACCCGGAACTTGGCCGCGTCGTCGCCGCCCAGGGTGTAGGTCGGCGTCTCAGCGTTGGGGTCGGGGTCGGTGGCCATGACCACGGCGCCCACGTTGTCGTCCGTAACGTCAGTGGCGTCCGCCGCATCGTCGGTGGCAAGCGCCTCGGTGTTCTCATCCACCTTCCTGGTGGCCATGTCGTTCTGCACACCGTCGGTCTCGGTGTCCTGGTCTGCAAACACCGGCGCTTTGTTGCGAGTGTCAAATGCCACGCTGTTGGCGGCTTCTCCCACCGCGGACTGGTCGGCGCCCTCCCCGTCGGTGTAGCTCGCCCTCGCAAACAGAGTAGCACCGTCGTTATCACTGCCATCATCATTGGGGTCGGCGTCAATGGCTTTCGGAATGTAGGTGGCCGAGTTGGCGTCCTCAATGGCGTTATCTGTGAGGTCGTTCTGGTTGATGTTGCCGTCGTACCACTGCCAGGTCAGGCTGGATATGCTGCCGTCGGGGTCGGTCAGGCTCGCCGTTACCGCAATCCCCACCCGGGGCTGCATCTTCGACAGGGTCACCACCCCGTTCTCGTCCGCATTCTCGACGGTGACCTTCACCTTCATCATTCCGGTGAGCTTGCCGTCGGAGGCCTGCACCGTCACCTCGTACACGTTGTCCCCGTTGGTGTCTGCGGCGTTCTCGTAGTCGGGCTTGGCCTTGAACTTGAGGTCTCCGTCCATCGCGGTGAACTTGTCGCCGTCGGGGCCCGCCACCGACCAGGTGGGCGTCGGAGCGCCGTCATCAGGGTCGGTCGCCGTGTAGGGGGAGGTGCCCAGCCGGGCGGTGATGTCGCCGGTGGACTCGTTGAAGGTCACCGCCGCATCCCCAGCTACCGGCGGTGCCTCGTTCACGTCTGTGACAGTGATGACCACCGTCACCGTGTCGCTATTGTCTGCGTCGTTACTGGCCGCCTGGGGGACGCCGGCCGGGTCCGTGGCCCGGACCACGACGGTGTAGGTGCAGACACCACCGCTAGTGCAGTCACTGTCTTCGTGGTTCAGGTCTCCCTTGGTCATCAGCTGGCCCGTGGCCCAGTCGATGTCGAAGGAATCCGCGTCATCGCCCGTCAGCGTGTAGGTCAGTACGTCATCGTCTTCATCGGTGGCCACCACCGGGGCGCCAATGTCTGTGCCCGCTTCGGTGTTCTCCGCCACCTCTCTCGCCGCATCGGGCTGGTCACCATCCGTGGTGGGGTCCTGGTCTTCGGCGAACTCGGGGGCGTTGTTGGTGCCCCTGGTAGCCTGCACCGTGTAATCCGACTTCATCATGGCGCTCTTGTCGGAGCCCTCGGGGTCGGTGTAGCTCACCGTGGCCCGCAGGAAGTAGCCGACGTCGCTCTTGCCTGAGGCATCGGTCGGCGTGTATGTAGCGGCCTCGGCGTTGTCATCAATGTCGGTGTAGGAGCCGTTCTTGCTCCTGGACTTGGCCCACTGCCACTTGGGGTTGGTCGCGTTACCGTCGGGGTCGGTCAGCTCCGCGGTGAAGGCAATGCCGACCAGGGGCCGCCGCGCCGAGAGGGTCACCGTGCCGTCTTCGTCCACGTTGGTGACCTCGACCATCACTTCTTTCATGGCGGTCTTGCCGGTGCTGTCCATGGCCTGGACCGTGATCTCGTACTCGTTGTCGTCAGCTGCGGCTGTGGACGGGGATGTGCCTGCAACGTCCGCAGGCGTCTCGTAGTCGGGGGTCTTGGCAAACCTCAGCACGCCGCCCACGATCGTGAAGGCGTCGGCGTCGGTGCCTGTCAGCGACCAGGAGGTGATCGCCGTCCCCTCAGGGTCCGTCGCCGTGTACGTCGCTACAGCATCCGTCCCGTTCTCGGCGTACATGATCGGGACGTCCTGCGCCTGGAGGGGTCCGCCGGGCAACAGGAATAGCAGGCCCACGGCTAGGGCCGCGAGAAGCGTAATGACAGGAAAAGAGAGGCGTCTGTTTAAGAGGAGGGAGGGGGAAGTTGCGCCACCGGGAGGGGAGTGGGGACCGGAGGATTAGCGGTCAGGACCGCCCGTCAGGGCTCGTTCGAGCCGGCGCCCTAACGATGTTGGCGCTGTTTCAGCAGCAAAAGTCGGGGGGGGGGGGGGTAAGTTTTTATGGATAGTTCTCATTTTGCTAATCAATCCTTCCGCGTAATCCAATCTCAACCGCCAGCGATTCAGGCTCTACCGCCATTATGTTTGAAGCGCGAATAACGAAGGCATCATCAGCAACAACTCACTGACAGTGCCCCACGTTTCACACAGTAGCCAACTTAACACGATATTGGATTATATTGTCAAGGGGGTAGACTGTGATTCGCAGAGAAGATTGCAAAACCCCCGGCGACAGAGCTTGAGATGCTGTCGGCCACCTCTTCAGAGTCATGGAGGAAGATGGGGAGGTTGAGAACGCCGACCCCGGGCATGGGCGAAACCGCCGTGCATGAGAGCCGTTTTCAGGGGGGAGGCATTTCCGAGCAGTCCCGGACGCCCCGCCATCGCTTCCGGTGGCGTTGCTGGCCACGGCCCGCACCGGCCCGCCGACGTCGAACCCGGCCCGGTCCCTAAACTCGAATCCACCGAAAAGATGAGGAAAGATAGTCTCTTAACCCGGCAGCACGTGAAACTGCGCCGGGTGTTGGCCGAATTCGGTCAGCAGTCGCCCGGATAGTCGAGCAATTCTCCTGGCTGCCCACACATCGCCGATTTCAATAAACAATCCGTTCGACAGTTGTCTGGCAAGTCTGAATTCCCTGCCATTCGGGTGAAATGGTTCGGCATTAATCAACCACTTGCGAACGCTCTTAAATATGAAGGGTCCAGCCAATAGCCGACTCGATAGCCGCAGCCCGTTCCTGGGACAGGATGTCGTTGAGTATTACGGCGGCGGGGACGCCGGCTTCGTTGAACACTGCCGCCAGGTTTCGGGCATGGTCTAGGGAGACGGCGTAAACGACAGTCTGAGGTTCTGCGGCATGGAACTGCCAGAAGCGCAGCGCGCCCGCAGTCATGACGTCGGAACGGTTCCGGTTGGCCTGCTCGATCCCCGATTCCGAGTATTCACCGACGGCGTTGATCGCGCCGCCGCGTATGATTTCCCCCGGCTTGGGCATGATCGCTTGGCACTGGCATAACCAGCCGTCAGCTTGTAGCTGGCTGACCTGTGGGCCGTGGAGCAATTCCTTGAAAGGGTGGTCAAACCCTTCCATCCTGGACAATCGCCAGGGAGTGGCGGTGAGGCCGATCACCCGGCCGGGCGGGGCCATTATCAATCGCTAGACAGCTAACGAGGCCCTTTGACTCACTTGGAGCGGCTCATCGCTGACTGTTCTCGGTGTCCTCGTCCCCTGTCGCCTCCGATGCTTCTGGACGGCTTTGATATTTCCCGTGGCGGCCGCCACCGGCCATCCGTGGTGATTTTCTTTTCGATCTTCTTGTCTCCGGCAATATCTGGTATGGCGCCGACCCTAATGCGTGGATTTATGGAGGGCGACACTTTCGATAAATCGAGATCGAGAGATGCTCCGAAGTTGGCAATCATGAGCTTGGCCGACGAACGGTCTAATAATATCAATAATTGTGTCAGTATCCGTCGTATTTTATCATAGAGCGGCGCGATACGATTTTCTAATGGGTTCGTCTCGGCGTCTATGTCGTCACACAGCGGCATGGTTCTACTCCTTGAGCCCGGAGCGGTTCCTTCTACAGATTTCGCTTCGGGCTTTTTATTTGGGTATTTTTTCAGTTACTAACACCTAAACACAACGTTGGTCTATACGCAAGAAAAATTGGCACTGACTCAGTTTGAAATGGACGGACTACCCGATCCGGCTGGGCCGCTAGCCGGGATCGCTAACGGCGGTGAGCGCCTCGTCCCGAGAGTCGCATATCTGGATGATCTGGTCGAAGCCGCTCATGTCGAACACCTGTCGCACTTGGTCCGAGAGGGAGCAGACCGCGAATCCCGCCTTCTTCTCGCGTAGTTCCCTCGCCACTTGCACCACCACGCGCAGCCCCGCGCTGCTGATGTAGGAAAGCCCTTCCAGGTCCGCCACCATCGGCGACCCTTCCGCCACCGACGAGAGCAATTCTTCCAGCAATGCCGGCGCGGTTGTGCCGTCGACGCGCCCGTTGATGACCGCCACAAGGGCCCCTTCGTGCCGCTCGATTGTTACCATCGGTGTTGCCATCAGCCCACCTGTCTCCTACTTAAATACCGTAAGGCGTTCTATACCACGCTTCCGCCACGCTTGAGTAGTGGGCGACCAGGAAGTTTTCGCTTGTACCTTGGTTCTGTGACGCCAGAGCCCAGATGGTCCGCTTCTCCGTCACCAACTCTTCCAGCAACTCCGGGTTGTCTAGGAGCTTCTCGCTCCATAGGCTGTTGCCAAACTGCATCGCCTCTAAGGGCCGGGCAAAACCGTTGAGAATCACCCCGTTCATATTGTCTTGGTCGACGATGGACAGGCAGATACCTTCGTCGTCGCCCGGGGAGCCGTCAAGCGGTTCGGTGTAGCTGTAGACGCGCAACTGGATGCGCCCAGCTCCGGTATTATTGTGTGTGAAGAACTCGCCGCCCCCGATGGTGGTCACTCTCGCCCAAGGACAACCCGCGCTTCGCAGGTACCGCCTCAAGGCAACCGCCTCCCTGTTCGAGACAAGACGCCACGCTCCGAGCACGACCACGCGAAGAAACCAATGTACGATTTTCATTTCCGCCTCCTGTTCAGTTGGCTGATCCGTCCCGTTGTCTACCCCACTGCTCTAAGGTCTGTGACGTTGCTCATATCGTAGCAATGTCGTCATAAGCAGAAACCGGAATGCCTTGCCTAGATGTTCCATTGCCTCCGGGTTCGGGTCCTGATTCGCAGGCATACCCCCTTTTGCGGTCAATACCAGAGTGCGTGGCTGCCTTCTCAATGCCATAGGGCCTCCGCAACGAATCGGCGGAGGCCCTGGCCGTTGACAAAATCCAACTAGGGTTGGTAGCATGGGCTTGTTGTGAGCCCTGCTACCCTGCCGAAGTCGGCCCCTAAAAGTGTTGGAAGCACTTGGGGGCCGTTTTTCGTTGTGGGGGTATATTACCACAAGTTGATATTGGACTGGCCGTTTGCCTCCGTCTAATTCACCGCCAGCAGGGTAGCTTCGCAGGTCCTGTTGTCTACCCATCCAGTCGCCGTCTGCCGGGCCATGCCGCCGTAGGAGTTGCGGGCTTGATTCCTGTGGTGGTTTGGAAGGCTGGGTTAAGGATTTGTCTGAGGATAACCCGTACCATACTGGTGGCTCGGAAATAATCAATCTGTACGAGATCAACCAGGTCTCCAAGACGGAGGCTAGAGTTGATTGCACCGCGCGGGCCAAGCTACGGAATGGTTCGAGTCTGTATATCAGCTATTACGGCTTTGTCGATTCCGATGGCGATGAGAGGTACGGCTTTCGGGTGCTACAGTAGGGCTTAGCATTGGCTAAGTAACAAGGCCCGCCTCCTAACCAAAGGAGGCGGGCCTTGTTTTGTGATGGTTTGGCCCGTGCTATGGTTCCGTGAACCAGCATATCAATCCCCTGTAGTCGGGGCCGCGCTCTGCGTCTTCTATGAAGGATACAGTCCCGACAAACTGGCCTTCTGGGACTGAAATTGAGCATTCAACTTGGGCGAATCCGGCCATGTCCGCTATCTTAAACGTGGCGTAATCCGCCTCATTCAACCGGGCGGTAAACTTGGCTACGTGCTTTGTTGCTAAAGAGGCCATATATCTTGTGTCGCCTCTGTCTAGGCCAAAGGCTAGAAGCAAACGAAACCCGTAGGTCTGGTCGGCCGGCTCGGTGCGGTGGGTCAGCCAGCGGGCCTTGCTTCCGTTTCGCAGCCAGCGCCTCAGCGATGCCCCAGCGATGTGAGTCTTGCCGCCGCCGGTGGGCAATTGCAGCATGACGCGAGCGCCGGGGGTTTGCAGGACAGTTTCCGCCTTCTCCAAGAGAGTCTGCTGATAATCGCGCGGTCCCCCAACCAAGGCCCTCCGCATAACCGGCCAGCGCGGCAGCGACCAGCGTCATTATCTTGTCGCCGGTGTTGGCCGGCCCGGCGCATCACCCAGGTCCAGGCGCTGCTGTACCAGTTGGGAAAGACCGAGGTGCAGGGCCAAGGTCCGCGCGCAGTTATAATTTCTACTATATAGGTTATATAGCCAGTTTCCCTTGAAAGTGGGAACCCATTTATGGCCCGATTTCCCAGAAGATTACCAGTTGCTAGGCACAACTGGCCACGCTGGTAACAGTTTCTGCACAACCTCTCGAAATCACCGTGACCAGGAGATAAGCGGTCTTGCCCGGTTTTCGGGATTTTGGCAGTCCGTAGCTTCAAAACAGGCTGTATGGGGCCGAGTTGCTCAAATGGGAGGCAGGCGCCCCGATTATGGACGGGCTTGCTCGTTAAGGTGGCATGGTTCCCGGCCGCTAATTTTGGAGAAGTGAAAATGCCGGGGGAAATCCTACTAACAGGGGCTGGGGCGGATTCCTTTTATCGTCCTCGGCGGCATCCGTGTGTATATTATATGTATATCAATGCCGACGGATGGTCTATAATAGCCCTACTTCATATCTGAATAAGGCTTGAGTACGGCGGACACTCTCTCCGCCATCAAAGCATCCAAGGTGTTCCAAATAAAGTCCAAAAACCCCCGTATTTGTTCGTAAATGCGGTCCCAATCGGTCCTTTAAGTTTCCTGGTGGTCGCATAGAACCCGGTTCTTAGTTTGGGAAGGCCAGGGAACGCAAAATGCCACAACTTACTCCAGTCAAGGTCAAGTCTGTCACCAAACCCGGCAAATACGGCGACGGCGCCGGGCTTTATCTAAACGTCGCCGCCGGGAGAAAATCCTGGGTACAACGTATCGTTGCTGACGGCCGCCGCCGGGCCATCGGCTCGGGCGGGTTCCCGGATGTGGGTTTGTCCCTGGCCAGGAGTCTTGCAGCCGAGAATCGTTCCGCCGTAGCCGACGGGCGGGACGCTGTGGCCGAGAAACGCCAAAGCCCAACCCCATATTTCGAGAAGCGGTCCGCAAAGGCCACGAGGCGAACATTCCGCTGTGGCGCAACGGGAAGCACGCTGTTTCCTGGTGCCAAGCCTTGGAGCATCACGCCATCCCCATCTAGGGGAAATGCGGGTCGACCGGATAAGTCGAGGGGAAGCACTTGAAGTCCTAACCCCGATATGGGGTACGCGCCTAGAGACAGCATGGCGGATCGGGCAGCGAATCCGAAACGTGATCGCGTCGGCCCTACCTCCCGGATTCAACCTTCAGAACAAGGGGATTTCGTCCGGGTTTCCGGCTACGATCTCTCTGGTGGGGAATAAGGGGGAGAGGCTAGCCTTATCAGGTGCCGGGCGGCCCGACCCGCACCGTGATTGTGTCGATATCGTGGTACTGCTGGTGCTGCACCGATAAGGCATATGCTCGCAGCAGCCGCAGCGAGAGTTCCTGCTCGCCCGGGGTTTCCGAATCGTACTGTTGCAACTGGCGGAGGCGGTCCTCCATGTTCTCCTCGTCCCCGCTCCCGATAAACTCTAGTTCCGCCACCGGACCGTCGCTGGAGGCCACAACCACCAGTTGCCGGTCGGACCCGTCCTCTTCGGTCTCATCTTCGTCCAGGCTCAGCCCCTCTAGGTCCAGCGGGGCCAGAGTAAGAAGAGTCTCCTCGACTACTGCGCTCAGCCGCTCCTTCATCGCGTCGTCCCAGCCCCGGCGGTCGGCAAACCTAGTGATAAACTCATTCAGCTCCGCAAGGGCGCTGATGTGCAGCTTAGACCGGAACCGCATCCGCCGCGGATTCGTGAACTCCAAATATAGAATCATCACTATCGCGGCCACCCCTCCGGTGGTTATTCCGCTTTGGATTAGCGTCCCCCACACCGCCCCGATGTCCGACAGTGAGAACAACCCGAACTGGAAGGCCGCCCCGATCCAGAAGCAGACCCCTGCGACCACGATCTTCTGCCGGTTCTGCTCCGTCTGGATAACCGCCTGCGCTCCGTCGACGAACAGGTACGCGCTCAACACGATTAGATACCCTGCCATTACGGGCCCCGGAATGGCGCTTAGCAGCCCGGACACCTTGGGAAGAAAGGCCACCGCAATGAAGATGGCGCCGATCAAGTAACCGACCCTCAAGGAAGCGACACCGGTGGTCCGGGTGTAGGCAACGGTACCAGGATTGATAATGTGGGGCACCGTTCCGGCAATGCCGGCCAACAGGTTGGCCGCGCCGGTCCCGGCCAATGCCCCTTGCACCTCCCTGAAATCGACGGCGCGGCCGTCCCGCCGCGCAGCCCGTTGCTGGGCGATGGATTCTCCGTTGGCCTGGATGGAGATTATTACGCTGAGGAACAGGAACGCAGGGAGCAGGGTCCAGAACGGGATGCCGAAGTCAAGCCCCAACCCGGGCCAGTCGCCGGGCACCCCGACCCAAGGGGCCTCGATGATTTTCCCGGTATCGTAGAGGCCAAAGACCGCGGCAACCGCGCAGCCCACGATTATTCCGACTACCGGCCCCCAAAGTCGTAATACCGCCGAGCCCCGCAAAATGAGCGCGGCGATGACCCCCAGTGTCGCCAGGGCGGTCAGATTGGCTCCCGCCGTTCCAGCCGCCGATGCCTCCGGCAGCAGACGAGGCACCACAGAAGCAAGGGTGATGGACAGTATCATCAGCACCGTTCCACCCACTGTAGGCGTGACGATGCGCCGCAGGACGAACAGCCACTTGGAAATGAGAATTTGGCCAATTCCGCAAACGATGACCAAGGCGGCGAGCGTCGCAGGCCCTCCGTCCACCACCGCCGAGATGCAGAAGGGAATTGAGAAGGCCGCTGTGAACATGGGAAGTACGGCGCCGCCGCCCACCGGCCCCATGCGCCGCACCTGCACCAGCGTGGATATGCCAGCGACCAGCAGAGAGGCGAAGACCATCCAGACCAGGTAGGAGTCATCCCGCCCCGAGGCTTTGGCCACGACTACCGGTGTTACCAGCAGGGTAACGGAGGCAATCACGCTGAACTGCGCGGCGAGACCCAAAGAAGCCGGCAGGGCCGGGTTCTCGTGCGCTTCGTAACGGGGGTTTCGCGAAGCTGCTGACAGAATCGTCTTCGATCCTAGCTGAACTGGCAAACTCAAAACAGAGTACCACGATAGGGTACGTGAAAGGCAATCCTGCACCTCACCCGCAGGGTAATCGCGTCTTAACCGAGGAGGACTTTGGGAAAGTAGTCCTCCCGCCTGCCGGCTCCGGGACCGGTGGTGGGAGCGGCGCACCGTCTTGCCGTCGATGGCCACCGCTTCTCCTGGGGCTAGTCGGGCCACCTCACGGGTCCAGCCCATGAAACGGCTTTAGAACTGCTCGGGGTTCAGACGGGAGAACACCTCGCCGAAGTTATCGTGGGATGGAATACCATCCGGCAGTTCCAAGAAGGTCTGGAATCACTCCTCCTTGCTCCGGCCGAACATTTCGATATGCACCGATGAACCGGAGCGGCCGGTGATAACGCAGATGGAGATGGTTATGATGTCTAGTAACTTATGGCGCTTGGAGCGTTCAACCGTGGGATCCTCTAAAGTTGCAAAACGGTCGATAATGGCCCAAATCCACCATCTAAATAGTGTGGGGGGTTCGGCGGTGCGGAGTTTGATTGATGGGAGGCATTGTGGAGGGGTCCAGAGAGTGGGTATAGCGGCCTGAGGGTTGTTTCCCGAGGCAAGGGCGTTGGGACCAGGCAATTCCGGCTAGCGCAGGGCACAGTCCAGCTGCGGCGGCCTGTCGGGGCCGCTTTTGGTGGCCTTTGGCCCGGTCAGGGCCGGTCAGGTTAACGGTGGCCCGTGGGCCAAGGCGAGGATGCTCCGTCGGGCCGCCACCAACACCGGGTATGAGGGATGGCCCTGGCCCAGATTGATCAACAGGGTCCGGGCGTGCCGGACCACCCGTCCCGGAAGATTGATGACCCCGAAGCGCACCGCCTTCAGCCTTCGGCTCACCCACTCTTGACCCAAGGCCAACTGCTTCATCGCCGAGTTCAGGTTGAAGGCCAGCACCGTTATCGCCCACCAAGCGGCGTTGGCTCCGAACAGTCCCGAGGGCAGCCGGCCGCCCGCCAGGTCTTCCTTCAGCACGGAGTGCGCCGCCTCCCCCTTTCCGCACCGCTGTCTGGACCACCAGACCAACTCCTCCGGGTCAATGTCCCGGTTGGTCACCACCCCAAAGACCTTGAACCACCCACCCTCCCCCATCTCCATGATGGAGGGCAGTTCCAACTGGCTGGCCAGCCCCGGCAGGGGCGGGTTCCGCAACGGCTCCCGGATGGCGATGAACCGGTACTCCGGGCTGTTCTTGGAGTGTCCTATCCAGTTGGGCACGAAGTTCACTTCCGCGTATTGCTGGCCCGTGGGCACCGGGCGTCCGTCCGCTTCCCGGTACAACTCCCGCCACTCCTCCTCACCCGCCTGGGCCACTGCAGCCTTGAACTCCGGGGTCACGTCCACCCCCACCGCGAACTCAATCACCCCGAAGCGTCGGTCTTTGCCCTCAGCGCAGTAGCGCAAGAACTCCTGCTGGTAGCCCGCCGTGTCCGAGCGCACCAGAACCCGCTCCACCCCCGAAGGCAGGTGCTCCAACGACTCCCTGAGCACCCGCAGTTGCTGGTGGCCCGCCGACACGTTGCCGTCCCGAAACTCCGAGTGCAAGACCAGGCCGGCTTCGGACCAGTAGGTCGTCAGCGGCTGGTACGCCTTGTACTTCTTGTAGCAGTAGAGGGCCTGCTCCTTGTGGGTCTCGATCAGGGTCGCGTCCATGTCCAGCGTCGCCCGCTCATGCCGGGTCTGGCCTTGGACGAAGCCAATCAGGTCGGCGTTGACCCGGCGCAGACCCAGAAGTCCGGCGGTGGGCGCCGGTATGAACGCGGTGTGGGCCTGCCTCCTGCTCTCCTCTTCCTCGTCGTGGAATCTGTTCAGATACCGGAACACCGCCGAGGCCGAGGGCACACTGCGGCGGCGCTCCTTGCGCCACCTCCCCAGCAGCCTCCGGCGCTCCCGCCGGCCCATCCCGTGAGTCTCCGCCAGCCGCAACACCCGGCCCAAGCCCTCGTCCTTCTCCAACAGGCGCAGGTCCTCCACGCATTCACCGCCGGCCAAGTTCAACAGCGCCAGAGAGTTGACCACTTGCTCATCGGTCCAGCCCTGGGCTCCTTCGACGCCCAGGCGCCGGCGGACCGACCGGGGCAAACCGGCAACCTGCCAAAGATCCAGGTACGCCCCCAGACCGGCGAGAGCGGTCATCCCCGCCGTACCCTTCTCCTGGACGTATTGGAAAGGCAATGCTCCCTGGGGCATAATAACTGCACCTCGTTGGTGATGGCTTTGTTTGACCACTTACCATCATAGCCGGCTTCCCAGCCGGCTCCAACGAGGTGTCTCTTTTGGCTAGGTGGTGGATCTGGGATGGATGCCCCCTTTGACTTCGCCATGAACCACCTCCCCTCACTCCACCAGACGGCGCCACCCTATACATTTCTAAGAACTTGATTAAGAAGCGATTGCCCCGGTTGCCGGGACCGGCAGTCCACCCATACGTTGTTGCGGAAGTATATTCTTTACGGTCTTTAGTTCTCAGCGTTTTCAGTTACTGGTGGTCAGAGTCACCATAAGATCATACGGCCCATCTATCCTGGACTTAGCCTCCAGTCGAATGTCTTCAAGAGTGATTGTATAAGGAATGTGTTCTCGCCAGGTATCATCAGGGTCTAGGTAACCATCGTCAGAATCCACAAAATTGCCTTCGAAGACTATCTTCCCAACCTCGCCGGGCATCCCAACTGAGTCGTGTTGAAAATAAGGCCAGTTGCCCGTGTCCATTAGGAACCGGTTACACTGGGCCACATTCATACGGGCATCCACCGGGTTGTAGGTCTCCCCGGACTGTTCCGGCGGCACTTCGAATCGGGCGTTGAAGCGAGACAGGAATTGCTGCAAGACCTCGCTGGCCTGTCCGATGGTGGTGGCGCCAGCGAGACTGTTCCGGACAATTTAATGAACTTGCAGCGAGGCGTGATCTCGTGGCAACTCGCTTCCGCTTGGGGTAACATGGCCTACGGGTTTGGGTTGGTGTGGAACGTGTATAGAATGATACTTCGGGCAGAATAGAATGCTGGTTGCATCCGACATCAGCAAGACTTACTCAACCAGAACTCTGTTCAGCGGCCTCACCTTGAGCGTGGCCGCCGGGGAGCGCATTGCGCTGGTAGGCCCGAACGGCTCCGGAAAGACCACGCTCATGGACATCCTGGCAGGCGATACCGTTCCCGAGACAGGGAGCATATCCAGGCAGCGCAACACTACTATCGGCTATCTCAAGCAAGAGCCCGCAACTTTTACCGGCAGGTCTCTGCTCCAGGAAGTATTGGACGTTAGCCCGGAGGTGAATGAACTCAGGGACCGGATTGCCGCCACGCGAGAGGGTCTGTCGTCGGAGGCCGACCCAGTGAAACAGGGCGACCTGATGCAACGCCTCAGCCAGTTTGACACGGCGTTGGAGACCGCTGGCGGAGGCGACCGGGAGCATGAGGCCAAGGCGATACTGTCGGGCCTTGGCTTCAAGCAGGGCGACTTTTCCCGTCCCATGGGCGAGTTCAGCGGCGGCTGGGTCATGCGGGCGGGTCTCGCCAGGATGCTGTTCAGGGAGCCCAGCCTGTTGTTATTGGACGAGCCAACCAACCACCTTGACCTTGACGCAAACCTATGGTTTGAGAAGTACCTGGCCTCTTTTCAGGGCGGGGTGATTGTCACATCTCACGACCGCGCCTTTCTGAACCAAGTGGCCACCAAGGTTCTCGCCATTGAGCCGGACGAGGTGGTGCTCATGAGGGGAGGCTATGACGATTACCTTGTTGCGCGCGAGCGCTCCCTTCAGGTCAAGCAGGCGGCCGCGGCCAGGCAGGAACGCGAGGTGCAGAGGCAGATGCGTTTTGTGGAGCGTTTTCGCTCCAAGGCAAGGAAGGCCAGCCAAGTGCAAAGCCGTTTGAAGCAGCTTGAAAAGGTGCAGCCTATCGAGTTGCCGAGGGCGACCAAAAAAATTCGATACTCGTTCCCGGAGCCGCCGCGCAGCGGTTCCGAGGTCATACGGCTGACCGGCGTGAGTAAGTCCTACGGCGATAATGTGGTCTACCGCGGCATGAACCTGACGCTTTCGCGCGGCGACCGTGTTGCCTTGGTCGGACCGAACGGCGCCGGGAAAACCACTATGTTGAAGATGCTCGCAGGCGTCATTCCACTGGATGAAGGGGAAAGAAAGACCGGCCACAACGTGGTGACGGCCTACTACGCGCAGCACGTGCTGGAACTCCTCAACCCGGGCAATACGCTCATTGAGGAGCTGCAACAGGCGGCCCCCGCGGAGACGGAGCAGAACCTGCGGACCACGCTCGGCGGCTTCCTGTTCGGAGGCGACGATGTGCTCAAGCCAATATCCGTGCTGTCCGGCGGGGAAAAGGCGCGGGTGGCCTTGGCCAAACTACTCCTCCAGTCAAGTAACATGCTCCTCATGGACGAGCCGACCAACCACCTTGACATCGCCTCCAGGGAGATACTTGCCGACGCCCTTGGCGATTATCGCGGCGCCATTTGTCTCATTACCCACGACCGGACCCTCATACGGCAGGTCGCCAACAAGATCGTTGAGATTCAAGACGGACGTCCCTCGGTCTTCCCCGGCGACTACGACAGTTATCTGTACTGGAAGCAGACTGAGGCCGGAAACAAGAGCGTCAATTCAACGGCCAACGGAACGGCCGCTACGGCTTCAGGGCATGTCCCGGTCAGGAGGCGTTCGGGGCGTCCGATAAGCGCCGAAGAGGAGCAGCGCCGGTCGCTGGGCAAAGAGGCCCGCAGACTGGCGTTGCAGATAGAGGAGATAACCGCTTTGCTGGCCGACAACGAGGCCTGCATAGCGGGGTTGGAGGCCATGTTCTCCAAGCCCGGCCAGTTTGGCGAAACGGCTCAGATTGCGGCCTCGGCGGAGCAGTACCGTGTGCTGAAAGAGGAGGGGCAATCGCTCTGGGAGGAGTGGGAAAGGTTGTCGTTGGAGGTGGAGACCATCGAGAGCAAGCTGGTGGAACTGAGGCCCGCCTAGGGCTGGCAAGTCCGGTCGATACCATGAGGCACCGGAAGGTGGTGTTCATGGCCTATTGGGAATGTTCCCGGCAGATGCATGGTCGCCGTTGCCGGTGGTCTGTTACCCAAGGGTCTATGGGGACCGCAGCGGTTGTACATCCGTTGGAACAGCCCGGATAGCAACCCCACCTTCGCCAGCCTCGCGGGCATTGATACCAACTGCAACCGGAACGGATGTATGAAACGGCATGCAGGCCCGCCCCTCTCCTGTGGACTACGAGTCGGGCTCGAACACCAGTTCCGGCACCACCACTTCCCAGGCATCGCATCGTAGGTTGTCTCGGTATTGTGGCTCCGAACGCTCGCGGTCCCATGTAACAACGGCTAAGACCGTGGCAAACGTACATCGCATTCCGGCAGGCGCCTCGAAACCGGCGGCAAGCCGTCCTACCACCGTTCCGCTGCAATCCAGAAGCTCCCACCGGTTTGCTGTGGCCCTCACCTGCAACCGATCGCCGGACGAGAGCGCGGCAACGGCGTGATGAATGGGATGGTTCGGGTGGCGGTATCCGGCGTAGCTCAGCATAACGTCGCGCAGACTGATCCGCCGGTAGCGGCGGGCCAACTCCAACGCCGCCGGCGGAAGCTCGATGGGTCCGGCACGGCGAAGCATTGAAGGATTATCCGGCAGGGAGTCCAGGAACGGGTGTCGCCCGGGGAAGCGGGCCAACGTCAGGGTCTGACGCGCTCGGGTCATCGCCACGTAGTACAAACGACGGGGGGCGTCTGCATCCTCTCCGCTACCAACCCGGCCCCACCCTCCATCCAGGACTACCACGTGTTCGAACTCCAGGCCTTTGGCCCGATGGGCAGTAAGCAGCAAAAGACCGCGCTGTCGCCGGCGTACTTCCCGTCCCCATTCGGCCAACCACTCAATGAATTGGTCTACCGGCGTTTCCGCGCCGCCGGTCTCAAGAGCGTACTCAGTTACAGCTTCCTGTAGCAACTCAATCCAGGGCCCTACCGGTTGCCCAAGCAACCAGTCGTCCAGATCGGCGCTCTTAACCACATAGGAGTCTCGTTTTTGCAGCCATTTCACCAGAGCCCTTGTCTCTCTCAGGTGCCATACCCCCGTGAATTCTTCGTTGGCCATCTGTACCGGGATCCCCTCCAGATCGCAGAGGCTGCGCACGGGATCCAGAGAGCTCCATTCTCGAGCCACCACCGCGCAGCTTGACCAGTCCCAGTGAGGGTCAAGGCCTGACAGCCGCTTCAACTCGGCGACAATCGCCTGGGCTTGGGAGATTGGCGTTTCCCCGGCTGGCAGTGTCTGGACTCGACCACTGGTGACCGGGTCAAGCAGCGCCCAGCCACCGCCGGGCGGGTCCTTCCCGCGTAGCCGGTTGACATGAATTGGGCGCCCGGCCTTCATCCGCTGCAACGAAGGCTCGATCACGGCGTTGGCGGCATCGATGATATGGGCGGTGGAACGGTAGTTGTCGGTGAGGAAGGCAGGCCTGGCTCCGTAGTCCTTCTCGAACCGGCGGATGAATTCCGTAGACGAACCGTTAAAGGCGTAGATGTTCTGGTCGTCGTCCCCCACCGCGAAGAGGCTCAGCTTGTCGTCCTGGCTGGCAAGAGTCCGGCCTGCCAGGGCAGAAATCAGTTCATAGTGGTCCGGGCCGATGTCCTGGTACTCGTCCACCAAGATCCAGCGGAAACCCGACAGCAACCGCTCTCGTTGATCATCCGCTTCGTCCGGGGGCAATCCCTCTCCACGCAGCAGGGCCACCGCCTGCCGAACCACTTCTCGAAAATCTCCGTCGTCCAGCCGGCTCGCCCGCCCGGTGAAACTGGCGCCGGTCAGCCGCATGGCCAAGGCATGGCAAGTGAGCACCCCCACCCCGCGGGCGTCATCTCCGATGAGGCCTTCCAGGCGCTGGCGAATCTCCGCCGCTGAATGGCGGTTGTAAGCCAAAGCCAGGATTCCGCGAGGGTTCTCCCGTTTGACGCGAATCAGGTAGGCAATGCGATGTACCAGCACCCGCGTCTTGCCGGAGCCGGGTCCGGCAAGCACCAGCACGTTGGTCTGCTCCCGGTCATCCGCCACTATCCGGCGCTGGACGGGGTTATTCAGCTTTTCGACGATGGCCCGCCACGATTCCGGCGTAGTCTGCCGCGACAATTCCTGGTCCCGGCCCGGCAGCCAGCGGCGCAGAAAATTATCTCTGTAAAGGCTGAAATAGTCCATGGCCAGCCGCAGGGCCTGGACCATAGACGCCAAGCCCCGTTCAGCGAATTCCGCCATAACGTGGACCTGCAGTGTCTGTTCGTCGTAATGGAGCTTCAGGGAGGCGTAGTCCGTCTGTGCGAACCCGCGCCTCTCCTGCTCCAATCGGATGGTCATGGCCGGTCGAAACACGGCCAAACCCTTGTTCAGACGGATCACTTCCTGCTCGTGCAGCCACAGCAGGGCGCGGTCCACCAGTTTGCTGGGCTCTCTGACTTCGTTTTTCAGGGTGAGGTCGGAATTGACCGCCATCAGCAGCTTGCCCAAGGTGGTCTCTGCCAGCAGGTCGGTACCGCGGGTTCCTGCCGGCAGGCTAGCCAGGAGGTGCTCCAACAGGCGGCCTGCGGCAGCGCGACGGACCTCCGCCATTTTCTCCAACAGCGCCCACTCACGCTGCAATGCCACCTGCACGGTCTCCGAGTCGCGGCCTCGCACCCGCAGGCTTCCGCCGCCGCCCCCTTCGCCCCGGCCGTCGGCGGCGATGCTGCGGAGAATCCGCCGCAGGCGTTCCGGCAATGCGTGGGAATGGCCTTCGTCCTTGAGCTGTTGGGTGGCCCGGCGCAGATGCAGAGGGTACGTCTCGTTTTTGTCCATATCCGGCGCCGCTACCCGCATCAGGGCGATCAGGCCCTGTTCCAGCGCCGCCGCTTCCTCGAAGCGCCTACGTGAAGACCGCTCGACCCCGGCGTGGACGAAGGCCGTTAGCGCCGTGTCGTTGCTGGCGATACCCCAACGCTCCAGGTCGTGGAGCGCGCCCCTAACTCCCTCCGGGCTCAACCCTGACGCGGCCATCAACTCATCGGTGGAGATCCCCTCGTCGGCATCCGCCTCGATCAACGTCTCGGAAATGACCAGCAGTTGGCGGCGGTAGGCATACGAGATTCGGGCCTTTTCCAGCTTGGCGCGGGCCTCCTCCACCGATTTGACCCGCAGGGAGGAGGGGAAAACCTGCACCCGGTTCTCCTCCCGGGTCAGCAGGTCTGCTTCCTCCAGCCAAGCCACCGCGGTCCGCACCCGGTTGTCGTCGGTAGTGGAGTCCCGCTCGAATGCCCCGTCGTCGTCTTCGCCCAGGATCTCGCCGGCCGTGGCTACCACTTCGCCGTCCATTCGCTTCCTGCGGTCCAGGTTGCGGAGCGTTCTCAGAACACCGTGGATTTCGCGCCGGGTCAACCGCGAATTAGCTGACATCCCAAACTGGCGCTCCACGTCGTCCGGCGTGTAGAGCAGCAAGCAACGAGCGGCCTGTTGGTCCCGTCCGGCGCGGCCCGCCTCCTGGAGGTAGTTCTCTAGGGACCCCGGGATGTCCGCGTGAATCACCACCCTCACGTCGGGTTTGTCGATGCCCATGCCGAAAGCGTTGGTGGCGGCGATCACCCGCAGGTCGCCGCGGATGAAGCTTTGCTGGACATTCTTCTTGGTCTCCGGCGGCAGTGCCCCATGAAAGTAGTCCGCCGCCACCCCCTTGGCCTTAAGGAACTCCGCGACCTCTTCGGTCCGCCGCCGGGTCGCGCAGTAGACAATAGCCCCGCCCGGTTCATCCTCCGGCAGGTCGTCCGTCAGGATTTGGTGAATGTGAGCGAACTTGGCCTCGCTGCTGGTCGGCACCACCACGAATCCCAAGTTGGTGCGGTGGGCTCCGCCATCGAACACCGTCATCTCAATGCCGAGCTCTTTCTGGAAGTAGTCAACGATTTCGGCCTTGACATCGGGCTTGGCAGTCGCCGTCAGACACAGCACCGGCGGAAGGGGCTCACCCCCAGCCTTCTCGCGGATGAAGCGCCCCACGTAGCGGTAGTCCGGCCGGAAGTCGTGGCCCCACCTGGAAAGGCAGTGGGCCTCGTCCAGCACCCAAGCGCCAATCTCTCTCTGCTCCAGGACCCGGCGCAGCGAGATGCTCCTAAGCTGTTCCGGTGAGATGAGGAGGATTCCCGCGTCGCCCAGACGCACCCGTTCCAGGGCATCGGCTCGCTCCGGCATGGACAGAAGCCCATTGACGGTGACACAGGAACCGATGCCCCGCGCCTCGAGTCCCGCCACTTGGTCGGCCATCAAGGCGACCAAGGGAGAGATCACCACCGTCAGCGCGCCGGTCTTGTCGTAGCGCGACAGGCCCGGTATCTGGTAGCAAAGCGACTTCCCGGCGCCGGTCGGCAGGATTGCCAGGAGATGCTTTCCAGCCATCGCCGTTTCTACGACGGACTGCTGCAAAGGCCGCCCGTCCTCGTCTGCCGGCTCCGGCCGGAAGTCGGGAAAGCCGAACCAGCGAGCGAGCTCCTTTCGGGAGTCGTGCCGTTCACGGCACCATTCGCAGGCAGGGTCGGTGCAGGCGGTATCGCGCAACCGGCGGACCAACCGGCCCGCCTCGGGAAACTGGTACCGCACCCAAGGCGGCATCACCGAGTTGCCTCCAGACACCGACAGCCACGCTAGTGCATAGGCCAGCGCCCACCCTTGCCGGGCCGCATCCGCGACGACCTCGCGTGCGTGCGTCCGGCAGGAGTTGCCAGCCAAACGTCTGTTAATCGCGTCATGCGCCTGGGCGTTAGACGGCCTTCCAGAACTCCGCAGGGACGCGAAAACCCTGTTGAACCCAGCGCCACCCTGCTGGGTAGTCAGCCAATGCCATGAAATTAACAGGTCAGAGGGAGCGTCTCCCAGGGCCTCTTGCTGGTCGTCGAAGACATTCAGGGTCAATCTGGCATCCAGTTCCGGATCGTTGATGCGCCCGCGTTTCAGCGCTCCGTCCTGGTAATGCTTGACCAAGTGGTGATATGGGTTGCTGGGGAAGGCCAGAGGATTGAGTCTGAGTGTATCGACAGCCGGCAGCCGCAATAATCGCAGGTGAGGATTGGCTGCCTGCAGATGGGGCAAGTCGAAATCGATCAGATTGTGCCCAACGAGGAAGTCAGCGCCATCAGCAAGGTAATCCAGCTTGGTCAATGCTGCGGCCAGACCGGCGCCAGCCGTAGGGAAAGTCAAGGATCGACCTGTATCCGGACGCACTCCGGCAAAAGCGTGGATACGGCGGTCTCGTACGCCGACTTCAAGGTCTATCGAGAGGCAACGAGACAAGATGCGGCTGGTGTCGTCAGGCACCGGAATCAACACCTCCGTGCTTGGTTAATGAGCCGGGTCGGTGGTCGGCCCACTTCTTTCAAAGGCTCTGGTCAAAGGCTCTGGTCGCAAGGTGAGTCGCTTCTTCTTGGTTTCCTTCGCCCGCGCCTCGCTGGGTTGATTCCGTTTCCTCTTTTTTTGGCTAAGCGCGGGGTAGGGGCACCGCGGTCTGCGATATGGCTAGGCTTCGTACACCGTTTTGCCGCCGACTATCGTCCGTTCTACCGGGATGTCCTTGATGGTCATGGGGTCCACTTGAGTAGGGTCGGCGCCCAACACCACCAGGTCGGCGAGTTTACCCACCTCGATAGAGCCCTTGAGGTCTTCCTCGAAGGATGCGTATGCGCTGTGCCGGGTGTAAATGCGCAGCGCCTCTTCAACCGTTACCCTTTGGTTGGGACCCCACACATTGCCTCGGCTGTCCGTGCGGGTTACACAGCTTTGAATACCCAGCAACGGCTCGAACGGGCCGGGAGGATAGTCGGTGGCTCCCGTGCCCACCACGCCGTAGTCCAGGAAGGAGCGTTGGGCGAACATCCACTGCAAGCGCTCTTCCCCGTAGAAGGGCATCTTTTCGCCGTGGTGGTAGACGTAGGTGCAGAAGGGGGTGGCCACCGTGCCCAGCCGGCGCATCTTGGCGAGTATGTCCGGGTTCACCAGGGTGCAGTGTTCCACCCGGTGCCGGGGATTGGGACGAGGATCGGCGGTTTGGGCTTTCTCATAGGCGTTCAACACCATGTCGATGGCAAGGTCTCCGTTGGCGTGGATACACACTTGGAAACCGGCCCGGTGCATCTCCATGACGTTCTCTTCGATTTCCTCGGAAGTCATCGCCAGAATACCGTGGTCGCAGTCGCTGCCGACGTATGGCTCCGACAGGTAGGCGGTGCGTGCGGCGATGGCTCCGTCGGCAACCATCTTGATGCCTCCTAGCCGCAGCATGTCGTTGCCGAACCCGGTTTTCAACCCAGCTTCCCGCAATGATGGGAAATGGGGATGGTACATCAGCGCGTACACTCGTAGGGACAGGTCGCCGGCGTCCCTCCCCTCTTGGTAGGTGATGAACTCGTCCTTGATTACCCTGGCGTCGTGAACGCTGGTGAGACCGGCTTGGGTCAGCATCCGGCAGATGGTGCGCAGACCCTCCCGGCGAATCTCCGGCGTGTCCGCGGGTATGAGTCCGAAACGCACCGGCTCAATCGCACGCTCGTAGACCACTCCGTTTAGTTCTCCGGTGTCCGGGTGGCGGCCCAAGCGGCCGCCTGGCGGGTCCGGAGTGTCCCGGGTAAATCCCGCAGCGTCTAGGGCCATGCTGTTGAGGTAATAGATGTGTCCCGCGCGGTGGGCTACCAAAACAGGGTGGAAGGTACTCACCGCGTCCAGGTCTTCCCGGAATAGGAAGCGGTTCTCCGCCGTTTTGGTGTCGTCGAACTTGAAGCCCTGCACCCACTGGCCCGGGGCAGTGGTCTCTGCCAGTTCCCGGAGGGACGTCTGGATGGCGCCGATGGTGGGCAGGTCGCAGTCGGCGGCCATTACGTGGCGGATCCCGCTGTTCAATACGTGGATGTGGGCGTCGATGAACCCAGGGAGCACTGTCTTGCCCCGGAGGTCCATCACCTTCACGTTTGGGCCGATCAACCACTCCACGTCCTCGTTGCTGCCCAAGCCGATAAAGCGGCCGTTGCTCATAGCCAAGGCTTGGACGCGAGGCCGGTTAGCGTCCATGGTGATGATATTGGCGTTCTTGATGACCGTATCAGCCTTGGTTGTGGCAGTTGCCATGATGTCACCCGTTGCAAGTATTTGACGGCGTTCGAGCTAAATAGTTCGGACTATATATTCAGTTCCAGAATGTACAGACCGCCCTGCAACCGGTCCACCACGTACATGATGCCGTTTTCGTCCACGTGCACGTCGTTGATGCCGTTGGCGTCGGCTCCGTCGGGTATCCTGGGAACGAAGCAAGCGACCTCCTGGGGCCGGAAGGGGTTGGTGGTGTCGAACACCCGGATGCCCCCGTTGAAAAAGGTGGCGTACACCAGTGTGTCCGACCGCAGGGACAAGGGGCCGGGACGGTTTTCATGGATGTTGTGCGCCCCGTAGCGTCCGGGGCGGTTGAAGAAGTCGTCCGTGTCGGCCATGGGCAGCGTGCTGATGATTACGGGGTTGGTCTCCAACCGGTTGTCCATCAGCCATACCAGCTTGGGGTAGTCCGCCCCTCCCAGGCCAGTGGCCTCCTGCGTCACTACCAGCAGATCGCGGCTGAACAATGGCAGTACCGTATGGGTGAATCCCGGGAACGGAGGCGCGTAATTCAGCTGGGCGACCATCGACGGGCGGGACACATCGGAGATGTCCAACGTAACAACGCCCGAGTCTTTCCAGCCGCAGTAGGCCCGGTCTGGCCGGTTGGGGTAAACGTTGGTGTTATGGACGCTGTGGCCAACGTCGAACTGAGGGTGCCGCGCGGGCGGCGGAGCGTCGTCCCCTTCCTGGGTGCCGGGCAGCCACCAGCGGCCGGCTTCCTTCGGATTGGCTGGGTCCTTCATGTCCATTATTACGTAGAACTGGTCGTCCTTCAGGTTGGTGGGGCGCGAATCGGGCGTCCCCGTGGCCAAGTGGGCATAGTCGCCGTCAACCCACCACAGGCAGTGACAGCCGCGTGACCCTGACCCCTGGGTGTCATAGAAGGCAATTCGTTCGGGGGCCTCCGGATTACTGATGTCGTATACTCCCATCCCTGTGCCCGGTTGGTTGTGCTCCCGCGACTGGTAGGCCACCAGCATCGTGTCGCCGACGATGGACAAGGAGTTGGAGCGCAGGTGGTTGTAGTCCAGGTCGGTCTGGGCCACCACTTTAGGGTTAGACAGGTCGGTAACGTCAACGCTGGTAAAGTCCTTTGGCGGGCCTTCGTGGGCCATGTAAAAGACACGCCGCCCGCTGGCAGTCTGGTGGAGGTCCACTCCCTCGCCTAAATTGTTGTGCCCGTTCAAGTCGACGTGGGAAATGAGCTTCATGTTTTTGATTTCCGGAGCTTGGGTTGCCATGAAGCCTCCTTCGGCGTTTCTACAACGCAACTTGTGAAAATTCGCCCGGACCGTTCTTCAGGGCGACAGTTTACCACCTTGTATGACCCCGGTGATGTGGCGCCGAGTGCATGGATGGATGCTCGGTTTTGCAAGCATGCCCGAGCAACCGGGTTAACCGTAGCCCGTTGGTTGGCCGCCCTTCCGAACGTATCGTAGCCTGGTAGGAAACGCAGGCTGGGCGCCATCTGGCAGTGCGGCAAATCGGGACGGGTCCGCTCTGCTATAGTTAGGCAAAGACGCCCTGGATCCGAAAAGAGGTCTTTCGGCGTCGATGCCGTCGACACCCAATGCTCGTGATGTTAGGATGCCAAAATCCTCGGATTGACTAACGGTCGAGGACGCACCGAAAAAATTGGAGGATCAGCCCATGTCCGGGAAAGCCTTGGACTACTCTACGCTCTTCAACAAGGACCTGCCTCCTCCTCCGGCTCCGTGGGCAGGTCACCCTAGATACAACTTCATTGGCGGCCACAGCGCCCCCGAATTGGTCCCCACCGAAGGGTTTATCGAGTCCGCCGCCAACGTATTCCGGGGCGACCCTAGAAACATTTCCATGTATAACTTCGACGGCGGTCCTCAGGGTATTTTCCCGCTGCGTAAGTTCTTGGTTGACAAGCTTGCAACTCACCGCGGGATTGATACAACGACAGAAGAAGTCCTGATTACTTCAGGGTCCGGTCAAGGGATCGAGTTGATTAACGAAATCCTGTTGGAGGAGGGGGATACCGTAATCGTAGAAGCGTTCAGCTTCTCTGGCGCACTGGGTAATCTTAGACGCCGTAGAGTCAACATGATCGGCGTCGAGGTTGACCAGGACGGAATGCGCATGGACCAATTGGCCCAAGTATTAGAAGAGCTGCGGATGAAGGGAGTGCGCCCTAAGTACATCTATACGATTCCGACCCTCCAGAACCCTACTGGCACCGTGATGACCATGGAGCGCCGGTTGCGGATGCTGGAACTAAGCGAAGAGTTCGGAGTCCCGATATTCGAAGACGAATGCTACGCCGACCTTATATTCGAAGGCGAATATGAAAATGCGATCCGGTCTTTGGATGACACCAACCGGGTGCTGCACATAGGCTCTTTCTCTAAGACCTTGGGTCCTGGTACACGCCTTGGATACGTTGTAGCGTCGTGGGAGGTGATGAGCCGATTGCTGTCCCGTAAGAACGACGCTGGCACCGGCGTCATGGACCAGATGATCGTGGCCGACTATTTCATCAACCACTACGAAGGGCACATCCAGGAAGTGCGTTCGGTTTTGAAACGCAAATGCGACGCGCTCGGCAGCGCGCTCCGCGAGTCATTCGGACCGAGCATCGAATTTGAAATGCCCAGGGGCGGAATGTACTTGTGGGTCAGGCTCCCTTCGGGAATTGATTCACGCGCATTGGCGATACCGGCGCTTAGGGAAGGAATCGCATTCAACCCTGGACCGGACTGGTCTGCCGATCCGGACGCAGCCGCCAACTACATCCGGCTTTGCTTTGCCCTCCCCTCAGAAAATGAAATATGGGAAGGGATAGAAAAACTGGCGAACGTGTTCCGTAGGGAGGGCGCACTGCCCTGACCTTTGTTACCTGCCCCAAATGGCGGAGCCGCCTGCTTAGTTAGTACCACAAACGCCGGAAAAGGGACCGCATCCAGGATAGCCTCCGGTACCCAGACGAAGTGTATTCCCGGTTCCCGCTGCCCTTGACAGACAATACCGGATGCCCGAGGGGCATTTGACAGGGCCTAACAAGGGATGCCTGAACGGTCCCCGCTAGGCAAGCGGCAGGGGTTGGTGCACAGCACTAGCGCCCCGGGACCGTTGGGGGTATTTGTAGGCGAAATCGTCGTCGTAATAATCCAGCTGCACTTCCAGACCGACGCCCAGAAAAGCCATGTCGGCCCCTTCGATGCCTTGGCGTCCAGTCCGAGGCGGACACTTTCTGGGTTGCCGTAACCGAGAGAAATGCGTTAACGGGAAGGGCCGTAGCCGGGGAGTTGGGCCCATTTCAGGCCATTAGGATCATGCGCTACTTCGACGGTTTCGCCTTTCGAGTCTCTCAACCCCAAGGGGTGCTGCACCAACTCGACCATGTTCCCATCGGGGTCGTGAATGTAGGTGGAGTGACCGCCGCTGTAGCCACGGACCGAAGGCGGAGAATATGGGACTCCCAGCGCGTCCAGGTTGGCTATCATCTCTTCCCAGTCGTGGATCTCTACGGCAAAATGGCCCGATGGGTTGGGGTTTGGCGTATGGGTGCTGTGAATTTCCCCGCTCCCGATTCGCAACTGTAGCTGTCGTTGGTTCAACTCCGGGCCACGGTCCAGGAACTCCGCACCCAAGACTTTCTCATACCACTCGCGGGTCTGCTCCCTATCGCTGATCTGGATATTGATGTGCTGGATCATCGTAACCCTGGACATGGCTACATCTCCTGTCGTCCGGTCTTCGGGCCCCTGTCGGGTTCTTCGGCTTTCATGCTGTGCCGCGAGTATAGCACTGGGGCTTTTATGGGCGTCTGGTAAGGTGATGGCGTTGGGGCCGTTAAAAGCTTGGCTTGGTCGAAAATGGAGTCAATTGGAGCTCGTGCGTCCAACAGGACTTGTCTTGAGTGTGTAGATAATAGAATGCCTCAGCGATCTTAACGGGATTCATCACCAATTCAGGGTGTTGCCGGGCTTGCGGCAAAGCCGCGGTTCCTGGAGAGTCAATGAGGCCGTCTATCACGACGTTCGCTACGTGCACGCCATGCTCGGAATATTCCTCTGTCAGAGCCTGCGCCAACGTGCGCATCATCACCCTCGGGTAGTACAACGACTGTCCGGTATAGCGCTTTCGTCCCCGCAAGGACCACGCGTTATTAGAAACGAGGAAAGAGCCGTCGCCTCGCTCTCGCATGGCGGGCAGCACCTCCTTGGCGACCAAGAACGGCCCACTGCTGGCGATATGCTGGGCGGTTTCGAACATTTCGAACGGGATGTGTTCGAGCAATTCTTGCTCCGGCGGAAGGTCACGCCCCTCCAGGTAGCCCGCGTTGTAGACCAAGACATCCGGGTCGCCAACTTGCCCTCGAATCTGGGCGAACGCATTCGATATGGAGTCTCGCGACACCAGGTCCAACTCGACGATCATGCTTTCGCCGTCTTGCTCTCGAATCGCCTTCTGCAATGCGGCGGCATTGCCGGCATTACGGGTCGTCAGTACGACGGAGAAGCCCTCTTTCGCAAACTTTTGGGCAATGGCGCCCCCAACACCCCAACGAGCACCGACGGGAATGTCGCTGTCGTCGATCTCCTTGCCGTGCGCCAGCTTGGTATTGCGGCCATCTGACTGCCACTTGGAGGTCGCCCCCACCACGACGGCGACAGGTTTACGGGTTGTGTTCATGTCGAATTCCTTTCCTTTGGATGTCTACTGCGTACCATGGTCTAAAGTAAAGCCGGCTGGGATTGGCCATACGATTCGTCCCCTTATTATAGGAAATCGCGCAACGTCTGTGCACTTACCGAAGAGCGGGCTCATGCCCAGGGTGGCGTCCCGGTTGGGTAGCAGCACGCGCTCCTAGCTACCCGACGATGGACGACGAGCGGGTTTACCCGGCGGTCGTGCCCCCTTCGGCCAGTGCTGCCGGGCGAGCGGCGTACAGGGACTATGGGTTGCTGATGCGTCCGTCATGCCCCAAGTACTCCTTCTCCTGAGGAGACGCTGGCCCAGGTTGACACTGATGACAAATTGACCTAGTTTGCTAGCTAGTCAGCGTAATAGCTGCTAGGGTGATCCATGAGCAAGAGATGGCCGGTCCAAGAGGACAAGGCAAGGTTTAGCGAGTTTCTAGACACCACCCTCTCCGAAGGGGCGCAGATCGTGACCAAGGGCGGAGTGGAAACCGCCGTGCTCCTTCCCATCGATCACTGGCGGCGGCTGGAGCGGATGACTAGGCCGGACCTCAAGGAGTTGCTCCTCACGTCGGAGGCGCGGACCGAGGACGTTACGCCGCCGCGCCGACAGCATCGCCACCGAATGCCCTTGGCCGTGGAGTAGGCTCATGTACCTCCTCGATACCAACGTGGTCTCGGAGTTGCGTCGCCCCCGTCCACATGGCGCCGTCGGGGATTAGATCGTGGATGTGCCAGCGGAGCAGCTCTTCGTTTCTGCCGTTACCGTTGGGGGGATACAGGCGGGGATCGAGATCACCCGGGATCAGGATGAAGTTAAGGCGGAGGAGTTGGAAGCCGGGCTGGACAAGGTCCTGGCTTCCTACGGTGTATTGTCGATGGACCCCATTAGTTGGACAGGATTGAGGCTGAGTTAGGCGAGAGTCCCATCGCTCCTGCTGATGATTGCAGTACTCGCTGCGTTGCATCCCTCTGTTCCTTGGTTCCTCCGCGGGGGCATAGATGGCCTCGTGGAACACCTTGGATGAGGTCCGGTAGCACAGGGCCTGATGGGGCCACTGGTCGTTGTAGAACCGGAATAAGCGCCCAGTTCCCTCCAGACATCCGTGTCTTTGGCGTAGCCGTTCAGATACACCTTTTCGTACTTCACCATAGGCCACAGCCGCTCCACGAAGATGTTGTCGGTATACCGCCCCTTCCGGGCCATGCTGATCTTCACCCCATGGTCCTACAGGATCTGGGTGAACTCCACGCTGGTGAACTAGCTGCCCCCAGCCTTCGCCCGAGGCAGGCTCTAGTCGATGTTGAACACCTCCGATCAGCCCTGACCCAACGCTTCCTACAAGGCGTCGACACAGAAGCCGACCTCCGGAATGTTGGACAATCGCCAAGCCACCCGTAACGGCTGTGCCAGTCCATGATTGTCACCAGGTAGAGGAATGCCCGGGCCATGGGCAGGTAGGTGATGTCGGCGGTCCACGCCTGGTTGGGCCGACTGATGTCAGCCTTTGCCAACAGATAGGGATAGGCCAGATGCTCCGGCTCTTCAGCCATGAACTCGGCCTAGGAGAAGAGTGCCGGTAACTGTCTAGGAGTTATGAATTCAGTACGTTATGGCCGAGAATGGTGGGCCCGAGCGTACTGTACTGCGAACTTTCGAGTGGGTAGTGGCATTGTAGTCAGACCAGTAGGCAGCACAATTGAGCAGTGCAGGATGACGCGCACCCACTACCTCCTGTATTAAACGTAAAGGAAGAACTATGGCCTCTTCACTCCACCGAGCTATAGTTCAAGAACTAAAGGCCATCTTCCGACGCATTTTTGCTGTCAAGTTGACACTTGCAAGAGTGTCGCTACGGTCGTGAGCTGAAGGTTCGATCCCCAGGCCGGGCAGAACAACTTGCTCGGTGCACCATTATTGAGCAACGAGAACTTCTGAGAACACCCTTAGGAAATTGCCGCCCAGCAGCTTCGCCAAGTCCTCCTCGCTCCAGCCTCTGGCATAGAGATGGGAAGCCAGCAACACCCACCGGTCCAGAGCGGCTAGGTCGGCATCGGCGTAGTGTCCCGAACTCTTTTCCCAGCCATCCATATAGGCATCCGTCGCCAGGCCGACGTGGTTGATACCGACCAACTCTACTATGTACTCGATGTGGGCGATCATTTCGTCCATGCCGGCGGCACCGTCGCGGTCCGTGTCCAGCAGCCGGCGGATGGTCGTTACTCCTATTACTCCTCCCGTGCCCGCAATGGCCAGCAATTCCTCGTCGTCTTTGTTGCGGGAGTGCGCTGTGAGAGCCTCGGCGTTGGCGTGGGTGGCGAGGACCGGTTTCGTGGACAGGGCCGCGGCGTCCAAGGTTGTCCGCCTGCTACAGTGCGACAGGTCAACCACCATGCCCAGGGAGTTCATCTCGGTGATGACGGCGCGGCCGAGATCGGTTAGACCTCTGTCCTCCCCCTCGCTGTGTCCGTACCCTAGCCGCTCGTCGGGTCCGTGGGCTTCCTTTGTGCCATAGGCGAGTTGGAGGACTCTGAGCCCCTGAGAGTACCACTCCCGTAACCTGGTGATGTCTCCGTTAAGCTGCCAATGGGGATCCACCCGAGACTGCACATAGAACATGACGGCATAATCACCGCCTTGCTCGGCGGTTTCCATGTCAGCATAGCTGCGAATTACCTTGCCGTTGGCGTACCGGCCGTCGTCGACACGGTCGCGTAGCCTAGTCATGGCGGCCAGACCGGAGCCGACGGATATGAGGCCCATATCGAGCCCGGTTGTGGCCTTGAGGGTGCCGAAATCGCCTTGTCCGGTACCGGGAAAGTAGGAACGCTCGCAATCGGCGGTGCAGTTCGGATCGACGCGCATCTTCCAGTTCACGTTCCCGTCAACTACAAAAACCCTGCCCACGAAGTCCGCGGCCCAACCGTATGCGGCCTTAGCATTGGGCGCATGGGCCGGACTGTCGCTGTCGCTGTCCGAGCAGCCGCTACTATTGCAGGCCACAACCCAGTAGTAGTTGTCCTTCCGGTCAGGACCGGAGTGGGTGTAGCTTGTTCCCAAGACGTTGTCGGCCAGCAACTCGCAAGAGCTGGGGTTGCCGCCTTGTTCTAGGCGACAAATGGAACCTGGGCTGTCGTCGTAATAAACCTTGTAGTAGGCCGCGCCCTCGACCGCCTGCCAACTCCCGCGGATCACCGCCCCTTCCCACAGGAAGCGAACCAGGTCAGGGGAAGCCGATGGCTTAGGTCTGGGTGTTGGAGTCGGAGTGAGGGTGGGAGTAGGGGCGGGTTCCGGAGTTGCCGTCGCTGTCGGCATGGTCGTTGGTGCCGGTGCCAGCGTGGCAGTGGGAGTAGGGGTGGGTTCCGGAGTTGCCGTCGCTGTCGGCATGGTCGTCGGTGCCGGTGCCAGCGTGGCAGTGGGAGTAGGGGTGGGTTCCAGAGGTGCGGTCGGCGTGAACGTAAGTATATTAGCTTCACTGAGAGTTGGCTCCGGCGTGGCAGTGGGAGTAGGATCCGGCGCAGCAATGTGAATCAGCGTAGGACTCTTAGAGGGGCTTTCAGCAGGTACCAACGTAGGTATGCGTGGAGACTCCAGGTAAGGTGTTCTAGTTGGCGTGGCGCCAGTTTCTGTGGTGGCTGCGGTTCGCAATTGGTCATCACCGCCGCAAGCAACCAGCAGGAGCACTGCGACCAAGCAGGCGAAACCAGTCAACGACATTGACATTAGGGTACCTCTGAACAAGTTACTTCCATTGGGGCGAACTCCGAAATCTCGGAGAGGAGTTTAACGGCGTCAGCTATGAAATGAGCACCGTCACCCCCGTCCTAACCTTCCCGCGTCGAAGGGGAAGGGACTTTTTCAGAGATTCCTTAGCAGTTCGGCCTTCCGGAAAGCCGTTGTTAACAAATGCGTCGGCAATTCACGCCGGTTCCTTATCGGATCAGGTACTTCTTGGTCTCAATGTCTATTGCACATAAGATCTGAACATACCACAACCGCCATTCCTAACAGGAACGGCCGGACCGAAAATGTCTTTGATGACATGAGTGTATGTGAAACGAGCCTCTCGGGGGGCTTCCTCCGACGGAAAGCAACGACCTCGCAACTTCGGTACTGCATACCGTCAAGCAAGGTCGGAAAAAGTGGGCCTACACGTACCGAATTGCGAACTTTTCGCTGGGATGTCCGGCTATAAGGAGTACGGCTTGGTGGCGGCTTCCGCGAGAGCCTTCTTCCAAGAATGAATCCTGCCCGGGAGGACTTCATACTGGCGGCCAGTTCGGCCATCGTTTCTTGGCCCTTCACCCATTCCAGGTCCACCTTGGCCTTGAAAGCTGGGCTGTGCTTGCTACGTCCTTTCGACAGTTCCTGCTCCTTCTCGACAGCAACAGGTGCCCTCAATTTAGGAGCAGGACTTTCACTTGTTTACCTATCATACTTTCCGGGTCCACCTCCCGAAATGCTCAGCACCTGTCCCGACTATATCCAGTTTCACTCCGTGCCGTTCCTTTCTGGGTCATGACGGGTCTTTTCTTTCGAGCTCATTGTCAATTTCAGTCACCTCTCCATTCCAGACGTAGGACCGCTTGTGGATATGGGCGTGTTCCGAGTAGACATCTTGGGGGATTTTTCCTTCAATTCTCTCCCATGCAGCATAACTTGGTGTCCGCTCGCCCCATACTAGCCAACCAATGGTCTGACCGGTCTCAGCTGCGTAACGATTCAATAAGTCCTCGCGCATGTAGAGGAGTTGAGAGGAAATCTTGTCTTGCTTACGGATGAGGCAAATGCTTGCGATTGCCCCTTCAGAATCATACAAGTCGAACTGTTGGGCGTGATTTATGAGCCCCAGTCGTTCGCACAAGGCGGGACTGGGCACCATCGCACTCCCCGCCTGGTTTACTGAGCTGTCCAACGCCCCTTCCCATACAAAGTTGACTACAGGTAATTCAACCGGCACACCTTCCTTCGGGTCCTGTCCATACGTCTTGAAGGCCCTGACAACTTGACGTTCTGCTGCCCCAGTCTCGTCTCGAAGCAGGTACGCAAACCGGGTTGACCATGGAATCTCACCAGCAAATGTGTTGGTGTCGGTAATGGGATCAGGTACCGCTCTGTTGCCCGGGTAAGGTAGCCGATCGTATTCGGCAAAAATCTGTTGCAGTTCCGATGGGCCTGCGAGAAGACATCGAAGAAACGTAAAGATCAACCGGTCATCGCCATCCTGCCCTTGTTCGATAAAGCCTTCTAGGAGCAGCCAAGGCCCTGGTTCTCCGTCGATTTCTTCCAGTTTCAAGATACTCCCGTAGTCCGGTGTTGGGCCGACTGAAACCCAATCAACGACGTCCTTCGGCCCACTGTTGAGGGGGTTATCCAATGCCGGAACCCAACTGCGTGGTGGCGTCGGGAAGCTTGGATCAATGTCTGAATCTGAGGGGCGATCATGGTCGGCCCAATCCGGGAGAAGACCTTGGCTGAATCGCACTCCGTACATCTCGAAGAAAGCAATCCAAGAGTATTTTTTTCCGTACCGTTCGACTTTTGCTCTGGTTCCCCGTGAATGCCAAGAAGCGTTGTCAATGAGTCCGTCCACTTCGGCGAATTGTTCGTTTGAGAACCCGAGATTACCCACCCGCCACCGGACTTGCCTACGGGTGTCACTGTAGTCCTTGTGGTTATAGTCGTAGTTTGCCCTCCCTTCCACCAGACTCCCTAACGTATAGTTCTCAAAGTCCATACGAAACGCTCTGTCGACATCTTCAAACTCAAGATCGGTAACTGCGTCGGCTTCGGCGAAGGGCGACTCCACTTGTTTCAGCGGCCTCCTTGTGCGAGCTAGTTGCTCTTCATTCAGAGTTCGTGGGTCCACTCGGAGTGCCAGTTCAATTGTGCCGAGGGTGTAATCTTGCATCAGCGCATGAGTGGTTGAGTGCTGGGCATCAGGAGCGAACATTCGCTCGTAGAGACCGCGAGCGAAGTGGGGTATTGCTTGGCGAAAGGTTGCGCCACTAGGGTCGGCCCAATATGCCATGGCCACGCCGTAGCAAGCTGCCAGCATTCTCTCGGGAATGTATGTGTCGTCTAATGACAATGACTCAAGGGTAATGTCGAACAGTGCCTTAGGGTCCCCTCTTCCAAACCAGTAAACCGCCATAGTTGCCAAGTCCCGCAGTTCCAAGACAGTGCTTGTCAGAAGCCACTTGACCCAGACCACGAGCAAACGGTCTCTCTCGTCGCGCTGTGGATTACGCCGCCAGTCATCAGCGAGTAGTTGGAGATCAGCGATGATGTCTTGAGAATGCCCTCGTACCCACTCGGACCAGCGCAAATCCCTTTCAGCCACCGACATTGGTCTCAACACCCTTTCTAGGAAATCTGTGTTTAATGGGTGGGCTTCCGAACGCCGTGTCTCCCACAGTCTTTCGAAAATATATCGTCTGTTGAGCGGAAGTTGGTATACTAGTGCCGCTAATTGATCAACCGTTTCTTGTTCAAGGTATTGCCCTTCTAAGTCAGCCGCCGCCACCAAAGCTTCGGTGCGCTTAGGCTCGTCGATGAAACTCCAGAGTTGCATGCGATAGTGTCTGCGCGGAATGAGACCAACTAATGATCTCACTACATCACTAGCTAGCGGGCGCCGTTCAGATGTGCCGCCGAACAAAGCTGCTTTGGTAATGGGATCCTTTAACCAATTTTCGAGTTCTGAGCGGGTCTTTGTGGACAATAACGCATCAGCAATCAAATGGCCTGCTAAGGCATCATAAGCCGCCGAAACCAGGTCCAATCCTTCTTGCCCCCGCGTTAGTATCCCTTCTTGTTCCATTGCGTGCGCTAGACTCTCAGCCCATGGGCGTCCGGCATCGCCGAGTTCGCTGCGTAGGTCCGACAGTGGGATGTTTCTCGATCCGTTATCCCACAGGCTCATTCCTACCTTCTGCAATGCCCACCGTACGTCTTCAGAAATGTACCTATGGGCACGCGGAGACAATTCACTTATCCTTTCGCCGGACTGTTCCAAGAATCGGCCTAAGAGTCCGGTGAGTGATCCTGGCAATGCTTCGACGCCGACCACTCGTTCGCGGGATGGATTGGCAACCTGACAGAAGAGCTTGAGAGTCAATGGGTGTGCTAGCATGTCAAGCCGCAGTTCGGCATCCCGGGGATCTATTAGGTAGTGCTCGAAGTACTTCTCTAACGCGTCATAAGTGTCATTTCCAAAGTTGGGTATTTCCACCCGGCAATGAAGCTCAGAGGGCAATACTTCACAAGCAAACTCAGGGCGGACTGTGGTGACTAGCAAGACGTGGGGATACTTATGCAGTGTCTCGTTCACTGACGCCAATAATGTCTTCCATCTTCTAGGGTCCTCAGCCTCATTTAGGCCGTCGATCACGATCGGCAGTCTCTTGCCAATCCTCCTTCCTGCTGAATCGACCGCGGCTAACAAGGATTCCATAGTGGAGGTTCGGTGACCCTGGATGACCACCTGCTCAGCCAAGTCGTCAAGACTGTGATTACTACCCAAATCCCCACCATGTAAGAGAATCCCTTCAGGGGCATCGCCCTGGCGAGCAGTGATCTGAGCGGCCAAGAAGGTCTTACCACACCCGAAATCGGCGACTACGGCAACTTGCCGTTCATTTAGGGCGCTTCCGAGTTGGTCCAAAAGCCTGGCACCGGAACAGATGTCTGATAACAGATTTGTTACCAAGAAAACCGCTGGATGTTGTCTAGCGCGAAGTTTCCTAGGAACCAGCGCTAATCCACCTTTAGGAATGACTGGGCGTTCCGCGAGCAAATCCGAGAGGATTTCGAAGTCGCCTGACGTCACACTGTCAAAGGCACCTAATAGTGAGGAAATAAATGATTGGGCGGTTTCGGCAAGCTGTTCGACCTCCGGCTCCAGTTGTCGGGGCAGTTGGCCCGCAAGAGACTCCAGTGCTGAGCAACCTTCCGAAAGCCGGTCTGTGACCTCCTGCAGTTCGATCCAAGCGTCAGACCGTCCGAGCTTTTTCAACACCGCCCGTTCAGCATCAATCACCTGGTGAAGTTCAGGATTCCAGCGGTGCTTTACCCGAGCGGTTGATTGCAGATGCAGAAAAGAAAGCTCTTCGTCGGTCAGAATCAAGTCTCCGAAAAAGGTGCGCCCATAAATCTCGGCTTCACCCTTGAGGTGTTCTTCCACCTCATCTTCGGACCACAGCGTTAGATTCATTTCAGTAGTGAGGTTGTAGAACCATTCCTGGTCGCCTGCGGTTAGTGGGTACTTGGTCCATAGTACCCAATCGGTCACCCCAGGCAGAACTTCCTCTGTTTTGGAAACGGCTTCTTGGATTTTCGTCCGCCGGTTCTTGCCTAAAGGTCGGCCGCTGGGCAAGTTGTACCAACGGCATTGCCAGCCGTACCATCTTCCAGGTTCGCCCAGCGCACAGTGCGAGTTCAGCTTGAGGTGGAATTCCACTCCGGGTTGCTGGGTGCGAGCGCGGAATTCGCCAAACCTCGCGTAGGAGCGACGGACAAGAATTCGGCACAGTAGTTCGAAGTTCTTTTCCGGGGCTCCTGTGAGATTGAGAAACGAATCCCAGTTCAGATTAGGCATAACCTGCCCGTCGTTTAGTATCTAGAACCTCGGCGAAGTCCTGGCTCAGCGTGATCATGAGCAGAGTAAACCTCTACGCGGGCTCCTTTTCCTACCAACACCTTTAGGAACGCAGAAACGTCCGCTTCATCGGTCCTGATTACTATGTTGTCGCCTTCCAGATCGATACCAACATCGTATACGAACTGCTCAAACTCAGCAGGATGCAGGCTGTAGAATCTCAGGTCTTCAAGCAGTTTCATCATTTCGCTGGTGTAATGGTCTGGGGGGTTCCCAACCTCCAAGCGTCCTGACTCCACCTCGTCACTCGCTTGGCCTATGATACGTTGGAGCGCAGCAAACGCTTGCGCGGCGTCTCTATTGTCGTCAAACTTCCCGATCATGACGAGGTTCATTGAATGTTCGGTCCCATATCCTAACCACAATTTCATTATCGATTACCACCCTTAGTTTCACTCAACAAACTCAAGGCGTTGATGACGCCGGAGACACCAATAGGTTGCCCTTCGTCGTCATACGATGTTCGTTTCAGAACGCCTCTCGCGTCAATGTGGGCAAATCCTCTCAGTCCTGATTCGTTAGCGAACGGGTTGGCCACGCTTATTCCACTGGCGTTCGCTTCGCTTATCGTCAGCGGTATGCGTCCTGAGTAGCACTCAATCCATTCCCGCAATTTCTCCAGCGTGCAATCATCAATTCCACCTCGAGAATTCAACGGCTCTTCTGGGAGGAGCAAGAATTCCGAGGCCCCGAGATTAACCGCAATGGATATGGCGCGATCCAAATCGGCTATTGTCTGTTTGTTCACCACATAGTTTATTCCGAATGGTGCCAACTCCCTCGCCATTCTGATTCGGTTCAAGAGGGACGAAAACGGACGACCCCTTAAAGCTTCATAGGTGGAATTTACGCCGTCCATGCTAATACGCAAAAAATGAACCTTTCCACATAGCTTTGCCAACAGCTGCTCGTCCAAATTATGTCCGTGGGTCGTAAACGTAACCGCTAGGTTCGTGTTTTCGGTCGCGAATCTACAAATCTCAGAGAACTGACGATACAGTGTGGGCTCTCCGCCGCCGAAGCCAACTCCCAAGCACCCGTTTTCGTCCAGCTCCTTAAGCCAAGTCGTCAAGAGGTGGAAATCCAGTGAGGCAGGCCTCTTGGGTGCGTAGCAATATAGGCAGGAAAGCTCGCAGGCATTGGTCAAGGCGATGGAGACATGCCTCGGGGCAAGTGACCATGCCGATTCGTTGGTTTTGACCTCATCAACAAGGATGTTCAGCCCGGTACTGCGGTCGAAAATGTGGACTCCGGCCGGTCCGATGCGGACCTTGCTATACATCCCCGTCTGGTCTTTGAGTACCATTCGTTGCTACCCTTCCGACTATCATTGGCCCGATAAGCGACAGAAGATTTGTTTGGTTATTGCTGTAACCTATTGCCGATTAACCCAACTGACCGCCTTTGCGGTGCTCAGAAAGGCGACTCGTTAAGTCGAGGCCAAGAGCGACGACTGACGCGGCGATAACGTCCGGATCTTCCAGACCTCTAACTGAACGGACTAACATCTCAACTCCCGTCGCTGTAACAGTCCCGAACAGGTCCCCGAAAAACGATATAGCCTCGGCGGTCACTTCTCGAGAAAGGTCGTCGTCCAACAGTACTTGGGTTTCCATCACCAATTCATGAGTGTCAAGAGACCGGAGAATCCGAAAAACGTCGAAAGCATCCTTATCATTTAATCTGGCAGTCCCAGGTTCATTGGAGCGGTCCATGATCTTATGGACCTTCGCCACCAGGAGTGCGGCAGGGCCAGCCGTTCTGATATCGTACGCTCGGCAATCAAGAGGGTCCAAACCAGTGATCCCCATTACCCTGTGGCTGACCAACGCTCCTTCTAGGCCCCGTACCTGCCTGGCAGCACGATTGCCGTGGACGCCCAATCTGGCCCCTCTGCCTCGTCGTCCGCCGACGCCTTCCGGAACCAACAGATCGACCTGTGTACCATCGTCCCTTTTGTAAATTCCGGGTTGACCGGTCAGGTTGTACCCAGCGGCCTCCATCACCTCCGGTATTCTCGGATCATCAACGAGCAATTCGGGAGATAGTGCCACATCGGCATCGAAGGTTAGGGGCGCCACAGCGAAGTCCGAATCGTATTCGCGGGTATACTCATACACGGCCTGGGCTCCCACGAGCACAGCAGCCTCCCGCAATGGTCCCATCGCATCGAAAACATCCAGAAGGCCCGCCCTGGCCTTTACATAGTTGGGGTCTATGGGAGAAGTTGCCATAGCGGTTCCTTATTGCGCATCCACTCGATCAGGCCCTCGCTTTCAGCCGGACCTCTCCCAGGAGCTGTCATCAGGTCTGCCACGACTTGAGTCACCTTGGCATAACTAATGCCCTCGTCGGACTCGGTCCTTTCGAAAACCACCGGGTCAAAGGGTTTACCGATCAGAACGTTGCCCCCTGTGTCAGCGGGGCGCAGGCGGAGTTGCTGTATGGCATGTTCCGGATTCCTGGTATAAATCGTGGCCAACCGGGGCTCCGCTATTGGGGCGTAACGAACTGCAGCAAAGGACCCAGTAACTGCGTAAGGGAAGTCGGCGTTCTTCAGTCCGTGGAACAGTCTGTTTACCCCTCGAGGGTCAAGGTAGGAAACCATGCGATTGGCACTATGGAAGTCATAATCGTCAGCCCAACGGCGAAGCAGTTTTTCCCACTCTACGAGGGTTATGGGTCCTCTGGGATCGTCTCGGCGGATGAGAGCTTCCCGTTCCAGCAAATCCGCCACTCTGGATGTAGATGCTAGTGAGCATCCACTAAGTGAGGCGAGTTCACGGGTTCCAAAAGGAGGTTGGTAGTCCAGAAATGCCCGGACAACCCGGCCAGTCTTGTTCCCCTTCAGTGAACGCAGCGGCACGTTCTCGCGCCAAGGATTCCGTTGCGCACCTTGTGTCTCGATGAAAACAGCTGGTTTGTGGAGGGCAAACCTGACGTTTCCGGTTGCATCAGCATAGCTGATGCCCGCTTCAGATAATCGTTCCCTTGCGGAACGGCCTAAGAAAGGCGCCACCACCATGAGGGCAAGGTTGCTTTCGTCGCCGAAGCTTTCTTGGCATTTGGGCATGAGCCTGCGTTGCCATATGTCCGACAGGAAGCTAACTTGTCTCGCCTCTAGGGGGCCTACCTTCATCTCGGCTATAATGGTGGCGGAGACACCCTGGGGATCGTCGAGAGCATAGGCAGCGTCGAACTCAATGCTAGCGTCCTGGCTTAGCTCTCTTAGCGCCCACCCTGGCGGCAAGTGGCTACTCAAAGTAGCGAACGCCTTGCTCAGCAGTTCTGTTTCGTAAATCATACTGTTCCGTGTCATGCGGAACATGATATAATCTGGAACGCTAACTTGTCAACACACCAAAAGTCCATTGGAAATTCCTTGTCCCGCAAGCCCCATCCCCGGACTTGCATACGAAGCGGGCAAGCCTAGATGAACAATTGCTCGGCAGGCTTTTTGCCTGCGGCTGCGGGCAAATATGGCGACCGACGAAACCGCGGAGTTCGGCTGACTTAGAGATACATCGGCCCACAAGCCTCTCTGGGTTGTAGGCCAACGCTACAGGAAAAACCGCAAGCAGGAATCCCATGCCATCGTCGGCCATTCCATCACGCGGGCGAAACCAACACCGCCTAAGGCGAGAGCAGAGGGTTTCGTATCTTGCGTCCAGCTTGGAAATATGCCGATGCGAGCAACCTACGATACCGGTCAACGAGGGAAGATCAACATGAACCCACGACCCATTCTAAAGTTGCCTCAGTTGCCTCCATGGGAAACGGATACGTGCTTGCTATGGCCAGAATGGCCAGCTATGGACCTTAGCAGAGGGGAAAGAACTCAGTTCCTGTCTCATAGGGCGGGAGGACATTACGAAGTGACTTCTGAGGCTAAGACCATCTTGCAAGAAAGCTTAAATGAAAAGTATTCCAAAAGATCGGCCATCACTACATGGTTGGAAAACGAAAGAAAACAAGGAGTCTTCGCCCCTGAGATCACATCGGAGGTCATTAAAGCCGCCGACCCGGAACAAGTCCCATCAATCGATGATATCAAGCGAAGGGTTCTGACTCACTTCGAACATCGTGGGTTGGGATACCAGGATATGCTCAGGGACGACAGGGCCCTGGCCGAGACAAACATTAATTTGTTGCGTAACCGGCCCGCTTTGATCAGTGACCTCTTTCAGGACGCCAGCATACTGGCAGGCCCAGGATGCGAGGACTGGACCGAGCTTGGGGTAATCATGGACAACCTAGAGAGGACCGGCTACGTCAAGAAAATTCTAATCGCTGATAATCCTGAATGGCACAATTATTCTCTGACCCTAGAGGGTCTCGAGGAAGCAAGAAGGGTCGGTGTGGAACCGGGACACTCCGGTCCTGAGCCAAGGCCAGCGGTGGACGGTCGTATAGGATCAGGGTCCAAGGATGTCTTCGTAATTCATGGCCGAAACGAGGAAGCCAGGGAAGCCATATTTGATTTCCTAAATTCCATTGGACTCGACCCCATACATTGGGAGGCAGCGGTCAAGGAGACCGGCCAATCATCCCCTTACGTGGGACACATTATTAACGCAGGTTTATCCAGAGCTCACGCAGCCGTTGTGATCCTCACACCTGACGATACTGTAACGCTGAGTCCACGTCTTCAAAGGCCGGAGGATCCTCCCATTGAACGAGGATTCTCCGGCCAACCAAGGCCCAACGTGTTCTATGAAGCCGGAATGGCTATGTCACAATTTGAAGATAGCACCATTATCATCGAAATCGGAGAAGTAAAGAGGTTCAGTGACATATTTGGCCGCCATACTATTCGCCTTGCAGATACGGCTCATTGCAGAGAAGCCTTGGCAAACAGACTGGAAGTCGCCGGTTGCCCCGTAGACCGCTCCACAGCAGGTTGGGATAGAGCAGGAAACTTTTCCGCCGCGATCCGTACAGCGACAGAATGTCTTGAAGGAAGCGTTGCGAGCGTGCCCGACGAAACTCAAAAAGACGCAGCGGGTCTGTTGGGACACGCTCCGGCAGACGAGGCCCACCGACCAATTACCAAACTGGCAACGCCCTATGGAACCTTGATCACCTCTGGCCCGTTCACCTTCGGCGGCAATGGAGATGAAAGAGAAAGCCAACGATGGGAGATGGCTCTAGAGTGGCTCTTGTCCAGGGGACTACTGGAATTCAAAGGGGCTAGCGCCATGGGCGACCAGTTTGTGGTCACACCAATGGGGCACACCTTTTTGAAGGAAGTAGATGACTAAGTAGCTGAATAGCAATTTCTAAACAGCTGTCTTGGCACATTGAACACTCGGCGCATTAGCAACCTGATTAACGACAGTTAGATCTGCTGGCTTGCTGCCTCACCGGAACATGTTAACGAAACTTCAGCACCTGGGATCCATTCCTATCAGCGCCGTCAAATGGTCACAGAGTTATGAATTCAGTACGTCATGGCCGAAAAAAGTGGGCCTAAGTGTACCGTATTGCGAACTTTTCGGTGGGAGGTTCTGCTGTGAGGATTCTTCCAATTGCGATCCATCCGGCAGCGCATTCGAATTCTGGAGTCCACCCGCCACACATCAGTAGGCATCGCTTTCCCTCTATTACGGGCACGCGCCATTGGCCTGGTACAAGGCATTCTACCACGACCCAACAGTGAGGGACCCAGCCGAGTGGCCGACTCCAAGTTGAGCGACGCCCAGGGCAACGCTCAACCCGACGCGATACATGGCACGTCAGAAAACTCCAAAAAAATGATCAGTGCCCGGCCGTCCTGTATTTTCTCGCCGGCTTTCTATGGAGAATTTGGTTAGCGTTGACACCGGAACCTGAGGCACTAAAATGACAATGCCCCATACTAGCCTGTGAGAGGTGCGCCCAAATGGAACACTCAAATGGACTCGAGCGTAGGCTCTTGGCGTCAGCCTGTGTCGGCACTGACATCAGCCTCGAGTTGATCCAAGAGCTCGTGGAACTGGAGCGCGACAACGAGCGGCGACTGAGGAGACGGGGACTTTCCATGGCCCTCAGAGGATGCATTGAGGAATTCATGAGGAAAACAGCCGATGATAATCAATGAGATTTCGCTGAGGAACGTGCGGCGTTACTCAGGTCAACAAGTTGTCGCATTTCCAAGTCCGACGGGGAATAAACGCGTTCACTTGATTGGTGCGAATAACGGAGTGGGCAAGACCACCTTGTTTGACGCCATAAACGCTTGCCTCTTCGCTACTAGGGAAGATCCGATTTTGCGTGCGCGGGACATTACCAGGACAAACGGAACCTCCGGAACTAACGAAATGGCGGTGGAAATTCGATTCGAGCATGAGTCCCAATCATACGTCCTGAGCCGCCAATGGATGCGACGGCCCGGGCCAGGGGAATACAGCATCAACAGCGTGTCTTTGGCGTCGCTGCTTCAAAACACAGATACGGGGGACAGCTCTACCGATGACGACGAGATTGCAGCTTTCATGCGGGCTCTTATTCCGTTCGAAACCAGACGGTTGTTCCTGTTCGATGGCGAGCAGGTGCAAACCTATATCGATCAAGCGTCAGAAAGCGTGAAGGACGCCATCGAACGATTGTTAGGCCTGCATCTCTACATACGTTTACAAGAGGACATTCGAACGATCGAACAAAACTTGCAAACCGAGCGTAGCGCCCACGATGTCAGCGACGAACTATTAGGGAAGCAAGAAGCTCTCGAACGAAATGAAGTGGATGCAAGGTCCAATGACCGAAGGCAAGAAGAACTCCGACGGGCGTCGGCTCGAGCCCAGACCGAGTACGCAAGGCTGCAAATGGAAGAAACCCGTCTGGAAGGCCTTTTTGACCCTGTGACACAAGCTAAACGGAGAGAGTTAGAAATTCAGCGAGAAACATTACTAGGCGACGTGGAAAGGCTCGAGACCGCGATGGCTGATTTGCTACCTGATGTAGTCTTGGTTTCTTGGTTTTGGCCTGAAATCGACGCAGCGCTTAGTCGTCATTCAGGGAAAGGGGGATCTCTTCCGGCAGACATCAAAGAGCTCGCTGATGTGCTTTATCGGAACCGAGTCTCTATTTCCTCGTCCCTGGAGTCGGAGTCACCGGATCGATTTCAAGATGTACTCAACGACATCTTCGGATTTGATGCAGATGACGGCTTGACCGGCAATGTTGTAGTCAGTTTGCGTATACTGGCACGTCTGATCCAGGGCGGCGACGAAAAAATAGCAACGCCGCCAGCGCAATTGCATATCAAGCGATCTGAATTGGATAGGTTGGGCCACGAAATTGCGAGCCTACCAAGCGCCGAGTTGTTCGACCTTGACGTGAAAAGACTGCATGAAGAAATGGAAGGGCATAGGACTGCTCAAGTACGCCACGAGGAATCCATCAGATCCTTAGAGCGCGAAAAGGACCGATTGGCCGCACAGAGGGAAGAATTAACGCGAGAAATAGGTCGTTTAACGGAAGACAATCATCGGTACCGCGAAATAAACGATACTCTCGACGTTTGTCGGAGGATCAGGGAAATTCTGTCAGTTTTCGTGAGTGACTTTCGCAGTACGCGAGTGAGCGAGTTGGAATCTATCGTCAACGACAAATTCAGAGAATTCACAAACGCTCCCGGATTGATTGACGCCATCCAAATCGACCGTGAAAGTGTCGAATTGAAGCTGATGAACGACGAAACTGAGATGCTGGCTGGAGAACAAAGTGCAGGGCAGAAAGAGATATTGGCATTCGCGCTGATCGCAAGTGTGGTGGAATTGTCCAACAGGCAAGTTCCGGCAGTGATAGATACGCCGTTAGCTAGACTCGATGTCCGACATCGCGACAATGTTCTGCGTCGTTTCTTCCCGTATCTCGGGCCACAAGTGATCGTTTTGGCCACTGACACTGAGGTTGGACGACAAGAGGTGAACCAGTTATCCCCAATTTTGGTGTCCTCGCATCATCTCGAATTGGATGTGGAGACTGGACACACAACCATCAAGGACGGTTATCTTGACGACTAGAGAACCAGACCGCGTCAGGGTTTCGACGCGGGCGCATGTGAATGCGCAGGCTGTGCTGCTGAAATTCCCGGAATTTGGGACCCCTGGCAAGGTCCATAGAGTGTCCGCGATGTTAAGCCTGCGAAAAAACGGCTTATTGGAGTCTAGTCCTGAGGGCATCGACGTAGACAACGACCATCCTGCACGACTTCCCGGGGCGATCGAGATGTCTATGGAAACCACGAGGTTTCTGCTGTTCCCAGCTATCGTGCAACTATTAGCCGAGAGACAGCTCGCCTTGGACGAAGTATACGACCAAGTGGGGTATCACATTCATTTGGGCTCCGCCTTGCTAAATGACCTGTCTGAGCAGGCTTCCGATTTCTCTGAACTCTACAAGACGTTGGTGGACGAGGTACCGCTCGGCCGAGAAGTTGGGAATTACGTCATCGACGGAATGACCGCCGGACCCGATACCAAGGGTTTGAGCTTAGGAACCGACCCAGAAGGCAATAACGTACTTTGGCCCCTAAATGACACGGCCATTATTGAGAATCCGCATGCATGCATTATCGGAGTGAGTGGGCAAGGGAAGACCCAGTTTGCACTAGATCTTCTGGTCCAACTTCGAGAACAGAACCCGGATCTCACATTTACTGTGCTCGATTATAAAGGAGACCTCTCGGATGATGGTAGCTCTGCCCGACGTATGTTCGAAGATCACTTACAGTGCCGAATCGCGGTACCGGGAGTATCCCGCATTCCCGCCGTCCCTTTTCAAAGGCCCCAGTCGTTTGACCGAGAGCAATATGTCGTTAACCAGGGTCATTAGGCCAGGGATTTTCACGGACATTAGTCCACCCCGGGCGCGGGTGATTTGGACTTGTATCAGGTTGCGGTTGGCGAGTCAATCACCTCCTCCAGGCCCCGCAACTTCCGGTGCGGGGAAAGTCTTTCCCGGTAGCTGGAGCCCTCGATGACTATCTGGTAGCTGGCGTTGGCCAGCCGGTCGAGGGCGCTGTTGCCCAGGATGGGGTCGTCGAAGAGGCTCAGCCATTCCTCCACCGCCCGGTTGCTGGTGATGATGAAGCTGGACGCCCGGTGCCGGTTGATGATCAGCTCGTAGAGGTCTGCCGACTGCTGGGCGGTGAGCCGGTGGAGCCCCAGGTCGTCCAGGATAAGCAGGTCCGGGGCCAGGAAGGACCTGAAGGTGCGGTCCACCGAGTTGTCCACCCGGGCCTGGGCCATGGCCCTGAAGAAGTCGTCAGAGTGGACGAAGCGGACGGTGTATCCCGCGCGTATGGCGGTGAAGCCCAAGGCCTGGGCCATGAAGCTCTTGCCCACCCCTGCGGGTCCCACCAGCAGGACGTGCTCGTGCTTGGCCAGGAACTCCAGGGAGAAGACGGCGTCCAGCAGGCGGCGGTCCAGGTTGATGGCGGCCGACCAGTCGAAGTCTTCCAGGCGGCAGGTCTCCTCGAAGCCGGCGCCCTGAAGCCGCAGTTCAATGCGCCGGTCGGCGCGGCGATTGACCTCGTCGCTGAGGATGATCTCCAGGAAGGAGGCGTAGTCCAGCTGCTCCCTGCGAGCCAGGGCGATGCGCTCGGGCAGGGTTGCGGCCATGGGCCCTAATTGGAGCCGTTTGAGCAGGGGCGTAAGATCGGTTGTGCGGGTCATGTCTGACCTCCTTTAGCATGGGCGAAGACGGACCCGGGCCGGGCGAAGCGTCCCGCCGGCAGTGGTGGGGGATGCTCCGGCGCCTCGCTCCGCTCCAGTGCCTGTACCAGGATGCGTTCCACCCGGCGCACGTCGATGAGGTCCACGTCCAAGGCCTTGCGGCAGGCGTCGTCCAGACGCTCCGGCGTGTAGCGCTGTCCCAAGCGGACCAGCTTGTGTCCCTGCCTGACCTTGGCCCATGGAAGGGGACCGTCAAAGAGCCGGTCGGCGAATTCGGCCACCGCCGGTCCCTGCTCGGCCGCGTTGCGCTTGATGCCCTCGGGGGCTCTCAGGGTGTAGGCGGTCAGCTCGGTTGGATAGTCGGCGGCATCGGTGGAGCGGCCGCCGCGAGGCTGGCGGGGATGGAGCTTGAGCAGCCTTCCCCGGTGGTAGATGCGCACCAGCTTGCTGCCCAGCCCGATCTCCACCCGCTGCCCCGGCGGACAGAGGGACGACGGCACCGAGTAGAGGGCGTACTGGCAGGCCACGTGGTGATCGGGATGGACCTTGGCGGTGCGCCAGTGGGTGACCTCGTAGGGCTCGCCGTCCCAGGGGGCCAGGGCCTGGCGTTCCTCATCCTGGAAGACCTGCAGCGGCCGGTGCCGGGTGGTGCCGTGGACCCGCAATCCGGCTACGTCCAGGCACCACCGCCTGGCAGCCAATCGCATCTCCTCCAGACTGGCGAAGTTGCTGCCCCTGAAGAAGCGCTCGCGGACGTACTGGACGCCCCGCTCCACGTGGGGCTTGTCCTTGGGGTGTCTCACCCGGGCGGGATCGGTGATGAAGCCCCGGTGCTGGGAGTATTCCAGGAAGCCCCGGGTGAGCCTGGGGTGCAGCGCGTCGGCCCCCGCCACCGCGGCGGGGAAGTTGTCGATGACCAGGTACCTGGGGACACCGCCGAAGAAGGCCCAGGCCGCCTCCAGTCCGGCGATGACGTCTTCCAGCTTCTGGCTGAAGGTGGGCCAGACGAAGCTGTGCCTGGAGTAGGCCAGCACCACGATCAGGGCCCACGCCGTGCGGCGGCGGCCCGTCTCCGGGTCTTGGATTAGACCCAGACGGCCGAAGTCCAGCTCCGCCACCTCGCCAGGGGCGGTGTCCTCCATCCGGACCGTGCTGCGGCTCCGGCCCCGCCAGTTGCGGCGAGCGACGAACCGGTGCAGGGACGAGTAGGCCACCTGACACCCTCGGGCTGCCAGCAACTCCTGAATTCGGGTGAGCTGCAGGCGCTCGACGTTGAGCCACCGGTAGACCTGGTCCGCCCAAGGGCCCAGCAGTTCCTCGCTGGGCGCCTCAGACTGCCGCGGGCCGGAACGGCTGATGCCGGCCAGCCGGCTGAGCTGGTCCTCGGTGGGGGCCGGACCCTCCTGAACCACGCCGGCCTCCTTCGCCGCCGCCAGGTACTTCCGGACCGTGTCCCGGGACAGGCCAGTCCCCGATGCTATGTTGCGCTGGCTGTTCCCAGCCTGCCAGCGCCGTACGACTTCTGCGACTTCCATTCTGAGCACCTCCCTGTACGCCATCACCACTCCTCACTCCGAAGTGTGGCAATGGTCGCCGATAAGGCGCCCAAGGGTGGACTAATGACCCTGGTTAACTGGACTGATGACCCTGGTTAACCTTCGATTCCCTGGTATGAAGTTCCTGGTTATTTACAGCAATATGCGCTTGGCGTGACCGACTTGATAGGTCGGTTCTATTCGCAGCTCGGTTCGCAGCAGAGGTTGGCACTACGCGAGGCGCTAGTCGACGTGATGTCGGGAGACTCTGGAGTCCAATCATTTGGGTTTGAGGTGCTAGAGGATCAGCTTGCGGAGTCCTACAGTGAAAAAGGGCGGCGAGACGACGGGTTGATGGAAGTTATTTCCAGGCTTCGAGTGCTCCAACTGTTCGAAGAAACACCGTCCGAACAAAATACGTCGTCCCTGCTAAACGGATCGTTGCTGGTTCGACTTAACGAGTTAGCCGCAGACACTCTACCTGCTGCGTTTTTGTTGATTAGTCGCCTGTACGACGAAATGAGGCGTCTTCCCGATGCCTCAAGAAGGGGTTCCATGGTAGAAATCCGCCATGTGATCTTCATCGATGAGGCACATCATTATCTGGCCCAGAGGTCTTCGCCATTGGCGAGAATCATACGTGAAGGTCGATCCAAAGGGGTGGCAGTTCTCTTGGCCACCCAATCCGTTTCTGACTTAGCGGGAGCTGCGGGTGCAGACTACCGAGAATTCATTAGCAATTCGTTCTTCTTCAAGACGAATCTTCGGAGCAACGCAGACATCCGTGCGATGGTACCCAGCGCCGGCCAACGAATTCAGGCCGTGGCAAACGCGATATCAGAACTAGGTTTAGGGGAGATGCTGTTTACTAGAAATCTCCGAAACGACCTCCGATCATCTGTGATAAATGCAGTACAGTACTATCGGCGTGCCTGACCATGACCCAGCTCAACTTCCACACTGGCGGGAAATCCGGTTTGAATCCAGGCCGCGCCGCGCCCCAAATCCACAAATGGTTTGCGCGGCGGCGTCCGGAAGCAGTGCAGCAAGTACTGGAGGGCCTGGATGAAACCGGAGCCCGGCAGGATCTGCGTGTTATGGACCCTTTCGCAGGATCGGGGATGATCCTCCTGGAGGCTTTGGCGATGGGTCATGACGTGTTCGGCGTGGACATTAACCCGGTAGCATGGCTGATATCTAGCCAAACGTTGAATCCTCCGGACGTGGAGCGGGTAAAGAGCACTGTCCTCAAAATAGACGAAGCAGTCGGCCAAAAAATCCGAGCCATGTTTAAGACTGCGACACCGGACGGCACGCCTGCCGATACTGTCACAGCCTTCTACACTCGAGTGACTCGAACTGCGGAAGGGCACGAACTAGAACTGCACCACAATTACTTGCTCGCCCGCAACAAGAAACGAAACTGGGCCGTCTATTATTGCCCAATGTGTGGCGCAGTATTTCATGGGCCGTGCGACGATGTCACGTCGTGCTCTGAATGTCGAGCAAAGTTCAATTGGGATGAAGGAACTGTGCGAAGGGGCAAGGCGAAAGTAGGGAACCAAGAAGTACGGCTTTCTGAACTGTACGACCAGGAACCCGATGGACCACGGTTCAAATTGATAGCGATCGAGTCTTATTCGGCAGATTCCGGACGGCAATACCACCGCCCTTCCATTCAAGATTTCGCCACTATTGAGACAGCTGAATCGGAGTGTTCGACCAATGACATTGCCAAAACCCTATGCTCTACTTTGATCCCGGTGAACCGCCGGGACCCACGGCCTGTCTCCCATGGGTTTACAAGCTACGGCCAGCTTTACACTCCACGACAATTGCTATCACTATCGTTGATCGCGGACGCTGTCAAGTCCATTGAAGACGAAAGCGTGCGATACACTTTGGCGCTGGCGTTGTCTGACACCGCGGGCAACAACAATCGGATGTGCCGCTACGCTGCTGACTGGCTGAAATTGACGCCTGCTTTCGGACTGCATGGTTTCGACGTGGTAACTAGGCCGGTCGAGGGCAATACCTGGGGTGCAGGTCGAGGTAGGGGCAGCTTCACCAATTGTGTCTCGAAGGCGATCCGGGCATATTCGACGATAGCATGTACCATCGATGATCTAGAATCCAATCGCAAATCGAGGATTGTCAGGGACATGAAGTGTATGCCGGCCCAAAAGCTGTCCGACTTACCATGGGAGCCTATGGATGCCATTGTTACCGATCCACCATACTTCGATAACCTTGACTACGCCGAACTGGGAGACTTTTTCTACCAATGGCTGAGGATCGTATTAGATGGAATCCATCCTTTCAACGACAAATACTCTTTCAACCCTTCTGACCTCTCCAGGATCGCAGCCTTGGATGGCAACTCTCCCCGCTTTGGCAACGAGTTATCGGAAGCGATGACTCAAGCGGTGGCCCACCTTAAACCTGAGGGAGTGGTCGCTTTTTCATATCATCATGCCAAACCTCGTGCATGGATGGCTGTGACGGAGGCCCTGCGGGGTGCTTCGATCGTGCCCTATAAATTGAGATTTGTTAGGTCTGAACTTGAGAACGGCTTTCATAGCTCGACCGGCAACATAAAAATAGACTCTATTTTCTACTGTCGCCGTCGAATGGAACTGGAGAACGTGAACTTCCAACAGGTGCTGGAGGATGCATTAGAAAGCCTATCGGCCCTTGACGAATTAAAGCCGATCGACGTAGTTAGCGCGAATTACGCTATGACGACCGCACTGGCGGCTTTGCGCCCGCGTGATGATTTCGGCGACTTGCTAGAATTTGTACGACGCTCCAATGGGCAGAATTAGTTGTGGACAATCATTTACTCCCAGGTCCGATCGCCTACGTCAGGCATCTGGTCGACGTTGAGGACGACGTCCGGGCTAAATTCGACCAGTTGAGAGTTTTGGCACAGAATACGCTGCAGGTCATTGCGGCGATCCTCCTCAGCGACTGTGGAAGGCTCGGTTTTACCGGCAGGTTGGCGACACAACCCATAGCTAAGAGATTGGCGGTTGGCGATTTCGCTACACACGTAGTGGAAGCGGCGGACCAGTTGCTCCCGCACATAGAAGCCAGTTATGTCCCGGAATTAGTTGAGCTTTACGGCGAAAAGAGCAGACAAGCCAGACAACGCCGTGATCGGCTGCAACAGATGGTACAAAGCCGTAACCGGGATGCCCACACAGCCTCGCTGGCACAAACCAAGACCTGGCTAGAGATGCTCCTACCAGAGGTTGATGCTGTTTTGGAGGAATTAAACTGCCTGCGCGCTTACGTAATGGTCGCTACCAAAAACCTAGAACCTACTCCGGACCGTGTTGGCGGTACCCTGAACGGGTTGCGGTGCCAAGGTTTTTCAGAAAAATACCTACCCATTAAACAAGCGATTTCACCGATGGTATCAAGAGGCGAGGTGATTCTGATTAAGGTAGATCGAACCGATTGGCTGAGTTTGCGGCCTTGGTTCCTCTATTTTTGGGAAGATGACGGTGAGTCGGGAAATTACCCTGACGAACTTGGGTTACTGAACTGAGGTGGACCCCATCGGTTGGACAGGATTAAGCCACAATTAAGTGGGACTCCTGCACTCCTCCGTATGATACCAAGACCGGTTGGTCCGGGCACCTCCTTTCCTTCGGCTCCTCTTCTACAGGCTCGCCGTGGAAGATCTCCGCCGGCGTACGGTAGCCCAGGGCCTGATGCGGCCTCCGGTGGTTGTAGAACCGGAAGTACTCTCGCAGCCCTCGGCGGGCCTCAAGGCCGTTAGCGTAGGCCTTCAGGTAGACCTCCTCGTACTTCACCGTCCTCCATAGCCGCTCGACAAGTATGTTGTCCTGGTACCTGCCCCTGCCATCCATGCTGATCTTCACCCCGCGGTCCCGGAGTATCTGCGTGAACTCGCGGCTGGTGAACTGGCTTCCCTGGTCGGTGTTGAATACGTCGGGCCTTCCTTGGCCGAGGGCCTCGGTCAGGGCCTCGGCACAAAAGCCGGTCTCCAGAGTGTTGGACAATCCCCAGGCCACCACGTACCGGCTGTGCCAGTCCATGATGGCCACCAAGTACAAGAACCCCCGGGCCATGGGCAGGTAGGTGATGTCGGCCGCCCACACCTGGTTCGCCCGGGTGATCGTCAGATCCCTCAGCAGGTAGGGATAGACCCAGCGTCCCGCCGCTGGTTGGCTGGTGCGAGGCTGCCGGTAGATAGCCCGCAGTCCCATCAGTCTCATGAGTCGCTGCACCCGCTTCCGGCTTACCGTCATCCCCTGCCGGTCCAGCGAGGCCTTCATCCGCCTGGAACCGTAGAAAGGGGTTTCCAGGTACTGGCGGTCCATGGCCTGCATCAGGGACAGGTCCCCCGGAGGTGTCCCCTTGGGACGGTAGTAGAGGCTGGAGCGGCTGACACCCATCAGCTGGCACTGCCGCACTATGGACAGGTGCCGATGTTGCCGGTCGGTCAGCTCACGCCGCTGTGCTGGGGTCATGGACCGGACCTTTCCTCCAAGAAATCCCGCTCCACCTTGAGCTGGCCGATCTGCTGGTACAGGCGAGCCACCAAGGCGTCGTTGTTCTTGTTCTTCTGCTCCTTGCCCTTACTGGTTCGGTCGCCCTGGTCGAATATAGCGGCCGCGCCATCCACTAAGGCCTTCTTCCAAGTCTGAATCTGGTTGGGGTGGACCTCGAACCGGGCGGCCAACTCGGCCACCGTCTGCTCACCCTTCATTGCCTCCAGTGCAACTTTCGCCTTGAAGGCCGGGCTGTGCTTTCTCCGCTCTCTGGACATTTCCCGCTCCTCATCAACAGCTCTCGCTGTCCGTAGTTTAGGAGCAGGATTCCCACTTAACCAGCTGTCCAGTTTTCCGGGTCCACCTCAAACATCATCAATGACCGACATTTCAACTACATTGGCCTATTTTCTGGGAAGGAGTACCGGGTAGGTGAAGAATGGCGGTCGTTCACGATGTACAGATCAGAATTGCTCGGAACAATATCTGGTTCGACGGACAAAGCCGAGGACGGTCTGTCCGGCGAATTAGTTGGAGATAATACGCAAGACTTAATCCATCAGCTAGCGAAATTGAGCGAAAACATCATAGTGAAGGAACAGTTCCGTGCCAACGGGAGAGAATATTTGGTGTCAGTTCGAACCCCTGCCCGGGAAGTTGCGGTTGCTATGGTCGACGAACACGGCCAGGTCCAGCTTTTCAAAAATATGTTAGACCGTGCAGTAGGAGAAGGGTTGCTCAATGGTGCCAAATTGGAGTCGGGCTTGAGGGACCTGGGCGACGTTGCCTCGCTTCCGGCCCATGGTGCAGCACTGATGGACGTGGGGAATTTATCCGAACAAATCAATTGGTTGGGCAGGTTGGCACAGGATTTTTCCCACTGAAATACGTCGCGCGTGGCTCTTGAATTGCGAAGGTTAATGGGTTGGCCCGACCTGTACTCAGTCTCGTTAGTTTATACAGACACGTGGCGTTCATCAATGCCGTAGGGTGGCGACGAGGACCGGTTTGGCCCCCCATTGCGCTGTTGGCCGACGTATTGAAGTACGTCTTGCCGTTGAGGAAGATTTTGAGACTGACCGAGGGGACGGCTGCGCTGTTCTTGCTCCCCTACTCGGCACATCGTTTGGCTAAGGCCTTCTGCTGCGGGGCATGGCTGGCTTCCAGTCCACGCTCGGTGAACTCGAACGACTTGGGTTCGTTGGCGCTTGGGTCCAGGTTCTCTACCAGCGCATGGTCTCACAATAGGAACCGGACTCAGATTTCCTCGTCCACCGAATCCCTCAACATATTGCAGCCATAAGTGGTGAAATAAGCCGACGCCAGGTTAAGGTATCGGTACCGCGTGAGTTTTCTCGCAGGTTGAGGGGGACACCGCAGGGCTATCAATCGCGGAGTTGGCGACACAGCTTGATCGATCCGTGGGTCTCTCTCCAGCGACCTGTGTAATAGTGGCCTTCGAGCCGGTCGGGGGCGGCGCTGACCAGAACCGTCGTGCCACGGAACCGCTGCATTGTCTCAACAGATCCAGCTTCAGGATCGTTGTCGAAAAGGTAGGTCAATACCAACCCCTGCGGCGCGTTGGTGAGGACAGAGGCGGTTATGCTCCAGGAGCGCGACTCGGCGGCGTTCAGACGCACTACTATCTTTGTCCAGGTCTGCTCAATCGTAACCGTCACCGGCTGCGTCTTCTCAAATCTCGTATAGGAACTGGCAATCGACCCCGTCCATGTCCCCCGCAGGTCCGGCACGCTGACCAGCCGCAAGTCTCTCAGGAACCGCAATCGCCAGAACCAGTTATCGAAGGCCCAATAAGAAACTCCGAAGACCAGGGCGATGGACGGGATTGGCAGCAGCCACCGCATGGGGATGAGATCAGCAGGTATGAGCGCGGCTGCAATTCCCGCCACGAGAGCGCTCGCCATGAAGAGGATTCCCACCACAAAGACGCGCTCCCGCGAATCTATTGCATAATCGTGCATCCTGATTGCTACCAGTCCTCATACTGCTTGACCACGGCGTCTATCAGGGTTCTGGCGTCCGCTTCGTTCCACGAGTCTGGGCCGCCGTCAAACAGGGGAACGAGCTTGTTCTGGCTGGAGAACCGCGATAGGTCATTTCTTTGTAGCCAATAGAGGGCCGATGAGTAGGCCGACTGGCACGAGCGTCCCAGCAGTCGGTCCGGCACGTTGTACAACAAGCACTCTATTTGGTACGACCGCGCCGTGGCCGGCGCCAGCTGGCCCTCTTCGACAAGCTGGGCGCGGGCGTTCTTGAACATCCTTATACAGCGGCGGAACCACCAGTTCGTAGCCTTCTCCTTTCCGACGCCGTTTCGCCGGTGTAGGTGAGGATAGCTGACGGTCCATCTGCTTTCCGTGGGCAGGTACAGTCCCATGCCTTCGGTGTTCTTGTAGCTGCGCTGGCTCGAATACTCTGTGTATGTCAGGTAGCGGACGGCGACCACAACATCAACCGGAATTTCGGGCGACTCCATGACAAGTTTGAGGGTCTTCTTGCCTTCCTTTACTCTTGACGCTCCAAAGCTGTCCGTAATGGCTCTGAGCACGTCCCTACGGAACCGTCGCCAGCCGTACTCCGGCGCAGGGAAACTCCTTTGCAACAGTCTCTTCTGAGAATCAGGTAGGAGGGAACCGTCCCGTATGGGGATTGAAGTCAGCTCCACGACGACATCGACGTCGCTTTGACGCCGGAGATGGGTGTTGTTCCGGTAAGAGCCCTGCAAATACGTCCTGTAGCGAACGTCTTCCGGCCATTGGTGTCCTCCCAAGGCGTTGCGAATGGCGGCGTGGGTATTCTTCGCCCCCTGGACCGTGCCCGGCTGGGCCCAGATCTTGAGATGATTTTCCGGGGTCGCCATCGAATCAGTCCTACGTTGGCACACAACGCAATGTGCTTGATTGTCTCGTAATGGGAACTTTCCCACCTTGAGGGAGTGAAGGCCGCCAAGTGTGGGAGTGTTTTTCGGGTTGGAACAGATGAACCTGCTGTTCTGTGGCCGTGTGTCGCCCCGTCAAGTATTACGGGTGCGCTCGGCAGCGCAGGATATTTTAACACCTTCACTGCGCACTCAATTATCGTATCAGTGCCACGCATTCCGAATGCCGCCATCGATCAATCGCACCGGGAAGTAGTGGCGGCTTATTGGCTTGCAGGTTCTCCCTCCCCCTCCGGCATCCAGTAGCCCACCCGGGACTCGGTGAAGAGTTACTTGGGGTTGCGGGCGGCCTCGCCCAGCTTGCCGCGCAGCTTGGCCACCAGCGTGCGCATGGGGCTCAGGTTGGCGTCGATCTTCTCCCAGCAGACCTTTTCCAGCAGGTGCTCGTAGGTCAGCAGCTTTCCGGCGTTGACCGAAAGCTCCGCCAGCAGCCGGTACTCCATGGTCGTCAGCGGTACCTGTCGGCCGGCGACGCTCGCCCGGCGCGCCGGGTAGTTGATGCTCAGATTGCCCAGCACGTAGGGCTCCACCGACTCGGCCACCTCCCTCCGGCGCAGCGCCGACGCCATCCTTGCCGTGAGCTCCGTGGGCGAGAAGGGCTTGACCGCGTAGTCCACGGCCCCATCTCGAAGGCCCAGGCGACCAGTTGTCGATTTCTGGGGTGATTAAGCCGGCTCCCGGCTTTGGAGACCCACAGGGGCGCTAATCATCCAGCAGGCCGTTGCGCACCGCCCAGACCACCATTTCCTGCTTGGAGCCCATGTCAAGCTTGCCCTGAATACCATACCCTTCCGTACCGACTTGCGGAAACCACCATGTTCCGGCCGCAGGGCGAGATACAGCCGCGGTCACTGCTCCGTCGCCTCCCCAGTTTCTTCCCCCTTCGCCATCCGGTAGCCGACGCGGGGCTCGTTGAGGATGTAGGTGGGGTTGTTGGCGTCGTCGCCCAGCTTGCGGCGGAGCTGCTTGGCGGCGGTGCGCACCCGCCGCGAGTCGCCCGACCTCCGCAGGCCCCAGACCCGTCGCAGTAGCCGGTCGTAGGTCAACACGCGACCGGCGTTGACCGAAAGCTCGAAGAGCAGTCCGTACTCGATGGCGGTCAGCTGCACGGGACGCCCGGCCAGTGTCACGCGACGCTCGGCGTAGTCGACGGCCAGCTCCCCCAGCACGAAGGGTTCCGACGGCTCGGCCCATTCGGGCGCTTCCCGCTTGCGCAGGGCCGCCTTGATCCTCGCCACAAGCTCCATCGGCGAGAAGGGCTTGACCACGTAATCGTCGGCCCCATTCGCGAAGGCCCTGGCGATGGTCTCTTCCTGGCCGTAGGCTGACAGGAAGATGACCGGAACGTCGGCCGTGTCAAGGATGCCCCGCATCAGCTCGATGCCGTCGGTCCCAGGCAGCATCAGGTCCAGCAGCACCAGGTGGGGGTCGTTCGCCTCCACCTGGCTGAGCGCCTCCTCCGGGTCTCCGGTCAGGACCGGGGCGTAGCCCGCATTAGTGAGCGCGTCCCGGACGTGCCTGAGCGTCTGCGGGTCGTCGTCCACCACGAGGATGCGTTCCCGTTCCCTCTCCGACCGCCCGGAGCGCACCGGGAGATTGGCGGCCCCGATACCGGCGCCTTGGGCCACCGGAATGGTGAAGGTGAACCGCGCCCCGAGGCCCGGCCCGTCGCTCTCGGCCCGGATGCGTCCCCCGTGAGCCTCCACTATCCCCTTGCAGATGGCGAGGCCCAGGCCGGACCCCGCGATGTCCCGTCCCCGGTCCTCGCCCTCCAGCCGGGAGAACTTCCGAAACAGGTGCGGCAGCCGCTCGGCGGATATCCCTCTGCCCTCGTCCGTGACGGAGACAGCCACGTGGTAGCCCTCCCGCACGGCGGACACCCCGATGGCCGACGCCTCGTGAGAGTTCCAGGCCGCGTTGGAGAGGAGGTTGTTCAGCACCTGGACGATGCGCCTGCCGTCCGCCATGACCAGCGGCAGCTCCGGCGAGAGGTCGATGCGGAGGTTATTCCTGCCCCCTCCACTCTGGAACCTGCTCCTGGCCTCGTCCACCAGGCTCGCCACATCCGCAGGCACGGGGGCGACCGACAACTCGCCCGTCTCGATGCGGGCCACGTCGAGAAGGTCGCCGATCAGGTCGCGCATGTAGTCGGCCTGCTCGCCAATGATGCGATAGAACTGGAGCATCTCGGCGGGGTCCAGGTCAGACGCCGCCTCGGTCAGCGTGGCGGCTGAGCCTTTGATGGAGGTCAGCGGGGTCCGCAGTTCGTGGCTCACCATGCCCAGGAACTCGGCACGCAGCCGCTCCAGCTCCTCCATCGGCGTCATGTCCTGCATGGTCACGACCACCGACTCGACCTCGCCCTCCTCTCCCTCCTCCGAGAAGATGGGCGTGGCGTTGACCAGGGTGGTGACGCTCCGCCCGTCGGGGGACTGGAGGACGATCTCCTCGGCCCGCACCGTCTCCCCCGTGCTCAGCCCCTGGGCCAGGGGGGACTCCACCAGGGAGACCTCCCGCCCGTCGGCCCGGCGGAAGGTCAGCACTTCGAGCAGCTGCTCCGCCGAGCCGCCCGGCTCGCACAGGTCGCTGACGATCCGCCTCGCCTCCCGGTTGATGGAGCGGACTTCGCCGGTGCCGGCGTCGAACACCATGACGCCCACGGGGGTGGTGTTCACCAGGGTCTCAAGGTCGGCCCTCGTCCGCTGCTCCTCCCGGTGGCGGCGGGCGTTGGCGATGACCAGCGCCGCCTGGGAGGCGAACATCACCAGGGTCTCCTCGTCCTCGGGGGTGAACTCCAGCTCCTTCTCGCCGACGTAGAAGGCCCCGACGCTTTCCCCAAGGTGGCGGATGGGCGCGGCCAGGAAGGGAAGGGGAGAGCTCACCGCCATCGGCGGGCGGAACTCGGGCAGGCCCAACTCCCTGACGTAGCTGTGGAAGTCCCGCAGCCGCAGCGGCTCGCCGATGCTACTCAGGTACTCGAAGAACAGCATCCCGTTGGGAAATTCGGCGAACCGCCGGCTCTCCTCGGGAGTCAGCCCGGAATAGAGGAAGTCCTGTATCCGCCCCGATTCGTTGAGGAGGGTTATGACGCCGTAGCGCGCCCCGGTCAGCGAGCAGGCTGAGTCCAGCACCCCCTGGAGCACCGTATCGAAGTCCAGGCTCTCGTTGATGCGCAGGCTGGCCTGGCTGAGGCGGGACAGCCGGTCCCGCAGCTCCACTATCTCCCGCGCCTGATCGTCTGCTTGTTCCATTTCCCTCCTCGAATCGGGCTGCCGATGACTCTGAGGTTGCCCGGCGGCGCCGCGCCGGATGCGGGCTGCGAGAACGCGTTAGGCTCGGCCAGCCCCCAAATTATAGCTGGCCCAGGAAAAACTCACAACAGATTCCGGTCGAAAAGTCTTGACTCTCACAGATACCTCACACACGTTTTGGTAAAATGCCCTTCACGACTGCCCATTTTGTGGGAGAGTTTCGCTCGGCATTCGACAGGCCGATAGATGGGATAGAGACGGCGAACGCGTCGGCGGCAAGGGCCGCCGGTGCTGCCGTTAGCTCCGTGGTCCGCTCCGCCTTCCGTCGCGGACTAGCACAGATGTTCATCCCATCCCGATCTTCCCTCCGCTCTAGCCCACGAGCCCCCTCCGGCTCATACCGGCAGGCCCGGTCCCCTCCCATCGCCTCTCTATTGCTCTCGCAGCTAGCAGACTGGACCAACCGAAAGGAGACGACATGCGTAAAAAGCTTCTCACCATGGGGGCCTTACTGACTCTAGCGGCGGTATCAACGACCATTCTTGCCATGACGGTCCTGGCAGACTCGGGAAATCCCGGCGGCGATGACAGCCGGCACCCCGACCACTCCGAGGAGGACCACGAGGCCAACAAGATCGTGGGCGTCCCCTGCGCAACCGGATCGCATACCAAGCACGTTGAATCCGGTGGAATAGTAACTGTTACCGAACATATTCATCACGCCACCTGGTTCTGGTACGACAGCGATGAAGACGAGTCTCACTCACAACAGGAAGAGCGGGTGGTCAAGATCGCGTGCGGCGATGTCCCCCATACCGACAACGACACAGACATAACCTCCTGGGGCAATCACGGGACCGTGGGCTGGGACAGCGACGACGACAAGTTCACTTTCACCGGCGACGACGATACGGGCTTGGGCAAGTACACCTTCGACCGGGTGGACTACTGCAACGGCTTGATCGACGACGGCAACGACGGCGCTTATTCGCCCTTCGCAGGCGTCCCGGACCTATGCAACAGGTTCTTCGTCGATGTGAGGGAGGCGGTGCGACCCCCGCCGTCGGGCGGGATGTAGAGGTTGCGGTCCGTCTCGTAAAGCCGCGACTCGATACATGATGAAGGAAGCGGATAACTAACATCAAGATTACCAAGGTGTCATTGGCATTGGCGGCGGTGGACGCCTTTTGGCCGGCATGGAAGGAGAGTGAGCATGAGAAACCCGAATAGCAATCGGGCCGGAATGGAGAGGTACGGCGGGGTCCGCCTGTTGTCGGCCTTGATGCTCCTGGCCGCCATCTGCTCTTTCACCCTTTTGGGGGAAGCACCTCAACCCGCGGCCGCCAATGATGGCGTAGGGGCGCCTACGGTATCGTCGCTTGAGATCACGTCCGATCCCGGAGACGACGGCGTATACGGTCTTGACGACTACATAAGGGTCACTGTGACGTTCAGCGAGGATGTCGTCGTAGAGGGATTCCCTGGCCTCACGGTGGTAATTGGCGATAGAGAGGCCAAAGCCCGCTACGAAAGCGCATCGGGCGCAGAGGCTGTATTCGCGGCCTGGGTCAGCAACATTGACCTCGACACCGATGGCGTATCCGTCAAGGCAAACTCCCTTCAGATGTTTGGCGGTAGTTCCATTGAGGATGCTGACGACAACGCGGCCAATCTGGCCCACGACGGCCTTGACGATGACATCGAGCACAGGGTTGGCGTGACGCCGGTCATAACAGGCATCGAGATTGTTTCCGACCCGGGAGACGACGATACCTACCAGAGAACGGACACCATAGACTTCAAGGTGTCCTTCAATATCAACGTTGGCGCAAGGGGTGGTGGCAGCCCCCAGCTCAACTTCGTGATTGGCGATGGGGACAGAGTGGCCATCTCCAATGGCAGCTCCGAAAAGGCCTACCACTTTCTGTACTACGTGAGATGGAACGACCAGGACGCCGACGGCATCTCGTTCAAGGCTGACGCGCTCGACCCGAATGGCGCCCGCCTCGAAAGCGCCGCCGGACTGGCCCTGGTCCTCTCGAGCGATGCTGTCCAGGACGATGCCGGGCACAAGGTCGACGGCTCTCCCACCCTGGAACTGTATGGTGATCAGTCCCCGGTGGTGCGCGAAAACCACCGTGGAACGATAGCAAGATACGTCCAGACAACCGGCTTCTACGGACAGGAGGACCCGACGTTCGGGTTGACGGGCGACGACAGCGGGGACTTCGAGATCACCGCCGATGGGACCCTCTCATTCAAGAATCCGCCAGATTTCGAGAACCCTGCCGATTCGGACGGCGACAACGTGTACGAAATCACGGTGACGGCGTCCGTTCCGGGGATGAAGGACGGCTCGCTGGACGTCACGGTGACCGTCACTGACGTGGTGGAGAGAACCGACCCGGCCGGGGCTCCCACCGTAACTGGTGTCGCCATCACGTCCGATCCCGGGGATGACGATACCTACGGGCTCGAAGACTCCATAACCGTTTCGGTGACGTTCAGCGAATTTGTCGGGGTAAGAGGCACGCCGCAGATCGAATTGAACGTCGGCGGCGAAGCCAGGGCCGCCGACGTCCAGCCTCCGGCCGGCGCGACGCTGACCTTCACCTACGTGGTCGCCGGCGGCGACATGGACCGCGACGGCATAGCCATAGGCGCGAACAAACTCACCCTGAACGACGGTTTCATCAGCAACTCGGTTGGAAATCCAGCGGTCCTGACTCACGACGCCGTCCCCGACGACCCGGGGCACAAGGTGAGCGCTCCCGGAGGACTATAGGCATCCAGGGAGCGCCCCGTAGAGCCGCGACTCGATACATGATGAAGGAGGCGGACAACTAACATGAATATTACCAGGGTCCCATTGTCATTGGCGGCGCTGGCCCTTCTGATCGCGCTCCTCCTCGCTGCCTGCGGAGACGGAGACGCGGGGCTGTCCCGCGCCGAGGTGGAGGAGGTAGTGCAGGCGGAGCTGGCCGAAGCACAGGACCCGCCCGCGCCGGAGCCGGGAATCACCACCGCCGACGTGGAGGCGGCGATCCGCCGTGCGATGGCGGACATGCCCCAGCCGGAATCGGGACTGTCCGAGAATGAGGTCGAGGAGATAGTCGAGGCCGCAATCGCGGCCATCCCCGACCCTCAAGCCGGGCTGACCACCGCCGACGTGGAGGCGGCGATCCGCAGGGCGTTGGCGGCATTACCCCGGCCCGCGCCCGGACTGACCACCGCAGAGGCGGAGCGGATAGCGCGGGGCGTGGTGGCCTCCATCCCGCCGAGGTCCGCCCCCGCCGCGTACACCAGGTTCTCCGTCGACAACGCCATTAGCATGTACGAGACCCATGGACTCGACGCCACCCTCGCCCATTATAACCGACCGGAGAGCATCGACGGCCAATGGTACGTGTTCGTCATCGACGAGGACGATCTGATCGTCGGCCATCCCGACGCCAACCGCCTGGGGCTGGACGTGAAAGGCTGGGTGGGCACCGACGCCAACGGCTACAACTTCGGGCCGGAGATGCTGTCGGCCACCGGGGAAGGCAAGTGGGTGTCCTACGTGTACCGGAACCCCGAGAGCGGGGGTCTTGGCATCGATTTCGACCACCTGGAGCTCAAGAACGTCTGGGTGGTGCGGCACGACGGCCTGCTGTTCGCCTCCGGCTGGTACATCGACGCCGACGAGTTCACCAAGGCCCTGGTGGCCACAGCCGCCCGCGTGTTCCGTGAAGCAGGGCTGGAGGGGACCATCGCCTACTTCGCCAGCCCCGAGATTGCTTTTGCGGGACTGGCTGCGGTCATCACCTACTACAACAGCGCCGAAAACGTTGAAGGGAACTGGTTCGCGTTCATAGCCGACGAAAGCGGCACCATCATCGACCACTACCGCAAGGAGATGGTTGGAAAGAACCTGGAAGACGTGCTCGGCACGGATGCGTTCGAGGCCACCCCAGAGGGCAACTGGGTGACCACGGAGTCCCTGCGCGTCTGGGTCCTCGGCCAGGACGGGATGACCTTTGGCTCGGGCTGGCACAGTGGTCACGACGAATCCAACTGACGCCGCATCCATTTTCGGGAGATGGTCGCTTGGGATTCGATAGGTCGATAGACGGTGTGGAGACGGCGTTCACGACGTCTGTCTGCCGTTGCGCAGGCAACCTGAGCGACTGCCGACCGCCCCTTGATGGCCTTTCGAATGCGCTGCCGCGCCGCCGGGGAGATGGCAATGAATGACACAGTGAGGAGCAGAGCCATGACCAACAGACTGTCTCCCGCCAGCCTGGTTGCCCGGAGCGCGGCTTTTGCCCACCCCCTGACCGCCCGCCTCCCTGTCCACCCGCTTTCACCCTTTTGGCAACGACGGAGCGGCGTGACCAGCGCCCTCAAGCCGGCTTCCTTGCTGCTGGCGGTGGCTGTCCTGCTGGTGTTCATTGCCGTGGACGCCGCATCCAGTCCGGTGCAGGCCCAGGACGCCACGATAACCTCCCTGCTGTCCCGGCTGGACGTCAGGGTTGTGTCCTCCGGCGCCACAACTCAGAGTGCGGGCTATGACGCGTCCAATTCCCAGGGAAGCCTGAGTCCAGCGGGATTCAACTACCCGGCCGGGTTCGGTCCCTGGTATATGGTTGAGGCGCTTGCAGTTAACCAGGGGACGACCGGCAATCCGACATCGGTTGTCATATCGGTGCGCGGCACCGTGACTTCGGTTGCGAGTTCCGGCACGCACCGGGCGCACGTTCTGCCATCGGGCGCCGACATCACCCTTAGCCTCGAGGGAGAAAACTTTTCCAAGTCTTACTCCCTGAAGAATCCGAATGAGAGAACAGTTGCCAAGTGTGTCGACGTAGTAGACGAAGAAGAAACGGAGAGGGATTGCGGGGTAGGCGAGACTGCCACGGAGACTTACAAGTGGACCACCAACCTGCCGCCGCGGCTTGCCAACGGCGACAAGGTCATCGTCCGTCTGCGGTACTCGGCGCCGCGGCCGGGCAAGCCGGGGACGCCGACGGTTACGGCGCCGACGGGGAAGTCCGGGGCGCTCGTGGTGAATTGGATCGCGCCTTCGAGCAACGACCCGAAGGTGCGCGGCTACGAGGTACATCTGTCCCCTGCCGCCGGCGATACGGACGCCACTGGGGTGACCAGGACCACGGGCGGGTCGACCACGCGCCTGCCGGTGCTGCTGCTTGAACCGGACACCGCCTACAACGTGAGAGTGCGGGCGCGCACATACCTTGCCTCGGGCCCCTGGTCGGACACCGCGACGGCCACGACCAATCAACTTCAAGGCGCCAACAACCCTCAGGTTGAGCTGGACCTCAACGACGTGACGAAGGTCAAGCAGGGCGACAGTCTGCCCCTGCGGCTCAAGGTGACGGGGATGGCAAACCTGCACGCCGGCGCGTTCGACATGTATCTTGGTGAACGAATTGACAACTATGACGTGGAGTTCCGGGTGCTGGGCGGCATTGCGGAATGGTACGAATACGAAGACGGCGGCGGCGGCTGCGGAGGGGGCGCGTTCTACGGCGGCGGCCTGACCATCGGCGAGGACGGTGAGGTTTACCACGACTTCGGTTCACTGATGGTTCCCGATAACAAGTCGGATTATGGGCCGCTGTACATCTGGCTCGGCTCCGGGTGCGGGGCCCAGCCCCATAGTCAGTTCAGTATCGGCAGGACAGCCAATTCGCGCGCAACGGCGCTGTGCGTGGAGATCGCCGACGACTCGAACAGTGTCACGACCGGCCGCGAGTGCCCGGACAACCCGGTAGGGTCGGCGGGCCACGCTGTGGACCGGCTGACGGGCCGCTTAGTGAACGTTCCCCAGTCCCACGACGGGGAGAGCGAGTTCACCGTGCGGCTGGCCTTCGTCGAGGACGTGGGCATCAGCCCCGACTCGCTGCGCGAGGACGCGCTCGCGGCGACCGGGGGCGCGGTCACCCGGGTGCAGCGGGTGGACGACCGCAGCGACCTGTTCGAGATCACGGTGGAACCGGACTCCGACGAGGACGTGACGATCACGCTGTCGTCGAGTGGAGACTGCGGCGAGGCCGGGTCAATCTGCACCCAGGAGGAGGACCCCAGGAAGCTGGACAACAGCCCGACGGCGACGGTGGCGGGTCCCATCCTGACGGCGAGCTTCCAGGGCCTGCCGTCGCAGCATGACGGGGAGACGGCCTTCGGCTTCAGGATAGCGTTCAGCGACGAGATAGCGACCTATGCAGCGGAGTTCCGGGACCACAGCGTGGAGGTGTGGGGAGGCGAGGTGACGCGGGCCGAGCCGGTGGGCCAGCGGCGCGACCTCTGGGAAGTCGAGGTCGAGCCGGCCTCGGAGGACATGGTGATGGTCTCGCTCAAGCTGACGCAGTCCTGTGCTGCCACGGGCGCGGTGTGCACGGCAGGCGGGCGGCTCCTGTCGGTGGTCCCCGCAACGATGGTGCCCGGCCCGGCGACGTGGCCGGTGCGGGTCACCGGCGAGGCCCAGGTGGGGAAGACCCTGACCGCGGACTCGTCGAACCTCTCCCAGCGGTACGGCGTGCAGGTCACCTCCATGACCTACCGGTGGCTGGCCAATGGCGCCCGCATACCGGGGGCCAACGCCCGAACCTACAAGCCGGACGACGACAAGCAGGGCAAGAGAATCAGCGTTATGGCGACCTACACCGACGACCGGGGCAACGAGGAGACGGTGATCAGCGCGCCCACCGAGCCGCTGGCGGCCAGGGACCGCATCAGGCGGGCCACGGGCCTGCCGCTGATCAGCGGCCGGGCGCTGGTGGGGCATACGCTGACAGCGGACACGTCGCTCATCATCGACCCTAACGGCCTGGAGAATGCCGTCTTCCACTACTTCTGGGAGGCGGACGACGACAGCATACCGGATGCGACCGACTCTACGTACACTCCGGTGGAAGCCGACGTGGGCAAGGAAATCACTTTCATAGTGGCTTGGGTTGACGACGCGGGTCATGGACAGACCATGACCAGCCAGCCCACGATGCCGGTGATGACGGCGGAGGCCGCGGCGGCGGTGGAGTTCCGCACTAGCCTCAGGGCGGCGGCGAATGCCGACGGGTCGTTGACCCTGTACTGGAACGCGCCCGATGAGGATGTGACCGGTTACCGGATATTGCGCCACCGCCATTCGTTGGGCGAGCTCGACCCGCTGGTATACGTGGCGGACACGGGCAGCACGGCGACCGCCTACACCGACACCGGTATGGTTGCGGGCGTGCCGCACAACTACCGCGTACAGGCCATCAGGGACGGGGTGCTGGGCGAACGGACCATACAGATCAAAATCTTCCCGGTGAGGAAGGCAACCAACAGCCCGGCCACCGGCGCGCCTGCCATCAGCGGAACGGCGCAGGTGGGGGAGACGCTGACGGCGGACATCTCCGGCATCGCCGACGAGGATGGGTTGGAGAACGTTACCAAGGACTATCTGTGGGCTGCAATCGGCAGCAGCGGCAAAATCGGCGCCAGGTACGCCTACCAGTGGCTGGTCGACGGCGCCGATAGCGGTTCGGGCGACCACCATGCAGGGTATGACAATACGACCTATACCCTGACGGAAGACGACGAGGGCAAGGCCATCAGCGTGCGGGTGACTTTCGTTGACGACGGGGGCCACCAGGAGACGCTCACCAGCGCGGCAACGGACCCGGTGGCGGCGCTGCCCCAGCCCAACAGCCCGGCCACCGGCGCGCCCACCATCGGCGGGACCGCCCAGGTGGGCGAGACGCTGACGGTGGACACGTCGGGCATCACCGACGAGGACGGGCTGGACGATTCCACCTTCACCGTCCAATGGATAACGGACGATTCAGTCATGGTCGCCAACGCTGCCAGGTCTTACACCCCGACCGGCGGCGACCGGGGCAAGTCCGTCAAGGTCCGGGTGTCATTCACCGACGACGCGGGCAACCCGGAGACCCGCACCAGCGCACAGACGGCGGCGGTGGAGGCTCGGGCCGATGGTCAAGAAGGGAACTCCCCCGCGACCGGTCTGCCCACCATCAGTGGCACGGCGCAGGTGGGAGAGACGCTGACGGCGGGCATCAGCGGCATTGCCGACGCCGACGGTCTGAGCGGCGAAACGTTCACCTACCAGTGGGTATCCGGCGACGGAACAACCGATACGGATATAGAGAATGCGACCGGCGCGACCTACAAGCTCGTAGACGCCGACCAGGGCAAGGCCATCAAGGTCAGAGTGACCTTCACCGACGGCGGCGGCAACGAGGAGACCCTGACCAGCGCACCCACGGATCCCGTGTGGGGCGACGGCCGGCCGGGAGCGCCCCGCAACCTCGCCGCCACCGCTGGAAACAGGGAGGTCACCCTGTCCTGGGACCCGCCCGCCGACAACGGCAACGCGCCCGCAACGGGATACCGCATCGAGTGGAGGGTCGACGGCAAGGACTACGACAAGACCATTTGGGGCACAGCGGGAAGTACGACCTATACGACGAACGTCAACGCCAATCTGGCCAATGGAGTCAAGTACTTCTTCCGGGTAAAGGCCGGGAACGGTAGCGGCAACAGCCAGGGACCATACGGACCGGCATCCGGGGAGGTGAGCGCCACTCCGACGTCCGGCTCGGCGGTGGACCTTGGCACGCCGGTGCTGTCGAACACGGAGACCCTGCACCACGGCATGGTGCAGCTGGACTGGGAGGACGTAGAGGACGCCGGCTGGTACGTGGTCCAGTACTACCACCTCGAAGACGAAGAGTGGTTGGACCTGCCCGCCGAGGGAGTGGACATCGCGTTCCACGGTTCCAGCGCGGTGGTGAGCAACCTGCATGGTGGGCTCCACTGGCTCCGGGTTGGTGCGGCGAGCTGTGCGGGGTCATCGGAGTGGTCGCAGATCGAGGAGTTGTACGGGACCAATGCGTCGGACTGGGAGGGTGTGCCCGTGCCCGAGGTGGAGGAGGGCGACGAGACCGAGCCATGCCCCGTGGTCCTGGGCACGCCGGTGCTGTCGGACACGGAAATCCTGCACCACGGCATGGTGCAGCTGGACTGGCAGGACATAGAGGACGCCGGGTGGTACGTGGTCCAGTACTACCACCTCGAAGACGAAGAGTGGTTGGACCTGCCCGCCGAGGGAGTGGACATCGCGTTCCACGGATCAAGCGCGGTGGTGAGCAACCTGCATGGGCTCTCGTGGCTGCGGGTTGGTGCGGCGAGCTGCGACGGGGCATCGGAGTGGTCGCAGATCGAGGAGTCGTACGGAACCAACGCATCGGACTGGAAGGGTGTGCCCGTACCCGAGGTGGCGGAGGGCGACGAGATCGAGCCATGCTCAGAAGACGCGGACACGCCTGACAACAGCCCGGCGACGGGCGCGCCCACCATCAGTGGCACGGCCCAGGTGGGGGAAACGCTGACGGCGAACACGTCTGGGGTCGCCGACGGGGACGGGCTTAGCAACGTCCAGTACGAGTACCAGTGGCTTGCAGACGACGCCGACATATCGGGAGCGACCAACGCCACCTACACCCTGGTGGCTGCCGACGAGGGCAAGGCCGTCAAGGTACAGGTGAGCTTCACCGACGACGAGGGCAATGACGAGACTCTGACTACCGCGGCAACCGACGCGGTTGCGGCAGCGTCCACACCTAACAGCCCCGCCACCGGCGCGCCAACCATCAGTGGCACGATCCAGGTGGGCGAGACGCTGACGGCCGACACGTCGGGGGTCAGCGACGCGGACGGGCTCAGCAGTGTCCAGTACGAGTACCAGTGGCTTGCCGACGACTCCGACATATCGGGATCGACCAACGCCACCTACACCCTGACCGATAGCGAAGAAAGCAAGGCCATTACGGTGCAGGTGTCCTTCACCGACGATGCCGATAACGAGGAGACGCTGACCAGCGCGGCTACGGACGTGGTGGCCGGTACGCAACCCACGGAGCCGCCGGACAAGCCCACGGGCCTCGAAGCCACGGCAACCCACGACTCGGTGACCCTCACCTGGGACGACCCCGACGACGACTCCATCACCGGCTACGTGATCCTGCGGCGCGTTCCTGGGGTCGACCCGGAGGGCCACTTCGATGTGCTGGTGGCGGACACGGCGACGGCGGCAACCAGCTACACCGACGACACCGTGTCGGCGGAGACTCGCTATACCTACCGCATCAAGGCAATCAACGGGGCCGGAACGAGTGAACGCTCGCGCTGGGTCCACATCGACACTCCGGCAGCGCCCGTACCCGATAAGCCCACGGGCCTCGAAGCCACGGTAACCCACGGCCAGGTGGTCCTCACCTGGGACGACCCCGGCGACGACTCCATCACCGGCTACGTGATCCTGCGGCGCGTCCGCGAGAACAATACCGGGGGCGATTTCAGTGTATTGGTCGCGGACACGGGCAGCGCCGCCACCATCTACACCGACGACACGGTGGCGGCCGGCACCACGTACACCTACCGCATCAAGGCCATCAACGAGCACGGAACAAGCGAGCGGTCCCGCTGGTTCCACATCGACATCCCGGCGGCGCCGTAGCGGGTAGCGAGGATCGCGAGGGCTAGGGAGCCGTCCGCACCAGAGACGGCAGAAAGTTCCTTTGCCCCAACGTAGGGCGGGGAGGCATTTACTTGGGATTCGACAAGCTCGTAGATAGAGTGGAGACAGCGGTCACAGCAGCCCGTGTTGCCGTGAGACCCGCGGCCCCGTCCGCCTTCCATCGCAGCCTAGCAACCGCCATCATTCTGGCGATTGCGTTGACCCTGCTCTTTGCCGCCTCGTTGGGAAAGGGCGTTCCACTGGCCCAAGCTAGTGTTGAGAACACCCCGGCGACCGGCCTGCCAACCATCAGCGGCACGGCCCAGGTGGGCGAGACGCTGACGGCGGACACGTCGGATATCGTGGATACCGACGGACTGACCAACGTTTCGTACAGCTACCAGTGGCTGGCCGACGGCGCCGAAATCGCGGGCGCTACGGGGTTGACCTACGCCCTGGCCGATGACGACGCAGGCAAGGCCATCAGGGTGCGGGTTAGCTTCACCGACGACGCGGGCAACGCAGAAACGCTGACCAGCACGGCCACCGTTGCAGTGGCCCTGCCAGCTCTGGCCCAGGCGCAGACGGTCGTTCGCGGCCCCTATTTGCAGAGCGGCACGCCGTCGAGCGTCATCATCAAGTGGCGAACGGGCGAAGCGACCGATAGCGTGGTGCGTTACGGCCTTGATCACGACCCGGACGGCTTGACGCAGTCGGCAACGAACTCCACCTCCACAACCGAGCACGCAGTGCAACTCACGGGCTTGTCCCCCGGCGTCAAGTACTTCTATTCCGTGGGCAGCTCATCGGCCCTGCAGCTGGCCGGCGGGGACAGCGATCATTTCTTCGTCACCGCTCCCGTCCCCGGCACGGCGAAGCCGACGCGAATCTGGGTCATCGGAGATTCCGGCACCGCCGATGCCAATGCCAGGGCCGTCCGTAATGCCTTTCTCGAATTCACGGGGTCGCGGGACCCGGACCTCTGGATCATGTTGGGCGACAACGCCTATTACCACGGAACCGACAATGATTACCGGAAGGCGGTCTTCAATACCTACCCGCAGGTGCTGCCCAAGACGGTGCTCTGGCCGACCCTCGGAAACCATGACGCCGACACAGCCGACTCCACCACCGAAAGTGGTCCCTATTACGACATCTTTTCGCTCCCTCGCAACGGCGAAGCCGGCGGAGTCGCCTCAGGGACGGAAGCCTATTACTCCTTCGACTACGGGAATCTGCACTTCGTTTGCCTGAACTCCGAAACCGATCCCTCGCCGCCGGACGGGGCGATGATGATGACCTGGCTGGAAGCGGATTTGGCGGCGAACGAGAAGGAATGGATTATCGCGTTCTGGCACCGCGCGCCCTATTCCAAGGGCTCGGCCGACTCCGACGAGGAACCGATGGGCTCGTGGATGCGGCAGAACGCCGTGCCCATTCTCGAGCGGTACGGCGTCGATCTGGTGCTCGCCGGGCATAGTCACTCCTACGAGCGTTCGTATCTCATTGACGGCCATTACGGGCTGTCCGACACCTTCACCGACGTGATGAAGAAGGGTCCCGGCGACGGCAGCGCAACAGGCGACGGGGCCTATCGAAAGCCCGTAACGGTTGGCACGCCCCACGCCGGCACCGTGTACGTCGTAGCCGGGACTGCGGGCGTCATCAAAACAGGAGGGCCGCTGGACCACCCGGCCACTGCCGTTTCGTTCAGGACTCTCGGGTCAATGGTGCTCGACGTGAACGGGAACCGTCTTGACGCCATGTTCCTGGACAGTACCGGGAACATCCGGGACGACTTCACGATCCTGAAGGTCCTTAATGTGGCGCCGACGTTCAGGTCATCGGCGACGATCAGCGTGTTGGAGAACCAGACGGCGGCGGGCACGGTGGAGGCGACGGACGACGATGCGGACGACAGCATCACGGGCTACGCGATCACCGGCGGGGCGGACCGGAGTTTCTTCTCCATCGGGGCGACGTCCGGGGAGTTGACCTTCAAGACCGTGCCGAACATCGAGGACGCGCAGGACCAGGACGCCGGCAACGACTACGTGGTGGAGGTTACGGCGACCAGCGGCACGGGGACACGGGAGAAGACGGCGACGCAGACGATCACGGTGAAGGTGACTGACACGATACTGACGTGGTCGGCGACGCTGACGGTGGGCGAGGACACTTCTGTAATCCCCAGAACATCCGGCTACTCAGCCTGGGGAATGGACGGGACTCTGTCGACCGACACCTTCACACGCGGCGGGAGGACTTACCGAGTCGGAGTCCTCACTCATAAATCTGACGGTCTGGTCTTGGTCGTGGACCGGAAACTCCAAGCGGACTTCACGCTCGTCATCGGGGATGCTAGGTACGAGAGGGGGGACGGCTCGCGCCCGAGCACCAAGTTCACAGACGCCTACTGGTGGGAGGCCCGGGACTGGAACTGGACTGCGGGCGACGGGGTGGGGGTGAGCCTGACCCTCGCGTCGGGATCAGAGGCTACGTTGCCGGAGCTGCCGCTGGCGCCTCCGACGGCGTGGTTCAGACTTACGCCGGAGAATCACAACGGGGTCGATGAGTTCACCTTCCGGCTCCACTTCAGCGAGGACATTGCGACCGGCCGGGAGGATTTCCGGGACCATTCCCTTGAGGTGACCGGAGGTTCGGTTACCGGCGTAGAGAGGGTGAACGGACTGAACAGGCTATGGGAGATCACCGTGGCCCCAGACCCTACCGGCGACGTAACCGTCGCGCTGCCGGCGGGCGTAGCCTGTGAGGCGCCTGGAGCTATCTGCACCGCCGACGGCAGGGAACTTCACAACCGGCCCGAATTCACCGTCCCAGGCCCGGACCCGGGCAGCGATTCGAGCAGCGAGGAGCCTCCGGCCGACGAGCCTACTCCCGCCTGGTCGGCCACGATGACGGTGGAGTGGGTCCACTGGGGCTGGGGATACTACTCCACCAGCGCCAAGCAGGCCGGATCCCTGTCCCCGGCGTCGTTCGAGGTGGACGGCACGACCTACACCGTGAACATGATCGAGACGAGCGGCTGGATGTACATCGGCTTCGACCAGCAGCTTCCCTTCGGCTTCGTGCTGGAACTGGACGGGGAGCAGTTCGCCTCCAATGATGCGTCCTTCCAGTCCTACAGCTACGGCAACCTCTACCAGTGGAGAGGAACGGACCTGAGCTGGAACGACGGAGATACCGTGGAGGTCCGGCTGCTTCCGACGGCCCCCGACGGTCGCGCCACGGGAGCACCCACCATCAGCGGCACCGCCCTGGTGGGAGAGACGCTCACCGCCAATGCGTCGGGCATCGCCGACCCGGACGGACTCGCAGGCGCCAGCTTCGCCTACCAGTGGATGGCCCGAGGGAGGGACATCGACGGAGCCGACGGCCCCAGCCTCACCCTCACACGCAACGAGGTCGGGCGGACCATCAGGGTGCGGGTGTCCTTCACCGACGACGCGGGGAACGTGGAGTCGCTGACCAGCGAGCCTACGGCCGCGGTTGCCGCCCGGCCCAACAATCGTGCCACGGGAGCGCCCACCATCAGCGGGATGGCCCAGGTGAACCGGGTGCTGCGGGCGCACACATCGGGCATCGCCGATCCAGACGGAATGGCCGACGCCAGCTTCGCCTACCAGTGGACGGCCGGGGGCAGCGACATCGACGGAGCTGCTGGCGCCAGCCTCACCTTGACGCCGGACATGGCCGGCCGGGCCGTCGGGGTGCGGGTGAGCTTCACCGACGACGCCCGGTACCGGGAGACCCGGGCGAGCCTGTCGACGATGCCGGTACAGCCGGCGGGCCAATGCCCCGGGACCGGCTCGGCCCCCACGCCGAGGTCGATTGCGGTCAGGGCAATTCCGGTAGTGGTCGAGTCCACGGCTGAAAAGTACTACGTGCTCTATGTGCGGCACCAGTTGAACGTCGAGACCGCGGTGGAGATCCCGGTGTCGGTGACGCTGGGCCAGGACGGCACGACGACGCTGAGCGAGCAACTTTCGCCGCTGCCTCCGGAGCGCTACCGGGTGGACGAGTTCCTCGTCGCCGAGCCGGGCGACCTCGACGGGGACTGCATCGACGACATCGCCGAACTCGGTGATCCGGCGGGGATGAACCCGCTGAACCCCGCGCCGGCTGTCGAGTTCGTTGACGGCGTGGTGGCGATTCCCGACCGTGAGACGTTCGAGGCGCTTTCCTACCAGGGCAGGCGTGTCGTGATTGATAAACATCTCAGAGGCCTGGAGTACGTCAAGTTCTACCTGTTCCGCATGGACACCGACCGCCCAGTTGTTTATTTCATGAACACCGAGACACACCGGGCACACTCCTGGTTTGGCAATGTCATCGGTCTTTGGCACAACCCGCTCTGGTTGCAGGGTGCGATGAAGGGTGAGATCGTATACCACCCCAATGTGGTCGCCCCCGACGGTTTCCTGGGCGTCTACCGCTTCGAGTTCGAGCCTCAGGATGCCTACGCTTTCGAGGCAGTGGCCTATGGGTACGAGGTGCTGGCGGCCAGCATGCCGCTGCTCGACGACAACTTCGCGTACTACCCGATGCCGGCGCGCGCTCTGCCGCTGTATCACGAGGAACGGGCGCTCTTCGACGATTCCCGAGTCAATGTGCTGTTGGAGGAGGATATCTTCCCCGATGTGGACTTCATCTCCCTGAACAAAGCGGAGGGGTACGGTTTCCTCCGGGTCATGGCGCTGGAGGAACGCCCCAACCCGCGCGACGTCGTCATCTATGAGACCCTGCCCAATGAGCTCTCCCGTGTCGCCGGCATCATCACCACCGTGCCCCAGACCCCGCTGTCGCACGTCAACCTGCGAGCTGTGCAGGACGGCGTCCCCAACGCCTTCATCCGAGATGCCCTCGACGACGACGACATCGATGATCTCATCGACAGCTACGTTCACTACACGGTGGCCGGGTACGGATGGACCCTGCGTGCCGCTACCCCTGCGGAGGTCGATGCCCACTACGCCGCCTCCCGCCCTGCGCAGACCCAGACGCCCGAGCGGGACCTCGCGGTCACACAGATCACCGCCTTGGGCGACATCGAATTCGACGACTGGACCGCGTTCGGCGTCAAGGCGGCGAACGTGGCCATGCTGGGAACGTTGGGCTTCGAGGACGGCACCGTGCCGGAGGGGTTCGCGGTGCCCTTCTACTTCTACGACGAGTTCATGAAGCACAACGGTTTCTACGATGACGTCAAGGAGATGCTGGCCGACCCGGATTTCCAGAGCGATTTCGACACCCAAGAGAAGGAACTGAAGAAGCTGCGCAAGAAGATCAAGAAGGGGGAGACGCCCGAGTGGATCATCGAGGCGCTGGAGGATATGCACGCCACCTACCCCGATGGGCAGTCGCTGCGCTACCGGTCCAGCACCAACAACGAGGACCTGCCCGGCTTCAGTGGCGCGGGGCTATACGACTCCAAGACCCAGGACCCGGAGGAGACCGAGGAGGACGGCATCGACAAGTCCATCAAGGGAGTCTGGGCGAGCCTGTGGAACTTCCGGGCCTTCACCGAGCGCGAGTTCCACCGCATAGAGCACTTGACGGCGGCGATGGGGGTGCTGGTGCATCCCAACTACTCCGACGAGTTGGCCAACGGCGTCGCCGTCAGCTTCGATCCCTTCGGCCGCGGGGACGGGAGCTACTACGTCAACACGCAGTTGGGCGAGGACCTGGTCACCAATCCTGAGGCGCACTCGGTGCCTGAGGAAATGCTGTTGCACCCTGACGGCACATACACCGTTACCGCGCGCTCCAATCAGGTTCCCGCGGGACAACTCCTCATGAGCGACGCCCAATTGGGTCAGTTGCGCCGTCATCTCGAAGCAATCCATGACGAGTTCGAGGAACTGTACGGCATCGGATCCGGCCAAGAGTTCGCCATGGAGATCGAGTTCAAGATCACCAGCGAAAATATTCTGTCGATCAAGCAGGCCCGGCCCTGGGTCTTCAGCTCCGGCCAGGTAGCGAGCGGCGCAGAAGGGGCGCCACCCGAACACTCTAACCGCCTTGCCACCGGCGCCCCCGCCATCAATGGATCTGCCCGGGTCGGTGAGACGTTAACCGTGGACATTGCCAGCATTGCCGACCCGGACGGGCTGGAAAACGTCGCCTTCGCCTACCAGTGGCAGGCCGACGACGCAGACATCAACGGAGCCACCGGCGCGACCTACACCCTGACCGATAGCGAAGAAAGCAAGACAGTCAAGGTGCAGGTCAGCTTCACCGATGACGCGGGCAATGATGAGACGCTGACCAGCGCGGCAACGGACGCGGTGGCGGCGGCGCCCCAGACCAATTCTCCCGCCACCGGAGCGCCAACGATTACAGGCACGGCCCAGGTGGGCCAGACACTCACCGCCGACACGTCGGGCATCGCCGACGCTGACGGTCTTCGCAGCGTCCAGTACGAGTACCAGTGGCTGGCCGACGACGCCGAAATCGCGGACGCTACCAGCTCCACCTACACCCTGCTCGCTGAAGACGAGGGCCAGGTCATCAAGGTTCGGGTCAGCTTCACCGACGACCAGGGCAACGAGGAGTCACTGACCAGCGGAGCAACGGACACGGTGGCAGCCCGTCCCAACAGTCCGGCGACGGGTGTGCCAACCATCAGTGGCACGGCCCAGGTAGGCGAGACGCTGACGGCGAACACATCTGGGATCGCCGACGCCGACGGGCTTAGCAACGTACAGTACGAGTACCAGTGGCTGGCCGACGACTCCGACATATCGGGAGCGACCAACGCCACCTACACCCTGGCCGACGCCGATGAGGGCAAGGCCATCAAGGTGCGGGTGAGCTTCACTGACGACGCGGGCAATGAGGAGACGTTGACCGGCGCGGCCACGAACGCGGTGGCGGCGGCGCCCCAGACCAATTCTCCCGCCACGGGTACGCCCTCCATCAGCGACACCGCCCAGGTGGGGGAGACGCTGACGGCGAACACATCTGGGATCGCCGACTCCGACGGGCTTACCAACGTACAGTACGAGTACCAATGGCTGGCCGACGACTCCGACATATCGGGAGCGACCAACGCCACCTACACCCTGGCCGACGCCGACGAGGGCAAGGCCATCAAGGTGCGGGTGAGCTTTACCGATGACGCGGGCAATGAGGAGACGCTGACCAGCGCGGCCACGGACGCGGTGGCGGCGGCGCCCCAGACCAATTCTCCCGCCACGGGTACGCCCTCCATCAGCGACACCGCCCAGGTGGGGGAGACGCTGACGGCGAACACATCTGGGATCGCCGACGCCGACGGGCTTACCAACGTACAGTACGAGTACCAATGGCTGGCCGACGACTCCGACATATCGGGAGCGACCAACGCCACCTACACCCTGGCCGACGCCGACGAGGGCAAGGCCATCAAGGTGCGGGTGAGCTTTACCGATGACGCGGGCAATGAGGAGACGCTGACCAGCGCGGCCACGGACGCGGTGGCGGCGGCGGAACCCACGGAGCCGCCCGACAAGCCCAAGGGCCTCGAAGCCACGGCGTCCCACGCCCAGGTGGTCCTCACCTGGAATGACCCCCAGGACGAGAGCATCACCGGCTACGTCATCCTGCGGCGCGTCCGCGTGAACGATCAAGGGGGCGACTTCAGTGTATTGGTGGCGGACACGGGCAGCGCCGCCACCACCTACACCGACAACGAGGTGGCGGCCAGCACCACCTACACCTACCGCATCAAGGCCATCAACGAGCACGGGGTGAGCGAGCGTTCCCGCTGGGTCCACATCGACACCCCGGCGGCGCCCGTACCCGACAAACCGACAGGCCTGGAAGCCACAGCGTCCAACGGCCAGGTCGTGCTCACCTGGGACGACCCTGACGACGACAGCATCACCGGCTACGTGATCCTGCGCCGCCTTCCCGGGGTCGACGCCGAGGGACACTTCGATGAGCTAGTGGCGAACACGGGTACGGCGTCCACCACCTACACCGACACCAGCGTGTCGGCGGAGACCCGCTACACCTACCGGATCAAGGCCATCAACGAGCATGGGACGAGCGAGCGGTCCCGCTGGGTGCACATCGACACACCGGCGGCTCCGTAGCAGGTATCAGGGACTGCGCCGCCGGGGGAGCCATCTGCACCAGAGACGGCAGGAAGCTGTAATACAAGAACGAGTTGACCGTCTCCGGGCCAGGCGGCGAGGCCCCACGGCGGAAAGGAGGTCCCCAGGAGCCAGCAAAACACCCACATAGGGCACCCGGGCAAGGAAAAGATGCGGAGGCCGCCCCAAACTAGGCGGCCTCTTCGCCAGCCTCTGTCGAAGGCGAAGGGAAACGGGTCGAGGAAGCAGCGGAACCGGTTGGGAGGGAGCAGGCGGGATGAGACCCAGGCGCCGCTCAGTCAGGGTGATGCTCCGTCAGGAGGTGGTATGGGAACTGCTGGACCAACTCAACATCTCTCAGAACGAACTGGCGCGCCGCTGCGGGATTTCCCGGGGTTACATGTCCCAGCTGATGCGGGGGGAACGCAGTCCGTCGCCCCGGCTGCGACGGCGGTTGATGGAGGTGCTGGGGGTGAGTGATTTTGACACCCTGTTCGTCATTGTGGAGGAGGACGAGGAAGGGGACGAGTAACGAGCGAACACACCGGGGGCTGATGCCCTTGACCTGGAACGCAAAAAGGGCGCATACATGCGCAGCCGGGGCAGGAACATCGCTGGTGCGGCGATGTTCCTGCCCCATTGTTGATACGCTCCAGCGATCCGCGCCTGCCGGTTCCTTCTCCCGTGCCTGCTCGGCGCCCAGAGGCCCCCTCGAACAGGGACAGGGACGGTGGTTTGAGCTTGCCGTTGCGACCCTCGGCGGGTTCCCTGCGGCGGACGTTGAGCAGGTCCAGCACGACCTCCGGCGCGGCGTCCCGTATCCGGTAGAGGGAAGGGCTCTTGGCCTTGCGCCCGTGTCCACCGCCCCGCTGGCCGCGCTCAGACCCCGGTCCGGTCCTCGTCGGCACCGGCGCCGTCCGGCTCCGGTTTCGTCAGCATCACGGAGTAGCCCCGCTCGTCCACCAGGTGAGTCACCGACACCCGGCCCCGGCTGTCGTAACCGGCGCGGTAGGCGTACTCCACCTCCGCGCCCCAGGGCACCCGGCCGCCGATGCGCACGGTGCCGCCGCCAGGCTGGTTGCCGCCAGCCCCCGGCCCACCGGCGCCGCGAACCACCACGCCGTTCCGCCCGCCCTTCTTCCAGGCCATCACCTTGACCTCGGCGGGCACCACCAGTTCCGCCGCCGTAGGCCGGAACAGGACCCCGTGCAGCTTCGCCAGGACCTCGCCGGACGGGTTTCGCTGGCCGTTCATGATCTGGGAGAGATGACCGGAGCTGATTCCGGCCCGCCGGGCGACCTCGTTCTGGCTGTACCCATGAGCATCCATGCGCTCCCACAGGGCGCAAGGGTCCACGCTGCGGGGCTGGGCAGGCTCGATCCTGGCCGGACCGTTCAGCGCCTCCTCCACCCGCACCTGGACCACCGGGCTCATGTTCCGCTGGCCCCGGGAGACCTGGCACATATAGCCGTAGGACACCCCCACGTGTTCCGCCAGGCCCTTCAGGCTCATGCCCATCTCGCGGGCGCGCTCCCGGACGTAGCTGCTTTCCCCCTGGACCAGGCCCCCCTGCCGGTAGACGACGCCCGGTCCGGGGACCTCGCCCAGCACCGCCATGGCGCTCTCCCGCATCATCGGGGACCAGGGCCTCTGACCCGAGGCGACCTGCAACAGGTAGCCGTAACTCACGCCCATCCTCTTTGCCAGTTGCTTCAGGGTGAGGCCGTGGCGCCTGGCGGCGACCCTGACCTCGCTCTCGGGCTTGCCCTTGCTCTGTCCCTGTCCCTGCGCCCCGGCCTGTGTCTCCGTGGCCTGTGCGGTGTTGGCGTCGTCCTTGTGGTCGAACCGGTTGGCGCCGCTGGTGATGGTCTCCGCCTGGTGGATGTTGGTAGTCGCCGTCATGTCGCTTCCTCCAAAACGCAGAAAGCGGGGCCGGCCCCAAAGGGACCGACCCCGCTCGTCTGTAAGCAATCGAATTTCAGTTGCCGGTGGCGGCTCACGCGGCCGCCCTGGTTTCCGCCGCGCCACCCAGGGGGCGACGGGCCTAAAGTTCCTGCTGGTTATTCAGTTGTTCCGACCTCCTGTAAGTGGATGGGAATCCAGGTTCAACGTCGTGATGGATTACCTCCTTGTGGCTATGGATTGGTCGTCAGTGAGTTCCTCCGTTGCTGCTGGCGGCAGCGGCCCATCGATGAGCAGGGCCACCGCCACGGGGATGGACGCCCGGTTGTGTCCGCCTGATGAATCCGCCGTCAACGACCGCCACAGGCTTGGGTTGGTTGAACCCTGCCGTGCTGGTCATGCGCACCTCCCCGGTGTCGCTGATGACGTTGGGGAAAAGATTGCCGCCCGGCGCCGGACACACTCCGCCCACGGTGAGACGCGCAACGGAGAACGCAGGATGAGGGTTGGAGCAAGACGCAGCTCGCCCAGGGTGTTATTCAGCTAAAACGCGAACCCTGGAGGCTGCAATGAGGGGAGAGAGGGGAGAATTGAAGGGAAACGTAGCCCGCAATGTGGTTTGGCCCCGGCTCCGGACGCACTCCGCCCCGGGTCTGGCATTGGGCATGGAACGCCGGTTTGGGGGTTTGAGTAAGGCGCAGTTCGCCCAGGGTGTCATTCCCGGGGCGCTGCTACGTTGGGGAATAGGAGAGGGAAACGGAGAGGAACGCAGTCCGGCCAGTGGCTACGTCGTAAGCCGCCGAACCGGGGAAACTGCGTTGCAACGGTAAGAGTCCGGTCTGGCGTTGCAGTGAGACCGGAGCATGTGAAATTTGCGGACCGGCTACTCGTGGTCGGTAGCTACGCCGCAGTCATGTGGAAGCAACCGGAGCTTGTTGTCTGCTCCAACCGCAGAGTGTAGAGAGTGCGAAGCGCGTCAACCGCTCCGCAAATGAACCCGAGGGGAAAAAGCTTCCTGGATACCGTCCTGGGTCTAGTCGACACCTCCTGCCAATGGGACTTCCGTGAGTTTGCTACCTGCCGTGGAAAGGGATTCCGTGGAAAGGGAATCGGGGATGCCGTTGTTTGTCCGGTTGCCACCTCCGTGCTTCAGTCCGTGGGGTCGGGGTTCCGCGCCTTGGGTAGGGGTACACCGTATGAAGCACACCGCGCGCTTCCGTGGTAAGGACTACTGGCTGCGGGCGAAGGATAATTCACTCTGCCTGTCAGCAATTCCCTCGTGGGCGCTCCGGGGAGAGAAGCCTCGATCCTCACGGAGCAGGCCCGGGCGAGCAGGGATCACGCCCCCAGGTTTCTAGGCAGTGGAAACACTGGAAAAGCCAGACAACGAAGTCAGTATCCGGCCTCCGGAAGACCCCTGGCAAGGGTTTCGTCGACGACCCGCCCACATTGATTGCAAACGCACCGCAGGAATCCCGCTGGAATCGGGAAACCCGTCGGAACCGCCCGGAGACGGCGCCGGCGGGCTACCGCCGCCACCGCAACAGGTCCAGCCGCAGCAGGTCCCAAACCGCCCTCAGCCACCGCCCCGGACTCAGTGCCCCCGCCACCTTCGCCAGCCACGCCAGCCTGGCCCGCCGCCTGCGAAAGTCCGGGAGCGCCTTCAACCGCCAATTCAACTGCGCGCCCCGGTCCAGGCCCCGCAGCGGCTCCGTCTCCGGCGGCAGGGTCAGGCCGCGCTCCTCCAGCATGGCCACCTCCAGTTCCAGAATCCGCTGGCGCGTTGACACCCACTCCAAGCCCTTGCCTCGGGCCGGGTGGCCGTCCCAGAGATCACGCCACTCCTGCACCAACAGCCAGGCGTCGCCGAACACGTCCTCGTCGTCGTCATCCGGTTCCGCCGTCACCAGATCGGGGTGACGCCTCCGGGACCTAGCCCCCGCCACCCCGGCGCCGGAGGCGGCAACCGGATGCCACCACCGCCGCCCTTGGCATCACCCTGGGCCAGCCGCTGCTCCAGCCGCCGCATCCCCTGGGCGTGGGTCTCCCCCAGGGCCTTCATGCCCTCCCGCAGCTCACCCTCCAACCCGGCCACCTGGGTCGTCAGCCCGCCGACCTGCCCCGCCAGCCCCTCCACCGCCTCCTCCAGCTCGTCCCTGGCCCCGCCGTCCCTTTCCACCAACATCTTCTCCACCGCGACCCGCACCCGCCGCGACATCCCCTGCTGCACGCTGCCTGCCACCGTCCTGGGGTCCAGACCCAGCCCCGCGCCGCGCCCTTGTGCCCCCTCGACCGCACCAGCTGGCGGAACAACGCGGTGAGCCGCAGCTCGTACACGTCGTCGATGACCTGGGCCGCCGCCTGGTCGAAGGCGTCCCCTGGAACAACGTCGGAATCACCGCCGCCGTCATTCCCCCTGCCGAGGGCCGGGTTCCCACCGCCGCCAGCGCCGGTCCCGTCACCAACCGGATTGTTCGGAGTCTCACCCCCGCCAACGCCAGCGGGATCGCCCGCATCGCCGGGATCGCTGCCGGGTCCGCCCGCCGTCCTGCTCTCGTTCTGACTCATGCTCACCCTCCCGGTGCAAATTGCACCTTTCCAATAGGGGCCTTGCACCCCCGTCCTGATTTCGCCGGACTGCAAACTGCACCCCTCAAACGGGGCCATTGCACCCCATGACCGGAACCCGCCCTGGACTCCAAGTGTTCGCAAACTTACCGCTGAAATGGGGCTGCACCCCCCATTTCAGCTACGAATCCCCTCCCATCAACCGGCGTCATCCAAGTCCCAATTCCTGTACACGTCCCTAACACCACGGCGGCCTCCGAAAATCCCACGCCTCGAAAGGGGGGGTCTGCTAACCCCCCCTTTCGAGGCATTACGCCCGCCCAGCCCAGCCACCAGACTTGGCTTCCCGCCCCTGCGCTCCCGCCTGCTGACCGGCTGGCGGAACGGCAGTCCCCGGTCCGGAAAACCCCTGTCCTCCGGTTCCCTGGCGGAGCGGGCGGCCCGCAGCGGCAGGACGGAGTACGCCGAGGGGGACGGCATTGCCGTGGTCGCCAAGCCCGTCTTCTGGAAGGGACGCCTCGCCAAGGTGATCGTGGCCGCCCTGCCCTGGGAACATCGCAGGGCGCTGGCCCCGCAGCATGGGGCAGCCCCGTGGCCGGGAAGTGAATCCAGCGCCCGCCGGGGGCGGGCGCCAATCTCTCCTTGACAGGCCGGACCGTTTGTCCGATGATGGATAGTAAGACATTATATTACATCAACCGGCAAAAAGAGAGACCATGCCACCACGCCGTATTTCCAGGACCATCACCTTCTCCCTGCCCCCGGAGATGTTCGAGCAGGTGCAGCGGGTGAAGGAAGAGGAGGGCAGAGACATGAGCGAACTGGTGCGGGAAGCCCTCCGCCTGTACATGGAAGAAAGGGAGTTGCGCCGCCAGGAGCGATTGGAACGGCTGCGCTCCCGCCAAGCCACGAAGCCAGAGGACGAAGGAGGCGAATCTAATGACTGAACTACACGACCTGATACCCGCGGCCCTCTACGCCCGGGTCTCCAGCGAGCGACAGGACGTGGACCTGTCCGTGGCCGCCCAGCTTCGGGCGCTGCGCGACTACGCCCAGCGGAACGGCTACTTGGTAGCCCGCGAGTACGTGGACGAGGCCGAGAGCGGGCGTATCGCCGACCGGCCCCAGTTCAGCCGGATGCTGGACGAGGCCAGCAAGCCCGAGGCCCCTTTCAAGGAAATCCTGGTCTGGAAATTCTCCCGCTTCACCAGGAAGCGCGAGCACGCCGTGGCCTTCAAGTCCATGCTGAGGCGCAGGGGCGTCCGCGTCGTCTCCATCACCGAGCAGGCCGACGACACACCCACCGGCAAGCTCCTTGAGGCCATCATCGAGAGCGTGGACGAATTTTACTCGGAAAATTTGGCCCAGGAGGTTACGCGGGGGATGCGGGAGGCCGCCACACGCGGCTTCTGGATGACCACCTACGCCCCCTACGGCTACAGGCGGGTCTACGTTCAGGACGGAATCAAGAAGCGTCCCAAGCTGGAGCTCAACCCGCCCGCCGACGCCGTGGTCCGGCGCATCTTCGACATGGTGCTCCAGGGCAGGAGCATCCTCGACGTCACCAAGACCCTCAACGCCGAGGGCATCCCCACCACCAACGGCAAGAAGTGGCTCAAGACCACCATCCACACCATGCTGGACAACGAAGCCTACACCGGCACCCTGGTCTGGGGAGCCAAGGCCAGGGACGGCGCGCCGCCGGTAAGGGTGGAGAACGCCCATGCCGCCATCGTGTCCCAGCGGGACTTCCAGAAGGCCAGGAAGTTGCTGGCGTCCCGCGCCCCAAAGAAGATGAACCCCCGCCGGGCTTCCAGCCCCTACCTGCTCAGCGGCCTGGTCAAGTGCGAGACCTGCGGCAAGGCCATGACCGCCGCCGAGGCCAAGAGCGGCAGGTACACCTACTACATCTGCCATTCCCTGCTCAAGCGGGGCAAGGGAACCTGCGAGACTCCCAGGCTCAACGCCAAGAGCTTCGAGAAGCTCATCGTCAGCGAGATCAGGGAGAACGTCCTCACCGAGTCCAACATCCGTGACCTGGTGAAGCTGTTGGACGAGGAGATGGACGGGGTGGCCCGGGAGCAGCGAGAGCGGCTGGAGACCATTGATGAGGAGCTTGAGGACGTGAAGAAGCGGCTGGGCCGTATCTGGCAGGTCATCGAGACTACGGACATCGAAATGGCGGACGCCTCGGAGCGCATCAGGGAGCACCGGGAGCGAAAGGAGAAGCTGGAGATCGCCGCCGAGGAGGCCCGGGTCCTTCTGTCGGACCGGCGTCAGTTCCTGGACAGCGCCGAGACCATCGCCGCCTTCGCCGCCGAGATGAGCGAGTTCCTCAAGACCAGCGAGTTGACCGAGACCAAGGCCTTCGTCCGGTCTTTCGTCAAGGAGATCGTGGTCAAGCCCGGCCGGGCCGCCATCGTCTACTCGATACCGACGCCGGACGACTCTCCGATGGGGGGAGCGGATGCCGCAGAAATCGCCCTAAACGGGGGTGTTATGAATTCGGTACGTCATGGTGGGCCTGACTTGACGGTAGGCAGTACCATTTTTGAACTGTGGATGGGGTTGTGAAAGAGGCGGAGCCCCCGTCAAGTCACGTATCCGGTGTTGATAATGGGACAGCCTAGTGCTTCACTAGGCTGTCCTTGATGTCTCCTAGGTTGTATGACACATCTGAGGGCCTTGGGCCGAACCAACGTGCTCCTTGACGGCCCGCACCCACTGTTCTACTGTTCTAGAGCGCGGTGTTTGGAGCGTCCCTGCTAGGAGAGATGACAATTCCAACATCGGTTTCCAATTTGCTCAACCGGAAGACGGTGGAGGAGTGAAGGTGCCAAACTATCCAGACAGAACACCAAGGGATGAACACGAAGCCAACGCCAGGGCCATGTCTCCTGAGGTCGAACTCAACGTCCTGCTGGAGTTTCACCGCTTGGAAGAATACGGTCCGTACATCAGCATAGAAGACGTGGAATCCCCTTCATACCGCATAGTAAGCGATGACAAGCAACAAAGCTATGTGGCAAGCGTCTGGCTGACTCCTTACAACCCAAAACTGTACTGGATAGTTTCGGGCTGGACGACAAACGAAAAAGGAGAAAAGGCGGAGTTCCATGAGGACTCCTTTGATACTCGGCAACACGCGTTGCTCTACATTCTTGAAAAGTTTCGGGACAGCGGATTCGCCCCTCACTGTGAATGGACTGAGTGGAGGAATACGCGCGAAGGCGTGGAAGAGCGCGAATGTCTCCTGTGCCCCAAGGTAGAAGTCCGTATCCTCGAGGTATAGGCGACCTGCCCCAGTCCCTAACGTCTATCGCAACCATAATATGGAGTTGCCATCATCGAACCGACAATCAATCCCATTCCGAGTGATGACCATCTGGTATCTGAAATCAGCTGATTATACCTCAATGTGCATTAGCAGCATCGCCGTATGACGTTCACACCACATCCTGGCTTCGTCAACAGTTTCGAATTCCTCTCGAAGCTCGTAGCCTTCGTGAAAGATGACACCAGTCCATTGCTCATCCTCGTCCCATTGGAGCTCGGCCCAGCAATTAGCGTGATTGGGGACATCGCCTTCGGAACGAAGCAAGAGACTCCCCCGGAACTGGTCGTGCCAATGGTATCCCAACTCTTCAAGGATTTCCCTTGCTTGTAAGTTGGTAATGTCCGCACTCCAAAAGGTCTGTATTTCCCTTTCGTCTTGGTCGCGGAATACCAAAGTCTTCTTGACAGGTATAGCAGGCAGAGGGAAGTTCCATGCTGCGGCAGATACTTCCTCCGTGGTATGGGAGTCCTTTGACAAAGGTCGAAAGTCCGTGTCCATACCGCTGACCCTATAGCTGTAACCAGGGTGATAGCAATTGTGGTCCTGAAAATCCGGAGGGCACTTCAATAATACGACGGTGAAGTCCTTGAAGGGAATCAAATGATTGTTTGCGCTTAAATATCCTTCGGTGGCGACTACGCAGATACCGTCGACATTTGAAGGCCACTGCTCGGGTAACTGGTGGTACCAGTCCGCGTCGACAGGGAAGCCCTGTGCCAAAACAACCACCCAGTTTCGCAGACCTTTACCCTGCTTGGCGATTTTCTCTGATTTGCCCTCTATTGCCTTCTCCAGTTCGTTGCTGAAACTCTTCTGATCGATAGTCAGCAAAGGAGTCGCTGCCAAATCGAATGGGAAAGAAGGCGGCGATAGCGATTCAGGCAGGTACATGACCCATCGGTGACTTTCGCTGTGGTCCGGAAGTTTCTCCCAAGTTACAACACTATGGTGTTCTGTGGTTCGACAAGTCTGGCATTTGAGGATGACTGCGTTGTTGAGTTTCTCGGCCCTGCCCACTCGGGTTAAAGCAACGTGCTCGTGCAGGCTATGCCCGCTGGAGTAACGCGGCTGTATCGATACAACCTCCAAATTGGCAAGCTCACCATTGATAATAGCCTGGCCATCAGGAAAGTTGGTATCTTGAGCAACAGGCATTGGTTGGTAGTCAAATCCCCATTGGGGCATGGTTCGCTCGAGCATCTCCATGGCCAGTGTTTCGTTGGGATGTTCGTTGACGCTCTCGAGCCAAGTGAAGTGGAGGACCGATTCTTGAGTCAGTCGGTGAAGACTTCCGTTTGGCAAAGCCCGCAATATGCGATGTCGGTAATACACAGGGTATTCGGGGTATTGCGGCTGTGGCATTTGGTCGATGCTGGTCTGTGGCACTTCGAATATACGGTCCTCGGTGTATTCAACGTCTTTGCCTTCGGGTGCTCCTTTCCTCATCTCCTTAAAGGTATGAGCCAACTTCATTGCATCGAGTATTGATTCAGGTTCATAGGCCATATTTCCGACTGGCACCATGTATCGCCCGAACCGGTGCAGGGTTCCCAAGGCGACGGTCTCCCTGCTTCTGGCTTCCATAAATGGGGTTACATGCTCATAAGCGTGGCCCAACAAAGCCTCGTTTATGAGGGACTCATTGCCCTGGACCGTTGTAAGGATCAAGCGGCACGACTTTTCTGCCAGTATTGCAAGAGCAGAGTTGATCGCAGCTTGGTGACTGGTGTCACTCGTTCGGCGAGTCGCATTTTGAGCATCAGCTTCTTCAATCAAGATCGTGGACGGTTCGGGGATCCTTTCCGCCAATGTCAGAAGTCCATCATGAGCATCTAGATACGCTTCGATGTTACAGCCAAATAGGGCGGTGCTATTATGAAAGCAGGGAATACCTAGCTTGAAAAACTCGGCGGAAACCAGAACTGCATAGGTCGTGCGACCGCTTTCTCTAGGGCCGGTGATTAAGGTTATAGCTGGGTAAAAGCCACTTTCGAACACTTCTCTTTCCCTTGAGCGGAATGCTGTGGGGCAGGAATCCCTATCGGCTCTTCATTTTTCTTCTAATATCTAAAGGTGCTTAGAGCAGTCTTCCTACTATCCGTTCTTTCCATCCTAGCATATGCCGAAGCGAAAACTTAACGATACTCGGCGGAGGAGAGTAGTCGATGTTCAAGCCGCCCACCCTTCCGACAGAACTTCCGCCTGTTCCAACACGGTCAAAGTGGCCTTCTCCTGCTTGTCCGGTGGGTAGCCATGTTTTCGCAGGATGCGCCGGACCAGGACACGGAGCTGCGCCCGCACGTTCTCGCGCAGCGTCCAGTCGATGGTGACATTGCTGCGGACGGTCTCCACTAACTCACGGGCGATGGCACGGAGGGTTTCGTCCCCCAGGACTTGCACGGCGCTGTCGTTGGTTTCCAGGGCGTCATAGAAGGCCAGTTCGTCCTCGTTCAGTCCGAGTCTTTCGCCACGGGAGGTTGCCTCGCGCATCTCCCGGGCCAGTTGGATCAGTTCTTCAATCACCTGCGCAGCTTCAATTGCACGGTTTTGATAGCGGCGGAGGGTGTGTTCCAGCATCTCAGCGAATGAGCGCGCCTGCACCACGTTGGCGCGCCTACGGGTTGCTACTTCACCTCGGAGCAGCTTTTGGAGCAACTCAACTGCCAGGTTGCGCTGGGGCATCCCCTGCACCTCGGCCAGGAATTCGTCGGACAGCACCGATATATCGGGCTTGTCCAGCCCGGCGGCCGCGAAGATGTCAATCACGCCTTCCGACGCCACTGCGCGGGATACTATCTGCCGCACCGCGAGGTCCAGGTCCTCCTCCGGGCGCGAATCGCCTGCCGCTCGCTTGCTCAAGGCCGCTCGCACCGCCTGGAAGAAACCTACATCGTCGCGGATGTGGAAGGTTTCTGCGTGCGGGACGGCTAGGGCAAAGGCCTGTGAGAGTTCCCGTACTGCCGTAATGCAACGGTCTTTGCCGTTTTCCTGAGCCAGGATGTGTTCCTGCGCCGCCGGAAGCAGCCCCAGCCACTCCGCCGGCGTACCCCTGGTCCACTTCGACCAGTCGAAACCGTGGAATAGGGCGCAGCACACTTCGTGCTTTTCCAGCATGACGGCAACCGCCTCTTCCTTGTCGATAGCGGTTCGCCCCGTGCCTCCGCTCTCAGTGTAGGTCACCAGCGCCTGGCGCAGGTCGTTAGCCAGCCCGAGATAGTCCACGACCAACCCGCCGGGCTTATCCTTGAACACCCGGTTCACCCTGGCGATGGCCTGCATCAGCCCGTGCTCCCGCATCGGCTTGTCCAGGTACATGGTGTGCAGGCTGGGCGCGTCGAAGCCGGTCAGCCACATATCCCGCACCAGTACGATTCGGAAAGGGTCGTCGGCGTCGCGGAAGCGGTTGCCCAGCGCCTCCCGCCGGGCCTTGTTCCGCACGTGCTGCTGCCACTCCGGCGGATCTGAAGCAGAGCCGGTCATCACCACCTTGATGATGCCCTTGTCATCATTGTCGTCGTGCCACTCAGGGCGCAGGCGAACCAGTTCGTTGTAGAGGTCAACGCAGATACGGCGGCTCATGCACACCACCATCGCCTTCCCATCCAGGACCTCCAAGCGCTGCTCGAAGTGGTCCACGATGTCCTCGGCAATTTGCCGGACCCGGTTCTCGGCGCCGACGACTGCCTCCAGTTGCGCCCACTTGGTCTTCAGTCGCTCCTTGCGCTCGATTTCCTCGCCCTCGGTCGCCTCCTCGAAGTCCGGGTCAATGGCCGGCCGCTCGGCTTCGTTCAGCTCCAACCGGGCCAGGCGGCTTTCGTAGTGGATGGGAACCGTGGCCCCGTCCTCAACCGAACGCTGGATGTCGTAGATACTGATGTAGTCCCCGAACACTGCACGGGTGTTGGCGTCCTGCAACTCGATAGGGGTTCCAGTGAAACCGACAAAGGATGCGTTGGGCAGGGCGTCCCTCATGTGCCGGGCATAGCCGTCGATGAAGTCGTACTGGCTGCGGTGGGCTTCGTCGGCGATGACGACGATGTTGCGCCGCTCCGATAGGGTAGGATAAATGTCGCCGCGCTCCTCGGGAAAGAACTTCTGAATGGTGGTGAACACCACGCCGCCGGAGGCCACCGATAGTTTTTCGCGCAGGTCGGCCCGGCTTTCGGCTTGCACCGGCGGCTGGCGCAGCAGATCCTGGCAGCGGGAGAAGGTGGTGAAGAGCTGGTCGTCCAGGTCGTTGCGGTCGGTGAGGACCACGATGGTGGGGTTCTCCATAGCCGGCTCGCGGATGATGGCCCCGACATAGAAGGCCATGGTCAGGCTCTTGCCCGATCCCTGGGTGTGCCAGACCACCCCGATGCGCCGGTCGCCGGGAGCGCCCCCAGTCTGGCGTCCCGTTTCATACCTGCCGCGAATCGATCCTGAAGCTACCCCTCTCTCATTTTGAAGCTCCCCCGCCCGCAGGGTCTCATTTACGGAGGCGCGGACGGCGTGAAATTGGTGGTAGCCGGCCATCTTCTTGACCAGCTTGCCGCTGCCATCGTCGTCAAAAACGGTGAAATCACGCAGCAGCGTTAGAAACCGCTCCGGGTAACAGGCTCCCTCCAGCATGACCTGCAATTCGGTGAGGTCAGGGCCGGCCAGGGACTCGCCGGTGATGGTCCGCCAGGGTTTGAACCACTCCCGACCGGCGCCGAGGGCTCCTACGCGGGCAGCCAGGCCGTCGGAGACCAACAGAGCTTCGTTCATGGCGAACAGGGAGGGGAGTTCGGCCTGGTAGGTCTGGATTTGCTGCCAGGCGGTCCAGATAGTGGCGTCCTCGTCGGCTGGATTCTTCAACTCTAGAACGCCCAGGGGCAGGCCATTGACGAACAGTACGACGTCGGCGCGGCGGGTGTTCCGGTTCCCGCCCACAGTTTCAGTGACGGTGAACTGGTTGACGGCCAGCCAGTCGTTGACCGCCCCGTCGTTGAAGTCGATGACCCGGGCCGGCTCCCCCCGGATATTGCCGTCACCGGAGCGGTACTCCACCGTTACCCCGTCGACCAACATCCGGTGAAAGGAGCGGTTGCGAGCTTCGAGAGTCGCACCCTCCGGCTGGGTCAGCTTGCGAAGGGCGTCGTCCAAGGCCGACGTAGGCAGTCCAGGGTTCAGCCGAGCCAGAGCCTCACGCAACCGCTGTTCCAGCACCACCTGTCCGTAGTCGTCCCGTTCTGCGCCCGGTGCATCCGGTGCGATGTCGGGCCCGTGGGCCACCTGCCACCCAATAGTTTGCAGCCATTCCAGGGCCGCAAATTCAACAGCTGATTCGTTAAGCTTGGTCATATCCCGCAATCAGCCCAAAATCCCAGCGAGTGAGAGGACAATGAAAGCTCCCAGCACTACATGAAGGATGGCAAACAGAATCGGAATCCATTTCTCTATGGCGGTCACAGCGCGATAGGACTTTCCCCGGCCGTCTTCCGCCAATCTCCATTCGTACTGGTACATCGCCGCTGGCAAGTGCCGCTCAAACTCATGGATGAGGTCGAATTTCACCCGGTTGAGGTCCGCGTGCGACTTTATGATCAAGTACCATAGCAGAGATACAGGTACCCCCACGACTGGAACGACCAGCGCCCAGTAACTCTGACCGAAGCCCGCCGACTGAAACCCGTACAGGGCGACGAGGGCGGCGTTCAGGGTCAGCAGATAACGGCTTGACTGGACGCGACGGGCACTCACGTTCTCCGCTGACTGCACGTAGAGCTTGTATTGCTCCAGCAGGTCAGCCTTGAATGAGCTTCCGTAGGTCTCCTCCGTGAATTGGAACAGGCTATTGATCGAATCGCTGGACATCAACTACCTCGCTCATGCGATCAACCGTCTCAGATTCTCCCAAGTCCAACTGTGCATTTCGTCCGTGCTGAGGGCCATGCGTGGTCTGGTGCAAGTCTTCCTTCGCCGCCCCGTCAGTAGGAAGTACGGCTTTCCTTCCTCACGAGCGATGGTGATTTCAGCCGCTACCCCAGGCGCATCGTGCGTGTGCTCCCCGCAAATCACGATGGTGAGGTCTGCCCTGCGAATACGGTCACGAACTTCCCTTCGCCAGTTCTCGTCTATGCGATGTTGCACCGACGAATCCGTGATGCTGATAGGCGATTCTGGATTCTTAGCTTGCGCGACCAAGTTGCCCCGCAAGTCCTTATCGTGGTCGTAGTCAAAGCTTATAAACACTCTCTTTGTGACCATCGTTGAGTCCTTATTCTCGTCAACAAACTAGTCCCGATGTAGGAACCTTGGGCCACCTGCCAACCGAGGGCGGCCAGGCATCCCGCTTAAACTTCTTTGAAGATGTACTCACTCAAGGAAGTCATGGAATAACCGACGCCCTTAATGGTTTCTATTTGGGCCTTGCCCAATTAGTGCCCGAATTCTCTTCTCCAAGCCATCGCGTAGCTCATCTGCTGTTTCCCAGACCACGTGGTAGTACTGGCGAACATCAAAATGTAATTCGTTTTCATCCACAATCTTCCTGTGGCACGATCGAACCACATGCAGGCCTAGGCCATAGGCAAACCCGGCTTCGTAGTAAACCCCGCCTCTGGCACCTTTCTCGCCGTGAGTGAAGTCAGCAACGACAAATCGGGACCTGCGTATCTCTCCCACTATTTCGTCGTCGATTTTGTCGACATCGGCCTTATCATTGATTTTGAGTGGACTGTACCCTGTGTTGAGAATCGCCGGTTCGATTCCCTTGCTGTAGGCTTCGTCCATACTTTGGTCAAACCACATCGCCACGAAGGCTTGCGAAGAATCGACATCTGTTTGAACCTCTTCGATCCTGCTGTAGCCTTCAACAGTCACCCAACCCTTGAACCCGTTGTTTTGGAGAGTTCCCGCTTGCACCCAGCCTCTTTCTACGAGATAACGCAATAAAAACAGTACCTCTTGCCAATTTAGGGACTCCGACCACGCGCAAGCCGCCTCACAGTCCTGTGGTGAAATGACAACGAGCTCTCCCACTTCCGGTGTGACATTCGCCAATAGGCGAAGCAACCTGTCAGCTCTCTTGTAAACCGGAAGGGGTTGCCTTGAGAAAGCTGCTTGGACAAGTTCTGCCGTAACATTCGGATAGGAATCCCCGGAATTCCTCAGATCGATGAGCATCGTAGTTACACGAGCTCTCAAGCGGTCCTGATCTACCTCACTTATTCGCCTACCAGCAGGGAATGTAATTGTATCTACCGCATTAGAATCTATGATATAGGGCCCACCTGCCCTGGTGCTATTGCCAAAGCCAGTAGCAAATGCATGGGTATTAAACGTACTACCTTCATCGTTTTCGGGCCATAACGACCTTTGAGGCATCTCATCTTTCCTTACTTGTTAGGGATATGGATTCCTACTGGTTAGTCCGCGGATATTTCTTCCACCCTCACTTCCCCTGAAACCAGCTTCGGCAGCAGCACATCCCTCAGGGCGGCCAATGAGCGGGATTCTCCAATTAGCTCTTCTTGTCTGGAACGAACAGTGTCTGCCATAGCACTAAAGCTGGTCACGAGCCGAGCCGGGGGGACGACTATCCCAGGAAACCGAAGAGCATCGACTGGCAACATATTCACTGTCGTACCGGTCGCATAGCCGCTAACGGTATCGTGCGTAGCTTTCGTATTCAGCAACTGGCAAACGAAGTCGGGTGAAAGAGAGCAAGAACCCTTGGGACGTACTCGGTATATGTGATGACTGAACAACCCATTGTCGCCGAAGCGCTGCGGAACAATCGCTGCGAAGCCGATCAACAGCCTGTCATGTCCTTGCTCCGTGTTGGCGACAAGCACATCTCCGGGCTGTGTCACGTGTCGTTCCTGAAAGTCTCCGTTGTAAAACTTGATGCCATCATCTTTATATCCGCCGCCCTCGTAAATGGAGTTCAAGTTGTGCATCGGTATCCCATAGGATGACAGTCCTGACCCCTTGTATGACAGTCCTCTTGCCACAACTAGGCAATCCGCGAGCGCCTTCACCTCCCACCCCTCCGGTATCTCCCCCAACTCCGAGTCCACCAGGCGGACGGGGAACAAGTCCCACAACTCCGGCGGCAGGTAGGGTTCCCGGCACTCCAGCTTGGCGCGAACCGGGCCGAAGTCCACGAACCAATCTTGGAAGATGGCGCGGGCCAGTTCCTCCAGGGTCTGGTTCATCCGCCGGTTCAACTCAATCTTGTCATCCAGCGTGCCGAGGATGTGGGCGATGGCTCGCTGTTCGGGCAAGGGTGGGAGGGGGATCTCCACAAGACCTATGTCAGCCTTCCGCAACCCAAACCTGGTTATCCCGTTAGCGTAAGAATGGAATTGTTCTTGAGCTTCGCCGGTGCTCAGCGCGTAGAAGAGGTAAGTACCATCAACTTCCGATGAACAGGGTCTGAGGATTGCCAAGTGGTAACCGCAGACTAAGTTGGGAATATCCTCGCGTATCAGGGCCGGGACTCCTATGTCATCGTGTTTCTCGGAGTCTTTTGTGATGATGACATCGCCTACGACCAACGAACACTTGGCTATCTCCCGCGCAGTCGCGGTTGCTTCCACGAAGTCCATATCGGCGTGGATGAAACTGTTGTTGTAAACGTCCGTGTAGTTACAGAGTCGGACAGCGCGCTCATTTGCCTTTGATTTCTTGTCCACACTGCTTAACTGGAGAGTAACCACATCGTCAAGCGCAACTTTGCGCCCCCCGATATTCCCTGTCCTTGAGGCGGCAAATGAAGGTAGCAGTACCCTCTGGCCCTCAACAATCTTCTTGAAGGAAGGACTGACGGCGTTCAAGTCCACCACGTCAACGGTGTACGGTAGGTCCGATTCCTCAAAGGCGACTTCCAGTCCAACCATAGCCTTGTAGTCCAGCGTGCCAGAGCCTTCCACGGCCAGGTCCAGATCTGAAGAGTCTTTCGTCGTCCAGTTAGCGCGGCTGCCGAACACCCAGACCTTGAACCCGTCGGGCAGATGCTCCCGAAGGATGTTCTGCACGATTTCCAAGTGGTCGGGCCGGATGTCCGCCGGGTTAGTCAAGTCGCTCATTCCTTTCCTGCAACTCCCTTAGCAAGTGCCGGACTTCACCCAGAAAATCCCGGGCGGCCTGAAATACCCGCTCCGCCATCGCCTCGTTGTAAACGTGGCTGGTCAACCCCCGGTTGCGCCGGTGTTCCATCCAAGCAGCGAGGTCCGATTGTAGCAACCCCTGCTCAGACGCCCTCCTGATCAAGCCCCGAAATTCCAGCCGGTCAACTTCCGCAGGATTAGCCGAAATCTGTTCCAAGTACCGTTGAATCATCCTGACGCTTAGTTCGTAGGTGAACTCAAAGGCCTGAATTGCACCGGCTCTCATCTGGTTTCGGATTTCCGGGTGTTGCCGCACGATGTCGGAGTCGTAAAGCACCAGTCCTTCCTCCAACTGCGCTACGGCATTTTCCAAAGCCGACAAATCCAGCCTCATCAGACCGCTTCTCGCTGGCCGAACCCCAACCGTTCCAGGTTCTCTGCGATGGCCGCGTCCAGCCGTTGCCCCTCTACCTGCTGCTTCCGCCATTGGGCGGAGAGACGGGCCATCTTTTCCTGGAAGGGTTCGCCGTCATCGGGTTGCGGTTCGGCTCCCACGTAGCGGCCGGGGGTGAGGACGTGGCTGTGCCTGCGGATTTCTTCCAGGCCGGCGCTCCTGCAGAAGCCGGGAACGTCGGCGTAATCACCTCCGTTACGCCAAGCATGATAGGTATCTGCGATACGGGCGATGTCTTCGGCGGACAGGTCCCGGTGGGTGCGGTCCGTCATGTAGCCCAGCTTGCGAGCGTCGATGAACAGAGTCTCTCTGGTGCGCGTTTCCCCTGCGACGCGTCCCTTACGGAGGAACCAGAGGCAGGCCGGTATCTGGGTGGAGCGGAACAGTTGCCCCGGCAGGGCGATGATGCAGTCCACCAGGCCTGCCTCGACGATGTTCTTGCGGATTTCCCCCTCGCCCGATTGGTTGGAGGACATGGAGCCGTTGGCCAGCACGAACCCGGCGATGCCCCGGGGCGCCAGGTGATACAGGAAGTGCTGCACCCAAGCGAAGTTGGCGTTGCCCACCGGCGGCACTCCGTACTGCCACCGCTGGTCGTCCCGCAACCGGTCGCCGCCCCAGTCGGAGACGTTGAAAGGCGGGTTTGCCAGGATGTAGTCGGCCCGCAGGTCGGAGTGGCGGTCGTTATGGAAGCTATCGCCGAAAGCAATCTGGCCCTCGATGCCACGAATGGCGAGGTTCATACGGGCCAGCCGCCAGGTGGTGTGGTTGGACTCCTGGCCGTAGATGGAGATGTCGCCCTTGGCCCGGCCACCGTTGCCGTTGCCCGTGGCGTGGGCGCGGATGAAATCCACCGACTGGACAAACATACCAGAGGAGCCGCAGCAGGGGTCATAAACCCGGCCTTGGTACGGCTCCAGCATCTCCACCAGTAGCCTTACCACCGAGCGGGGGGTGTAGAACTCGCCGCCCTTGCGCCCCTCGGCCAGGGCAAACTGCTCCAGGAAGTATTCGTACACCCGGCCCAACACGTCGGTGGCCTGGGCTTCGGCGCCGCCGACCTTGATGTTGCTGACCAGGTCCACCACTTGGCCCAAGCGCTGCTTGTCCAGGGCGTCCCTGCCGTATTCCTTGGGCAGCACATCCCGGAGCGCCGGGTTGTCCCGCTCAATGGCGGTCATGGCGTCGTCCACCAGACGGCCGATAGTGGGCTGGCGGGCCTGATTCCGTAGATGTTGCCACCGGGCTTCTGGCGGCACCCAGAAGATGCTCTGGGCGCGGTACTCGTCCGGGTCCTCCGGGTCAGCGCCCTGGTCCCGCTCGGCCTCCAGCTTGGCGTAGGCTTCCTCGAAGGCGTCGGAGATGTACTTGAGGAATACGAGTCCCAAGACCACGTGCTTGTACTCGGCGGCGTCCATGCTGCCCCGAAGGGCATCGGCCATGCGCCAAAGGTCGGCGCGGTAGTCCGTAACTGTGTCTCCATTCGTTCCCGTAGCCGCTTTTGCGGCGCTTTTGTGCCTTCCCCTCTCTGTAGTCATCGGGCTTTTCTCCCTTGCTTGCCTTCGGAGCGGATCTTCGCCATCTCCTCTTGGGGATTCTTCCCCTTCGGCCCGTAACCGTGCCGCACCAAGAAACGGGGAGCGCCGCCGTACTCCACCGAGATCACCGCAGCCTCAGCCGCCTTGTCGTGGCCCTGCACAAAGAAGGAACCGATTGCCGTCTGTCTCCCGCATCCGCACCAGCATTCACCAGTGGGCAGCAGACGCTCGTTCGATTCCATTTCCAGTTCCCTCCCCTAGCTTCTCATTCTTGACACTTGTTCAAGAATACGTCACGGGTTGCGCACGGTCAACGGACCAGCATTGCAACTTGTGAGGCAAGCCGCAGAGGACCGCTACGGCAATTCCAATTGTCACTTACTCAAAAGTGAGTTGTTCTTTGCGCCCATCCTCAAACATATCCCTTCCCATTACGTTGAACGTGTGAGGCGCGGTCCGGTTAGGAATCGGCTCCAATCCCATCCGGTACAGTAGGAGGATTTCGACAAGGGCTTGCGACGCGTTCCACCGGTAGTAGGCGTTGGTAGGGTCTTCGTCTTCGGACAAGTCAGTGTGGAAGGTGGCGTTCCTGATTCTGGAGATTTGATCGGCTGCGCGTCGGAAGGTCCCGCTGTGCCTGCCAAGTTCTTGCTCAGCAACGAATTCAATGGCGTCTTTGATGTTCTTGCCGCGCTTCAGGCTCAGGTCGTCTTTCAGCCACTGTTTTCCGCAGGCGTACTCGCTGAGCATAGAACGCGTAAGTCCTTCCAGGGCGGCGAAGCTGACTGACGCGGCAAGCGCACTGTCCCCCAAAGTCCCCAATATCTCTTCGCTGGAGGCGTACTGGTCGATGACCTTTCCCCAGTGTTCTTTGATCTCCGGAGCCAGGTGGTAGAATTGCTCGAATAATGGCGACAAGTCGATTCGCGCGTGCCGTGATCGCCAGAACCAGTTGCTCTGCAAAGTCCTGACCGAGGTCTCGGCCAGAGGCAAAGACCTCACCCATGCCGCCATGCCTTCCTGGTAGCCTATCATCGTGGGGAACCGAACTCTATGACCGAACACAAACCGGAAGAACGGGACCAAATTTGCGTCAACGAAGTCTTGAGCTGCTGCCCCACAAAGCGGGCCGTATTCCCTGGTTAGGTAACACGTGTGGGTGATGATTGAATCAGTTCTATGGTGGTCGGGTATCTCCCGCAACTTTGCAGTCCATCCGTCGGCCCTCAGAGTTAATCCACTCAGAGCCCTAGCACCAAACGCCGCTCCGCTAGGGATAACCAAGTTGCCGTTCTCTTCAGGCTGGACCTGTTCGGAGCTAACCACTTCATAGTGCACCCAGTTGTCAACTGTTGACCATTTCTCAGGTAACCCACCGAACCATATCGTTGCGCCAGCAAGTGGTGCGTCGCTTGCTCCGAAGATTTCAGATGAGACCACGCCTCGCACCGTGGAACGGTCTCCCGATAGACTATCTATTACGATTGGGTGAGCGAAATCGAGGGCGGGTACTCGCAACAACATTTTACGCCCGCCTAAGGCTCTAACCAGGTCGGTGTTCCCTGGCTCGCCGTTGTTGTAGAAGCGGAACGTCAGGACTCCGTTTTCCAGATGAAATAGAGTGATTCCATCCACGTTCAGGCGGTCGAAGCCAGGTGCGGAATCTTCGTCATTTGCGAGGTAGCTGTGATACGGCGTGTCTTCGTCAATGGACGTTACCTGCGGTAGCCACCGATTGTATTGTGTCATTTTGTCCATCGTTTCACCTGCTCAGCTGCTTTTGAAAGGAGACCGCCTCAAAAAATGTCAGTTGCTTGTACCGCTCTCAGATTCCATAGGTCATCTCAGGGTCTGCTGCGGATTCTTCTTTACTTAAGTTGGCAAGTGAACAGGTTGCCCACCAGCATTGGGTGCAGCGACGGAATTAAGTTACGGGTCCGATTAACTTACCAAAATTCCAGTCAAAGAGTGTCAGAGCACTGACCAGCTGTGCCTACTCGCGCCACACACCCAGCGTATGCACCCTCCGCAGTAACCGTACCCCGTTAACCCTACTCAACCCCCTTCGAGCTGCGGCCAGAGTGTCTCGCCGCCATCGGATGTGCTCAGGCCTTCTAGCGTCATCCAACGGATACGTTTCTGGCGGCAGCGTCAGACCGTGCTCCCCCACAATCTCAGCCTCCAGCTCTCAGCGCCGCACTCTAGCCTCTGCCCGGTCAACACGGCTAACCACCTGGTCTCTGCCAGCCAGCAGCTGACGCCACTCTGCCACCAGGGGTGCCACCGGGCCGAAGGCGAGTTTCCTGACCCATACCCATACCTCCGAAAATCCCAAGTGTGCCGCATTTCTAAGGCTTTGGAAAAGGTCCGGATGTCAACGACGAGTGCGCGATGCAGGCGGGCTTTTTCATTTGGCGATGACTCGGCTATAAGCCAACCTTCTGCGTTTGCCCTATCGTCATCACCCATTAGTGCTTAGCGTTTTCTGATTTAACCTGTCGTCGGCAGGCCATTGCTGTGGCACTACCGCTCCGACCCACACGAGAGCGTCCTCAGCTACCTCCAATGCTTGCTCGGCCTCATTCTCTCTGACTTCCTTCCCATCGTGAATGACCGCATTCCGCAAATCATAGAGATCGTTCTCCCAACGGCTATGCTCGTCGGTGCCAATGAATTCTCTTCCCAATGCTATCGGAATATGCCTGTTGATTAGGTTCTTAAACCCAGCATCCAATAGCCGATGCACGTCCTCTTTTGAATGAGTTGGCACAACATAGCCCTCAGTAGACTTTGTGGTCTGAGACAAGTAGTATCGCGTCAGGATTCGGTCTACTCCTACTTCAAAAGCTGTCTCTGCCTCAATGACAGCAACGCGATATTCCTCGAAGAGCATTGACCTCCTCGCATTGAGCACCAAGAGGTCCACCACTAGGAGGGGACGCTCGTACGCCAAGTCTAGTTTGGCATTGAAATCCAGGTCTTGCGTCCGGGCTAACTTCAGACCAGATCCCATATCGAATCGAAAGCTGTTGCGTTCCCACACACTACCGTCCTCCATCAAGTCATACACGCCATGCGAGGTGTTCAGGGGACCAAGTTCTTGAATAGGAATATGTCCGATATGCGACTCTTTTGTAGCACATCTGTACACGTCCAGCAGTCGGTTAATGGCCTTATGACCCACCCGTATCAATTCCTCGGAATCGTCATGTGTGGTCGCATATGGGAAACGTACGGCCACCTTTGTGTAGGATACACGCCCCAGCCTGTCGAATTTTATCTCATTGCCAGAGTTCTCAGGACGCCAAGCCCGTTCGAATGCAATTTCATAGTCTTTGCCTTCCAGTCTCAGCGGCAACCAGTCTGATTTATCCCACATTAGAGGGTACGGAATCTCCGCAGTAAACACGGTGTGTGGCATATCCTCTCCCTTCTGTTGGGTTTAGGATGCTTTTGGACCTTTCTGTTTCACAAGGGAATCCTGGTGCCGTTTGCCCAAAGTGTGTGGCCGGGACTCACACTTTGCCTCTCAGTAGGATTCCAGAATTTCAAGTGCGTAAGGCTGATCATATCAGTTTCCTTCGTCCGAACCCTGACGTTCATTGTGCTCTTGCGAGAAGAAGTTCCCAATCGTACGCGCAAATGCCCCAGCAGCAGCCTGCCCTACGCCAAGAGGATATTTGCGACTTGCTGTCGCCACAATCCCCCGGGTCAGTACCACCGCAACAACCTAGCCTGCTCCGCCCTGCTCAACACCCAATGGGATTCTGCCAGTGCTTCCCGCCGCTACGTGGGCGCCTACGTGCAGCGGTACGGCGGGGCCAAGGCCGCCGAAACCTCCGGCGTCTCCCGTCACACCCTGTGGCGCTTCCTGGAGCGGGGCCAACCGGGGCTGTCGCTGCCATGGCGGTTGCCAATGCCGTGGGACCAAGCCCGAAGGCCATCGACGCGGTGGCCTGGACCATGACCGCCAGCCGTCAAATCCGGTGACGAACCGCCGCCCAGAAACAACCATTGGCAGAGACCCTGGAAGACGCGCTGTGGTTGCTACGCGCAGCGCCAGTACTGACATTTGCCCACTGACGACGGCCGTCTCCGGCTGTTACGCTGGAAGCATTGTCTTTTCACGAGAGCGAATTCTGGACGCCCTGGCCCGGCTGCCCTTCATCGACGCAGGCGAACTGGCCCTGATCCTGGGCGAGCCGCAGGCGACGGCGCACCGCGCCCTGACTGCACTGACGAAAGACGGTCTGGCCCAGCGGGTCAGTCACGGCACGGCCCAACTGCATTCCAGCCACCGCTACTACCTCACGAAAAAGGGCATTGATCAAGCCGCCGACGCCCTCGACTTCGACGCGCCGTCGGAGTTTGTGCGGGCCTATCCCGTGTCCCGGCAGTGGCTGCCGCTGCTGCTGCGCTGGATGGACGCGGTGGCCGGCTGGCGGGGCGAGGTCAACGTCCCCGGCCTGACCCAGGTGCGGCCCGACCTCCTGGTGCAGGTCAGTGAGGGTACCCTGGGGGCAGGGACTCACTGCATCGAGTTCGATCGCCGGGCGGTTCAACCCTTCCAGGCGGAGCACAAGCTGGGTCCCTACCGCCGGATGGCGGCGGCGGGCAGGCCGCTGCCGCTGCTGATGGTCTGCGAGACGGCGCGGGGGAGACAGAACTTCCGGGCCGCCGCAGGAACGCTGCCCATGCTGACCACGACGTTGGAGATGGCGCTGGCCGGGCCGGTCACCGGCCCGGTTACGGTGTGGAGCAGGAACGGGATTCCGGCGGCGCTCCACTGCCGGTGATCAGGCAATTTCCCCGGGGAGTTCCTTGATAGAGGAAGTAGGCCAAGCGGTCCCCGGCAAGAATACAAGGGCTTCCGGCCTGCCATGGTCGGAGGCTTTTCCATTTCCCCAGCGGGCGGCCACTCTGTTTGTTGCCTGGCGTGAGAACCAGGCCCTCGTTGCCGCTGCCAAGCCTCCACGAAGACAAGACCGCCACGTCGCCTCCGCCCAGGCCTCCCCCTGCCCCGGCGTCTCCCTTTCCGGCATCCGATAGCCGACGCTGGGCTTGGCGAAGATCAGCCGAGGTTGCTGTCGTCGCCCGGATTTCGGCGGAGGTTCTTCACGGTGATCCCACCCGGCAAGCGCTCCCCGCCCCTAATCATCCAGCAGGCCGTTGCGCACCGCCCAGACCACCATCTCCTGCTTGGAGCCCATCGCCAGCTTGCCCTGGATGGCGTAGATGGCGTTCCTTATGGTCACCGGCTTGACCTCCCGGGCCTCGGCGATACGGGCGTAGGACAAGCCCCGGCAGAACTGAGCCAGTATCTCCTGTTCCCGCGGCGTCAGGTCGCCCGGGCCCAACTCCTCCTGCGGCGCACCCCGCCGAATACTGGCGAAGACCCGCGTCACCACCTCGGCGGGCACCCGCAACTCCCCGGCGGCCACCTCCCGCACCGTGTCCAACAGGCGGTCCATGCCCGACACCTTCTGCAGGTAGCCCGTCGCCCCGGCGGCCACCGCCTCGACCACCGCGTCCTCCTCGGTGGAGGCCGTCAGCATCACAACTCTCGTATCCGGCGCAAACTCCATGATCTCCCGGCAAGCCTCCACCCCGTCCTTGTTCGGCATCAGCACGTCCATCACCACCACGTCCGGGGACAACTCCGAGGCGGCCCGCACCGCCTCCTCACCGTCCCGGGCCTGCCCCACCACCTGGAACTCCCCGGACAGCTCCAGCATCAGCCGCAGCCCGTCCCTCATGACCGAGTGATCGTCAACCAACAGCACCCGGATGGGGCGGGTCTCCGTTGTTTGGGTCTCCATTTCCCGGGTCTCCATGCTCTGGGTTTCTATACTTTGGCACTCCTCCGCCAACTCACACCTCCTCTGCGTTTCCGTTGCGGCCCAGGGGCATCACGCAGGTCACCCTGGCCCCGCCGTCCGGCCCGTGCGGCTCCACCGCCAGGCTGCCGCCCAGCCGCAGGGCGTTGGCTTCCATGTTGGCGAACCCGTGGCCCCGCTCGGCGTAGCCCTCGGGCAGCCCCCTGCCGTCGTCGGACACCGACAGCCTGACCCGCCCTTGCCGAAAGTCCAGCTCCACCGACACCCGGCCCGCCCCGGCGTGGCGAAAGGCGTTGGTCAGGGCGTTGTGGGCGATGGAGAAGAGCAGGCTCCTGGCCTCCACGGTCAGGGGCGGCTCCTCCCCGCGCCGCACCAGGTCCGCCGGCACCGAGGTGACCTGGGTGAACGTCGAGACGTGGGACTCCAGGGTCCGGCCCAACTCCCGGCCCTCGAATATGCCTCCCAGGTCTATGGGGTGCCTCAGCTGCCAGATGGCCGTCTTCGACAGCAGGGAGGTCGCCTCCAGCCGGGTCCTGACCTCCTCGTTGGAGTCTCCGACCAGCTGCCTGACCGCGTCGATACCCAGGCCGATCATGTAGGCCGACTGGGCCGTCGTGTCGTGGATGGCCTGGGAGAGTTCGGCCCGCTCCCGTTGCAGCGCCCGCTCCCTTTCCACCGCCGCCCGCCACCGGGTCCGCTCGAACCGGGAGATCACGTTGGCCACCGCCGCCACCGCGTACATCACCACGATCCGGGCGAACAGGGGCTTCTCCTCCCGGGCCCCCACGTCGATGCCGTCCCCCACCAACAGGCTCATCAGCAGGTAGACTACGGCCACCACCGTCACGAAGGCCATGTTGAGCCGGAAGGACGTGAAGAACACCGCAAAGCCAGCCAGCACCGGGTAGTAGAACAGGTGGAAGAAGTAGTGGCCGAAGCCGCCGCCGGTCACGGCGGCCGCCGAGATCAGGGCGGCGTCCAGGGAGCAGAGGCCGAAGACCCAGCGCCAGGTGATGTTCCTGCCCGAGGCCAGCCGGTAGTGGGCGTAGGCGGTGAGTGCCACCAGCGTCAGGTAGAGCAGGGTATAGACGGCGAACCTTTCCGCCCCGTAGTAGGGGCGGTAGACCAGTTGAACCAGGCAGGTGGCGACTATGAACCAGTGGACCCAGACCAGGACGTTGGCCACGGAGCGGAGCCCGTCGGGATCGAACTGGTTGAGGGTCCAGTCGCCGACCCGTAAGGCCCCGGCGGAGGTCCTGATCATCTGGGTGCCCCGGTCAAACATTTCCCCTCCGGTATGCGCACAACGCCATCAAAGGAGAAGGGTCTTATGGCGCGCCATAGAGTGTGTTTCAGTCCTAATCTAGCCGGATGGTACCACCGGAGCAAGGTCGCAAAGTACACCTCACTATCGCAATTAACACTCACCAGTTGAGTGTTGTTACGCGGCCCTGCCGGCAGGCCGGCCAGCCGCACCGGCTGCGGCCCATGCCCTCAGTAATCCTGGCAAAAGTGCCCGCCGGTTCCGGCTTAGCTGAATGGCCGCAAACACAGTAGCACCGGCACCTGTTTTCGGGCCAAACAACACTCACTTTCAGGTGTTCAAATGTCTTGTTTCGGAAAGTGTGCCTTGCACCTTACCGAAATCGTGATGGGCCGGTAGACTTTTCCGTGGTTTGTCTTCTTGTCTTCAAGGCCGCCTGGCTTCAAAGGCCGCCCGACGGACCGGGTGGCGGCCCGGTTGACCTGTCACCTTTGCGGCCCGGCGGCGCGTGCCGCCGGGTCAATAACACCCAATACAACCCAATAAAACCAGGAATAAAAAAAGGAGTTCCAGCGCCATGACCAACGGTCTCTCTCCCGCCAGCCTGCTTGCCCGGAGCGCGGCGTTCGCCCGCGCCCTGGCCCAACGGACAACCCCCCCCCCCCCGACTTTCAGCCTCCTCTAGCGCTCTTTTCTCCCCCGGCTCCTCCGGCCCATACCGGCAGACCCCTTCCCCCGGCCCATCGCCCCTCTCCCCCAACGGGCGTACCGCGCCCGCAGAGTCCTCGCCCACAGAGTCCTCGAAGGCCCCTCCGCCGGGCCGCTCACTGCGGCCTGGCCTTGGGCCGCCTGCAACCGTGCGCCCCGCCCCCAGCCCTCCGGGCCGCCGCCGGCGGCTGACGCCCGAGGGGCCCGGACGGGCCGCATCCCACACCCCGGCACAAGCACAGCGAGGACTCATCATGACCGAAACCATCAACAGACGACGATTCACTATCCTGCTGGCCTCCGCCCTGGCGCTGCTCGCCATCCTCGGCGCCCTCTTTCTGCCGGACCGGGCCCAGGCCCAGAGCACGACCGAAATCTGGTCGGCCACCATGACGCCGGCGGTGATAACCACCGGCAACATCGGGTACAGCCAACCCGGAGGGGATGGTACGTTGTCCGACCGGACCTTTTCCCATGCCGGCACCAACTACACCATCATCGAGATCTTCACTCAGCCGGAAGGCACGGAGCACAGACTTCACTTCGCCCTCAACGAGACAATCCAGACGGCGGCCGTGAGCGATCTCACGCTGGTCGCAGGCAGCGACGAGTTCGTTTGGGCGACGGGGACGATTTCGCCGTCCGGCAAATCGGTTTCCTGGCATACTTCCGTCCTCAGCTGGTCGGCGGGCACCGACGTCAGCCTCTCCCTCAAGGCGATCACCGGCCGGCCGGAGCTCAGGACCGGCAGTCTGGTTCGCGACAGCGGCGACCTCTTTCTGCTCTTCGACGAGGACCTGAGCGACGTGCTTCCGCCGAAGAGCGCGTTTACCATCACCGCCGACGGATCGCCCATCAGCGTCGGCAGCGTAAGCCACCCCCAGGGCGACTCCCTGAGACTGGCGGGGCTCTCCCCCTCGATCGGCGAGGGCCAGACCGTCGAGCTGGAATACACCGACCCCACCACCGGCGACGACACCAATGCGATCCAGGACACCGGCGGGGTCGACGCGGCTTCCTTCACCATCGACGACGTGACGAACCGCTCGTCGATTACCCTGCCCGCGCTGAGCGCGGCCGCGGTGCCGGCGGACGGAGGCACCGTCGCGCTGACGTTCAGCCGCGATCTCGATTTCTCGGGGACGTTCACCGCAACGATCCGGGATGCGTTCAGCGTCACCGTCGACGGCACGGCCAACGCGGTGACGGGGTTCAGCGGTTCGGGGGAGACCGCGACGCTCACGGTGTCGGACGAGATCGAGGGAGGCCAGACGGTGGTCGTCGGCTACGACCGGTCCGACGCCGGCGGCGAGGCGCTCGCGGACGACGACGACGACAAGAAGCAGGTCGCCGACTTCACCACCGGCGAGGACGGCGTGCCCGCGGTGACGAACAATTCCACGGCGGGGCCGGCGAAGCTCGCGAGCGCGACGGTGAATGCGGACGGGACGGAGCTCGCTCTCACCTTCGACAAGGCCCTCAACGCTGTGTCGCAGGGAGAGATACAGGGGATTCAGAATCGGTTCACGGCCACGGCGGAAGGGGTGGAAGTCGCCATTACCGGCTCCCAGGGCCTTACATCCGCCGACGACACCTTCAAGCTCCTGTTCAGCACCTCGGCCCCGGTCTACAAGGACGAGGCGGTTGTCCTCACCTACGTAAAGCCCACCGGCAGCGACGGCTTGACCGACGAGGCGAACGACCTGCCCGTCGTCTCCTTCACCACCGGGCAGGACCGCGTCCCGGCGGTGACGAACAACTCCACGGTGGTCGCCCCGCCGAGGCTCGCTACGGCGGAGGTGCAGGCAGGGGGCAACGAGATCTATCTCGGCTTCAGTTCGGGCCTCGACGTTCCGGCGACCGTCGCGGAGGCGCTGAAGGACGCCTTCACGGTGACCGTCGACGGCGAGGAGCGGGCGTTCGCCGACCTTGAGTTCTTCGGCCTCGGGGACACCTTCGTGAAGCTCGTCTTCACCGAGACGCTGATCCTGGCGGGGGCGAGCGTGGTCGTGAGCTACGACCAGTCCGACGCCGGCACCAGCGCGCTGGAGGGGACGGCCAGCAACAAGGTCCTGGATTTCACCACCGGCGCGGGCGGGGTGGTGGCGGTCACCAACAATTCCGACACCAGGCGACTGCTGGGCAGTGAGTTCAGACTCGCTTCGGCTAATGGGAACAGCGTAGGTATCTGGTCCAACGGCACGACAGTGTGGGTGGCGGACAGCAGCGACGCTAAGCTGTACGCCTACGCGCTGGACGACGGCACACGCCAGGACGGGAACGGCGGCACCACGGACGTGGAGTTCGACCTCCATTCGGACAACGGGTCTGCCAGGGGCATGTGGTCGGACGGCACCACGATCTGGGTGGCGGACAGCGGCGACGATAAGCTGTACGCCTACGCGCTGGACGACGGCACACGCCAGGACGGGACCGGCGGCACCACGAACATGGAGTTCGACCTGGATTCGGACAACGAGGATGCCACGGGCATCTGGTCGGACGGCACTACGATTTGGGTGGCGAACCTGGACGCGTTCGGGAGCGAGGTGTTCGCCTACGCGCTGGCCGGCGGCACACGCCAGGACGGGACCGGCAGCACCACGGACATGGAGTTCGACCTGGATTCGGACAATGGCGCTCCCGTGGGCATGTGGTCCGACACCACGACGATCTGGGTGGCTGACTCCGTCAGCGACCAGGTTTACGCCTACCAGATGTCGGACAAGAGCCGAGACGAAAGCAAGGAGTTCGACTTCGATTCGGGCAACACGGACCCCTGGGGCATCTGGTCTGATTACTCCACGATGTGGGTGGTGGACGCGGGCGAAAAGGATCTGTTCGCCTACCTCCTGGTGGGGACGGCAACCGCGCCCGAGGCGCCCACGGGGCTCACGGCGACGGCGCTCGGCGCGACCATCGTCGACCTCGCCTGGACCGCGCCGGCGGACGACGGCGGCGCGGCCATCACGGGCTACAAGGTCGAGGTGTCGAACGACGGCAGCTCGGGGTGGTCCGACCTGGAGGACGACACCGGCAACGCGAACGCCTGGTACCGCCACAGCGGGCTCTCCAACGGCGACACCCGGCACTACCGGGTTTCGGCGATCAACGCGGCGGGCGCGTCGCCCGCGTCCGACACCGCCAACGCCACCACCATGACCGGCGCCCACCACGCCGCGCCGGGCACCATCTACGGGGATGTCCTCCTGAGCGCGACGCTGACGGTGGGGACGACACCCACTGGCTCCGGCTACGTCATTGGGCCTCCGGAACTTGGTTCCCTCTCCTCGGACACCTTCGAATACGGCGGGACCACCTTCACGTTGAGTTCAATTCGCATCATTCCTGTGTTTGATGCTTTGTCCTTCGGTTATGGCGCTCCCTTGGGCTCGGGGTTGTTCACCATGCACGCCGGCCCACAAAGCGACGAGTTCGCCGGCGGCCCCGTCGCGAACTCCGATACTTTGTCGGGCTTTACGTCCAACTGGCAGCACGGCGACACGGTCGACATCCGCCTGGTGCTGGCCACCGCGCCGGCCAAGCCGACGAACCTGACGGCGACGGCGGCGGGCAACGCGCAGATCGACCTGGCCTGGACCGCGCCCGTGGACGACGGCGGGCGCGCGGTGACCGGCTACAGGGTCGAGGTCTCGGAGGACGGCAGCACGGGGAGTTGGTCCGACCTCGTCGCCGACACCGGCAGCACGGACACCGAGTATTCGCATACCGGGCTTTTCGCCGGGCAGACGCGGCACTACCGGGTTTCGGCGATCAACGCGGCGGGCACGTCGGAGGCGTCGGACAGCGACAGCGCGACGACCTCCACGACCTGCACGCTGGAGACCGGCGACCTCTGGTGCGGCGTGGTGACGGTGGGGGAGATTACGTTAGATGGGAATACCATTGGCTATGGATTCTCAGGAACTACAGGCCTCTCGGACACGACGTTCGACATCGGTCCAAATTCCTACACCTTTGATTCCATAGTCGTTGGCGCCGGGGCGACCTTCGACGGGATCCTATATGTCAGTCTGACCAGCGCCCTCGACGTCGGCGACCAGGCTAAGCTGGTTCTGCATGTCGGCAGCCGCTCGTTCGCGTTCGACGATGCGACCGGGCCAAGTAGTGTACTTCATACCTACGAATGGTCCATGAGCGGCCTCGACTGGTCAGGGGCGGGCAGCGTCACGCTGCGGCTGCGGCTCGCGGCGCCGGGCGCGCCGACGAACCTCATGGCCGAGGCCGACGGGAGCACGAAGATCGATCTCACCTGGACCGCGCCGGCGGACGACGGCGGCTCGGCCATCACGGGCTACCGGATCGAGGTGTCCAATAACGGCAGCTCGAACTGGAGCGACCTCGTCGCCGACACCGGGAGCGACGACACCAGCTACACCCATACCGGGCTTTCGCCCGGCGACACGCGGCACTACCGGGTTTCGGCGATCACCGCCAACGGCAGGTCGGAGCCGTCGGACTCGGACGACGCCACCACGGAAGACCCGCCGAGGCTCAGCAGCGCGGAGGTTCCACCAGGTCTTAGCGGGTCGGCCCTCAATCTTGTTCTCAACGAGCAACCTCACGGCCTGTCGTCGGTTGTGTCGGCCTCGATAGAGGCTGCGTTCACCTTGACGGCCGACGGCGTCGAAATCGAGATTGCCCACATCAGGAGGGTGCAGAGACTGCTACAGATTTCATTTGCGCCCGCTCAGATCTACTCGGGCCAGACCGTCGTCGTGAGCTACGACAAGTCCGTCGCCGGCAGCGACGCCATCGCCGACAGCAACGGCGACGAGGTCGCCTCCTTCACCACTGGCCGGGGCGGCGTCCCGGCGGTGGTCAACAATTCCAACGTCATGGCGCCGCTCCTCGCGCCCACCGGTTTCAGGGCCGAGGCCGGCGACGGCGAGGTGACGCTGTCCTGGGACCCGCCGGGTTCGGGTTCGGGCGTGACGCACCACGACTACCGGTTCAAGACGGACGGGAGCTACGGGGGCTGGAACGAGATCGACGACAGCGGCCCGGGCGAGACCAACGAGGGCAGCTTCACCGTGACAACGGACATCGTCAACGGCGCGGCCCACACCTTCCAGCTCCGCGCGGGCAACGCCGACGACGACAGCCCGGCGGCGGTCTCGGAGGAGGTGACGCCGATGGAGGTGGCGCTGGACCCGCCGACCAACCTGGGGGCCGCGCCCGGCGACCGGCAGGCGGTCCTGACCTGGACCCCGCCGGCGGCGGATTCGGGCTACACGCAGCACCAGTACCGCTACCGGGAAGGTGACGGGAACTGGGAGCGCTGGAAGACCATCCCCGACAGCGGCCCGGGCGAGGCCAACGGGCGCAGGTTCACGGTGACGGACCTCCGCAACGCGGTGGAGCACAGCTTCGAGCTGCGCGCCAGCGACGGGGGCGCCGGCCGGAGCCGGGCGGCGGAGACCGAGGTGACGTCCCAGGGCCCGCCCCGGATCGAGGGGGTCGAGGTGGTCTCGTCGCCGGGCCTGGACAACGGGACCACCTACGGGGCGGGCGAAGAGATCCGCATCGCGGTGACCTTCGACCAGGATGTGGCGGTCACGGGCAACCCCCGGTTCCGGTTCGACCTGGGCGCTTCGGACCGCCAGGCGGGGTACGACACGGGCAACGGCACGGAGACGCTGGTGTTCGTCTACCGCGTGAGGGCGGGCGACAGGGACGACGACGGCATCTGGATCGGCGCCAACGTGATCCGGCTGAACGGTGGCGGCATCGGCAACGGCGAGGGCCACGACGCCCAGCTGGCGCATGAAGGGATCGGCCAGCTCCCCGGCCACAAGGTGAACGGCGCGCGGGAGGTGGGCATGCACGAGCACGAGGCGTTCACCCACGGGCACTCGCACTTCAACAACGGCAAGGGGTACTACACCGAGGAGTATCCCAGCCACGAGCACGAGGGCCACGAGCACCCCGACGAGGCCAATGGCCATCGGTCCCTGAACGGGCCCCTGGAAGTGCACATCCACCACTTGCCCGAGGACCCGAATTCGTCCGTCTCGGGCGGCCCCGACGAGCGCGGGCACGGCGGCGTGGAGCACGTGCACCGGTGCTACTCCCTGAAGCCCTCGTGCAACCAGGGCTACGACTACAACCGGCGCGGCGGCGAGCTGGGCCTGCCCATCGAGGTGACCCACTCGCACGCGGCGGACTCCGAGCCGGGCCACGGCTTCGACTGGGACGAGTGGTTCGAGGGACGCGGTCCCGACGCGACCGGCGCGTCGGTCTCGGTGGCGGACGCGGAGGCGGTGGGCGGGGAGGACGCGCACCTGCGCTTCGTGGTGACCCTGGAGCCGGCGCAGGCGTTCGCGGTGCGGGTGGACTACGCGACCGCCGACGCAACGGCGACGGCCGGCGAGGACTACCGGGAGACCAGCGGGGTGCTGGAGATCCCGCCCGGCGAGACCCGCGCGACGGTGCGGGTGCCGGTCCGGGACCGGGCGCCGGATGACGGCGACGAGACGCTGACGCTGACGCTGAACTCGGCCACGGCGGCGACGGTGGCGGACGGCGAGGCGACCGGCGCCATCCGGGCGCCGGAGGCGACGCCGCCGCCGGAGATCGATGACATCGATGTGGTCTCGACGCCGCGGCTGAGGTCGGACGGCAACGAGAAGGACACCTACGGCGAGGGGGAGAACATCCGCATCGAGGTGGAGTTCGACCAGCTGGTGCTGGTCGAGGGCGACCCGGTGATGATGCTGGAGGTGTGCGACCCCGGCGGGTCGCTGTGCGAGGCCGAGGCCCGCTACGAGTCGGGGAGCGGCACGGACACGCTGGTGTTCGCCTACCCGGTGTTCGAGTGGGACCGCGACCGCAACGGCATCGCGATCCCCGAAGACCCAATAGACGTGTCGATCGACGACCTGGAGGGCTTCCGCATCCGCAACGCGGCGGGCCAGGAGGCCGACCTGTCCCACAGAAGGGAGGGCACGAAGAGCGGCCACAAGGTGGACGGGGAGCGGCAGGCGGGGCAGTACCTGTGGGTGGAGGACGCCGAGGCGCACGAGGCCGACGGCGAGATGACGTTCACGGTGCGCCTGGAGCCGCGCGGCCTGGGCATCGTGACGGTCGACTACGCGACGCGGGACGGCTCGGCGCGGGCGGGCTCCGACTACACGCAGACCAGCGGCAGGCTGAGGTTCAATCCGCTGGAGAGGGAGCGGACGGTGACGGTGCCGGTCGCGGACGACGCCCACCAGGACGACGGCGAGACGTTCAGGCTCAGGCTGTCGAACCCGGACGGCGCGCTGCTCGGCGACCGCGAGGCCACGGGCACGATCCACAACAGCGACCCGCCGGCGCTGTCGGCGAGCTTCCCGGCGAGCGCCTACGCCTCGGCGTCCCACAGCGGCGCGGAGGACCGCCCCCAGGCGGTGGTGGCGTTCAGCGAGGCGGTGGCGGAGTTCGCGGCGGACACGCCGTCGGTGTCGGTCGCGGGCGGCGCGGTGGCCTCGGTGCAGCCGCACACGGAGGACGGCCTGGAACACGCGTGGCTGTTCGTCCTGGCCCCCGACGGCGACGGGGACGTGACCTTCGCGCTGGTGGCGGACGCGGCGTGCGCCGAGGGCGGCATCTGCACGCCGGACGGCCGGGCGCTGACGGAGGCGCCGGAGGCATCGGCGATCCCGGGGCCGGGGGAGGCGGAGGAAACGGCGGAGGAGACGGCGGAGCCGCCCGACAAGCCCAGGGGCCTGGGCGCCACGGCGACCCACGATGCCATCACCCTGACCTGGGACGACCCTGACGACGACAGCATCACCGGCTACGTGATCCTGCGGCGCCTTCCCGGGGTGGACCAGGAGGGCCACTTCAATGAGCTGGTGGCGAACACGGGCAGCGCAGCCACGACCTACACCGACAACGATGTGGCGGCGGAGACCCGCTACACCTACCGCATCAAGGCAATCAACGGGGCCGGAACGAGTGAACGCTCCCGCTGGGTGCACATCGACACCCCAGCGGAGCCGGAGCCGGATTCCAACAGCCCGGCCACGGGTGCGCCAACCATCACCGGCACGGTGCAGGTGGGGGAGACGCTGACCGCGAACACGTCGGACATCGCCGACGAGGACGGGCTGGAGAACGCTGCCTTCACCTACCAGTGGCTGGCGGAGGAATCCGCCATATCGGGAGCGACCGCCAGGACCTACACCCTTTCCGATAGCGACGAGGGCAAGGCCGTCAGGGTACGGTTGAGCTTCACCGACGATGCGGGCAACGAGGAGTCGCTGACCAGCGCGGCCACGGCTGCGGTGGCGGCGGCGGAACCCGCGGAGCCGCCGGATAAGCCCAGGGGCCTGGAAGCCACGACGACCCACGGCCAGGTGGTCCTCACATGGGACAACCCGCAGGACGAGAGCATCACCGGCTACGTGATCCTGCGGCGCGTCCGCGTCAACGATCAGGGTGGAGACTTCAGTGTTCTGGTCGCGGACACGGGCAGCGCCGCCACCACCTACACCGACAACGCGGTGGCGGCGGAGACCACCTACACCTACCGCATCAAGGCCATCAACGAGCACGGGGTGAGCGAGCGGTCCCGCTGGGTCCACATCGACACGCCGGCGGCCCCGGAGCCGGAGGAGAAGGAGTCTGCCGAACCGCCGGACAAGCCCAGGGGCCTGTCCGCCGCGATGTCCAACGGCCAGGTGGTCCTCTCCTGGGACGACCCCGAGGACGACAGCATCACCGGCTACGTGATCCTGCGGCGCCTTCCCGGGGTCGACGCCGAGGGACACTTCGATGAGCTGGTGGCGGACACGGGGACGGCTGCCACCACCTACACCGACAGCAGCGTGGAGGCGGAGACCCGCTACACCTACCGCATCAAGGCAATCAACGGGGCCGGAACGAGCGAGCGTTCCCGCTGGGTGCACATCGACACGCCGGCGGCGCCGTAGCTGGTAGCCAGGACTGCGCCGCCGGGGGAGCCGTCTGCACCGGAGACGGCAGGAAGCCGTCCAACGAGTTGGCCCGGACCGTCAGCGGTCCGGGCCAATGGAAGGCAACGAGAAAAGCAAGCACATAAGGACGGACGGTTGAGGCAAGCGTCCCGCCGGAAACCGGGTTGAGCATGGTCTGAAACGGATAGGAAGGGGGATGCTTGCCCTCACACCGATGAGATGCTCCGGCTGTGCTCCGGGATAGCCTGCGTCATGCCGCGACAGCACACCCACCACGGCAGAATAGTCTACGTCTTCCCCGACGACTTCCCCCGCCGCCTGGAGCGGTTCAAGGAGGAGTCCGGCCTGCCGTGGGCGGAGCTGGCCCGCCGCCTGGGAACGTCTGCCCTCAACCTGAGACGCTGGAAGGACAAGGGGGTGCGGCCCCACTGGCGGCACCTGATGGCGCTGCTGGAGTTGGCCGAATACCTGGGCTTGGGCCATATCTTCACCGACTGGACGGTCCCGGACGAGACGCGGAATGAGGCGCCCGCCCAGGGTGCCCTAGCCCGGAGTCCAGGCAGAAAAACCGCGCCCCGGCGAGGCGGCTGAGACCGGCGGGGCCGAAACGCGGAAAGGGCGGCATAAATGGCCGTTCCACCAGGAAGATGTCCCCGTCGCAAGCGGCGTCGGGTCGGACTGTTTCCCCTTCGGCTCCGGTGCCCGCCTCTGGCAGCCCCACAGCAGCGGAGCGCGGACTGACAGACCGGCGTTGCATCAAGGGAACGGCCGCACCATCATAAGGGCATCGGTCGCGCCGGTCCCGAAACGGGGAACCTGCCCGGCAGCGGGCCATCAGGAGACACGAGAGGAGCGTCATGGCCGAGGAACACGACGGGATGGAACCGGGGGAGCCGTCGGAGGAGTACCGCGAGTTCCGGCGGATGATGAACTCCGCTGACCGGCAGGACCTTCGCCGGCTGGTCGAGCGCCTGACGGAGAAGATCGAGGCGAACCCCGACGACACCGAATCCCTCTTCCTCCGTGGGTTCGCCCACGGCCAACTGGGGGAGCGCCGCCGCGCGGCGGAGAACTACGGCCGGGTCATCGCCCTGGAACCCTTCAATGCGGAAGCCCACCTGGGCCGGGCCCATGCCAACGCCGAACTGGGTGAGCACCAGTTGGCCGTGGAGGACTACGACGCCGCCATCCGCCTGGCGCCCGGCGACGCCGTGGCGCCCTACAGCCGGGGGGCGAGCCGCGCCCAGCTGGGCGACCTGGCCGGGGCGGTCGGCGACTTCGACGCGGCCATCCTCCTGGCCCCCGACCATGCCGACCCCTGGTTCAACCGGGGGTTGATCTACGCCGAGATGGGAGAGCCCCACCGGGCGGTGGAGGACCTGGGCCGGGCCATAGCGCTGGAACCCACCCTGGCCGAGGCCCGCTGCAACCGGGGACTGGTGTACCGGGACCTGGGCGATCTGGAGCAGGCCCTGGCCGACTTCAACGCCGCCGTCGAGTTGGAAGCGAACTACAGCCTGGCCCGCCAAGCCCGTGGGATCACCAACCTCAACCTGGGAGAGTTCGACCGTGCCCTCCAGGACTTCGATGCCCTCATCGGCCTGGACCCGGACAACGCCGCCGCGCTTCGCGGCCGGGGAGTCGCCCTGGGCAACCTGGGCCGTAACGCCGAGGCGATGAGGGACTTGGACCGCTCCCTGGCCCTGGACCCGGACAACGCGGAGACCCTCACGGCCCGGGGACTGACCCACACCGGCCTGGAGCGACATGAGCTGGCGATAGAGGACTATTCCAGGGTCATCGCCCTTGACCCGGGCAACACCGCCGTCCGCTGCAACCGGGGCATCGCCAACATGCACCTGGACCGTCACGAGCGGGCAATCGAGGACTTCAGCGCCGTCATCGAGATCGAGCCGGACCACGCAGCCGCCCACCTGGCGCGGGGATTCGCCCACGAGTCGCTGGGGGAGCATGGAGAGGCGCTCAGGGATTACGAACGGGTAATCGAGCTGACCCCGGAGGACCCGGAGGGGTACCACGGCAGAGGGTGCGCTTATGCCAAGCTGGGCCAGCCCCGCCGGGCGGTAGAGGACTTCGGGCGGGCCATCGCCCTCGACCCGGAGAACGTGGAGTCTCTGCGCAAGCGGGCGATGCTGTACCGCGACCTGGGCGAGCCGGAGAGGGCGGTACGGGACTACGACGAGATCATCCGCCTGGAACCTAACGACCCGTCCGTTAGAGAGGAGAGGGAGCTTGCCGTCAAAGAGGCGGAAGGAGATGGCAGTTGAACAGACCGCGTGCGAGAGCAGCCAGGGGAGAACGTCCAGCCGACGACGTTCTCCCCTTTTGCGTGACGGCGCCGCGTCCCGGCCAATCGACCTTCCTACTGCCCGCTGCCCTCGCTCAGGCCCCGGTCCGGTCCTCGCCAGGACCGGCGCCGTCCGGCTCGGGCTTGGTCAGCATCGCGCCGTAGCCCCGCTCGTCCACCAGGTGGGTCACCGACACCCGGCCCCGGCCGTCGTAACCGGCGCGGTAGGCGTACTCCACCTCGGCGCCCCAGGGCACCCGGCCCCCGATGCGCACGGTGCCGCCGCCAGGCTGGTTGCCACCGGCCCCAGGCCCGCCGGCGCCGCGCACCACCACGCCGTTGCGCCCGCCCTTCTTCCAGGCCATCACCTTGACCTCGGCGGGGACGACCAGCTCCGCCGCCGAGGGCCGGAACAGCACCCCGTGCAGCTTCGCCAGCATCTCCCCCGACGGGTTTCGCTGGCCGTTCATGATCTGGGAGAGATGACCGGAGCTGATTCCGGCCAACCGGGCGGTCTCGTTCTGGCTGAGGTCATGGGCTTCCATGCGGTCCCACAGGGCGCGTGGGTCAACGCTGCGGGGCTGGGCGGGTTCGATCCTGGCCGGAGCGTCCAGGGCCGCCTCCACCTGCGCCTGGACCCCCGGGCTCATGTTCCGCTGGCCCCGCGACACCTGGACCATGTACCCGTAACTCACCCCCACGTGTTCCGCCAGGCCCCTCAGGCTGAAGCCCAGCTCCCGGGCCCGCTCCCGGATGTAGCTGCTCTCCCCCTGGATTGGGCCATCGTGCCGGTTGGCGCAACTGGCGGGAGCGATCTCCACCGGGCCGCCCAGCGCCCTCTCGACCCGCGCCTGGACCTCCGGGCCCATGTTCTTCCGGCCCCTTGCCACCTCCGACATGTAGCCGACGGACACCCCCACCCGGTGGGCCAGTTCCTTCTGGGTCAGGCCCAGCTCGCGGGCGCGCTCCCGGATGCAGGTGCTCTCTCCTTCCACGAGGCCGCCCTGCCGGTAGACGACGCCCTGGCCGGGGACCTCGCCCAGCACTGCCATAGCCCTCTCCCGCAGCATGGGAGTCCAGGGCCGGCGCCCGCTGGCCACCGAGGACAGGTAGCCGTAGCTGACGCCCATCCGGTCCGCCAGCTCCTTGAGGGTGAGGCCGTGCCGCCGGGCGGCAGCCCTGAGTTCGCTCTCGGGCTTGCCCTGGTTCTGTCCCTGTTCTACCGCTGTGGGGACGCCGTTGGTGCCGAAGTTTGCCTTGGTATCGATGTTGGTAGTTGCCGTCATGTCGCTTCCTCCGAAACACAGAAAGCGGGGCCGCCCTCGCAATGAGGACGACCCCGCTCGTTTTCAAGTTGTGGATTTTCAGTTATTCAGTTGTCGGTCTGCGGCTCACGTGGCCGCCCTTGGTTGCCGACCCGTCACCGCAGGGGCGACGGGCCTCGGGTTCCTGCCGGTCTACTGGTTCCTCCAACCGTTCCAAAGCAGATTGGATGACGTTGCCGTACCGCCCGGCGCCGGACGCACTCTGCCCTGGGTATCGCAGAGCGCACTCCGCCCACGGTCTGAGACACGCAACGGAGAACGCCGTTTTGGGGGGTTGGCGCAAGACGCAGTTCGGCCAGGGTCTGGTGCAGCAGGCCACGCAAGGGGCCAACGCCGGACGCACTTCGCCCAGGGTCTGGCGCTGGAAATGGAAACGCCGGTTGGGGGTTGATGAAAGGCGCAGTTCGCCCAGGGTGCAATTCCTGGGAAGCTGCTAGGTGAGGGAAAGGGAGAGGAACGCAGTCCGGTCAACGGGCTACGTGGTCACCGACCAGCCAGGCGGAAACTGCGTTGCAACGGTAAGCGTCCGGTCTGCTGTCGTTGCCGACGGACCGGAGCGTGTGAAACCTGCGGCGCCGCTGCCTGTGTCTGGCAACTGTGCCGCAGCCGTGTGGGGAAGCGGCCAGAGCTTGCTGTCCGCTCGACCGCAGGGTGGAGACCGCGAAGCGTATCAGCCGCTCCGCAGGAGAGTCAGTCCAAAGGGTAAGGGATGCCGGGAATGCCGCGCTGTTTCTGGTTACCACCTCCTTTCAATGGTGATGCGCCTTGGCTTGGGAGTTCTGTGCCTGGGATAGGGATTCCTGGTGAAGCGCACCGTGCGCTCCGATGGGTTGGTACTCCGCGCCTGGGATGGGGTTTCCTGGTGAAGCGCACCGTGCGCTCCGGTGGGTTGGGTTCCGGCTGGGGCGCCGCGAGCAGTAGCCACGAACGCCTCAGCCTGGGTGAGAACGAAGCGCGATCAAACGCTCCGCCCCCGTCGCCCAATGACCGGAGGGATCAGCCCCGGCCGCCGAACGGTGTCCAGCGGGAGAAGGGCTTAACACTCCAACCGCCGGACCGGACCGAGGAAGAAGGACTTGAACACTCCAACCACCGGCCCATGCTGCTTGCGGAGAGCTACGTCAAATCCGCAGCGGCAGCGCTCCCTCAAGGGCGACTGAACGTCCAGCCCGGGTCGAGGGAGGGACCCCCAGGTTTCTATGGCGGGAAACGCTGGAAAAGCCTGACAACGCAGTCATTATCGACCCGCCAGCCGACGGAATGGAAGGGTTTGAGGGCCTGGACGCCCAAAGTGTTCAGTCTATTTCAATAAAGTTCAATAAAGTTAACTGGCACCCTGGCGGCCCGCTACCGCGCCGCCTATTTCCACCAGAGTCCGAAGGTCAGCACCCGCCGCGCCCGGTGCAGAATCTCCCGCTTTTTCCTGGCCTGTTGCGTGTCAAACAGCGCCTTGTGCCGCCAGTTGACCTGGGCGCCCCGGTCCAGGCCCCGCAGCGGATACGTCTCCGGCGGCAGGGTCAGCCCGTGCTCTTCCAAAAGCGCCAGCTCCACCGGGAGGAGGCGTTCCTGCCGCCGCAGCCAGGCCAGGCCCCTGCCCCGGCTGGGGTGGGTCTCCTTCAGCTCCCGCCATTCCCGGATCAGCGCCCAAGCGTCGCCGAACACGTCCTCATCGTCCTCGGCGGGTTCCAGGGTGACCAGTTCGGGAAACTCCCGCCGCAGCTTGGTCCTCCGTTTCGGCTGGGCGCCGCCACCGGACTCCCGGTTCGGCATCCTGCCGCAGCCCGACTCGCCCTCTTCCTCAGCGTCCCCGCCGCTTCCCTCGACCTTGACCAGCCGTGATTCAACGCGCTGTACCGCATCGCCGTGCTCGTTCCTGAGCGCCTTCACCTCGTCCTGCACGGCGGCCAGCCCCCGGCTCATCTCCTCCCCCATTTCATTCACCTGCCCCTCCAGCCTTTCCACCCGCCCCACCAGCTCGTCGTTGCGCTCCCGCTGCTCCTGGGCCGGTGAGCCGCCGCCCTCCAGCAGCGCCTTTTCCAGCGCGCCCCGCAGCCGCCGGGACAGCCGGCCGGTTTCCAGACCCGCCGTAAGCGTCCGGTGGTCAACGTTCAACTCCCCGGCCGCCCGCATGATCCCCTGGTCCCGCACCAGCTCCTCCAGCAGCACCGTCAGCCGCAGGTGCTGCAAATCCTCGATGCTCCGGCTCTTTTCGAATGCCGGGTCCTTCTTACTCATGGCTCACGCCTCCTGACGGCCGACTTGCAAATATGCAACTTTTGAACAGGGGAGATGCAACTGACCCACCCCTCCGGCCAGTTGCAAAAATGCCACTGCCAGCTACGGCCGATGCAACTCGCGACCGGAACGTACCCGCAAGTCAAAGTGTTAACTGTTCACCTCCTGTAGGGGCCGATTTCCCGCCAATTCAGCTACGAAACAGCTACGAAATTACCCGACTTGCAAAAATGCAACTGATGTCATTTCCCTGTACACCCCAATGACATCACGAAAGGGGTCTCCAACATAAGGGCCTGTAGGACCCATCATATGATCCCCCCTACAGGCGGTTATGTACGGGGCCTGGGTTGTTCACACTCTCTGGCGGCGCTGGCGAACCCGCCGTCGCCGAGACCGCAGAGAGGTGAACGAATTGACGCAGAAATCGGAACCCCGGCCCGTCCGGCGGCTGGTTCTCCTGGCGGCGGCGCTGCTGCTTACAGCCATCGTTGCCATACCCGCCAGCGGCGCGGCCCTGGCCCAGTCCCCGCCCCCGGATACCGACGCCGTCACCCTGGTCAACCGCGACCGGCAGATGGTGGAACGGAAGAAGGAGGGCGAATTCGTGGCCCGCCCCGTCTTCAGCCGCCGGACCGACGTCCTCTACTACTCCATCCGCCACCCGGACACCGGCGCCTGGATCACCGACACCTACCGGGTGCAGGGCGGCGGGAAGCAGCTCTCCGAGGGCTGGGAGTACACCTTCGAGTACCCGGCGCTGGACGAGCAGCCCGAGCTTCACCCCGAACAGGCCTTCCTGCTGGTGCTGGCCGTGCCGCGCATCGGCGGCGGCGACCACCACGTCTTCCACGCCCTGGTGCCCGTCCACCAGCCCAAGGGGTTGTGGGACAAGGTGCTGGGCGCCCTGGACCCGGACCGCTGGGCCAGGGCCGCCGCCAAGTGGGTGATCCAGGGAGTCCACGGGACCCTGTGCGGCGTGGTGGAAGGAATCACCCAAACGGAAATCGCCGAGTGCGGGGAGGGGTAGAGCTATGGGAGACATTCTCACCGGAACCCCTCCGGACCTGACCTACCTGCATCCCTTCGTCCGCGACGCCTGGCTGGTGGTGTGGGCGGTCACCTCCGGCGCCCTGGCGGTGATCCTGGGCTGGATGGGGCTGAGCTTCATCGTCCAGGAGCACCTGGGGCATCACCAGTCGGGCTGGCGGGAGATGGTGCCCCGGCTGGTGCTGGGCCTCACCGCCGCCGCGTCTTCGCTGTGGTGGTGCGCCCTGGTCATCGACGTGGCCCACGCCGTGTCCCAGTTCATCGCCGCCGAGTTGGAAGTCACCCCCGGCGACCTGTTGCGCGCTCCGTTGGACCCGCTGCTCACGGCGGTCCAGGCCGCCAACACCGGGCTGGCGGTGTTCATCGCCCTGCTCTACCTGGTCTTCGGCTTCTTCGTCCTCTACCTGCTGGTGCAGATGATCCTGCGGCTGGCCTTGATCGACATCCTGCTCTGCCTGGCGCCGATTGCGCTGGGGCTGTGGATTCTGCCCCACACCGCCGGCTGGGGGAAGCACTGGCTCAGGTTGTTCATGACGGCGGTGTTCCAGCAGGCAATCCAGCTCATCGCCGTCGCGCTGGCCTTCGCCTTTCTCGAAGAGTTCGCCGACATCGGCGGGGGCGAGGCGGCCCAGGACCTGGTGTGGATGCTGCTGATGGCCATCGCCTTCATGTACCTGGCGGGGCGGGTCCCCTCGATGCTGGGGCATCACGGGACCTTCGACGCCTGGCTGCACACCCTCTACTTCGGCATGTCCCTGCCCGGCTCAATGATGCGCTCTGCCCGGTCCATCGGGCTGATTGCCGGTGGAGCCGGCGGAGGACCGGCGGGAGTCGCCGCCGCGTCAGCGGCGACCGGCGCGGCCAGAGCCGCCGCCACCACGGCCGCCGGAGCAGTGAACTCGGCGGCCCAGGGCTCCACGGCCCCGGCCCAGAGCGGCCCGACGCCCCGCAGCCAGGGGCCGTAGCCAACACCGAGACGACAACCACCGGCGCGGACAGGTTTCGCGCCGTCAGCCGCCCAGGAGGTGGAGCCATGTGCCAGTAGCAGACCGGGAACTGACCCCGAAACAGGCGCAATCGAGAAAAAGACCAACAAGGAGAAAGACTTTATGGACGACCTGACACAGACCATATCGAACCTGGTGGGCATCCTGCTGGGGCTGGTGGGCGTCGTCGGCGTGGGTTACTTCATATACGGCGCCTACATGTACCTCACCGCCAGCGGCGCGCCCAACCAGATGGAGCGGGGCAAGGCGGCCATGATGACCGCCCTGGCCGGAATCGTGCTGGCCCTCGTCGCTTATGGCGTCGTTGAGCTGGTGATGAACGCCGTCGTCGGCAACCCGGTGGACCCCACCGTGCCCGACCCCACCAACTCCGGCACCGACACCAGCAGCAGCGGTTAGGAGGGATGGAATGAGAGAGCATGAAGTCCCCACCCACGTGCAGGCCGAGGACAAGGTGCTGCTGTGGTTCACCTTCCCCCAGATCGTGGCGGTGGTGGCGGTGTGCGCCGTGTCTTACGGAGCCTTCCACTACCTGCCCTTCGGCCCGATGGCGGTGCGGCTGGCGGTTGGCGCCCTGATCGGCGTGGTGGGCATCGCCCTGACCGTGGGCAAGATCGGAGGCCGGGGTCTGCCGCTGGTGGCCGCCGACCTCCTCAAGTTCAACCTGGGGGCCAGGCGCTATGCCGGGTCCCCGCTGGAAATGACCAAAAATGAGCCTGCCGCGCCGGTGGAGGCCAAGCCCGACCCCCTGCGGCTGTTGGCCAAGAAGGCGGCATCCGGCGTGGGCAAGGCGGTCAAGGCCGCCCGCAAGAAGGGGAGAGCGCCGTTCCGGCCCCACAGCTGGTTCGGCAAGCGCCGCAACCGGAACGGCGGAGAAAACCGCCCCAACACGCAGGCCGAGGGCGGCAGGGGCAAAAAACCGTGGCGGCCCCTCCTGGCGGTGGCGGCGGCCGGGCTGCTGGCAGTGGTCCTGCTGCCGGCAACGGCATTGGCCGACGACCCCGACGACGAGGACCCGGGCTGGCGGCTGGACGAGATCTACTTCGTGCCGCCCGACCCGGTACCGGGAAGGCGCATCTTCATCGAGAGGCTGGCCGTCTCCGGCGACACCGCCGCCGTCACCCTGCGGGCGGCCCACGACCTGGACCTGAAGGTCAGGGTCTACGGCGGCAGGCAGGGCAGGACCCTGAAGATGGGGGCCAACTCCACCTTCGGGGCCGGTGAAGCCAAAAGCTACAACCTGACCCTGGACGGCCCGTCGCCGTCCTTCACCTTCTCCTGGGTGGACGCATTGGGCCGGTCGGGGGCGGTGTCCCTGAAGAGCCGCCAGATTCCCTACCCCCTGCCCCAGGCCGACGGCGGGCTGTGCGACCTGGAGGTCACCTCCCTGGAGTGGACCCCGGGGAGCATCACCGGCGTCATCGTCTCGGAGTGCATCGCGGACACCCGCCAGGAGATTGCTCTGCCGGTGTACGGCGGCCACTTCAGCCAGACGGTGCCCGCGCTCTTGGACGCCGCCGTCACCCGCATCGCGGGAACGGTGGGAGTCGGCTCGGGAGCGCACCGGACCACGTCGTCCTTTGTCCAGGGCGGTGAGACCCGTTTCCGGCTGGCCGTGCCCAACAAAAAGGCGGTCCACGAGCTGGAAATTACGGCTGACCTTACGGCCACGCTGAACGTCCCGCTGCCGCCCATGTTGCAGACCGTCCACCACCCAGCCCGCACCGACGTGTACCGCCGCACGGTGAGCCTTTCCTGTGGGGAGTACTCGGTGTCCAGGACGGTCACGATTCGCGCCCACCACCCGGAGCACGTGCGGGCCGTGGAGAACCAGCGCGCTCCGGTCACGCGCACCAGGCCGGAGAGCATACCGCTGGAGACCGGCGTGGGGTCCGACGACCCCCACACACCGTTGCACGTTCCCCCGCCCACTCCCCCGCCGCCCCGGGCGGAGCAGACGTCGGCGGGGGACTCCAGCTGGTGGAGTTGGCCGTGGTAGGGCGCATTGCCAACATCCTGCTCGCCTCCGGCGCGGCCCTGGCGGCCCTGGCGGCCCTGGCCTCCGTGGCCGCCGCGCCGGAGGACAAGCGGGAACAGATGCTTGACGCCTTCAACGCGGTGCTGGAAGGGATGGCCTACGCCGGGGTGGGCCTGTGCCTCTTCGCCATCGTCTGGGCCGGGTTCGTGCTGATGGCCGAGGGCGCCGAGGGCCAGGGGCCGGGCCGTGGAAAAGCGCGCAACGCCGTGATCATGGCCATCGTCGGGTTGGTGGTGGTGCTGCTGGCCAGGGCCATCGCCCTCGCATTGAACAGCAGACTCGGCCCGATCCTACCCATCCCATAGGACCGGAAAGGAGATTCAACGATGAAAGCAACGCTACCCAACATCAAGAAACTGACCGGACGCGGCAGGTGTGAAAACTCTGCCGACTCCGAAAGCAATCAACAAAACGACATTGAGCAGATCGGGGCGGCGGAACCCAAGCTGCCGCCTCCCCTGTCCCTGTTCTTCATGCTGTCCCACCTGGAAGACGACGGCCCGGTGCGGCTGGACGGGGTGAAGCTGGCGGTGATGGAGGTGATGGGGCTGGAGCTGGACGAGCCCAAGCTCGGCGCCTTCGCCGGATCGCTCAACGCCTTGGACTTCCCGGTCCAACTGCTGGTGCGCCAGCACCCGCCGGTCCTGGCGACCCTGAGGAGCACTCTTGCCGAGACCCAGCCCAGCGACCTTCCCCAACAAACGAAGGATGCCGCCGATAGCCTGGGACGCCTGCTAACCGGTCTGGAATCCCGCGAGGGCATCCTGGACCGGCGCTTCTACGCCGTGTGCGAGCACGCCCGGATGGACGAACTGCGCGGCCTGCTGGCAAGGGCCGGGCTGGGCGTGTTCCCTTTGAACGGCCAAGCCCTGCGACTCCTCCTCTTGGCCTCGGCGCTGGGCGGGTCGCCCAACGAGCGCGACGAAGACGCCGAGCTTGAGGTCGAGGTCAACCGGCGGGACATCCGGATCGGCGGCCATTTGACCCGTTCCCTGCACCTGGGCAAGTGGCCCAGGTCATTGGCGCCGGGCTTCCTGCAAGGCCTGATGGCCGCCGGAGCGCCCATGGACCTCTCCGTCCACCTTGACGCAATCCCCTCGGACCAGGCGGCCCGCACCCTGGAGTGGCAGAAGGTCAGGTTCGAGTCGGCCCAGTCCCTGTCCCTGAACCGGGGCCGGAGCCTCTCCCCCGAGGCGGAGATCGCCCTGGAGGACGTGAGCCGTCTCCGGGACGAGGTGCAGCGGGGCCGGGAAAGGCTGTTCCACGCCTCCCTGTCGGTGACCCTTCACGCCGCCGACCAGGAAACGTTGAAAGACCTGACCCAGAAGGCCCGCGCCCACTTCGCCGCCACTTTGGGCAAGCTGGACAACCTGGCCTTCCGCCAGCGCGAGGGCCTTCTGTCCACCTTGCCCCTGGCCCTGAACGCAGTGGCGGTGTGGCGGACGCTGGACACGTCGTCATTGGCGCGGCTGTTTCCCTTCTCGCCGCCGGACCTGGACACCAGGAGCGGCACCCTCTACGGCATCGACCTGCGGGCCTGCGCCCCCATCGTCTACGACCCCTTCGACGGCACACACCTCAACGCGAATACGGCGGTATTAGCCCGCTCCGGTTCGGGCAAGTCCTTCGCCACCAAGCTGGGAGTGCTGCGCGGGGTGTGCCGTGGAGTGCGGGCCTACGTGATTGACCCCGAGGGCGAATATGCCGACATGGCCCGCGCCGCTGGAGGCAGGGTGCTGTCGCCGGGAATCGCGGGCCAGGGCATGAACCCCTTTGTCATCGACCGGGGCGACAGCGAGGAACTGCTCCAGCGCATCGGCAGCCTGCGCCGGCTCATCGAGGTGATGGTGGGGGAGCGGCTCAGCGCCGAGCGCCGTTCCTCCCTGGACCACGCCCTGGCCGGCTACTACTCCGTGCGAAGGGAGCGCACCGGCTTCCGCGATTTCTACGCCTACCTGGAGCAGGAGGGCGGCGGCGACCCCGAATCCAGTTCGGGGCGGGCTATCGCCCACCTTTTGCGCCCCTTCGCCACCGGCAGCCTGCGCCACCTGCTCTCCGACGAGGGCGACGACCTCTTGACCCACGAGGCCCTGGTCACCGTCTTCGACCTGCATTTGCTGGAGCCGGAACTCAGACCGGCGGCTGCGATGGTCTGCACCGAAACGGTGTGGGCCGCCGCCGCCCAGGACCCCCGGCCTAGGCTGCTGGTGGTAGACGAGGTGTGGAGCATCATGCAGCACCCCGAGGGCGCGGCCTTCATGGTCTCGATGGCCAAGCGCGCCCGCAAGCACCGGCTGGGGTTGCAGTTCATCACCCAGGACGTGCAGGACCTCCTCTCCGAGGACTCCTCCCGCACCATCACCGGCCACAGTGGCAGGGCCTTGCTCCAGAACGCCGCCTTCAAGCTCTTGCTCCAGCAGGACGCGGCCGCCATCTCCACCGTGGGCGAAGCCTTCGACCTGCCGGTGGAGCTGCAACGCTGGCTGCTTTCGTGTCCTCGCGGTGACGGGTTGCTGCTGGCCCGTGGCAACCGCTTTCCCATCCGCATCGAGGCCACCCCCGAGGAGACCGAGGTGATCGAGTGGCGGCCCGGCCCCAGGCACTGAACCGTTGTACTCAATCCTGTAAATCGAGGTATCAACCGTGAATATCAACGTCAAGAAAATCCTGTTCGGCGAGAAGCAGGCCAGGAAACCCCCGGTGTTGCTGGCGGTGACGCCGCCGCGCACCGGCGAGCGCACCCTTTTGGGCGTGGAGAACCTGCTCCAGTCCATCGCCGTCCCCGAACCCTTCTCCCTGGAACTGGCGAGCACCGCCGAAGGCGTGACCCTGCTGGCCCGCTGCCAGGACGACCGGGTGGTGCGCAGCCAGCTCTCGGCCCATTACCCCCAGGCACGCATCCGGCAGGTGCCCGTGGACGAGGACCCCATCTTCGTCCACGTGGGGGAACAGGCCTGGGGCCTGACCCTGCGCTCCGGCGGCCCCGACTACGTGCCGCTGCGCACCTTCCGCGACGACGACCTGCTGGACCCCGGCTCCGATCCCCTGCTGGCGGTCATCGGCTCCCTGTCCGCCCTGCGCCCCGGCGAGCGGGTGCTGTCCCGCCTGCTGCTGCGCTCCCTGGGACCCGACTGGTCCCAGGCCCACCAGCAGAAGGCTTTCAAAAACCCAGGCCAGCAGCGGCCCGACCCTTCCTACACCTACCAGACCAAGCCTCTTCAGTTGGACGGGGTCACCATGGCCGTCCTGGGCGCCGGAGCGCTGGCCGCCCTCAAGGGCTACCTGTGGGTGCAGGACGGGGAATACCTCAAGGCAACGCTGCTGGGCGCCGGCGCTGTCCTGGGGCTGACCGTGGCGGGCTGGGGCTGGTGGCGCTGGAAGCAGGCCCGCAGCAGGGTCTACGACCCCCTGCTGATCAAAGAGAAGGTGGGCCGCGTCGCCTTCGACGCCGAGCTACAGGTCGTCGCCGTGCTGCCCGAAAGCGCCGGTGTACAGCGGGCCGGGGAAATCCTGGAGCCGGTGGCCGCCGCCTACCGCCACTACGACCACCCCGCCGGGGCCAGGTTCCGGGTCAGCGACATCGGGCCGGTGGTCCCCCTGGCCGATCTGCACCCCGCCGGTCCGGGGCTGTTCGGAAAACGCAGCGTCCTGGGCGTCCGGGAGGTGGCCGCCCTGTGGCACCCGCCCGGCGAGCGTGACGAGACGCCCCTGGTGGAACGCTCCGGCTCGCGGGCGCTGCTGCCCCCGGCCCGCAGCGTCAGCGGCGGGGCGCTGGTGGGCGACACCACGGCGGGAACGAGCCAGCCCATCCGGTTCCCCGAGGACCTGCTGCGCCGCCACCACCTCTACGTGGCCCGCACCCGCATGGGCAAGTCCACCCTGATGCACCACGTCGTCACCCACAAGCTCCAGGAGAAGGCGGCGGGAAGGGACAGAGACGCCATCGTCGTCGTGGACCCCCACGCCGACCTGGTGGCCGGAATCCTGGAACAGGTCCCCGAGTCCCTGGTGGACCGGGTAAGGCTCATCGACCTGGCCGACGAGTCCCGTTCCCCCGGCATCAACCTGCTGGACACCCGCGTCTTCGCCGATAGGGACCGCACCGCCGACTCGGTGGTCCGCGTGGCCCGTGGCCTGTGGGAGCAGTGGGGTCCGAGGATGCAGTCCATCCTGGAGCAGACGGTCAAGACCCTCCACGAGGCCAACGAACAGATGGAGGCGGACCAACAGCACACCATCCTGGACGGCCTGCGGCTATTGTCCAACGACCCCTTCCGCAACTCGGTGCTGGCGAAGGTCTCGGACCCCTACATCCTGGAATGGTGGGCTCGGGACTTCGGCGGCTGGCACCGCCAGTACCGGGCCGAGGCCCTGGCCCCGGTGCAGACTCGCCTCTCCTACTACGCCTCCTCCAAGCGGGCGCGGGCCATCCTGGGACAGCCCCGCTCCACCATCGACCTGCGGGAGACCATCCTGGAGGGCGGCATCCTGCTGGTCTCCACCTCCCAGGGAACCGTGGGCCGGGACGTGGCCGCCCTGGTGGGCGCCTCCCTGCTCAACCTGGTGGACTCGGTGATCCGGGAGCAGGGCGGCCTGGCCTTCTCCCAACGTCGCGGCGCCCTGGTGGTGGTGGACGAGATGCAGTCCATGCCCGGCGTCGATTACGAAAGCATGTTGTCCGAGCTGGGCAAGTTCGGGGCCAGCTTCATCCTGGCGACCCAGAGCCTGGCCAAGCTGGACGATCTCTCGCCCACCATGCGGGACACCATCCTGGCCAACGTGGGCTGCCTGGCGGTGTTCCAGGTGGCGGGCAGCGACGCCAGGCAGTTGGTGTGGGAGCTGGGCAAGGACCGGGTGAGCGAGGACGACATCGTATCCCTGGACGTGCACCACTGCTACGTGCGCGCCACCGTGGGCACCGAGCGGATGCCCGCCTTCTCCATGATGGTCAGGAAGCCGGAGGACGGCGACCCCGGGATTGCCGGGCGAATCCGCGCCGCCACGACCGGCTACACCCTGCCGGCCCGCGACCTGGCCGGCCTGATGGAGGGGGAGGCCGAGGGCGAAAAGAAGGTGAGCGAGTACCGCCGGTTGCTGGCTGAAAGGAACGGCGCGGAGCAGCCCGGGGAGGGCCAATGATGAGTGCCGCCGCCCTGGAAACCCAACTGCTGGGGTTGCTGGCGCAGGCGCCCTTCCTCGACCGGCAGGAGATGGCCTCTATCTCCGGCGGGTCCCGGGGCGCGGTCTACGAGGCCGTCCACCGGCTGGAGGAGGGCGGGTTGGTGGAATCCATTCCCCACGCGGCGGACCTCGCTCCCCCGGCCCGCCGCTACTGCCTCACCGCCGATGGGGTGCGAAGGCTGGCCGAAGTGAACGGCGAGACCGTGGACGGCCTGCTCCGCAGCCGTGCCGTGTCTCAACAATGGCGGCGCGTCCTGCTGGAGCGGCTGGACGCCATCGCCTCCGTCTACCGGCTGGCGTCCGCCATCGCCAATGCCGCCGGCCCCATCGGCCTGCGGCTGTACCGGGCCCTGCCCCTGGACGCCTCCCTGCTGCTGCCCGGCGGCAGGATCCTAGGCGTGGTGCGGCAGGGAGCCGCCGCCGACCGCACCGCCTTCGCCAAGCGCCTGTGGCGGCTGGGCCAGGGGCCGCTGCCCGGAGCCGTCCTCATCCTTGCCTCGGACGGGGTAAGGCTCAGGCACGCCCGCGGTGTTCTGGCCCGCACCCCGGTCAACGCGCTGCTGGCCCTGGAGCGCGACGCCGTCCTGGCCGGGGCCGACGCCCCCGTCTGGCGTCCGGCCTCCGGCAACGCCAGCCTGGACCTGGGCTACGCGCTGGAACGGCTGCGGCCCGGCGGCGACCCTCCCGAAGAGGGACCGCCGTCGCAGGCGTCCCTCCCCGTCAGCCTCGCCGCTGACGCCCATGCGCTGCCCACCCTGCTCAAACCGGCGGAGAAGCGCGCCCTGGACCTGCTGGCCGGCTGGCCCTGGCTGTTGCAGCGCGATATGGCCGGCCTGCTTGGCGTCTCGGAGACCCGAATCTCCCGGCTGGTGAACCCCCTGGCAGGGTTCGGGCTGGTGGCCCGCATCCCCGCCGCCGGTGGCCGCCTGGCCCTCACCGACCGGGGGCTGGCCCTCCTGGCCCGGAGGGACCGGGCCTCGGTGGGCGTGGCCCGCAGGCGGTGGAGCGTTAACCCCATTGACCATGCCAGGCCGGTGGACTGGCGCAACGTCTCCGGCGGCAGGAGCAGGCAACTCCTGAGAAACATAGAGCACACCGCCGCCGTCCACGGCTTCCTGGCGGCCCTGGCCCGCCAGTCCCGCGCCCTGGGGTGGGACACGGCCCAGCTCGACCCGCCCCACCGGGCCTCCCGCCACTTCCGCCACCGGGGCGCCCTGCGGTCGGTCAACCCCGACGCCTTCGGCGTCCTGCGCCGTGGCCCGGCAGCCTGGGCCTTCTTCCTGGAGTGGGAGCGCCGCGCCGTGCGGCCCGCAACCATGACCCAGCGCCTGGCCCCCTACCTGCGCTACTACGCCTCGCGCCGGCCCACCGACGACCACGGCATCCGTCCCACCGTCCTGGTGGTCTTCGACGGCGACATCGCCGCCACCCACTTCCTGGCCCTGGCGGAGAGGGAGATGGCGCGGGCCGGAGTGAGAGTTCCCCTGTGGGTGTCCCACCGCGAGGCCATCGACGCCTTGGGGCCGATGGGAAGGGCCTGGCTCACACCCGGCGACTGGGAACCCGCCCGGTTGCCGCCCGCGCAATAAGACATCCATACAACCACGGAGGGAAGGGGGCAATTCGTCGTACCCCGTTCCCCTTCCTATAGGAGATGAAAGGCCATGTGCTCGCAACATATCAACCGCGAACGAGGACCCCGGGGGCGCCGGGGACGGAGCGTCGTCCGGCTCGACACGGCGGCCCTCTGGAAGCGCCTGGCCCTGCTGGGCCGCTCCCAGAACTGGCTCGCCAGGGAGATCGGGGTCAGCCCCGCCTACGTCTCCATGCTGGTCAACGAAGGGCGCGCGCCCTCGGGACGCATCCGCAGAAGGATGCTCAAGGCCCTCGGCGTAGACGACTTTCACCAGCTTTTCAGATTGGAGGTAACCGATGACGAATGACAACCACGAGCCCCGCTTCGACGGGACCTCGGGCCGGATCACCATCAACGGCCGGGTGCTGCCCCTGGAGACCGGCGTGTTCCCCGAGGACTTTCCGGAGCGGCTGACCCGGTTGAAGGAGGCCAGCGGCCTGACCTGGACCGCCTTCGCCCTGGCCATCGGCGTGGACCGCAAGCAGCTGCGCCGCTGGCTCAGGAAGAGCGTGGAGCCCTCCGGGGGACCCCTGATGGCCCTGGTCCGCTTCGCCATGAGAATCCCCGGCGGCCTGGAAATCCTCTCGGGTGAGAGCTTCCGGCTGACCTTCTGGGAGATGGAGCAGGCGGAAGACAGCTAGACCCAAATCCAATCGCCGCCGGCGCCCGTCCCGACCGCCCGCGCCGGCGGCCCAACCCCAACAAAAACGAGAAGACGACGGCCTGCCGGCAGGCCGCCGCAACCAGGAGATATGAAAGAAGCCAACAAGAACAACAGACCGGCGCGGACCGCGAAGGACGCCCGGAAACCGTCCAGCCAAGGCAGGAAGTCTTCCAACAGGGGGACTTCGCCGGAGCGGGCGTCGCCGGAGTACACCCCGAAACAGCGGGAGAGGATGCAGAAGGGGCTGCGCATCCTGGCCAAGGTCATAGTGCGCGCCCACCTGCGCAAGCAGGCGGAACAGACCGGCTCCGACTGACGCTTGGGGGTTGCGCTACGGTATCCTGAGAGATACTATAGCACGGAACGGGTGAACACCACCAACGGGAGGCCGCGACGATGGGCAGCACGGAACACCAGGCGGATTACCCGCCCATATCGGACGAGTTCACGGCTGCCCTGAACGCCGCCCTGGCGGCGGGCGACCTGGAAGGCATCATGGGCGCCCTGGGCCGGATGGCCCGCGCCCACCGGATGCGGAGAGTGGCCCGGGAGACCGGCCTGGGTGAGAAGAGCCTGTACAAGTCCATGCGGGCCGGGGCCAGCCCCGAGTTCAACACCGTCCTCAAGGTCACCCGCGCCCTGGGCTTCCAACTCCAGGTGGTACCCGTCGCCGAATCCGAAAGGCAAAAAAATATGCCGCCGCCAGTTGTCGACAACTAGCGGCGGCATTCTCTTGGAACAAGCCACAGAAAAAAGGAGGAATCAATATGAACCAGATAGCAACTATCACCCCGGCGGCCCTATACGCCCGGGTGTCCAGCGATAGGCAAGACGTGGACCTCTCCGTCTCCGCTCAGCTTCGGGCGCTGCGGGACTACGCCGCGAAGAACGGCTACGTCGTGGCCCGCGAGTACGTAGACGAGGCCGAGAGCGGCCGCATCGCCGACCGGCCCGAGTTCCGCAAGATGATCGACGCCGCCAGCCGGCCCGATTCTCCCTTCAAGGAGATTCTCGTCTGGAAATTCTCCAGGTTCACCCGCAAGCGCGAGCACGCCGTGGCCTTCAAGTCCCTGCTCCGCCGCAAGGGGGTCCGGGTGGTCTCCATCACCGAGCACGCCGACGACACCCCCACCGGCAAGCTGATGGAGGCCATCATCGAGAGCGTGGACGAGTTCTACTCGGAAAATTTAGCCCAGGAGGTTACGCGGGGGATGCGCGAGGCGGCCTCCCGCGGCTTCTGGGTCACCAGCCGCGTGCCCTACGGATACCGCAAGCTGATGGTCCAGGACGGGGCCAGGAAGCGCCCGACTTTGGAGCCGGACCCGGAAACCTCTCCCGTCGTGAAGCGCATCTTCTGCCTGGCCGAGGCGGGCAAGGGCATCCTGGACATCTGCCGCACCCTCAACGACGAGGGCATCGCCAACCCCACCGGCAAGCTCTGGTCCAAGAACGGCGTTCACATCATCCTGCGCAATGAGACCTACACCGGCACGTTGGTCTGGGGGACCAAAGCCAAGGACAAGGCCGAGCCGGTGCGGGTGGAGAAGGCTTTCCCCGCCATCGTCTCCAAGACCCAGTTCCGCAAGGTCAACCGGCAGATGCGCTCCCGCGCCCCCAGGAAGGCCCACCCCCGCCGGGTGGGCAGTTCCTACCTGCTCAGCGGGCTGGTCAGGTGCCACAGGTGCAACCGCGCCCTGTCGGGCCAGGACTCCAAGAGCGGGCAGTTCTCCTACTACGTCTGCCAGTCCCTGATGAAGCGGGGCAGCGGGGCTTGCGACGCTCCCCGGCTCAACGCCCGCCGCTTCGAGGAGATGGTGATCGAGAAGATTCGCGCCAACATCCTCACCGAGGGCAACATCAGGGAGCTGGTCAAGCTGGTGGATGAGGAGATGGACGGGGTGGCGAAAGAACAGCGGGTGAAGCTGGAGACGGTGGAAGCGGAGCTGTCCGACGTGCGGCGGAGGCTGGAGCGACTCTACAACCTGGTGGAGACCACCGACATGGACATCAACGATTTCAAGCCCCGTATCAGGGACCACAGGGAGCGTCAGGAGCGATTGGAGGCCACGGCGGAGGGAGCCAGGGCGCTGCTGTCCCAGCGGCGGGTGGTGCTGGACGACGTGAAGACCATCACAGCCTACGCCGAGGACATGAGCGAGTTCCTGAACGAGAGCGAGCTTACCGAGCGCAGGGCCTTCATCGAGTCATTCGTGAAGGAGATCGTGGTGAGGCCCGGCAACGCCGTGGTGCGGTATTCAATCCCCATGCCCGAGGACAGCCGGATACCTGGAAGGGTCGCCGAGGAGGTGGCCCTTCACGGGCCGGTACTGTCTACCGTCAAGTATGGTGGGCCGTGTGGGGATCGAACCCACGACACCCGGATTAAAAGTCCGGTGCTCTGCCTAACTGAGCTAACGGCCCGTTGAACCCGCCGCCGCCCGCCTTGAGCGCGAGCGGAGCGGCTTGCGGAGACTTCTATTGTACCATTGGGGTCGTCCCTTCCGGTTGCGCAACGCCCGGTCCGGGAAGTCCGGTTCTCGTCTGGTTGCTTGCGTCTATTGCTCCGGTTGTGGTAGCTTTGGCGACGTAAGGCAACGTATTTTTTGGAGGAGAGCGATGGGTTACACTCCAAGTTACCTGGGTCATGTGAACATTTACGTCCGGAATGCTGAAGCTTCCCGGCAATGGTACGAGGACGTGCTGGGACTCCACACCTACGACTTCCAAGCCGGCCGCGCCGCCTTCATGTCAGCCAACTTGGACGAGTCCCATGAGGTCGCCCTTATGGAAGTAGGCGAAAACGCCGAGGGCCCCCGGGGCGGCCAGGTTGGCCTGAACCACATGGCTTGGCGAATGGGCAGCCTGGACGATCTGAAGGACTTCTACAACAATCTGAAGGCCAAGGACATTCCCATCAAGCGGATTTCGGACCACGGTCTTTCCTTGGGCGTTTATCTGCAGGACCCCGATGGGAATGGTATCGAGGTCTATTACGAGACGCCGCGGGACCAGTGGCACCGCGAAGAGAACATTTTCATGGGCGGCGACCGCCCCCAAGGCAACTTCCCGGGACCGTGGGACGCCGAACTGGTCCCCGACGGAGTGGCCGCCAACCGAGGCTAGGCACGAAGCCCTCCGCAAATAAGACATGAGTAATCCCGGATGTTGGCCCGGCGAAGGTCAATGGAAGAGGATAGGTAACCCACAGTAACTTTAATCGACCCGGACTCTCGAAAACGGTATCGCGGCTTGGCGGTGCCGTTTTCCTTTTCTGTGGCGACGGTTGTCGCGGCAGTCTTGGTCCAGTTGGGGGCGGTGCACCGGTATGGCCAAGACGCTGGTCGATCTGGGCGTCCAGCCATTGGCCCGGCGGAACCAAAATGCCAGTGGCCCAACTCCCACCATTTGGGCTCGCTGTCGTCCCCTCTAAGTCCCTGGCCATAGAAAAGCCCCTCCTGGCGGCTGGTGTTCGTTAGTCCCAATCCACCGGGAGGGGCCTTTCTTTGCAAGCTATGTTTTGCGGGTTTTAGTTTCTTACCGAAATCCGGGGAGACTCTTGTGCCCGGTTCGTGTCGGAAACGTTGCCGCGTTAGTCCGGTGTGCTGCCCAGCGCTGGCACGTTGGACGATTCGTCGGAGGCTAGCTGCCGGTTGACGGCGCTCAGGTAGGCCTTGGCGCTGGCCACCACGATGTCGGTGTCGGCGCCCCGGCCGGTGTAGGTCTTGCCGTCTCGCTCGATACGGATCGTCACCGTGCCTATGGAATCGCGGCCCTCGGTCGCCGCCTGCACGTTGAAATCCACCATCTTATTATTGACGCCGATGGCGCGGTCGATGGCGTTGCAGATGGCGTTTACCGGGCCGTTCCCGGTGGAGGCGTCGGTGATGCTCTCGCCGTCTGGACCTGACAACCGCACCGTGGCGGTGGGAATGTCGTGGTCGCCGCCGTTGAACTGCACGTGGTCCAGGGTGTAGCTTATTGGCTCGCTGGCCTCCCGCTGTTCCTCGTCCATCAGGATTTCAAGGTCGCGGTCGGTTACCTCGCGCTTCTTGTCGGCGAGCTCTTTGAACGACTGGAAGACGCGGGAGATGTCGTCTCGGGAGAGCTGGAAACCCAGGGCTTCCAGCCGGGCTTGCAGACCGGCCCTGCCGCTGAGCTTACCCAAAACCAAGCTGTTGCCAGGCACGCCCACCCGTTCAGGCTGCATTACCTCGTAGGTCGAACGGTCCTTCAGCACCCCGTCTTGGTGGATGCCCGAGGCGTGGCGGAAGGCGTTCTCACCCACCACGGCCTTGTTGGCCTGCACCGACATCCCAGTGATGCGGCTGACCATGCGGCTGGATGGGTAAATCTGGGTGGTGTCGATGCCGATGTCCAGCCCGAAGTGGTCGCGCCGGGTGTCCATGGCCATGATGATCTCTTCCAGGGAAGCGTTGCCGGCCCGTTCGCCGATGCCGTTGACGCAGCCCTCCACCTGGCGGGCGCCAACCTCGACGGCGGTGAGGCTGTTAGCAACCGCTAGCCCCAGGTCGTTGTGGCAGTGGACGCTCAGGATCACGTCTTTGATGCCCTTTACGTTCGCCTGAATGTCGTTCAGCAGCCGGGCGAAGCCGGTGGCCGACGGAATTGCGTAGCCGACGGTGTCGGCGATGTTGATGGTCGTGGCGCCGGCCTTGATGACCTCTTCCAGCATTTGATAGAGGTATTCCGGGTTGGTGCGGGTGGCGTCCATGGGGGAGAACTCCACATCCGGGCAGTAGCCCCGGGCCCGTTCCACCATGTTGACGGCCATCTCCATGACCTCTTCCCGGTTCTTCCGAAGCTGGTGCATTTGATGAATTTCGGAAGACGAGAGGAACACGTGAATGCGCGGCCTTTCCGAATGTTCCACCGCTCGCCAAGCTTGGTCCACGTCATTGGGGTGGGCGCGGGCCAAGGAGGCGATAATGGGACCCTTGACCTCCCGGGCGATGTTGGAAACCGCCTCGAAGTCTCCGGGGGAACTGGCGGCGAAACCGGCCTCGATTATATCGACCTGCATCCGTTGCAGTTGCCGGGCAATCTCCATCTTTTCCGTGCCGGTCATGCCGATGCCCGCCGATTGCTCTCCGTCGCGGAGGGTGGTGTCCAAGAACAATACTCTTTCGTTAGCCATTTCTTCTTTCTCCGTTTGGCCTCGCCCTATGCCCCTCCCGGAGGAGAGGGCGCCGGGGGCCTTTCCCTTTCCGTTAATTGCTGTTGGGGGCGCCGTTAGCCGTTGTGCTCAGAAAGGGCTGCCAGGGTCACGTAGTCCGCCACACCCAGCCCGGCCAGGACCAGCGCGCGACGGCGGACTACACTCAACGTCTCCTGCTGCATAAGATTTTCAGCCTCGCCTCAGCCCTTTCCCGCTGGGAAAGGGAAATTTAGATGATTATTTGGGGTCCATCCAGGGCATCATGGCCCGCAGTTCCTTGCCGATGCCTTCAATGGGCGCGGTCCGGGCGGCTTCCCGCATCGGGTTGAACCGAGGGCGGCCCTCGTCGTTCTCGGCGATCCACTCGCGGGCGAAGGTCCCGTCTTGGATCTCTTTCAAGACGGTGCGCATGTTCTCGCGGACGTGCTCGTCGATGATGCGGTCCCGGCGGCTCAGCGAGCCGTATTCGGCGGTGTCGCTTACCGAGAAGTGCATGTAGTTGTGTCCGCCCTGATACATCAGGTCTACGATCATCTTCAGTTCGTGCAGGCACTCGAAGTAGGCGATTTCCTGGGGGTATCCCGCCTCCACCAGGGTCTCGAAGGCTGCGTTGACCAAGGCGGTGACACCGCCGCAGAGGATGCTCTGCTCGCCGAACAGGTCGCTTTCGGTCTCGTCCTTGATGGTGGTTTCCAGCACCCCGGCGCCAGTGCAGCCGATGCCCTTGGCGTAGGCCAAGCCGATGTCCTTGGCGGCGCCGGTGGCGTCTTGGTGTACCGCCAGCAGGCTGGGTACGCCTACTCCCTCGACGAACAACTCGCGCATCCGGTGGCCGGGGGCCTTGGGCGCGACCATCATCACGTCCATGTTGTCCGGCAGCACGATTTCCCGGTAATGGATGCTGAAGCCGTGGGCCACCATGAAGGCGCTGCCCGGCTTGAGGTTCGGCTCGATTTCCTCCCGGTAGATCCGGCCTTGGACGTGGTCCGGGATCACCATCATGATCACGTCGGCGGCGGCGGCCACTTCGGGAACGTCGGCCACCCGCAGGCCGGCGGCCTCGGCGGTTTCCCGGCTGCGGCTTTCAGGGTAGAGGCCTACCATGACGTTCTGGCCGTTGTCCTTGAGGTTCAGGGCGTGGGCGTGGCCTTGGCTGCCGTAGCCGATGATGCCGATCGTCTTGTCTGCGATGTGGGCCAAGTCGGCGTCCTGGTCGTAGTAGACGTTTACCATTTGATTCCCACCTATCCTTCTAGATATCAACCGCTAAATTTCAACCGTTTGCAGCCGGCGGCGGCGCGGCTACACTGAGCCTCTTTCCGCCAGCCTCCCGCTGCCGTTGGCGCTTAGCGCCAGCGGCTCATCGTCGGTTTCCAAGCCCGTTTCCCGGCCCCGGACCATTGCCACCAGTCCCGTGCGCAACATCTCCAATATGCCGAAGGGTTCGAGGAGCTGTTGCAGGGCGTTGATTTTGGCGTCTCCGGTGGTTATCTCGATGACCATCGACGCGGGACCGACGTCCACGATGTTGGCACGGAACAGGTTTGAGATCTGGATGATCTCGCCTCGGGTCGAATGGGAGGTGGCCACCTTGATCAACGCCAGCTCCCTGGCCAAGAAACCGCGGTCGGTGATGTCCGAGACCTGGATCACGTCGATCAGCTTGTCCAGTTGCTTGGTCACTTGGCTCACGGTGTAATCGTCGCCGTTGACCACGAAGGTCATGCGGGAGAGGCCGGGATTTTCGCTTTCTCCCACCGCTAGGCTGGCGATGTTGAAGCCGCGGCGGCGGAACATACTGGCCACCCGGGTCAGGACGCCGGGCTTGTCTTCCACCAAGGCGATAATGGTGTGCTGTTCTTGATCATTGCGGATCATGTCAGGACAAACCCTCACTCGCCGGTTCCTCTTCCAGCATCTCTTGAACCGATTGCCCGGCCGGTATCATTGGGTACACGTTTTCGTCGGCCTTGACCACGAAATCGACGATTACGGGTCCGCTGGTCTCCATCGCTTGGTGCACCGCGTCGGCGACCTCTTCCTTTTTGGTAACCCGTATGCCGGTGATCCCGTAGGCCGCGGCCAGCTTTACGAAGTCGGGATTGCCGGAGTAGTCCACGGCGAAGTAGTCCTGCTCGTAGAACAGGTCCTGCAGTTGCTTTACCAAGCCCAGGCTTTGATTGTTGAGGATAGCGAACTTGACGTCGGCGTTGTTTTCGACCGCGGTCGCTAGGTCGCACATGGTCATCTGGAACCCCCCGTCCCCGGCCACCGACCACACGGTCATGTCGGGACGCCCCAACTTGGCGCCCAAGGCTGCGGGGACCTCGAATCCCATGGTGCCCAGTCCCCCGGACGTGATCAGGGTATTGGGACGGTTGAAACGGCAGTGCTGGGCGGCCCACATCTGGTGTTGGCCCACCCCGGTGACAACGATGCAGTCACCCCCGGCGACCTCTGAGAGCCGTTGCAACACGAATTGAGGCAGGAGTTCCTCGGAGTCCCTGATGTAAAGCGAGGGGTGCTGCGCCTTCAGGTTGTCCAAGTGGCGGTGCCAGTCTATGTGAACGTTGGGCTCCACCAAGGGCAGAAGCTGCCGCAGCACGTGCTTCAGGTCACCCACCACGGGAGCGGTGGCCTTGACGTTCTTGTCCACCTCCGAGGCATCTACCTCCACGTGCACCACCTTGGCGTTGGGAGCAAAGTCCCGCAACCGGCCGGTAACCCGGTCGTCGAAGCGCATCCCCAAGGCGATCAGCAGGTCGGCTTGGTCTATGGCCAAGTTGTTGTAGGCCATGCCGTGCATCCCCGGCATACCCAGGTTGAGCTCATGGTCGGTGGGCATAGAACTGATGCCCAACAGGGTGGTAATAACCGGAATTTGGGCCTTTTCCGCAAGGTCGATGAGCAGGTCGTAGGCGTGGGAAATCAAAACGCCGTGGCCAGCCAGGATCACGGGCCGCTCGGCCCGGTTGATGAGTTCGGCGGCCTTGGCCACCTGTTCCATCGGGGCGTCTCCGGGAGGGTTGTACCCCGGCAGGTTGGGCTTATCGGGCCAGACGAACTCGGTTCTCAGGTCGAGGAGCACGTCTTTGGGGATGTCCACCAACACCGGACCGGGGCGTCCGGTGCGGGCGATGTGGAACGCCTCTTTGATCGCGGGAGCGACGTCGGTCACTTCCATCACCAGGAAGTTGTGCTTAGTGATGGGCAAGGTGATGCCGGTGACGTCGGTCTCTTGAAAAGCGTCGGTGCCGATGGCGGCCCGGGGCACCTGTCCGGTGATGGCCACAATGGGGATTGAGTCCATCTGGGCCGTGGCAATGCCGGTCACCAGGTTGGTGGCGCCGGGGCCGGAGGTGGCGGTGCATACGCCCACCTTGCCGGTGGCCCTAGCGTAGCCGTCGGCGGCCATCGCGGCGGCCTGCTCGTGACGCACCAAGACGTGGCGCAATTGGGGGTACTTGGACAATGCCCAGTACAGCGGGAGCACCGCCCCGCCGGGCAACCCGAAGAGGACGTCCACTCCTTCTTGGAGCAGGCTTTCGCAGACGATTTCGGCGCCGTTTAGCTTCATGTTCCCTGCCTTGATACCCGTTGGCGAATCGACCGTGTTTCGGCCAATAAAAAACACCCATCCCTAAATGAAGGGACGGGTGTGGCGCCCGCGGTACCACCCTTCTTTCCCGATTAGATCGGGACTGCTCAAAGACCTCTATCGGGGTCAACCGCCCGCGCCTACTGTCAGTTCAGTCGGGCCGCTCCCGGGCGAGTTCGGGGCCCTGCTGCCACCGGAATTCCACCGTTCTCCGGCTCTCTAGGACAGGGTGCCCCTACTACTCCCATTCGTCGCGGAATTCGTAATTTGTATTAGCCGGATACTATCAGCAACAATGTGGGTTGTCAACGATTCGAATTAACCCCAAATCCACCATCTAAATAGTGTGGGGGGTTCGGCGGTGCGGAGTTTGATTGATGGGAGGCATTGTGGAGGGGTCCAGAGAGTGGGTATAGCGGCCTGAGGGTTGTTTCCCGAGGCAAGGGCGTTGGGACCAGGCAATTCCGGCTAGCGCAGGGCACAGTCCAGCTGCGGTGCCCGGCTGGGCCCGGTTTTGGCGGCTTTTGGGCTGTCAGGTCCGGCTCAGACGCCCGGTGGCCCGTGGGCCAAGGCGAGGATGCTCCGTCGGGCCGCCACCAACACCGGGTATGAGGGATGGCCCTGGCCCAGATTGATCAACAGGGTCCGGGCGTGCCGGACCACCCGTCCCGGAAGATTGATGACCCCGAAGCGCACCGCCTTCAGCCTTCGGCTCACCCACTCTTGACCCAAGGCCAACTGCTTCATCGCCGAGTTCAGGTTGAAGGCCAGCACCGTTATCGCCCACCAAGCGGCGTTGGCTCCGAACAGTCCCGAGGGCAGCCGCCCGCCCGCCAGGTCTTCCTTCAGCACGGAGTGCGCCGCCTCCCCCTTTCCCGCACCGCTGTCTGGACCACCAGACCAACTCCTCCGGGTCAATGTCCCGGTTGGTCACCACCCCAAAGACCTTGAACCACCCACCCTCCCCCATCTCCATGATGGAGGGCAGTTCCAACTGGCTGGCCAGCCCCGGCAGGGGCGGGTTCCGCAACGGCTCCCGGATGGCGATGAACCGGTACTCCGGGCTGTTCTTGGAGTGTCCTATCCAGTTGGGCACGAAGTTCACTTCCGCGTATTGCTGGCCCGTGGGCACCGGGCGTCCGTCCGCTTCCCGGTACAACTCCCGCCACTCCTCCTCACCCGCCTGGGCCACCGCAGCCTTGAACTCCGGGGTCACGTCCACCCCCACCGCGAACTCAATCACCCCGAAGCGTCGGTCTTTGCCCTCAGCGCAGTAGCGCAAGAACTCCTGCTGGTAGCCCGCCGTGTCCGAGCGCACCAGAACCCGCTCCACCCCCGAAGGCAGGTGCTCCAACGACTCCCTGAGCACCCGCAGTTGCTGGTGGCCCGCCGGCACGTTCCCGTCCCGAAACTCCGAGTGCAAGACCAAGCCGGCTTCGGACCAGTAGGTCGTCAGCGGCTGGTACGCCTTGTACTTCTTGTAGCAGTAGAGGGCCTGCTCCTTGTGGGTCTCGATCAGGGTCGCCCGCTCATGCCGGGTCTGGCCTTGGACGAAGCCAATCAGGTCGGCGTTGACCCGGCGCAGACCCAGAAGTCCGGCGGTGGGCGCCGGTATGAACGCGGTGTGGGCCTGCCTCCTGCTCTCCTCTTCCTCGTCGTGGAATCTGTTCAGATACCGGAACACCGCCGAGGCCGAGGGCACACTGCGGCGGCGCTCCTTGCGCCACCTCCCCAGCAGCCTCCGGCGCTCCCGCCGGCCCATCCCGTGAGTCTCCGCCAGCCGCAACACCCGGCCCAAGCCATCGTCCTTCTCCAACAGGCGCAGGTCCTCCACGCATTCACCGCCGGCCAAGTTCAACAGCGCCAGAGAGGTGACCACTTGCTCATCGGTCCAGCCCTGGGCTCCTTCGACGCCCAGGTGCCGGCGGACCGACTGGGGCAAACCGGCAACCTGCCAAAGATACAGGTACGCCCCCAGACCGGCGAGAGCGGTCATCCCCGCCGTACCCTTCTCCTGGACGTATTGGAAAGGCAATGCTCCCTGGGGCATAATAACTGCACCTCGTTGGTGATGGCTTTGTTTGACCACTTACCATCATAGCCGGCTTCCCAGCCGGCTCCAACGAGGTGGTTCTTTTGGCTAGATGGTGGATCTGGGTTAACCCTTCCGGCATCAAATCAGCAGGTCTACCCGATGCAGTTTGCCGTTGGCGGGATCAACGTTGAATCCCAGTGTCTCCAGGGCCGTGACCCCCATGACGACCGGATCGTCGTCAGCCCCGAACACTGCGGTCGTGCCTGCGACCTCGCCGCCGTAGTGAATAGTGACGGCGCCCACCTCGCGGGCCACTACTCCGCCGAAGCCGCGGAACCTCCGCTGGCCGATCCTCTGTATTCCCAGCCCTTCTAGCAAGTTCGCCGGAAAAACGCTAAGCGTGGCGCCGGTATCAACCAAGACACGGATTTCTTCGGTCCGGTCTGGTTCCGACGGATTTGACAGGCCGACGTTTACGTGAACGAAACCCATAATTACAGCCACTCCAAAGATTGGTCACCCATTGATAGATATCCCACAACCAGCTTATAAACTCGAGATGCCTCAACACCAGCATCCAAGGCAAACGTATTCACGACGGTTGGCGGGCCGGCTACTTCCTCAACATCCTGCTTCGTTAAGACGCGGACGCACTAGTTGTCCGCCGTTGGAATTAACCCATTTGTCGATTTGGACGGACCCTCTAGCGTATAATTGAGAGCCAGAATAGGCGCCTATAGTGGTATCTTAAACCCTGTCAGTACAGGTATACAAACGGGGATGCTATGAACTGCTCCTACCGAATGAGATTGATTGGAATCCTCTTGTTCGTTGTTGCTACCGTGTCCATTGCGTGCGGCCAAGAAACCAACGCGCCGCTGCCGGTCGAACCGACCGTCTCGAACCCTACCACCGAAGCCCCTGCCCCCACCGAAGCCCCTGCTCCCATCGAAGCCCCCGCCCCCACCGAAGCCCCTGCTCCCATCGAAGCCCCCGCCCCCACCGAAGCCCCTGCTCCCACCATTCCGCCAAGGGAGACCCCAGCCCTTGCGGCGCCGGCCCTTGCAACGCCGGTCCCGGTGACGCCTTCCCCCGCCGCGTCTGCACCGGCGGTTGAGGATTCGGAGCCGGAGGACGGAAATCTGAGAGTGATCTCCTCTCGGTCATCGTCTTCAACTTCAACCGCCGCTTCCTCCTGGGGGAGCGTAGGCAGTTTCAATTTGTCCCCTACGCTTCAGAACGTAGGCGGTACGGGAGGACTGACGGTGTCGGCGGTCGGGTCGGTTACGGTGGCCGCCGATGAGGCTTATGTGATTATTGTTCCAGAACGGATTTACAGCTCTTCCGGGCCCGAGCAGGTCACCAGTGAGGACCGAAAAGACATCGTGGAAAAACTGGCTGATATTGGGGTAGAAGAAAGCGCTATCGAGTTCGGTAATCTAGGAAGATACGGGCCATCCGAAATTTCGGTGGAATTGGAGTTGGAGGAGTTGCTCGAAAAAGCCACTCAAGTAGTTGAGGCTGTGGAGGAAGTGATCCGGCGGTCCGAAACCCACGGGATCCGCTATACATTGTCTGAGGAGAATTGCGACCGGGCCCTTGCTTTGGCTCGTCGGCAAGCGATACCGAGCGTCGAAAAAGCTGCGGCCGATTTGGCGGATGCTTTAGATGTCGTTCTCGGGAGCGTCACCGCCGCGTTAGAGTACCCATTGACTTTTTCGCCCTACGTCCAGGCGGGGTTCGGCGCCGAAACCTGCGGCGGGTCGAATTTAGATCCTTTCGGCAACCTCGTGCCCACCGACGCCGAGCAGGAAGTCGAGGTATCTGTTGGCCTACAGGTTACTTACAGTATCCAATAATCCAGTATCCAACAATGGCCTTTGGGCCACTCGTTGAGGGCCGTTTCAAACGCCTATAGGTCCGACCTGCAGAACACTTGTGGGGGGTTGCCGCGCCGACGGTCCTCGCCCGCTCCAACCCTGAAAATTTCGCCAATTCTGGATACCCTTTGTCCCATTGGTCGATGGCGCATAGATTGCCGGACCCACCTAGCATTAGTCGCGTCCCGATGGTCAATATGGCGAGCAACGGATGACCGGTCTGCATCGCGGTGGGCCCAGCATTGTCTTCTCTGGCCGCAGCTCACGGTATCCAAAAGGGCCAATTCGTGAATGGCGTTGTGATAGAATTACCTAACTGATCACTACCTATTCAATCTAGGATTTGTCCCTTGCCTGAGCGCGTTCTTGTTGCTGTCGCTTGGCCCTATGCCAATGGCCCGTTGCACCTGGGTCACGTGGCAGGTTGCTATCTGGCGGCCGACATCTTTGCCAGGTACCACCGGCTCAAGGGAGACCAGGTGCTGATGGTTTCCGGCAGCGACACCCACGGCACCCCCATCACCATTCGCGCCGACCAAGAGGGAGTGACCCCCAGGGAGGTGGTGGACCGCTACCACGCCCTATTCTTGGAGTCGTGGGACCAGTTGGGCATATCCTTTGACCTCTTTACCCACACCGAGACCAAGAACCACGAGAAGGTGACCCACGACATATTCCGGGTGCTGCGGGAGAAGGGGTACATCTACACCGACAAAACGCTCTTGGCCTACTGCCCGCAATGCTCCCGGTTCCTTCCGGACCGCTACGTTGAGGGCGACTGCCCCCACTGCGCCGATCCCAGGGCCCGCGGCGATCAGTGCGACGCCTGCGGGCGCACCCTCGACCCCCAAGACCTAGTCAATCCCCGCTGCGCCCTGAGCGGCGACACGCCCGAATTCCGGGAATCGGAGCACTTTTTCCTCAAACTGTCCGCTTTCCAAGAACCGCTGCTGGAGTGGGTGAACCGACAGACTCACTGGCGGCCCAACGTGCTGAACTTTACCCGCCGCTTCCTGGAAGACGGTCTGAAGGACCGCGCCATAACCCGCGACTTAGACTGGGGCGTGACCATACCCCTCGAAGGGTATGACGACAAGCGTATTTACGTCTGGTTCGAGGCGGTAATCGGCTACCTCTCAGCGGCGGTGGAATGGGCCCAAATACAGGGCCGGGACGAGTCTTGGGAGGACTTCTGGAAGGACCCCGAAAGCCGCGCCTACTACTTTATCGGCAAGGACAACATTCCCTTTCACAGCATTATCTGGCCGGCGATGCTCATGGGCTACGGTCATGACCTCAACCTGCCCTATGACGTGCCCGCCAACGAATTCCTGAGCTTGGAAAACCAGAAATTCTCCACCAGCCAGAACTGGGCGGTGTGGTTGCCCGACTACCTGGAGCGGTACGACCCGGACCCTCTGCGCTACCTGCTCTCGGCGAACATGCCGGAGTCGAGCGACGCCGATTTTTCCTGGTCCGAGTTCGTGCGTCGCAACAACGACGAGTTGGTTGCGACCTACGGTAACCTGGTCAACCGGGTCCTGACCTTTACCTACCGTAATTTCGAGGGAAAGATCCCCACGCCCCGTCCCTTGGACGAGGTCGATGAGGGCTTGCTTCGCTCCGCCCGTCTAGCAATGGACGGCGTGGGCCAAAACCTGGGCCAGTGCCGGTTCAAAGCGGCGATCTCCCAAGCGTTCTCCTTGGCTCAAGAGGCCAACCGCTACCTGGACGCCAAAGCCCCTTGGCGGGCCATCAAGGAGAATCCCTCGGACGCCGCCACCAGCCTCTATGTCAGCATTTCCGTCATCAATTGCCTTAAATTGCTGCTCTACCCGTTCCTGCCGTTCAGTTCCCAAAAGTTACACGAATTACTGGGGTATGATGGCCGGGTGGAGGATGGCCAGTGGGACTTCGACGATCTGATGGCCGGCATCGCCAGCGGGAAAGAACTGCGCAGTCCCGCGCCTCTTTTCACCAAGCTAGAGCCGGACGTGGTGGCCCAAGAAGTCAACCGGCTGGGCGTAGAGGCTTCCTAGAAGAACGATGCTCCACGGGCTCGACGACCGCACACTCTCTATTTACGCCCCTGTCCAAGCCGAGTTACTGCAAGTTGAAGACAAGCTCCGCGGCTTGGCCAACGCCGAAGCTTCCCACCTTCAACCCCTTCTCGACTACGTTACCGACGCCGGCGGGAAGAGGGTGCGCCCCGCCATTACGCTGCTGGCCTCGAAGATAACCCATAACCTCACGCGGTCAGAGGGGCATTCAGCGGAAGGAGATGAAACCGCCGGGGAGAGCGAATACGATCCGGAGAAACCGGTGATGATGGCCAGCGCCGTGGAACTGTTGCACCTAGCCACATTAATCCACGACGACACGGTGGACGATTCGCCGCTGCGCCGGGGTCGGGCCACGGTGGGCAACAGGTGGGGCCAGCACGTTGCGGTACTCTTCGGCGATTACGTCTTTGCCACCTCCGCCACCTTTGTGTGCGATACCCGAAACATCCGCGTCATTCGCCGCTTTTCCGAGACCATTATGGAATTGGCCAGCGGCGAGCTTCTCGAATACTTCAACGCTTTCAACCATGAAAAAGCCAGAGAACTATACGAAGACCGCATTTACCGCAAGACGGCGTCGCTGTTTTGCACCTCCGCAGAGTCCGGCGCAGTCTTGGGGGGCGCCGCCGAAACGCAGACCCAAACGATGCGACGTTACGGGTATAACATCGGCATGGCCTTCCAGATCGGCGACGATCTGCTGGATGTTCAAGGTGACGCCGCCAGTGTGGGCAAGCCGGTGGGCGCCGACCTGCTTCACGGTGTATTGACCCTGCCCACCATCATGCTGCTGGAACGCTACCCCGACGACAACCCGATCGCCGCCCTGTTTCAGGACCCCGAGCAGGACGGCAGGTTGCGACAGGCCCTGGAAATGATCAACAACTCTTCGATTGTCCGGGACTGCGAAGGGGTGGTCCAAGATTACTGCAACCAAGCCTGCGCCGAGTTGATGCTGCTGCCCGACGGCGAAGCCCGCCGCTCCCTTCTAGACCTGACCGCCTACGTCCGGGAGCGTCGCCGGTAGCCGGCGGAATGCCGCGTGGCTTTCCCGGGGCGCCAGACCGCCAAAAAATACATAAGCGGAGCGACTGTAGTGATCTCCTCTGCGATGCTGTCCGTAGGTAAGGTGGTGACCGCAGCGGTGCGAAACCGCCGAACCGGCCAAGCAGTCCAGGCTAATCCGAACGCGGACCAGGGTGCGGGGGCATTGTACGAGAAATCCGTAAACTATCTCGCCGGGAGAGTAGTCGCTAGTGACGTATAGTGACGAACAAATTAGGCTCCATTTGGAATTGGGCGAAGACAGCAACTGGGAATTCAGGGAGGTCCAGTTCGCTGGCACGCGACCGAGAAGCCCGAGCCGCGACGATTGGGCAGACGAAATCGCCGCTTTCGCCAATGCCAACGGCGGCGTGTTGCTCTGCGGCGTCACCGACGAAGGCGAGGTGCCAGGCATGTTGCGAGACCGGATCGTAGAGTTGGATTCCTTTCTAGTCGAGATTAGTTCCGACTCAATCCGGCCGGCTGTTCGCATCCGCACTCATCATAGACAGCTCCCCGACGGCAAGCGCTTGTTGCTGGTCGATGTTCCAGAGGGAGATTCGCAACATGACAGCCCCGGCGGGAGGTATATACGGGTCGGTGGCTCAAAGCGAAGAATGACCAGTGACGAGCGGTTGCGTTTGGGGCAACGGCGGGGACAGGCGCGGTTCCTGTCATACGACGAACAAACCGTTCTGGGTACAGGATTTAAGACTCTGGACGAATCGCTGTGGAAACCCCTGTTAAGTACGGAGGGCGCAGCGGAACCCGAGTCGGCGCTCATGAAGTTGGCGCTGCTGGCCAACGACGAGGCCGGAATTCTTCGTTGCACGGTAGCTGGCATATTGTTGTGCACACGAAATCCGGAGCAATGGCTGCCCAACGCCAGTATCACGGCGACTCGTTACCGGGGAAGAGACCGTGCTTCCGGTCAGATTGACGCCCAGGAAATCGCCGGTCCGCTGAATCGGCAAATCACCGAGGCGGTAGATTTCGCCGTAAAGAATATGCATGTTGCCGCCCGCAAGCGTCCGGAGCGCGAGAACCTGCCACAGTACAGCGAGAGAGCGCTTTTCGAGGCCTTAGTCAACGCAGTCGTCCATCGTGACTATTCGATGCGTGGTGGCAGAATTCGGCTTTCGATGTTTGAAGACCGCCTAGAGGTCCAGTCGCCGGGTTCACTCCCGAACAACCTGACGGTCGAGAGCATGGCGGCGCGACAAGCGACTCGGAACGAGGCATTGACCTCCGTGCTGGCACGGATGCCAGTAGGGGGAGTGCCGGGTTCGAACGACCGGCGGTATTTAATGGAGCGGCGCGGAGACGGCGTTCCCATTATCCTGCGTGAAACCCAAGAACTCTGCGGCAAACTGCCTGAGTATCGGCTGATCGATAACTCTGAAGTCTGCCTCACCATCCCCGCAGCAATTCAGGAACATAGCCCCGCCGGGGTCGTTATTACCGTGCGGTCCGCTGGTCAGCCTTTGTTAGGCGCCGACCTTCTGACTCTTTTCCCCAACAAGACCTGGGTTCGTATGACCACTGACGAGAATGGTGAAGCGGCCGTTGATCTGCACACGACTCATCTCCCGATGACGGTATTCGTTTCCGCTCCCGGCCACGGCGCATTTCTGGAACGGGAATGGATGCCGAGCCAGGGGGCGCTAGCGGTAGAACTTGAAGTCCTACCGGAGGGCGGCAGTTTGATCCTCCCCGAGGCGACGGGCTACCTTCCGGGGCTCAAGGGTAGGCTGAATCCGATTCGAGATACCCATGATCGAACTTTCCTCTACGCCTTTAACATTGCTATCAACGAAGGTGAGGCGCAACCTGTTCACTTTACCTTCGGGGAGGACCTACGCCTCACCGATTCCGACGGAAAGGAGGCGTTGGTCCGAGTCGTCGATGTCGTGGGCAGGTCGGCGCTGTTGGAATATCGACCCTTGACTGAGAAATGAATCAAGCCCAGAAAATCGAAGACGGGCACCCATGACGATTTCCTCGCCATTCTAAATAGCCTCGACGAAGTGTCCATTGTCTCTGCCGAATTCTCCTCCACACTTCCTCTCGCTACCCTGCCCTGTTGTAGCCTTTTCTACGGGTAGCGTATCAACCTATCGTTACCGGTTAGTATCACGTAACCGGCAACTCTTGACGCAATCCACGGGGCTTGGCTAGACTGGCCTTGTCCTGAGAACGACTTGCGGCGCCAATTCCCGTTGGCGGCTATTAGGTAGGTGTTCCGGTTTGTGTGGCGTTAGCGGCATCCTCCACAAGGACGGCTCGGCCCGGACCGGCCTCGCCGCGGTTGGCGACGAGTTGGTGCGGATGTTGGAGCCATTGACCCACCGCGGCCGAGACTCCAGCGGCATCACCGTGGTCGGCGAACAACTGGACGGCGACTTGGTGGTGCGTATCTGGACCGAAAGCGTCCAGCAGTCTCCAGACGTATTGGCCCGCGCCGAGGAAACGGTGCAGCGGGTCGGCGGCGTGGTGCGCTCCAGCCAGACTACCGGCCAATTCCTGAGGTTGGTGGTCAACTACGAAGGTGAGGCGCCGGAACTGGCCGCCGCGTTGCTGGACACCGACGGCGTCACTCTGCACAGCATCGGACGGAGTTCCGAGGTCATTAAAGACGTCGGTACCCCCGTGGCGATGGACCAGCGGCACGACGTCAGCGCGTTCCGCGGTACCCATGGCATTGGCCACGTACGAATGGCCACCGAAAGCCGTGTCGACGTGAACCACGCCCACCCGTTCTGGGCCTACCCCTTTCCCGATGTCTCGGTCGTTCATAACGGCCAACTCACCAACTACCACAAACTTAAGAGGATGTACGAGGACCAAGGACACCGTTTCCAAACGGGCAACGACTCGGAACTAATCGCCGTCTACTTGGCCGACAAGCTGGCCCAAGGAGAAGGGCTGGAAGACGCGCTTCGGGCCTCGCTCCAAGATTTAGACGGGACATTTACCTACTTGGTGGCCACCCGCGAGGGGTTGGGCTGCGCCAAGGACGAATGGTCGGCCAAGCCCTTGGTGACCATGGAGACCGATGATGTCATCGCCATCGCCTCGGAGGAAATAGCCTTGCGAGGGGTCTTCGACCAAGAAATCGACCGGGTGGAACCGCAGAACAGCGAGGTTATGACCTGGCTACTTTAGATGCCATCGGCCTGAATACAAGGGAGCTCAACGCGCAACTCAAGAACCTGGCCACCTCCGGCAACCAGATCACCGTACTGAACCCCAACGCGCGGCACAACCTGGCGGTAGGCCTATTCCAGCCTTGTAGCATCCGTTTTGCTGGCAGCGTTGGCTACTTTGCGGCCAGCCTGATGGATGGCCCGGAGGTTACGATCGAAGGGAACGCCGGCTGGGCGGTTGCCGATAACCTGATGTCCGGCCGCGTCTCGGTGGCCAAGGACGCCGGCGCTTCGGCCGGGTCCACCATGCGCGGCGGCGAGCTATTCATCGGCGGCAACGCCGGAGCCCGGGCCGGTATCTCGATGAAGGGCGGGTCGATGATCGTAGGCGGCAACACCGGCTTTCTGACCGGCTTCATGATGCAGAAGGGCCGCATCATCATTTGCGGCGACGCTGGCGAGGCGGTGGGCGACTCGATGTACGAGGGCGCCATCTACGTGGCCGGCAACATTGCTTCCTTGGGCGCCGACGCCAAGGTGGAAGAGATCGGCGAGGATGAACTCATCGACATAATGTCGGTATTGGGATCTCGCGGCATCACTGATAAACGCAACTTCACCAAGGTAGTGTCCGCCAAGAGGCTGTACCACTACGACTCTTTGGAACGGCTGGAGAAAGCGGCGCTTTAAGGGGGACCACGACAATGGTAATGGGAAGCAGCCAAATCTGGTCGCCCTGGACCATGGAAGACATCCACGCCAAAGCCGAATTGGGCCGGTACCGCATTCGCGGCTTTTCCTCCTTCCAGAAAGTCACTCACTTCGACGACCTCACCTTCCTCTCCACCGGCCTGACCCGGTTCCCGCTAGAGGGCTACAAGGAACGTTGCAATACCCGCACAGTCATCGGTGGTTTGTATGCTGAGAACCCGTTGGTGCTGGAAACGCCGGTCTACATTAGTGGAATGAGCTACGGCGCCCTCTCGGCCAACGCCAAGATCGCCCTCGGCAAAGCGGCGGCGATGGTCGGTTCGGCTAGTTGCACCGGCGACGGCGGTATGCTGCAGGGAGAGCGGGACGCTGCGGAAAAGCTGGTCTACCAGGTGCTGCCCAGCCGATACGGTTTCAACCCCCACCACTTGGTCCAAGCTCAAGCGGTCGAAATCGTGGTCGGTCAGGGCGCCAAGCCCGGTACCGGCGGCATGTTAATGGGGGTGAAGGTGCAGGACGACATCGCCGATATGCGCGACCTGCCCAAAGGAATCGACCAGCGCAGCCCGGCGCGGCATCCCGACTGGTTGGGTCCCGACGATTTGGCCGTTAAGATCGAGCAACTCCGTGAGGCCACCGATTGGCGGGTGCCGGTACACGTGAAGCTGGGAGCCTGCCGGGTGGACGACGACGTCAAGCTGGCCGCCAAGGCCGGGGCTGACGCCATCGTGATCGATAGCATGATGGCCGGAACCGGTGCTTCGGCCGAGGTCCTGATCGAGCACAGTGGTATCCCCACGGTCCCGGCCATCGTCATGGCCCGGGAGGCTCTGCGGGAATTGGGACTCTACGGCAAGGTAAGCCTCATCGCGTCGGGAGGGATTCGCAGTGGCGCGGACGCCGCCAAAGCCTTGGCCCTTGGCGCCGACGCCGTAGCGATTGGCATCGGCGCGTTGATTGCGCTCAACTGCAACAAGGAAATACCGGAGAGCGACTTCCCAAGTGAAATCGGCGTGCCGGCCGGGTACTGCCGTCACTGTCATACGGGCAAATGCCCCGTGGGGATCACGACCCAGGACCCGGAGTTGATGAAACGGTTGGACCCCGACGAGGGGGCGGACAGGGTGGCGAATTTCATCAACTCGATGACCATGGAAATGGCCCTGCTGACCCGGTCCTTGGGCAAGAGCGACGTTCACAGCCTGGAACCGGAGGACTTGGCCGCCTTGACCATCGAGGCTTCGGCCATGGCTCGGGTACCCCTGGTAGGCACCAACAAGGTTTTTGGACTATAGGAGCGACGGCATGGCCAACCGAGAAGAAATTGCCGGGCAGATGCGCGACGACAACGTCCGCTTCCTTCTGGCCCAATTCGTGGACCTAAACGGCTCACCAAAGGTCAAGATGGTCCCAGTGGAACACTTCGAGGACGTAATTGACGACGGGGCCGGGTTTGCCGGCGCCGCCCTGCCCGGCATGGGCCAAGGGCCCCATTCCCACGACATGATGGCGCGCATCGACCTGGACTCGTATACCTACGTACCTTGGGCCGAGGGGTTGGCCCGCTTTGCCAGCGACCTGTTCGTGGACGGCGAACCCCACATGCATTGCCCGCGTCAGAACTTCAAGCGGGTGCTCTCCCAGGTACGGGGTGAGGGATACGTCTTCAACGTGGGCATAGAACCGGAGCACTTCCTGGTAACCAAGAACGGCGACGGTTCGATCCAGGTCTGGGACCCCAACGATGTGGACAGCCTGCGCAAACCCTGCTACGACTTCAAGGGCATTGCCAACGTGATGGACTACCTGCGGGACATGATGGACGCCATGCGGCGGGTCGGCTGGGACGCCTACCAGTCGGACCACGAAGACGCCAACGGCCAGTACGAGATCAACTTCCACTACTCCGACGCCATGACCACCGCCGACCGGTACACCTTCTTCAAGATGATGACCAGCCAGTACGCCCAGAAGCACGGGGCCATCGCCACCCACATGGCCAAGCCCTTCACCGACCGCACCGGCAGCGGCGGCCACATCCACTATCATCTCGCCGACGCCGAGACCGGGGACAACGTGTTCTTGGACGAAGAAGACCGCCGGGGGCTGGGCCTTTCCCAGATGGCTTACCATTTCATCGGCGGCGTCTTCGCCCACGCCCCGGCCCTGTGCTGCGTGATGTCGCCCACGGTCAACTGCTACAAGCGGCTGCAGGTGGGGCCGGCGTTGATGGGCTCGTCCTCCGGCTTCTTGTGGACTCCGGCGTTCGTTTCCTACGGCGACAACAACCGGACCCAGATGATACGGACCGCGGGGCCGGGCCACCTAGAAGACCGCACTATGTCGTCCGCCTGCAACCCGTATCTCGCCTTCGGCGCCTACTTAATGGCCGGTCTGGACGGGATCAAGCGGAGGCTGGACCCTGGTGAGCCCCACCTGGGCAACCTGTATGACTTGGGCCTGGATGAAATCCGCCGCCGCGGCGTCCGCATGCTGCCACAGTCTCTGGCCGAGTCACTGGCGGAATTAAAGCAGGACGAAGTGGTCAAGAACTCGCTTGGCGTCATTTACGACGAGTTCGCCGACCAAAAAGAGGCCGAGTGGCGCGAGTACCACCGCCAAGTAACCCCCTGGGAAATCCAGCGGTATCTGACGCTGTTTTAGCTTGATCGCAAGTAACCAAAGGTGACCGCTATCAAAGTCCCCAATCATTTCGAATTGTGTCATCCGACCGTTCAAGCCCTCCGCATCTTGGGTGGAAAAGGTTCAATCAAGGAGATCGCGGAGCTAGTTGTACAGCGGATGCAAATACCCGAGGAGTTGGTGGGCCAGCCTCACGGCGACAGCAGCCAAACCGAACTCGAATACAGGCTGGCTTGGGCTAGGACCGTCCTCAAATCTTGCGGCATGGTAGTCAATGCCCAACGTTCTCTTTGGGCATTGACGGAGAAGGGATTTCGCCATGCCCCGATCGACGCGAACCAAATCGCCAAGCTCTATTCCCAACGCTTAGCCCGACCCAACGAGGCTTCGGATGCGGCCCAAGCAGCGTCCTATTCATACGAGGAGGACTCGATAGAAAATGACTCGTGGCGCCGGCTGACATACGATCAATTTTTCGCTGGGTATTCTGAAGCTGATTCAATTTATGACCACACCTAGATGATTGAACTGTATGGCCCTGGCGAGATAGTACTTGTTGATTTTCCGTTTACGAATTTGGCTGAGACGAAGCGACGTCCAGTGATGGTTCTAATTGATGTGGGAGACGCCGACATCGTGACGGCTCGAATAACCCGCCGGGCTGCCGCAGATGAGTACGACGTGGCAATCGCTGATTGGTATTCGGCTGGCCTGCTCCAACCTTGGTTAGTCAGGCCCCACAAGTTGGCTACGATCGAAAAGCAGGTGGTGGGGCGGCGGATTGGTACGTTGACTTACGACGACTGGGTCCGAGTCAAGGAGTCATTGGAACGCATGTGGTTGTTCGGCTAGCTTGGTCTTCGCCAATACAATGGTGAATTGTCGATGTCCTTCCTCCTAAAATGCCCCAATTGTGGGGAGCGCAGCGTGCAGGAGTTTCGCTTCGGCGGCGAGGTGACGCAGCGCCCTCTTTCCGACGCCACCGCCGAGCAGTGGGCAGGCTACTTCTACTTTCGGCCCAACGGGGCCGGGGTGCAACAGGAGTGGTGGAACCATCGTTACGGTTGCCGCCGCTGGTTTTACGCCCGGCGCGACACCACCACCAACGTAATCCACGAGACCTTCTGGCCAGGCGGCCAACCGCCGGACGAGGCTGATGGCTAAACCCAACCAATCCAGAATAGACCCACGCCCCGGGGAGGCCATCGACCGCGCGGCGCCGGTCGACTTCGAGTTCGACGGCCGCAGGGTCCGGGGATACCAAGGCGACACCGTGGCCTCCGCTCTCACCGCGTCCGGGACCGTCGTCTTCAGCCGCAGCTTCAAGTATCACCGGCCCCGCGGTCTGCTCTGCGCCGCCGGCAACTGTCCCAATTGCTTGTTGACGATCGACGGCGAGCCCAACGTCCGGTCCTGTATCCGGCCCATAGAGCCGGGTATGAAGGTAAGTCACCAAAACGCTTGGCCGTCCCTACGGTTTGACCTCCTGTCGATTCTGGACCGGTTGCACTGGCTGATGCCGGTGGGGTTCTACTACAAAGCCCTGCATCGCCCCAAGGCCCTATGGCTGCTGGCCCGTCGGGTAATCCGCCGTGTTGGAGGCCTGGGCAGCATCGACATTCGTTCCGGGCACGGCCAACACCATCACCACCAAAACCGCCACGCCGACGTTGCCGTGGTTGGCGGCGGTCCGGCGGGGATGGCGGCGGCCTTGGCGGCGGCCCGCAGCGGCGCCTCGGTGGTGCTGATAGACGAGCAGAGCGAATTGGGGGGCCACCTACGCTCCAACCGACAGACAGTATCCGTATCTGATTACCCCAGCCAGCCTGGTTACGAACTGGGTCAAGCAATGGCGGCGGCGGTAGGCCAGACTCCGGCGATCGAGGTGATGAACAACGCCACGGCGTTCGGACTCTACCAAGACAACCTGCTGGGGATTCTGGCCGGTGACGGGCTGGCGAGGCTCCGGGCTGACCAAGTGGTCTTGGCGACGGGGGCGTCGGAGACCCCGTTGCTCTTCGAAGACAACGATCTGCCAGGAATAATGTTGGGCTCGGCGGCTCGCCGCCTCATGGCATTGTACGGAGTGCGGCCGGGGAACAGCGCCGTCGTCGCCACCGATAACGTGCGAGGATATGAGACCGCCCTCGAGTTGCTGGAAGCCGGCGTAGTCGTGTCGGCAGTCGTCGATAGCGGGCAAGTGGGGCCTGATAACGAGGCCGCCCGGTTGGTACGCGAACAAGGAGTCCGCATCCTGGAACGGCATCGAATCGTCAGGGCATTGGGCCGGGGCCGGGTCAAGGCCGCGGTGGTGGGCCCGACGAATGGCGGAGGCTCCGGCGGTACCGAGCGTATCCTTTGCGATCTTATTTGTATGGCGAGTGGGCCCGAGCCCGCCGATGGCCTGCTCCATCAGGCGGGCGATCTCTCATTATCCGAAAGCACCGGCCGTCGGGCAGGTGTTATGACGGCGGGCGACGTGAACGGTACCGGGGACCTGGATGCGGCGGTAGTACAAGGAAGAAAGGCCGGAAGCGCCGCGGCTGCCGGAACTGGGAACGGCGCCTACTCGGAACCGGATGACGACCTCCGACGGGCCCTGCCCCCAGCCACGGAGTCTGGCGCCGCGGAGGAGGCCGGCTCCAGAAGTTTTGTTTGTTTTTGCGAAGACGTTTCGACCCACGACATCGCCCGGGCCATCGAAGAAGGGTTCGAGGACGTTCAGACCCTGAAGCGGTACACCACGGTCTCCATGGGTCCCTGCCAAGGCAAGATGTGCGGCAAGCGGTTGACCGAAATCTGCGCCCAACGCACCGGCCGCAGCATCACCGACATTGGCTGGACCACTGGCCGGCCCCCGTTCCGGCCAGTGTCTCTTGCCGTATTGGCCGGACCGTCCCACATGCCGGTAAAGCTCTCACCCTTGGACGGCATGCACCGGGCGTTGGGAGCCGTAATGGTCGATTCCGGGCCGTGGCAAAGGCCCCATAGCTACGGCGACCCGGCCGCCGAATGCGTAGCCGTTCGGGAGAGGGTCGGTATCATCGACGTAAGCACCCTGGGCAAGCTGGATGTCCGGGGCCAAGACGCGCCAGCGCTCTTGGACCGGATCTACACCCACCACTTCTCCGATCTTCGCGTCGGAAGAATCCGCTATGGGCTGATGTGCTCCGACAGCGGCGTCATCCTTGACGACGGCACCGTCGCCAGGCTGGCGGAAGACCATTATTTCATTACCACCACCTCGGGCAACTCGGACCTTGTCGAAGAGTGGTTCAACTGGTGGAACGCCGGCTCCGGCCGGTGCGCCCACGTCTTCAACGTCACCTCGGCCTACGGCGCGGTGAACATCGCCGGCCCCCGGGCCCGGGAAATGCTGTCGAAGCTGACCGCCGCCGACTTGTCTCCGTCGGGTTTCCGGTATATGCGCTCCGCAGAGGCCGAAGTGGCCGGAGTGCCCTGCCTGTTGTTGCGGATCGGGTTCGTTGGGGAGACCGGTTGGGAAGTCCACTTTCCCGCGGAGTACGGGGAATACCTCTGGGACGCCTTTATGGAAGCTGGGGCGGAGTTTGGGATCGCTCCCTTCGGACTGGAGGCGCAACGGGTGCTGCGCTTGGAAAAGGGGCACATTATTGTAGGCCAAGACACCGACGCCGTTTCCAACCCATTGGACGCCGGTTCCGAGTGGGTGGTCCGTTTCGACAAAGACGACTTCATCGGCCGCGGCGGACTGGTCGTTGCCCAAGAGCGTGGCGCCAGCCAGAAACTCGTGGGGTTCATCATGGCGGACGGCGTCGTGCCCCAAGACGGAGTTCCGGTGGTCAGCCAAGGCCGGCCGGTGGGCCGGGTCACCAGCGCCCGGCTCAGCCCCACGCTGGGCAAGGGCTTCGGCTTGGCTTGGGTACCTCCGGACCTAGCCCGAGAGGGTGTATCGATTGAAGTGGTGGCCGGCGGCCGGAGATTGCCCGCTACCGTCACTCTAGAGGCGGTCTACGACCCCGGCGGCGAACGGCTGAGGAGCTGAGTTGGCCGCCGCCCCGGAAAGACGCACCGCCATGTATCACGCCCAGTTGACGATGGGCGCAATTATGGCGGAGTCCGACGGCTGGCAGCTTCCCGCACGGTATGGCGACGTTTCGGACGAGGCGGGGTGGCTCCGGGATACGGTTGGAGTCTCAGACATCAGCCCCATCGGCAAGCTTCGGGTCGTTGGTGAGGGCGCTGCTGATGCGGTCGGGGCGCTACTGCCATCCGCGCCGGGCATGGCCGTGGGCTCGGTCGGCGAGGCCGACCTACCGGCGGAACAGGGCCCCGGCAAGCTGCTCGCGGCGCGTCTGACCGCCGACGAATTCGCGCTGCTGAGTCCCACGGGCCGCTCCTCCGCGTTGATGGCGGCGATACTGGCCCGCAACGCCCCCTGCGCCCACGTTGTAGACATTACCTCCGGGCTGGCCGGCGTCTCAATCATCGGACCCGCCTCGCTGGGTCTGCTCGGCCGTATAACCGGGCTTGACGTGTCAACCCGCGCCATGCCTGACCTGACCTGCGCCCAAGCCCGGTTTGCCGAAATTCAAGGGCTGCTGTTGCGCCGCGACGTGCACGGCATCGCCATTTACCAACTCTACGCCGCCCGCGAGTTCGGCGAATACCTGTGGGAAGCCCTAGTCAGCGCGGCAAGAGACACCGGCGGTGGCCCCGTAGGAACAGAAGCGCTCTCCTTGGCCGGGGGTCGAAATTGACCACAGAGGGCACAGAGAACACAGAGATTGAACTGAATCGCATTACCACTCAGGTGATCGGCGCCTACGAAACATGTTTGGCATACGAATTGGCCCAAAGGGTACTTAACGTCGAGCGGCAAAAACCGCTGCCCATTGTTTACAAAGGAATATCGCTGGACACCGGATACCGGCTGGACCTTTTGGTGGAGCGAAAAATTCTCCTCGAATTGAAGGCGGTTGATTCCTTGACTCCCCTCCACAAAGCCCAGTTGTTGTCATATCTCAAGCTGTCCGGCCTGAGACTAGGGCTTTTGATCAACTTCAACATCAAAATGCTAAAAAGGGGTATACAACGTGTCATCATCAATTAAATCTCTGTGGTCTCTGTGGTGAATCAAACTGGCAAGATTGGATGATGTTTCAGTTATTTAGGAAGGGCCGGATGTGGGACAAGCGGCCTTTGCGGGACCGCTACCAGGTTGCGATCATCGGCGGCGGTGTGCATGGGCTCTCCACCGCCTATTACCTGACCAAGCTGGGGATTAAAGACATAGCCGTGTTCGACAAGGGGTATCTGGGCGGCGGCGCCAGCGCCCGCACCACGGCCATAATCCGCTCCAACTACCTCACCACCGAGGGCATCCCATTTTTCAACGAGAGCGTCAAACTCTACGAGGGGTTGGCCGGGGAACTGAACTTCAACCTGCTTTTCAACCAGATGGGCCGTCTCGACTTGGGGCACACCGACGCCGCCGTCTACGGCCTGCGGATGCGCACCGAATTCAACCGCATCTTGGGCGTGGACAGCAGGATGATCGGCCCCGGCGAGATCAAGCGGCTCGTGCCGTCCATGGACCTGCGGGAAGGCAAGTCCTTCCCGATCATGGCCGCCCTCTACCACCCGCCTTGCGGGGTGATCCGCCACGACGCCGTGGTGTGGGGCTTCGGCCGGGGCGCCAACAATGGAGGCGCCGACCTCCACCCCTTTACCGAAGTTACCGGCATCGACCGCACTAACGGCCGGGTAACCGGCGTGGAAACCACCAAGGGTTTCGTCAAGACCGACGTGGTGTTGAGCGCCACCGCGGGTTGGAGTTCCACCATCGGCCGGATGGCGGGAGTTGAGTTGCCAATCTCCACTCACCCGTTGCAGGCGATGGTCACAGAGCCGCTGAAACCCTTCCTGGACAAGACGATTTCGTCGGCCAACCTCCACGCCTACGTCTATCAGACCGACCGGGGAGAGGTAGTGATCGGGGGCGGGGTGGACCCGTACCCTTCCTACAGCCAGCGCTCGTCCTTGATACCAATGGAGGAATTGGCGACCCACACCCTGGAGATGTTCCCCTGCCTCAGCAACGTGAAGGTGCTGCGCCAGTGGGCCGGACTGTGCGACATGACTCCTGACTACGCGCCGATCATGGGGCCGGTAGATGGCCTCGACGGGTTCGTCTTGTCCTGCGGCTGGGGAAGCTGGGGCTTCAAAGCGGCGCCGGCCGCAGGAAAAAACGTCGCAAGTTTAATCGCCAATGGTGAGACTCCTGACCTGATCAAACCCTTCGCCCTGTCCCGTTTCCGGGAAGGGCGATTGGTCAACGAACGCGCGGCAGCTCCGGCCGCCGCTATTCATTAAAATCTTTCACCGCAGAGACCGCAGAGTTTTTGGGTGGTGTCTAAAACGTCTCCGCGAGTCCTACGTTAAAACCACAACCTGGGAGTTGCCGTGATGAACGAAGATATTATTTATGCCGACGCCGTTGAGTTGGCGCGGCGTATTCGGGACCGGGAACTGTCTCCGGTGGAGGTGGTGCAAGCCCACCTTGACCGTATTGAAGCCGCCAATCCCCGCCTGAACGCGCTGATCGCCTATCCTGAGGGCGTCTTGGAGAGAGCCCGGGAAGCGGAGGCCGCCGTCATCCGCGGTGAGAACCGGGGGCCTCTCCACGGGGTGCCGTTCACCGTGAAGGACTGCGTGGACACCGAAGGTGTGCGCACCACCCGAGGCTCCAAACTCTTCGAAGATTACGTCCCCGCGGCCGACGCCACTGTGGTGAAACGGTTGAAAGACGCCGGCGGGATCTTTATAGCCAAGTCCAACATGCCCGAGTTCGCCCTGTGGTGGGAGACCGACAACTTGGTGTACGGCCGGACCGAAAACCCGTGGATGATCGGCCGCACCTCCGGCGGGTCCAGCGGCGGGGAGGCATCGGCCATCGCTTCCGGAATGTCCCCTCTGGGTATTGGGAGCGACGTTGGCGGTTCCATTCGCGAGCCGGCCAACTACTGTGGCATAGTGGGGCTGAAGGCCACCCACGGGCGCATCCCGCTGACCGGGCACTGGCCAGAGGCCCTCCTGCGCTTCATGCACGTGGGGCCGCTGGCCCGTTCGGTAAGGGACGCCGCCTTGGGTCTGAGCCTCATGGCGGGGCCCGATGGACTGGACCCCTACGCTGTCCCCGTTCCAGTTCCAGACCTTTCGGACCTGACGTCTGCCGCGGGACTCCGAGTCGCTTGGTGCGCCGCCGGGCCGTTCAGCCCGGTGGAGCCGGCGGTCCAAGACACCGTTGCGAGGGCGGCGGCGACGCTGGGCGAATTGGGCTGGCAGGTTGAGCCGGTTTCCCTGGACTCCTGGGAGAATTGGCCTCCCCAGGACATCTCGGCGACGCTGTTCACCGCCGAGGGCGCCCGGTACCTGGCCCCCATCATCGCGGGCCGTGAAGACCAACTGGCGCCTTCGATGCAACGGCGTTTGCAACTGTCGCAACCGAGCTTCGATCGTTACTTGGAGGCGGGGGAACAGTGCGAGGCGCTTCGACAGGACGTGGCGGCGCTGTTTACCAAGTACGATCTCCTGCTCTGCCCCGTAGGACCCGCCCCGGCGCATCCCCATGACTCCATCGAATTGGAGATAGATGGCCAGCGGGTGCCCGGACGGAACGCCTTGCGGGCTACCATTCCTTTCGACCTGACCGGTTCGCCAGCCCTTTCGGTGCCCTTCGGCCGCAGCAACGACGGCCTGCCCATCGGTGTGCAGATAGTTGGCCGGCATTTCGACGAAGCGACGGTGCTGAGGGCCGGCGCCGTGTTGGAAGAACTGTACCGCCCCCAAAACCAACGCCCGCCCGAAATATAGCGGAGCGACTGGTCGCTTTTGGTGCGAGTCTGGAGAAGCATATCGTCACTCAAATGGATCTCTGGCGACCGGTTCCATCATCGACGATGTAGTCAGTAGCGCTATCGTTTGACAGTGGAGTTTGCCGTAGCTAAACTTTCGCAATATCAAAGCTCAAATAGTGTCGGAATTCTTCGCCCTATATTTAAGGAGGCAACGATATGCCTGAATTTGATCTGGTAATCCGCGGCGGTACGGTGGTGGACGGTACCGGCATCCCCAAGTTCCGGGCCGATGTCGGAATCAAGGATGGCCGCGTGGCCATGATCAGCGGCCGCATCAACGCCGCCGGGGCCAAGGAACTTGACGCCAGCGGTTGTATCGTCGCCCCCGGCGCCGTGGACTTGCACACCCACTACGACGCTCAACTGAACTGGGACCCCTACGCTTCGCTCTCGGGCCAGTTCGGCGTCACCTCGCTGACGGTAGGACAGTGCGGCTTCGGTTTCGCCCCGACGCGGCCTGAGGACCGCGACCTGAACATGCGGATGATGAACCGCATCGAAGCCATCCCGTTGGAGTCTATGCGCCAAGGCATGCGCTGGGACTGGGAGACCTTCCCCGAATACATGGACAGCCTGGACCGCCAAGGCTTGGGCGTTAACGTAGGTTGCTTGGTGCCCTTTTCCCCGTTGCGGGGCTACGTCTTGGGGATGATCCCGGCCCGGGAACGCACCTCGGTCACCGAAGCCGAACTCAACCAGATGAAGCAGATACTCCACGACTCGATGAAGGCCGGGGCCTTCGGACTGTCGGCGGACAAGAACCTGGAAGACCGTCCGGAAGACGGCAGTTGGCTGCCCAGCCACGTAGCCTCCAAGGAAGAATTCCTGGCCCTGTCCCAGGTGCTGGCCCAGTTTGGCGTCGGCCATCTGGGTTGGACCATCGGCATCTCCGACGACAAAGCGGGACAGAGGGCGATGTTGGAGGAGATGGTGCGGATGAGCGGCCGTCCCCTCCATGTGCTGCTCGGCGACGAAGAGGGTTACCAGTGGCTGGAGGAAAAGCGAGCTGAGGGTCTGCCCATTATCGCCCAGCAGAGTTCTGTCCCCACTATGTCAGAGTTCAAGCTCTCGGAGTACAACCTGTTCGACTACATGCCCAACTGGGTCCAGCCGCTGGTTGGCACCAAGGAAGAGCGGGTCGCCAAGCTGTCGGAGGACGGGGTCCGGGTCGGCATGAAGCAGGACATCGTAGACCGTCCCAACTCCAGGACCGACTGGAAGCAGGTGCAGGTTGTGGAGGTGGCCCACGAGCGCAACCTCAAATACGAGGGACTGAGCATCGCCGACATCGCGGAGGCCGAAGGGAAAGACGGGCTGGACGCTTTCCTGGACCTCGCCTTGGACGAGGACCTGGAGACCGAATTCGTCCACCCGGCCGGCTCCGCGGCGCCGGACGCCATGGCGAGGATCATATCCAGGCCCGATGTCCACATCTCGATATCCGACGGTGGGGCCCACACCCGGTTCATAATCAACAGCATCTGGCCCGTTTACTTCCTGGGGCACTGGGTCCGGGATGAGAACGTAATGTCCCTGGAAGCGGCACACAACAAGATGAGCGCCCTGCCGGCTTGGTTCTCCGACATGAAGAACCGGGGCACCCTGCGGGTGGGCGACTGGGCTGACGTCATGGTCTACAACTTGGAGGAGTTGGGATTGCTCCACGACAAGCCTCATTTCGCCACCGACTTCCCAGGCGGCGAGAAGCGGCTGGTCCAGATGCCAACCGGCATCCGCTACATCCTGGTCAACGGCGCGGTCACCTTCCAGGAGAACGAGTGCACTGGCGCTCTCCCCGGGAAGTTGATGCGCAGCTACGACCAAATCGGTTAAGCAACTCTGACAGGCAGGCCGGTTAGGCAAATCTGTCAGGCAAGTCGGTTAGCCTGGGAAAAAGAAAGCCAAATACCGCACGTTAACATAAGCCAGAACGGAGTGTGGTAGACGACCGGCAATCGCTAACAGTAACCGGCCACCAAGAAGCCCCTTTCAGTGAATTGGAACCGCCAATCGCTGAAAGGGGCTTTTTCATTGCGGCTAACCGGAGTCCCACCCTCACCGCAGTCCGATTGCCGGGCACGGTTTCGAGCGAGGCTGGTTAGCGGTTCCAAGTGCCCAACAACCGGAAATTCCTTCCCCCGCGCACGGGGGAAGGTTAGGATGGGGGCCGCTAGTGTCTGTTCTCCTCGAGCATTTCGGTGTGTTCGGAGTAATGTCCGGCAATAAGTCCCGGCCGGGGGAGATTAAGCGGGGACAGGGAAGCGGCGGATTAGACACCGGCGGTCTGGATCGCTCCAAATTCGTAGCTCCCAGCTTTTGACAGCTTCGGGATACAAGGACTACACTTCGCCGAAGCGGAATTAGATTCTTGGAGGTTGGAAAATGCCTGAATTTGATCGTGGTAATCCGTGGCGGCACGGTGGTGGACGGCACCGGCATCCCTAAGTTCCGGGCCGACGTCGGAATTAAGGAATGGCCGCGTGGCCATGATCAGCGGCCGCATCAACGGCGCCGGAGCCAAGGAGTTGGACGCCAGCGGTTGCATCGTCGCCCCCGGCGCCGTGGACCTGCACACCCACTACGACGCCCAATTGAACTGGGACCCTTATGCCTCTCTCTCCGGCCAGTTCGGCGTCACCTCGCTTACCGTGGGGCAGTGCGGCTTCGGTTTCGCCCCGACGCGCCCTGAGGACCGCGACCTCAATATGCGGATGATGAACCGCATTGAAGCCATCCCGCTGGAATCTATGCGCCAAGGCATGCGCTGGGACTGGGAGACCTTCCCCGAATATATGGACAGCTTGGACCGCCAAGGGTTGGGCGTTAACGTTGGCGCTTTGGTGCCCTTCTCTCCCCTGCGCGGCTACGTCCTCGGCATGATCCCGGCCCGGGAACGCACCTCGGTCACCGAAGCCGAGCTCAACCAGATGAAGCAGATACTCTACGACTCGATGAAGGCCGGCGCCTTCGGACTGTCGGCGGACAAGAACCTGGAGGACCGCCCGGAAGACGGCAGTTGGCTGCCCAGTCATGTGGCTTCCAAGGAAGAGTTCCTGGCCCTGTCCCAGGTGCTGTCCCAGTTCGGCGTCGGTCATCTGGGCTGGACCATCGGCATCTCCGACGACAAGGCCGGACAGCGGGCGATGTTGGAGGAGATGGTGCGTATGAGCGGCCGCCCCCTCCATGTGCTGCTCGGCGATGACGAGGGTTACCAGTGGCTGGACGAGAAACGGGCCGAAGGCCTGCCGATTATCGCTCAGGAAGTCGCGGTGCCTGTAATCTCGGAGTTCAAGCTCTCCGAATACAATCTGTTCGACTACATGCCCGGCTGGGTACAGCCGTTGGTCGGCACCAAGGAAGAGCGGATCGCCAAGCTGTCGGAGGACGGCGTCCGGGTCGGAATGAAACGTGACGTCGTCGAGCGCCCTCACCCTAGAACTGACTGGACCCAGATGCAGGTCGTGGAGGTGGTGCACGAACGCAACGTCAAATACGAGGGTCTGAGCATCGCCGATATCGCCGAGGCGGAAGGGAAAGAACCGCTGGACGCTTTCCTGGATATCGCCTTGGACGAGGAACTGGAGACCGAATTCGCCCACGCGGCCGGCTCCAAGGCCCCGGACGACATGGCGAGGGTTATTTCCAGGCCCGACGTACACATCTCAGTGTCCGACGGCGGGGCCCACACTCGGTTCTTAGTCACCAGCGTTTGGCCCGTCTACTTCCTGGGACATTGGGTCCGCGATCAGCAGTTGATGAGCCTGGAGGCGGCGCACCAAAAGATGAGCGCGTTGCCGGCTTGGTTCTCTGACATGAAGAACCGGGGCACACTGCGGGTTGGCGACTGGGCCGACATCATGGTCTACAATCTGGACGAGTTGGGCTTCCTCAACGATAAGCCCCAGTTCGCTACAGACTTCCCCGGCGGCGAGAAGCGGCTCGTTCAGTTCCCCACCGGCATCCGGTACATTATGGTCAACGGTGCGGTCACCTTCCAGGAGAACGAGTGCACCGGCGCGCTCCCCGGGAAGTTAATGCGCAGCTACGATCAAGTTGGTTAGGCAAGTCGGTTAGGCAAGTCGATTAGGCAAGTTGGTTAGGCAAACCGGCAACCGCAGACAAACAACGGCAGGTAAGAAGCCCCGCCGGGTGTCGTGGAACCGCCCGATGGGGCTTCTTTGCCGTGACTGATTAGGCCATCTTTCCTGAGCCGACGTAAATATTGCAACCCTCTGCCCGTCTCGCGGTTACTCCCAATCGGTGCTACGGCTGACGGCGCCTTGGACCACCCGATGTCTCCGTCGACGCCGAACACGACCCGGTACCCGCGACTCTTGCCGATGGGACGGACTCGCTTGTATTCTGGCAGTCGAGTACAAGGCCGGAACTTACATTGCCCCATGCCGCCAAACGCGGCCCAAACGTGGAGGTAACATGCAGTTGGTCTATAGATCGGTAGCGGTAATCCTCGGCGTGGTGGCAACAGGGGTAGCGTTGCACTTCGTGTTCGAGGTGTTCTACGACGACGTGGTAGACACCGGCCAAGTCTGGGACATCATTGACTGGTTCATGGCGGTGGCGTTGTTGGCCGTCTTGGCCGTGAACTACTCCCTTAAACTTGAACTGGACGGGCAAGGGGCAGACAGCAGCCCCGTAAGTCGCGAATACCTGGCGGTCAACCTGGGGGTTTACGCCACTATCATTGTAGCCCTCCTGTTCTTCTGGAACTGGTTCGATAACCTGACCATCGGCGCGGAGGAACAGTCAACTCTTCACGGCTACATCTGGACGCTGCTCGATCCGGTGTTCGCGGTAGTCGTCGGCACCACCGCCTGCCGCCTATGGCGCCTGACTGACGACCCGCTAGGGGCGGGGGGTGAATCCGAGCGTAGGCCGCTTGCGAAAGAAATGAGAATCGTCGGCTGGCAAGGGAACGAGATATCGCTGGTAGATTGGGCCCCTGTTCAGTACATCCCAAGGGCAGGCTGGAAGGAGGGCCGGAGCGCCTATTCCTTGGCCGATTTCATCATGGATCGCGGGGGTGGCCCACCTAGAATCCCGCATATCGTTGATCCTCTCACAGCCGGTTGACTTGGAGACTGCCACACCGGAATATCGCGAAATTCGACTCATTTTAACCCCAGCAATCTCGATCTCGGAATCAATGGTTACGTTGACTCTGGGGCAGCCTGTTTGTCGTCGAACAAGGTAGACGAAAAATTCGGAGATACAGTCGGCAAAACGCACGGGGACGGGATACGGAAACGCAAAACAAGCGTACAAACGCGCCCGAGAGGGTAGGGTCTGACGGTACGCATCCGAGCCCGGCGGCGACTTATTATCGCGGTGGTCGCATGTCCCTACCAACTGCTTACCGGGACCGCCACGGTCTGCGCGGGAAATTCTACGTCCTGGTCTTCAAGACCCGGTGCTACTACCAAAAGGGTAAGGATAACCAACGCGCTATGAAGAGTTTATAAACTGCGCCGGCAACAGGCTCGTGGCCCCCATCCCGGCGCCGTTCTGGCCCATGAAATAACCTGGACGGGAAGCGGTTAACCTGTATTACGACTACATCGACATTCTTAACCGGGCTATGACCAATGGCCGTGAACCGCGGAGCCCCTCGGCCCATTATTTGGTACGTCGCCCCGTCGTATAAACCCTGAAGCTGATAGCCCTACAGGAGTGGTTTCCTCCTGCAAGATGCGGAATAGCCCCGGGTTCCCCATCAAAGATGCGAATAATGTGGCCGCGGCGGAATCCTGCCCAAGAATCAGAGCCAAGCCCAAATCTGAATCCCCTACCACCTCTTGTAGGGCAGGAATTTGCCTGACATGGTGACTTTTACCCGGTCGCCGTAGGAGTCCTCTTCTTTATCTACGTTCACCGTGAAGTCTATTGCGCTCATGATGCCGTCACCGAATTTTTCGTGGATTATATCTTTAAGCGGCATGCCGTAGACCTGTACTATCTCGTAAAACCTGTAGATCAGCGGGTCTGTGGGAACTATCGGGCCCAGACCCTTCAAGGGGGGCTCTGTAAGCTCCTCGGCAATGTTGGCCTCGAGTCCCAGCATGTTCACCACCTTGATGGCTTCGTCCGGTGACGCGCTGGCCTGGCGATAGAGAAGAGCCGCCACCCAAACTTCGTCCCGGCCGATGGCCGCTCCCAATTCGGCGAAGCTCATTCCCTTGAACTTCTTGGCGGCTAAGAGTCTCCGTGTCGTTTCTCCTGTTTCCAAGGCACTCCTCCAATGTCGATCGTGGTCGTTCGTGTATCGGGGTGAAGTATACCGCCTTGGTTGGTCCGCTGAATCCCCCTGCCTGGCTTCAACGGCTTCCCAGCCCACACTCGATGTTCTTGTCTCCGTCTCGGCCGCCCAAGCCCCGCGCTTCCCTTACGGCGGGATGACTGCCAATTTTGGTCTCTTGTGTTTTGACAGGCTTGGGGTGCAGGGGCTAAACTTCGTGGCGTTCCATCTGGAAGCAGGATATGAGCACCAGGAGGTATTAAAATGCCTGAATTTGATCTGGTAATCCGTGGCGGCACGGTAGTTGACGGTACCGGCATCCCCAAGTTCCGGGCCGACGTCGGAATCAAGAATGGCCGCGTGGCCATGATCACCGGCCGCATCAACGGCGCTGGAGCCAAGGAACTTGACGCCAGTGGCTGCATCGTAGCACCCGGCGCCGTAGACTTGCACACCCACTACGACGCCCAACTGAACTGGGACCCCTACGCCTCTCTCTCCGGCCAGTTCGGCGTCACCTCGCTGACCGTGGGGCAGTGCGGCTTCGGTTTCGCCCCGACGCGCCCTGAGGACCGCGACCTGAACATGCGGATGATGAACCGCATTGAGGCTATCCCGTTGGAGTCGATGCGCCAAGGCATGCGCTGGGACTGGGAGACCTTCCCTGAATACATGGACAGCTTGGACCGCCAAGGGTTGGGCGTGAACGTGGGCTGTCTGGTGCCCTTCTCTCCCCTGCGGGGCTACGTCCTCGGCATGATCCCGGCCCGGGAACGGACCTCTGTAACGGAGGCCGAGCTCAACCAGATGAAGCAGATACTCCACGACTCGATGAAGGCCGGGGCCTTCGGACTGTCGGCGGACAAGAACCTGGAGGACCGCCCGGAAGACGGTAGCTGGCTGCCCAGCCACGTTGCCTCCAAGGAAGAGTTCCTGGCCCTAGCCCAAGTGCTGTCCCAATTCGGAGTCGGGCATCTCGGTTGGACCATCGGCATTTCCGACGATCAGGCGGGACAGCGGGCGATGTTGGAGGAGATGGTGCGGATGAGCGGCCGTCCCCTTCACGTGGCGCTCGGCAGCGAAAGCGAAGGATACGACTGGCTACTCGAAAAGCGGGCCGAGGGCCTGCCGATCGTGTCCCAGGAGTTGGCCGTGCCCCTGATCTCCGAATTCAAGCTCTCGGAATACAACCTGTTCGACTACATGCCCGGCTGGGTGCAGCCGTTGGTCGGCACCAAGGAAGAGCGGATCGCCAAGCTGTCGGAGGACGGCATCCGGGTTGGTATGCAGCGTGACATCGCCGAGCGCCCGCACCCCAGGACCGACTGGAAGCAGGTACAGGTGGTGGAGGTGGTGCACGAGCACAACCTCAAATACGAGGGTCTGAGCATCGCCGACATCGCCGAGGCGGAAGGGAGAGATGGGTTGGACGTCTTCTTGGACCTTGCCTTGGACGAGGACTTGGAGACCGAATTCGCTCACCCGGCAGGCGCCACGGCGTTTGACCAGATAGCTCAGTCGATCTCCCAACCCTACTCCCATATCTCGGTGTCCGACGGTGGGGCGCACACCAGGTTCTTGGTCAGCAGCATCTGGCCGGTGTATTTCCTGGCCAACTGGATCCGGGACGAGAAATTGATGTCGCTGGAGGCAGCCCACCAAAAGATGAGCGCCATGCCGGCTTGGTTCTCCGACATGAAGAACCGGGGCACCCTGCGGGTTGGCGACTGGGCCGACATCATGGTCTACAATCTGGACGAGTTGGGCCTGTTGTATGACAAGCCTCAGTTCGCCACAGACTTTCCCGGCGGCGAGAAGCGGCTGGTCCAAATGCCCACCGGTATGCGCTACATCCTGGTCAACGGCACGTTAACCTTCCAGGAGAACGAGTGCACCGGCGCCCTACCGGGCACACTGATGCGGAGCTACGACCAGATCGGATAAGCGATCCGATGCCCTCTCCCAGCCAGGGAACGGGTTAGGCCAAGACAATAGAGAGGCCCCGCCGACTTGCGGGGCCTCTTGGTTTGTACATCTAGGTTTTTGCCTTTGGGTTTTTAATTTTATCCGGTTGCTCTTGGAACTCCCGAAAACGCAATTGGGGCGGCGCAATTGGAGTGGATGGAAGTCAGACCAATTCAGGGACTGCTTCTACTCGTCGGGAACCAGCGCCACCAAGCGGTCTTCCTGCTGGGTGACCAGAAACACCTTCATCCGGAAGTCGGGGTTGTTCACACAGCGGCCATCCTCTTTGTTATACTGCCAACCGTGGCCGTCGCAGACGAACTCCTCGTCGCCTTCGTCCTCGATTTCGCCGCCTTGATGAGGGCACATGGTGGAAAGCAGCCGGTAGCCGTCGCCACCTTGGACCAAGAAGTAATTGGCCGTACCCACTGTCACCAGCTTGGGCAGGTCGCTGAAGTCGGCCTCCGCCCCCAAGTCGACTCTTACCTTCTTGGACCGGGCCGACCCGCTGATCTGTCGCATGGTAATTCTGTTGACCGGCCGGTTCTCTGCAACCATCGAAAGATACCCTCTAGTAAAATAATCTCAGCCAGTATATCAGACGCCGGAAACGAGAGCCAAACCGGGCGCCGGAGGCTTCCTTGCGAGAGTGGCCCCCGGTTGTTCTTGCCTGTAGACTGGGAATCGTGGCACAATCCAAATGGCACCAAAGGCCAACTAACACCAAAGGCCAACTCACACGAAAGGCTATAGGAGGGCCACATGACTGCATATCATGACCGTTACGGACTCCCCCTTGCCACCTCCTCGGCCACGGCCTTGGCGCACTGGGAAAGCGGCTTGGACTTGGCATTGGCCCAAAACTACGGCGCCGAGGAAGAATTCGCCTTAGCGGTGGAAACGGACGACGGCTTCTCCACGGCATACGCCGATCTGGCATTCATGCAGTTCATCCGAATCGCCGTACCCGAGGCCAAGGCGAGCGCGGAGGCGGCAGTCAGGTTGTCGGCCGGAATCAGCCAACGGGAGCGCCAGCACGCCGAGGTAATCTCCCTGTTCGTTAATGGCGAAAACCTCAAGGCTTCGGCGTTGCTCCATGAACACCTGAAGGACTATCCCGCCGACGCCTTGTTGCTCCGTCTGGCGCAGCGCCTGTACGTCCTGGGATGCGGCGGAACCGGCGTCTCCGATTATCCTCCGGCGTTCTACCAGTTAATGAAGAGTGTGGCGCCCAGCTATGGTGACGACTGGGCGTTCATGGGCCAGTACGCTTGGGCCAACCACGAGATCGGCCTGATGAACGAGGGTCTCAGCCTAGCCGAGCGCTCGCTGGACCTGAAGCCGGACAACGGGGTGGCCGTTCACTCGGTAGCCCATGTCTTCTACGAGGTCGGCAACAACGACGAGGGCTCCGGATTCCTCGCCAGTTGGTTGGACGATTACGACCGGAGGTCGTTTTACCGGGTGCATCTCTCCTGGCACCAAGCCCTTTTTGAACTGGCCCTCGGCAAGTACAATCAGGCCCTGACTTGGTACGAGAACGACATCCGGCCGGCGGTAAAGGAACTGAAGTACGCCGCCTTGGCCGATAGCGCTTCTCTAATCTGGCGAATGCACATTTACGGCGACACCCAGCCCCCGGCGCCGTGGCAGGAGCTTATCGACGTGGCCGCTCCCGCCGCCGCCAACCCCGGGCCGGCCTTCCGCGACGCTCACGCTGCGTTGGCGTTCACCGCCGCAGGGGACGAGGCATCCTTCAACAAATTGGTCGACGGGTTGCAGCTCATGGCCGACAATGGCAATACCTCTGCGCTGGAGGCTACCCTGCCGCTGGTCAAGGGCATTGGCGCCTTCGGCCAAGGGGACTACGGGGAGGCCGTCCGGTTCATGGAACCGGTGCGCCTTACCCGGATCGGCGGCAGCCACGCCCAGCGGTTGGTGTTTGAAGATACCCTGCTGGAGGCCTGCCTGCGGGCCGGGGAGTTTGACAAAGCCACCGCCATGCTGCGCCAGCGGCTCAGCCAACGGAAATCGCCCCGCGACAGTTATTGGCTGGCCCGGGCCCAAGAAGGAATGGGCGAGCCCGCGGCGGCCCAGGATAGCCTGCGAATCACCCGGGAAGGTTGGGAAGAAGCCGATACCAATACCCCGGAATACGGCGCCTTCTCCCGGATGGCCGGGGTGATCTGATCGGGGATTTAGGAACGATGTCACGCTGGCCGGTCTTCCGCCCAGGCCTTGTCACGAAAGACCGGCCAGCGTCATTTCCAAAATAAGGAGAGTAAAATGTCTACTGATTCAAGGGGGGAGGCTAAGCTGTCCGTCGCGGACTGCCCGGTCCCCGAAACCAACGTCAGCGTATACGAAGCGCTTTACCAACGCCGCATGGCGTGGGAGTTCAAGAGTGATCCGGTACCCAAGGGGGCGTTAGAGCGGATGCTCCAGACCGCAGTTTGGGCCCCCAACCACCGCCTCACCGAGCCGTGGCGTTTCTTCGTCCTCGAGAAAGGTAGTGACGCCTTGGACAAAGCGGCCGGCTTGGCCTACGACTTTTCCATGCAACGGAACAATAATCCGCAACGGGCGGAAGCCACTCGCCAGTCGATGTTGAACACCCCCGTGCTGATGTACCTGTACTACACTCCCGGCCGCGATGAGGAGGGCACCAGGGAAAACTACGCTTCCGTTTGTTGCGCGGCCCATAATATGGCGTTGGCCGGCGTGGCCGAGGGTTTGGCTGTAACCTGGGAGACCGGGGGCCCCACTCGCCACCCCGATTTGGCCGAGACACTGGGCGCCGGCGACGGCTGGATGTTGGCTACCATGCTGTCCATCGGCTACCCTGCCGAAGACCCTGACTCCCAGCGCACTCCGGTCGGCAACTTCATCAACTGGCTGGACTAACGGTAATTTAACGTAAGGAGGAGTTATGCCCATTATCAGAAGGTCCGAGTGGACCAAGCGAGAAGACGAATCCGCTCCAGGTTTGGAACTGTACGACATCGTAGACGCCGCCCAGGGCAGCCATGACCTGAAACTCGGGGAGGTGGGTATCCCGCCCATGACCCGGGTGCCCCGGCACATCCATACCAACACGGAAGAGGTGGTGATCGTGTTGGAGGGCGAGGTAGAGGCGTTGGTCGGTTCGCAGCGAATGGTGGTTGAACCCGGCCACGTAGTGCTGGCGCCGGCCGGCACGGTGCACGGGTTCGTCAACCTCTCCGAGTCCCCGGCCCGGTTGCTTTACGTCTTCCCCATCCACGAGCCGGACCGGGTGCTGACGACGCCGTCGAATGCACTGCCCTCAGGGTTCCCGTCGGAGCAGGGGCTGACCGGCTACACTTCACCCCACGACAGGCCCCTGGGAGACCGCCCGACTTAAACTCGACAGGCGCTGGCACTTGACTCAGCGAGTGCTTTTATGTACCGTGGCGATGACATTAACTCTACATGAGAGGCGAGGAAAATTTATGGCGGATTACGACAAAATTATTCGGAACGGGACGATTGTCGACGGCACCGGCGGGATGCCAGCATTCCGGGGCGATGTTGCCATTAAGAACGGCAAAATTGCCATGATCAGCGGCAGGATCCAAGGTTCAGCGACGGAGGAGCTTGACGCCACCGGTTGTATCGTAGCGCCCGGCGCGATTGACTTGCACACCCACTACGACCTCCAACTCAACTGGGAGCCCTATGCCACGATGTCCGGTTGGCACGGCGTCACCTCGGTTACTATCGGCCAGTGCGGTTTCGGCTTCGCCCCGTGCAAGCCTGAAGATCGGGACGCAGCGATGCGCCTGATGACCCGGATCGAGGCGATTCCCCTGCGGACCATGGAACTGGGACTGCGCTGGGACTGGGAAACCTTCCCACAGTGGATGGACAGCCTGGACAGCCATCCTTTGGGCGTTAACGTCGGCGCGCTGGTCCCCTTCAACACCCTGCGCATGTTCGTGATGGGCTTGGAAGAGTCCCGCACCACGGTCCGAGCCAGTGACGACCAGATCGGGCAGATGGAAAACATCCTCCGCGACTCCATGAAGGCCGGCGCCTTTGGCTGGTCTGCCATGAAAACCCTGGCCAACCGCCCCGACGACGGACGCTTCATTCCCAGCCAGGTGGCCTCCAACGACGAGTTCTTGGCGCTGGCCAAGGTCCTCAACGAGTTCGGCGTCGGACACATTGGTTGGACCCGGGGTCCGGCCGAGCGACCGTTGCCCCCCGGTGAGCCCGACCTGATCGGCGGTGGAGACCCCGGCCCGTCCGTCGCCGCCGTAACCGGCCAGTCGGCTATCCTGATGGACGCCGTGGAAGGCGACGCCCCCGGCAAGGAGAGAGAAGACTTCCTGATCGAAATGTGCTTGGCCTCCGGCCGGCCGTTCCAATGGGGCGCGGTTTCCTACAACGAGAATGCCCCCGCCCGCTACAAGGAACAGCTGGCGTTCCTGGAAAGGGCCCGGTCCGAAGGGGCCGCGATGTTCGCCCAGACCACCTCGTTCTCCTCTTCCCCAGTCTTCGAGTTGGCCGAGTACAATGGGTTCGACGTGATGCCCAGCTGGATCGACCCGTTCGTTGGCACGCCGGAAGAGCGCATCGCCAAGTTGAGCCAGCCCGGTGTGCGTGACAAGATGCGCCAGGACGTAGGCGCCTACGCCGGTGAGGGCGGAGCCGCCGATGCGTCTTCCGACTGGGCGAAGATGCGGGTGGTAGAAGTCCGGGAAACCCGGAACCTCAAGTACGAAGGAAAGAACATCGCCGAGCTGGCCCAGATGATGGAAACGCACCCGATGGACGCCATGCTTGACCTGGCCATCGACGAAGGTCTGCGGACTGAGTTCACCTTCGACCCGTCCACTGGCACCGACAGTACGGCGGTCGGCGAGATCCTGAACCACCCCTACACCCACCCCTGCGTGTCCGACGGTGGGGCCCACACCAGGTATCAGACCCTCGGCTCTTGGCCGGTACACATGATTGCCGGACGGGTCAGGGACCAGGGCGTAATGAGCCTGGAGAAGGCCCACTACAAGATGAGCAGCCTGCCTGCCTCCATCGCCGGCTTCACCGACCGTGGTATCCTGAAGGAAGGGTACGCCGCCGACATCATGGTATACGAGTTGGACAAGCTGGGCCTCCAGTTTGACAGCCCCGTATACGACACCGACTTCCCCGGCGGGGAGCGGCGGATTATCCAGAAGGCCAAGGGAATCCGTTTCACCATCGTCAACGGTGAAGTAACCTTCACCGAGGGCACCGTGTGCACCGGAGCCGTCCCCGGCAAGCTGCTTCGCAGCTACGATATGGTCAGCCGGTAACCGTACCGAATTCGGGCCATTTACGAAGGGCTCCTTAGGGAGCCCTTCGTGGTTTTCCGGGTAAGGGCTATTAAAAGGCTATCTGACATTGGTCAAAAACCGCTTAACTAAAAAGTCTGCGCCCTCCGCGCGTCTTCTGCGTCCTCTGCGTTGAACCCCCTCGCCAAGGATTTTGATATAGCTTCTGAGAGGTGACCGAGATGGCGGCCACAGTTGATGGGCACATTCGGGTCGGCGCCTTGGCCCAGATCAAAGAACGCGGATGCGCTGTCGTCACCGGCGGCGGCCATCCCATCGCCGTGTTCGTTCACGATGGCGAAATCTTTGCAGTAGACAACCGGTGTCCCCACATGGGGTTCCCCTTGGACCGCGGCAGCGTCAAGGACGGCATCCTGACCTGTCACTGGCATCACGCCCGGTTCGACCTCTCCAGCGGCGGCACCTTCAACCCCTTCGCCGACGACGTCCGTAGCTTTCCGGTCAAGGTCGTAGAAGGCGAAGTATGGGTAGATCCCGCACCGCCGCCGCGAGACGAAGGGCGCCATTGGCAGCGGCGCTTGGAAGACGGCTTGGAGCACAACCTGCGGTTGGTCATCGCCAAGTCGGTGCTGGGCCTCCAAGCGGCCAGCGGTGATTACCGGGTACCGCTGGGTGTCGGCGCCCGCTTCGGCGCCACCTATTCGGCCGACGGTTGGGGCGCGGCGATGACCATCCTGACCTGTACCGCCAACATTCTGCCCCGGCTGCAGGAAGAAGACCGGCCATTGGCCCTTTACCGCGGTCTCCTCCACGTCGCCCGGGAATGCGCCGGCAAAGCGCCCCGTTTCGCCGTGGACCCGCTTCCCACTGGCGAGACCCGCCCCAACGTTTTCGCCGGCTGGTTCCGCAACTTCATCGATGTTCGGGACGACGAGGGAGCCGAGCGGTGTTTGATAACCGCTATCGAATTGGGCCATTCCCCGCGCGAAATCGCCGACATGGTGTTCGCCGCCGCCACGGACCATATATATCTCGATGCTGGGCATGTGGTGGATTTCGCCAACAAGGCCTTGGAGTTACTGGACCACGTCGGTTGGGAAATGGCCGGCCAGGTCCTGCCCAGCCTGGTCCATGGCATGGCCCGGGCGCGCCGGAGCCAGGAACTCAGTTCTTGGCGTCATCCTGTAGACATCGCCTCAATGGTCTGGCAGGCCCGGCGGGAACTGCCGGAGCTCTACGACCGAGGACAGGACCATGGAAACGGCTGGTCCGGCTCTGAAGCTTTGACGTCCCGGATGTTGGGGGAATCGCCGGGCGACATCATTGAGTCGATCAAGGAGGCCGTCGTCTCCGGCGCTACTGCCGAACAGCTTGGGGCCGCCGTGGCCCACGCCGCGTTTCTACGCATGGCCTACTTCCACGTGTCCAACGAGTTCCGCGACTGGGACACTGTACATAATACGCTGACCGCAGCTAACGCCCTGCACCAAGCCCTGAAACGGGCCCCGTCGGTAGAGTTGCTGCGGGGCGTCTTCGACGTAGCCATGAGCATCTACCTGGACCGTTTCCTGAATATGCCCACGCAACGGCTGCCGGAAACGGGCTCCGAGCCCGTGGACGGTCCGGCGGCGATTGCCCAGTTGTTGGAATTGACCAACGCCCGCCAGCAGGTTGATGAATCGGCCCATATCGTGTCCCGTTACCTAACCGGCGAAGGCTCGCCGGATGGTCTGATGGCCGTCATGGGCCGGCTGATGCTGCGGGAAGATGCCGGGTTCCACTCGTTTCAAATCGTGGACGCCGCCTTCAAACAATTCGACTCCCTCCGGGACGACGAAGCGGGCCGGCACGTAATGATCGCCCTGTCGCGTTTTCTTGCTGCCCATTCTCCCACCCCCAGGGCTGAAAGCCAGACTTACCAAATCGCCCTCCGCCTGCAACGCGGCGAGGAGATTTACCAGTAGCGATCCTTAGCGTTCATCGTCCAAATCCGTCCCCGATGGAAAGTCTCAAGAAAGACGCAACGTGGGCGGGACTGTATAGCTTGGCGCCAGCGACTTGGTCAACCAGCTGAGTTGCAGCCACCTGACGACGTTGAACGCCGCCGTCAAGACTGGGGACCGGAATGAACCTGGCGGCCGGAACCTTCAGGCTAGCCCTCCTCCGGGAACGGTCCGAAGCGGCCGTAGGCTTTCCCAGACGTACCCACTGCCCGACTCGCCGGCTCCGACCCCGAACGCGATTCATAGAAAGCTACGCTGATGTCCCGGCCTCCCACATGACTTCACCCCCCACGATCGTCAAGACCGGTCTGATGTTTTTTAGTAGTTCCGGCCCCGAGGCGGTGGGACCAGCGTTCAGCAGCACTAGGTCGGCTCGCTTCCCGGGGGTTATGGAGCCTTCTTCGGTGGCGCCGCCTCCCGCTTCTGCGGCGGCCAAGGTGTACATTCGGAGGGCCGCCTCTACCGTGACCCTTTGGTCTTGGGCAGTGTCTTCAGTCAATGGCTTCTCGTCGTGGGCCAGACGAGTGACCGCGCTGTAGATGGCCGGCCAAGGGTTGGGGTCTACGACAGGGGCGTCGGAGCCGAAGGCGACCGGTACCCCGGCCCGCAGTAACGCCCCAGCCGGGTAGAGGTGGGGCTGAAGGCGCTGGGCAACCCGCTTCCGATACTGCGGCCCGTTCCAATAGATGAAGCCTGGTTGGGTCACCACGGCGGCGCCGGACCGCCGCACCGCCTCCAACAATTCCGGCGGGCACTCGGCGCAGTGCTCGATCCGGTCGCGCGGCAGACCGGGAGGCGGTCCGGCCTGGGCTGACAGGCTGCAACGAGCCTCCCCCAAGACCGCCGCAGCCGCAGCCACCGCCTCCTCTTCCACCGCGTGTATCGCTACCGCAAACCCGGCCCGATGGGCTCGGCCCACCAGCTCGGCCAGTTCCTCCAAGGCGGGGGTGAGGACCCCAGTGGTGGCGGTTAACATAACTTTCAAGTGTCCCAACCGGAGCCCGCGGCCGCTGGCATACGATTGGGTCTCGCCCGAGAAATCGTCCAGACGCCCGGCCCCAACGAACATTGTTACGTTCAGCGGCAGGCTTCCCGAGGCTTGCAACCGGGCGGAGGTGCGCCAACGCTCCGGGCCATTGTTCGCCCCGGCGTCATGTATCGAGGTCACTCCGTAGCTGAGTAGCCGGCGGGAAGCATCCCGAACCCCCTCTTCCAATTCAGAGGCGCTTCTCAGATTGCCAAGGCGTTCCCGCAGGAATCCGGCCATCTCCAATAGCAGGCCTGATGGCTCGCCGGTAGCCGGGTCCCGGTGGATGACACCGTGGGTGGGGTCTGGGGTGTCCGGGTGGATACCCGCCAGGCTCATTGCCAGGGAGTTCAGAACGGCGGCGTGCCCGCTGCGGTGGTCCAGCCATACCGGGTGGTCCGGCGTGGCCTCGTCCAGGTCCCACCGGTTGGGGTGACGTCCCTCGGCCAGTGACAAGTCGTTGTAGCCGTGGCCGCGTACCCATTGGCCAAACGCCGTCATCTTGGCCCGGCCCGACACCAACGCTTGCAGACCGGAGATCGAGGTCGCCGCCTCCGGCCCGCAAGCGAGGTCCCGCAACGACCGGGCTAGACCGAGCAGATGGCAATGGGCGTCTATGAAACCGGGCAAGAGGGTCAGGCCCTGGCAGTCGATCACCCTGCCGTTCCTGGCGGCGCTCCGGGCCTCGTCGTCGCTTCCAACCGCCCGTACTCGTCCGCTTGCCACCGCCACCGCCCGGCCCCCGGGGTGCGCCGGGTCCATTGTGATTACATTGGCATTGACCAATACAAGGTTGGGAGTGATTTCGGAGTCCATGTCGCTCACGTTAACCATGATACCGCCAACCGGCATCCGGTAGACTGTCATCCGATAAACTGTACCCGGGACGATTCACGAGCCGGACGGAGGGCACTTGGCTGGCGTTGCTGGCGGACCAATCACCGCCGTGGTGTTCGATTGGGACCTTACGCTTTGGAATAGCTGGGACATTCACTTGGAGACGATGCTCAGTACCGCCGACCATCTGGGCCATCCCCGCCCGCGGCCCGCCGACTTGGCTGTAGAATACTCCCGGCCGTTTCTGGAGCACCTGGGATGGTTCTTCCCCGGCGATCAAGCTAAGGTCGAGGAAACTTACCTGCGTTTTTACGGCCAGTCGGTCTGGCAAGGCGACAGGGTCTATCCCGGAGTGGCAACGGTCCTCGAGACGCTCAAGACCAACGGTTACCGCACGGCCATCTTCTCCGACAAACGGGACCGGTTCGGGGAGCCGGAGCTCGACTACGCCGGACTCCGCCCCTTCTTCGACTGTGTCTCCTTTTTATATCAGGGACGGCCCTACAAGCCGGACCCTTCGGGACTGCTCGACGTCATGGATGCCTTGTGGGCCGCGCCCGGCGAATGTCTATTCGTGGGTGACAGCTACCGGGACATCGAATGTGCCCAACGGGCTGGCGCAAAGAGCGGGGCCGCGCTGTGGGCGACGGTAGAACGTCAAAAGCTGCTGGACCTATCCCCGGACTTTCAGTGGGAGCGCGTGGGCGGGGTGTTGGCCACCCTGGGGCTGGCCGCGCCGGGCAGGACGCCGTAAAGGTTGGCGGTTCAGGAGGTGAAAGCGGCGTCGTGTTGCTCGTCGGCGTGGTAGGAACTACGGACCAAAGGTCCTGATGCCACGTGTTTGAACCCCATATCCAGCCCAGCCAGACGCAGCTCTTCGAACTCCGCCGGGGTGTAGAACCGGTCGATGGCGATGTGTTTAGCGGAAGGACGCAGGTACTGGCCGATGGTGAGCAGGTCGCACTCCACGCCCCGCAGGTCGGCCATTGTCTCAAGCACCTCGGTGGTGGTTTCCCCCATGCCAACGATAATCCCGGACTTGGTGACGGTGGCCGTATCGATCTCTTTGGCCTGTGCCAAGAGGTCCAGGGACAACTGGTAGTCGCCCTTGGGGCGAACCCTGGGGAAGACCCGCTTGGAGGACTCGATATTGTGGTTCAACACGGCGGGACCAGCGTCGATCACCCGTTTCAGGGCGGCCCGAGAACCGGCGAAGTCGGGAATCAACACCTCCACCCGGCAGCCGGGCATCAAATCACGGATCTTGTTGATGCAGGCGGCGAAGATGAAGGCGCCGCCGTCGGGCAGGTCGTCCCGATTGACGGAAGTTATGACGCAGTAACGCAGGCCCATGGTCTTGACCGTTTCGGCCAAGCGCTGCGGCTCTTGCAAATCGATCCCGATGGGGCGGCCGGTGGTCACCGCGCAGTAGTGACAACGGCGGGTACAGATGTCCCCCAGGATCATGAAGGTTGCGGAGCCTCGGGTCCAACATTCGCCGATGTTGGGACAGTGGGCCTCCTCGCAGACGGTATGCAGTTCTTGACCCCGCATCAAGTTTTTCAACTCGATGTACCGCGGGCTGCCCGGCATCTTGGCTTTCAGCCAGTCCGGCAGTCGGGGCCGCAGGGCCGGCGCCGGTCCAAGTTTTTCCGACGTATCCTTCATTGATGCCAATTATAGCAACTGCACCAGCCGAGGGTCGACACGGCATTTCTCGGCGGCGATGATGGCGTCTATGTCGGCCACGGCGCGGTCCAACAGACCCTGGCGATTGACCACCCGGTAGTTGAAGTCCCGGACCTGGGCCAACTCCTCGTAGGCCGTCTTGAACCGTAGCGCCAAGTCGTCCGCCGACTCGGTCATGCGGGAGGCGAGCCGCGAACGTAACTCATCCAACGATCCGGGGAGCAGGAAGATAAGCAGGGCCTCCGGCGCCAAGCGGCGCACCGTGGCGGCGCCTTGAACGTCGAGCTTCAAAATCACGTCTTGCCCCGAGTGCAACCCCAAGCGCACCTGGCTTCGGGGCACGCCGTACCACCGTCCGTAGACTTCGGCGCATTCCAGAAATTCGTCCCGTTCCCGCATCTTGTGGAAGGTGTCGTCGTCGAGGAAAATGTAGTCAACGCCGTCCCGTTCTCCGGGGCGCATGGGCCGGGTGGTGGCGCTCACTGTGAAGCGCCAAGGCCGGTCCAGCTTCTTCAGCTCGCCTAGGGCCGTGTCTTTGCCAACCCCCGACGGCCCCGACAGCACCACCAGCAAGGGCGGTGCGGCGCCTGTTTCCGGGATGTCAGTCAACCAGTGACTCCAAGTCTTCCCAGAACTCCGGGTAAGAGACCGAGGCGTCCTCGGCGCCGTGGACCGTGGTCGTCCCATCGGCTGCCAACCCGGCGACGGCCAGCGCCATAGCCAGCCGGTGGTCGCCGTGGCTGTAGCACGGGGCCCCGGTGAGACGGCCGGTACCGTGGACTACCATTCCGTCCTCGAAGGCCTCGATGGAGGCCCCCAGCCGGCCCAACTCCTCTACCGTCGTGGCGATGCGGTCGGACTCCTTGACCCGCAGCTCGGCGGCATCTCTGATTATGGTGTCGCCTTCGGCAAAACAGGCGGCCACGGCCAAGACTGGGACCTCGTCCAGTATCCTGGGAATCAGATCGCCCCCGATTTCCGTCCCCTTCAGCTTGGCGGGCGTGACGAGCAGGTCCGCGACCGGCTCCCCGCCCTCGACGCGTTCCTCCACGATACGCAGACTATCGCCTGCGCCCATCGCCATGAGGGCGTCGATGACGCCGGTGCGGCTGGGGTTGAGGCCGACACCTCTTACCAACACCCTGGAGTCGGGGTGGCACAGCCCGGCAACCATCCAAAACGCGGCCGAGCTAATGTCCCCTGGGACCGCGATGTCCACCGCCTTCAGCTTAGTGGGGCCCAATACCAAGTCCAGCCCGTCGGCCTCCACGCCGGCGCCCATGGCGATGATCATTCGTTCGGTGTGGTCCCGGGACAGCGCCGGCTGGTGAATGACCGTGTCGCCCTCGGCTGAAAGCGCCGCCAGCATGATGCAGGACTTGACCTGGGCGCTGGCAACCGGAAGGGTATACTCGATTCCCTTGATAGCACCGCCCCGGATCACCAGCGGAGCGAGGGAGTCGTCTCGCCGGCCCATGATCGAGGCCCCCATGGCCTTGAGTGGGGCCACTATGCGGCCCATAGGCCGTGACCGAAGCGATTGGTCGCCGGTGAGCACGGAAACGAAGGACTGGGACGCCAAGAGGCCGGAGAGCAGGCGCATGGAGGTGCCGCTGTTGCCGGCGTCGAGGATGTCGTCCGGTTCTTGGAGCGACCCGCCGCGGCCGACTATAGTGTACAGGCCGGGCTCGTTCCCTGGCTCTATACCAACGCTCATCGCCCGCAGGCAGGCCATGGTGGAAAGCACGTCGTCGCCGTGGGAGAGGCCGCGTACCGTGGCCGTCCCTTCGGCCAAGGCGTTCAGAATCAAAGAGCGGTGGGAAATCGACTTGTCGCCGGGTACAGCCAAGGAGCCGGCCAAGACTTCCGGCTGGTGAACGGTCCTACCTTGAGTCGCGGTCGCCATTGCGCAGCCCGCGGAAGAAACTCCGCTGCATCTCGGCCCCCTTTCGCCCCAGGAACATCTCCGACATGCTTTCGGAGAACGTGGGTAGTTCGGTGGCCGGACCGCCCAGCCGGGAGGCCGCAGACACTACCCCGGCCAGCCAGCGGGCCCGTTCGTTAGCGGCGTGCTCGAACACCTGTCCCATAGTAGCCGGGTCCGGTTCTTCTTCGGAACTTAGCATGTTTCTGATGCCGTACAGTTCCCGGATAAAAGAATCGATCCAGCTCACGATGGGTTCCCGGTTGCTCAGGGAGATGTCCCGGTGCATGATAGCGTCCCCCGAGGCAAGCCGGGATACGTCCCGGAACCCGGAGGAGGCCAGTTGGGCTATGTCGTCCCAGTTCGCGCTCTTGGAAACCGTTTCCATCAAAGCGACGGACATCAAGAACGGCAGATGGCTGACCGCGGCCACGAAGCTGTCGTGTTCATCCACGTTAATGAAGAAGGGTTTAGCGCCGACGGCCTCGGCCAGTGTGGTCACCGTAGACACCGCGTCCTTTGCGGCATAGGCGGTGGGCACTACGCAGTAGGCCTTGCCTTGAAACAGGGTGGGGGAGGCGTTCTGGGGTCCGGAGGCCTCGCTGCCCGCCATGGGGTGGCCGCCAACAAACCGCACTTTTCGGGGCAGAAGTTCCTCGGCCCATTGCATCACGACCTTCTTGGAACTGCCCACGTCGGTCAGCACGCAGCCCTCTTGTAACTCCGGCCCCAGCGTTTTCATCAGGTCCTGCATCGCCAGGATCGGTGTCGCCAAGACGACCACGTCGGCACCGTCGATGGCGGAGGCCAGACGGGCCTCCACCCGGTGGAAGGCGCCACGCTTCTGGGCCCCAGCCCGTGCGCTATTGTCGTAGTCGCTGCCGACGATCTCTAGGTCCCGAAGCTGCGACTGTCTCAGGGCCAGCCCGAGGGACGTGCCAATAAGGCCGGTGCCGATAATTGCGATTCTAGGCAAGGGGGGCCTCCCTGTACCGTTCGATTGGCTGGTAAAAGAACATCTTACACCATGAAAAGCGTGCGGGGAATCGGAGGGCCACTCAAACGCGAGAAGCCGGGAACGGGATGGCCACGAAGAAGACCCGGGTGCGCCGGGCGTTCAAATCGACGCCGACGCCGTTTCGGCGATGTCGACGCGGACCACGTTCTCGTAGGGCTGGCGGTCTCGGCACAGGCCGGCGGCAAGGAGGATGTCGTGAAGGTTCTGGTACTCCGGTTCCGCCAACACCGGGCTGGTGGGCCAGGTTCCTTGGGCTTGGTAGCGGCCTATCGAGGCGGCCAGCAAATCGCTGGCCGTTTCGGGGAAGAATTCGGCCACGGTGGCGGCGATGTCCCGGGGGTGATTCGCCGAGAGCCACCGGAGCGCCCGGGCGAAACCGGTGGTGAACTTCCCCACGGTGTCGGACTGGGTCTCCAGGAATCGGTGAGTGGCGGCGAAGGAACTGTAGGCCAAGTGGCCGTTCTCCGGTCCGAGGGCCGCGAGCAGATGCCCGGCGCCGTCGGCCATCAACTGCCCGGCGGTGGGTTCCGCTACGTGGATAAACTCCGCCCGGCCCCCCTGGAAGGCGGTCACCGCGTCGGGCAAGGAGAGCCCGTGGAGAAAATCAAGCTCCGACGGCTCGAGGCCGTGGCGGCGCAGGGCGTATTGGAAAGAGGCCCAAGGCATGGTGGAAAAGCCCACCGGTATGATCTTGGCCCCTCGCAGCGACTCCCAATCGAAAGGGTCTTGGGCGGTCCGGCCCAAGACGAAAAAGCCGTCCCGGGCATTGATCTTGGCGAAGTGGAGCGGAACCGTCTCCGCTCCCCAGTCGGAAGCAATGATGGAGCGCATAATGCCGCTCTGCGCGATGTCGGCAGCGTCCTCCCTCAGGGCGATGAGCGGATGGGGGAACTGCGGCGGGCAGGTGCTGAATTCAACGTCCAGTCCCTCGCTCTCCAGAAATCCACCGGCTACCGACACGTAGATGGGAGTGTAAAACAAGGACCGCCAGGTTTCCATCAGCCTCAGTGGTGTCCGTCCTGCGGATGACATGGGCCTTAACCCTCCAAAAACGGCGTTAGTGCGCCGAGGAAGCCTTCCGGGTCTTCCACTTGGGGAATGTGACCGATGCCGGGGAGCACGACCTTGCGGGCGTTGACGATGTTGTTGTGGAGCAACTCCTCCCCGTCCCACCGCAGCCGGTCGACTTCACCGTAAAGCACCATGGTGGCCGACGCCTTGATCAATGGCAGCCGGGACATGATGTCGTAGTATTGTAGCGACTCCATCAGGTTCTTGACCCAAACCCCGGCTTGGGCCCGGCTGGCGGTGTTCCGGTCCAGCCACTCTTGTTGCGGTTCGGCGAAGGTGGTGGCGTCCTTCAAGTCCTGGAGGGTGCGGGCCTTCGGCAGGCCGTTCTCGTCGTACTGGGCCATCGCGTCTTTCAGCCGTTCCGGGGCGCTGAATGGGCTCCACACCGGACAACCCACCAGCACCAGCTTGTCGACCCGGCTGGGAAAGCTGGCGGCCGTCTCGGTGGCCAAGACCGCCCCCACCGAGTTGCCCACCACATGGGCCCGGTGGATGTTCAGAATCTGGCAGGCTTGGTCCAAGGCGTTGGCGTAGTCGGGCAGGTTGAAGTGCCGGCCCGGTTTGTCGGAGTCGCCGTGTCCCAGCATGTCGAAGGCGTAGCAGGTGTAGTTCTGGGCTACGGAATCGATGATGTATTCCCAGGTCCAAACGGAGGTGCCCAGGGGATGCAGAAAAACGACCGGGTAGCCGTCTCCCTTCTTGATGAAGTGCATGTTCCCTTCGGGGGTGGGCACACTGTCGGTGAGGTCGCGGCGGACAAACATCAGGGCCTCCTCATTAGGGGATACCAATAGTCGCAGTTCGTGCGGAAGCGTCAGGCCCAATGGTATCACGGCCAGCCCCCGCCCGCAGCCCGGCCGTTGGTCGGTGGCAGCCGGCCACGCCTGGTATCTTGAGTTTGGGCTGGCACGCTCAGGTCACTAACAGATAGTGGTGCGGCAGACCGGAGGGCCTTGGATCATGAAGGCCCGGTGCTTCTATGGCTTAAAATTCCGGCCTTTGATTCGTCGCAGAGGCGCAGAATTTTACACAACACCGTCTGCGACCTCTGTGCTCTTTGCGGTGAATCACCCTGTTGAGTATCCACGATTAAAAGCCGCTTCCCGCCGCCCGGCCTCGTTTGACCTTTGTGGTGGGTGTGTGCCAGAATCAGGGTAATACTCAATATCGTTCCGTTCCCCTTGGAATATGGCAGAGTGAGGGTAGTTGGGGAGGCTACACTATGATGCGTGAGCCTACCTGGACCAGGGATAGGTTGCGCCGTTTGGTCCAACGGGAGATCGGGGACTATCGCATCATTGTCGTTTCCAACCGCCAGCCATACGTTCACGAGTTGGTGGACGGAAAACTCGTTTGCACCACCCCTGCCGGCGGCGTCACCACCGCCATCGACCCCCTGATGCAAGAGTGCGCCGGCACCTGGGTCGCCCACAGCAGCGGCAGCGGTGATTCCGCCGCCGTGGACGAAAATAACCGGGTCATGGTGCCCCCGGACAACCCGGCCTACACCATGCGTTTGGTGCGCCTCACCGAAGAGGAGGAGCGGGGTTACTACTACGGCCTTTCCAACGAGGGCCTCTGGCCCCTCTGCCACAACGCCTTCATAGAGCCGTCCTTCGAAGAGGCGGACTGGGCCACCTACCGCAAGGTCAACGCCGAGTTCGCCCGACACGTAATAGATGAGATCGACGGCGGCCCAGCCGCTGTTTTCATTCAGGACTATCACTTGGCCCTGTTGCCCCGGATGCTCCGGGAAGCCGACCCGGACGTTATAACCGGTCAGTTCTGGCACATCCCATGGCCCTCCTACGAAATCTTCCGCATCTGTCCCTGGCAGGCTGAGTTGCTGGACGGCCTGCTGGGCAACGACATGCTGGGTTTCCACATCGGCGATCACTGCGACAACTTTATGGAGGCGGCCGCCCGCATCCTGGGCTGCTCGGTGGACCGGGACTACAGCTTGGTCTATCACGGGGACGACCCGACACTGGTGCGCCCCTTCCCCATAAGCGTCGATTTTGACGGAATCGAAGCTGAAGCCCGCAGCGCCGAGGTAGCCGACGAGATGGACCGGATAACCGTGGAATGGGGACTCGAGGGCATGATCGTCGGCTTGGGCATCGACCGCATCGACTACACCAAGGGCATTCCCCACCGCATCCGGGCCATCGGGCGCTTCCTGGAAAAGAACCCGCAGTACATCGGCAAGATGGTGTTCGTGCAGGCCGGGGTGATGAGCCGCACCAACATCAGCGCCTACCAGCAATTGGGAGAGCAGATCGACGCGCTGCTACGGGAGGTCAACGGCCGGTTTGCCACCGACGACTGGCAGCCTATCCTCTACATGCCGACGGACTTGCCTAGCGCTACCCTGATGGCTTTACGCCGCTTGGCCGGTTTCTGCGTGGTCAGTTCCCTCCATGACGGAATGAATCTTGTGGCTAAGGAATACGTTGCCAGTCGCTACGACAACGACGGCGTGCTGGTCCTCAGCCCCTTCACCGGGGCAGCCTTGGAGTTGACCGACGCCGTGATCGTCAATCCTTACGCCGTGGAGCAGTTCGCCGACGCCATCGCCCAAGCGGTGGAAATGCCCCGGCAAGCGCGGCAGACCCGCATGGCCGGGATGCGGGCTGTGGTGCAGGAGAACAACATTTTCAAGTGGGCCGCCCGCTCGCTGGTGGACCTTATGCAGGGCGGCCGCCGCGCCCGTCGCCCTATCCGCAGCTTCTGAGCGATGGGGCGTTCGTCCCCGTCGTTGCCCTCCCGCCCGGGGTGGGGAGAGGCTCACAGTTCCCGGTGATTCCGGGTCAGCTATGCCCCACTTGTTGAACGTTTGGCCTGCCGTCAGCCGCCGGTTGGAAAACGCTGGCCGGGTGTTGTTGGTCTTCGACTACGATGGCACCCTTACGCCAATCGTGACCCGTCCCGAGGCCGCGCTGCTCTCGGCCGAGGTTCGGGCGTTGCTAACGAAGCTGTCTCAGACCGGCGATTCCGAGACTTGCCGTAATTACATCGTAGGAATCGTCAGCGGCCGCAGCCTCGCTAATCTTAAGGAACTGGTGGCCATACCTGGCTTGGTCTACGCCGGCAACCACGGCCTGGAGATAGCCGGTCCGGGAATATCGTTCGTTCACCCCGAAGTCCGGGCTTCCGCCCCGGCCTTGGACGAGCTATTCGGGCTGTTGCCCGGAGCGCTGGCCAATATTCCGGGAGTTAACGTGGAGCACAAGGTTCTCAGCCTGACGGTCCACTACCGCGCCGCGCCGGATGCCTACGCCGCCGCGGTGGAAGAGGCCGTTGGCGCCGCAGCCCGGCCTTTCGTAGAGGGGCAAGCAGTCCGTCTCACCCGGGGCAAGAAGGTCGTGGAAGTAAGGCCCCACGTGGACTGGCACAAAGGCAAGGCCATTGCCAGAATCAGGGAGTCGTACCCCGACAGGCCGTTGCCTGTGTTCTTCGGGGATGACCGTACCGACGAGGACGGTTTCGCCGTGGTCCAAGAACAGGGTGGTCTGGCGGTGTTCGTGGGACCGGCCCGCTCCGGGACCGTCGCCTTACACCAACTGGAGTCCCCGGCGGAAGTTGCCTTGACGCTGCGGTTACTCGTCGGGGATGAGGGGGGACGACAGCGCGACTAGGCCCCGTGCCGTTCTACTTCGTTCAGCTTATCGAGGCGCCGCTGGAAACGGGATTCAGGAAGGAAGTTGGCCCCCAGGAAGGCGCCCAAGACCTCTTTGGCCAATTCGAACCCGATCACCCGGCCGCCGACACAGATCACATTCATGGCGTCGTGTTCGACACCCTGACGGGCGGTGAATGTGTCGTGGCACACGCTGGCCCGGATGCCCTTCACCTTGTTGGCGGTGATGCTGGCGCCGACCCCGCTGCCGCATATCACCACGCCGCGCTCGGCCGCGCCGTGGTTCAATGACCGGGCCACGGCGGCGGCGAAATCGGGGTAGTCATCGTCGGGGTCCAATTCGTGGGCCCCCAGGTCCACCACTTCGTAACCCGACGCCCTCAGCCACGGGACCACTTGGCGCTTTAATTCGTATCCGCCGTGATCGGCCCCAACCGCTACCCTCATGTTAACGTGCCGCACCCCCCTGTTAATTCCCGTTCGGCTCCCCAAGCATACTGTCAGCGTCCCAAGGGCGCAAGGCTGGCCCCCGGTTTCACGGCAAGCCTGGCCTGTGTTAGAATTCGTGCGCTCCCCCTCAGCCATTGGCCGCTGCCGAAAACGCCGACAGGCAAATGATTAAAGCGATCTCCTTCGATTTCTACAACACCCTGGTGAAGTTCTGGCCCGCCTTGGAAGACGTCCAGCAGGCTGCCTGCGGAGAAATGGGTATCAGCGTTTCCAAGGAAGGAATCAGCAAGGGTTATGCCAAGGCCGATATGTTGTTTAACCGGGCCAACGAGGATAGCCCCTTGGCCCTACGCTCCGAGGAGGACAGGCAGGAGTTCTTCGCCGGCTACGAGCAGTTGATCCTGGAGACCGCCGGGGTGTCCGTTTCCCACGACTTGGCGCGGCGCATCTGGACGGTCGCCATCTCTATACCCAAGGACTTCATGCTCTTCGACGACACCATTCCGGCGCTGGTGGAGTTGTGCGCTAAAGGGTATTCTTTGGGTGTGATTTCCAACCTGAGGCGCGATATGGACCAGCTATGCCACCGGCTGGGGCTGGCGCCATACTTGGACTTCTGCGTCAACTCGGTCCAGGCCGGTTGGGACAAGCCACACGCTCCCATCTTCCATGCCGCCTTGGAACGCAGCGCCGTGGCTCCGGCAGAGGCCCTCCACGTTGGCGACCAGTATCGCTCCGACGTGTTGGGAGCTCGTGGAGTCGGTATGCACTCGGTGTTGGTCGACCGCGGCGGATGGCACGGCGACATTGACGACTGCGCCAAGATATCCAGTCTTTCGGACTTGGCGGCCCTCTTGGAGCACGCGCCGGACTCCTTGAACCACAAGAATGGCGCCCGGAGTTGAGCCCTCGCCGGAAGTCCCGGAAACCGCCGCGAGCTTCACGGGATTCCGATGACCGCGGAGGCGAATAAACCCCAGCCAATAACCGACAGGAGCTAAGAAATGGCGGAAGAAGGACGAAACGGCAATAGTGTAGAATCCCCGGTCCGGGTAGCCGTCTGGTACGACTACATTTGACCTTGGTGCTACGTCGGCCTGGAGAGGGTCGACAAGCTGGCCCAAGAGTTCGAAATCGCAGTGGAAGGCCGGGCGTACCTGTTGCGGCCGGATACCCCTAAGGAAGGCGCCGAGCGGCCGCCCCGCGCCGGAGAAACCGACGACGAGTTGTCGGAACCCTTGAGGAGCAATGCCGCCGAGTCGGGCCTTGTCATGCGTCCGTCCCAGCGCACTCCCAACACCCTCTACTCGCTGGAGGCCACCGAGTACGCCCAGCAGCACGGCAAGTTCATGGAGTTCCATCACGCCGCCTACAAGGCCTTTTGGGAAGACCGCCAAGACATCGGCCAGCCGGAAGTGTTGGCGACAATCGCCTCCGGCGTTGGACTAGACGGTAACGACATGATCCAGCAACTGGAGGCCCAGACTTATGCTTCCACGGTAATGGAACAGTACCGGGAGGCGTTGCAATACGGGATCAACGGTATCCCGACGTTCTTGGTGGGCAACCTGATGTTCACCGGCGCCCATCCATACAATATTTTCAAGACTGCTATTGAACGGTACCTGAGTTCCCAGTAACGGGGTTTTTAAGTCTCGCCGGCCGCTCGTATCAGCAACACCGGGTCGCCCGAGTTGCGGATCACCCTATCGGCTACGCTGCCCAATACCCAGCGGCCCAAACCGGAGCGGCCCCGCGTCGTCATCGCCACCAGCTTGTCGGACGTGTCGTCGGCCAAGTCGATAATCGCCCCGGCCGGGTCGCCGCGAAGTATGTGGTTTTCTACCGTATCCACACCCTGGCCCAACAGCCGCTCACGGACTTGGGCCAGATACGAAGCCGCGTCGTCCAACGCTTGGTTGGCTATCCCCTCAAAGTCGGGATTGTTCGTCGCCCCAGCGAGTGAAGTGTGCTCGCTCACGGCGGGCACGACCCGGATCAGTTGAATAGTCAGGTCCAAGTGGGTGGCAACCTCCACAGCGTGGGGTAAAATTTGCTCGGCCAGCGGTGAGCCGTCCAACGGGACCACCATGGTCCGGAAGTGGTCCTCGTGGGTCGAGGTCTCGGACTGCTGGGAACGGACGACCAACAGAGGCTTGTCGGTCATGTGAAGCACCCGGTCGGTCACGCTTCCCAGCCACCACCGCGCCACGCCGGAACGCCCGTGGCCGGACATCGCTATCATGGTGCCGGGTTCTCGGTCCGCTTCGGCGACAATGGCCTCGGCCGGTGTGCCCGACGGCGTGGCGGACGACACGTCCAGGCCCTCCGCGCGCAGGCCCTCGACGACGGTTTCCAGGTATTCCGCGGTATGGCCGGCCCGGTATTCCTCGGTCTCGTGTGCGTGCCGGTGGGGGTTCAAACCTCGGCCGATGCTGGGAGTGGTCGGTTCGATCACCTCGACGACGATTACCTGAGCCGAAAACCCGATTGCCAATTGACGGACATAGGGCAGGACTTCCTCGCTCAGGGACGAGCCGTCGAGAGGGACCAGAATGCGGGAGTACATGGCGGCCGGCCCCCCCTTGTTTCTCGGCTAGTCGTCGGCAGGTGACGGCAACGGGGAGAGACCGCCTAAGGCCTCCGGCGCATTATCGCCGTTGTCGCTGTGACGGCCCCGCAATTGGGGTTGGTCCCCGCCCGCTATGGCGTCCTCGCCGCCGAGCCCGTAGTTAACGGCGTAAAGCCTAGCGTAGACGCCGCCCTTTGCCAAGAGCTCTTCGTGCTTTCCGGTTTCCACCAACCGGCCGTGATCCAACACCACGATCTTATCGGCGTTGCGCACCGTCGACAACCGGTGGGCGATGACAATGCTGGTGCGGCCCCGCAGCACCCGCTGCAAAGCCCTTTGTATCAAGACCTCGGTGTGGGTGTCGATGTTGGCGGTAGCCTCGTCCAGGATGATGACTCTGGGGTCGCCGACGATGGCCCGGGCGAAGCTGATGAGTTGCCGTTGGCCGACGCTGAGGTTTACGCCACGTTCGGCCAAGATGGTATCGTAACCGTTCTCCAGGCCTATGACGAAATCGTGGGCGCCGACGGTTTGGGCCGCGGCCACCACCTCTGTGTCGGTCACGTCCTCGTGGCAATACCTGATGTTGTCGGCCACGCTGCCCGAGAACAGGTAAGGTTCCTGCAACACCATGCTCATCTGGCCGGCCAGCGACCGGCGGGTGACGTGCCGGACGTCGTAGCCGTCCACCGTGATACTCCCTTGGGTAACGTCGGCGAAGCGGTGCATCAGCGTAACGAGAGTGCTTTTGCCTGCGCCCGTGGAGCCAACCAAGGCCACGTTCTCGCCCGGCCGGATGTGAAGGTTGATGTCGCTTAGGACGTCGATACCAGGCACGTAGTGAAAATTCACGTTCTCGTACTCGATTTCACCGCGAAGCGGGGGCAGTTCGACGGCGTCGGGAGCGTCCGCCACTTCCGGTTTCAAGTCGAGCACCTCGAAGATGCGTACGCCCGACGCCATGGCCCGTTGCAACTGGCTGTACTGCATGGTCAGGTGCCGGATGGGCTCGAAAAACCGCTGTATAAACACGGCAAACACCAGCAGCGTCCCCCAACCCACTTGGCCGTTCTTGGCCATGATTCCGCCGATTAGAACGACGCCGCAACCCATCCCGATGCCGATTAGTATTTCGACGACGGGCTGAAGGGCGCCGGAGAAACGGCTGGCTTCCAGGTTGGAGTTGAGATGCTCGGAGTTAAGACGGTTGAAGTGAGTCAGATTCGCTTCCTGACGGTTGAAGCTCTCTACTATCCGAACGCCCGTGATGTTTTGGTTGTATTCGCCGTTCACCATCGCAATGGCGCGGCGGATGCGCATGAAGGAATGCCGGGCAAACTTTTGCCAGTAGCCCAGTATTAAGAATAGTACCGGAATGATACACATGCTGATCAAGGCCAACTGCCAGTCTATGATCAGCATGGCGATGACGATCCCCACCAGCATCAGAACATCGGACAGGCTTTGGACGACCAGTTCGAAGGTCTCTTGCAGTTGCAGCACGTCGCTCTGGCTGCGGGACATAATCCGTCCCACCGGAGTGCGGTGAAAGAACGAAGGGGAGAGCTCTTGCAGGTGGTTGAACATCTTGGTGCGCAAGGAATACAAAATTCCCTGGCCCACCCTGGGAATAAAGATGAACTGCAGGTAGTTAGCCAAAAAATGGACCAGGGTTACGGCCAGGAACGCTAGGCCGACGAGGTGTAACCGGCCCACGTCTCCCTCATTGATGGCCCAGTCGATGCCCATTTTCATGATCAACGGAATGCACACGCCGGCGCCGGTGTAGAGCAACACCGCGCCGATGGCAATGAGTGCGTCCCGCTTATAGGGCAGAATGTAAGTAAGCAGCCGCGTGACGACCCGGTGATCGTAGGCCTTGCCGCCGGTATTGTCGTCGGTCAGGTTGTCCATGTTCGGGGAGTCAATCCCCCCCGATTGGACGCCGCGCATGCCTCCCATCATCCCGCCGAAGCCGCCTCCGAATCCTCCTCCTCCTCGCATCTAGCTGTCTCCCCCGCCTTCGGCGGCCAGGGCAACGTCGAGCATCAGCTCCTCTTGAGGCCGTAATTGTAGATCGAAAATGTCCCGGTAGATGCCGCCGGCGGCGTAGAGCTGGTTGTGAGTGCCCTGCTCGGCGACGCGGCCTTTCTCCAGTACCACAATTTGGTCTGCCTCGCGGACTGTGCTGATCCGGTGGGCGATGACGAACGTGGTCCGGTCCTTCATCACTTCCACCATTGCTTGGTGGATCAGGCGTTCCGTTTCCACGTCGACGCTGGAAGTGGAGTCGTCCAGGATCAACACCGGCGGGTCCATCAGTACGCTGCGGGCGATGGACAGGCGCTGCCGTTGCCCGCCGGAAAGGGTGACGCCCCGTTCGCCGACCCAGGTGTTGTAGCCGTCGGGCAAACTGACAATGTGGTCGTGAAGTTGAGCGACCTTGGCGGCCTGGACCACGTCGTCGAATGTGGCGTCGGACACCCCGTAGGCGATGTTGTCCTTGATAGTCGCACTGAAGAGGAATACGTCCTGTTGGACGATGCCCACGTTGTGCCGCAGTGATTGCAGGGTAAGGTCCCGGATGTCGTAATCGTCGATGGTAACGCGGCCTGCGTCCACCTCGTAGAAACGGGGCAGCAGGTTTACGATGGTGCTCTTGCCGCTGCCCGGCGCTCCCAGAATGGCCGTAACCTGGTTCTTCTCGGCGTTGATGGTTACGTTCTGCAAGGCCGGTGACCGGTCTTCATAACCGAAGGTCACGTTCTCGAACCTGACCCGGCCGTCGGCCCGGTGCAGGTCCCGGGCGCCGGGGCGTTCCACCACCGGGGAAGGGGCGTCCAGCACGTCGAAGATCCGGCTTCCCGATGAGATGGCCCGGGAGAAGCTGTTAATAATGAAGGCCGACATTCGGATGGGGAAGGTCAGTTGGTTCAGGAACAGGATGAACATGGTCAGTTCGCCGAGGCTGAGGTCTTCGCGGATTACTTCCCAGCCGCCGTACCAGAGGATCAACCCCAAGGCGACGGTGAAATACAGTGTCATCCAAGCGCTATTGACGCCCTGCAGCCGTTCCGATTGGAAATACTCCTCACGCAGTTCCCGAGCTTGTCTTTCGTATTTCCGCTTCTCGTAGTCCTCTGCGGCGAAGGCTTTGACCACATGGATGCCGACCAGGTTTTCTTGGAGGATGGTGACGGTCTCACCCATTTTTTGTTGGACTTGGAGCCACATACGGCGCAACCGGCCCATTACCAAGGTGGACCTTACTACCACGAAAGGAACGAAGGCCAAACTGATCAGGGTTAACTCCCAGTTGATGAAGGCCAAGATAGCGACCAAGCCGATTAGCCGGGCCGCCACTTCCAGGGACCGTACCAATCCCATATTTACATATCGCCGGATGGCCTCGACGTCGGCGGTGGCCTTGGACATGAGGTCGCCGGTGTGTTCCCGGTCATGGTAGGCGAAGCTCAGGTGTTGCAGCTTGTCGTAGAAGCGGTTCCGCAGGTCGTAGGCTACAAACTGGGAGAGCGAGTCGGTGGTGTAGGTCCGCCCGAAGTCGAAAATCCCGCGGGCCAAGCTGGCCGCCAGCAGCGCCGCCGCAAAATAGACCAGAGTCCTGGTGGCCGGGTCTTGGGGAACGACCGCTTTGGCGACGGCATCGTATATGACGAGGCTGTCGATGGCCCTCCCGAAGAGAATGGGGATGAGGAAGGAGAACCCGATGGCGGCGAAGAGGCTGAAATAGGCGACGATCAGGCGAGTCCGAAACTGCCAAGTGATCCTGTTGATGCGCATGAGGATTTGCATTTAGTCGTTAGTGCTCAGTTGCCTTCAGTTTGACTAGAGGTCGAGCTTTGCTGGCCGGGTCTCCACGGGCGAACCGGTCCGGCGCTTGAGGGCCGCTCGGAGGAGGAGTTTGGCTTTCTAAAACGTCCCCGGTGGCGGGGGACCGTAGCTATGGACCCATACTGAGGCGTGTTCTTAATCATAAACCCAAATAGTGTTCAGTTCAAGGGAAATCAGGCATGGCTGAAGGCCGGCCCTGTTTACTCGCTTATCGTTTACATGTGTTCCGGCGCGGCCATTCCCATCAACTCCAATGACCGCCGGAACACGATCTGCGCCGATTCTACGAGTTTCAGCCGGGCCAGGGTGATTTCCTCGTCTCCGGCGTGGGCCGATATTACCCGGCAGTTTTCGTAAAACCAGTGGAACGCGGTGGCCAGTTCCATGGTGTAATGTGGCAAGTGGTGGGGTTCCAGGGTCCGGGCCATCTGCTCCACCAGTTCCGGCAGGCGCAACATTGCGCGGACCAGCCCCATTTCGCTGGGGTCTTGCAAAAGCCCGACGTCCCCGCCACTCCAGTCGATGTTGCGGCTGCGGGCCAGATTCAGGATGCCGGCGTTCCGCGCGTGGGCATACTGAACGTAGTAGACGGGGTTTTCCGAGGACTCTGTCTTGGCAAGTTCCAAGTCGAACTCCATCTGAGTTGAGGGCGCCCGGGCCAAAAAGAAGTAACGGCAGGCGTCGCTGCCCACCTCGTCGGCCAATTCCCGTAGGGTGACGAAGTCGCCGGTGCGCTTCGAGGCCCGCACCACCTCGGCGCCCCGTCTGAGGGTCACCATTTGGGAAATCAGGATGGTAAGCCGCTCCGGCTCGATTCCTAGTGCGGCGACCGCCGATTTCATCCGCGGCACATGGCCTTGGTGGTCTGCCCCCCAGATGTTGACTACACTGTCGTAACCCCGGCCGATGAACTTGTTGTAGTGGTAGGCGATGTCCGATGCGAAATAGGTCGGCTCCCCGGAGGAACGAACCACTACGTTGTCTTTGTCGTCGCCCAGCAGGGTGGAGTTAAACCACAGGGCGCCGTCCCGCTGCGATAGGTAGTCTTTCTCCCGCAACAGACCCAATGCTTCGTCGTACTCGCCTTCTTGGAAGAGGGTACGTTCACTGAACCAGTTGTCGAACTCCACCCCGATCCGGGAGAGGTCTTCCCGGATCAGGCTCACCATCTTCTCCCGGCCCAGGTCGCCTATGTTCTTCAAGGCCTGGTCTTGGTCTTCGTCCAGGAAACGGCTGCCCTCAGCGTCGGTTATCTCTTGGGCCAAGCCGGTGACATATTCCCCCATGTAGCCGTTGGGAGGCATGACGGCGGGCTGTCCCAGGTGTTCCTGGTAACGGGCCAAGACTGAGCGATAGAAGGCCTCCATCTGGCTGCCCGCGTCGTTTACATAATACTCCCGGGTTACCCGGTATCCGGCAGCGTCTAGGACGTTGGCTAGGACGCTGCCCAACACGGCCCCACGGGTGTGGCCGACGTGGACCGGACCGGTGGGGTTCACGCTGACGAACTCCACCATGACCCGTCGGCCTTGGCCCAAGTCCAGGTTGGCGAAATCCGTCCCGGCTTGGCGCACCACGTCCACTTGCTGCTGCAACCATTCGTCTTTCAGGTGGAAGTTGATGAACCCAGGGGGCACCGCCTCCACGCGGCCTACCGGTGGGCTCTCCGGCATGTGGCTGACCAGTGTCTGCGCGAGTTCCAGAGGGTTGATCCTGGTGGCCCTAGCTAAACGCAACGGAAGGTTGCAAGCGAAGTCGCCGTGCTGCGGATTGCCGGGGTGCTCTACCTGTATGTCCGGCATGGTCTCTAGTTGAAGTCCACCCTCCCGCCGGGCGGCATCGATGGCCCCGGCGATTAGCTCCCGGATGGTATCGATGATCAGAGGAGCGGCCATCTGGTCCCTCTACGAAATTGGGCTCTAAAAAAACTAAAGGCGGCCTTGGCCGCCTGACGCTCATTTTAGCACACCCGGCGCCTTAGCCGTGGCGCAAGGCGATGGGCATTTGCCGGAATTTCGTTGCCTGCCCTATGGTGGGTAAACCGCCCGCGTTTCGCAGACCGCCAACTCCGCATGGCCGGGCGACCCGCTGGTAGAATGGAACAAATCAAGGTTTTCGATCAACGAAATCCGATGGGTAGCGTACCAGCGCCCATTTCAACGCCGTGAAGCGGGCAGCTAGTCCTCGAATTTGTTCCGCCAGGCCAGTTTATTCCCCATATAATGCTACGCGATTGAGTGTCCCGGAGGCCGGTCATGAAAACGTGGCTTGGACTCGCCGTAGGAGTGGCGGCTCTGTGCTTGTTAGTTGGGTGTAGCGAATCCACGCCGGCACCGCCCCCGGCTGAGAAAGTCCTGACCATTCTCTATTGGCAGGCTCCCACCCTGCCCGGCCCATACCTGTCATCGGGAACCAAAGACCGGGATGCCGGTGCAATCACCCTGGAGCCTCTGGCTGTGCACGACCCGGACGGCGCCCTTCTGCCAAGGCTGGCCGCCGACATTCCGACCCAGGAGAATGGAGGCTTTTCCGATGACCAGACGTCAATTACGTGGAAGCTGAAAGAGGACCTGAAGTGGTCGGACGGCAGCGATATGACGGCCGATGACGTGGCCTTCACTTGGCGGTATTGCGTTGATGAACATACGGGATGCACGGACAGCAGCGCTTTTGCGGGGATTGCCTCAGTGCGTGCCGTAGACAAACTCACCGTCGAAATCACGTTCCAAGCGCCCACGCCCTATCCCTACAATGCGTTCGTGGGCGCCGGGACCCCTGTCATCAGCGAATCCCAGTTTGCCGATTGTGTGGGCGAGGCGGCCGCGTCGTGTGACGCGCAAAACACTGCACCGTTGGGGACGGGGCCCTATCGAATCGTAGATTTCAAACGCAACGAGAAGGCCGCTTATGAACGGAACCCCTATTACCGGGGAGCGGAACCTTATTTCGACCGGGTAGTCCTGAAGGGCGGCGGCGACGCCGTTGCAGCAGCCCGCTCCGTTATGGAAACGGGAGAGGCCGATTACGGCTGGAACTTGCAAGTTGAGCCGGAGACTCTCGCGGAGTTGGAAGCCGGCGGACTGGGCACGGTGGTCTCTGCCTTCGCCAGTTTGGTCGAACGAATTATTGTCAACCAGACCAACCCGGACCCGGCGCTGGGCGATAACCGGTCCGAGTATCTGGACGGCCAAAATCCCCATCTATTCCTCACCCTCACGGCGATTCCTCAAGCCATGTTGATGGCTATCGATAGAGGCCTAATCGCGGAACGGCTTTACGGCTTCGCCGCGGAGCCAACGTGCAATCTGGTTGCCGGTCCTCCGAGTTACGCCTCGACCGCGAACGATGGATGCCTGCCCCAAGACATCTCCGGCGCCAATCGGCTGCTGGACGACAACAATGTCCTCGACTCCGACGGCGACGGCATCCGGGAGTACAACGGCATTCCCCTGCGGATTACTTACCAGACATCGGCCAATGCAATCCGGGCGAATACCCAAACCTTGGTCCGTGATTGGTGGCGTGAGATAGGCATTGAGACGGAACTGGTCCAACACGATGCCAGCCTATTTTTCGGCGGTGACCCCGTGGCCGATAAGGACGCTTCGCTGCGCCGGTTCTTCGCCGACGTGCAGATGTACGCGGCGGATTCCGGCATAGACCCGCAACAGTACTTGTCCGATCGACTCTGCGACCAAATCCTCACCCGGGAGAACCACTGGGCTGGCGGGAACGTAGCCCGTTCCTGCAACCTGGAATACGATCAACTCTTTACCCAACTGGCCCAGGCCCGAATCGGACCGGAGCGGGCGACCCTGGCCAAACGGCTGAACGACATCTACGTGCAACACTACTACGAGATCCCGCTGGTCAGCCGGGGCGTCGTTTCAGCACACCTCAATACACTGCAAGGCGTTCGCATAAACGCTTGGGATAGCGAGATGTGGAATATTGCCGAATGGCGCCGCTAATATCCCGGAGTGGTGGGGACATTGGCAATAAGCGAGGACCAACCGCTCATAGGCTGTGGGATGTTGCGGCCCGCTCCCGTGACGCGCCTCGAGAGTGCGAAGTCAGACCCACGCCGTGCAAACCGGACGCTCATTGAAGCCTGTCGCATGGTTGGGCGTCGGGGCTCCCTGCTACAATTACCCTGTAAGTTTGCACCTTCTGTATATGGTCTCCTATGGCACAGTCGCAAGACACGACAACCGGCGTCCTTCCAGAGGAGCAGCCTCGCACGCCCGACGAGGTGGTGCAGGAATCGGTGCGCGTCATTGAACGCATGGTGGACGCGGATGACCACCAGGCCGCTTGGGACCATTTTGCCCAACTTCATCCCGCCGATCAGGCCGAGGCGCTGGGAGGCCTCTCCCGAGAGATACAGGAATCGCTGCTGGCTGCCTTGGGCCCTTCCACCATCGCCGCGGTTCTTGAATACCTGGAACCCCAGGTATCCACCCGGTTGCTGCGTGGAAGCGATCCGGCCTACGTGGCCCGCGTACTGGACCTCACCGGCCCCGATGTAGCCGCCGACCTGCTCCACCTGCTTCCCGAAGCGGTGCAGCTCGACACGCTGAGGGAAATGCGGGAAGCGGAAGGAGTCGAAGGGCTCCTTCAATACGAGGACGATACCGCCGGCGGTCTGATGACCCCGGAATTCCCGGTGGTGACCGAGAACACCACCACTCCCAACGCCTTGGACCAACTGCGGCTGTTGGGCCCCGACGCCGAGGACATCGACGCCGTGCTGGTGGTGACCGGCGAACGACGCTTGGTTGGCTCGGTCAGCATGACCCGGTTAGCCTTGGCCCGCCCCCACTCGATAATCGGCGACATCATGGATACCCGGGTGCAGTCGGTGACTGCCGAGACCGATCAGGAAGAGTGCGCCCGGGTGATGCAGCGGTATAACTTGCGGAGACTGCCGGTGGTGGACCAAGATGGAAGACTCACCGGCGTGATCCTGGCCGAGGATATCGTCGACGTGGTCGAAGAAGAGGCCACCGAGGATATGTTCCGCATTGCCGGCGTCGGCGAGGAACGGATCTTGGGGCCCCTGCGCAGTTCCTTGCGCTCCCGGCTGCCCTGGCTTTCAATCAACCTCGCCACGGCCTTTCTGGCGGCCCTCATGGTGAGCTTCTTCGAGTCGACCATCATCAAAGTCGTGGCGTTGGCGGTGTTCCTGCCGGTGGTGGCCAGCCAAGGCGGAATTGGCGGCACCCAAACGGTCACTCTGGTGGTGCGCAGCATGGCGTTGGGCGACCTGCCCCGGCGCCAAGGCCTGCGTCTGTTGAGGCGCGAGTTGACCCTGGGCCTGGTCCACGGCGTGGTGCTGGGAATATTGGTGGGGTGCGTGGCCTTGGCTTGGAAAGGGAACCCCACTCTGGGTCTGGTGTTGGGCGGGGCCATGTTGGGCAATATGCTGGTGGCCGGGTTGGCCGGCGCCGGCGTTCCGTTGTTGCTTCGCCAACTCCGGTTGGACCCGGCAGTCTCGTCAGCAGTTTTCGTCACAACCTTCACCGATGTGATAGGCTTCTTGTTGTTCCTGGGACTGGCTGCCATCTTCGTCCAGTACTTGGTCTAATCCAACAGCGCTCCATTTCCGGCCGTTCCGGGAAAGCCAATGCGGTCGAGACGGCGTCATCACAATCGCAGGAAAGGGAAGGCACCTATGGCTGGCCAAATAGCTCTGGTGGGCGGAGAAGAGTTTCGGACTGGCTGCGAAGAAATGGACCGGGCAGTGATGCGGGCTTCCGGCAAAGACCCGGCCCGGGTGATAATAGTCCCCACGGCGGCGGTTACCGGGCCGGCCAAGGCGGCCGACGACGGCGTAACCCATTTCAGGACATTGGGAGGCTCGGCCAGTCAATTGATGGTGTTGGAAGACAGCCAAGCCAACGACACGGAGTTCATACGGCCCGCGTCCCAGGCTGACGTGGTCTACTTCACCGGCGGCAGCCCCGACCACCTGTTGTCTACCTTGAAAGACTCGGAACTGCTCCGCTTGTTGCTGGCAGGCTTGGAACAGGGGCTGGTCTTGGGCGGTTCCAGCGCCGGCGCAATGGTCATGGGGTCGGTGATGCGCCGCCCCAGCTCGGGAGGTTGGGTTGAGGGACTCGGGATTGTGCCAGGCCTGGGGGTGTTGCCGCACCATGAACGGCGCAATCAGGCGGAAGCGGCACAGGAGCTAAGGAATAGCGCCCCGCCAGACACTACCTACCTGGGAATCGATGCCCGTTCCGGGGTGCTGGGCGTTCCCAACGACTGGCGGGTCGTGGGCGCCGGCAATGTCACCGTATACCGGAATGGCGAATTCAGCGTGTTCCAAGCGGGAGAGCGGCTGCCAGCCGGGTTCTAGAGGTACAATCGTCCAACGTTGAATCGTTCTAACCAAGTGAATTTATGCCCTTGTGCCGACCGGGGCTGGGGTTTGCGCCGCAAAAGAGCTTGGTGTAGGCTTTCACTGTAAACTGACGTCAAGGGCCGAGCAGGGCCACAAGACAGGTAATAACAGTCGAAGAACACATCCAGGCGGCATGGGCGTTCTTGGAGCACTCGGATGCTGAATTTGCTGCCAGGGATGAACTACAGGGTTCCGAGAAGTTGTGGGGAGCGGCGTCCTATGCTGTCTCTGCGATCGCCAAGCAACGCGGTGGGCGGGGGCCTTGGAGTTGCGGGAAAAGCAAGCATCGGGCGAGTGTAGTGGAGAGACTGGCCGAGGAATATAATGACCCCTTGTTGACATCCGGCCATGCTGTCGCGGAAACATTTCATGCCAACTTCTATCACAACTTCATGGAAGATGATGAAATTGCCAGGGGCCGCCCTATAGTACACAGGTTTGTTCATCGAATAGTCGGTTTGGTCCCGACCGGAAGCTAGGAGATAGAACGGCGAAGAGGAAGGTTAACGCAAGTCGACTGCGGCGCTGTATGTCACCAAGGTCTAGCGACGATATTGGCCGGAACAGCGGATTTCTACGGTCCAAGCGGGTCAAACACTCAGCACGAACCCGAACATCGTGATAGCCGGCCGATATTTGATTTACTGAAGTTGCCCTGTAGTCCGTCTCTTGATGAAAACGGCCCAAAAAGAAGGAGAAGCTAATATGGCGACCAGAATGATGATGATTCCGATCCCTGAGGGTAATCTCGAGGCGGTGAAAGCGTGCTTTGCCGAGATGCAGGGTTCACGTGAAGGCCAATGCGTGGCGAACCGAGGGGTGATGGGGGTAACCCGGGAGTTCGTTGGTCTTCACCATACTTCCCATGGTGACGTATTGGTCGCCTACCTTGAGGGTGACGACCCCAGCCAAGCGATGGACCGGATGAACGCCTCGGACTCGGAGTACGCTCGCTGGATCGCCAGCACGGTATTCCCGCTGCTGGGTGGGGACCGGTTGGATGCCGCCGAGGTGCTGGCCGACTGGCGGGCCTAATGCGTCGGGCCTGGGGCACGGCCTAACGGCGCCTCGCCCTCAGTTCCTCCCATACCTGCTCCGGCTTGACACCGGACGCCGCCATGAGCACCAAACTATGGTACATAAGGTCGGCGATCTCCGAGGGCAGGTGTTCGGTGTCGCTTTGGGCGGCGGCCAAGGCCGTTTCACCGGCCTCTTCGATTACCTTTTGAGCGATGCGGCCCACGCCTTGCTGTAGAAGTGACGTCGTGTAGCTGCCCTCGGGCATTTCCCGTTGCCGGTCTTGGACCACCGCGTACAGCTCTCCCAGGATTCCCGGACCGGTATCGGTGTCTTCGTAGCCGGCTGGCAGACCCTCCAGCTTGTTGAAGAAACAGGTGGGCTCTCCGGTGTGACAGGTGGGCCCGTCCGGTTCTACTTTCAGCAGAATGGTGTCCCCGTCACAGTCGAGCCAGGCTTCCCTGAGGTTGAGGTAGTTGCCCGAAACCTCGCCCTTATGCCACAGGTCTTCCCGGCTCCGGCTATAGAACCAGACCTGAACTCCTTCAACAGTCCGCTTCATCGAGCCTGGGTTCATGTAGCCCAGCATCAGCACCTCGTTGGTGTTGATATCTTGAGCGATGGCCGGAACCAAGCCCTGTTCGTTCAACTTCACCTTCATTTCGCCGTTTCCTCGCTCGCTACTGAAGGGCGCCGCCCAGCAGGGCCGGCAACTCCAGAAGATTGGAGATTTCATGGTAGGGTATGGTTAGGTCCGGGTCCCTTGGCTGTTGGTGCCGGTTAATCCAGACGGCGTTCATGCCCGCCTGGGACGCTCCATGTACGTCTTCAAAGAACCGGTCGCCAACGTAAAGCGCCTCCTCGGGCGCTACCGACAGCTCGCCCAGCATCCGTTGGAACAGTTCCGGCATCGGTTTGTATACCCGGGCCGTCTCCGAGGAGACCACCCTTTCAAACTCGACGTCCAGCAGAGCCAGGTTCGGTAGCAGGTACCCGTTATCGGCGTTGGAAAGCAGCGCGGTACGGTAGCGGCCCTGCACCGCTCGTACGGCCTCATTGGCTTCGGGGTAGGGCTCCCGCTGGGACAGGTCCAAGAAGAAGCGGTTGGTTGCGGCGACCGAGTCGCCGTCCAACCCCATGAAATCGAAAGCGCGATGGAACGCCTCTTGCCAAGTGTCGCGATAGGTGCGAAAGGGTAGGGAAGGGTCGGTGCGGGTCAGGCGAAAATCTTCGTTCACCAACCTCCACCGTTCCCACAGCGCCTCCGCGGTGGCGGCGAGGCACTGCTCTTCGATAATGGCCGCAAAGCTCTGCCGCCACGAATCGTTGCGGTCTCGGACCAAAGTCTCATACATGTCGAAGATTACCGCGGTGATCGTTGGCATGGATGTGTCAGTCCAACACTTCGGGCAGGGGCCTGACGGGTACGCCCCTACTTTTCAGGTACTCTTTGGCCTGCCCGATGGTATACGAGCCGAAGTGAAAGATACTGGCGGCCAACACGGCGTCGGCCTTGCCTTCATCCAAGGCTTGATAGAGGTGCTCCAGGTTGCCGGCCCCTCCGCTGGCGATCACGGGGACTGGCACCGCCTCGGAGATTGCCCGGGTCAGGGCCAGGTCATAACCTGTCTGGTGGCCGTCGGCGTCCATGCTGGTGAGTAATATTTCCCCTGCCCCGAGTTCCACGGCCCGTTTCGCCCACCTGACGGCATCGATCCCGGTAGGGGTGCGGCCGCCACGGGTGTAGACTTCCCAGCCGGAGGTATGGTCCAAGGCAAGACTGTCGTCTGCCGCAGCGTCCGTTGGCGCCCGGCCCGACGCGCCCACTCCCTTGGCGTCGATGGCCACCACGATGCACTGGTTGCCGAAATGGGCGGCGCCCTCACTGACTAGGTTGGGCCCGTTGACCGCCGCCGTGTTCAGCGACACCTTATCCGCCCCGGCCTGCAACAAGCGGCGCACGTCCTCAACGCTGCGAATCCCTCCCCCCACGGTCAGGGGAATGAATACCTGCTCCGATACCCGGCGAACGACTTCAACCATGGTATCGCGAGAATCGGAACTGGCGGTAATGTCCAAGAACACCAGCTCATCGCCGCCCTGCTGGTCGTAGAAGGACGCCAACTCGGCGGGGTCGCCGGCATCACGTAACTCGACGAAGCTGACGCCTTTGACCACTCGCCCGGCGTCCACGTCCAGGCAGGGGATGATGCGCTTGGTCAGCAAGTTACTGGCTCCCGGTTCTAGGGGCAGAATCCAAGAATCGAAAGGTTACGATTGCTCACAGGAGTATAACACTGACGCAATCCGCTTCCGTGGACCTCGAACCTGCCGGTTGGCTTCCTGCCAGTTGGATTGACACTCGCGGTGCGCTAGAATTAGACTACTTTTCAGCTCGGAGGGACTTTCATGGCTCTGACATTGGACGAAGCCAACGGGATCGTAGCCGGGGCAATCGCCAAGGCTAATGAAATGAACATCAAAATCAACGTGGCAGTCTGCGACGCCGGAGGCCGGCTCATCGCGTTCAACCGGATGGACGGAGCGATCTGGGGCGGTGTTTACGGCTCCCAGGGCAAGGCGGTGGCTTCGGCCGCTTTCGGACGCACCAGCGGCGAGTTGCAGGAACGGGCCTCCAGCCCCATCATTTCCGGGATTCTGTCGGCGGAGGGTAACCACGGCATCGCCAGCCAAGGCGGCGTTCCCATCGTTCGCAACGGGCTGGTGGAAGGGGCCTGCGGCGTCGGCGGGGGCACCAGCCAGGAAGATGAAGACTGCGCCTCTGCCGGGATAGCGACCCTCTAGTCACCGGGTAGCTAACGGCCGGTCAAGGCACGAAAGCGGTGACCGCAGCGGGTGCGCCGCTGCCGCCCACCAGCCGGAGCAACCCAATTACGAGGACTGCGCCGGTGGCCGGCAACCGCCCCAGGTTGGCCAGGTTTTCCAGGGCTAGGCGAGGCTGGGAGAGTACCAACTTGCTGACCAGGAAATCGGCGTCGGTCCCCGGCTCCAAGCCTGCGGTGTCGGTGCCCAAGCCCGCAACCCGGCGTTCTTCCAACAGGAACCGGGCCGCTTCGAGACCGAATCCGGGAAAGTGGAGCCGGCCTTCAGCGTCGGCCCCCAGGTATTCTTCGGGCCGATGCCACCGGGCGCCCCATCCGCTGTGGAGCAGGGCGACCGTCCCTTCCGCGACAGGGCCGTGGCGGGCCTCCCAGTCGGTTAGATGGGTGGGCGCCAAACGGAAGTCCGGGTTGCTTCCGCATTGGGCGGAATACTCCAGGACGACGGCCGGGACTACCAACTGGTCGGGCCGGTAGTCGTGGGGACCGGCGCCGCCGGTGAAGAAGCTGGCCGGGGCGGTGCAATGGGTGCCTGAATGTTCGCCCATGGAAAAGCGACGTAGGTAGTAACCGCTCTTCTCGATGGTGGCCGCAGCCTCGGTCTCGAACGGCGGGTCGCCGGGCCATTGAGGAATGGTTGACGCAAGGGGCCAACTCAGGTCGATGATTGTGGAATAACGAATGGACCCGCCAACACTGGCGGGTCCATTCGCTTTGTCCTTGTTGAGCAATTGGCGGCCTCCTCGATTGGGGGTAGCCACTCCCCGAAGGCGCCGCCAGGGTTCATGACTTGAGGTCAAGACCGGACGGCGGAAAGCTTCCTCCACACTCTATCAGACCCCCCAGGCTTCCGCCGTCCGGTCACCGGCTGTCGGCGCGGCGGGCCGTGAGTTGGCGCCGCACCGCTAAACCAGTCTGGGCTGCTTCCAGGGCCAGACCTACCCGCTGACCCCGCGCCGGTTTACGTCGCCGTCGATCCATTTCATGGCTCGTTGGGCATCTGAGTAGGCAACCAGTTCCGCCCGGACCGGTCGACGGCCCAGCACCGCGTAATCGGCGGACGAAGCCCTGTTGTCGATGACATAGCCTCGGTAATAAATCCTCATGTCGTCCCCGCCTCCAAGTTAAAATATGAATAATACGGACTGATGTTCTAACAAACGAGGGATGCGGTCAACAGGCAACTGTCAGTAACCAAACGTGAGGAGACGATTGATGATAGTAGCGGTTATGATGGCCGGGCGGGGATACGTTGTCGTTCCAAGCTGACGGCCGGCGGCGCACCGGGCGCCGTAGCCGGACGAAGGGTCAGGGCTCCGGTGAGCCGGTCACTTCGCGGAGGAACTCGGATAGAGGACGGGTCTCTTGAGTCGAGGAAAGCATGTCTCGGACGACCAACTCGCCTTTTTCGATTTCGTCGTCGCCCAAGATCAGGGCATAGGGGGTTTCCAGGGCGTTGGCTTGGCGCATCTGGCCGCGCAGCCCGCGGGCCCCGTTGCTCAAGATGGCCCCAACCCCGGCGCGGCGCAACCGGAACGCTAACGCCACCGCCGCGCCCCGGGCTGCTTCGCCCACGTTGGCTACCAGGTATTGGGGAGTATCTTGGTCGGGCACTGGTACTTCGCCCCGCTTGAGATTGAGTGTGAGCCGCTCGATTCCAGTGGCGAACCCTATTCCGGGAGTAGGACGTCCGCCCAGTTCGGAAATCAGGCCGTCGTAGCGCCCGCCGCCGCAGATGGTGGACTGTCCGCCCGCATCCAACGGCTGCACCTCGAACACGGTACGGGTGTAATAATCGAGGCCGCGCACCAAACGGTGGTCGACCTGGTAGGGGACTTTCATGGCGTCCAGGTATCCTTGCAGCTTGGACCAGTGGTCCTGGCAAGCGTCGCAGAGGTGGTCCACCGATTGGGGCGCCCCATCGCCCAAGGCGTGGCAGGTCTCTACCTTGCAGTCCAACAGCCGCAAGGGGTTGCGCTCCAACCTTTCCCGGCAGTCCGTGCATAGCTTGTCATGATGACCTGAATAGTAGTCTCGGAGTTGGTTAACGTAGCCGGGACGGCAATCGTCGTCGCCGATGCTGTTGACCAGAAGGTTGATGTCGGTCAGCCCCAGGTTGTTCATTAGCTCCCAGGCCAATTCGATCACCTCGGCGTCCACCGATGGGTCGGCGTCGCCCAGGACCTCGACGCCGAACTGATGGTGCTGGCGGAAGCGGCCGGCTTGGGGGCGTTCATAACGGAAGACCGGGCAAAAATAATACAACCGCACCGGCTGGGGCAGGTTGTGCATCCCGTGTTCCAGGTAGGCACGGCACACGGGAGCGGTACCCTCGGGCCTGAGAGTGACGCTGTCGCCACCCCGGTCCTCGAAGGTGTACATCTCCTTCTCGACGATGTCGGTGCCCTCGCCCACGGAGCGGATAAACAACTCCGAGTCCTCGAATGCCGGGGTGTCGATCCGGCCGAAGCCGAAGCGGGTGGCGACGGCCATGGCCTTGGACTCGATATAACGCCAGTATTTTTGTTCTTCAGGCAGGCGGTCGGCGGTGCCGCGAGGCGCACGAAACACGATGGTCAACGCTCCAAGGGAAAGGGTGGGTTGGTCGACTCAATTATAGCCGGAGGTAGTATACGATTAAATCATACGGTGGCGTATACCCGCCCGTAATGGGTATGAACCCCAAGCCGCTAGACCTTGCCTTCGGCGGCTAGTTGGGCCAATTCTTGGGGCGACAGGCCTCCAATGGCGCATAGGACCTCGGCGTTGTGTTCGCCCAGCAGCGGGGGTTGACGGTTGGGCGTGCCGGGCGACCCGGCGATATGTATGGGCGTGTTTACGGTGCGGAAAATGCCGCCCATGTCGTCGCCGCCGTCGATGAACATTCCCCTGGCTTCCAGGTGCGGGCATTGGTCGAGGTCGGCTTGGTCTTGGACCATGCCCATAGAATAGCCGATTTCGATCAATCGCCGGGTTACTTCGGCTTTGGGAAGGTTTTCAGACCAGGCCTCGATGGCTGGCACAAAGTTGTTCATGTAGAACTCTCCGCTGATACCCTCGCCGAGATAACGGGGGTCCTTGATGAGGTCTTCCCGCCCGATGAGCCGCCATAGGGCCATCCACTTCTCCGCTCCGCCGGCCCCGGCCAAGACCACATAGCCATCCTTGGCCTTCAATGCCAACTGGGCGCTCAGCATGTTACTCCGCTCCCGGCCCGCCACTTGTCCGGTGGCTTGGTAGAAAGGCATCGTGCTGGTGGTGTGGGCCACCATGCAGTCGTACATCGAAATGTCGAGGTATTGGCCCAGCCCGGTGCGATGGCGGCTCTCCAAGGCCATCATGATGGCCAGAGCGGTCCATACTCCGGGCACAGAATCGCCGACGTTATCCCCCACCATCTGCGGCCCTTCGTCCGGCCCGCCGGTGACCGCCATCCACCCGCCCATGCCCTGAACGCAGGGATTGTTGGCCGGCCAATGAGAATAGGGGCCGGGGGCGGGGCCGTCCGGGTCGCCGTAGCCCGTGATGCTGGCGTAGATGATGCGGGGGTTAAGCTCTCCGAGCGCCTCGTAGTCCAGCCCCAAGCGCCGGAGCGCCCCGGGACCCCAATTGTCCAGGAGCACGTCGGATTCAACGGCCATCCGCTGGAAGGCTGCTTTGCAACGCGGGTCGCGCAGGTCCAGCGTAACGCTCTTCTTGTTGCGGTTGAGGCCCAGGTAACGGGCGCTGACCCGTTGGCCGTCCGGCCCGTCTATGAACGGCCCATTGCTGCGGCCTCGTTCCCCCGGTCCGGGACGCTCGATCTTGATGACTTCGGCGCCCATGTCGGCCAGGATCATGGAACAATAGGGACCCGCAACTATGTGGGTCACGTCCAAGACCCGTATGCCCTCCAAAGGCAACGGCTGTTGAGGGAGGGGCTGGACTTGCGGGTTGGTGGACATGGGTTAGCTCCCTCCGGCGGAGGCCGGAATCTGCTGCCCCAGACCCTGAGCTATGAACCGCTTGGCGTTGCGGACGTAGTTGGCGGTGGGGTCTTTCAACCGTTCGGCCTGCCGCTCGCTCAACGGGCGAATTTGGCCGGGGATGCCGATGACCAGCGAGTGGTCCGGCACCTTGCCCCGGACCACGGCGCCGGCGCCGATGAAAACGAAGTCGCCCACGTCGGCGTCTTCCAAGAGTACGGCGTTCACACCGATCAGTACGTTGCTGCCCACCTTTCCACCGTGGACCACCGCTCCGTGGGTCAGCAGCACGTTATCGCCGAGTTCCAGGTGGTCGTCGGTGTGGAGAACGCAATTGTCCTGTAGCGAGCAGTTCTTTCCAATGATGATGTCGCCGTAATCGGCCCGGACCACCGCTCCGGGCCAGACGCTGGAGTTCTCCCCGATTTCAACGTCGCCCACGATATACGCCGCCTCGCTTACAAATACCGAGGGGTGAATCCTGGGACGCTTTCCGTCAAGACTGCGTATCACTGGACCTCCGGGCTGTCAGATTGTTGGCGCGAATTGTTGGCAATGAACGCCATTACCAGAATACACGGTGGCGCTTGGCGGTTCCAGGTTTACCAATGCGCCCGCCGCCCTTGTTCCCGCCGCCGGTACGCCGCTGCGCTATAGCCCGAACGCCCCGGTGAGCCACCGGGCGCCCGAAGCGCAGGCGTAGGCGATGTACAGAAATTTGGTGAGTTTACCCAGCCAGACGACCAGCAGGAACCGCCACAAGGGGTAGCGGAGTGCGCCGGCGGCGATGCCTGCGACGTCGAAGACCGGGTTAGGGACCGCCGCTATCACGAAGAGGACCAGCCAACCCCTTCGGCGTACCCAGGTCTCTATACGCTGGTACAACCGGCTCTGGTCGATGGCGCCCCGGCCCGTCGACCCCAGAAAATAACCGGTCAGTTCGCCCACGGCACCAACCGAGCCGGCGATAATGGCGACGAACGCCGGGTTGAGAAAAGTGGCCGCGGTACAGGCGGTGGCCAAGGCTGGAACAGGGATCACTAGGCCGGCGCTTCCCACCAAGACGGTAAGGGCTACCGCTCCATAGCCTGCGTCTGCCAGGTCTAGCCGGTCCCGCAGCAAGACCGCCGTCAGGACGGCGGCCGCCACCGCCACTAGGACAGCCAATCGAAGGGAGGTCTGGGGGTTGCGCCAATTCAACCGCGACGGGGCTTGGACCGCCCGGCCGAGATACCTCATCGGCCTCGCCGGATTTCCTCTTCGTCGAGCGTTCCTTTGCTGAGCGTTCCGTTCAGGAAGCCGGTGAGCAGGCCGTTGAACAATTCGGCTTGCTCCATGTGGGGCCAGTGGCCGCACTCCTGTACCCGGTAGACCAAGCTGTCGGACAGGACTTCCCGGACCCGCTCTGCCTGAGCGACTGGAATGATGACGTCTTCCTCACCCCATACCGTCATCAACGGCGACGGCAGGTCTCGCAGGCGTTCCAATAGGTTGTGCTGGCGGTGCAGCCCCCGGCAATTGATGCTTGAGCGCACCGAACGAAGCATGGCCGTTCGGGCGCCGGGAAGCTGCCTTACCCGGGACATCTCAGGCAAAAGCTGGTCCAGGAAATCTGGAGGACGGTGGAAGATTTGCTTCACGGCGCCCGGATTGTCTTGGACCCAGAGCCGATAGAACAGCTCGCCCACGCCGGGAATGGATACCAGCCGTAGAAACCAGGAGATGGACCGGCCCAAGCCGGCCGGGCCCGACATCACGAGCTTGTCCACTTTTTCTGGGTAGGTCAGCGCTAAGAGTCCGCCTACCAAGGCGCCGCCGGAACTTCCGACCACCGAGAACCGGTCTATGCCCAATTTTTCGCTGAAGTCGAATAGGAACTCCACCGCGGACGGAGGATCGTAGCTGAGATGGTCCGGCTTGTCGGAGTCTCCGTACCCCGGCAGGTCTATGGCTATGGCCCTGAAGCCGGCCTCTGCCAAGGCGTCGATGTTGCAGTACCAGGTGAGGAGAGACGCGCCCAGCCCATGCAAGAGCACCACGGCTGGGCCCTCACCGGCTTGGACGTAACGGACATTCATTCCCCAAACGGATACGTCTCTGGTATCCGCTCGTTCCATACGGGTGGTCACTGGTGTATTGACTCTGTTCGTCATTCGTCCAAGCCGTTAGGGGTTCAGGTCGTTAAGCTGATGGCACGGCCGCTAGGTCAACCTCGGCGGGCGACTCCACCTTGGTAAGAGAAAGCCCCGAGTCCGAGGCGTCGACCAGAATGTGGTCCCCCGGACGAAACTCCCCGGCCAGCACTGCCCGCGAGAGCGGGTTTTCCAGGCGCCTTTGTATCGCCCGGCGCAGGGGCCTAGCCCCGTAAACGGGGTCGAAGCCCTCTTTAGCCAGCCACATGCTGGCGCCGGGTGTCAGCTCGAAACTAATGTCCCGGTCTTCCAACCGCCCCTGTACCTCCCGGGTCATCAGGGACACGATTTGGACGGTCTGCTCTTGGGACAAGGGATGGAACACGATTGTCTCGTCGATCCGGTTGAGGAACTCCGGCCGGAACGCTGCCTTGAGCGCCGCGTCCACCGAATCTTTCAGCTTCTTGAGATCGTCCTCACCGTCGCGGCCGTCGGTACGGAAGCCGAAGGGCTGGCGCCGCAGCTTCTCGGTACCCAGGTTACTGGTCATTATAATAACCGTGTTTCGGAAATCAACGGTACGCCCGTGGCCGTCGGTCAACCGGCCGTCTTCCAGGATTTGGAGCAGGATGTTAAAAACGTCGGGATGGGCCTTTTCGACCTCGTCGAACAGCACCAAGCGGTAGGGCCGCCGCCGGACCGCCTCGGTGAGTTGCCCGCCTTCGTCGTAGCCGACGTAGCCGGGGGGAGCGCCGATGAGCCGGGCGACGGTGTGCTTTTCCATGTATTCCGACATGTCCACCCGCACCATGTTGTTCTCGTCGTCGAAAAGGAACTCGGACAGCGCCTTGGCCAATTCGGTCTTGCCGACCCCGGTCGGCCCCAAGAAAATAAAGCTGCCTATGGGACGCTTGGGGTCTCCGAGCCCGGAACGGGACCGGCGGATTGCTTCCGACACCGCAACCACCGCCTCTTCTTGGCCGATAATCCGATGGTGCAGGCTCTCCTCCATGTGAACCAGCCGTTCGCCCTCGCCCTCCAGCAACCGCCCGGTGGGTATGCCGGTCCAGTTGGATACCAGTTGGGCGATGTCCAGTTCGTCTACCACCATATCGAAGTTTCGATCGGCGAACAGCCGGTCACGCTCCGACCCATACTCCTCTTCCAAACGCAGTTGCTCGGCCCGGAGCTCGGCGGCCCTCTGGTAGTCGAAGCGTTGGGCGGCGGCCTCTCTTTCGTCCCCCAATTGCCGGATGCGCTCTTCCTTGGCCTTCAGGCCGGCGGGCAGGCTTTCGGCGTCGATGCGCACCTTGCTGGCCGCTTCGTCGATAAAGTCGACCGCCTTGTCCGGCAGTTGACGACCGGTGATGTAGCGGTCACTGAGGCGAGCGGCGGCGTCCAAGGCGTCGTCGCTGATGTCCACCTTATGGTGGGCCTCGTAACGGGGCCGCAGGACCTTCAGGATCTCCACCGTTTCTTCGACTGTAGGTTCGTCCAGGTAAACGGCTTGGAACCGCCGTTCCAACGCCGTATCCTTCTCGATGTAGCGGCGGTACTCGTCCAGGGTGGTGGCCCCCACGCACTGTAACTCGCCCCTGGCCAGCGCCGGCTTCAGCATGTTGCTGGCGTCGATCCCGCCCTCGGCGGCCCCGGCGCCCACCATGGTGTGAATTTCGTCGAGGAAGAGGACCACTTCCCGGCCCGCCTCCCTGACCTCATCCATTACCGACTTGAGACGTTCTTCGAACTCGCCCCGGAACTTCGATCCGGCGACCAGCGCCGCCATGTCCAAGGCCAACACTCGCCGGCCTTTCAGGGAGTCGGGTACGTCGCCGGTTACTATACGGGCGGCCAGTCCCTCGACCACCGCCGTCTTGCCCACGCCCGCCTCGCCGATGATCACCGGGTTGTTCTTCTTGCGTCGAGTAAGGGTCTGCATCACCTGACGAATTTCGGCGTTCCGCCCCACAACGGGGTCCAACTGGCCCGCTTCCGCCAATTTCGTCAGGTCGATGCTGTAACGCTCCAAGGAGCGGTAGCGGCTTTCGGCCCGCGGGTCGTCCACGCGGTGGCTGCCGCGTACTTTCATCAGCGCGCGGTACACTTTTTCGCGGTCGATGGCGAACTCGTTTAGCAATTGGGCCGAGGCGCCTTGGGACTCGGCGGTGACCGCGATGAAGAGGTGTTCCGCGCCGATAAACTCGTCCTTGAGCCGGTCCGCCTCTAGCTTGGCTTCGTTTAACAGGTTGGCCGCCCGAGGCGTGGTGTAGATTTGGCTGCCTTGGTTCGACACCTTGGGTGCGGCCTCCAGCGACTGGCGCAACCGGGCCTTCACGGCTTCCGCCGGTGCTCCCAGCTCGGCCAATACGTCGGTGATGAGTCCCTTTTCCAGGTCCAGAAGGGCCAAGAATATGTGCTCCACGTCCCACTGGCTATGGTGATAGTGGCGCACCAACTCCTGGGAGTTATGCAACGCCTGTTGGGCTTGTTCGGTGAATTGATCAGGCCTTAGTACCATCGTCGTGCCTCCTTTCTCACAGGGTGGCCGGTGGGCCCCACCTAACCTAGCCCGAGAGGGGTATTGATGGGCGTTTTCCGGCTTCTCAGGGCAGTCCTTGAGACTGGTTGGCCGTCAGACCGGCGACGGCGTTTTTGAGTTCGTTGACTTCGTTCTCCAGTTGTTCGATACGCGCCATCAGCTTCAAGGCCACCTCTGCGCCGGCCAGGTTCACCCCCATGTCTTCGGTGAGTGACTTGACCCGGCGCAACCGTTCGATGTCGGCCATGGAGTACAACCGCTGTCTTCCCACCGTACGAGAGGGCCAGATCAGCCCCACCCGCTCATAGTGGCGCAGCGTCTGGGCGTGAACCCCGACGATACGGGCCGCCACGCTGATAACGAAGCAGGGTTCCTCACGAAACCTATTGTCAGCTACCATCATCTTTCTCCATGTCCCCGGCTTGGTCCGGAGGTTCGTCTCCGGAGCCTCCGGTGCGTTGTCGGCGCAGCTTGCGGAAGAATTCCCGGTCCTCGTCGCTCAGCCCGGTGGGCAGCTTCACAATCACGGTGGCGTAAAGGTCGCCCCGGTCCGTAGTTCCGCCCAAGGCCGGCATTCCCTGTCCCGAGAGCCGGAACCGTCGGCCGTTGGGGGTTTCCGGCGGAACGGTGAGCGCTACCCTGCCGGTCAGGGTGGGCACGGACAATTCGGCGCCCAGCACGGCATCGTCCAAGGGCATTTCCACCTCTAGGTACAAGTCCCGGCCCCGGCGTTGGAAAGAGCGGTGTTCGTTAACGGACACCACCAAGTAGAAGTCGCCGCCCTGGGACCCGTCGGGGGCGATGTGGACCCGCGAGCCGTTGTCGACCCCGGCGGGGATTTTGACCTCAAGCCGACGACCGTCCTGCATCCGGAGCAGCCGGGTGGCGCCATGGAATGCCTCGTCGAGGGAGACGGAAACCTGATGCTCCGTTGGAGGCGGCCGGAAGTCGACGCTGTCTCCGCCGAAGAAGCCGAGGTCCTCGAAGATGCTGCGGCCGCCCCGGCCCCGAGAGCCGCCGAACGGCCCGGAAAACACATCTTCCCCACCGCGGCCAGCCGTCCTGCGGAACGGCCCGCCTCCGCCGGTTGGCGCATATTGGCCGGCGTGCTTCCAGTTGTCGCCGTAACGGTCGTACTTTTGGCGGGAATCCGGGTCGTTGAGCACCGAGTACGCCTCGTTGATCTCCTTGAATTTCTCCTCGGCGGACTTGTCGTTCTTATTGACGTCCGGGTGATACTGGCGGGCCAAGCGGCGAAACGCCTGCCGGACCTCCTTTTCCGGGGCCTCTTTTCCGATTCCCAATATGGCGTAATAATCGGGCATGTCTTATCTTTTAGCGGGAGTGGATACAAATTATTTCTAGCGTCTATTCTAGCTTACGTGACAATGACAGTCAATAAATATTATGATATAACGCCATGTTAATGGTTGGGAATATTATATTAGTTGACAGTTATAGGCTCAACTAATATAATTACCGCAACGGCAATAAAAGCCGAGATCGAGACCAAAATCGAAGGAGACGAGAGATGGTATTTACACGCTGGGACCCTAAATTCGAACTAATGCGGGCTCCGGCCACGGGTTTCAGGCGGCCGCCCCGGCCCTTCGGCTTCGCCGCCCCGTCTGGCTTCGGCGGGAAGGCGTGGGCGATCCCGTTGGACATCTTCCGCAACGGTGATAGGTTCACGGTCCAAGCCGTCCTGCCCGGAATGGACCCCGCCGATATCGACGTGACTATCGATGACGGCATTCTGTCCATCAAAGCGCAGACCAAGACGGAAGAGGAGCGGAAGGATGGCGACTACGTGGTCCGGGAAAGCCGGTCCGGTAAGTTCCAACGGTCGATGCGTCTGCCGGATAACGTGGACGCCACCGATGCCACGCCCTGCTACGAGAACGGTGTTCTCACCATCGTCCTGCCGGTGGCCGAAGCCAAGAAGGCCAAGCGTCTGCCCGTGGCGACCGGCGAGGTTTCAACGGGTAGCGGCGAGCCGGGAAGCGGCTAAACGCCTCCCGGGGCCCACGAAATCCTCGGGGCCCGTCAACATGCCGGGAACTTAAGAGAGGGGAAGCTGGGGAGCTTCCCCTCTCTCGTTCCGGGGCGCCTTGGGGGGAGGCGCCCGCGGCCCTTGAGGCGGGGAATAGGGGTCGGAGGATTTGGAAGGCGTCCCCGGCCTCGCTTGGTTCTACGCTCCTCGCCCCGGAACCGGATTTACCGCCCGGACCAATGTGAGACCGCAGGAAGGAATTATCAGGGCTGCCGTCGCGACTTGTAGCGGTCTTGAACATAACACTGCGACACTCGGGATGACGGGCGTCGTGCCAGGAGATACGAGGAAAGTTCGGGGTGGAGGAAGGGTTGGCTCCCCGAGTAGGATTCGAACCTACGACCTAGCGGTTAACAGCCGCCCGCTCTACCGCTGAGCTATCGGGGAACGCTGATAGGCCGGAGCGGGACCGTTTGTGACGGCCCGTTGCTCGGCAGTTATTTGATTGTAGCACCTGTATTCTGTTCCCTCAACACGCACTCATAGCTGTGCCCGCGGCACCGTAGGCCGCCTGCGGCGTCGACAGGTTGGTCTTTCGCCTGTCAGGAATCCCGTATACAATTGGGAATACCTCATACGCTGCGACCTTCGGCTTCTCTACCCATGGTTTCTCCCCCTCGTCCGGTCCACTAGGGAAGACACCGTTGTGGACGGTTTGTGTCGGGCGCCGGGACCGTGGTAGGTCCCGAATTCTTGATGACTGACGGGATGAAAGTGACCAATCAAGACTACGCCATCTTTACCAGCGGCTTGGTGCGCGATTACGGCTCCGTGCGGGCCGTAGACGGAGTAGACTTGGCCGTGCCTCGGGGAGAAGTGTTCGGCTTTTTGGGCCCCAACGGCGCCGGAAAGACCACCGTAATCCGTATGTTGATCACACTGCTGGCCCCCACGGCCGGCGAAGTCCGGGTGGCAGGCTACGACGTGGTCCGCCAAGCGGAGGAAGTGCGCCTGCGCATCGGAGCGGCCCAGCAGGAGGCCGCTTTGGACAACAAGCAGACCGGCGTGGAGTTGCTGAGGCTACAGGGCCGGCTCTACGGCCTTTCCCGGAAGGAGGTGGACCGCCGGATCGGCGATCTCACCGGGCTGGTGGATATCGGCGAGGCCATGGACCGGATGATCGGAACCTACTCCGGCGGCATGAAACGGCGGCTGGACTTGGCGGCCGCCCTGATTCACAACCCGGAAGTGCTGTTTCTGGATGAGCCGACCTCCGGGTTGGACCCCATCAGCCGGTCCCGCATCTGGGAGGAAGTGCGAAATATCAACGACGAACTCGGCGTTACCATCTTTCTCACCACCCAATACCTGGAGGAGGCCGACGCGCTGGCCCACCGGGTGGGTATCATCGACCGGGGGAAGCTGGCGGCCCAGGGCGCACCGGCCGACCTGAAACGGGCCCGCGGCTCCGACTTGATAGTGGTGAGGCTCGATGGCGATGCCAGCCAAGCGATTGAGGCCTTGGAGGGGGTGCCCCAAGTAGCCGCCATAGAAGCCCATGGCCAGGAGTTGACCGTAAGCGTCGCCAACGGGGCGGCCTTGATCAGCACGGTGGCCTTGGCCCTAAACCAGCGCGGCATTAACGTGCAGGAGTTGACCCTGCGCACGCCGACGCTGGACGACGTGTTTTTGCAGGTAACCGGCGGCCGGTTGCAGGAAGGAGGTTAAACCAAGAATGGCAGTAGCTACCGCGGCCCGGGCGTCCCTGGCTCGCCGGGGCGGTTTCTTCCACGATACCCGCAGCGTCGCGGAACGGGCCTTGCGGTCGATACCCCGGGACCCGGAATCCACCATCCCTGCGCTGTTGATCCCGGTGTTCATGTACGTCGTGACCGTGGGGGCGTTGAACGACATAGCCGAGGAGATCCCCGGGCTTAACTACCGGGCCTTCCAAATTCCGGTGGCGGTGCTGTTTGCCGTAACCGGTATCTCCCGTGCTATTACGGTGGTTACCGACATCCAGACCGGCTACTTCGACCGGCTGGTGATCACCCCGGTGAACCGCTTGGCCTTGCTACTGGGCTTGATGATCGCGGATTTCGCATTGGTGGTTGCCCTGACCATTCCAGTGATCATCATGGGGTTTATCGCCGGCGTCGGTTTCGCTACCGGAGTGCCCGGGATATTGGTGTTCATGTTCCTGAGCGGTCTGTGGGGGCTCATCTTCACCGGATTCCCTTACGCCATAGCCCTGAAAACCGGCAACCCCGCCGCCGTCAACATCAGCTTCCTACTGTTCTTCCCCTTTTTGTTCATGACGACGTTGTTCGTGCCCCAAGAAGCAATGACCGGTTGGCTGTCGACGGCGGCCGACTACAACCCGGTCACCTACCTGCTGGCCGCCCTGAGGTCCCTGATTTCCGACGGCTGGGAACCGCTGGTCTTGGCCAAAGGTATTGGCGCCACCCTGGCGGTCGGCGTCGTCAGCATCGGCTTGGCCTTGGCCGCACTAATGGGCAGGGCCACCAGGAAGTAGGGGGACTGTGTCCGAAGGCCCCGGTTGGCTTCTGGTATCATGGGAAAATCAAAAGTGCGAACTGCTGGTATGATGCTCAACTCGCTCGATCTAAACCGGAGGTGACGAGATTGTATACCTCCTTTACCACCGATAATTTCCGGTGCTTTGAACATCTGACGATCGAACCGCTGGCCCGGATCAATTTGATTGCGGGCAAGAATAATACGGGCAAGACGGCGCTGCTGGAGGCGCTGTGGTTGCATTCGGGGCCGAACGTCCCTGACCTAGGAATTCGGTTGGCAGGTTTTCGGGGCGTCCCAGGGCAAGACCCGAGACGATTGTTACACGATCTCTTCTACAACTTCGATCCGGATCGGACGATAACCCTCTCATCCGTGCGTGAAGGAAGCGGCGGGCCTAGTCGTCTAGATATATCGTCCCGGCCATTTGACGCGGGCGAGACCCCTATCCCATTTCCCAACCCCCCGTCGGCGGTACCGCGGGGGTCACAGGAGCCAGACGTTTCGGCGGTGTCTAGTTCCGAAATCGTTCTGGACTACACGGATGAGTTCGGTAAGAAATACGTGTCAAAGGGTTGGTGGGCGATCAACCAATTCCTACCGGGCGCTACACCCATGCCAGGTCTGACTATGGAAAGTGCCGGAATGGTACGCAACCCAGCAGATATGCCGCCTCGCCCTTCCTCGATTTTTCTAAGCCCCCGTCTGCGCAACAATCAGCAGGAAGAATTGGTGAGGTTTGGTGAAGTTGAGTTAGCAGGGTTCGCCAACAAGATCGTTGACTGTCTTAGAGTCATCGACCCCAGGATCAAAAGGCTCACCACTATAGCCGCCGCTCCGGCACCAATGTTATATGCTGACGTAGGCCTAGAGCGCCTGGTTCCGTTGGGTTTTATGGGTGACGGCATAAGCAGGCTGTTGTCAATGACCCTGGCGCTTTACAGTGCTCACAACGGCACAATATTAATTGATGAAGTAGAAAACGGCTTGCATCATACCGCGCTACCGGAGGTTTGGAACAATCTGAACTGGCTTTCGCGGGAATTCAACGTGCAGGTGTTCGCCACTACCCACAGCTACGAATGCCTGGTTGCAGCGCGGGACGCGTTCAAGGCCAACGAGAACCAAGACCTGCTGGTTCATCGTCTTAGCCGGAGGGAGGCGGGAATCGTAGCTACGACTTATCCATACGATGCCCTTGACTTCACCTTGGATTACGGGGCTGAGATACGGTGACCACCAGAACCAACCGTTTCCGCTTCGATGATGTGGAACAGGGCATTCTGCTACTGGTTGAAGGCATCGATGACGCACGATTTTTCGACGCCTTCTTGAGATCGATCCCCAAGGTCGATGTTCAGGTCGCGGCAGTGGGCGGGAGAGATGGGTTTCGAAGAATTTTGGTCGAAACACTTCTTAGGGCTGATAATTTGTCCAGCCTTCACTCACTGGGCGTCGCTAGAGACGCCGACACCAACGCAACAGACGCCTTCCGGAGTGTAAGGGATGCTCTCGCCGCCGCGGGCCTTCCGGCGCCAGCACAACCATTTGAGAATCAAGAATCAGAAGGGTTAATAGTCTCGGTGGCCATACTCCCTGACGGGACATCTCAGGGCAGTCTGGAAGACTTGTGTTTGCTGTCAATGCAGGGACAGGAACAAATGGTGTGTATTGAGCAGTATATGGCTTGCTTGGCCCAAGCCGGTATCGCAGCCAGGCAACCCAGCAAAGCCAGGTTGCACGCTTATCTGGCGGCTGGCGACGAACCGGGTCTCCGCATCGGAGAGGCGGCCGACGCCGGCGTTTGGGACTGGAACTCAGGCGCGTTCAACCAACTCGCTGAATTCCTACGCGCCCTTTAAGGCCGTGGAGGGAGAAGCAGGCAGAAAAAAATAAGCCGCCGTCCACTGCCGGGCGGCGGCCTATTGCGTAACCGGTAAGTGGTTACTCGCCGGTCTTCACCCAGTCGGCGCAGCGTTCGCCGATCATTATGGTGGTGCAGTTGGTGTTGGCCCGGATAACGTTGGGCATGACCGAGGCATCGGCGACTTTGATGTTTTCCAGCCCGTGGATGTTCAGGCGCTGGTCCACCACCGCCGTTGGGTCGCTGGCCGGGCCCATCTTGCAGGTGCCCGAGGCGTGCGTAGTGTTGAACACGGTCCGGCGCATCCACTGGTCCAAGGCCTCGTCGGATGCCAAGTCCGCCTCGGAAGGCTGCAACACCCTCTCGACTATCGGGCCGAACGTGTTGTGCTCCAGCAGCTTCAACGCCAGGCGCACCGATTCTCTCAGCCGCTCCACGTCGCGGTCCAACTCCAGGTAATGGTAGTTCAGCGCGGGCTGGACGCTGGGATCGTTGGCGGAGAGCCGGACCTCGCCGGACCCGTCGGCCAACTCCAAGACACAGTTGAACCGTACCCCTTCCGGGTTGAATGGGTCTGCCCCGCCGATGGGTGAAGAGAATGACGAAGCCGTAATCTGCATGTCGTTGCGGTCCGGCGAGCCGGTGGCGGTGTAGCGCAGCGCGGTTTGGGTTCGCGGCGCCAGCGGGTCTTGTTCGTGGTCGTCCCGTACCTGGCAGATTATCGCCACAATGGGATGGTCGCGCAGGTTTTGGCCCACGCCGGGTAACTCGTGCACCACCGGGATGCCCATCTCTCTCAGATGATCGGACGGCCCCACACCGGAGAGCATCAGCAGTTGGGGAGAGGCCATGGCCCCGGCGCTGAGGACGATTTGGCCGGCCTCGACCTGGTAGACTTCACCTCCGCTTTCCACCTCGACGCCCACTGCCTTTTTCCCTTCGAAGAGGAGGCGGCGTACCATGACGTTGGATCTCACCGTCAGGTTCAGGCGATGGCGCACCGTTCTCAAAAAGGTGAGGGCGGTGCTCATGCGAACGCCTTCGGGGTTGTTCATGGGGATGGGCCCCACCCCGCCGGAGTCGGGGGCGTTCATGTCGTAGTCTTCGGGGTAACCCGCCTCGCGCGCGCTCTGGAAAAAGGCCTCTTGAAAGGGCAGCCAGTCCTCCTTCTTGAAGCGGCGCACCGGTATGGGACCCTCGCTGCCGTGGAAGTCGTCGGTAATGTCCAAGTCCGTTTCCAACTGCCGGAAATAGGGCAGGACGTTGATAAACGACCAGCCGTCGTTCCCTTGGGCCGCCCAAGAGTCGTAGTCCTCGGGGACGCCGCGCAACAGGACTTGGCCGTTGATCGCGCTGGTACCCCCTACCACCTTGCCGCGAGGCGCCGGGAGCATGTCGGTTTGGCTGGACGACCCCTGAGCCCACCAAGTCCAGTTGTGGGGAGCTCCTTGGGCTGAGGCATCGGGTTTGTACCCGTACTTCAGGTCATCGGGATAGTGCTCGTATTCCGGGTAGTCGGGCCCCGCTTCCAGCAACAGGACGGAACGGTTGGCATCCTCCGCCAAACGGGAAGCCACCACACAACCGCCGGAACCGGCCCCGATTACGATCACGTCATATTTCATCTCGAACCTCCTTACTAAATACCTAATAGCTGTTCCAGGTTCTTGTGGAGAATGGCTTCCTTCTCCTGCTGGGTCAGGCTTTCCAGCCCCATTATCCAGGAGACCGGCCAATCGATGGCCATGTCGAAGGGCCAGTCGGTGCCGAATACCACCCGGTCGATTCCCACGCTGTCGATCAAAAACCGTAGTGCCTCCTCGCTATGGGTGAGGCAGTCGTAGTAGAAACGGTCCAGGTAGGCGCTGGGTGGGTGTTGGATATTGACCCTGGCCTCGTGACGCACCTGCCAGCCCCGGTCCATGCGGCCGATGCCATAGCAAGTATACCCGCCGCCGTGACACAGGCAGACCTTCAGATCAGGGCAGGCGTCCATAACCCCGCCAAACACCAGAGAGGCGAAGGTGATAGCGCGGTCGGTGGGGTTGCCGATGGTGTTGGGCAGGTGGTAGCGGGTGGTGCGCTGGTTTACTACCGTGTCTCCGCCTTGGTGGACCAGAATGACGGCCCCCAAGCTCTCGACGGCTTTCCAGAAGGGCAGGAAAACCCTTTCGTCGTAGGTCAAGCCGTTGACGTTATCGCCGATCATGGCGCCCTTTAGACCCAACGCCATCCCTCGTTCCAACTCGGCGATGGAGGCCGGAATGTCCTGCATCGGCAGGGTGCAGAATCCCGAAAAACGGTCCGGGTGGTCTCTCGCCAGTTCCGCGACGTAGTCGTTGCAGTCCCGGGCCATGGCCGTCACCAAGTCGGGGTCTTTGTCGTAGTTGTAAAAGAACGCGTTGGTGGAGAGCACCTGTACGTCGACGCCCAGTGAATCCATGTCGGCGATGCGTTCTTGCGGAGTCCATGATGTCTTGGGGTTATAGTGTTGATTGGCAGCCTCCGCTGGCGCAATCCCGTACCATTGTTCCCCATTTTCGAAGGCGGCGACGAACGCGGCGGGGGTGATGTGGGCGTGGATGTCGATGCTTCGCATGGCGCTCCTAACCGGCGGCAATAGTCACGACCGGGAACGTTGAGCATTCCGGGCTAGGGCGATTTCCAATCCGGTGTCGGCCGGAGGGTCGGCCGACAACTCTATCCGATCGAGCCACTTCACGCTGAAGTGGCAACTCTGTCCCTCGGCGATCAAACGGCACGGCCCCCCATGCTCGGCGGGAAGCGGCTCGCCATTGAGACGCAGGGCCACTATTACGTTGGAATCTAAGGCCTCAGGCAGGGTCATCCCCACCGTGTAGCCGCCAGCGGAAAATGCGACGTGACCGGCTTCGGGCAGCGGCCCGGCCAAGCCCAAGAGTGCGGCAACCGGGACTCCTTCCCAACGCTGGCCGGGAGCTACCCAGCCCTCCACGCACCGGAAATCGTCGGTGAGCCTTCCTTGGGCCAGACCGGCCAACGCCGCCCGGTCCAAGGTCTGCGGGTGGGCGACCAAGCCGTCGATGCGGAGTCTTTGCCAATCGTATTCAGGCGTTACGTCGGAGAAGACAGGGAGTTGGTCCAACACCCGTTCGGTAGGTCCGCTCATCGCGCCTTCCTCTTAGACCTGCTAGTTTCGATGAATCTTAACGTCCACGAATGGGACTGTCCACAGCGGCAGGATGCGCAGGCAGGTCGGCCGTTCACAACCTGCCACGGGCGTGGTAGGGTTAGGCCTACTGGGGCCCGGTCCAGATTCGATTCCGGTTTCCGTTCAACGAGAGAGGCTACAGAGAGAGGCTGCGATGAAATACGGCGCTATCACCAACTCCTGGCGATTGCAACTGGAGTCCCATGACCTGCCCGACCTTATCGAAAGGGCTGAGACCGACGGCGCCCGGCATATTGAATTGCGGCAGACTTGCTTGGGCCAATACGAGTCGGGGACCGGAGACGATTGGCGGCCGGACCTGGACAAGATGGCCGGGTTGGCGGCAGCCTTTCCCAATCTCACCTTCGACCTAGCGATGGCGTGGCCTTGCTTGACGCGAAAGACAGATCCGATGGAGGAGGGCTTCCAGGCGGCGCTGGCCGGAGCGAAATTGGTGGGTGGAGCGGCGCCGCAGCTTCGTCTAGTCGATCCCAGCCCCTTCGACGCCCCTTGGGAAAGCCCCGAAGACATACCGGAGGAGGCCTTGGGCGTCGGCGCGCTGGCTGTCGAAGCGGCCCGGCAGGGAGTCGTGCTGTCTATGGAAAACTCCGGGCTACCCATAAGAAGCATGGCGATTTTGGTGGAAACGGCCCGGGCCGCGATGGGCGCCGGGGCCGGTGGGAACCTGGGGCTCTGCCCGGACCCAGTCAACCAACTGCGCCGCTACCCCGATTCGGAACCTCTGCGGGAACTGGACGCCCTGCCCTTGGACATGATTAAAATCGTTCATTTCAAGCAGACGCGGGGCGGCGAGAATCACCCAAGCGTAGACCGCGGCGACTTGGACTGTCTGCGCATGAAGGAAATCCTGGAGGGCCAGGGATTTGTGGGGGCCGCGATCATGGAAATCCCGCCGCACCAGGACGTCTTCAGCAATTTAGCAGCCAGTTTTGAATACCTGGGATTCCGATAACGCTCACCAAACAATGCTTGAGGGGGAGGCCGTAGGCCCGATGCTGTACTTGACGTCGTTGAGTCACGACCCTGCGAAATGCCCCGGTGTGGCGCTGGAGATACGGGACCGGGTCTTAACAATGGCGGCTAACATGACGGAGGTTTTTCGTTCCCACGGCTGCACTTTCCAGGGCGGCTGGGTCAGCAAGTCGGCACACATGACGTTCTTGGTGATCGACGCACCGGACGGCCACGCCGTCGACGACGCCATCGTGGACATGGGGCTGGCGGTCTGGAACACCGCCGCCATCTACCCGGTCATAACCTTGGATGAAGCGGTAGGAGGGTTGCCGGACTAGGCCTAACACGAACCCGGGAAGTCCGCCGATGCTACGTCTTGGGTGGAGGCGCGGGCGGGGGAGTCGGTTTCTTCACCTGTGGGGGCTTGGGCGACCTGCCTTTGGGGTTCTCGTGACGTCTGCTGGGCGCGGGGTTCGGCAGCTTGGCCATGCCTCACTGCTTCCCCATCTACCCGGTTGTTACTTTAGACGAAGCGATGATCGGTCTGTCGGGCTCTTCCGCGGCGGCCAGTTCTTCATCGGAGAATCCTTCAAGGGTCGTAACGTAAACGATCTTGCCATCCTTGGAGATGGGTACGGAGCCTGAGGTCTCGATGGCCCGGCGGTGGGCGACTGTCGCGGCCCTTCTGAGGGCTGCTTCGACCCCAACGAAAAACGGGTCTCGCTGTTTCTTACTTGGTCCGGAGCTTTGCTCGGTCATTTTCGGTTCCCCTCGCTCAGAAGCACCGGAGCGGCGCCTGAGTTGTCGTATAAAGCCCACCTATCAGCCAAGTCTCGGTAGATGCTCTCGAAATTACGTAGCCCGGCGTGAAAGCGGCGAATAATGATCGGTTCCGGGATGGAGTGCCCGCCCTCCGCTACCCTGCGCCTTACCCGAGCAATTGCCATCTCAGGTGTGTCCAATCGCAGGTAGATCACCTCCACAGTATAGCCCAATTCTTGCCATTCAGAAATCATGCGGGCATAGCCTCGTCCACTCAGCGTAGTCTCGAAGGCGAAACTGTCTCCCCGCTGGACATTTTGACCGATGAGCTCAAGCATCAACCGGCCCGCTTGGAACGCGGCGGATTCCGGGCGGAACGGATTTAACCCAGCCGCGATGAGGTCGGCGTTTATGAACGTGGGGACATCGGCTTCATTCGGCAGATACTCTCTGGCGAAGGTGGTCTTCCCGGCCCCGTTAGGCCCGGCAATGATTACGATTCGTTTCAATACGTTGTACTCTGTGCCCCGTCAGGTCCTTCGGGTAGGTCCCACCGGTACTGAATAACCCACCGGGTAGCTTTCGAATGAGTCTGTGTTCAATTATTAGAGGTCGAATAGTAGGGGTCGAAGTCCTGCCGGAACGCCAATGCCCGATTCCGTTAATTCTTCGGCGGTGGCGGCGGCGATGGAGGTGGTGGAGGCTTTCGCATGTTTTCCGGCTTGAGCGGCTTGGTCTTCGCGCCCGCCCGGCGCTTGCTGGGAGCGAGGTTTGGTAGCTTTGCCATAGATTACTCAGTGGGTTCTTCTTTAGGCTCAGGTTCGAGAAATTCTACCATGCCGACTTCGTTACCAGGAACGAGCATCGCGCATACCTGCGGGGTTCGTATGCGGTGGTTTTCCACAAGCCACTCACACTCGGCGATTCGGAGGTGGCCTTCGTCCGGTCGGCCCGGCCACTCTTCCGGCCAGCCATAAAGGCGGCGTCCGTCCTTCAACTGCAACACAACGTAACGATAGGGATTCTCAGAGAACGCCGAGTACCATTCCGATGGATAGGAGGTCTCGTTTGTGAAACCGACATACCGGAGGAACCGATGCGGCACGTCGTGGTTGGAAAAACAGGCGGCGATCAAGCCGAGTGCAACCGCGCTTACCAACGAGACCACAGTTCCCGCACCGTCGGGCCAAGCGTCTACCGTCCAGGCAACATCCAATACTCTCAGGGATGCCCAAGTGATTGCCTGTGCGACTACCGTGTATACCAGGGCTTGTATCACACGGCTGAATTCGTTGGGCTTGGGATAAGAGGTAATCGAATAGAATATGGCGGCCGCCACGAATCCGGGAAGAAGGTATGCCAGGACCGTGACGACTTCGCTGGTTGGCCAATCCATGCCGGTTGAATCTCCGCTGGCAGGGGGTTGCATTCACCGTTGGAGAATAGCGAAGTTTGTACGCCGTTAGAAGGCCCGGATGTCAGTGGGAGAATCTGAAATTCTCTACCCCACCCGGTAGCGGTCGAGCAGGTCCATGTTTAGGTCGAAACCGATGCCGGGGCGATCGGGGACGGTTACGAAGCCGTCGGGATCGGGCTTCAGGATGGGGTAGAACATCTCGGCCCGCAACGGGTCTACTGCCACCGGGTAGTACTCCAAGAACTCGCCGTGGGCCACGCCGGCGGCCAACGGCAACTGCAACTCCTGACATCCGTGGGGCGCGATGGTCACGCCGCGTTCCCTGGCCAAGTCCGCCACGTCTTTTGCCACGTCGTAGCCGGGGCAAATTGTGGCGTCGACATTCAAAATCGACGCGCCTTCGTGGTCAAGCAGGGTACGAAAATGTGCCAGGTGGTAGCCGTTCTCCCCGGTGGCGATCTTCACTTCGGACATTGCGGCCAGCCTCCGGTGTCCCTCGTAGTCGTGGATGGGCAGGGGTTCCTCGAACCAATAGACGCCGTAGGCGGGCAGCAGCTGGGCGAACTCCATCGCCGTGGGGAGGTCGAGGGCGCAGTTGGCGTCTACCAGTAATACAGCCGCATCGCCGATGGCCTCGCGCGAGGCGGCCACTCGCTCCATGTCGCCCGATACACCGACGTTGGGGTCGCCGATCTTGATTTTGACCGCCGAGGCGTGCATCTCCTCGACGTTGTACCGGACCTCGTCCTTGAGTTCCTCGATGCCCTTGCCCTCGGCGTAGTACCCGCCGGCGATGTAGGTGCGGATTCGGTCTTGGGCTCCTCCCAACAATTGGTGGACCGACTGGCCCAGAGCCTTGCCCTTGATGTCCCAGCAGGCGATATTGATGGCTGCCAGAACCTGGGTGTTGATGCCGCCCGGCCCCAGAATCTTGATCAGCTTCTCCCCTAGATCAATAGCTATGGCCCGGGTGTCCATCGGGTCGCGGCCGATGAGCAGAGGCCGGAAATAGTCGACATAAAGAGGGAAGAAGGACAACGGCCGCTCGGCGGCGGTCCCGCCGTTCCAGCCGTAGCCGGTGACGCCCTCGTCGGTCTTCACCGTCACCTTGTGCAAACGTCCCGGCCCGTAGAAATGGCCGCCGTTCCAGATGCCGGGCCGCTCCCATTCGAAGATCTCGCTGGTGACGTTGGTAATTTTCATCGGCGGCTGTCCTTGGGTCAGATGATTGGTACGGTTGGGCTAGCAGAAGCTGAGCTGTTCCTCATTGCCGCTATGATGCCCGCCGTTCAGGTCAACCCGGCGGCCGTCTTTGATGATGGCGGTCAGGTGCTTGCCGCCTTGGAGGACGGTGATGTCTTGTAGCGGGTCGGCGTCTAGGATGAGCAGGTCGGCCAGCTTGCCCGGCTGGATTTCGCCCAGTTCTCCTTCCAAGCCCACGGCGAAGGCGTTGTCGCGGGTGTTGGCGACGATGGCTTCCATGGGGGTGTAGCCGCCATGCTTCACCATTACCTCGGCCTCGTTGCCGTGGAGCTCACCGTAGGGCATTACCGGCGAATTGCCGCTGTCGGTGCCGCACAACACTTTGACCCCCAGCGAGCGGGCGGTCTGTAGCACGTTGACCGCACTCTCGGCGTTGCGGCGTATGACGTCGAGTTCCTCATCGCTGCGGCCCCGTTCCTTGCCGACGGACAGCGCCTCAAAGAGGAAGGTCATGGTCGGCATGATGCGCACCCCGGCTTCGGCGACCGCGTAGAGTTCTTCCTCGGTGGCGAGGTCGGCGTGCATGATCCAATCCACGCCGGCCTTGGCGGCCGCCTTGGTGGAACCGGCCCCCCGGGAGTGGATGCTGATCCGGGCGTTGCGCCGGTGCGCCTCGTCCACCACCGCCGTTATCTCCTCCTGGGTCATGGTCTGAGTGTCGCCCCAAACGCTGTCGGCCAGCTTGACGAAGTCGACGCCCTGCTTGGTCTGTCGGCGGACCTCGGTAACCATGTCAGAAACGTTGTTGGCCAGCACGCCCAGCACATGTTCCGGGGTGCCCACCCACGAGGGCTCGGAGTCGCCGATGCTGCCGTAGGTGACGATGAAGCGGCCGGCGGTGTAGATACGCGGGCCTTCCACCAGCCCGGCGTTGATGGCGTCCCGGAGTCCCACTTCGATGAACCAGGTGCCGCCCGGAATCGAAAGGCTGGTGACGCCGGAGCGGAGGACCGTTTGGGCGTTGCGGGCCGCTCTCAGGGCGTTGAATCCGGGGCTGATGGTGCCCCGGGCGCTGGCGTAGTTGGCAACGGCCGGGAACCCGAAGGACAGGTGGCAATGGCCGTCAATCAGCCCCGGCATGATCCACTGTCCCGTGGCGTCTATGACCTCCACCGCGCCGGTGTCTTCCAGGTTTATCCTGCCGGGAAGAAGCCCCACGCTGCTGACGCGGTTGCCTTCTATGACCACTGCCCCATTCTCCGCCGCCGGAGCGCCGCTGCCGTCGATCAACGTGCCGTTTTGGATCACGAGGGTCTTGTTGGTGTCAGTAGCCATAACTCCTCTCGCTTACAAAAATTTCTGCGCTCCCTGGGTGTACCGTGATTGCTCTGTGGTGAGAAAACCTACCGGTATGCACCGGCCATGGTGTCGATGTAGTATAACCCATGACTTATACGGAGAGGACGCGGCAATGTACGAAGGGTTTGAAAGGCTGAATATCGAGACCAGCGGGACCAACATCAACCTAGTGAGGGGCGGCGACGGCCCGCCGCTGTTGCTGTTGCACGGCTACCCCCAATCTCACCTGATGTGGCACAAGATAGCGCCCATGCTGGCCCGCGACTTTACGGTGGTGGTACCCGACCTACGGGGCTACGGCGACAGCGGCAAACCCCACGGCGAGCCGGACCACGCCAATTACTCCAAGCGGGCGATGGCCCTCGACCAGGTGGAGGTAATGCAACATCTGGGTTTCGAGGAGTTCCTGCTGGTGGGCCATGACAGGGGCGCCCGGGTCTCCCACCGCCTGACCAAAGACCACCCTGAACGTGTGCGGAAACTGGCGGTGCTTGACATAATCCCCACCCACAAGATGTTCCAGATCGTCGACCAAGAGATGGCCACCAACACTTACCACTGGTTCTTCCTAATCCAGCCTTACGATTTCCCGGAACGGGTTATCGGCGCTGACGCCGATTACTTCTTGCGAACCCGGTTTCAGGGGGGAACCGGAGCAGAGCAGTCGTTCCCGCCTGAAGTCGTCGACGAGTACGCCCGGTGCTTCAGCGACCCGGCCACCATCCACGGCACCTGCGAGGACTATCGCGCCGGGGCCAGCATCGACTTGGTACACGACGAGGCCGACTTCGACAACAAGGTCACCTGTCCGATGTTCGCTCTTTGGAGCTCCACCGGGTACGTGGGGCGCACTCAGGACGTGCTACAGGTGTGGGGCGAGTACGCCAACAACGTACGCGGGCAGTCCCTCCCCTGCGGCCACTACATCCCCGAGGAAATGCCCGAAGAAAGCTACGCCATCCTAAAAACCTTCCTCCAAGAATAGGGTGAATTTACCGCAGAGAGCCCGGAGCCTACATAGCAAGACAAGAGAAAGCAAGACAAGAGAAAGAAACTCTGCGCTCTCTGCGCTCTCTGCGCTCTCTGTGGTGAAAAAAGATGGCCGATGAGGTCCAACGGACACCGCTCCGCAGTTGGGCGGTGTTGTTGCTTTTCCGGGCGCAGGAGAGCAGCGTTATCCTGGTTTCCTATACCTTCGGGCTGTTTCTGCCATTCATCCGGGAAGACCTGAATATATCGGCCTTAGAGGCGGGGCTGTTGCAGGGCGTTTGGTGGGTGTCGGCGGCGGTGCTGGCGCTGCCCTTCGGCGCTTGGTTCTCCCGGTTCCGCCCGGTGCCGGTGGTGCTGGCTTCGCTGCTGTTGGCCCTCCCATTCCTTTTTCTCCAAGCCGTGGCCGCGACCTTTTGGATGCTGTTGCTGGCCCGGTTATTCTTCGTCTCAGCCCACACGGTAGGGACACCGGCCCGCGCCCTGCTTTTGCACCAATGGTGCGCCCCCCGGCACTACGCCTTGGTGCAGTCGGTTGGGTTGTCGCAGCACAGCGTGATGCTGGCCCTCGCAGTCAGCCTCAGCCCGCTGTTGATAGAAGGGCTGGGGAGTTGGCGGACCCTGTACTTGGTGATGGGCGGAATTTTCGCGATCCAGGTTGCCGCTTGGACCTTGGTGGCCCGGGACGACAAAGCCATGGTGCCGCCAGCGCCGCCGGACCAAGAGGGCCCGGCCGGGTCACCGTTGGACGCCCTCCGCAAATATCCCCAGGGATGGCTGTTGGCGGTGGTGATGCTGTTCCTGTCGGCCACTTGGACCGGCATGGTGACCTTCCTGCCGACTCTGTGGGTGGAGGAGCGCGGCGTTCCCCTGACCTTGGGCGGGCCGCTGTTGGGGTTCTTGTACTACGGCCTGATTCCGTCGGGGTTCTTGGGCGGCATATTGGCGGCCAAGTTGCGAAACCGGAAGGTCTTGTTGGCGGTACCGGCCCTGCTCAACGTGGTATTCGCCGTGGCCATTACCGTGGCCGAGCAGCCGCCCCTGCTAATGGTGTTGATCACCGGGCTGGGCTTGGTTTGGGTGGCCACCCCGGCGATACACGTGCTGCCCTTCGAATTTCCTGATATCGAACCGCGGCAGGTGGCGGTTATTACGGCGCTGGTGGTGACCTTCATGGGCCTGGGGTTTGCGGCTGGCCCGGTGGTGACCGGTCTAGTGGCCGAGTTAACGGGCTCGATCCAGACCGGCCTCATTGTCTTGGCGCTAATCACCGCTACGGGGGTGATAGCCGGCATGGCCTACCCCAACCGCCCGCGATAACTCCCCGTCTATTCGATTCCGAACACCGCCTCGATCGTCAGGAACAGGGTCAACTCGCCGCCGCTGACGGAAGTAGAGGCCGCGGCCGCGTCCATGCCGAATGCTAATTGCTCCCGGAAGGCAAACGTGGGGGAACCGGCTCCGGCTTCGGCCAAGTAGACCAGGCCGCCTAACTCCACCCCGGTCAGTTCCGCATAGTGCTGGGCTTTGGTCATCGCGTCCTGTACCGCCGCTTCCCGTAGCTGTTCCTGGAACGGGGTCCGGTCTTCCACGGTGAAACTGATGCCGTTGATCCGGGTGGCGTTCCCCCCGGCGTCGGCCACGTCGTCGATAATCTCTCCGACGCTGTCCAGGTCCCGCAACTTCATCGTCGTACGGTGGTTCACTTGGTAACCGAGCAGCGTCTCGGCGCCTTCGCGGTAGTCATACCGGGGCCGGACGTTGAAGGAAGTTGCCTGGATGTCGGCGTCGGACAGTTCGTGCAGCTTGACTGCGGCAATGATCGCCGCCATTGCGGTAGCCGCCTCGTCGCGCGCTTCCGAGACCGTGTCGCCCCTGGCTTCCACGCCGATGTTCAACACCGCTAGGTCCGGTTCCACCGTAACGGAGCCCTGGCCGGAAACCGAGATGCCGGACGGAAAGGAATTGACGACAACCGGGGCTGGGGAGGAAGACTCAGGGGTCGGCGACTCCGGCGCGGGCGTCGCTGACGCCCCAGAGTTGGAAGCGCCGATCGAGGCACCAATCCCGCTGTCGTTGCAGGCCAATGCCAGCAACAAGAGCAGAGCGACGCCCGCTGTCATGATTGCGTTCTTCGTTTTCATCATCCCTCCACCACAGTACACTTATATTACCGTTTTTTCATAGGGCGCCGGTGAGAATGCGGCGCCCTCACTCGATAATACGCTGGGGAGGGGTGAAAGGTTCCCTTTAAGCGAACCGCTGTTTCGACCAGCCGTCTTCGTACGGCGTGTGGAAGATGGGGTATGACTTCTTGCTTTTGAACATCCACTTGCCGTCGACCCGGACGTATTCTTCGTCATCTACACCGGCCCGCCACATGGCGCGGTCGCCGTCGCCAATGGTGCAGGGCATAAACAGGTACCACCGGGCCTTGGCGGTGTCGCCGCTGACCTCGATCGTCGGGTTGAGGGCATAATGCAGGGCAAAGGTGAATATCTTGGAGGCCCCGACGAAGAATTCCCGGATGGCCGCCCGGCCCTGGAAGGTGCCCAAGCCGTGGCTTTCCCAGGCGGCGTCTTCCACGAAAAGGGAAGCGATCAAGTCGGGGTTGTAGTTGTCGTCGCAGGCGGCGGCGTAGGTTGCCTTCAGGTTGCGTATCTCGTCGGCCGACTCCAGGTCCCGCACCCGGCGTTCCAATGCTTCGAGTCTCGCGTTAACCTCGGTTGCTTGTTCGGTGGCCATGCTGCTCCTCCTGGCCCGTTTTCGTGAACTTGGCGCCGTCTCAGGATACAACAAGCGCCTGCGCCCGTCATTCCCGCTGGCCGGAGAGCAGCCATGTCAAATTGGTCCCGCTCCGGAAAAGCGCCCGTCCCGGCGCGGCGCCGTGTAAAAGAAATCGTAGCCAACGTCCTTTAGCTATGTTGAATCATGGTTCCTGGCGCTTCCAATCTGGTTAATCTCATTGCGTGTATTTGACCGGTAGCCGCTGTTATCGTAGAGTGCATGGGACTAGCGAGATTTGAGGCTGAATCGGAAGGGAAAGGAAGGTGCCAGATGGCTTTTGATTTACTGATCAAGAACGGCCGGGTAGTTGACGGCTCCGGGGCCCCGGAATTTAGGGCCGACGTGGCGGTCAACAACGGCAAGATTGTCGGCGTCGGCCGGTTCAACGAGACGGCGGCCCGCGTCATCGACGCCGACGGCCGGGTGGTGGCCCCCGGCTTCATCGACCATCACACCCACTTCGATTCCCAGTGTATGTGGGACCCCATCGTCAACTCCACGTCCCTGAACGGCAATACCTCCATCATCGTCGGACAGTGCGGCGCGGTGATCGCGCCGGTACGTCCCGGGGACGGCGAGTGGTACCTGGAAATGTTCGGAGCCATGGAGGGCATTCCCATGCGGTCCCAGCGGGCCGGGGTGGACTTTGCCTGGGAGTCGATCCCGGAGTACCTGGACGCCATCGGGCGGCGCCGCGGCATCAACGTCGGCGCCTTCGTAGGTCACTCCGGGGTGCGCCGCTACGTGATGGGGGAGGCGGCCCAGGAGCGGGAGGCCACCCCGGAAGAGATCGAAGCAATGAAACGGCAAGTCCGTGAGGGCATCCTCGCCGGAGCGTTGGGGTTCAGCGTCGGCAACTTCGCCGACCAGGGTGGGGAGATCTTCGGGGTGAAGGTGCCGTCGTCGGTGGCCTCCGACGAGGAGCGCTTCGCCTTGGCCAGCGTTCTTGGCGAGTTGGGCACCGGGGTGTTCCAGGTGAGCGGGGGCGCGGCCGGCGGGTACATCGAGCCGCACCGCGCGGCCCAAGAGCTTTCCCGCCGCACCGGACGGCCCGCGATCTACAACCTCTTGGCCCAGGAACTGGGCAAGCCCGACGAATGGCGGGAGCACCTTCAGATTTTGGAGGAGGCCTTCCGGTCGGGCGCCCGGGGATACGCCTCCTGCCTCTCGGCCACCGCCGGGCCGATTTTCGACCTGCGGGCCGGGCTGGGCGGCCTGGAGGACGAGGACATGATAAGCCCCACCACCGTTTTCCAGGGAATGACCACCTGGGACTCGGTGATGGCCCTGCCGGTGGCGGAACGTTTACAGGCCTTCCGCGATTCAGAGGTACGCCGGGCCTTGAGCATCGAGGGGGTGGAAACCGAGGGCGCCCATCGCTACCAGTCGGAACGGGGCACCCGGACCATGAGTTTCAACCGCCGCTGGGACTTGGTGCAGGTCTATATGGCCCACGAAGAGCGAAACCGCCGTTTCAGTGGCATGAGCGTCGAGGAGATAGCTCAAGAGCAGGGCAAAGGCATCATGGATGCCTTTTTGGACCTGGTCTTGGACGACGACCTGCGCACCAGCTTCCAGGTGATCGACCGGAACAGCGACCCCGACTCCCAGCGGAAGATCCTGGGTTCGCCCTACACCGTAATCGGCACCACCGACGGCGGGGCCCGGCCCGAAAAGGGCGACCGGACGACCTACAGCACCCACTTGCTGGCCCACTGGGTGCGGGAGGAAGGGGTGTTGTCCTTGGAGGACGCCGTATACCGGATGACCGGCAAGACGGCGCTGATGCACGACCTGCACGACCGGGGTTTTATCCAAGCCGGGAAGGCGGCCGACATCACCATCTTTGATCCCGATACCGTAGGCTCCAAGCCCAGGGAGCCGATGTATGAGTTCCCCGGCGGCGAGATGCACGTCAAACAGGGTGCGGACGGCATTGATTACGTGATCGTCAACGGAGAGGTGCTGTTGGAGAACGGGGAACACACGGGAGCGTTGCCCGGCCAAGTGCTGCGAGGCCCCCTGTACCAAAAATAGACTCACCCCGAGGGAAACCGGGGTGACGGGACCGGCCAAGCACCAAAGATAGACCATCCCGGGGTCCGGCAGCCGGCAGACCCCACACAAGAGCCCCTGCGGGCGATAGGAAGCGTCAACCGCCAATCCTCGCAGGGGCTCCTTCATCCTTCAATGGAGCCACAGCCCCCCAACCCCTGTGGCCTCACCCTCGGTGCACCCCTTCACATTTACCTCCCCCATGCGGGGAGGGTCAGGGTCACATTTCCCTCTCCCAATGGGGGAGGGTTAGGGTGGGGGTCAGGGCAGCGGCCGCTCAGGCGGCCAAGCTGTATTGCTTCTCCATCCCTATCGGTTCCGCCGCCTCTTCGTTGGGGCCGGCTTGGTGTGCCAACATCTCCAGGTCCTGGAGAAAGCCGCACTGCAGGCAAGTCCGGTACTTTCCGAAATGGTCTTCGGTGACGTAAAGTTCGCCTTGGCACTTGGGGCACGCCTTAAAGATAATCATCGCTCACCCTCCTCCCCCGCCGTTGGCGGGGTGTACCGGACTTGGATACCTCCTGATTCAGAACTTTGGATACGGTCGAACTAATGAGCCTTGATACAATGCGCTGGTATCAGTTTGACACGCTCCATGTCAAACGCTATCATACAGATGGTCACTGGTCAATGGGAAAGACAGGGGGATTTTGCAGATGAACCAGCATCCGAGGCAGACCACTGAAAAGAGGATCACCACACCGCCGCAAACAATTCCCTCGCGGCCGGAGGACACCTCGCTGGTTGCCAACTCCAACGGCGCCCCTTCCGAGTCCCTGGAGGCCGACGAGCCGGTGATGCAGATGGAGGGCGTCTACATCATCAGCGTGGCCGCCCGGATTCTGGACATGCACCCACAAACCCTGCGCAAGTACGAACGCTTGGGGCTGATCAATCCCGGCCGCACCCTGGGCATGTTGCGCCTTTACTCGAGAGACGACATTCGAAGGCTGCGGCTCATCCGGCGCCTGTCCGACGAGATGGGCCTGAACCTCGCTGGCGTCGAGTTCGCCTTGGCCACCGTCGAGAACCTGCTGACGCTGCGCAAGCGTCTTGCCGTGCGTTTCAACGACGCGGAGGTCCAACAGGCGCTGGACGAGGAACTCGAATTGCTGTTCGAGAGCCTCAACCTTCGGGTGGACCGTTAGAGCAGGGCATTCACCAGAAATTGACCGGGAATTCGCCGGGTATTCACCAGATAGCCGGACTGGCTGATGAAGGACTTTTCTGAATGACGACAGAACCAAACGACGGCGCCAACGGTACGGGCGGGGCTGAGACCGGTCATAGCGCCTGGGACTTGGGAGGCCTGCCACTGGACCAACAGGTTGCTCTCCTGACTGAGGAACTCCAAAGGGCGCAGGAAGAAGCGGCCCTGAGTCTGGACGTTTCCAAACGAGCCCAAGCCGAAATGGCAAACTTCAAGAAGCGGACGGACGACGAGCGGATCGCCAGCGCCAAGTACGCCAATTCCCGTCTCATTGGCAAGTTCTTGCCGGCCATCGAAGAATTGGACTTGGCCATCGGCCATGCCGCTCAGGTTGGTTCCGAGGACCCCTGGATCGAAGGGGTCAAGCTAATCCAACGGAAACTAAACGGCGTGCTAGAATCGGAAGGCGTGACACTCATCGAGGCCGAAGGAGTCATGTTCAATCCGTTGGAACATGAGGCTGTTGGGATCGAGGAATCCACCGCACAGCCGCCGGGCTACGTTACCCGGATGCTGCGTCCGGGGTACCGGTTGCATGACCGGGTGATTCGTGCGGCCCAAGTGATGGTGGCCCGGGAACCCCAACAGCCGACACAATCAAACAGCATGGAAAGCGAGGAGGAAACAAATGGCTAAGGTCCTTGGAATCGACCTTGGAACTACCAACTCTGTGGCGGCGGTAATCGAAGCCGGGGAACCCGTTGTGGTGGAGAATGCCGAGGGCGCACGGCTCACCCCCTCTGTAGTCGCCGTGAACACCAAGTCGGGAGAGCGCTACGTCGGCCAGGTCGCCAAACGCCAAGCCGTTACCAACCCGGAGAACACCCTGTTTTCGGTCAAGCGGCTTATGGGGCGTAAGTTCGACGACCCGGAAGTCCAGAACGCTTCGTCCAAGCTGCCCTACCAGATCACCAGGGGCCCCAACGGAGACGCCCAGGTAAACATGGGCAACGACTCCTACGGCCCGCCCCAGATATCGTCCTTCGTCTTGCAAAAGATCAAGCAGGACGCGGAGGCCAAGCTGGGTGAGCGAGTCTCCCAAGCGGTTATTACGGTGCCCGCCTATTTCAACGACTCCCAGCGGCAGGCAACCAAGGACGCCGGAACTATCGCCGGCTTGGAAGTTCTCCGCATCATCAACGAACCCACCGCCTCGTCTTTGGCTTACGGCTTGGACAAGACCAACACCGACGCCTCAATCGCCGTCTTCGACCTCGGCGGCGGCACCTTCGACGTCACCATTCTCCAAATGGGTGAAGGCGTCTTCGAAGTCAAGTCCACCAACGGCGACACCTACCTGGGGGGCGACGATTTCGACCAAGCGGTCTTGGACTGGCTGCTCGTCGAGTTCAGGCGGGAAACCGGAATCGACCTCACCGGCGACCGCATGGCCCTGCAACGGCTGCGGGACGCCGCCGAACGGGCCAAGGTGGACCTTTCCAGCGTGCTGGAGACCGAGATCAACCTTCCCTTTATCACCGCCGACGCCAGCGGGCCTCAACACTTGGTGAAGAACCTGAGCCGCGCCCGGCTGGAGCAACTGGTCTCCTCACTGATCGACCGTACCGAGGGCCCCTGCCGCCAAGCAATAGCCGACTCCGGCATCAACGCCAGCGCCATCGACGAGATCATCATGGTGGGCGGAATGACCCGGATGCCAGCCGTCCAAGAGAAGGTCAAGCAAATGTTCGGCAAGGAGCCCAACCGCAACGTCAACCCCGACGAAGCGGTGGCCTTGGGCGCCGCCATTCAGGCCGGCGTCTTGGCCGGTGAGGTCGGCGACATCGTACTGCTCGACGTCACTCCGTTGACCTTGGGGCTGGAGACCCTGGGCAGCGTCATGACCACGTTGATACCCCGGAACACCACCATCCCCACCAAGAAGAACGAGGCGTTCACCACGGCCGCCGACAGCCAAACTACGGTGGACATCCATGTGTTGCAGGGCGAACGCTCCATGGCAACCGACAACAAGTCCATCGGCCGGTTCATGCTGGACGGGCTCCTGCCCGCACCAAGGGGGACGCCTCAGATCGAGGTCACCTTCGACATAGACGCCAACGGTATCCTGGCTGTTTCAGCCCAAGACCGGGGCACCGGCAAGGAACAGAAAATCGTCATCCAGTCCGGCTCCGGAATGGACAAGGCCGAGATCGACCGCATGGTGGACCAAGCCCGGCAATTCGAAGCCCAAGACCAGCAACGGCGGGCCGAAGTGGAAACCCGGAACCAAGCCGACTCACTGGTCTACCAGTCGGAGAAGTTGCTGAACGACAATGCGGACAAGATCCCTCAAGAGTTGCTCGCAGAGGTACAGAGCAAGATCGACACCCTGAAGGCCGCCGTCGCCGCCAATAATCTGGTGGAGATGGAGTCGGCCACCGCCGAGCTCAACAGCGCTTTACAGCGGGTGGGTGAAGTCGTCTACAGCCAGACCGCAGACCCCGGCCAACCAGGTCCCGGACAACCCGGCGCCGGCGGCCCCGATAATCCGCCGGGCGGCCCCGACGACAGCGGCGCGGTGGAAGGCGAGTTCCGGGAAGTGTAGAAAATCGCGGGGCCGGCCCCGCGATTTTGCCATGTTAATTGTTCACCAAGCTGTCTCGGGGCGTTAACCTGGAGGTAACGGTCTGTTATAATGGATGAAATGCCCGGAGACAGCATCCAAACGGGCCAAATCAACCAACGGTTGAAGCGGACGGAGATCAAATGAGCTTACAGCCAGAACGGGCAGACCAAGAGGTCCTGGAGACCGAAACCCCAGACATCGACACCCCACTTGAAGTTGACGACTGGACGATCGAGGGGATCGACCGCGATCTCACCCCGCTCCAGTACCACTATTTGACCCTCCTTAAACGCTTGATCGCCATCAAGGACAGCTACCTGACCGACCCTGGTTACGAAGCCGCCATGATGTCTGCGATCAACAAGTCCATCTACTCCACCTTGCGGGACAGCATCGAAGCAAACGTCGGCGACCAAGCCAAAGAGCTTCTACACCGCGAACACCACGTGAACTAGAGGCTGTACTGCCCCGGTCGACCTGTCGGCGGCTGCCACCTCCGCCGGACCATCCCAAGTACCTTACTACGCCGGGTCTGCGCCCAGCACCGGGAAGACTTGCGCCTTGATGGCGGCCACGGTCTCTTCGGCGTGCCGTTTGATGTCCAAGCGCAGGTTGGATGGTATTTCCGGTCGTGAGCTGTCCCGGAGATTGGCAACCCCATGCTCCAAGGCGAAACCCCTGGGCAGCGGGTCCGGCCATTCCGCGTCCAACATTACCCCGTAGGCCAGCGTCCAAGCCCGGGCGACTGCCATTAAGTCGTACCCGCCGCCTCCCATGGCCAGCCACGGCAGCCCCAGCGCCGCGAATTCCCGGATCGCCTCCACGAATCCGCCGGTGGTCACTTGCAGGTGGGTCAGGGGGTCGGTGTGGTAGCTGTCGATACCGAGTTGCGTGACCAACACGTCGGGAGCGAAGGCTTTGATGATGGGCGGGACCACCTGTTTGAAGGCCTCCAGGTAGTCGTCGTCCCCGGTGTAGGGGAAAAGGGGCAGGTTGACCGAATAGCCCCGCCCCTCGCCTTGGCCCAGTTCCGCCACGAAGCCCGTGCCGGGGAAGAGGTAACGGCCGGATTCGTGGACCGAGATGGTGAGCACCCGGTTGTCGGCGAAGAAGGCGTCCTGGACGCCGTCGCCGTGGTGAGCGTCGATATCTACGTAGGCCACTCTCATGCCTCGCCGGAGGAAATAGTGGATGGCCAAGGCCGGATCGTTGAACACGCAGAATCCCGAAGCCTGGCCGGCGGCCGCGTGGTGCAGGCCCCCGGAGATGTTGAAGGCGACGTCGGCGGTCCCGTTGGCCACCATTTCGGCGGCCAAGAGCGATGCCCCGGTGCTCAGCACCGCGGCATCGTACATCCCGGGGTAATGGGGGTTGTCGCCGTGGGCGCTGAAGTTAAAACGGCCCGCTTCCCGTTCTCCGGTCCCCTCGCTGAGGCCGCGGACCGCGGAGACGTATTCCGGCGTGTGCAGCCACTTCAATTCTTCGTCGGTGGCCAGCCGGGGGTGGACCAACGTCGCCCCCTCGTGGTCGAACGCCCCGTAGGCCCTTAGAAGTTCGTATGTGTAGCGCAGCCGGACCGGCCGCATCGGGTGGTCGCCCCGCAACTCGTGGCGGGACATGGCATCGTCATACACAAAGGCGGCGCGCGGCATCAGTCTCCCTCCGGGTTGTTGTTCGATTTATCAAAAAAGCCTAAAACTCGTACCAAAGTAATGTCGATAACGGTGAAGAGTTTCAGTATATTAGTAATACGGCGGCGATGGCCGTCAAGTCTTGGTTATCGCCCGATACGGGCGTTACTGCGCCGAATCATTCGATTTCGGCCCCTGGTGTACCCGTGGATAGTTCCGGTTATCGGAGCGGGGCTCAATTTGGCTAGTGGGAGTGTTGACGATGACCCTTAACGAGAACCTAACGGAGCGGTTGAAACAGGCGGAAATGGCGGAACGGGAGGTAATGCGTCTCCAGTCGCTTGCCGAAGAAGCCCCGCAACTACGTGAGCAAAGGGCCAAAGCCCAAAAGGACGACGACCGCCGCCGCGCCAAGGACCAGGCCTTTAACCAAGCGCGAAACTCGGTGCAAACGGCCGTGGACCGGCAGAAGCAGGTCCCCGAACTCTTGGGGAACGCCGGAAGGGCGGTTATGGAACTGTTCGCCGCGCTCAAGGAAATCGACAGCCAACGGCGCAAGGCTACGGAATCGCTGAGGGTAACCGACCGCATCGACTACGATATCGAGTTGGAAGAGGGGGAGGAGCGCGAGCAGTCCATGGGCCGGGACACCCGCGGCTTGGCCTTCGCCTTGGCTGGCCGGCACGGGGAAGCGAGAGTCAGGGGTATGTTGGAAGAGTTGGACCCGGGGTTCAACCTACTCCGGGGGTGCAACATGGATGACCCGCTATTCCGCGACGTTGCCAACTTCGTAGTGCGCCATGCCGTCCCCAAGGAGGCGCCCCCCACGACGACGCTCAATGCCAACGATGCCCCGCCGACCAAGGCGCCGCCCGCTCCGGTGGCCCCGAACCCCGTAGCCGTCGCCGATTAGCGGCATCTCACCGAGAGTGTTTCTCTAGAGTCCCCTCCCCCGTTGGGGGAGGGCTAGCAGTCACACCAGCCCCTCCCGCAGTGGTCAGGCAAAGACCGGCCGCCAAAAAGTCCCTTCCTTCGTAGGTGGGGGAAGACCAGCCGCCAAAAAAGTCCCTTCCCGCGCGCACGGGGGAAGGTTAGGATGGGGGCCGTCCCGCGCTGCTAGTGGCTGTGCTGGGCCAGCTCGATGAGCACCCCATGGGCGGCCGACGGATGCAGGAATCCGATGTCGCCGCCCATTAGCCCCGTTCTTGGCACTTTGTCCACCAAGTTGATCCCGAGGGCGTCCAAAGTCTTAAGTTTCTCGGCGATCTCGTCGACCTCGAAACAGACGTGGTGCAATCCCTCGCCATTCTGGTTGATGTGGACGGTAATCAGGCTGTCGGCGCTGGTGCCTTCCAGCAGCTCCAGGTTGGTCTCGCCCACTGGCACGAAGCATCCTCGTACCCCAACGTCCTCCCGGACGATGATCGGGCCGGGCTTCAGTCCGAATAAACTTCCGTATAGCTCAATGCTCTCATCCAAATTGGCTACGGCAATTCCGATGTGGTGTACCAAGTCAGTCGATACTGGCGGTGTTCCGGGCAGTGTCATAGTCCATCTCCTTCGTAATGAGTGTTATTTAACCAAACGTCGAGCGGCGGCCTTCCAGGTTGGTGTGAATGTCCAACAGTACGGTCCGCCCTTCACGGTTCAATTGTTGGGCGCGCCGCAACGCCGGCGCTATTTCCGAGGGCTGGGTAACAGTAATCCCCACTGCCCCCATTCCTTCGGCGATCATGGCGTAGTTGCCGCCCATGCGGGTCAGCCCGAAGAGCTCGTTGGCCGTGGGGTAGCCGCCGGGGTAAGTAGCCATGCCGCCGTTGTTGAGGACCACGGTGGTGATGGGCGCGCCAGCCCGGACCGAGGTCTCAATGTCGAGTCCCGACATGCCAAACGCCCCGTCGCCCATGAAGTTGAGACAGAACCGGTCCGGGTCTGCCAGCTTGGCTCCAATCATCAACGGTATTCCGTACCCCAAGTGGGTCGACTTCCCCCAGCCAATGTAGCTGTGGGGAGTGGTGGCGGTGTAGAACGGGATGATCGAGTCCCTGGGCGCTCCGGCGTCGTGGGTAACGACGCTATTCTCCCGGTCCAGCGTACGGTCCAACTCGTTGATGACCCGGTAGGTGCCTATTGGCACCTCGTCGGTCTCCAACAGCGGGTTCCATTGCTCCAACCAGCCCTTCCTGACCTGGGCGATCTCCTCGGACACCCCGTTGGTTGGCCGGCCTCCCGGGCCGGTCTGGGCCTTGACTTCGTCGATCAACGCCCGCAGCGTCAACCGGGCGTCTCCCGGCAGCCCTACGTCGACGGAGAAGTCCTTGTTAATGTCCTCGATGCTTTCCACGTTGTGGATGATGACCTTGCCGGGCGGGATCGGCTGTCCGTAGCTGGTCCGCGTCATGCTGGAGCCTACGGCGAAGAGCACGTCCGATTCTTGAAGCCACTTGCGGGCCGGCAGCGAGGTCGCGCCGCTGCCCGCGCCCAAAGCCAACGGGTGTCGCTCGTCGAACGAAGACTTGCCCGGCGTGGTGGTGTACACCGGAATCTGGGTCAACTCCGCCAACTCCCTGAGTTCCTCCGTGGCCCCGGAAAACAGAACCCCCATTCCCGACCAGATTACGGGCATCTTGGCGTTGAGCAAAAGGCGGGCGGCGTCGGCAACGTCTCCGGCGGACGGCGATTGAAGGAGCCGCTTCGGCGGCTGGTAGTCCATTGCCGATTCCGGGGCCTCTTGTTCGCCGATGTCGGCCGGTATCTCTACGATTACTGGCCCGCCCCGCCCGTTGCGAAGGTGGTGGAACGCCCGCCGCATCACCGCCGCCACCTGGTTCGGCTGGGTGATGACCTCGGCGTGCTTGGAGACCGCTTGGTAGGAACGGGCGGGGGAGAAATTAGGGCGAATAGCATACTGGCTCAAGGCCGGTCCGCCAGCCAGATACAGAATCGGAATATTATCGGAAAAGGCTTGGGCGATGCCCCCGTGGGAGTTCTCGGAGCCGGGCCCGCCTTGGGTAATAGCCACGCCGAACTTCCGGCGGTCGTTCATGCGGCTGTAGCCGTCGGCGGCCATCAATGCGCCCCGCTCCTGGCGGAACATTACGGTGCGGATGCCCTCTTTGGCCGCTGCCTCGATCAGGTTGTTGGAGGGAAAGCAGGTAACCCATTCCACGCCTTCGGTCTTCAGAATCCGCGCCACCGTCTCGATAACGTTCATCTTCGCTCCAATCTTTCAATGCCGCCGTAGCAACAACTATGGGAACCATGGACGGGAGGCCGTCCACCGGGTTGCTATCGTCCTGGGATCCGGCTAATGAGGGTATTCTACCACCGCCGACCCGCAGAACGGGGGTCGGGCGGCAGCCCTGGGGCCGGTAATGGAATCCGGTGTTTATCGGCGCCAACCGGCCCGGCGAATATCGTCGCACATCGTCGAGGAAGTTCGCTTTCGTGAATTTCTTCCCGCTTGCCGGCAAGAATAATTGACACTTCCGTTAGTTGTAAATTAGACTTGCGCTTGATACAAATGGTCCCCAACAGTGGGAGCGTTCGAGGCGGCAATCAGCGGTTTTCAGGCCCCCTATTACCATACTCTTGGCCCGAATTCGTAGGAGGAGCGAAAAATGGCGGATTATGACATTATCATCAGAGGCGGCACCATTGTTGACGGTACCCGTACGCCGCGGTTCGTCAGCGATATTGCTATCAAGGACGGCAGAATCTCCAAGATTGGCGGACTAAATGGCGATACCGCGGAGAGTGTTCTTGAGGCCAAAGGCCTGATCGTGGCGCCGGGCTTTATTGACCTGCACACTCACTACGATGCCCAGATTTTCTGGGACCCTTACTGCACCCTGTCCGGCTGGCACGGCGTGACCTCGGTAGCTCTGGGCAACTGCGGTTTCGGTTTTGCCCCCTCGCGGGTGGAAGACCAAGACCGGTCGATGCTGAGCATGACCCGCAACGAGGCCATTCCCTACGACGCGATGAAGGCGGGTATGCCCTGGGACTGGATTACCTTCCCCGACTTCATCGACAGCCTCACCAGGACTCCCAAGGGCGTGAACTGCCTTACCTATGTACCCCTGACACCGTTGTACGCCTGGGTGATGGGCTGGGAAGAGGCCAAAACGCGCCGCCCCACCGAGGATGAGTTGCAGGAGATGGTCCGGCTGATCAACGAGGCCATGGACGCCGGAGCTTGCGGCTGGTCGGCCCAGATCCTGGGCACCACCTCGGTGCAGCGCGACTACGACGGAACCCCTATGATCACCGATATGCTCTCGGAGCATGAAGTCCTGACCTTCGCCAAGATCCTGGGTGACCGCGACGAGGGCTTCATCGAACTGGCCTACCAGGAGACCGGCGAGGAGGGCCGCCCCCTCGGTGAGGAAACCCGGGTCTTCTTCGAAAAGGTAGCCGAGACCGCCAAGCGGCCTGTCCTGTACCAAGCGGTCGCCCCCAACGCCGTCCACCCCGAGCAACACCGGGAGCGCATCCGCTGGCTGGAGAGTTGCGCCGAGCGCGGCCTGCGTATCTACGGTCAGGGCGCTACCCGGCGCGGCGGCTTCGACCTGACCTTCGAGGACTGGAACCTGTTCGACGACACCCCGGCTTGGCGCGAGGCCACCCTGGGAGACAAGGCTACCAGGAAGGCCAAGATGCAGGACCCCGAGATCCGCCGGGCGCTCAAAGAGGAATGGGACTCCGGCACCCGCCCCACTCTGGTGGTTCCCGGCTCCGTGGGCAGCCTCCAGGTGTTGACCCGCAACGTCAAAATTGACATCGGCGCCGAGTCCGACTTCAGCGGAGCGCTACCTAGGGTCAGCGTCGGCGGCGGCGACTACTTCTTGATCAAGAGCCGCGACGGCTACAAGCTGCTGTCGAGGACCTGCCCCCACGCGGGCGGCACCGTCGACCGGGAAGGCGGCCGGTTCGTCTGCGATACACACGGCTACGAGTATGAGTATGATGGCGGGCGTGGCATGACCGACAAAGGGCTGCGGCTGAAGTCGTTCGTAGTGAACGTGGTGGACGGGCGGATGATTGCCTTGGTGCCGGACCAGACCGGGGCGGCCACCCCCCAGGCTGGCCTGACCGTACAGCAGATAGCGGACGAGCAGGGCAAGCACGTTATCGACGCGCTGCTGGACTTGTGCGTCGAGGACGACTTGGCCACGGAATTCTTCGCCGACACCCAAGGCCGCGACCAAGCTCAATTCACAGCCGAGGTGCTGGACTCCAACCACATCGTCGCTGGCGTTTCCGACGGCGGCGCCCACGTCAAGTTCCTGACCGCCGGCATCTACCCGACGGATATGCTGACTTGGCTGGTGCGCGACGAGAAGGTGATCACCCTCGAGGATGCTCACTTCAAGCTTTCCTACCTGCCGGCCCATTTCGGCGGCTTTAAGGACCGTGGCGCTATCAAGGAAGGAGCCCCCGCCGACATCATCATCTACGACCTGGAAAAGCTGGAAATACTGCCCTCCGAAGTTGCCGAAGACCTGCCCGGCGGCGAGTGGCGGCGGATCCAGAAGGCCAATGGCTACCGCTGGACGATGGTCAACGGGGAAATCACCTTCGAAGACGGTGAACCCACCGGCGCCTTCCCCGGACGCCTGCTGAAGAACGGCCGGGGCTAAGAGTCCCAGCCGCAACGGCGGCAACCAAGAACGGCAAGCAAGAGCCCCGGATGTTTCTGGGGCTCTTCGCATTTATACTATAATGGTCGAGATGGGAGAGTGGGCGGAATGCGAGGGTTCCGCCTCCACGCGTTGGTCGCGCCGTTTGGAGTTTGCTCTGCCCCGGCGATTTTGGCCTATTTGTCCGGCCAGTGGGGCGGATTCGCGAGTCGAAATCAATCGTCAGAATTGGTAGACCTCGGGCGGTGCTCTACGTGATAGTCGCCGTACTGGTGGAGCGATGAGGAGTAATGATATTCTGGGTGCTTGAACAAAGGCGGAAATGGCGAGAAGAAGCGGAGCAGAGGCTGACTAGCTTACGCATGGAAGTGCGGGCTGAAGGTCGTGCCGAGGTGAGGCGGGAATTTGAAGAGCGGCTGGAGAATGTGGCGCGGGAAAAGCGCATCTCCCTTGAAGAACTCCTCCTCAATTAGCCTGCTGCTGCCCGGGAGTGGCGTCGCATCGAGATGGCCAAGAACAATCGCTGGACCCTAGTCAATAGGGAAATCACCTTGGAATATGAGGAGCTCACCGGAACCTTCCTCCTAGCCGCTCCGGAGCGTATCCCAATCGGAAGAACAAAACAGGAGTTGCCATGAAATACGATGTGATTGTTGTTGGCGCGGGTTCGGCCGGTTGTGCTATGGCCGCCCGGTTGTCGGAGGACCCGGAGCGGTCAGTGTTGTTGCTGGAGGCCGGACCCGATTACCCGGACATCGAGATGCTGCCCGAAGACCTGAAGAACGGATACCACTCGGAGATGGCGTCGTTGCACGACGCGCCGCACAACTGGTCTTTCGTGGGTAAGCCCACCGCCAGCCGGCCTAACGACATGTACGCACCGCGAGGGAAGGTGCTGGGCGGCACCAGCGCCATCAACGGCCAAGTGTTCCTGCGAGGATTGCCCGAGGACTACGACTCTTGGGCCGCCCAAGGCAACGACGAGTGGGAGTACGTAAAGCTGCTACCCTTCTTCCGGCGGATGGAAGCCGATCAGGACATTCGCGACGACTTCCACGGCAACGACGGCCCAATGAGGGTGCGCCGGCATAAAGAAGAGGCCTGGGAGCCCTTGATGTTCGCCTTTCAACACGCTTGCGTCGCCGAAGGCTACCCGGCCGGACAGGACATGAACAATCCTGATTCCACCGGCGTGGCCCCCATGCCCATGAACAACGTGGAGGGTGTCCGGTTAAGTACCGCTCTTTCCTATATCAACCCCGTTCGGCACCGGCTTAACCTGACCATTCGCCCCAATGCTCTTACCACCCGCATCTTGTTCGAGGGTCAGCGGGCCACCGGCGTGGAGGTGGAAAGCGGCGGCGAAAGCTTTGTGGTGGAAGGGGAACGAATTGTTCTTTCCACCGGCTCCATCGCCTCGCCCCATCTGCTGATGGTGTCGGGCGTTGGGCCGCGGGACCAACTCTCCAGCCTGGGCATTCCCGTAGTCCATGACCTTCCCGGCGTGGGGCAGAACTACCGCGACCATCCCCAGGTGGGAGTGACCTTCAGTGCCCAAGACGATTTCGCCATGAATTTTGACGCCCCGCGGACCCAATTGGGGTTGCGTTACACCGCCTCGGGGTCCGACCTGCGAAATGACATGGTGCTGTTCCCGACCACGTTCTCGACACCTATGGGCGACCTCACCGGTCCTGGGGAAGATTTCCGAATGTCGGTATTGCTCAATTTGGCCAAGGGTTCGGGCCAAGTGACACTCACTTCGTCCGACCCCCACGAGCAGCCTCTGTTAGAGTACCGTTTCCTGGAAGAGCAGGCCGACGTGGAACGGTTGCGCGATGGCGTGCGGCTGATAGTGAGGTTGTCCGAAAGCGAGTCCTATCGAGACATCATGAAGGAGCGGCTGGACCCCACCGACGAAGACCTGGCTTCCGACAACGCCTTGGACGCTTGGCTGCATCGGACTGTCAGAACGTCGCAACATCTGGTTGGGACTTGCAAGATGGGACCCGCCTCCGACCCAATGGCGGTGGTCGATCAGTACGGTCGAGTCCACGGAGTGGAAGCGTTGAACGTGGCCGACGCCTCGGTGATGCCCGACACCCCGCGCGCCAACACCAACGTCAGCGCCATCGTGATCGCGGAAAGAATCTCCGATTTTATCAAAGAAGGTCGGTAATTCGGCTTGGTCCGCCGGTGTCCCGGGGTCGGCTGTGCCCCATTTCGGCAGGCCGCGTGGGGCCAACGCCGGGACACTGTGGGAGTCCGGGAGAGTTACCGCGTTCGCTGGTAGCGGTAGTCTTTCGCTGAGCCTCGTTCCGGGGTGGCGGTGGGGTTCTTGGGCCCGTAGCGGTAGTTGGCGCCGGCATCATTCCTGGGGGCAAGGCTGTTGCGCAACGCCCCGATGTGCTCTACCTCCAACTCCACCACGTCGCCCGGCTCCAACCACCGGGCGGTTTCGTACCCCTTGCGGATTGACTCCCGTATGGAACCGCCGCCGACGGTGCCGCTGCCGATGATGTCGCCGGGGGCCATCCGGCTATCCTTGCTGGCCCGCTCTATCATCTCGCCCCAGTTGTAGTAGGCGGCTAAGGTCTCGGCGTCCCGCAACCAGGGGTCGCCGTTGACGGTTACATTGCACTTCAGGTCCAGCCGGCCGTCCTTGATGTGGTCAGCCAACTCGTCGGTGGTCACCAGCCAAGGGCCCAGGGACGAAGCCGAGTCCTTCCCCTTAGCCGGACCAAGGCCGAACGTCATTTCGTCGAACTGTAAATCGCGGGCGCTCCAGTCGTTGAAGATGCAGAAGCCGGCGATGTATTGCAGGCCCTCAGACTCCGGAACGTCGGCGCCCGCCCGGCCGATGACGGCGCCTATTTCCAGTTCGTAGTCGAACTGTGCCGAAGCCGACGGATAGGGGACTTCGTCCTCCGGTCCGTAGATGACCAGCGGGTTGGAGAAGTAAAAGACCGGCATACGGTACCAGACTTCGTCCAACTCCCTTGTCCCTTGGGAGGTGGCGTGTTCCTCATAGACGATGAAGTCCCGGACTGTGGGCGGTTGGAGCACCGGGGCACGCAATCGAACGGCGGCCAAGGCGACCTTGGGTGCCTGGACGTTGGAGGCCAAGGCATCCCCCACCCGGTCGATGGGCGAGTCGCCAAGCTCCAAGAGAGCGCGGACATCGGCCAACGGCCGATCCGCCCCCAACAACGCCGTCACGTCCACCACGTCGGCGTCTTGAAGAACGCCGCAACGGGGCCCGGTACCAGTATCGTAAGTCACTAGCTTCATCAGTCGTCTCCTGGATGGCCGACCGTTTTCCCGGCCGGGCTACTCCAATGCGGCGGCGGCCCTAGTGCATCGGAGAAAAGCTTGCCGGCGCCATGATCTTGTTTTCCTGGCTCACCCGGCCGGGCGCGCCCGAGGGCCACTGTGGGAGTTTGGAGGCCTCCGCCCTTACCTGGGCCCGGTGATTCAGGTCTTGGTAGGGCCAGATGTGCATCCACTTATTCAGGCCTCCGAACTCGGTGTACATCCCGGCCGCCAGCGGTGAAAGCTCCTCCCGGTAGGGCAGGACCTCGCTCCAGCGCCGCAGCAACTCCGGGATGGAACCGGGCTCGTAGGTATAGGTGCGCATCTCGTAGACGTTGCCCAAGGCTTGGTTGCCGCCCATGGGACGCATGAATGGCGCCGGTGCCCAAATCTCGGCGTTCATGTTTAGGATGTTCCCCGGCGTTATCTTGGGGGGCCAATTGGGGTCCTTACCGGCGGCATCCCGGACCTGGGCCCGTTGGACTAAGTCGTCGTAACCCCATACGTGGATTATCTGGTTCAGCGGCCCGATGTCGGTGTGCCAGAAAGCGGCGAGGGGCGAATACTGCTCCCGGTGGGGTAAAGCCTCGGCGAAGGCTTCTTCGGCCTGCGGCACCGCGCCTGGCTTCAAGTCGTAGGTACGGACTTCGTAGATCATGATATTCTCCCTGGGCGTTGACGCCCGAAGTGGTCTGTCGAGATGATTCGGCCGTTGCCTGTGGTTTCGGGTCCGGGGATCGAAGCCAGTTTAGCAACGGCGTTCTGCGGCGGCAACCGGAGGCCACTGGCGATAGTTACCAGCGATTACGAGATCGCCTTGAGCCCCGGAAGAATCACGCTGCGGAAGGCCTCTACCTCGGTCCTCGGCATATCATACCCGCCTTGCTGGGTGTGGGTGGGGAAGATGAAGACGTGGTCGATACCCGATTCCTTCCCGGCTCGCTTCAAACGCGCCAAGCATTCCTCGGGCGTGCCGAACAGGCCGAAGGCGTCGCATATTTCGGCGGCTTGGGCGTCGCCGATCTGGTCGGGGACGAAATCGTCGGCTAGGTCGATACCGGCCTCTCGGAGCCAGACCAGATTGGAATCACTGGGATATTTCAAGTACGGCTGGCCCGGCCGGAACCACTGCTGAGGAAAGCGGTGCGCCGCCGTACTGTCATCCGATACCGTGGTAGGAGTGATAAAGATCGTGGGGAAGCCGTCGAGACCCCGTCCGGCCCGCGCCGCCCCGATCTCCAGATGGCGGCGTACGGCGTCAATCGCCTTTGGATGAAGACCGGCCAGCAACAGGGCGCCGTCTGCCACCTCCCCGGCCAACTCCACCATCCGGGGACCGGCGGCGGTCACAAACACGGGCGTCGGGTGGTCGCTCAGGTTGCCCAACCGGGTCTGTACCCCGTTGAAGTTTAATCGCTCTCCCCGCAGCAGGCGGCGAATGGTCAGGATGGCCCGGCGCATCGCGTCCACTGTGGCCCGGGGCCGTCCGATATTGCCAACGGCCAGGTAACCGGGGCCCACCGTCAGGCGGACTCGCTCCGGCGCGATCTCTTCAAGTGTGTGGGCCAACGAAGCCAGCACCATGGGATGCCGGGTGACCGGGTTAGTGGTGGCTGGATACAGGGCCAGCCGAGAGGTCCGCTGGGCGGCCAAGGCCAGGGTGAGAAAAACATCCCGTCCGCTGTGTTGGTGGTCGTGGACCCCAACCCCGGAAAAACCGGCGGCCTCGCAGCCCGCGATAAATTCGGCGGTCTCTTGGACCGGCAAGCCGACGGGCACCCTGATGTCCACTTTCATCGGACCCACCTATGATTATTCCACCGGCGATTCAGCCCATAGGTCGGCAAACTGACTGGCCACTACCTGCTCGTAGGCCACGTCGCCGGACAGCCGGCCGATGTCCTGGGCGAAGCGATTGAGGTTGGCTACCGCGTCTCGGGTGATGTTAGCGGTGTAATAAGGCATGTCTCGCCTGACCAGGTCTTCGATCAGGGAGGCCTCGTCGGGCGGGAACAGCCGGCTGCCGACCTGGGCAGCCAGGGAAGGATCGGCCCGCAACGCCTGCTGGGCCTTCACCACCGCCCGCACCGCCGCCTCCGCGACGGCGGGCGAGTCATCGACCAGCTCATCGGTGGCGGCCAATGCGGCAAAGGTGTAGTCCCGCGAACTTGGTGGGCCGAGGCCCCGTCGCGGGTCAATTACGACGGCGCCGACGCCGCTTCGCACCGCCACCTCGGCGCCCATCGCGTTGGCCCAGAACCCGTCGATTGCGCCCTCTTCCAAGGCTTGGGCGGCATGGAGACCGAAGGACACCCCCGGCTCGCCGCTGCCCGGGACCGGAGCGAGATTTACATTGTCCCGTTCCGGGTCGATCCCCGCCTCGGCGAACAACCGGCGAAGGGCGACGTCTGGTCCGGGGGCCGCTCCGATTCGCAAGCCCTTGACCGCCGCAACGTCGCCCGGACTGACGCCCAAGCTGGAACGCAACACCAACACCCAGAAGGTGTGCTGGGCCAGCGAAGCCAGCAGTTTGACGCCCTGCCAGCCGGGAAAGGCCAGTAGCGCGGCATGGGCTGGGCCAGCAACGAAGTCCACGTGGCGGTCCCGCAACGCCTCCATGGCCCGCCCTATAGGGAAGACCATTTCCAAGTCCACATCCAGACCCTTGGTCTGAAAATATCCCAGTTCGACCGCGGCTACCGCCGGGAAGTAGGAGTTGGACACCAAGTCCGGTACCGCGATACGCATTTGCTTCGTCTCCGGGCTAGCTTGAGGGTTGCCCTAAGTTTACCACCGGTCTCCCATCCAGTATTATCACCACGGGAGCGACCCGACTGAAACAGGAGCGTACAACGATGCAATATCGCATTAACCACGTACACATCAGGGCGGTGGACCCTCACGCCTCGGCGGCCTGGTACGAAGAGCACTTTAACGCCAAGGTGTTGTGGGCCAGAGAAATAATGCCCAACACCGTGACGGTCAGCATGGAAGTCGGCGGCCCGGTGCGGCTCAACATATCTTCCAAGCCGCCGGGTTCATCCGATGACCGCGGCGTCGCCGAACTCAACCACTTGGGGTTAGAGCATTTCGGATTTGACGTCGAAGACCTGGCGTCCGACTTGGCGCGCTTGGAACAAGCTGGCGTACGTGTAGTCCTCCCTCTGACCGAAGTAGCCACCGGTACCAAGCTGGCCTACGTCGAAGGGCCCGATGACGTGCTAATCGAACTGGTGCAGCCTGCGGGGTAGCCGGCTGGCGCCCTGGGATTGATGCCGGACTGTCACAATCACATAGGAGTTGAAAAATGCCTGATACACCGTTGCATTACCAGACCATTTCGGAGGTGGGCGCACGCCTCCGATCAAGAGAATTGTCGCCGGTGGAGTTGACCCGGGCGATTCTGGAACGCATCGACGCTTTGGACGGCGAACTAAAGAGTTACGCCACGGTGATGGCCGACTCCGCCTTGACGTCGGCGCAGGCTGCCGAGCAGGAAATCGCTGCCGGAAACTACCGGGGCAGCCTCCACGGGGTGCCCATTGCCGTCAAGGACCTGTGTTTTACAACCGGGGTTGCCACCATGGGCGGCGCCAGGGTTCTCCGGGACTTCGTTCCCGATTTCGACGGCACCGTGGTTCGTAAGTTTAACGAAGCCGGCGCCGTCATTCTTGGCAAACTTAACCTAACCGAAGGGGCAATGGCCGGCTATAACCCGGCGTTCCAGATACCGGTCAATCCCTGGGGCGCCGATCGTTGGTCCGGTGCGTCTTCCAGCGGCTCCGGGGTTGCCACCTCGGCCGGACTGTGCTACGCCTCGTTGGGCAGCGACACCGGTGGCTCGATTAGATTTCCGTCGGCCGCCTGCGGCATCGTGGGGATAAAACCCACTTGGGGGCGGGTGAGCCGGTATGGTGTCTTGGCCTTGGCCGAGTCCATGGACCATGTCGGGCCGATGACCCGGAGCGCCTCCGACGCCGGCGTCGTGCTGCAAGCCATCGCAGGACAGGACCCGAACGACCCGACGTCACTTGTCGCCCCGGTGCCCAACATGTTGGAGGGGTTGGATCGAGGAGTCCGGGGCATTCGCGTCGGCGTGGACGAACGTTACGTGGGTGACGGCGTCGACTCCGAGTTGGCCGAAACGGTGCTGGCGGGCGCCCGGCTGTTGGAGGGCTTGGGAGCAGTGCTGGTGCCGGTGCGTATGCCGGAGACCGAAGTGTTCTCCCGGGCTTGGGGAGTGTTGTGTTCCGCGGAGGCGGCTACTGCGCACCGGGCGACCTTCCCGTCCCGCAGCGACGAATACGGTCCTTGGTTCCGCGGCTGGTTGGAGTTGGGCTTGAGCCACAGCGCCACCGACTACGCCGCCGCCAACTACCAGCGATTGGCCTGCAACGGAATGCTGGCCGAAATCTTCGACGGCATCGACGTGCTGGTCTGCCCCTCTATGACCACCCCGCCGGAACGGGTCACCCCAGAGGCGCTTTACGGCCCGATGGACGAAGAGGAATGGACCTGGGGAAGGTTCACCATACCCTTCGACTTCAGCGGGGCGCCCACAATCTCCCTCCCCTGCGGGCTGAACAGCGAGGGCCTGCCGCTGAGCATACAGTTCGTGGGCAAGCACTTGACGGAGCCCCTATTGGTCCAAGTAGGCAACGCCTACGAGGCCGCCACCCGACACCAACTGCGGCCGAACGTGTAGGCGCCGGTCTGTATCAGGCCCCTCGGCGGATGGGTGGACTTACGACTCGGCCACCCAGTCGGACACCCTTTCGCCGATCATGACGGCCGTGGCGTTGGTATTGGCCCGGGTGACGTGCGGCATTACCGAGGAATCGGCCACCCAAAGCCCGAGGGTCCCTTTTACCCGGCATTGCTGGTCCACCACTGCCATGGGGTCGGAGTCGGGTCCGATTTTGCAGGTGCCGGAAACGTGGCGGGAAGTGCCTACCGTTTGGCGTATCCACAGGTCCAGGGTGTCGTCACTGGCCAGCACGTCGTCGCTCGGGGCGGTCCGGCCGTCGGAAACATCTCGGTAGGCTTCCGATTCGAGAATGCGGCATGCCAAACGCACGGCGTCCCGCATCCGTCGTATGTCGTTCTCGTGATGAAGGTAGCGGTAATTGATCGTCGGCTGCAACGTGGGGTCGGCCGACGCCAACCGCACCCAGCCAGTGCCGTCGGGCAGTTCCAAGGCGCAGGCGAATCGGGCGGTACGCTCCTCCAGCACTTCGCCGGTCATGACGTCGAAAACGCCCAGGCTTTGCAACATCACGTCATTAGAGTAGGAGGGCGGCGCCGAAGTGACTCGCAGGCTGAATCGAAGTGAGCCGGCGTTGGCGGCGAGGTTCACGTGGTCTTTGACCCTGAAGGTAACCGATTGTTGAGGGTGATTGAATAGATTTTGGCCCACTCCGGGCAGGTGTTGGCGCAACGGAACGCCGAATTCCTCCAATTGGTCTTGGGGCCCCACTCCCGACAACATCAGGATATGGGGCGATTTCAAGGCCCCGGCGCTGAGCACCACCCGGTCGGCCGCTACGCGAAAAATCTCGCCTCCGCTTTCCGCTTCAACGCCCGCGACCCGGCCCTCTTCGATCAACACCCGGCGAACGAAGACATTGCCCTTGACCGTTAGGTTCAGGCGATGGCGCGCCGGGTTCAGGTGGGTGATGGCAGTACTCATGCGGACGCCGCCGCTGTTGTTCATCGGGATGGCGCCGATGCCCGAGGAGTTGGGTCCGTTGAGGTCGCTGGTAACGGCGTACCCGGCTTCGAGGCAGGACGCGTGGAAAGCGCGCTGGATTTCCGGCCACGGCTCGTTTTCCCGCCGGACGATGGGAATGGGGCCGTCGGTGCCATGGAAGTCATCCCGAATGTCCAGATCGGTCTCGGCCCGGCGGTAGTAGGGCAGCGTCTTCAAGTAGGTCCACTCCGGGTTCCCTTGGGCGGCCCAGCTATCGAAGTCCTCCGGCAAGCCTCGCACGAACATCTGCCCGTTGATGGAGCCGGAACCGCCGATGACCTTGCCTTGGGCGATGTTGATTTCCCCCTGCTGGTCGTTAATCGTACCCCGCAGCGACCACGACACCGGCGATCCGACCGCCTCGCCAGCCGTAGAATAGCCGTTCCGGACCGCCGCCGGCAGATGTTCCGGGTTTGGGTAATCGGTTCCGGCTTCCAGCAACAACACCGACCGGGCCGGGTCCTCGGACAACCTGCTGGCCAGCACCGATCCGGCCGTACCGCCGCCGACTACGATAACGTCGTATTTCATTTTCGCCCCCCGTTCCTAACTGATTAAGAATAGCCCGTCCTTCCGGCGCATTTTACAATGGCTTCCGGCACCGGGCCAAATCCGGCTCGCGGCCGTCAGCGCTTCGAGTTGACGAGGTTGGGCTTGGCTCCTATGATGATTACCAATCCCACGGCGAGCAATCGTTGGAGGTCGCATGGTACGGACCGAACTTCCTCTCCACTCCGCGTCAGCACTCGCCAGTCTAATCCAGAACAAAGAAGTTTCACCGGTGGAAGTGGTCGAGGCGTACCTGCAACGGATTGATGGCCTCGATTTCAAGTTCAACTCCTTTCTCACGGTGCTTCGGCAAGGGGCTCTGGAAGAGGCGCGGCAGGCCGAACAAGAAATCCTGGCAGGTAACTACCGCGGCCCGATGCACGGCATACCGGTGGGGGTCAAGGACCAGATCTGGACCAAAGGCATCCGCTCCACCGGGGGCTCGCGCATCCTAGCCGACTTCGTGCCGGACGACGACGCCACGGTGGTTGCGAAGTTAAGGGACGCCGGGGCCATTCTGCTGGGCAAGACCAACCTGAGCGAATTCGCTATCACTGGGTTCACCCACCGGTTTAGCACGCCCCGCAACCCCTGGGACCTGGACATCGCCGCCGGCGGTTCCAGCGGCGGATCTGGTGCGGCCACGGCGGCTTTCCTCTGCGCTACATCCCTGGGGGAAGACACCGGCGGATCGATTCGGCGGCCGGCGGCTTGGTGTGGGATCGTCGGCCTCAGGCCCGGTTGGGGACGGGTGAGCCGCTACGGCGTGATGCGGGGCGTGTGGTCGATGGACACCGTTGGGCCAATATCCCGCAGCGTGGAAGATGCTGCCATCACCCTCTCGGCCGTCGCTGGCTACGATCCCAAGGACCCAACTACCTGGAACACTCCGGTGCCCGATTACCGCCAGGCCTTGGACGGCGACATCAAAGGCCTGCGGGTGGGAATTGTTACGGAGCTGCTCCACAGCGACTGGGTGGAGCCTGACGTAGCCACCGCCGTCACCGCTGCCGTCGAGACTCTGGCGGAGTTGGGCGCCGACGTCGAAGAGGTCTCGATTCCGTTGGCGGCACACGCCAACGCCATTGCCGCGGCGTCGCTGGCGGTCGAACCGGCCTTCAACATGAAAGAGTGGGTCCGGGAACGAATCCACGACTTCGGCCACGATAACCGCATCGGGCTGCTTACTGGAAGCTTGGTCCCTGCTCAAGCCTACTACAAGGCCCAGAAGCTCCGTAGCCTGTTGCGGGACGACGTGCTGGCGGCCTTCCGCACCTACGATGCGCTGGTGATGCCGACCTCGGGGCGCCAAGCGGTCCGGGTACAGGAAGACCCTCCGATAACCGGCAAAGAGAACTCGTCCCGGTTGCCCTTCATGCGCACCAACACCTTCAATATCTCCAGTGCGCCCGCCATTTCGGTGCCCTGCGGGTTCGGCGGCCGGGGACTGCCGGTGGGACTGCAGATAGCGGGACCGCCCGGCGGGGAGGAAATGGTGTTCAAGCTGGCCCACGCCTACGAGCAAAACACCCCTTGGCACACTATGAGACCTCCTACCGTCGAAATCTAAGGGTGGAGGCAGCCGAGCGATGATTACCGACCCGAAAGCGTATCTGCGGTACTTCGATTCCATTCACCGGCGCACCGTGCGGGATATAGAGGCTCTGCCGGAGCCCGCCGAGTCGTGGTTCCCGCCCGTGGGCGAGGGCGAAAAGTCTTGGAGTATCAATCAAATCGTCCACCACATCGCCGAGTCCCGCATGTATTTCGCCCGTGCCTACCGGGGCGAGGGTTGGGTCTACGATTGGCCGGTTCCCAGCACCGAGCTGCGATCGGAGTGGGCGCCGGCCCTTGATGTGTCCGCAGCCGAGTTTCGCCGACGGATCGAAGACACCCCGCCGGAGTGGCTGGAGCGGCGCATAAAGATGATCGACACCGACGGCGCTCTCAGCGGCTGGCGGATACTAATGATGGTCTTGGAGCACGAGGTGCATCACCGGTCCCAGATCGACACCTACGCCGGCCTCCAGGGATGGGACGTACCCCAAATCTATGGCCGCACCAGGGAACAGATCGACGAACTCCAAGAACAGCAACAGAAAGAAAGGCAAGTGGGACACTGACCGCGGCGAATTTGAGACGCCCGGTACCCGAATTATCGCTTGATGGAGGTTGACAAAATGTATAGCAAGACAATGATCAGCTTGGAGCAGGCCCAAAACGCGATCGCGGCCATGATCGCCGATTTCAACAAGGACACCAACCGGCGCAAGGTTGATATGGCGGTGGTGGACGACGCCGGAAACCTGCTGGCCTACGCCCGCATGGACCGTTGCTTGAGGCCCACCTTCGCCATTCGAAAGGCCTACACCTCCGCGGTCCGCTCAATGGACACCGCAGCCTTCGCCGAGCAACTAAGTAGCTCCGGAAGGTCGATTGACTCCTTCGGCGATTCCCAGTTGATAGCCTTGGCGGGCGGGGTCACCGTCTTCCACGAAGGCGTGGTCGTCGGCGCCATCGGCGTGGGAGGCCTGCCCAGCGGGCTCGACGATGAGGCCATCGCCAAGGCCGGGGTAGCGGCCCTGGGTATTTAACTCCAGCCACACTGGGGCCGGGGTCCACCGCAGAGGGCGCGGAGAGCGCAAAGTTTTTTGGGGTGCGCCCCGGCTACACTTCGATCAGGTTCTCTTTGATCGCTTGGCCTCGCAGGTCGCCCTGCCCGGCCAGGTGGGATTGAATTGACTCCAGCGCCGAACGCAGCATTGCCGGGTCAAGAGACTCGGCGGCCGGGCCGTGTTCCGCCTCTGCCAGCAAGTCACTCGTCTTTGCCGCCAATTGGTCCAGCGACCAAGCGACTTGGTTCTCCACCCCGGACAGACCGTCTGGAAAGTCCCGGTGGGATGCGCTCGGCATACCGGAGCGGTCGTACCCGCCGCCGTGCCAGTGGCCGCGGTTATCGTGACAGTCAAACCGCAGCACTTCCTCGTTGCCCACGTCAATTCCGACGGTGGGACCGCCGCAGCCCTTGCCGCCAATGTTGAGCACCCTTACCGGCCAAACGTAGACGGTCACTTGGCCGTCTGAGGATATGGGAATGTGCAGGGCGTCACCCAGGTACCTTTCTCCCGGTCGCTTCGTTGCCATATCAGTCCAATCTCCCAAGTTTGAATGTTCCCCGTGAATGTTGTGTTCCTGACGCTGGTACAGTACCAACCCTGACTCAGATTCTCCCATGTTCCGGGTTTATTTTCCAACCACCCTCCAACCGGTCGGTGGCGGGGTACGTCGCTCAGGGATTGATGATCCCGGCCCGGTCTTCGACGACAAAAGTCTCTCTGCGCTTTACAAAATCCAAGACCAAGCCAGCCAAGGCCTCCGGGCGTTCGGCCGCGATGGCGTGGCCCGCGTCGTACACCCAGGCGACGTTGCAGTTAGAGACTAGTTGTTGGTAGACGCGGGCCGCCGCCGGGGAAACCAAGCGGTCTTCCTGTCCGAACACCACCAGGGTCGGGCATCGAACATCGGCCAAGCCCGCCTCCAACTCGCTGTCGTGGGACGCCAAGCGTAGCCGCGCCAGTGCCGCCTGCTCCAAGGCTGCAGCCTCTGTGGCCGGCGGAGCGTGCTTCAACTCCGCCGCCTCGGGGTGGGCCAATAACCGACGTGCCAGTCGTTGGTCGTCATCAGCGGAAAAGCCGTCCGACGGCCCGATGCCAACCGGCGAGATTAGGACCAAGGCTTCGACCCGTTCCGGCTGTTGCAGGGCCAGCCACAGGGCTGCGGAAGCGCCGAACGACGTGCCGATCAAGGTGTAACCGCCTTCCACCATCGCCGAAACTACCGGGCTGGCCATGTCGGCCATCTCACGGGCGGTTGGAGAAGCGTTGGCAGCGGGAGCGTCGGCGGGCAACGCCAATTCCAATACCCGGTACTCGCGGGCCAGAGTCTCCGGGACTACCGGGTGCGGCCAAGGCAGGCCGTCGATTACCACCACGGGATAGCCGGCCCCGGACTCACGGTAGCGCAGGCGGCCCGCGTAGGTCTCTACGTGGCCTTCCGCAAACGTCATGTCCCTGGGCCGCTTGGGGGAGATGATGGAGTTTCGGCCATGGTGGTCCTACAGTTCCTTCAGCCGGGGTAGCACTTCCCGGCCGAAGAGCTCGATCTCGGCCATGATGTCTTTGTGGTCGAGGCTGGGCTGCTGGAAGAAGAGGTCGATCACCCCGGCGCCGCAACGGTCGCGGTAGCCTTTGATCTGGTCTACTATGGAATCGGGCCCGCCCACGAAAGTCAGGCCCGGAGCCCCACCGACGATGTCGCCTTGGGCGCTTCCGGCGAACACGTTCCTGTAGTCCACCGCCTGCCCGGACCGGGCAGCCTGGATGACCTGGGAAACCGTAGACCTGAGCGCCATGCCCGCGGCCCTGCCGCCATCGGTCTGCCTCTCGAACCAAGCTTGGGCCTGCCGGTCGGTCTCGGCCACGTAGATGCTGCCCCGGAACACCACTTGGCTGGGCTCGGGATGCCAGGCGGCGTCCTCGCACCAGCGGTAGTACTTGTCGGTGATGGCCCCCACTTCTTCCACTGGCAGGAACGAAACGCCAAGTCCCAGCCGGTGTGTGGCCGCATAGTGTACGGCGTCGTCGCTGCGGGTCGCCACGATCGCTGGCGGAAAGGGTTGTTGCACCGGCCGGGGCCATACCGACACGGTGCGAAACTGGTAATAGCGGCCTTCCCATGAGAAGGGGTGCGGTTCGGTCATTGCCTTCAGGATAAGGTCCATGCCCTCCAACATCCGGCCCCGGCCCTCGGCCGGGTTGACGTTGTAGGTCTGGTCTTCGTTGGGAGTGCCGCGTAAAAACCCCATGACCAGCCGCCCGTTGGTCAGGTTGTCCAGCAGCCCCAGTTCCTCGGCGGTCCTGACCGGATTGTTCAGCGGCAACAGGTGGCCCAACATGGCGATCTTTACCCGCTGGCACCGCTCGGCTACGGCGGCGGCTACCACCGAGGGGACGCCGGTGGCGATGCGCCCCGAGTAGTGGTGCTCCGAGAAGCTGATCCACTCGAACCCCACCTCTTCGGCGAACTCGCATTCCTCGATGCCGTCCCGGTAGCTTTGCACCGATGTCTCCGGGTCGTTGTAGCTCGGCGGGGTCGGCCAAGTCGGCGGGAAATTCCGCCGCCCGGAGTATCCCATGGCCCCGAGATATGACGCCTTCATAGAGTTCTCCCGGGTCTTCTCACGGCCAAGCAGTCGGAACCGTTCAAGGCGGTACTGTAAAAGGCGATACCGGCAAATGAGTTAGTCATTCCAACGTCTCCCGAAGGCGATAGCCAATTCTACAACGGTTGTCAGCGAGACGCACCGTCGGCGCCCCAACTCCGGCAAAGGCCATACCTTTGCCGTGGACAAAGGCGGAGGGACGCCGTTAAGATGCCCCTACGATGCCTCTCCCACCCGCCGCCCGGAGTCGTAAATGACCTCGGCATTCAGGAACACGTACTACGGTTGGTTCGTGGTTATCGGCAGCGCCTTTATTGTCTTTGGCGTCGCCGGCGGCCAGTTCTCCTTCGGCGTCTTTCAGACGCCGATGACCGACGAATTCGGATGGACCCACGGGTCCTTCTCGGTGGCGTTGTCGATCAGCTACGTGCTTTCAGGGTTGTTGCGCCCGGTGGCCGGCTACTTTGCCGACCGGTACAGCGCCAAATGGTCGGCATTGGCTGGCGTGGTGATCATGGGTTGGATGCTCCTGCTGCTCCCCTTGGTGAACAGCCTTTGGCACCTTTACGTGATATACGGGGTGATGAGCGTCGGAATCACCTTGGGCACCGGCCCCGTCTTGACCAAGATCGTGAGCCAGTGGTTCTTGTCGCGCCGGGGACTTACCCTGGGGCTGGTGGGCGGCGCGGGCTCTTTCGGCGCCATGTTCCTGGTGCCGGCGTCCTCCGCCTTCCTGGTCTGGTTCGCTTGGCAGCAAGCCTACCTGTTCCTCGGCCTGCTCCTGCTGGTCTTGATTTTGCCCGTTGGCATCTTGCTCATCCGGGACCGCCCCGAAGACATGGGCTTAGAGCCATACGGGAAGCCGCGGCGGAGCCCGGCGCCCGCCCAGGACGGGGACTCCGGCAGACCGGCCGTTGTCTTGCGAGACGCCAGCTTTGGGGAAGCGTTACGGACTCCCCTCTTCTGGAAGCTGACTTTCGGGTACTTCGTTTGAGGGTACTCGATGAGCTTCGTGAATGCTCACTTTATCACCTACGCCAGGGACCTCGGGTTCCATCCCCTGATAGCGGCCAGCGCCTTTAGCGTAATCGGGGCCACGGCTATCATTGGCGCTCTGTACCTGGGGCACCAGTCCGACGAGCAGGGCCGGCGCCGCTGGCTGAGCTTTTCGTACCAATTGCGAATGGCGGGCTTCGTCGTGGTGGTGCTGTCAATGGGGGTGTCCTTCCTTGGCATTCCGCCCCTTGGCTTGGCCGCCCTATTCGCTGGCCTGTTGCTGGTTGGCTTCTCTTGGAACGCGGTAGTCGGAATCACGGCTGCCTACGCCGCCGACGGTTTCGGCACAACCAACTTGGGCAAGATATACGGCGCGATGTTCGCCGTAATGCCCATCGGATCAGGAATTGGCGCCACCCTCAGCGGGTACCTTTACGACTATCGCGGCACCTACGACATCGCCATTTGGTCCAACGTGGTCCTGTTGCTCATCGCGGCGTTGCTGGTGCAATACATGGGTGAGCGCCGCACACCGCAGCCGGTTGGAGGAGCGGCGGTAGCGTAAGCCGGTAGCCCGGCGGCAGCCAAGCCGACCCTTGCCGCGTTCCCGATTCGGCGCCGTATTTCGTGATATTATTGGGCCGCCAAACCCACCCCGAACTCTTTGCGCCTAATCATTTGAGACGGAGGCCATAACATGCCGCCAAGAGGAAACGAATGGCTTGCTTTGACTTCTGAACCCACCCTGGAGCCCGAGATTCCCATCTGCGATCCTCACCACCACTTCTGGGAATACCGCCCGGAGCCGGCGGACTACCAGCGCTACCTGCTCGAAGACCTGGCCGCCGACATCACCAGCGGACACAACGTGCGCTCGACCGTTTTCGTGGAGGCCCGGTCCAGCTACCGCACCGAGGGGCCGGAAGAGCTGCGTCCGGTGGGGGAGGTCGAATTCGTTAACAAAATTGCGGAAGAGAGCGCCACCGGGCGCTACGGTGAAGGCCGGGCCGCCGCTGGCATCATCGGCCGGGCCGATCTGAAGCTGGGCGACGCCGTCCGTCCGGTCTTGGAGGCGTTGCAGGCTGCCAGTCCCACCCGGTTCCGCGGCATCCGACACTCCGTTGGTTGGGACCCGCACCCCGAAGTTGAAAATCGGGAGGTGGAGGGCTGCCTGGAACGAGACGACTACCGGGCGGGCGCCAAGGTGCTGGCGGATATGGGGCTGTGCCTGGAGAACTCGTTGTATTTTCCTCAGATGGCCGACGTGGCGGCCTTCGCCCGGACTGCGCCAGACCTCACCATAATACTCAACCACATCGGCGGGATGATGCGCATCGGTCCCTACGCCGGTCGAGACGACGAGGTGATCCCGGCATGGCGCAACGGCATCGATGCCGCGGCCGAGTGCCCGAACATCGTAATGAAGCTGGGCGGCGTTGGTATGCCGCGCATCGGCTTCGACTGGCACACCCGGGAAACTCCCATCGGTTCCGAAGAGTTGGCCGAGTCCATTGGTCCGTGGATGAATTATTGCATCGAAAAATTCGGCCCCGACCGGTGTATGTTCGAAAGCAATTTCCCGGTCGACAAGGAGTCGTTTTCTTACAACGTGATGTACAACGCTTTCAAGCGCTTGGCGGCTTCCTATTCGCCCAGCGAACGGGCTGCGATGTTCCACGATACCGCCGCCCGGGTGTACCGGATCGAGGTTTAACCGTGCTGCTTTCGCCTCCGGCGGAAGAGTCGCGGCGGACCAAGGACCACAACTATGACCGGGAGACGCGCCATGTTGCCCTTTGAAATATCCGTAGACGACGCCGTGCTTGACGACCTTCGTGAACGGTTGGCCAAGACCCGCTGGCCCGACGAAATCCCCGGCACAGGTTGGGACTACGGCAGCAACCTCGATTACATCAAAGAACTGGTGGAATACTGGCAAACCGGTTTCGACTGGAGGGCCCAGGAAAAGAAGCTGAATGCCTTTAGCCAATACAAGAGCCAGGTCGATGGCCTGGACATCCACTTCATCCTGGAGCGGGGCCAAGGCCCCAACCCGATGCCGCTGGTTATCACCCACGGCTGGCCCAGCACTTTCTTCGAAATGACCAAGATTATCCCGCTCCTCACCGACCCCGGCAGTCACGGCGCCGACCCCGGGGACTCGTTCGACGTGGTGGCCCCGTCACTGCCCGGTTTCGGCTTCTCCCAGGCTTCCCTGGAGCCGGGAATGCAGGTGCAGCGCGTGGCCGACCTCTGGGCCAAGCTCATGACGGAGAATCTGGGCTACTCCAGGTTCGCGGCCCAGGGCGGGGACATCGGGGCCGGCGTGACCTCGCGCCTCGGTTATGCCCATCACGACAAGTTACACGGCGTTCACCTCACCTCCATCACCCGTCCCACCCCGTATCTGGGGCCCGGTTCCCGGCCATTGACCGAAGCCGAGAAGGCCCACATGGCCCAGCGGGAACAATGGTTTCTGGACGAAGGCGGCTATAACCACATCCAAGGGACCAAACCGCAGACCCTTTCCTACGGGCTCAACGATTCTCCGGCCGGGCTGGCCGGCTGGATCGTCGAGAAATATCGCACTTGGAGCGATTGCGGCGGCGACGTGGAGCGTAGTTACACCAAGGACGAACTGCTCACCACCGTCACCATCTATTGGGTTACCCAGACCATCGGCTCATCGGTCCGCATGTACAAGGAAAACCAGAGCCACCTATGGACCTTGGGCCAGGAGGAAATCATCCCGGCCCCGGCCGGCATGGCCATATTCCCTCAAGAAATCGCCACACCGCCCCGGGAGTGGGCGGAGCGTTCTTACAACGTCCTCCGCTGGACGGAAATGCCCAGTGGCGGTCACTTCGCGGCCTTGGAAGAGCCGCAACTGCTGGCCCATGAAATCCGGGAATTCTTCCGGCAGTTCCGCGGCTGAATTTCTTAAACACCGAGTCCGCCAAGAGGAGAAATAGCGAAATGCCCGGCGCTCTCGGTGCTCGGCGTCGAATAAAAGGGGGGGCGATATGCCGGTCACCAGGATTGAAATTACTTCCCGGCAACCCTTCGCCGACGGAGAGTCCTTCGGCGACGCGGGACCTTACGAGCAGTTGGACGGCACCGTCCATTTTTCCGTGGATCCGGCCCACAGCGCCAACGAGAGCATCACCGACATAGGTCTGGCGCCTCGGGACCCCCACGGCAAGGTCAATTTCTCATCGGACTTCAGGATGCTGCAGCCGGTTGACTCGGCCAAGGGTAATGGCCGGGTGGTCTTGGACGTCTTGAACCGGGGCAAACCGCTGGCCCTGCGTAACATCAACAGCGCTCCGGATGTGCCGCCCGACGCCCCGATGGACCCCGGCAACGGCTTCCTGATGCGCCAAGGCTACGCGGTCGCTTGGTGCGGGTGGCAACACGACGTTCCCAATGCGCCAGGCCTGATGCGCATCAACGTGCCCGAAGCCGTGGATGCCGATGGGCCCGTCTCCGGCAAAATCGTAGTAACCTTCCAGCTCAACACACCCACCTTCGTACAGTACCTGTCGGACCGAACGCACCGGTCGTACCCGGCAAACAATCTTGAAGACTGGGAGTCCGTGCTGACCGTACAGGAGCACGAAGACGCGCCCGAGGAGATAGTCCCCCGCCGGGAATGGTTCTTCTCCCGGTTGGAAGACGGCAAGCGCGTGCCCGATGCCAGCCACGTTTATCTTCCTGCCGGTTTTCAACCCGGTAGGGTATACCAGGTGATCTATACGACGACCGGCGCTCCGGTCGTTGGGCTGGGCCTGCTGGCCACCCGGGACTTCGCGTCCTTCCTTCGCTATGATTTCGCCGACGAAGGCAACCCGTTGGCCGGAGGCGTGGAACGGGTCTATGCCTTCGGCGTCTCCCAGAGCGGCCGGTTCCTGCGGCAGTTCCTCTACGAGGGGCTCAACAACGACGAAACGGGTCGAACGGTGTTCGACGGTTTCGTTCCCCACGTGGCCGGGGGCAAACGGGGCGAATTCAACCAACGCTTTGCCCAACCTTCCAGCCAAGCCAGCCGCAGCGCCAACAGCCTTTTCCCTTTCAGCGATATCGAGCAGACTGACCCTGAAACGGGCCTGGCCGACGGTCTCTTGTCCCGACTTGCTGGCCAAGGACCCCTTCCCAAGGTGATGTACACCTACACCTCCTCCGAGTATTGGGCCGGACACGGCTCACTGCCGCACACCACCATTGCAGGCGACCAGGATTTCGAGCTGCCGGAAGAAGTCCGAATCTACGCTTTTTCCGGTACTCAGCACGGCTTGGGCAGTTTCCCTCTCACCAGCCTCGACCCGGTAGACGGCTACCGGGGCCAGCACTCCTTCAAGGGGTTGGACTACCGTCCGTTGCTACGGGCCGCCCTCGCCAACCTGGACCGGTGGGTGACCACCGGCGCCGCGCCGCCGCCCAGTCAGTACCCCAGGATAGCCGATGGCACGGCGGTGTCCCCGGAGATTGCGGGCCGGACGTTGGAGACCATCCCCGGTGTCAAAATTCCCCAACCTCTGCGGCGGTTCACCCGGCTGGACTTGGGGCCTGACCCCGGCGTACCGACCACGGTCCCGGCCGCGGTTGGCGGGGTTTATCGCCACCTGGTGTCGGCGGTTGACCAAGACGGCAACGAGACCGCCGGCATCGGCCTGCCCTTTATAGCGGCGCCATTGGGCACCCACGCCGGCTGGAACGTTCGGCATTCGACCATCGGCGGCGGCGGGCAAATCTTGTCCACTGGCGGCGGCTCCGGCGGTACCATCCGCGGTACCAGCATACCCTTCCCGGCCACCCATGAAGACCGGGAGGCATCTGGCGACCCGCGGCTGTCCATAGAGGACCGCTACGTCGACAGGCCCCACTACCTCAAGTTAGTGAGGGAAGCAGGCCGGCGGCTGATCGACCAAGGCTACCTGCTGGAGGAAGACTTGGAGCCGACGCTGGTCCAAGCCGCCCAGCATTACGACCTGCTGCGGGCCCCGGTGGAAGAGACCCAACCGGTCGGCGATTAGCTTCTACCTGCAAAACGAAGGGCGCCCCCCCAGGGGCGCCCTCACCAACGGAATCTGAGCCGGCCGTTGTTTGACCGGCCATCGAAAAAACTCTGCGCTCTCTGTAACCTCTTTGCCCTCTACGAAGAACCCCGTGGGTCTCGAGATAGTCTCTTAGTAGTGGCGCAGTTCCACCACGTTGTCGTCGGGGTCGTAAATGTAGAGGGAGGTGCCGTCGCCGTGGGAACCCCAGCGCTTGCCCGGACCGGCCTGAATCTCCACGCCCATGGCCTCGAACCTGTTTTTGAGCTCTTCCATGTCGGTGGGTTCGATGACCATACAGTAGTGGTCCTGGTTCTTGGCCCCTTCCTTGCCGGTCGGTTCCTGATCGCTGGCGAAGAAGTCGATGATCGTGTCGGCGTTGAGTCGCGCCGATGGGAAGCGGACATCTCCGGCCCGCCACTGCTCCACACGCTCCGGCTTCAAGCCCAAGACTTCTACGTAGAATTTCAGGGACGTCTCAACGTCTCTGTTCCGAAGGACTATGTGGTCCATTTCCGTGATTTTCACCAGCGGCTGGGTCTGGACCGAGGCGGTCTGTCGCGTTTCCGTAGCCATTGGGACCTCCTGTACCGTATTGGATAGCGGCCAACCATTGACGGGACGCCAGTTGCTCCATAGTATGCTCCCAGTGGTGGTGATTTGTCACCCCGGCCCCGGTGTTGTACCGGATGCTTTCCGGTTCTATTGTGGGCCCTGTGACTCCCTGCTACAATACGGCAACCGATTAGGGATAGCCTAACTACGGACCCTCCGGGTAACCGGTTGCGGAGTCGCTTGGAACTCAAGTAAAGGCAGGTGTAACATCGCTACAAATTCGAGTTTCGGCCCTACGGTTTTGGAGGTCAAAGACCTTCGGACCTATTTCTTCAACCGGTGGGGAACGACCAAAGCCGTCGACGGCGTGAGCTTCTCGCTCCGTCAAGGTGAAACGCTGGGAATCGTGGGGGAGTCGGGCTGCGGCAAGACCATGACTGCCCTTTCCCTGTTGCGGCTTATACCCAAGCCGGCGGCCCGCATCGTTTCCGGCGAGATAATCCTCGACGGCGAGGACATAGTTCCCAAGTCGGATAAGGAAATGCGACAGATCAGAGGCCGCGAGATCTCCATGATCCTCCAGGACCCGCAGACCTCCTTGAACCCGGTTTTCACCATCGGAAACCAACTGCGGGAAGCCTTAGGCATCCACCAGACCGGCTCCACCCGGGACATGCTCACCCGGGCCGTTGACGCCCTAAAGAGCGTCAGGGTAGCCGCTCCGGAGCGGCGGTTGGATGACTTCCCCCATCAGATGAGCGGGGGCATGAAACAACGCGTCATCGGCGCCATCGCCATCTCCTGCGAGCCTAAAGTGATCATCGCCGACGAGCCGACCACCGCGTTGGACGTCACGATCCAATTGCAATACCTGAGACTGCTCAAAGAGATTCAAGCCGAGACCGGGCTGGCGATTATCTTCATCACCCACGACTTCGGCATCGTAGCCCGTATGTGCGACCGGGTGGCCGTGATGTACGCCGGGCGGATCGTGGAAGACGCCAACGTAAGGGACCTCTTCAACAACCCCCAGCATCCCTATACCCAGACCTTGATGGCCTCGGTGCCCCAGATGGAGCGCACCGACCGGCTCTACGCCATCGAGGGTCAACCGCCGGCTTTGTACGACCTTCCCGACGGCTGCCGGTTCGCCGCCCGTTGCCAGTACGCCCAAGAAATGTGTCACCAGGAATACCCGCCGCATCACCAAGGGGAATCGGGCCATACGGCCGATTGCTGGATGCTGGACCCGGCTTGGGCGGAACCCGTCGCTCCCTAACGTTTTAATAATCGTTCCGAGAGAAATGAAGTGGCCACTGAACTACTACGCGCCGAGAACCTAACAAAATACTTCCCGGTAACCAAAGGCCTGATCATGATGAAGACCGTCGGCCACGTCCAGGCCGTCGACGGGATTGACTTTGTCGTGAACGACGGCGAGACCCTAGGCTTGGTGGGAGAATCGGGCTGCGGCAAGACTACGACCTCCAAACTTATTCTTCGGCTGGAAGAACCCACCGACGGACGGATCCTGCTGGACGGCAAAGACATCCAAGGTTTCAAGGGTCCGGAACTTAAGGAGTTCCGCACCCAGGTCCAAGCCGTGTTTCAGGACCCGTGGTCTTCGCTGAGTCCCCGTATGAGAGTGCGGGATATAATCTCGGAAGCGCTGGTGGTCAACCGGGACGTCACCAACCAGGAACGGGACGACCGGGTGCAGGAAGTAATGGGGCAGGTGGGCCTGCACAGCGCTCAAGCCGACCTCTATCCCCACGAGTTCAGCGGCGGTCAACGCCAAAGGGTGGCCGTGGCCAGTGCGTTGGCATCGTATCCCAAGCTGATAATCCTGGACGAGCCAGTTTCGGCTTTGGATGTTTCCATCAGGGCCCAGGTGATGAACCTGTTGGTAGACCTGCAACAGGATACCGGCGTCGCCTATCTTCTCGTGGCCCACAACCTGGCCACCGTCCGTTACATGGCCCATCAGACGGCGGTCATGTACTTGGGACAGATCGTTGAGTACAGCCCCACTGAGGAGCTATACGAGAACCCGTTGCATCCTTACACCAAAGCGCTCTTCTCGGCGGCCCTGCCGTCGCACCCGGACGTGGAGCGGGAGGAGATCGTGTTAACCGGCGAGGTGCCGTCGCCGATTAACCCGCCGTCGGGATGCCGTTTTCATCCCCGGTGCCCCTTCGCCATGGACCGCTGCTCGGTGGAAATACCGGTGCAGAAGGACATGGGCTCCGGCCATTTGGTGACCTGTCACCTTTACTAGGCCCGGCTCCCCGGCGGGAGCATGATGAGAATACCGGTCTTGGCCGCTGACCGCTTGGAAAATGATAGCCCTTCCCTATACCGGGAAGGGCTATTCTTCTTTCATTTATAATTATGGTGAGTCCTTGATTCGAGTCATCTATTTCGGAGGGGTGGGTTGTCTGGCGAGAACATCCTGCTGGTGGAAGACGAGGAAAACCTGGTTGAGGCCCTTCGGTTCAACCTGTCGCGGGAAGGCTACCGGGTGATGGTGGCCCATGATGGAGAACTGGGACTTCGAATGGCCCAAGAAAATGGGCCGGACTTGATTCTATTGGACATAATCCTACCCAAGATGAATGGCATCGAGGTCTGTCGGCAGTTGCGCCGGGAGACCCAGGTGCCTATCTTGATGCTCACCGCCAGGGGTGAGGAAATCGATAAGGTCGTAGGACTGGAAGTCGGGGCCGACGACTACCTGACCAAGCCCTTTGGTATGAGGGAGTTGATAGCCCGCATCCATAGCCTGTTGCGCCGGGCGCGCGTGTCGGCGCCGGAATCGCCGTCGCCGGCCGTCTTGACCGTCGGCGACTTGACTATCGACCTAGGCGGTCACGTCGTGGCCTTGGCCGGCGAAGAGTTGGGGCTAAGACCCAGAGAGTTTGAGTTGCTGGCCATGCTGGCGGCCAACCGGGGACGGGCCTTCACCAGGGAGCAAATCCTGGAAAGGGTCTGGGGGCACGATTTTATTGGCGATGTCCGCACCGTGGACGTACACGTTCGCTGGCTCCGCCAGAAACTTTACCGCGGCCCGGGAAGCAGTCCCCGCATCATTACCATCAGGGGCGTGGGCTACCGGTTGGACGGATGAAGTTCGGTAGGTCGTTGCGGTGGCGCATAGCACTGGGCTACATGGCCCTGATGCTCATTGCATTGGCCGCAGTCAGCTTCTACCTGGTCTCCTACTTTAACGATTCTTACGAAGAAGACCTGGGCAGTGTGGTCCTGACCGTCTGTCTGGCCGGGTTGCTGGCGGCAGTAGTCGCCATCGGTATGGGACTGGTCATTGGGCGGCGCAGCTCCCACGGGGTACGCGAGGTTACCGAAGGGGCTCGCCGCTTCGCCCGAGGCGAGTTGGACCACCGGTTGAATGCCGGCGCCGCCGATGAGACGCGGGAGTTGGCCGATTCCTTTAACTCCATGGCCGACTCGCTAAAATCTTTGATAGGGAACCTGACGAATGAGCGGAACAAGCTCGAGGTCGTCGTCGACGCGATGGCGGATGGTGTCATGGTGATCGACTCCGACCAGAAGGTGTCGTTGCTCAACCCGGCGGCCAGGGAACTGCTGGGCATTCGCGACGCTGGCGTCGGGGGCGTTAACCTGTCGGACTCCATTGGCGTGTCCTGGCTGGGGGGCCAGGAAGGAATGACGCTTCAGTGGGTGCGGCTTTTCCCCGACCTGAGGAGGCTGATCGCCACCTGCTCGGAGCAGCGTACCCGCCAGCAGGCGGACCTGGAGTTTTTCGGGCCCCGCCGGGTGGTCAGCGCGGTGGCCACGCCCTTGGGCGAGGGAGGCAAGATCGCGGGCGTCTTGTTGACCCTGCACGATCTGACCCGCATCCGGCAGATGGAACGAAGTCAACAAGAATTCGTGAGCAACGTGTCCCACGAATTGCGCAACCCCTTGGCCGCTATGAAGGCCATGGTCGAAACGCTGGAAAACGGCGCCATCCAACAGGGCGACGCGGCCGCGGACTTTTTGCGGCGGTTGCACCAAGAGATCGACCGGGTCACGTTGTTGGGCGACGACCTCTTGGAGCTTTCCCGGCTGGAAGGCGGCCGGCCTGAGATTGACTTGGCGCCGGTGGACCTTCTGGCATTGGCCGAAGAGGTCCGCGCCGAGTTTGCGGACGGCGGACGGAACAAGGGCGTAGTCATAGAGGTGTCCGGAGATGGGGAACGGTCCGAAGCGATGGGCGACCGGCGCAGACTAAGGCAGGTGCTGGTCAACCTAGTGGAGAACGCCCTCAAGTTCGCCGGCGAAGGAGGGACGGTCTCCTTCAACGTCAAGCATGAGGGCGCCTACGTACAATTGGAAGTTACCGACACCGGCCCCGGCATCGGGGTACAACACCTGCCACATCTCTTCGAACGGTTCTACAAGGCGGACCGGGCTCGGCAGGACGGCGGGTCCGGGCTTGGGCTGGCCATCGTGAAGCAGATCGTCACGGCCCACGGCGGCGAGGTCAATGTGCGGAGCCAAGTAGGGGTCGGCAGCACTTTCGGCGTCTCAATTCCCAGGGTACGGTAACATTACTCTAACCGGGTTTTAATAATGCTTTAACAGACCGATAACCACGCAATCAAAGCGAAGGACTAGATTCTAAGTGTGTCAATTCCAATTCAAACTGGAGCAAAGATGCCGTCGAATCCGGGCGTTGTCTCTCCTGAACTCTTCGTAGCCATCATCGTCGCGGCCCTTGGAGCCTTGGTCTTGACCATGACCGCGTGCGGTGGCGGCGAACCCGCGCAATCGACATCCGAATCTCAGCCGGCGACCGAGGCCCGACCGGCTAAAGGGTCGGCAGACCTGAGCGGCACGATCGAGATAGATGGTTCCAGCACGACTTACCCCATCACCGAGGCGATGGCCGAGGAATTCGGCGACTTGACTGACGGCAACGTCAAGGTGGTGGTCGGCATCTCGGGCACCGGCGGCGGCTTCAAGAAATTCTGCGCCGGCGAGACGGCGATCTCCAACGCATCCCGCCCCATCAAACAGAAAGAGATCGATCTTTGCGCTGAGGCCGGGATCGAGTACGTGGAAGTACCCGTGGGGATTGACGGGCTGAGCGTGATGGTCAACCCCGGCAACGATTTCGTCGAATGTGTGACTATTGACGAATTACACACGTTGTGGCGTCCCGAAGCCGAAGAAACGGTGACTAAGTGGAGCGAGGTCCGCGCCGGGTGGCCCGACCGAGAGGTACGGCTCTACGGGCCGGGCACCGACTCGGGGACCTTCGATTACTTTACGGAAACGGTCAACGGCGATTCCGGGGCCTCCCGGGGCGACTTCCTCGCCAGTGAGGACGACAACGTGCTGGTGACCGGGATTGGGGGAGACCCCAACAGCTTGGGCTACTTCGGATACGCCTACTACTCGGAGAACCAAGACCGTTTGAAAATAGTCGGCATCGACGGCGGCAACGGCTGCATCACGCCGTCCGACGAGACTATCAACAACGGCGCCTACAGTCCGTTGTCCCGGCCGTTGTTCATCTACGTCCGGGCCGATGTGCTGGAGGAGCCGCACATCAGGGGGTTCCTGGAGTTTTATCTGAGCGAAGACTCCCGCGAACTGATCAGCGAGACCGGCTACATTCCCTTCGAGGATACGGTCTACGACCTAGTGATGGCCAAGGTCCAGGGCGCGATTACCGGGGCGGCCTTCGGCGGCGACGCCCGCTTGAGCGGCACCGTGGAAGAGGTCCTGAGGGCCAGTCAGTAAATCCAACGCAACACTCGGGGCCCGTCCTTCAGGCCATCATTGAGGGAGGAACGCGGTCGCTGCTTTGGGAAGGGCGGTGGCTGCGATAGTCCTTGAAATAGTTTTGCCGCCGACGGGCAACACCACACGCCCGGCCCCCAACCGCCGGCTCTCATCTCCCTCCAGCATCCACTCTCTCCGCCTCTTGCTCGCCCCGGCCGCCTATTTCGTTTTTGGTCCTCGGCCGATGGAACCTTTTACCCGTTACGCGCATATTATTGGTTAGACTCCCCTTCGAATGATGGGCATAGGGAGCAGCGATGACCGAAGACGAAGCAGTCCTTCGTTGCCAGGACGGCGACCGCGACGCCTTCCGCTATTTGGTCGAACGGTACAAAGACGTACTTTACGGCACCGCTTTCCTGATGACCGGCAACCGGGCGCTGGCCGAAGATCAGGTACAGGAAGCCTTTTTGTCGGCTTGGCAGGGAATTCGGGGATTTCAACATGGGCGTCCCTTCAAGCCGTGGCTGGTGCGCATTCTGGTCAATGCCGTGTTGGGGCAACGCCGCCGCCGTTCCCTCGTCACCGTGCCCCTGGAGGATTCTGCCCGCTCAGAAGCCTCGGCCTCTACAGAGGAGTCGCGGGAGGAGTCGCCACAGGAGTTGCTGGAAGCTTCGGAAGACCGGCAGTCGGTGCGTAGCGCCTTGGCCGGGCTGCCGCCGGACCAACGGCAGGTGGTCGTCTTGCGTTATTTCGCCGACCTGACGGTGCGTCAGGTGGCCCAGTCAATGGGAATCAAGGAGGGGACCGTCAAATCGCGTTTACACCGGTCGCTGCGGCAGCTCCGGAGCCAGTTGGAAGAATTCGGCGACAGGCAGGTTGATAGCCATGGCCAATAACGATTCGCCAGACCAGGAAATGGAACGGCGCCTCCGGGAGTATTTCGCATCCGAGGCAGAGAACGTCCCGACTACGTGGGACCCGTGGGAACGGTTGGAAGCCCGTTTGGGTGAGCAGTCCAACCCCTCATGGCTCTCCACCCTACGAGACCGGATCTTTCCGCCCGGCGGCCAGAGGTGGCCGCCTGCCTTGGCGGCGGCGTCGCTGGCGGCTGTCGCCGTGGTCGCTGCCGCCTCGGTCTGGGTGGTTACCACGGATGACGGCGATGGAGCCGGAACAGAGATGGCTTCTGCCAGGAGGGAGTCCTCGGCGGCAAGTGCGGCCGCTACCGGGGCGCCGCCGGCGTCTACGACGCTTCCGCCGCCTGCTTCAACAGCTCTTCCGGCGTCGGCCCCAACAACGTTTCCAACCGCCGCTGCTTCATCGGCCACCACTCTTCCTCCGGCCGAGTCTGCCCGGCGAATCACGGAAGTTACCAAAACGGTCTCTGCTACTCCGGCGCCGGCCGCTGCCGTAACCCGGGAGCGGACTGTTTCCACCGCGGTCCCGGCGGCGGCTCCCACTGCGGCTCCGGCTCCCACTGCGGCTCCGGCGGCGACTGCGGCTCCGGCGGCTCCGGCGGCGGCTGCCGCCACTCCGGCCCCGGGAGCGGGTGCCATGGCCGAGGACGCCTACGGTCCCAGAGGCGACCGGGGTTCCGGTACACTGAAACCGACACCTGCAAGCGCGGCGCCACCGCCCGACACTTATTTCAGGGACTACCGGAGGCAGCCATTCGTCGATACCCTGGATGACGCCGTGTCTACCTTCAGCCTCGACGCCGACCGTACCTCGTTCCAGTTGGCACTGAACTGGGCCCGTTCCGGGTACCAGGTGGACCCGGCCTCGGTGCGGGCTGAAGAATGGGTCAACGCCTTCGATTACCAGTACCGTCTACCCAGCAGGGACCGCTTCGCTATAACCGCCGACGTTTTGCCCCACCCGCTGGATGATGGCAAACACTTGGCCCGCGTCGCCTTCCAAGCTCCGGAAATCGTCGACAACGCTCCCGTCAACGTGACCTTGGTGCTGGACGCCTCGGGTTCTATGGCCAGCGGCAACCGAGTGGCGATTGCCCGTGAAGCCGCCGAGAGCATCCGGAAAAGCCTGGACCGCCAGGACCGGATTGCTGTGGTCCACTTCACCGACAACGTGATCCGCGAACTCACGGTGGTGCATGAACGTCCCGGACACGGGGATGTAAAGTGGTCAATCGACCGGCTGGCCCCCAACGGCAGCACCAACGTCCAAGCCGGTTTGGATCTGGGGGTACGGCTGGCTAACGAAGCCCGGCTGGTGCGCCCGGAAGCCCACAATTACATCATCTTGATGTCCGACGGAGTGGCCAACGTCGATGCCACCAACCCCTTCGCTATTCTGGAATCCGCCTACGACCCGAACAAGGGGAACCCCCTTCGCATCATTACCGTGGGAGTGGGAATAGAGAATTACAATGACTATCTGCTGGAGCAGATATCCCAGCACGGCAACGGCTGGTACCGGTACCTGAGCGACACCGCTCAGGCCCGGTCAACCTTCAGCCGGGAAAACTGGCTGGCCCTGTCCACTCCCTTCGCTGACCAGACCAGGGCCCAAATCACCTGGGACCCCGGCTTCGTGGAATCCTGGCGCATCATCGGCTACGAGAACCGGGTAACTTCCGACGAGTCGTTCACCGAGGACCGGAAAGAGTTCGCAGAAATACCATCCGGCGCGGCAACCACCGTATTCTACGAGCTGCAACTCCGGGAGCGGGACTCCTCAGCCGCTGGCCGCCTGGCCGAGGTTGAATTGCGATGGGTAATGCCCGGCAACGGAATGTCCGTTAGCCAGCAGGCGGAAATCTGGGCCGGACGGCCGTCACGATCGTTCATATCCCTGGCTGGCGAAGACCCTTTGTTGGCCTTCGGAGCCGTCGTCAGCTTGGCCGCCGACCGTTATAGCGCCCAAGATTACGAAGGTCGTTTCTACCGGGAAGACTTCGAAATTCTGAGGGAGGCGACAGAGTACCTCGGAGGACCGCTGGGCGGACTACAGAGTTACCATGACTTCGCCTTTCTGTTGGACCGCGTCATGGAGGACATGAGAGCAGGGCCCCGGCGGGACGGCTCATCCGGCTACAGCCGCTAAGCCGCCCAAACGCTCCGCCCTCAACAGACCTGGGCCGTCCCCGCAACGCGGCGGAAGGCCCAGGTCTTGTCGTCCACCCGGGTCTGCCGACTTCCCGCCGGGAGCACGCTCGCGGCCAGCGAGGGCCGAAATTCCGCTTTGACGGCGGGGTTGGGCGCGGCTACACTGGCAACTAAACGCGCACCGTAACCCATACCCGCGTTGGAGAAGTTAGTCATGCCTATCGCCAGGTTGTACACCGGGGACGATGGCCAGTCCCACATAGAAGAGATGGACTTGGAATCGCATCCTGTGTTGGCGTCGTTGCAATCGACGACCAGCATTGTTTTCCGCACGGTCGAACCAGGCTATTTCGTCGACTGGCATACCGCTCCCCGGCGCCAGTTCGTCATAACCCTATCCGGCGAGGTGGAAATCGGCCTTGGTGACGGAACGGCCCACCGCTTCGGTCCCGGCCAAGCAATGCTGGCAGAAGATCTTACCGGCCAAGGACACACCACCCGGGCGGTGGGAGACCTGCCACGGGTGACCGCCACGGTACCGCTGGCCGACTGACCCAGATGTCCCGATAGACCCTGCCATTCCGGAGGCATTCATGCCGATCACACAGTTGGACCCCGCGTTGGAACGCATCATTTCGACGGACCAGCCGATCATTGAGTTGGCCAACGGCTATGGGGGAGCAATGGGCCCCGCCGAGGGGCCGGTCTGGTGGCAGGAGGGCGGCTACTTGTTGTTCAGCGACATTCACAACAGCCGCCGCATCAAGTACACGCCGGGAGAAGGAGTCTCCGTATTTGCTCAGAACACCAACCAAGCCAACGGGCTGACCCGCGACCGGCAGGGCCGGCTGGTTGCCTGCGAGCACGAGGCCCGGCGGATAACCCGGCAGGACCCGGACGGCAGCATTACCGTTGTGGCCAACAGCTTCCAGGGACGCCGCCTCAACCGTCCTAACGACGTGGTGGTCAAGTCTGACGGGTCGGTCTACTTCACCGACCCCAACGCCGGTATCCCCAACCCTGTAGAGTGGGACCTGAACTTCCCCGGAGTTTACCGGGTGTCGGCAGATTTGGGCACGATCACCCTGCTGGCCCGTGACTTCGTCGGTCCCAACGGCTTGGCCTTCAATCCCGACGAGAGCATTCTCTACGTGATCGATTCACGGCGCGGCCACTTGCGGGCCTTCGACATGCTGCCCAACGGCCTCCCCGCTTTGGCTACCAGCAGGGTGTTCAGCCACAACTTGGGCGAGCGGCCCGGGATACCCGACGGTATGAAGGTGGATGCCGAGGGCAATGTCTACGTGGGCGGCTCCGGCGGTATCTGGATCATCGACCCGTCGGGCAAGCATCTGGGGACCATAGACCACGGCCGTCCAATCACCACCAACATGGCATTCGGCGGCGGAGATTGGAAAACCCTTTTCTTTACCACTTGGGACACCCTCTGGTCGGTAGAGGTCAATATTCCGGGGTTGCCGGTGCCCGTGCCTCAACCCGGTTAGAGAGCGCTTCCAAAGTCCCTTCCCCCAGCGGGGGGAAGGCTAAGATAAAGTCCCTTCCCCCAGCTGGGGGAAGGCTAGGATGGGGGGAAATTCCCGGCGGCTGTCAAGGCAGTCCACAGCGAGAACGGCCCTCACCCAGGAAACAACCCAAAGCGGCAACTCAAAATCCTGCCAAGGAGGACACGGGATGGACTTCGGACTCTTTATGATGCCCCTGCACCCGCCGTGGCGCACACCCTCCGACTCCTACGACCGCGATATCGAACTGATCGTCCAGGCCGACAAACTCGGCGTTGGCGAGGCCTGGATTGGGGAGCACATCACCGAGACATGGGAGAACGCGCCGGTGCCTGAGTTGCTCATCGCCCAAGCCTTGGCGTTGACCGAAAACATCGTGCTCGGTACCGGGGTGACCATGCTGCCTCTCCACCACCCAGTGGATACCGCGCACCGCATCGCCATGATCGACCACATGGCCCGGGGACGTTTCTACTGGGGAATCGGCATCCGCTCCCTGCCTACAGATCTGCAACTCTACGGGGTTGACTACGACAGCATGGATGACGTGCGGGAGCAGGGTAAAGAGGCCTTGGAGGTGATCCTGGGCCTCTGGGCCGCCGCCGACGAAGGCAAATTCGGCTTTGAGGGCAAATACTACCAGGTCCATGCCCCGGAGGGGCTGGCCGATCTGGGACGTCGGCTCTACTTCAAACCCTACCAGCAACCCCATCCTCGGATTGGCGTGGCCGCCTCAACGCCCACCACCGACACCATCCGCATGGCTGGGGAGCGCGGTTGGATTCCCATGACCAACCTGCCCAACCGCTTCGTTCCCGACATGTGGAAGACGATGGAGGAGGGCGCCGCCAGCGCCGGCAGAGAGGCCGACCGCCGTGAACTGCGGCTGGGCCGCGACATCTACGTCGGCGAGACCCCCGAATCGGCCCGTGACGAGGCCAGGGTCGTGCTGGGGGAGCCTTTCGAGAAGCACCAGTGGAAGAACCGCAAGGCGGGCGGGATTCTCGGCTACCTCAAAAACGATCAGTCCATGACCGATGAAGAAGTCGACGTCGATTACATGATGGAGAACGTCTGGATAGTCGGTGACCCGGCTGAGGTCGCCGAAAAAATAGAGCAGACCTATGAAGAGACCGGCGGGTTCGGCTGGTTGCTCAACGTAACCCAAGACCCTGATGACCACTCACTGGTGCAACGCTCGCAACGGCTGCTGATGGAAGAGGTCGCGCCGAAATTAGAACACTTGACGTAGGCTGGGATGGGGGCAACATGACCACTCTTAACGAACGGCAAAAGAAGGGCACGGAAATCCGGGAACGCTTCGGCGGGGGCGCCGCCAGTCCGGGGTCGGTGCCCGCCTCCCGTGAGATGGCCCCGGACCTGCACCGGATCGCCGATGAGGCGCTCTTCGGTAGTATCTGGCAACGGCCCGGTCTGAAGATCGAGCACCGGGAGATGGTCACCTTGTCGGTCTTGACCGTGCTGCAACGGGAGAACCAGTTGACCCGCCACGTCGGCAACGCCGTCAACTTGGGCTTGACCCCGCAACAGGTCATCGAGGTGATGATTCACGCCGCTTTCTACGGCGGAGTGCCCACCGCCTTCAACGCTATGGGCATTGCCAAGGAGGTATTTGACGAACGGGGCATCGACTACGCGCCCCAGTTGGTCTTCGACCCCGATGAAACGCCCGAAGACCTGTTCCGGAGGGGCGCCGCCCGTCGTTTGGAGTTTATGGGTCCTCCGGCGGGGCCGCAGCCGGAACCGGTGACGCAGGCGGAACGGGAATTCAGCCGCCTGACTACTGAATACTACTGGGGGTCGGTGTGGACCCGTCCGGGGCTGGACCTTGAGAGCCGCTCCATTTGCACCTTGGCGGCCCTCACGGTCTTGGGTCGTGAAGGCCCGCTGCGAAGCCATGTCCAAGGAGCGTTGAACATCGGCATTTCCGCGGAGCGGATCGTCGAAGTGTTCATTCACACCACCTTCTACGGCGGCCTGCCCTTCACCCGGGCCGCAATCGACATCGCCAACGAGGTATTCCGGTCCCGCGGCGGCTAGGTTAATGGGAGCGGGGTCCGCTCAGCGAACCCCCCAGCGATTCATACCAGAGAGGGATACCGGGCTCACGCGGCAGCGTAAGGCTTGATGTTGGGCATAACTTCGTCGGCGAACAACTGGACCGACCGCATCACTTTCTCCGGTGTGAAATCGCCCCAAGCGAAGATCGAACAGAAGTAGTTGATGCCGGTCTCGTCCACCGCTCGTTGCACATGCTCCCGGACCGTCTCCGGCGACCCGGCGATGACGATTTCCTGGGCGAACAGGCCGTCGAAGTCACTGACGAAACTCAAGAAATCGGAGCCGGCCTTGTTCCACAGGAAATTGATGTTATGGAACCAAGCCCGGAAGGCGGCCCGGCACTCCTCCACCGCCTGTTCGTCGGTCGGCGCCACGTAGAGGTGGCGGGTCAACCCTAGTTTGGGTAGGCTCACGTGCCGGTTCATGCCGTGGCTTGCCGGGCCGGCCCATTTTTCCTTGTAAAGGTCGAAGTGGGCCTTGGTGTCGGCGTTGGAGGCGAACACATGGCTGGTGTTGAAACCGTGCTGGGCCATCCACGGCACCGTTTCAATATTGTTGCTGGCGTACCATAGAGGCGGGTAGGGTTTTTGGTAAGGCCGCATCCAAAGCTCGATGTTTTCCAGGTTGTGGTACTTGCCACGGTGGTTGATCACCCCGTCGGTGAATCCGGTTAGCAGAATGCTCATCTCCTCGTTGAACATGTCCCAACTCTGTCCCAAGTCCACATCGAACTTCTCGGCTTCCATGGGCACGATGCCCCGGCCTACTCCCAGGTCCAAGCGCCCGTTGCTCAGGTTATCCAGCATGCAGATCTCGTGAAGCAGTCGAACTGGATGGTAGAAGGGCAGTAGAAACACCAACGGCCCCAAGCGGATGCGGTTGGTGCGTTGGGCCGCTGACGAAAGGAATACCGAAGGGGAGGGGGAAATGCTCAGCGGCGTCATGTGGTGCTCCGCCAAGTGATAGCAGTAGAAACCCTTCCGGTCGGCGTATTCCAGCATTTTCAGGCGGTTTTCGAAGATCTCGTGGGGCGCCGATTGGTCCCATTCAATCCAGTCGAAAATCCCGAAGTCGATTGAGGTGTCCAGTGAGGTGTCCAGTGAGGTGTCCAGTGAGGTGTCCGGCGCTGTCGTCATGTTGCGGCTCCTTGAGCGAGACTGTGTAAACGGGACGGGGAAAGAATCTTTCCTTCTGCTTGCCCGCAGCAATTATGACATAACCTGCTTGCCCCCAGGACAGTCAACTATTTAACATCGGATCTGGCAACGCGCCATGAGCACGACCTACAGCGAACTGCACTGCCACAGCAATTACTCTTTCCAGGAAGGGGCATCTTCCGTCGGAGAGCTTCTACTCCGGGCCAAGTCGCTGGAATATCCGGCGTTGGCCCTCACCGACCACGACAACCTGTGCGGGGCCATGGAGTTCGCTCGCGCGGCCAATTCTATCGGCGTCCATCCCATCATCGGGGCTGAAGTTACTCTTACCGACGGTTCCCACCTGACCCTGCTGGCCGAGACGGCGGCGGGCTACGGCAACCTGTGCCAGCTCATTACTCGCTCCCGGATTGGCGGCGACCGGCGCGACCCCAGGCTGGACCCCAAGCATTTTCCGGCCCACGCCGAAGGTCTCATCCTGCTGACCGGCTGCCGGAAGGGCTGCCTGCCCGATCTGATGGCCGAGGGCCGATGGCAAGAGGGGGAAGCCCAACTCAGGGACTACCTGGACTGGTTCGGGAGTGTAAACGTCTTTATCGAACTGCAACAGAACCTGGCCCATGGCGACACCCGGCGCAACAAACGGCTGCTTCAGTTGGCCCGCCGGTTGGGCGTGGCGGTGGTGGCGACCAATAACGTCCACTATCACCTTCCAGAGCGGCACAAGCTTCAGGACCTCTTGGTCGCCATCAACCACAATAAGACCCTGGAAGAAACGCACCGGGAACGACGCCCCAACGCTCACTTCTATCTGAAGACGGCGGCCGAGATGGCGTCGCTCTTCGACGGCCTTCCCGAGGCGGTACGGAACTCCACATACGTCGCCGAGCGGTGCGCCTTCGATCTGACCCGGAACTTGGGTTACGAGTTTCCGGCCTATCCGGTACCCGAGGGCTACAACCCTCAGAGCTACTTGGTAAAGCTGTGCCATGATGCGGCCGTGCGGCGCTACGGCTCCATAACCCCCAAGGTCCAAGAGAGGTTGACCGAAGAGTTTCGCCTGATCCAAAAGCACAACCTGGCCGGCTTCTTCCTCATCTACTACGAAATCATCCAACTGGCCCATGAGGTGATGGTCTCACTGGGTCTGACGGAACGCGAGATATCGATAGAGGAGAGGCCGCCAGGCCGGGGCCGGGGCTCCTCGGTGGCTTTGTTGGTGGGCTATCTTATCGGCCTCTCCCACATTGACCCATTGCAATTCGACCTGTCGCTGGACCGCTTCTTGAACGATGAGATGGGGTCGGTGCCCGACATCGACTTGGACTTTCCCCGGGATATCCGGGAGGAATTGATTAAACGGGTACACGAAAAGTGGGGATGGGACTACGCGGTCCTATCGGGCATGATTGCCACCTACAAGATGCAGGGGGCCGTCCGCGACGCGGGCAAGGCGTTGGGCCTGCCGGCCGAAGACGTGGACAAGCTGGCCAAGCGGGTGGACGTCCGCCACGCCGACAGCCTGGAATCGGAGATGCTGCTCTTGCCCGACTTCCAGCACAAGGTGGGCGCCCCGGTGTGGAGGGACTTGATAGAGCTGGCGCCCCAACTGGAAGGGTTCCCCAAGTACTTGGCCCAGCACCCCGGCGGCATGATCATCAGCTCCTCCTCCCTGACGAACGTGGTGCCGGTGCAACAGTCGGCCATCGAGGACCGCTACATCTGCCATTGGGACAAGGACAGCATCCACGACGCCGGCTTCGTCAAGATTGACTTTCTGGCCTTGGGCGCCCTTTCCCAGATGCAAGAGGCCTTGGGCTTGATTGAGGAACGCTCGGGCCGGTATATAGACCTGTCTCGCATCGACTTCCAAGACCAAGAGGTTTACGGCTCCATTCACCGGGCCGACACCGTGGGAATTTTCCAAGTGGAGTCGGCAGCCCAGATGCAGACGGTAACCCGCATCAAGCCCACCAGCTTGGCGGAAATGGCCTACGAGGTGGCAGCCGTCCGGCCGGGAGTGGGAATCAACGACGGGGTCACCCAATTTATCGAACGGTACGTCCACGGCGCTCCTTGGAGCTTCGACCATCCCTTGGAAGAGCGGGCGCTGGCCCGCACCAAGGGAATCATTCTCTTCCAAGACCAAGTGAACCAATTGGCGGTTGATGTTGCCGGCCTGAGCCCCAAAGAGGCCGACGACCTTCGCCGGGCTTTCGGGCGAAAGAATAACCGGGCCCTCTTGGAGACGTATTGGGAGAAGTTCAGAGACGGCGCCGCCGAACGGGGTGTGCCTGAGGACGTTTCCTTGAAGGTATTCAAGAAGTTTTCCGGGCAGTACATGTTTCCCGAGTCCCACGCTTACGCCTTTGGCATTACCGCCTACCAGATGGCTTGGCTGAAGCACTACTATCCCCTGGAATTCTTCGTGGCCATCTTCAACCAGCAGCCCATGGGTTTCTACAACCTGGAGACCCTGAAAGAAGACGCCAAACGCCACGGGGTGAAAGTCCTGAACCCCGACGTTAACCGGAGCCGTGCCAAGTGCGTGATCAAAGACGAGTCCCTGTTGCTGGGCCTGCTAAACGTTAAGGGTATTGGACAGACGGGAGCGGACGCCGTGGTCCAAGCCAGGGAGTATGGAGAACCTTTTCACAGCTTGGCCGACGCCATGCAGCGCACCGGGCTGCAACAGGAGGCGCTGGACAACCTGGCGGCGGCCGGGGCCTTCGACGCCTTTTTCTCCGACACGAGAACTGCTGACCCGGGGGCTGCCGACCGGAGGGCTGCCGTGTGGGAGGTGGGGCTGCGTTACCGTCCGGTGGGGGTACAGCAGGCGCTGCCGTTGCCAGTGGAGCAGGACTCGGCGGAACTGCCGCCATTAACCCCCTGGGAAAACATGATGGAGGAGTACCGGGTGATGGGGTTGCACCCCGGGGGGCATTTTATGTCCCACCTCCGGCCGCTGATGGACTCCCGGGTGTTGTCCAGCGACCAGTTGTCCGGTATGGCGGACGGAGAGGAGGTGAGCGTCGCCGGGCTGGTGATACGGAGGCAGCACCCCAACGCCAACGCCGTGTTCATCACCCTGGAAGACGAGCACGGGCACACTCCGCTGGTGGTGTGGCCCCAGGTCTTCAAGCGCTACCGTTTGGCCATCAAAGAGCCGGTATTGAAAGTGAGGGGCTTTATCTCCCGGCGCGACGGTTCGATGAACGTGGTCGCCACCGCAATAGAGGGCATCAAGACTGTCTACGACCTTCCCCCATCCAAGAACTGGGGGTAGGTCCAACGAAAACTCTGCGCTCTCTGCGCTCTCTGTGGTGTACCCCGTCCCCACTCTGGGTTAAGACGCGATTAGCCTGACGATTTCTCGCAACCGGTTGACGGGCCGCCGGGCAGCTTCTAGACTTTCGGCAGTAGCCAGTACCATCACGGCGGCAGGGCAAATGGCAGACATACGTTACGAAAAGCGAGGGCATGTCGCCTACCTCACCATTAGTCGGCCCCAGGTCATGAACGCCTTGGGGCCAGAACAGCAGGCGGAAATCACTTCCGTCTGGACCGATTTCCGGGATGATCCTGATGTGTGGGTGGCCATTATCACCGGCGAGGGCGACCGGGCTTTCTGCGCCGGCGCCGACCTTAACACCTACACTCCACTACTGGGCGAACGGGATATCTACGACCTGAGGCAGGACGCCCACCGTCCCGGCTTTGGCGGTATTACCCGCGGACTGGAGATATGGAAGCCGATCATCGCCGCGGTCAACGGCTACGCCTTGGCCGGAGGCTTGGAGTTGGCCTTGGCCTGCGACATTCGCATCGCCTCGGAAAACGCCCGCTTTGGTTGCTCCGAGGTCAAGCGCGGGTTCCATCACTGCGACGGGGGCACCGTCCGGTTGCCCCTGATAGTCGGGCTGGGCAATGCCTTGAAGATGCAGTTGACCGGCGAGCAGATAGATGCCGCCGAGGCTTTGCGCATGGGCTTGGTCAGCGAAGTGGTGGCGCCGGAGGAGCTCGTAGCGACGGCGGAGCGTTACGCCGACGCCATCATCAGCAACGGTCCCTTGGGCGTACGTTCGGCCAAGGAGTCGATGCTGCGAAGTCTGGGACGGGCACTGGAAGACGCCCTGCGCTTCGAGAACATCCTTTTCGCCACCCTGACCCGCACCGAAGATTTCAAGGAAGGGCCGCGGGCCTTCAGCGAAAAGCGGCCCCCGGTCTGGAAGGGGCGTTGAACCCAAGGGGGCGTTGAACCCAAGGATGAAAAGCAGAGGGTAAATGAAATGCCGGAAATAGATGAGCGCATACCCTTGGACTGGGACGCATTGGAGGTTGGGGAAACCTTTGAGAGGTTCGAATACCTGCTGACCGGGGAAATGATCGACGAGTACCGCCGGGGCGTGATGGACCCCGAGGCCAGCTTCCCCACCATATCCCACAAGGTCGACGTGCGCCAGTACAACGCCAGGTACAGCGACAGCGGATCGGTGAACGCCAGGTGCGCTTTCTATTGCTACAATCCGCCGGTAGCCGGAAAGCGGCTGACGGTGACCGCTTGGATATCGGATAAGTACCTGCGCCGCGGTAAGAACTACATCGTTACCGAAGCGGTTTCAGTGGACGAGGACGGCCGCCTCATCGACCGGGTGATAACCCACGAGCTAAAGCAGCCGACTGAGGTGGGTAAGAAGTGGGGCGGATAGAGCGAAACTACGAACCCGGCGGAACGGTCCCGCCCCTGGTAAAACAGTTGAGCCAAGAGGCGATTAACCTCTTCGAAGGCAGCGGCGGAGAGACCGGGCCGTCCCAATTTACCGACGAGCATTCCGCTAGGGAAACGCTGGGGACCTCCGGGACCGTGGCCTCGGGACGAATGTCCCTGACCTTTGCTATCGAAATGCTCCGGCGTTACTTCGGGGCCGGGGTCTTCAATCATACCGGCATGGTGGACCTGCGGTTTCTCCGCCCGGTCCGTCCCGGCGACATCCTAACCTTCTCCGGGACCATCAGCGATGTGTCCCGGGAGGCCAACGGCAGCAAGGTTACAGTCGACATAAAGGCTGAGAACCAGAACGGAGACACCACCAGTGTGGGCAAAGGCAGTGCCGTGGTGCCCAACGCCTTCCTGCCCGCCGAGGCGTGATGGGCGGCGGCGAGCCGTTATTCGGGTTGTTGTTGGTGAAGTCGCCGTAACTAAATGGTATAATGTCTGTGGTGCAAGTTAAGGTGTCCCGGTGTTGGTTTACGTAGCCGTTAACTTTAACCTCGGATAACCTGGACTGAGCCTATCTGAATAACTCGGAGGTTATCCGATGGCCATTGTGGACAAAAACCTAATTTGTGTGGAGTGTGGGTCGCCGTTTACGTTCACCACTGGAGAGCAAGAATTCTTCTCATCCAGGGGTTACACCAACGAGCCCAAGCGCTGCCCGGATTGCCGAGCCGCCCGCAAGAACCAGCAACGTGGCGGTTTTGGTGGTGGCGGAGGAGCGTCGCGTGAGATGCATCCGGTGGTCTGCGCTCAGTGTGGCATCGACACGGTGGTGCCCTTTGTTCCCCGCGGCGACCGGCCCGTCTACTGCAGCGACTGCTTCAGTAACATGAGGCGGTAGTCTACCCACGGGTCCGCTGGCTAGCTCGGCGCACTTAGAAGCCTGGTAGACAACCAGCGGTCCCAAAAAATCCCGGATGTAAGAAGCCCCTTCTAGTGAATTGGATCCGTTAAACGCCAATCACTGGAAGGGGCTTCTTTAATGTTGCGTCTGCGTTCCGGCTTCGCCGGATGACTCACCCATCCTTACAATCCCCGAAGACCCTCTACTGGAATGGATACCGGCAGATGGACCGAAATAACGCCAGCGGCCGTATCATTATCCCCGGTCTGGCCACGGGGCACGCCATGTTCCATTGGATCGTGCAGAGCTTTGTGGTGGTGCTGCCTGAAATCCAAAGCGCGTTCAACATCAACGCGGTCGGCGTGGGCGGCATTCTCTCAATCCGGGAGTTGGCTTCGGGAATAGTCACCCTGCCCGGCGGAGTGGTGGTAGACCTGCTCCGCCGTTATTGGGGTGTATTGCTTGCCGGTTGTCTCGGCGCGGCCGCCGGTGGATCGCTGATCATGGGCGCGTCGCCGGTCTACCCTCTCTTGTTGCTGGGAATGGCGGTGGTGGCCGTTTCCCACTCCCTTTGGCACCTGCCGGCGTCATCTTCTCTCTCCTACCACTATGCCGAAAGGCGCGGCACTGCCTTGGCCTTCCACGGAGTCGGTGGGAGTGTCGGCGACGTGGTGGGCCCCTTGGCTACCGGGGGGCTATTGGTGTTTCTGGGCTGGCGGGAGTTGCTCAGCATCTACGCCATCGCGCCGTTCTTCCTGGGGTTCATGGCGGTTGGGTGTCTTCGGGACATCGGGCGGGTGAGGCCGGGAGAAGCAGCCCCGGTGGACCTGCCCCTCAGGATGGAGATGACCCGACGGCTGCTACGGAACCCGGTGCTGTGGGGACTAACTTTGGTCCGAGGTCTGCGCGGCATGGCGCTGGTGGCCCTGGTAACGGTGCTTCCCCTGTACCTGGGCAACGAACTGGAGTTGAGTCCTTTTTCTCGCGGGTTCCACATAGGGCTGCTCATCGCCATCGGGTTGGTTGCCAAGCCGGTCGCGGGTTATCTTTCCGACCGCTGGGGACGCAAGCAGGTGTTGGCGCCGGGACTGGCTTGGTCCTGCTTGATGGCCTTAGCGCTGATAGTGTTCGACGACGGCCTGCTGTTGACCGGCACCGTGGCCCTGCTGGGACTGTTTCTCTACCCCGACCAGCCGATAGTGACCGCGGCGGTGTTCGACGTCGTTGGGCGCGATGTTGCGTCCACCGGTTTGGGCGTCGTGGCCTGCGCCAGTTTCTTGATGGGGGCAACGGCGCCGCTCATCGGCGGGGCATTGTACGAGTCCATAGGGTTCGACGCGGCCGTCTACTTCATCGCCGCCCTATTCGCCGTGGCCGCGCTGATCTTTGCGGTGTTGCCTTTGGGAAAGGCGGCGCCTTCACCGTGACCCACTCTTCGGGACCAAGCTGCCGCCTGCCGTCTTATGAGTGCGGCGGCCGCTCCCGGTGCCAGGGGGTGGCCTGTTCGTAAGCGTAGGCCACGTTCAAGACCATCTGGTCCGCTCCGGGACGGCCTCCGATTTGGAGGCCGATGGGCAGGCCCCGCCCGCTGAGCCCGCAGGGCAGGGACACCGCCGGGGAACTGGCGATGTTGAATATACGGGTCTGCAGGAACGGCAGAGGCTGGCCGTCCGCTTTACTGGTTAGAATCGGGTCTTCTCGGATGGGCTGGGCCGGAACACCGGAGGTGGGGGTAATCAGTACGTCGTAGTCGTTGAAAGTCTCCAGCACGTGATCCCGCAGCATGGAGCGAAGTTTTTGGGACTTGTAGTAGGCTTGGGCTGGCATCAGGCTGCCGGTCAATAGGCCCACGCGGTTGTTGTGACCAAAGTCTTGGAGCCGGTCCCGGACCCACTCCTTCATGTTGTTGGCCGGTTCGGTGACGAGAGGTATTTGGCCCAGCAACGGAGCATATTGGGTCAGGGGTATGGAAACCCGGTCAACCGTCGCCCCCAACTCTCCCAGAACAGTCACCGCTTTCAGGAACGCGTCCTGGGTATCGGCGTCGACGATTTCGTTATCCAACTGCTCCACGATCAGGCCGATACGAAGACCGGAGATGTCGCCGTTGAGGCCGGCGTGGTAATCCGGCACAGGGAGGTTCCAGGTGTATGGGTCGCGGGGGTCGTGGCCGGCGATCGCCGTCAGGGTAATAGCAGCGTCCTCCACGGTGCGGGAGATCGGGCCCACGGTATCCATCGACCAAACACCGGTCATCACACCATAACGGCTAACCAGTCCCCAGGTAGGCCGATGCCCCACCAAGCCGCACCAAGTGGCGGGGAAGCGTATGGACCCGCCGGTGTCTTCGCCCAGTGAAGTAGCGCAAAGAAAAGCGGCGGTGGCGGCCCCGGAACCTCCGCTGGAACCGCCGGTCCTCATGTCCAGGTCCCAAGGGTTGCGGGGCGGGCTGAATCGCTCGAAACCGGCCCCCATGGCGAACTCGGTCATGTTGGTCTTACCAAGCACGATAGCGCCGGAACGTTTCAAGTTGGCAATGACAGTGGCGTCTTCTTCCGGGATGAAGTCGGCCAGGATCCGGGTTCCCCCGGTTGTCCGCAACCCCTTGGTCCAGAACTGGTCCTTCACCGCCACCGGCACACCGTGCATCGGCCCCAGGTATTCTCCCCGGGCAATGGCCGCTTCGGCCTCCCGGGCCGCCTGTAGGGCATCGCGCCGGCCCACCGAGAGGTAGGAGTTGAACTTGAAGTCCAGCGCGTCGATCCGTTCCAGGTAGGCCTCGGTAGCCTCGACCGGCGAAATCTCCCGGGATGCTATCAGCCCGGATAGTTCGGTGGCCGACAAGAAGGGAATTTCTGCCCGTTCCATGGTTTCCCCCTTCGTTAGATTTCGAGTTACCTTGACGTGCCAGGGTGATGGAAGACGAAATTAGCTCATCAGCTTGGCGTACTCGTCGAGCAGCGGTTCGACCTCGTCTCGCTCGGCGGACGGCAGGCCGAAGATGACCCGGTTGACGCCGGCGTCTTCCATACGGGCCACGGAATCGGGGTCGGGCCTAGCGCCGAATACTGAAATATCAAGAGAATCCGGGTCCCGGCCGGCCTCTGCAGCCTGCCTTTTGAGCAGGACTATCTTCTCCGGCAGGCTCGGGCCATCTGCCGTTCGGCCGCTGATGGGCATCCAGCCGTCGCAGTATTCCACCACGCGGTCGAAGGTCGTTGGGCCGTCCCCGCCCATGATGATCGGCGGGTGGGGCTTTTGCACCGGTTTGGGATAGGCCCACATTTTGTCGAAGTCGACGTAACGGCCATGGAACTCCGGCTCTTCCTGGGTCCATATTTCCTTCATCGCCAGAATATTTTCCCGCAACAGCCGCCATCGGCGCCGGAAGTTGGCGCCGTGGTCTTCCATCTCCTCCGCGTTCCAGCCGCCGCCGATGCCGAATATGAAGCGGCCGTTGGAGATCAGGTCCAAACTGGCAACCTCCTTGGCCGTGGTAATGGGATCGCGCTCGATCATCAGGCAGATGCCGGTGCCAAGTTTAAGGTTGGTGGATGCCCCGGCTGCGGCGGCCAGCGCGACAAAGGGGTCGTAAGTGTGCCAGTACATCCGGGGCAGGTCCGGTCCCCCCGGCCAAGGGGAAATCCGGCTGGCCGGGATGTGGGTGTGCTCCGGCACCCACAGCGATTCGAAGCCTCGCTCCTCCAACAGCCGGGCCAAGTCGTCGGGCCGGACCGAATAGTCGGTCACGAACATCATTGCGCCACAGTCCATCTTCAACCTCACTGATCGTTAGCCAATTTTGCGGGTAGTATATCACCGGGATACGGCACGGGTTTGCGTCGGCCAGCGGCCCAACATAAGATAGGAGACACAAACCTGCGGGTTCAGGACGTAAAGAAAATGCGGGCAAAACCTGGCGATATAGAAGGGGACTCGGGATCAGCCGACCTGAGCTACGTTTTCTTTAGGCTTAGCGAAGAGTTCCGAACGGAGGTGGTGAAGCGGGCGCTGGCTTGGCGGGACGAAGCGTCGGCCGAATCCCGGGCTGCCCTCAGGAAAGCGGTCAACGAGAGTCCGATTACGGTGGCCGGTTTCCGGAACGTCGATTTGGCGCCAGCCCCGCGGCTGTCGGAACCGGTGGCTGAGTTGGTTCAGGTTGGAAGCGATATGGCCGGGGCGGTGTTGCAGCTCTGGGTCGAGTCCCGCGAAGAGTTGCGGCTCTTGGTTGCCAGCCACCTGGAGAGCTACGGAATCCCCGTTTCGCAAGTTGATTATTCCGGCAATCTGATTCGTCTGGGCGTGTCTGACAGTGTTCGGGACGATGCCCGGAACTCTTTTCTTGAGCAACGTCCGGAGACCGGCGAAGACGACCTGACTTTGATGATCGACTACATCACCGGAGTGCTCGTCGCTGACGACGAATTCGAGGATGACGACGCCCTGTCCGTGGAGGCCATGCTTACCGACGTCTATGACGAGCTAAGTTTGTCGTCGCCGTTTGCCCCGGAGTGGGAGGAGGTGGTCCCGGAATTTGTCCGGCAAATCACCGCCTTGATGGAACTCAAGGAACGAGCGCGTAACCTTGCGGCCGCTCTCGACCAGTTACTCACTGAAATTAGGGGCCGCTACCCTGAATTGATCGAGTTCTTCCAATGGAATTCCCGAAAATGGAATTCAACAAACCTTTCACTCGGCCTGGGTTTGCAACCGCCGCATGATTTGGCGGCGGAACTCAGCGAGCTGTTGGCCCAATATGCGTTGATACATGAACGTGCGCCGGTAATTTCCGGGGAGTTGTCCCGCGCAGAGTCACGGGCCGAGCTGCTGCCCCGCATTGTCGAGCTTGGCGCAGCTTTGGACGGCATGATGGAACCGGGAGACGACGATGACGCGCCCGAACCCGCTCGTCTCCCGGCCGGCGGCCCCGAGGGAGGTCCCGCCAACCCGGAGGCGCCCGATGGATATGCCGACGCTCCGCAAATCCAGTCCCCGGCAAACCAGGCCCGATTGACCACAGGCGGGTCCGACACCCCAAACTTCGAAGGATTCACAGAAGTAGAGGCCTGTTACATCGAGGACTACCTGCTGTTGCGGCTGGGTAATCAGGACCTGGAGCAGGAAAACGACGAGTTGGAAAGGGAAGTCCAGTCCCTCAAGGAGCAGCTATTCGAAAGCCGCAACAAGGAAGAGGGTTTCCGGCTGGCCTTGGCATCCCAAGACAGCGGCGGCGGCGAAGAATCGATGGAGATCGAGAACGTGAATGATGCGGTCGGTCTGGCCAAGGAAAAGTTCGGTGATCAACTGCTGTTCCAACTCAACTCTGAATCCAGCGTCGAGGGAAATCCCTTCAAATGGCCGGACCGAGTGTGGAAGGCCCTGGAGTGGCTTGCCACCAGCTATTACGATTCCCGTACCGGCGCAACGAAGACCCCCGACTTGGACGGCTCTTGCCGCCTTGCCAGCGAGATGTGGTACAAGACCAGCCAGCACGATACCACGATGACTACCTACCGAAACTCCTACACAACCAGGGTAGGCGGACGCACCGTCTGGCTCCGGGAACACATCGGCAAAGGGGCCAGTCTCGATCCCCGGCGCACCATCCGCATCGCGTTCGATTGGGACCGCGGCCTGAGGAAAGTAATCATCGGCTACATAGGCCGCCACCAAAAGACAGCCGCTTCGTGACGAAGCGCCAGGGCCGGCGGCCAAAGAGTCCGGCTAAAACACCACCACCGAGCGCAGCACTTCGCCGCGTTCCATCATGTGGAAGGCTTCCTCTACGTCACCGATACCGATTGTTCCCGAGACGAAACGGTCCAAGTCCAAGCGGCCTTGTAGGTATAGGTCGATGAACATCGGGAAGTCACGGGTCGGCAGGCAGTCACCATACCAGGACGACTTTACACTGCCGCCGCGTCCAAAGACTTCCAGCAAGGGCAATTCTATCTTCATGTCGGGACTGGGTACGCCGACCAGGACCACGGTGCCGGCGTGGTCCCTGGAGTAAAAGGCCTGCTCGAACGTCACCGGGTTGCCCACCGCCTCTATGGCCACGTTGACCCCATACCCGCCGGTGAGCCCGCGGATGGCCTCCACCGGGTCGGCGGACCGGGCGTTGATGGTGTGGGTGGCCCCAAAATCCCTGGCCCAGTCCAGCTTACGGTCGTCTATGTCTACGGCGATGATTGTGTGCGCCCCGGCCAACCGGGAGCCGGCGATGGCGGCGTTACCCACCCCGCCGCATCCGAAGACAGCCACCGAGTCGCCCCGTCCCACGCCGCCGGTGTTTACCGCTGCGCCCAAACCTGCCATGACGCCGCAACCAACCAGCCCGGCCGCAGTGGGGCTCGCGTCGGCCGATACCTTGACTGCTTGCCCGGCGTCCACCAGCGTGAGTTCGGCAAACGCCCCAATGCCGAGGGCCGGCGAAAGGGGAGAGCCGTCGGCCAACGTCATCGGTTGGGAGGCGTTGCGGCTGGCGAAACAGTACCAGGGACGGCCCCGCACACAGGAACGGCAGGCGCCGCAGGGAGCGCGCCAAGCGATAATGACGAAGTCGCCGGGGGCCACGTTCTCCACTCCGGCACCGACGCTTTCCACGATCCCCGAGGCTTCGTGGCCCAAAAGGAAAGGAAAGTCGTCGTTTATCGCTCCTTCACGATAGTGAAGGTCGGTGTGACAAACGCCGCAGGCCTGCACCCGGACCAACGCTTCGCCTGGGCCCGGATCGGGCACGATTATCTTGGTTACGCTGACCGGCGCTCCCTTGGCGCTGGCGATTACCCCGTTAACCTCATGGGCCATGACACTTTCCCTCTCTGGCGTTTGTCATTGGTGCTACCCGGTTCGATGTCACCCGGTCCGGCACGGGCGACCACGGGCTTGGTCGGCAAAACAACTCTCAGCAGACCGTCGAACTCACCGTTGGCATGGTAATTCCGCGCGAAACCGTTTGTCTACCTGTCGGCACAGTAGCGTTGGGCCGCGCTAGGCCTCGCCCGCTAGGGTTTGTTCCAATTCCAGCGCAAAGCCGATCAGCGCTTCGTCGGAACCCCGAGCGCCCATGAACGACAGGCCCACGGGCAAGCCTTCGACCTCGGCCACCGGAATGGTAATTTGGGGGCGGCCAGTGGTGCCGCCCATGCAGGTGAGTTGGAGGATACGTCCCTGGACTTCGCGCCGCTGGGAGGTCGGCTGCCCTCGTGGCGGAGCGGGTATCGGAGAGGTAGGCAGGCAAAGGAACCCGCCGTCGCCGAGAACCTCATCCACACGAGCCCGCGCCGCGTCGCGCACCGCTGTTTCTTTCTGCGCCTGTTCGTCCGTGATTGTGGAGGCGTAGAAGTAGCGCTCACTGACCCAATAGCTGAACCTTGGATTCACTTGGTCGATCCAGTCGTTGAGCGTATGCCAAGCCTCGCGGGACTGGAGGATGTTCTGTTGAGCGGCCCAAGGGGCCAGACCATCCGGGGCGAGGGTCACCACTGTTGAATTTCCGATCGAAGCGGCGATCCGGTCGGCCACCGGGCGGAGGGCCTCGGCAACGTTGACGTCAGCGGCGGCGAAAGCGTCTTCAGCGATGGTCAATTTGCCGGGATTGCCAGGCATAATCTCGGACCCGAAGATCACGGACCCAACCCTGGCGAAGGTCGCGGCGTTCCTGGCGAACCAACCTATGGTGTCGTAGCTGGGCGCTTGGTCCAACATCCCCGCCACCGGGATGCGGCCGTGGGTGGGTCTAAGGCCGTAAAGCCCGCAGAAGCTGGCCGGAATGCGCACCGAACCGCCGGTGTCGGAACCCAGGGCAAAATCCACCATACCACCGGCTACCGCCGCCACCGACCCGCTGGACGAACCGCCGGGGACCCGGCCCGGCGCTTTGGGGTTGATCGGAGTCCCGTAGTGAGCGTTTTCACCCAAAATGCCCCGGGTGAGTTCGTCGGTGTGGGTCTTGCCCACCATCGTTGCCCCGGCGTCCACAAGCATCTGCACAACCCGGGCCGTTCGCTCCGCCGGTCCGTGGGTCGCCTTCCAGTCGGGATTGCCCGCGCCCGTGACGTGGCCGGCAACGTCGAAGATATCTTTGGCGGCGAAGCTAAGGCCGGCGAGGGGGCCGTCGGGCGCCCCGGCAAGAAACGCCTCTGTATCGGTGCAGAAGGCGTTCAGTGAGTCTTGGATGGGCCGCTGGGGTTGAGTCATAAAAGTCCTTCGCGTAGTGAAATCGGGTTTCTGGGCAGTATACTACTCTGGACTGTTCAGGAAAGGACCGAGCCCGGAGGCCAACATGCTCACCGCCGAAGCCAACGAACGTCTGACCAGAGTCGGGCCGGGTACCCCGATGGGCAAATTGATGCGCCGGTACTGGATTCCCCTGCGGCCCTTAGCCCAATTGATCGAAGAAGACGTAGTCCCGGTAAGAGTATTGGGCGAGGACTTGGTGCTGTTTCGGGCCACCGACGGGGTTGTGGGCTTGGTGGGCGAGCGATGCCCGCACCGTCTCTCCCACCTGAAGTACGGCATCCCCGACGCCGGCGGCCTGCGTTGCTGCTACCACGGATGGAAGTTCGCGCCCAACGGCCAATGCGTCGACACCCCGCTGGAAGCGCCGTCGGACCCGTTCAAGGACCGCATCAGGATCACTTCGTACCCGGTCCAGGAAATGGGAGGGTTAGTCTGGGCCTACATGGGGCCGACCCCTGCGCCGTTGCTGCCGCCGTGGGACCTTTTCGTGATCCCCAATGCGATCCGCCAGATCGGCATCGCCCGCTTGGACTGCAACTGGCTCCAGTGCCACGAGAATACCGGGGACCCGGCCCACAGCGCCTACCTTCACGGGCACCTGTTCAAATACGTATTGGAAAAGCAGGGCAAGCTGGAGGAGAGGGCCGCTGATGGGCAGTTGCACACCCTCCATTCCCGGATCGACATGGCCCGGGGAATCGAGTCACTCTACGCCCACGCCACACACTACGGCATGGAGAAGGGAATTAACTATTCCGAAGCGCTGGGCGCCGACCGGGACCGGAGGTCCCGCCATTCGTCTGTCATCTTCCCATTCTTCACCCAGACCGGCGGCCCCGGCCAGGTGCGCCAAGAGTTCCAGATTCGAGTGCCCACCGACGACACCCATACTTACCATATCAACTACGGCTGCTACCTGGCGCCCGACGGCGTAGCGGTAACAGCCCAGGAAACGATACCTTATTACGACGTTCCCCTCTACGACGAAGACGGCCGCCCGGTGCTGGACTTCGTGTTGGCCCAAGACGCTCACGCCTGGATTTCCCAGGGAGAAATCGTGGACCGGACCCAAGAGCACCTGGGCCGGACCGATCTGCCCATCGTGTTCATGCGGCGGCAGTTCGAAGAGCAGATCAGGATCGTCGAAGACGGCGGCGATCCGATGAACGTCTTCCGCGACCCTGATGCCATGCCGGACCTGATCCACGGCGGCGAGTGGGACCAAGCTGCGCCCTCGGTTACCGGGGCCGGCAGTCCCTTTTCCAGCTTTCGTTCCGCCTATCACAAGGGCTACGGAGTAGACGACGCCGACCGGTACGGACCGGCCATGCCCCAAGTCATTGACCTGATGCGCCGCATCGAGGAAATTGCCGGCTCCTGAAGCGCCCCAAACAGCAGTTTTGCCGAACGGCGCCAAAGTTGACCGTACAGGGTCGCATATCTATAATCCTGGGCAAAACTGATATTTTCTATTCTGAGCCCGTGGGACGGTAAGACTAATCGACGGAGGAGCGACATGACTACTAGAGCCCCGTTCCTGTCAACCAAATACGGCGCTTACTACCACCGGGAAGTGCCCCAAGAGGATGAACTGCTGACGCACGTCGGGCCCGGCACACCAGGAGGCGAATACATGCGCCGCTTCTGGCAGCCGGTGGCCTTCGCCGACGAATTGACCGACGTTCCGCTGCGGGTGCGAGTTTTGGGCGAGGACCTGGTTGTTTTCCGTGACTTCAGCGGTGACGTGGGAGTCTTGGAACTGCACTGCCCGCACCGGGGTACCTCCCTGGAATTCGGACTGGTCTCGCAGAAGGGGATACGGTGTTGCTACCATGGTTGGCTGTTCGACGTCGACGGCACGATCCTGGAGACGCCGGGAGAACCGGCGGGCAGCACTTTCAAGGACCGGCTGTGCCACGGCGCCTATCCGGTACACGAGTACAACGACACCGTCTTCGCCTACATGGGACCACCGGAAGAAATGCCGGAGTTCCCCAAGCTGGATAGCTTCGAGCGGGAGGGCTACCGGTTGATCCCGGGGAAACGCTATCACTACCCTTGCAACTGGCTCCAGATCGTCGAAAACGCGATGGACCCGGTGCACACCTCCTTCCTCCACACCATCGTCAGCGGGTCCCAATTCACCGACGAGTTCGGTCAGGTCCCGGAGTTGGAGTTCGTTGAGACCCCGGGCGGTATGTTCTACGTGGGTATGCGCCGCGTGGGAGACAACATCTGGATACGCATGGTGGAAAACCTGATGCCCAACCTGCAACAGGTGGCGCCGGTCTGGGAAGACGGGAAAGAAGTCCACGAATTCGACGGCCCGTTCATGAGCCGATGGATCGTTCCCCAAGACGACACCAATACCATGTTGGTGGAGTTCCGGCACATCAGCGTCGCCGAGGAGAAAACCCCGGGTTGGTGGGTGGACAGGGACCATATGCTTCCCGCCCAGCTGCCGGTTTCCGACGACTTTGGGGAACAACAGCGTCAGCCAACCGATTACGAGGCGCAAGTCACCCAGCGTTCCATCGCGGTTCACGGTCTGGAGCACCTGGGGGCCTCCGACCGTGGCGTCACCATGTTCCGGCGGCATGTGAGGCGCGGCATCACGGCGGTACAGGAAGGACGAGATCCGGCCGGAGTGGTCCGGGAGGAAAACCGCTTGGTGCCGACCTACTCCAACGACACGGTGGTCTACCAACCGCCCGCCGCCACGCCTGAGGAAGACATCAAGCTGATTCGCGAGTTAGGGCGGAAATTCGCCGAAGACTACCTCAAGAACCCGCCCAACACTGCCAAGCAGCGATAAGGGTCCGCCATCCCGCAAACCAGCGGCCCAGGCGCAACGCCTGGGCCGCTCGAATTTGGTTTTACCCGCGACCTAGGGAGGCTCACTATGGCCGAGATCATGGGCGCTGGCTGTACCCACTACCCACCCCTGATTACGCCCGACGAGGACAGGGGATTCCCCATCAACGTTACCCTGAACCACGACGACCGGCTGCCCGATGAGTTGAAAGACCCTTTGAATTGGCCGGAAGCGATGCGCCTGGAGTACGGCAACGATGAAGGACTGGCTTCGGCCGGAATCCATCGCCAGCGGCTGGTAGCCGGCTTCCGCCGCGTCAGGCGGGCGGTCTTGGACTTCGCCCCAGACTTCGTCGTTATCTTCGGCGACGATCAATACGAAAACTTCCGCGAGGACATCATCCCTCCCTTCTGCATAATGGCCTATGACCAAGTGGAATCGTTGCCCTTCGATCGGGGTGACGGCTCGGCCCGGCCCAACGTTTGGGGGGAACCTGCCGAGACTGCCTTCAAGTACCGTGGCCATCCCGAGGCGGCCCGGTACCTGGCCAGCGGTCTGATCGACTCCGGGATCGACATCGCCTACGCCTACCGGCCGTTACACGAACCCGGCCTGGCCCACGCTTTCATCAACACCCTGCTCTACTTGGACTACGACCGCGAGGGCTTTGACGTACCAGTGGTGCCCATCGCAGTCAACTGCTATGGCAGCAAGGTGATCAGCAACCGGGGAGGCATTCTTCCCTACAAGGCGCCGGACGGACAGACCCTCGACCCCGACCCGCCGGGCCCCACCCCGAAGCGTTGTATGCAGGTTGGAGCGGCCTTGGGCCGGGTCTTGAAAGATAGTCCCTACCGGGTGGCGATAATCGCGTCGTCCAGTTGGTCTCACGGTTTCCTGACGGCCAAGAATAACTACCTCTGGCCCGATACGCCGGCCGACCGGGTGTTGTTCGAAGAGCTCAAGAAGGGCAACTACGAAGCCTGGGGCCGCCGGACCACCGCCGAGATGGAGGCTTCTGGCCAACACGAACTGCTCAATTGGGCCTGTATGCTAGGCGCGATGGCCGAGCTCAAAGCCACACCCGAGATCATCGACTTCGTAGAGTCTCACGTCTTCACCTCCAACAAGTGCTTCGCCACGTTTCGTACCTAGAGAACGAAAACTCGACAAGGGAGCGCAGACCAGTGAGGACGCGGCGGCGCCAATCGTCCAACTCCGGCAATGCGGGCCAGTTGCCCGGTTCGCGGGCTTGGCGCGAAAGTATCGAGAGAATAAAGGGGGACCTCACTCGTGACGGCGGTTGGCTTCTCCGGAAACTGGAAGAGCAGGACGCCGAGATGGTCGTCGACCGGCAAACGTTGGCCGACCAAGCTGCGTCCCTGCGAATAGAGGAACTCCTGGCCTACATGAACGACAACCTACTGGATGGCGAGGGCGTCGTAGAGACCACCTTCCGGTGGCATTTGCCGGAGGTGGACGACCTTGACGATTGGGATGAAGACGATGACGATGAGGACGACGAAGTCGAGTACGAAGACATTGAGGACGAAGATGGAGATGAGGACGAGGAAGTGGCGTTTCCGGCGGTGTCGGTAACGCTGTCCTGGAAACAGGCCGGACGGTTGCAAGTTAACGTAGAGCTTGCTCAAATCGACGACGACCTCGTGCTAAGCATCAACGGGGAAGAATTGGACTCGCCCACGACCCGTTTTCTCCAAAGTGGTTTGGTCGACGCTTTCACCGAGCAGATGAGCTTCTTTGAGGAAGCGGACGAGGAGGAGGAAGAATAACAAGTCCGAATCAGGCATGAAGCAACCGGGCCTGACACCAACGGCAGATAACCAAAATTGACCCGGGAGGGACAGAGATGGCCAAGGACATAACCATTCTGGTAGGCACGATTGGGGCCGGACTTTGGGTCAGCCCGGACGGCGGCGGCGCTTGGGCTCGCGCCGGCGGCATCTGGGGCGACACCAGGGTCTACAACGTGACCGTTGACCCCACCGACCCCGCCGTGGTCTACGTTGGCACCGACGAGGGAATCTTTCGCAGCGCGGACCGGGGCAAAAAGTTCGAACACCTGGAATCTCCCATGGACGCCCGGCAGGTCTGGAATATCGCGGTAGACCCGACGGACCCCGACATCGTATTCGCTGGCACCGGTCCCTCGGCCCTCTTTCGCTCCAAGGATGGCGGACGTGAATGGAAGCAGCTCGACGTCGACATGGCCGAGCAATGCCCCAACGTCCGCGTCCCCAGGGTGACCGCTCTCGAGGTCGACCCCACCGACCACAACGTGGTCTGGGCCGGGGTGGAGGTGGACGGAGTCCGGCGCAGCCTGGACGGCGGCGACACCTGGTCGCGGATCAACGGCGGCATCAACGACCCGGATATTCACGGAATGGTGGTCAGCCCCGGCGACCCGACGACGGTCTTCACCAGCACACCCGGGGAGGTATTCGTCAGCACCGACACCGGCGAGAGCTGGCAGGGGTTGGACGTGCGTTCCAGTTTCTCCCTCCGTTATTGCCGGGAAATAACGCTGAAGCAGGACGACCCCAACACCGTGTTCGTAGCTACCGGAGATTCTCCTTTCGGCGTAACCGGAAACATCCAGCGGTCCACCGACCGGGGCAAGACCTGGGAGATGATCACGTTGCCGGTGGAGCCCAACACTCCAATGTGGGCCTTCGCCACCCACTCCGCCGATCCTGACCTGATTTTGACCAGCAGCCACTACGGCCAGATTTACGCCACTGCCGACGGCGGCGACTGGTGGGTCAAGCTGCGACGGGAGTTCACCGAGGTGCGGGGCTTGGCTTGGACCCCCAACTAACCCAATTGCCATAACTGGACCGTGCCGTTAGGATTAGGCGCGACCCCATCATCAACAGGTCGGGCGTCACTGCGGCCCCGGTCTGGAATCGGAGGACGATCATGCCGTTACATCCGCAAGCGCAAGCAGTCATAGACCAAGTAAACGCCCTCGGCTTACCCCCCAATCATACCGTTACCCCTCAAGAAGCCAGGGAAAACGCCCGGGCCCGGCCCCGGCCGACCGGCCCTGAAGTCGCCAGCGTGGAGGACCGGTCCATCCCCGGGCCCGAAGGCGACGTTCCGGTGCGCATTTACACGCCCAGTGGACCGGGCCCCTTCCCAATCCTGGCCTGGTACCACGGCGGCGGTTGGGTGATCGGCGACCTGGAGTCGGCCGACGCCTCGGCCAGGCACCTTTGTTCCGGCGCCGGTTGCGTCGTCGTTTCGGTGGACTACCGGCTCGCGCCGGAGACCAAATTCCCCGGCCCGGCCGAAGACTGCTACGCCGCCACCGTTTGGGCCGTCGAGAATGCCCACTCGATAAACGCCGACCCCTCCCGCTTGGCCGTGGGCGGCGACAGTGCCGGCGGCAACCTGGCGGCGGCTATTTCGCTGATGGCAGCCGACCGGAACGGGCCGGAAATCGCCTTCCAACTCTTGGTCTACCCGGTGACCGACCGCAGTTTCCACACGGTCTCCTACGCCGATAACGCTGAAGGCTATATGCTGACCCAAGACGGGATGCGCTGGTACTGGGACCAATACTTGGCCAACGACGCCGATGCCGCCAACCCCTACGCCGCGCCTCTACAGGCACAAAGCGTCGCCGGGCAGCCTCCGGCGCTGGTGCTAACCGCCGAGTTTGACCCATTGCGGGACGAAGGCGAGGCCTACGGCCAGCGCTTGCTGGAAGCCGGAGTCGAGACCGCCATCAGCCGTTACGACGGCATGATCCACGGCTTCTTTGGCATGGTGGGCGTGATCGACGGAGGCGGCGAGGCGATGGCCGAGGCGCACAATGCCCTGAAAGCCGCTTTCGCCCGGAGCGCCGCCCCCAGCGCCGCCGACTAGCAGCCATACGCTTATAGGCCCCGGTCCGGGAATCTTGGAACCATCGGAAATTGTGAAAGGTGAGCTATGGCTTTGGAAGTTACCATTTGGCAAGACTACACTTGACCGTTCTGCTACGTCGGCCAGGGTAGGCTCGACATATTGGCCAAGGAACTGACTTTTAGCATCGATCGCCAGCCCTACCTGTTGGGCCCCGACCGTCCCGCGGAAGGCGAACCGCGCCGTTTGTTCGACGGCGAGACCGAAACGGACCTCAACCCCGCTATGCGGGAACGGGCCCGGGGAGTTGGGCTTACCATGCGGCGGCCCCGTTGGTTGCCGAACACCGTATTGGTTCACGAGGCCACACTCTACGCCAAGGAGCAGGGCCTCGACGGCCGGTTCCACCATGTGGCGGCGGCGGCCTTCTGGGAGGATGGCGCCGATCTGGGCCGGATTGAGGTCATCCGGGATCTGGCCGAACCGAGCGGACTGGACTGGGCCGAGATGGGCCCTCGATTGGAGTTGGGTCATTACCGGCCCCAGGTATGGGAGGAATACCAAGCGGCCCGGGATCTGGGGATCACCGGAACGCCGACCTACGGGATCGCCGGCGAGCTACATTGGGGCGACCTTAGCGTGGACCAATTGCGGTCCCTGATCAAGGACGCCTCGTAGTCATGGCGGCAGCCGGCACTTCCGTGGTAATAGTAGGCGCCGGAATTTTCGGACTCTCCGGCGCCTTGACTTTACGGCAACGCAATTATGAGGTTACGGTTGTCGATCCCGGACCGGTGCCCCATCCTGTCGCGGCCTCCAACGACATCAGCAAAATGGTGCGGATGGACTATGGCGCCGACCGGCTCTATAGCCTCCTTGCCGCTGAGGCCATTGAGGGTTGGCGCCGGTGGAACGACCGGTGGGGACGCGAGGTCTATCACGAGGATGGTTTCCTGCTGCTCTCCAGCCATTCGTTGGACCAAGGGGGCTTCGAACGGGACTCCTACGAAACTCTGACGGGAGAAGGCTGGGCGTTGCAACGCCTGGAACCGGGGTCGATTGCCCGGCGCTTCCCAGGCTGGAACGCCGAGCACTACGTTGACGGTTACCTGAATCCCCGGGCCGGTTGGGCCGAGGCGGCCGCGGCGACGTCGTACTTGGCCGGGGATGCCGCCGCTTCCGGTGTAACCATCCGCACCGGGTTTACGGCGGCATCGGTGTTGCGGGATGGCGGGCGGGCCGTCGGGGTGTCCGACGCCGGCGGCGCCGAAGTGCGCGCCGATCAGGTGGTGGTGGCTGCGGGGGTGTGGACTCCGGTGTTGCTGCCCGAATTGCAAGGCTTCATGTCGCTGGTAGGCCAGCCCATCTATTATTTTCGCCCGCCCGATCCAGAGCGGTTCCGGGGCCCGCACTTTCCGCCTTGGGGAGCCGACCTTCCCCGGTCGGGTTGGTACGGTTTTCCGGCCAACGCCGAGGGCGTGGTGAAAGTGTCCAACCACGGACCGGGACATCCGGTCCCGTCGGATGCGCCACGGGTGTTGCAACCGGGGGACGAAGCCCAGGTGCGGGAATTCCTGTCCCGGTCTTACCCTGAATTGGCCAACGAACCCTTGGCCGACAGCAAGATGTGCATCTACTGTGATACCTGGGACGGGGATTTCCTCATAGGCCGGGACCCGGAACTGGAGGGGTTGGTGGTCGCAACCGGCGGCAGCGGGCACGCCTTCAAGTTCACCCCCGCCCTGGGCCGGCTGGTAGCCGACGCCGTGGAAGGAAAATCCAACCCCTACAGCGAACGATTCGCTTGGCGGGAACGCGGCGAGGCCAAAAAAGAGGACGCTAGGTACGCGGGCGACGAACCCTGATCGGGGCCTGACTACTACGACCGGCCCATTTCTGGTGCAATGTCGTTCTTCAGACGACAGGAGCCGCGGTTGCCCAAAGTCCCTTGTTGCCCAGGAAGCCTTCCTAGTTTGCATCGGGAAGGCTGGCAAAGGCGCCTCGCAGAGTTCCAAGCGAAGGCTTTCCCTCTGTGGAAGGCTGGATTGAGGTGAGCTTGCCGCATGGCTTCCCGCGTTGGGTAATGATTACCTCTCTGCCGTGGTCGAGATCTCTGAGTATTTTACTGGCCTTGGTTTTGAATTCCCTAATGCTGTATGTAGTCATCTGGTACACCAGGAAGTGGCTAAACCGGTAACGCACTATAACTAAACAGTATTTTCATACCGTGGTGTGGCTCAACACCCGGTATGAGGCAGCCTGCCACTGGGCGTTGTGGTTTATCGCGCTTTGTTGGGGGGCAGTTAGGCAGATGGAACTTTGGGTCGCCACCATCGCACGAAAATCCTGCGCTCTCTGCGGGAATCCCCTAGGCGGTGAGTTTCGAGATGGTGTCCAAGTCCTGATTGATGGGCAGGTTGCCCTCCACGTCCACCCTCAGCTTGCCTTCCAATCGCCCCGGTTTCCAGGTATACCTCACACTCTAGAGACTACAGTTTTCGGAGCGGCCGCAATCGACCGCCTCGGTCGACCGCTCATGAACAGTCCAGTTGGTCCTCACCCAGACCCCGTTACCGGAGGGGAGGGTGCTACTGACCCTCCCTTCCGGTGGGAAGACCAATTGATACGGTAACCGTTGCGGTTAGGGCGTCGCCGAGAGCCCTGCCGCTTCGATGCCGGCGAGGGCCGAGTCCTCGTCTTCTTGGGCCGTGCCGCCGCTCCCACCTACGGCGCCGACCAACTCTCCGTTCCGGTAGACCGGCAAGGCGCCTTGACCGGGGATCATGTGCCCGCCTTCCATAGCCATCAGGCCGCGGAACACCGGAGCCAAGGCGTTTTCGGTTAGCTCGCCGCTGGCCCGGCCGAAACACGAAGAGGCCACGGCCTTGGCCCGGGAAATGGGAGGCGTGCGCCAGGAAGCGCCATCGGTCCGCATCATGGTGATGAGGTCGCCGCGGGGGTCCACCACCGAAATACTCATGTTGGCCCCCAATTCCAGGACTTTGGCCTTGGCGGCAGCCAATATGACTTCCGCTTCAGCAAGGGTAAGACTAGGCATGGGTCCACCTCCTGATTATTTGGCGCGAATGCCAGCCGTCCTATTCTAGGCGACAAATCAGGTGGTGGGTAGCCGCGCGGTCTAGCGGAAGGTCAATACTGGGGAAACGAAGTCGTAGAGTCCCACGCTGCCGGCCTCAGATTCGGTGAGAATCTCCAGCAACGTGTCCGCGTCATGGGCAGCCACCGACTGCAGCGTCACCGGGACCGGACCGTCGGTCTGCTGCAAGCGGTCAAACGTCAATATCGTCAGGGGGCCATCGCCTTCGATCCCTTCGGGTTCCAAGAAGCTGGCCCAAATTAGGCCGGGGGTCGATGTGATGCTGTTGATGAAGACGCCGGCCGTCAATGGGCCGGGCAGAATGCTCGACAGCGACAATACGGTAGGGTCGTAGACCAGCACGAACTCCAGGCTGCCAACGTTCTTGGCCCCAACCGCCAGCACCTCTATGGTCAACACGCTAGGCGGGCTGGGTGTGGCCGTGGGTTCCGGCTCCCGGGTGGCGGTCGGCGCCGGCGTGGCGACCGGCGCCGACGTGGCAGTCGGCTCAGGAGTAGGGGGAAGCGTACTCGTTGGCTGCGGATTGGGGGGCGCTGTCGGAGCAAGCGTCGGGGTCGGCGCCGCTGTGGGTCTGATCGTAGGTATGGGCGTGGGGACCGGAGTCGGTACCGGTGTCGAGGGCGGGGTCGGCGCCGGTGTCGCGGATGGCGCTGCGGAGGTTGTCGGGGGCGGTACCAGGCGTGTCAGTTGTTCGGGTTCTCCTCCGCCGATGACGCCGGTCCCGAACAGGATACCCACGGTGGCGCCCACGACAACCAAAGCCGCAAGCAGCCATTTCCAATGGGAACTCAGCGCGACCAGCGCTACGTTAGCGTACCAGCGCATTCACCAACCTCTAAAAGGGCCGTGCCATAGACAGGATGAGGTAAACGTCGTCCACGGTAACGGAGCCGTCGCTATCGACGTCCAATGACAGGTCTTGTTCGCCGGTGTTGGTTGTCTCCCGCAACGCGATGAAGGCATCCAAGGCCCGGATCTGCCCGTCACCATCGCCGTCGCCCAGCATACGCTGACCGATGGCCAGGTCTGCGCCCCCTAGTTTGACTTCCACAGGATCTGTTGATAGATGGCTGGAAAGGACGTCCGAAAGTGTTAGCTGAGTTACTGTGGCATCGGTGGCGGCCACGTGAAATTCCACGACGGCCACCGGGTCCGCATTGGCTAGTGGCTCCGGTACCGCGTACAGGGAGCGCAACACTCCGGGGACATCGTTGCTGTGGCTCCAGGAGTTCGCCGGGAGATGTGGCCCCTGCCACACGTTGGCGATTTCCAAAACATTGGGATCATAGTTCAGGTGGAAACTCAAGCTGGTTACGTCTTGGGCGTTGCTAAGCGTTAGCGGCACCTGCACCGTTCTACCTGGAACGGCGGACCTGACGCCGATCGTCAGCGCGGTCTCATCGGGGGCTATTACCGGTATCGCGTTTGGGTCCGGGACCGGGTCGGGACCAGTCTCCCTCTTGGGAGCCACGATCATCACGTACGTACCCGTGGGGCTGGATATCTCATTCGCCGCGGAGACGGACAACACGTAGCCGCCGCTTACCGGAGCGGTCCAGTCTAACGACGTTTCCAAGTCGTAGTTGGACGCCGAGAACCCGGCCGCGCTGTTTTCCACAGTGAACCGCAACGCGCCAATGGAATCGAACTGCGCGTTGACGGTATAAGTAACCCCTTTTTGGGCCTGGAAGTAGAAATAGTCGTAGTCACCCGGCGGACTGATCGCTCCCTTGGTGACGTTGCCGATGCCAAGCCGCGTGGCCTTCGACAAATCGTCGCCGTGCCGGTCCTGTAGTGTGCGGTCCCGGAAGACCTGCAGCGAATAGGTGCCGGTCTTGTTTTCAACCCTATGCGAGGCCGTTACTTCCGCGTAGTAGTCCTCATCGGAGTCTGCCGTCCACCGCAGTTCGGCGGCTTCGCCGAAATTCCGGGCGGCGTCGGCGGGACTGCCATTTAGGCTGTTGACCGACAGGCTAACGGCGTCCGCGGTGCCGTAGGTCAACATAAACTGGTACACGACGCCGCGTTCGGCGGAGAAGGAAAAGAAGTCTTGGTCATCAATGGGGCTGATGGCCCCTTGGTAGAGAGTACCGAAGCTGATCGGCAGACTTCGGTTGGCTGATTCCCCGTAGCGGTCTTCCAATTGCGGGTCTGCCGCGATCGTCAGCGAGTAGGTGCCAAGAACGTCCGGTACCTGAGTGGAGGCGGATACTGCAGCGACGAGTTTTCCTTCGAATGGCGCCGGCCATATCAGGTTGCTCCCGGTGCCGCCGTTGCTGGCCAGGACATTGAGGTCGCGGTCCAGAATAGCAATCTTAACCTCTTCCGCCGTTCCCAATTCGGCGCTCAAGGTGTATACGACGCCTCGCCGGGCTTGGAAGGAGAAGTAGTCGGAGTCGGTGGCGGGGCTTATCGACCCTTGGTGGGCGTTACCGAAGCTAGCCGGAGTGGCGGTGTCCCAACTCTGTGAGTGGTGGTCTTGCAGGGTGGTGTCGGCCAGCAGGGTGAGCGCATAAGTTCCCCACGAGTCGCGCACCTGTTCGGTACCGGTAACGGAGATAAAGTAGCCCGCCGTGTCGGGCGCGATCCAAGAAAGCGAAGTGGCTCCTTCAGCTGATTCCTGGACATTGTCGCCGGAGTCGAGGATGCTGACGGCCACCCCGTCGGATGTTTCCAGTTCGATATCCACGGTATATCGGACCCCGCGGGCGGCGTCGAAGGAGAAGTAGTCCACGTCGGTCGTGCCGGAAACAGATTGGTAGGACCCGGGCTGAGCGTACCAGGGGCTGATGGAACCCTGGTAGGTATTTTCCGTGATGATGGGTTCGGCGCCATTGGTGATGTCGCTGTGCAGGTCGATGTTGGTGGCGTCTTCGGAGACTTTCAGGGTGTAGTCGCCGAGGAGCGCGCTGGCGTCGCTCGAGTCAATGAGGCCGGCCACCTCCACGTAATAGGTGTCGCTGCTCGGCGCCACCCAATCAACTGTCGTCAAGGCTCCCGAAGTGGAACGCAAGAATAGGCCCGGAAAGCGGTTGTTGGAGATGGTAACGGATACGCTGACCTTTTCTACCGAGACGGCGTCAACCACGACCGAGTAGCTGGCCCCTCGTTGCGTAGAAAAGGAAAAGAAGTCGACGTCGATTGGGCGGCTGCTGTCACCGATGTTGCCGGCGACTGCCAGCGAGCCGACGTTGATCCGGGTGGCGGTAAGACGGGTATCGCCGTGGTCGTCGTTGGCCAACGCGGGCGAATGGCTGGAGACGAGCCCGGTAACCGCAACCAAGAGGGCGACCGTTACCAGAATTGGCAAATACGCCGAGGTCCGCATGTTCGCCCTTTCCTCCACCACTCCCAGCCAAAGCGTGATATTACTTTAAGCTTTATTTCAAAATCCCGTCAATCGGTTTACAACCAAGAATTTCCGGCTTTGATACTTCGGTCTGGTTGGTCCGATGTGACACTCCGGGGAGATGACGGGGGATCAGCGTTACGGGGCGAACAACTCGGCTTCCGGATAGAAGGAATGCCAACCAAACCAGTACGCGTCCCGGCTTGGCAGGCGTTCCAATCTTTGAGAGCCGTCAACGGCGTTCACCAATGCGTCTTCCAGCACCAGCCATTCGGCCCCTGACTCGTCCAGTAGGACGGTCCCGTCGCTTTCCAGGAAATCGAGGGTGTCCTGGAAAATATGACTCCCGGCGGAATAAGCCCGGGAGCCGCCGCCGTTCGCGGTTACTATGACTACGGAGCGCCCGCCTACCGTGTCTTGCAGCACGGGTGACTCCACCAAGGCGGCGGCCGGATAAGCCTTGGCGGAACCATCGACGATCAGACCGAACACTTGGTCTTTCACGGCTAACCGCCCGTCCAACGCCGGCACTGGGAACATGACGCCTTCGCGGTTTCGATAATCGAAATAGACGGAACTACTATGATTTTCCGGGCGGTAAGACTCGGCGGGATAGACACCGGTGTTGTTGCTAAGCACGGTGGTGTCGGGATGGGCCGCCAACCAATTCTCCCAAGTGGTGAGGGTCATGGGGAGCACTTTCAACTTGATGCCGCTGCCGGCCAGCGGACCCAACACCGGTTCGCCCCGGAATTGGTGCCAAAGGGTCTGGGTCCGGCGGTCGTACATCAGCTTATTGCTACGGTAAAGGAGGCCGGAGGTGCCGAACTCGGTTACCTCGCCGTCGACCTCTGCGGAATACACGATTCCGGAACCGCAGAGGGTTCAATAGGCCAAGGCGAAGGCGACGCCTCCTAAAGAATCGTTTGCCATTTCGTGAGGGTTGAGGATGCGCAACGGGTAGGCGCGGTGCTCGCCATTTATCGACAGGCCGAAGACCCGGTCGTCGGGGTTCAGAAAGCTGGCCGCCGCCGCTGGCACCGCGGGCGGGTTCCGCAAGTCGGGTATTCCATCTTTGGCTACCCCGCCCCAAACTATTTCCTCGATTCGCAAATCCGACTTTACGCCGTCATACATGAAAGCGCCTATGCCCGGATCGATAACGCTGAAAAGCTTCCCTTTCCAGCCGGCGTAACCGTCTGGCGCCCGCACTTCGGGGTGCCGTCCCAACCACCCGATCCACCAACTCCACCGCCGCTGTTCCGGGGGGAATATCATGACCTCATCAGGACCGACGTTGTCCTTGATTCGGGAGATGAACGACACTAAGGTGTTGATCGTCTCGTCATCGGTCTGGAACCGCAAGAACTCCACCAAGACCGGAATATAGGCCTTATTGCCGGAGTTGGCCATCTTCCGGGCGACCCCGGCCAAGGGCTGGTGGAGAGTAGCCAACATCAACTCAGTGGGGTCGTCGGGCAGGACTCTCATTTCAGTCTGGTCGTCTTCCGGCTCTTTATTCATGTCGGCGGAAGCTGGCTCCGGCGTCGCCGCCGCGGTTACCGAGGGCTCCGGGGTGCTCGACGGACCCGGTGTGGGAGGGGGCGCCGGCGTCGCTGCTACGGTTACGGTTACCCGAGGCGTTGCGGGGGAGGGCGCCGGTGGTACCGGTGTGGGCGGCTCTCCGGGAGAACAAGCTGTCAGTCCCAGCACCAATACCAGTGATAGCCAGATGAAAGCCAAGAGTTTCATAGGCGATGGTTACCCCGACTCCCGAAAGAGTTCCCGGCCAATCAGAATGCGTCGTATCTCACTGGTGCCGGCGCCTATCTCGTACAGCTTGGCGTCCCGCAACAGCCGGGCCACAGGAAATTCGTTGATGTATCCGTTACCGCCCAAGGTCTGCACCGCTTGCAGGGCTACTTGGGTGGCCCGTTCGGCGGCGAAGAGCAAACAACCGGCGGCGTCTTTGCGACTGATGTCTCCCGAGTCCGCAGCCCGGGCGACGGCATACACGTAGGCCTGGCAAGCCGAAAAAGCGGTGTACATGTCGGCCAGCTTCGCTTGGATTAGCTGGAATTCGCCGATGGGCTGGCCGAACTGCTCCCGCTGATGGACGTAGGGCGTCACGGTATCCAAGCAAGAGCGCATGATGCCGAGGGGTCCGCCCGACAGTACCAAGCGTTCGTAGTCCAAGCCGCTCATCAGGACCGCTACACCCCGACCTTCTTGGCCCAACACGTTTTCCCCGGGGACCTCACAGTCCTGAAAAACCAATTCGCTGGTGTTGGAGCCCCGCATACCCAGCTTGTCTAGTTTCGGGGCAGAGTGGAAGCCGGCGAAGTCCTTTTCGATCAGAAATGCCGTGATGCCCCGGGAGCCGGCCTCGGGATCGGTCTTGGCGTAGACCACCAAGGTATCGGCGTCGGGACCGTTGGTAATCCACATCTTGCTGCCGTCGAGGATATAGCGGTCGCCTTGCCTCCGGGCGCGGAGTTGCATACCGACCACGTCGGACCCGGCTTCGGGTTCACTCATTGCCAAGGCTCCCACGTGTTCTCCGCTGATCAGTTTAGGCAGATAGCGGCGGCGTTGGTCGTCGCTGCCGTTGCGGAAGATCTGGTTGACGCACAGGTTGGAATGGGCGCCGTAGCTCAGGCCCACGCTGGCTGAGCCCCGGGAAATCTCCTCCATGACCACCGTGTGCGCCAAGTAACCCAGACCGGGTCCGCCGTATTCCGGGGAGACGGTCATTCCCAACAGGCCCAGGTCCCCCAATCGAGGCCAAAGGTCGCGGGGAAACTCGTTGGTCTGGTCTATCTCCTCTGCCCGGGGAGCGATTTCCCGGGAGGTGAACTGCCTCACCGTGGCCCGGAGAATATCGATGGTCTCCCCCAAAGCGTGATTCAGGGTGGTGTAGCCGGTCCTTCCTGCGGTCATTCTGGCGTTCGCCGGTCGATTACGCGTCGGGCTTTGAACTGTGTACGCTCAAACTCGCCGGCCGGTTTCAATTGCACCGTTAGGCCCACCCCGATCGCCCGCCTCAGGGCGTCGGCGATTTGCTCTCGCAGTGGTTCCATTGCCTCGGGGTCGAACTCTTGGCCGACAAACCGGTCCGGCGCCACCTCGGTCTGTACGGTGAGGCGGTCCAACTGGCCGGTTTCCCGTTCCAAGAGCAGCCGGAACTCGCCGCCGAACCCCGGCAGGCCGCGCAACACGTCTTCAATCCGCGATGGAAAGACGTTCTGACCCCGAACGATAATCATGTCGTCCACCCGGCCGTAAATACCCCGGGTTAGCGTCGGATAGGTGCGGCCGCAGGGGCAGTCGATCATGCTCCAACGGGCAATATCGCCCGACCAATACCGGAGCATCGGCTGGGAGGTTCGTTCGGTGTGGGAGTATACCGGAACTCCCTCTTCGCCCAAGGGAAGCGGTTGTTTGGACAGCGGGTCCACCAGCTCGGTGTATACCACGTCCTGCCACAGGTGCATCCCGGCGTCCAAGTGCCGGCACCCGGCATTACTCATCCACGGCGTCATTTCGGCCATGCTGCCTTGGTCTACTACGTAGCAACCGTAAGTCTCTTCTATGAGGCGCCGGGTGCCCGGAACGCTGGCCCCGGGCTCACCGGAAAAGTGCATGAAGCGGAAGGCGAAGTCTTCCTTTGGGTCCAACCCCATGCGACGGGCGGTCTCCGCGAGGTAGAGAGCGTACGACGGTGTGGCATAAAGGGCTGTGGGCTTGACCATGGCGGCCCACTCGGCGGCACGTTCGGTCTGTCCCGGCGCACCGCCGCCGAAAGGAAACGAGGTGGCCCCCAGCCGTTCGGCGCCCACCAAAGCGCCCCAGCTCCCGACGTATAGGCTGAAGACCGCTGCAATCATTAGGGTGTCGCCGGGACGGAGGCCCGCCGCCCATAGAATTCGGGCGTGGGCCTCGGCGATGCGGTCCCAATCGTCCCGTCCGATGCCAAACACCGTGGGGCGCCCGGTGGTACCGGAAGTGCCGTGAATACGGAACACCTGCTCCGGCGGAATGCACAAAAACCGGCCGTAGGGCGGGTATTGTTCCTGTTCCCCCCGGACGTCTTCTTTAGTAAGAATTGGGAGTTGGGCAAACTCCGCGAGGCTGTTCAGGTCCATGGGATCGACCGGAGAGTCTGCGTAGAATTCCCGGTAGAACCCGGAATGGGCGTAGGCGTAGCTTACCTGCCGGCGCAGCTTTTGCAGGATAATTTCGTCCCGTTGCTCCGGCGGCATGGTCTCCAGGTCCGGAGACCAGTGTTCCTGACCCTCAGGGGGCAGGTACTCTTGGCGGTATTGAGGCGGCCAGTTCATGTGCCTGAATTCCGGGAGATTAGCGGCGCGGCAGGCTGCGGCGTTACCCCGCCGGCGCCGACCTGCCCCTCGTTACGTTACGCGTGATGAATTCGGTCATCTCCGAAGTGAAGCTTCCTACCGGAAAGACGCCCTTAACGCCCAATTCCTGAAGCGGTTCCACGTCGTCTTCGGGGATGGTGCCGCCGACCAACAGCAAGACCTCGTCCAGCAGGCCGCGGTCCTCCAAGGCCTTGGCCAGCCTGGGCACTAGCCGCATATGGGCCCCGGACAATATGCTGATGCCCACCACGTCCACGTCCTCTTGCAATGCGGTCTGGGCCACTTGGTCCGGCGTGACCCGCATACCCATGTACACCACTTCCATCCCGGCGTCCCGCATCGCCCGGGCAATCACCTTCACGCCCCGGTCATGACCGTCGAGGCCGAGCTTGGCCAGGAGGACTTTGACCGCGGCGGCGGTCTCGCGCTCTAACAAAAAGCCGCCCCAAGTATCGACTTCAATATCAGCGGCACGGGCGCCGCCTGCTCATTAACCGGATAGACTCCAGCGTCATAGGACAGTCCCGGGGAAGGATGCTGTTGGTCAGTCCAGTCTCGACCGTTGCTTCGACAGGAACGGCATCGCCTACTGGTGTGTTTGCAACCATAATCTGGACTTTTAACCTGCCCATCTAATTTGGTCCCGGTTATGGCGTCGACTTCGTGGAGCTACCCTAGAAGAGGCGGGCGCGGATCGGTGGAATCGGGACAAGGCGTTCATTCACCGAGTCGACTGCTAACCGGAATTCCTGCAATGACACTGCCCCCAACAGAGGGCTGACGCCAGCTGGCCCGAATACTACGGGGGTGGTCCTTTCCGATCCATCCAGTCGCAGCCGTGCTTCGCCCATGTCGTATTCCACGAAGCTATCGTCGCCCAACTGAAACTGCTGCCGTTCGGTCGGTCGGATGCCCAATCGTTCCAGTAGGTCCTCGCCGAGAACCGTGTAGGACGCTCCGGTGTCGACCATCGCCTCGACTTCGACGAACTTCCCGCTGTCCATACTTTGCACTTCGAGTGAAACGCTGAAGATCCCCATGTAGTTACTGCTTCGCTTCCTTGTTTGGTCAGCCCTTGATGAATTCCCAGTCGCCGGACTCAGTCTCTCGAATCGAGAGGCCGTGGGCTTTCGCCACAGAAAGATACTTGGAAGACAAAACGGTCGGGATAGGCGCAACGATCAAAGAGGAAAAGTTCAACCCAGAATCGGTGAAACATTCCTCGGTTACTTTGAGTGCCTCATCAAGGAATGAAGGCGTGATTAAATTGATTCCTGAGAGGTCGAGGGTGACCGTTCCGTCCCCGCCGCGTATCAAATTCGACAGCTCGGGTGCGATGGTCCTGGCCGTCTCCCGTAACATCAAGACCCGCTTGCCCGTGGTTTCGAAAACATTGAGGCTGCTCATCGGACGATTCCTACCCTGGTATAGACATAAATGCGAGTGTGCCGGGGAACAGGCTTGTTCGGACTGCTACGCTACGGTCGTGGCCGTCGAGGCCGAGCTTGGCAGGGAGGACTTTCGCCGGTTGACATACAGGAAACTTCATGCGCGCTTCATGTCCGCAGAGTAATTGGCACGAGTTCTTGGTGGATCGGATCGACGCCGAGCCCGAACATCTTCAGGGTAGTCATACCCAATAATGGTGTACCCTGATCGGCTCCAAATACGACCATGACCGGTCTTATCTTCCCGTTGAGCTGGAGCATTGCGAAGCCAATGTCCAGGTCAACCGGCCTGTCGTCGGCCAATATGAACTGCTGTTGGCCGACGGGAGGCACACCCACGTCCTTCAAAACCTTTCACGGAATACGAGAGTACGTAGCCCCGGTGTCAACCAAGGCCTCAATGTTGGTGAAATCCCCACCTTCCAGGCTGCTTACGCCGATTATGGCTGTGAATTGGCCCATACCTCGTTCCTGATTTTCAGATCAAACGCCGTCTTTAATATGGGAGTACGCGCATAGGCGCGATACGCACTAACCGACCGTTAACGGAGTCAACTGACAGACTGAACAACCGCAACGTAAATTGCCCACCTCTAGGGAAACAGTCAGCGTTCCCACTATTAAAACACGCCTGGGTCTACGTAGTCCCCGTAAACGGCTCGCAGGGTATCTAGTATCTCTCCCTCGGTGGCCATTGCATCCACCGAGTCCAGCACCAGCGGCATAAGGTTGCGGTCGTCGCGGGCCGCCTGTTTGAGCGCCCCCAAGGCCGACCTGACCTCGGCCGGGCTGCGCTGGCTTCGGGTCTCGGCCAAACGGGCCAATTGCCACTCCTCTTCTTCGGGGTCGAACTGGAAGAGCTCCAGCTTTTTTTGGCTGCTGGACTGGTATTGGTTCAGGCCGACTATTACCTGCTCGTTGCTCTCGATGCGCTGTTGGAACTCATAGGCGGAACGGGCGATTTCTCGCTCGATGTAACCCGTGCCGATGGCCTGAAGCATACCGTCGCGCATCGAGCCATTACCCATTTCGTCGATCTTGCCGATGTATTCTTGGGCTGCGGCCTCGATGTCGTTGGTCAGGCTTTCGACGAAGATAGAACCCCCGAGTGGGTCTACTGTATTGGCGACGCCCGACTCGTGGGCCAGAATGAGCTGGGTGGCCAACGACATTCGCATCGCTTCTTCCGATGGTATATCGTAGGCTTCGTCGTAGCCGCTAACGTGCAGCGATTGCGTGCCTCCCATCACTGCGGCCAAGGCTTGGAGCGCCCCGCGGACGATGTTGTTCTGCGGGTCTTGGCGCATCAGGGTGGAACCCAGGGTCTGGGTGTGGAAACGCAGCCGCATGGATTCCGGCCTTTGCGCCCCATAGCGTTCCTTCATCACCCGCGCCCACATTCGGCGCGCCGCCCTGAATTTGGCGATCTCTTCGAACACGTCGTTGTGGCAGCCGAAGAAGAACGATAACCGCGGCGCGAAGCTGTCCAACGGCATGCCTCGGGCCAAGGCCGATTCCACGTATGCCATTCCTTGGGAGATGGTGAACGCCAACTCCTGGACCGCGTCGGAGCCGGTCTCCCGGGTGTGGTACCCGGAGATCGAGATGGTGTACCAATTGGGGACATGGGCGGTGCAGAACTCGACGATGTCAGTGGTCAGTTTTAGGGATGGCCCTGGCCCCAAGGCAAAGGTCTTTTGGCCGTGGAATTCCTTGAGAGAGTCGTTCTGTACGGTCCCTCGAAGGGCTTCCCAGGGGATGCTCCGCTGCCGGGTCACCGAAAGCAACATACTGAGCAGCACGATGGACGGGTGGTTGATGGTCAAGGAAATACTGACTTCGTCCAGCGGGATGTCCAAGAACAGGTCGTCGACGTCGCGGACCGAATCTATGGCGACCCCCAGACGCCCAACCTCTCCTTCAGCCAACTCGTGATCGGAATCGTACCCGGTCAGCGTCGGGTGATCGAAGTCGGTACTGATCCCGGTCTGGCCGTGTTCCAGCAGAAAGCGGTACCGCTCGTTGGTGGCCTGAGCGGTGCCGAACCCCGCGATCTGGCGCCTCGTCCAGAGACGGCCCCGATACATGCTGGGGTAGGGCCCGCGGGTGAAGGGGTACTCTCCGGGTTGGCCGATGTCGCGGTCGAAGTCGATCGCTCCGGCATCGCCCGGCCCATAGACCTGTTTTACCTGGAGCCCGGAAAGGGTATGCGCCGTATCCGGGCCGTCATTCCCGTTACTGGCCATTTCGCTGGTCCGGTTACCCAACCCTGACATACTTGTCGACGCTCATTTCCTGGGTAAGCGCAAGGTAGAGGTCGCCGTGGGCATCGACCCAGGAGCCGTGGGCGGAACGGGATGGGAAGCGCTCCAGCACCTTGCCTTCGCCGTCCAAGACGCTAATCTGGGGCGGTTTGCCGTCTTCCGGTCGTTCGCTGGTGTAGAAGATGCCCTCGCTGTCTTGTGATATGTCCAGCGGGCGTTGCATGTCGGTCCACATGGTGACGTACTCTCCGTCGGGCGAAAACACTTGGACCCGGCTGTTTTCCCGGTCGCATAGATACACGCGGCCGTCTTGCCCCACGATCAGGCTGTGGGGCAGGTGGAACTCGTTGGGTCCACCCTTACCCGGCTGGCCCCAAGAGGAGATGAGCTCACCGGCGGCGGAGAAGCGGTGTACCCTCGCGTTACGGTAGCCGTCTGAGACGTAGAGGTCGCCGCTGGGGGACGGCACCAACTCGGTAAGGTAGTTGAACGGCCCTGCGGACCGGGGACACACGTCTCCGGCCACCTCGCAGCCGGTGTCCGAGTACTCGCCTTGGGTACCGATTGTGAGCAACGGGGTGCCGTCCAAGGCGCACTTCTGGGCGATTGAACCCTCGCGGTCGGTAAGGTAAACGACATCGCCGGCGATGTAGATGCCGTGTGGGTTTTCGAAGCGGCCCTCGCCCCAAGCGCTCAGGTAGTTGCCTTCCCGGTCGAACACTACAACAGGAGGTTCGGCCCGTTGGAAGACGTAGACACGGTCCTGGGAGTCGGTGGCCACGGCGCTAACGGTGCCGAAGGCCATTCCATCGGGCAGCCGGGCCCAATTTTCGACTACTTCATAGGTGTATTTCGCAGATCCTACGGTGGCCATTTGAAGCTGCCTCCTTATGCGTTCGGGTCAATACTAACACACGGGACTAACAGACCGGACTAACCGCCGGTACTGACATAACGGGACTAAAACACCGGGTTCAGGCGCGGCTGTTGTAAAAATAGTGGGCGCCTTCCGAGGGCAACGGCCAATCGCTGTAAAACCCCGCCACATAGGGTGTCAATCGCGCGGCCATCCGCCTGGCGGCGACGGTCTCTGGACCGACCGGACCCGAGAAATGTTCCCGCATTTCCCGGACGATTTCGGCTTTGTCCGCCTTGATAAAGGACCCGTCCCGGACCACCACCTCGCCTTGAATCAGAACAGTGTCCACGTGGTTGGCCTTCCCCCGGTAGAGGACGGTGTCTACGACGTTGGTATCCGCTTCCATATAGGGTTCTTCCATGGCCGCCAAGTCGAGTAATACCATGTCGGCCCAATAGCCCGGCGCTAGGGCGCCGATCTTGTTTTCAAACCCCGTGGCCCGGGCGGCGTTGGCGGTCGTCATTCTGAGAGCTTGGTGGGAGTCGACCGCCGGATGTTCCAGACCCGGCTGGCGGTGTAACTTGGACAGCAGCCGCATCTCCTGCACCATGTCGTCGTCGTCGTTGATCGCGGTGCTGTCGGTGCCCACAGCCACGTTGACACCGCCGGCCAACATGGCGTTCACGGGGGCGACGCCGTTCTTCAGCCGGAGATTGGAACTAGGATTGTGGCAGACCGTGGCGCCGGAGCCGGCTATTAGCTCGATGTCTGCCTCGGTCAACCATACCGAATGGGCGCAGGAGACCTCCGGTCCCAGGAACTCCAGGTTGGCCAGGTGTTGCACCGGCGTGTGGCCCCAGGTACGGACGCCGTATTCCTTCTGGTACCAGCTTTCCACCAAGTGCAGGTGGATGGGCGCTCCGAACTGGGCGGCCTGCTCCTTGGTTCGTAACAAGAAATCTTCGGAAACCCACTGCACGTTGCTGGGACTGAGCAGGACGGACACCCGTGATTCCGGGTTGGGCGCGTAGCGGCGGTGCAGGTCCTCAAAAATGCTGAAATAATCGGACTCGGTAAGGTCAACCGCAGCCAGGTAACGGCGCAGTTCTTGGGCTAAGTCGGCCGGGAGGCTGGACATGAACAACTCGTCGTCCTGGTAAACGACCCGGTTCTGAGCCCGGTAATAAACGGAGAAGGCGGTGCGCATTCCGGCGGCGGCAAATCCCCTGAGCACCTCGTTCAAGTCGTCTTCCAGGCCCGACGCCGGTGTTTGCGGGTGGTTGTACATCACGGTGGTGGTGCCCGACTCGACCATTTGGATGGCGGTGTACAGGGTCATCAGGTAGTGGTCGTGGGGCCGCCGTCCCCAGCCGCTCAGGATCCAGGTTTCCAAGCAGTCGTCGGTACACCCCATTTGGAAGGTCGATACCCCGCGGCCGTGGTGGTGGGCGTTTACCAAGCCGGGCATCACCACGTATCCCGGGCCGCCGATTTCCTCGTCGGCTTGGTGCGCAGCCTTCAGTTCCGTGTAGGGGCCCACGGACTCGATAACGCCGTCCCGTTGGAAGACTGCGCCATCGGCAATCACCCGGCTGGAAGCGGCGTCCGTTCCCGCCTCGCATATCACGTATCTGCCCCGTACCAAAGAGGTAGCCATGACTGCCTCCAATAGCTGGAATTAATAGCTGGGAGTAATTGGCGTGAATATATGGGCCGCCTCCCGGAGTGTCAAGGAGCTAATACCGGCCGGGGACGGTATAATTCTTACCGTCAGCCAAATCAAAGTCAATTCAGAGCGCGGAGGAACACCATGCCGGGACTGGAAGGAAAAGTAGCGTTGGTTACCGGCGCGGGAGGGATGCGGGGCGTGGGGCGGGCCACGGTACTGAAGCTGGCGGGACTGGGGGCCGACGTCGCCCTCACCGACGTCCACCGGGAGACCGAAGACCTGCCCCCGGCGGAAGTGCGGAACCGGTGGGGCGGTATCGACGCCGTGGTCGGGGAGGTCGAGGCGGCAGGCCGCCGCGGGTATCCTGTCTTTTGCGATCTGAGCGAGGCCAGCCAGATTGAACGCATGGTGGAACAGGTAATTGACCACTACGGCCGCATCGACATCCTGGTGAACAACGCCCGGGCGATCATCGGCAAAGACAAGGTCCCGGTTACCGAGTTGGACCTAGAAGTTTGGGAGCACTTCCTTTCCATCAACACCACCGCCCCGTTCCTGTTGACCAAGGCAGTGGGCCGCCACATGATCGAGGCCGGGAACGGCGGGCGGATCGTCAATATCGCTTCCAACGCCTCAAAGCAGGCCAGCGCCACCGGAGCGGCCTACAGTGCTTCCAAGTTCGCCGTGCTTGGCCTTACCCAAGCATCGGCGCTCGACTTGGCCCCCTTCGGGATTACGGTCAACGCCGTCTGCCCAGGCCCCATCAACACGGACCGCATGAGCTACTGGGAGCGGGACCAAGCCGCTGAGCGAGGCATCACCCAGGAAGAGTTCCGTAGCCAGATTGTGCAAAACAGCGCCGGGGCCACGCCACTGGGCCGCATCGCGGAGGCGGAAGACGTGGCGAATCTGGTCGCCTTCCTGGCCGGTAGCGACGCCTCATTCATCACCGGCCAAGCTTACAACGTCAACGGAGGACTTCTGTTCCATTAGCCAACCAGTGGCCGCTAGGACCGGCTGAGTATCGGATTACCGATGTCAATCGCTCCGGAATCCGAAGAGTGGGGATAGTAATTCTTTGGCGTGGTCGATAGCGAACCCGACGATCACGTGGTCGTCGGAATTTACGATGAGATTGTCCGCTGCGCTCGTGGCTTTCTATCCGGGCTGCCCGTTTCGGAGGCATAGAGTGTATTTGCCATTGTCATAGTCAATTAGCAATTCGACCACCCCTACCGTCTTGCGGCCGGACGGATTCTTGCATTCCCCTGATTCAGGGGCCGGTAATTCAAGGGCGGGTCCCAGGAACTCCTTTGCATGAAAGAGGGTGAGACCCACAACTTCGTCATCGTCGTTGAAATCGGCTATAAGGTTATTGGCGATATCTTCCCCATTGTTAGCCGGCCGCTCATTCCAGAGGTCCAGGACATCGGTTTCTTTGAAGCACTTGACCAGCAGCTTCTAGATGCCCCCATCGTTTCAATCCCCTTCGGTGGAAGAAACGAGCAAGTACTTGCCCATTGTCCACTATCACCAAGAGCCGCTTGCGAGTTTCCCTGATATACAGATAGTACTGAATCCCCCCGTCGTCTTGTGGCTCGATGTGGTCCGGGTGGGCTAATGCGGCCGCAACCCATTCTTCCGCAATCTCAGGCTGTTTCCTTTTTACGGCCGTTTCCTGGCCTGCGATATATGTTGGGGTTGGATGCGGGTGGTCTTGCGTCATTCGGCCTTAACTGGATTCGGGATACGATGGGCGTCTTTGCAACGTCAATGGCCCTTCACGCACAAGCTGGGTGGCTACTGTTGCCGCGATGGACAGGGCGAGCAGCAAGGCAAACGCGCCGTTGTAGCTGCCCCAGGTATCGAAGATCCAACCGCCGACGAAGGCCCCTAGGCCGCCAGCGATCTGGTGCACCATGGAGATCGTCCCGGCCAACGTACCCAGCCGCGCCGTCCCAAAGATGTTGCCCACGAATACCACTGTCAGGGGCGCGGTGATCAGGAACGTGAAGCCGTAGAGCAGGCCGAAGACCATAATTCCGGGCGTGCTCTGCCAGTACAACACCAGCGCGAACGCCAGGACACGCAATACGAAACACAACGAAGTGGGAGACTTTGCTCCCCGAACGTCGGCCAAGACGCCCGAGACCAGCACTCCCGCCAGCCCCAGCAGTCCCATAAGGGCCAACAGGTTCCCGGCGAGCACGTCGCCTACTCCCTGGTCCTGCGCGAAAGCCACCACGTGGGTTGCGACCAAAAAATCCTGGAATCCGCAGACCAAGTAGATGAAGAACAGCAACACGAACTGACGGGAGGTGAAAGCCTGGGCCAGCGTATCGGCAAGGCGTTCCGGTGCCCTCGTTACGGGACTTGTAAAGGGGGTCGTAGACCCCTCCGCCGTAGCGGGCGCTGGTCTGATTAGCAAGAGCGTCAGCGGGACCAGCACCACCAAGTTGGCGCCCCCCAGCACCACGAAGGACCACCGCCAGCCCAGCGACACCAACGCCGCGGCCAGGAGGGTCACGATGACCAGTTGACCGATGGCGTTCCCGGCGACGGCGGTGCTGGTGGCGATGGCCCGGCGGCCGCTGAACCACTGGCTAACCATAACCGCCACCGGCGACAAGGAGGTCCCCGCGTGGCCTAAGGCGTATACGGTGCCGTAGACCAAGAACACCTGCCACACCGCGTCGACGCGCCCCATCAAACCGATTCCCACGCCCGCCGCAACAGCGGATATGGCGATGGTGAAACGCAGGCTCCAACGGTCTACCAATCTGCCCACAAAGGGCAATGCCACCGCCGAGACCACCATGAACGTGGCAATCGCCGCCGACAGCGCCGACCGGCTGATGTCCAAGTCTTCGGACATCGGCTTGAGCATCAGCCCAAACGCAAACCGGGAGCCCCCGCTGAAGAAGAGGATGGTGAATCCGGCGCCGAGGATCACCCAGCTATAGTCGAGCTTTTTCAATACGGGCTAAAAACAACCACCGGCTCTTGTTTCGGGCCGGAGGCCCGGAGCCGGCGGCGGTTTTGAATTTCGCAACTGGGTTTCCTAAGGCCGATACCCGGCCCCCGGAATGACTGCGGCGGTTAGCCGAACAGCTTTTTCACGGTGGAAACGACCCGCGCCTCGTTGGGCAGGTAGATGTTCTCCAAGGTGCGGCTGTAGGGGACCGGGGTGTGCGGAGAGGTTACCCGCGACGGCGGCGCGTCCAGGTAGTCGAAGCCTTCTTCAGCGATCCGGGAGCAGATTTCCGACGCCACGCTGCATACGGGAGTATCCTCGTCAACGACCACGATACGGTGGGTCTGTCGCACCGACTCCAGGACGTGGTCGTAGTCGATGGGCGAAATGCTGAGCAAGTCCACCACCTCGGCATTGATGCCGTCTTTGGCCAATTCTTCGGCGGCCGTGACGCATACCGATGTCATCTTCGATATGCCGACGAGGGTAACGTCAGTCCCCTGTCGTACCGTCCTGGCCTTGCCGATAGGGAACACGTAAGGCTCCTCCGGCACGTGGCCGGTGGTGTTGTAGAGCCCCTTGTGTTCGAAAAACACCACGGGGTCGTCGTCCCGAATGGCGGCGGTCAGCAAGCCCTTGGCAGTGTAGGGGTCCGACGGCACCACGCCCTTCAGACCCGGGATGTGGCTGAAGATCGAGTAGTAAGACTCCGAGTGTTGCGCGGCGCTGCCGAACCCGGCGCCGATTCTGGTGAGCATGACGAATGGGACCTTCACTTGGCCGCCGAACATATAACGCATCTTCGCGGCGTTGTTGAGCATCTGGTCCATGCAGACACCGATGAAATCGACGAACATCAACTCGGCGATGGCCCGCATCCCGGTGGAGGCCGCGCCGATGGCAGTGCCCACGAAGGCCGCTTCAGACAGAGGGGTGTCCAGCACCCGTTGGTTGCCGAACTGCTGAATCAGCCCCACGGTGGTACGGAACGGTCCGCCCCAAGCGTCAACGATGCCCAGATGCTCCCGGCCGGCGCCGCCCGCAATCTCCTCACCCATGATAATGACGGTCTCGTCCCGCTCCATCTCTTGGCGGATCGCCTCGTTGATGGCCTGGCGGTACTGGATTTCTCGTGTTGCGGTTGTGGTCATTAGTTCGCTCCCGTATAAGTCCCCTCTTCCGGTCCGGAAGGGGCAGGGTGAGGTCCCGCCTACGACGGCATGTTGGCGCCCCGGCGCATCATGTCCAGCGGGTAGTCGACGTACACGTCTTCGTAGAGCTCGAAGGGTTCGGGCAGAGGGCTTTCGTCGGCGAATATCACCGCCGCCTCCATCAACTCGCCCGCCTCGCGGTCAATTTCGTCCAACTCCTCGCCGGAGATTTCTCCTTGAGGGACGACCGTTTCCCGGAAGAGCTTTAACGGGTCACGGCCCCGCCAGTGTTCTTCTTCCTCTTTGGTGCGGTAGGAGAGGGGATTGTCGAACACCGTGTGACCGTAAAACCGGTAGGTGCGGCATTCCAGCAGAGTGGGACCGTTGCCCGCCCGGGCCCGGGCCACTGCTTGGTTGGCGGCGTCGTAGACGGCGAAAACGTCCATGCCGTCCACATGGAAGCCGGGCATCCCGTAACCGGGCGCCCGGTCGGCCACGTTGGAGACCGAAAGGGCGTATTCTACCGGGGTGGACTCGGCGTAGCCGTTGTTTTCGCAACAGAAGATCACCGGCAGCTTCCAGACCGAGGCCAAGTTCATGCATTCGTGCAAGACACCCTGGTTGGCGCCGCCGTCGCCGAAGAAGGCGACCGCGACCCGGCCCAGGTTCCGCAGCTTCGAGGTTAGCGCCGCGCCGACGGCAAGCGGCACGCTGCCGGCCACAATGCCGTTGGTGCCCAGCATCCCCTTGCTCATGTCGGCTATGTGCATCGAGCCGCCCTTCCCCTTGTTGGGGCCCGTGGCCCGGCCGAAGAGCTCGGCCATCATCTCCTTGGGGTCCACGCCCTTGGCGATGCAGTGGCCATGGCCGCGGTGGGTGCTGCCAATGTAGTCGTCGTCGGTCAGGTTGGCGCAAACCCCGGTGGGCACCGCCTCTTGGCCGGCTGAGGAGTGGACGGAGGCCGACATTCCGCGCTGGCCGGTTTCCGGAATGCCCCGCTCTTCGAATTGGCGGATGGTCGACATCGTCCGGTAAAGCTTCAACATGGCTTGCCGGTCAAGGTCCATACTTCCTCCTAGCGACGCCTAACGCCGCCGGGGCCGAAATTTCCCCAATAGTAGCATGAGCCCAAGGGATGTCAATAGAAATTCACTGTCACGGGCTCGCCGGGACCGACGCCCAATAGCAAGGCGGCGTTGCCGTTGGGCATCGCGATTTCCAGGTAGCCGTGGCTGCCGATAAAGGCTACTGGCGCTTGGCCTCCGTCGGCGAAAGTACGGCTTAGACCGTGGACCGCGTGACCTTTAACCTCTACCCGGGGCGTCGCCGGGCTGGCCATAGATTCAGCCGGAGATTCAGTCATTGATTGAGTTATTGAGTCACCCGAGATGTTGGTAACCAGGTTGCCGAAGTGGTCCCGGTAAACCACCTGTCCCCGGATTGTTTCACCGTCGAATTCCGGTCCGGCCAATGCCAGCCAGAACAACTCCCCGATTGGGTCGCCAAGCTGCTCGAGCGGTGTCCCAAGAGACAGGTGGGCGCCCACCGGCGCGAATATGTCGCGGCCATGAAAAGTGTTGCTGACCGGATGGCGCCAGTATTTGGAGTTTGTCAGGTGCACCGCCGAAACTTCCGGAGGCAACGGCGCCAACCCCGGCGTCTGGGGAGCGCGTTCCGTGTAGTCTGAGAGGACGTCGGTAAAGACGCCGTTGTCGGGGCCCACGAACCAGCCGTGGGGCGTGACCACCGCCACCGGACGGCGCTCGGTGCCCACGCCAGGGTCCACCACGACCACATGGACCGCGTAAGACGGAAAGTACCGGTAGGAAGTCGCCAACACGAACGCCGCTTGGGCGAGGTCTTGAGGAGCGATCTGGTGGGTAAGGTCCACCATTTCGGCCTTGGGGTTTATGGAAAGAGCGACGCCCTTCATAACCCCGGCATAGGAGTCGGACAGGCCGAAATCGGTGGTGAAGACCAGCAAGGGCGAGTCCATGCCGCGTTGGGCTGGCGTGCGGTTAAAGAATCCTGACGCTGAGTATAGAGATCAACACGAACACCGCGGCCAAGCCGATGGTGAACTGGAACAGAGTCTTTTCCAGTCCCCGCTTGGTGCGGACGGTGGACTGGGCCGAGCCGAATAGACCGCCGCCGCTTTCTTTGACTTGGGCCAAGATGACGAGTACCAGCGTCACCGATACCAGTATTTGGATGATGTTCATGATGCTCATTATCGTAGTTCCTTCCTGCTCAGCCGCTGGCCTTCTCTAAGGGGCCGTTTGTTTGAGGGATTGCAACGACTCGGCGACCAACCGGTTCACGAGGTCGGGCTGGGCCTGCCCCCGGGTGAGCTTCATGACTTGGCCCACCAGGAATCGTGCCGCCGTGTCCTTGCCGTCCAAGTAGTCCGCCACGGCTTTGGGGTTGGCCTCCAGCGCTTGATGGACCGCGTCCTCCAAGGCCGATGAATCGCTGATTTGGGTATACTCGTTTTTCTCGACGATTCGGGAAGGGGAGTCCCCGGACTGGAACGCCTCTTCCAACACCGATTTTGCCGTTGCGCCGTTGATGGCGCCGTTGTCTACCAGCGTTACTAACTCTACCAGATGTTTCGGGGAAATCGGTGATTCTGAGATGTCTTGATTTTGCAGGTTCAACAAACGGCTGAGGTCTCCCAGCATCCAGTTGCTGACGTCTTTGTAAAATTTGCCGCTATCCGGAGCGGCGAAGTCCCTCTGGCTGGCGGACGCTTCGTAGAAATCGGCCATGGCCTTGGAGGCGGTCAGCAACCGGGCGTCGTATTCGGGCAGTCCGTAGTCGCCGACGAATCTGGCGGAACGTTGCGGCGCCAACTCGGGGAGTCGGGCGCGGAGTTCCTCCACCCAGGGGCGGCCGATGCTCAGGGGAGGCAGGTCGGGTTCGGGGAAGTACCGGTAGTCGTGGGCTTCTTCTTTGCTTCTTTGCGAGACCGTTACGCTCCGCGTATCCACCCAACCACGGGTTTCCTGCACCACTCGTCCGCCTTGTTCCAGCACCCGCCGTTGCCGTTCCACCTCAGAACCCAAGGCCAGGAACACCGAGCGGAAGCTGTTCATGTTCTTGATCTCGGTGCGGGTCCCGAACTCGCCGCTGCCGGACGGACGGAGGCTGATGTTGGCGTCGCACCGGAAGCTGCCGTCCTGCATGTTACCGGTGGAAACACCCAGGTATTGGAGAAGGGAATGTATTGTGGTGAGGTAGCTGCGGGCCTCCTCCGGGGAGCGCATGTCGGGCCCGCTCACCACTTCCATCAGGGGAACGCCGGAACGGTTGACGTCGACCAGACTGTAAGACTCGCCGTCTTCCCCGGTGTGGTGTTGTAGCTTGGCCACGTCCTCTTCCAGGTGGACCCGTTGTATAGAAACGCGGCGGATGCCGCCGGCCGCGTTAACTTCCAAGAACCCACCTACGGCCAAAGGGAGGTCGTACTGGGAAATCTGGTAGCCCTTCATCAGATCGGGGTACGGGTAGTTCTTGCGGTCGAATTTAGTGGACTCCGGGATGTGGCAATTTAGGGCCAGCCCGGTCATTATGGTGTATTCCACCGCCTTCCGGTTTATCACAGGCAGTGCGCCGGGCAGCCCGAGGCATACCGGGCAGACCCGGCTATTCACCGGCGCGTTCTGGTAGTCGGCCCGGCAAGAGCAAAACATCTTGCTCCGGGTCTGCAACTGGACGTGGACTTCCAGGCCGATTACTGTTTCGTATTCCATTCCGTAGCGCCTATCCGGCCGCCAACGTGGGGTGGGTGGCGTCGGTCCCGGGAACGATTACCGACGGCGTCCGCAATCCCAGCAACTTAATCTCGGCGAGGGGCATGTAACCTCCTATGACCGGTCCCAGTTAACTAAGAAACTATCTCAGAATAGACCGCGACTCTCTCAACCGGCCGTTGTAGCGCCAATTTCCTAGCGCGGTCGACCCCCATCCTAACCTTCCCCCTGAGGGGAAGAGACTTTTGAGATAGTTACTAAGTCAGTAAACTAAGCCAGTGACCTTGCCCTGTGATCTGGACCTGCGGCCGGGACTGCCGCGATGCCCCGTCCGGCCTCGGTACGACTAGGCGGAAAGTCCGCTGGACCGCATCAAAGCCTGGGTGGTAGCCCCAATGTCGGCCGGAGTCGGAATGATGGCGGCCCCGGCGTCTCGCAGGGCCGCGATCTTCGCCGCCGCCGTGGCGCCCTCCCCGGTGATGATCGCCCCGGCATGTCCCATCCGTTTGCCCGGCGGGGCCGAGGCGCCAACGATCAGGGCGGCTATGGGTTTGGAGAACTCTTCCTTGATGTAAGCGGCAGCGTCTTGCTCCATGCTGCCGCCGATTTCTCCGATGAATACCACTAGGTCGGTGTCGGGGTCCTCTTGAAAGAGTTTCAAGACTTCGACAAAGCTGGTTCCGATAATCGGGTCTCCGCCGATCCCGACGCAAGTCGACTGGCCGATGCCTAGGCCGGTCAGTTGCCCTACGGCCTCGTAGGTCAGCGTTCCGCTGCGGGAGACGACACCGGCCCGGCCGGGCAGGTGGATGGCGCCGGGCATTATTCCCACCTTGCACCTAGCGCCGGGGTTGATCAGTCCGGGGCAATTGGGCCCGATGAGCCGCACCGGTTTACCGTCCAGGTAACGGGCGACTTTAACCATGTCCAGCACCGGTATGCCTTCGGTAATGCAGGCGATCAGCGGTACCCCGGCGTCGGCCGACTCGACGATGGCGTCGGGCGCGAATGCCGGGGGAACGAAAATCAAGGACATGTTGGCGCCGGTCTCGGCGACGGCTTGCTCAACCGAGTCGAACACCGGCACCGTGTCTTCGAACGACTCGCCGCCTCGGCCCGGGGTCACCCCGGCCACTACATTGGCGCCATAGGCCATACACGCCCGGGCGTGAAAGCTGCCCTCACGGCCAGTGATCCCTTGCACCATGACTCTGGAGTTTTCGTCAACCAGTACACCCATCCGGGACAGTCTCCAATCGGGCGGCTAAGGACCCGTTTCCCGGCCTTAGTTGCAACCCGGTCCGTTTCAGGTCTGTTAACTCAGGTGTGTTTAATGGCGTCGGCCGCTTCGGTCAGGGTGTCGGCGAACACCGCCGACAGGCCGGAATCGGCCAAGATTTGTTTGCCTTCGTCCACGTTGGTGCCCAGCATTCTGACCACCAAAGGCAGCTGGGAACCGGTCTGTTGGTAGGCCAACACTATTCCCCTAGCGGCGATGTCGCAACGGAGGATGCCCCCGAAGATGTTGACCAACACCCGCTTTACCTTGGGGTCGGAAAGGATGATACGGACGGCGCTGGCAACCTTTTCGTCGGTAGCCCCCCCGCCCACGTCCAGAAAGTTGGCCGGGGCGGCGCCAGCGGCCGTCGTAACGTCCAAAGTCGCCATGGCCAACCCGGCGCCGTTTACCAGACAGCCGACGTCGCCTTCCAGGTTGACGTAGGCGATGTCCAAGTCGGCGGCTTGCGCCTCCAGTTCGTCTTCTTGGGCCGGGTCCCGGAGCTGTTGGAGGTCCGAGTGCCTGAACAAAGAGTCGTCGTCCAGGTTGATCTTGGCGTCCAAGGCCACCAAATGCCCCTCTCCGGTAACAATGAGCGGGTTCACTTCCACCAGGGTACAGTCGTTATCGACGAAAATTCGATAAAGGGCGTTCAAGACGCGGCCCGCTTCATTGGTCAGCGACGCCGTTAACCCCAACCGGCTGGCCAGCCGGCGCGACTGGTAGGGCATCAGGCCCAACACCGGGTCTATGGGTTCGGTATGGATATTCTCCGGGTTGGCGTCCGCAACCTCTTCGATGTCCATGCCGCCGGAGGAGCTGACCAGCATGACGGGCTGGCGTTCCACCCGGTCCACGGTGAGGGCCAAGTATAGTTCTTGTCCGATGTCGGCCAACTCCTCTACCAGTACCTGTTTGACCGGAGCGCCTTCGGGACCGGTCTGAGTGGTCACCAAGTTGCTTTCCAGAAGAATTCGGGCCGCGGCTTCGGCTTCGCCAGCGGAACGGACCACCCGCACGCCGCCGGACTTACCGCGGCCGCCAGCGTGTATCTGCGCTTTCAAGACCGCCCGGCCGCCCATGGACTCGGCGGCTTGGCGCGCTTCCGCGGCGGTGGTGGCGACGACACCGTTGGGGACGGGTATCCCGTAACGGGCGAAGATTTCTTTGGCTTGATATTCGTGAATCTTCATCGTGGTTCCTGGCACGGATCCCGGGTGGCATTACGGACCGCGCCCCGGTACGTTCTTCGCGGCCGGTCAGCGTCGTTGGCCGGATCCTAGCCCATAGAATTTATTTGATTTTCAGTCCCCAGTCAACGCGCCGTGGGCTCCGGTGGACAAATCTCCGGGCTCACAGCATAATCCCGTCCGACTCGGCGGGCTGAGTTGGAAATCGCCGGAAATAACCAGCGGAAGGTGAAATAATGGCGCGTTACAGCAAAGTTATCGAACTCTTGGAACAGGACAAGCCTGTGTTTTGTTCGGGGTTGGTCTGGAACGGCAACTTGGACGACCTGACTTTCGTGACCGACACGGACTACGACATGGTGATTATCGAGATGGAGCACCAAGGGTTTGACTTCACCACCCTTCGGACCTCGCTCCAGTATCTACTCTCCCGAAAAAAGGTCGCCGAAGGCGGGAGCTTGCTGGCAGACCCGGCGCCTTTCGTACGTCTTCCGCCCAATGTCCGGGAACGCAACCAGTGGGTGCTCAAGCAAGCTTTGGACACCGGCGTCTACGGTTTGGTTCTGCCTCACCTTAATACAGTGGAAGACGCCCAAGCGGCAGTGGTGGCCGCTCGTTACCCCCAAGTGCCGGGCGCGCCCGACTTCGAACCCGAAGGAGAGCGGGGCTGGTGGTACCGCATCGCGCCGCGCTACTGGGGTCTGACCCCCGCCGAATATTACGACGCGGCGGACCTTTGGCCCTTGGACCCCGATGGGAACATGTTGATTATGGGAATTGTCGAAGAGCCTCACGGGGTGAAAAATATCCGGGACATACTTCGAGAGGTCAAGGGCATCGGCGCTATTTGGGCGGGGCCCGGCGACATGTCGGTGGCCATGGGTCACAAGGGGGACGCCAGCCATCCGGACGTGCAGGCGAACCTGCTCACGATCCTGGAAGCGTGCAAGGAGTTCGGCGTACCCTGCGCCACCGGAGCCACCGTCGACGAGGTCCCGATGCGGCTGGAACAGGGCTTCCGCATCATCATCACTTCACCGGAGAAGACGACGTTAGGACTGGAGGAAGGCCGCCGGATCGCCGGACGCTGAGGACCGGCTATATTCCCTACTCCTCTTCCAGTGCTTCCTCGGGGCTTTGAAGGAACTTGAACAGGTCCGACTCCGAGGACAGGATCATCGTGGACTGCTGGTTTAAGAACTGGCGGTAGGCGTCGAGACTACGGCGGAAGGAAAAGAATTCGGGGTTTTGGTTAAGGGCGTCGGCCAAGATGGAGATTGCCTGGGCCTCACCTTCACCCCGCAGCCGGTTGGCGTCGCGGTCCGCCTCAGCCAGGATTACTTCCGCCTGGCGGTCGGCATCGGCGCGGCGGGTCAGGGCTTCCTGCTCGCCCTCGGCCCGCAGCCGATCGGCGATTTTCTGCCGGTCCGTACGCATCCGTTCAAAGATGCCCGCGCGGACCTCGTCGGGGAAGTCGGCGCGCTTGATCCGGATGTCGATCATTTCCACCCCGAAGGGGGGGTCTTCCTGGCTCAGTTCCTCTTTGACCGCGACCAGCACCTTGTCCAGTATCTCAGTGCGGGTGTCGGTTGGCCGCACCAGGGAGTTGCCCTCTACGTCCGTTACCGGGTTGCCCTCGGCGTCCAATTCCACGTCACCGCCGATGATCTCTTCACGCCGGCGTTCCGCTATTTCGGCCCGCAACGCGCCGTTGATCCTGTTGCCCAAGGTCTCCCCGGCACGTGCCTCGGTGACCAGAGTTTGGAGGAATTGCCTGGGATTGACAATGCGGTACCGGGCGTAGACGTCAATCTGCAAAATGTTGATGTCTCGGTCCAAGAACGGGGACGGCGCGGCGTCGATCCGTAGCACCCGCCGGTCGTAACTGGTTACCCGGTCTACTCCGAAGGGAGCCTTCAGGTACAGGCCGGGCTGAGTTCTAACGTCACGCACCTCGCCGAAACGGGTGACGACCACCTGCTCGGTTTCGTCTACCACGTAGAGAGCGGTCGTTAACGTAATAATCAGGATGATGACCGCTACTCCTGCCACTATCAGGTTTCTCATTGAGACCCCTTTAAACCTCTATCCCGCTTGAGTCGGAATGCTTTTAATCGAAAACTGAACCGGCTGCCGACGGTTTCCCGGCAGAATCCACGGTATGTGCCTGGGTTATGGGCTGGGGGGGCTTGGCCCCACCGGTACCGGCAAAACGCCTTCCTGTCCTCCCAGAATCAACACCGACTCCGCATCTGGAGACACGATTATCTTCTGGACGCCGGGAAGGATTTCCTCCATTGCTTCCAGGTACAGGCGCTCTTGGGTTACGGTGCTGGTGGCTGGGACCTTGGCTTCCTGCCGGTTGAGATATTGGACCGTGTAAAGATCGCCGGCTTGGACCCGGGTTCCGGCCTGTAGACCGAAAGTCACGACATTCGAGGCTGGGTCGAAGCTTAGCACCGACAGGCCATCGGGACCGGCGACGACCGAGATGTCGTCCCTGGTAACACCGCTGGTTAAATCGGAGTCGCGGTCGGCGTTGTCCAGGTCCAAGACCACGTTTTGAAGCCGGACGCTGAAGGGACCGGCGCCGACGAATTGAGGCGTTGTTAGGTTCTCGTTACCCAGGTAGGCCATGGAGAAGGCTTCGCCTACGGCGGGCTCCCCGAGTCGGCCGGCGATGGAAACGTTAAAGCCGCAGATCTGGGTGGCGTCGGTTTCCAGTACCGCCTTGGAGGTGAAGGCGCATTGAGGAGCGCCAATAACTCCCACATCCGCCACCAAAATGTCCGCCCCCGCAATAACCCTCACGTCGGAAAGGCCGATGCCGGTGGTCGCTTCGCCGTCGCCGTCACCGTCGTCGGTGTCTTGCAACACGTTGGTCAGTTGCACCGAACGATCGTTGAACTCCGTGAGAATGGAGAGGAACTGGTCCGATTCACCCTGGGCTCGCTCAATCCTGGCCCGCTTGAAGGCTTCAGCCGGTTGAATGATCTGTTCCGCCTGACCCTTAGCCTCTGGGATACGTCGATTCTCGTAGGCCTGGGCCCGGTTTATGGCGGCGACCTTATCTTGGCGCGCGTTCAAAACGTCGTTGAAGGCGGGCCGGACCTCTTCCGGTGCCTCTACTTTCTGCAACTCGACCGAGAGGATGTTGATCCCGGTTTCATAGCCGTCCAGAATTTCCTGCAGTTTTTCTTGGGTAGCGAGTTCTAATTCGACGCGTTGTTCGGCCAGCACCTGGGCGATGGAGCGCTGGCCCACCACCAACCGCAGCGCGGCTTCGGTGGCGTCCTTCAGGGTCCGGCCATCGGGGCGGCCCGCCTCGATCTGCCGTTCCAGGCCGGCGTCTTCACCCGGGTCGTCAACTTTGAATAGAAATGCGTTCAAGTTGTTGATGTCGTATTGGACCACCATCTGGACGTCAATGATGTTCAAGTCCCCGCTGATCATCTGCGCCTCAACGGGCACGGGAGCGTCGGCGACGCCCTCTTCTCTACGGAAACCAAGTTCCATCCGCCGCACCTGGGCGGTCCGGATGACGTCCCGTTTTCCGATAGGAGAAGGCCAAAACCAGTGCAGGCCGGTCTGAGATTCCGGGGCGGCCTGGGCTTTGCCAAATAGCCTGAGCGCCGCCTGTTCACCGGGGCTGATGGTATAGATGCCAGTGGCCAGCCAGATGACGATGATAGCGCCGACGATCAGGGCTACTACCAAGCCAACGCCGCCGCCGCCCAGCCGTTGGGCAAGCCGCCCCAGGATGTTGCGGGCGTTGCCCAATATCTGATCGAAGTCCAGCTCTGGTTGCCTGGGGCCTCCCCCTCCGGGTTGGTACATGTTCAATTATCCCTTGTTGTGTTTTTATCGGCCCGGACCCGCCAAGGTCAGAGCCAGCCGTTCTCTATATCATTGAGCCGCTTGATTCTATCACTAGCCAAGCATTCGTAACCACAATCCCCGGCCCTAATCAGGCTATAATGGGCCACGAACCGATTTTGACTATGGCGAGGACGAAATGACTGCTACGGGGTTGGAGGTGAAATCCGGCGACGACATGACCCGGATTCAGGCGGTGTGCGAACACCAGCAGGGATTGATTTATGTGGTGCGGGCCGAACGCAGTTGGGTCTGCGGCAACGAAACCCTGCCTGCCCACGCCTTGGCCGGTTTCTTCCGGGAGTTGACGGCGTTAAAGGACCAGCGGGTGGAGTCCCTGATGCAACAATGGGGTGTCTACTTCCGCCAACTGCCGCCGCCCCCGGAATCGGCCGATTAACCCTCCGTCTCCGAAGCCGACGACAGGGTCGGCGCCGGTTGGATGGTCGGCTGAGGCCGGGGCGCAGTGTGAGGTGGCGGTCCCTCCGGTGGGACGACCGGTTTTCCCGGCTCTCCGCCGGACTCGTCCACGTTGAACAGGCGGTTTAGCGATTCTCCCGATACCGTCTCGTTTTCGATCAAGTACTCGGCCAAGCGCACCAACCTCGACTTGTAGGTAACCAGTATCTCTTTCGCCTGGTTATAGGCGCCGCCAATTAAGGCCTTGACTTCTTCGTCGATTTCCTCGGCTACCTTGTCGCCGTAGTCTCTTTCTTCGCTTATCTCCCGGCCCAGAAAGACCATTTCCTCCCGTTTTCCGAAGGTGCGCGGGCCCAAGGCCTCGCTCATCCCGTAGCGTTTGATCATACCCAGCGCTATCTTGGTTGCCCGCTCCAGGTCGTTGCTCGCGCCAGTGGTTACCTCGTCGAAGATTAACTGTTCGGCGACCCTGCCGCCCATGGTCACGGACATCATGTCGTCGAACTGGTTCTTGGTCCAGAGGTAACGGTCCTCGTCGGGCAACAACGAGGTGTGGCCGCCCATGGACCCCCGGGACACGATGGATATCTTGTGTACCCGGTCGGCGTGGGGCAGAGTCCAAGCCACCAAGGCGTGGCCCGCCTCGTGGTAGGCGGTCATCTCTTTTTCCCTGGGGCTGATGAGGCGGCTCTTGCGCTCGGGACCGGCGACAATCCGGTCGACCGCCTCCTCGAACTCGGTCATAAAGATGGACTTTTTGTTGGCCCGGGCCGCTAGGATCGCCGCCTCGTTGACCAAGTTGGACAGGTCGGCGCCGCTGAAGCCCGGCGTCTCCTTGGCGACGGTATCCAGCGTAACCTCCGGGGCCAAGGGCTTGCCGGCGGCGTGTACCTTAAGGATGGCCTTGCGTCCTTCGATGTCGGGCAGGTCCAGGGTTACCCGGCGGTCGAAGCGGCCTGGTCGTAACAGCGCCGGGTCCAGGATGTCCGGGCGGTTGGTGGCGGCGACCACAATTATGTTGGTGTTGGTCTCGAAACCGTCCATCTCTACCAGGATTTGGTTCAGCGTCTGCTCCCGTTCGTCGTGGCCGCCGCCCAACCCGGCCCCCCGGTGGCGGCCGACGGCGTCGATCTCATCGACGAACACGATGCAGGGGGAGTTGCGCTTGGCCTGTTCGAACAGGTCGCGGACCCGGGCGGCCCCCACGCCCACAAACATTTCCACGAATTCAGAGCCGCTGATGTGGAAGAAGGGCACCCCGGCCTCGCCGGCCACCGCCCGTGCGAGCAGGGTCTTGCCGGTGCCCGGCTGACCCACCAGCAACACGCCCTTGGGGATACGGGCGCCCAAGGACAGGAAACGTTCGGGGAACTTTAGGAATTCGACGATTTCTTGGAGCTCGGCCTTGGCTTCTTCCACGCCGGCTACGTCTTCGAAGGTCACGGTGGGCCGGTTGAAGGGCATCATGCGGGCCCGGCTTCGGCCGAAGCTCAACGTTTGATTGTTGCTGCCTTGGGCTTGGCGCATCATGAACAGGATCAGGCCGCCGAAGAAGATCAACGGCAGGAAGTTCAGCATAAGCCCGAAAAAGCTGCTTAGTCCGCTGGAACCCTTGGAGTTGATCTCCACCCCGGAGGGCGGACCAACGTTCACTCCGCCGTCGACCAATAGCTCAGTTAATACCGACCCCTTTTCCTTGCGGCTGTTGAAGGAGTCCGCGCCTCCGACGCTGGTGGTTTTCGGGTAGACCGTTAACTTGTCGCCATCCACGTCGATCTTGCGTATCTCGTTGCTTTTCGCCATGGCGATGACGGTCGAGAATGGGACGTCGTCGCTTCCCCCAAGTCCGGGCAACAGCGTGTAGAAAATCACGATCACCCCTATGATGATCATGAGGTACACGAAGCTATTGCGGAGCCAGCGGCTATTTCCCATATCTACACCCTTGCCCAAATTGGGCCCACGGAGACACTCCGCCTCCCCCCTAACATCAACAATATTATCGGAGCAAACGTTAAATTGCAAAGCGGCCCATCACCCGCCCCTCCACCGCGGCGGGGGGGCGGGAAGCCACCGGAGCGTTGCCCGGACTGATGTGGGGCTGCGGGATCAGCCGCTGTGTTATAGAATGTTCGTACCGGTCCTATCGATTTTTCTCAATCTGCGCTTGTGTTCTTGTTGCGAGTGTTTACCGGACGCGAATTTTAACTCAGAGATTTGGGGGGAAAGCAATGGCGGATTACGTTCATCCAGAGTCCTTGGTCAGCACCGATTGGGTGGCCGAACACGGCGCCGACGCCAACGTCCGGTTGGTGGAGGTAGACGTTGACACCTCGTCATACGAGCAAGGCCACATCGCCGGCGCCGTGGGCTGGAACTGGCAGTCGCAGCTTCAGCAGTCGGTCCGGCGCGATCTGATTAGCAAAGGGGAAATGGAGGCCCTGCTGGGCGGCGCCGGCATCGGCAATAATACTACCGTAATTGTATATGGCGACAACAATAACTGGTTCGCCGCTTGGGCCTTCTGGCAGCTCAAATACTACGGACACGGGGACGCGCGGATTATGAACGGAGGCCGCGCCAAGTGGGAAGCGGAGGGCCGCCCCCTGACGACGGATGTGCCCAGCCCCGGCAGCGTTAACTACACGGCCCAAGATGGAGACCAGAGTATCCGGGCTTACCGCGACCAAGTGTTGGGCCACGTTACTGCCGGAGACATCTCGTTGGTTGACGTGCGGGCGCCTGCCGAATTCAGCGGAGAGTTGTTGGCGCCGGCCAACCTCCCCCAAGAAGGCTCCCAGCGGGGCGGACACATACCGGGCGCCGCCAACATTCCTTGGGGCCAAGCGGTCGGCGAGGACGGAGCCTTCAAATCGGCCGACGACCTGATCGAACTTTACGGCGGCAAGGGGATCGACGGCGGCACAGAGACCATCGCCTACTGCCGCATTGGCGAGCGTTCTTCCCACACATGGTTCGTGTTAACCCAATTGCTCGGCTTCGAGAACGTCAGGAACTACGACGGCTCGTGGACCGAGTGGGGCAGCATAGTCGGAGCCCCCATCGAGAAATAACCGCCTTCGATTAAGTACCTACGCGGGTAAGTAGCCACACGGGTTTAGCGCCGCCAACAAGGCCCGCGGCCGGCAAATAATCTCCAGGACATCAGGGGCAGGCTGCCAGACCTGTCCCTTTCTTTTGGTCAGGGCCTTGGCTGTGTTCGTTATAAAATATTTACAGAACGGAAGCATTTTCCTAGTAAATTCGAAATCTGCACTTCGGCCCGACCGTCGCCCCAACCTTCCCTAAGCGGTCAGCGGTACCGGAACGCCGAGGCGCATCGACTCGTAGGCCTTCAACACCAAGGCTAGATCGTCTATCGCCTCTGGACCGGTCATGGCCGGCGCCCGGTCTTCGTGGATACTCCGGCGGAATTCCAAGGCCATGGCGGCTAGGCCGTCGGCGGGGCCGTCCAGCGCTATCGTTCTTTCGCCGGAAGTGTCAGTGAGCCTGAGCCAAGGTTGTCCCAACTCGAAGTACAGGGCCCCGGTGGAGCCGGAGACCGAGACCCAGGGACGCTGAACGGCCATACTCCAAGTGTGGTTGAGCACCCCTACGGTCCCGAGGCCGGACCGGGTGACCACCACGATGCCATCCTCGGCAGCCATCCCCGCCTGTGCCGATGGCACCGGCAAAGCGTAGACCTCGTTGGGCCGGCCCGCCAGGTAGGCCAACATACTGGCTTTGTGGATGCCCCCGTCGATGAAAACGCCGCCGCCGTTAAGCTCGGCGTCGTTGCGCCACTCCACCGGATTGAACGGGAACTCCTCTTGAATTTGGACCAGCCGTATGTTTCCAAGGCCGCCGCTGTCGATGATTTCCTTGGCTCTTTCCACCGGGGGCATGAACCGGTAGTTCTCCGCCACCATCAAGGTGACCCCGGCGGCGGCAGCCGCAGCTACTATGGCCGCCCCTTCAGCCACGGTGCGAGCGATGGGTTTTTCGAGAAGGACGTGCTTGCCGCCGGAGGCGGCCAGCCTGGAGTGCTCGAGATGCAGGTGATGGGGAGTGCAAATGTATAGGGCCTCAACCCGCGGGTCGTTCGCCGCTTCGGCGTAGGAGCCGAAAAAACCGGCGCCAGCGAACTCAGCAGCGTACACCCGGGCGCGATTGACCTCCCGGCTGGCAAAATACAGGTCGATTTCGCCGGATAAGGGCTCTAACGCCTTGGCGAAAGTCCGGGCAAAGCCGCCGCAACCAATGACGCAAAGACCCAGTTTCATAGCGGACCCCCAAAGAAATCCTCCGACACGGGGCCGGCCGCCGCTCCCGGTGCCCAACGGCGCCGGAGATCAATCCAACGGTTTCAGGTCGAGGGTGTAAAACGCGGGTTCCCGGGTCCGAGCGGCGGCCGATTGGACGACGACCACTACGCGATCAAAATCGTCGGCTCCTTGTACCGTGGTCTGACCGGTGTTGTCCTCGCCAAGTTCTAACGGAACGACTCGGTTGCGGTCCCCTTCGAAGACTAGCTGAACGATAAAGTCTTGGTTTACCCGGTTGTCGACGAATACAAAACCGTCCGGGACCCAGGCGTCTTCTGCGGCCGACGCGCCTGCCTCCAGTAGTTCCAGATTGCGGATGCAAAGTCCGACGTCGTTGACAGCGTCGTCGGTGACGTACTGGAAACGGACCCAGACCTCCCGGCCCAGGAAGGCATCCAGGCTGAGGGATTCCTCGATCCAACCCCCGCTGTCTCCGGTATAGCCGGGTCCGTAGGCGTTGCCAATCGGGTCTTCCGACACCGTGTTGGCTGTTTCGATTACAGTCCAGGTATTACCGTCGTCGGTGGAAACCTGGAAATACCCGTAGTCCCATCCCTTCTCTATGTTGAACCAGACCTCGTACTGCAAATTAGCAGCCGCGGCGTCCCGCAAATCGAGCCGGCGGGAGATTGTAGAGTCGATGGAGTCCCCTGCATTGCTCCACCAACAACCATTGGGCCCCACGTCAACGGGCAACAATCGTGTTTCCGTAGCCCCGCGGAAAGATAGGGTCGCCGGACCCTCTAGTTCCGTTAACGTCACGTACTCGGTGCCGTATTGGGGTATCTGAGATTCGAATTCGGCGTCTGGCCGTAGCTTCCGCATCCGCCGGACGTCGACGTCCATGTCTCCGTATGAGTAACGGCCGTGGTCTTCGTCCAGCAACGTGGCTACGGCCCAGTCGCGGAAAACGTCTTGAAATTCGACGCCGTAACCGCCTTCCCGCAGGTAGGCGTCCACGCCGGCAATCCCGTCGGCCGGTTGACGCACCAGTGCCTTGATGTCGTCGCGGCCGCCGTAATGTTCGGTCAGATAGTGCATGAACAATGAGGCCGAGCCGTAACTGCCCGCTGTCGCCACCGGAAGCAGAGGCCAATGGACCAACGAGGTTGGTCCTGCACTCAGAAAACTTCGTATGCTTGCCGGTTTTCCGCTATACAGGGACACCGATAGTTCGGCCAAGCCTTCGTTGACCCAGGACTCCTCGGATGGGTCCGCGTTCCAGTGGATTGCGTGATGCAACTCGTGGGCTAACACGTTCAAATAGCCGGCGCTGCCCACAGGAATCACGGCGGCGTTGATGTAAATGATTTCCCGTTCGTTGCTGTTGGGTCTTATGGAGCGAGGATATTCGTCTGTGGAGCTGTAGTATCCGCCGGCAAGGTTTAGCGAGGCGTTCAGCACGTTGAGGTGAGGGTCGTTATCAACCCCGGGAACCCACTCCCGGCCGAACGCCGCGGTAACCCGGGGATAAATGGTGTCTTCATAATGACCGGCCGCTTCTTCCAAGTCCCTCTGATCGATCTTCAGACCCTCTTCCACGTACCAATAGGCGTGGGGAGTTACCAACCGCAGGTCAAACACGCTCTGGTAGCGCTCCAACTCTGCTAGGTCCACCAGCCAGAAGGTATCCTGGCGACCGGCCTCGTAATGCACCGGGGCCGGGTTGACGACGCGCTCCTCCGAGACCGGACCGGGCAGCAACTCCGCTGCCAGCTTGTATAGGTCCCGTTCGGGAGGGACAGGGAAGGAATTGGCTGGCGGGGCCCCATTCACTTCGTTAGCCGGCGTTGCTGGGTCGCGTCCGGTCGCTGTGGTGGAGGCGGCAGGCGGGATAGCAGTGGCGGTTGGCGGAGTAGCAGTTGCAGCACCTGGAGCGGCAGTTGTTGCGCCCGGAGCGGACGGCTCAGCCGTAGGCGCCGCAGTTGATGGGACAGTTGCCGGTTGGGAGAGGCCCGTAGGCGTGGGCCCTTCGGCGTTACAACTCATCAGCAACGCCAGAAGTACTGGCAAGACCGGCAGCCCGGTTCTGGTCAGATTACGCACCAGCTAATTGAAACGGTTCATGGCGGTGTCTATGGTTTCTTCCAGCAGGCAGGTAGCCGCCTCCGCTGCCCGGGACACCGCCTCATCGATAATTTTTGCTTCATCACCGGCGAACGAACCCAAGACGTAGGATTTCGGGTCTGCCTGCGGAGGCGGAGCGCCGATGCCCACCCGTAATCGAGGGAAATCGATAGTTCCCAATGACTGGATTATGGAACGGATGCCGTTGTGGCCCGCGTCACTCCCCGAGGGCCGGATGCGGAGGGTGCCCAAGGGCAGCGCCATCTCGTCGTAGATTATCAACAGATCAGAGGTTCGGGCTCCGAACCGGGAAAGCAGGTATACGATCCCCTCGCCGCTATTGTTCATATAGGTCCGGGGTTTGGCCAGCACCACTTCGTTTCCGGCGTGGGCCCCCCGGCCCAGCACCGCCTTGGCCCGCCGCTCGTTGAGCCGCAACCCCCACTGGTCGGCCAGCCGGTCGACTACCCTGAAGCCCACGTTGTGCCTGCTGGAGCGAAACCGCGGGCCGGGGTTGCCGAGACCAACTACGACCAGCATCGTTAGCGGCCGGCCGACATCAACCGGGGGGCCCCGCCGATGGGGACGCCAGCATCTCGAGGAAGGCCTCTTCGCCCAATATCGGGGTTCCCAGCCGTTCGGCCGTCGCGGCCTTGGAGCCGGGTGATGCTCCCACTACCAAATAGGCCGTATTGCGGGTAACCGAGGAGGTGACCTTTCCGCCCAACCCTTTGATCCGGGATTCGGCTTCGGACCGCGACAACTCGGCCAGCGTTCCGGTTACCACGAAAGCGAGGCCGCTAAACGGTAATTCTTCGGCGATTGCGCTGGCCTGCGTCTCCCGCTCTAAGACAACTCCGGCGCGGCGCAGCTTCTCCACAACTTCCTGGTTGGAAGGTTCCTGGAAATAGTCTACGATGCTGGCGGCGATCTTGGGTCCGATGCCGGGGATGGCGGTTAGATCGTCCACCGAGGCTAGGGCGATCGCGTCCACGCTATTGTAATTCTGAGCCAGCAACTCGGCTACTTCAGAGCCCACGTGCGTTATGCCGAGGGCAAAGAGCAGGCGGGCCAAGGGACGGGACTTGCTGGCCTCAATGTTGGCCATTACCTTGGCGGCCAGCTTATCGCCCATTCGCTCTAATTCCAGGAGTTGTTCCCTTTTCAGGTAGTACAGGTCGGCGACGTCGGCAACGAGGTCACGCTCGATCAATATCCGGCACCACTGCTCCCCCAGCCCGTCGATGTTGGCGGCGCCCTTGCTGACGAAGTGTTTGAGGAGCTCGAAAAATTGCACCGGGCAGGAGGAGTTGGGACAGCGGTGCATGGCGTCGTCGTCGGCTTTGATCACCGGCGTTTCACACACTGGGCAGCGCTCCGGCATTTGGAACACCTGCTCCTCGCCGGTCCGGCGGGCCAGCACCGGGCCCACCACATGAGGAATAACGTCACCGGCACGCTCGATGATCACCCAATCGCCGATGCGGATGTCCTTGCGGTGGATGTCCTCCTCGTTGTGGAGGGAGGCGTGCTGGACGGTGGCGCCGCTAACCACCACCGGTTCGAGAATTGCGTAGGGGTTGAGGCTGCCGGTACGGCCCACGTTGATGCCGATCTTCCAGAGGCGGGTAGTGGCCTGCTCGGCGGGAAATTTGTAGGCGATGGCCCACCGCGGTTCCCGTCCGACCACGCCTAAGGAGTCCTGAAGGTCCAAGGGCGCCACCTTCACCACCACACCGTCGGCTTCGTAGGGCAGGTCGTGTCGCCGCTCCAACCACGATCGGTAGTAGTCGTTGACCTCGTCTATGGAGCCAACGAGCCTGTTGTTAGGGTTGACGCGGAACCCCAATTCCTTGAGCCACTGTAAAGCGTCCCAGTGGGTTTCCGGGGGTTCGGCGTCTTCGTAGTCGCCCATTGAGTAAACCCAGATTTCCATGTTACGGGCTGCGGTCACGTTCGGGTCCAACTGCCGCACGCTCCCCGCCCCGGTATTCCGGGGATTGGCGTACAACTGCTCGCCCCGGGACGCTCTCTCCTCATTCAGGCGCCGGAACTCGTCCACCGGCAGGTACACTTCGCCCCGTACTTCAAGATACGGCGGAGCGTCGTCGAGCAAGGAAATCGGGATGGTGCGTATGGTCCTGAGGTTCCCCGTGACGTCCTCTCCGACCTCGCCGTCGCCGCGGGTGGCTCCTTGAGTGAACACTCCGTTTTCATAGGATAGTGTAACGGCCAGCCCGTCGATCTTCAGTTCGCACACGAGGTCGAAATCTGCGTCGTCAACCAAGCCCTTGACACGCCTGTACCATTGCTCCAAGCCTTCCATGTCGAAAGCGTTGGCTAGGCTGAGCATGGGGAGCCGGTGCTGCACCTGGGAAAAGGCGGCGGCCGGCGGGGCGCCGGTACGTTGTGTGGGGGAATCGCCGGACCGAAGCTCTGGATACTGCTCTTCCAGGCCACGTAGTTCCCGCATTAAAAGGTCGTACTCGTGGTCGGTTGTCACCGGGTCGTCCAAGACGTAGTACCGGTGGTTGTGGAAGTTAAGCTCCCGCTTGAGTTCGCCGGCCCTCTGGACGGCGGCAGCCTCGGCCATCAGCTCCTCCCGGACTGGCTGTGCGCCCGTTTCGGGTCGCGACGGCTTGGGTGCAGGCTCTGGCCTACCAGTCCGATCGCTCCTTTCTTGGCGCCATTGGTGGAGCCTTTGGCTACGCTATCGGTGGAGCTGGTCCTGGCGGCGGCAGGCACAGGCCGGCCTCCGTTCAGAAAATCAAGCCTAAGCAGCCGCGCCCAGCGGACGCGCCCCCGTTGATTGGCGTAGGTCTCGGCGATTACGGTGGTAACCCGTCGGGAATCGTGGCGGGCTGTCATAACTTCGTCTATCACGTCGGCTTCGATGAGCAGGGCGGGATCATCCCAGGTTTCAGGCTTGGCTATGTAATCCAGCCCGGCGGGAGTCGGGCCAGATGGAATATTGTTGTTTGCCACCACGGCGTCAACCGAAGCGGCCCCGCCGTAGTGACGGACCACGTTCAGATGGTCTTCTACAGAAAACCCTTCCGTTTGGAGCGGTTCTTCCGCCACGTTGCACACGTATATCTTGAAGGCGGCCGACTGCGACAGCGCCAATGCGATGTCGCGTATCAGCAGGTTAGGCACAATGCTGGTGAACAGGCTGCCTGGGCCGATCACTATCAGGTCGGCTTCCCGGATGGCGTTGACTGCCTCGGGGTGGCCAGCGGGATGAGGCGGGTCCAGAGAGAGGCAGTAAAGGCGGCCGGGGGCGCTGGCAATGTTTGTTTCACCGACCAGCGTCTCTCCGGTCGTAGTGCTTCCGACCAGCGTTACGTCGGTGGTGGTGGAAGGGACCACCCGGCCCCGAACCGCCAATAGATCGCTGGCCACTTCGACGCCATGGGAAAAACTGCCGCCGATACCGGTCAACGCCGCAATGAGCATGTTGCCGAAGCTGTGGCCGTCCAATTGGCCGTTGGATGAGAACCGGTAGTCCATTAGTTCCTGCATTACCGTCTCGGAATCGGCCAAGGCCACCAGACAGTTACGGATGTCACCCGGTGGTTGAATTCCCAGCTCGGTGCGGAGACGCCCGGAAGAGCCGCCGTCATCGGCCATGGTTACGATGGCTGTGATGTTGGAAGTGTAGTTCTTCAAGCCCCGCAACATGCCTGGCATGCCGCTGCCGCCGCCAATCAGGGCGATTTTCGGGCCGGAGCCCAGCACTCGTTGGACGTACAAAGAGTCCAACAGACTGCCTTGGCGGTTCCCTCGTTGTATCCCGCCCAGGGAGCGCGCCAGACCGGAAGCGGCGATCAAGGTGACGACAACACCGATTCCGACAAAAACCGCTCCACGGAGAAAAGGCGCTTCGTCCATCAGGCTGATGCGCTGGAGGAAAGAGATGAAGGCCGAGGCAGTCGGGATTTCCTGGGCGAAGAGGATCCCGACGGTTATGGACAGAAGACCGATCGCGCCAATCCCGATCCAGCGCTTCAGAGAGAGGCCGGGAATCAGCAGCCAACTGAGGCGGCGTAGGTTAGACCGGGGCAGAATCATCTAAACCTTAATCCGGGTACCAGTGTCGGATGATCGTTGAATCGTGTCAAGTAACCGGTGACGCTCAACCGCCGTATCGAAGTCGGGTTGGGCGGAGCCACCGTTCCCGATGGCGTCTCCAAGGCGTTGGTACAGTTGGGCCACGTTGTAGGGTTCGCCGGCCGGCACCGTTGCCGGGACCGAGGCGAGCCGGTCCGGCGTTGGCAATTCCTGTAGCGGTCCATTGCCGCCTTGGGCTCCGGATAGCCTGACGTTGCCGTATTGGACCATTTCCAGAGAGTCGGCCACCAAAGTTCCTTCCCTGCCGAAGACTTCCATGCGCCACCCGGAGCCGTTCCAGGGAACGGTGGCCACATGGACCGAGGCCGCGGCGCCGCCATTCAGTACGCCATGAATGATGACATTGTCGGCGGCGTCCACCGCAACTTTGCCTCCGGGGATGTCCCATGTCGGGACCTGTACGCTGACTTGGGCCGCCAAATCGGTGAATTCGCCGACGCAATGGCAGAAAATGTCCAGGGCGTGGCCAGTGGCGATGGTAAGAGTGTTGGCGCCCTTGGCCCGGTCGCCCATCCAGGCCCGGTCGGCCCCTCTTTGCAACAGTCCAGGCAAGAACATGGTCATGTTGCAAGTCAGTATCTCTCCTACGTAGCCCTCGGCTAACAACTCCTTGGCCCGAATCAGGGCGGGTCCGCCGCGGGCTTGTAGTCCTACCATGTGGTGGACGCCCTTGGTGCGGGCCAACGCTGCCAGTTCCTCAGCCTCGGAGGTATTGGCGCCCAGCGGCCACTCGCAAAATACGTGCTTTCCGGCTTGCAGGCCCGCCGTTACCATGCCGTGATGGGCCGGGACGCTCACCGAAACGACGACCAAGTCCACTGACGGGTGGTTGGACATTTCCGTATAGTCATGGAAGGCCAGACTGGCGCCGTAGAATTTGGCCGACTCTTCGGCCGTTTCAGCGCGGGAGGTGCATACGGCAGCCAATTCGAATTGGGGCAAGGCCAAGAGGGCGGGGAGATGGGCCCGCTTGCTCCACCCGTAGTTGGCGTTGGCGCCGATGATGCCCACTCTGATTTTGTCCGCCATGGTCGCCGCCTCCTTAGATTGGTAGCCGCAGATTGGTAGCCTGAGACCGCAAGCCGGTCGGGCTATTCGATATTCTGCAATCCGAGAAACTCACGGAGCCGCAGTATGCACCACTCGGGGCGTAAAGCGTTGATCCCGTGGCCCAACTCCGGGTAGACCTCCAACCGGCAATTCGGAATCTGGCCCTGAATGAAATGTTGCTGTTCCAGGGTGGACGTTGGCGATTCCTCGCCAACAAGCAGCAACGTGGGAACCGTGATTTCCTTAAGGCGCGGGCTGAAGTCAAGCCGGTCCAGGTATCCCTGGAGTTTGAGTCCTACTTCTGGGGCCGTCCGGTCCATTTCCGAAATGTACCAGTCCTTCAAGCCCTGCGACGCCACGCGGGTGTCCAGCCGCATATCTATGGTGGCGGTAGACCAAGCGCCTACGCCTTGGCGCAGCGTGTCCTCCCCATCGCCTCCGGCAGAGAACCGTTGGCGCAGGTCGTCTTTCGGCAAACGGCAGGGGGTGTTGCACAGGACCAGCGCTTGGGTCCGTTCCGGGTAAGAGTGGGCGAACTGCAGGCCGATGATGCCCCCGAACGACTCGCCGACGAACACCGTTCGTTCGATGCCCGCGTCATCGAGTACCCGGCAGACGTCCCCGGCGAAGGTTTCCAGGAGGGGCTCGTAGGCAGCCGGGTCCGATACCGACAGGCCCATACCCCGCATGTCGGGCCGCAAGACGCGGAAATCCCGGGCCAGCAACGGTACCCAGTTGTACCAGAACCGGCCGCTACGGGAAAACCCGTGTTGCAATAGGACTGACGACGGTGAACGCCAAGGGTCGGTGAACTGGTCGTCGTAGTAGTGAAGTAAGGCGCCGGGGGCAGCTTCGATGGTCGGCATGGCTCGCTTCTCCGAATCCCCAAGCCGGCGCGGTGGCTTAGCCTTGGGCGAACGGGGCTACCCGGCTGTGCCAGGGCGTCGCCTGCTCGTAGGCGTAGGCCGCCCGGAACAACGTCTCCTCGGCGAAAGGAGCGGAGCCCAGTTGCAGGCCGATGGGCAGTCCAGCACTGGTGAAACCGCCGGGGATCGAAATGGCCGGTAGAGCGGTTAGGGCATAGCAGCCGGTGTAGGCCCGGCGAAAGAAGAAGCGGGCCCTAACGTCTTCGGCGCTTTCGAAGCGGGCGGTGAGCGAGGTGTGCTTGGGGGCCGGATAGGGAGAGGTTGGGCAGACCAGAACGTCGACGTCGCGCAACGCCGCCATGAATTGCTGCCTCAACAAGACCCTGGCCTTGGCCGCCCGGTTGTACACCTTGGCCGGCACCAGGGAGGCTGACAGCAATCGGGTGCGGCTGGCTTGGTCCAGGTCCTCGGGCTGGGTGCGCAGGGTCTCGTCCCTGGCGCCGGCGGCTTCGGTATCGGCGATTCCCACGAATATGGCGCCTGCCAACTCTACCAATGGAATGGAGACCTCCCGGACCTCGGCGCCCAACTGCCTGAAGACATCCAACGAGGCGTCAACGGCGGACCGGACCTCTTCGTCCATGTCCGGGTTTCGGTGCAACTGGCTGATCAGCCCCACCCGGAGGCCTTCCAAGCCATCGCGCATTCGAGCGGTGTAGTCGGGTACCGGACGGCGGCTGGTATGTGGGTCGTCGGGGTCGTAACCGGCGATGACACCCAGGAGGATGGCGCAGTCCTCCACGGTCTTGGTCATAGGAGCCGCGGCGTCCATGAACCAACACGAGTTCGTCATGCCGTAGCGTGAGACGCGGGTGAAGGTGGGCCGCATACCGACTACGCCGCAGTAGGCCGCCGGGCCCCGGCCTGAGCCGCCGGTGTCCTCACCAATCGAGGCGCCGCAGAGGTGAGCGGACAGAGCCACCCCGGAACCGCTGCTTGATTCCCCAGGCGTCCGTTCCAGGTCCCACGGGTTCGCCGCAATCCCCCAAGGCGGATTACGTGTGCCGCCCAATGCTAGCTCGCTCAGGTTGAGCTTGCCCAGCAACACGGCGCCGTTTTCCTTTAGCCGCTTGATCACGGTGGCGTCGGTGGTGGGCACGAAGTCCTGGTAGACCCTGGAACCGTTGGTGGTGAGTAAACCCTCGGTCCAGAACTGGTCTTTCACCGCCATGGGCACACCGGCCAGCGGACCAGGGTCTTCTCCGTCCGCGATTCGGCGTTCCAATCGGTGGGCGTCGTCCAAGGCCTCTTCCCGGGCGACGGTGATGTAGGCCGCTAGCCTGCCGTCCAAGCGGTCGATGCGGTCAAGGTAGGCGTGGACGGCGTCGACCGGGGAAAGCTCGCCAGCCCGGGCTGCTCGTGCGGTCTCGGCGGCGGAAAGAAACGCGGTGCTATGGTCGGCCATGGCTGTGTCCTACGGCTCCGGGCTATTTTTCAGGAAAGATGACTATGGGTTGAATGTCGGAGAGGTCCAGGTCTTTGAGCCGGTCCAACTCCAGCATCAGGCTGTTGAACCGGTTGGCGACCTCGGCTGTCTCTTCGGGGTCGATGCGGAGGCCGCAAAGCCGGGCCAACTCCTCGACACGTTCGCTGTCGGATAACATAGCCGGTTCCTTTGGGATTAAAAAACGAGATTAAATGACATTGGGACCAAATGACCGGGACCAAGTAACGACGCTGGGAAAGCTCCGGCTCAATATAGCGTTGGTTGAGCTAGGCTGTCCATACCCGGCTCTCCGGCAGGGGAGCCAAATGCGTTCAAGCGGGCAAAAGACCACCGAAAGGAAACTGTTATACTTGGGCAACCCATTTACATAGCTAACTCAGGTCCGCCGTGCTGGAGGTGATAACGATGCAGTGGGCTTCAGCCATTTCCGAAGAAACTAACTTGAACGACGCCGTCGCGGAATGTGCCGCCAGTATTAAGGCTCAAATCGGCGAAACCGTCGACCTAGCGGTGACCTTCGTTTCTCCGCATTTCCTGAACGATTACGATCGGGTTGTCTCGGCGATCGCTGAACATCTGTCCGCCGGGCATGTGTTCGGCTGCTCGGGGGGCGGCATCATCGGTAACGGACTGGAAATTGAACAGCGTCCTGGCTTTTCCATCACGGCGGCCACCCTGCCCGGCGTCGATGTTCAGGGTTTCCATCTCACCGGCGAACAGCTTCCTGATCTGGACGCCGGTCCCGACAAGTGGGAGGAGTTGCTTGGAGTGTCGGCGGGAGCTGACCCGCATTTCGTGCTGCTGGCCGACCCGTTTTCCTTCCCGGTGCAGAACCTGATCATGGGTTTGGACTTCGCTTTTTCCGGTGCCGCCAAGATTGGCGGGCTGGCGAGCGGAGCCCAGCAACAAGGCGGCAACGCCTTGTTCTTGGACGGCAGCGTCTACAACAGCGGCGCCATCGGACTGGGGCTGCATGGGAACATATCCGTCGATACGGTGGTGGCCCAAGGTTGCCGGCCCATCGGTTCGGCGATGCGGATCACCGCCAGCCACCGTAACGTGCTCATGGGGTTGGACGGCAAGCCGCCGGTGGAGATACTCCAAGAGATGTACCAGACCCTGCCGCAGCGCGACCGCGAGTTGATGGGGCACTCGCTGTTCTTGGGCGTGGTGATGGACGAGTTTCTGGATACCCCGGCTCAAGGCGACTTCCTGATCCGGAACGTGGTTGGCATGGACCAGAAGACCGGCAGCTTGGCTATTGGCGAGTTGTTGAAAGAGGGGCAACTGGTGCAGTTCCACCTGAGGGACGCCGAAACATCGGCCCAAGACCTGCAGGCGGTGCTCGACCGGTATGCCTCCGACAACCGGGAGAACAACGTCCCCGGCGCCTTGCTTTTCTCCTGCCTGGGGCGCGGCCAGTACCTCTACGGACGCCCCAATCACGATACCGACCTGTTCCGGGAGAAGCTGGGCCCGGTGCCCTTAGGCGGCTTCTTTTGCAACGGCGAGATTGGGCCCGTGAGCGGCACCACTTTCCTCCACGGCTATACCAGTTCCTTCGGCCTGTTCCGGCCCAAGGTGTAGCTTTTTCCACCGCTGAGTGCGCGGAGAATTTCAAGGTCGGGATTCCCGTTTCGTTAACCGGCCAGTTTTGGGTTCAAGGGGGACAGACCCTCGCTGGCATCGGCGCCTGGGTTGAGGACGTGAACCGCGCCGGCGGTCTGGTTATCGGAAACGGCCCGCCCAGGCCGGTCCGCCTCATTTGGCACGACGACGCCAGCAGCCGTGAGACCGTCCGTGCGGTCACTCAACGGCTGATCGTGGACGACGGGGTTGATTTGCTCGTCGGCCCCTACTCTTCCGTGCTCACCGCAGCCGCCTCTGAGGTCGCCGAGGCCCACGGCAAGCTGTTGTGGAACCAAGGCGGGGCCTCTCCCAACGTCTACCAACGGGGCGACCCCTGGATCGTCGGCGTGTTGACTCCAGCCACGGAATACTTGGCCGACCTTCTGGACTGCGTCCGGCGGGCCGAGCCAGCGGCGGAGTCGATGGCATTGCTGCGGGCGAAAACGGGAGCATTCCCAAGAGACGTATGCAGCGGCGTAGAGAAACGGGCTGCCAGCCTCGGCTTTCGCTGTGTGCTGTCGCGGCACTTCGACGCCGCGTCTCGGGAATTTTCGGAGCTGGTAAAAGAGGTTGTGGAGGCGGGCCCGGACGTGCTGGTGGCGGTGGGCCGCTTCCAAAACGATCTTCTCTTGACGGAACAATTGGCGAACTCCAACGCGGTAGCCGGAGTTGCCGCTGTGGTCGCGGCCGGGGTCCAGCCGTTTCAGGAACGCCTCGGCCCGCTAGCTGAAAGGTTCGTGGGCCCCAGCCAGTGGGAGCCGGGGGCCGGACACCCTGCCGAATATGGTCCCTCGACGGAAGAGGTGCTGGCCTCGTTGCGCAGGGTTGGGCATCCTGCCGTTGACTACCCAATGGCCCAGGCTTACGCTGTCGGCGTGGTGGCCCAAAAGTGCCTGGAAGAGGCCGGGTCGGCCGACAGCCGGACGCTGCGCCGGGTAGCGGGCTCCCTGGACTTCTCCACATTCTACGGCCGGTTCAAAATTGACGAAACGGGGCGTCAAGTAGGACGGCAGACGCTGTTGGTCCAATGGCAGCGTGGTCGAAAAGTAATCGTATGGCCGCCGGAGTTGATGCAAGAATCCCTGATATACCCTTGGAGATAGACGGGAGACAGACGTATGAAATTAGAGGACAAGGTCGTCGTTATCACCGGAGCGGGGCGGGGTATCGGCCGGTCCATTGCCGTCGCTTGCGCCCGGGAAGGAGCGCGGGTGGCTCTGGCGGCCCGGAACGAAGCCGAACTGCGTGAGACCGGAGCGCAAGTGGAGGAGGCCGGACCCAAACCTTTAATAGTCCCGACTGACGTGACCCACCAAGCTCAAGTGGAGGCGTTGGCTGACGCGGTTGTCGCCAGCTACTCTCGCATAGACGTTCTGGTGAACAACGCCGGAATCTCCGGCCCCATTGGGCCGCTGGAGACCAACGACGTCGCCGCTTGGGTCGACACCGTCAACGTCAACCTCACCGGGACGTTCCTGTGTTGCCGCGCGGTGATACCGGTGATGCTGCGGCAAGGAGCGGGTAAGATCATCAACCTTTCCGGCGCCGGGGCCGCCAACGCTTGGAGCAATATGTCGGCCTACTGTTCCAGCAAGGTCGCCGTGGTGCGGCTGACGGAGGTATTGGCCCAGGAGTTGGAACACAAGGGGATAACTGTTAACGCCTTGGGGCCCGGCTCGGTGCACACCACCATGTGGGACCACATGACCGAGGAGGCCGCCGAAGTGGGGGCGACGTTCATTCACGAGACGGGTTTGCGCGTAACGTCTGGAGGCGGCGCTTCGATTGACGACTGCGCCGAGCTTGCGGTCTGGTTGGCGGCAGACGAGAGTAATGGGCTCACCGGCCGCATGATCTCGGCGACGACTGACGATTTTCGCAGTCTGCCGCCGAGAATACCGGAGGTAATGGCGTCGGACGCCTACACCCTGCGGCGCATGCCCCTGCCCTGATTCGGCTAGCTCTCCAGCGTCACCGTATTCCGCAGGACGCCTATGCCGCTGATGTCGATTTCGCAGACAGCGCCGTCGCCCATGTCCTGAGTGGTGCCGGGGGTTCCGGTGAAGATGCAGTCTCCTGCCTCGAGGGTGATGTAGCGGGTGATGAACTCAATCATCGTCGGCACGTCGAAAATCAGGTGGGCCGTGGTCTCGTTCTGTTCCTCGTTGCCGTTCACTCGGGTCCGCAGGTGCTGGCCGTGGGGATCTGCATCGGTCTCGATCCAAGGCCCCATGGGCGAGAAAGTGTCGGCCGACTTGGCCCGCCACCAGTCCGAGTTGTTCTCGTTGCGGTCTTGTCGTTGCCAGTCGCGGGCGCTAACGTCGTTGCCGCAGGTGTAGCCAAGTACGTGGTTCAGGGCGTCTTCCTTGGAGACCTTCTTGCAGGTGTCCTTGATGACCACAACCATCTCGCCCTCGGCGTCAAGCCGCTGCACCTCTTTGGGGCGGACGATAGCGTCGCCGGGGCCGATGACGCTGGTGGGGGTCTTGTGGAAAATCATCGGATACTCGGGAGCGGGCCGGTCGCCGATGTGGCTGGTGTAGTTCAGGCCCATAGCCACGATTTTACCCGGCACCACCGGCGCCAGCAGCTTGACGTCGGAAAGCTTGTGTACATGGTCGGTCAATGTGTGTTCTTCGAAGGGGCTGGCGCTCAGCGCGGTAACCGCGTCGCCCTCAACGACTCCGTAGTGAATGGACCCATGCGCTTCATACCTGGCGATTTTCATCGGCTTCTCCTAATTCTTTCCCGGATCGATGTGCGAGTAATTCTAACCCGTCATATAGGGGTTGACTACCGGAGCGGACGAGTGAGGGCAAAATGTGATCGCTTCGGGAGCACGTGGCGGCTCTAGCTCTCAATCACTATCTTGCCGTAGAAGTCGCGGTCTTGCATTGCTTGGTGGGCGGCTCCGACTTCGTCCAGCGGGAACACCCGGCCGGGTATGCCGCGCAGGGAGCCGTGATGCGCCACCTTCATAAAATCGGCGAAGGTGCGGTTGCTGCGGCCTCCGCTGCCCATCAGGTGCAGGGGCTTGCCCTGTAACAGCGACAGGTCGAGGCTGGCGGTGGCCCCGGAAGTTACCCCCGTGATCACCAAGCGGCCCCCGGCCTTTAGTGATAGCAGGTTCTGCTCCCAGACATCCGCTCCAACGCAGTCGAAAACCAGGTCTACCCCCTGGCCGTTGGTAAGTTCCTTTGCCCGGTCGCTGAATCCCGGCGTCTCACGGTAATTGATCACCTCGTCGGCGCCCCATTCCTTGGCTTTGTCCAGCTTCCACTGGCTGCCGGCGGTGGTGATGACGCGGGCGCCCACCATCTTGGCGATCTGGATGGCCATGCTGCCCACGCCGCTGCCGGCCGCTTGGACCAGCACATCGTCCCAAGGGCGTACTTGGGCTTGGGTTACCATGCAGTGCCAAGCGGTGTGGGCCGCAATGGGAAGCGCAGCCGCCTCGGTGAAGTCCATCCAGCCGGGAATTACGTGGGCGTTTACGGCGGGGGCGGTAACGTACTCGGCATGGCCGCCGTCCCGGTCTACGCCTATGCGTTGTTGGTTGGGGCAGGACTGGTCCCAGCCCAACTGGCAGTTTGGGCAGGCGCCGCAGGTGACCCGGTTGTTCAGGATCACCCGATCTCCGAGTTTCAATGAGGTTGAGGCACTGGGGCTGATGGCGGCCACTTCGCCGGCGATGTCACAGCCCATAATCCGGGGCAGCGGGCCGTTGTAGGAGCGGCCCTCGCGTAGATTCAGGTCCAAGTGGTTGAGGGCGCTGGCCCGGACCCGTAGCATGATTTCGCCGGGAGCAACCTCCGGTTCCGGCCGGTCGCCGCAGATGAGCTTGTCGGTCCCGCCGTGCTCGTTAATGAATACCGCCTTCATCAGCGTCTCTCCTTGCGTTGACGGCCACTCTATTCCCCAAGAATAGTAAAATGACCCTGAGCCCGCCGAAATGATACCCGCGCCACACACCGCCGTCAAAACGAAACAGTGAGCACGCAGGGCAATCGCATCTTAAATCAAAACGCGGCGGTCAACCACAGAGCGCCCAGAGACCACAGAGTTTTTTGAAGTTAGTCTGCTCTCTGCGTGTTCTGTTGAGGAACAAACCTGACACTTGCCCCTTCCCAGCCCCTGCGACACCCTACTACCGTTATTCCTGTGAACCCGCCCCAACCCGCCCAACCACCTGGAATGGGCGGAAATGGGCGGAAATGGGCGAAAATGGCGGGAAAATCGAAATTTCCGGCCCTGACCTTTCGTTACAAGCCCAAGAGGTGAATCCATGTCATTGCGCCAACTCAGAAACCGCGTCAACGCCCTGAAGCGTAAACTCGCCCTGCCCCTCGCCGTCATCCGGCTCCGCTCCTTGGCCGAAGAATTTTGCCATGAGTGGGCCCAAGCCCGGGCCGACTTCGGCAGCCACAAGGCGCCATCGAAGCAAATGCCACCGCCCTTCACCTCGGTGGAAACCGGGCCCCTTTCCTTGATCAGGCGCGTCGCCAGCCACGGCTTCCGCCTCACCACCTTCATGGACCTCCACCGATACCTGGAGCGCTGCCGCACCGCGGACGCCCTTCCCGAATTTCATGAAATCATTCGCTGTCTCCTTCCCTGGTCCGCCAACGGCGTCCTCCAGACAATACTCCGATTGGATGCGCCCGCTACATCATGAAGGCCCCTGACCCGGTCGAAGGCCCGCCCGGCGACCGGTTAAGACGCGATTGACCTGGGTGAGCATGGCCTCCTTGCAAGCAGACAGAGTCCTGCAATTGTTGGCCGAGTTGAAGGCCGCATACGACGGCTTCACTTGGGAGTCGGCTCTGTGGGTAGAGACCGGGCATCGTCGCAGCCCGTACCGGGCGCTGGTGTTGTTCGGGCTCAGCGCCCGAACCAAGGACGCGCTGTTGGTGGAGATGTGCCGCAAGTTCTTTCAGCGTTTCCCCGACTCCGAAACTCTGGCGGAGCGGCGGGAGGTCGCGGCGGAGGCGGCGCGGGCCATCGTGCGCAACGGGCAGTTGCCTTTTGTCGCTTCGATGGTGAAAGAATTGGTCGACGGCGTTCCGCGAGAACCGGACGCCCTGCTGCGAATCAACGGTGTCGGGGTCAAAATAGCGGAATGCGTATTGGCCTACGGTTGGGGAGAAGAGGCGCTGCCCTTGGACGCCAATTGCATTCGGGTGCTGGACCGGGTGTTTGGACTACATGGTCCGGACCGGGCCCTTGGCCGGACGGCAGCGGCATTGCGCGACGGTCTAAAATGTGTCTATCGTATGCGCCGTCGGCAGTTCTCGGACCTGTCCATTGGGATGGTGGATATCCACGAGATACTAAGGTTGCACGGACAGTTCTGTTGCGCCCGAACGCCGGAGTGTTTCCGGTGCCCGGTGAGCGGGTGCGCCTCGCGTCGGCAACCCTGGGACGAGTCGGCAGGTATCGGGGTTTCACCTACGATTTGGGACGACTGGAGGGAGCTGATCCTGAGGGGAGCTGATCAATGAACCGTTCGCAACTTGACGGAAGCGGTCAGAAGGCCCAGCACCACCGGTCAGGCCGGGGCCGTGGGCGGCGGCGTGAGGAACATGCACCCGTGAGGTTTGTATCATGATGGACTACCCACTGCTGGTCCCCGGCTTTTGGAGCGAGCCAATACCTTCTTTCCCGACAAGGAAATCATCACCCGGGAGGAGGCCGGTGAGCACCGTTATACCTACCGTGACCTGACCGGCCGGGTGGCGAGGCTTGCCAACGCTCTCCGCGCTCTCGGCGTAGGGGAAGGCGACCGTGTGGGCACCTTCGGCTGGAACACCTACCGGCACTTGGAGGCCTATTTTGCTCCTCCGGTGATGGGCGCCGTGGTCCATACCATAAACATTCGCTTGGCGCCCGACGACTTGGTTTACATCATCAATCACGCCGGCGACAAGGTAATACTTGTCGATCCCGACTTGGCCCCCATACTGGAAGCGGTGGCGCACCGCTTGGAGTCGGTGGAGCATTTTGTGGTGATGACCGGCGACCGGGAGTTTTCCACCACCCTGCCCTCGGCCAAGAATTACGAGGACTTGCTGGCCGCCGCCTCGGCCGAGTACCGGCCTGCGGAGTTGGACGAAAACGCCCCCGCCGGGCTGTGCTACACCTCCGCTACCACCGGGCGTCCCAAGGGCGTGGTCTACAGCCACCGGGGAATCTTCCTGCATTCGATGGTGGAGACCCAGGTCGACAGCATCGCCATCCGGGAAAGGGACGTGATCATGGCCGTCGTCCCCATGTTCCATGCCAACTGCTGGGGGACGCCCTACGCCGCCACCATGGTCGGGGCCAGCCAAGTCTTCCCGGGAGTCAGGCCCGGTCCCGCGGTACTTTGCCAGTTGATCGATAGGCATCGGGTGACTTTGAGTCTCGGGGTGCCGACCATCTGGGTCGGTATGTTGGACTACGTGGAACGCAGCGGCGAGCAATACGATTTTTCCAGCCTCCGCGAGGTGGTCAGCGGCGGCTCGGCGGTGCCGGTAAGTTTGATCGAAGCCTACCGGGACCGGCTGGGCATCGATCTGGTCCACGCCTACGGCATGACCGAGGCGGCCCCCATCGTCTCTTACAACCGGCGGGTCAGCGGGCTGGATGGGCTCTCCGACGCCGACAAGCTGCGATTGGCGGGGAAGCAAGGAGTGATGGTGTCCGGGCTGGAGATGCGGTTGGTCGATGACGCGGGCCGGGAGCTGCCCTGGGACGGCGAAAGCCGGGGGGAGCTACTTTTCAGGGGCCCTTGGATCGCCAGCGAGTACTACAACGACCCCCGCAGCGAGGAGACGTTCGTCGATGGGTGGTACCACAGCGGGGACATCGCCTCCATAGACAGCCACGGCTACATTCAAATCGGAGACCGTGTGAAAGACATGGTGAAGAGCGGCGGCGAGTGGATATCGTCGGTGGACTTGGAGACGGCGATCATCGCGCACCCAGGCGTTTTGGAGGCCGCCGTAATCGCAGTCCCTCACCCCACCTGGCAGGAGCGCCCCTTGGCCTGCGTGGTAACCACCGACGAGCGCCGGGATACGCTGGAAAAGGCCGAAATATTGGACTTTATCCGTGGCCGGTTTGCTTCGTGGTGGATGCCCGACGACGTGGTGTTTCTGGATGAGATACCCAAGACGAGCGTCGGCAAGTTTGATAAAAAGGTGTTACGGGACCGGTTCCAAGACTACCAACTCAGCGATTGACCTCGCCGGCGTCGTTCTCACCCTCCATTAGGCGCCGCAATCGTCCGATTTCATTGCGAAGCTCCTGCTGGCGTCGGTTTACAAAGAACACGTAACCGAAGAACACCACCCAAGTTACGGCGAAGGCCGCAAACAGGTAGGGCAGATTGCTGGCTGGCAGGTGCGTGTCGAGTAGTATCGTGGGTATCAAACCGGCTCCTCAGGCGTTTGGCGAACGCCCGCTGCGCCGCAGGGAGAACCTTATGCCGCCAAGTTCGTCCTCGGCGTCGCGCAACGCCACTCGCTCCAGTACCAGATATAGGAAGAAGACCAGAAATGTAACAAACGAAAGCAGCAACACCAGCGACATCGTGTTGCTGAGAGCGTCGGCTTGGGCCAACGGCCCCACTACCGCCGAAGGGTGAATCGACCGCCACCATTCCACCGAGTAGTAGACGATGGGAACGTCGATGAAACCCACGATGCCGACCACGGCGGCGTAGATTGCTCCCTTGGACTGGTTGGGAGCGAAGGAACGTATCATCAAGTAAGCCAGGTAGATCAGCCAGAGTATCAACGTGGTAGTTAACCGCGGCTCCCAGGTCCACCAGGTGTTCCATACCGGCCGTGCCCAGATTACACCCGTGACAAGGGCCACGCTGACGAACACTACCCCAATTTCGGCAGCGGCGTGGGCGAGACCGTCCCACCGGGGATTGCGCTTCCACAGGTAGGCGATGCTGGCGACGAACACCATAAAAAAGGCCAGAAACGAGATGATGGCTATGGGAACGTGGAGATAGAACACCCGTTGCACGTTGCCCAGCACCGAGTCGGTGGGCGCCACCATGAAAATGCAATAGAGGTTGACCAGCATCAACGTCGCCGCAACCACCGCCGCCACGGCGCGGCCGTTCAGTCGTCCCGCCGAGTCTACCAGACCGGACCAGCGTACCAAGGGCAGGGTCTTCCAGCCTTTGACTTCCTCAGAACGGGCCAAAATTGGCTATTCCTCTACCACAAACGCGAATACCCAGGGGCATATTACCAGAAAGAGCGCGTCGAATATTGCGATAAGCGGCAGCCATCGGCCCAGTCCCAGAACGCTTTCACCCCCTATCGCCCGGGTAGAGGCCTCCACTGCCGCGATGATCACCGGCAACACAATCGGGAAGAACAATACCGGCAGCATGATCTCCCGCGACCGGGTTTGGGCCGCCATAGCCGAGAACAGCGTACCCACCAAGGCAAAACCCAGGGTGGCAAGCAACATGGTGAGGACCAACGTCCAAGACAGGGCCGAGAAGTCCAGCAGCACCGCGTAGGCCGGTAGCAGGACCGCCTCGACCAGCGCCATGAAAACAAAACTGGTCGCCGCCTTGGCCAGGAAAATGGCGTCCCGGCTGACCGGCGACACCAAGAGTCCTTCCAGCCCGCCTTGCTCCTGTTCCCGGACGAAGGAACGGTTCATTGCCAGGGTGGCGGCGAAGGCAAAGGCTACCCACAGAATTCCCGGCGCCAACTTCGAGGCCTGTTGGGTGGTAGGGTCCAAGGCGAAGTTGAAGACGATGACCACCAAGAGGCCGAAAACGACCACGGAAAGGACCAGGTCGCGGGAGCGAAACTCCAGCATGATGTCCTTCCACACCATGACCAGAATCGTGTGGAAAAACGTGGTCACGGCGCCCCTTCCGCCGCGTCTCCAACGTTCGCTGAGGAGGCCAACACTCGCCGTATCTCCCGCCTCCGGGAGGAGGCGTCACCCTCGAGGAGCGCAACGCGCCCCTGCCGGAGTACGCCCGAGCGGTGGCTCCAAGAGAGTCCAAGTTCCAGGTCGTGGGTGGTCATCATCACCGAACGGCCGTCGCCGGTCCACTCTCTCAGCAATTCTGCCAGCTTTGCCACCGACTCTTGATCGAGACCGGCCTCCGGTTCGTCCAACAACAGAACGTCGGGTTGGTGCAGAATGGCCCTGGCGATTGACGCCCGCCTTTGCATGCCGTTGGACAGGGCGCGGACACGCTGGTCGGCCATCCCGGCAAGCCCCACCCGGTCCAGTGCTTCGTCCACCTTGGCTTGGTAACCCTTGAGGCCAAAAAGGCGGGCGTAGTAGACCAGGTTCTCCCGGCAGGTGAGGTCGCTATACAAGAAGCTGCGGTGGCCCACCACCCCGATGCGCCGTCGGGCCGCATTTGGTTGCCGCCTTAGGTTGCGGCCCGCTACGATTACCTCGCCACGGTCTGGCCGGACGTGGGAGGAAAGTATGCGGAGTAGTGTGGTCTTGCCGGCGCCGTTCACCCCGAACAACACCATCGTTTCGCCCCAAGCCACCTGGAGGTCCAGGTCCCAGAGCACGGGTATTTCCCCGTAGCTCTTCTCCAGGCCTTGGACGACGATGGCCGATTCAGTATGGTTGGATGACAAGACGAGGCCTGGGAAACGGTGCGATAGACATTATTGCCCCTATTATCGGCGGGGGCGATTTAGATTGGCAATAAAATTGCCAAATGCTATGATAAACAATGGCAATAATCAGCCGTTCCTATACCTAGCAGGACAGCCGTGGAATACAGGGACACCCAACCCGCAGAAGTAGCTAACGATACTCCGGAAGGCCGTTCCAACCGCGTCCGGTTTATTGTGCTGGGCTTGGTGGTGGCCTTGGCGTTGGGCTACATGATCTACGCGGCTTTTCCCGGCAACGCGCTCTATTTCCTGACGGTCAGCGAGTTCAACGAGAAGACCGACGTTCACGACGGCCGGATGGTACGGGTCTCGGGCAAGTTGATTGAAGGCACGTTCGACCGCCCTGGCAACTCAACTCTCACCAGCTTTCAGTTGACCGACAAAGATGGAGCGGCGTCGCACTCCGTGCTCGACGCCAGGTACGTTGGGGTCCTGCCCGACCTGTTTTTCAACCCCCACTCGGAGATCATTCTCGAGGGCAGCTATGGGTCCGATCGGGTATTCGAAGCAGATTCCATCCTGGTGAAATGCCCGTCAAAGTACCGCGACCTTGAAGAAGAACAGGCTGCCGCCGGTCCAAAGTTCAGGCCGGAAAACGCACTCGCCGCGGCCACCATAACGACATGAGGCATTCTTCCGCCTCGCGGTAACCACCAGCGCTAACAAGCGAGAAGCCCCTTCAGGTGGATTGGAGGATTTCCAGGCCCAATCCACCTGAAGGGGCTTCTTCTTACGTACCGGCCATTGTCGGGGTGATCGTTGGTGTTTTAGCTAGCCCCCGGAACGATTCCTGTTTGGTTTCACCGGCCGATTGCCGCTTGGGTTAGGGGGTGAGCGGCTTGTTCCTAAAACTCGAAGGCCGCCATCAACTCTTCGGAGGTCCTGGAACGGGCCACGTCCCACATACCCTCTACCCGCTGGTCCATGGACGGACGGGAGTTGTCCTGGTAGAGCACTCCGATGGGGATGCCGCCTTCCTGCAACAGACTATATGCCGCCGCTCGGTCCGACGGGTCGTAGTCGTCCGGGATAGGCCGTAGGGTAGGCTCTATGCCCTTCTTCACATCGCCCTTGAGTTCTTCGTAAGTGTCGTTGTAGGTGGTACATGGCGATTGGACGTGGACGATGGAGAACCCAGGATGTTCCATGCCCTGCTTGATCAGGCGGCTCAGGGGCCGAGGCTGGGAGGAAAAGCCGGAGGCCACGAAAGACACACCCAGCGTCAGGTACAACTCCAGCGGGTCGGTCTTGGCCTCGATCTTTCCGTATGGAGTGGAACTGGTAATCATGCCCAGCTTGGTGGTGGGTGAGCTCTGGCCCTTGGTCAGGCCGTAGACCCCGTTGTCCATGATTACGGCGCAGATGTTCAGGTTCCGGGCCGCCTGCGGGCCGATGTGTTCAGCACCGATGCTCAGGAAATCGCCGTCGCCCGCCACTACGACAACGTTCAGTTCGGGCCGGGCCATCTTCACGCCCAAGGCGATGGGCAGCGACCTGCCGTGAATGCCGTGAATGCCGTAGGGCTGGGCGCCTTCCAGCAGGTGCACCAAGTTGCCGGAGCAGCCGATGCCGGCCACCACCACGTTGTTTTCCATGGGCAGATCCGTCGTCTCCAGACGGTCGATCATGGCGAACTCGAGGGCGCGCCGGACTCCGAAGTCGCCGCAGCCGGGGCACCACTTGAAGTCGTATTCCGGGTTTTTCTTGCTCATACCCCGGCAGCCTCCTTCAACCGCGCATTGGTCATGTCTGTGATGCGGTCTACCAGCGTCCTGGCTTTGAATGGCAGACCTGTATATTGGGTGATCGACTCTGCCTTGACACCCCAGGACCGCAGAATGCTGGAGAATTGGCCCTGGTAGTTGAGTTCAGGCACGATGACGAGCTCTTTTTGTTTTAGTTCTTCCAGCAGTTTCGGCGGCAGGGGATTGAGGAATATGGAGTAGTACCATCCTACCGGAACGCCATCTCGTTTCAGGGTGTTGTACGCCTCGAGGGCCGGTCCCTTGCTGCCGCCCCAAGGCATAACGGCGATGGGGTGGTCTGCGCCGTCCCGTTCGTAGTCTTCCTCTTCCAGCAGCTTCACCTTGCCGAAACGCCGCTCGGTCATCTGGACGTGGCGCTCCGCCAAGTGGGTGGTGTCGCCGATGTCGTCGTGTTCGCTGCCGTTGGCTACGTAGGCGCCGGGGCCGCCGGGGATGGGCATGGGGGAAAGCTCGCCGCCGGCGTAGCGCTTGTAGCCGTTGCTCCCTTGGTAGACCAGCCGCCGCGGCGGTTCTATCTTGCTCAGGTCTGGCTTCGGGATGTTCTGGGCCCGCTCCGCCAGCGCCATCTCGCTCATTAAGATCACCGGGCCCTGGTACCGTTCGGCCCACTCGATGGCCTTGACGGCGCCGTAGAAGCATTCCTCGACGGTGCCCACGGCGATGATGGGGATTCGCACATCGCCGTGCGCCGGGAACATACAACCCATCAGGTCGGACTGCTCGGTTTTGGTGGGCAGGCCGGTGGCGGGGCCGCCTCGCTGTACGTCTACCACCACCAGCGGTATCTCTGCGATCCAGCTAAGGCCCAAGCCTTCACTCATTAGCGAGACGCCGGGGCCGGCGGTCGCGGTCATAGACCGCTTGCCGGCGTATCCGGCACCGAGTATCGAGGTAATCGACTCTATTTCCGAGCTTACCTGGTGCGCGAACCGGTCCTTGCCGATCAGGTTACGTTCCATGAACAGCAGGATTGGGGTGGCCGGTGAAATTGGGTAACCGACGTAGTATTCCAGTCCGCCGGCGATGGCGCCCAACGAAAGCGCCTCATTCCCCTTTATCATCAATTGGGTGTATTCCGGTTTCTGGGCCGGCGCCAAGTTTCCCAATTGGAAGCCGCTGCCCGCGATGTGTTCCCGTCCCAAGCCGAGCGCTTGGATGTTGGAGCGTATGACTTCGTCGTCGCCAGCGCGCCCCCGGTTAAACCGCTGTTCCACGAACTCTTCCAGGTATTCGTGGGGCATGTTCACCAAGTGGGCCAGAGCCCCCATGATTACCATGTTTGCCGCCCGGTTGTTGCCTGTCGAACGGGCCAACTCATCGATGGGCAGGCCGAATCCCCGGGGCTCCCCTTCCAGGTCGAATTCCGTGGAATTGAAGATGATGACGCCGTCTTCCCGCACGTCCCCGTAGTGGCTGTCGTAGGCCTCCTGGTTGAAAACAACCAGGACGTCGACATCGTCGCCGGGGCTCAACACAGGGTCAACGGAGATACGGGCTTGAGTCCAAGTGGGCCCGCCTAGAATCTGGGACGGGAAGGTGGCAAAGGTGAGGGCGTGGTAACCTACCTGGGTCGATGACTGGGCCAGACCCTCGGCGGACGTTACGACACCCTGGCCGCCTTCGCCAGCGAAACGTACCACAAAGTCACGCATTTGCATGGTCATGGCAAGGAGACCTCTCAACCGCTAGTAACAGGGGCGTACATATTTCAGAGTCAGCGCACAACGTGACGGAAACAACGGCGCTAAACGGGTACTGCCAATAGGGGGAAGGGAACGAGGTGGGAGTAACCGTTTGACCTGAACTGTCATGGTTGTTGTGGGACGAGCCCCAGACCGGTCGAATGGCGGGCGGCCTCATGGCTGCAATCGATTGAGGACTGCGGCGGGCTCGCCTGTTGGCAAAATATAACACCGGGTTCTTTTCGATGTCAATGAATTTCGAAGCCGGCGGTAACCGGCCGCGCTCCGACAGGACGCTGTTGTTGAGCATTTTGGGCTGTGCTAGAATCCCGCACATGTGCGATGTCAAGTATTGGGTGGCCCTGAACCGTATTCCCTCTTTGGGGACCGTGCGGTTCCGCCGGTTGGAATCCTTTTTCGGCAACCTTGAACATGCCTGGAACGCGTCCATTAACGAACTCAAAGCCGCCGGAATCGGGGAACGCTTTGCGCTGGAAATCACGGCGGCTAAGAACAATACGTCCCCGGACGACGAGATGGATGCATTGGCCCACGCCCAGGTTTCGGCGGCAACCTGGAACGCCGATATATATCCGCCTCGTCTAAAACAGATCCCGGACCCTCCGCCGGTGCTCTATTACAAAGGCACTTTACTGGTTTCCGACGAACGGGCCGTGGCGGTAGTGGGAACCCGGAGCCCCACTCCCTACGGCCGGGAGGCTGCGACCGTGTTGAGCCGGGACCTAGCCTCCAACGGCATTACCGTGGTCAGCGGTCTGGCTCGGGGCATCGACGGCATCGCCCACCAGGCCGTTTTGGACCAAGGCGGGCGGACTTTCGCCGTCTTGGCCGGAGGCCTTGACTCGGTATACCCGAATGAACACACCGGACTGTTTCAGCGTATTCAGACCCAGGGAGCGGTTGTCAGCGAGCAACCATTGGGCGTGAAGCCCGGCCCTCGCAGCTTTCCCCGCCGCAACCGGCTGATCAGCGGCTTGACCCTGGGCACGGTGGTGGTAGAAGCGGCCGAGGGGAGCGGCGCCCGTTGGACAGTCTACGAGGCGTTGGAGCAAAATCGCGAGGTGTTCTGTGTGCCCGGCAGCATCTTCTCCCCGGTCAGCGGCTTCACCCACCGGATGATCCAAGAGGGAGCTAAATTGGTGACCAATTGCTCTGATATCCTGGAGGAATTGAACATTTCAATGGTTGCCGGGGCTACGCCCGAAGCCGCCGGTCAGCAAATAGAGCTGCCCCTAGAGCCGCCAGCCGACGACGGCAGCGAGGAAATGGCGGTCCTCGCCTACTTGGACGAAGGCCCGGTCCACATTGATGAAATAGGACGCCGGTCCGGTTTGCCTATTGCGTTGGTCAATAGTATGTTGACGTTGCTAGAGTTGAAAGGAATGGTTAAGCAGGTTGGTTGTATGCACTACGTGAGACCCGCCGCGGTGGGGGCCGGTTTATGACCACCAAGGCCGCGGCAGTCAAGAAACCCGCCGCCAAGAAAGCGGCGGCGAAGAAGGGGGCCGCGAAGAAGGGCGCCGCCAAGGGCAAGGGCGCCGCCAAGGGCAAGGGCGCAAAGAGGTCGACGGCGACCGCCGCTCGGACCTTGAATTCGGCTGGCAAAAACCTGGTGATCGTCGAGTCGCCAGCCAAGGCCCGCACCGTGGGGCAAATCCTGGGTTCCAAGTACGTGGTGGCCGCCTCCCAAGGCCATGTCCGCGATTTGCCGAAGAGCAAGATAGGGGTCGACGTCGAACAAGATTTCGAACCCTCATACGTGGTGATGCAGGACAAACGCGCCCTGCTGAACCAGCTTAAGAAGGCTGGCCGGGATGCCCGCGACATCTTCTTGGCCACTGACCCCGACCGGGAAGGCGAAGCAATATCCTGGCACCTGCAACAGGCCGCCAATTGGGAGGACCGGGCCGAGCCGCCCAAACGGGTGGTATTCCACGAAATAACCAAGGAGGCCGTGGAAGACGCCTTCCGCCATCCCCGGGCGATCGACATGCAACTGGTCAACGCTCAGCAGGCCCGCCGTATTCTGGACCGGCTGGTGGGATACCAGATCAGCCCTCTGCTTTGGCGCAGGGTGCAACGTGGCCTCTCTGCCGGGCGGGTTCAATCAGTTTCCCTGCGGATGGTGGTCGACCGGGAACGCGAAATCAACGCGTTTGTTCCAATCGAGTCGTGGACCATCGACGCCCAGCTTCGTAAAGAAGGGGATAACATCGAGTTCGGCGCCGCCCTTCACTCGGTGAAAGGAGACCGCAAACGTCTCAACATACCCGGAGAAGAGGAGGCCAGGCGTTACCAGGCCGAGTTGGAGGGAGCGGTTTACAAGATAGCCGAGGTGCGAAAACGGGACGTCCGGCAACGCCCGGCGGCCCCGTTCACCACCAGCACCATGCAACAGGAAGCCGGGCGTAAGCTGCGGTTCACCGCCCAGCGCACTATGGCCGTGGCCCAACAGCTTTATGAGGGCTTGGACACCGGTTCCGGCGGGACGGTCGGTCTGATTACTTACATGCGCACCGACTCGACCCAAGTGGCGGCGTCTGCCGTGTCCGAAGTCCGGGACTTCATCGCCGACCGCTACGGAAAAAACCACCGGCCCGACAAACCGCGGATCTATACCAAACGGTCGAAAGCGGCCCAAGAGGCCCACGAGGCCATCCGCCCCACCTCCATCAGGCGGGACCCGGAATCCTTGAAGCCGTACTTGTCTCGCGATCAATTGAACCTTTATACCTTGGTCTGGTCCCGGATGTTGGCCAGCCAGATGGCTGACGCCATCTCCGAGGCCACGACGGCCGACATCGACGCCAACTGCAAGTCCGGCAATGTCTACAATTTCCGGGCGACGGGCTCCGTATTGAAGTTCGCGGGCTTTCGCTCCGTTTACCTCGAGGGACGGGACGACGTCGAAGATAGTGACGGCAGGAAGAATCTGCCGTCGCTAAACGGCGGCGACTCTCTCGAATGCCTCAAACTTGACGCCAACCAACACTTTACCGAGCCCCCTCCCCGGTATACTGAAGCTACCTTGATCAGGGCTATGGAAGAAAAGGGGATCGGCCGGCCCAGCACTTTCGCGCCCACCATCGGGACGCTGGTTGACCGCATGTACGTGGAGCGGGAACGGAACCGGCTTACTCCCACCCAACTGGGAACAATAGTCTCGGACCTGCTCACCCAGTATTTTACCGACGTAATGGACTTGGACTTCACCGCCAAGATGGAAGAAGAGCTGGACGACGTTTCCCGGGGCGAGCGGGAATGGGTGCCGATGCTGGAGGAGTTCTACAGACCCTTCCAAGAGGCCTTGGACAACGCCAACGAGCAGATGCCGCGGGTCCGTATCGAAGAGGAGACCGATGAGGTCTGCGAACATTGCGAGAAGCCAATGGTGATAAAGACCGGGCGCTTCGGACGTTTCATGGCCTGCACCGGTTTTCCCGAATGTCGCAATACCAAGCCGATCTTGAACAAGACCGGGGCCCTCTGTCCGCAGTGCGGCGGCGACATCGTGGAACGGAAGGCCCGCGGACGAGGCCGGCCGTTCTGGGGTTGTTCGAAATACCCCGATTGCGACTTCATCTTGAACCGGCGCCCGCTGCCAACTCCATGCCCGGAGTGCGGCGGCCTGATGGTAAGCCAAGGCCAGAATAACACCGCCTGCACTACTTGCAACTGGCAGGAAGCGGTCCTCGGAGACACGGAGGGTACCACGGAGGTCCGGGAGTTGGCATCCGTTGGTGATTAGTTCCGGCTTCGGCGTTGCGTTTACGGGGACCGCGCCCGCAGGCTGCCCGGAGCCCGGTGTTGTGGACATGACCGGCCCGGACCAATTCGATTACTACATCGAAAAGTTTCCCAGGCACCTCCGCGGTCAGAAGGGGCTTTCCGAAAACACTGAACGGGTCTACTTGGCCGACCTCCAATCCTTCCGCCGTTACTTGGTCCAGGAAGAACTTCGCTTGACTGACATGGACCGCCAGGTCCTGCGAGGTTACCTGGCTTGGCTGGCAACCGAAGCCAACGGCGGCGGCGGGTACGCCAGAGTCAGCGTGGCGCGAAAGTTGACGGTAGTACGCTCTTTTTACCGTTTCCTGGTCCAGGAGGGACTGTTCCGGTCTACTCCGGTGCCATCGGGACGCAGCTTCAAGCTGAAGGTCAACAAGTCGTTGCCCAGCTTCCTCGGCCACAAGGAAGTCGGCCGTCTGATGGAAACGCCCGACGAGGCTACGCCGACCGGAATACGTGACAAGGCAATCCTGGAAATGCTCTATGCCTGCGGCACCCGATTGTCCGAAATCCACGGGTTGGACGTTCCCGACTTGAACTTTTCGGAACGGGCGGCATTGGTGCGGGGCAAGGGCTCCAAGGAGCGGTGGGTCCTGTTTGGGCGTCCTACCGAGGAGGCTTTGCAGCATTACCTGAACGAGGCGCGCCCCCAGCTGGTGGCTACGGCCACCCAAGCGTTGTTTCTGAACCGCTACGGCCAGCGGCTGTCCCGCCGCAGCGTGGAGAAGCTGGTCCGCCGCTACTCTGCTATGGCGGGCGGGAGAGACGACGTTCATCCCCACACCCTCCGCCATACCTTCGCCACCCACATGCTGGAAGGCGGGGCAGACTTGCGGGTAATCCAAGAGTTGTTGGGCCATTCCAGCCCCACGACCACCCAGGTTTACACTCACGTTACCAAGCAAGAAGCGTTGACCGCCTACCTGACCCACCATCCCAGGGCCGACGTAGATGAGTAGCGTCCACAAGCTCCGGGGCTGGCGTGTCCCTGGCAATCGGTCCCGGTAACTGGTCAGAGAATAGGCGATGGCCAAATTCTTGATAATTAACGGTCCCAATATCAACATGTTGGGCCGTAGGGACACGACCATCTACGGCGTCAAGACCCTGGAAGAGGTGAACCAGGAAATATCCAGGGTAGCCGAGAGGTTGGGCGTGGAGGTGGAGTTCTTCCAGTCCAACGTGGAAGGCCTCTTGGTGGACTACATCCAGCAGAATTGGGGGGAGGTCCAGGGAATTGTGATTAACCCAGGAGCCTTGACCCACTACGGCTTGACCCTGAAGGATGCATTGATCGACTTCAAGTCGCCCTTCATCGAGGTTCACTTGGGCAATCCCTACGCCCGGGAGCCTTGGCGTAGGCACTCCGTGCTGTCGGATGTGGCCCGCGGTCAAATTGCGGGCTTCGGCTGGAGAAGCTATACTGCGGCCTTGGAAATATTGGCTGCCTTGGTGGAGGAAGAGTCCCCATGATGAAAGAACGCTTGGACCGTTTCGTTGCGCGGTTGCCGGAGCGGGAAGTAGACGGAGTGCTGGTTTCCGGTCCGGAGAACCGGCGTTACCTTTCCGGGTTCAGCGGTTCGGCCGGTCACTTGTTGATCAGCGACGAACGCGCCGTGCTGGTAACCGATTCCCGTTACACCGAACAGGCCACCAACCAAGCCGGCGAGTTCCAGGTACACCAGGTACGAGCCGGCTGGGGCTGGCTGATGGAGCAATTGAAAGAATCGGGCATCAAACGCTTGGGGTTCGAAAGCCAGAACATGACCGTCTCCAGCTATAACAACCTCATTGAGGCGTTGAAAGAGGAGTCGGAACTCTCCGGCGTCTCTTTGATTCCGGTAACGGAACTGGCGGACGAACAACGCATGGTCAAAGACGCCAGCGAGTTGGCTTTGTTGCAACGTGCGATAGACGCCTCCGACGCGGCCATGGGGTTGGTCGGCCCCTCCATCGCCGAAGGCATGACCGAGCGGGAAGTGGCTTGGCGGATGGAAGTGGCCATGCGGGACTCGGGCGCCGACACCATCAGCTTCGACACGATTGTCGCCGCCGGTCCCAACGGGGCCATGGCCCATCATCAGCCCACGGACCGGGTGATTCGCCGCGGTGAACCCATTGTCATCGATATGGGCGCACGAGTGGGCGGTTACTGCTCCGACATCACCCGCACCCTGGTGGTCGGCGAGCCCGACGACACGTTCCACAAGATTTACGATATCGTGCTGGGCGCCCAACTCACCGCGATCAACACGGTAAAGATTGGCATGACCGGTGAGGAATGCGATGACTTGGCCCGGCAGGTAATCGTCGATGCCGGTTACGGCGACAATTTCGGCCACAGCCTGGGCCACGGAGTAGGCTTGGCCATCCACGAAAACCCCAGGGTGAGCCCCAAGTCCTCGGACCCTTTGGACTTGAATACGGTGTTCACCGTGGAGCCTGGCATCTACATTTCCGGTTGGGGCGGCGTTAGAATCGAAGACATCGTCATTCTGGGCGAAGACGGCGCTATTCCCTTGAGCAAGACGGCCAAATAAGACGGCCGTTTCACTACCCCCGGCATACTGGTACGTTGGGCAGGAGGATTCCGGAATGAGCATAAACTTCGGTGACTTGAGCCGCGGACTCGTCATCGAGTTGGACGGCCAGCCTTGGGTAGTGATGGACTACGAGCGTCACAAGATGCAGCAGCGGGCGCCGGTAACCAGGATCAAGATGAAGAACCTCCTGAGCGGCGCGGTGGTGGAGCGTACCTTCCAGCGCTACGACACCGAGTTCTCCGTAGCCGACATGGACAACCGCCCAACCCAGTTCCTATACACCGACGGCGTTTTCTACTATTTCCTGGACCAAGAGACGTTCGACCAGTACGAGTTGACCAAGCAGGTGTTGGGCGATTCGCTGGGCTACTTGAAAGAAAACATGATGGTCGAGTTGGTTATCTACAAGGGCAGTCCGATCAGCGTTAACCTGCCCACCCACGTGGAGCTGGAGATCGCCGAAACGGCCCCGTCCTTCCGCGGCGACACCGCGCAAGGGGGCAACAAACCGGCCACCCTGGAGACGGGACTCCGCATCACTGTACCTATGTTCATCACTCCGGGGACCATCGTCCGTGTGGATACCCGCACCGGCGCCTATACCGAGCGTGTGAGCTGAGGCCGTGGCCGTCTACACGGTCAGCCAAGTAACCTCTCACATTAAACGCTCGCTCGAGACCGACCCCCGTCTGGGCGACCTCTGGGTGGTGGGCGAGGTCTCAAACCTCCAGGTGGCCGCCTCCGGGCACACTTATTTCAGCCTGAAAGACCGCCAAGCGGTGCTCAGGGCCGTGATGTTCAAGGGCCAGCCGGGGTCCGAACTCCTCACGTCCGGGTCGTCGGTTTCCGCCCACGGCCGGGTCTCCTTTTACGAACCAAGGGGAAGCACCGATTTCCTAGTCGACATCGCCATGCCGGAAGGCGCCGGGGAACTGGCCTTGGAGTTGGAGCGCCTCAAGCGTCAACTGGAGGCGGAAGGGCTGTTTACCGCCAGCCGCAAGCGGTCCCTCCCTCAATTTCCCAAGGTGGTCGGAGTTGTCACCTCTCCCGGCGGAGCCGTCCTTCATGATATTGTAAGGGTCATCTCTCAGCGCTATCCGCTGGTGGAAGTGGTGGTCTCTCCCACCTTGGTGCAGGGCGAACAAGCGGCAGCCAACATCGTCGCCGCCTTGGAACGCTTGGACCGGGACGGACGGTGCGACGTAATCATCGTGGCCCGGGGAGGCGGTTCGCTGGAAGACCTGTGGGCTTTTAACTTGGAGACGGTGGCCCGTGCCATATACGCCGCCAATACCCCGGTGATCAGCGCGATAGGCCATGAGACCGACGAGACCATAGCCGATTACGTGGCCGACGTCCGGGCGCCGACACCCTCCGCTGCCGCCGCCATCGCCGTGCCCGACGGGGCCGCGCTGCGCCGGTCTCTGACCGGGCTAAGTGAAACGATGTATCGCCACTTGCGTGACCGGATTGCTAGGCGAAGGGAAGAAACCGCGCGAGTCCGGCGGATGCTGGAGTCGGGGCTGCCCGACATCCAGACCTGGCGGCGCCGCATCGACGACGTAGCCCGAGTGGCTGTTTCCGGCGCCACCCGAACCGCCGTCGAAGCCAGGTTGAACGTCGAAGGCGTACAGCAGCGGTTGCGTGGCCTGGACCCGGTGGCCGCAATGGGCCGGGGTTTTGCCATCGTTGAGCTGGTGGCGTCGGGTGAGGTAGTGACCAGCCCAAAGCAAGCTGGTCCCGGCGCCCCGCTGAAGATAACGGTGAAAGACGGCGTCATGGCCGCGGTCACCGGTGGCGTCAGCAACGGACGGAAGCCCCGAAAAAGCGCCGGGGACACCTCAACCCCCAAGACGGCGCGCCTGTTCTAGCGTGTCACCTCCGCACCCGCTCGTGGCCCCTCAAGGAGGCCAAGACTATGGCAGCCAGGGAAGTTAACCCGGATGGAACCCCCGTCGACAACACGGAAACCCAACCGCCGCCCGTCCTCGACTCCCTCACCTTCGAAGAGGCGTTCAGTCTTCTGAACCGGACGGCGGAGGAGTTGGAGGCCGGCGGCCTGTCTCTGACCGAGGCCACCGCCCGTTTCGAACAGGGCATGAAACTGGTGGAACGTTGTAACCGGCTCCTAAACACCGCCGAGGTCAAAATCACCCAGTTAAAGGACAGCTACCGCGACAGGGTTTCGGGGCCAGCCCCCGCAGCCTTTGATGAAGAGCCGGAAGAGCCGGATTGGGAGGAGTAACCGGGTGCGGCTGGACCTGCACGTCCACACCAGGTACTCCCACGATTCGGCGGCGCCGGTCCGGTCGGTAGCCGAGCGGTGCCGGGACGCCGGACTGGGGTTAGTAGCCGTAACCGACCATAACAACATCCGGGGGGCGCTGGAAGTCCGCGAGATGGCCGACATTCCTGTGATAATCGGCGAGGAAATCAAGTCGTCGGAAGGCGACATAATCGGTTTGTTTCTCGAGGAAGCCGTGCCCGCCGGGTTGTCCCCTGCGGAGACCGTCCGGCAGGTCAAGGCCCAAGGCGGGGTGGTGGGGGTACCTCACCCATTCGACCGGGTACGCCCCACGGCTTTGGGCCGCCGGGCGCTGCTCAGCATCCTCCCGTCCGTCGACTTTTTGGAAGGCTACAACGGTCATACCCTGGTCTCCGCCGATAACCGGAAGGGCGCAGATTTTGCGGCCGAGCATTCGGTGCCTACGGTGGCCTGCAGCGACTCTCATTCGGCGCTGGAGTTGGGACGTTGCTACACCGAGATCCCGGACGGCCTGTGGGACGGCACTCCGGAAGGGTTTCTTCGCGGCATACGCGCCGGACGGTGGACCGGCCGACGCCCCAACCCGTTGTTGCTGATGGCGCCGGGTTGGGCCAAGTTGAGAAAGGCGCTGGGTTGATCATGCTGCGGGTCGGATGGTTCTCCACCGGTCGTGGCGAAGGCTCAAGGGGTTTGCTGCGGTTCGTGACGGAACGGTTGGCGGCCACCGGTACCAACGCCGCCATCGAGTTTGTTTTCAGCAACCGGGAGCCTGGCGAGGCTGAAGGCTCGGACCAATTTTTCGAATTGGTGAAAAGCTGCGGCCTCCCCCTCGTAACCCACTCCTCCCACAAGTTCCGCCGTGGCCGGGGCGGCCGGTTTTCCGAACACCGCGACGAATACGACGCCCAAGTGATGGAGTTGCTGGCGGACCGTAGTGCCGACGTGTGTGTGCTGGCTGGCTACATGCTGATTGTAGGCGGAGAAATGTGCCGGTCTCTACCATTGCTCAACCTCCACCCGGCCCTGCCCGACGGCCCGACAGGGACCTGGCAACAGGTGGTGTGGAGCTTGATACAAGAGCGGGCCACCCACACCGGAGCCATGACGCATTTGGCCACCGAGGTGGTGGACCGGGGCCCGGTGGTCTCCTACTGCCGGGTGCCCATCACCGGGCCGGCTTTCGACGGCCATTGGTCGGAGATAGAGGGGAGCGACGTCGACGCCGTTAGGAAGGCCCAAGGCGACGATTTCCCGCTGTTTCGGTTGATCCGGCAGGAACAGTACCGGCGGGAGCCCTACCTCTTGTTCGAGACCGTCAGGTCGTTAAGTCAGGGTGTGGCGGCGATTCGAGACGGGAGTGTGTGGGACTCCGGTGGGCGGCCCCTTGCAGAGTCAGCCCCCCAAGGACTCTGCTTGGACCGGGAAATCGAGGAATCAATGGCCGCCGAAAACGGTGTCCGCTAAGTTGTAACGGCTTCAGGCACCCTGTTAAATCCGAGACCAACCCCGGCCCAGCGTCACTGCCGGTGTCCCGGAAAGTACGGTCCGGGGCTAGGCTGACTTTTGTACCGGAAATTCCGGGACTTCAACCAGCACGCCGGAGGCGTCTAATAACGTCGGAGAGGCTTCCCCCTCGATGGTTTCCCTTTCCACCACGCAGGTGGCCACGTCGGGCAGGGACGGCAGGTCGTACATCACATCGAGCAGCGTGTCCTCGATGATGTAGCGCAACGAACGGGCGCCCGTCTGATGTTCCAGCGCCCGTTCGGCGGCCGCGTCCAAGGCATCGGGGGTGAATTCCAGCGACACTCCATCCATACTGAAGAGTTGCTGATACTGCTTGATGATGGCGTTTTTGGGCTCGGTGAGCACCCGTACCAGGGAGTCTTTGTCCAATGGTTCCAGCACCACGGTAACCGGCAACCGCCCGACCATTTCCGGAATGAAGCCGAAATCCAACAGGTCCTCGGGCGTGACGTGGGTCATTGTGGAGCCGTCGGTGCCCTGCCGGGACCGGCTCCCGCCGAGGAACCCCATCTGGGTCCCCGCAGCCAGCCGTCCCGAGACCACCGCCTCCAGACCGTCGAAGGCCCCGCCGCAGATGAAAAGGATATTACGGGTGTCGATTTGGAGGAATTCCTGGTGGGGGTGCTTTCGCCCGCCTTGAGGTGGAACGTTGGCCACGCAGCCTTCGATTATCTTCAGCAGTTCCTGCTGGACGCCCTCCCCGGAAACGTCCCGGGTGATAGAGCGGTTCACCCCTTCTTTGCGGGCGATCTTGTCCAATTCGTCGATGTAGATGATTCCATTCTCGGCCCGGGCCACGTCCCAATCAGCGGCTTGAATCAGTCTCAGCAGGATGTTTTCCACGTCCTCGCCCACGTACCCGGACTCGGTTAGGGAGGTGGCGTCGCAGACGGCGAAGGGGACGTCAAGGGTGCGGGCCAAGGTTTCGGCCAGCAGTGTCTTGCCGCATCCGGTGGGGCCGATCAGCAGGATGTTCGCCTTCTGCAACTCCACGTCGGAACCGCGGTGGCCGTTCCAGATGCGCTTGAAATGGTTGTAGACGGCGACACTGAGGATTTTCTTGGCCCGTTCTTGGGCCACTACGTAGGTGTCGAGATTGGAGTTGATCTCTCGGGGGACTAAGGGCTTAGCCGGTTCCGGCCGCTTGGCTGGCGCCTGTTCTTCTTCCTCTACCACCCGGCCCAATACCCGGATGCAGTCGAAACAGACGGCGGCGTGACCCTGGCCGGCCAACATCAGGTTGGTCCGGGGCTGTGGCTTGTCGCAAAACGAACACTTGGACAGGCGGGCGCCGCCGCGGTTGCTTGTCACCGATCATCCCCCACTACACGTCATCCTCACACGGGACTGCTGGTCCGGCCGGGCTTAGGACTCCGCCTGCGGAGCATCGGTCTTGGCGACCAGAATCTCATCCACCAACGAGTATTCCACAGCCTGTTCGGCGGTGAGGTAGTAGTCCCGGTCGGTGTCCCGGGCGATCTTGTCGTAGGTTTGGCCCGTGTTCTCTGCCAGCATGGTGCGGATTTTGTCCTGTAGGCGGATGATCTCCCGGGCGGCGATTTCTATGTCCGATGCTTGGCCCTGGGCCCCGCCCATCGGCTGGTGCATGTGAATTGTGGAGTTGGGGAGGCAGTATCGTTTACCCTTGGCCCCACCCGAAAGTAAAACAGTGGCCATGCTCGCGGCCATGCCCAGACAAATGGTGGAAACCTCGGGGTTGATCAGTTGCATGGTGTCGTAAATGGCCAAGCCGGCGCTGATCACGCCCCCAGGGCTGCTGATGTAGAGGTTGATACCCTTGTCGGGGTCCTCCCGTTCCAAGAACAGCAGTTGGGCGATGATAAGATTGGCGAACTGGTCATTGATGGGCGTCCCCAAAAAGACAATCCGCTCCTTGAGCAGCAGGGAATAGATGTCGAAAGCCCGTTCCCCGCGGGGACTGGTCTCGATGACCATTGGGATGATGTTTTGAGGTACGAATAACCCGCTGTCGCGCGGCATGTCTAACATGGGGGCCTGCTCCTTAAACTGCTGGTTGGTCTGTGGCCGGGCTGGCGGCGTCGGCGCTGCTGTCGTCTGAATCGTCGTCTATCGTGTCGTCCACCGGGGTTTCAATCGTGGCTTCCACCGAGGCTTCAATTGTGGATTCTACCGGGGATTCCTGCGGGCTTTCCGGTTCTTCCTCAGCCTCGGTCCCCTCAACGAGGTCCTCGGCGGCGGCGGCCCCGATCATTTCCACCAATCGGGCCATTGCCTTGCGGTGTAGTAGGGAAGATCTGATGGAATCCTTAGCGTTGTCGGTGGTGAGCGCCTGGCGCATTTGCGCTTCGGTGTCGTCCTCGGAAGAGGAAACCAGCCGGTCAATTTCTTCGTCCACCTCTTCGGGCGCCACCTCTATTCCTTCTTGGTCCGCGAGTTTGCGGATTACCAGAAGGGTGTGAAGCCGTTCTTCCGCCTGGGGACGCAACTGCTCTCGCATTTCCTCGGCCGTCTGTCCGATGATCCCTAGGTAGGTATCCATGTCTACCCGTTGGTTGCGCAAGGACCGCTCCCGGTCATCGTACATCGAGTCGAGTTCCCGCTTGTAGATGAGGTCTGAGGCATGAATGGTCGCTTGGTTCCGGAGCTCTTCCAGGCTGCTCTGCTCCAGTTGCCTCTGGGCGGCAAGCTCCGCCGATTCGGTCAAACGGTCTCGAATGTTTGCGGTCAGGGCGTCCAGGCTTTCGTAGCCTTCCCGGACGCCTTTGGCAAACTCGTCGTCCAGTTCGGGAAGCTGCTTTTCTTTGATCGAAATCAGCTCCACCTGGAACCGGCATTCCTTCCCGGCGTAGGACTCGTGAGGATAATCATCGGGAACGGGGAGTGTGAATTCTTTTTCCTGGCCTATCGCCATCCCTTCAAGGTAAATAGAGAAACCGGGAACGGGCGTCTGGTCGTCTTGCTGAGGAACGAATTCAAAGTCTTCGCGGTCAACCACCAACTCGTTGCCGATGGTCCCTTGCGTGTTTACCGTGACCAAGTCCCCGAAGGCAAGCGGACGGTCCACAGGTTCCCATGGCGCCGCCTCGTAGCGGAGTTGCTCCACCACCCGGTCCACGTCTTCATCGGTAACGTCAACTTCCGGGCGTTCGACGCTTAGCGCACCGATCTCGCCCAGGTCGACCTCCGGCTCCAAGGGTACAACCGCTTTGAAGGAGACCGGCTCCAGGTCCAATACCTCAAGGTCCGGTTCGGTAAAGGCCTTGATGTCGTGCTCACGGAGCACTTGGTCCAACGATTCGGGAATCATGAAATCCAAGGCTTCTTGGAGCAATCCGGCCCGGCCTACGTGGTTTTCTACGACGGACCGGGGGGCCTTGCCGGGACGGAACCCAGGAATCTGCAGTCGGCTCACCACCCGGCGGTAGGACCGGTTGAGGAAGGGTTCTTCGTCTGCCGCGTCCATTGAAATTGTGAGGGTTACCTCAGTAGGACTGTCCGATTCCCGAGTAACGTTCACCAATTACCCTCGCAAACTCAGTGGGCTGCCGGTCGGCTAGTCCAAGCGTCGGGCGCGTTTAGCGGCCCCGCAGTGCGCTTGGACGGGTCAAGTATAGCACAGTCCCTCGGGCCTAGAAACCTGAGACACCCGAAAATTCGACGGTTGGGCCGGTGCCCGGCGCCAAAACAATTCGGACCGGCATATTTTGAAAAATAACCAATTTCGAAGATAATATGGAAATCGATTAAATTATCACCAAAATTTCATTGACAGTTATGTCTGCCGGTTGGTACTTTCAAATGAGTTTCGGAACGCGGCCTCCATTTCAGTGGAACTATCGGCCCGGAACTAACGGTAAAAAAACGGCGTAGCCGCCTCCAAAATGAGGAGAGGGGGACCGGGTAGTTGATGGCAGTCCAGGCGGCTATAGCGGAGATTGGTGACCGTGTTGGTGTTGGCTCAGGCCGTCCGGACCACAATTGGCTTTCAGGGCCCATGAGTCTTACCGGACCCTCACGGGGCACTGGTCCCGCTGCCGTCTATCACACCCCGGCCCTGGTCTCGGAGACTGTCGGACGTTTGGTGACGGCAGAAGGCAAGGTGTATATAGACGGCACCACCGGCGAGGGCGGCCACTCAGAGGCTATGTTGGCCTCTGCCGCCGCGCCCAGGTTGGTGCTGGGCATAGACCTGGATCCCCGTTCGCTGGCAATAGCCCGGACGCGATTGGCCGGTTTCGGAGAACGCTACGCCGCCTTAGCCGGGAGTTACGTCGGCATGGCGGAACTGGCCGGGGAACAAGGCGTTTTCGGTGTCGATGGCGTGCTGTTGGACCTTGGGTTCTCGTCCCGTCAGATTGAGACAGAGGGGTACGGTCTGAGTTTTCAGTGGGATGAACCGTTGGATATGCGATACGACCCCGAAGCCGAGCTCACTGCCGGGCACATCGTGAACAACTATCGGGAAGCGGAATTGATACGGCTGCTCCGTGAGTTCGGCGAAGAGCCGAATGCTCGGCCCATCGCCCGGGCCATCATCAGGCAACGTCCCATTGTTGGCGGCTTGGAATTAGCCCGGTTGGTGGCCGGCGTAGTCGGTCGGCGCACCGGCAGCGGCGTAAACCCGGCAACGCGCACTTTCCAGGCCCTGCGCATCGCCGTCAACGACGAGTTGAACAACCTGCGACTGGGGCTGGAAGCGGCCGTAGGGCTCCTCAACCCCGGCGGACGGTTGGCTGTGATCAGCTATCACAGCCTGGAAGACCGGGCAATTAAGTCCTTTTTCACCCGAGAGGCGGCGGGGTGTGTTTGCCCGCCCCAGATCCCGGTGTGTGTCTGCGGGCACGCGCCGCGGCTTCGAATTATCAACCGCAGGGTGATCAAACCCTCTATAGGCGATGTGCGCGCCAACCCGCGCACCCGCAGCGCCAAGCTGCGGGTGGCGGAACGCCTCTGACCGCCCAACCGGGCGGATGACCGGCGGATGACCGGCGGATGACCGGCGGATAAAAGGAAGGTGGCGATTTGACTAAAGATACGTTCTATACGGCAGTGGACATCGGGAGCGACAAGGTAACCTCCATCATGGCCCGCGTGGGCAGTGAAGGAGAGTTGAAGGTCTTGGGTACCGGGGTCGTTCCTGCCCAAGGCGTGCAACGGGGCCGCATTGACAACATCCTAGAGGTCCAGAACGCGGTGCAGTCGTCCCTGGAAGAAGCTCTGCGGTACGTTGGCAGGGCGGTGCTACCCGGGGTTTACGCCAGTGTCGGCGGCACCCATATTACCTGCCTTAACACCAGGCAGAAGGTCGAAAACCCGGACGACGTGGGCGATATTTCCGCTCGACTGCTGGACAGCCTGCTTGAAGAGTCTTTCCCCGAGGTTGCCCCGGGCCAGGAAGTGTTGCACGTGATTCCCATCGGTTACCACGTAGACGGCATGTCCGGGGTGAGGAATCCGGTGGGACTGTACGGCAATCAGGTTGAGGTGGAAGCCCATGTCGTGTTGGGCGACTCGGCGGTGTTGAAGAATACGGTGAAAGCGATAGAAGCCGGCAGAACTCCGGTGAAGAGCCTGGTCTTGCAGTCGCTGGCCTCGGCCGAGGCCACGCTCACCGGCGACGAACGGGAAATGGGTGTGGTGTTGGTCGATATCGGAGGCGGCACTTCCGACTTGATCATTTACCGGCAAGGCAATCCCTGGTACTCGGCGGTCATCCCGGTCGGTGGCAATATGCTCACGCGAGACCTATCGGTGGCGTTGCATTCCTCGTTCTCCTTGGCCGAGGGGATCAAGGTCAAGTGGGGCAGCGTGTTTCCGGATGAGGTGCCGGTCGACGAAGAGGTGGTCATCTCCGGCAGCCAAGGCGAATCCAAGAGGGTGATAGCCAGGAAAGACCTGTCCGGTCCGCTCCATGCCCGCATGTATGAGGTACTACAGTTGGTGTTGCTCAAAGTGCGGCAGGCCGGTCTCAGGGAGATGCCCACCGGAGGCATTGTCTTGACCGGCGGCGGCGCCGAAATCGGTGGGCTGGCATCGCTGGTCCAAAAATCGTTGGGGGCGCCGGTGCGTATCGCCCATCCCGAAAGCATCGCCGGGCTTCCGGTGTCGCTCCGCAAGCCGGCCTACTCGACCGCGGTAGGCCTGCTGCTGTGGGGCATCAAGCACCAAGGCCAAGTCCAGTCGTCTTATTGGAACGGCGACGGAACGAGAGCGGGGACCAAATCTTGGCGACGGGGGTCGAGTAGGAGGCAGAGTGGTAGGAACAAGGTCCGGGTGGGATAAGCGGCAGCGGCGCTAAATGGCCGGAGTCCTCGAAGGACCAGGGGTACAAAGAGCTAGGGATAATCGAAACTGGGAACAGCGGCAATCGAAATAATGTTGGAAAATATGTGAGGTTGGGAATGGTACTAGATAATTCGGCAGCATGGGAACCGGGGCATGATCCTGATAACACCTTCGAAATGGTGCAGGAGATCAACGCGGGAGCGCCCAACATAAAGGTAGTCGGCATTGGCGGCGGCGGCAGCAACGCCGTCAGCAGAATGTACAAAGACAAGCTCCCGGTGGTGGAGTACTACAGCATAAACACCGACGCTCAGCACCTGTTCCGGTGTGACGTGGCCCACCGTATGGCCATCGGGCAGAATCTGACCCGGGGGTTGGGCGCGGGAGCCAATCCGGACATGGGCCGCCAGGCCGCCGAAGAGAGCCGCAACGAAATCGCCAAGTCTATGGAAGGAGCCGACATGGTGTTCTTGGCCGTAGGCATGGGCGGCGGTACCGGCACTGGGGCAGCCCCGGTGGTGGCTCAAATTGCCAAGGAGACCGGCGCCTTGGTGGTCGGCGTCGTCAGCAGGCCCTTTTCCTTCGAGGCAAATACCAGGAAGAAGAACGCCGAAGATGGAATAGCCCGGCTCAAGGATAACGTCGACACGCTGATCGTGATCCCCAACGACCGGTTGCTGAACCTCAACGATTTCAGCGAACAGACTTATTCCTGGGAAGACGCTCTGAAGACGGCCGACTCGGTCTTGCAACAGGGGATTCAGGCCATTGCCGAGGTGGTCACCGTGCCGGGCGAGATCAACGTGGACTTTGCCGACGTTCGCACCATCTTGAACAACGCCGGTCCTGCTTGGCTGGCTATCGGGCGCGGCAAGGGCGAAGACCGGGCCGCAGACGCCGCCCGCATGGCCACTAAGAGCCCACTGTTGGACATTTCGATGGACGGCGCCAAGCGGATCCTGTTCGTTATCACCGGTGGCGCCAGCCTGAGCCTGCAAGAGGTCCAAGACGCCGCCAGGGTAATCCAGGATTTGTCGGACCCCGAAGCCAACATCATCTTCGGCACCTGCCGTGACCCGAAGTTGGAAGACGAGGTAAAGATAACCATGGTTGCCGCCGCTTTCCCGGTGCCCGCAGAGACCCAGCAGATGCGAGAGCAGGAATTGGAGCGGCTGCTACAGAACGTAGCGCCCCAGTCCGAAGAGGAGCTCGACGTTCCCAGCTTCCTCCGGCGGCAGAACACCAACCGCAACCGCGGCTTTTTCCGGTAAAGCCCGGCTGGGCTCGATACTCGACGGGCCCTAAAATAGAGTAAAGTTCTCGGAAGCCTAGCGCACTCATCCCCCTATTCCACGGATAAACAGGCACCGGGAATCGACTTACGGCCGCTCTTTCGAAAGGGAGGGCGGTCTTTTTTGCGTGTTCCGCACGGCGGAGTCCGAGCAGGCCGGATGTGCGACGGATTCCGGGAACTATTGACACCATAATGGACGGTATTTAGAATCTAGCCCACTAAAGATAGTAGGATTGGTTAACAATAACACAATATCTAGTATACAAAAATAATATTAGAAATATCTAAAATCTAAACCAAGGTTGTGGTCCATAACTCCAATGCAGTGTCCCTACTGCTCACATCCGGACTCCAAGGTGACCGACTCCCGGGTTGTCGAAAATGGCATTCGGCGCCGCCGGGAGTGTTTCGGCTGCGAGACCCGTTTCACCACCTACGAGCGGGTCCAGTCCGCTCCCTTGATGGTCTCCAAGCAAGACGGCCGGCGAGAGGAATTCAGCCGGGAAAAGCTGTTGGCGGGCCTCCGCAAGGCCTGCTCCAAGCGCTCCGTGTCTTCGGCCACCATCGACCGGATTGTCGACGAGATTAGCACCCAGTTGCAACACCAAGGGAACGCGGAGGTTTCTACGGCCAACCTGGGGTTGATGGTGATGGACCGGCTCCGCGAGTTGGACCGGGTGGCATACATCCGTTACGCCAGTGTGTACCGAGATTTCCAAGACATCGAGAGTTTCGAGAAAGCGGTCCGAGACCTGAGGGACGAAAGCCAGCAGTTGCCTCTTCTGGACCTTCCGCCGACCGCCTCAAGGAAGGGGCGGCGCCGGTCGAATGCCGCCCGCACCCCGGCGCCGGCCCGCACCCGGGTCAACGGAGCGGAACAATTCGAAATACAACAATCTAACGACGACGAGGATGGGGGGAGGCCGGAGGAAATCAAGGAGACCAACGACGATGAACGGAAGCGTGCAATACAGCGCCCTGGTCCGGCTGTTGACTCTGAACAACCGGGTGCATGACCTTCAGCAGCAAATCCTGCGGGAGCCCGTGACCGCCCCGGACAACCATGTCGCCGAGTTGCAAGAAGAGATCGACCGATGGTCCAGGGCCAGCTTGGCGACGTGCTGGCTGGCGGACGCCGCCGACGATACCGCTCAAGACACCGGCTAGTACCTGTATTCCTAGGACCGGCGGGTCCGGCCCATCCGGTTCGGTCCCTCATCGAGCCACCTGGATTCGTGCCCCGGTTGGTGTGTACCAGGACATTATCCTGTGGTTAGATAAACGCTGGGATGGGTGGAAGTAACAAACCACCGGCGGCAGGAAACCTCCCGAAAACCCGCGGAAAGCCGGTATTGACACCCCAAATCCGCCGGAAATTGTATTGACACCCCCCGGACGCTGGCGTTAGACTTCCCACACTATTTCTTGTGACTATCCTGCCCTGTAGTACAATATATAGTAGCCATAGACATAACCGGAAATACCAAAAGCCCTGGTTTTCGGTGCCTAGGACTGCCCGCAACCACCATTTTCGTATCACAGGTTGGGCGGCCGCCTATAGTGAAAGTACGGCGGTGCGAAGCCGGTCGGATAATGTTAAAAACACTTGAGTCTCCCCATCGTTTTGTCGACAGTTAAGAGGAAATTCACAATGACCGCGACGCGAAACATCTCGGATATTTCTAGCCTAACCATAGTCGATCGGCGGCGCCGGATTGCGGCGGCCCTACGAACGGCGGGGATCGCTGATCAGATCAACGAACGCTCCAGCCTGCTGACCGCCAACGCCCAAGTGGTGCTGGAACGCCGTTACCTTTCCAAAGACCGGGACGGCGCCGTCCTGGAAGAGCCGGACGGTATGTTCCGTCGCGTGGCCCGCAACCTGGCTCAAGCCGACCTCAACTATGGCGCGTCCGACGCTGAGCGGCAGGCCACCGAGGACCGGTTCTACGACGTGATGCGGCGGCTGGAACTGCTGCCGAACTCCCCCACCCTAATGAACGCCGGCCGCGAGTTGCAACAGCTATCGGCTTGTTTCGTCTTGCCGGTGAACGACTCGTTGGACGAGATCTTCACCAAAGTGAAGCAGACCGCGTTGATCCATAAAAGCGGCGGCGGGACCGGTTTCTCCTTCAGCCGGCTGCGGCCCGAGGGAGACGTGGTGGGCTCCACCGGCGGCGTCGCCAGCGGCCCGGTGAGCTTTATCCGCGCTTTCGACACGGCAACCGACGTGGTGAAGCAGGGCGGTACACGCCGGGGCGCCAACATGGGTATCCTCAAGGTGGACCATCCCGACATAATGCGGTTCATTCGGTCCAAGGAAGACGGTCAGACGCTGGTCAACTTCAACATCTCGGTGGCGGTGAACGCCGACTTCATGGAACGGGTGAAGAGGGGCCAAGACTACGACTTGGTAAACCCCCGCACGGGCGAAGTTACCGGGCGGTTGAACGCCAGGGAGGTCTTCGACCTGCTGGCCGAGATGGCTTGGAAGACCGGGGACCCCGGCTTGGTCTTCTTGGACGTGATCAACCGGGACAACCCCAACCCCCAGTTGGGCGAGATCGAAAGCACCAACCCCTGCGGCGAGCAACCGTTGCTCCCCCACGAATCGTGCAACTTGGCGTCGGTCAACCTGGCCCGGATGGTTAAGCACGATCACGACGACGTGGCCATCGACTGGGAGAGGCTGGACGAAACTGTCGAGGCGGCGGTCCACATGCTGGACAACGTCATCGACATGAACCAATATCCCATCCCTGAAATCGAGGAAATGAGCAAGAAGACCCGGCGCATCGGCCTCGGGGTGATGGGGTTCTCCGACCTGTTGGTCCAACTGGGTGTCCGTTACGACTCTTCCGAGGCCCTCGAAATGGCCGAGCGGGTGATGTCCTATATCCAGGACCGGACACACCGGGCGTCGACGGCGCTGGCCCAGAAGCGGGGCGTTTTCCCCGCTTGGCAGGAGAGCGTTTACAACCGCCCCGGTCCCCAGGGCGAGGTGAAGCCCATGCGCAACTCCGCCCCGACAACCATTGCGCCCACCGGCACCATCAGCATCATCGCCGGGGCCTCCAGCGGCATCGAGCCCTTGTTCGCCCTGAGCTACGTCCGCAACGTAATGGACAATACCCGCTTGGTGGAAGGCAATCCTTACTTCGAGGCGGTGGCCAAAGAAGAGGGGTTCTACTCTGAGGAGTTGATGGAAGACTTGGCCCGGTCGGGAAGCCTGGAGAACTTGGACGTTCCCGGCTGGGTGAAGGAAGTATTCCGGACCTCCCACGACATTGCCCCAGAATGGCACGTGAGGATGCAGGGAGCGGCCCAGAGCCACACCGACAACGCCGTCTCCAAGACGATCAACTTCCCTCACACCGCCACGGTGGAAGACGTGGCCGGCGCCTACCTGCTGGCCTATGAGCTGGGTTGTAAAGGAATCACCGTCTACCGCGACGGCAGCAAGGCGGGACAGGTGCTCAGCACCGGCGAAACAGGCTTGGAAGACGCCGATGACTCGGCCTTGGCCGTCTACGCCTCACCCCGCCAGCGGCCGCAATCAATCCGGGGCGTCACCGAGCGGGTGCGTACCGGCCACGGCAACATGTACGTCACCATCAACTTCGACGAGCAGGACAAACCCTTTGAGGTCTTCGGCAACCTGGGGAAGGCCGGCGGCTGCGACTCGGCCCAATTGGAGGCGATATCCCGCTTGGTTTCCTTGGCGTTACGGTCGGGGATTGATCCCGACGCCGTTTTGGAACAGATCCGGGGGATTACCTGTTGCCCGGCCTGGGACGAAGGCACCTTGGTGCGGTCCGGTCCGGACGCAGTCGCCTTAGCGTTGGAGCGCCATACCGGCGGAGAAATGCGGGCCGGTCCGAAGCCGGCGCGGTGCAGATGAAGTTCGCCCCCGAAGTCATCACGGCCATCGGCAGCAACGGGAACGGAAACGGCCATCAGACCGGCAGGAAGTGTCCCGACTGCAACACGGCAGTAATCTACCAGGAGGGTTGCCTCATGTGTCTCTCCTGTGGTTGGAACAAGTGCGAGTAACCGGGCGGAGCCGGTGAATTCGGATAGCCTGAAGCCGGAGACATGATCTTAGGCTAAAGCGGCATTACCAGGAGGTTGGCTGGCGCGGTGTGTGGTTGTGGAGGCCGACTGCTGCTGCGGCTAATCGAGTCTCAAGGGTGGTGTAAACGCGCCAGCCTGCTTTCCTCACCAGAGCCCCCGGCATTCCACGCCGGGGGCTCTTTCTTGCTTCCAGGAGCGAAACATACCATACGGGTTACCCGAGATGGAACCCCGCCCATGCTATAATTTCGGCGTACCGGACTCCATCCTTACATAACCTTCGTTTTTCCATGATTTTCCGGGCGCCGCGGTCCGGGCGCAGGCCGGAAACGGAGACCCGAAGCCGGAGAAAAAGAATGGCCGACTACAAACCCGCGATCGCCATCACCATGGGGGACCCATGTGGGATCGGCCCGGAGGTCGTGGCCAAGGCGCTCTCCGACCCGGAGATATATTCCTCCTGCCGGCCCATGGTTATAGGCAGCAGGTACGCCATGGAACAGGCCATCGCCTTGGCCGGGGCCAGCCTGAAAATCGACCAACCCACCGACTTGGGCCGCGCCGGGCTGGATTCGGGGGTCATTGACATGGTCGATATCGGTAACCTCAACCCCGAGGACATCACCGTTGGCGAGATCAATCCCACCTGCGGTAGAGCGGCGATGGAATGGGTGACCCGGGCCGGAGAGTTGGCGCTTGCCGGTACGGTGGACGGCCTAGCGACCGCCCCGCTTAACAAAGAGGCTGCCAGCTTGGCCGGATATAAGTCCATCGGCCACATGGAGTTGTTGCAGGAGCTCTCCGGCGCCAAGACGGTGGCGACAATGTTGATGGCCAAGAACCTCAGGGTCGTTCACCTCACCACCCACCGCTCGCTACGGGTGGCCTGCGACTACGTTAAGAAAGACCGGATACTCGATTACCTGACGCTGACCCACGAGTCCTTCGTAAAGTGGGGTTTCACCAACCCTTCCATCGCGGCGGCTGCCCTCAACCCCCATGGCAGTGACGGCGGTCTGTTGGGCCGCGAAGAGGCCGAAGAAATAGCCCCGGCGGTAGCGGCGGCGCAGGCGCAGGGAATCAACGCCTTTGGACCGGTGCCGGCCGACGCCGTTTTCCATCAGGCCGTGGAGGGCCGGTACGACGTGGTGTTGGCCATGTATCACGACCAAGGCCACATACCGGTCAAGGTCTACGGATTCGAAGAGAGCATCACGGCCAACTTGGGGCTGCCCTTCATCAGGACCTCGGTCGATCACGGGACCGCCTTCGACATCGCCGGCAAGGGTGTGGCCAGCGCCGTCAGCATGGTGGAGTCGGTACGGCTGGCCGTTGCGTTGGCCAACGGCGCCGGTTTGGCCGGAGCGTCGTGACCACCGAATGATATAATCGCCTCAAGTAGCGTTCTAGAAGCGGTCTAATCAGTAGCGGTTGCGCCGGAAGCGGGCGCGCCAGTAGAGGTTGCCCCTAATGAAGCTGGGATTTATCGGCGGCGGCAAGATGGCCGAAGCCATCATCCACGGTGTAATCTCCGGCGGTGTCGCCGGACCTCGAGACATTGTCGTCGGCGAACCCATCTCGCAGCGTCGCGACTTCTTGGCCGATCAGTTCGGGATTACTGTGGTTGCGGACAACCAGGACTCGGCCCGCGCCGTCGACCTGCTGGTGCTAGCGGTCAAACCCCAGGACCTGGGGCCGGTTATGGGCCAACTCAAAGGCAAAATGGGGCCGGGCCAAGCGGCGCTGTCCATCGTCGCCGGGGCCAAGATGGATACCCTGTCTCTAGGGTTGGCCCACGACTCGGTGATCCGGGTCATGCCCAACACCCCCGCCCAAATAGGCAGCGGGATGAGTCTTTGGACCTGCTCAGAGGGTGTGGGCGAAGAAGGGAGGTCCATGGCGAAGGCGGTGCTGGGCAGTGTCGGCGAAGAGATCTACGTCTCCGATGAAAAATACCTGGACATGGCTACCGCACTGAGCGCCAGCGGCCCCGCCTACGTCTTTTTGTTTATCGAAGCGTTGATAGACGCTGGCGTCTACGTGGGTCTGCCTAGGGACATGGCACGGACTCTGGCGCTGCAGACCGTTTATGGCAGTGTCAAGCTGGTTATGGAGACCGGTCGACACCCGGCGGAACTCAAAGACATGGTGGTCTCCCCCGCCGGGACCACCGCAGAAGCCCTCAGGGTGTTGGAGCAGGAAGGCGTGCCGGCGGCGTTGGTGGCCGCCGTCGATGCCGCCTACAAAAAATCGGTCCAACTCGGACAGACGTAGTCGGGCTTTCTTTGGCTTTATTGCTCGACCGGATCATCGTCGTCATCACGGTGCTAATCTTTGCCCGTGTCATAGCTTCGTTCGTCGTCCCTTTTCTGGGACAGCGGCCGCACCCGTTGGTGCTTACGATTAACGACCTAGTCTTCCGGATAACAGAGCCGATCCTCGGGCCGATACGCCGGGTGCTGCCGTCATTTGGAGGGCTCGACTTCAGCCCGATGGTGGTCTTGATCATCCTGTTCATCATTCGACAGAGGGTCTTGCCCGCCCTCTAGCCGCCGGGGACCAATCACCTTCGCCCTGAGACGACCGGGCCGGTTTACAGGATCTGGCTCAAAAACGCCTTGGTCCGCTCGTTTTGCGGGTTGTTGAAGAAGTTTTCAGCCGAGGCTTCTTCGACGATTACTCCCTCGTCGAACATGATGACCCGGTCGCAGACCTCTTTGGCGAATCCGACCTCGTGGGTAACGCAGATCATCGTCATGCCGGATTGGGCCAATTCCCGCATCACGTCCAACACTTCCTTGATCATTTCCGGGTCCAAGGCCGAGGTGGGTTCGTCAAAAAGCATTATCTTGGGCTGCATGGCTAAGGCTCGGGCGATAGCCACCCGTTGCTGTTGCCCGCCCGACAGCTCGGCAGGGTATTTCTGGGCTTGATCGGCGATGTCCACGCGGTCGAGAAGCTCCTGGGCCACCTCTTCTGCCTTCGCCCGGGGCCACTTTCTTACCTTCACTGGCGCGAGCGTGATGTTCTGGAGCACGGTAAGGTGGGGGAACAGGTTGAACGACTGGAACACCATTCCGATGTCCCGGCGGATGGAATCGACGTTCCGCACGTCGTCGGTCAACGCCACCCCGTCGATGATGATATCGCCCCTTTGATGTTCCTCCAAGCGGTTCAGCGTGCGGATGAAGGTCGATTTGCCGGAGCCGGAAGGCCCCAAGACCACGACGACCTCTTGCCGCTTGATGGTTGTGGTGACGCCCCGCAGGGCATGGAACTTACCGAACCACTTGTGGACGTCCCGGCAGACGATGATGTCATCAGACTCGGCAATTTCCTCGCTTGCTACCATTGTTGCACCTGCCATTCGTTATGAGGTGTTCGGTTGGGGTGGACCGGCCGGCCCGCGGTTACCGCTCTCCGACGCCCAATTCTTGCTCGACCCGTCGGCTTATGTATGACATTCCGTAGGTGAATATCCAGAAAACCAGCGCCAGGAAGATAATTAATTCGAGGGCGTCGTCCAAGAATACCACTCTGCCGTCTTCCAGGTGGCTTCCAATGAACGCCCGGCTGGTTTCCACGACGTCCTGCATTCCAATGATGGATACCAGGCTGGTGTCTTTGAACAGGGAGATAAACTGGCCCACAATGGCGGGGATGACGTTGCGAATAGCTTGCGGCAACGAGATGAATATAGTGGTCTGCCAGCTGGGCAGACCAAGCGCCCGGGCCGCCTCCGCCTGACCTCGGTTGAGCGCTTGCAGTCCGCCCCGGATGTTTTCGGCCATGTAGGCCGCGCTGAACAGGGTAATCACGATTCCGGCGCGAAGCAGCTCGTTGTCGGGGAAATCTTCAGGAAATGCCAGCGGCGCCAAATGCTTGGACATGAACAGCAGGGTGATAAGCGGCACCCCGCGGAATATCTCTATAAAGGCCACGCACAGCAATTTCACCACTGGGAGATTGCTGCGCCGCCCCAAAGCAAGCGCAATTCCCAAGGGCAGGCTGAGCGCAATCCCGGCTACCGCCAGCAACAGGTTCAGCATCAACCCGCCCCAATAGGCGTCCGACACCCGTTGGAGGCCAGGAACACCCTCCACTCCGCGCAGCAATAGCACCGTCACCACGAAGACAACGACCGTGAATATGGCAATCCACGTAGCAGAGCCAAAGGGGGTAAACCGGGCCAGCGCCCATCCGATGGCCAGCGCCGGCAGATTGGCCAGCAACAACAACCGCACGTCCCAACCCATCCGTTCCAAGCTGTAGGGCAGAAACGCGAAGAGGGCCAGAATGACCGCAACTCCTATGACGATGCGTTTCACGGCTTGGTCGGCAGTGTACCCCCAAGCCATTCCCAAGAGGGCGGTCACCAGTAGCAACCCCACCTGCGGCCGCCAGAAACAGTTCTGTCCGGGGCAGGCGTCTTGGGTGTTGAACTGGCCGATAATCATGCGGCCGCCAAGGCTGGCGATTACAGTCCAGTCGGCATTGAAAATCACCCATCTCAAGCCGAACCAGAGAGCCAGCCCGATGATGGCGATGGACACCACGGTTAGCGCGCCGCTATACCAAGAGTCGAGCAGATTGGCGTGAATCCAGCCTACGCTCCTGTCTCGCTCCGCGGCGGCGGCAGGACAGGCGGGGTGGCCGAGCTGACGTTAGCCGCCACCTTTTAACCTCCCCCAAACCGAATATGCCGGTTATAGAGGTTGCCAATCAGAGAGTAGGTCAGGCTCAGCGCCAGGTAGGCCGCCATAATCAGCATGACCATAGAAACGGCTGGGGCGAGCTGCAACATCGTCGTGGCCGCGTTGGTAAGATCGGAGTAGCCGATGGCGCTTGCTAGGCTGCTGTTCTTGGTCAGGTTGAGGTATTGACTGATCAGCGGCGGCACGATTACCCGCAGCGCTTGGGGAAATGTCACTTGGCGGAGAGTTTCCATTTGCGTCAGGCCCAGTGCCCGGGCTGCTTCGTTCTGCCCACGGCTCACCGACTGGAGTCCGGCCCGCACGATTTCGGCGATAAAGGACGACGTGTAGATTACAAGCCCGATTAGCAGCGCGATTAGCCCGCTGGACAGCGTGAGGCCGCCTCTGATCCGGTCGAAGGCGCCCTCTGGAGCAGGATGGGCTACATAGAAGGGAGCATCGCTGAACGCCGCGCCAACCACGAGCCAAGCCACCGCGGCGGTCACTATGGTGGTTGCAATACCAAGTAGCAGGGGTAGGATGCCGCTCCGGTTTCGGCCTCCCGCCGGGCCAGCAACCTGCGGACAATGACTCCTGCTGCAATAGCAACCACCGCCAGCGCCACCCAGGCCAAGGCCCCGCCGGCGCCATTGGCCGAAGGGACGGGAATCGAAATGCCGGCGTTGTTGATGTACAGATTCTGGGCTACGACGTACCCTTCCCGGACGGGGGGCAACGCCAGGATGATATAGAACCATAAGAACAACTGCACCAACAGAGGAACGTTGCGGAAAAACTCAATGTATGCTAGCGCCGCTCGGGACACAATCCAGTTTCCAGACATGCGGGCAACGCCGACCCCGATGCCCAAAACGGTGGCCAGGATGACGCCGACCACGGAAACCAAAAGGGTATTGACGAACGCTACGACGAAGGCATAGAGAAAAGTATCGGACGGTTCGTAGGGCAGGACGTGCGGCGTAATGTCGGTCTGAGAGGCGCGGGACAGGAAGCTGAAGCCGTATGGGATCTCCCTTTCTTGTATCGCGCTGGCGATGTTGGAGAAGAACCAGGCGACCAAGGTTACCACCAGTATGCCGGACACTATCTGGGTAGCCCATTGGATAACCTGGGCGTGCCGCCAAATAGGGATGCCCTTGTACGTTAGAAATTGCGGTAGGTCAGCCATAATTACCTGCTGAAGATCTCCCTGTCGCACGGCCTTAGACGGCGCCTGTAGTACGGTGTTGCTGCCGTCGCGGGACTGTTACCGCTGCTTGTTGCTGGTGAGTGTCAAATAGTAAGGGCGGCCCGCACACGCCGGCCGCCCTTACTATGCCTGTCTTAAATCACCTTGTCCCGGTTAGTAGGCGACGCCGCGTTAGCGCAAGGGCGCGGCGTAAATTTGGCCTCCCTTGGGGCAGTCTGTACAAGGAGCATCGGCCCATAGCGCGTTACGCCCGTTTTCCCTGGGCAGGTTGATGCCGCCGGGGCCAAGGTTCCGGTCATAAATTTCCCCGTAGTTGCCAACCGCGCGGATAACGTCCACCGCCGCATTTTGCCCCAAGCCCAGGACCTCTTGGCCGTAGGTGCCCTCGAAACCAAACAGCCTGTCGAGTTTAGTGTCCCCGGTGGCGCCGGAGGGAACGTTGGCGGAGGTAATGCCGTAAGCCTCGGCGTAAATGATCATGCCCATCACCGTCTTTACGATGTCGAACCAGTTGTCGTCACCGTGGGGGACCACCGGGCCCAACGGCTCTTCGGAAATGGTCTCCGGCAGAATCACATGGTCGTCCGGGTTTTGGAGGGCGGTACGGAGAGCCGCCAACTGCGAGTTGTCGTTGGTAAAGGCGTCGCATAGGCCGCTGTCGTAAGCCGCTACCACGGCGTCGGTATCCGCGTAAGTTCGCGCCTCAATATCCAAGCCGTTTTGCCTGGAAAAATCTGCCAGGTTCAACTCGGTGGTAGTGCCTTGTGTCACGCATACTGCGGCGCCGCCCAGTTCCAGTGCGCTGGAGATGTTCAAACTCTTGTTGACCAAGAAACCCTGGCCGTCGTAGAACATGGTCTGAGCGTAGTTGCCCCATTGAGAATCGCGGGCAGTCGTCCAAGTAACGGTCCGCACCAGCAGGTCTATCTCGCCCGATTGAATGCTTGGGCCGCGGTCGGCGGCCGTAATCAGGCGAATCTCGATTGCGTTGGGGTCGCCCAGCACCGCAGCGGCCACCGCCCGGCAGAGGTCGATGTCGAAGCCTATGTTATTACCCTCAGGGCTCAAGGCACCATAGCCCGGTACGTCGTTGCGGCTGGCGCAAATTACCTTGCCTCTGTCCTTTACTTCTTGGAGCCGTTCGCCGCTGGCGGAGTCGTCGGTCGCTTCGCCGCCGCCGCACGCCACGGTCGCCACAAGGACCAGAAGTACCGCGATCCCCAGGAAAATTCCGTACTTAGACAACATTGGTCGAATCCTCCAATCCGGTATATGGGCCCAGCCATACGGGCGATTCCGAGTTCTTTGAACTAAGGGTAATTTCGGCCCTAATTGTCGCAGAGTAGGATAAAGAAATTGATGAATGAAATACAAGGCCTTGACCCTGCGTATTAACCCGACATAAACTTGTTTTCGTACCTTATCAAGTGTAAAGCCGACTATGCATCAACAAGAACTACTTAAAGGCAATACCGACACCCTTCTACTCGCCCTGCTACAAGGCGAGGCAATGTATGGCTATCAGATCGTAAAAGAGGTCAACGAGCGGAGCAGCGGCTACTTTGCTTTCAAAGAGGGCACTCTGTACCCGGCGTTGCACCGCTTGGAGCGGGCCCGGCTGATTGAAGGCCGTTGGGAGGATACCCCCACCAACGTCCGGCGCCGCTATTACGTAATTACCTCCAAGGGCGAGCAGGCGTTGACCGATCGCCTCACCGAATGGCGGAAGTTCAGCCGCGCCATGGACTCCATAATGGTCCCAGAGGTCTCCTGACGGTGGGTTGCCAGGGTCATATCTCCCGCTGGGAGAAGATCGGCTTGGGGGAAGTCCCGAAACACCTCTTAATTTCTTGGACCGGTTGAATATGCCGGGCGACGTTTCGACATATCTCGCCTCCTTGGCCCGACGCCTCCACCTTGATCCCAAGGAGGAGCGGGAAATTATACTCGAGTTGCAGGCCCACCTTGAGGACAAGGCGGCCGAACTCGAAGCCGAAGGCATGGACCGGGAAACTGCTACGGCCCAAGCGGTGTCGGAAATGGGCCGCCCCGCCGCCGTCGCCAGCAGAATGTACGCGGTACATAGTCCGGGGGTGTGGCGTGATGTGATCTTGGCCACTGTGCCCCACTTCCTGTTGGCATCTCTCTTTGCGTTAAACCTATGGAGCCACTATTTCCTGGTTTCCTTGTTGCTGATCGGCATCGCCTTCGTAACGTGGCGCAACTGGCGGGCCGGCACCCCCAGCCAATGGTCGTACACTTGGATGGGCTACACCCTTGCCGCCCCTGCGTTGTCGTGGTTGCTCTCGTTGATTACTTTGGCCTACGGGGCTTGGACCCTGGTCACGACCGGGAGTTTGCCTTTCAACGTGGTGTTGTTCTTCCTGCTAATCGGGTACGTTCCTTTCTCCATGTGGATCGTTTTCAACGTGGCCTCGAAAGTAATGCGCCGCGACTGGCTATTGGCCTCCTTGACTGCTCTTCCCTTCCCGTTCCTGACCTCCTGGGTATTGTTCCTCAACTGGCAGGGCGGATTGTGGACGAATAATGCCGACGGGATGCAACGCTCCGATACCGCCCAAGCGTTTATTTTCCTGGCATTGGCGGTGACCACCGCGGTGTTTTTGAAAGTCGGACCCCGGTTGTTGCGAATCGGGCTGCTGGCCTTGGCTACCTCGATTCTGGTGGCGGTCACAGCGGCCGCCTTGCCGGTTGACCTGGGCTTCCTCGCCGTGGCGTTGATGGTCTTGGCGTCGGTAGTCTTCCTCCTCAGTCCGGCCATGTTGGAATCTCAGATCGCCCAACGTCGCCAAAGAAAGTTGGTCCTCGCCGGCGGCGATGAAACAAATTCTTGGACCAACGACACGACGTAGCCGCAGTTGCGGACAGCGCCGACTGCCTGTGCGCGCCCCGGCCCGCGGATCAGGCATCCCCATCGTTACCAGGGCTGCGGGCACATCGGCCGGTCCATGAATAATGACATCCCAAAAGCAGCGGTCTTTGACCAAGCCGTGTTCGGTCCCGGCGGCGAGGACGACCTACGGCTGCTCCGGGGAGTGCTAGACGGGGACCTAGCCGGTTTTTCGTCCCAGCCCGTCGGCCCGAAACTCTTGGTGTTGGCCGGTCTCCCCGGCTCAGGCAAGACCCACTTCGCCCGGCGGGTCGTAGACGAAACCCCTTTCTTGACGCTGGAGTCGGACCGTCTCCGCAAGGCGCTGGTCCGGCGGCCCCGCTACACGCCCGGCGAGCACCGGCGGGTGTTCGCCGCTTGCCACCTGTTGGTCGAAGAATATCTGGCCCAGGGCGTAGCGGTGTTGTTCGACGCGACCAACCTTACCGACCGGTTTCGGACACCCCTGTACCGCATCGCGGAATCGTTGGCTGTCCCCTTGGCCGTGGTGGAAGTAACGGCGCCACGCGAGACGGTGCGCCGCCGGCTGCGGAGCCGGGAGGCCGGGCTGGACCAAAACACCAACTCCGACGCCGGTTGGCTGGTTTATTGCCGCATGGCGCCCCATTGGGAGCCGATAAACCGCGAACGTTTCGTGGTTGACACCTCGGTAGATATCGCGCCGGTCGTGGAGCAAGTCGTAAACTGGTCCCAAACGACGCGGGTCGTCAATAGTGATAAGAACGACAAGAAGGAAGGATGAAGTGATGAAGATTGCCGTCGAAGCTGCCGATGTCACCGCCGCGGCTACTCCAGCCCTGATCGTTAACCTGTTCAAGGGCGTGAAAGAGCCCTCCGGGGCCACCGGGGCGGTCGATAGGGCCTTGGACGGCGCTATCAGCCGCCTAATCCGGGATGGCGAGATAAAAGGAGGCGAGGGCGAGACCACGCTGGTCCACACCCTGGGCAAAATCCCGCCGGAGCGAGTCATTGTGGTTGGACTGGGTTCCCGGGAAAAGTTCGGCGCCCAAGTAGTGCGAAAGGTTTCCGGCGACGTTGTACGTTTTCTGCGGCGCCGGGGCATCAGCCGGGCCGTGACTGTGGCCCACGGGGCCGGCGTCGGCGGCTTGACGCCCAATGAGGCCGGCCAAGCCATCGCCGAGGGCGCCATACTGGGCCTTTACCAGTTCGGCCGCTACCAAGCGAAGGACGGTGATGAGTCCACGAAGTTCGACGACCTTACCATCGCCGAGTTAGACGAGGACCGGTCCAAGGCCATCGAGTCCGGGGTGGCCCGAGGCCGCGCCATGGCGGAAGGGACGCTCTTGGCCCGCGACATGGTTAACGAGCCGGCCAACGTTATGACCCCGGCCAGCATGGCCCAAGCGGCCCAACAGGTAGCCGAAACGGGCCGGTTGGGTTTCGAGGTGTTCGAAAACCCCCAGATGAAGGAGATGGGAATGGGAGCCTTCATGGGGGTGGCCCAAGGGTCCGAAGAACCGGCCAAGTTGATCGTCCTCAAATATGAAGGCGATCCTGCCAACCCCGGCAACAACCTGGGGCTGGTTGGAAAGGGTATCACTTTCGACACGGGCGGGATCTCGATCAAGCCTGCGGCCGGCATGGAGGCGATGAAGGGGGATATGGCGGGCGGCGCCTCGGTGATCGCGGCGATGCGGGTCATCTCCGAGTTGAAGCCAAAGATTAACGTTACCGGCATTATCGCCGCCACCGAAAACATGCCCGGCGGCCGGGCGCAACGCCCCGGCGACGTGGTCCGGGCCATGAACGGAAAGACCATCGAGGTAATCAACACCGACGCCGAGGGCCGGCTGGTGCTGGCCGACGCCCTGTGTTATGCCCGGGACCAGGGCATCACCCGGTTGGTGGACGTGGCCACCCTTACCGGCGCGATGGTCACGACGCTGGGCAAGGCCTGCACCGGAGTCATGGGCAACGACGGGGCGTTGGTCCGCCAGACCATAGACGCCGGTGAACAGACCGGCGAGAAGTTCTGGGAATTGCCCATGTTCGACGAGTACAAGGAACTCATCCGTAGCGACGTGGCCGATATGAAGAACAGCGGCGGCCGCCAAGCGGGTTCCATTAGCGCCGCCTTCCTGTTGCGGGAGTTCGTCGACGGCGCGGCTTGGGTCCACCTCGACATCGCTGGCACCTCCACCTCCGATAAGGCCAGCGGGCACGTGGTCAAGGGAGCGACCGGCGTTCCCGTCCGCACCTTGGTCCAACTGGCCGTTAACCTAGCCGGGAACGGTGTATAATCTCGGATATATAATCCCCGGCAACAAGCAGGAAACTCCTGAAGGAAGATCGACGAAATGGCGCAGGTAGAGGCTTTGGGACACGTGGGAATTTACGCTGAAGACCTCATGAAGCAGCGAGACTTTTACACTAGGGTGATCGGACTCCAAATCGCCGACGAAGACTTGGACGGAAGGGGAATGACCTTCCTCAGTTCCGACCCGGAGCGTGAACATCACGAGTTCGTGTTAATGAAAGGCCGGGTGGTCGCCGATGGAGCCAAAGTCATTCAACAGATATCGTTCATAGTGCCAGGACTGGACGATCTGAAGGAGTACCACCAGCGGCTCAAGGCAGAGAACGTCGAGATCGACCGTATTGTCAGCCACGGCAACGCTTTCGGCATGTACTTCTTCGACCCGGAGGGCAACCGGATCGAGCTCTACTGCAAGACCGGCTTTCCGGTCCCCCAACCCCACGGAGAACCCATAGACCTGGAAGCTGCCAACGACGATTTGCTGGAGATCGCCCGGGCCGCTATACCCGCCAACTAATTGGGCCCGGACCCCCCCGGGCGGCCCGCTGCTGCCGGTTGCGCATCGCTTTTCAACGCAGTCCCTGGCTCGAGTCCCGGTCCCAATAAATGAGTAACGCCAAGGCGGAACGGTACTCCGACCTTCCCCGTGCTTACCACGTAATCAAGTGGCGGGTACTACTGGCCTTCGCATTCTTCTACCTGTTTGTTTACCTGGGGCGGTTCAACTTTTGGCCCGTTTCACCGCTGATCAAAGAAGACCTGGCCCTCAGCAACGTGGAAATAGGGGTCATCAACGCCATGCTCCTTTGGGGTTTTGGCTTAGGCGACCTGGTTCACGGCCGCTTGGCCGAGAATTATGGGTTGCGTCTGTGGGTCCTGATCGGTGCCATCCTGACCGCGGTTTTCAACTGGGTCACCAGTTTCGCGACCTCAGCCGTGGCCATGGCTGTTCCTTGGGGCATCGCCGGTTTCGTCAACGCCGCTTGCTGGGCGCCCGGCATAAGCATGATCTCCCAATGGTGGCCCCGCCGGGACCGCGGACTGGCGATGGGGATCGTCGGCACCGCGTCGGGTGGGGCCATGCTTCTCATGTGGTGGGTCTCCGGGACCGTCGGTGCCGAATTCGGCTGGCGGGCCGCCTTCCGCTACCCGCCGCTGATCATCGTGGTGTTGGCCATCGGCATGTATTTCCTTGCCAAAGACCGGCCAGCGGATGCCGGGCTGCCCGACTACGTGGAAGAGGACGAGGTGTCGGCGGCGCCGGAGGCGGTGGACCCCGAACGGCTCAAGGGCCTGGGGCCGTACAAGGAATTACTGTCTAATCCCAGGTTCCTGCTGGCCAGTCACGTGAAAGGGCTGGAGAACGTGGTGCGCTACGGTCTCACCACCTGGGTGCCCATCTACTACTTCGAAGAAGGCGGGCTGTCGATCGAGTCGACGGTCCTGCTGACGGTGCTCCTGCCCTTGGGGTACTTGGTGGCGCCGCCGGTGTCCGGAATAATCTCCGACCGGTTCCTGAACAGCGCCCGGCGGCCTATGGTGATCGTCTCCTGCTTGGTGAGCGCGGCGGTCTTGGTAGGCCTTGCCTTGGCGCCGCCGGTGAGTGTGACCTTGGGGGCGGTGTTGTTGCTCATCGGCGGTCTGTCTATGGGTATCTCCCCCATTTCTACCGTGGCGGTAGACATCGCTGGGCGGCATATGGCTGGGACCTCGTCGGGGCTGTCGGACGCCCACGGCTACGCCTACGCGGGAATGCAGGCCATAGCCTTCAGCGTGGTGTTGGACATGGCGGGCAGCCCCTGGCCCATCGTCTTCGCCGCGATGGCGGGTACCCGCATCGTCTGCGCCATTATGATTTCGGCGGTGAAGGTTTAAGATAGAGCAGTTGCTCCGGCCGCCGCGCCGGTCCGGAGCTCCGCCCAACCGCCGGTCGGGGTAGGCGTTCAGGGTAGGATAGAGGAGTGGGTTGAAAGGACGCTTGAAAAGATTCGGGGTTGCTTGGGCCCGGCGGTTGTTCATGGCTCTCGTGATTTGCGTTTCGCTATTGACTTTGTTCTTCGCCGTAACCCCGCAGGGTAAGGCCGCGTTGCGCACCAGTCTGTTCGTTTTTCAGGTCTTGGACCTCCAAATCAATCCTCAGGCGTGGTTCACCGAGACCCCGGTACGGGAAGAGGTGATGGTACCGTTACTCGGCGGCTTCGGGGAGGCCGACATCTACCGGATCGACGACGGCAAGCGCCGTGCGGCGGTGCTGTTGTTCTTGGGCGCCAACGCGGCTGGCCGGGACGATGCCGACGTGGTCAACCTGGGTAACGCCCTGGCCCGCGCCGGGTTCGTTACGATGTTCCATTGGTCTCCCACCATGGCGTTGCAACATAACATCGACCCGGACGAACTGGAGAACCTGGTATGGTCTTTCCAGTACCTCTCCGGGTTAGACTTCGTTGACCCGGAACGGGTTGGACTGGGCGGCTTCTGCGTCGGGGCTTCCTTCGCCTTGGTGGCGGCGGCCGACCCCCGGATACGGGAGAACGTCGAGTTCATCAACGCCTTCGGCCCTTATTTTGACGCCGAGGGTCTGGTATTGCAGGTGTCGACCCGCTCCAAGCTGGACAGCGGCCAGCGAGTGCCCTGGGAACCCGACAAACTGACCTTCAAAGTGGTTGCCAACGAGCTTATCGAGACAGTCGAGGACGTTGAGGCCGCCGCCGTCTTGACCCGGGTCTACTTCGAGGGTCAGCAGGCGGCCCCAGGTGAGCTGGACCAGTTGGCGGGCACCGGCCGCACAGTACACCTGTTGTTGCAAGGGGCGACTGTCGCCGAGGCGCAATCACTGTACGAATCGTTGCCCCAAAGTTTTCGACAAGGGATACGGTCCGTCTCTCCCAGCAACTACGTCGACGGCATCCTGGCCCGCTTGATGGTGATGCACGACCGGGACGATCAGTTGGTCCCCGCAGACGAGTCCCGGCGATTGGCCGCCGCATTCGCGGACCGGGGCGACATTCGCCACACCGAGGTCTTGGGATTCGAACACGTGCGGCCGGACAGCGGTGGAAGGGTTTGGGAACTGCTCCGGGAAGCCGCCAAACTCTATCGCCACCTGTACAGCATCATGCGGATGGCGTAATGGGGGTTTTTCCTGTGGCCGTATTTTTGGTTGACGGCGTTTCGGTTGATGGCGTGTCCGGTGGCCGCGTTTTCGTTGACAATAAAACCGGTGGTGTTAAACTCAGTAACGACACAAAGCCGCAACTATGTTCGATTGCATGGCGTTTCGAGACCAAGCCATCGTGAACTCTGGGCCTACGGGCCACTCCGTCACTCCGATAACCTGAGTCCTCTTTAGTTGTCCGAGTTCAGGGAAACCTCCACTAGGGAAATCGGCTTACCGTCCGGCCGGGAACGCTTTAGCGCCAACGGTGTGCGCCCCCGGCACGGAAGGGAATAGCGATGTACCTGCATCCCCGGCTTCTAGCCTTGGCCCAAGACGTTAGGTGGCGCATTCTGTTGTCCGCCGCCATAGGCATGTTGGCGGTGGCCGCCGGCTTGGCCCGCTTGGCGGTTGCAGCGTTGATCATCGTGGCGGTGGTCCACGGAGACGCCTCTTTCTCTAGTTTGGCTTGGCCTCTGGCCGGCATGGCCGCCTTGGTGGTCGCCCGCGTAGTGCTCCAGTACTTCCAGGAAGTGGTCAGCCATCATACGGCCAGCATCGTCAAGGTCCGGCTAAGGGAACGCCTCTATCAACACGCCTTAGCCTTGGGGCCGGGCTATTTCGACCAATCGCGGACCGGCGATGCTCTAATGTCGCTGGCCGAGGGCGTCGAACGGCTGGAGGCTTTCTTCGGCCGCTACCTGCCACAGATGATCATCGCGGCGTTGGCGCCCGTGGCTATATTCGTCTTCATGGCCCTGATCGACTTCAGGACCGGGCTGGTGTTCCTGGGGTTTGCCCTGCTGACGTTGGTGACGCCCAACTTGTTCCACCGTTGGAACCGGCGCCGTAACCAAGCGCGAAGAGACGCCTATGGCGCTCTAGGAGCCGACTTCCTGGACGCGGTGCAGGGGCTATCCACGCTGAAGGCCTTCGGCCAAAGCCGGGCCCGGGGCGAGCTCTTGGCGGTGAGGGCCCGGAACCTTTTCCGCGCAACCATGGGGGTATTGGCCGCCAACAGCGCTACCGGCGCTCTGACCGTTCTGGGCGTCACCGCCGGCGCCGCGGTGGCGTTGGCCTGGGGTGCGGTAAGAGTCAGCCACGGCGACTTGGAACTCCGGCCTCTGCTTATCGTGTTGATGCTGGGAGTAGAGGTGTTCCGGCCGTTGCGTGAATTGGTGCAGCTATACCACGACGGTATGATGGCTATCTCCTCGGCCGAGGGTATTTTCGATATCATGGACGCCCCGGTGGAGGTGCTGGACCCTGCCGTCCGGTCCAACGGCGCCAGCGCAGGGGCCGTTGCCGGAAGCGTTAGCGACGGACGGGCGGCGCCCATTACCCCTGAAATCGCTTTCCAAGGGGTGACCTACGGTTACAATGGAGGCCGCCGGCCGGCCCTGCATGACATCTCCTTCACCCTCCACTCCGGCGAGACGTTGGGGCTGGTGGGCCCCAGCGGCGCTGGCAAGTCCACCGTGGTGTGGCTGACGCTGCGATTCTTCGATCCCCAACAAGGAAGGGTCTTGCTGGGCGGTCAAGACATCCGGGAGATTCGCCAAGAGCTTTTGCGCCAACAGATAGCGGTGGTGACCCAGGACACCTACCTGTTTCACGGCACCGTTGCCGAAAACCTGCGCTTCGGCAATCCCGGGGCTACCCAGGAGGAACTGGAGGCGGCGGCGCGGACCGCCAACGCCCACGACTTTATCACCCACTTGCGCCACGGCTACGATACCGTGGTCGGCGAACGGGCGGTCCGGCTTTCCGGGGGTCAGAAGCAGCGCATCGCCATCGCCCGCGCGTTGCTGAAAAACGCTCCGATTCTCATTCTTGACGAGGCCCTGTCCAGCGTCGACGCCGAGAACGAGGCCGTAATACAGCAAGGATTGGACCGGTTGATGGCTGGCCGGACCACCCTCATCATCGCTCACCGGCTTTCCAGCGTGGTCAACGCCGACCGCATCCTGGTCTTGGACGAAGGACGCTTGGCTGAGGAGGGGCATCACGGCGAATTGGTGTCCGCCGGCGGCATCTACGCCGAGTTGATGGCCCAGCAACAAGACCACGATGTCGCGCTTCACCCCGTGACGGCCGATGGCGCCGGTGTCCACGCTGGCGTACCTGCAGGCCACGGGGACAGTCATGACGGCCATGGAGACCACTCGAGGCCCGACGCCCCGCTTTCGGCCGAGGTCTTCATGCCCCAGACCGTCCATCAGGGCGACGGCCACGGGCACCACCACCACGAGGCCTCCGGCCGCCACTCCCACGACGGCCTCCACGCTCCGGTGCGGCTGGGAATACTCGCCGTGTGGCGTCGCTTGCTGGCGCTGGTCTCGCCTTGGCGCAACGAGTTGGGGTTGACCTTCTTGCTGGGACTGGCCTCCCACGGCTCCATCATCGGCGTCGCCGTCATCAGCGCCCTGCTGGTCGGCCAAGTGATCACCGGGGGCGACCTGACGTTATTCTTGGTGTTGCTGGCGGTATTCGTGCCAGTGGCGGCCGTCTTTACCTGGATGGAGTCGTGGGTGGCTCACGACATGGCCTACCGGCTGCTGGGTGAGATGCGGGTCGATCTCTACAAAAAGCTGGACCCGCTGGCGCCTGCCTACATGGTGCGCCGACGGTCGGGGGACTTGGTCAGCCTTGTGGGCGGCGACGTAGAGACTGTGGAGTTCTTCTTCGCCCACACCATAACTCCCGCCTTCGTTGCCGTTTTGGTGCCGGGGGCCGTCCTAGCCGTCCTGGCCGTCATTGCTTGGCCGGTGGCGCTGGCGCTCTCCCCATTCTTGGCGGCGGTGGCGGTCAGCCCGTTTTTTGCCCAGAAACGCTCGGAGCGGCTGGGGGAGGAGTTGCGCGGCCGCCTTGGGGACGTCCACGCCCATATGGTAGACAGTATCCAGGGTATGAGGGAAATTTCCTCGTTCGGCCAAGGCCGGGCCCGGACCGCCGAGATGGTGTCGAATAGCTGGAGTTTCGCTCACTATCAACTACGGTTCCTCAAGGAGCGGGCCTTCCAGATCGGATTCATCGAAGCGATGACCGCCCTCGGCGGCCTGACGGTGTTGACCGTGGGCGTTTGGTCGTTAACCAACGGGAATATTTCCCGGCCGGAACTGATTCTTGCCGTGGTGCTGTCGGTCGCCGCCTTCGCCCCCGTATCGGACATTGCCCGCACCATGAAGCAGCTTATGGAGACGTTGGCCGCCGCTCGACGCCTCTTCGTGGTCCACGATGAACCGGTAGCGGTTTCCGACGGCCCCGGCGTCTCCGGTCAAGACAATGGCGCCAAGCGGGCCCCGGCGATCGATTTCGAAGGCGTGGGCTTCGCCTACGGTCCCGAGGAGCCGCAAGCATTGCAACGAGTGAGTTTCACCGTGGAGCCGGGCCATACGGTGGCGCTGGTGGGCCGGTCGGGAGCAGGGAAGACTACTTGTGCTAACCTTATGATGCGCTTTTGGGACCCGTTGGCCGGATCGGTCAAGCTGGGTGGACGCGATATTCGTGATTACAAGCTGGACGACCTCCGGGACCAGATTGGACTGGTTTCCCAGGATACCTATCTGTTCAACGCTACGGTCCGGGACAACATACGCTTGGGGCGGTCGGAGGCGTCGGACGCCGAAATCGAGGAGGCGGCGCGGCAGGCCAACGCCCACGAGTTTATCGCGGCCTTTCCCGACGGCTACGCGACGATGGTGGGAGAACGCGGGATGCGGCTATCCGGCGGCCAGCGGCAACGAGTGTCCATCGCCCGGGCCCTGCTCAAGAACGCGCCGGTGCTGGTTTTGGACGAGGCGACCTCCCACTTGGACGCCGTCAACGAACGCCAAGTCCGTCAGGCGTTGGAACGGCTTATGGCCGGACGCACCACGCTGGTCATCGCCCATCGCCTGTCGACGATCCGGGATTCCGACCGTATTGTGGTGCTCGACGAGGGGCGCGCCGTGGAACAGGGGGACCACCACCAATTGCTGGACCGTCGGGGCTTGTATTCTCAGTTGGTCGCCACCCAGTTGGTCGGCGGCGCTGGCCAGCACCACCATCACTAGGACTTAGAATGTTACACCCATTGCCACACCATCGCGCTCCGGGGGAGCCGGTGGTCGACATCCAAAGCATGAGTTGCGGCTACGACAAGCAACGAGTGCTGACCGACGTTAGTCTGCGCATTATGCCCGGCGATTTCGTGGGCTTGCTCGGCCCTAGCGGCTCCGGCAAGACAACCCTGCTGCGTTCGATGCTGGGCGCGGTGGACATCTACGAGGGCGAGGTGTCGGTCTACGGCGTGGACGCCGCCCGGAGACGCCCTAAGGTTGGCTACGTTCCTCAGTTGGAGACCATCGATTGGAACTTCCCTGTCACCGCCCGCGAGGCGATTATGATGGGGCGCACTATGGAGAACCGGCTGTTCCCCTGGTACCGGAAAGGGGAACGCTTGATGGCCGACGAGGTAATGGACCGCCTGGGAATCTTGGACGTGGCCGGGCGTCACATCCGGGAGCTGTCTGGTGGCCAACAACAGCGGGTCTTCTTGGCCCGGGCCCTGGTTAGCAACCCCCAGTTGCTATTGTTGGACGAACCGACCTCGGGCGTGGACATCAAAACCAGGGACGACGTCATGCACCTGTTGCATGACCTCAACCATCAGGGAGTGACGATTATCATCACTACCCACGAGATTAACGCTGTGGCGGTGCATCTGCCGTGGATCGTGTGCTTGGCCGGGCGGGTCTTGGCCGAGGGGCCGCCATCCGAGGTGATCACCCCCGAGGTCCTGCAATTGACCTACGGCGCCGAGATGCCGGTGATCCATCACGAGGGCATGACCATCGTGGCCGAAAGCCCACACTTCTTCGGCCGCAATGGGAAATCGCAGAACGGGCCCGCCGGTCCGGCCCACGGGACCAACCGTACCAAGGAAGCGACGGACCCGGCCCACTCCAACCCCACCCACGATCACCACGACCACAGCCACTGACCCAAGCCCGCAACTGTTGCGGGGAAGGCAAAAACCAGAAACTCGGCGCTCCCTGCGGTGAGTCGTCCGGGGTAGGGCAGGGTTTACGCTTCCGTTTGCTCCGTCTGGCTGCCCTTTACCGTGATAGTGATGTGGGCCATCGAGGTATCGTCGGGCGCGCCGTGCCAGTGATTTTCCCGAGCCGGAATCACCACTACGTCTCCCTGGTTCACCTCGAGAACCTCGTCGTCCGTGGCTACCTTGCCGGTGCCTTCGGTAATCACCAGGATCTGGTCGCCGGAATGTTTGTGGAACTTGTTGCGTGAACCGGCGTCGAAGGCCACTATCGCAAAGTTGAAGTTATCGCTGTCATCGGGGTCCAGTATCGCCTGACGCCACACCTGGGTCCCGGTCATTAGCCCGCCGGTCATCTCCGCCTCGGTCCTGGGAACATCGTTAATCGTAACTTTCTTCATTCAATCTCCTCCTCTACAACACCCCGCAACCGAGCGGAGCGGACTTTAATCGGACATAATCATACAAGTGACCAAGCCCATCGTCTACGGTTGCCCTTTCTAGCAAATGGGCAGTTTATGTTCACGGCTAAAGGACAAACCATGCTCAGCCATCTCGATTTTCAGCGCTCTTTGATAAATTACTTCCTGAAACCCATTACCCAAAGCGGAAGGCACCGTCATGGCGCATCCGATTATCTTCCCGGTCAACGCCGAATACCGGTACTCTCTCTTGATCACGCCAATCAACGAATCAAAAAAATCACAGTTCAGACAAACTGGTTATTATTTTCCCGCCCCTCTGCCAGTCATTCATCGCGTCGCCACTAGCCGGTGACGAGGGCCGGGCGGGCGGCTGCTACTTCTTGCCCGGCTTTGAAGACCGCCTCGACCCGCCGCAACGCCTGGAGGTCCCGGTAGGGGTCGCCTTGGACGATCAGGAAGTCGGCGGTTTTGCCGGCCTCGATGGTGCCGGTAGTGTCGATGAGCCGCAGCGCGGCGGCGGTGTTCCGGGTGCCCGCGAGAATCGACTCCATCGGCGACAGACCGGCGTCGGCCATGGCCAGCAGCTCGCCCTGAAAGTCGCCGAAGGGGTAGTTGCCCCAGCCGCAGTCGGACCCGCCCATCAGCTTCACCCCGGCCTTGATGAGGCGGGCGAACTGGTCCATGGCCTGACCGCCAAATTTATTCGACCGGTCGAGGCGTTCCCGCTCGTCCTCGGTTAGAGGCCGTTCGCGCATCGTCCGCTCCAATACGTACTTGGAAGCCCGGCCGATTTGGAGCGTCGGGTTCAACCAGGTCCCGGAAGCGGCCAAGCGGTCGGCGGTTGGCTCGTCGAACCGGTAGGTCCCGTCGGAGTCGTTCAAGTGGCAATGGAGGATGGCGTCTACGCCAGCGTCGAGGGCATAGTTGACGGCGGCGGTACACCGGCAATGCGCCAATACGGGCCGGTCCCGGTTGTGGGCCTCGTCCACGATGGCGAGCAACTCGTCCAACGAGTAAGACGGGCGGTATGGGTCGCTGGTCAGGGTGCTCCCGCCCGAGGCCGCGATCTTGATGAAGTCGGTGCCCTGCTTGATCAGGGAGCGCACCTGCCGGCGGACCCCGGCCGTCCCGTCGACCTCGCCCCCCATAAACCAAAGATGCCCGCCGGTCACGGTGAGGGGCGGCCCGGAAACCAGCACCCGGGGCCCGTCCACCACTCCCTCGGCCAAGCCATCCTTCAGGGCGAAACCGGTCTGGTTCCAGGAACCGCAGTCGCACAGCGAAGTCACCCCGGTGGCCAACGCGGCCGACGTGTTTCGAGCAGCCCTGAGAAGGCGTAGGCCGTCGCTGTCTTGGTTTACCTCCTCCCCCGTGCGGCCGTCGCCGGGCATGTTGGTGTGGGTGTGGCAGTCGAAGAGTCCCGGCAGCAGGGTCGAGTTGGGTAAAGCCAGTGTTTCCCTGGGCTGGTCGCGGCTGTCGGCCGCCAATTCTCCCGACCGGCCAACCCAAGTGACTCGGCCGTTTTGAAAGGCGACGGCCATGCCCTCGCGGGGCGTGGCCTCCACGCCGTCGATCAGCTTACCGGGCAATATGACCCGCAGAGTAGTTTCGGGCTGGGTCAAGTCTAGTCCTCCGCCAGCCCCAACAGAGGGGGCGAGATTCGGGGGCCGCGCTAGATTATAGCCTAACGCCTCTCCCGGAGCATGATTATCGCCAGTGGTACCGCCGACAACGCGATCAGCAACAACGAGGAGATGGCAGCCCGGGCGAAGAATGCTTCAGAGGACGCAGACCAGATGGATGTCGCCAATGTATTGAATCCGATCGGGCTGAGTATCAGGGTGGCCGGCAGTTCTTTCATACTCAACAAGAAGACCAAGGCGGCCCCGGCCAGGATGCCGGGGCGGGCCACCGGCAGCGTGACCGAGCTGAAAGTCCGCACCGGGCCGCTGCCCAGCCCCCGTGCCGCCTCCTCTATGCGCGGGCTGATTTGCAACAACGAGGTCCGGACCGCCCCCAATGCCGGGGAAAGGAACAAGACGACGTAGGCCAACAGCAGAATGCCGGTCGTCTGGTACAGCGGCAGGGCGTAGTTGGCCGCGAAGAATACCAAGGCCAAGGCGATGGCGATACCGGGAAGGGCAAACCCGACGTAACTCAGCCGCTCCAAAAGCCCGCTGAGCAAGCCCGGGAACCGGACGGATAGCGCCGCCAAGGGAGAAGCCGCACCCACTGTAGCCAAGGCGGCCAACGCCGAAATGTACAGTGAGTTTCTGGCCGCCTCCCAGACCACGTCCATCGACTCGCTCGCCGCCGCGCCCCGCGCCACCCAATAGCCCAGGATGGATATCGGCAGCATCAGTGACACGGCGACCACGGCGAAGCACAAAAGGAGCGCGGGCCATCGCCACCGTCCCAGCCGGACCAAGGGCGGCGGACGCGACGGCGCGGCTGAGGTGGAAAAGTAGCGGCCACGCCCTCGGCTTACCACTTCCAAGCCGACCCATCCCAATGCCAGGACCGCCAGTACCAGGGACAGGCCGGCGCCCAGGGTCCGGTCCAATGCCGACTCGTACTGGAGGAAAATGGCCCAGGTAAACGTTTCGTATTGGAGCAGGGACACGGCGCCGAAGTCGCTCAGCGTGTACAGGCCGGTGAGTAGCCCGCCCGCCGCCAAGGCCGGTCTCAGGAGTTGGCAAACGACTCTGAAGAACGTCCCCCAAGGGCCGAGGCCCAGCCCGCGGGCCGACTCTTCCAATGCCGGGTCCAAGCGCAACAACGCGGCCCGCACCGTGATCAGGACATAGGGGTAGCTTAGGAAGGTGAGCGTCAGCATCGCGCCCGAAAATCCTTGAATATCAGGAAGCCGCTGGATGCCGAAGAGGTCCTCCAAGACACCCTGGAGCATGCCGCGCGGCCCCAAGGCCACGACCACGATGAAGCCGGCCACGTAACTGGGCACCACCAGCGGCAGTGTCGCCAACACGGTCCAAACCCGGCGGAACGGCAGGTCGGTACGCACCGTAAGCCAAGCTAAGGGCAGAGCCAAGACGATAGAGGCGGTGGTAACGCTGACCACGAGTAACAGGGTCCGCCCCAAGACCTCTGCCACCCGCTCCCGGAACACCAGTTCCCATAGCTCGCTGCCGGCTCCCAGAGCGCGCACCACCAAGTACACCGGAGGCAGCAACAAAGCGGCCCCTACCACCAAGGCGGGGGCCCAGAAGACCAACGGCGGCAGGGGCCTGCCGCCGACTAGCCAGCCAAGATGGTTGACGGCGAAGTTCCAAGACGGGACATTTACCCGAAACACAGCGAAAGGGTAAATTAAAACTATGGGTATGTATACATTTGGTTCTGGTGTCACATCCACAGGCCGGCCCCAACGTGTTGACAAAATACAGGCTTATGCCTACACTAATCGTCGCTCACTGGCATTCAGCCCGAATATAATGGGACGCGAGTCCGGTGAATTGTCCATCAAGACAATGGGCCCCAAATAACGCCACAACGAAACCATGAACCCATGACCATCACGGCAGCCACACACTCACCGGCCCAAGAGTCGACCGGTCCCGAGGCGGGCCGGTCCCCGGTCAGCTTCATTGCCCTGTCTTGCCGCGGGCTGACCAAGCGGTTCGGCGACGTTACGGCGGTTTCCGGCTTGGACCTCTCCATCGATAGAGGCCAGATTCTGGTGCTGTTGGGTCCCAGCGGTTGCGGGAAGACGACGGCCCTTCGTCTCATAGCCGGGTTCGAGCAACCTGACGACGGCATGGTGTCTATCGGCAAACGCAATGTAAGCGGGTCGACGTTCAACTTGCCCCCGGAAAAACGCCGGATTGGCATGGTGTTTCAAGAGGGGGCTCTCTTCCCCCACCTGAGCGTCGAACGCAATATCGAGTACGGTCTGCCGAGGAACCCGTACCGTCAGGTGCGGGTTGACGAAGTGCTGGAGTTGGTCGGACTATCGGGCCTACGAGACCGTATGCCTCACGAGTTGTCCGGCGGGCAACAACAGCGGGTGGCCCTGGGACGGGCGCTGGCCCCAGGGCCGGACGTATTGCTGCTAGACGAACCTTTTTCCAATCTCGACCCCAAACTGCGGGACCAAGTGCGCCGTGACGTCGTGTCGATCCTGCGGGCCAGCAACACCACCGCCGTTTTCGTTACCCACGACCAAGAAGAGGCGCTCTTTGTCGGCGACGTCGTGGCCGTAATGAACCAAGGGCGGATCGAGCAGACCGGCTCCCCCCAAGAAATCTTTTACTCTCCGGCCACAAAATTTGCGGCCCAATTCATCGGGATGGCCGACTTTCTCCCGGCGCGCCGGGAGGGTAACGAGTTTGTTACCGAAATCGGCCGTATCCCCGCACATGGGCCGGAGCCGGAGATTGCGTGCGCCGACAGTTCTGCCGGCCGGCGATTGGAAGTGATGTTCCGGCCCGATTGCCTCGAATGTCTTCCGGATGAAGACGGCGGCGGGGTAATTGTCTCTCGGGAGTTCCGCGGCGCGTTTTACTCGTATTGCGTCGAGCTAACCTCAGGGATGATGGTACACTGTCTCGCTCCCCACACCGACGAATTCCCGCCGGACGCCAGGGTCTTGGTGCAGCTTCGAGACGGACACTTCGGCCAAGCCTTCCTCAACGACCGGCTTTTACCCAGAGCAGGGCGCCAACCGTAGCTCCCGGTCGAATTTCGCCAAGCTACCGGAGCAGCCGGCGGCCTCTCTCAGGCATAACGCCTGCCGTGTTCGTTCCCTCTGTTATACTCGTACCGTAATCCGGGTGGACCCCGGCCCCGCTCCGATGCGTCCGACGGGTCCTCTACCGAATAGCACGAGGCCCCTGATGCCGAGAACCAAGAGAACAGCAGCCAGAGCAAGGGACTTGGTTACCGAGTCCCGTTCCGAAAGGTTGTCCGCTGGCACCGAGAACTACCTATTGTGCCTGTACAAGTTGTGGGAGGACGACGAAGTACCCACGGTTACGCAGTTGACCGATTCTTTGCGCCAACTGCCGGAGACCGAGGGACTGGGGACCTCGGTACCGTCGGTGGCCGGAATGGTGCGCCGGATGGAAAAGGCTGACTTGTTGGACATTGGCCCGGACAAGCGGATCCGCCTTACCAACTATGGGGTGCGTTCCGGAGAAGATATTGCCCGCCGACACCGGCTGGCGGAATGGCTGGTGGTCCGGCTGTTGGGTATGGAACTCCACAAGGCCCACAACGAGGCCCACCGCTTGGAACACGGGATGTCTAACGATTTCCTGGAGAAGTTGGTGGAACAGCTGGGAAACCCCAAGCGCTCCCCCTTCGGCCGGCCCATTCCAGGTACCGGCGAACCCAAGATTCCGGCCGATTCCCTGATGTTGGACTCGGCCAAACCCGGCGCGCCTTACGTGGTGGACCGAGTGCCCGAAGAAGACCCTCAGTTGCTGGAGTTTCTGGTCGATTGCAGGCTAATACCGGAACATCCGGTGACCGTCGCCGAAGCCGCCCCGTACCTGGGGGTGATGGAAGTCGACACCCAGACGGCCCGTGTGTCCATCGGTTACACGGTGGCCCGGCAGATCGTGGTGCGGCCCCGCGCCATTGTCGAGGTGGCCGAGGATTCAGTCCCCGTTACACGATAGCCGACGGGGTTTGCGCTGCTCTTGGACGGTTGGCTTGGCGGCAGCCGGAGCCGATAGACCCTAGCGTCGCCGTCCTACCGGAGTCGGCGGACCAAGGCTTTTCGGTCCAGGTTACCGGGAAAATGGCTGAGGTTAGCCAACCGCCAACCGTGCCCTCACCTCGGCCCAGCCTTCCGCCATCGAACGCTCCGGGAACTCCGGTTGTTCGTCATGTCGCAGCACCTTGACTAGAATGAACAATGGCCCTTCCGCGCGCAACACTTCTTCCAAGCCGATCAGAAGCTCCTCCAGCCGGTCAAAGCTGTAGGCTGCGGCGTACCCCGAACTTACGGCCACTTGCGCTAGGTCTACGTGGTCGAGTTCTTTTATGGGCATGCCGCCCGTGGAAAGGCTGGCGGCGTCGTCAAAGACGAAATGGACCAGGTTGCCCGGCCGGGACTCGCCGATGGTGGCCAGTCCGCCCAGGTTGGTGCGCAGTGTGGCGTCGCAGTCCAGCACCATCACCTTGGTATCGGGTTGGGCTAAGGCCAAGCCCAACCCCACGGCCGGCGCCCGGTCCATGCAGTCCTTGAGGTCCACGTCTAAGTCGCGGCGGTGCGATACTTGGCCCCATTCCCGCAATGCCGCGGATGTTGCCACCACCAGAGCGTCGCCGCGATGGTAGTTGACCGCCTTGGTGGCTTCTAGCGAAGGGATGGCCGAGGATGACTGAGTCATTGGCCTGACCGGTCGGGAGGCGGACCTTCCGGGGGCTTGCCGCCGGTCTTGCCGGGCTCGTCGCCAGCTTCGTCGAAGGCGTCGGAGTGACGATGGCCGGGGCTTGTCTTGAAGCCAACCATGGAATACATCGCCAGCAACACCAGAATGCCCCCGAGTATTCCCAAGCCGGGACTGGGCCGTTCGAACGCTTGAAACAGCAACCAGAAACCCAACACGAAAAGGGCGTAGGAAAGGAGTCTGCCGAAGGCTCCTTTGCCCAGTCTTTTGAATGGCATCACTAACTTAGCCCCGGAATCATTCTTGGCCGGGTACGGCCCCAAAACCTACCGGGGCAGCCATCGGCTGCCCCGGAGATTGTAGTCGAAGATAGGCCGTGCATGGCTGTCAGCCGCCGCTCAAGGCCCCGGGCAACTCACGGATAGCGGCGTGGATGGTGTGGCTGGCCCTTTGACGGAACTGTACCGGTGTGTTTTCGATCTGAGGTCTGACCGTCAGGTGGACGAAGACCGGGCCAGTGGCCGCCATAACCTCGTCGATGCCGTTCGTCAGGTCCTCCAGGTTATCGAAAGAGAAGGTGGCGGCGTAACCGGCTGCCTTGCCCAAGGCCTCCCAATCGGCCCGTTCCGACCCTGGAACGGGTTGTCCGCCGGTGACAGCGTACACGCCGTTGTCGAACACGATATGGCACAGGTTTCGGGGTGCCTTGTCCGCCACGGTGACCATCGTGCCAAGGTTCATCAACAGGCTGCCGTCCCCGTCCAACACCATGACCCTCCGCTCCGGTTGGGCCAAGGCCAGCCCGAGGCCGACTGACGAGGCCTTGCCCATTGCGCCGGAAACGGGAAAGTCGAGTGTTTGATTGGTCGTCAGGCTGGGCAGACCGAAGTGGACGTTGTTGGCGTTCATGGTAGCGATGATGACTGCATCGCCCCGTTTGCTGTCCAGTAGCTTGACTGCCGCGTCGTTGTCTATCATTCCGTTACTCCCTAATGTCTACTCCCGATCGATTGTTGGAGGGCTGGGGGCTACCCCGGTGGGCGTGTATCGCTATGCGCCGAATTCGGTGCCTACCAGGATTGCCACCGGCTTCGACGTGCGTTCGGCCTCCTCGATAGCGATGCTGATACGTTCGGCGTCTTCGTCGGTTTCGATCAAGTAGTAGTTGATTCCCCAAGCGTGGAGGATGTGTTCGATGAACCGGGCTGCAGAGTCGGTGGTCACGCCGTGGCGGCTCCAACCGCGATATCCCACCAGCATTATCAACGGCTGGTTGATGTCGAGCCCCAAGCCGCGAATCGAGTCGCCCGACTCAAAGATGCCGGTATTTTGGATCAAGACCACCGGGCGTTTGCCGCCGACCCACAACCCGGCGGCTATGGCCATCGTTTCCCCCTCGCGACAGACGGGCACCAAGTCGAGGGAGGGTTCGTTGGTCAGCAGTTGGTACATAAAGTTGGTCTCGCTGTCCGGCAGCCAGACCACGTGGGTAATGTCGTTCTTCTTCAGTTCCTCCACCACGGAGGCCGGGTGCAGCACCACGTCTTGAGTGGTCATTACGACTCCTTTATGCGATAGGACGGGGGACCGGGCGCCTAATTATATTAACAGGCCGAAATCGGCGTCAAATTATCCGTTTTTGCTGGTTGCCAACTTTGTTCAATCACCCGCGAGACTAACATTTCCGTTAGTACAACGAATGGGGCAAGACCAACCGCGACCCGGTTTCCTGAATTTCTACCGACCTGGTCTCTGTGGGCACAAGGTGAAGGAGGGCACGCCAGTGTAGGCGCCACCAACGGGGGCAGTCGAAGAGAGCAAACGAGCAGAACCGGGACGAGGGAAAAGTACTTGGTTAACGACTACAGTAGCGAAACGATGGCGAAGCTCACCGATCGTTCCCCAGTTCAGTTATGGAGCCGGTTGGCGCAACTTCGATGTCGACTCCCCGGAACAGACCCTTTCAAAGAGAGAACGGAAGGCCTGCACCTGCGGCGGGGACCAGAAGCGTTGAGGAAAGGTATCTTCGTCGCACTTCTTTCTTTCATGATGGCCGTCTCGCTGGCTGGTTGCCGGTCGGACGCCACATATACGCCTACGCCGGCCGAAGAGGGCGCCTCGCAGGGTGGCGGCCAGGGGTCGCCGGCTTCCCAGCGTCCAACCCCCCGCACCGAAGCTGCGCCACCAACCGCCGTTTCCCCAACTCCAAACGCCGCGGTCTCCAATAGGGACAGGTCCGCCGGTGCTACTCCCGCGTTGCAGCCAATTCCCAGCCCTACACCAACCGCCGTTTCACCGACCCCAAACGCTGCGGTCTCCAATGGGTACAGGCCCGCTGGTTCTACTCCTGCGTTGCAGTCAAATTCCAGCCCTACACCAACCGCCGTTTCACCGACCCCAAAACCAATTGCGGAGCCCGCTGCTGCGCCACCGGAGACCCCGACTCCGGCTCCGACGGTGATACGAGTTTCACGGTCGTCAAGAACTCGCGACAAATCTCCCGAAGCGGACGAGTCCAACGTCACTGCCCTCGTGGGCGGCAACACTGCCTTCGCCTTCGATTTGTACCGAGCCGTGAACGACTCTGATGACAACATCTTCTTTTCCCCGTACAGTATTTCGCTGGCACTCGCAAAGGCCTACGCCGGGGCCCGCGGCGACACAGAGCGGCAGATGGCGGAGACCCTCCATTTCGACCTCCCCCAAGACCGGGTGCATTCCGCTTTCAACGTTCTCGACCTCTCGCTGGTCAGCGAAACCTGGGATGATGGGGACGACGAATTCGTTCTCAACATAGCCAGCTCCGTCTGGGTACAAGAGGGGTACGGCTTTCTGCCCGACTACCTCGACACCCTGGTATTGAACTACGGTGGCGAGGTGAGGCCGGCAGATTTCCGCCGTGATGCGGAGGACGCCCGCGGGCGCATCAACGACTGGGTCGCCGACGAAACGGAGGACCGCATCAGGGGCCTGATTCCCTCCGGCGGCATCGACGAGTTCACCCGGCTGGTCTTGGCCAACGCCATCTACTTCCGAGCCGCTTGGCGCAGCGCCTTTGAGGAGCGCGCCACCACGGACCGGCCTTTCTACCTCTTGGACGGCACCGAGCGCAAGGCGCCGATGATGCGGCAGCAGTCCAACCTGCGCTACGCCGCCAGCGACTCGTACCAGGCCGTGGAGTTGCCCTACAAAGGGGTCGAGATGGCAATGACCATCCTGCTGCCAGACAGCGGGAGATTCAGCGAATTCGAGGAATCCCTTTCCGGCGATTCAGTGGCGGCCATTTTGGATGGTCTCGACTACGAGCTAGTCCGCCTGATAATACCCAGGTTCGAGACGGACTCTGCCTTCAGCCTGTCGGATACGCTGGAGGCCATGGGGATGCCCGACACCTTCAATGACGAGGCCGCCAACTTCTCCGGCATGGACGGCCGGCTCTGCAAGAAAAAGGGGGACATTTGCCTGCTCATCTCCGATGTTCTCCACAAGGCGTTTATCTCCGTGAATGAAGCTGGAACGGAAGCAGCCGCGGCCACCGCGGTAACTGTCGGGGTGACGCAAGCGGAGGAGGTCAAGCTTGAGCCCATTGACCTAGTCTTGGACCGGCCTTTCCTGTTCATCATCCGTCACCAAGCGACGGGGGCGGTCCTGTTCGTGGGAAGGGTGCTGGACCCGTGATCTTCACCCAATATATCCAGGTAAATGACTGTCGTTGCCCGTCAGGAATGCATTTGAGCCGCCACCTCCGTCGTTGTCATAGCGTCCTGATGGTCCAAGCAATCTCCAGTAACCTAACTATGCGGCAATGAGAACAGCAGCACTCGTTTTACTGGCGATACTGGCGGGCCTCGCGCTCGTCGGTGCGCCGGTGTTCGCCGACGGGCCGCCGGAGCAGACGGGCAAGGAAGACTCGGTCGTCAGTCCCCTCCTCCAGCAATTCATACAGGAGCGCGAGGGTGCTTAGGACCAGGTTGCTCGCGAAACCGACAGCGGTGCGGTGACCCGCTCGCAGCCGGGGGGACGTCTGAGCACAAAAGACGCGCCGGCTGCTTCAGGTTCCATTTCATCAGCCTCGAAGGACGACCCCGTGCGGTTCGACTTCTCGGGCAACGTCCAGGTATACATTCATCTGGGGAACATCAGCGACGAGACTATCCAGAAGCTCCGGGACCTTGGCGCGACCGTCGAGGTCACCAACTCCGACCGGAACGTGGCGCAGGCCTGGGCGCCCATCACGGCCCTCGACGATATCGCGGCGTTGGACGTGGTGCAGGAGATCACGTCCCCGGACTACGCCGAGACCAAAGCCGGTAGCGTCATCACTGCGGGCGACGGGATCCACCGCGCCGACCTCGTGCGGACTTTCAGCGGCGTCACCGGCAGGGGGGTGAAGGTAGGAGTCATTTCGGACGGCGTGGATGCGCGGCGCACCGCCCAGGTCAGCGGCGACCTCCCAAGCAGCATTGAAATAGACCCGCACCGCAGCGGCAGTGGCGATGAAGGAACGGCGCTGCTGGAGATCGTGCACGATCTGGCCCCCAGTGCCGAGCTGGCGTTTTCCGGCCCAGAGACATCCCTGGAAATGGCCGAATCCATCCTCTGGCTGGCCAACGACGCCTTCAATGGCTCGGGCGCCGACGTCATCGTGGACGACTACGCCTTTTACCGTGAACTTTACTATGAAGACGGCATTGCGGCGCTGGCTGCCGCCGAGGCCGTGGCCGGCGGCGCCGTGTTCGTCTCCGCCGCCGGAAACTTGGCGCGGCGTCACTACGAGGGCCAGTTCTCAGATGGCGGCAACGGCTACCACGACTTCGATGATGACCCGAACGCGACGGACATCGCGCTGAGGATTGACGTTGGTAGGGGTCTGTTTCTGCAGTGGAACGACCAGTTCGGGTCCTCTAACAATGATTATGACCTCTTCCTTTGCCCCCCTGGCTTGAAGCCCGTCAAATTCAACCTGCAGAACGATGTATGCGAGGCCAGTAACCGGGAGCAGGATGGCGATGACGACCCGTATGAAAGTATTATTACCCTCTTCACCCCTTACTTGGTAGCAGACGTCTAAATTCGCAAGTACTCCGGCGCCGCGCGGAGCCTCAAGCTGTTGGTGCCCAGTGGCGCAGTCCTGGAGCACGGCGTGGCCGTGGGCGGCATCTTCGGCCATCCGGCGGCTGGAGGGGGTATTGGCCGTTGGCGCCATCAACGCCTCTGACCCCGGCAACGACGATCCGGAGCCCTACAGCGACGGGGCCCCGTTGAAATTTACTTCCCAAGCCGGGAGACCCGGAACAAGCCCGACGTGATGGGCATTGAGGGTGTACTGGTGACCGGCGCGGGCGATTTCGGCAGACCAGCCCCCGGCGTCACGGGAAACCGGTTCTTCGGCACCTCGGCCGCGGCGCCCCACGTGGCTGGCATCGCCGCCTTGGTCATGGAGGCCCAGCGCAAGGCGGACTCATCCATGACCAAGAAGGCGGTCGCCGACGCCGTGGCCCAGAAGTTGAGGGATACCGCCATCGACCTCGGCGAACAGGATTCCGACGGCTACAGCAAGGTATTCGGCTACGGCCGGGCCGACGCCTTCGCCGCCATCGAGTCCATCGCCGACTCGTCCGATTCATTAGACCGCTATTCCCTGACCTCGTATACGGGCACCTACACAGTGAACTCCACCGGCGACGGCGCTGACTCTGACACCTCCGACGGCGTCTGCGACGATGGGACGGTGGACGGCTCGACCAACTGCACGCTGCGCGCAGCCATTGAGCAGACCAACGCTGGGACCGGCGCCGCCATCAAGTTCAACATTTCCGGTAGCGGCGCCCAGACCATCAGCCCGGCCTCGGCCCTGCCCACCATTTCCGTCCCGGTGTTTATCGACGGCTACAGCCAGCCGGCCGCCGGGACGGGAACGGTACTAATCGAACTCGACGGAACCAACACAGGCGACACCGTTGACGGCCTCACCCTCCAGGGCAGCGGCAGCCACGTCCGCGGGCTGGCCGTCAACAGCTTCGGACGCCACGGCATCCGCTTGGAGGACAGTCGCTGCCACGTTCTCGTCGGCAACATGATCGGCACGGACACCACCGGCTCCGCCGACCAGGGCAATGGCTCGACGGGCGTGTATGTCTATAGGGCTTCCGATGTGTTGCTGAGGGACAACGTCATCTCCGGCAACGGCCGCCATGGCGTCGAGACCGTCACAGGCGGCCGGATCCATCTCTACGCTAACAAGGTCGGCACCAACGCCGGGGGCACAGCCGACCTCGGCAACACCCTGGCGGGCGTCACCGTCTCGTCGCGCCCGGTCGTGCTGCGGGATAACGTCATCTCCGGCAACGACACCCACGGCGTCCACCTCTACAGCAACGACACGGAGGACGCGGTCATCGAGAACAACCGGATTGGGACCAACGACGCCGGAGACACCGCCTTGGGCAACACCCGTTCCGGGATCTATATTGACGGCGGTCCGAAGAATAACCTTGTCGCCGGGAACGTCATCGGCGGCAACGGCTCCCACGGCATTAGTTTGTACAACGGGAACGTCCGGGACAACCTCATCGCCGAAAACTACATAGGCGCCAACGCCAGCGGGACGGACCTGGGCAATGCCGGCTCGGGCGTGCACATCAACGAAGGGCCCGTCGGGGCCCCGACGACAACACGGTGGAGGACAACACCATTGCCTTCAACGGCGGCGATGGCGTGACCATCACGGGCAACGGCTCGACGGGCAACACAATCTGGGAGAACTCCATCCACAGCAACGACGGCCACGGCATCGACTTGGGCGACGACGGCGTTACCGCGAACGACGCGAATGACAGCGACAGCGGCCCCAACCACCTGCAGAACTACCCGGCCAACCTCACATTCGCCAGCCGGGATGACGTCGCCTCGGTGGGTTTCACTGTGTATGTCACAGCAAACCGCCGGTACGTCGCCGATTTCTACTCCTGCGACACCTCCACCAGCGGCGAAGGCCAGCAATGGTTGGGGTTCACCTCAGGAACCCCTACCAGTACGGGGGTGGCAACAATTACTGCCAGCACCCTGATAGATCAATTCCACGACTTCACCGCGCCCACGGGCAGACACGTTACGGCCACCGCGACAGACACGGAGACGGGCTCCACCTCCGAGTTCGCCCCGTGCGTAGCCCGTGTTACCCTGCCGGAGTTGGTCATTTCCGAGAGCGAAATCGAAGTGACGGAGGGCGGCACCGACACCTACACCGTCGCGTTGAGCGCCCTGCCGTCGGCAGACATTACGGCCACCCTATCCTCAGACGATACCGGCGTGGCCACGGTGTCGGATGCCACCCTCACCTTCACCACCACCAATGGCACCGCTGCTCAGACTGTCACCGTTACAGGCGCAACGGACGACGATGCAGACAACGAGGCCACGGAGATACGCCACCTGGTGTCCATCGGAGGCAACAACTACCTCACCGTAGTGCTGCCCGTGGACGTAACCGACTACGATGCTCCTATTCTGACGCTGGCGAGCACCCATATCGGGGCGAGCTTCCCCAGCGACGTCTCCGTGGGGCACTTGTTCGATGGGAGAATAGGCAGCGTGGACCACCCCGTCGCCGAGGGCGCCACCGCCACCTACACCGTCGTGTTGAATGCGGAGCCTTCAGGCGACGTAACAATAGAACTGGAGGGCGCTGACACCGATTCCCTGACCGTCTCTCCGACTTCAATAACGTTCACGAAGACCGATGAGGCTTCTGACCCGGACAAATATGAGTGGGACGACACACAGACCGTCACCCTGACGGCGGAGACAGACTCCGACGCCGCGGACGAAATCGAGGCCATCACCCACGAGATGTTCATCGACGGCGAACACTACGTATTGGGCTAGGTGCGGGCCATAATCCGCGACTCAGGGCTACCCGCGTTGACCTACAGCCCGAACAGCCGTGAGGTCACCATTGGCAGTGAGGGCGGGACGGCGATCTACACCATCGTTCCGGCCTCGGAGCCCTCCTCAGACCTGACAGTCGCTCTTTCCAGCAGCGACCGGGACTCGGTTACGGTCGCTTCGCCATCCCTGACATTCACGGTTGGCGCCAGCGGAAACTGGGAAACGCCACAGACAGTGACCGTTACGGGCGTGGCCGACGCCGACGAGTTCGACGATCTGGCTTACATCCGACACCGCACAACCGTTGATGGAGAGGAGTATTCTTGGGCATCGGTCGAGGTCACTGTCTCGGACAGCAACCGCGCGCCCTTCTTCGAGGAAGGTCTTGACACCACCCGCTACGTGGCCGAGAGCGCCGGACAGGGCGCCAACGTCGGCGACCCGATCACTGCCACCGATCTGAACACCGGTGACACTCTTACCTACTCACTGGATGACCAAAACGGCAAATTCGCCATCAACAACACAACCGGGCAGATCACCGTGGCTGCCGATGACTCCCTGGACTATGAGACCGAACAGGACTACTCCGTGGAGGTGGTCGTCAGTGTCCGCACCACTGACGGGCTGACCGACAAGATCGAGGTCAAGGTGCTGGTCACCGACGTGAACGAACCGCCGGAGGTCTCCGGCGACGACTCCCCCACCTTCAAGGAGAACGCCAACATCAACAATCGGCTGGCCCGCTACACCGCCACCGACCCGGAACGCGACTCAGTCGAGTGGTCAGTTGATGGAACTGACAAGGATGCCTTCACCATCGACACCAGCGGCGACCTGAAATTCAGCAGCCAGCCCGACCATGAGGCCAAGGACGAATACAGCATCATCATCGTCGCCACCGACGACGGTGAATCCCAGGAGAAGGGCGAACTTCCGGTGACGGTATCCGTTGAAGACTTCGACGAGCGGCCAGCCATCACCGGCGACGACGCTCTGACATTCCCTGAAAACACTGCAGCCACCGCCGTCCTGCAGACCTACACCGCCGCCGACCCTGAGGGCGTCACCACCACGTTTACTTGGTCTCTGAGTGGGTCTGACAGCGGTGACTTCGAGATCAGCGACACCGGCGAACTCATCTTCGAGAACGCCCGGCGGACTCCGGCGGCAACGACGAGTATGCCGTCCGGATACGTGCCTCCGACGGCAGCCTGACCGGAACGCTGGACGTAACTGTCACCGTCTCCAGCGTCAACGAGGCGCCCTCCACGCCCACGGGCAGGGCCGCGATCACCGTTCAGGAGAACACCACCGGCAACCTGGCCCGCTACAGCTCCACCGACCCGGACCGGGGCGATACCGTGGTGTGGGACGTATTGGGGACAGATGCCGGCGACTTTCGCATCGACTCCTCCGGCAACCTGGCTTTCGACGGCGTCCCAGACTACGAAACGCCCGGAGACTCAGGAGGCGACAACGTCTACGAGGTCAGCGTGGATGCCAAGGACGCCGACTATATCTCATCCCTCGACGTCACTGTTACCGTTACTCCTGTCGACGAGCCGCCTGTGGTCACCGGGGTTTCCACCATCAACGACTACTATGAAAACGGCACCGTCGACGTGGCCGCATACTCAGCCACTGACCCCGAGGGCGACAGCGATATCACTTGGAGTCTGGCGGGACCGGACAGCGGTGACTTCGACATCACGGGAGGGGTCTCACCTTCCAGGACGCCCCTGATTAAGAGCGCCCAGCCGACTCAGGAAGCAACAACCACTACGAGGTTACCGTCCAGGCCGCCGACTCCAACAACAAGCGTGGGGAGTTGCACGTCGACGTCGTTGTCGCCAATGTGGACGATCCGCCCGAATTGACCGGCCCGGACACCGTTGACGACTTCCCAGAGAACTCCAGCACCGGCCGCCAGGTGGGCCGCTACAACGCCAGCGACCCAGAGGGAGCTGCGGTCACCCTGAACCTGTCGTCGGGCGCCAGCGATTTCTCCTTGGCCGGCAACGGCGCTGTCACCTTCGACGAATCACCGGATTTCGAAGACCTGCCCACTTACAGCTTCATTGTCAGGGCCGTGGCAGGGTCGCACACCGTGGACAAGGTGGTAACCGTTAATATCCAGAACGTCGAGGAGCGAGGCGCTATAACCCTGTCGTCGGTGCAGCCGCAGGAGGAGACGGAGTTCTCGGCCACGCTGGACGACGACGACGGACCCACCCGGACCACTTGGCAGTGGTACCGCACATCCAGCCGGGGAAGCACAGGCGCCGTCATCACCAACGCCAATTCACGGTTCTACACACCCGTCGCCGACGATGTGGGGAGTTCCTCCGCGTCGTAGCTTCCTACGACGACGGCTTCGACAATGGCAATGCGGCCGCCGCGGTCAGCGCCCACCGTGCGCTGGCGGTGAATCCCGACAACGTTCGTCCGGTGTTCCCGGCGGACGGGGATTATAATCGCAACATCCGCGAGAACACCCGGGCAGGCGCCAACCTGGGCGCTCGGGTCACGGCCACCGACGCCAACAATGACAGGCTCACCTACAGCATCGCCGCCTCCGATTACTTCGAGATCGTCGAGGCCACCGGTCAGCTGAGCACCAAGGCCGAGCCAGACCACGAAGGACAGGAGCAGCATTTCGCATTGGTCACCGCCACCGCCCCGGGCGGACTGGCAGGCACCGTTTCCGTCACCATCACCGTAGAGGACGTAGACGAAACGCCATTGGTGAATGGCCCAAGCAGACTGGAATTCGACGAGGGTACCAGCACGAATGCAACGCTCGCCACCTACACGTCCACCGACCCGGACGACACGGGCATCGACCTGGTGTTGACAGGCGCCGACAGCGATGAATTCACCCTCAGCAGCGGCGGAGCGCTCACATTCAACGCCGTCCCCGACTACGAGGAAAAGGACCCGTACCGTGTGACCATCGAGGCGCATGAGCAGGGCGATGGCACGAGTGTCGGCCGCCTGAACGTCACCGTCCGGGTGACCAACAAAGACGAGCCGGGGACGCTGGAGGTCCCGGTCAGCGAGCCCCTGGTGGGTCAGCAGCTTAACCCCACGGTGGAAGACCCAGACGGGGGAGTGGGCTCAATTGAGTGGAAATGGGAGCGTCGTGATCCGGGCGGTGAATGGGCTCCCATTTCGGGCGCCACGTCCCGTTCCTACAAGCCGGCGCGACACGACAATGGCAAGGAACTGCGAGTGACCGCGATCTACCGCGACCGTCAGGGTCCGGGCAAGACGGATACCTACGAATTCACCGGTCCTGTGGTACTGCGCCCGTACTTCCCGTCCGATACGGACACCCGGAGCTTGCGGGAGAATACCCCGGCGGACCGGAACGTCGGAAGCCGGTTCACGGCCCGCCACGCCGACAACGTCAACCTGACCTACACCCCGGGAGGGAGCGACGCCCTCTATTTCATCATTGACCCGGCAAACGGGCAGCTGAGGACCAGTGCCATGCCACTGGACTGCGAGGGCCTGACGGACCACGAAGCGGAGGTGGAGATTACGGCCACAGCCCCCGACAACCAGACGGCCACCATCACCGTGACCGTCACCGTGACAAACGAGTGCAGCAGTACAGGAGAGCCGCCCTGCGCGCCCGGCAGGCCCGGCGTATCCTCGGATTCCGACACCAGCCTCCGCGTAACCTGGTCGGCTCCTGGGACTCCCTCCGGCGCCACCATCATCGGCTACGACCTGCAATACCGGGAGTCAGTTGGCGGTGGGAGTTGGATTCCACAGAGCGTGGCCGGAACGGACCGCTCCCATACCATTGAGAGCCTCATCAAGGGCACGACCTACGAGGTGCAGGTCAGGGCGATGAACGACAGCAGCGGATACGGCCAGTGGTCGGAGCCAGGCACCGGCAGTCCGGGTTATGTGGCCCCACCTCCATCACCGCCACCGCCACCGCCGCCGCCGCCGCCGCGAGGCCCGCGCTCCTACCGCTGGCCGGCGTCTCGCCGCGGACCCTCACCTTCACCGCGTACGCCGGAGGTGAGAATCCCCCGGCGCAGCCGCTGCAACTCTGGAGTCCCGTATTACGGCCCATGAGTTTCAACGTTTCTGGCAGCGCCTCGTGGCTGTCGGCCGCCCCCGGGTCCGGCTCCTCCGACGGTTCCGACAACCGGCTGTCGCTGACGGTGAGCGTGGACGTCTCGGACCTGTCGCAGGGCAGTCACCGGGCCCAGCTGCTCATCGCTGGGACCGGGTTCAGGAACCCGCCGCAGCGGGTGAATGTCTCTGTCACCGTAGCCCCGGCCGCCTTCGCCGACAGTTCGGCCCTCGAATACGACACGGACAACAACCTGTCCATCGATCTGGACGAGGCGCTGGAGGCCGTCAGGGACTACTTCACGGGACTGATTAGTCTGGAAGACGTCCTGAAGATAGTCAGGCTGTACTTCATCGGCTGATTTCGCCGCATGGAACTCTGGGAGCGTGGATAGCAAATGCAAGAGTCATTAAGGAAGGGTATGGCCGCGCTGGCGGCTTCGGGGGTGCCGATCGGTATGGCGGTGCTGTTGCTGTCGGGACCGGTGCACGCACAGACGCCCGGCGCTGAGCGGAGCTTTTCTTCGCCGTGGGTCCAACCGGCGGGACAGGTGCGGGTTACGGTCCGGGCCAGCAACTTCGGCGCTCTAGGGCAGATCGTGGAGATCCTGCCCTCCGGGTTTCGGTATGTTGGTTCAGACCGGGGAAGCGCGGCAACCTTCAGCGACCAGACTTTGACCGTTATACTCTTCGGAGAAACCGACGTCACCTACACTGTCATCGCCCCAGACCAAGAGGGTTCGTACACATTTTCCGGGGTGCTGACGGACACGAACCGGGTTGAACGAACGGTGGGCGGCGTCGATACAATCAGGGTTGGCCCCCGTCCGACTCCAGCACCGACGGCCCCGCCGACTCGACGACCTATGCCCACGCCGGAGCCGACGCCCACACCTACACCGAAGCCGACGCCCACACCTACACCGGAGCCGACGCCCACACCTACACCGAAGCCGACGCCCACACCTACACCGGAACCGACGCCCACCCCCACGCCCACACCGGAGCCGACCGCCACGCCCACCCCACAGCCGACCGCTACTCCCACACCCGAGCCGACTGCCACGCCGCCGCCGCGACCAACATAAACACCGACGCTCGCTGCGGAGACAACGGCTCTACCGACTCTCACCGCCTCCGGTCACTCCAGTGACCGAAGGCGAGGGGCCCATCGCCATAATGTCCAATGTGGTCCGGTTTGTCGTGGGGTTTGCAGCTGGAGTGGCGGCTACCGTCCTGGTAGTGGCCGCCGCTATGCTGATGTTCCGGAGAAGGCGGTAGCCGCGTACCTGGAACCCGCCTGCCCCCGCCGGAGACCATGTCCCCGAGTTCAACCTCACCGATTGCCAGTCCGTAGAGGACAAGCTCAATGCCGCCACAGGCTAGGCTTGACTCGCCCTACAACACACCTACCAGCGTCTTAACGACCTCCAAGGGGCCGTCCTGCAACAACCCGAGAATTGGTCTTCCGCGGTCCGCGGTCATCTCTACACCCAGACCTTCTATCTCGCCCAAACACTCTCTACCGAGCAGCTGGACTAGGACCGTGACCACTACTCTTAAGGTTTCTACAACAGTTCTGAGGACCCGGCCCTCGCCTCCGCCCTCATCGAGAACATAACCAAAGAGGCCAATTCCTACTCACTCGGCGCCACCGCCGGCCGGTCCCTATCGTTCCCTCACTGGACAACCCCCCGTTTGCTATTCCGGACTCTCATTCCCCACCATTCTCCCTGGGCCTCTACGGTCTCTTCGTCGCCTCAGATACATTGTTAGCCTCTACAAGCCGCCAGGTCGTTCCAAACCCGCTAGCCGTCAAAAACCACGTCGAAATGGCGGCGGCCTAGGAACAGCGAAGCAGGGGCGTTCTTGATGAGGTGCAACAGGGCGTGCCCTTGGCCGTGAAGGTACCCGGTCACCAGGATGCCGGCCGTTTCCACCATGACGTCGGCGGCTGCCGGTGTCAGGGGCTCGGGAATGGGGGTGCGGGCCTTGGCCGAGGTCAGATAAATATAGTAGGCGTTCAACACCTCTTGGACTGCTTCTGCCTCCGATTGGGCACGGCGCCGGGTGGCGGCGCCCTTCATGTAGTTGGGCAGCCGGCCCAATAGCCATTCCAGCATCATCGGGTCTCCGGCCACCCGGTCCGGCAATACCATACCGTCGGCCTCCGGGAACCGGTGGACCGTTACTCCCGCTGGGTCTACCCAGGACTCATACGCCTGACCGGCGGAGGCAAGGTAGACGGGAAGCAAGACCGGCGGGTGCGGTTCCCGTGCCAAACCTCCCAACGCCAAGAGATAGGCGGCACGGGCTACCGAGGCGGACACGGGGTCGGGAGACATTCCTGCGATCCGGTCCGAGACCAAGAGCATAACGTCAAAGGAGTCATGGCCCTGTTCCGTCAGGGATCGCACCGTGTCGGCGGCGGCTTCGGCGATAAGGGCGCCGTCACCACAGGACCGGTCCACCAGCGAGCCCGCCTCGGACCGCGCGGGGCCCTCTCCGCGGGCAGGCGGCCGGACGTTGGCGGCGCCGGGCCGGGAAAATTGGCCGTAGATTTCGGATAGGAGGTCGGCCGGGGGCGCAGTCAGATCGAATTGGAGCAGCGCCTCGGATATTGCAGACATAATGGCCAATGGTTCCAGGTCATCGTCCAGTCCCAATGACCGGCGGAAAAACGGCCAGAAAAATAGGTCTTCCCCCAGGAAATTCTCCAAGCCGTACCGCACGAAATAGTCGCCGTTCGCCACGTTCCAAATATCGTTAAGTCTGGACGACGGACGCCGAACCTCCAGGAAGTGGTAGCAGGCTACGCGGGCCAGCAGCGACAAGTAGGTGTGTTCGATGAACACTTCGTCGCTGGACGAGGCCAGGCAGGCGGGTCCTTCCCGGTAGCGGCGCCAATAGTCGTAACAGGCCACGACCGGAGCAGCCGACGCGGTCCGCTCGTAGATAGCCGACAACCGGTCTAAGGAGTCCTCCATCACGGCGCTGCCCCGCCCGAACGCGGCCGCAAAATCACCGGCGGCGGGAATGGGGCGGCGGTGCGGTTGGCCGGCCAGACTAGAACTCCGCGTTTTTCGGGGTGCGTGGGAAGGGGATGACGTCCCGGATGTTGGGCACGCCGGTGATAAATTGCACCGTGCGTTCAAATCCCAGGCCGAAGCCTGCGTGGGGCACTGTCCCGTAGCTGCGCAAGTCCAGGTACCAACTGTAGGCGCTCTCCTCCAGTCCGGCCTCCGTCATGCGGCGTAATAGCACGTCGCGGCGTTCCTCGCGCTGGCTGCCGCCGATGATCTCGCCGATGCGGGGGACCAACACATCCATGGCGCGAACGGTCTGATCGTCGTCATTCAGGCGCATGTAGAAGGCTTTGATGCCCTTGGGATAGTCGGTCACGATTACGGGCTTTCGCAGTTTGTTCTCGGTAAGGTACCGTTCGTGTTCCGACTGCAGGTCCAATCCCCAACTGACGGGGAACTGGAACGACTCGCCGGACTTGAGCAACAGGTCGACCGCCTCCGTATAGGTGATCCTTTCGAAATCGGAGTCCACGATTCCCCGAAGCGTGGCGACGACGGAGTCGTCGTACCACCGGTTAAAGAACTCCAGGTCTTCGGCGCAGTTTTCCAGCACATGGTTGAAGACGCCTTTGAGGAAGTCCTCGGACAGGTCCGCCAGTCCCTCCAGCTCGCAGAATGCGACCTCGGGTTCGACCATCCAGAACTCGGCGAGATGGCGCGAGGTGTTGGAATTTTCGGCCCGGAAGGTGGGGCCGAAGGTGTAGACGTTGGAGAGTGCGAGGGCGAAGATTTCAGCCTCCAATTGGCCGCTGACCGTGAGGAACGTCGGCTTGCCGAAAAAGTCTTCCGCGACGTCAATCGCTCCACCACGGCGAGGCGGGTTGTCCATGTCCAATGTGGTCACCCGAAACATGGAACCGGCACCCTCGGCGTCGCTGGCGGTGATGATGGGAGTCTGAATGTATTGGAAGCCGTGCTCTTGGAAAAAGGAATGAATGGCGAAGGCCGCGACGTTACGCACCCGGGCCATGGCGCCGAAGGTATTGGTCCGGGGCCGGAGATGGGCGATCTCCCGGAGGAACTCCGGTGTGTGGCGCTTCTTTTGGAGAGGATATGTTTCTGGGTCGGAGTCGCCGATGACCCGCAACGAACTGGCATGTACCTCGTACTTCTGGCCCTGCCCCGGAGACTCTACGACGCGACCGAGGACGTTTACGCTGCAGCCGGTGGTCAGCCCGTTGGCCGCGGCGTAGTCCGGGTGGCTTTCGTCGACCACCACCTGCAGGTCTCGCAGGGTTGAGCCGTCGTTGATCTGGATGAAGGAAACCGACTTGGACGAGCGCCGGGTCTTGACCCAGCCTTGGACCAAGACCTCGCCGGAGGAGTCATCCCTGGAGAGAATGTTCTTGATGCTGGTGCGCTCCATAATGCCTCCCGGAATTTAATCGAGTTGGATTGAATAAAGACGGCCCTCTGGCCGGACTTCACAGGAGCGGCCTGGCTTTGTGCCAATCGGTGACTTGTTGATAGGCGTGACCCAGGCGCAACAGGGTGGCGTCCGACAGGTGGGGGCCGATGAACTGCATTCCGACCGGAAGGCCTTCCGAAAAGCCGCAGGGCACGGAGAGGCCTGGCAGTCCGGCGATGTTGGCCGGCACGGTGCAAACGTCGATCTGGTACATCTGCACCGGGTCGCCGGTCTTTTCCCCCAAGGGGAAGGCTATCACCGGAGAGGTCGGGGTAACCAGGGCGTCCACCTTCTCGAATACCCGGGCAAAGTCTTGGCGTATCAGCGTTCGCACCCGCTGGGCCTTCAGGTAATAAGCGTCGTAGTAACCTGCCGAAAGGGCGTAGGCGCCCAGCATGATGCGGCGTGTCACTTCCGGGCCGAAACCGTACTGGCGGGTGCGTTCCATTGCCTCCCACATATTGCCGGCGCCTTGGTAGGAGGCGCCGTATTTCACCCCGTCATAGCGGGCGAGGTTGGCCGAACATTCCGCCGGAGCGATGATGTAGTAACAGGCCAAGGCGTACTTGGTGGTCGGCAGCGACACCTCTTGGACGGACGCTCCCCGGTCTTCCAGGACCTTGGCCGCCTTCTCCACCGCATCCCGGACGCCGGGTTCGACCCCTTCGGCGAAGTACTCGTCCGGCATCCCCAAGCGCAGTCCGCTGATGTCTTCATCCAAACGGGCGGTGTAATCCTCGGCGGGGAGTGGAAGCGAAGTGGCATCCCTGGGGTCGTGTCCGGCTATGGCGTTCAACACCAAGGCGCAGTCGGCGGCGCTCCGGCCGAGGGGCCCTATCTGGTCCAGCGAGGAAGCGTAGGCCACCAGACCGTAACGGCTCACCAGCCCGTAAGACGGCTTCAGACCGGTTACACCGCACAGGGCCGCGGGTTGGCGGACACTGCCGCCGGTATCGGAGCCCAAGGCGTATACCGTTTCCCCCGCCGCCACGGCCGCAGATGCCCCGCCGCTGCTGCCGCCGGGCACTCGGGCCAGGTCCCACGGATTGTGGGTCGGGTGGAATGCTGAGTTTTCGCAGGAGGACCCCATGGCGAACTCGTCCATGTTGCCCTTGCCCAACATCACGGCGCCATCTTCAAACAACCGGCCGACGGCGGTGGCGTCGTAGACCGGGACGAATTTTTCCAGCATCAAGGAGGCGCAGGTTGTAGGTACCCCCCGGGTACACATTACGTCCTTCACTTGCACCGGGACGCCGGTCAGCGGCCCCGCGTTACCATTCGCCAAACGCCGGTCGGCATCTGCGGCTTGGGCCAAAGCCAATTCGGGAGTAAGCGTTAGGAAGGAGCGGACCCGGTCTTCCACCAAATCGGTCCGGTCAAGGCAGGCGCTGGTCAACTCCACCGAGGATATCTCTCCCCGTTGCAACAGTCGTTGGGCCTCGGTCGCCGTCAACCAGTTGAGTTCGGCGGTTGCCATTATTCCTGAAGCACCGCCTTTACTCTGAAGAAATCCCCATCCCGGCGGGGAGCGTTCTCCAAGACGTCGGAGCGGTCCAAGGAATCATGGGACACGTCCTCCCTTAGTACGGTCTTCAGTTCTCCGGCGTTGCTGGTGGGCTCCACGTCACTGGTATCGAGTTCGCTCAGGACCTCGAACTGCTCCAGGATGTTGGAAAGCTGAACGGCCAAGACATCGATTTCGGCGTCGGTGAGCCCGATGCGGGCCAGGGCGGCGATGTGCTCCACTTGGTCGCGGTCTAGGGCCATGCTCAGTCCTCATTTCCCCCGGCCTCCTGATGTTTCGTTGAGGGGGCCGGTTGTTTACATCCCCAATTTATCATCCGCCTTGGTTTCCAGCCAAGAGCCGGGGTAATATGGGCAGGGCCATTTAATTGTTGGAGAAATCCCCTCTCCCGGCGGGAGAGGGCGTACTGCTCGCTCCTACACTAGCTGTTGCGAAGCATTTGACCCCCACCCTAGCCCTCCCCCTGCGATGGGGAGGGAACATTTGACCCCCACCCTAGCCCTCCCCCTGCGATGGGGAGGGAATATTTGACCCCCACCCTAGCCCTCACCCCGCGATGGGGAGGGAATATTTGAAAGACCCTGGGGGGTGGCGCAGGGCCATATCTTCACCTGGGCGAGGTATTGGCGGGTGTATCGACACGGCCGAGGGTTGCGGACCAGGGGAGAAGAGAGTGGAGGAGTTGATCGCAGTCGGGAAGGGTGTTTCGGCTGCGGCACCTATTGAGATAGTTATGCGCCGCCATGAAGGTGGGGAGCCGGAGTCCGGCGTCGACCACCCGGCTGATGAAGGTATGGGACTTGGGGGAGGGCTGGCAACGGGATTGGGCTACGGCCCAATGGACGCAAAATTCCTGAGCCAACGGGCGGAGCCGGACAACGGCGAGTGCGAGGGCCATTTTACGGCGGAGGGCATTGACGCGATGTCTCAGGTCGTTCATTAGGGGGAGTTCACCTCGCGGCGGTTATTTGAGGGAGTGGTGAGCGGCCCAGAGCGGGAGGGCGTCTTCCAGGGCCTGGATATCCGATCTGAGCTTTTCGGCTTCGCAGATCCGGATGGCGAAAGACAAAGCGTAGCGGGCGGCGCGGAGGCGGATAGCCATATCGGGGTGGTCCATAGCGTCGGTGAGGACGGAGACGCTCCGCAGCATGAGGCCTTGGAGTTCCTGGCGGGCGAGGAGGGCGGACTCTTGGCGGAGACGGGTCAACTCTTCGCGGAAGTGATCGTCTTCAAGCCAGCGGCGCAGGGTACTCTCGCCGATCCCGGAAGAGCGGGCGGCTTCAGCAATAGTAGGGGAGGCGGCGATGACGGGGAGCGCCGAGTGCTGACGAAAGGTGAGGTCAGATTTTTCGATTTCCCTCTCACTTTCGCTCATTTCCGCCCATTCCGGCTCGGTGGCCGGTTTGGGGGCGGACTGAAGGGGTTGGCGGACCGGTAGGGGACGTTTGGGTTTGGGGCGGTTTCTGGCCATCGTATTTCGCGTCGCCTCAGTGGCGGGTTGAAGTTAGGAAACCTCTGAAGAAGCACTCGGAATTGCAACGGAACCCGAAATCTTGGTGGGGAGCTTAAGGGCTTCAGCTATCCAATAAGCGAGGTCACCCCCATCCTAACCTTCCCCCGTCGAGGGGGAAGGGACTTATTCAGAGCTTCCTTAGTCCGGATCCCGATAAAACGTTGGGTCAGACATCTATTATGGTAGGGAGGTGTATTCGGGGTTGGCAAGGGAGGGGTGTCAGCTCGCGGGGTATTTTCATTGCCTTTTCATTGTCGGAAATGGCCTCGTGGTCCGCTCGTGGGAAGGGTTGGCGGAACCCGCAGACCTTCGATTTGGTTCTCTCGCAGGATGTTGAATATTTCTTCAAGAGTGTAACGCACGACGGTTATCCCATCATCCGGCACCGTATCCCCATTGGCATTGACCGCTACTGCTCCGCCCTCAATCACTACCTGGACGGGCCCAACTTGGGGCAAGTTTGCTGCCTGGAACGCACCAGGACCCGCAAGGGAGTCAAGTCGGTGGAGACGTCCTATGGCGTCACCAGCCTGAACCCCGATGAGACGGACCCGGCAAGACTCCTCGGGTTATGGCGCGGTCATTGGGGGATTGAGAACCAGGTGCATTGGGTCCGGGATGTCACCTTTGAAGAAGACCGTTCTCAGGTGAGAACGGGCGCCGCGCCCCAGGTGATGGCCGCCCCGCGAAACCTGGTGATCGGGCTGGTCCGCCGCACCGGGGCTAATAACGTCGCCGCCGCCCTGCCTCATTACGGCTGCAAACCCTACGATGCCCTGATCCTCCTCAGTCTGCCTACTCCATAACAATTAGATGACCCTGGTAACATGGGCGGCGTGTTTCGCTCAAAGTTTGGCTCTATATTGGGGCCGTTGCTTGCCTGGCGGCCCCGTACGCCTTTCTTCTACGGCTGGCTGGTCCTTGGCATCGCCGGCTGCACCACTTTTGCCGGCAGCGGGGTAACCCAGGTGGTGCTGGGCGCCGTTCAGGTCTATATCACCGAGGACACCGGATGGAGCAAGGGCACCCTCTCCCTGGCGGCCTCGGCCGGGACTTGGTTTTCGGGACTGTTGGCGCTGTTGATCGGGCGGCTGGCCGACCGTTACGGGCCCCGTTGGCTGATGCCGGTGGGGTTGATTGTCGTGGGAGTCTGCTTTTTGGCGCTGTCCGGGGTCACCTCAGTCTGGCAGTTCTACGTCAGCTATGTCCTCGCCCGGGCGGTTAGCCAAGTGGTGTTGATCGGGTTGGTCCCACGCACCGCGGCAGTGAACTTCTTCCGGCGAAGGCGCAATCTCACTTTGGCTATCGTATCCACCTTTCGGCCCATTGCGGGCGCCATCAACATCCAAATCATCTCTGTTATCGCGGTTCATCAAGGCTGGCGCGCCGCCTACCGGTATTTGGGGATATTCGGGTTGCTTCTGGTCGTTCCGGTGATTCTCTTCATGCGGCGGCGGCCCGAAGACATAGGGATGGCACCCGACGGCGCGGCTCCGGAGGCTTCGGTTGCTGCGGCTGGTGAACGGCGCCTCCCGGCCGAGGAAAGCTGGACGGTACAAGAGGCCCTGAAGACCCGCACCTTCTGGCTCATTGTGGCCGTTGCCATCCTGGGTACCCTGGCAGCCAGCAGCACCGGGTTCAGCCTTGTCCCCTACTTGGTGGAGGACGTGGGCCTCAGCGCCGGCGTTGCCACCGGAGTCTTGAGCTTGGGGACGATTTTCTCCATATTCAACCTGGGCTGGGCTTACTTGGCGGACGTCATTACGCCGCGGCGTTGCATTATGGTGACGATGTTGGGAACGGCCGGCATGTTGGCCTACCTGTTGACCGTAGGATCGTTGCTGGGGGCCTTGGGATTCGCCTTGGTGTGGGGGATTTTCTCCGGGGCGGTGGGCACCCTTGATAGTATGCTGCTAGCCCAATATTATGGCCGGGCTTCCTTCGGCGCGATTCTCGGCGCCTTCCTTCCCTTCCAAACGGCGGCCTTGGGTCTGGGACCGGCCTTGGCCTCCACAGTCCGGGGAGTCACCGGCGATTACACTATCCTCTACGCCGCCATGATCGGGGCCTACGCCGGCGCTGTATTTCTGGTGTTTCTCGCCCGTCCCCCGGTGAGGCCCTCCTGAGCCCGGCGAAGGGCCCCGCTAGTTCATCTCGGAGCCGCCGGTCCGCCAATCACCGGCGCGGTCCATATCCAGATCATTTCGCTGGTCGTCGATGCCAGCACTGATGGGCCGCCGGCCGGTCTTGGATTTTACCCGGAATTTTGGTCCTTGTGCCGATTTTGCGCTGACAGCGGGAAGTGGCAGGCGAACCAAATGGGGTAGTATATTCGACTGAGGCGCTCCTACGAACTATTCGCATAAGCAAGACCAACCCGTCTTGCCAACCGTAAGGAGGGTGAATTTGGAACGTTTGAACGTTGCCAACCGGACCCTGGCTATCATGGACAACTACCTCTTCTTGCGCTCGCTGAACAATGAGTGCATCGACCTGATAGCCATTGACCCTCCCTTTGCGGCCAACGAGACCTTTACCAGCAAGCCCAGGCCGCCTATCAGCAAGGCGGAGTTCGACGAAGAAGTGGCGTTGGCGAAGTCCCACGGCACCGCCCACAACGAAGGCATCGGCGAAACCCGGGTTCAGGACTACTGGAATTGGGACGACGATATTCACCCGGAATGGAAAATGCGGATCCAGGACGATTACCCACGCGTCCATTCCGTTATCGAGGCGGTGGAAGCCTGCGCTACGGAGAACGAGGCGGCCTACATTTGTTTTATGGCCGTGCGGCTGATTGAGTGCCGCCGGGTGCTGAAACCCACGGGCAGTATCTATGTCCATTGTGACGACCGTGCCAACAGCTACTTACGGATGCTGCTGGATGCCGTGTTTGGGGATGAGAATTTTCGCAGCCAAATCGCCTGGCGGCGGGCTACTTCTCACAACGACCTAGTCAACTACGGACGCATTGTTGACTATATCCTCTACTACCGAAAAACCAACCAACATATATGGAACGTATGGGACATCACCGACTCCAAAACCAGCGACAAACTGGATAAGGCATATCCATCTAAAGATGAGCGTGGCCGATACCGGAGCGCCGACCTGACTGGCGCTGGAGTCCGGTCAGGCAAGTCCGGCGAGGCTTGGGGCAGCTACTCAGTGAGGTGGACCCGGAAAACTGGACAGCTGGTTAAGTGGGAATCCTGCTCCTAAACTACGGACAGCGAGAGCTGTTGATGAGGAGCGGGAAATGTCCAGAGAGCGGAGAAAGCACAGCCCGGCCTTCAAGGCGAAAGTTGCACTGGAGGCAATGAAGGGTGAGCAGACGGTGGCCGAGTTGGCCGCCCGGTTCGAGGTCCACCCCAACCAGATTCAGACTTGGAAGAAGGCCTTAGTGGATGGCGCGGCCGCTATATTCGACCAGGGCGACCGAACCAGTAAGGGCAAGGAGCAGAAGAACAAGAACAACGACGCCTTGGTGGCTCGCCTGTACCAGCAGATCGGCCAGCTCAAGGTGGAGCGGGATTTCTTGGAGGAAAGGTCCGGTCCATGACCCCAGCACAGCGGCGTGAGCTGACCGACCGGCAACATCGGCACCTGTCCATAGTGCGGCAGTGCCAGCTGATGGGTGTCAGCCGCTCCAGCCTCTACTACCGTCCCAAGGGGACACCTCCGGGGGACCTGTCCCTGATGCAGGCCATGGACCGCCAGTACCTGGAAACCCCTTTCTACGGTTCCAGGCGGATGAAGGCCTCGCTGGACCGGCAGGGGATGACGGTAAGCCGGAAGCGGGTGCAGCGACTCATGAGACTGATGGGACTGCGGGCTATCTACCGGCAGCCTCGCACCAGCCAACCAGCGGCGGGACGCTGGGTCTATCCCTACCTGCTGAGGGATCTGACGATCACCCGGGCGAACCAGGTGTGGGCGGCCGACATCACCTACCTGCCCATGGCCCGGGGGTTCTTGTACTTGGTGGCCATCATGGACTGGCACAGCCGGTACGTGGTGGCCTGGGGATTGTCCAACACTCTGGAGACCGGCTTTTGTGCCGAGGCCCTGACCGAGGCCCTCGGCCAAGGAAGGCCCGACGTATTCAACACCGACCAGGGAAGCCAGTTCACCAGCCGCGAGTTCACGCAGATACTCCGGGACCGCGGGGTGAAGATCAGCATGGATGGCAGGGGCAGGTACCAGGACAACATACTTGTCGAGCGGCTATGGAGGACGGTGAAGTACGAGGAGGTCTACCTGAAGGCCTACGCTAACGGCCTTGAGGCCCGCCGAGGGCTGCGAGAGTACTTCCGGTTCTACAACCACCGGAGGCCGCATCAGGCCCTGGGCTACCGTACGCCGGCGGAGATCTTCCACGGCGAGCCTGTAGAAGAGGAGCCGAAGGAAAGGAGGTGCCCGGACCAACCGGTCTTGGTATCATACGGAGGAGTGCAGGAGTCCCACTTAATTGTGGCTTAATCCTGTCCAACCGATGGGGTCCACCTCACAGTGACTGACAAAGGACGCCATTGGGCCGTGCCAAAGACCAGCAAGTACGCGGAATACATTGAGCGCACATTCATCCCCGGATACCGTGCTATTCAGGATGCTCACGAACGCTTGGACGCCCTGGACAGAGCCAAGCTGATTCACCATCCCAAGCAAGGGCAATGGCCCGGTCTCAAGCGGTATGCAGATGCGGATACGGGCAATCCTCCACAGAACCTTATCCTTGAACCCATTGGTTTCACCAACTACAGCACCAAAACAGGGGAATACACCGGCTACTCAACGCAGAAACCGCTGGAGCTTTACGAGCACGTCATCAAGGCGTCCAGCAATAAAGAGGAAGTTGTGCTGGACATATTCGCGGGGTGCGCCACCACCGCGATTGCCGCCGAGCGGTTGGGGCGCCAGTGGATAGCCTGCGATATGGCCTATCGAAGCTGGACGATGCTCAAACGCCGGTTTTACCTGAACGGCACGGTTCTTGAGGGCATGACGGACTCGACGAGAAACGCATTAGCCTCGGTCAAGAAAGACAAGGGGTTTCAGGAACCGCAACAGTGGACATCCAGCTATGTCATCGGGCCTAACGAACTGCCCAAGCGCGATGACGCAGACCCGGCACCGCCTCACCAACTGGAACAGTCACGGCGCAGCGTCCGTCAAAGCACGCAGTCGTCCACGTGGTCGGGGCAAATCAGCAAAGAGGACGCGAAGGCACTGCTAATCAGGCGGTTCGGGCCGGTGTGCTGGGGCTGCGGATACGAACCGAGGCGGCCCAACGGCAGCCTGGACGCGACGCTGCTGGAGGTGGACCACATCCGGGCCCGCAGGGCGGCCGAGGGGGTAGAGGGCGACGATGAGTTGTACAACCTCGCCCTGCTGCACCGCACCTGCAACGGAATCAAGCGCAACCGGCTAACGCTGGAGGAACTGCGGAAGTACAACGCGGACTACGGGCTGATGTACGTGAACACCATGGGGGAACTGGTGGACCTGTTCGAGGCCACGCGGTACGCCGCACGGGAGATCAGCCGCCATGTTGCCAGGCACGGGCTGCAAGGGGCGCTACTGGAGGGGTAGGCGGGGAAAAGGTGCGACGGTGGGGCCGAATCTACATCCTCGTTGTATGTAGGATGAACTGTGTGGAAGAGATTAGCGGATGTCATTGTAGCCACATCTATTAGGAATCAAGGTAACCTACGAATGCCTATGATTGTCAACTCTGTACTTGTTCTGTTTTCGGGAGCAGGTATAGGGATACTTTGTGCACTTTGGGTATTAGCGATAAACGATATATTGGAAACACCTTGGTCATATTTGTGTGCAATTGCGATTCCGTTTCTAGTAAAAACGGTAATAATGTGGCTAGGTACGCTTATAGTAGTGAGGTGGACCCCATCGGTTGGACAGGATTAAGCCACAATTAAGTGGGACTCCTGCACTCCTCCGTATGATACCAAGACCGGTTGGTCCGGGCACCTCCTTTCCTTCGGCTCCTCTTCTACAGGCTCGCCGTGGAAGATCTCCGCCGGCGTACGGTAGCCCAGGGCCTGATGCGGCCTCCGGTGGTTGTAGAACCGGAAGTACTCTCGCAGCCCTCGGCGGGCCTCAAGGCCGTTAGCGTAGGCCTTCAGGTAGACCTCCTCGTACTTCACCGTCCTCCATAGCCGCTCGACAAGTATGTTGTCCTGGTACCTGCCCCTGCCATCCATGCTGATCTTCACCCCGCGGTCCCGGAGTATCTGCGTGAACTCGCGGCTGGTGAACTGGCTTCCCTGGTCGGTGTTGAATACGTCGGGCCTTCCTTGGCCGAGGGCCTCGGTCAGGGCCTCGGCACAAAAGCCGGTCTCCAGAGTGTTGGACAATCCCCAGGCCACCACGTACCGGCTGTGCCAGTCCATGATGGCCACCAAGTACAAGAACCCCCGGGCCATGGGCAGGTAGGTGATGTCGGCCGCCCACACCTGGTTCGCCCGGGTGATCGTCAGATCCCTCAGCAGGTAGGGATAGACCCAGCGTCCCGCCGCTGGTTGGCTGGTGCGAGGCTGCCGGTAGATAGCCCGCAGTCCCATCAGTCTCATGAGTCGCTGCACCCGCTTCCGGCTTACCGTCATCCCCTGCCGGTCCAGCGAGGCCTTCATCCGCCTGGAACCGTAGAAAGGGGTTTCCAGGTACTGGCGGTCCATGGCCTGCATCAGGGACAGGTCCCCCGGAGGTGTCCCCTTGGGACGGTAGTAGAGGCTGGAGCGGCTGACACCCATCAGCTGGCACTGCCGCACTATGGACAGGTGCCGATGTTGCCGGTCGGTCAGCTCACGCCGCTGTGCTGGGGTCATGGACCGGACCTTTCCTCCAAGAAATCCCGCTCCACCTTGAGCTGGCCGATCTGCTGGTACAGGCGAGCCACCAAGGCGTCGTTGTTCTTGTTCTTCTGCTCCTTGCCCTTACTGGTTCGGTCGCCCTGGTCGAATATAGCGGCCGCGCCATCCACTAAGGCCTTCTTCCAAGTCTGAATCTGGTTGGGGTGGACCTCGAACCGGGCGGCCAACTCGGCCACCGTCTGCTCACCCTTCATTGCCTCCAGTGCAACTTTAACCTTGAAGGCCGGGCTGTGCTTTCTCCGCTCTCTGGACATTTCCCGCTCCTCATCAACAGCTCTCGCTGTCCGTAGTTTAGGAGCAGGATTCCCACTTAACCAGCTGTCCAGTTTTCCGGGTCCACCTCATAGTGCCATTTATTAGAGACATAACATCAAGGATTTTCAGAAGGCTGACAGGCATTACCTTTCCTGAACATCAAACTCTACCTGTAAATTTCACGGGCAACTTGTTGGCACTCCCAGTCGCCGCAACAATAGCGGTCACAATATATCTGTCTGGTCTTCAGGCAGACGTTGGTGATCCTATCAATGACGAATTGCTATACTATATTGCTATATTGGTTGGAGCAGTTGTAGCTCTTACAGAAAATCTGTCCAATTCCACGGTAATTAAGGCAATATGGCATAATCAGGCCGACTACCAAACATCGCCGCTCTTTCAACAATCTATGAACGATAACCGAACACAAATAGCCAAAGAAGAAGGAAATGATCTTGCTCGTCCTAGAGCTAAAAAGAAGAATGGCAAGAGCAAAAGCAGAACGCGCAGGCGTTGAGGATATATCCGCCCTTGCCCCGGTGATGAGGTACGCCCCCACCCTAACCCTCCCTCTAAGGGAGAGGGAATTGTGGGAGCGGCGGCGAACTTGCTAGTTCATTTCCGAACCGCCGGAGACGCTGATGGAAAGGCCCGTAACGTAGTCCGATTCCGCCGAGGCCAGAAAGGCTGCCATCCGGGCGATGTCGTCACCTTGAGCGATGCGCCCCATGGGCACCCGAACCGCCCGCTCGGCGACCATGCCGGCGCGGTACTCCTCGCTGGATTCACCCGCCGGGGCGAGGGCCGCCGCTATGAAGTCCACCCGTTCGGTGTCCACCAAGCCAGGGCAGATGGCGTTGACGTTAACACGGTGTTCGGCCATCTCTTGAGCCAAGGATTGGGTGAAACCGATAACAGCGAACTTGGAGGCGCAGTAGGCGGCGTAGCGGGCGATGCCCCGCTTTCCCGCCCCAGACGATATGTTGATGATCTTCCCACCGCCGGGACGTGAAGCCATGTGCCGGGCCACGGCGCGGGAACACAGGTAGGTGCCGCGAACGTTGACTCGCATCACCTCGTCGAAGGCCTCTTCCTCCAGGTCCACGACCAGCACCCGGTCCTTGCCGGGGCGCGAACCGGCGTTGTTTACAAGAATGTCGATGCGCCCGAAACGGTCGAGCGCCTGAGCTATCATGCCGTCCACTGCGGCGCTGTCGGAAACGTCCGAGAACAGGCCGATGGAACTCCTGCCCAACGCTTCGATTTCCTCGACGACGCTGTCGAGGCCCTTCCATCCGGCTTGCCTGTCCTGGGCCCGTATGGCTTCCAGGCTCGCCGGAACGTCGGTCACCATGACGTCGGCCCCCTCTCGGGCCAGACGGGTGGCGATGGCGCGGCCGATGCCGTTGCGTCCTCCCGCCCCGGTAACCACGGCAATCTTACCGTTTAGGTCATACATGCTTCAGGCCCTCTGTTGTTGAATTAACCCCGCCGGGCGCTGCTTCCAGGCGACGGCCAAGGCGAAGAATGCGAAAGCCATCAGGGCCATGACCGGCCCGGACGGCATATTGTAATGGTACGAAAGGTAGAGCCCGCCGACCGCCGAGGCAACCCCAATCAGCACGGCGGCGGCCATGGCCCGGACGAAATGTTTCACCAGCAACAACGCGGTCGCCGCCGGGGTAATGAGCATCGAAATCACCAGGATTACGCCCACCGCCTGCAACGCCAGGACCACCACCACCGCCAGCATCCCCAGAAGCAAGTATTCCAGCTTTTGGGTAGGCAGGCCGATCACCGACGCTCCCGACGGATCGAAACTGGCGAACACGAGCTCTTTGTGCAGGCCCCAGGTCAGCGCCAGCACCGCTGCGGCCAGCCCTAAGGTGACGAACACGTCGCCTTGGGATACGCCCAGCACTTGGCCCAACAGGATGTCTTCCAAGTTTACCGGAATTCCCCCGGCGACGGTCAACATTACCAGTCCCAGGGCGAACAACCCGGCGAACAGGATGCCCACCGAGGCGTCCTCGCCGACGCCCGCCCGCTTGATGAGGTATCCGCTGACCAAGGCCATTGCCACGGCCATGGGGACGGCGCCGAAGAATGGGCTGATACCCAAGATGAAGGCCGCCACCATGCCGGGCAGCACCGAATGGGCCAAGGCGTCGCCCATGAACCCCAGCCCCCGGATGACCACGTAGACTCCCAGAACTGGGCAAATGATGCCCACCAGCACGGACACGATCAGCGCCCGCAGCATGAAGCCGTATTGAAACGGCCCCGCCAGGGCTTCAGTGATGATGTCCATCGTCGCCTCCGGCCAGTCCATGTCCGTGGGTCGGTACCGACCCAAAGGGTCCATAAAGCTCGGTCATCACTTCTTCCGTAAGGACGTCCCGGGGCGCGCCGCAGGCGCAGACGTGGCAATTGAGACATAGGCACTCGTCGCAGTAGTGGGCCAGGTGATTGATGTCGTGGGAGGACAGCAGAATGGTGCGGCCTTCGTCTCGAAGCTCCATCAGCACCGAAACCAGCGCTTCCTGCGACGCGATGTCCACGCCGCTGAAGGCCTCATCCAGCAACAGGATGTCGGCGCCTTGGGCCAAGGCGCGGGCCACGAACACGCGCTGCCGTTGCCCGCCCGACAGTTCGCCGATCAGCGAGCGCCGCCGGTCCCACATACCCACCTGACGCAGGGCGTCTTCGGCGGCGGCGCGGTCGGCTTGAGACGGACGCCGGAACCAGCCGATTCGCCGCGTCCGACCCAGCAGGGTCACATCCCACACGTTCATGGGCAGACGCCAGTTTACCCGGTCGTGCTGGGGGACGTAGGCCACCGTCCCCCGGGTCTCGTCGATGGACTTGCCGTGGACCAGCACCCGCCCTGCGGTGGCGGGCAGCAATGAAACGATGACGTTAAACAGGGTGCTCTTGCCGGCGCCGTTGGGGCCGACAACACCCATCAGGCAGCCCGGTCCGGCGGTGAAAGATACTTGGTCCAGCACCCGGACGCCGCCTCGCTCCACGGTTAACTCCTCGGCGGCGAGGGCTGCAGGGGCTGTGAGCGTTATATCTGACATGACTATCGCAGTGCCTCGGCTATGACATTCACGTTGTAGCGCATGAAGTCCATGTAGGTCCCGGCCTCGCTCCCGGGCGGCCCCAGGGAGCCGGTGTAAAGACCGGCGACGAGGGTAGCGCCGGTTTCCTCGGCGATGCGCTTTGCCAGTTGGGCGCTGTGGGATTTTTCCGAGAACACGGCCGGAGCGCCCTCGTGTTGTATCGTCTCAACAAGTTCTGCCAGTTCCTGTGCAGTGGGTTCCCGACCGGTGGTGACGGGGAAAATAGCCCCGACTACCTCGAAGCCGTACCTGTTGGCAAAATACTGGAAACTATCGTGGGACGTGACCAGCAGGCGGCGTTTCTCCGGAAGCGTCGCCACCTGCTCCTCGATCCAGGTGTGGAGGGCATCCAGTTCCCGGTTGTAGGCGGCGGCGTTGTTCTGGTATTCGGTCTGGCTTGCCGGGTCCGCCATTGCGAGGTGGGCCGACACGGCGTTGACCGCCTGTTTCACCCGTTGCGGGTCGAACCAGAAGTGCGGGTCGAGTCCGCCGTGTTCCTCACCGTGCTCCTCTCCCGCTCCTTCTTCGTCCTCGTCACCGTGCTCCTCGAAGATTTCCATGAATTCGATGGGGTCCACCACGTCGCCCAGCGGGACGATCTTGGCCGAGTTGCCGGCTGCGTTCCGCACTAGGTCATCCAGCCAGCGGGCCTCGAGGGACAGTCCGATGCTCAACACTAGGCTGGCGTCGGCCACCTGGGCCACGTCGCGCGCCCCCGGCTGGAAGGTGTGGGGGTCGGCGTTGGCCGGCAACAGGGGGAAAACTTCCACCCGGTCACCGCCGACGACCCGCACCCAGTCGGCGATGATGTTGCTGGTGGTGACCACCTTGAGCTTTCCGGGTAGTGCACTCGGCGCAGTTGCCGCAGCCGTCGCGGTAGGGGCAGAAGTCGTGGGTGGGGAGGAAGTGTTGGTTGCGGCCTCGGAACCGCAGGCTATAAGGGCTCCAAGGGAGATGATGAGAACCGTCATCAATAGTTGGGTCAAGCGGTTACATTTCATAACGGACCGGCCTACTTAGAATGTCGATTGGCGTGCGTTATAGATACACAGTATCAATAATGGGTTGCTTTCGATATGAGGTATCAAATAGCTCCAAAAAAAGAGACTAGCCGGAAACGGCTTCCTTGGCCGCGCAAGCTTGGCACTTGCCGTAAACTTCCAGCCAGTGGCCGCTGATTTCGAACCCGTGGAGGGCCGAGGTGCTGACCAGGACGTCTTCTATGTCGCAGCCCCGCAGGTCCTGAGAAGACCCGCAGTCTACGCAGAGGAGGTGATGGTGGTGACCGTGGTGGCTCAACTGATAGTGAAGGTCCCCGTCCTCCAAGAGCACTCGGCAGAGGACCCCTGTTTCTACCAAAATCTTCAACGACCGGAAGATGGTGGCCCGGCCAAGGTTCGGCAGTTGCCGGTAGAGGCCATCGGCGGTGAAGTGACGTTGTTGCTCGGCCACGGCCCGAACTACGGAGCGCCGTGGGGCCGTAGAGCGGTAGCCCCTCTCCTCAAGGGTGTCCAGGATCTGCTCTACCAGAGTTGAATTCCGCCTTCGCGTCGTCATAGCCGCCGTTATTGATACTAGGTCTCGACACGCAGAATATACCGGTTGGGACGGGCTATTGTCAACCCCTCTTCCAAGAACTAGGAGCCGCCGAACCAGGTGTCGCCGGCGGGCGGCCAAGGATTTTCTGCCGACAGCACTTGGGAAAGCTGAGTGAAGGCCCCCAGCATACCGCCCGGATGCAGCCAGATGCTGTTGAATCCCAGGTTGGTGTAGTTGGCTGTCTGCCGGGAAGTGGTGAACCGGGCGTCCTGCTCCCGCAGGTGGGCCTCCACCGCCAACGAGTCGCCGATCTCGTAGATGGTCAGGTAAATGCCCTCGCCGTAGCGCTCCAGGAACCGTTGGGACGGCGCGCCGGGCCCGGTGGGTTGGGCTAGCTCGATGAACGTGTCCCGTCCATCCAGCGGCAACACCGCGATCTCCAGGCCGGTGAAGCTCACCTGGAAACGCTTCGTGGTTTGGAGTCCGAACATTCGGCCCCAATGCTCGATGGCTTGGTCCAAGTCCCGCACCAGCACCGCTACCTGCCGCAATTGCCTGGTAACCGGCTGGTCCTCCACCGCCTGCCAGTCGGGTCCGGCGGCGGGCCAAGGGTTGACGCCCGAGGCTACTTCAATAAGTTGCAGGAAAGCCCCGTTGGCCGATGCGGGGTGAACGAAGGCGCTTTTGACTTGAGCGTTGGGCGGCTCCTCGGTGACCCGGACGCCGAGCGACATCAGGTGAGGTATGAGACGATCGTATTGCTTGGTCTCGAAAATTAGCAGGTAGGGCGCCTGCCCACGGCGCGCCAGGTACAGGGAGGCCGCCGACTCGCCGGTTACGGGTTGCAGCAACTCGACGAAGGTGCCCCGGCCAGCGGGCAACACCGCGTTCTTGAGACCGTAGCGGCTCAGGTCTTCGGAGAAGCAGGACTCCATGCCGAGGTACCGGCGGTACAGGCCTCTGGCTTCCTCCAAGTCTTGGACCAGGAAGGCGATTTGGCGCAGCCGTTCAAGCATGGCGTTTGGCAGTTGCCGGGTTGGGGGGAACCCCTACGAGCGGCTTTCCAGGGCCACCACCGCTTTGCCTCCCACGTAGCGCTCGCCCTTGGCCCCGGTCATCAGGATGTCGCATTCGATGAGGTTGGCGCCTTTCTCCCTACGCAGGTCGGTTACCGTGGCGGTCAGGGAGAGGGGCGAGTTGTGTGGGATGGGTTGGCGGAACACCAGGTCCAGGTCCCTGATGGCGTTGGGTCCGGCCCACCCGGTGAGCAGTTGGGCCATCATGGCCATCGCCATAACGCCGGGCACAATGGTGCCTGCCATTCCGGAGTCCTTGGCCGTTTGCAGGTCGGTGAAGCGGTTGGGTTGTGGGGGCTCCCAGACCTCACAGAAGCGCGCCACTCCTTCGTCGGTAGCGATGGTTTCTACCGGCCCGATCTCGTCGCCCAGTTCTAAGTCATCGAAGTAGGGCATGGTGGTTAGATTCACTCCCGTCGGGCGAAGGACTCTTGGACTTCAGCCACCACGTCGCCGTCTTGGTTGGTGAACGTGGTCTCCCATACAACGAAGACCATCGTGCCGGAACGACCCGTCTTGGCGTAGACGTCCTTCAGGTGAGAGGAAGCCGTCAACCGGTCGCCAGCGTAGATTGGGGCCTTTGGGCTCTACCCGCTGGCCCGCGTGCATCTGGGTACGGCCGAATTTGATGCCCACGTCGGGCAGGGCCACCTCGCGGACGAAGATCGAACACAGGGTGGGGGGCGCTATCATGGTGCGAAATCCCTGTTCCTGGGCCCCTGCTTCCGAGGTGAACGCCGGATTGGTCTCGCCCAAGCTGGCGTTCAAGCGTTGAATCATGTCGGCGGTGATCTCGAAGGGTCCGGCGGTGTGCTCTTTGCCATGTAGCGAGCGGTCGTACTCCAGTTCCATCGCCATGGTCTACTTGCTCCCGTTGGTGGCGTCCGACAGCCAGACGGGCCGGAATTCTTTGGATAATAGCGCTTCCACCAAGTCGGCCTCGGTGGCGATGGTGGACTCGAATTCGGTCATGCAGGCTGCAATGTGACTGGTCAGGTGGGCGTCGCTGCCGCCGATGCCGAGGTAGCCGTGGTCGCGGCAGAGGTCTTCGGCCCGCTCGTTCTCCCCGGAGCGGCTCCCGCCGTTCACCAGTTCCACGATTTCCAGGCCGTCGAAACGTTCGCCTTGACCGATGTAATCCGCCAGCCCGATACCAAACCGCCCCGGATGAGCCGGTACTGCCAGGGCGTCATGCTGCCGGGCTGCCGCCATCAGGTCGCGGGAGTCCAAGCGAACGTCGGAGAAGTCTATATCCCGGCTCAGGGCGTCGCTGACGCCATAGACGAGGAAATGGCCGAACCGGGTGTCCAACTCCGAACCCTTGAGGACCAATACGGCGTACTGTTCGGCCAGTGACGAGTAGTCTTTGTCGAAGTCGAACTTGCGGTGTTCGGTTAGCACGATGCCGTCGACGGTGTGGCCCCTTTTTCGCAACACTTGGACCCATTTGACGTACTGCTCGACGGTGGCCCGAGAGTCGTCGGACGACACGGAGTGGCAATGGAGGTCCAAAAACACGCTGCGGGCTCCCTTATACGCAGAGGCGATGATACGGCCAGCCACAAACAATCATAATAGCTAATACCCGATCCATCAACCGGGTATCGTATCGGGAGAACTACAGAAGCCGCGGAGGACGCAGAGAAGTCTGTTGGCCACATGGAGGTTACCCATATCCCTTTCTCTTGGTCCTCGAGCCAATCCTCCTCTCCTGCGCTGCGAAATGGGAAACTAAAGACTCCGCGCCCTCTCTACTCTCTTTGGTGAAACGTCCTCACTGGGGGAAGGTGGCCTCCACCGGCGCTGGTTTCAGTTTCTCTAGACCGGCAGTCCGCTAGGTACGGAACCTGCTTAGAACACAAAGAGAACGCTAGTTGAATTGTGACCGTTTCAAAGGGATACTTTTGCTCGTAGCAGGAGTAAGCTAGGCTTTACGCTAGGAAATTATCCGGTGGAAATTCACAACAGATTTGTAGAGAGAGTACTGCATAGGTGGTTGTTTTAGATGACGCAAGTACCGGCGTATAGGACGGCAGGGAATGAATTGTTGGATCAAGCAAAACACGAATTGGCTAGTGGGGACGTGCGACAAGCTTCCGAAAAAGGTTGGGGAGCGGCGGCGCAAATGGTCAAGGCGGTAGCGGAACAACGAGGCTGGCAACATAATAACCACGCCTCACTCTTCCGGGTGATAGATGCACTGGCCAAAGAAACCCAGGACCAAGAAATCTATCGATTGTTCCAAGTTGCTGGTAGTCTACACACGAATTTCTACGAAAATTGGGAAACTCCCGGAGGAGTGGAATCTGGCATACAGGACGTCCAAAGGTTCCTGGATAAGCTAGCGACCCTGATGAGAACCTGATGACTACCAGTCTAGGGGGATTCTAACCGGATTCGAGGAACGACGCCATCCCCTTTTTGGAGCCGTCCCGCCTGGATTTGAATTGGTGTCCGGGCGGGACTCAGCCGAGTTGAATCTGGCGCGATGCCGATACCTTCTTCCTCCCGGGCCGCCGGGAAGGGACGAACGGCGGGGTCTTCTTCGAAATGGGCGATCACAGGAGCGCCGAAGCTATCGAGAACGTGGATGAAGAATTCGATTTCGGCAGTGGATTCAACCCTCGGACTACCGTAAAGGGCTCTTTCCAGTAGGGAGGAATCAGAAGGAGGGAAGGCCGCGCCGACCTGTAAGCCGGGTTCTGTATCCGCCGGAGGCGGATGGTGACCATCTATCTAGCCTTCCCCACTAGGTGGGGAGCCCGCCGGTGGGCGGGACGGCGTTGCCGCCGTGGTCGAGCAGCCAACCCGGGGACGGGCCGGGCGCCCATAGTCCCCCTATTCGGCCTTGCTCCGGGTGGGGTTTGGCCGCCGCTGCGTCACCGCAGCCGGCCGGACGCTCTTACCGTCCGATTTCACCCTTGTCCCGATTGCATCGGGACGGTATGTTTCTGTGCCACTTTCCGTCCCCCACGACCGTAAGGCCGCGGAAGCCTGGGCGTTACCCAGCACCCTGCCCGAAGGAGCCCGGACTTTCCTCCCCGCCGGACGTCGATTCGCCCAGCGCGGCGATCACCCAGTCTGCGTGGCCCTCCATCTGAAACTCTAGCACAAACCTCCCTCCTCGTCATCTCAGCCGGCTTGGAGCGTTCAGTCCTGGGATCCTCTAAAGCAGCAAAACGGTAGATGATGGATGCCCTTTCGAATTCGCCATGAACGACCTACCATCAATTCACCAGATCGTGTCGTTTCAAAGTTCTAACGACCTGATTAAGTCGCGATTGTACTGGCGCAAGCACCCGCCGCATCCCGTCGGCCGGCCGCCTGTGCCGGCCACGTATGATAAAGTGGTGGCCGTGACCCCAAGTTCAGGCAAGGACGATATGACAGAAACTTCAAAGCGCTCTCTGCCCGCAACCGCCGACGGGCGCAACGTTTTGGACGTTGCGCTGGAGGCCAGCCGCACGGCGGGGGAGATTATTCGCGGCGGGTGGAACTCTGACCGGCAAATCACCTTCAAGGGCCGGGCCGACATCGTAACCGACATTGACGTCGCGGCAGAGAAGGCGGTCCTGGAAATCCTGACCGGCGCGTTTCCTGACTTCGGTATCTTGGCCGAGGAATCGCAGCCAGTAGCCGGCGCCTCGAATTATACCTGGGTGGTGGACCCACTGGACGGCACCCGCAACTACGCTCACGGCATTCCCCACTTCTGCACCATCGTGGCCTTGGCCGAGGGCGCCGACATCGTCGCTGGGGTCATCTACGATCCGGTACGGGACGAGATGTTCAGCGCCGCCAAGGGTGAGGGCGCTTTCCTGAACGGGGACCGGATCAGTGTGTCGGAGTCGGAGGAGCTGTCCCGTTGTCTGCTGAGCTTCGATCTTGGCTACGTGGACGAAAAGGCGGGGCTGGCTTTGGACATGATTCGCTCTCTCTGGCCCGGTATGTACAGCGTCCGGATGATGGGCACCGCTGGCTTGGGCCTAGCCTATGCCGCCTCCGGCCGCGTGGACCTTTTCTTCCACCACTCCTTGTCGCCTTGGGACCTGGCCACCGGCCTCTTGCTGGTGCGGGAAGCCGGCGGTGTGGTGACGGACCGCCAGGGTACGCCGGCCGACCTATTCAGCCCCAGCGTTATCTGTTCCAGCGCTCCATTGGTCGAGGCATTCCTCAAGGCCACCGACGGTCTGCCTTGGCGGACGGCGGGGTAGGTGCGCGGCCATCTAAGGCGTCTGGGAAAGGGCTCCCTGATTTGCGGTGAATACCTCTAGAATCGTGCAATGTCTACCGGCAAATACGACCTGATCATAGCGGGCGCAGGCGTCGGCGGTTCGGCATTGGCCGGGGCCATGGCGGCCGCCGGGGCTCGGGTCTTGGTCTTGGAGGCCGAGCTACGCTTCCGGGACCGGGTGCGAGGCGAGGCCATCATGCCTTGGGGAGTGGCCGAGGCGAAGCTGCTGGGTCTCGAGAATGCACTCTCCGAAGCTTCCGCCAATTCCCTTGTTTTTTGGGACTCCTATGCCGGGAAGGACCGCTCCGGCCACCGTGACCTGCGCCGCACCACCCCGGTGGGAGAACCGGTGCTGGCCTGCTACCACCCCAAACTTCAGGAATCGCTGCTACGATGGGCCGTGTCGAATGGAGCAGTGGCCCGCCGCGGGGTGCGGGTGACCGGTTTGGCTACCGACAGCGTTCCTGGGGTCAGGCTGGCCACCGGCGAGGAAATTTCGGCCCGCATCGTCGTCGGGGCCGATGGGCGCGGCTCCCGAATCCGCGGCTGGGCTGGCTTTCAGCTTAACCACGACACTGAGCAGAACCTGGTAGCCGGGGTGCTGATGGAAAACGTTGCGCTTGCGGACGACGCCACCCACGCTTGGCTGGACACCGCAAAGGGCCACTTCATTCTGAACTTTCCTCAAGGCCAAGGCCGCGCCAGAGTCTACCTGTGCTATCCCGCGGCCTCGGGCCGCCGGTTGGGCGGCCCTGAAGACGTCCGGTACTTGGTGGACCATTGTGTGGCTTCCGGAGTGCCCGAGGACGCATACGCCTCGGCTGGGCCGGCCGGGCCGTTGGCGACTTTTGACGGGCGCTGCACCTGGGTGGACTACGCCTACCGGAACGGAGTGGCCTTGGTCGGCGACGCGGCCGCCAACACCGACCCGACTTGGGGCCAGGGATTATCCATGGCACTGCGTGACGCCCGGGCGCTGCTTGGTCAATTGCTGGCCCACGACGATTGGGAGGCCGCTGGCCGGGCCTACGCCCAAGAACGGCAAGGTTACTTCAACGTGGTCCACACCATGGAACTCTGGCAGAACAAGCTGTTGATGGAGACCGGCCCCGATGCCGACGCCCGGCGCGGACGGGCGTTCACCAAGTGGCGGGAAGACCGTACCCGCAACCCCGACACCTTTCTCAGCGGTCCCGGCGCCCCCTTGGACGAAGAGGCACGGCGCCGGTTCTTCGGAGAGGACTAGCGCTTGGCGGCCATTTTTGTTCACTGGCCCCAAGAACTCGCTCGGCCAAGCCGAAGAGCGGCTCGTAAGTCTCCCGGATGTATGACCCCGTAACCAGTCCGTCCCGAAGCAGGTCTGCCAACGCCGAAGTCAAATCGTCGTATTCCAGTTGGGTTACCGTCTGCAGACCGTCCAGCGTACGCCACTTCTTCTTCTTGTGGGACAACCCGAGGAGGACTCTCTTTTCGCTGGGATTGAACCGGTCCGCTTGACGCCGCCATTTCAAATTATCATCGATCGTCGTCATTGGTGTCTTCTAGTCGCCTCATCCGGTCCTCGATATCCACGGCCTCGTCGCCGGATGCCTCGAAATGCTCCGTGCTGCCAGCCTGCCCTTGTATGACTCTTGGGTTGATACTACCTACATATTCGACAGGGAGGTACGGTGGCATATAACGACAAATCTCTTGGAGTTTTCTTAATTCTAACGTCTGGTCACTATCGAAGGTCAAGAAAGCCGGGTCGCGCCAGTACATGGCGACTAGTGGTAAGTCAAATCAAGAGTGGCAGGGGCAGAGACGGCGGAGTTTAGTTCGTGCGTCCTTGGCGGTGAATCGCCAGTTGATGGTGGCTGCAGTAGCGTTGCGTTGCGATACGCAGGCGTTGACGGCTCCTTCCGGGCGGTCCACGTCGGCATTGCGTCCCCGCCCGCAGACAAGCCCGGGCCAGCAAGCTGAACTTGATCTCTGCCATCCCGTCGGCAAGCTCGGGACAGGATTGAGCCCAATGCCGTGCTCGGGCGTATAGTGGAACTCCAGCCGCTTGGCTATGCGGCGCGCCCCAGGAGCAGGGAAGGTCTCGTACAACGACGCCAAGCGATGGGTGTTCAGGTTATCCAGCACCAGGCGGATCGCCGGTACGTCCGCGTAGGCCTCATTCACCAACGAGCGCTCAGAGTGGCCGGATGTCTGTGAATAGCACTGGGCTAATGACCCTGAATAACCACACCCAACCCAAGCCCAACAGAGAGGTCACACACCCGACCTATCCTGACAACCCGTTACATACCCCTGCCAGGCGGGTTTGCCAAGGTTTCAGCAGAACGGCAGACCGGCCAAGTCGGTGTAGGTCATATCCAGCTGGTTTTGCAAACTTCTTGGCACACACCCGCTCAACTGGTTCTCTCTGAGGTCCAACGCTCTCAGGCTGGCGAGGTTGCCCAACTGCGGCGGTATCTCTCCGCTCAACTGGCTCCCGCCGAGGTCCAGATATTCCAAGTTGGCGAGGTCGCCCAACTCCGAGGGCATCTCTCCGCTCAACTGGTTCTCTCTGAGGTTCAGCGACTCCAAGTTGGCAAGGTCGCCCAACTCCGAGGGCATCTCTCCGCTCAACTGGTTCTCTCTGAGGTTCAGCGACTCCAAGTTGGCAAGGTTGCCCAATTCCGGGGGTATCCCCCCGCTCAACTGGTTATCGCTGAGGCCCAGCGATTTCAAATTGGCGAGGTTGCCCAACTCCGGGGGTATCTCTCAGCTCAACTGGTTCTTCCCGAGGCGCAGCCATTCCAGGTTGGCGAGGTTGTCCAACTCCGGCGATATCTTCCCGGTCAACTGGTTATCGCTGAGGTCCAGCGCTCTCAGGTTGGCGAGGTTGCCCAACTCCGGCGGTATCTCCCCGCTCAACTGGTTAACGCTGAGGACCAGATGTTCCAAGTTGACGAGGTTGCCCAACTCCGGCGGTATCCCTCCGCTCAACTGGTTACCGTCGAGGTCCAGGGATTCCATGTTGGCGAGGTTGCCCAACTCCGGTGGTATCTCCCCGCCCAACTGGTTAACGCTGAGGACCAGATGTTTCAAGTTGACGAGGTTGCCCAACTCCGGAGGTATCTCCCCGGTCAGTCGGTTGGCGTGGAGGCGCAGTAATTCCACGTTGGCGAGGTTGCCCAACTCCGGAGGTATCTCCCCGGTCAGTCGGTTGGCGTGGAGGCGCAGTAATTCCACGTTGGCGAGGTTGCCCAACTCCGGAGGTATCTCCCCACTCAACTGATTATCGCTGAGATCCATCCATTTCAAGTTAGCGAGGTTACCCAACTCCGTAGGTATCTCCCCGATCAGCCGATTATCGTAGAGGTCCAGACCAGTTACGCGGCCGCTGCTGTCAGCGGAGACATTCTGCCATTCATACAGCGGCGCGTCGCTCAGCCAGTTGGTATTGTTCCTCCAATTTGGACCGTCCGTGGCGTGGTAGAGGGCGGCCAGCGCTTCTCTGTCGGGCGAGACTTGCGTCCGCAGAGGCGTAGCCGTGGTTGCTTCGGATCTCCCACAGAAGGGCGGTCCGCCCAAGTCGGTATAGGTCTTATCCAACTGATCTTGCAGATTGCCTGGCACACACCCGCTCAATTGGTTGCCGAAGAGGTGCAGCGTTCTCAGTCTGGCCAGGCGGCCCAGGTCTGCTGGTATCTCCCCGCTCAATTGGTTACCGTCGAGGTCCAACCGTCGCAGGTTGGCGAGGTCGCCGAGCTCCGGCGGTATCTTCCCGCTCAACTGGTTGGCGCTCAGGAAGAGCGATACCAAGTCAGGCAGTCTGCCCAGCTCAGGTGGTATTTCCCCACTCAACCGATTGTCGGATAGGATTAGCACTTCAAGTCTGGCTAGGCTGCCCAACTCCGGCGGTACTTCTCCTGTCAGCAGGTTCCCTGAGAGGTCCAGGGATCCCAAGTCGGCCAGACCACCCAACCACGGCGGCACCTCTCCAGTCAACTGATTGTCGCTGAGGTCCAGCCATTCCAAGCTGGCTAGGTTGCCCAACTCTGGTGGCATTTCCCCGCTCAACTGATTGTCGTTAAGATCCAGCCCTTTCAGGCTGGCCAGACCACCCATCCACGGCGGCACCTCTCCAGTCAACTGATTGTCGTTAAGATTCAGCCCTGCCAGGCTGGCGAGGTTGCCCAACTCCGGGGGTATCTCCCCGCTGAACTGATTCCGACCGAGGTCTAGGCCTGTCAGGCTGGCGAGGTTGCCCAACTCTGGGGGTATTTCCCCGCTCAGCTGGTTCCAGTAAAGGGACAGGCCTGTCAGGCTGGCGAGGTTGCCCAACTCCGGCGGTATCTCCCCGCTCAACTGGTTCCCGATGAGGTCCAGCGATTCCAAGCGGGCGAGGTTGCCCAACTGCGGTGGTATCTCCCCGCTCAACTGGTTCACGGTGAGGTCCAGCCGTTCCAAGCTGGCGAGGTTGCCCAACTCTGGGGGTATCTCCCCGCTTAGCTCGTTCCCGAAGAGGGATAGCAACTCCAGGTTGGTGAGGTTGCCCAACTCGGGCGGTATCTCGCCGCTCAACCGGTTTGTGTGGAGGTCCAGCAGTTGCAAGTTGACGAGTTCGCCCAACTCGGGCGGTATCTCTCCGGTCAACCGATTGTCGACGAGCGACAATCCATAAACACACCCGTCGTTGCCCACGTGCACGCCAAACCAAGTATCCACCGGCTGATCGCTCCGCCAATTGCCTTTTCTCCGCCAATTGGCACCATTCGTGTCGTTGTACAACGCCACCAGTGCGTCCCGTTGTCCGGCACAGGTCGCGCTGACGCTGACAGTTCGCCGATCAGTGAGCGCCGGCGAAGCATCCCTTGGTTCATCGGCCTGTCCTTGTTGAAGTCCAGGCGCCGGGGTTGTCGCAGGCGTGGCAGACTCGTTACCGCCAGTGCAGGCGGCCAACATGGCCACGATGGCCAAGCAGGCGACGACACCCAAACGGTAGCTCCGGGGTATCAATGTATCCCTCAAAAGCTCTGGCTTTGGTTCAAATCAGGAGTGCAGGGGTAGAGGCGGCGGAGTTTAGTTCGGGCGTCTTTGGCAGTGAAGCGCCAATCAATGGTGGCTCCCATGCTGTTGCGTTCCGATACGCAGGCGTTGACGGCCCTTTCCAGGCTGTATTCGTCGGCGTTGCGCCCCCGCAGGCATGCCCGGGCCAGCACGCTGAACTCAATCTCCGCCATATTGAGCCAACTTCCGTGTTTGGGTGTGTGATGAAACTCGATCCGTCGGGAGATGCGCCGGGCTTCCGCGGCCGGGAATGTCTCATACAGCGACGCCTTGCGATGGGTGTTCAAGTTGTCGAGAACCAGTCGGATTACCGGGACGTCAGGGTAGACCTCATCCACCAGCCAGCGCATCTGTTGGGCAAAGTCCTGCATGGTGCGCTGCCTGGTTATCGCGACGTGGCGCCAGCCCCAACGAGGCTCACAGGCGAGGAACAGGTTGCGGGTGCCAGCGCGCACATATTCGTAGTCCTCCCGCCTTGGCCTTCCAGGCTTTGCCGGTAGCGGCGCCCTGGTCTCGGCCAACAACCGGGTGGAGGTCTCGTCGAAGCAGACCACTGGCCTCTGGGGGTCGTAGGGTTCGGCGTACAGGTCCAGCACATCCTCCATATGGGCCACGAAGTCGGCGCTCACCTTTGGAATGCACCATTGTGTCTTCCGCCACGGCTTGAGCTCGTTTTTTCAGGTGTAGCCGCACTGTCTCATGGGAAAGTGATTCCACCAGTCCCAACTCCACCGCTTTGCCCGCCGGGGCGCGCAGCGTCCAATGCGCATAGCCGTCCGGGGCCGGATTGCAGGCAAGGGCTATCAGATGGACCTCCACTCTGTCGTCCACCTTAAGGTACTGGTTGGGCGAGTTGTGGTGCCGCAGCACCTCCTCCAGTCCCTCTTCCACATACCGCCGCTTGGCGCGGAACACGGTCCGCTCCGAGATGTCTAAGGCCGTGGTCACTTGAGAAGCGCTCCAGCCTTCGTCCGTTTTCATCAGGATGCGCGCCCTCGTTATGGCTTGGGCCGAACTCCTGCCAGCCCGGATCATCCTCCGTAGCCGACCCTTTTCCAACGGGCTCCGACGAACCCTAAACTTCTCCTGCACCATGATCGCCCCACCTCACACAACCCAGCTTCCTACCCACATTAGCATCCTGGCTTACCCTTTGGTATATCTGACTATCCCCCTTTGACCGAGTACTAGGGCCAACAATACCATCCCCAGGGAAGCCAGGGCAAAGACAGTGGCCAGGGTGGCGCTGGCGCCTGCGAATGCTGCCAGCATCCCCAGTGTCGTCTCAGCGAATCCGAGGGAGGTCCCTAGGAACAACACGGGCCGGTACTTGGGTCTCGCATGATTCGGCTACCGCGTCGCGCCGCTGCCCAGATTTTCCTTCACCACACCGGCGGTGAGCAACCCGGACACCTCTTCTTCGCTGAAGCCATACTCCAAGAGCACTTCGGTGGTGTGTTCGCCTAGGGCCGGAGCGCGGCGGCGGATTTTGCCCGGGGTGCCGGAGAGCTTCACGGGAATGCCGATGTTGTGAATGGTGCCTATGTCCGGGTCTTCAATGTCGACCAGCATTTCCCGGGCCAATACCTGGGGATCCTGGTAGACCTGCTCCATGTTGTAGATCGGTCCGGCCACCACCCCGGCTTGGTCCAACCGCTCCAGCCAGTGATTGGTTGTTTCCTGGCAGAAAGTCTCTTCCAGCAGGGCGGCCAGTTCCGCCTCCCGGGCCTTGCGGTCTCCGGGAATTCTGAACCGTGGGTCTTCGATCAGCTCCTCTTGGCCGATGGCCCGGCAGAGTTGCTCCCAGGTGGGTTGAGTCGCGGCGCCGATGTTCAGATAGCCGTCTTTGGTGCGGAGGGCCTGGTAGGGAGCGGAAACCCGGTGGGCTGAACCCAGCGGGCCGGGTATCTCGCCCTCGGCGAAGTAGACTGACGATTCCCACACGGTGTACGCGATACCTGCTTCCATGAGGGAGGTGTCTACTTGCTGTCCCCGCCCGGTCTTGAGGGCGTGAATGTAGGCCGCTTGGACGCCGTTGGCGGCGAACAGGCCGGCGGTTAGATCGGTTATGGGCACCCCGACCTTGGCCGGCGGCATACCCGGATGGCCGGTAATACTCATCAGCCCGCTCACCCCTTGGGCCACCAGGTCGAAACCGCCCCGGTTTGCGTAAGGCCCGGTGCCGCCGAACCCGGAAATCGAGCAATAGACCAGCTTAGGGTTGTCGCGGGCCAACTCACCATAACCCAGTCCCAAGCGGTCCATGACACCAGGGCGGAAGTTTTCGATCACGGCGTCGGCCCCTTTCACCATGCGTTTGAACACCGTTTGGCCGGCTTCCTGGCGAAGGTCCACCACCAAGCTGCGCTTGTTCCGGTTGGCTGCGAGGAATCCCGCCGACCAGTCCCCGACGAAGGGAGGACCCATCCGGCGGTTGTCGTCGCCGCCGTTCGGCTTCTCCACCTTGATTACGTCGGCTCCGAGGTCGGCCAGGACCATGGTGCACATGGGCCCGGCCAGGATCTGGGTCAGGTCGAGTACCACCATGCCGGATAGCGGGCCTGCGGATGAATTCGGCGTCATGTTTCCTTCCCCGAGTACGGTTTACGGGCGCACCACAGTATACTAGACGCAACTATCAACACGACGAGGCAACACGACGAGGCACCACGACGAGGCGCATCACGAGAAGCGCCGAGGAGTAAGGCCGTGGCACCCAGGGTTAAGCAGGACGCCGACTACATCTTTCACGAGCTCACCCGGAGTATTTGCCCCGAGTGCAAGACCGTTATCGACGCTCAGGTGATCATCCGGGACAACAAAGTGTTCATGCGCAAGCGCTGCCCGGAACACGGTTGGACCGAGGCCATCATCAGTTCCGACGCCGAGATGTACGTGGACTCGGTCAAGTTCAATAAACCGGGCACCCTGCCATTGGAGTTCAGCACCGAGGTCAAGGACGGCTGCCCGCTGGACTGCGGACTGTGCCCGGAACACAAGCAGCACATGTGCTTGGCGTTAATAGAGGTCAACTCAGCCTGCAACCTGAATTGCCCCATTTGCTTCGCCAACGCGGGCATTGGATTCAGCCTAACCATGCGGCAGGTCGAATCCATGTTGGACCGTTTCGTTGAGATTGAAGGCGACCCCGAGGTGGTGCAGTTCAGCGGCGGCGAACCGACGATTCATCCCCAACTCCTGGACATGATTCAAGCCGCCAAAGACCGGGGCATCGGGCAGGTGATGGTCAATACCAACGGCGTTCGCCTCGCCCGTGACGACAAATTTCTGGCTTCGTTGGCCCAACTGGACCCGGTGATATATTTCCAATTCGACGGGCTACGGCCGGAAACCTACCGGATTATTCGCGGCGAAGATTTGCTGGACCTCAAGCTGCGGGCGCTGGACCGCATGCACCAAGCCGGTCTCGATGTTGTTCTCGTTGCCGCTGTCGAAAGGGACGTCAACACCGACGAAGTCGGAGCGGTGCTTGAATTCGGCTTGGAGCACCCTGCGGTGCGGGGCGTGGTCTTCCAACCGGTGACCCATGTCGGACGGCACACAGCCTTTAATCCGATGGAGCGGGTGACCATTCCCGACGTCATCCACGGCATCATCGACCAAACCCGGGGCCGTTTTGTGAAGGAGGACTTCGTTCCCGTACCCTGTTGCTTCCCCACCTGCCAGGTCAACTCCTATGTTTTCGTAGATGGTGAGAAAACGGCGCCGTTGCCCCGTATGCTGAACATTGACCACTACTTGGACTACATCACCAACCGGGCCCTGCCGAAACCGCCCAACGCCGCCGACGTGCGCCAAGCGTTGGAAGGACTGTGGAGCGCCTCCGCGGTGCCCGGCACCGAACAGACCGCCGACCGATTCCAATGCGCGTGCGGTCCCAGTGTGGACTTGGGATACGAACTGGGCCACCTCAAGGAACACATCTTTCAAATCGCCATCAAGGACTTTCTGGACCCCTATACTTTTAACGTCAAGCAGGTCATGAAGTGCTGCGTCGGTGTCTTGGTGCCCGACGGCCGGGTCATACCCTTCTGCGCCTATAACTCGGTGGGCTACAGAGAGGAAGTGCGTGAGCAATTGACCCGGGACCAACTGGTCCGAGAGCAAGAGCGGGGCCGCCAAGTTTCCACTGCCGCCAGCCTTCACCAGTTGCGGAGAGGGAAATGACCGACGCTTTGACCAAGGCCGGTTGCGCCAGCCTGTTCGAATCGGACCTAGCGCGGATGGTAATGGGCGAGACCCTACACCCGGGCGGACTGGGTCTTACCAACCGGCTGGCCCGGCTGACCGGCATCAATGAGGGGGAGTTGGTCTTGGACTTGGCCTGCTCCCGGGGTGTCAGCGCCGCCGCGGTGTCGCGGTCGTTTCATTGCGAGGTGGTAGGGGTCGAATTCGGGGCGGCGGCGTTAAGACAGGCCGTGGCCGGTGGTCCGCCCAGCGTTAGGTTCGTACGGGGCGACGCCGAGAGCCCTCCCTTCGGCGAGGGACGCTTCGACCGGGCTCTGTGCGAGTGTTCCATGAGCCTGTTCCCAAATAAGGCCAAGGCGGTGAAGGAGACGGCCCGCCTGCTGAAACCGGGCGGAAGTTTTGGCCTGAGCGACGTCACCATCGAGCCCGCAGCGCTTCCGCCGGAACTGGACGGCGACCTAGGCCAAATGCTTTGTTTGACCGCCGCCCTTCCGGTGAACGGTTACCGGCGTTTGCTGGAAGAAGGAGGATTCACCGTCACCAACGAGATGGACGCCTCTTCCGAGATCGCCAAGATTCTCAACGACATCGAGATAAAACTGGCCGCCTATACCGCATTCCAACGTCTGATGGGCCGACGCATCGAAGGGCTGCTGGCCCGCGGGCCGGCGGTGGTCGCCATGTTGAGGACGCTGGTTAACGACGGCCAGCTCGGCTATTGGCTGTTCGTAGGGGAAAAGGCCCATGACCGGCAATAGCCGCGCCGGGACGCTGTTTTCCTGTCGGCGGGGCTGATATATTTAATTCATGTTGGGAGCAATCGTCGACGCCCAGAACGTGCTGATCGCCGTCTTATCGGGTTACTTGTTGGGAGCGTTGCCCTTCGCCCACTTGGCTGGCCGGGTCAACGGAGTGGACATCTTCTCCACCGGGAACGCCCAAGCCGGCACTGCCAACGTGTTTTGGAACGTGGGCCGCCGTACCGGAGCCTTGGTCTTCGTGGGAGACTTGGCCAAGGGAGCGGGTGCGGTGATGATAGCCGGTCTGTTGGACGTTTCGCCGCCTCTGGTCCTGGCGGTGGGGGCCGCGGTCGTGGTCGGGCACTGGATGTCGGTGTTTACCGGTTTCCGGGGCGGCGACGGCATGGCGCCGTTGATGGGAGTAGCGTTGGCCTTGGCGCCGCCGGTGGCCGCTGTCGGCGCGTTCGTGGGGCTGTGCGCCATCGTCTTGATGCGCCGCTCATCCCTGCGTTCGACTTGGGGAATTTGCGTTTGCTTCCTGGTGATGTCGGCGGTCAGCCAGTATTACCAAAACGGCCAAGAGGTGGTCTGGGGACTGACCGTATTGGCCGCCTTGGTGCTGTTGCGGAGCAACTTGGCCCGCTGGCGGCGGGTACATCTCAGGGAGTCCACGGGAGAGTCCTTAGTGGAATCCCTTGGGCAATCCGCGGGCGCGATTGTCCAAAACACCGCCATCGCCGATGCCGCACGGGCGGTAGTTGACGCCGACCCCGAATTGCCGGACCCGGTGCCCGGCAGCCCCTAAAATACCCCGCCATGACCAGCCATTGGCAACCGCCGTGAGGGCCGGACCACACGAGTGTTCACCCTGGGGATGCACCGGGGTCCTGCCCCTCACGGAGCCGTTTCATCTTCAGAGCCCATCCCAGGTGCTCGTCTTGGGCGGCATCCTCGGCCAATTCCGGCGCTAGTTCCAGCACTCGGTCCAAGTGGTGCAGGCATGAGGCGACGTTGCCGCTCTGGGAATGGACCCGGGCCGCGTTGTAGTGGGCCGAGGCAAGCCCCGGGTTCGACGCCAAGGCTGAAGTATAAGACTCCAACGCCTCCTCCAACCTGCCTTGGGCCTCCATTACTGCGCCCCGGTTGCTGTGGGCCTCCGCGAATTCCGGTCTGATCGATAGGGCCCGGTCATAGTCTTCCAATGCGCTCTCGTAGTCGCCCATGGCGTCCCACGCCAAACCGCGATTGTTAAACGCCTCGGCGTCGCCGGGGGAGATGCGCACAACCTCTGAATAGTCGGCCAACGACTCGTCCAGCATTCCCAGGTAGTAGTAGGTACGGGCCCGGTTGAAGAGGGCGTAAGAGTTGTCGGGGTCCAGTTCCGCCGCCTTGGTGTAACTGGTGATGGCCTCCTCGTGCAACCCGAGTTCGTCCAGGGAGGCGCCTCGGTTCAGGAAAGCGTTAGATATTCCCGGCCGCAGTGCGACCACTTTGTCGAATTGGGCCACCGCCTGTTGGTGGCGTCCCGCATGGCCCAAGACCACGCCGCGGTTGTACATGGCTTGGACGTATTCCGGGTCCAACTCGATTGCTCGCGAGTAGTCCGCCAACGCCCGCTCCAACTCGCCTAGGTCGTCGTGGGCGTTGCCCCGTTGGTAGTAGGCTTCGGGAAGGTTCGGCTCCCGGACCAACACGCCGGTGAACTCACCCACCGCTTCGGCGGGCCGCCGCAACCGCAGGCAGGCTAGGCCCAGGTTAAACTGCGCCGCCGTATCGCCGGGTTCAGCTTCAAGGATTCCCCTGTACACCTCCGTGGCTTCTTCGTGCCGTCCCAAGGCGTAGCAAGCGTTGCCGTATACCAAGGTTGGCGGCTGCGGTCGGACAGCTTCGGCGGCGTCTTCCAACCGTGCTCGTTCATTGTCGGTGAGGCGGGAGCCCCGGGGACGAGGTGTAATCCGCCCGCTGCCGATGACCAAGTCCTGTAAGAGCGACGCCAAGGCGGCCAATGGCGCGGCCGGTTCATGCTGTGGGGAGTCCATAGGGTTTGCTGACCTGCTGTGAGGGAGTACGTGGGCGGCCGTAGCCACCGCCAATAGCATAACACCCTTGATTGAAGATTGGACGCGGCGAGCTTACAATTGAGCCTACGATTTCGCTCACACGATTTCACTCACACGATTTCACTCAGGGGAATGCAAGTGCCTGAAGCCAACGATACGGCAGTGATCTTGTACACCCATCCGGACTGCGCCTTCTCGTCGGCGGCCAAGATGGACTATCGTAAGAGAAAGGTGGCCTATTTAGAGGTCGACCTTTCCAAGCAGACCGATCAGGTGCCGGCTTTGCTGGAGTTGACCGGAGGGGAAAGGGTGACCCCTGTCATAGTGGATAATGGGACGGTCACCATTGGGTTCAAAGGCGGTACTTGAGAGTTTTAGCTGGGCCGGTCGGCCCTGCTGGATTTCGTCGCCAGGGTACCCTCTTAACGTCGTTCCGTGTGTTCCCAACGTGCGTAAGGCTCCACTGCTTCACTATCACGATTCATTTTGATACTGACAGGCGCCGGTTGTGGGCCAAAAAAGCCTGTGTTAGGATGCGCCCCAATCAGACGAGGACGGGTGAGGTTGGAGAGCATGGACAATGCAAAGCAAACGGCCCTGGACATTGCGTTAAGCTCCATCGAGAAAGACCATGGTAAGGGCGCCGTGATGCGCTTAGGCCAGTTGAGCGATTCGCTTAGTACTGAGGCGATACCCACCGGGTCTCTGGCAGTGGACATTGCGCTGGGTATCGGCGGAATTCCCCGAGGCCGGGTCACCGAAATCTTTGGGGCGGAATCCGCCGGCAAGTCCACTCTGGCCATCCACATCATGTCGGAAACCCAGAAGGCCGGAGGCATCGCCGCCTACATAGACGTCGAACACGCCCTTGATCCGGGCTATGCCGGCAACTGCGGCCTTGACCTGGAAGAACTGCTGATAGCCCAGCCGGACAGCGCCGAGCAGGCGCTTGACATAACCGAGCAGTTGGTACGCAGCGGTGCGGTGGACGCCGTGGTCATCGACAGCGTGGCCGCGTTGGTGCCGCAGGCCGAAATCGAGGGCGACATGGGTGACACCCACGTTGGACTCCAAGCCCGATTGATGTCCCAGGCCCTACGCAAATTGACCGCCACGATACACAAGTCAAAGACGGCGGTGGTGTTCATTAACCAACTTCGAGAGAAGGTGGGCGTGACCTACGGCAGCCCCGAAGTGACTCCCGGCGGTCGGGCCCTCAAATTCTATAGCTCGGTTCGCATAGACCTGCGCCGGGTAGAGTCGATCAAACAGGGGTCGGAAATCACCGGCAACCGGGTCAGGGCCAGGGTGGTGAAGAATAAGGTGGCCGCTCCTTTCCGGGTTGCCGAGTTCGACATCATGTTCAACCAGGGTATCAGCAAGGTGGGCGACCTGCTGGAGATTGGCGCTTCCCAAGGAATCATCAAGAAGGCGGGGGCTTTCTACTCCTACGGGGAAACCCGGCTGGGACAGGGCCGCGAGAACGCCAAGGAATTTTTGCAACAACACCCTGAAATCGCCGCGTCGGTGGAAGGGCGGATCCGGAGCGCTACCAAGGAAACCGTTGGTCCAGAGTTGGAAGACTCCGTCTATCCGGCGCCGTCCGGCCCGGACCTCCCCACCACCAAGACTAACCACCAAAACCCGGAGTAGTCCCCCACCCTAACCCTCCCCCGTGCGCGGGGGAGGGAAAAGAAAAATCTCCGCGTCGTCTGTGGTGACCAAAGACTGCCGCGTTCTCTGTTGTAACAAAGCTCGGTGGTAAAGAGAAACTGTGAGGTTTCGGCGGTGAACGGAACAGCTCAGTGGTTCCGGTAGTAACCAATAACATTGTGGTTTCGGCGGTGAACGGAACAGCTCAGTGGTTCCGGTAGTAACCAATAACATTGTGGTTTCGGCGGTGAACGGAACAGCTCAGGGGTTCCGGTAGTAACCAATAACATTGTGGTTTCGGCGGTGAACGGAACAGCTCAGGGGTTCCGGTAGTAACCAATAACATTGTGGTTTAAGTGGTGAATGGAACAGCTCAGGGGTTCCGGTAGTAACCAATAACATTGTGGTTTCGGCGGTGAACGGAACAGCTCAGGGGTTCCGGTAGTAACCAATAACATTGTGGTTTAAGTGGTGAATGGAACAGCTGTGTGGTTACCACCGTAACCACACAGCCTGCGGGTTCGGCGGTAGGCGAAAAAACTCTGCGCCCTCTGCGTTGAAACGTCCTCTATCGGACGCGGACCACCGCCATATAGACCCCAACACCCAACATGATGAGGCCGAGGAAATTGACTCCGGAGGCGTTTGCCGGAAGGCTGATCAAATAGGCGACTAACACCGCCCCGCCGGCGATCCAGGACAGGCCCCGGCTGCGTTTGCGGTTGACCACGCTGCTGATCAATTCACCGGCCGCGTACCCTACCCCCAGCGCCACCAACGCCGAAATGTAGGGCACGCCGCCAAGGAACATATTCAGTAGGTACCACAGGACCCCGCCGCCGATGCCTATCGCAATTCCGACTCCGGCCGCCTTGGCGTAGAAGGGGGCTTGAACGTCGTAGGTCGGCATCTTTTCCGGCCGGCCGCATTCCCGGCACCGTATGCCCACCGGCGCTTGGACTAGGCACTGGGTGCAAATGCTCTTCCCGCAGTGGCTGCAGGATAGCCGGGTTTCGACGGAGGGGTGCCACGCGCAATAACCGACACTAGAGGAGCCGTCGGATTGGGTGTCATCGATCTGAGAATGTTCCATGACGACCCCGTACCGCTCTCGTGATTTTGCTTCGAATCATGGTCTAGGTGATACCGGGCATACGGTTGACCCATTGTGTGCGGTCTGCAACGTCGCGGTCACGGACCAGCCGGTTGAACAATACCCTCCAGCGGGAAACATCGCTGGGGAATGGCGTCCAGTTGGATGTCATTCGCTTCAATGCCACGATTCCCAGGACCGCCAGACTAAACCAGACCAGCGACAAATGGCCGTGGAGCAGCCAACCGAACAATGGCATCAATGCCAGTGAAATGAGCACCCACAGCCCGGAACTCTTGGTGACCGCCCATCCGCCGATGGCGATAAAGGAGGAGATGGCCAGGAGCGCCGGCGAAAACCCCAGGAGGGTGCCGGCGGTGACGGCGATGCCGCGGCCGCCTTGGAAGCGGAGGAACGGCGACCAGTTGTTGCCCACCAACGCCAACAGGGGTGGTCCGATAAGAATGATCGATGACGGCTCCAACCCGAGCAGGTAGCGCCCGGCCCAAACGGGACCCGCTCCTTTTATTACCGCTTCCGAGAACACCAGCACCACCACCCATTTCTTACCGACGTGCTCGTAAAGATTCGAGGCCCCTACGTTGCCACTGCCGTAACGCCGTATATCCAACCCCCCGGACAACCTGCCTATAACGTAGGCTGTCGGTATCGAACCCACGATATACGACGCGATATACAGGAGGGCGATATCCATAACGGTTAGCGGTCGGCCGTGCTCTCCAAGGCGTTCACGGCCGCCGGTTCGCGTTCCTTTCCGCGGCCTTGGTCAGCAGGTCCACCGATGTCATTGGCGGACCGTTGCTGCCGGGCAACAACTCGCCGGTATTGCCGAGGCCGTGATAGTCGCTCCCGCCGCAAGGGATCAGCCGGTACTCACGGGCCAACCGGTCCAGTTGGCGAATGGTGTCCGGGGAGTATTGGGCGTAGTGGACCTCCATGCCGTCCAATCCGGCGCCGGCTAGGTTGGCGATGCCGCTCTCCATGTCGTTCATGTAAGCCGGATGGGCCAAGACAGCCAGACCGCCGACCCTGTGGATCATTTCGACGGCGCCATCGGGGGTCAGCTTTGGCCGCTCGACGTAGGCCAGCCCGTTCCGGCCCAGGTATTCGGGGAACGCCTCTTTGGGCTGCTTGCAGTAGCCCGCTTCGACCATGGCCAAGGCGATGTGGGGGCGGCCCACGGATCCGTCGCCAGCCATCGCCTGCACCCGTTCCCATTCCAAATGGATTCCCAGTCCGGCCAGCTTCTCCACCATTAACTTGGCCCGGTCGACCCGGCCGATGCGGAATTGCCGGAGTCGCTCTTGGAGTTCCTGGTCGGCGTAGTCCAAGAAATAGCCCAACACATGGACTTCATCGCCGGGAATATCGGCGCTGAGTTCGATCCCGGGAATAATCGTGAGGTCGGGGAAATCCCGGGCCGCTTCGTAAGCCTCGGCCAGCCCTTCGGTCGTATCGTGGTCGGTGATGGCAACGCATTTCAGTCCTTGGCCGGCAACCAAGCGCACCAACTCCGTGGGCGTTAACCGGCCGTCGGAGGCCAGCGTATGCAGGTGCAGGTCTACCTCGACGGCCATGGTCACTCCACCTTCCGGTCCACTCGTTCCACCGCCGTCGCCGTGCCCGTCGTTTCGTCAACGTCGACCAACACCGCGTTTAGGGCGCAGGGGCCGCTGGCCACCGGCAGCCGTTGGGGCATCGAGGTAAGAAACCGTTCGATGACCGAATTCTTGTCGCTGCCGATCACCGAGTCTACAGGACCGGTCATCCCCACGTCGGTGAGATAGGCGGTGCCGCCGGGAAGAATCCTCGCGTCGACCGTCCCCACGTGGGTATGGGTGCCGAAGACACCGCTGACCCGGCCGTCCAGATACCAACCCATGGCCTGCTTTTCCGAGGTGGCCTCCGCGTGAAAGTCGACGATGATTACCGGACCGCCGGCTTCTTCCGCGATGCGTTCCAAGAGCCGGTCGGCGGTGCGGAACGGGCAGTCCAGCGGCCCCATGAAGACACGCCCCATCAGGTTAATCACCGTGGCCCCTTTGCGCCGGATGACTCCAACACCGGGGGCTTTGGGATAGTTGGCGGGACGAACGATGGGAAGTCCCGCGTCTTGGGCGTCGTCCAAGTAGGGAATGATCTCTTTCTTGTCCCAAATGTGGTTGCCGGAGGTCAGCACGTCGACCCCGGAGTCCAGCAATTCCGATGCCGTGTCTACCGTAAGTCCAAAGCCTCCGGCGGTATTTTCACCATTGGCGATGACCAAGTCCAGCTCCAGTTCCCGGCGCAGTTGCGGCAGAATGCGCTCGACGGCATTTCGCCCCGGGGCGCCGATCACATCCCCTATCATCAATATACGCAAGTACTCGGTCCTTGTTTCAAATTGTTAGGGGGACCCGGTAGCCGGCCCATTCCCGCTGCTGGGTCCCCCACGTTTCCCTGTTACCGGTCCCGCCGGGCGGAACGGCCGGACCGAACTGGCAGTGAAGTAGTCCGCTTCAGGCTGGAGGGAAGCCCCCCTGTCCCGGACTATCTGGCATATTCGACGTTGCGAGTTTCCCGGATGACGGTTACCTTGATCTGCCCCGGGAACACGAGGTCCTGTTCAACCTTTCGGGCGATGTTTCGGGCCAACGACGCCGACGTAATGTCGTCCACGTCGTCCGGTTTCACCACCACCCGTACTTCGCGTCCGGCCTGGATGGCGAAGGCCCGTTCCACGCCGCTAAAGCTGGAGGCCACTTCTTCAAGTTCCTTGAGCCTCTTGACGTAAAGCTCCAAAGACTCTTTGCGGGCTCCTGGCCGGGCGGCGCTAATGGCGTCGGCCGAGGCCACCAGGAACGATTCCATGGTCTCGTGCTCGTCCCAGTGGTGCTCCAAGATGCCACGGTAGGCGCTATGGCCGATGCCGTGACGCTTGGCGATCTCGGCGCCGATCTCGGCATGGGGTCCGGCCACCTCGTGGGTGACGGCCTTACCGATGTCGTGCAACAGGCCACCGATTTTAGCCACTTGGACGTTGCTTCCCGACTCGGAGGCCAGCATTCCGGACAGCAGGGCGACCTCCACCGAGTGTTGGAGCACGTTTTCCCCGTAGCTGTATCGGTACTTGAGCCGGCCCAATAGCCGGATCAACTCGCTGTCCAGCCCGCTGATACCCACGTCGAAGGTGGCTTGTTCGCCGGCCTTCATGATGGTTTGGTCGATCTCGATACGGGCCCGGTTGACCGTGTCTTCGATACGGGCCGGTTGGATCCGCCCGTCAGAGACCAGTTTTTCCAAGGTCAATCGGGCGATTTCCCGGCGGATCGGATCGAAACAGGAGACAGTAACGGCCTCGGGCGTGTCGTCGATGATAACGTCGACGCCGGTTAGGGATTCCAGGGTACGAATGTTGCGCCCTTCGCGGCCGATGAGACGGCCTTTCATCTCATCGTTGGGCAGGGAAACCACGGAAGTGGTAGTTTCAGCGACTACGTCGGAAGCGAGACGGTTGATGGCAACAGTGATGATGCGTCGAGCGTTATCGTCGGCCCTTTCCTTGTGTTCCCGCTCCAACTCATAGTAGCGCCGGGCCAAGTCGTGCTGGGCTTCATCTTCACCCCGTTTCACGACCAAGTCGCGGGCTTCGTCTACGCTGAGTCCGGCGATTCGTTCCAGGACCTTGGACTGCTCGGCTTTTTTCTCCTCTGCTTCCTGGAGTGATTGGGCAAGTACGGCCTCTTTGTCGGCTATTTCCTCTTGCCGTTTCTCTTGGACCTCTATCTTTCGCTCTAGTTGTTCTTCCCGCTGCAGATGCCTGCTTTCCATGCGGGTGACTTCTTGGCGCTGTTCCTTTATCTCCGTCTCAGCCGTGCTTCGTAGCCTGATTACCTCTTCCTGGGCCGCCAGGAGGACCCTCCGGCTTTCCTCCTCGGCGTGAGCTTTTACACCTGCAGCGTTCTCATTCTCCGACTGCAATCGGGTATTGTCACTCTTAGATTTGAGAACGGACCAGGCTGCAACTCCTATCCCTGCAACCGCTAGGACGGCTAGGATTACGATGATAATTTCCAATGTATCACCCTTCCTTTTCCGCCTAGTATGCCTGTATTTCGGAGCTTGTACTCCTTCAGTCCATCCTACGCAGATGGGCTACGAGTGTCAAGGCGAGGGCGCTGCGTTCGCCCCTGCCTCCAACGGCGGCGTACACGGTATTGAGACGCGACTGGCGCTGCACTATAATTGGTGGCACATATGCTTAATCGCCGTGTCCGACACGGCTAGTTGCTTGATGGGTGATCGTTAATGGCCGACCAGGACTACTACTCAGTTCTTGGCGTGAGCCGGAACGTTGGCGACGAGGATATCCGAAAAGCCTTCCGGAAGAAGGCTATGGAGTTTCATCCCGACCGCAACAAGAACCCCAACGCGGAAGACAAATTCAAGGAGATCAACGAGGCCTACCAGGTCCTATCCGACCCGAAGAAGCGGGCCCAGTATGATCGCTTCGGAAAGGCCGGGGTCGGCGCAAACTTCGGCGGGGACCGGCCATTTGACGGTTTCGACGTGTTCGGAGGCTTTGGCGATATCTTCGACTCCTTCTTCGGAGACGCTTCCGGACGGCGGACTCGCCAAGCCCAACGGGGTGGCGACCTACAGCAGCGGGTGGTGCTGAGTTTCGAAGAGGCGGTCTTCGGCGCCGAAAAAGAGGTGGACGTCAGCCGGTTGGAGGTATGCCGCCGCTGCTCCGGGGCCGGAAACGAGCCGGGGACCTCCGTAGACACCTGCGGTACTTGCCGGGGCAGCGGCCAAGTGCGCCGCGCCCAACGCAGCGTCTTTGGACAATTCACCCAGGTCACTGCCTGCCCGAACTGCCAGGGCCGGGGCAGCGTCATTGCCAACCCCTGCACCGGTTGCCGGGGCGCCAGCCGGGAACGCCGCGCCCGTAAAATCGCCGTCAAAATCCCCGGCGGCGTTGAAAGTGGTATGCAGGTGCGCCTGAGCGGCGAAGGCGACGTGGGCAACGACGGCGGCGGAGCCGGCAATCTTTATGTTCACGTCGACGTCCTGGAACACCAGTTCTTCCACCGGGATGACGCCGATCTGGTCTTCGAGCTTCCCGTCAACATGGTGGAAGCCGCGCTGGGCGCCGAGAAATTAATCCCCACCCTGGACGGACACGACGAAAAGCTCAAGCTGCCGCAGGGTACCCAACCGGGCAGCGAGTTCCGCATCCGGGGCAAGGGAGTTCCCCGCCTGAACACCAACCGCCGGGGCGACCTCCGGGTGCAGGTAGACGTTCGGGTCCCCGGCTCGCTCAACGACCATCAACGCGAGTTATTGGAGGAGTTGTCTCGTTCTTTTAACGGCGAATCCCGCTCGAAGAACGGACGCGGCTCCGGCAACGGCGCCTCTCCCGAGGACCAAGAGAAAGGCCTCTTCGACCGTATCAAAGACGCGCTCTGACCCTTACGGCGCTTCCCAACTGCGCTCCCAGTAGAGAATCCAACACCTGCCACCTATACCTTGGATGCCGCCTGATAGCGAACCCCTTTCGATAAGCCCCTTTGTGATGAGAAACGATGCCCTGGAAAGAACTTAGCCTTTCAGTGCCCCACGAGTTCGTGGAGCCCATCTCATATCTGTTCGGCCGTTACGGAAGGGGCCTGAGCACCGAGCCGGAGGGCGGCGGGCGCGTTAAGCTGCGCACCTACCTACCGGCGGGTTCACGGCAGCGATTGGTCCGCATTGAAGTCGGCGTAAGGCTGGTCAGCGCGGTGCAGGCCTTGGACGACCTGGAGATTCGAGATTTGGCCGACGACGAGGACTGGGAAAACGCTTGGAAGTCCCATTTCGGCATCCTGCGGGTGGGCCGCCGATTGGTGATCAAGCCGTCCTGGCTGGAATTGGGCGAGACCGTCACGGTCCCTGACGCCCCGGTGATTATCGAGTTGGACCCCGGCATAGCCTTCGGCACCGGGTACCACCCCACCACCTACACCTGCCTGGAGGCCTTGGAGGAGTTGGTGCAACCGGGAATGACGGTCTTGGACTTGGGGTCAGGCTCAGGGATTCTGAGCATCGCCGCCGTCAAGTTGGGGGCGGAGCGGGTGGTGGCCCTGGATATCGACACCCAGGCCGTATCCGCCGCCCGGAGCAACTTTCGCCGCCTGGGAATCCGACAGCAGATCAGCTTGGCCCAAGGCTCGGTGCCCCACCCCACGGCCCCGCCGGGCAGCATCGACCTGGCGGTGGCCAACATCTCGGCCCGGGGGGTGGCGGACCGGGCGCCCTTCATCCTGAGCGCCCTCAAGCCCCAGGCTTGGTTCATCGCTTCCGGTATGCTGAAGTCCCAACAGCCCGAGGTTGAAACAGCTCTGCTGCCGCTGGGCTTTTCCTTGGCCGGAGAATGGCCCCGGGAAGAGTGGACCAGCCTCCTCTACCGTGCGCCGCAGCCGGTTTCACCACAGTGAGCGTGGAAGGGTTGGGGGAGAAAAAATACCGAAAATCCTGCGCTCTCCGCGCCCTCTGCGGCTAACCCCCTTCGGCCTCCGGTTGCATTTTAGGGCGTCACGGCGTAATTTTGACTCTCCACGGTCTTGCCCGGCGTCGGACCAGAATGACCGCCTGGACGGAGTTTGATTTTTTGGACGAAGTCGATCTCGAACGATACGAGTTGACCGGCCGGTTGGGTAGCGGCGCCGACTACGACGTTAGGGCGGCCCTCGACCGGGAAACCGGCCAGCAGGTGGCGCTCAAACGGCCGGTCCCTCAAGCGGTCAGCCGTAAGCAGCACTACAACATCGAAGAACGCACCGGACGGATGATAGAGGCCCATCAGCAAGTGGCGGGCAAGACCGGCGTGCTCGCCCCGATACTGGGCTACACGGGAAGAGCCGTTCACGACCGGTTTTTCGGAGACGACCTTGCCGAGGAATACACCGTCATCGTCCAAGCCCGTGCGGCAGGAATACCACTGCTGGGCGACATGATGTCGAGGATCACCGGGGTACCCATCGGCGTCGGACAGAACCTATTCGCCGTCTTTCCTCTGGTGCAGGACCCGGCAGTGCCGGCGTTCCCGGTCCACAACCAGATACTGGACCTGCAGGAGGTTTACCTGGAGGCTGGTTACGTTCTGCTCGATATGCGGCCCCAAAACATTTTTTACCAGCCGGCCGCCGGCAGGATTACCGTAATCGATACCGGCGCCTTGGCCGGCCCGGACAGCGAGCCGCCTCGGGGCAGGCCTCCCTTCGACGTGAACGATGCCTGCTTGGAGATGATCAAGTTCTACACGACGCCCGAAGAACCCCCGTCGCAGGCCAACGGCTACCGAGACGCCAGGAACCTCCGTCCCATTGTAAGCTGGAGGGAAGAGACCGACGGGCTGGACCGGCAATTGGCCGCGGCATCGGGAGCGGTGGAGGAAGCGGGCCGGGTCGTTCTGGAGAAGATCGGCGTCCGGGCCTACACCGGGTATAATGAGTTCCGAGACGACCTGAACGCCTACCTCAACGCCGTCTTGGAAAGGGACGGGGCTCTTCCCGGCTTTCCCGAGGCCAGGGAAGCTTGGACCGGGGCTTTGGCTTGGCTGCGTGAGGACTACTGGAGCCGGTTCCTGTTCGACGCCGAAACGGAGTTGGCCGGGTATGCGATATAGAGAGGACCGGATAGATAAACCCGATAGATCAAAGCCTGCACGGCCCCGATACCAAAGCTAAACGGAGGTCCGAGAGTTCACCCATGGCTGGCAGCAAATTTTCGACCCTTCAAGACAACTCGGCCCACGGCGAGGATAGCCTGCTGACCCGTGATTTGGAGAACGACGATTTTCTGGACGTGGTCATGGACGGCGTTACCGGCCACGGCGGAGGCGAAGCCAGCCGGGAGTTGGCTGAGGCGTTAGCCCAAGGGGAGGCTAACGATGCCGCCGACATAGTCAGCATTCTGGCCGACGTAAACGACGAGTTCTTCCAAGTGGGGCGCGGCCGGTTCCTGCTGACAACTGTCTCGGCCGCGTTGTACCGGGGCGGCCGCCTGCACGTAGTCGCGGCCGGCGATAGCCCGATCTTCCTGGTGACCCAAGATTCTCACCAGCGTCTTTGCGGCCGCGCCGGCGGCTTCCTCCATGTCGGCGTAGCACGGGCCATCGGCGCCGCCGCCGAGCTGGGAGAATTGGCCCGGGCGGAGGTCGACGTTTCGCCGGGCTCGCGCTTGGTGCTGACCACCGACGGCGTGACCGACAACATGCAGGCCGACGAGCTGGCGGAAATTGTCCGGTCTTCGGCCACCCCGGAAGAGGCGACCCAACGGGTGGAGGAGGTCATCAGCGAACGGCTGGTGGAAGGCCGCGTGCCGGAGCAGCTAGGCGTGCGTTTCCGCTATGATGACCGTACCGCCATCGTCCGATTCTTCGAGTAGGACGGCCAGCACTCCCCGGCTTTCTTTCAGTGGAAAGCGAAACGTGGGGGTGGCGCGGGGTGCCCGATGCGCCATATTCACCCCCCAACCTTATCTGGTATCCTTGAGGCGCCAGATACGAATTGCTACAATCAGGCGGCCGGACAACCGGTTTCGCCTAGTCCGGCCAAGGCAGAAGGAGCCAATTAGTGGGCAAGATTAGGGTTGCCATTATCGGCGTCGGAAACTGCGCCTCCTCCCTGGTGCAGGGCCTTCACAAGTACGTGGAAGTGGCCGAGGACGAAACGGTTTCCGGTGTCATGCACAACAGGATCGGCGACTACCGCATTGAGGACATAGAGGTCGTGGCCGCCTTTGACATAGACGAAAACAAGGTCGGTAGAGACCTTTCCGAAGCGATCTTCGCCGAGCCCAACAACACCCTCAAGTTCGCCGATGTCCCGTATACCGGTGTTACCGTTGACCGAGGGATGACCCACGACAGTATCGGACGCTACGTTTCCCACTTGGTCAAAAAATCGCCCCATTCCACCTCCGACATCACCGGAATCCTCGAAGAGCGAGCCGTGGACGTGGTCATCAACTATCTCCCGGTGGGCAGCGAACAGGCCACCAAGTGGTACGTGGAGCAGATACTCAACGCCCGGTGCGGAATGGTCAATTGTATTCCTGTCTTTCTGGCCCGGGAGGAATACTGGCGCCGGCGCTTTGAAGAGCGCGGCGTCCCTATTATCGGCGACGACATCAAATCGCAATTGGGAGCCACCATCACCCACCGTGTTCTCACCCGGCTTTTCGAAGACCGGGGCGTTACGCTGGATAACACCTACCAGTTGAATTTCGGCGGCAACACCGATTTCCTGAACATGCTGGAACGGGAACGGCTTACCTCAAAGAAGATCTCCAAGACCGGCGCCGTAACCTCCCAATTGGATGAGGGGATCGACCCGGACAACATCCACATCGGCCCTAGCGACCACGTCCCTTGGCTCAAAGATCGAAAATGGTGTTACATCCGGATGGAAGGGAGGGTCTTCGGCGGCGCTCCCATCAACCTGGAGGCCAAGCTGGAGGTTTGGGACAGTCCCAACTCCGCCGGGGTGGTGGTTGACGCCATCCGCTGCGCCAAGCTGGCCATGGACCGGGGCGAATCAGGGGCCGTGTACGGTCCCAGCGCCTATTTCATGAAATCGCCTCCTACCCAATACACCGATGACGTAGCTCGGGACATGGTTGAGGCTTTTATCGGACCGGAAGAGTAATCGCACCGGAATATTAGAGGAAACGTCGTTGTGGACGACGTTTCAGGGGACAGCCGTGAAAATTGCCATGGTGTCGCCTTATGACTTCACTTGGCCGGGCGGGGTCACCGCCCATGTCTCGCAGCTATCACGTGAGCTGGGGCGGCTGGGACATGAGGTACAGGTGCTTGCCCCGCACTCCCCGTCCCGGGAATACCAGGACTCCGACCAGTTCGTGCCTTTGGGGCGGTCGGTACCATTGCCCAGCGGCGGTTCTATTGCCAGGGTCTCGCTCTCTTGGTGGCTCTACCGCAAGGTGCGGGCCTTGCTGGCCCGGGAGCAGTTCGACGTCATCCACCTTCATGAGCCGATGGCGCCCATCCTCCCCCTGTGCGTGTTGGAGTTCTCCAACGCCGTCAACGTAGGCACCTTCCACGCTTCCCACAATCACCAGCACCTCTACCGATTCAGCCACCCCATAATCAAGCGTTGGCACCAGCGCCTTCATGGCAACATCGCTGTTTCTCCGGCAGCGCGGCGCTATGTATACAACTCGTTTCCGGGCGACTACGAAATCATTCCCAACGGCATAGACGTGGACCGCTTTTCCCAGGAGGTTGCTCCTTGGCCGGAGTACCAGGATAATAAGACCAACATCCTGTTCGTGGGGCGGCTGGAACGAAGAAAGGGCCTCCAATACCTGCTGGAGGCCTTCAGCCGGTTGAAGTGGGACCTCCCCAACATCAGGCTGCTCGTGGTGGGACCGGGCAACCCGGACAGCGAGAGTTACCGGGTACTGGGCGCCCGAAATCTCCAGGATGTGGTGTTCCTGGGAAGGGTGCCCCAGCAGGACCTGCCCCGTTACTATGCTTCGGCCGATATTTTCTGCTCACCCGCCACTGGCGCTGAGAGTTTCGGCATCGTCCTTCTGGAGGCGATGGCGGCCGGCAAGCCGGTGGTTGCTTCCAGCATCGAGGGGTACCGCGGGGTGATGACCGAAGGCCAAGAGGGTCTATTCTTCCCGCGAAAGGACAGCGAGGCCTTGGCCAACGCCCTGGAGTTTCTGGTGCGGAACCCGGAGGCCCGCCGGGAAATGGGAAACCGGGGGAGGTTGACGGCCCAGAACTACCGCTGGGAAGTCGTTGCCCGGCGGGTCGAGCAATACTACGAATCATGCCTCCAGGCGGCCAATGGCGCTACCGGGACGAGAACAACTTAGGGGCGCCGTCCTCCGTTACGTCGAGACGCCGGGAGCGAAACTCTTCAGGGCGCTCGGCTTCACCCCCAACGGCATCACCATCCTCGGTTTTTTGGTGGCCGTTGCCGCCGCGTACCTGGTCGGCGCCGGCTGGTTGTGGATCGGGGGTATCGTCTTTCTGGCGGGGGGTGTGCTCGACCTGATGGACGGCGCCTTGGCCAGGCTCACCGACAAGGTCAGTCCCTTTGGTGCGCTGTTGGACTCGGTGTTCGACCGGTTGAGCGAGGCCGCCCTGTTCGTCGGGCTGGCGTGGTTCGCGCTACGGGCCGACTTCGGCGATAGCTACCCGGCCTTCTTCGGCGCCAGCGATAACTATCGCGCCTTCTTCATCACGGTCTTGTTGCTGGCATTGATTTTCTCTCAAGGCGTTAGTTACCTGCGAGCCCGGGGCGAGGGTTTGGGCGTTTTCACCCGCGCCGGGATAATGACGCGACCGGAGCGGGTGGTGTTACTGGGAGCGGGGCTGCTAGCCCAGCAGATCGAATGGTTCTTGCTGGCCATCGCGGCCATTTCCTGCATCACCTTGTTCCAGCGCATGTTCACCATCCGGGGCATGTTGGACAAGGGTGGATAACCCCCGCATTCCCGTGTAAACTGGCTACGGCACCGCCCTTGATACCACCTTCACGGGAGACTGTCGTGGCGCAACAGGCGTTGATCTCCACCCGCGAAAAAGCCCAGTTGAAACGGTCCTTCCGGAAAGACCTGAAGGCCTCGGTCGGCCTCCGGTTGTTCACGCAGAAGTCATCCCTCATTACCGTACCGGGTCGCGAGTGCCGCTATTGTCCCCAGACCCGGCAGATAATGGAGGAACTGGCGGCCCTTTCCCCGAAGCTCAACCTGGAAATAGTGGACTTCTACGGTGAACCGGCCCTGGCCGAAAACGATGGCGTTTCGCGGATCCCGGCGATAGTGCTGGGCACCGAAGCCGGCTCCCGAGTCCGCTTCTTCGGTGCGCCAATCGGCTACGAGCTGGCCACGATCGTGGACGACATAATGACCATTTCCAAGAATACTACGCCCCTCAGTATGCAGACCCGAAAGCAGTTACGCACCATTCAACGGCCGGTCCACGTGCAGGTGTTCGTTACCCCGGGAAACATCAATTGCCCATCGATGGCCCGTTTGGCCCACGCCTTGGCTATAGAGAGCCAGCACGTTACCGCCGACGTGATCGAGGCCGAGGAGTTTCCGGTCCTAACCCGGAAATACGGAGTCCGGTCGGTGCCGCTGACGGTGATCAACGAATACGTGCAGGTGCCGGGGGTCGTGCCCGAGCCGGAGTTGGTGGCGAGGGTGGTGCAATGCGGGGCGGCCCCGGACGCGGAAACCGGGTAAGCTCACTGCTCCCGTTGCCGGTTTGCCGCCGGTTTCCAGGAAGCGCTTGCCAATCCCAGACCAGGAGAATCGCCAGTGCCCAATGAGCTACAGGTCGAGATGAACGGCCAAGGCCTGCGAATAGCCATAGCCGTGGCCCGTTTTAACGAAATCATCACCAAGCGTTTGTTGGACGGCGCCGTTGATACCCTGGTCCGCTACGGCGTCCGCGACTCCGACATTACCGTAGCCTGGGTGCCCGGCTCCTTCGAACTGCCGGTGGTCGCCAAGGAGTTTGCCAAGACGGCCCGTTACGATGCTGTAATTTGCCTGGGAGCGGTGATCCGAGGCGAGACCACCCACTACGACATGGTGGCCGGTCAAGCTTCTGGCGGCACTGGCTCGGTGGGAATGGAGACCGGGGTACCCACTGTCTTCGGCGTTTTGACCACGGAGAACATGGAGCAGGCGCTCAACCGGGCCGGGGGCAAGTCGGGCAACATGGGCGCCAACTCTGCCATCGCCGCCATCGAGACCGCCCGAGTGATCGAGGCGATCAACACCGCTTAGGGATCCCCTACCTTGGCGGTTGCAAGATGGAATCCAGAGGCTGGTGTCTGCGGGACTGGAGGATGTCGGGTGCAATTCGGAGTAACCATACCCAATAACTGGGGGGTGGCAGACCCTCAGGAAGTATTGGCCTTGGGGCCGTTGGCCGAGGAGTTGGGCTACGACTCGGTATGGGTCATGGACCATCTGTTCAACGCCGGTTACATCCGGGAGCGCCTGGAAGACCGCCCCTACTATCACCCTATGGCCACACTGTCGTACTTGGCGGCTACCACCAGCCGGGTATCCCTGGCCACTTCGGTGCTGGTCCTTCCCTATCACAATCCGGTGGAACTGGCCAAGTATGCCGCCACGCTGGACCAGATGTCCGGCGGCAGGGTGATTCTCGGCGTAGGCGCCGGGGCTATGACCGAAGAGTTCGAAGCGTTGGGTATCCCCATGCGGCAACGGGGATCGTTGACCGACGAGTCCATCGCCATTATGAAAGAGTTGTGGACCAGCCCCAGCCCCAGCTACCGGAGCCGACGCTGGAAGTTTTCGGACCTGCGGTTCTCACCCAAGCCGGTACAGACCCCTCACATTCCCTTATGGATCGGCGGTTCCAGTCCAGGAGCGCTGCGTCGTGCCGCTACGGCGGGTGACGGCTGGCATCCCACCGGGCTGTCTCCCGAGGACTTTGCCTTGGGCCGGCGGGAATTGACCGCCATGGCGGAGTCCGCCGGGCGCGATCCTCGCGCAATCGTCCTGTCGGCTAGGGTGGAGGTAGAGGTCCACGGCGGGCCGTCCAGTAGCAGGGCCGCCAACTCGGCCCGTATCTCGGGGAATGACCCCGGGCTGATGAGGACCGGAATCGAAGCCTACCGGCAAGCCGGCGTGGAACACATTTTGTTGGCGCTGAATTCCGGAGACACCGGGCGTCTCCGGGACCTGATGGCCATTATTGCCGAGCAGGTATTGCCGCACTTCCGCTGATTTACCGGTTCACCCTTGGGCTTGCTGGTCCTTCAGGAAGTCGTTCAACTCCTGCCAGTCCCCGCGCAGCCGCGCCAATTCCTCCGAGTCGAACGCCGCTTGACCGTAGTGATACGACTGGAAACGGTCGATGATGCGGGCCACCGGCTCGGCGGGCAAAAGGCCGATAAGCGCCCGCTGGTGCTCCCTCGGAGTTTGCCAGTCCTTTCGCGACTCTCCCATCTGGTCCGCCAAAGCCAGCAGTCCGTGGTAGAGTTGCCGCGGGTCCTCGGGGTCGCCCCGCCGCCGCGTTGGTCCGATCCCAGCCGGGAAAATGTTGGACCACCAATTGCTCAAAAATCCGGACAGATCGTCGTTGACCTGCTTCCAACTGAACGATGATTCCCGGATTTCCTCCACCGCGCCGGACCTGCCCAGGAAACGCCGGGCTCGAAAGAGCCGGTACAACAGCCAGGTTGCCACCGCCAGCCCCACGGCCGATGCCGACCACTTCAGCACGGTGAAGAAAATGTTCGGGGATTGGGCGTCTTTCGCCTGCTCTTGGAGGTCGGCGTGGAACGCGGCCAATTCCTGCTGGGCGAGCAGAAGCCCTTCCAAGTCGCCGCCGTCGAAGAAGCCGGAAATCCAGTTGCCGACAGTGATCAGCGCCCCGGCGAGGATACCCAACAACAAAAACACGGGCTTCAGTATCCAAAACCCCGCGTTGCCTATGGCACGGGCCAACTCGCGGGTGACGTCGTCCAAGCCGCCGACGCCGGCGGCGCTGATGACCAGCCCCAAGACCAATACGACGGCTACGCTTGCCCCGATAGGCCACAGCCAATCGGTGGATATATCCGAGGGGCTGCCGCGTTCAAATGAGAAGCGGGACAGGGCCAGCCCGGTCAGCCCCGAGGCAAAGAACCCGACCACCAGGAAGCCGTTGACTATCCGGTCAGGGTGGAGGCTGTCGATCAGCGCCGCCAAGAAGAGCACAATCAGGCCGATGGTGAAGATGGAGCGCAACGATTCCAGGGTCACCTCCTCACGGGAAAGTTCCACTGCCCGCCACCAAACGATAATTAGGAATATGACCGATACTACAAATCCGGCCACGAACCCCAGGTCCCCGGCGGCAATCGCCTCAACCGGGAAGACCCCGCCCCCGGTGTTGAAGGACGCCATCACCAACAAAGAGGGAATACCCAGTCCCAGGCCCAACAGCCCTCGCAACCGTGGCGTCACCTTCAGGCCCAGCAGATAGGACGAAAGCGCAAACCCCCAGACCAACGCCAGCAGGACCAGCCAGAAAGGAAGTTTGGCCGTCGGCGTCCGTACCAAGGCGCTGATGGTGGCGAAGACTAAATAGAGACCGCAGGTCTCCAGAAACAGGGCCGCCGCGGTGACGGAGCTAGTCCGCCAGACCCGGCTCATACATCCCCTCTTCGGCGCCGTCCTCGGGCACCGCGTCCAGCTGCCTCCCAATGGAAAAGACGGGCGCACCGCCGATGCGCTCACCGGGGTCCTCGTCGCCGGAATACAGTACCCACACCTGGTATCCCCTGGCTTCGATGGCGGCGATCTGACCGGGCAGAGAATCCGTAACGGCGCTGGTGACCAACAGCACGGTCATTCCCGCAGGCAGGGTGTCCCGTTCGGCTTGGACCACTTCGGTAAGAGGAGCGACTACGTAGGGGGCCGCCATGGCCAAGGCCTCCAACACCAGCGGCAGTTGCCGGGACGATCCGCCGACCGGCACGTTGAGCCACTTGCCGGAATAGCTGGCGACGGCGTTGGAGATTAACCCGTAGCTGTAGCCGCGCCGTTCCGCCAATGCCGCCACTGAGGCCGCCGCGGTCACCGCCCGCTCGAACAGCCGTTGATTACTGCCCTGCCAGGTATTATCACTGGTGGAGGCATTCATGGCGATGAGCAGGTTCAAGGAAACTACCGGCTCGAACATCCTGGTCTGTAGTCCGCGGGTCCGGGCCGTGGCCTTCCAATCGATATGTTTAAGAGGGTCGTCAGGCCGGTAGTCCCGGTGACCGATCACCCGGTTGGTGTCCTGGTACAGGGGCCGCCGCCCCCGGGCCTCGCCGAAGGGGTGTTGGGCCGGGAACAAGACCTGCTCCAAGTCGATCACCCGCGGGTATACCAAAACGTGGTCCACCCCGGTCAGGCGTACCTCCCCGGAGGTGAAGCCGAAAATGTCACCGCTGCGGAGCCGGACCGGTCCGATACGGTGATAGCCTCGCCGCTCGCAGCGCAGCGCGTACTTCCAGGACGCTCGCTGGTAGGGCAGCAACGAGGTGGTGATGGCGTGGTGGCGATTGTTCTCCAGACTTGACCCGCGCAGGACACCGCCGGGCAGTTCCAAGCCTTTGGGAAACTGGTCCTGAATGTCCACCCAAATGAGGGGCAGCGCCTTGCTGTTATTCAGGCTTACGGTGTACTCGATGCAGTCGCCGATGAAGGCCCGGGATCTGCCAATGGACCGGCTGTGGCTGACCGCCCGGAAGGCGTAACGGTCCCAAACTCGGGCCGCCAGGCAGACAACCAAGACCAACGAGCCGACCACCATCAAGATCCCGTCGCTGGCCAGGAGCCCGACGAAGACCAGGAAACCGCTGGCCAAGAGCCACATTCCGCTCAACATAACTGTTACCCGAGGCTTCGGACACGGCAAGGTGTCCAATGAGCCGCTTCTCCCTGGGAGGAGAAGTCGGGGATGAGGGGGATTTCCATAGGATGACGACCCCCCACCCTAACCCTCCCCCAACGGGGGAGGGAATTTTTTTTGGAAACCCTCTGGGACTTTGGGCCTGGGACTTTGGGCCTGGGACTTTGGGCCTGGGACTTTGGGCCTGGGACTTTGGGTTAGACCGGCACTTCCACCGTAGATAGCAGGTCGGCGACTATGTCTTCGGCGCGCCGGTCCCGCAGCCGGGCCTGGGACTTGAGAATAATACGATGGGCCAGGGTGAAGGGCGCTAATAGCTTGACGTCGTCGGGAGTTACGAACTCCCGGCCCCGGATGGCCGCCAGCGCTTGGGCGCAACGGAACAAACCCATGGTCGCCCGAGGGCTTGCCCCGAGCTCGACGTCGTCGTGGCGGCGAGTTGCCTGGACCAGTTGGACCATGTAGTTGCTCAGCACCGGGTCGACGTAAACCTGCCGAACTTGGTCTTGCAACTCGATGATCTCGGGCCCGTCCGCCACCGGTCCGAGCTCTTTCATCGGATCGGCATTGTTGAAACGGGACAACATTTCCGCCTCTTCCGTTTCATCAGGATAGCCCAACCGCAGGCGCAACAGGAACCGGTCGAGCTGGGCCTCGGGCAAGGGGAAGGTGCCCTCCAGTTCGATCGGGTTCTGGGTGGCGATCAACAGAAAGGGCGCCGGCAGCGGCATGGTCTGGTTGTCGACGGTCAGCTGGCCTTCCGCCATGGCTTCCAGCAACGCCGATTGGGTACGGGGCGTGGCCCGGTTGATCTCATCGGCCAGCACCACTTGGGCCAGTATCGGGCCGGGGCGAAATTCGAACTCGCCGGTCTTTTGATTGTAGAAATGCACCCCGGTAATGTCGGAGGGCATCAGGTCGGGGGTGCATTGTATCCGCCGGAAAGAGCAACGCAGGGACTCGGCCAAGCTGCGGGCCAAGGTGGTCTTGCCGATGCCGGGAACGTCTTCCACCAGGATGTGGCCGCCGCTCAAAACCGCGGCCAACGATAGATCGATGACCAGGGACTTGCCGACCAGTACCCGCTCGACGTTCGCTTTGATACTGGCCGCCACCTGGGGCACGGAGGCGTTCTCGGTCAGGAGTTGGGGGACCTCGTTATGGGCCATATCCATCGCCCCGGGGCGTCTACTGGCGCCTTCAGCCACTGTCGGCCCGCGGGTACCGGCCCAAGTACTCTTCGGCCTCCCGGAGGTCTTTGAAGGAATCAACGCTCCGCCAGAACGACCGGGTCTTGAACGCGGCAATCTTCCCGTCGCGGGCCAGCCGAGGGAAAGTCTCCACCTCGTGGTCGCCCAAGTCGGGAAATTCCGGGAATATGGCCCGGTCGAACACATAGACGCCGCCGTTGATCCAATGGGGCAGTTCCGCCTTCTCCCGGAAACCCATCACGTCTTCGTCGGCTTCGATTTCCACGATGCCGTAGGGGCTAATCATGGGTGTTACCAAAAGGGTCGCTAGGTGAGTCGGGTCCCGCGACTTCCGCTCGTTGTGGCGGGCGGCCACGGCTGCCAGCCTCTCTTCGGTGATGATGTCTCCGTTGGTTACCACTACGGTCTGTTCTTCGGGCGGGAGCAACGGGTAGCCCTTCTTGATGGCGCCGCCCCGGCCCAAGGGGGAATCCTCCACGCTATAGTGGGCCCTGATACCGAAAGCGGAGCCGTCGCCGAAGTAGTCTTGAATCGATTCCCAAAGGTAGCCAGCCAAGAACACAACGTCAGTCACGCCCCCGGCCTTCAGCCAGTCCAGCTGGTGCTCCAGCATAGGCTTGCCGCATAGGGGGGCCATAGGCTTGGGCAAGCTATCGGTCAGCGGCCTTAACCGCTCTCCCTTGCCCCCGGCCAAAATCATCGCGTACATGGAGAACCGGTCCCATCTCCGGTAGTTGCGTTCCCTGCCAGTTGGTTAGCCGATGATATAACGACGGCACAGGCGTGTCCACCGCAGCCCATTAACGGAGGGGAGCCAACGGGCCGCTGGTCTAACCTGGCTGTAAAACGGCCGCCGGCTCTGCCCGGGCCCTGCTGAAGAGTCCGGGAATACTGACATTGAACAGGTAATAGACTACGGGCACGACGATGAGTGTCAGCCCCGTGGAGCTGATCAGGCCGCCGATTACGACCGTGGCCAATTCCGCGCTGATTATGCCGCCTTCGCTGCCGGAGAATGCCGCCAAGGGCAGCAAGGCGAAGCTGGTGGTCAAGGCTGTCATCAGAATCGGACGCAGGCGGACCCGCCCGCCGGTTATCAACGACTCGGTGACCGACATGCCCGTGGCCCTTAGCTGCTCGACGAAGGCGATGAGCACTATGGCGTTGGTGACTACGATGCCGATCAACAGCAGAGTGCCCATCATGGCCGGCAACCCAAGGCTGCGGTCGGTAATGGCGAGAGCCACGAGCACTCCGATCAAGGCCAAGGGCAGGCTGGAAACGATGACAATGGGATTCCGCAACGACCCCAGGCTAGCCACCATCACCAAGTACATCAGCACGATGCCGATGGCCATAGAGAGGAATATTGCCTGGAATCCCTCGGCGATGTCGGCGAATACCCCACCGCTGGTTACGCTCACACCGGCCGGGAGCGAGAGAGCCGCAATCCTGGCGTCGATCTCCCCGCCTACGGCTTGGGTGTCGTCGGACGTGATGTCGCCGGTGATGCTGGCGGACCGTTGCCGGTCGGTACGGCTAATTGTCACCGCACCCTGTCGTATCGTCACCTCTGCCAGTTCGCGGAGCGGCGCAGTCCCGCTTGGCCCGGCGATAACCAGGTCCTGGACTCTTTCGATGCTGCTCACGGCCTCCCGGCCGCCCGACAGCGCCACCTCGGTATTGTCACCGTCGATGTTGACGGTGGTTACGACGCGGCCGACCAGGAATTGGCTTACCTGTAACCCGACTTGGCGCGTGTTGAGCCCGATTCGTGCCGCGGTCGCCGGGTCTACGTTGATGGACACCTCATCCCTGGCTTGGGCCACGTTGCTCTCCAGGTTGACCACGCCTTCCACGGTAGAGAGGGAGGCGCTCAACTCCTGGGAGACGGCGACGATGGCGTCGTAGTCCGACCCGGCTACGATAATCTCAACTCCGGCGACGGGCGGCCCCTCGTTGATCTCGTTGACCCTGGTCAGCCTGCCCGGTTTTTGCAGTTCCGCGCGTAGGGTTTCGGCCACGTCGCCGGGAGCGTCCGGTTTCAATATCAGCAGAATGCTGGCTTGGTTGAAAGCGGCCGGTACGCCGCCCGAGGCCAGTTCGGTCACCCCGACGGTCGATGTGTATATTTCGGAGATGTCCCGGACCCTGTCCTCGATTTCAATGACTTCCGTCAGGGTCCGGTCCGCGGGAGTGCCCGGCGGCATGGTAACCTCGATCGAAATTAGCCGGTTCTCCCCCCCGGGGAAAAGGGTCACCGGAATGAAGATCAGGAGCAGCAGGCTGGCCGCGGTTAGGACCACTGCCCCGAGCAGAGTGGCGGCCTTATGGCCCAACGACCACCGCAGCACGGGGGTGTAGGCCCGCTGCATCCAGGTCTCGTTGAGGAAGGCGATGTCGTCCTCCCCGGCTCCCTCGGGCAGGTCGCCGGGGCGTAGCAGGTAGGCCCCCAATACGGGTACTGCGGTCAACGCCACGACCAGCGAGGCAACCAGCGCGAAGGATACAGTGAGGGCGAAGGGCAGGAAGAATGCGCCGACCAGTCCCTCTATGAATCCCAGGGGAATGAACACGACGATAGTGGTCAGGGTAGACGCGAAAATGGCCGGCCCCACCTCCACCGTAGCATCCAGCGCCGCTCGCCACCGCTCCCGTCCGGCCTGAATGTGCCGGTACACGTTCTCCAGCACCACGATGGCGTCGTCTACCACCCGCCCCACCGATATAGCCAGACCGCCTAAGGTCATAAAATTCAGGGACATGTCCTGCCAGGCCATGAGCAACACGCCGGTTAACACGCTCAGGGGGATGGTAAGCCCTATGACAATGGTCGGCCGCAGGGTCGACAACAGGCCCCGGATAGCGGTCGGCCGGAGGGTCAGCATGAAGATGAATACCACGCAGACCGCGAAGAGGAACCCGAATCCCGCCTCATTGAGCAGAGTATCGATTTGCTCCTGGATTTCCGGCCCTTGGTCGGACACTATGATGATGTCGACGCCGGGAGGCAGCCCCTGAACGCCGTCCAACGCGGCGCGGATGGCATCGGTTACCTCAATGGTGTTGGCCTCGGGCTCCTTCACGACGGATACGCCGACGGCGGGTTTGCCGTTGGTGCGGGAGATGCTGGCGGGGGTCCCCTCAGTCAAGACGACGCTGGCTACGTCGGCCAGAGTAACGAACCCGGAGGGAGAGGAACCGACTACTAGGTCGCGTATGTCTTCGACGGAGCCGAGAGTGTGGGTGATCCTTACGGGCACCGACTGCCCGGCGTCGAAAACAAGGCCCGCAGGCAGGGTGACGTTGTTCTCGCTCAGGGCGGCGGCCACTTGGGGAAGCGTGATTTGGTTGGCCTGAAGCCGGTCCGGGTCGACGGCCACTCGAATCTGGCGGTCGGTTTCCCCGGTGACCTGCACCTGCATGACCCCGTCAATATCCTGGATCCCGGGAAGGATCAGCGACTGCACCAGGGGGCCCACCACCTTGACACCTTCGTCCGAAACGACGCTGAACTGGATTACCGGGAACTGGTCGGGGTCGAACCGGCCCACCTCGGGCCGGTCCGCGCCGTCGGGGAAGGCGAGGCCGTTTACCGCCGTCTCTATGACGCTCTCCGCATTGGCCATATCGGTGCCGAACCGGAAGGTGGCCAACACAATCGAATTCCCTTCGAAGCTGTTGGACTGGATGGACTCCAGCCCATCGACGCCGGATATCGCGCGCTCGATGGGCTCGGTTACGTCTTGCACCACGGCTTCAGGGTCTACCGACGGATAGGAGGTCGTCACGACCACCAAGGGAAACTCGATTTCCGGGAAAAGCTCCACCTGTAGTGAGTTGTAAGCGAAAACGCCCCCGGCCAAGAGGAGAACTACTGCCAGCAGGGTAACCGTCCGCTTGCTAATGGCGGCGGCGGTGATGAAACGCATGTATGCTCCGTTCGACCGGGTCTGTCGCACAAAAAATAGCCCTCAGCGCACTGGCTGAAGGGCCTGAACTGGCTACCCCGCCTGGGTTCGAACCAGGGATTTCAGCTCCAAAGGCTGACGTGTTGCCACTACACTACGGGGCATCGACGGTAGGCTATGTTGCTACTCTATTTTATTGTGATGTTCCGGCCTAGCAGCGTCAAGGGCCGGGGCGATGCTATAATTCCCAGCGATAATGGCCCCGCCCATACTTCATTGCCGCCGGACGTGCTGTAGTGCGAATCTCTTTCCTGCATCTGGCGCCGGTTACCGGCGACGTTAGCCACAACCGCAAGTTGGTGGAGCGCGGTGTGGAGGCGGCGGCCGAGGCCGGAGCCGGGTGGGTCATTACCCCGGAACTGTGCATTCCCGGCTACCTGTTCTTGGACCGCATCGGGACCGATTGGATATTGCCGCAACCGGACGGTTGGATGCGGCGGTTCTGCGGACAGGTCAAAAAATACGGGCTGACCGTCTTCTTGTCGCATCCCGAGCGTGACCCCAGCGGGGACCGGATGTACAACACGGTGTTTGTCATCGGCCCTTCGGGGGATATCATCGGAAAGCACCGCAAGGTCAAGGCCCTGGGCGGCGCCGAGGCTTGGTCAACCGGCGGCTGGAAGATCAATCCCGTGGACTGCGACGGCATCCAAGCGGGGATTCTGGTCTGCGCCGACGGCTACAAGAACGACATTGCTGAAGTGCTGAAGGGCAAAGGCGCACAGGTGTTGGTGTCGCCCGTGTCTTGGGGGCCCGGCGGTTGCGGCCCGGACGGTGAGTGGGAGGCCCGCTCCGCCGACACCGGACTGCCCATAATGGTCTGCAATCGCAGCGGTATCGAGGAAGGCGAATTGGACTACCGGAAGGCGGAGAGCGTGGTTGCCCAAGGGGGACGGCGGTTACTGGAAGCCACCTGCGAGGAGTCGGTAGTTCTAACCTTTGATTGGGACATGGATGCCATGTCCCTGATTTCCGAAGACTTCCAGCGGACCCTTCTTTAGGCCGGACCCATCTAGGGCGGTCTCATCTAGGCCGGACCCTGTTCTTTCCGCTTCGACTGCTCCAAGAACCGTTCCAAGATCAGCGCCGCCGCCGTCTCGTCGGTCGAGCCTTTCTTTCGGGACGGCTGGCGGCCGATCTCCCTTAGGATGGCCTCGGCTTCAACGCTGCTGAAGGACTCGTCGACTTCGTAGACCGGCAGGGGCGTCTTTTTCCTCAGTTTCCTGATGAATCCCTGGGCCAGACGGGCCTGCCTTCCCACGGTCCCGTCAAGGGCATAAGGAACCCCTACGACCCAACCTTCGATTTCCCGCTCCCCTGCTGCCTTCAAGACGGCGTCTAGGTCGCGGGACAATGTGGAGCGCAAAATATGCCCGGCGGGAAATACCGGCCCGTCTGGACCGTGGGCCACAGCCAACCCGATGCGCCGGTCTCCAAGATCGAGGGAAAGCAGTTTCAACTAACGCCGCCTGGAAAAACCTGGGCCTACTTGGGCCAACACCGGCGATCAGTTGAGGCTGCGCCGGACCAAGCCCACCACGCCGTTTAAGGCCTCGTCCAGCTTTTCGGGTTGTCGGCCTCCGGCCTGGGCCATGTCGGGCCGGCCGCCGCCGCCGCCGCCCATGATTTTCGCTGTATCCCGGGCGATGGTTGCGGCGTTGACGCCCCGCTCCACCAAGTCCGCGGTAACCATGGCTACCAGGACCGGGCCGCCCTCGCCCACCGTCCCCAAGACAATCGCAACACTGCCGAGTTTGTCGCGCAGAAAATCGCCCATTTCGCGCATTCCGTCGGGGGTCCCCGCTGAGGTGCGACCGACGACCACCTTCACACCCTCGATCTCGACCACCCGCTGTAGCAGCGCTTCGGCCTCGGCGCGAAGGGAAGACCGCTCCAAGTCCGCCAAGCGCCTCCGCAACTCACCGGTTTCTTCCATGAATGCGTCCAAGCGGGTCTCCAGGTCCACCACCGGCGTCTGTAGCCGGTGGGCCAGACGCTCCAACCGGCCTGACTGCTCAACGAACAACTCCTCGGCGGCGCGGCCGGTAAGGGCCTCGATGCGGCGCATGCCTCCGCCGATGCCGGATTCCCCCAGCACCACCAGCGTTCCCACTTGGCCCGTGGCCGATACGTGGGTCCCGCCGCACACTTCCATGCTGAAACGAGTGCCGTCGTGGCCGTTTTTCTCAGACATGGTCACGATCCGCACCACGTCTCCATAGCGGTCGCCGAAGAAGGCCAGCGCGCCTTGGCGGACCGCTTCCGAGAAGCTGGTCTCGTGAGAAGAAACGGCCAAGTTGGCCCGCACCCGGTCGTTGGACAGCGATTGAACGGCCAGAAGCTCTTCCCGGGTCAACTGGCTGACGTGGCTGAAGTCGAATCGCAGTCGTTCTGGAGCCACCAGGGACCCGGCCTGCCGCACATGGGGTCCGAGGACAGACCGCAGCGCCGCGTGGAGAAGGTGGGTGCCGCTGTGATTGCGGGAAGAGTCGAGCCTCCGGGCTTGTTCCACCGTAGCCCGCACCGGATCGCCCACGGAAATTTCGCCCTGTTCCACAACGCCGTTCTGGACGATCAGCCCAGCGATAGGGCTCTGGGTGTCTTCTACCCGGACGATGCCGTTGGGGCCGTGAATTAGGCCCCGGTCGCCCAATTGCCCGCCGCCCTCCGGGTAAAACGGCGAACTGGCCAGCACCACTTCCACTCTTTGGCCCTGCACCGCGTGTCCCGCCGGTCCCACCGTGCCTTCGGACGCACCCTCGACCAAGAGGGCCGCCACCACGGATTCCTCTTCAACTTGGAGGTAGCCGACAAAGTTGCTCCGGCCCGCTCCCAGGTTCTCGTAGGCGGTGAGCATCTCCATGCTTCCGGTAAAGGCCTGGGCGGCGCGAGACTGGTGGCGCTGGGCCTCCATCTCCCGCTCAAAGCCTTCCGTATCCACCGTGAGGCCATGCTCCCGGGCAATCTCGGCGGTCAGCTCCGGGGGGAAGCCGTAGGTGTCGTAGAGGATGAAGGTATCCCGACCGGAAAGGACCGGTTGGTCCGGCCCTTGGCGCCCTATTATCTGGTCCAAGATTTCGCTGCCGCGGGCAAAAGCCTCGGCGAACCGTTCCTCTTCCAGGTTCACGACCCGCAGGATGAAATCGCGGTTCTCCGACAGTTCCGGGTAAACCTCCTGGAAATTGGGGATGACCTCATTGGCAACGTCGGCCAAGAAAGCCCCGGTGAGCCCCAATCGGCGGCCGTAGCGGATGCCGCGACGAATAACGCGCCGCAACACGTAGCCCCGGCCCTCGTTGCCGGGGACCACGCCGTCTCCGATGAGGAAGGACGCCGCCCGGGCGTGTTCCGCCACCACGCGCATGGCGAAGTCGGTGTCGCCGTCTTGACCATAAATTCGCCCGGATAGCTCCGAGACTTTGGCAATGACGGGCGCGAACAGGTCTGTCTCGTAGATGTTGTTCTTGTCTTGAAGAATGACGGCGGCCCGTTCCAGCCCCATGCCGGTATCAACGCTGGGGGCGGGAAGGGGCGTGCGGTTGCGCTCCGGGTCTTGGTAGAACTGCATGAACACCAGGTTCCAAAGCTCTACGAACCGCTCACAGTCGCAGTTGGGGTGGCAACCCGGGACCGGTTGGGGCGCGGCCCCGTCCCGCTCCTCCCGCAGCAGGGCTGTTAGGATGTCCACCTCAACCATCGGGCTGCAACCCTTCGCCTCACCGCCGTCATAGTGGATTTCGGAGCAGGGGCCGGTAGGTCCCTCGGTCCCGGCGGGCCCCCACCAATTGTCCTTGTCTCCGTAACGGTAAATGCGCTCCACCGGGACGCCGATGCGGTTGCGCCAGATGTCGAAGGCTTCGTCGTCGTCTAGGTGAATGGTGACGAACAACCGGTCTGGCGAGAGGTTGAAGTGTTGCGTAACCAATTCCCAGGCGAAGTCCACGGCGCCCTCTTTGAAGTAGTCGCCGATACTGAAGTTGCCCAGCATTTCGAAGAAAGTAAGGTGCTTGTGATCGCCCACCTCGTCAATGTCAGTGGTGCGGAAGCTCTTCTGGCTGCTGGTGAGCCGCCGAGAAGGCGGGGTCTGCTCTCCCATGAAGAAGGGCTTGAACGGCACCATGCCGGCGCTGGTGAACAGCAGCGTCGGGTCGCCGGCCGGAATCAGTGAGGCCGAGGGCATGTGTTGGTGCCCCTTGCTCTCGAAGAACTTGATAAAGGAGTCCCTTATCTGGTCGCCGTTCATCGTCCTCGACTCATCAAAGACTTGGCCCCAAGGACCAAAATCATGTTGGTTTAGCGTTCCTATTCTAACTCGAAATCGCAGACAGCGGGATGGAAAAGGACTGCCCGGTTGGTGAAGGCTATGTATTTTCACTCATTACAACGTCGCCAACGGCCTTGAATTTGGGTTTGGCGGCACGTACAATCAGCCCTCGACACCGCCGGTTGCGGTCACAGGCGAGGAGTAGGTTGGATTTCAGGTTAGATTAGCGGAGGTGCGGATGGACTCCAGCATTATCGGAAAGATCGAGAAGGCGAGGCAATACGCCGAAGAGACAGAAAGAGTCAATATAACCAGCTTTTCGGCCACTTTCCAGGGTAACCACAACACTTACAACGTAAGTTTTGACTCGGGTACCTGGAGTTGCGAGTGCCATTTCTTCGCCAATCGGGGTGTTTGTAGCCACACGATGGCGCTACAACGGATGCTGGGGACCATGCTCGCGAAACAGGAAGAAACGGCGGAGCGGATATGTCTGTCCTAGACCACGGGTTGTCATCAAACGCCGATAACGTGGCCGGTCTCCGGGATTAGGTAGAAGACCGGCGATCCAAAAAACCGGGATACGGGAAGCCCCTTAAGGTGAAACGGGCCTGTTAACGGCCAATTACCGAAAGGGGCTTTCTCGATGTTGGCAACCAATGTTCCCTCGCCGTCCCGCGGGATATAGATCACGACGATGTTAACGGCCCGGCTCAACGCTACCTCTCCAATTTCACGACACGCCCGCCAACCGCCCCGACAGCAAACCGGGTATAATGGCCCTGGAATAATCGCAATAAATTGGTCGTGGCTGCCCGGTAATGTCTTCTTCTCTCGTCGAAAAATATGCGCTGCTGCCCGATGAAATAGACCGTCGCAGCCTGGAAGCTGTCGAAGCGAGTCTGCCTCACCTCGATGGACTGAGCCCGGACGAACGCTACGTCGCCTGCCGGATTGTCCGGGCCGAGGGCGACCCCGAGATCGCACGGTCCGTCGGGTTCAGTCCCGGGGCCGTTGACTTGGGTGTCGGCGCCATCCGCTCCGGTGCTGAAATCGTCACCGACGTGCGGATGGTGGAGATGGGAATCTCCAAGGCCCTCCTCGCTCGTTGCAGAGTGGCCACGCGCTGTGAGATCGACACTCCGGAGACGGCAACCCTGGCCCAATCCGAAGGTTCCACACGGTCGGTGGCGGCGATGAGACGGTTGGAACCCTACTTGGACGGCGCCGTCGCTGCCGTGGGCAACGCTCCCACCGCCTTGCTGGCGCTTCTGGACTTGGTGCGCGCCGGCAGGGTACGGCCCGCGCTGATTATCGGGATGCCGGTGGGGTTCATTGCCTGCGTCGAGTCCAAAGAAGAATTGGCCAAGACCGACATTCCCTATATTGCGGTATGGGACCGCCGCGGTGGAAGCTCGGCGGCAGCCGCTACGGTGAACGCATTATTGGGCTTAGCGTTGCGGGAAGACTCGCCATGACCAACTCCCCCGGTGTTGACTCCGGCGGCCGGTGGGGCTTGGTGTTGCTGGCCCACGGCAGCCAACGGGGCGCCAGCAGGGACGAATGTTCCTGCGGCTGGCGGGAGCCATCGACGCCGGCTTGGTGCCTTCACTGCCCCAGCACCCCGGACGGGCTCCGGCAGGCGGCCCGGCGGGTACAAGACTTGTTGGGTGTCGATGATGAGCAGATTGTGCTCTCCTGCCTGGAATTCATCCAGCCTTTTCCCGACGAGGCGGTGAAACTGCTGTACCAGCGTGGGTTCCAAAAGGCGGTAGTGATGCCCTTTTTATTGGGCAGCGGCAAACACGCCACCATGGAACTGGACGAGTTCCTGGATGACGTCCGCGGTCAACTGCCTGGCATGGAACTGCGCTTGGCCGACGGTCTGGGCGCCGACCCGCGCTTGGCCGAACTGGTGGCGCAACGGGTCCGGGGACTGGAAGGCGGCGCCACGACCAACGGCGGTCTGCCGAAAGGCATTCTACTGGTCAAGGCCGGCACCAAGACCCAATACGACGACTGCATCTGGCTGGAAGAATTGGGCGGGATGGTGGAAAAACACCTGGGCTCCGGCTACGCCGTAGCCGTGGCCCAGTCCCACTACGGAGACCCTACGATGGACTACGCGGCGTCCCGGTTGGTGGAGTCCCGCAACGTTGCGTCCATTACCTGCGTGCCCTACCTGTTTTTCCCGGGAATGATCCTGCGGCGCAACGTGCTGGGGGGCTTGGACCAGATCCAAGACCGCTACCCGGAGGTTGCCATTTCTATCACCCCGCCCTTGGGCGTTGACGACCGAGTGGCCGCCACTGCCGCCGAGCGCGTCCGGCAGGCTTGGGGCCCTGTACCATCTTGAACGACGCCGTCTTGAACGACACCGGCCTTTTGCAGCCTCCTATGACGGATAAGCGAAAATGAGTAGTGGGGGCTCCCAAAACCAGGCCGAAAGCGACTACAGCCGGCAGACCGTACGCGGCCGGGGGCTGCGCACCGGGTACACCACCGGTTCCTGCGCGGCTGCGGCAGCCAAGGCGGCCGTTACCGCGTTGCTGACCGGCCAACCGGTTGACCGGGTGACGATTCACTTGCCGGTGGGGAGTGACGTGGAATTTCCGGTCCATCGTTGCGAAACGTCCGCCAATGGTCGTGCCGTTCTCTGCTCGGTGATCAAAGACGGCGGCGACGACCCGGACGTTACCCACGGGGCCGAAATCCGTTGCACCGTGTCCCTCGACCCGGACACTCCCGGCGAGGTGAAGATTCAGGGCGGGCCCGGCGTGGGCAAGGTCACCATGCCCGGCACCGGTATCGAGGTAGGGGAACCCGCCGTGACCCGTGTCCCCCGGAGGATGATCATCGAATCCGCGCTGGCTGCCGTCTCAGCCCACGGACCGGCGTCAGGGACGGGGGTAACTGTTGAGATATCGGTCCCCGGCGGCGAGGAGATCGCCAAGAAGACCACCAACGCCCGCCTCGGGGTGCTGGGAGGCATCTCGATACTGGGCAGCACCGGGGTGGTACAGCCCTATTCGACAGCGGCTTGGCGCGCCAGCGTTCACTTGGCAATCGACGTCGCGGCCACCAACGGCCTTTCCCATGTGGTGCTCTCCACCGGCACCCGTAGCGAGGAATTCGCCAAGTCCCGCCTCGACCTGCCTGCGATGGCCTACGTTGAGGCCGGAATATTCAGCGGCCCTTCCCTCAAGCGTTGCGTGATGCGGGGCATCCCCCGGGCGACCCACGTGGGTATGATCGGGAAGTTTTCCAAGATGGCGATGGGTTATTTCGTCACCCACGTGGCGGGGAATCAGGTCGATACCGGGTACTTGGCCGACCTTGCCGGCGAATGTGGGGCCACTACGGCGGTGCGGGATGAAATGCGTCAGGCCAGTTCGGGCCGTCACTTCCAGGAAATCGCCCAAGCCCACGGCCAGCTCTCCCTTTTCCCGGTGCTGTGCCAAAGGGTCTGCGACGAAAGCCACAAGCTATTGGGCGCCGACGCCGGTTCGCTGATCGTCGACGCTCTCTGTTTCGACTTTGACGGTTCCCTGCTGGGTTACGCCTCCACTTCGCCCGACGGTGTGCCGCTGGCCGCGGAGCCGGGGGCGTCGCCCAATGGTTAAGGGCATTGAAGAAACCGGGACCGGCCGGGCATTGGGCCTGCCCGACGACGCGTTCGAGCAACGCAGGCCGCTGAAAGGCCAGATCACCAAGCGGGAGGTACGGGCGGTCAGCCTTTACGCCCTTGGGCTGAAGCCCGAAAGCGTGGTCTGGGATATTGGCGCCGGGACCGGCTCCATCTCGGTGGAAGCGGCTTTGATAGCGCGGCAAGGCCGGGTGTACGCGATAGAAAAAGACGCCGAAAGTATTCCGCTGCTCCAAGCCAACATCGACCGCTGGGGCGGCGCCGCCGTGGCTTTGGTTGCCGGGGAAGCGCCCCAAGCGCTGGAGGACCTGCCCGACCCTGACTCCGTTTTCGTCGGCGGCGGCGGCGGGCGGCTCCCGGAGATATTGGACTATTGCGCCGTGCGGTTGCGGCCGGGCGGCAGCTTGGTGGTGAACTTGGCAGTGTTGGAGCGGGCCACGCAGTCCCACCACCGCCTGACCGAATTGGGGCTGGAAACGGACTTGGCAATGATCAGCGCGTCACGAGGAAAACCGATGCCCGGCGGCGGGCTGCGGTTGGAGTCCCTCAACCCAGTGTTCGTTGTCTCCGGTCACCGGCGGATTTAGCCGGAGCCCCGATGGAGGACTTGGAAGTTGGCGAACGCGCTGCCCTCGGTTGTCTTTACGGCGTTGGTGTTGGTCCGGGGGACCCGGAACTGCTGACCCTGCGAGCCAGAAGAGTTTTGCGGCAGGTACCGGTCATCTGTGTGCCCCAGGCGTCGGACCGGCGAGACAGCATCGCCCTGGGTATCGTGCGTGAATACCTGGACCCGGCACAAGAAATACTGCGGGCCCCGTTCCCTACCGACAACGCGGAGGGCGCCGCTGAAGTTTGGCGGGAAACGGCCAAGACCCTGGTCCAACGGTTGGAAATGGGACAGGACGTGGCTTTTCTGACCGAAGGTGACCCCACGCTCTACAGCACGTTTTCCTACGTCGCGGCCGGGGTGGCGGAGATTTGCCCCGACGCCACGGTACGTATCGTTCCCGGCGTCTCGTCTGTAACGGCGGCGGCGGCACGCGCGGGGCTGCCTCTGGGCGCCAAGCGGGAGAGGGTGGCGGTCCTGCCGGCGGTGTACGGTATCGATGACCTGACCGAGGTTACCGCGCATTTCGACTCGGTAGTCCTGATGAAAGTTAACCGCCACTTGGTCCGGCAGTTGACCGGCCCGGAGGCTGAAGGGATCAAGGGTCGAATGACCTACGTCCGGCGGGCCACCACCGCCCGGGAAAAGGTGGTCCGGGACCTTGAACAAATCACGGACGAAGACTTGGACTATTTTTCCATTTTAATTCTCAGGCCGGACCAGCAAGATCCGGCCGATAAACTTGAGGACACCTGATATGACCGACGGCGCTGGCAAGGTATTCATCATCGGCGGAGGCCCCGGGGACCCGGAGCTTCTTACTCTCAAGGCGAAGCGTATCATCGAATCGGCGGACTTGGTGATCTACGCCGACTCCTTGGTCCACCCTTCGGTGGTGGACTTCGCCAAGCCTGGCGCGGAGGTCATCGGCAGCAAGGAAATGAACCTGGAACAGATTATGGCCGTTACCTTGGAGGCGGTCCGGCAAGGAAAGACGGTGGCCCGGGTCCAAAGCGGCGATCCAGCGATTTACGGCGCCGTGCTGGAGCAGATGCGAATTCTGGAACGGGAAGGAGTCGATTTCGAGATCGTCCCCGGAGTCAGTTCCGCTTTTGCGGCGGCGGCGGTCCTGAAGACCGAGCTGACCGTCCCGGAGCGGTCTCAGACCGTTATCCTGACCCGCGCCGAGGGTCGGGTAGCCATGCCGTCGGGCGAGCAACTCCGGGACCTCGCCTCCCACGGCTGTACTCTGGTCATATTCTTGAGCATCACCAGAATGACTCGTATAGTGCGCGACCTGATCGCCGCCGGTTACTCCGAGGACACGCCGGTGGCCGTGGTCTACCGGGTGACTTGGCCGGATGAATTGGTTCTCCGGGGTACGCTGGCCGACATCGCCGCCAAGGTGAGGGCCGCCAGGATCACCTTGCAGGCGCTGATCATCGTGGGGGATGCCGCCGACCCGGAGCTGCTTGGGGAGACCCAAGGCGGCGAGGACGGCGCCGCTACGTCCCATCTGTACTCTGCCGCCTACACCCACCGCTACCGCAAAGCGGCCCCGTCCCGGTCTTAACGCGGGGTTAGCCGGCGGTTCTCCCGATGGTGAGTCAAACTCAACACTCCAAGTCAGAAACGGGCGCCGCTATTATCGCCTTGACCCACAACGGCGCCCGGATGGGCCGGTCTTTGGCCAACAGGCTGGCCGAACGTGGGGACCACGCCCCTACCCTGTTGCTGGAGCGCCGCTACTACCAGGCGGGCGAAGCGGCGTTGCCTTTCGACCTTCCGGTCCGGCCGGTAGTGCAGCGGGCGTTTCGAGAGCACCCCAGCCTGGTCCTGTTTTTGCCTGCCGGGGCCGCGGTCCGCCTCTTGGCCCCCTGCCTGGAAAGTAAGTACGAAGACCCGGCGGTAGTTTGCGTAGACGACGCCGGGAGGTTCTGCGTTAGCCTGCTCTCCGGCCACTTGGGCGGGGCCGACCAGTTGGCCGTCAAGGTTGCCGACTGTCTGGGCGCGACCGCCGTGATCACTTCGGCATCCCATGCTTTCCGGTACCTTGGCGGTGGACCTGCTGGGACGAGAGTTCGGTTGGCGCATCGAAGCCGGCCCGCTGGCGGTGACCCGAGCCAGCGCCGCGGTGGTGGACCATCGGCCCGTTGGAGTCTACCAGGATACCGGCGAGACCGGGTGGTGGACGGAGGGCGACTCCCTGCCGGATAACATAACCCCATATCCCACCCTGGAAGCGTTGGACGCCGCCCGGTGCGATGCGTCGCTTCTGATCACCGACCGGACCGTCGCGGAATCGGCGCCGGCTCGAAGCGAGGCCACGGTGTTCTACCGGCCGCCCAGCCTGATTGCCGGCATGGGGTGCCGCCGAGGCGTTGCGGTGGAAGAACTGGACGCCCTGTTGACCGAGACATTCGCACAAGAAGCCCTTTCGCTGGGGAGCCTGGGTTGTATAGCCACCGCCGAGCTCAAGCGAGACGAGGTGGGGCTCCAGCAACTGGCGGAACGCTACGGAGTGCCGTTGGTCGACTTCTCCAGCAGTGAACTCAACGCCGTTTACGCCGAGCCGCTTACAGGAACCGACGAGATTAGGCCGGTACCCTCGCCGCGGGCACACAGCTTGGTGGGTGTCTGGGGGGTGGCCGAACCGGCAGCCCTGCTGGCATCCGGGGCTGCGGGCCTCTTGGTGCCGCGGCGCCATACCGACCGCGCCACCATCGCCGTAGCCCGGCGTCCCTATCCGGGAGCCACATCGTGAAGGAACCCAAGGGAAAGATATACCTGGTTGGCTTGGGCCCGGGCAATGCGCAACACCTGACCCCGGCCGCTTCAGCCGCATTGGCCCTTAGCGACGTGGTGGTGGGCTACCGGGCATACATAGAGCAGAGCGCCCCGTTGTTGCAGGGGAAAGAAACCGTGGCCATGGAGTTGGGGCAGGAATTGGAGCGGGCAACGGCTGCGGTGGCCATGGCCGACGCAGGACGGACCGTGTCGGTGGTTTCCTCCGGCGACGCCGGGATCTACGGCATGGCCGGTCCCGTCTTTCGAGTGCTCAGCCAGCGGGGTTGGGACGGGACAGGCCCAGAAGTGGAAACGGTCCCCGGCGTTTCGGCCATGCAGGCGGCCGCCTCCATCTTGGGCTCACCCCTGATGCAGGACTTCTGCGCCATAAGCCTCAGCGACCTCCTCACCCCGTGGGAGAAAATTCTCGCCCGATTGGAGGCCGCCGCCCTGGGCGACTTCGTGGTGGCCCTCTACAATCCTCGGAGCCGCCGGCGCCGGGACCACCTGTTGAGAGCGAGGGAAATACTCCTCAAACACCGCGACGGCGCTACTCCGGTGGGCATCGTGGCAGACGCCTTCCGTGAGGGTCAGCGGGTCGTCGTAACGGACTTGGAACACTTGGCCGGCCAAGCCGAATCGGTTGATATGGTAACGATCGTAGTCATCGGCAACTCCACCTCCTACGTCCAAGGCGGCCGCATCGTAACCCCCGGGGGTATGAGGAAAAAGACCTGCCGGGGCTTGGTACTTAACTACCCCTCCCGAAACCTCTTTAACCTCCTTGACTCACGGGGGAGTTTGCGCTCTTTCGTGGTGTAGAATTGACTGGACTTTCGAAGCTGGGTGGCCCGCCGACGGGCCGGGACCGATTGAGGAGGAAACTATGAAAATCGTAGCCGTTCTCTACCCGGGCGGCCCGTCGGCCGCGACAACCCCGGAGTTGTTGGGCTGCGCCGAAAACGCCCTCGGTCTACGGGACTATCTGGAGTCGGCGGGGCACGAGTTGGTGGCCATAACCGACGCTGGCGCCGAACTGGAAAGCCACTTGGCAACCACTAACGTGCTGATCGCCACACCCTTTTGGCCCGCTTACATCACTCGTGAAAGGATCGAAATGGCCCCCAACCTTCGCCTGCTCCTGACGGCCGGCGTGGGCAGCGACCATTTCGATCTAGCGGCCGCCGCCGAGCGGAATATCACCGTGGCCGAGATCACCGGCAGCAACGTGGTCAGCGTCGCCGAGCACGTGGTGATGCAAATATTGACCTTGGTGCGCAATTACATCCCCTCTTACCAGGAAGTGATCGGCGGGGGTTGGGACATCGGCAAGGTCGCCGCCCGCTCCCACGACCTGGAAGACAAATCGGTGGGAATAGTGGGGTTCGGCCGCATAGGCCAACGGGTGGCGGCCCGGCTCAAGCCCTTCGACGTCCAGCTTCGCTATTTCGATTACCGGCGGTTGAGCACCGCCGAGGAACAGGTATTGGGCGCCCGCTACGCGGCGTTGCTGCCATTGGTGCGGGAAAGCGACGTGGTCAGCATCAACATTCCCCTAACTCCGACGACCCAGGGCCTGTTCGACCGGGAACTGCTGTACAGCATGAAGCGGGGGGCGTACTTGGTGAACACGGCCCGCGGCAGAATTGTCGACGCTGACGCGCTGGCGGAGGTGATGGAGGCTGGGCATCTGGCGGGTTACGCCGGCGACGTTTGGTATCCCCAACCGGCCCCCGCCGACCACCCTTGGCGTTCCATGCCCAACCACGCCATGACTCCCCACGTTTCAGGGACGACCCTGGAGGCCCAAAAACGGTACTCCGACGGCGTCCGAGTCTGCTTGGAAAGTTTCTTGGCGGGAACGCCCATCGACCGGGACTACCTGATCGTCGACGGCGGCCGGGTCACCAGCCCCAGCTACAGCTACGCCTACGAAAGCTAGGAAACCTCTGAAAAAGCGCTCGGAATTGCAACGGAAACCGAAATCTTGGTGGGGAGCTTAAGGGCTTCAGCTATCCAATAAGCGGGGTCACCCCCATCCTAACCTTCCCCCGTCGCGGGGGAAGGGACTTATTCAGAGCTTCCTTAGCCAAGAGACGATTCAATACGAAGAGCGCAGAGGGCGCAGAGTTTTTTGGTTTCCCCTTCTCTGGCGACCATTCTTCCCTCCCCAAACGTTGGGGGAGGGCTTGGGAGGGGGCCAAAAATGTAGACTCTGTGGAGAATCCTCCCGCCCAGGTCAGCCCGGAAGCGCTTGGCTGAGTTGGGTCAACACCGACCGCGGACTGTTGATAGTCAGAACGGTTAAAGATGGGTTGCGCCGGCGCGCCTCCGTCGCAACGTATCGTCGGTCGGCCTGCGGCACATCGCCGCCGATTAGCAGGGCGGCATAGTCGGAACTCCCCACCATGTCGATCGCCACGCCATCGTTGGTGGTGCTGGTCACGATGTAACCCGCGCCCTCCAAGAGCCGGGTTACAAGGTCTACGGCACGGGGTTCCCGGCCGACCATGACCAATCGCTTGTTCTGGACCATTGATTTACCCTGACTTCCCGGGAGTGGTCCGGCCGAAACCCTATTGAAATCCCGGACCGGCCCCGTCGCCGGCAGTCACCATGATAACAACTCGCCGGGCTCGTTGCGCGAAAAGCGGACAGCCCCTATATTAGGTTCGACTGGAGCCTTGGCATCCTCACATTGTCATCCGGGTCATCCGGGCCCATCATTCACCAGGAATTGACCATGCCCCAAGCCCATCGGGACGAATGGGTAACAATCGACGGTCTCAGTTTTCACTGCCAGGAATGGGGTGGGGCCGGGCAGCCGGTGCTCCTGCTCCACGGACTGGCGTCTACCAGCCATATCTGGAGCCTGGTCGGACCCCTGCTGGCTGAAGACTTCGCGGTGCTGGCCATGGACCAGCGGGGTCACGGCGACAGCGCCAAACCGGACCACGGTTACGATTTCGCCAGCGTCGCCAATGACGCGGCCGGTGTGATTAAGGCGAAGGCCCTGAACAACCCCATTGTGGTCGGCCACTCATGGGGCGGCGACGTAGCATTGGAGTTGGCGGTGGCCCATCCCGGTTTGGCCCGGGGTCTGTGTTTCATCGACGGCGGGATGATCGAGCCATCCTCCCGGTACCAGTCCTTGGACGAGGCCCGTGAGCAGATGTCGCCCCCGGTCTTCACCGGCGTAAAGATGGAGGAGTTTCGGGAGCGTCTGCGGCCCCGCACCGAGGAACTGGGGCCCGCCTTCGAGGCCATGGTGCTAGCCAATTTCCAGACGTTAGACGACGGTTCCATCCGGGCCAAGCTGAGCCGCGACAATCACATTCGGATCATCGAAGCTCTGTGGGAGCACCATCCCCTGGCCCTCTACCCCAAGGTCGACTGCCCGGTACTGATCATGCCGGCCCGGCAGAGCGGGCCGGAGGCTGAATCACGCAGCCTCCTGAGGGCCGAGACCGTCGCTGCTGCAGCCGACTCCCTCCCCAGAAGCAAGACCGTATGGATGGAGGACAGCATCCATGACGTGCCCGTCCAGCGGCCCGAGCTGGTTGCCGGGACCATCAAGAGCAACTTCGATTCAGGATTCTTCGATTAACTGACCTGTAGCGGACCCGTAACCACCACAAACACCGGAGATTGAGCGATATGCCGGCTGTTGACTTCGCGGTGTTGGACCAACCGGCGATTTCAATGAACTCCTTCTACCCCCGGAAAGGCTGGACGGCAACGCCTGCGGGGGCCGAAGACATTAGTATTCCCGTGGCCGATGGTATTATGGTTTCGGGCCGCTTCTTTCCAGCAGGGACCGCACAACCAACCATCCTCTTCTTCTACGGCAACGGAGAGACGGCCCCGGACTACGACAACATCGCGCCTCTGTACAACCAAATCGGAGTCAACTTCTTGGTGGCCGACTACCGGGGTTACGGCCGTAGCGACGGATTCCCGTCGTTCACCGCCATGCTCGCCGATTCCGCGAAGGTGTTGGACTACGCCTCGAGTTTGCTGGAGGAGCGGGACTATACAGGCCCAATGTTCGTCATGGGCCGTTCCATGGGGCGCCACGCGGCCTTCGAGCTTTCAGCCAACTGCGGAGACCGGCTGCAGGGGGTGATCATTGAAAGCGGCCGTCCCATCCTGGGCAACTTCACCTATGGACTGGAACCCGAACTAGCCCAAGCCCTGGAGGCCGAATATCGCGCCAAAGTAGCCTCCATCACCATCCCGCCTTTGGTCATACACGGCGAGTTGGACCAACTGGCCCCGGTCGAGCAGGCCATCGCCATGTACGAGAGCTTTCCGTCACCCAACAAACGCCTGCTCACCATTCCCGGCGCCGGCCACAACGACCTCCTCTACCGGGGAAGGCGGGAATACTTCGGCGCCATCAAGGAGTTCGTTTCGGTATGAGCCGTATACGGTATCCGAATGAATTGGGTGTCTCGTCAGGAGGGTCGTAATATGCCCAGGCTCGTCCACGCCGGACTGATTCAAGCCACTGCGGCTGCCGATAACGGGGCGCCGCGGGAACTGGAGCCGTTGAAGGACTTCATGCTGGAGAAACACGTCGCGCTCATCGAGGAAGCGGCCCTTCGGGGCGTCGAGGTGCTGTGCCTCCAAGAGTTATTCTACGGCCCCTACTTTCCGGCCGAGCAGGACGCCAAGTGGTATCAATTGGTGGAACCGGTGCCCGGCGGGCCCACGGTGCGGTTGATGCAGGAGTTGGCTAGGAAGCACCGCATGGTCATGGTGGTCCCGGTGTACGAGGAGGAGATGCCGGGGGTCTTCTACAATACGGCGGCGGTGCTGGACTCCGACGGCAGCTACCTGGGCAAGTACCGCAAGACCCACATCCCACATCTTGAGCCGGGATTTTGGGAGAAGTTCTACTTCCGGCCCGGCAACCTGGGCTACCCGGTGTTCGATACCAGCAAGGGCAAAATCGGAGTCTACATCTGCTACGACCGTCACTTCCCCGAGGGAGCCCGGGCCCTGGGACTGGCTGGCGCTGAGATAGTTTTTAACCCATCGGCTACCGTGTCCGGGCTGTCGGAATACCTGTGGAAGTTGGAGCAACCAGCCCACGCTGTGGCCAACGGCTACTTCGTCGGCGCGATCAACAGGGTGGGGGTGGAACCGCCCTGGGAGATCGGCGAATTCTACGGCAGCAGCTACTTTTGCGATCCCAGGGGCCAGATCGTCGCCCAAGGCTCCCGCGACAAAGACGAGGTCATCGTGGCCGCGTTGGACTTGGACCAGATCGCCGAGGTGCGAGCCACCTGGCAGTTCTACCGGGACCGCCGCCCCGACACCTACGAAGGGCTAACCGCGCCGTGACCCAGCTTCCTGAAATACGGCTGCCGTCCGGTATTGACGCCGACGACGTGCTGCGCCGGCTGGAACGGGTGCTGGACCCGGAGTTGGACGAGTCGGTCTTGGCTTTGGGATTCGTAGTCAGCATTCATGGAGAGGATTCGGGGGAGGACGCGGGAACGCTGACCGTCGAGTTGCGGCTGCCCACCTACTGGTGCGCCGCCAACTTCTCCTACCTGATGGCGTCCGATATTCAGAGAGAACTCTCCGAGGTGGACGGCGTCGCCGGGGTCAGGGTACGGCTGCTCCAACATTTCGCTGGCGCCGCAATCGAAGCGGGGACCGCGCCGGGAATGACTTTTGCCGACGCTTTTCCAGAGGACGGACGTGATTCCGGCAACCCCGATTCTATCGAAGATATACGTCAACTGTTCCTGCGCAAAGGATTTTTCACCAGGCAGGAAAAGCTGTTACGGGCGTTGAAGCAATCGGGACTGTCCTTCAGTGAAATCGCGTCGCTGCGGGTGGCGGACTTGAGGTTCGAGGGCTCCGGCTGCACCGTTGCCAGCAACGACGGATCGGTAAGGCCCGTCGGCGAATTGCGGACCGGCCAGCGCTACCTGGAACGGCGGCGCGAACTGGGACTGGACGGCTCGGACCATGCGTCCCTGATCGTCGATGCCACCGGGGAGCCCATACCGGCGGCGGAGTTGGAGACGTACTATCTCCGCGCCCGCACCACCCGCTTGGCGATGGAAGCCAACGGCGCACTTTGTACCGCCCTTTTGCAGGCCCGGCGGTCATCTACTATTCCGGAGATAACGGCTTGACATCGCCCCTGGGCCGCTTGGACCAGATCTGCCGTGCGAAGGAGGCAACTCGATGTACTCAGTAAATGGCGAAGATATCTTCGTGGTGGACGGGCACATGCACTTCTGGGACGCTGGGCCCGATAACCACCGGAACGACTATGGACGTGCCTGGATCCAGTGCTTCTACGATTATCATTCCGCCCTGTCGCCAGCCGACTACGTTTGGAGCTTCGACAAGTACTGCAACTACGGCGAGGAGGCCTTGGTCAACGACCTCTTTATCGACGGTTACGTCGATGTCGCGGTGCTGAATTCCACCTACCTGTACGAGTTCTTCAAGACCGGGTTTAACACCCACCAGAAGAACAACGTGATCAAACAAAAGCACCCCGACCGTTTTGTCCTCTGCGGGTCTTTCGACCCCCGGGACGAGGAGGCGGGGTTGGACAAATTCCGCGAGATGATGGCGGGATACCCCATTCAGGGCCTCAAGCTCTACACCGCGGAGTGGCGGGGAGAGTCCAAAGGCTGGCGGCTTAACGACCCCTGGGCCTACAAGTACCTGGAGTTGGCCCAAGAATCCGGCATCAAGAACGTACACGTACACAAGGGGCCCACCATCTACCCTCTGAGCAAAGACGCTTTCGACGTTAACGACGTCGATTATGCCGCTACCGATTTCCCCAACCTGAACTTCATCGTCGAACACGTGGGGCTGCCCCGGTTGGACGATTTCTGCTGGATCGCCACCCAGGAACCCAACGTCTACGCCGGGACCTCGGTGGCCATGGCGTTCATCAACGCCCGGCCCAAGTACTTCGCCGAGATCATGGCCAACCTGCTCTTCTGGCTGGGCGAGGACCGTATCCTCTTCGGTACCGACTACGCCATCTGGAGCCCCAAGTGGATCATCGACCGGTTCATGGACTTCCAGTTGCCCGGCGACATCCAGGAAGAGTTCGGCGTTGAACTGACCCCGGCGATAAAGCGCAAGATCATGGGCGAGAACATCGCCCGCCTCTACGGCATCGACGTCGCCGCCCATCGGGCCAAGCTGGCCGCCGACGAAATCGGCGCGCTCGTGCAGGCGCGGTCATGACCGGCGTCAACCGGGCGCCGGTCCACGAAGTCACTGGCGTGGACGCCGTTGAGGAATGCTACCGCCGGGGCTGGACCGATGGCCTTCCGGTGGCGCCGCCGACCGTGGAGAAGGTGGCGGTTATGCTGGAGTATGTCGGTTTGGAGCCGGACCGGATGCTGGGTGAGGTTCCCGTCCGACGCCGTACTCTGACCGCCGAGCAGGCGGCGGCCAACGCGGTGATGGCCGGCTGTTTGCCGGAGTATTTCCCGGTGGTCTTGGCCGTGATGCGGGCGATGTTCGAGTACGACCCGAATTGCATCCACGAGGCGTCGGCCGCCACCAACTCGCCGGGTATTCTGGTACTGGTCAACGGCCCGATACGCCGGCAGATCGAGCTCAACTGCGGCGGCAATCTGCTCAGCCCCGGCCACCGGGCCAACTCCACCATTGGACGCGCCATTCGCTTGATTCTGATAAATGTGTTCGAGCAACGTCCCAACGTGTTGGACCGGGGCTGCATGGGCGCCCTGACCAAGTTTGGGGTCTGTTTCGGAGAGGACGAGGAGAACAGCCCCTGGGAGCCGTTCCACGTCTCCCGGGGCTTCAAGGCCGATGAATCTACAGTGACGGTTGCCACCATCCAAGACCCCGAGATGCTGGGCAACCGCTATGGCACCGCCGCCGAAAGCATCATGGACGCCACCGCCGACGCGATGGCTTCCCACGGCCTTGGCATCTACTTGAACGACTCCCCTTGGTTTTGGGTCGTGGGCCATTGGCACGCCGAGATGCTGGGCCGGCAGGGCTGGGACCGTGGGCGCATTCAGGAATACGTCTGGGAGCGGGCTTGGCGCAGCCGGGCCCAGATGAAACGTTTGGGGGCAGTTAACGGCGCGGTTACGCCTGAGGACGAGTCCACCCGGATAACGGCGGCGGCCCGCCCCGAAGACATCCTGATCGTCAAGGCGGGCGGCGACAGCGGCATCTACAGCGAGCTTATAATGAACTATCATGGAGTCCGGGCGGTCACGGTGCCCATCGAGCAACCCAATTAGAATCCGGCAAATTGTTGCCCACCGGGATTATCGCCTCGGCAGATGGGTTCATACGGAATTTATCCTGGTTTATCGTCGAAAGATAAACTCGACAACCGGACAGGGGGAATGAACATGACTACTACTTCAATGAGATTGGTCGACCCCACCGGCGCCGACCCCGGCCGGTCAGCATGGTCATTGTCGCCCCGGCCCGCCGACCTGCGGGGCAAACGGATCGGCCTGCTGGACAACTCCAAGGCCAACTCGGACGTTATCCTCCGGGGTATCGCGGCCCTATTGAACGACGAGTACGAGTTCGCTGAGGTCATTTACCTAAGGAAGCATTCCGCTTCCCTGCCTCCCAAGCCGGAAGTGATGGCCCAAATTCACGGCGTGGACCTGGTCATTACCGGCATTGGTGATTGAGGGGGTTGCTCGTCGGGCAGTTTGCACGACGGAATTACTCTGGAGCAACAGGGGCTTCCCACGGCCACTATCATTACCAGCGTGTTCGTAAACACCGCCCAAGCTTACACTCGCCTGATGGGAGTGCCGGAGTTTCCCTACTTGGTCTGCCCCCATCCCATCACCAACGTGGGCGCCGCCGGCTTGGACGAACGGGTCCGGGCACTGGCCCCCCAGGTGGCGAGGCTGTTGCTTGATGGCAGGGTGGACTAGGGTGCGCGCCGAGACTCGGCAGTCCTGTCCTTCAGAGCCAATGGCGCTAGAGCGGAACCCGAAGGAGAGAGATGGCATCCGAGGATGAAGACCGCCAACCACCAGGACTCAGGTCGCTATTTACCGGGGGCATCGAACGCGGCCGGAAAGCCGGTCGCCAAGGCCTTCAGCGTTCCGGCGAAATGATCACGGAGGCGGCGGAGCGCGGGGGCATGGCCGAGCAGTTGAACTCGGCCCAGCAGGGGTTGCAACGCTCCGGCGAAGTCTTGACCGGCGCCGACGTTCGCAGGTTCGACGAATTCACCGACGCGGTGACCCGAGTGGCCCTTGGCCTGCACCGCGACCAGGCTGAAATGCACGAGTTGCTGGCCCGTTTGGAAGAGGCCGTCAACGAGATACGCGAGTCTCACACGGAAATGGCCGGACGGTTGGCGGCGTTGGAGAGAGCGATGGCCAGCCAGTCCGCAAGCGATTCCAGTAGCATTTGAGCAGGCCGTGACGTCCAACAGCCCACTCACCGACGTCGCCGACGGCTATCCTCCTCAGGAACCGACGGCGCTGCTAGCTCTGGCGGAACAATACCGCCACCGCAACGAACGCGAGATCCTGGAACTCGCCGCCATTCCCGTCGAGTTGAACGCCGACCGACTCATCAACTTGGGCCTGGAACCGGGCTCAGACCCGCTATTGGATAGAGCGTTCGAGTTGCAATACCCGAACGTTGACCCAGCGTCGCTGGCCGGGAGAAGTGCCGAAGAAATTGGCGGCTTCGTCAACGGGGTAAAGGGCAAATATTTTGAGGTTCTGGTGGAAGACAAGTTAAATGCCGGAGAGTCTCTAGGCGAACTGCAGCTGGAATCCGATCAAGTCGCGAAGTTGGCCCAATCCCCGACTCAGCAGGGATGGGACCTCGAAATATTCGACCGGAACGGCGAGACCGTCGAGCACTTGCAACTAAAGGCAACCGAATCAATGTCGTATGTACGGACCGCTTTGTCGAAGAACCCGAATATTAGAGTCGCCGTGCCGGGCGAGATCGACGACTCGTCGGACGAGATTCTTGGCACCGGTATATCCAACGCTGGGCTGGAAGAGACGACAGAGGCCCAGCTTACGGAGCTATCCGAGAGTCAAATTGAGGACACTCTTCAAACCGCAGCAGAGTTTGGCGTGGACGTTATTCCCCTTTCGTCCGCGTTGGTGATCGTAGTTGTAGACGGGAAACGGTACATTTCGGGCCAGGCTACGCTCCGTGAAACGGTCCGGAGCGGGCGAAACCGACTGGCGCGAGCTACGGCGTACAACACACTGGGAGCGGCGCTGGCCGCTACCGGCCTGGGGCTCGCGGCGATACCGGTGGTAATGGGGCTCCGGGTAGCCGAAACTCGGGTGTCCGTCCAGGTCCGGCTCGGCGACAACCTGGCAATACGGACAGGAGAGTTGAACCAACTCGCAACCCGGATGATACAAGACCCAGAGAGCACCGACAGGTGACTGTAACTCTGCGACCTCGGCGCTCTCAGCAGCCAAACTAGCCCCGGTACGGCGGGGCGCGGACTGGGTTGCCCGCATGCTGCTGGAAGGCACAGGCCCTAGGCGATTTCACGGTTGAGAGGGAAACGAGGTGGCCGAAGAAGGTTCCAGGTTACAGGACAAGGTAGCTATCGTCACCGGGGCCGGCGCCACCGGCATCGGTGACTTCGTTGGCATCGGGCAGGCAATATCAGTCCTGTTCGCAAGGCAGGGCGCCCGTGTATTGTTGGTTGACCGGGACCAGAGGAACGCCGAAATAACCCTGGCCACCATCAAAGAGGAAGGCGGGGAGGCCTCGATATTCGCGGGCGACGTGACCAGCAACGCCGACTGCCAGGGAATGGCCGAGGCCGCCCGCTCACGCTACGGGAACGTCAACGTCTTGGTGAACAACGTCGGCATCAGCGGTCCGGGCTCGGTCACCGACGTTGACGAAGAATTCTGGGACACCGTGATGGACGTGAATCTCAAGAGCGTGATGCTGACCAGCAAACACGCTATTCCCCAGATGACGGCGGCCGGCGGCGGCTCCATCATCAACCTGTCCTCTATCGTGGGGTTGCGCGCCGGGAGTGGGAGACCCAGCCACCCCTACGCCGCTTCCAAGGCCGGCATAATCGGCCTGAGCAACTCTATGGCGGTCCATTACGGCCGCGATAACATACGAGTCAATTGCATCGCGCCGGGCCATGTCCACAGTCCCATGGTCGCCCGGCATACCTCTACAGAGATGCTCGACCTGCGGCGCCGTGCTGGCCCCTTGGGCATCGAGGGCACATCCTGGGACGTGGCCTATGCCGCGCTGTTCTTGGCTTCCGATGAGTCCCGCTGGGTGTCCGGCGTTACCCTTCCCGTGGACGCCGGCCTGCTGGCCGCGACCCCCCTCGCCATGTTCCCCCACCTGCGCGACCCGGAGTAGCGGCCCTTCACGCGACAACTCGTCTAACCCTCCGCCGGGATGGGCAAGTTGAGGGAGGAAGGATTAACAACTCTGCGGTCTCTGTGCCCTCTGCGGTAAACTGGCTCCGCCTCGAGGTGATGGTCATGCCGGGTTGGCCGGCAGCTGCTATTAGCGGGTCAATTCCGGCCAGAAACGTTCTTCTTTCCACGGGTCGCCGTTATTGTTATATCCGCGTTGCTCCCAGAACCCGGGGGCGTCTTCGGCCATCAACTCTATCCCGTTGACCCACTTGGCGCTCTTCCAGCCGTAGAGGCTGGGGATCACCAAGCGCAGGGGCCAGCCGTGGCTCTTACCGATGGGCTCACCGCCCTGCCGGTGGGCCAGCAGTCCCTCTGTCAGGGCGATATCCAACGGCAGGTTGGTGCTATAACCGCCGTAGCAGTGGGCCATCACGTACCCGGCGTCTGGCAACGGTCCGGCTGGGGCGATAAGATCGGCGACGGTTACGCCCTCCCAGGTCTGGTCCAGTGCGCTCCATTGGGTAACACAGTGAAAATCGGCGTCGACGGAGCGCTGCGGCAACCCTGCGAACTGCTCCCAGTCCAAGGTGATTTCGTGCTCAACCAGTCCGAATACCCGGATGGTCCAAGCCTTGATGTCGATCTTGGGTTCCCGACCATAGGTCAGCACCGGGAACTTGGCGGTTACGAACTGTCCGGGAGGCACCCGGTCACCAAATCCCTGGTTGGGGGCGGTCTTTACTCGATCAGGGCGCTTCACGTGCTACCTCGTTCGTTGGTTTCGTGGGTTACGGCCCGGCCCGGGCTCACGGTTTTTCATGTTAATTATCGCCGATTTCTATGTCAAACCGGGTCAAACGGGCGGCCGGGCTATCTAGCCTGAGACCCGGATACGGCCCGAAGGCCCTTCCGTGATTTCGCCGACGACGGCGGCCGCAGGTGTTGCGGCCCACCGGAGCTCGGAAAGCAGTGCTTCCAAACGGTCCGGCGGGACCGATATCAACAGTCCGCCGGAAGTCTGGGCATCGCAGAGCAAGAGCCGGTCTTGGTCGGTTAGGCTGTCGTCCCAGTCCACGAACCCGTCAACGCTGCTCAGGTTGCGGTGGGTGCCGCCCGGCGCCGTGCCGTCGGCAAGCAACTCCCGAGCTCCCGGTAGGACCGGCACCTCACCCAGGCGAAGGACCGCGCCCACGCCGCTGCCGCGGACCATGGAACTGAGGTGGCCCATCAGCCCGAACCCGGTAACGTCGGTGCAGGAATTGACGCCCACCTTTATCATCGCTTCCGACGCGCCCCGGTTCAGGGCCGCCATGGTGTCGACGGCGGTCCGCAGCGCATCCGCCGGGGCGGTCCCGGCCTTGGCGGCGGTTGTGATTATGCCGGTGCCGATGGGTTTGGTCAGGACCAAGCGGTCTCCAGGCTTGGCGTTGGCGTTAGAGACCTCGCGGCCCGGCTCCACCAAGCCGACGACGGACAGACCGTACTTGGGCTCTTCGTCGTCCACGGTATGACCGCCGACGATAAGACAGCCAGCCTCGGCGGCCTTGTCGTATCCGCCACGCAAAACCTGGGGCAGCATAGCGTCAACTAAATTGACCGGAAACCCTACCACGTTCAGGGCAATGAGGGGGCGGCCGCCCATCGCGTAAACGTCGCTCAGGGAATTGGCAGCCGCAACTAGGCCGAACTCATAGGGGTCGTCGGTAATGGGCGTAAAGAAGTCGACCGTCACCACCAGCGCGGTCTTATCGTCCAGCCGGTAGACGGCGGCGTCGTCTCCGGTGCCGGCGCCGACCAGGAGGTCGGGATGGGTCGCCAGCGGCAACTGGCTTAGGACCTTGACCAGGTCCTGCTGGCTAAGCTTGGCGGCTCAACCGGCGCAGTGAGACAGCTCGGTCAAGCGGACCATACTGCTGGCCATGTCCTTTTCCTCCTAACTGTGGGATACACGATGAGCGGTCCGGCGTGCCGCGGCCTACTCCGATGTTCCGGCTGCCCGCTACAGGTTCAATTTCCTGAACTTATCGTCCTGCTCTTCGTAATAGTAGAGTTTGCCGTCGGCCACGCTGGTGACCAGCAGCGTGTAGAGTATCCGGGACTCTTCGTGGTGGTCCAGGATTTTCGCGTCCCGCCACTCGGAGTCGGACAGCGATTCCATGATCCGTTCCAGTCTACGTTTTGCTGGTTCCAACCGGTCCTCCTGCGGCCGATGCGCCGGGGGCGATTCCAGGCCTCTACGCCTGTCTCACGTATTTGTCGATAGCGCCGGTAAGGCCGGCCAGGTAGATGTCGCCCCTGGAATCGATCCAACTGCCGTGGCCCGATCCACGGCATTCGAAACGGGAGAGGACGCTGCCGGAATTATCCAGGATGCTGATGCGGGCGGCGCTGTCGACCTGCCCTTCGCTGACCAAGTAATTCCCTTCCGGGTCCTTGGAGATGTCCATGGGCCGCTGGATGTCATCCCAGACTCCAAGAAACTCGCCGTCCAAGGAGAATAATTGGATCCGGTGGTTCTCACGGTCGCAAACGATGACCCGATCGCCGTCGACCAAGAGGCTGTGGGGCAAATGGAAATGGTTGGGTCCGGCTTTGCCGGGCTCTCCCCAAGACTGCTTCAGTTCTCCCTCGGAGCTGAAGCGGTGGACCCGCGAGTTGCGGTAGCCGTCGGACACGTAAAGGTCGCCGGAAGGCGACGGGACCAGTTCGCTGGGGTAGTTGAATGGACCAGCGGCTCGGGGCACCAGATCGCCCGGGTTTTCGCACCCGGTGTCAGAGTGGCGGCCGTGGCGTCCCAGCATCTGAATCGGCTTGCCATCCAGGGTATACATAATGCAGACCGAGGTGTCGCGGTCGGTAACGTAAACCACGTCGTCTTCGATGTAGAAGCCGTGGGCGAACACAAACGAACCGTTTCCCCAGGAATCCTGGACGTTGCCGTCCCGATCGAAGATCATCACCGGCGGCTCTTTCCGTTGGAAGGCGTAGACCCGGTCCTGGGAGTCGGTGGCGATAGCGCTTACCATGCCCAAGGTCTCGCCCGGCGGCAGCTTGGCCCAATTCTCTACCAGGCTGTAGGTATAGCGGCCTGTGCCGACTGTAGCCATTGGTTCCCTCCTCGTTTCGTTACTCTTTCATCCCGGTCCCGAGGACCGGAATCACCTGTTTATGCCACGGGTGAAGCCTGCTAGGAGCGGTAGTCCACTGGAAACATGCCCAGTAGCGGCGATACTGTCCCCAGAATTTTCCGGTCGATGCTATCGACAGTGGGGCGTCCGCACATCGCCATGGTGGCGTCCAGTTCGTCCCGGAGCATTGAGAGCACCGCCGTAACTCCGGCCTCGCCATCGACGGCCAAGCCCCAGAATATAGGCCGGCCGATCAGCACTGCCTTAGCCCCCAACGCCAGAGCCTTGACGATGTCGGTGCCGCGGCGGATACCGCCGTCCACGTACACTTCGATGTCCCCGTTTACCGCTTCCACCACCTCGGGCAATACCTCGATGGTGGTAAATGTGGTGTCCAGGTAGCGAGCGCCGTGGTTGGACACGATCACGGCCTTGGCTCCGTGGTCTGCGGCGTGCCGGCCGTCCTCCCCGATCATTATTCCCTTGATCACCACTGGCAGTCGAGTGTTGGCGGCCAGCCAACTTACGTCGTCCCAGGTGGCGGCTGGGTCGCGAATGTCCATCGGTCCGGCGGGAGCATCGGCGGCGAACTTCCAGGAATGGGCGTTCAGGTCCACGTCGATGTGGGCATAGTTTGGGGAAGGGCCGCCCCGGTAGTCGTTCCGAATATTGCGTTCCCGCTTTGGCTTGGTCTTGGCATCCACCGTGATGCACAGGGCGGTGTAGCCTGCTTCCTCGGCCCTTGACGCCATCTCCAGGGTCATACCGCGGTCTCTGAAGAGGTACTGCTGAAACCAGATGGGCCCGGTGGCCGCTTGCGAGACTTCTTCAAGGGTCCGAGAGGCGTGGGAACTGAGCACCATCACCGTACCGGCGGCGCCAGCGGCCTTGACGCTAGCCAACTCGGCGTCTTGGTGGGCGGCGTTGTGATCGCCTGCGGGGTCCAGCATCACCGGAAGGTCGATCCGTTGCCCCAATACTGTGGTTCCTGTGTCCCGTTGGCTGATGTCCACCATCATCCGAGGCCGCAACATGATGGAGTCCAAGACGGCCCGGGTGCGCCGTAGGGTAATTTCGTCGGTTGCGGCGCCCGCGATGAAATCGTATGGGCCCTGTTTAAGCTTCTGTTTAGCGACCTCTTCATATTCGAAGAGATTCACGGGCTCGCTGACCATATCCGTTCTCCTCCCGCCGAGGGACTATACCCGTTGGACTATACGCGGTGTGGGCGATGGCAGTCTAAGAGCCGCCCCGCCCGGTAGTCAAATCACCAGGTATCTTCGTAACTGACGCCGGGCCAGGATTATTCCGGTGAAAGAGTCCGGCATCAACGATAATTCTTCAGACAAGCGGAGATAAACCCGGAGAAGGGACTGTCAGGCAACGTAAAGTTAAACAAAATTCTGGCCTTCAAGTCGTTGTCTTCCAAGAGGTTAAGTTGTTGTAGTAGTAGGTCTCGCTGATTGCGGCGGAGTCTCCACAGGTGGCCAGGTTCGTATTCGCCCCGACCACTGTCGTTCAAATCAATGTCACGGATCGTTCTGCGGGCTACCGACCAATCCCGCGAGCTCAGGTGTTGGGCCGGCCTCATCTCGCCGGTGTCAGCGTCGAATTCAAAGAATTCGGATGCTGGCCGTTGGCCGTCGGCTTCGTTTGGGTTGACGTATTCGGAGACGGGCCGGTACCTGGAGTCTTCAGCGCCTAATATTTCATCTATCAGGGAATCGTCGTAACCGGGCCAACTATCGCTTTTAGTCTTGTTGCATCTGCGGCAAGCATAGACCAAGTTAACCCAGTCGAGCCAACAGGCTGGAAACCGGCTACGTGGACGGAAATGGTCGATGGTTTCTTCGCCGGCTGGGTTGCCTGGACCGGCCAGTGGCTGGCAGGCCCGCTCACAGTAGGCGCAGATTCCTCCGAAATCGTGAGAAAGGGCACCGCGTATACGTACTCTGTCTGAAGCGTCGAGATCGTCGTAACGGCCGTGCGTGGCCCGGATATGGCCAAGGAATTCCGGCTCTGGAGATCGTTGTACCGAGTGAATGGTTAACCGTTCTCTTGGTTGAGGTCTTGGGACTGCTGGTATTTTTTTAGGGTTTGGGCGAATTGCTGCTCGAACAACTCGCGCTGCGCCGCCATCGGGCCCCCTGCCAACAGGTCCCGGTCGACTAGCTTTCGCAGTTCACCCATTCGCACTTGGCGCTGCTCCTCTGCGTTTTCCGTATCTCTCGGCCCACCGTTGCGTAGTTGGCGCAACTCGCGGGCGGCGGCGGCGGTCCGCTCGTCGGTTGGGTCGTCCACGCCCAGCATCGTGCGGAGGATTTCGTCGGCCGTCCAGCCCATGACGTTTTCGGTGTTGGTCGTGGCGGTGACGGCGCCGTTCTCGTCCCGCTTCAGCAAGTGCACCTGCCCGGCTTCTCGCCCGGCTACTACGAAAGGCGAGTGGGTGGTTGCGAATATCTGCAATCCTGGGAAATGCTTGAGCAACGACGGTATAACACGGCGCTGCCAGGTCGGGTGCAGGTGGTTTTCGATCTCGTCTATCAACAGAATTGCAGGTTTTTCTTCCCAACCCGGCGTCCAGCCATAATGGTTGACTATTTTTAGTGCTAGAGCCCATATCCATAACAGAGTGCCTTGGGTCCCAGAACTTAGAACCCCCGCGTACAATGGTTCGCCAAGGATATCATCGCTGGTGACGACGCCCATTCCAAAGTGGGGAAACTTTTGCGTCGTGGGTTCCTCGTCATCATCAAATTCTACAAGTTCTACGAACGTGTGGGGGCCTTCGTCGTAAATTACTTCATGGCAAATGTCCCTGGCGCACGAGTAACCCGCTTCCACCGCCCTCCTCAATTGAGTGCGTCGGCGTGGGTCGGAAGTCAAGCCCTCCACCAACCAGTCGATTGCTATCTGCACGTATGAGCCATCGAAGATGCCGGAGTCGGTCTCAAACAGGCGCTTCAGGGGGGCATCCGTATCGTAGTGTTCCAACCCATATTCACCACGGCCGAAAACGTCTTGGCCGGGCAGATTGGTTCGGGTCGCCGGGACGTACAGAAGCGGCACCGAGTCCCAAATGACTGCCTCTGAATTGTATGGGTATGCAATGGAGGGATCGCGCGGCCAGTCGTCGCTCGCCTCCATATAGAAGTACGCATTGTTGCCCAGGGAATTAGTGAACTCAATGCCACCGGATACTGGAGTATTTTCCCGGCTCTCGGAATACGAACCTTTTATTGCCCGCAGGATGGTGGTCTTGCCGGAGGCGTTGGGGCCGACGAAAAGGTTAACCCGTTCGTCGCAGTCAAAGCGCAGGTATTTCACCGGAGGTACCTGGTTGCATCCAAAGCCTATTATGTGCAAAGTAGTTCCCCTCGTCGGCCTCCAGCTAGTTCACAACATTCTACCATCGCTTGCGGCAGCAACATCATCCCGTAGAATAGAACGTAAACGGAAGGAGCAACACAATGCTTGACTACCAAATCTTTCACCTCGGCGATCTCGTCCTCCAGTCCGGCGCTACGCTGCGGGGGGCTTGGTTGGCGTATGAGACCTACGGGGAGTTGAACGCGGCGAAGGACAACGTGATAGTGTTTCCAACGTTCTACGGTGGACAGCACTACCAGAATGAGGCGGTGATCCGACCGGGCCGCGCCTTGGATCCCGAGAAGTATTTCATTGTTGTGCCCAACATGCTGGGCAACAGTTTGTCGTCGTCGCCCAGCAACACCCCTGGTCCTTACGGCCGGGCACGGTTTCCCGGCGTGACCCTATACGATAACGTCATGTCCCAGCACCGCTTGGTCACAGAGCAGTTCGGGATAGAAAGAATCGCCATGGTCACCGGCTGGTCCATGGGCGGCCAGCAGACCTACCAGTGGGGCAGCCTGTTTCCCGACATGGTGGAACGCATCGTTCCCATCTGCGGATCGGCCAAGACCTCGCGGCACAACTTCGTCTTCCTGGAGGGGGTGAAGGCCGCCCTCACTGCCGACGACGCTTGGGCCGGCGGCTGGTACGAGAGTCCGCCCGCTAAAGGACTTCGGGCCATGGGCCGGGTCTACGCCGGTTGGGCGGTCTCCCAAGCTTTCTACCGTGAGGAAGTGTACCTGGACATTGGGTACTCTTCCTTGGAGGACTACTTGGTAGCTTTCTGGGAAGGTCGACGCGCCGAGGCCGACGCCAACGACCTTTTGGCCATGCTCTGGACTTGGCAAAACGGCGACATCAGCGCCAACCCGATATACCAAGGAGACTTCCATCGGGCGTTGGGAGCGATCAAGGCTAAGGCCATCGTGATGCCGGGCCGCACCGACCTCTATTTCCCGCCCGAGGACAATGAGATCGAAGTTTCCCACATGCCCAACGCGGAACTGCGGCCCATCGAGTCCATCTGGGGGCACTTGGCCGGCGGCCCCGGCTTCAACCCGCCCGACGCCAAATTCGTGGACGACGCCATCCGCGAATTGCTGGCTGGCTGAAATAGCTTGCAGCCGTCGCCAGGGCCGCCGGTTGCCCTGCGGCAGCGTCCTACAGCGTCCTACGATGAAACGGCGGGGGTCTTGGGTTCGGCTTCAGTTAGCTCGTAGAGCGTAGAGCGGGCCCTGATCTGCTCGTCCCAGCCGCGCACCCGCAGGTCTATCATCAGGCCGTCGGGGCCCTTGTATTTCCGGTTGGCCCGGCTGCTGCCGGGACACTCGGTGCCGTCGTTGGCCTCCACGGTGGCCACGGCTTGGTCCAAATCATCGACGTAGAAGCCGATGTGGTGCACTCCCTTGACCGTCGAAGGGCCCTCGCCTAAGTTCGGGGCGTCCTCCGACCCAATCTTCAGGATGGCGAAGTAGATGTACCCGTCGGTGAGCCAGACCCCGTCGGCGCCAGTGTCCGCGGGGGTGCGGCGCAGTTCGTCAAGGCCGAATACCCTCATGTACCAATCGGCGGTCTCCGCCGGGTCCTCGGTGTGCAACGCAATGTGCTTGATGCGCGCCATCTGTCCGCTCCTCCGCCTTTGACAGTGTAATGTCATCCTACAGTTCCCAGTAATAGTCACCAGTGATAATTACCGGATAATAGTTACCGGGAATAGTTCTCAGCTCGCGGTGGTCGTTACCGCCGCCTTCCGGTGGCGGCGGGGACCGGGTGTTCTACAGGTCCATTGCGTCCAAGCCGACCCGGGACAGGTCTTCGTCGGCTTGGCCGCTGGGGTATCCACCGACGCCGATGCCGCCCAGGATAACGCCGTCTTTCATGATGACCAAGCCGCCTTGGCCGTGGGTCAGGTTGGAGTCGCCTTGCTCACTGATGCTGCGGCCCTGGGAGTGCAGCCGCTGGGCGTTCTCACCGGAGTTTAGCCCCATGATGGCGGAGGTGTAGGCCTTGCGGGTGGCATGGCGGCGGCTGAACAGCCGGAGGTTGTCCATCTTGGCGTAGGCTTCCAGGTTGCCGGCGGCGTCCACGATGGCCATGGCGACCGGTTCGTTGGGGGTTTCCATCGCTTTGTCCATCATCGCCTTCATGGCGGCCTGTACGTTTTCCATATTCAACGGCATGATCAGTCCTCCCTTGTAAATTGGCAATCAAGAATCGAGAATTAGAATACTCGGCTGAGGGTGATTATAGTTGACTGTGGCGGAGATATCTAATTCGGGGTCCGCAACCCCCGATTCGGCCCCGCATCGAAAGAGGAGTTGAAATGACGACGCGACTGGATTCTTGGTTGGCGTTGACGGAAGAGGAGCCCATCGACCCCGGGATTCCCATCTGCGATCCACACCACCATTTTTGGGACCGTCCCGACGACCGGTACCTGCTGGACCAGCTAATGGGCGACACCGGGTCCGGCCACCGCGTGGTTCAGACCGTTTTTGTGGAATGCCGGTCGATGTACCGGCAGGCCGGGCCGACCGAGTTGCGGCCGGTGGGAGAAACGGAGTTCGTGCAGGGCCTCGCCGCTCAGAGCGCCAGCGGCCTTTACGGCCCAACCGCCGCTGCCGCCGGGATAGTAGGTTACTCCGACTTCAGCCTGGGCTCGGCGGTGACGCCGGTGCTGGAGGCCCACGCCGTCGCGGGCCACAACCGTTTCCGCGGCATCCGGTGCACCATGGCCTGGGACGCCAGCCCTGAAATAACCACGGCGCGGGCCAACGCGTCGGGAATCATGGCCGACCCAAAATTTCGCGAGGGACTGGGTTGCTTGGAGCAATTGGGACTCAGCTTCGACGCCATCGTATATCATCCCCAATTGCCGGACCTGGCCCAACTGGCCCGGGCTCTACCCGGCCTTTCGATTATCTTGAACCATGTGGGGCGTCCGTTGGGTATCGGCCCCTACGCCGGGAAACGAGACGAGGCGTTTGCGGACTGGCAACGGGGTATCGACGCCGTGGCGGAGTGCCCCAACGTGGTGGTGAAGGTCGGCGGCTTGGGTAACCCCATCAGCGGCTTCGACTGGCACCAACGTCCCTTCCCGCCGGGGTCTCGTGAGGTGGCCGCCGCCGCCGCGCCGTATTATCTCTACAGCATCGAGAAGTTCGGCCCGGAGCGTTGCATGTTTGAGAGCAACTTTCCGGTGGACAAGCAGTCCTACTCGTACACCGTCTGCTGGAACGTCTTCAAGCGGTTGACCCGAGACTTCTCCCCCGACGAACAGGCCGCCCTTTTCCACGACACGGCCGCCAGGACGTACCGGCTGCCGTTGCTGGGGGAGTTGTAGGGGCCGAATCGCGAGTGGAACAACCGAGGCGCCATTGCGTTTCAATAGAGCTTGTGCGGTTACCAGTTGCTGGCGCCCCGGACCGACCGCCAATTTGGCTGTCTCCAGGGTCGTGGCGCCTACCAGCGGAGTGGCCCCTTCTGGCAAGGAGACAACTAGGGTGATCACTTCCCCGTTTTCAGGTCAAATCGAGCCGTAACCCACCGGATACTCAACAACTCGGTCGTCAGCCCACTCGGACTGGTACATCTCCCGGACTTCGGCTCCTAGTAGCCGGAGTGTGGTTTCCCAATCGGACGAACAGGTTGCCCCGGCGTCTGCCAGGACCTCAAGATTTATAAACTGTAGCTCATCCAGATTCCCCGTGTGGACGGGCGAGGAACACGTGCCTAAAGCGATTTTTGGCAAAAAGGGATAAAGTTGTGGTGGCAACGACTGGGCTCGAACCAGTGACCTAGCGCTTATGAAGCGCCCGCTCTGCCGCTGAGCTACGTTGCCGCCAGGAGCCATCCGGCCAGCCGCCAGGATGCGCCCCGATAAATTAATGGTACCGGCGGCTTGCTGATAGTGTCAATTCATTGGGCCTGCGCTGCGCCGGCTATTCCTGGAATAAGCAGCCTTCCCTCGCACACAAGTGTGTGAATGAGAGTGAGTGGGTCACGGCGGGAAGAACGGATGTCGCCACCATCAAGGGGACGGTATGGAGACTAGAGAAGTCTTGGGCCGGGCGGCGGCCCAACTTCACGAAACCGTGGCCGAACTAGCCTCCCGGCTGAGGCCATTCCCGCCGTTCCTGAACATGGCCACGGTGCAGGCCATCGAGTTGGAGCTTCCGCCGGGGCTGTTGGCGGGGGCCGGCCTCGGGTGCGTGGTGGTCTTGCCCGACGGGGAAATCTGCGAGTTGGAATTGGAGGTGATTCCCGGCCCGGCGGGCCCGGCGGACGTCGATCAAATCGAGCGGTACCGGGAACTGGACCTGCCGCCCGAAGACTACGTTCTACTCGCTGCCGCCGCCCTCTACGCCATCTACGGGGCATTGCGACGCCGAGGTTAGTTTGCGGGACGGGCCGTACTTCGGGCCCAAGCATTCATTTTCAGGGCGTCAGTGGGAATCAGGCGTTGGTTGATTGGGTCCACTACCAACAGAGCAGTCTCGAGGGCAACTACGCCTAGGAGCCACGGTTCGCTTTCTCTGGCGAAAATCACTGGCGTTGTAAATTGTTGCCCCTCAAGGCGAATTACTGTTTCGCCTACTTCGTCGGCCGATACGCTTCCGTCGGCGAGCCGAACCCCAACTACCCGTTGGACTGGGATTCCCAACCTTCTCAGTAGGCTACCGGGGACCGAAGTGAAGGTGGAGCCGGTGTCAACCAAAACCTCAACTGGCTCGAACCGTTCCCCTTGTATGTCTCCCACGTCTATTGTTATTGTGATTGCCCCCAAATGCCCCTCCCGTTGCCCGTTCGAAAGTATGCCGGTAGGTCCTTTGTCCTGGTTATTCGTCCAAGTCGATGTCGCCGCTTTGTCCGCCCGTCTTGCGTACTAACCGGATGCCTTCGATACGAATACCACGGTCGACCGACTTGCACATGTCGTACAGGGTGAGCGCCGCCACCGAGACCGCGGTTAGGGCTTCCATTTCCACCCCGGTACGGGCCGAGGTAGATGCTGTGGCGGTCACGTTGATGCGGGACTGCCCCTCGTCCAGTTCCAGGTCAACGTCCACCCGGTCCAATGGCAGAGGGTGACACAGGGGGACCAGTTCCGAGGTCTTCTTGGCGCCCATGATGCCTGCCAGTTGGGCGACGGTCAGGACGTCGCCCTTCTTCATCAGGCCCTCCCGAATGAGGCGGGCGGTCTCCGGCTTAATGGAGACGTAACCGCGGGCCACCGCCTCGCGGCTGGTGACTTCTTTGTTTCCCACATCGACCATGCGGGCCCGGCCCTGCTCATCCAAGTGGGTGAGGTAAGGTTCCCTGGGATTGTTCGCCGGTGGAGAGACCATAGCAACACCCATCAGACTGGCTCACTCGCGGGTTAGCCGCTCAGGAGTACAGCTAACGAGTGGCGCTTGGATTATACCCTTGGTCAACTGGTAGGTTGCGCTGGCGGGCAGCCTCGGTGGCCAGCTTGTCGCAGCGTTCGTTTTCCAGGTTCCCAGCGTGACCCCGGACCCATCGAAATTCGACAACATGCTGGTCAAGCAGCTTGAGCAGCTTTTCCCATAGATCGGGATTCACAGCCGACTCTCGGTTGTTCCGTTTCCATCCGTTGGCTTTCCAACGCTTGGCCCACCCTTTGGAGATGGCGTCTACCAGATATCTGGAGTCGCTATACAAGGTTACCTTGCTGGGAGCTCTGAGGGCTTCCAATCCCATAATCGCAGCCGTCAATTCCATACGATTATTGGTGGTCTGTCTGAACCCGCCGGCCAGCTCTTTGCGGCGTTCTTCGTACCGTAGGACAACGCCATATCCCCCAGGCCCGGGGTTCCCAAGGCAGGCTCCGTCGGTGTAGATGGTTATGGGCTTTTCGTCCAAACCCCTAGCCGCCGATCTGGAACATCTCTATCTTGCGGGGCCGGGACATCCGGGGAGTCGCCGCGGCCCGCTCGTCGGAGTAGCGGTCGGATCGGGCCCGCCAGACTCCCGAGACCAAGTCGCTAAGGTCGGCGTCCGACGCCCCGGCGCGCATCGGGTCCCGCAGGCTGACCCCGTTGCTGGCGAACAGGCAGGTGAAGATCGACCCGTCGGTAGACAGCCGCAGACGGGTGCAGGACCCGCAGAAGGGCTGGGTTACCGAGGCGATGACCCCGATCTCGCCGGAACCGTCCCGGTAACGGTAGCGCTGGGCGACTTCGCCCGAGTAGTTGCTCTCTAACGGTTCCAAGGGCATTTCGGCATCGATGCGCACCACGATCTCTTCTGCGCTTACCACTTGGTCCAGTTTCCAACCATTGCGGTTGCCGACGTCCATGTACTCGATGAACCGGACGATGTGTCCGGTCCCTTTGAAGTGGCGGGCCAAGTCCACGATGGTATGGTCGTTGACTCCTTTCTGGACCACCGCGTTAATTTTAATGGGCGCCAACCCCACCAGGGAGGCCTGCTGGATGGCGTGGAGAATGCGGCGGCTGCCGAATCCCCGGCCGTTCATCGTCTTGAACACCTCGTCGTCCAGACTGTCCAGGCTGACGGTGACCCGCTGGAGACCGGCGTCCTTCAAGGCCTGGGCCTGTTGCGCCAGCAGGTAGCCGTTGGTGGTGAGGGTTACGTCATCGATGCCGTCGACGGCCGAAAGCATACCTACCAAGCGGTGGAGTTCGGTGCGTAGCAGGGGCTCCCCGCCGGTTATCCTGGCCTTGGTTACACCCAGTCCAGCGAAGATGGCGGTCAGCCTCGATATCTCTTCGAAGCTGAGGATTTCGTCCCGCGGCAGGAACTCATAGGCCTCGCCGAAGATCTCGGCGGGCATACAGTAGGGACAACGGAAGTTGCAGCGGTCGGTGACCGAGATGCGCAGGTCCTTTACCGGCCTGCTCAAGGTGTCTACTACCATTTTCTCACGGTGTTCTTTCTCAACGGGTTTTAGCGGAGGCTGCACCGAGCTCTTCCAAAGCCTTCAAGACCCTGGCGGCGGCGGAGCCGCGGTGGCTGATCCGGTTCTTCAACGTCAGGGTGAGCTGGGCGACGGTCAGGTCGAACGAAGGCAGGTAAAACACCGGATCATAGCCGAAACCGTCTTCCCCTTCCGGCCCATATTGTATCATCCCGGCCACAGAGCCAACCACGGAAGCCAGCGGCGCCAATGCTGGTTCCCCGCCCGTGACTGGCCCGGCCACAGCGATTACGCAACGAAAACGGGCTGTTCGCTTGGGCCAAGGCACACCGGCCAGGCTGGTAAGCAGTAACGCTACCCGGTCAGCGTCGGTCCGGCAGGCGTCGCCGCCGTAGCGGGCCGATTTCACCCCGGGCTCACCCCCCAAGGCGTCTACCTCCAGCCCCGAATCGTCGGCCAAGGTCAACATCCCGGACCGCGCGGCATACTCGGAAGCCTTGAGCCAAGCGTTCTCGGCGAAGGTCTGCCCCGTCTCCTCCACCTCGTGCTCGATGCCCAAGTCGGCCAGCGACACCAGTTCCCAGGGCGTCTGCCGGAACAGGCTGGCGTACTCCCGCATTTTGCCAGGATTTCGGGTGGCGATGAGCAATCTGCGAGTTGACATAGCTATATGACGCCGCGGCCGGAGAGCGCGTCCAAGTCAGGGCCGTCCATGCCCAGCCAGTCGCCGTAGACCTCCCGGTTGTGTTCGCCGACGGTGGGGCCAGCGTGTTGCACTGCTCCCGGGGACTCGCTGAACTTAGGGACGATGCCCAACATTTTGGTTGGTCCTAACTCGGGGTCTTCGATGTCCAGGATGTCCTCCCTGGCCAAGTAGTGGGGGTCGTCGACAATCTGAGCGGCGTCGTAGACCGGCCCGACCACACCTCCGGAGGGTACTAACTGCTCCATAACCTGTTGCAGCGTTCGTCTGCCGAGCCAGGCTTCGAGCTCTTGGTTCAACTCCTCGCGGTTTTCCAACCGGGCGGCGTTGTCTTTGAAGGCGGGCCGGTCGATCAACTCCGGCATCTCCATAGCTCGGGCAAGGCTCTCGAACGTGCTTTGAGAGGTTGCGGAAAGCCCCAGCCAGCGCTCGTCACTGGTGCGGTAGAGACTGCGCGGAGCGGCGTCGGGGAAGTCGTTGCCGACCCGCTCCCGGCTGATGCCCAGAAGGTCGTAGATGGTCACGTGGGGGATGCAAAGCCGGAACAGCGGCTCGAACAGGCTGACGTCCACCACTTGGCCCCGGCCGGTGCCGCCGCCCGTCTGGCCCGCGTCCCGGCTATAGAGGGCCATCATGCCGGCCATGGCCCCAAACACCCCGGCGATTTCGTCGGCCAACGGCACCGGGGGCAACACCGGCGGCGTGTGCTGGAAGCCGGTCATTCCTACGTAGCCGCTCATACACTCGGCGATGGTGCCGAAACCGGGGCGGTCCTTGTAGGGCCCCGATTGGCCGAATCCCGAGTAGCGGAGCATCACCAGTTTCGGGTTTAACTGTTGCAGGTCGTCGGGCCCCAGCCCCCAGCGTTCCATTGCGCCTGGACGGAAGCCCTCAATAAGAACGTCGGCCTGCCGGGCCAGTCGCTTCAGTATGTCCTGTCCTTCGCCATCTCCAAGGTTCAGGGTGATGGACTTCTTATTGCGTGAGTGTACCTTCCACCATAAGGATACTCCGTTGGCGAACGGCCCCCAATTGCGCAACGGGTCGCCGGCTCCGGGCCGCTCCACCTTGACTACTTCGGCGCCGAAGTCGGCCATCAGGCTGCTGGCGGTGCCACCGGCGACTATTATCGACAGATCGAGGACTTTCAGCCCAACCAGCGGTCCCTGTGCGTCGGCCAACATTTCCTCCCGGCATACCGGATACCGAATTAGACGGACTGGCGGCCAAGAACCCGAAGAGTGGGACCCCCAGCCGGTTACCAAGCCTATATTAGCAGGCCCGACGGCTCTGCTATAATCTAGTCCGGTTTTATGGCCCCTGCCGCGCCGAGATTCAAGCAGACCTCAAGCAGCGTTTCATGCCTGTAGACGACTATTTTCGGCAATATGGCCTGATAGCTATCTTTGCCGTCGTTGCCGTGGCGGTCCCGGTCAGTATGTTGTTGCTGTCATGGACAGCGTCCAAGATCGGGCTTCGGCCAGCCGCGCCGACCCCGGTGAAGGACGAGACCTACGAGTGCGGCATGGAAGCCATCGGAGGCCGGTGGAACCTCTTCAATTTCCGGTACTACATGTTTGCCATTCTGTTCGTCATCTTCGACGTGGAAGTGGTGTTCCTCTACCCTTGGGCCACCCAGTTCCTGCGCTTGGAACTGTTCGCCCTGATCGAGATGGCCGTATTCGTTGGCATCCTGCTGGTTGGGTGGGCCTACGCTTGGCGGAAACGCGACCTGGAATGGGGTTAGAGGGATGGCGTCGCTAGAAGTCCCCCACGGAAACGGCCCCCTCTCCGACCGTACTTGGAACTTGGACCGCAACGAAGGTCAGACCGTCCAAGACCTGAAGGAAACTTCAGCAGCGCCCTTGGCCGAACCGGCCATTGAGGTGCCGGACGACCTGAAGGGTAACCTGATGGTTACCTCGGTGGACGCGCTGGTCAACTGGAGCCGAAAGTCCGCCCTCTGGCCGGTGACCTTCGGCTTGGCCTGTTGCGCCTTTGAAATGATTGCCAGTTCCATGGGCCGTTTTGACATCGCCCGTTTCGGCATGGAGGCCTTCCGGGCCTCACCGCGGCAGGCCGACCTGATGATCATAGCCGGCACCGTCACCTGGAAGATGTCCCCCGCCATTCGCCGCATTTACGACCAAATGGGAGACCCCAAGTGGGTTATTTCCATGGGAGTCTGCGCCACGAGCGGCGGGCCGTACTACGGTTCCTACAGCGTGGTGCCGGGGGTGGACCACATCATTCCCGTGGACGTTTACGTCCCGGGCTGCCCGCCGCGTCCCGACGCGCTGCTCTTCGGCATCATGGAGCTGCACGAGAAGATCAAGAAGGACCGGAACCTGTCTAAGGGCATCAACTTCCGTCTGCCGGGGATGAAGTCCCGGAGCCCCGCCGCCCCGGACGGGAAGGCCTGATGGCTTTGGTACAGTTGGCCGGTCCCGGTCTCGCCGAGCAATTACAAACTGCCGTGGCCGGTTCGGTGGAGCACTGGACTGAGGACGCAGTCTGGATCAGACCCGAAAGCATAGCAAACGTGGCCCGGTTCCTGTACGACGACGAGTCCATGGACTTCCAGTACCTCAACTCCATCTCCGCCGTGGACTACATTGGGCACTTCGAGTTGGTGTACCACCTGACTTCCTTCCGGCGCCAACACAAGACGACGATTAAGGCCAACGTTCCCGGCCGCGGCGAGCCATCCGCGCCCTCGGTCTACCACGTATGGCGAGGAGCCGATTTCCAGGAACGGGAAGTGTGGGACCTGATGGGCATCCGCTTCGAAGGCCACCCCAATATGAAACGCATCATGTTGTGGGAAGGGTTTGACGGCCACCCGTTGCGCAAGGACTATTTGTGAAAATCCCTCCGCCGGAATTCCGCTAGGCCCCGCGGCCGCTATGACCATCCGCACCGAACCGATGACGGTGAACATCGGCCCGCAGCACCCCAGCACTCACGGGGTCTTCCGGTTGCGCGTTACCTTCGACGGCGAGGAGATATTGCAGGTCGAGCCCGTCTTTGGCTATCTTCACCGGGGTACTGAGAAGCTGGCCGAAGAGCGTAACTACACGCAGATCGTGACCCTGACCGACCGCCTCGACTACGTATCTTCGATGATCAACAACCAAGCCTACTGCTTGGCGGTGGAACGGCTATTGGGAGCGGAGGTCCCGCTCCGGGGCCAGTACCTGCGTACACTGACTGCCGAGTTGCAACGAATCGCCGCACACCTGATGGGCATCGGGTTTATTCTCCAGGACATGGGCGCCCTGGGCACGCCATTGATGTACTGCTTCCGTTCCCGGGAGCGCATCCTCGACCTGTTCGAAATGCTTTGCGGCGCCCGCATTACGGTGAGCTATATGCGGCCCGGCGGCGTCTATTTTGACGCGCCCGCCGACTTCTGGCCGGCATTGGACCGGTTCCTCGACGACTTTCACTCCGAGTTCAGAGAGATCGAGCAACTGGTGCTGGAAAACGAGATCGTAATGGTGCGCACCCGCGGCGTTAGCTACCTGCCTTTGGAGGTGGCTGTCAACTGTTCCGTCAGCGGCCCGGTGTTGCGGGCCAGCGGCTTGGAGTGGGACTGGCGAAAGGCAGAGCCCTACGATGCCTACGACCGGGTTGAGTTCGACGTTCCCACCGCGGTCAACGGCGACAATTACGACCGTTTGTGGGTCAGGATGCAGGAAATTCACCAGAGTGTCCGAATCGTTAAGCAGTGCATCGAGCAAATCGAACCGGGCCCGGTACGCGCCGAGGCGCCTTTGGTGCTGCGGCCTGCGCCGGGAGCGGAGGCCTACGGACGGGTGGAGGCCTCCAAAGGGGAATTGGCCTTCTACCTGGTCAGCGACGGAGGCATCAGCCCCTACCGTTGCAAAATTCGCTCCCCATCCCTGATCAACCTCACTGTAACTGAGCACCTCTTGGTGGGTTGGAAGTTGGCGGACATGATCGTGACCCTGGGCAGCCTCGACATCAACATGGGTGAAGTCGACCGGTGAACTGCGTCCTAGGTCCCGACAACATCCTCCACGACACCCTGTTATTCCGGGTGGTCTACGAGTTTGTGGGCCAGATGGCCCCCTGTTGGCTTTCCTATGCCGTGGCCGGCTTTGTCATCATGTTCCTGCTGGTAAACGGCGTGTTGCTGGGCGCGGCCGTCTTTTCCTGGATGGAGCGGAAACTCATCGGCCGAATGCAAAACCGGTTGGGACCGAACCGGTGGGGACCCTTTGGGTTGTTACAACCCATCGCCGACCTTGTGAAGCTGGCCTTCAAAGAGGACCTGACTCCGGGCAGCGCCGACAAAGTAGTATTCCTCATCGTTCCGGTGGTCATGCTGGTCCCGGTGATGCTGATGCTGGCGGTGGTGCCCTTCGCTAAAAACACTGCCTTGGCCAACCTGAACGTCGGTGTGCTCTACATCCTCGCGGTGACCTCCATCACCTCCGTAGCCATCTTCATGGCCGGGTGGTCGTCCAACAACCGGTTTGCCATGTTCGGGGCGGCCCGCGGCGTAGCGGTGTTGATCAGTTACGAAGTGCCTGTGGTTATCTCGCTGCTGGGCGTGGTTATGGTGGCCGGGTCCATGTCCTTGGCCGACGTGGTGGACGCGCAATTGATTCCCTTCCTGCTGGTGCAACCCATGGCGTTGTTGGTTTTTACGGCAGGGACGGCGGCCGAGTTGAACCGCACCCCGTTCGACTTGGCGGAAGCCGAGTCCGAGTTGATCGCCGGCTACCATATCGAGTACAGCGGCATCAAGTTTGCCTTGATTCAGGCCGCTGAATTTGGCGGCGTGATGGCCGCGTCAGCGGTAATCGTAACCCTGTTTTTCAGCGGTTGGTCGGGGCCCGCTTCCGATTACCTGGGCTGGTTCTGGTTCCTGCTGAAGACCTGCGCGGTTGCCTGCGGCTTCATTTGGGTAAGGGCTACCTTTCCCAGGTTGCGCATCGATCAGTTGCTGGCCCTTGCCTGGAAGTTTTTGCTGCCGTTGAGCATCATCAACCTGTTTGCGACAGCGCTGGAGGTATATTTCCTACGGGACGACTCGGGTATGCTGACCCGCAACGATTTATGGATAATGACGGGGGCTAATCTCGGGTTGGCCGCCGCGTCCATCGTCCTATTCGGGAACATGATACGGGAAAAAGTCCGGCCTCTGGGCGGCGCGGCCCGGCCGTCCGCCTTGGGCGGCAGAATCTGGGAAGCGGACTAGGGGTGAACTGATATGTACGGCCTGGCGATGGTCAAAGGGTTAATGGTCACTCTGAAGAACCTGACCAAAAAACCCTTCACCGTTCAATATCCCGAAGAACGGCTCAAACAGCATCCGCGGTTCCGCGGTGAGGAGTTCGTGTGGTACGAGGAGCGGTGCACCGGTTGCGCTTCCTGTGCCAAGTACTGCCCCCTAGGGATCATCGAAATTGTCACCAGCCCCAGCGAGACTGCGCCGGCCGAAGGCGACAAATACCGGTTGGAGGTGTTCGACATCGCCATCAACCGGTGTATGTTCTGCGGGCTGTGCGTCGAGGCCTGCCCCTACGACGCACTGTTCATGGGCAGCGGGTTCGAACAGGGCCGCTACTCCCGTAAGGACATGGTCATTACCATCGATCAATTGCGGCAGGCGGAGAAGCGCCCCAGCACCTTCTTCCGTCCGCAGTTGGAAGGCCAGGACTACGATCCCCGGTCCGGGCGGCCCTTGGATTGGGACGAGGTGGGCCGCGAGTCGTGGCAGTGGCACCAACGGGAGAAGGCCGGTATGCGGATCGACCGGCCGAAGCCAGGGGATGGCCAAGACAATGGGTCCTCGGCGCTCCCACCCGCCTCCGGTTCTCAATCCGAGGGGCGGGAATAGATGCTTTTCCAGGATGTTGTCTTTTGGCTGCTTAGCGTGGTGGCCATCGGCGCGGCGCTCGGCGTGGTTTTGGTCAAGGACCTGTTCCGGGCGGCCTTGTTGCTGGTCGTGGTGTTCATAGCGGTGGCCGGCTTCTTCGTACTGCTCAGCGCCGAGTTCTTGGCCGTGGTGCAGGTCCTGATCTACGCCGGGGCCATATCGGTATTGATCATCTTTGCCGTAATGTTGACGAGGGACGTGCAGCGCGGGAATCTCCCCAACCGGTTACAGGTCCCCGCCGCGTTGTTCGCTGCTCTGTTGCTGGCGGCCTTGGTCATGACAGCGATGGACACCCGTTGGGAATTCCTGCCCGAACACCGGCAGGAAACGGCGGGGATCGTACAGACCGGCGCCGTGGCAAACGTCACGGATGATATCCTCGACGAAGCGGGCGTTACGTCTCCGGAAGAACAGGCCGCAGTGCGGGAAGCCGGGTTGGCTGACCTGCTTATCGGCAAATATGTCCTGCCCTTCGAGGCCGTGTCGGTGTTGTTGCTGGCCGCCTTGATCGGCTCCCTGGCGCTGGTGCGCCCCCGACCGGGGACGGGAACAAGGACGGAGCCGGGGCCCGGGCACAGCCCGGAGGCCGGATAAGGGCCCGTGACTTTCGAGTCCTTCATCATTGTCGCCGCCGTCCTGTTTTGCATCGGGCTCTACGGGTCGTTGGCCCGGCGGAACGTCCTGGCGGTGCTGATGTCCATCGAGTTGATGTTCAACGCCGTCAACGTTACGGTGGTGGCTATGGCCAAATACCTGACGCCCGCCGGCTTACAGGATGACTTGAGCGCGGTCATGACCGGACAGGTGTTCGCGGTGTTTATCATCACCGTGGCCGCGGCGGAGGTTGCCTTGGGCTTGGGTATCGTCTTCGCCATGTACCGGACCAATGAATCGGTAGACTTGGGTGAAGCCACCCAACTACGCAATTGATGAATTCCGCTCCAGACCGGAGGATGCGCCAAATGTACTCTCTCCACTCAAGCGGAGAACGGTAGGCCTTAACCATGTGGGTCGTATTTAAGGACGCCCCCAATTTAATGATCGCCGAGATGTGGAAAGAAGTTCTCGAAGGTGAGGGGCTGCCGGCCCGCATTCTCCCTCAAGGCGATATTTTGGACTGGAGCGAAAGAGTCCCCTTCAGTGTCTATGTTCCCTTGGGACGCGAACACGTGGCCGAGGAGATCCTGAGGAAGCTATAGATGGTCAACGAAGCGGCCGTTTGGGCCATATTTCTGCTTCCTTTGGGTTCCTTTGCCCTAATTGTTCTGCTTATCCGGCCTTTCTTGAACCGTTGGCCCATTCTGAGCGGCCTGACCACCATTCTGAGCCTGGCCGGAGCCTTGGGTTGTTCCATTTGGGTTCTGAAGTCGGTGGTCGTGGGTCACCAGTTGAATTTTCAGCCGTTGGAGTGGCTGAACCTAGGCGGGGCAGTCATCGAAATTGGGCTGCTGGCGGACCCGTTGACCGCCGTGATGCTGGTGGTCGTGGCTGCGGTCAGCCTCTTGGTGCAGGTCTATTCCCTGGGTTACATGCACGGAGACCCGGGCCTCTGCCGCTATTTCGCTTACATGTCGCTTTTCACCGCCTCGATGTTGGGTCTGGTGCTGTCCGCCAACATCATCCAACTCTACGTTTTTTGGGAATTGGTAGGAGTTTCTTCCTACCTGTTGATTGGGTTCTGGCACGAGCGGCCCGCCGCCGCTGCCGCCGCAAAGAAGGCCTTCATCATCACCAGGATCGGCGACGTTGGCTTCCTCATTTCCATTCTGTACCTCTTCCTGAAGGCCGACGATTTTGCCGCCGTCGGCCTGAACGCCTTCCACATCCCGGATATCTGGCAGGCGGCACAACCCTTGGCGGCCGGTGGCGCTGTTTTGGGCGGCGCAGCGCTGACCTGGATGGCCTTGGGGATTTTCGCCGGGGCCGCGGGCAAATCGGGCCAGTTCCCATTGCACGCCTGGCTGCCCGACGCCATGGAGGGCCCCACGCCGGTTAGCGCACTGATTCACGCCGCGACCATGGTGGCGGCCGGCGTTTTCCTGGTGGCCCGCTTCTACCCGGTTTTCCAGCAATCCGGCGAGGCCATGACCGTTGTGGCGCTGGTGGGCGCCTTCACCGCCCTGATGGCAGCGACCATGGGACTGGTGATGAACGACATCAAGCGGGTTATGGCCTACTCCACCATCAGCCAGTTGGGCTACATGATAGCGGCATTGGGTATCGGAGCGTACGGCCCGGCCCTCTTTCACTTGGTAACCCACGCGGCGTTCAAAGCGCTGCTCTTTCTGGGCGCAGGCAGCGTCAATCATGCCACCGGTACCTTCGACATGCGCTACATGGGCGGTCTCCGGCGGCGCCTGCCCATCACCTACGCTCTGGTGCTCTTGGCCAGCCTGAGTCTGGTGGGCCTCATCCCGCTGGCCGGATTCTGGAGTAAAGACGAGATACTGCTGGCGGCCTGGCTGGGCGGCGGGATGGTGGAGACCTGGGTAAGCCGGGTTACTTTTGCCTCGCTCTTGGCCGGGGTGTTTGTGACGGCCTTCTACACTCTCCGCATGATAGTCCTTACTTTTCACGGGGACTTCCGCGGCGGCGGCGAGCAGGAGATGCGGGAGTTGGAAGAAGCGGGCCAAACAGCCGCTACGGGTCACTCCGGGGTCCACCTGGCCGAATCGCCTTGGGTTATGCTGGCGCCCATGGCGGTGTTGGGGGTCGGTGCGGTGGCCCTGGGTTATATGGCGAGTCCTGCCTTCGGTGACGTGATTGGAGTCGCCAAGCACTGGCTCACCGGCCTATTGGCTGACGGACTGCTGGTTTCCACCGGGGAAGATGGCCACGCCAAGCTGGCAGATTTCGACTGGTGGATTGCTCTCTATTCCACCGCCGCCGCCACGGTGGGGATGGCCGCGGGTTTCCTGCTATACCAGCTATGGGTCCACCGGAAATCGGACCGCCCACTGCGTGATCCGTTGCAGGTGGCCGGGCCGTTGCATACCGTCCTTTACCGAAAGTATTTCGTCGACGCCCTTTACGAAACGGCGTTGGTCCGCCACGGGTTTTACCGGGTCATCGCCGGGACTGTCGACTGGCTGGACCGTCGGCTGGTAGATGGGATAGTGGACCTGATCGGTTGGTTCTTCCGCAACATCGGAAGCGCCATCGGCCGGTTGCAGACCGGCCAAGTGCAGGCCTACGGAACGGTGGTGGCGTTCGGCGCGTTGCTAATCATCCTAGCGTTCTTGTTGGCCTAGAGTGGTCGAGGCTGTGACGCCCCCCATCCTAACCTTCCCCCCAGCGGTGGGAAGGGACTCAGGGTTAATTTCCCCGGTGGTGGGAAGGGACTCAGGGTTAATTTCCCCGGTGGTGGGAAGGGACTCAGGGTTAATTTCCCCGGTGGTGGGAAGGGACTGTGGAACTCCAATGGGTAATTTGGGAGTGACCGTTTCGGTTTCGGCGGGTGGCTGGGAGGCAACCCTCCGGGGTCCGCTAGGGGGGCGGGCGCTCTAAATGGAAGGGTTTAGCGGACTACTCACTGCCACCGTGTTCCTGCCGGCCGCCGGAGCATTGGCGTTGCTGCTGCTGGTCCGGGGCGACCGCAACATTCGCGGTTTCGCCGTCGCCGTGGCGTTGGCCGACTTGGTCCTGTCTCTTTTGGTGTTCAGCTTCTTCGACCGCAGCGAGGGGGCGGAACGCTTCCAGATGATCGACCAGTTCCCCTGGATTCCCGATGTGGGCCTGAAAGCCAGCTACCTGTTGGCCGTCGATGGCCTCAGCGCCCCCATGGTGGCGTTGACCGGGTTGTTGGGGCTCTGCGCTGTGCTGGCCTCGTGGCGGGTGGGATTGCGGGTCAAAGAGTATTTCGCTTGGCTGCTGTTGTTGCAAACGGCGGTGATGGGCGTGTTCACCTCGTTGGACCTGTTGCTCTTCTTCCTTTTCTGGGAGTTGGAGTTGGTCCCAATGTTCATGCTCATTTCGGTCTGGGGCACTGGCCGCAAAGAATACTCGGCGATGAAATTCCTGGTATTCACTATTCTGGGCAGCGCCTTCATGTTGGTCGGAATAGTGGTCGTGTTCCTGACGCCGGATGTCGGCACTTTCAACATGATCGAGTTGGCCGGAATGGGTACGGCGCTGAGTTCGGCGGCGGCCCTGATACCCTTGGCTGGCCTGTTCTGGTTGTTCTTCGTGGCTTTCGCCATCAAGCTGCCCACTTGGCCGGTCCATACCTGGCTGCCTGACGCCCACACCGACGCCCCCACCGCCGCCAGTGTGATGCTGGCCGGAGTCATGTTGAAGATGGGCGGCTACGGGCTGCTGCGCTTCAACGTGGGCCTGTTACCTGAACAGACCCAACAATTCTCGTGGGCGATAGCGACCTTGGGTGTGGTCAGCGTGCTCTATGGCGCGGTGGTGACCATCCGTCAGACGGACCTGAAGCGGCTGATCGCCTATTCCAGCGTTAGTCACATGGGCTTGGTGCTGGTCGGTATCGGTTCGGTAGGCGTTGCCCAGGGGACCCTGACCAACACCGGGTTAAACGGCGCCGCGATGCAGCTTTTCACCCACGGAACCATCACTGGCCTGTTGTTCTTGGCGGTTGGGTTGGTGTACGAGAAGGCGCATACCAGATACATCCCAGATCTCGGCGGATTGGCGGGACGAATGCCGCTGGTGGCCATCGCAATGCTCATCGCTGGACTGGCCTCTTTGGGGCTGCCAGGACTCAGCGGATTCGTCTCCGAGTTGCTGGTGTTCCTGGGCGCCTATAGGGCCTACGATTGGCCTACGGTGTTGGCGGTATTGGGGATCGTAATTGCCGCCGGGTACATTCTGTGGATGGTGGAGCGCACCTTCTTTGGCCCCCGGCGGGAGCGGTTCGCCGACCTTACAGACGCCTCATTCGTAGAGGCCGTTCCCTTGGCTTTGATGGTGGTCAGCATCATCGGCATCGGAGTGTGGCCGAGCATCTTGACTGACGTGTTCGAGTCCGGATTGGCGCCGATGGTGGCGGCCTTGAACGGTGGATGAGCGGGGCCTCTAGACCAAAATGACCGTCCACGACCTGTACGTTATATCTCCCTACGTGGCCATGGCCGGGGCCGGGTTGCTGGTCATCTTGTTTGACTTGGCGCTGCCACGAAAGGGAGCTCTGCCCTACCTGGCGTTCCTGGCCTTGGCCGGTCCCTTCGTTTTGAGCTTGGTCCAGTTCTATGACTTGGGCGATTCTCCGTCTCTGCTTGGGGATGGTGCCAGCGTTCTTGCCGGCAGTCTGTCGGTGGACCACTTTGCCCTGTTCTTCAACTTCCTTGTAGTGGGCGCCGCCGCGTTGATGGTGCTGGCATCCGCCGGCCAGATGGGCCAATTCGACCGCTTCCAAGGCGAGTACTTGGGCCTTGTTTTCTTCTCCGCCACCGGAATGATGATGCTGGCGGCCGCCACGGAGTTGATCACTATCTACATCTCCCTGGAGCTGACGACTTTGCCGCTGGCCGCCTTGGCCGCCTTCCTGCTCAATCCTCGGTCCAGTGAAGCGGGCATGAAATTCCTGATCATCGGCGCCATAAGTTCGGCCGTGATGCTCTATGGCATGGCGTTAGTGTACGGCTTCACCGGCTCCACCGAGTTGGGTGCGATATCCGATGCGGTGGGTGCAGCGTCGGGGGAAATCGCTTTCGGCAACTATGCCCTGTTGGTAGGAATCGTGTTGATGGTGGCCGGGTTCGGATTCAAGATATCGGCCGCCCCGTTTCAGATGTGGGTGCCCGACGTCTACGAGGGAGCGCCGACGCTGGTGGTGGCCTTCCTGTCGGTTGCCAGCAAGGCGGCGGCCTTCGCTATTTTGTTGCGGGTTTTCTTCACCGGGTTCTTCGACGTCGCTTTGGACTGGGGGGTGTTGATGGCCGGGCTGGCCGCGGCGTCGATGATAGTTGGCAACGCTGTGGCTATGGTCCAGACAAACATCCGGCGGTTGTTTGGCTATAGCACCATTGCCCACGCCGGGTACATCCTGGTAGGGGTGGCCGCCGGGGTCCAATCGGCTGACGGAGACTTGGGTGTTCCCGAGTTTCTTGCCATTGGGCCGGATAGCGTGTTGTTCTACCTAGGCGCCTATGCCGCCGCGAACCTGACCGCCTTCTTCGCCATAGCCGCCATCAGTTCCCGGGTGGGCAGCGACCGCATCAGCGATTACGCGGGACTGGTTACCCGTTCCCCGGTTCTCGCCGTCGCGTTGGCGCTGGCACTGATCGCTTTGATCGGTGTGCCGCCCACTGGCATCTTTATCGCAAAGTTTTACGTGTTCACGGCGGCGGTCAAGAGCGGCTTGGTATGGTTGGCGATTATCGGGGTCGTGAACAGCGCGGTGTCGGCCTATTACTACGTCAAGATCATTCGTCTCATGTTCCTTCAGCCGGAGCCCGGACTTCCGCCGGAACCGCCGGCTTCCCGTAATCCGGCCCCGTGGGTGGCTCTGGGAGTGTCTGGGGCGGCGGTTGTGTTCATGGGCGTGGCCCCCGGCTTCGTGATGGAAGCGGCGCAGGCTGCGGTCAGAGCCCTGGCGATTTAGCGTCCTTGGCGTTTGCCATCCGAATCCAGCGTCTGTTTGCCATCTGGTCCATGACAAGAGCAGAGGGACCGACTGGAAAGCGAGCGCTAAGGCTAACGCGGTCTTCCGGTGTGCTATCATTGGCCTGACCTGACTCTAAACTCCGGTGGCAGCGCCCGGAGGCTGGCCCGAGAGAAATGCGATGACCACGAAGTTGCCGCCGCGGCACCCGGGCAGGGGCGGGTTGCCGCTGCCTGAAGAGCTACATCTGCCCGTGGACAATGTGCGCGTCATACCCGATCCCGACGCGCCCGATGACCGCGAGCCTTTACCGGATGGTATGCAGCAAGAGGAAGCCTTTTACGACGCAGTCACAATGGTCAAGGACAATTTTCGGGGCCGCCCTGGCGTTTTGGTCAGCGGCAATACGCCGGTCTACTACCTGGACGAGGACGGCCGTCAGCAGACCTGCCGTCCCGATTGCTACGTTGCTTTCGGGGTCGATCCGATAGCTGTTCGCCGGCGCAACGGGTATTTCATCGCTAGAGTAGGGAAGTCACCGGACTTCGTTCTGGAAATCGCCTCGATTTCCACCTTCCGAAACGACCTGGGGCCGAAACGCGATCTGTATGCCCGCCTGGGAATCGAAGAATACTGGCGATTTGACGCCACCGGCGAATTTTACCCGGAACCGCTGGCCGGGGAAGCGCTGGTTGATGGGGAATACCGGCCCATGGAAGTCAGGCGGGACTCCGAAGGAACGCTCCGCGGTTACAGTCCTATGCTGGGTCTGGACCTGTGCTGGGACCGCGGACGGCTGCGTCTTTACGACCCCGTCACGCAGTCCTACCGCCACACCCTGGAAGAGGCGCAATCCGACCGTTTGGCCGAAAGCGCGGCCCGGCAAGCCGCCGAAGCCCGCGCATCCGTAGACGCTGCCGCCCGTCAAGTTGCTGAAGCCCGCGCCTCCGATGATGCCGCCGCCCGTCAAGTTGCTGAAGCCCGCGCCTCCGTAGAAGCCGCCGCCCGCCAAGCCGCCGAATCCGCGCTGGCCTCTGAGCGTGCCAGGATTCAGCAGCTTGAGGAAGAGTTGCGTCAACGGCAATCAGAGGGTTAGGCAGTTCACCTAATCTTGTTTCAGGGATAATTGTTGTCTTCCAACCCAAGTAAAAGCGTTGGCATCATCTACAATGCCCGTATCCCGGAGGCGCTCGACCTGAGCACCGCCATTCTCCACGAGTTGGACTTGGCGGAGGATAGCTGGATTTCTCCGGCCGAAAGCCTGGAAACACTGGCGCCTAGGGCCGAGTCCACCGGCTTGGTGATAACCGTCGGCGGCGACGGCACCATCTTGCGGGCGGTGCGTTTTACCGCTCCGGCGAGCATACCGATGGTAGGCATCAACATGGGCCGCTTGGGGTTCATGACCGAGCTTCAAGTCGACGAGGCGATGCCACGGCTGCCCTCCTACCTCAAGGGAGGCCACCGTGTCGACGAACGAAACATGCTCCAAGCGATGGTGGTGAAGGCGGGCTCGACCCTGACCGAGGGCCCCTACCATGCCTTGAATGACGTGGTGGTGGCCCGGGGCGCCGCCTCCCGGGTGGTTACCTTGGCGGGCGCGATCGATGGTGCCCAGGTTTCCACCTTCCGGGCCGACGGTTTGATCCTTTCCACCGCCACCGGCAGCACCGGCTACAACCTGGCGGTGGGAGGCCCCATTCTGGACCCCGAGTCTGACTCTCTGGTGCTGAAAACCGTGGCGGCCCACATGGGCTTGGCTGCGGCCTTGGTGTTGCAGTCGGAAACGGAGGTGACGCTGCGGTTGGAAGGCTACCAGCCCGGTGTTCTGAGCGTGGACGGTTACGAGGACTACGACCTCCAGCCAGGGGACCGTATCGAACTCAAACAAAGCCCTTTCAAGGCTAAATTCCTCCGCGCGAATCCCCCATCCTATTTCTTTGGCACGCTGACCCGCCGCCTTGGGTTCAGCATCCGCGGCCAATAGGAGACAGCCAACCCTTGTCCGATTCCCATACCAGCCCGGTCCAGTTCGAGACAACCATCGACAGCCAGAGCCATTTCGAAGGACGAATTTTCAGCGTGCGCGTCGATACCGTGGAATTGCCCGGCGGACGACGCACCATTCGAGAGGTGGTCGAACACTCCGACGCGGTGTGCATGGTCCCTGTGGACGACGAAGGCAACGTATTGCTGGTGCGCCAGTTTCGCAAACCCACCGAGTCATCCATACTGGAAGTGCCGGCGGGCGGAGTGGAAACTGGTGAAGTTTCGGAAGACACGGTCATCCGCGAACTCCAAGAAGAGGTGGGCTACACCGCCGACCGAATCACCCACTTGGCCAGTTTCTGGGTGGCCCCCGGTTGGGCAACGGAACGGATGCACGCCTACCTGGCCACCGGACTACGCCCGTCCAAGTTGAGCGCCGACGATGACGAGAACATCGAGGTGGTGCGGTTGCCATTCCAACAAGCGGTCGCCATGATTCAGACTGGAGAAATCCACGATGGCAAGACCATCGCCTCCCTTCTGATGGCCGGGCCGTTTATCGAACAGGGCTAAACGGGCCCAGCGGCGCCAGCGAACTGGCCGGCGCGACTGGGCGGAAATGTAGGTCCGGTTAGGACCAGAAATAGGAGTCTTCCAGGACGCAAAAGATGCAAGCTATCGACATGCACGTACACGTACCTCGGGAACCAGGACTGCCGGAGATCGAAGTCGAAGCGGCACTGTTGCGTTATTTTCGCGCTCCTACTCCCCCCAGCGATCCGGCTGATATGGCAGCCAAGTTCAAAGAAATGGACCTATTCGGCGTAATCTTTTCGGTTGACACCACCACCAACACCGGGGAAAAACCGGACAGCAACGACTGGGTAGCCGGGATAGTCAAGGATCATCCGCAGCAGTTTGCCGGTTTCGCCACAGTGGACCCTTGGTTGGGGAAAGCCGCTTGCTACGAGTTGGAGCGTTCGGTCAAAAATCTTGGACTCATCGGCCTGAAGTTGCACCCGGTCCACCAAGCCTTCTTCCCCAACGACACCCGCTTCTACCCGCTCTACGAGGTCGCCGATGGCCTGGGCATTCCGGTGTTGTTCCATTCCGGGTACGCCGGCGCCGGCTCCGGGACCCCCGGCGGCAGCGGCCTGAAACTCAAGTACAGCCAACCTATTCCGGGCTTCGACGACGTGGCGGCAGATTTCCCAAACCTGACGGTCATCATGGCCCACCCGGCTTGGCCTTGGATCGACCAGCAGATCGCCGTAGCGCTCCACAAGTCCAACGTTTTCCTGGACCTTTCCGGCTGGATGCCCCGGTTCATCCCGGAGGTGCTGCTTAGAGAGACTAACACTCGTCTGCAGGACAAGGTGATGTTCGGCTCCGATTACCCCTTCATCCAGCCTGATCGCTGGCTCCACGATTTCAACAACCTGGAAATCCGCGAGCAAGTCCTGCCCAAGGTACTTATCGAAAACGCTCGCCGCGTCCTGAAACTCGCCGCCTAGTAGGACACCACCATTTTTGTTATATTATTGGGCGTCTTTTCGGCCCTCTACTCGATTGAGGCGAGGGTACCCACGGGCCGCGAAGGCAATAGCTGGAGGATATGACCACACATGCTGGAGCATGATGTATTGGTAATTGGCGCTGGGCTGGCCGGGATGCGCGCGGCAATCGCGGCCCGGGCCAATGGCGCTAGCGCAGCCATAATCAGCAAGGTACATCCGGTACGCAGCCACTCCAACGCGGCCCAAGGCGGCATCAACGCCGCCCTCACCGACCGGGGTGACGACTGGGAAGACCACGCTTACGACACTGTGAAGGGTAGCGACTTCCTCGGAGATCAGGATGCCATTGAGGTCATGTGCCGCTCCGCAGGCAAAGCCTTGATCGACATGGAGCATATGGGGGTCACCTTCAACCGTGACGACGAAGGTTATCTGGGCACCCGGGCCTTCGGCGGCCAGCGCCGGGCTCGCACCTTCTTCGTCGGCGATTTTACCGGCCAAGCCCTGCTCCACGTGATGTTCGAGCAATTGATCAAGTCGGGTGTGCGCCGGTACGAAGAGTGGTTTGTCACCTCGTTGATCATTGAGGATGGGCAAGTCTGCGGCGTGACCGCATTGGAGATACGCACCGGGCAAATCTATGCTATCCGCGCCAAAACGGTGATCTTTTGCACGGGCGGACTGGGCCGGGTCTTCGAGCCCAGCACGAATGCTCTTATTGTTACCGGCGATGGTATCGCCTTGGCCTACAACGCCGGGGCTCAATTGATGGACATGGAGATGGTGCAATACCATCCCACCACCTTGGCCGGCAGCGGCGTGTTAATTTCCGAGGCCGCTCGCGGCGAAGGGGCTTACCTCTTGGACAAGGACGGCTTCCGTTTCATGGAGAAGTACGCTCCCAACATGATGGAGCTTGCTTCCCGCGACGTCGTGTCCCGGGCGGAACAGACCGAGATCAACGGGGGTAATGGGATCGACGGGTGCATGATGCTGGACTGCCGTCACTTGGGCGAGTCCCTGATCATGGAGAAGTTGAGCCAGATCCGGGAGATCGGCGTCGACTTGGCTGGCGCCGACATGATTAAGGAGCCCATCCCGATCCGTCCCGGCATGCACTACATGATGGGCGGCATCAAGACCGACGTGGATGGCCTGACCAACCTCCCCGGCGTTTATGCCGCTGGCGAGTGTGCCTGCGTTAGCGTTCACGGGGGCAACCGCTTGGGGGCCAATTCCCTCCTCGATACCATAGTCTTCGGCGAGCGCTCCGGTAATCACGCCGCCGAAACCTCGCGGAACGCAGAATACCCGGAATTCAACGTGGGACGTGTGGTCAAAGACGAAGAGGACCGGTTGCAGGCGTTTCTGGACCGGCCCGACAACGGCGACCGCATCGCCAGCGTCCGGCTGGGCATGGGCGAGTCGATGAACCGGAACCTGGCCGTCTTTCGCAATCAAGAAGGAATGGAAGAAACCCTGGGCGACTTGGAACAACTTGCCCAACGCTTCAAGACCGTGCCGGTACACAACAAAGGCCGGGTGTTTAATACCGACTTGGTGTTCGGCTTGGAGTTGGGTTTCATGCTCGACTGCGCCGGGCCGATAGTGGTGAGCGCCTTGGACCGTAAGGACAGCCGCGGCGCCCAAGCCCGTACCGACTACCCTGCCCGGGACGACGAAAACTGGATGAAGCATCTGGTGGTGTCCAACGGCGAGGCCGGTCCGGAGTTAAGCTATTCCCCGGTTAGCATCACCAAGTGGACTCCTGAAGAGAGGAAGTACTGATCGATGGATGTCACCGTCAGGGTTAAACGGCTGGACCCCGAGGCAGAGAACTCCGCGCCGTTCTGGGTGGACTACCGCGTCTCCGTAGAAGACAACGCAACGGTGCTGGATGCCCTGATCAAGATACGGGAGGAGGTTGACGGCACGCTCAGCCTGCGCTGTTCCTGTCGCAGTTCCATCTGTGGTTCCTGCGCCATGCGGATCAACGGCCATGCCGGGCTGGCCTGCAAAACCCAGGCGTCGGCCGCGATGGGGGAGAACGACACCATCGTCGTGGAACCGGCCGGTAACATGCCGGTTATCAAAGACTTAGTGGTCGATTTCGACCTCTTCTGGGACAAAATCATGGAGGTAACGCCCTACCTCCAACCCGAGGGTCCGGAACCGGAACAGGAATACATAGCCTCCAACGAATCGATGTTGCACCTTTCCGGCGTAACGGCCTGCATTATGTGCGGGGCCTGCGTCTCCGACTGCACGGTAATGGAGGTTGACCCGTCCTTCTTGGGACCGGCGGCCCTCGCCAAGGCCTACCGGTTCACCGCCGACCCCAGGGACGGCGACGCCCAAGGCGTCTCCCGAGAGCGATTGGAGGCCCTGAACGAGCCGTCCGGTATGTGGGACTGCACCCGCTGCCTGGAATGCGTGCAGGCTTGCCCCAAGGGCGTAGCTCCCATGGACCGGATCATGGCCCTTAGAGACCAAGCCATCGCCGCAGGGTTCGACAACACCATCGGAGCGCGGCATGCCGAGGCTTTCAGCGAGTCGGTGGAGCACAGCGGACGGCTTGACGAGTTGCGGTTGGTGCCCAAGTCGGTGGGCCTCACCAACGTATCGGCCTTGATGGGCATGGCGCCGGTTGCTATCCAAGCACTGACCCACGGCAAGATGCCACCAATCATCCACAAGAAGATCGACGGCGCGGATAACGTCCGGAAGATCTTCGAAAAGGTCGAAGAACCGGAGCGTTAGATGAATTACGCCTTTTTTCCCGGCTGCGTGTCCCGCGGTGGTTGTCCCGAGTTGTACCCTGCGGCCAAGCTGATCTGCGAGCGGTTGCGTATCAACCTGTGGGAGATGCAACGGGCTTCCTGCACCGGGGCCGGGGTCCTGCAGGAGAAAAACCGGCTGCTGGGCGACACCCTCAATGCCCGGACATTCGCCATGGCCGAGGTGTTGGACCTGCCCATCCTGACCATCTGCAGTACCTGCCAGGGGGTGATGAGCCAAGCCAACCAACGGCTCAAGAACCCGGAATACCGCGCTGAAGTCAACACCTACTTGGCTGAAGAGGGCTTGGAGTACACCGGTAACGCCAACCCCAAGCATTTGCTCTGGGTGCTCATTGAGGATTACGGCTTGGAAAGGCTTACCGAGCATATCACCCGTCCCCTACATGGTATGCGGTTGGCGCCTTTCTACGGTTGCTATATAGTCCGGCCCACCGACGCCCTGGAATTCGAGGAAAACCCGCTGCGGCAGGACTCGTTGGAGCGGCTGATCGAAACCTTGGGCGCGACGGTGATCGACTTCTCCGGGAAGACGCGCTGCTGCGGTTTCCCGATACTGACCATCAATGAGCGGAATTCCCTGGCGATGGTGGGCAAGCACACGGCAGAAGCCAAGGACTTAGGTGCGGACGCCATGGTCACGCCGTGCCCGCTGTGCCACCTGAACCTGGACAGCTTCCAGCCCAAGGCGGCCGCTCAAGCAGGACGTTCCATCGACCTACCCATCCTGCACATGCCCCAAGCTATAGGCTTGGCAATGGGCATCAGCCCCCAGGAACTGGGTTTGCGCCGCCACATAGTCAACACCCGCCCCCTGGTAACCAGTTTGGGCGGAGTCAGCGCCCCCCGATACTAAAACCGCACTAACACCAGCCTCAAGAACAAGGGCCGCCGGCTGTCCGGCGGCCCTTGTTAGTTACGCAACGTTGTCAATATAATCGCCGAGTAAAGTCTGGGCACAGGGGATTGGTCGTGGGAGTCGATGGGCCGGTGTCTGCACATGAGAGAGTTCTTCTATTCGGTCGGGACGGGAGTGAAATCCAACCCTGGTCGCTGTTGTTTCGAGACGATCAATTGGCGTCATGCATCATCGCCGGCGATGCGAACCGAGTCCTAGCGAAGTTACCTGGCGAATCCATAAACAAATGCGTAACGTCGCCTCCCTATTGGTCGTTGAGGGACTACCAAATCGATGGACAAATCGGGCTCGAAGAGTCCCTCGAGGCTTACTTGGAAATTCTTGTCTCCGCCTTCGCCCAGGTCTGGCGGTTACTAAAACCGGATGGGACCCTTTGGTTGAATATAGGAGATGCATATACCTCAGGTGGGCGTACTTGGCGGGCCCCAGACAAGAAAAACTCTGGTAGGGCCATGAATGTTCGACCGCCCACCCCGGAGGGTCTTAAACAGAAAGATTTGATCGGCATACCGTGGCGGTTGGCTTTTAAGTTGCAGGAATCAGGTTGGTACCTGCGATCTGATATTGTGTGGAACAAACCAAACTGCCAACCGGAAAGCGTTAAGGACCGCCCTACCAAGAGTCACGAGTACGTGTTTCTCTTCAGTAAGAATGCCAACTACTATTACAACACCGACGCTGAAAGAGGCCCCAACGACCGGAACCTCCGAACGGTATGGGATATTTCGACCGAGGCGAACCCCGAGGCTCATTTCGCTACTTTCCCTACGACGTTGGTCGAACGATGTTTGGCGTTGACCAGCCAGGCCGGAGATATTGTGCTGGACCCGTTCTTGGGTTCTGGAACAACCGCTGAAGTTGCAAAAAAGATGCGCCGCAAGTTCCTCGGAATCGAGCTAAATCCGACGTATGTCGATCTTGCAAGTTCGAAGCTTCGGAAGCTCAACGGGTTTGAATTGACGTGACGACTGTTTCGCCGCAATCGTTTCCTGCGACTCGGCAAATATCGTTCTATTACCTATTGAGGGAAACTCGGGCGAAGTGGCTCGCGGACCATCTGAGGAATACTGTATCTCAACTTGATCCAAATGAGTTGAAGCGGCAATTGACTGAATTCGTCCCAACCGACATTCAGCAGATCCTGGCGGCCAACGGTATACGAGACGAAGATGTCTTTCCGACACCGATCATACTTGAGGCTGGTCCGACGTTAGTTGGGTACTACCGGCTTCTGTTGGGGATCGGCCAAAAGACCTTTTATCGCACGGGAACTGGGATGGGCCGGTTCCAAAAAATGGAAACTGATGGAACGATTAACGATCTGCAAAGAGCGCTACTACCGGAATTCTGTCGCGCCATGACAGTTTCGATCGCGTTGCTGGTGCGGGAACTGAAGAATGACCTAACACTTCGCGACATTGGCGAGTTGCCATTGCTGACGCTAGGGTCACAATTCCAGGGTGGCTCCAACGTTGCTCTGGGCCAACAGGCTGCCCGGGACGTGTTTCGAGCAATTGCGGAAATTGTGGGAGAATTTACGGAACAACAATCGACGCAATCGATGACTGTCATCAATTCCGCTGGTCGGAGGGTTATCATTGAATTGTCTGATGATCCTGACGTTAGTATTCGCGAAGAAGTCGGGGATTCGCTCAGAAATAGAGTAGCAATCGAGATCAAGGGAGGGACCGACGTCGCCAATGTCCACAAACGGGCTGGGGAGGCGGAAAAATCCCATCTAAAAGCCAAGGGAAATGATTTTCGGGATTTCTGGACAATATTCGCGACAACTGACGTCAGGTTGGACCGGCTGCAAGCCGGATCACCAACCACGACTTCTTGGTTCAATGCGGCGGATGTCCTGGTGCGAAAAGGGAAAGATTGGAATGAATTTCGAAGCCGAGTGGCTGAGGCGGTCGGAATCTCTATTTCAGAGTGACTGGATTTAGGGTAGGGTGGGCGGTCGAGTCAGGGTTCTATAATCTGTCCCAGTCCTACCGTTGTCTCCCTTAGGATGGACCCAGAGGATCCATCAGGTCCCTATTCATACCCGTTGCGTTATTCACTAAAAACTTTGGTGATAAAGGGGCCGCCGGTTGTCCGGCGGCCCTTGTTGACGCCTTGACTTGAGGTGTGGGCGCTGTCTGCGTTAGCCCTGCGGTCTTCCCTGGTGGCTGAATTTCGTGACTTGGCGAAAACGAGGAGAAACTATGCAACAGCAACCCACGACTCTGACGGCTATGCCGGAGGACTGGCAGACTGCCTTGGCCATCGTGGCCCACCCCGATGACTTGGAGTATGGGGCCGCTAGCGCGGTGGCCAAGTGGACGGCTCAGGGTAAGCAGGTCAGCTATCTGCTGGCGTCACGGGGCGAGGCCGGTATTGACAGTTTGCACCCGTCGGTCGTGGGGCCGCTTAGGGCCCAGGAAGAGATCGACGCCGCTCGAGTCGTTGGGGTCAAGACCGTAGAATTCCTGGACCACGCCGATGGGATGATCGAGTACGGGCTGTCGTTGCGCCGGGACCTGAGCCGAACTATCCGGCGTCACCGGCCCGACGTCCTGTTGACCCTCTCCCACCACCTACAATTCCCCACCGGCCACCTGAACATGGCAGACCACCGTTGGGTGGGTCTGGCGGTGTTCGACGCCGCCAGGGACGCCGGCAATCGCTGGGTCTTTCCGGAATTGCGGGAGGAGGGCCATGAACCGTGGAACGGTGTTCGCTTCGTGGCTGTCTTTGGGTCATCTACGTCCACCCACGCGGTGGATGTTACCGGTTATTGGGAAGCGGGGCTCGATTCCTTGCGCGAACACAAAGCCTACCTGGAACATCTGGGCCCAGCCGGCGCCGATACGTTCGACTTCCTTACAGTTCACGCTCGCGAATCCGGCCAAGCCTTCGACTGCGACTACGCAGTGTCCGCCGAGCTGGTGCTGATTAACGAACCGTGGCAGTAGGCGAGCGGCGGGTTACCCGAGCAACTCCCGCAAGGGGCAAGCGAACCCGGGGACTACGTCTTCGCCATCGAAAGAGTCTTCTTCAGATAGGGTGTGAACGTCTCCGGGGGAACGGAACACGGAGGCGGAACGGTTAGCTGGGTTGATAATCCAGACTCTATGGGTACCGGCCCGGAGCCAGGCTTTGGCCTTCTCGTTCACTTCCCGAGTGCTTTCGCTGGGGGAAACCACTTCGACCACCAAGTCGGGGGCCAACTCCAAAAAGCCGGTTGGCAGTTCGTCTTGGGACAGGCGTTCTCGGCCCACGAAGGCGACATCGGGGGCTAGGACCGTGTCAGGGTTTCGCTGGATTACGAATCCCGTCTCCGCAGCGAAGACGCGACCAAGCTGGTTAGTCTCAACGTGGACGCCGAGGAGGAGTGCAATTTTATGAGCGACACTACCGTGCCTCGCTCCGGCTGGCGGCAATTCGTACACCTTTCCCTTCACCAATTCCATGCGCCGACCATCGGTTGGGAGGCGGAGCAGTTCCTCCGCAGTAAATGAGAGCTTTCGTTTGCGTCGGGTGGGCGTCGCGATTGGCTCTGCCATGCGCCCTCCTACTGGCTAGCGTTGCAGGGTGGGTACCACTTCCCGGAAGGCTTCTATGGTCTTGTCCACGTCTTCGCCGGTGTGGACGGCTGATGGATAGTACTTTTGGCCGCCTTTGAGGATGCCCCGTTCCAGCAGGCCCGAGTTGAGGCGGGCCATCATTCCGGAGTCGGCGGCCAGGGTGTCCCGGTAGTTGGTGACGGGCTGGGCGGTGAAGCAAAAATCAAAAATGGCATCCTCGCCGCAGCTTTGTACCGGGACGCCATGCTCTTTGCAGATTTCCACCAGCGCGTTCCGCACCGCGCCGCCGGCGCCGTGGATCCTGGAGTAGGCTCCTTCCTCCCGCAGCACTTCCAGTGTGGCCAGACCGGCGGCGCAGGCCACCGGATTGCCGTTCAGCGTACCGATCTGGTTTACATAAGTATCGTCGCCAACGACACCACGGTCATAGACCGACATGATGTCGGACCGGCCCAGCACGGCGGCTAACGGAAATCCGCCGCCCATTATCTTCCCCACGGAGCAAAGGTCAGGGGTTACTCCGTAGAACTCTTGGGCGCCGCCGTAGGCCAACCGGAAGCTGGTTACCACTTCGTCGAATATCAGAGGGACCCGGTAGCGCGTGGTCAGGTCGCGCAGTCCCTGCAGGAAACCCGGTTGCGGCGCCAGGATCCTTTGCAGGGGTTCCACTATCACCGCCGCCAACTCTTCGTGATGGGACCTGAGGATAGTCTCGGTGGTGGCGAGGTCGTTAAACGGCGCAATCAACATCAGGTCGGCAATAACGGCCGGGATGCCGCCGCTGTTCCGCTCGGCCTGGGGGAACTCCTCGGAGCCGCTGGCGGTCACGCTCATCAGGGCGTAGTCGCTGGTGCCGTGGTAGCCGCCTTCGAATTTCAGAATCTTTTCCCGCCCGGTAAAGGCGCGAGCCGCCCGCATAGCCTGGAAACAGGCGTCGGTGCCGCTGGTGGTGAAGCGTACCTTCTCGGCGCACGGAATCGCGTTTACCAGTTCCTCGGCTAGCATCACCGCTTTATCGTTGTTCGCAAAGAAGGTGCTGCCCTGTTCCACGGTCTGGACCACTGCCTCGACCACCCGCGGATGGGCGTGGCCCAGCACCATGGGCCCGGAGCCCATCAGCCAGTCCACGTACTCGTTGCCGGTTACGTCCCAGACGTGGGAACCCTTGCCGCCTGCCACCAAGAAGTCCTGATCGGCTCGCAGCGCCAGGTTCCCGTTGTTCCCGCCGGGAAGGTATTCGGCCGCTTTCTCCAGAAGTTGTTGTTCCAAGGGTGAGCGCTTCGCCATCATGTATCGTCCTTATTATCGATTGGGGAACTCGGCTCCGGCACTTGTGTGGCTAGATCACCAACGTTAACATTAGCGATCCCTTCCCGGTCTACGATACGATTCTGAGTATTGATTTTCTTGACCTTGGTCACATAGGGGGAAACCGAACTGAAGAGTCTAGGCCACATAGAATCGGGGTTCAATTCTTGATAGGTTTCGTAAGTCCTGGCTACTGAGAACCTTGGATGAGTCTCGGACACTCGTACTCGAATCTTCTCACGTTCCAGGTCTCCTAGGAACTCTTGGGTTTCCGGGTCGGTGATGGACAGCCGGGGCTCCTGGACGGCGAATCCCATATTCAAATCTACACCATGCTGAGAACCTCGATTGATGATCAGTTCCCGTGTGTTCAGAATTTGGGCGACCCTTCCTTCAATTCCCATGGTTCAGTCTCTCCGAACCCTCAAGAGTGATTGCAGCAGGTCAAACAGGACCTCTTCAGGAATTTCTCTTCTGATTGTAACCCCTAAGGGCGGCGAAGCATCATGTCGCATTCGCTTTTCCAAGTCGGTCCAGAAGTCTGGGTTTATCCTATCAAAAACCAAACAGACGCAGGAGTTATGTTGGACTTCCGCAACCTCTAGCACACCCCATTTTTCTTGGCTGGCAGTGTTGAGTACCACGAATCGTTGCCCTGATGCCACGCCATCTCGAATCCCGAGAGGGAGACCGATGCCAACGTCGCCCTCGATTGAGGTAATCCCGGTCGCTTCAACAGTCCTAGCTTCCGTTGCGATGGCCTTCCTAACAATTTGAAAGTAATCCAAACCATCACTCGATGCAGGAATCTCGGAAAAAGGACTACGACTAAGACGTAGAGAAGGAGGAGAACAACGCTACTTCCGACTGCTATGAGAACGGCCAGAAGAACTGCGATGGCGATTTCACTCCAGGATGAGGAACCGTCGGCGTTGAACTCCAGCAGCAACAACGGAACGGCGATGGTTAACCCCAACCCCAATAGTACCGAAAATGGGAGCGCCACTTTCCGCAATGACCGCAATGCTGCCTAACCTGCTACGTAAGATTAACCCGGCGTGGTGGGCGAGGTAATAGGCCCGGTCGCTGTCACCAACTGGGTCGTTCCGGAAATGATAAGAAGGGGACCGGGAGTGCCGCGGAATTCTCGCCGCTAACCACCCTCCGAGCGAGCGTGGTTCATTACTTCCACCAGTTCCTTTACGCTGTTGGCGGAGCTTTGGAGGGCGCTCTTTTCCTCGGCGGTTAAGTTGATTTCGAGGACCTGCTCCATGCCGCCGGCGCCCAACTTGACCGGTACGCCGACGCATAGGCCGTCAATGCCGTATTCCCCTTCCAGGTAAACGCAACAAGGGAGGATGCGCTTCTTGTCCAGCAACACCGCCTCCACCATCTGGGTGATGGCCGCCGAGGGCGCGTAGTAGGCGCTGCCTTCCTTGAGCAAGGCGACAATCTCGCCGCCGCCTTGCCGGGTACGGCGCACCAGTTGGTCCACCTTTTCCCCGGCCATCAACTCGCTTATGGGGATGCCGCCCACGGTGGTAAAGCGCACCAAGGGCACCATGTCGTCGCCGTGGCCGCCCAGTACGTAGGCTTGGACGTCCTCCACCGAGACGTTCAACTCTTGGGCGATAAAGGTGCGGAAACGGGCGGTATCCAAGATCCCGGCCATGCCGAACACCCGGCTGCGGGGCAGCCCGCTGGCCTCGTAAACGTTTTGCACCATGGCGTCCAATGGGTTGGTGACCGGAATGATGATGCAGTTGGGCGAGAACTTGACCACCTGCTCGGTGACCGACGAGGTAATGCGCATGTTGGTCAGCAACAAGTCATCGCGGCTCATGCCGGGGCGGCGCGCGATGCCGGCGGTGATTACCACCACGTCGGAGTCCGCCGTGGCTTCGTAGCCGTTGCTGCCAATGATGGCGGCGTCGGTGCCTAGAACCGGTCCCGATTCCAACATATCCAGCGACTTGCCTTGAGGCAGGTCTTCGACGACGTCGACCATCACCACGTCAGCGTAGCCCAACTGGTGAATCCTCTGGGCTGCCGTGGCGCCAACGTTGCCGGCTCCTACTACGGTTACTTTGCTTCTCATCTGGTTAGCGCTCCTCCGTTTAATGGGTCTGGCTTGGCGACATACCTAGGAAACCTCTGAAAAAGCACTGGGAATTGCAACGGAAACCGAAATCTTGGTGGGGAGCTTAAGGGCTTCAGCTATCCAATAAGCGAGGTCACCCCCATCCTAACCTTCCCCCTCGACGGGGGAAGGGACTTATTCAGAGCTTCCCTAGCATATGAGATCAGGGCACGGCGATATCCTTTGTACTCGTTCAGCACATATAAGACACGGGCTGGGACAGTTCGTTTTGTATGTAAGGCAGCGGATGTGAATACAGGTCTAGGGTCACGCCGCCACTGCCTTAGCGTTGATTCCCGCCTTCACGGTAATAGTCGCCAAGGCGTCACGAAGCCCGCGTAACGTCAGGCGAAGCAAGGCGTTCCCCTTAATGGTACGGGTTGAGGGGCAGTGTCTCTCAACCCCCAAACCCTCATACGCCTCTAAACCGACCGGCTGAAACCCCACACCACAGGCCAGCCGGTGCATTGCTAGATTGAATCCACAATGGCGTTGAGAGTGGCGCTGGGGCGCATCGCCTTGGCGGCCATCTCATCATTGGGGAGGTAATAGCCACCGATATCGACCGGCCGTCCCTGAGCGTCGTTAAGTTCCTGAACGATTTTGTCTTGGTTGGCTGCCAACTCCTGGGCTACCTCGGTAAAGCGAGCTTGCAACTCGGGGTCTTGGGTCTGATTGGCCAGCGCCTCGGCCCAGTACAGAGCGAGGTAGAAATGGCTGCCCCGGGTGTCCAGTTCGTTCACCCGGCGCGATGGCGCCCGACGCTGTTCCATATGCTGCCCAATCGCTTGGTCCAGGGTCTCAGCCAAGAGTTTGGCGCTGTCGTTCTTGAACACCTCGCCGAAATGCTCGAAGGATGCGGCGAGTGCGCAGAATTCACCCAGAGAATCCCACCGCAAATGGCCCTCTGTAAGAATTGTTGCACATGTCTGGGGGCCGACCCGCCGGCGCCTGTCTCAAACATCCCGCCGCCCTTAAGGAGGGGGACGACCGAAAGCATCTTGGCGCTGGTGCCCAATTCCAGGATGGGGAAGAGATCGGTCAGATAATCACGCAACACGTTGCCGGTGACCGAAATAGTGTCCTGGCCGGCTCGGCTCCGCGCAATCGTGTACCGCATCGCATCGATGGGAGACATGGTGCGAATGTCCAACCCGGCGGTGTCGTGCGTGGGCAGATATTGGTCCACTTTCTTGATCAACTCCGTGTCGTGAGCACGGTTCGGGTCCAACCAGAAGACGGATGGCGAGCCGGTGATTCTTGCCCGACTGACCCCAAGCCTAACCCAGTCTTTAATTGCCGCGTCTTTGGTCTGGCACATCCGGAAGATGTCGCCTTTCTCAACGGTCTGTTCCATCAGAGTCGCCCCGTATGCGTCCACTACTCTGATCGTCCCGTCGCCGGGGGCTTTGAACGTTTTGTCGTGAGACCCGTACTCTTCCGCCTGTTGGGCCATCAGCCCGACGTTGGCGACACTCCCGATGTTGGATGGGTCAAGCGCCCCATGCTCCCGGCAGTCTTCTATAACCGTCTGATATAGAGTCGAATAAGAGCGATCGGGAATCATAGCGATTGTGTCGTGCAGCTCGTTATCGGGACCCCACGTGCGGCCGCCATCGCGGATAATCACCGGCATGGTGGCGTCAATAATTACATCGCTCGGCACATGGAGATTGGTGATGCCCCGGGCGGAGTCCACCATCGCCAGTTCTGGGCGCGCGCTGTAGACCGCCTGGATGTCCGCATCGATTTCCGCTCGTTTGTCCTCAGGCAGAGATTGAATCTTCGTGAGGAGCTCAGCGACTCCATTGTCCGGGTTCACGCCAATTTCACTCAGTTCAGCCGCGTGTTTGGTAAACACGTCCTGGTAGTAAACTGACACGCAGTGGCCGAATATAATCGGGTCGGACACGCGCATCATGGTCGACTTCAGATGCAGCGAAAGCAACACGCCGTCAGCTTTGGCCTTTGCCATTTCTTCGGCGTAAAAATGGCGCAACTCCCGCACATTCATCACGGCACAATCTATGATTTCATCGGCCAACAAGGGGATACCGGCTTTGAGCACGGTCACACCCCCGGCTGGGGCCACATATTCTATTGCTGCCGACCCCGCTACGGCGATTGTCAACGCCTGTTCAGAACCGTAGAAATCCCCGCTTGTCATGTGGCCAACTCGGGTTTTGGACACTTCCGGCCAGTCCTGCATCATCCGGTGGGGATTGCGTTTGCCGTGCTCCTTGACCGAGTTGGACGACCGGCGATCCGAGTTCCCTTGCCGCAGGACCGGGTTCACCGCGCTACCCAGCACCCTGGAAAAACGCGCCTGAAGTTGGCGTTGTTCGTCGGTCGCAGAATCTTCGGGGTAGTCGGGAATATCGTATCCCTTGTCCTGCAATTCCTTGATCGCCCCCTTTAACTGGGGAATAGAGGCACTGATATTGGGCAGCTTGATGATGTTCCCCGCCGGGTCCTCGCACAACTCGGCACACATACTCAAATAATCGGGGATTTTTTGCTCTTCTGTCAGATTGTCGGGGAAATTGGCGATGACGCGGCCAGTCAACGAGATATCCCAAGACTCCAGTTCAATTCCGGACCCCTTGGTAAAAGCCCGGAGAATCGGCAGAAACGAGTGCGTGGCTAGGGCCGGAGCCTCATCAATTTTGGTGTAAATAATCTTGCCTGCTGCTGGCATAATCGTCTCCTTAGCAAATATGTTTCACCGGCCGCTGCCAGTTGCCAAGAGATGTTTAGCTACTGACCCGGCCATCAAAGATGTGCACGAACTTGGCATCATGGAACAAGACGATATGTATGAGCCGGAACATTCTAGGCACGAAGCGGGGCGGATTGAGGGGCGTGGATGCCCGGTATTCCGACGTTGGCGCTCTCCAGGTTGGGCTAGCCGTCGCGGCGTTGGGGGATGTGGGTGTCCTTTTAGGGAGACGTGGCAGTCACGGATCTGGGTCAGTACGTCGTCCGGGATGGACTGAAGTTTCTCAGCCCGGTTTTCGTCTGCCGGAGTCTAACTAGTCGTTCAACAGGTGCTCCAAGACGAACTGGGACTCGTGGGTGATGGCAGGCCCGATGCCGTCGCCGCCCAGAAGCCCGATCTTGGTGGGGCTGATATTGGAGAAATCGGCCCAATCGGGTCCGTTCTTCAGCCGCTCCACCCGCTACAACTGCAGGGCCAGCATCTCATCGAAGTGTTCTTTAGCCCATTGAATCTTTGCTCCGTAAGCCTATTCCTGCTCCTTGCTGTGTGAATCGCCGGTTTCGATGATCGAGGGTATTGTGGAGGAGGTGATTTGGCCCTTCCAGTCAACCGCTCTTCGGCACGAAATTAGCGCGGCCGACCGGCGACGCGTTGATCCGGCGCCGCAGGGGTGCAATTTACGCACATTATACAACCGTTGCAAGGTGGAAGGTACCCCCGACAGAAGCGCCGATCCGCCGCCGTGGGGTATCATGGGGATGGCTCGCGGCGGCTTGATATAGTCCGGGCAATGTATCCCGGAGGGGCCTCTGGCACGGAGGGGCAGGGCTTGCCAACGTTCGGCCCGCGGCGCCAACCCCGATCAGCTTCAAGTGAATCCTCTTGGTGGGACCGCGATGGTGAATGACACTCTCGGCCGCCTGCCCCTGGTAAACAAGCTACTCTACGCCTCCGAGATGGTCGGCAACCAGGCCGTGGCCCAGACGCGGAACCTGTGGCTGTTATTCTTCCTGGCCCCTCCGGTGTCCGAGAAGTTGCCGTCGGCCGTACCCGCCGTCATGGTGGCCGGTTTCGACTTGGACCCGCGGGTGTTAATCGCGGCGGTGCTCACCGGAGGCCGGATCATCGAGGCCTTCGACGATCCGTTGATTGGCTGGTGGAGCGACCGGACGCGCAGCCGGTGGGGACGCCGCCTGCCCTTCGTCTTGTTCAGCACCCCCTTTTATGGCATTTTCTTTGCCCTGCTGTGGTTCACGCCGTGGGGCGACGCCCACGCGATGAACGCGGTCTATATCTTCGTGGTATTGGAGTTGTTTTTCCTCTGTACCACCATGTCGCATGGCCCCTACGAGGCGATGTTGCCGGAGTTGGCCCGGGAGCACCGGGACCGGGTGGGAGTGGTGGCCTTCCAGTTTTACTTCGGTATTTTAGGAGCGGTCCTGGGGTTAGTGGTTACCGGTTTCATCAAGGACGCCCTGGATTTCAAGGTTATGGGCGCGATCGTCGCCGGGTTCGGAATCGCTTTCCGGTACGTCGGTCTGATGGGAGTGTGGAACCGGGCGCCTCGAGACACACCGCCAGCCAGCATCGGCTTCATGGAGGCCATCACCAGTACTCTGCGAAACCAGCAGTTCCTATATTTTCTGCCCACGTTCGTGCTTTATCAGACTGCCGTGGGTATGGTGATCGGTTGGCTGCCGTTCATGGTGTCGGAGCTATTGGGGCGGGAGGGCCAAGGCGGCGCGGTGACCTCCCTGCTGACCGGAGTGGCCCTGATTTCGATGGCCGTGTCGGGCCTCGTCCTATGGCGGTTGGGTAACACCCGCGGCAAGCGTTGGGTGTACTCGACCTCTCTTTTGATCGGGGCGTTGTACTTGCCGTTGCTCTTCTTCTTGGGACTCGTGCCGGGGATACCGATCCTGGCTCAGGCGTTGGGGATGGGGTTCCTCGCCGGGATACCGATGGCCGGCGTGAATATGCTGCCCAAGGCCATTACGGCGGACATCACTGACTACGATGAACTTCGGACCGGGATGCGGCGGGAAGCCATGTTCTACGCCACCCAGAACCTCGTAGAGAAAATCGCCTCGTCTTTTTCCCCGTTCCTGCTGGCTCTGGTGCTGACCCTTGGTGACACCGCCGACAATCCGCTGGGAATCCGGCTGGTCGGGCCGGTGGCGGGAGCTATCGCTTTCGTGGGATTCTGGCTATTCCGCGGGTACCGTCTGCCCAGCACGGTAACCCGGGAGTCGGTGCGGGCCGCCGGGCTGGACTTAGGGCCTCATATCGACCGGGAGTAAGTTGACAGCTATGCGTTTGTTACCGCGCCGGCCCCGATTCAGGGCAATCACCGCCGCAATTTTCCTGGCGCTGGCCGTCATTTACGGCGGCGTTTCGTTCATGATAGCCGACGGTGTAACCGGCTCCGAGCGGAAGCCGCAGGAAGACCATCCCCGCAACTATGGACTGTCCTGGGAGGACGTGGAGTTCCCGGCACGGCACGGAGATATCCGGTTAAGCGGTTGGTATCTGGGAGGGGACGGGCAAGGCGGCGGCGATGCGCCTCATCTCATATTCGTCCACGGTCTCAATAGTGTCCGTTCCGCGAACGAGTCCGTGGGGTTGGCAGCCCGCTTGGTCGAACGGGGCTATAGCGTTCTGATGTTCGACCTCCGGGGGCACGGTTTATCAGAGGGAGACCAAGTGTCCGGGGGATACTATGAGCGTTGGGACGTTTGGGGGGCCTACGATTACTTGGTGGGTCACCGGGGAGCGGTCCCGGGGAAAATAGGGATGTTGGGGTTTTCCATGGGCGGCTCGACTGCCATATTGGCCGCGGCGGATGAGCCGGGCATCCGAGCGCTGGCGGCCGACAGCCCGTTTGCCGTTGCTTCGGAATTGGTCGCCCAAGAGGCGGCCCGCAAGACTCCCTTCCCTTCCTGGATGGTGCCCGCCTTCATGCCCGCAGTCAAGCTGATGGCAAATGGAATCTACGGTATCGACCTTGGAACACTGACCCCGGTGAAGTCGGTGACGCAATTGGATTACCCGGTCCTGATCATTCACGGGACGAAAGACGACCGTGTGCCGTTAGACCACGGCGAGAGGGTAGCCGCGTCCGGGCCCGACGGGACCATTCTGTGGCGGGTGAACTCCGATGGGCACGTAAATTCTCTTGAGGAGTATCCCGATGAATACTTCGAGCGTGTAGACGCTTATTTCGGAGCTTTGTTGAAGTAGCTGCTGTCGTTTCTGCGCCGGGAATCACCTACCCAATTGCGCCGCCAGCGCCCCAACGTCCGTCACCGGGAGTTGGCAGGCGTAGTTTTCGCAGACGTAGGCGGTGGGGACGCCGCCGATCATTCCACGGCCCTGTAGCAGTGGCAGCGTTGGCCCGCCGTCCTGACCGGAGGCGCCAACGACCACCCGGTTAGCTAGGTACCTGCCGTAGACGGTATCCAGTAACCGCCGAGTTGCCGGATCATCCCTCGGGCCGACGACGGCGATTTCCTTGGGAGTTGATACGTAGAAGTCCAACGCCGCCAGCCAGCGCCCGGTGCCCGCTGGCGCACGGGACATGAGTTCGCTGAGGGTACGCAAGGGCGGGACCGCTTTCCTTTGGTAGTCCTCGTTGCCCGTGATTACGGCCAGCCGCAACAACAGGTCCGAAGCCACCGAGCCGCCGCAGGGTTGGGCGTTGTCGAACACGTCACGTGGCCGCACCACCAGTTCCTCATGGTCGGCGCCGGTGTCGAAGAACCCGGCGGCTGCCTCGTCCCAGAACAGGTCGATCATTGCGTCGGCTAAGGCAATGGCAGAGTCCAGCCAATGTTGGTCGAAGGTACTCTCATATAGGGCCAGCAGGCCGTCGGCCACGAAGGAGTAGTCTTCCAGGAAGCCGGGCAGCCTGGCTTGGCCTTCCCGGTAGGTGCGAAGCAACCGGCCTTGGGGCTGCATTGTGGTGGTGAGAAAGGCAGCGTTCTTGACCGCCGCGTCCCGGTAATCGTCCCGCTCCAAGGTGGCTCCCGCCTCGGCGAAGGCTCGTAGCATCAACCCGTTCCAGGATGCCAGTACCTTGTCGTCGAGCAACGGAGGCGTCCTACGCTCCCGGACCAGCCTCAGGGCGTTCTTCCCTCGGCGTATGATGTCCACGAGGCGTGCCAGGCTGATGCCCTGCTCTGCGGCGAATGCGGTGGCCGTCTTGGATATGTTGAGGATGTTGGCGCCTTCGAAGTTGCCTCGCTGGGTAACGCCGAAGAACCGCCCAAAAATATCAGCCTCATCGCCGCCGAGCACCGATTCGATCTCCTCTTGGGTCCAAACGAAGTACTTGCCTTCCTCACCCTCGCTGTCGGCGTCGGTGGCCGAGAAGAAGCCGCCGTGGGGCCCGGTCATCTCCCGAAGCACGTAATCCAACGTCTCTTCTGTAATACGCCGGTACAGTTCCCGGCCAGTGGCAAGGTAGGCGTGGAGGTAGAGCCGGGACAAGAGGGCGTTGTCGTAGAGCATTTTTTCGAAGTGGGGCACCAGCCAGAAGGAGTCGGTGGAGTAGCGGTGGAACCCGCCAGCCAACTGGTCGTAGATGCCGCCCCGCGCCATCTTCTCCAGGGTGAGTTCCAGCATTTCCAAGGCCCGGGGGTTGTAGCCGTGGGCGTGGTAACGCAGGAACACCTCCAGGGTCATGGCTTGTGGAAATTTGGGGGCGTTGCCGACGCCGCCGTTCTGGTAATCGAAATTGGTGGCCAGGCCTGAGTAGGCCCGGTGGAGTAGGTCCACGCCGAGCAGGCCGTCGCTCCGGGGCATCTGGGCGGTGCGGCCCATCTGCTCGGCCAGTTGGGCCGTAACACGGTTGATTTCAGCCCGGTTGTCATGGTAGGCCCGGGCGGCCGACTCTAACAACCGGGGAAAGCCGGGCATGTTATGGCGGTCGGTAGGCGGAAAATAGGTTCCGCCATAGTAGGGCTTCCCCTCCGGGGTGAGGAACACGGTCATGGGCCAGCCGCCGCTGCCAGTCAGCATCTGCACCGCCTCCATGTAGACGGCGTCCAGGTCCGGGCGTTCCTCGCGGTCTACCTTGATGCTGACGAAGTGCTCGTTCATCAAGGCGGCAATCGCCTCGTTCTCGAACGACTCACGTTCCATTACGTGGCACCAGTGGCAGGCCGAGTAGCCGATGCTGAGCAAGATAGGCTTGTCCTCGGTCTTGGAGCGCGACAGGGCCTCCTCTCCCCAGGGGTACCAGTCCACCGGGTTCTGGGCGTGTTGCAACAGGTAGGGACTGGTCTCGTTTATCAGGCGATTGGGCATAAATACCTCATAATTGGGGCGTCAACCCGACACAAGTTAGGCTTGCTCGTCCTTCTCGCCGGGTCACTTAAACAAGGCCCAGCCGTTGCAAGTCTTCTTCGGTCCATTGCGTTGCGCGAAGCATGCTGACAAGGGTCTTCCGGTCGAGCGTATCACTGCCACGATGGTAGTGAAGACTAGTTCTCCTCCCATTGGAGTGAAGATAGATGTGGCCTCCGGTGCGCGTGGTCCGTCTAAGTACGAACCCGTCTCGCTCTAGTACCGCATCAATTCTCTGACAGGTGCATTGCGGAGCAGGTGAACAAGTCTGCCCGTGTCTCTCATAGAGTAACGGTTACTAATTCCGTTACAGATAGCAGCCGGGATTGTTCCTCGGCCTCTGCGGGCAGCGGGTCATTATTATCCATCATATCTTCAATGAAGGCTTGGGCAGTGTCTTGAAGGGCCTCCATGGCTTCTTCCCTCGTGTAGCCCCAGGCGGCGCATCCGGGCAAAACCGGAATGTCAGCCCCCCACCGCCCGTTCTCGTCCTGTTCTAATTCTATGGCGAACCTGTAAGTCTTCATTTGCCAGTCTCCAACCGCACCGTTTCGAGAAACTCCCCCACCGGCATCGCGCCTAGGTCTTGGCCGTCGCGTTGGCGGACGGCCACGGCGCTCGCTTCCATCTCCCGGTCGCCTATTACCAGCATGTAGGGGACTTTCTGGAGTTGGGCGGCGCGAATTTTCTGGTTCATTCGCTCGTTGCGGGTGTCGGTTTCCACTCTGACGCCGTTCGATTCGAGGGTCTCGCGGACCGACTCGGCATACTCTTGGTGACGGTCGGCAATGGGAATGACCACAGCTTGGACCGGCGCCAGCCAGACCGGGAAAGCCCCGCCGTAATGCTCGATGAGCACTCCCAGGAAACGTTCCATGGAACCAAGAATGGCCCGGTGCACCATGTAGGGACGGCTGCGGCCGCCCAGTTCGTCCTGGTAGGTCAGATCGAACCGCTCGGGCAGGTTGAAATCGAACTGCACCGTAGTGCATTGCCAAGCCCGGTCCAGAGCGTCGGTGATGTTGATGTCGATCTTGGGCCCGTAAAAAGCGCCGCCGCCCTCGTCGACAGTGAACGCCAGTCCCCGCTGTTCCAGAGCCCCACGCAACGAGTTGGTGGCGTGCTCCCACATGGCCGCATCCCCAACGTACTTCTCGGGGCGAGTGGACAGGGCGATGGAATAGTCCGAGAAGCCGAAGGCCCGCAACAGCTCGAAGGTCAGCTCCAATACGCCGCCAACCTCGTCCTCAACCTGCTCTTGGCGGCAGAAGATATGGGCGTCGTCTTGGGTGAACCCGCGCACGCGCATCAGACCGTGGAGCACCCCGCTGCGTTCGTAGCGGTACACCGTGCCCAGCTCGGCGAAACGCAACGGCAACTCACGGTAGCTGCGCAGGGCCGAGCGGTAGATGGCGATGTGGAAGGGGCAGTTCATCGGCTTCAGGAAATATTCCTGTTCGTCGACTTCCACGGCGGCGTACATACTGTCCCGATAGAAGTCGAGGTGGCCGCTGGTCTGCCACAACGCGGCGCGCCCGATGTGAGGGGAATACACGATGTCGTAGCTGCGGCGGTAGTGAATGTCCTTCCAGTAGTCCTCTATGATCGACCGGACCCGGCCACCCTTGGGGTGCCACACAACTAGGCCCGGGCCGATTTCTTCGTGAATCGTGTAGAGACCCAGTTGACGCCCCAAAGTACGGTGGTCCCGGCGTTCCGCTTCCTCAAGCCGGGCCAGATGGGCCTCCAAGGATTCTTCCGATTCGAAGGCGGCGCCATAGATGCGCTGTAGCATCGGGCGTTTCTCGTCGCCCCGCCAGTAGGCGCCAGCCACGCTGAGCAATTTCAACGCCGGTATCTGGCCCGTGTTTTCCACATGGGGCCCTTGGCAAAGGTCCACGAAGCCGTTGTGACGATAGATGGAAAGGCTGGCGGCTTCAGTCAACCCCTCGATGAGTTCCAATTTATAGGGTTGGCTGGCAAACAGGGCTTGGGCAGCGGGCAGGTCCAGTTCCTCGCGTTGGAAAGGAAAGGCCCCGGCGACCGACTCCTTCATCAACGCCTCGATCTGCTCCAGGTCCTCCGGGGTAAAGGGACGGGCCACCTCGAAGTCGTAATAGAAGCCGTCCCGGGTCGGGGGGCCGATGCCCATTTTGGCTTCGGGGAAAAGTTTCAACACCGCGTCGGCCATAACGTGGGCCGCCGAGTGCCGCATACGGTGGCGGTAAACCTGGGCTTCGTCGACGCTGCCCGTCTCAAGGGCGCCGTGGTCAAGCATGGCACTATACTCGCATCGAATTCAGGATTTAGTGGACCCCGCTATTATATCCCGAATGTCCGTCGCGTCGTTGCTTGTTCTAGTCCACCAGGCTGGAGAGCAATTTGCGCCAATCGCGTGACTGCCAAGACTCGATGATGCCGCGTCTCTTGCCGGCCCAGTAGGTGGCGGCCACCAGGATGGTCAGAAAGTAGCAGAGGGCCACGTTTTGCGGGAGTTGCGTCGTAACCAACAGCAATGCGTTCACGGTAACGAATCCGGCGGCGATGCCGGCCACGACGTTGCGGCGGAGTGCGATTACCAAGAGGCAGGCAACGGCGCCGATAGCGGTGAGGATAGGGACCATGATGAAGGAGATACCGATGACCGTAGCGGCGCCCTTGCCTCCTCGAAAGCCTAGGAACACCGGCCAATTGTGTCCGGCGACGACCAGAGGCGTAGTGGCGAAAACAACCCAGTCGGCGGCGCCCAGAAGCCACGGCACGCCCACCGCCAACACGCCCTTGGCAGTGTCGGCCAGCAGGACGGCCATTGCGCCGGCGAACCCCAAGTGGTGGTAGGTGTTGAGGGCGCCAACGTTGCCGGTGCCCGATTGCCGGATGTCCACACCCCTAACAACGCGCACCAAGAGGTATGCGGTGGGTACCGACCCCAAGAGGTAGGACCCCAAAGCAATGGCTATGCCGATTGTGAGTTCCAGGTTAAGGGTTTAACTCCTATCGAACTCTTCGATCCACACTTGGGAATCATTGTAGCGGACGTCAACTACCAAGTAACGTTCGCGGTATTCGCCGATACATGGCAGGATTTGGAAAAAGGGAAAGAGGGTTCAACACAGAGAGCGGACGGTCATATTCTCCCTCGAAACAGAACACTCTGTCCTCTTTGTAGTGAACAACTTCGCCGTGCGGTTTTGAAACGGTTTCTTAGTCATGACCGGGAATCGTCTTTCCATTTTTTTCCGCCAGTTTTCCGGGGACGACCAGAGGAACGAGAGGCAGGGCCGCACCGGAGTCGGAAGCCGGCATGGGTCTACTCCTGCAGCGGTAGGGATATATCGTGCCCCAAGCGCTCCTCAAGATTCGTCGATTTCCTGTCGGTCATGACGATTCCAGTCGGTCGGCCCGCTCTCGAGCGCTCTGCAAAGACACCGCTACGTCCGGGGCGCCCCGCAGAATTGCACGGTCCGAGGCGGCCAGCGGGACACCCAATGCTCGTGCCAGAGCGACGAACTCCGCGTCGTAGGCGGTGAGTCCGCACTCCAACGCTATGTCGATCACTTGGGCGCCCGGTACGGTAGCAATGCGGTCCCCCAGTATCATGGCGGCGTCGGCACTCATGGCCTGCGCTTGCTCCGAGTTCAAGACGCCCCGGCGAACGAATCCAACCAGGACGTTGCGCAACTCGCTCATTAGGAGATAAGGCGCGGCCCATTCAGGGTCCTGCTTGAACAGCAGGGCGGCATCGGCGCCACCGCGTCCGCCCACCACGAGATGCGCCATGACGTTCGTGTCGACGACGATCAAGGCCGCCCGGCGTCCCGCATCTCTCGAAGGGTCTCCTCACTGAGGTCGACGTGTCCGAGGGTTGCGTATCGCGTTCTTATCCGTTCAAGGAGCGCCTCGGGATCCATCGGTTCACTGCGGACAGAGGCCGTCAGCCTCGCGAGAATCTCCCCGTTCAAACTGCGGTGGTTCCGACTCGCGGCTGACTTGAGTTGCCGGTGCAACTGGTCGGGAATACCGCGGAGCGCTAGGTCGGGCACATTCGTCTCCTTGGCTGGAAGCGATATCGGAGTAATATTATAATAGCATCACAGCCGTTGCCACGCGAAAACGGACGCCAGAGCGGCTTTCGATCAGAAATATCGAGGTTCGCGGTGGCGTCGGTCAGATTGGGCTCTGCGACACATTTAGGGTAGAAGCTTTTCGGCGACTTTGCCGGGTCGGGTATAATGGCGACGCTAGGTGGCCGCACGTTTCCTCAGGAGGGGGTTTATGGCAACCAAAGAGGACCTGGAGTCTTTCGTTACTCAAGTTACCTGTCCGGATGATTTCGATGATTTCTGGGATGGCGTCTTGGGTGAATTGGCCGGGCTGCCGTTGGAACCGAAACTCAGCCGCGACCCGCTGCGCAGCAACGACGACGTGGACGTATTCCAAGCGACCTATGCCAGCCTGGGCGGGTTGGAAATCTTCGCTTGGTATAGTGTGCCCGCTAACGGCGATGGCCCGTTTCCGGCCATTCTCCACTTGCCGGGCTACAAGTCGGAGCCGGCGCTGCGCCGGGACTGGGGCCGTAAAGGCGTCGTGGTGCTGTCTGTCGCCGTGAGGGGGAAACTCCCCAGCAACTCCCGGTTCAACCCCGGCTACCCTGGGTTGCTCACGAGCGGCATCGAAAGCCGGGACACCTACAGCTACAAGGGCGTTATCTCCGACTGCTCTCGCGGCGTCGATTTCCTGTTGTCACGGCCGGAAGTGGACCCGGAGCGAATCTACGCCAGCGGAATCAGCCAAGGCGGCGGCCTGACCCTTATCACTTCCGCCCTCCGGAAGGAGATCAAGGGCGGCGTGTCCGGTTATCCTTTCCTGTGCTGCTTTCCCGAGTCGATGAAAATGTTGCGCTCCTACCCCTACGACGAGCTCTCTTGCTACCAGCGAGCCCACCCGGAGCGGGCCCAACAAATGCTGGAAACCCTCCGGTACTTCGACGCGGTTAACTTCGCACCCCGCATCAAGTGCCCCATGGTGGTCGGCATCGCCTTGGAAGACGAAGTGTGCCCGCCAGAGACCAGCTACGCAGCCTACCGGTCGCTGGGCGGCGACAAAGAGCTGTGGCTGTTCCCCAACTCAGGACACGGCAACGCCCATGACTATCCGGGCCAAGAGACCGCTTGGTTGGAGCAACAGATCGGCGCTGGCCAACCCGGCGTGGTGGCCTCGTGACCGGGCCGGCCTTGGACCCGGAGCCATTCTGGGAACGCGCCGATGCAGAATTGGCCGAACTTGGCCCCGAATTTGCTATGGAGGTCGATTCGTTCTATTCCCAACCGGAGTGGGACGTCTACCGGCTGCGTTATTCGAGCGTCGGCGGCCAGCGGCTCTACGCTTGGCTGTCCGTGCCGAAGGGCGAGGGGCCCTTCCCGGCCTTGGTCAGGATGCCCGATTATGCCAGCGTTCACGACATTATCTATACACCATTGCGCCACCGGGCAGTGGTAATGAACGCCAGCCACCGGGGTCAACGGAACAGCGACGCTTCTGTGCGGGCAAGCTATCCCGGCCTGCTGACAGAAGGAATAGAAGACGCTGGTTCCTACCACATTTTGGCCGCTTTCGCCGACGGCCTTCGGGCCATTGACGCCCTCCACGCCCAACAACGGGCTGCGGTCGGAGCCGTGGCGTTGACCGGCGTGGGTCTCGGCGGGAGCTTGGCGCTTGCGGTTGCCTCGCGGCGGCCTGGAATTGCCGGCGTCGCTGCCGACACTCCGATGCCCTTGGGCCATCCGGCCGCTTTGGAACCGGGTTTGGGATATCCGCTGGGGGAGTTGGGCGACTATTTGCGGGTCTACCCGGACCGGCGTGAGACCGTGGAGCGCGTCCTGTCGGTGCTGGACCCGTTACACACTGCAGCATCGGTGACGGCGCCAGTGCTGCTTAGCCTGGGTCGATATGACCGGAGCTTCTGCCCCTTGGCCTTCGGTGAAGAGTTGGCTGGGAGCCTAGCCGATTGCGACCTGAGGGTCTATGACGGCGCCGCCGAGGGAGGCGGCCACGAGCACGCTGAAGTAAGGACTGCTTGGCTGGCGGACAGGCTGGGCTTGTCCTGACGCCTCATCTCGGCCATCCGTGATGCCGCCCATAGGGTGGCGGCCACCGGCGGGAAGCGGTTCGGGCCGGCCGGTAAACCTGCTGATATAATCATTTTAGCAATCAACCCGCGTTCCCGGGTTCACGGGCGGGGTCAAGTGGAGAGTTCGAACAGGCATGGAGCAGTTGAGACTACACCTTTCGTCTCAGGTGAACAAAATTGAATCTATAGCGGGGCGTCTTTGACCTGACCGGCAAAGAGCAGACGATCGACGCCATGGAGCGGGAGGCGTCCGGCCCCGGCTATTGGGACGACCACCAGACTGCCCAGAACAAGATGCGGGAACTGGTACACCTCAAGGACTCGGTGGCCCTCTGGCGGGACCTTCAGTCCCGAGGGCGAAACCTGCTGGAACTGACCGAGTTGGCAATTGCCGAGGATGACGATTCCTTGGAGCAGCAATTGGAGGCGGAAACCGCCGAGTTGTCTCGCCACTTGGCCCGGGAGGAGATCGGACTGACCCTTTCCGGGCCCTACGACGGTCGGCCCGCCATCGTTTCCGTACACTCCGGCGCCGGGGGCACCGACTCGCAGGACTGGGCCCAGATGCTGCTCACCATGTATACCCGTTGGGCGGAGGTGGGCAAACGGTCTATGGAAGTGCTGGACTTCTCGTACGGTGAGGAAGCCGGACTGCGAAGCGGGGCGTTGGAGATCGGCGGTAAACACGCCTTCGGCTACCTTAGCGCCGAGCAGGGCGTGCATCGCTTGGTGCGTCTTTCGCCCTATGACCCCAACCACCTCCGCCATACCTCTTTTGCCAACGTCGAAGTGCTGCCCACCGCCGAGGACGAGGCCGACGTTTCGGTGCGGCCCGAGGACATCAAAATGGACACTTTCCGGTCCAGCGGGCCGGGCGGCCAGAACGTCCAGAAGGTCGCCTCGGCGGTGCGCCTGACTCACCTGCCCTCCGGCATCGTGGTGTCGTGTCAGAACGAGCGGTCCCAGCACCAGAACCGGGAATTCGCCATGCGGATTCTACGGGCCAAGTTGCTTAATTTACAAAACGAGCAGCGGGCTGAGGAAGTTGCCAGGTTGCGCGGAGAGCGGGTCGCCGCGGAGTGGGGAAATCAAATCCGTAGCTACGTACTCCACCCCTACAAGTCGGTAAAGGACCATCGCACCAACTACCAGAGCACCAATCCCGACGCCGTGTTAGACGGCGACATCGACCAGTTCATAGAAGCCTATTTGATGGAACGGCTTGGGCATTAGCTACACAGGCCGGAGGGGCCTGCCGGACAAAAAACGGGGGCGGCCAATTGGCCGCCCCTGCGCTGTGTCTTGGTGACGCTTTGCTGGGGTGATCCGCTAGCAGTTGCCCAGAATGTGCCCTAGGCGGGCTTTTTTGGTGCGGAGGTAACGGCGGTTCTCATCGTTTACCGATGCTTCGACGGGGACCCGGTCGACGATCTCCAGGTTGAAGCCGGAAAGCCCGGCCACCTTGCGGGGGTTGTTGGTCAGGAGCCTCAGCTTGGCTATCCCCAGGTCTTGCAGGATTTGGGCGCCGACACCGTAGTGACGCAAGTCGGGCTCGAACCCGAGGCTCTGGTTGGCTTCGATGGTGTCCAAGCCGGTGTCTTGCAAGGAGTAGGCTTTGATCTTGTTATGCAGGCCGATGCCGCGTCCTTCTTGGCGCATGTAGAGGAAGACCCCGGCGCCCTGCTTGGAAATGATATCCAGGGCCAACTCCCTTTGTTCGCCGCAATCACAGCGAAGGCTGCCGAAAACATCGCCGGTCAAGCACTCGCTGTGAATACGCACCAAGACCGGTTCGTCGGGCTCCCATTTACCGATGGTGAGGGCGATGTGTTCGCCTTGGTCAACGTAGCTCTTGTAGGCAATGGCCTTGAACTCTCCCCAGCGGGAGGGCAGCCGCGCCTCGGCGACCCGTTCGATCAGCCGCTCGTTACGCCGGCGGTGGGCGATGATTTGGGCGATGCTCAGTATCTTAAGGCCGTGTTCCTCGGCAAAGTTTTCCAAGGTGGGGAGCCGAGACATCGTGCCGTCTTCGTCCATAATCTCGCAGACGATGCCTGCCGGGTAGACGGACGCCAGCTTGCAGAGGTCGATGATGGCTTCAGTATGGCCGGCCCGGACCAAGACGCCGCCGGGATAGTAGCGTAGGGGGAACAGGTGGCCCGGCCTGGTGAAGTCTTCGGGCCGTGCCGCCGGGTCGATAAGGGCGTTGATGGTGGCTGACCGGTCTTGGGCCGAAATTCCGGTCGTGGTGTCTTTCTTATAGTCTACGGATACCGTGAACGCGGTCTGGTCCTTTCGCGAGGTGTTCTCGCTGACCATGAGCGGCATCTGCAACTCGTCCAACCGCTCGCCCAGCATCGGCATACAAAGCAAGCCCCGAGCGTACTTCACGATGAAGTTGACGGCTTCCGGGGTAACCTTCTCGGCGGCCATCACTAAGTCGCCTTCGTTCTCCCGTTGCTCGTCGTCGACCACGATCAGTAGTTTGCCGGCCCGCAGCTCGTCCAGGGCCTCTTCCAGGCTGCACAAAGGCATATTATTACCCTTCTGGCGCGTTGGGGTTTCCGGAAACTAGGTTACCGGTCCAGTAGGTTTTCAACGTACTTGGCAAGGATATCGGCCTCGAGATTCACCCGGACACCGTTTGATAATGCCTTGAGGTTAGTATTATGCAAGGTGTAGGGAATAATGGCAAGCGTGAATGACGAGGCGCCCCTTTTTACCACGGTCAGACTTATACCGTCAACCGCGATGAACCCCTTCTCCACCACGTAGGGCATCAGCCGCTTCGGGGCCCGTACCCGGAAGACGACGGAGTCACCCTCCTCTCTGGTCGACATTATCCGCCCGGCGCCGTCGACGTGTCCTTGGACGATGTGGCCGCCCAAACGATCGCTGGCTCTCAGGGCTCGTTCCAGGTTGACCGGACTGCCCGACGCTAGGTCGCCCAAAGCGGTGCGGCGCATGGTCTCCGGAGACAGGTCCACCTCGAAGCCGGTATCGCTCCGGGAGACCGCAGTGAGGCAGGCCCCGTTCACGGCCACGCTATCGCCAATCTTGAGGTCTTCCAACACCGTGGCGGCTTGGATCGTCATGCCGTTTTCGCTGATACGGACCACCGAGCCAACTTCTTCAACTATTCCGGTAAACACGCGAACCTCTTCTCAGAAACTATCGCGAGAGTGCCAACGGCCGGCGACCCCATCGGCACAAAAACTCCGCGCTCACTGCGGTTAACCCTTCTAGTCAACGGGGCCGCACGGGTAGCCGACAATCAACCAATCGTCGCCGATTGACACGAGACCGGCTTCCTCGACGTGCAAGGCATCTCCCATAATGCGCGCCCCGAGCCCCTCGACCGGCGAAGCGGCGTTGATGCCGCCGATGATGACCGGTGCGATGAAGGCGTAAACTTTGTCAACCAACCCTTGGTCGAAGAACGACCCCAACACAGTTCCGCCGCCCTCGACGATCAGGTCCACCACGCCGCGGGAACCCAAGTCGGCCAAGGCGTCTTCCACCCTTACCTTGCCGGTTTCGTCGGCCGCCAAGGGGACCACTTGGGCACCCGCCGCTTCGAGCCGGTCTCGGCCTTCCGCGGCGGCGCCCTTCGTCACGTAGACGACCGTGGTTCCAGGCTGCCCCAGCATCCGGGCGGCGGGTGGCGTCCGGCAGGCGCTGTCCAGCACGGCCCGTAACGGTTGGCGCTCCGAGGGTAGGCCGGTGGGGTCTCTCGCTGTGAGCAGCGGGTCGTCGGCCAGCACAGTACCCACCCCGACCAGAATCCCGTCGGCCCGACGGCGCATTTGTTGTACCAAGCCGCGGGCGGCGGTACCCGTAACCCACTTGGAGTCGCCGGTGCGGGTGGCGATCTTGCCGTCCAAGCTCATGGCGAATTTGACGGTGACGAACGGGAGGCCGGTGTTGATGTGTTTGGCGAAGCCCTCGTACAGCTCGCGGACTCCTTCTACGCCATTTTCCAACAGCACGTCGATGCCGGCTTCCCTCAACTGGGACAGGCCCCGTCCGGCCACCAGTGGGTTGGGGTCGATTGCCGCCGTGCGCACCCTGTTGACGCCCGCTTCGATGATGGCGCCGGTGCAGGGCGGTGTGCGGCCCCAGTGGCAACACGGCTCCAGTGTGACGTAAAGAGTTGCGCCCCGCGACTGGCCGCCGGCTTGTTGCAACGCGCCGATTTCGGCATGGGCCTGGCCCGGCGGCTGGGTTGCGCCGCAACCAACTACGACGCCGTCCTTGACCACCACCGCTCCCACCGCGGGATTCGGGCTGGTGGTACCCCTTACTCCCCGGGCGAGTTCAACCGCCCGTTGCATGGGGGCGACCGCGCCTTGGCAGCTATCCATGAAAGGAGACCCGGCCGTCGAGCAGGGCGCGCGCCATTACGAATTTGTGGATTTCGGAGGTGCCGCCCCCAATGCGCGCGTGACGCAACACGTGGTACCAGTGAGCGATGGGCAAGTCTAGTGTCTCGCCCAGTCCACCGAAGACCTGCATGATCTTATCGATGCTGCGCCAGCCCCACTCTCCGGCGCAATACTTGATCATCGAGGCCTCCACCCGCACGTCCTCTCCGTTGTCGGCCCGGGCCGCCGCTTCCCGTGTGGCGGCCCGCAGCGTCATGATGTCGATATAGACGTCGGTCAACATCCACTGGATGGCCTGGCGGTCCGATATTGGGCGGCCGTAGGTAACCCGCTGCTTGGCCCAGTCTATGGCCATTTCCAGGGCGCGGCTCAGGATACCCAGGGCCATGGAGCCGCGCAACAGCCGGTCGTGGTGTACCAGCCATTTCTGGCCCAAGGTGAAGCCCATACCCACCTCGCCCAGCACCTTAGTCTGAGGGACCCTGACGTCGTTCAGGTGCACCATGTGTTGTTGGGACTTGGTGGGGTTAATCCAGAGCCGGATCGGGTCGAAACTCAAGCCGGGGCTGGGGTTGTCGACGATGAACATGGTGATGCCGCCCCGCTGCCGTTTCTCCGGGTCGTTGACCGCCTGCACCAGGATGTAGTCGGCGGAGGCTGCGCCGGAGATGAACATCTTGGTACCGTTCAGCACCCATTCGTCGCCGTCCAGCACGGCCCGGGTCTGCATCATTCCTCCGGGGTCGGAGCCGGCTTCCGGTTCGGTCTGCCCGAAGGCATAGTGGAGGTCGCCTTGTATTGAGGGGAGCAGGTATTCCCGCTCCTGCTCCGGTGTGCAGTTGCCGATCATCATCATCGGCACCGGGGAGGTAGGAAGCTGGACGATGCTCTTGTGTACCTCTTCGTCCAAAACCACGTGGCCCAAAGCACCCATGCCGCCGCTGCCGTACTCTTCGGGAACGAAAGAGGTGTAGATGCCGGTGTCTTTCGAGACGCGGTTCAGCCGGTCCCACTTTTCCTTTGGCAACCGCCCCAACAGGCCGCTCAGGGCCTCGGTGATTCCTCTGGGCGCACCCTCGTCGTCCACCCCATCAAGGGAAGGATTAGCCAGGAACTCGGCTTCCAAGGGAACACATTCGTCGTTGACAATCTGGCGAATGGTGTTCTTTAGGGCTTCCAATTCCGGTGGCAGACCAGCGTCCATGGGTCAAAACCTCCACTATACCGGGGGCGGGTCTTGGCGTCGGGGCAGGGCCGGAGCGGACGGGATTAGCCAGGAACGCAGTTGGCTGCTAATGGAATGGGCAGACAAACTTGACGCCGGAGATAAACGATCCTTCTCCGTCCTGCTCTCCGGAGGCCAAGGCGACCGGAGGGGCTGTCCGTTCTTCTCCCACCACTTGGTCGATGGCGGCCACCGCAGTGGCGGCTATCGACAATACCAGGATGCCAACGATTAGGATGGTGATGAGCCTGGGCTTTATTGTAGCTACGGAGATTTGCATCGAAAACTCGAACCCCGCGCACTGATGGCCCTATTATAACGCACCGGGCGCGGCCGCTCAGGACGGAGCGGGCACCACTAGCGGTACCAGCCCCTGTTCCGGGCAAGCCCGGCGCCTTGCCGTAAATGTGAGGTTATACTACCACGCCGCCGGCAGCCGCAGTCCCGGTCCCACGGCAGGGCCATGTTAGAATATAGGCCGCACTCAACCAAGGCCGGTCTTATGCAATTTAGCAGTCTGCCTAGTGTCGATAGTGTGCTCGCTACCCCAGAGTTGGCGGCCGCCGTAGAATCCTACACCCGGGAATGGGTGGTGGGACTGGTGCGGGCCGAAGTAGACCAAGCCCGCCAGAGGGTCCGTCAGGGCTGCGACCCGGCGGGACCGGAGGAAGTGGCGGCGGCGGTCTGCCAGCGAATCGAGAATGCAGTGCGGGCCGAACCGCGGCCGATCATCAACGCCACCGGGGTTATCATCCATACCAACCTCGGGCGGGCCCCCTTGAGCCGGGCCGCCATCCGGGCTGCTGAGGAGGCCGCACAAGGTTATTCCAACCTCGAGTTCGACCTGGAATCGGGAGCGCGAGGTTCACGCCAAGCCCGGTCGCAGTCGTTATTGAGGCAACTGACCGGCGCTGAGGCCGCCTTGGTGGTGAACAACAACGCCTCCGCGGTGCTGCTGGGGCTCTCGGCCTTGGCCGCCGGACGGGAGGTGGCCGTCTCCCGCGCCGAGGCGGTGGAAATCGGCGGCGGTTTCCGTGTGCCGGACGTGCTGCGCCAGAGCGGCTGCCTCCTTGTCGACGTGGGCACCACGAACCGTACGTACCTTCGCGATTACGAGGAAGCGGCCAACGGTAATACAGCCGCCTTCTTGAAGGTCCATGCCAGTAACTTCCGCGTGGAGGGTTTTACCGCCGAAGTGACCGCCGGGGAGTTGGCCTCGCTGGGAGACCGGCTGGGCGTGGCGACGCTTCACGACGTGGGTAGCGGGAGTTTGCTTCCCACGGGAAAGTACGGCTTGGCCCACGAGCCCACGCCTCAAGAGAGCATCCAAGCCGGAATGGGGCTGGTGTTCTTTTCCGGCGACAAGCTGCTGGGCGGGCCTCAGGCTGGCATCGTGGTTGGAAAACGGGAGTTGGTCGACCGTTTGGCCCGGCATCCCTTGGCTAGGGCGGTGCGTATCGACAAGCTTAGCTTGGCCAGTCTGGCCGCCACTCTGGTCCATTACCTCCGGGGCGAGGCCGAGCGGGAAATTCCGGTCTGGCGGATGATTTCCACCCCAATCGAGGTGCTGGCCAAGAGGGCCCATTCCTGGAACGCGGCGTTATCCGGGGCGGGCCGGGTGACTGAGGGCCGGTCTGCCATCGGCGGCGGCAGTCTCCCCGGAGAAACGTTGCCTACCTGGGTACTATCCTTGGATTGCCGGGAGTCCAAAGAGGGCGTGGAAGGGGTAATGCGCCGGTTGCGAGGTGGCCCAACGCCGGTTGTCGCCAGGATCGATGACGGTCAGGTGGCGCTGGACCCGCGTACCGTGGCTCCCAACGAAGACGGCGCGCTGCTGGAGGCGCTCCGAGCCGCCCTTGGTTGAGGCGCGGTTGCTTCCCCAAATGGGAAAATATTCCGCCTTCCCGGGCAATTCCGCCGTCTGATCAGCCACGAGAACGGTGCGAGAAAAATCCGACCCGAAATGAACCCTGGAACGAAGGAATGACCGACTACCTGTTGGTGCACGGCGCCGGGCAGGGCGCTTGGGTTTGGGGCCGCGTTTGGGGTTGGATGACCGCCCCTGAGGAACATCCTCCCACTCTGTATAAGAATCGCCGGGCCAACCGGGTTGTCCCCTTGGATCTGCCCGGGCACGGGTCAGACGCCGCCGGAGATACCGGAATGGTGCGGGTTGAGGAGTGCGTTCACTCCATCATTCACGCGGTGGAGCGGGAAAAGCTGAAAGACCTCGTTTTGGTGGGCCACGGTTTCTCAGGCAGCCTGGTGCTTCAGGCCGCCGCTGAGCTTCCCCAACGGCCGAAGCGCATTGTGCTGGTGGCGGGGATCGTACCGGGCCGCCAACGCCGCCTGATCAGCGCGGGAACCCGCCGCCTCCGGTCCCGTTACCGTCTGCTCTCGTTGCTGAACTCACTGGCCGGGCGAGAGGTCAAGCTGCCTCGCCAAGCCATCTACAAGTACTTGTGCAATACCATGGAACCAATGGAAATAGTGCAGATGCTTGGATTCTTCGGCCCGCTTCCTACCCGGTTGCTGAACTCCCGGATGGCGCCGCCGGAGGACCTGCCGGCGCCGTTGACATACGTGGTGCTGACCCAAGACCGGCTCATTTCCCCCGAGGCGCAAAAACGCACCGCCGAGCGATTCGGCAGTCAAGAGACGGTGGAGATAGAAGCCTGCCACCAAGTGATGTGGCAGAAACCAGAGGAGTTGGCGGAGGTCCTACTGCGCTATGCTTAAGACCCCACGCCTCTCCGTTTGAATACCCGGCGATCCAATATCAGGCGGTCGGGTATCCGGTTACCAGCCGGGGCGGCGTTCGCCGCAATTGTCGCAGAACACGTCCCGCATCGGTCCGTTCTCGCGCCCGCACTTGGCGCATTTCCACTGCCCGGTCACGGCTGTGTGTCCTCCTTACCGGTTTTGATCATTCGTTTTGCTTGCCGCTGGGTCCCTGGTGTAGGTCATACCAGGGCTAATCCTCGGGTTAATCCATAAAGCATCACGGCCTAGTGAGCGTGCCCGTGGTGGTCGTCGAGGTGTTCTTCCTCTTCCTGGGTAATGAGGGAATAGGTCGTCAGGATCATGGCTGCCACGCTGGCCGCGTTCTCCAGCGCCGAACGGGATACCTTAGTCGGGTCGATGATGCCGCGTTCCAACAGGTCGCCGTAGTCGTTCCGAACAGCGTCGAAGCCATAGTTGACCGCGTTGTTCCGTTTCACTTGGTCTAAGACCACCGCGCCTTCCTGGTTGGAGTTGGCCGCGATAATCCGGACCGGGGATTCCAGGGCCTCGGAGATGATATTGCGGGCCACCGCTTCGTCGCCAGTCAGGTTGAGATCGCCCAGTGCCGCCATCGCCCGGATGTAGGCGATGCCGCCGCCGGGCACCACGCCCTCTTCCACGGCGGCCCTGGTGGCAGACAGAGCGTCTTGCACTCGGGCTTTGCGTTCCTTGAGTTCGGGTTCCGTCGGAGCGCCGACCTTTACCACGGCGACGCCGCCGGAGAGACGGGCCAGCCGCTCTTGCAGCTTTTCTTTGTCGTATTCCGAGGTGGTCTCTTCAATCTGGACGTTAATCTGGTCGGTCCGGCCATGAATTATGATGGGATCGCCCTTGCCTTCGATGATGGTAGTGCGGTCCTTGGTGGTCTCTATGCGCCGGGCTTGGCCGAGGTCGGCGACGGTGGCTTGGTCGAGACGCCTCCCTCGTTCCTCGGATACCACTTCGGCGCCGGTGAGGACGGCGATGTCTTCCAGCATGGCCTTCCGGCGGTCGCCGAACCCCGGGGCTTTAACCGCCAAGCAGTTCAGCGTTCCCCGCAGGCGGTTTACTACCAACACCGCCAGCGCCTCGCCGTCCACGTCTTCGGCGATGATCACGAGGTTCTTGGTAATTTGCACTGCCTGTTCCAAGACCGGTACCAATTCGGCGGCCGAGGAGATCTTCTTGTCGGTGACCAGGATGTAGGGCTGTTCGACAATGGCTTCCATGCGCTCCGGATTGGTGACGAAGTAGGGGGAAATGTAGCCGCGGTCGAAATTCATGCCTTCGACGTACTCGGTCTCCGATTCGATCCCCTTGCCTTCCTCGATTGTGACCACGCCGTCGGGGCCCACACGCTCCAGCACGTCGGCCAGCATATCGCCGATCTCAACGTCGTTGGCGGAAATGGAGGCTACCTGGGCCATCTGGTCCCGGCCCTCGACGGAGGTGGAGATGTTGCCCAGTTGGGCAACCAACGCCGCGACGCACTTGTCGATACCTCTCTTGATGGCCATGGGGTCGGCGCCGGCGGCCACGTTCTTCATGCCCTGTTGCACCATCACTTGGGCCAGAATGGTGGCGGTGGTCGTGCCGTCGCCAGCGATGTCGTTGGTCTTGCTGGCGGCTTCCTTAATTAGCTGTGCGCCCATGTTTTCGAAGGACTGGGGAAGTTCCACCTCTTTGGCGATGGTGATACCGTCGTTGGTCACGACCGGGGCGCCCCATTTCTTCTCGAGCACCACGTTGCGGCCCTTGGGTCCCAGCGTGAGCTTGACGGCGTTGGCCACCGTGTTGATACCCTTCAATAGGGCCTGCTGGGCCTCTTCGTCGGCAATGATTTGCTTTGCGGGCATTGTCAATTCTCCTTATCTGACGTCTCTCTGGTTGGCTGGGACGGTGTCAAGTCGTTCCTTGATTGCTCGTGGCGGATGTTGGAGTGGGATTCCGAATGCTACGAAAACTTGGCGAGGACGTCGTTGCTTCCCATGACGAGCAACTCCTCGTCTTGCACTTGGATTTCCGTTCCGGCGAACTTGGAGTAGATGATCTGGTCGCCGGCCGCTACTTCCATCTCGACGCGTATACCGCTACTCAAGACACGTCCCGGGCCAACGGCGACTACCTCGCCCTTCTGGGGTCGTTGCCGGGCCATGTCGGGCAGGATGATCCCGCCGACGGTCATCTCTTCTTGTTGGCTGGGGCGGACCACGATGCGGTCTCCCATTGGCTTAAGGTCGGTGGCTGATTTTACGCTGGTGGTCATAGAACGCTCCAAGAGCTGGTTGCTCAACGAATCGGGTCAGGCCAGTCCGGCGCCGTATCGCGCCCGGCTGGACTTCCCTTGGCAAGTCGCCATCTAACAGAATAAATCCGGGCTTGCCCGTGGTCAAGACGGCTGCGGCAGCACATAGGCCGTGACGTGGCGCAACCGTCCCAGTTTAACGGCACCCCGTGCCGCTTGGACCCTGGGCTGACTGCCTACGTGCTACCATTATTGCATGGCGGCCGGTTGCATGGAGGGACCCCCAATAGAGCAAACTCCTGAAATCGTCGCCGACCTGCATTTGCATTCCCGGTATGCCTACGCCTGTAGCAAGAACCTTTCCCTTTCCAATATCGCCTCCGCCGCCAAGACCAAGGGTATCGGCCTCTTGTCCACCGCCGACTTTACCCATCCGGCTTGGTTGGCCGAGTTGGAAGCCAACCTGGTCCCTATCGACGACGGTACTTACGAGTTCGAAGGGGTGCGCTTCCTGTTGGGGACCGAGGTTAGCTGCGTTTACCGGCAGGGCTGCCAAGGACGGCGGGTCCACCTGTTGCTTTTCCTGTCGTCTTTGGAGGCCGTGGGCCGCTTTAACGCCGCGTTGTCTGCCCGGGGCAGCAAGCTGGAGGGCGACGGGCGGCCTTCAGTAAGGCTATGTACCCCAGACCTGGCTTCCCTGGCTTTGGATATCGACCCGAAGGCCATCGTGATTCCGGCACACATCTGGACCCCGTGGTACGGGATGCTGGGGTCGAAGTCGGGCTTCGACAGTCTGGAAGAGTGTTTCGGCGGAATGGCCCCCTTGGTCCGCGCCGTAGAAACCGGACTATCCAGCGACCCCGCCATGAACTGGACGGTGCCTGAAATCGCCAGCCGGACCATCGTCTCTTTTTCCGACGCCCATTCCCTGCCCAACCTGGGACGCGAGGTCACGGTGTTTCAGGGGGCGGCCACCTACCGCGGCCTGCAAGAGGCCCTGGAGCACGACAGCATCGCCTACACTATCGAGTTTTATCCCGAGGAAGGGAAATACCATTATGACGGTCATCGGAATTGCGGCGTGAGCCAATCACCCCGAGAGACGATGGAGTTAGGCAGCCGCTGCCCGGTGTGCGGGAGGTTAATGACCCTGGGAGTGTTGCACCGGGTGCAGTCTCTGGGCGGCCCCGCGTTCGGAGATTCGCCGGGTCCGGGCGGCATGGTCCGCGGCCAAGACGGGCGGCCGCCATTCCTGCGGTTGGTGCCGTTGCTGGAATTGCTGTCGATGACTCTGGGGGTGGGCCGAAACAGCAAGACAGTACAGAAAGCCTACCAGGAACTGTGTAATGAGTTGGGCGATGAGATTACGGTGCTGGCCAAGGCGGACCTCCCCGAGCTGGCAATAGTGGCCGGTGAGAGGGTCGCATCGGCTGTTATGAACGCACGCATGGGCCGCGTGTCTGTCGAGCCCGGCTTCGACGGCCAGTACGGCAAGGTGAGCGTCTAATATTAGCCGGGCCGCGTTTGACTTGAATCACTACCGGCCAGACACGGCCCGAGGGGCAGTGTATGTTAAAATCAGCTTCGCCACCGCCTCGGCCTGCTGCTCTGGTGGGGCGGCGTTTCCGGGAGACCACCGAAGGCCGACCGGCGGTAAGGACTAACCAACGGAAAAGGCTGGGCCCCCATTGCGCGATTCGTTCTCCGTAGCGTTGCGGAAACTCACGAGAGAAGACGTCGATGAGGTCGTCGAAATCGAAAGGGAGGCTTTCTCTCCCCTCTGGGTGAATTCCGCCTTCAAGCGCGACGTTAACAACAAGTACGCTTGCTACTTAGTCGCCACCCTCGATCACGACGACGGCCGCGAAGATGAAACCGGCCATTCCGCCGGACCGCCGGACGGCTCCCAGCCGACGTTCTGGTCCCGGTTGACTTCAAAACTACTGCGGCGGCCCAGCCGGTCGCCTACGCCAGAGCTCCCGAACTACGCGATCGCCGGCTACGTCAGCGTCTGGTACCAAGGCGAGGAGGCCCACATCACCGAAATTGCTGTCCGGGAAACCTTGCGGGGCAACGGCATAGGCGAATTGTTGCTCATCGGTTCCCTCCGCGAAGCGATAGAACACGGTTCCGCTGTTATGACCCTGGAGGCGCGAGTCTCCAACTTCATCGCCCAGCGTCTTTACGAGAAGTACAGCTTCAAGTCGGTCGGTACCCGCAAAGGTTACTACTCCGACAACCGGGAGGACGCCGTTATCATGACCACCAACCCCATCCTGACCGAGGAGTACCGGCAGACGTTCCAGGAACTCCAGGAAACCTACGAGGCCCGTTGGGGCGACATAATGATGCAGGAGTGATTTGGAAACGCGACCCGAGTCAAATCGGTCAAGAAGTCCAGAGGATTAACGGATACTTTAAGTTGACCACCGGGAGTCTCATTGTTAGAATGGCACCGTCGCGCCAGAGGCCCTATCCGGCCCTGCCGCCCGCGGATGAAATGCCGGGCAGCGTTAATCGACTATGTTGGTGATCGGCCTTACGGGCAGCATCGGTACCGGTAAAAGTGAGGCAGCCCGTTACATGGCCCAGCTTGGCGCCACAGTAATCAGCGCCGATCAGGTGGGCCACGAAGCTTACCAACCGCAGTCAGAAGCTTGGAACAGGGTTGTCGAGGCCTTTGGCCAAGAGATACTACAGCCCAGCGGAGAGATCGACCGAAGGAGCTTGGGCGCTTTAGTGTTTTCCAAGCCCGACCAACTGGCCAAGCTCAATCAGATCATGCATCCGTTGATGGCACGCATGGTCGGCCAAAAAATCGCGGACCTGCGGGACCAAGGTGCGGCGGTGGTGGTGGTGGAAGCAGCTTTATTGTTCGAGGCCGGCTGGGACAGCTTGGTCGAGGAAGTCTGGGCTACCGATTCTCCGGAAGAAGCAGTAATCGAGAGGCTGTCGGTGCGCAATGGTTTGGGCGCGGAGGAAGCACGTAAGAGGATCGCCTCCCAAATGGACCGGGAGCAACGGCTGGGCCGGGCCGACTACGTGATTGACAACTCCGGCGACCTGACGGCAATGAAGACAGCTATCGACGAGTTGTGGTCACAACGGGCTGTGGGCCAGAGTTGACGACAACCAGAGTTAAAGAAAGGATCGAAGGACGATAATGGTAGAAGCCACAGAACAGAAGCATTACACGGAATACGCCATCGAAGAATTCCTGGTCCGATCCGAACCCTACTACCGGGCCGTGGGCGACGAATTGGAACTGTTTAGCGCCGCCTATCACCAGCATATCCCGGTGCTGCTCAAGGGTCCCACCGGCTGTGGCAAGACCCGGTTCGTGGAATACATGGCCTGGAAGTTGGGCCGCCCCCTCACCGTGATCAAGCCCGAGAACGGCGCGGCCAACGAAGAGGCGCCGGAGGAAGACGGGGTAAGGGTGCCTCTGGTTACTATCGCATGCCACGAGGACCTGACCGCCAGCGATCTGGTGGGCCGCTACTTGTTGGACGCCGACGGCACCCGCTGGATCGACGGCCCAATGACCCGCGCGGTCAAGGCAGGCGCAATCCTCTACCTGGATGAGGTGGTGGAAGCCCGGAAAGACACCACGGTGTTGATTCACCCGCTCACCGACCACCGCCGCATTCTGCCGGTGGAAAAGACCGGTTCTATCATTGAAGCCGACGACCGATTCCTGCTGTGCATTTCCTACAACCCCGGCTACCAGAGCGCGCTTAAAGACCTGAAGCACAGCACCCGCCAGCGTTTCATTTCCATCGAGTTCTACTACCCGCCCCGCGAAATCGAACGAGAGATTATCCAGCGGGAAAGCGGCTGCACCGAGGCCCAAGCCGATTCTCTGGCCAAGCTGGGCGAAAAGATACGCAACCTGGAAGAACATGGCCTCCAGGAAGGGGCCAGCACCCGGTTGCTGATTTACGCCGGCCGCCTCATCACCGAGGGGATCGAACCGCGCCGCGCCTGCCAGGTCGCTATCGTCTGGACCCTTACCGACGAAGCTGAACTGCAACGAAGCCTCGAGGAAGTGACCTCGTCCATATTCGAGTAGGACGGCGATGGTCCTGACACCACCGGAGCTTGTCAAGCGGGCCTTAGCCAACCGCCGGTCGGAACGCGTCCCCGAGTCCGGGCTCATTCCCGCGTCGGTGCTGGTGTTGCTTTATCCCAAAGACGGCGACTATTGTGTACTGCTGAACAAGCGTTCCGAAGAGGTGGAACACCACAAGGGAGAGATCTCCTTTCCCGGAGGCGCCCGAGACCCGGAAGACGCCGACTCGCTGGATACCGCCCTTCGGGAGACCCAAGAGGAGATGGGTATCCTCCGCGACGACGTGACCATCTTGGGGGAAATGGACGAGGTGGCCACCCGCAGCTTGTTCCGGGTCAACGTATTCGCTGGCGCCATCGAACACTCGTACCGGTTTCAACCCAGCGTCGATGAGATCGCCGAGGTGGTAGAGTTCCCGGTCAAGGCGTTGCGAGACCCCGCAAGCCGCCGGTGGGAAACCCGGTGGCAAGACGGCGCCGCCGTCACCACCTATTCTTACGCCTTTGGCAATCACTTGGTCTTCGGCGCCACCGCCAGAATTCTCCAGCAATTCCTTGAGCTTCTGAACGACGGGGAGCTTTTGGAGAACGGGCTGGAAAGCGAGGGTCAACGCATTGAGTAGTGCTTCGATACCCGAGATAGAACAGGAGTTGGCCAAACTTCCTCCGGCCGTGCTGGAAGCGTACCGGGAGGCCGTGGCGCCGGTTACCGGCGCCTTCGGTGCGGAAGAGATAGGCCTGTGGGCCAAGGAGGGGGTGACCATCGGTACCCAGACCATCCGCTCCTGGGAATCGGCCATCGAGTATTACCGGGTGAGCCCCCAAGTCTGTCGTTTCCTATCCTTCCCGTCGTTTATGCAATGGGCCCGTTGCGGCACCTACTTGGCCCAAGACTCGCCTACTTTGGCGGTGGCCTTCTTTAAGTCCAGCGTCAGCATCGTTCCCAACCTACGTCCGCAGTACATTCCACGCTGGGCCGGCTTGGGCCGCAGCCTGTACAAGGGCACCTGGAAGTCCAGCACCCTGGCAGCCAGGTTCTTTGAGGTTAGCCCCGATTTGGTGCGGAGTCTGCCCTTCTGGGACGTCGAGGTCTTCGCTTCCCTGATAGAAGCCCTTTCCTACAAGTCTTACGACGTAGCAGGCGAATGCTTGGTCTTGGGCCGCGACGTATTGCCCGGCATGGGACGGGAGCGGGAACCGTTTCTGGCCATGGCCCGGGCCTTGATCGATTCCAGTTGGCGGGAGGTCAAGACCTGCCTGGAACTGGTGCCGCGCGCTCTGCAACAGGTGGACGAGGCCCAGACCGGCCGTTTTCTCAAGTTGGGCGAGCGGTTGGCCAAGGTTGGGCTAAGGGATACTTCACGGTTCCTCTCCGATGGCACCCAAGCCCTGAGCCGTGTGCCTCAAAGCTCTCAAGGATACATTCTGGACTTGTGCGATCAATTGGTGGCGGTGGCCCCCGAGGCAGTGCCACCCTTCCTGCGCAGCCTGGGCGACGTGCTCAACCGGATCACCGTGAGCCAGTTGGACACCTGGTACCAGCACGGCCTGCGACTGCTACAAGAGAACCCGGAGAGCGGAATCGCCTTCTTCAAGATCGAGTCCAACACCTCGGAATCGATGTTGGAGACCCTTTCCTCCAGCCTGGAACTGGACCGGATAAAGGGTATCCTGCGGCTGTACTGCCGGGCTCTTTCCGGGGCCGGTATCGAGATTATGAACACCCACGAGTTGGTCCGCCGCAACATCGGTTGGGTTGACGAAGACTCGGCCTCCACCGACGGTTCTAAAGTGTTCCTGCCGCCTGTGGTGGACCACTACCCCAGCAAGCAGGACAACTTCTCTTGGTTCAAGGTTGTCTCTACTCACCAAGTGGCCCACTTGGAGTTCGGCAGCTTCGAGTTTGACTTTGACCTGCCGGCCACCCAGTTCATCGACCGCCGCTTCGAAATGGAAGAAGCGACGAAGCAAAAACAAGCCGAGGTGATGGCTGCACACCAGGTCATCGAAGCAATGGCGCGGCAGTTGACCGACGAAGGGGTGGAGGTGACCACCGAGGGCTTGACGCCGGACGGGGGAGCGCCCGTTGCGCCGGGCAGCGCCCGTACTTATACCGACATCGGCCGCTACCTGGCCATGTTCGAGAACGGCCGGTTGGCCTTCGACATCTTCACCGTTCTGGAAGACTGCCGGTTGGACTACCGGATCAAAGTCGAATATCCCGGCATCAGCCGCGCCGCCTCCAGGGTGCAACAAGAAACCCTGGCCCGTCGGCCCCAGATAGAAGAAATGCCCATACAGCAGGCCATGGTGGAGTTGTTGATTCACATGAGCCTGGAACGTTTCAACGACCTGCCGGTGCCCAAGGACTACGAAGACGCGGCGGTGATGCTGTCCCGTATTTTGCATCAGATCCGCGTCGCCTCGGCCACCGTGGAAGATACCTCCGAGGCTACCCTGCGGGCCTATGAGATCATCTCCCGCTTGCCAAACGAGACCAAGGAAGAAGACGAATGGGAGGACCAGGACCTCGAGGAAACCGGTGATTTCTCCGAGGAGGATTACCAATCGCTGATCGACCAGTTGCAGGCCGGTATGGACCAGTCGGGCGAAAGCCAGGAGGGAGAGGACTACGAGTCTCCCGACCCCGTGGACTACCGCGGCGATTTCAAGCCGGAGATGGTCCAGTTGCTGACGAAGCTGCAGGCCGACAGCGGTGAGCAGGGCGAGGCCCAGCCCATGACCCAGGAGATGCTCGAACAACTATTGCAGGACAGCGACGAGCTGGAGTTGGACGCCGAAGAAGGTGACATCAACGACGCTATGAGCACCTTCGCCCAAAACATCATGAAGGAGGCGGGCGCGCCTCCGCCCAACTCCCAGCCCGGACAGGGCTACGGTCCTTTATTGCATGACGACGAGCAGGGCGGGGAGTTGGAGGCTCGAGAGCCTCAGACCTACCTGTATGACGAGTGGGACTTCCGGGCCAACGACTACAAGCCCCGCTGGTGCATCGTCAAGGAAAAGACGGTGGAGGAGGGCGACGCTAACTTCTACCAGGATGCCTTGCGCAACTACCAGGCGCTGTCGAACCACATCCGGCGGCAGTTCGAGCTGATCATGCCGGAGAGTATGCGAAAGACCTACCGCCTGATCGACGGCGAAGACCTTGACCTCAACGCCACCCTCGAGGCTTGGGTCGATCTGAAGATGAAGATCCCGCCCGACGACAAGATCTACTGGCACCGGAACCGCAACCGCCGGGACGTGGCGGTGGTGTTCCTGCTGGACATGAGCGCTTCCACCGCCGAGGCGATCGACGAAGGCCGCCAGACAGTGGACGACCGGGACGCCCCCGATGACCCCGTAGAGTACATGGTCTGGCTCCGCCGACGCCGCGAGGGCTTGGTGCGCCGCAATTACAAGCGGATCATCGACCTGGAGAAAGAGAGCACCGCGTTGCTGATCCAGGCCTTGGAGTCAATCGGCGATACCTACGGCATATACGGCTTCTCCGGCTACGGCCGCGAGAACGTCGAGTTCTACGTGATCAAAGACATCTCCGAGGGTTTCGGGGAGAAGATCAAGCGCCGGATCGACAAGATCACGCCGTTGCACGCCACTCGCATGGGGGCCGCCATCAGGCACGCCATCACCAAGCTGGAAAGCCAGGACGCCCACACCAAGATCATGTTCCTGATCAGCGACGGCCGACCCCAAGACCGGGGTTACAGCCGGGAAGGGGTGGAAAAAGAGTACGCGGTCCACGACACCCACATGGCGCTTATAGAGGCCAAGCACAAGTCCATCACACCCTTCTGCCTCACGGTGGACAAGGCGGGCCACGACTATCTGAAGAGCATGTGCGGCGACATGGGCTACGAGGTCTTGGGCGAGATCTGGGCCCTCCCGGAACGCCTCCCCATGCTCTACCGGGAGCTGACGGCGCGGAGATAAGCGTGCGGGGTGAGTAAGAGCTGTCGACGCCGAAATGCGAAAGAAAAGCCCGCTCCGATTCATTGGGGCGGGCTTAATTTTGTTATCGACGACAGTGGTCGCTTAGCGATAACTAAGTCAGCTAGGCCCGCTCATCCCTGCGGCCGCACCCCTTCGAAATACTTCCGGGGGTTGTCGATCATCACTCGGTCTATGATCTCCTGGGAGACCCCAGAGTCCTTTAGGTGGGGGATAACCGCCCGGCTTAGCCACAGGTAGCCGTCGGGGTTTTCATCCCGTTTTGGGAAGCCGACGATGCCGATCCGGGATAATACGACGTTCCAGTCGTGAGACAGCATCATGTTGGCCGCCAGACCCTCATCCAACCGGTCCTTCAGGTAGTCGGTCTGTTGTTGCCAGGGAGGAAGGTGGGGCCGACCGAAGGGGTTGTTAATGTCCCAGCCCAGCCACACTCCCAAACGGCCCAGTTCCTGATGGTAATCCGGGTCCAGGGTTTGGTTGATGTGGCCCACGTAGATGTTGTGGGGCTCGACCCCCTCGTCGGTCAGGATGCGGACTTGCTCCTCCCCGATCCGAGACTGGGGCGGGGTATGGGTGGTAATGGGCACGCCGCTGCGCCGGTGGGTACGAGCGGAGGCTCGTAGCATCAGCTCTTCATGCTGGGTGATGGGGTCGCTGGTGGCCACCTTTATTATTCCGGCTTGGATGCCCGTACCGTCGATGCCCTCTTCGATCTCTCTAATCCACAAGTCCGCAATAAAGTCCGCGTCGCGCCACCAGAAGCTGCGGGGGATGTCCAACCAACAGCCGGTGCAACAAATGAAGTTAACGCCGGTCTCTTGGGAGACCTCGCGCATGAGCGAAACGTCCCGTCCGAGGTCCATCGGAGACACTTCGACGATCGTGTCCACCCCTCCCGCTTTGGCCCGGGTAAAGTCCTCCACCGCCATCTTCAACGCCCGGTCCCTTAGCTCCAATTCGTGATAGGAAACCCGAATCCCGGCCGACGAGTCGATCAGGTGCTCGTGGGGTAAGGTGAATCCCAGATTGGCGGTATCGATAGGACCCAATACTGTATTGATCGTCGCCATCTAACGCCTCCAAGTCCCGATATTCGGGTCTAGTTGCGGTCGTCCCGAGGAAGATTATACTTTGGTTGAGTGCCCGCCCGGTAGAAGGGCGAACGGGAGAGGGACATGGCCTTACATTTCACCGAACAGGAATTGGCGTCACGCCGGGAGCGCGTGGTTGCCGAGCTACAGTCCAAGGGGCTGGCCGGGCTGCTGATATTCCGTCAAGAGAGTATGTATTACCTGACCGGGTACGACACCACCGGGTATTCCCAGTTCCAGTGCCTCTACCTGGGGGCCGACGGGCGGCTCGTCCTGCTGACGCGGTCCGCCGACCTGCGCCAAGCCCGCCTGACCTCGGTGATCGAGGACATCCGAATCTGGGTCGACAACGCCGGCAGCAGCCCGGGGCAGGATCTATGGCACATCTTGGAAGAACAGGGCTGCCGGGGCGAGCGGCTCGGGGTAGAGTTGGAGGCCTACTGTCTCACCGGCAAACGGTGGGAATACGTCAGGGAGGCCCTGGGAAGCCGATGCGATTACGAAGACGCATCTGAGTTGGTCAGCCGCCTGAGGTTGGTCAAAAGCGACGCCGAGATTGACTACGTGCGCAAAGCGGCCGGCCTAGGCGACGAGGCTCTCGTCGCCGCCCAACGGTTGGCTATGCCGGGGACACCGGAACAGGACGTGCTGGCGGGAATGCAGTCAGCCGTGTTTCAGGGAGGAGGCGACTATCCGGCGTCCCGGTTCATCATCGGATCGGGGGAAAACGCGCTCATGGTCAGGAACTTCACCGGCTATCGCACCATCGGCCCCAACGACCAATTGCAGTTGGAGTTCGGCGGCGCCTACCGGCACTACCACTCGTGCCTCATGCGGACCATTCTAACCGGCGAGCCCGACCCGCGGCAGGTGGCGATGCACGGCGCTTGCGAGGCCGCTCTGCAAGCTTGCAAGGAGGCCTGCCGCCCCGGCGCCACTTTCGGCGATCTATTCGTTGCTCACGCCGCGGCAATGGACAGTGCAGGATTTGGCGACCACAAGCTCAACGCCTGCGGCTACAGCCTTGGCGCCCTGTATCCGCCCACCTGGATGGACTGGCCGATGATTTACAGAGACAACCCGGTGGAATTGGCGCCGAACATGGTCGTCTTCATGCACATGGTCCTGCTGGACTGGGACCGGAAGCTGGCCATGTCCTTGGGCGACACCGTGCTGGTAAACGGCGACGGCTGTGAGACTTTGACCAAGATGGGGACCGAGCTGGTGGTTAACTGACGAAGGGGGGCGGCAAAAAGAAGCCCGCCCTCGGGGCGGGACACATGACCCTATCCTGACGCCGGAAACTACCGAACGGCGGGCTGATTTACGACGCCGGGGTCTACGCCTCCGGCCGGTCGCATGGCTGGATTAGGGGTTGGTTGGAGACGTGGCGTTTGATGGTCATTCGGCGTCAGGGGACATAGCAGTCCGCCGCTCCTCTACGGCTGTTTCCACCGCCTTGATCACCTCAGGTATTTGGGTGCAATAAGAAAGGAGCCGTTCTCGAACGGCCCCTAATCGCCCACGGCATTGCTTACACCCGAATCGTGTTATCTAGGGCGATTCGGTTTCTGGCCGGTTTTGGACGGGAACGGCTCCGCGTTTTCGTACTTCGTGATCGCAATTTCCGTTTTGATGTCGATCAACTTATCGGTCCGGTTAGCCTTGGTATGTTTTTTTGCACCTATCCTGTTAGGCATCTTCTTCTGCCTCCTTCTTCAGAAGGTCGCCAAGTTCTTCGTCCAGTTCTTCCAACCTTCGGGTTGCATTTTCCCTGCTGTTATCATACACGGCTCTGAACCCATTGAGCAATTCGGCGCTTGAATACCTGAGTTCATTGTTGTTGATGTAGGCCAAGTCAGTGAACCGTTCTCCCACGCCGGGCGCCACCTCGGCGTCCCTTTTGCCTGGTAAGCGAGGTACAGGGCCCGATGAAGCGGCGTGCGCACGGAATACCCGGTCCGAACAAATGTCATTGTGGCGTGATGTTCCCCGCTTCCGATGCAACAGAATCCCAGAGCGTCCATACAACTGGCAACCCCGGGATCGTGCACTAGATAAATGTGACCTCCGGAATTGTCCGTACCTGCTACCAACATTTCTAAGTTTAGCTCCTCGACCTCGAGCGTACGCACCAACCGTAAGACCAAGTCAGGACTCAAGCTGCTCTGGTCTTCAAAGAAACTTTCAATGTCTAACCCCAAAGGACTGAAGTACAACTCTTCAGCTCTCTTTCTTCGTAGGGTTACAAAGCGTTCCTTGACGATTTCGGCCACGTCAAAGATCGCTGGCGCAGTGGTTTGTTGGGCGATTGAACGGCATTCCCGAAGCAAGTCTACGTGCTCAATTGCTGATCCGGCGGTCAGCGCTACGCAAAGGTTAGTTAACGAATCGATCTTAAGATTGTCCTGTTCGAATTCAACATCGACACCGGTAACCATTCTGTCGGATGCTACCACGATGCCTGATCCGCCGTCGCAAATGGCGGCAATACATACTGTCATACATCTACCCCCGGCCAAATGATCGGAGATGTCCTATAGTCTGAGAACGCCGGTGAAATGAAGGCGCCATCTCGCACCTTACCCTGCCTCCACCAACTTGCGTAGCTCAATTAGGGCCTGGTTGGATATTCGGCGTTTGATGGTGATGCGGCGCGGGGGCACGCGGAGCTCAAAGTCCTTGACCACCTGCGCGCCGGCGGCGTCGGCCCTGGCGATGGAAATGAAGGCTAGTCCCATCGGCCGGCCGTCTAGGTCTCCCGGGCCCGGTGCGCCGGCGATGCCGATGCCATAGTCGGCGCCAAGCCGGGCCGCAACGCAGACCGCCATGGCGGTGGCCGTCTCCCGGCTCACCAGACCGTGGTTCTCCATCACCGGGCGAGGTATGCCATGGGCCGCTAACGACTCGACGCCGGAGGCCACGATGCCGCCCCGGAAGTGTTTGTAGGAGTCCGGTACCTCGGTGATGGCGTTGGTCAGGAAGCCGCCGGTGCAGAATTCCATCACCGCCAAGGTTTGCCCGCGGGCTTGCAGGGACATGCTGACGGCCTGCTCCGGGGTCTCCTCGTCATACCCCCAAATGTACTCCCCCAGCCTCTCCTCGATTGCTGTCTCCACTGGTTCGATCATCGTCCGGGCGGCGGCTTCGTCGGGCGCACGGGCGATTACCCGAAGGTGTATTCCGTCTGCCTTGGAGTAGATGCCCAGGTAGGGGTTTTGGTGGCCAAAGAATTCTGACATCACCTCGTCGACGGCGCCTTCCGACATACCCATCGTTTTTACGTTGCGGGTGATGGTGACCTCGCCGGTCACTCTTTCCCGCAAACGCGGCTCTACCTGCTCCTCGAAGATGGCGTGCATTTCCACTGGCGGCCCAGGCATGGATATGATGATCTTGCCGTCGCGTTCGGCCCACCAGCCGGGGGCAGTGCCGTTGTTGTTGGGAATGAATTCCGCCGAGGGAATGAGGAGGGCCTGTTTGACGTTTCGGGAGGGCATTGGGCCGCCGCGGGCCCGGAAGTAGGCCTCCAGCCTGCTCACCACTTCCTGTTGAACCGTGGCCGTCTCGCCGAAGGCGGCCGCCACCGCCTCCCTGGTCAGGTCGTCCTGGGTAGGGCCCAAGCCTCCGGTCGTGAATATGACATCGGAGCGCTCCATGCCGGTCTTGAAGCCCTCGGTCAACTTGGAGATGTCGTCACCGATGATGGTTACCCATTGGAGCTCAATTCCCAAGGCGGGCAACCGGCCGGCGATCCAAGCGGCGTTGGCGTCGGTGAGTTCGCCCATCAGCAACTCGGTGCCGATGGACACGATCTCGGCTTTCAAATCAGACCCCTCTCCAAATCAGGCCACTGTCGGCCCCTGTCAATGGAGACGGCTAAGAATCGTCTCCGGCGTCAGGGGGGTAGAGCGGTTCGGTGGCCAACGCGGTGATGGGCTCCGTCCGCGAGTTGAGAATGGCGTATAGGCTGGTGTCCCCGGTGTTCAAGACCCGGGCGTAACGGTGATCGCCGTCGGGGGTAGAGTCTCCTAGATGGAACTCCACCGGAACGTCACCGCGGCGGGCCACCACGACCCTGGTGACCGGCGGCTCCAGCCCGTATTCGGCTGGCTCCTTGAGTTGCCGGACCAGCAACTTGTCGACCCTGGGTGCTTGCAGCATTGCAAGCCGTTCCACCCACTCTTCGGCTACCGGTTGCGGGGGCTCATCGTCGATCAGCCATTGTCCTTCCGGTCCGAGGCCATAGGTTACGGTGGTGTCCTCGTGGGTCACTTCCACCACCCGGATCACCTCGATTTCCAGGTCGTAGAGCCGGCCCCAAGGGGGCTCAATGGCCAAGCGATTCACCACCCGGGCCCAAATCTCCGGGACCGTAAACAGGGACTCGCTGCCCACCAGCCGGGCATACTGGTTTTGGCCATCCGGGGTGGGGATACCTATGTGGAACTCAAGCCTTTGGCCAGCGTCGTCGGTAACCCGCACTATGCTTTCGGGCGGGTCCAAGCCGAAGGACGACGCCGATCCCAACTCCTCGATGTCGTCGGCCAGTACGCGGTTGACCTTGGGGCCGCTTACCAAGAGCGGAGTCCCGCCCCATTTTCGCATGAACACCGGGAAATCGGGGTCTCCCTGGATCACCCAATTGATGCTGCCGGGCGCCCGGTCGTAGTTGACCGTCTCACCGGCGTGGATAATTTCGATGTGGGTGATGGTATCGTCTTCCATGGAGAAGAGGAAGGGCTCGGTTTCCCTGGGCTCCCCTGTGTCGGTGATTCGCAGCACCAGGAAAGCGCCGCCGAAAAGTAGCAGCACAACTACCAGAAGTACCGAAATCCGAAGGTTCATCGCTTAGGGACCCAAATCAATATAATGCCTGCTCTGGCTATCCATGTCGAAGGCCTAACGGCGCACCCACCACACCAAGCCCGCCGACAGCGCCATTATCAGGGGCAGGAAGAGCCATGATGCGAAGCGGACGAAATCGTACTCGTTGCGGTCAAGAATTAACTCCCGGAACGAAAACGCCTTGGGCCGGAGGGACACCAGCGAGTAGTCCCCCAAAAGGAAATTGGTGGAGTTGAGGAATAGGTCCGCTCCGCCGCCGCGGTCGAAGCCGCTGTTGGCCAGGAAATCGGAGTCGCCGAAGACCAGAATGTCGGCGACTTGCTCCTCGGTGGGCTGACTGATCGGGGCCGGTGAGCCTACTTTGCCGATGGAACGGACCAGCACCGCCGGAAGGAAGGGCCCCCGGGGGTCGGCGTTATCTCCCTCGGTGATTGGGTCGATGCGGTCCGGATCGTCGATCAGAAAGCTGTTGAACGAACTGAGCGCCAAGGGGAGGGCCTGTCGCAGTTCGTCGTCGATCGTCCGCATGGGGGCGGCGCCGGGCAGAAAGACATTCTGCAACCTCTGGCCCTTCGGTTCCACGATTTCCAACGGAGCGGAAGGATTGAAGGTCGCCAGGTTGACCGTTTGGGGCAGCCCCGGCAAGGAGCCGTCCAAGTCCCTGATGTATCCTTCACCTAGTATGACGCCCCATTGGGCCAGGAATTCTCGGAAGGACTGCGGGGTGTCGGGCTCCGCTAAAAAGACCATGCTGCCGTTTTCCCGGCGGCTTTCGCCATCGGCGAATTGGCCTTGCAGGTAACGGTCCAAAGCCGCAGCGTGGGCTTCGGGTAACTCGTCCGTAGGTCCGGCAACCACCACCAAGGCGGCGTCGTCTGGTACCTCCACGTCGGTGTTGGTGGCACTCCATACCATGGAGGCTGGCCGGTAATTGTCCTGTTCCAGTCCCGCGCGGACCGCGTCGTAACCGTGGGCCGCCGTGTTGGATATGCTTCGTTCGCCGTGTCCGGTGAGGAAATAGACCGATTTCTGGTCTAGTCCGGTGGCCACGAAGGTAGTGGTCACCAGGTCCTGTTCCAATTGGGTGTAGTTGGGGTCGGTCGGTTGGAGGACGTCGAACTCCTCGTTGTCCATGTTCTCAACTACGACGATTTCGGCGACGAAGCTGGTGGGACGGGCCCCGAAATACTTGGTAACCACCTCGGGTTCCAGGTCGGGGTCGACGACCCGGTGGGAGAACCGGCTGGAGCGGGAGCTGAATTCTTCCAGCGTCTCCACCACCCGGTTGCGCCGTTGCACCACCTCGGCGTCGTCGGACTGGGCAACTTCTTTGTAGAACGCCGTGGCCCGGATGTCTACCTGTAAGCCGTCCAGCAGGTCCTTTGTGCGGGTGGAAAGGGTGAACTGGTTGGTGGCGGTCACGTCCATGCGGCTGACGTTTTCGAATGAGATAACGTTGATCACGATGACGATGCCAGTGAAAGCGCCCAAGAGGATCAGGGTGTTGATTCCGTAGCGCCCGGTCCGGCTGACGAAGGCGGCGATCACGGAGCTTATGAAAACGGCCGCAACAACGGCGATCAGACCGGCCCCGATAGCGATGTCTATGTAGCCGTAGAGCCGCATCGAACTGACGAAGACCACGATGGCGGCGCCGGTAACCAGCCCGATGATGCCCGCGATCAGTAACGGCGCGCCGTAAATCCCCACGGCGTCCATCACTGGCTCCATTACGCTGACCAAGGGGCGAGAGAGTACGACCTCCTCGCCGTCGGTCTCGTCGGTTGCTTCCGGTTGGGCTTCCGGCGCCGCCGGTTGGCTTTCTTGGGCCCGCCTGCGGCGGCGGCGCCAGTCGCGCGGTCCCTGTTCGTTGCCTGCGGTGTCGTCTCTCGTGGTCATGCTAACGCCACCGTCGGGATTCAAGGGTCCGTATGGACAGGAAAAGGAAGAAGGCGGTAACGCTCAAGAAATACACTATATTTTTGGTGTCTATAACCCCACGCTCGAAGTCGTCGAAATGGCCCCGGAAACCTATTTCACCGATGATGTCGCCCACCGGGCCACCCACGGCGGCGAAGGCCAGGTCGGCGAAGAAAAGGGCCAGCAAAACGCCCATGGCCACCACCGCGGCCACGATCTGGTTGCTGGTCAACGTTGACGTCAGCAGCCCGATGGAGAGGGATGCGGCGCCGTATAGCACCAAGCCCAGGTAACCGGCGTAAATCGGGCCGGGGTCTGGGTTGGCGTAAACCACCAGCAGGATAACGTAGAAGAGGGACAGTACCACCAGCACTAGGAGGAACACCAAGCTGGCCAGGTATTTGCCGATCACCACTTCCCAGTCTCGGACCGGAGAGGTAAGCAACAACTCGATGGTGCCCAGCTTCTGCTCTTCGGCGAGGAGGCGCATGGTTAACGCCGGGGCCAGCAGGATGAAAATAATCAAGGCTCCCTGAAAGAACGGACTCATGGTGGCTTCGGGGAAGGGGTCGCCGAAGTCCCTGGAGAAGAAAAACCCGGTCAGTGCCAGAAATATGAGGCCGACGATATAGGCAGTGGGACTGCTGAAGTATATCTGGATTTCTTTCCAGGCTACGGCCAGGGCGGTCCGCATGACTAAAGGTCCTCTTGGGTAGTCAGCCGGAGGAATATCTCCTCCAGGCTCATTCCAACCATCTGCAGGCTGCGCAGACTCCAACCGTTGCTCACTACCACCCGGGAGATTTCATCCCGCAGGTCCCGGCCCGACTGAGCTTGGATGATATAGGTATGCCGGCCCCGGTTATTGCTGTGGGCAACAGTGCTGACTCCCGGCATATTTTCCAATACGGGCAGCACCCGGGCTACCGGGCCCCCGATTTCCACCTCCAGCCGGTCTACGCCTTGCAGTCCCTCAGCCAGGTTCTTGGGTGTGTCCTCGGCGACGATGCGCCCCTCGTGGATGATCAGCACCCGTTCGCAGATCATGCTCACCTCGGGCAGTATGTGGCTGCTGAGAACCACCGTTTGGGACTTACCGAGTTCCTGGATCAAACTCCTGGTCTCCACCACTTGGATGGGGTCGATACCGATGGTCGGCTCATCCAGCACCAACACCTCGGGTTCGTGGAGAATCGCTTGGGCGATGCCGACCCGCTGCCGGAACCCCTTGGACAGCTTGCCGATCTGGGTCTTCCGGTAGTCCCCCAACCGGCAAACGCCAATCACGCTGTCTATCCGCCCTCTCATCTGACTTGGCGTCATGCCGCGCAGGGTGCCCATGTACTTGAGGTAGCTGGTTACGGTCATCTCGGCGTACAGCGGTACGGTCTCCGGCAGGTAACCTACCCGGCGGCGCACCTCCAGAGACTGCTCCACAACATCATAACCGTCGAGGCTCACTTGGCCCTTCGATGGAGGAAGGAAACCGGTAAGGATTCGCATGGTCGTGGTCTTACCGGCGCCGTTGGGCCCCAGAAAACCCAGAACCTCGCCCTTTTTGACGCCGAAATTGACGTCTTGAATGGCGGGGTAGGGCCCGTAGTAGTGGGTGAGGTCGTTGGCCTCGATCATCAAAGACTGCAATCTAGTACCTGCCAGCGATATTGTTCCAATGTTAGGAGCCTTTCCCTTTCCAGACCCGAGCAGCGCGGCCGCGGTATTTTAGCAGGCCCCGAGCGGCGATTGTGCTGGGCCACAAGTGATGATATTGTATACAACTGGTTTTGCCAAGGAACCCCTTGTTGGCGCACGGTCTTTCCGATATTTGTGATCGTTGGTGCCGGGCCCCGGCCCTTGCCCACAGACCGTCCCGCGTGCCTTGCCGTGGACGGTGATCAGGAAGAGGACACGGCCCGAGGCAGACAGCGCAACCTGAGCGTACACTGAAAGACCAAACTAATGCCACACTTGGAGGCTGAATGCACCTGGTAATCGACGGATTCGGCGGCAACGTCGCCAAAATGTGGGACGTGGAGTTGGTCCGTCAATTTCTGAACAGCTATCCCGAGGCGCTGGGCATGACCCGGATCACCGAACCAAGGGTCTTGGAGTACCAGGCCCCCAAACCCGAGGACTCCGGGGTTTCCGGGTTCGTGATCATCGCCGAAAGTCACATCAGCATTCATACCTTCCCGGAAAAGTCCTACGTAAACATCGACCTGTTTTCTTGCCGGGCCTTCGACCACCAACGGGCCTTGCGGGACGCGAAGGCTCTTTTCGACCTGGAGGAGGTAGATACCTGGCTGCTGGATCGGGGACTGGAATGGCTGGACGAACGCCAGGGTCTGGCCGAGGCCCGGCGCCAGCGAGCCGTGTTGGAGACCGGCGGGACGGGATTGGGGCGTGCCTGAGCCCGTTGATACCCCGGGCATACCCCGGACCTATCGAAATTTTCTCGCCCTGCCTCCAGAGCAGTCCGCGCTGGATTCCGCCGGCGTGGTCCTGATACCGGTACCTTACGACAGCACCACTTCCTTCCGCAGCGGCGCCCGATACGGACCGGAGTCTATTATCAGCGCCTCCTGCGCCTTGGAGGATTACGACCCGGAGTTAGAATTGGATGTTTCCAGCTTGGGGGTCCACACGGCCGAAGCATTGGAACCCCACATGGGAGGCCCCGGCCCTATGGTGGACCGGGTCCGGGAAGCGGCGGTCCACTACTTGGCGGCCGCTCCGGGTAGGACTGTGGGGTTGCTGGGCGGCGAGCACTCGATAACCGTCGGCGCAGTCCAAGCCTTCGCCGACGTCTATCCGCGGCTGTCGGTATTGTACCTGGACGCCCACGCCGACATGCGAGCGGAATACCAAGGCACCCCATGGAGCCACGCATCCGCGGCGCGCCGAGTTAACGAGCGATGCCCGGTGTCCTTGGCCGGAGTGCGCAGTCTCTCCTACGAAGAGCACGAGTTCATCCGGGCCAACGGGGTGCCGGTCTGGTTCCAGGGAGAAGTCCAAGACGCGGGCAGCTCATTGGACGACGTTCTGGACGGCCTGAGCAGCCAAGTTTACGTAAGCGTCGACTTGGACGTGATGGACCCCTCGTTGATGCCCGCGGTTGGTACGCCGGAACCGGGGGGGCTGGACTGGACGCGGTTGGTTTCCATCTTGCGGAGAGTGGGTGAGTCCCGGCAAATCGTCGGATTCGACGTTTGCGAACTCTCCCCCGGGGAAGGACCGGCGGCCTGCTCTTACACCGCCGCCAAGCTGGTCTACAAGTTGGCCCAATACTCCTGCGCACTGCCCCGCCACCGATAGGTATGGAGAATGGCCGTCCGGGCTCCGCCCGTATTTAGCCGGTTAGAGCGCGCCGGCTGCTCTCAACCCCATATTTAGATAAGTGTTAAGCTAAGAGTAATCTCCGGTAGCAGGGGTTCAAATGGGCTCTTCTCTCCGGCTGGGCCGGCTGTTCGGGATACCCATAGAAGTGAACATCAGTTGGGTGTTCGTTTTTGTGTTGCTTACCTTCCTGCTGGCTGGCGAGTTCGAAGACAGCCGCCTGCGCTGGCCGGTCGCCCAGCGGTGGGGCGTGGCAATGGTAACCGTAGTCCTGTTCTTCCTTTCGGTGTTGATTCACGAGCTTTCCCATAGCTTGGTCGCGTTAGGGAAAGGAATACCGGTGCAGGGGATCACTCTTTTCATATTCGGAGGCGTGTCCCGTTTGGCCCGGGAACCCCACCGACCGTTCACCGAGTTTTTAGTAGCCGTGGTCGGGCCTTTGAGCAGCATCGCGTTGGCCGGAATTTGCGGCGGGGTCTGGTTCCTGTTGGGGCGGGGCAATTCGACGGTCGAGGTTGTCCTTTTGCTGGTGGCATGGGCCAACCTGTCCCTGGGGGTGTTTAACCTGGTGCCCGGCTACCCATTGGACGGCGGGCGCGTCCTGAGGGCGGGAGTTTGGGGGGTTACGGGGAGCTACCATCGGGCGACGCAGGTGGCGGCCCGCTCCGGTCAGGTGGTGGGCGGCCTGATGTTACTGGCTGGAATCGTCCTGGCAATCATGGTGGACATGGCAGACGGCATCTGGATTGGCCTCATCGGCGGGTTCATCTTCATGGTTGCCAGCAGCAGCTATCCCAAGTGAACCGCTCTGCTATGGTAGAATACCAATGCCGGTGGTCAAATACCGGGCGATCGAACACCCGTGGGGGGATCGAATACCGGTGGGTCCAAAGCTGAAATCGGCGGCAAAGAATGGCGATTGACCGGAAAAACCTGGGTACCGTTTACCTGGACCACGCGGGCACCACCCCCTTGGACCCCGAGGTCCTGCGGGCGATGACGCCCTATTTCACCCAGCTTTTCGGCAATCCTTCCAGCATCCACACCGTGGGCCAAGAGGCACGTTACGCCTTGGACGAGGCACGGGAGCGGGTGGCCGCAGTGCTCAAGTGCCGAAGCCGGGAGGTGGTGTTCACCGGCGGCGGTACGGAGTCGGACAACTCCGCCATTGAGGGCGTGGCCTTGGCGTTGCAGGAAACCGGCAATCACGTCATCACCTCCAGCGTAGAACACCACGCCGTGTTGCACACCTGCCAGCACCTGGAGTCCCGCGGGTTCCAGGTTACTTACCTTCCCGTCGATTCCTACGGCATGGTGCAACCGGAGTCCGTTTACAAGGCCATCACCGATAGAACCACCTTGGTGTCGGTGATGTACGCCAACAATGAAATCGGGACGATAAATCCCGTGGCAGAGATCAGCGCCGCGGTCCGCCAGCGGGCCCGGGAGCTTTCCCGGACGATTGTCGTCCACACCGACGCCGTGCAGGCCGCGGGCTTTCTGGACTTGGACACCCGGCGTCTCGGGGTAGACCTGTTGAGCCTGTCGGGACACAAGTTTTACGGTCCCAAGGGGACCGGGGCGCTTTTCATCAAACGGGGCACGGCCTTCATGCCGCTAATTGTCGGCGGGGGGCAAGAGCGGGAACGCCGGTCCGGGACGGAAAATATACCGGGCATTGTGGGCTTTTCCGTGGCCCTGCAATCGGCCGACGCAGAACGTGAGGCCGCTAGCCGACACTGCGCCGCCCTCCGCGATTACATCGTCGAGCGGGTGTTGGCCGACATTCCCGGCACCCGGCTCAACGGCCACCCCGTCCACCGGCTGCCTGGCAACGCCAACTTCTCTTTCGATGGCATCGAGGGCGAGCCGGTGCTGCTGGGACTGGACATGGCCGGTATTGCCGCCTCCAGCGGCAGCGCCTGTAGTTCAGGCTCTCTGGAGCCTTCCCATGTGCTGCTGGCCCTAGGCCAGTCGGCGGAAACCGCCCGGGGCAGCCTGCGCATCACCCTGGGCAAAGAAAACACCGAAGAGGAAGTGGAGTACCTGCTGGAAGTGCTGACCGAGTTGGTGGAACGCCTGCGGCAGCTTCCCAGCCTGACCACTGCGGGTTCGTGACCTCAGATTCTAGCAAACAACCCCGGCAGCCAGCCTCTATCAGGCCACAGCGCGGTCCAAGCCTTCTTCAGAGCCCGATGCGGACCCTTTGGGTAGCAGCGGCGCTATTACTGTTGCTGGCGGCCGCCTGCACCGACACCTCTCCGGTCATAGGCCGCCACCACCAAGGCCGGACACTGAATATCAGCGTCGTCGCCATAGAGCAGGTCCCGGAACTTATTTACGCCACAATTGACCCGGAAGAGGTGGTCCGGCAGTGGCGCCTCACGCCATCCTCCGAAGGTCTGGAATTGGTAATGGTCCGTCTGCAAGTCCAAAACCATAAGGCGGTCAACGCCGTATTCAACGTCGATAAGGCCGCAGCCCTATTGAGGGACATTACCAACCAGGAATATCTCCCGCTGACCATTAGCGAGTCGGTACGCCGGGACCTCCGGGGTGAATCGCCGGCCACGGTCCGTATGGCCCTGGGTCAATGTTATGATTCGGAACGAATGGTAGTGGATGCGGGCGCCGAGGTCCATTGGGTAAACGAGGGCGAAGCCGGCCAATTCCTCCAGTTTAATGCCACAGATTTCGAGGCTGGCACCAATCCCCTCCCAGGCCAAGACGGGCGGGTGGAAATCCCCGTCGGCGGCTCCTTCTCTCAGACGTTTGGCGCCCAAGGTGTATTTGACTACGAATGCGGGAACGCCGACCTAACCAGTCCAGCTCACCTCTTGGTTGAGGGGACGGACGGAAAATCAAACACAAAGGGCCGTGCCGTAGTGTTTTTGAACGGGCCGTTCGAGCTGCCTCGGGGCCACGGGTTGGACGGCTGGATGGTATTCGAAGCCCCGCCCGACACCCGGTTCCGCGACTTCCGGTGGCGGGCCGGCGACTCCATAACGATCCGTTTCTAAGCCTCGCCCGCCGATGCTACGGCGTAACGCCCGGCTCTTGGTATTCGGCGGAGAGCGGGGCGCGGTTCCCGGGGCCCCGCCACGGGGTTGGCGGCGACTGTTTCACGTCTGCGCCGGATCAATCATCCCCATCGCCGGCATATTCGTAGCGGAGCACCTGATGGTGTGGGGGCTGGCGGCGGTGGCCGGGGGATGGTTGGCTGTCGACCTCACCCGGATTAACCTGGAGTGGTTGAACCGCCGCTATCTGCGTTGGTTCGCTCCGTTGTTGAAGGCCGACGAGTCGACCCGCATCACTGGCGCCGCCTACATGGTTATTGCCGGCCTCTTGGTGTTCCTGCTCTACGGAAAAGACGTGGCCGTGCCAGTGATGTTGTTTCTCTCGTTGGGCGACCCGGCGGCGGCCCTGCTGGGCCGCAGGGTGCCCGGCCCTCGGATCAGGGGTAAGTCTCCGGGGGGAACGGTGGGTTTCGTGGGGGTGGCGGCGGCAGCGGCGGCAGTCCTGGTGGTCTCCGGCGGCATCGAATACCACTGGGCTCTCTGGGCCGGGGCGGGGATTGCCGGGTTGGTGGAACTGGCCTCTTTGCCCCCCGACGACAACTTCACGGTCCCGCTCTTGGCGGGTACGGCGATGCATTTTCTGGGGGCGTGAGGGGCGTGGCTACAAGGAACCGTCGAAATCCGTTACCTCGGCCCGTTCTCGCTGGAAGCGCAAGTAGGCCCGTTTGGTCATGGCCGGCCGGTGGGCCGACTTCAACGCCTTCGCCTCCTTGGCGCCGTCGGCCAGAAGGTCGATTACCACCATGGCCATGACCTTGGCCGGATTGACTACTGCGGTCTCGTAGTCTTGGACCAGGTACTCCTTGCTGTGGCCTGGTCCGGTCGCGCCGCCGGTGTAGGGATGGCAGGCCGGCATGATGTGGCTCAAGTCCCCCATGTCGGTCGAGCCTCCCCGGTTGCGGCTGGCTGGCATTACCAGCGTAGCGGCCTCTCCCACCAGAGACACGGCATTGCTGCGGAAGAGGTCTTGCAGGCGGGAATCGTGGCGCATCGGCAGGTAGCCGGGAATACTGGTGATCTGGACTTTGGCCCCCACCGCCAGTGCGCCCGCCTTGAAGCACCGGTCGACGACCTTGGAGTTTACAACCACCATCTTGGGGGTTGAGGAGCGCACCCTCCATTCCAACTTGACGTCCGCCGGTACCGCATTTACCGCCTCTCCGCCCTTGGTAATAATGCCGTGGATGCGCACCGTGTCCTCGGCCCGGTGGGTCTCCCGGTTGGAGTTGATGGCCTGCAGGGCGAAGGACGCGGCGTTCAGAGCGTTTATGCCGAGGTGAGGGGAGACGCCGGCATGGGCGCCACGGCCGGTGTAGCGGACGTACTTGACTACATGCCCGTTGCTGGTGCCGCCCACGGCGAACTTGCGGTCCCCCATGTCGCTGGCGGTGTGGCACATCATGGCGACGTCAATGTCGTCGAACTGGCCCAAGCGGATCAATTCCTGCTTGCCGCCCATGAATTCAAGCTTCCCTTGGGACCGCATTTCCAGCCGCTGCTCCACCTCTATGAACTCTTCGGCCGGCACGGCGAAGGGTACGATCTCGCCGGATAGTTGGGCCAATACCTCGGGGTCGCGCAACCCGATGGTCGCACCCAGCATCATGCCGATCTGGCAGTGGTGGCCGCAGGCGTGGGCGGCGCCTGTTTCCGGGTCAGCTTGAGGGTGCTCGGTCACCACCAAGGAGTCCAACTCCCCGATTACGGCCACTCCGGGGCCGGGCCCGGCCCCGCCCGGAAAGCGACCCTTTACCCCGGTCATTGCCAACCCGGTCTGGTGAGTTATGCCAAGCTCGTGGAATTTCTGCGACACCAGTGCGGCCGTCTTGGTTTCCCGGAACCCGGCCTCGGGATTGGCCAGCACCTGCCGGGAGACGTCGATGATTTCCTTCCGGCGGCTTTCGATGGCTGCGCAGGCCCGGCGTTTTAGCTCGTCTAGTGTCAGCATTACGCGGCGCCCTTGTAGTTCTCCTCAGCGGCCAAGCCCCTCATGAACTTGAGGTATTCCGGCCGGGTCATCTCCGGGCGGTGGCCGGAAACGATGCCGCCGCCCACGGCTGCGCCGTCGGCCAACAGGTCGATGGCGGTGTTGGCCAAGGCTTTGGCGGCGGTAATCACGGCCAGTTGGTAGTCCTCCACCACGTAGTTGTCGCCGTGGCCCAACCCGGTGGCCCCGCCCACGTAGGGATGGATGGCCGGCATCAATTGACTAAGGTCCCCCATGTCGGTGGAGCCGCCACGGTGGGCCACGTGGCCGACGTTTTCTTGGCCTACCAAGCCTTCGGCGTTGGCCTTGAAAACGTCGGAAAATGACCGGTCCTGCATTAAGGGCAGGTAGCCGGGAATGGTCTGTATGTTCACCTCGGCGCCGACGGCCAAGGCGCCGGCCCTCAGGGCCCGGTCCACCTTCATGTTGGCGTCCATGATGGCTTCCACGGTGCGGCCCCGGACGAACGTCTCCATGCGAACGTCGGCCGGAACGGCGCTGACTGCCTCTCCGCCCTTGGTGATAATGGGGTGGACACGGATGCTGTCCTGGTCGCGGAAGGTTTCACGGTTGTAATGGATGGCGCTCAAGGCCAGGGTGGCGGCGTTCAAGGCGTTTATCCCCAAGTGGGGCGCCCCTCCGGCGTGGGACCCGCGGCCGACGAATTGGATTCGTTTGGCCAAGGTGCCGTTATTTGTTTCACTGATGCACAACTGCTTCTCCTCCGGAGAGGAGGTGGTGTGGCACATCATGGCAAGGTCGATGTCGTCGAACTCTCCCAGCTTGACCAGTTCCGGCTTGCCTCCCAGGAACTCTATCTTCCCTTGCCGCCGCAGCGTGTCCCGGTACTCGATCTCGATGTATTCCTCTGCGGGGACGGCCATGAATACCAGCCGGCCGCTCAGCGAGTTGAGGACATCGGGTTGGTTCAGGGCCATGGCGGCGCCCAGCATCATGCCAATCTGGCAGTGGTGGCCGCAGGCGTGGGCCGCGCCGGTGCCGGAATCGGCGTGGGGGTGCTGGTTGACGATCAGGGAGTCCAACTCGCCAATAATGGCCAAAGTGGGCCCGGCGGCGGCTGCCGGAAGGTCGGCCCGAACCCCGGTCATGGCTAAGCCGGCCCGTGACGGCAGGCCCATCTCGCCGAACTTGTTTGCTACCAGCCGGGAGGTCTTGGTTTCCCGAAATCCGGGTTCCGGGTTGTCCAGGATCGTGCGCGCCAAGTTGACCAATTCGTCGGCCCGGGAGTCGATGGCTTCTGACGCCCGGCGTTTTAGTTCTTCTTTGGAAAGGGCATCGGTTGTGGCCATGAATAGATCTCCATCCAGGCTAAATTCGGACGGGCAAAATCGGAGGTTGTCAAGATTCTAACATGGCCGGTGTCCGGTATACCAAACTGCGGTTGGTGGATCAGGGCAATCGCATCTTAACTGAGCAGGACAGCGAGGAGGCAGTCTTGGCGTCGGCCGAGGTCGAGGCGCTTGCCTTGGATACCGGCTTCGGATACAGGCTTCGAAGCTGCCTTCGTGTCCAATCTTCCAATCAAGATGTTATAGCCCGGCGGGGTCATAGAAAGTTCCGAAGTTTGCGGACCGGGGGAGAAGCGCGTGGACGATGCCGTGGGGATCGGGAAGGGTGTTTTGGGTGCGGCACCGTTCCAGATATTTGTGTACGGCCAAGAAGGTGGGGAGGCGGAACCCGGCGTCGGCTACCCGTTTGATGAAGGGATGGGACTCGGGCTGGGGCTGGCGTTCGCTCCGGGCTACGTTCGATTCGATGCAAAATTCCTGGGCCAACCGGCGGAGCCGGACGACGGCGAGTGGGATGGCCAGTTTGCGGCGGAGGGCATTGATGCGCCGTCTCAGTTCGTACATTGGTTTGGGTTACCTCCTGGGGTTTGGGTTACCTCCTGGGGTCTGGGTTACCTCCTGGGGTCTGGGTTACCTCCTGGGGTCTGGGTTACCTCCTGGGGTCTGGGTTACCTCTTGGCGTTTATTTGAGGGAGCGGAATGCGGGGCGGGATTTTTCGATTTCCGGGCCATTGTGTGCCATTTTGCGCCATTTGGGGTTTTTGGCCCTTCGACCCGGGCTGCTCCGTTCAGGACGAAAGGAAGCGGGATATTCAGAGCTGGCGTTTATTATGGTAGGGAGGTGTTTCCCGGATTGAGAAGGGCGTGGTGTCAGTTGAGGGCGGGGGTTAAACGCCGACGGGGGCGAGAGCGCCGAGTTCTTTGACGGGCTTGGTTCCCTCTGAGCGCCCCATCCCCGTTCTCCTTGAGCTGAGCCTTCCACCGGTTGGCCTTGACGGTTGGCTCTGGGGGAACCGGGGTGGAGACAGCCTATCGATTCGAGATGCGATTGCCCCGGTTGGTGGGCCTATTTTGACGATAGGCAGAACCGTTTTCGAGATGTGGGTAGGCAGCCTCTCAACGCATCCAGGACTCGCTATCCCTGTATCGTGAACCTTTGTGATCAGGTTCGCTCTGGAAGCATAAACGGACTTTCCGCTTGCCTTGGCGAGGAAACGAGCGAGCACAATTCGCATCCTATGTGAAGTCTACCAGGCCGGCCGAGTAGTCCGTCGAGGTCTGGGCAGATTGGCTATCAGTCGCCTCGGATACTAATTGCGCATCGATAGACGACACCCCTTTCTCAGCTGCCAGCATGAAGGTATGGGCAGCGTTTGATAGGAACTGACGTGGAAGTTGGCCCTTTTGTATGAGGGCAGACAATCCATCATCAGTGAATGGCTTAATAGAGCCGTCCTCGTTGTGGTCAAGGCGGTAATAATCCAGATGAGCGGTGATGATTGCGGAGGCCTGGGCCGGCGTCGGCAGAGGCAGTTCTACAGATGTTGGGGCATCGGGATCCAAGCGGGCAAATGACGATAGGCCGGCTTCATCCCACGCCGCCGCCAGTCGTTGTATGACCGAATCGTGAGTAGTTAGCACGCACGAGAAGAACCCGTAGGCCGAATTGGCGTATCCGGGCCGAACGGTGCAAATGCCAAAGGCTTTTGCAAACTCAATCTGGTATTTTCGTGTCATCTGGTCCGTCAAGTTCTCGAGGTCATCGATAAACAAATATCCTCCGGCAAAGCCAGCGGCTCGCAGATAGCGAACAATGTCGTTGAAGAAGAGGTTGCGGGCCACAGCCAAACCTTTCAAATCGTTCGGAGTGTAGTATGGACGAAGTTCGCCGATCTTCCGCAAGCTTTTCAAATATTCTTGGAAGCTGCCATTGGTCAGTGCTCGGGCCGCAGCCGCAGTCACACCCTCACCCAACAACAGGCGTTCGATATTACCGTCAATGACGTCGGGCTCTATCCCAGTGGCTTCCAGAAGGGCGTCGTCCAGAAGATTCTCCAATCGGATATCGCCGTCAACTTTGATGACGGCGTCAACTTCACTGTCGGTCATTGCATCCCGTCGCAGCGCAGCGCGAGATGCGTCCAGCACGCCATTTTCGCAGACGTCGACCAGCGCGGCCCATGCCAATTGATCCATCCGACGCCGATCTACTTGGTCTGGAAACGCTACGTAGACTACCGCGGCGGAAAACTGACCGTTGAATTCTTCGTATCCCCAGTCGCGATTGATACGACGCTGGAAGTAGCGCAACAGGGCAGTTTTGCCCATCCCACGCCCCTGGTAGGCCGAGCCTTTGGCCCATAGCGAGGCTAATTTGACCCGATTGCCAAAGTCGGACGGTCTTATCAGCAAGTTCTCGAATTTCTCGATCTCCGCCTGTACAGGCGACGTGGCGAATATATCGCCGTTTCGACGCGGGTCAATACTGTTAGGGTCAATTAGAGGCTCCGTAGCAAAGGGCAAATCTCGGAGCCCCAACTGATTGTATGGTGAAGTAACCGGCTGAGACAGCCGACGGGGAAGCTGTAGCATTACTGCCTCCTGATCAAATTGTGCAGTTGGTTGGTTTGACGGCGGACCAGCGGTTTGCGATTGGCCGTAATCCCATCATAATGGAACCCAACAGACATCGGCGACGGCGTCCGGTCCAGCAGTCGGTTAAGGCCGTCATCGAATGCAGCCTCAGGTATGAGCAGATTCTCGCAAACGGTGTCGCGCAAGTCAGGGATGTCGTGGTAGCCGGCGACGGGAAGTAGCTCAAGCATGGCGCTTTCGATTGCAGCGAGCAGGACGTTCTGATTGTCGAGGTCGGCCATATCCGGTTCGCAAAAGAGTATCTCGAACGGATTACTGTTGGATAACGAAACTTCCAAGGGTATGTACCAGTCATGCGGTCCTGTTCCGACCACGCAGGGGGAATAGGTCTTGTAGAACTCGCAACCCTTGAAAGTAGCGCGGCGCAGGTTCAAGAGTCGCAAGGTCGTGAGACGAGTGCACATACCACGGAAGTTAGCAACGCCCATTCGTATATCCGGTAAGAAGTGCTGGATTATCCTGGTGTGCAGCGCGTCACGAATCTTGCTAGGGCTTTGTTCAAGGTGCTCGGCATGGATCGCACTGGCGACAGAGGTGGCGTCGCTCCCAAAGGTAGGGGCCAACAGGGTTTCAAGGTAACCCGCCTTTCCAATGTGTTCTGTCTTTACCTCCGTTGGACGCCATACAGGGCCATCGGTGATGTGGTTTTGTACTACAATGCGAAGATTGTCATAGGTTTCCAAATGGGTTCGAGCCATGAGTCGCCGCAGATCCACGGCGTTTTGCTCCGCCATCAGATTCAATATTTGTCGTCCTGATTCGGTCAGATCATATCTGCTCTCGGCGGATTTCCCCTGGGATTTCACGAACCGGAATTGCTCCAACTCCGTACATATTTTCTTAGCAGTTCCCTGGTATGTCGTGCCGGGAGCCGCTACCATCAAGCGCTGGTTTCTGTCGCCGACGAACTTGAGAACGTTGCTGGCAATGGCTTTTATCTGTTCGGTGCGTTTGGATGCCGGAGGCATCCCATGCAACACCCGCAACCCGATGTAGTGGTAAGTAACGTCGGTGATGTTGTAGCTGCTGATGTTCATTCTAGCCATCACCTCGCCCGCAGGGCGCGTTGGAATCCCCTGTAGATTGCTATGCAAACACTGTTGGCTTGTCGAAGTTCCCGTGCAAAATCGTCCACATCGATCGGGTCGACCGCTCGAAACTGCAAGATATCACCGGAAGAAATGTAGTCGCAACGGTAGTCTAGCCAAGTTTCTCGCAAAGCGAACGACACACGATTGAGATTGGCGCAAAAATCCTCAAACCGGACTAATGTCTCGGAATCAACTTGCAACCCCCTATCCAACTCCGTTTGCATCGTCATCGCGTTGTTAATCAGCACTGGCAGTGGTCGTATATCAGATGCTATCGGGTGTATGCCCAGACCCAAGCATGCAGACAGCCCTCTTTGGTCGAATGTAACCCGCGACACAAAGGCCAAGCAGATGTCGTCATATGCCAAATCCGGATTAGCCAGCAAGTAATCGAGGATTTTGGCGTAAAACACGATGATGTCATTCTTGCCTGGCCCGCCGCCCAGGTTCTTCAGCTCGGCCGCCACGGTTGTCCGGCTGGTTTTGGCTACGATGTCCACTTCATGGAGTGTCCCGGACAGCGTATCAAGCCCCGCGCCTAGCCGCATTTCACGTGGCGGGGCAATAGACCAGCTTGGCAGATGCTGGACACAACTGTCACGGAACCGCTCCTCAAAGCCCTCGTCCGGCACCGACTCCCGCTTGGCATGAGGCCACTCTTGGCTAACAAACCGAAAGCAGCGTTTAAGGAAATCCAGGGTTGGCTCCGACCAATGATTTTCAGGCCGAATTAGCACATTGCGGCTCCTTCAAACCCAGAGGCCACCACTTAAATGCAGAGCATCGCCATTTTATCAAATGTCCGCCGCAGCGTTATAGCGGCCGTGGCATAAGCGACTCCTTTATATAGTGGAACGGCACCGCATCTCTCAAATTTACCCCAGAGTTTAGGCGCTTACTCTCATTATCCAGATCTGAGAGTTTGACGCATATACCTCCAAGAAAATCTCTGGCTGGCGCAGTTCCGATACACCGAATTCCGTGTCCCCTCTATCCATCTGATGTCCTGACGCCGTCTCCTGAAATGCTTGCCTTATGGAGGGCTGCGTGCCCCTATGCTGACCTCTGCCACACTGCGAAAAAAACCCAAGACAAATGACACTCAGGTACTGACGTTCTACGCTGCTTCCTTCCACAGTGTATTAATGAACATTCCATTCCTATGCGGACTTCAAACACTCTTCGGGACCCGAGGGCAGAGACATTGCGCTCTCCGACTGGCAACCGCTTCACCATCTCGCCCAGATGCCCTTCGCCGGCTTGACAGAAACGGCGGACATTTTGGGCGAATCACCCGCCACAGTCCGCTATGAGTTGACTGGCCTGTTAGACGAGGGAGCCGTCGAGAGAACGAGCCGAGGAACTGCCCCACCATGCGTTACTGTAGACAGAACCGGGGCGCTCAGGGCGATTTCCTGAGCGTCCCTTCCTTTTATCGGGCTGTCCTTCGGCATGGGAATGGTGTAGCGGATGGTGGCCTTGCCGGGGACCACGCCGATCTCCTTGACGAATGACCGGATGAAGGCCCTGGTCTCGGTCAACTCGCTCTCCATCAGGAAGTCACTCATCTCCTTCACGTAGGCGGCGATGGTCTCCTCGTCGCCCAATCCCTGCATCCGCACGGCCAGGATGGCCCTTGCTTCATCGGCGGCAATCTCCAGCTTCTCCTGCCGTTCCTTGTGCTCCCGGATGCGGGGCAGGATGTCATTGATCTCCAGGTCGGTGGTCTCCACCGCCTGCCAAAGCCGGTCCAACCGCCGCCTTATCTCATTCAGTTCCTCGTCAATGGCCTCCGCCTTTTCCCGCTGCTCCTTGATCACGCTGTCCAGTTCCTCGTTGACCAGCTTGACCAGTTCCCGGATGTTGCTCTCGGTGAGGATGTTTTCCCGTATCGAGTCGATGATCATCCGCTCGAACCGCTTGGCGTTGAGCCGGGGAGTGTCGCAGGCACCCTGCCCCCGCTTCAGCAGGGAGTGGCAGACGTAGTAGGTGAACTGGCCGCTCTTGGCCTCGTGGGCGGTGAGGGCCTTGCCACAGGTCTCGCACCTGACTATTCCGCTGAGCAGGTAGGGACTGGCGGCGCGGCGGGGATGTATCTTGGCCGGGGCTTTGGAACCAAGGATGGCGGACACCCGCTCGAATTCGTCTCGTGAGATGATGGCGGGGAAAGCGTTGTCCACCCGCACCGGCGGCACGTTGTCCTTGGCCCTGGTTCCCCATACCAGGGTCCCGGTGTAGGTCTCGTTGGTGAGAATGCGGTGGATGGTGGTCTTGGTCCAGCGACCCCGCTGGGGGCGGGCGATGCCCTCCCTGTTGAGGGTCTTGGTGATGTCCAGCGTGCTGGTCCCGAGAAGGGCCATCTGGAAGATGCGGCGCACCACGCCGTCGGCGGGCGGGTTCAGTTCCAGCTTGGGGCGCTTCTTGGCTCCGTCCTGGACCGGCACCTTCCGGTAGCCGTAGGGGGAGTAGGTGCCAATCCAGAAGCCGCGCGAGGCCGCCTCCCGCATCCCCCGCAAGACCTCCTGGGCAAGATTTTCCGAGTAAAATTCGTCCAGGCTCTCGATGATGGCTTCCATCAGCTTGCCGGTGGGGGAGTCGTCGGCGTGCTCGGTGATGGAGGTTACCCTGATGCCCCGCTTGCGGAGCATGGACTTGAAGGCCACGGCGTGCTCCCGCTTGCGGGTGAATCGCGAGAACTTCCACACCAAGATTTCCTGGAAAGGGGAGTCGGACAGGCTGGCCTCGTCCAGCATCCGGCGGAACTGGGGCCGGTCTGCGATGCGGCCACTCTCGGCCTCGTCGATGTACTCGCGGGCCACGACATACCCGTTCTTCTCGGCGTAGTCCCGCAGCGCTCGAAGCTGGGCGGCGACGGAGAGGTCCACGTCCTGGCGGTCGCTGGAGACCCGGGCGTACAGGGCAGCCGGGGTCAGGTCATATCGTTCATTCATTGATTTCTCCTCCTTCGGTCACTTCCTGGGTTGTCTGGCGGGAGCGCAGCCGTTCCAACCGTTCCCGCCGGCGCAGTTCCCTTTCTTCCATGTACAGGCGGAGGGCTTCCCGCACCAACTCGCTCATGTCTCGGCCCTCTTCGTCTTTCACCCGCTGCACCTGCTCGAACATCTCCGGGGGCAGGGAGAAGGTGATGGTTCTTGACTTTCTGCCTGGGGGCATGGTCTCTCTTTTTGTCGGGTGTAATAAGTGTTTGTCTTACTAACTATCATCGGACATCCAGCCCGCTCCTGTCAAGAAGCCGCCGACATCAGCCGGGCAGGGGCCCGTGGTTTCTGATAATGCCAGTTGACTCCGCCCACCTGCGGCGCCAGCACCGTCCGGTCTAGGAAGGGCACGGCGACGATCGCCACCTTGGCCACCCGCCCCTTCCACAATACAGGCCTGGCAGCCACGGCCAAGCCGCCGTCTTCGGCGTATTCCGGCCTTCCGCTCCGGACCGCCTGCTCCGCCAGGGAATCGGCGGGCATGGCCTTGCCGGGACGGGGAAGGCCACTCCGCCAGCCGCAGAGCAGGGGGGAACTCGGTGGGCCGAAGCCAGCAGTCCGTTTCACCACCGTCGCCTTCAGGGACTCCGGGCCGACCGGGTCGGGCCAACCAGCCGGGTCTCCCTTATCTTTGCGCTCGTACAGCAGCGCAACCAAGGGCTGCCGGCGCATCACCTCGGCCAGACGCATCGCAACCGAGGCGTAGGAGCACTGGAACATGCCCTGCAGGGCCACCACGTCCAGCCCGCTGGCCAGGGCGTAAGCGGAGAAGATCTCCGGCGGCATCAGCACCGCCGCCGCGAATCGGTCAGCCTCCCGGCACACGCGGCGCTCCGGCGGGTCGTCGGAGTGCAGGGCGCACAGGGTCTCGTGAATAATCTCGTAGGCTTCGTGCAGCACGGTATGGGCCTTGGCTCCGTCCCACAGGTCCTCCCGGTAGAAGATGTCGTACTCACCCCTGGGGGCGCCGAAGTGGACCCCCTTCAACCCGTCCAATTCCCTGCCCGACACGGTGCCGAAACCGGCGTCCCGTAGCAGGGCGGCCAGTTCCATGACGGTGGGGCGAGCGGAAATGTGAAAGAATTCTGTGAAAGCGGCGGCCAGCCGCTCGGGCTCCAGTCTTTCCCGGAACAGTTCGTCGTCCAGCAACCTGTGGCAGAAGTCGTCCAGGGTCACAGTCATCACTCCAGCAGCGTCTTGTTGGTGAAGCGCTCGTACATCTCCACGATGAACCGCTTGGCGTTCAGGGACAGGGGGCCATCGGGCCGGGTGCCCACCCGGAAGGCGGGGTCGGACAGCACGTACTGGTAGGCCCGTTCCACCTCCAGGGCCTCGTCGGAGTGGAGGCCCGACTGGCCCAGGTGCCCGGCCTGCCGGATCAAATCCTCGGCGTCCACGTTGTAGGCGAAGGCCAGCTTGCGCAGCAGGTTGGCTCCGGGCGGGCGCTCTCCCCTTTCGATCTTGGAAAGATAGGAACTGGACACCCCGGTGAGCCGGTTCACGTCCCGCAGGCTGAGGCCGCCCCTGAGACGCCGCAGCAACGGCCCCAGTTCCTCACCCCGTTCCTGTTGTTCGTCAAGCTCTTCCATGACTCACCCCCATCCCCGCGAAAGCTGCCTTATCGCTCCGCGCCCCTGACGGTAACATTCCTGCTCCATTATAGCTTCTTTGTTGCTACATTATGGCTACAAATGAGCAAGCACTTTCGCTACTGCTTGCTGTATAGACGCCTTTTCCATTGATGAGCACGACTGCTGATTGCTACACTTCCTTAGTCAGAACAACTGTCCTATTGGCAGAGTATACAGCCAGGCGCGGCGGAGCGCCACCGGCGCCAAACGCCGGGTTTTCGGAAGGTCCATCTTTTGAGCAAGAAGCAACGGCTCACCCCGGAACAGAACGAGATAAGGCTGCGGGGCCTGCGCATCCTGGCCCGCATGATCGCCCGCGCCCACCTGGACTCCGCGGCGGAGGCTGCGGCGGAGAGGCAGGGTGAGGAATCGGACGGCGCTGATGTTCCCGACCAAGGGGACGCCCCACACAAGGACGGCGAGTATGTCGGGTAAGAGACCCCTGGTGAGGGCGCGGTTGAACGCCGTGGCGTTCTGGGACCTGCTCCACCGGCTGAACATGACCAAGAACGAACTGGCAGATCTGACCGGGCTGGCCACCGGCTACCTGTCCCAGCTCCTCAACGGGAAACGCTATCCCTCCGCTGCCACGCGGCGGCGTTTGCAGGATGCGCTGGGCGTCGGTTTCGACGATCTGTTCATCATGGAAGAATGCGATGGGGAATAGAAGGCCCGTGCCGCCCCACCTGTTCTTCGGCGCGTCGCTGCTGCCCGAGGACTTCCCGGCGCGGCTGGACCGGCTCAAGGCGGCCAGTGGCCTCTCCTGGGACGGCATGGCGGCCTGCCTCGGGGTGGACCCACGGCAGTTGCAGCGCTGGCGGCACGACACCGCACCCTGCGGCGACGCCCTGTTCGGCATCTTCCGCTTGGGCGCAAGGGTACCGGGCGGCCTGTACCTGCTGCTGCCCGACGACCTTTCCCTGTCGGAGAAGAGCAGCGGCGTTCAGGGACGGCTTTCCCATTTCTGAAAATAGGACTGAGGAGGACTCAAGATGACTGGAGCAACAGCATTCAAGCGACGGAACAACGGGGTGGACCTGCCCAAGGACTTCCCGGAGAGATTGGAGCAATTCCGGGAAGTGTCCGGCCTGTCATGGGGTGAGTTGGCGGCGTGCCTGGGGGTGGACCACGAGCGGGTGACGAGCTGGCGGCGGGGGGCTTTGCCCAGGGACCTGGCCCTGTCCAAGCTTTATCGTGTGGCCCAGCGGGTTCCTGGAGGGATGAGCACGCTGTTTCCCAACATAGTGGACGTGCTGGGTGACGAGGAGTAACCCGTGGGGCGGCAGCGGCGAATACACCAGCCGGTGTACTACGAATTTCCCGAGGACTTCCCCGACAGGCTGGAGCGGTTCAAGGAAGAGACCGGGCTGACCTGGAATGCCCTGGCCCGCCGCCTCGGCGTCAACCCCCACCGGCTGAGGCAGTGGAGGAAAGGGACCGTCCCCGACTCCACCAACCTTTTCATCCTCCTGACCCTGGCCGAAAGGCTGGGGCTCAGGGGGATTTTGATGTTTCCGGATAGGGACATGCCGGACGATTGCATGGGATCTGAATAGCTGATGCCAAGTGACAGGCATTCCTCGTTAAACCCGGAACGGAGCTTGGTAAGCATCGGCTGGCCGCTCAATCAATGGAAACCTCTCCAGTCCAACTACTGGCGTGGCTCTGGTAGTAAGACATGGCCTGCTCTTCCAGCCATCGGTCGTGTTCCGCGTGAAAGAAAACGCGCAGCCTCCCCTCTTCATCAAAATCCGTAAACGCCAATTGCCTTGTCTGCCCCGCCGGGTCAAGACCATCTATCTGGATCAAAGGTGACGCGTATCTGCCCCCTTTTCCTACTCCTATCATTGATACGTGGACTCTGGAGTTCATCGTAAATTCTTCCATGTTCAAAGTTACGGCCAACGGGGCATCTGAAGCAGTGATGTCTTTAGCCCCGAAAATATCCAGCTTCTCATTGTTCAGCATGGCGATAAACGACAATTCGGGGCGTCGCTCATATTTAAGGACGTTCGCCAACTGGATCCCCTTATCGGCTTGATCCACATCAAAGAGCCGGAGAAAGATCGTGTAATCGTTGAGATATTCGAACACTTTGCTGGAGTTCTGGTATATGAGGTCGTAGGCACCACCCCATGCGTCGAAAATATTGTTCGGCGATGTAAACTCCTTCCAGTACACGTTGGAGAGAAGCATCAAATTCTGCGCCAGAGTCTTAAATTCCGGGAATGCCGATTCGCTATCAGGTGGTTGGGCCATCCCATATTTGTAGCTGTCGTCAAGCCTGTGAATCTGCTCAATGATGCTGGCGGATCCGGAGCCAATCGTAGTTACGGCTCCGAAGCGCCGGCTGGCTTCGATTCTGTTGCCGGGTAGACCCACGGTTAAGGAACCGCGCCAGTCCGTTGCCTGGGCCAGTAGGATGGCTCCGATGTGGCTCAGTGTGCCCCGTCCGTGTTCATTCGAAGTGTACTGGTTCAGGAAGCCTTGAATCTCGGAGTAAGTGAACTCTCTCCTGTCCCTGAACTCCCCGAGTAATGCACCTATGAAAACCCTGATATCGGATACCCGGCCTGCAGCACCGACCGCCAGATGATCATTCACGATGAATATTTTTCGCCTCATTTTGACGGGAATGTAGCTGGGAATCACGTCCGACGGTATGGTGATTCCATTGGGTTGGGAGGGCAACCTCAATTCCGTGCGGCCAAAGGGTCCGGGAACAGATAGCAGCATATCGCCGGCGAGGAGCGGTACTCCGGTGTTGGTATGAAATATAACCGTCATTCCTTAATGTCCTTTTTCGGTCGAGGTCTCCGATTCACATGGCAGGCAATAAAGCCTTGGCCCCTCGGTCTTGGGATCCTCGGTCCATTTTAGGTACTGGGTGAACAACGGTAGGATGGCTTTTACGGAAATCCCTGCATAAGCATGAACCCTCTCCGGCTGCTCCCAAGCCCTCCTGAGCGGTCCCTTCCGTTCGATGGCTGCTTTGCAGGAAACCAGCAGTGGGGCATGGACGCCATGTGCTCTGTTTCCTCTAGTGCTACTCGCAGAAAATGGTTGGCGGCAATGTCGTCGTCGAAGACCACCATCATAATGGGCTGAACGCCGTGGTCGGCGGTTGGCCGGTGTATGGAAACACAGTCCATACGCGTTGGACGATGCTGAAATTTAAGTTGAAGCCTCTGAGGTCCGAAAAAGCGACAGGTCGCCCGCAACTCATTCATCTTGCTTCCTGCGGTAGTCCCTTCTTTGGGCAAGAATTGCCTCACACTCGTTGCCACAGATTCGCCATGCCTCGAACGGGACCGTAGAAAATGTATGAAAACCCGCTGCTCGTAAGGCCTCTACCTTGGCGGCGGGTCAAGCCGTCTCGGCCGGTGAAAGGGTGGCTCTGCAACCGCCCGGTATACCTCGATCAATTCGTCCTCAAACTCGAACCGCCCGGTCAGAGCGTCAATGGCGACCTGGGCTATCAGGGCAGCGCAGGATTGGACTGCGAAGGGAGGAGCGTTGTTGACCGGCGCTGAACATCCCAAATTCTGTTCGGCGAATTCATCAGTTCCATCCCCTGGGGGTATTGGGGGGTACCGGCTCAAGTCAACCCTTTGAAGAATTGGGGTGTCGGTGGGTCGTGCCTGGCGTTGAACCCGTGCGACTCCGCCCCCCCGATAGAGTGCTCCGGAAACCACGGGCACTCCGCTGTCCTGGGCCACCATCGCCAGGGAATAGGTCAAGGCTTCGCTTCCAGTCGTGTCGACGGCGATATCGACTCCGGTGGCCAGTTCGTGAATCCGGCTTGGGGTACGTGGCGATTCCTGGAACACGGTCACCTCTGTCCAAGGAGCGTGGTTAGCAATAATCTCTTGAACTGCCTCCACTTTGGGCGCACCGACTTTGTCGTGACCGGCGACGTGCCTCACCACGTTTCCTGGCAACAGAACATCACCGTCTACGATTCTGAGGGAGCCAATTCCACTTTGCGCGAGCGTCGTGGCGGTGTATCCGCCCAGAGCTCCAGCCCCGAAAATGACAGCACTGCGGCCACGTAGGGCCGGGGCGTCGGGTCCGGCTCGCATTAGGAGACTTTCTTCATCGGTAGGTCCTGGTTGCAACGCGATTGCCTCCACCTCTTCATTCATTTCCCTGCACGCCATCACGAGAAGGTTTGTGCGGTCTTGACGTTTCCAGCAGAACACGATGAGGTCTACGCCTCCACTGTCTACCAGAGCCTCCGGCCTTTTCCGCTCAGCCAAGGCCCTTTGCAACCCTTTTCGCGGGGACCTCGGAAGGCACGAAGAAACTTCTGACAGGTTGCGAGGCGGGGGTGTAGTCAACACCCCCGCATGAAACCACAGTCCTCGCAGTTGGTCGGCTGACCGCTTCCGCCCGGACAGGATGTCAATCCGAAATGGGTTGCGGTTTACTAGGCCAGCAAATTCACCCCAACTGCCCTCGTGTACTCCAATCCCTACGAGGTCGATGGTCCCCACAAGCCCGGCTTTAGGCTGGAAATTCAGATATGCGTCATGTTCAAGGTTGTCGTCCTGCCAGCCACCTCTGGCGTCTTCGCACCACTCCTCAATCCTGGAGAACAGACCTTCTACGGAGGTCCACTGACGGCTGAAGTCGCCATCCTGCCACATACATACCAGACCGTTAAGGGTATAGTGGCTGGTGCTGAGACCCTGAACGAAAACCGCCGGAGGTTGGAAGGGCCAGCCGGGTACGATTGCCACATCCATCGTGGTTGTGGTGGTCAGGCCGGCAAGAGCTGCGTGAATCGGCCCTGTCCACCGGGTGCGGCTAGAGTCAGGAACCGGGTGAAACCCGGCATCGGCAAGGTCATCGAGGAACGTCTCGAGAGACTCAACGTGGAAGTGGTCTTGCGCCATGGCGATCACCCGAACCTGTGGGCTTCTCTAGGTCGGGGCGCCAGGGGTACAGATCCAGCGGCTGCCGCGGCCCCGCCAGGGCTGTTGCTGGGCCGCCCGGGCGGCGTGCTGCCGCCACTTCCTCCCGTTCCACCTCCTCTGCCGCTGCCACCAGTGGAGCTCTTGCCAAAATCCTTCCCGAACAACCCTTGCCAGGTCTCGATGGCTTTTTCACTAGACTGCTCGGCCTTGGCCTTCTTGGCGGTGGCGGTGTGGGAGTGAACCCGGTTCCTGAAGTTTGCGTACTTGGTCTGGTCCCAGTGGCGGTTGAAGGTTTCGGTGGGGAGCACGGGGTTCCTGATGGACGGCATCGTTGGGTGCTTTTGCAAGTAATCGTCCATCCTGCTCAAAACGGTCACCAAGGTATCCCCCACAGTGCTGACCGCTTCGGTACCTTCATCGGAGTCTTTGATGGTGTTGCCGACCAGGGTAGTAAGCAGAATCGACTTGGCCGTGTAGTTGCTCTTGTGGTCCCGCAGAAACTTGAGCAATCGCACCACGCGCTTCAGATTGCCGCCGGTAATCCGATTCCTCTCGTTGAACCACTCCCGGTATCCGGTACCATCCGTTTCCTCGAACTTGTTCTCCCGGTGATTGCAGATGTAGTGCTTGCCTTCAATGGTGACCCGGGGCACCAAGTCCAAGTGGAAGTCCCCGGCGTAGTCCACGGTCACGCACCGAGTCTTTCCCCGCAGTTTATCCGCGTAGTTCTTGTTCTGCTTGAGGGTTTTTTCGACCTCGTTGATGTAATCCCTGGCTCCCCACTTGGGATTTGGGTTCATCACTATCTGGTTGTCGGCATCGTACTCGTCGTTGTCGTCCACGGGCTTGATGAGGGTGCCTAATGCATGGGACCCGTGCCGTTCCGTCTTCTGGTAACCGGTCAGGTTGTCCTTGAGGTAGCCGTTCACGGCGGCTACGCTAGTTTCCAGTCGGTCCAACCGGGTTTCATTCAGGTTGACTTCGTCCCGGAGGAATTCACGAAACTGCTCATTGTTCTTAGTCATCCGTTTAATCTCCTGAAATTATGCTAACGCCGTAAGCGGCGTGGCCCTCTCGGCGAAGAAAGTTGTTGCCACACGTTCCATGTGTTGTGTTGCAACTTGAACGGCTTCGCCTGGCAAAAGCTGCCTAGCTTTCTCCCAGTCGTCCAAATCTATGGGCTCACCTCCTTCCGGTCGGTCCATTCGCACCACCTTGTCTCGTCCCAACAGCAACCCAGCCTGGTTTACGGCGGTCAGAGATTGGTAATGCATTGCAACGTAGATGATCTCCCGCCACTGGAACTGTCCGGCTCCCTCGGTCTGCTTCTCGGTTATCCGAAAGCCGTTTTGTCCACACCCAATGCTGAGGATCGAGATCTGCTCTCGCGGCACGGTAAAGCAGGTTAGCGCTTCCACCAGTCCCATCATGGCTGGATTGTTCGCCCAGATCCCTCCATCCAGCAGGATGTAGCCGTCCTGAATGACGGGCTTCAGATAGGTGGGAGCCGCCGAAGTGGCCGCCGCCACTTCCCACATCGGCTTGTCGCCGTCCAGGAAGTAACCGGGGTGGTGGGGGGTCTTGAATACGCAGGGGTCTCCGTGTTTGGCTTCTGTGGCCGGTATGAGGAGGCGGTACTTGGAATCCCGCAGCGTCTTGGAGACCAATGCCTGCTGCAACAGCTCATCCAGGTCCGAGCGGTCGTACCGGTTCCGAAAGAAACGGCTCAAGAACCCCCGGCTCCTGGTGCGTTGACGCGGCGGGAACACTCGATGCCCTTCGTGCAGGTACAAGTCCTGCATGGACCTGGCTGTGAGGCCGGCTCCCAGTCCGAGGGCGATGATGCCGCCGGTGGAAGTGCCCGTGATAAGGTCAAAATAGTCCCCGACATGACCGCCGCCTAAACACTTCTCCTCCAACTCGGCGAGAATGCCCGCGGGGAAAATCCCCTTGATTCCGCCGCCGTCAATCGACAGGATCTTGAACGTCGCCTCTTCGGGCCACGACAACGGCTCACGCCGGGTTTGCAGGATCGTGTCCGACCTACGGGTCGGTTTCTGGTTGCTTGAGCTTGCCATTAGGAGTTCCATTTCTTCAGGTCTAATTTACCGGAAGAGCACCGTTATTCTACACATTAAATCCGCTGATTAGCGTAGCACTGGCCGAAAAAAATAGCAACCGTTAAGTTAACCTCGCCGAAGAAGGCCGGTTGTCCTCCCCTAAAAAGCCCAATTGGGAGAGTCTGACGCGTGCTGCGTCAATCGAGACGCTGAACCTCGTGGCCACGCGCTCTTGCAGCGCCGTAGCCTCGGTGGAATTGACGGCGATGCTTCCTGCGGCACCCCATTCCCTGAAAGCTGCGTGAACCAATTCCCTGAGGTGCATAACCGGCATCAGGACGGCGCCCGATATATAACCGGCCTGCCACTCCATCCAGTCGGTTCTTGGGGCATTTAGCATCTCGGCACGCTTGCATCTTGGACCCGGGTCGGGACCCGGTTCGGAAAACAAGCTCAACTGTTCGAATTGCCACAAACCGCCATGCAACTTCACATGGCCAAATTCATGGGTCAGCGTAGTGCGGAGCCGATGTTCTCGCTGGTTCTGGCTTGCAAGGTGTTGGGAGACTTTTACGGCAGGCTGTTTGTCGCGATAAAACACCGTCATTCCCTGTACTTCTTCGCCGTCCTCTTCCTCTGCAGTAAGGTCAGCAAATTGGTCAAGGTCCGACGTTTCGGACTCAATCATGACCGTCAGGTCTTCAGTCGAAACCGGGAAAACCGTCTGTCCGTAACGGTCCAGCAGGAAACCGAGAATCCAGGATTCGCTAAGGTCATCCAACTCTTCAAGGGAATAAAAAGGGCGCTCCGGAAAACGCCCCGTGGTGTCCTTGATCCATTTCATGGTCTGTCGCGTCTTAAGTTACGCCTGAACGCTCTCATTGCCGACGTAACACCTTCCTGGTCGGGGGAAAGCTCCAGCACATCCGAGGGGAATCTGCCCGCCAGGAAAAACAAATAGTCATCATCGAGTCGAAGGGTATGGGCCAACTGCCGAATGATGTGCTCGCTCGGCGGGTTTCGCCGGTCGTGCTCAATATCGTTGAGGTATTGGGCCGAGATGGCCGCACCGTCCTCTTTCATGGTGCTGGCGGCAACCTCTTTTTGGCTTAGTTTCAAGCTCTTGCGGGCTTGTGTGACTGCCTCACCGAATGTCATGCTTCCAATTCCCCGGGGATAGCTCTGCTAAATCGTGGAATGCGGTCATGAACACGCGGGTCCGATGTCAATAGGGTTCTTAGATTCGCATTTTCAGGCGGCTCGTGCCGTCAATGGGCCAGAGTCGCGCTTCCAATCTCCCTCATCCAAAGCCGCTACCACCCACAATTGCGGCGCGTGACTAACCTTCCGATTTGCGGCCAGCATACCAGCAAAGCCCATCCTGGTAAAGTTGGCTCGTTTACCCTGGCTCTACCCGACTCAACCAAGCAGGGTTTCGATTGGCACCGGGTATAGAAGGGGAAATTCCAAAAAATGCAATTCCCTGGCACTGTGACAATGCAGATTCTAGTAAGTTCAACGGATCGCAGTCGCACAAGTAGACTCACCTTGTAATACGCCAGCCGTCAGCAAGCAGTTCCACCTTTTTCCCCAGTATCCGCAGAGGTTCAACAGTCTCCCAACTGTGTGTAATGTGCCAAACTGAACCCAATGGCCCACTACGGTCCAGAAGACACTCGTGAGAAACAAGCAAGGGAACGTCGACTCTCTTCCGCTGCATTTCGGTCCGTGCTACCCCCAAGAACTGGCTGGCGGCTAAGTCGTCGTCGAAGACCACCATGACGGCGGGCCGGACCCCGTGGTCGTCGGTGGGCTGGTGGGTCGAATAGTACCGGAGGTAGGGAGCCAGGCGGTCGGCCATCGTGGTGGGCCGCACAGCCCGGCGCTCCCATTCCAGGAAGAAACTCCAGGTGGCGTTGCCGCGTCGCAGGACCCCAAAAGCGTCGGGATGAATGGAGCGGAGCCGGTCGCCGTGCCGGAAGTGCCTTGATGCCCTATGGGGCGGGTCCAGTTGGAGGATCCCCCAGCCCAGGGAGCGGGCCTGCTCGGCCAGGGCGGCCATGAAACCGTGGACGGCAGCGGTGTGCTCGATGTTCCTGAGCAACTGTCGGCTGCGCCTGCCCGAGACGTTGCGCCAGTCCAACGGTTTCCGGAGATCGTTGAGTGCGGCGCTCCAACGTTTCCTGGCCACGCCTACGGAGGCCCGGTCCCGCCGCGCCAGAAGCCCCAGCCCCCGGTCAGTCAAAACCAACCTTTGGCCTTTGCAGGAGACCCGCTCAACCAGTCCGGCGTCAGCTAAGGGCAACAGGACCTGGGACAGCCGCCCCTGGGAGATGCCCAGCAACATTCGGAGGTGCCGCGGGGCAATCCAGGGCCAGTCGGAAACCAGGTCCAACGCCAGTTTCCCGGCGGGTTTCAGCAGGACGGGCAGAAGCCATTCCGGTGCGTTCTTATCGGTAAAGTCCGTACCGATGTCGCGGGGAAGAATCGCCCGTGACGTCGGTTGCTCCGCTGGCAGCCCGCCACCCCCTTCCACGTGGCCCAAGGCCGCCTTCAGGTCCAAGTCGGCGTTGATTGAGGGAAGCCGCCAGATTGGATTGTCGGGGCTGCTCCAGGCCGCGTCCCGCTCCAGGGCCAGCAGAACCGGAAAGGGCACAACGGCCGCCAGGCGGCGGGCGTGCCGCAACCTGGTCTCGTCGGGCAGCAGCAGTAACACGCCGCCGGGCGGCGGCCCCTCCCTGAGCCGCCAGATGCGCTTGGCGAAGCCCGTGCGGTCGGCGGTGAGTCCCTGCCTGATCACGCCTATGGTGCGGCCGTCATTGAGCACGATACCGGCGTCCAGGGGCAATCCCCGGTACCACCGGAACGAAGCGATTCCCTCCAGGGCGGCAATGGAAGACGTGAGTCGGTAGATCACGGCCACGGCGTCCAGCCGCTCCAAAAGGATGCGCCGCCACCGGGCGGATACTGGGTGGCGGCGCAAAATCTGTTCCAGGGTAATGCCCTCGACCTCGGCCAGGCGGCGCAATCCGGCATTGGTGAGGAAGTAGCGGCGGGTCCGGCGCAGCATGGCGGTGGCGTGGGGGAGGGAGGCGACAAGGCCCTCGCGCTCCAGGGCGGCGACGGCGTTGTAGGCCGAACGGTCGGGTACGCCGGAGATGGCGGCCAGCTCCAGCCGGTCCAGGAAGGGCATGGCAGCCAGCCGCCGCAGCGTCTCCAGGTGAAGCCCTCCTGTACTCATCAGTCAGCACCTCCGGCACCGCTCCCCGGTGGGTTGGGGTTGCGAGTGCGCGCCCGGTGCTGCCCGCCGGTCTGGCCAGGGGCCGGGGTCTGGGGCGGCAGCGCACCGTTGGCGTTCTGCCGCTCCGCCAGGAGCCTGCGGTACTCGCTCACCTTCTGCTCCCCCTCGGCGTTGGCGGCGGCCAATTGCCCGGCGCTGGTGGTGTAGCCCCTGGAGGCGTTGCGAACGGCCTCGGCCACCTCGGGGTCGCCCGGCTCGGGCTTCCGCGTCATCATGGAGTAGGCGGGCAGCCGCTCCGTCCCCACGGTGGCCCGCACGTAGCACTGGTGCACCGGCAGCGACGTGATGTCGTCCTCGCTGACCCGGTCCTTGCCCAGCTCCCACACCAGCCGGCGGGCGTCGTTGCCCGCCACCTGGAACACCGCCAAACAGCCCAGGTTGGCCAGGATGGTGTCCTGCATGGTGCGGGAGAGGTCGTCCAGCTTGGCCAGGCTCTGGGTCGCCAGGATGAAGGAAGCCCCGTACTTGCCCAACTCCGACAGCATGCTCTCGTAATCGACGCCGGGCATGGACTGCATCTCGTCCACGACCACCAGGGCGCCCCGCCGCCGGTGCAGGGGCAGGCTCTCCTGCTCCCGGATCACCGAGTCCACCAGGTTGAGCAGGGACGCTCCCACCAGGGCGGCCACGTCCCTACCCGCCGTCCCCTGGGCGGTGGACACCAGCAGCACTCCTCCGTCCAGAATGGTCTCCCGCAGGTCGATGGTGGAGCGGGACTGGCCCAGAATGGAGCGGGCGCGCTTGGAGGAGGCGTAGTAGGCCAGGCGGGTCTGCACCGGGGCCAATGCCTCGGCCCGGTACTGGCGGTGCCAGCCGCCGAAGTCCCGCTCCCACCACTCCATGATGTAGGGGTCGTCGACTTTGGCCAGCACCTCGCCCCGGAACTTGCCGTCGGAGAGCAGCTTCAGCCCGTCCAGGATGGTGTGCTGGTCGCCGGCGTCGGTGGACGGGTGGGCGTTGGCTTCGTGCAGGGTCTTGACGGTGTGCTCCAGGATGGACTGCATCCTTGGTCCCCACTGCTCCCACAGGCCCCGCGCCACCCGCACCACCGAGTCGGCGGTGCGGTCGCGGTCGGCGAAGATGCGGGTGTCCAGCAGGTTGATTCCGGGCGCGCCCTGTTCGTCGGCCAGGTCGATGAGCCTCACTTTGTCGACGATGGACCCGGGGACGTGCTCCAGCAGCCCGGCCACCAGGTCGGCGTGGGGGTCGACGACGATGATGGCGTCGCCGTCCCGGCCCGCCGCCTTCTCCCTGAGCTTGTGGGCGACGATGTGGTGCATCAGGGTGGACTTGCCCATGCGGGTGCGGGCCACGTAGAGATGGTGGCGGCGCAGCAGGTCCTCGGGGAAGCGGATCTCCCGGGTCTGCCCGCCGGTGGTGTCGCCCACCAGGGCGCCCTCGGCGGTGCCCCGGACCGGGGGCAGCAGGGACCTGGAGCCGGAGCGCTCCACCAGGGGCGTCTCGTCCCGCTCGCCGGGCGGGTGCCACAGGGCGGCCGCCTCTCGCACCCCCAGGATGCTGCGCTTGCCGAAGAGACCCGGTCCGGCGGGGTGCAGGTTGTCCGTGGGAACCAGGGGTTGTACGTCGCCAACCTGGAACCTGGCCCCGGCGGGATGATCGAAATGGCGGTAGGCGGCGGCCACCCCTTCCAGCAGTTCCTCGGCCCGCTGGAGACGGCCCCGTTCCGGCAGGACGGCCACCACCTGCAACTCGGCGTCGAAGGCGATGCGGGAGACCTTCTCCCGTATCAGGATGGGGTCGTAGACCCGGCTGCGGGCCTGCTTCCAGCGCCACCAGCCCCAGCCCGCCACGGTCAGGCCCAGGACGGAGCCCGCGCCCAGGAGCGATGCCTTCAGGAACTCGCCGTCCTGCACCCACAGGTAGCCCTTCAGGGCGGCCAGCGCCCCCGCGCCCAGCACGGCCATGGTGACGCCGTCCAGCTGCAGGGGCTTGGTCTGGTAGGTGTAGGAGGGATCGGGCCGCTGCTGGCCCGGGTTCTTGAAGGCCTTCTGCTGGTGAGCCTGGGACCAGTCGGGACCCAGGGAGCGCAGCAGCAGGCGGGAGACCAGCCGCTCGCCGGGCCGCAGGTCGCCGAGCGCCCCCAGGAGGGCGATGAGGGGGTCGGAGCCGGCGTCCAGCAGGTCGTCGTCCCGGAAGGTGCGCAGGGGCACGAACTCCGGCCCGCCGGAGCGGAGGGTCAGGCCCCAGGCCTGCTCCCCCGGGTCCAGCCGCAACGGGTCGTCCCCGGGCGGTACTTCGCGGATGCGGGCCTGGGGGTAGTGGGCGGCCAGCTGTCCCTGGACCACCTGCCGGTCCAGGCAGCGGGCCATCAGGGTGACGCCGTTGGCGTCACCGGCCAGTTCCAGGGAGAAGGGTTCGGGGACGGCGATGGACTGGAGCAGGTTCTCCACGCCCAGCAGGGTGCGCTCGCCGGTGCGCGGCGGCGTCACCGCCAGCAGCGCCGGGGGACGCCGGTTCCGGGCGTCGCCGAAGATGATTTTCTTCACGTTGATATTCATGTTGGATGCCTCTCTTTACGGGATTTGTTTGCGGACTAATGACGCGGCCCCGGCCGCCACTCGATTACCTCGGTCTCCTCGGGGGTGGCCTCGATGCGGATGGGGAAACGGTTGCCCCTTGCCAGCAGCAGCCCGTCACCGCGAGGACACGAAAGCAGCCAGCGTTGCAACTCCACCGGCAGGTCGAAGGCTTCGCCCACGGTGCTGATGGCGGCGGCGTCCTGCTGCAACAGCAGCTTGAAGGCGGCGTTCTGGAGCAGCGCCCTGCCGGAGTGGCCGGTGATGGCGCGGGAGGAGTCCTCGGAGAGCAGGTCCTGCACGTCCTGGGTGATGAACTGCAACCCCAGCCGGTGCTTGCGGGCGCGTTTCGCCATGCTGACCATGAAGGCCGCGCCCTCCGGGTGCTGCATGATGCTCCACACCTCGTCCACCACCAGCAGCCTCGGACGGGGGTCCTGGGCGGCGGCGGCCCATACCGTCTCGGTGCAGACCATCGCGGCGGCGGGCCGAAGCTCCGGCTCCAGCAGGTGCAGGTCGAAGACGGTGACCAGGGCCTCGTGGGTCAGCAGGTCGTCGCCCTCGTCGGAGAGCAGGTGGCGCAGGCTGCCGGTGGCGAAGGGCCGCAGCAGGTGGGCGATGTCGCCGCCGCCCTCGGCTTCCAGGTAGGCGTAGAAGTCGCGGAAGCCGGTGCGCTCCCTATGCTCGGCGTAGTAGCCGGCCAGGGCGTGGTCCAGGGAGGACCGCCGCTCGGCGCTGAGCCGCTCCCCCACCATCACCTCGATCAACCGCCGCAGGCTGCCGATGCGCTGCAACAGTTCCTCGCTGTCGCCCCGGTCGATGACGAAGGGGTTCATGCCCTGCCCCGCGATTCCAGGGGACAGCACCCGCCCGCCGGCGGCGCGGGCCATGTCGGCGTACTCGCCCTCCGGGTCGATCACGTAGGCGCGCACGCCACGGCAGACGCCGCGCAGCACCCCCAGCTTGGTGGCGAAGGACTTGCCCGAACCGGAGCGGGCCAGCACGGCGGTGTTGGCGTTCAGGTGCGTCCCGTCGAAGGGGTCGTAGACCACCGGGGCGCAGGCCCGCAGGTCGATGCCGTAGAGGGTGCCGCTGCGGGTGTCCAGGTCCGGCGGCGAGAAGGGGAAGAGACGCGCCAGTGAAGACGTGTCCAATGTCCGCCACACCGCCACGGCGTTGAGGCCCAGGGGCAGGGTGGACAGCAGGCCCTCGCGCTGCCGGAAGGCCAGGTTGTCCAGCTTGCCCAGGGTGGCGGCGAAGTGGGCGCGGGCTTTTTGGGTAAGCTCCTTCAACCCGTCGGCGTTGTCGGCGTGCAGCGTCACCGACAGGGAGGCGTGGAACAGCCGCTCCCGGCCCCGCTGCACCTCGTCCCGGAGACGGCTCACGTCCTCCAGGGCGATCTCCGCCTCCGGCGACAGGCTGCGGCCCCGGTTCAGGGACAAGGACTGCGCCGACTCGAAACGGACCTTCTGCCACTCCAGGGTGCGGGCGGCCTGCTCCGACGGGATGGCGCCCAGGTGGACCGACAGGTCCATGGGCGCTCCGGCGGCCATCAGCCCCTGCAGGAAGCCCGGGGCCAGCAAGCGGGGCCACTTGCCCAGGTGCAAAGAACGGGTCAGGTGGGCTCCGACGCGGATGTCGCGGCGGTTGATTTCCACCGCCAACTCTGTGTCTTCATCACGGTCAATGGGTGAACCCCCAAGGGCCGAGGCCAGCAGCAGGAGGCGCAGCGGTTCTCCTTTCAGGGGGAACACTCCCAGCCCGGCCCGGGCCAGCAGCCCACGCATCTCGTCGGCGCGGTTGTGTTCGCAGATGGCGTAGAAGCGCCGGTCCAGGATTCCCTCCCGGGATTCCAAGCCGGTCAGGAGCCGTCCCAGGGAGTCGGCGGCATCTCGGGTCTGCTGGGGCAGGTCCTCGGGCTGGGCTTGTTCAAGATTGGCCCGCAGGCTTTGAAACACCGGCGGATGCTGGCGGACCAGCAGTTGCACCGGGAAGTCCAGGGCGTTCAACGAACCGGCGAAGGCCCCCAGCTTGGGTTCGTCCAGCTCCAACCCCATCACCTCCAGCACCCCCAGCTTCACCCCGTCCAGCCGCACCGGCCCGTCCTCTTCCAGGTGGGACAGCATGAAGAACAGGGACAGCGGGGGTGGCGGCTTGGGTTCCGCCGCCTCGGTGAGCTCGATGTCATTGGGTTGAATTTCCTCGGACGCTGCGGGATTTTCCTTCCTGCCGCGTCCGGCCAGCTTCTTCAGGTTGGGCAGTGTCGCTTTCATCGGTGAATCTCCTTTTTTCTTCTATGGGCCGGGCAGGACTTCGATGATCCGGCTGTTGAGCGCGGCGGCGATGCCCTTGGCCAGCAGCACCACCACCAGCCCGACCACGGCCATGATTACGGCGTTCCTGGCTTTTCCCCGCCCGGAACCTTCTCCCTCGGCGCCCTCGGCCATCAGGACGAACCCCGCCCAGACGATGGCGAAGAAGCAGAGGCCGACACCGGCGTAGGCCATGCCCGTCAGCACCACGTCGAAGGCGGCCAGCATCCTTGCCTTCTCGTCCGGCGCGGCGGCGGCCACGGAGGCCAGCGCCGCACCGGAGGCGAGCAGGGTCTTTGCCACGCGCCCTACCACGGCCACCAGTTCCACCAGTTGGAATCGCCCACCGGCGTCTGCTCCGCCCTGGGCGGCGGGGGCGTGGGCGGGGGAACGTGCAGGGCCCGGTAGGGGTCGTCGGTTCCCACGCCCAGGGCTGCGGCCAGGGGCGCCGTCTCCGGCCTGCTGCGGGTGACGGGAGCGCGCTGGATCTCCACGGCCCGCACGTGCTCCGGGTGGTAGACGTAGATACGGACGGTCCTGGTCACCGAGGAACCCTCGCCGCAGGACAGGCTCACCCGCCGGGTATACACGTCGGTTCGGGCCGGGTGGTGGGTGGTCTGCAACATGGGCGGCAACGGCACGTTCAACGTCGCCGTAAGGTCAGCAGTGATTTCCACCTCGTGGGTCGCCTTCCTGTTGGCGACGGGCAGGGTGAAGCGGGATTCACCATTGGCAATAAACGTGGCCGTGACGCGGTGGCTTCCGGCAACGACGCTTACCGTTCCGGCGATGCGGGTGACGGCGGCGTCCAGGAGCGCGGGCACCGACTGGCTGAAGTGGCCGCCGTACACCGGCAACGCCACCTCCTGGCGGGTGTCGGCGATGCACTCCGAGGCGATGACGCCGGATATGCTGCCCGGCGTCCATTCCAGGGAGGTCAGCTCCAGGTCGCACAGCCCGCCGTCTGCTGACGGCAGGGGGTAGGGTATCTGGCCGCTCTTCAGGGTCACCGCCCCGGACCGGCCCAGGGCGTCCACCCAGGAGAAGGTGAAGGACGGCGACGGGCCGTTCAGGGTCAGGTTGTAGCTCCTGCTTTGGCCCGCCGTCAGGCTGGTGCTGGCGCCCATCTTCAGGGTCCTGCCGGACCTGCCGCCGAATACCCGCACCTTCAGGTCCAGGTCGTGGGCTGCCCGCAGGGTCACGGCGGCGGTGTCGCCGGAGACGGCCAGCCGCTCGATGAAGATGCGCCGTCCCGGAACCGGGTCCGGCGGGACGAAGTAGATCTCGTCCAGCCGCCAGCCCGGGTCCTCGTCATCGGGATCGTCGGCCAGGGCGGTGGCGGGCAGCAGGACCACGACCAGCAGGCCCAGGGCCGCCACCGCCAGGAAGCGGTTCCACGGCTTCTTTCCTCCGCCACCCTCAGCCTGTGGTTTGGGAGGATTTGCTCCGCCGTCCCGGTTGCGGCGCTTGCCGAACCAGCTGTGGGGCCGGAAGGGGGGACGCCCCTTCTTCCGCGCCGCCCTCACTGCCTTGCTCAGGCCGCCGGCCGCTTTCTTCGCCAGCAGCCGCAACGGGTCGGGCTTGGCCTCCGCCGGCATCGGTGGCTCGCTGATTACCAACTCCAGCGGGGACCCGGCGTAGCGCCTGGCCCCCAGGTTGAACTTCAGCAGGTCGGCGGCCACCAGGGGCAGCCCCCGGCCTCCGATCTTCCCCACGGTCAGGGCGATTCCCACGACGCCCAGCAGGATGGCGATGCCCAGCCGCACCGCCATCGGGCCGAAGGGCAGGTAGTGGTAGGCGCCGTAGGCCAGGGCGCAGACCGCCACCACCGCCACGATCTGGGGGAAGGTGAACCACAGCAGCACCTTGTCCTCGGCCTGCACGTGGGTCGGTACTTCATGCTCTCTCATTCCATCCCTCCTAACCGCCGCCATCGCCAACGGAGGGGGTACCGGAGTTGGTGGGGTCGGGCACGGTGGGGTCCACCGGGTTGCCGACGACGGCGTTCATCACCAGCTCCACCACGCCGTAGGCCACCAGGGCCAGCACGATGCCGGCCAGGGCGGTCATCATGGCCGCCTTGCCGCGCTCCATCTGGTTGGGCGCGCCGGAGGCGGTGAGGTACATATAGGCCCCGTAGATGAAATAGCCCACGCCCACGACGCCGACCAGGCCCAGCAGGATGCCCACCAGGTTCGATATGGTCTGTGTCAGGTCTGACATTTCTCTATCTCCTTGAGATTGGGTTGGTTGGCTGTATTTCTTTGCCCGGTCCGGGTCTGCATCTACTGGCACATGTCTCCACCTCCTGGGCGGTTCCGGCGGGACTCAGGTCCGCGCCGGTGGTTGTCGTCGTTCCGGTTGCCGCTACGGCCCCTGGCTTCTGGGCGTGGGGCCGCTCTGGGCCGGGGCCGTGGAGCCCTGGGCCGCCGAGTTCACCGCTCCGGCGGCCGTGGTGGCGGCGGCGCTGGCCGCGCCGGTCGCCGCTGACGCGGCGGCCATACCCGCCGGTCCTCCGGCGGCTCCACCGGCCAACATCCCCAGGGCGCGGCCCGAACGCACCATCGAGCCGGGCAGGGACATCCCGAAGTAGAGGGTGTGCAGCCAGGCGTCGAAGGTGCCGTGATGCCCCAGCATCGAGGGCACCCGCCCCGCCAGGTACATGAAGGCGATGGCCATCAGCAGCTTCCACACCAGGTCCTCCGACGGCTCGAAGGCGGCGATGGCGGCGAAGTCCTCCAGGAAGGCGAAGGCCAGGGCCACGGCGATGAGCTGGACCGCCTGCTGGAACACCGTGGTCATGAACAGCCGCAGCCAGTGCTTTCCCCAACCGGCGGTGTGGGGCAGAATCCACAGCCCCAACGCGATGGGGGCCAGGCAGAGCAGGATGTCGATGAGGGCCAGGCGCAGGATCATCTGCACCAGCAGGTAGAGGACGAAGAAGCCGAAGACCAGGTAGAGCAGGGCGATGAACACCGCCAGCCCGGTGTTGGCGGTCTCGACGGCGGTCAGCAGCGGCTCCAGGGGAGCGCGCAGCAGGGCGCCGGGGGTTACGTCCAGGGAGACGGCGATGAACTGGGAGACGGCGTGGGCCACGTCGATGACCAGGGCGCACCACCAGAGGGACGACGCGGCGGCGGTGAGGCCCAGCACCAGCCGGGGCACCATCTCCCGCCAGCCCGACTGGTGGCGGCCCAGGTGCTCCTGGACGATGAAGCTCAGCCCCATCCAGCCCAGGATCACCGCCAAAGCGCCCGACGTGATGGCCCAGACCACCATCCAGGCCTGCTGGATGAAGGGATGCAGGTAGGTGAGTTCAGGGGGAGTGCCGGTGAGGATGTCCGTCATACGTCCCTACCCTCCCCGGCACTCGTCGAGGTCGCTGGCGGAAATCTTCTGCACCACGCCGCACAAGGGTCCCGTGGACTCCCTGGATCACCCACTTGGCGGCGGCCCTGGCCCAGCGGTCGGGGTCGAGGGCGCCCAGCACCTTGTCCCACAACCCCTTGGGCTGGTGGACGGGAATCAGGGCGTGGAAGACGTGGTGGTCGCCGCCGCCGGTGCGGGGCACGGCCAGCACCAGGAGATATGCCTGTTCCGGGTGGAGCTCGGGCTGCTCGTCCAGGGCGGGGTACTCGAAGGTGTACTCCCAGCCCTCGGAGAGGTGCTTCTCGCCGCCCCTGACCCGGTAGGTGCTGGTGAGCCAGTCGCCGGTGTCGGGGTGGCGGATGGCGTAGAAGAGGACGTCGGTCTGGCGGCTGAGGATGGGGCGGGCCACGAAATCGCCCTCCTTCTTCCGCTCCACCAACTGCCGGTCGCGGTTGACCAGGGTGACGGTGTCGGTGTCCGGGGGTGGGGACTGGGCCAGGGCCAGCCCGGAGGCGGGGATGGCAACGAGGGCTGCGATGAGCAAGGCCCCCGCCAGGAGAATCAGGCGGCGGGCCTTGCCGGACCTGGGGATGAATCGGCGGAACATGGTGGCCTCCTCGTCGGTGATTGGGACGTTTTGTCCCGCCGTCGAGTCTGACCACGCGCGGTGGGCTTACCAATGGCTTGTGAGGGGGGCCTGTACGCAGGCCCCCCTCACGGGGCATCAACTTTCCGGGGCGCGGTGTGATGTTATGGGGGTGTACAGGGATTGGCAGGCAGCGACGCGAGTCCACGGTGGCCGGTTCATTCGGGAAACCGGCGGATTAGCTGCATTTCCGCTCCCATCCGGCAAGCACTTGGGTATTAGGGCTGGTTGCCAGGTTTCCGGCATCGCCCCCCTACAGGAATTGCAACCCTGTGGCCTGCTGGAGCTTTGTTGTCGTGCAAGCGCCCTGTGTCGAAACCGCAACTTTGCGCTGGTGGTCATGCCGCTGGCGCCGGGAGGTACGGAGATGGAAAGGAGCCGGAACGTGGAGGACCTGCACCACCTGCGGCTGATGGCGTTGCTGCACGAGCTGGTGCGGGAGCGGGAGTTGAAGGGCGCGGCGGAGGCCCTGGGCCTGGACCCCAGGACGCTGAGCGCCAGCATGGACCGGGGCGCGCTGTCGGGCCTGGCCCAGGTGGCCCTGGAGCGGTGGCTGCTGGCCGAGGGAGACCGGGAGGCTGCCCAGGCCCGCGAGGAGATGCAGACTCTGGCAGGGCGCGTGGACGGCGTTGAGCGGCGGGTTGACGGGCTGGCGGACGAGATGGGTCAAGCCGTGGCGGAAGTCCAGCGGGTTGCCGAGGAAGCCGGCGGGAATGACACCGGGGCGCGGGCCGGGGAGTTGCAGCGGTTGGAGCGGCGGATGGACCGGCTGGAATCAGCGGGCGGGGTTGGCGCCGGACGGGCCGGTGGTGCACCGTCGTCGGGGCCTCGGGGCAATGCCAGGATGGGTAACACGCAGCATCGCCAGCATCCCGACTTGGTAACTGTTGATCCGGCGGACGACGACGAAGTCTTCGGCGACGCCTGGCCCTTGGTTGACGAATGGCGCGGCTTGTGGAAAGGCCACCCCGACCGGGGCCGGGGCCTGCGCTGGCTTGCGACCGAGGCGCTCATTCTGGGACTGGAGCTGGCCATGCTGGAGGAGCACGGCCTGACCCTGCCGCCGGAGACGGAGCCATTGAGAGGGCTGGAGCGGAACGCCCAGCTGGGCTGGCGGCAGAAAGCGCTGGCCGACACTCGCCGGAAGTTAGCCCGGCGGAGGGCGCTGCGCCGGCTTAGGCGGTTGCTCACCCTTGGGCTGTGGCGGCGGTAGCTGGCGCCGGTGCTGGGGTGGATTTCGGGTTTGCTCCATGCCCGCACCATTGCGGCTTCTTTGTTGCTTCATCTGGGCTGCTCACCGGCAAGTGATTGGGTTGACGATGCCAGATTTCGCCGAAAACCCCTTGCCGGAGGCTTTGCCGGGACCGGATACTAATTGGCGTTGTCAGGCTTTTTCCAGCGTTTCCCGCCCTAGAAACCTGGAGGGTCCCGTCCCTGGACCCGGGACCGGACGCATAGGATCGAGCATAGCTCTCCGAACGTCCGCCCATGATGGACTGGCCGCCTAGAGTAGAGCCTAGCTCCTCGAACGGTCGCCCACGAGGGAATTGCTGAGGGGCCGGCGTGATTGAACGTCTCTCCCGAAGCAGGTAGACCCAACTCATCGAAGTGCACGGTGCGCTTCACCCGGAACCCCAACCCAACGGTGGTACTCCAACCCCAAGGCCCATCATCGTTTGCAAGGAGGTGGCAACCGGATTAACAACGGCGTCCCGGAATCCCTTTCCACGGTGGTACTCCAACCCCAAGGCACATCATCGTTTGCAAGGAGGTGGCAACCGGATTAGCAACGGCGTCCCGGAATCCCTTTCCACGGCGGACCCTGAACTCACGGAAGTCCCACTGACAGGAGGTGTCAGCTAGACCCAGCACGGTTTCTCCGGCGTCCCTTACCCCTTTGGCATCCCGGCGGAGCGGTTGACCTGCTTCGCATTCCCCACTATGCGGTTGGAGCGTGGTTAACGCACCGGCCGCTTCAACACGGCTGCGGCGTAGCTACTGAACAAGGGTAGCGGCACCGCGGTTTCAACATGCTCCGGTCGGCAGAAATGCCAGGTCGGACGCTTACCGTTCCAGTTCCAGCGCAGACTCCGCTGAGCGGACTGCGTTCCTCTTGACTTCCCCTCACGTAGCAGCTCCCCAGGCATAAGACCCTGGCGAAGCTGCGTCTTTCTCCAACACCCAACCGGCGTTCTCCCTTGCGGTGTCAGTCCCAGGGCGGAGTGCGTCCGGCGCCGGGCGTTGAACCCGTTTCCAACGTCGTTCACAAACACAAGGAGGTGCGTATGCGCATCAGTGACAGACTCGTCCAAATCAAGGCTGCGGCGGCAAGCGTCGTCGGCTTCACCAAGCGGCACAAGCGGCTGTCCATCGCGGTGGCCGTGGCACTGCTCATCGCCGGGCCGCTGCTCACCGGGACCGGCGGCGAGACCTTCTTCCTGAACCTCATCGGCCTGGGCATCGTCGCCCTGGTGGTGCGGCGGATCGTGCGGGCCAACGAAGCACGGCAGGCAGCGCAGGCACGGCAGGCCTCTTGCCGGTGCCGTTGTCACAGGCAGCAACAAACTCAGCAACAGGGAGGCACGCCATGACCACGATTACCCTGGATTTCCCTGCTTCTACAGGCAGTCTCGAAGAACTGGTGGACCGGCTGCTGACGGTCCTGTTCTCTCCCGATTCAGAGCAAACGGAACCTGCGCCCACTCCCAGCTTGGTCAAGGCGGTCCACGAGGGCCGGCGGGTGCGGCAGTCCGGCGACCTGGACGGCGCTCTGGCGGTGTTCGCTGACGTAGACACGGCCAACGCCACGGACGGCCAACTCCGGTGGCTCTACGCCGAGTGGCTGGACGTGGCCCGTCGCCGGTTCGCTGGTGACAAAGCGGTGCTCTACAGCCCCGGCACCGGCAGGGCGGCGGCGCTGGTGGACAGGGATGGCGACGGGAGAACGCTGGAAGTCGCGGCGGTCATGGGGATGCGCTGGCCGGTGGGCCAGCTGGTCTCGCGGCGCAGCCTGCGGGGACTCAAGCCGCTGGCGAAGGGAGGCGCGTCATGGTCGTAGCCAACGCAACGGTGAACATTGCGGAACTCAAGGCCCACCATCCCCTGGGCGACGCGGTGGAAAGCGCCGGGGTTGCCCTGCGCGGCAAGGGACGGGTCAGGCAGGGCGTCTGCCCCTTTCACCAGGAAGCCGAGGGCAGTTTCACGGTGTACGCCGACACTGAAAGGTTCTACTGCTTCGGTTGCGGGTCCGGCGGCGACGTGCTGGACTTCGTGCAACGGATGGAGGGCCTGAGCCTGCCCGAGGCGATACGGCGGCTGGACGGCGGTTCCCCGCCGGTTACGGCCGCTGCGGTTCGTCCGGTGGCGTCCCAGACACCAGTTGCTCCCGCGATTCCTCCCCGCGATCCGGCGCTGCTGACGGCGGCGGTGCGTTTCTACACCGGCCAATTGCGGCGCAACATCGGGGCCAGAGAGTACCTGGCCTCGCGGGGCATTGGCCTGGAAGCTGCCGCAAGGCTGGGCCTGGGCTACGCGCCGGGGCACGGCCTGCGGGCTTATCTGGAATCTGCCGGATACGGCGAAGACCGGATACGCGCCTCGGGGCTGTTCCTGGAACGGGGCGCAGAGCGGTTCGCTGGAATGATTGCCGTCCCCGACATCGCCTCGGGCCGGGTGGGCTGGCTCACCGGACGGGTAGTTGACACCGGAGCAACACCCCGCTTTCAGGCGGTGCCCGGCCCCAAGCCGGTGCTTGGGCTGGCCCGCATCGGCCCGGCGCCACCCTTCGCAATCCTGGCTGAAGGGGTCTTCGACTACCTGACGCTGGCGGCCTGGGGCTACCCCGCCTGCGCCGCCCTGGGCACCCAGGGGCTGGACAAGGTGGCGGCGGCGCTCCGGGGCTGCCCAAGAGTCTTCCTGGCCTTCGACAACGACGGCGCCGGTGTGGCTGCCGCCGAGGGTCTCTGGGGACTGCTGGGCCGCCGCGCCGCCGTGGTCAACCTGCCCCAGGGCATCGCCGACGTGGGCGAACTGGCTACGCTGCGCCACGGTCAACTCATCTTCCGCCGACTGCTGGCAAGGGCGGCGCACAACGCCCGCTAGTCCACTCCCTCTCCCCCAACCTTCTCTCTACCGGCCCGCCTTCCCCGGCGGGCCTTCGCTTTTTCAACCACTCTCCTACTGATCCCCTTGGGCTACACCTGCCCATCTCCCGCCGGGGCCTCCCGCCCCGCCCACGGCTTCCAGTGCCGGAAGCCGCACGAACGCCCATCACCCACGGAATTACAACTACTTCAAGGAGATACGTCATGTCCAACGAGAACGGCAACGGCAACCACCGGAACGGCGCGAACAACAACGGTCACCAGCGCAACGGCCAGGTCAACGGCAGCGCGAACAGCCACCAGAACAGTAACGGCAACCACCACGTTCCCACCAACGGCGTCGCCAAGAACGGCAACGGCAACGGCGACGGCAACGGGCACCACGCCACCGACGCCATCCCCGCCCACGACCTCCTGTGGGACAGCCTCCCCGCCAGCGTCACCGAGAAGCTGGCCCAGCCCCTGGACGCCAGCCTGGTCTCCCAGCGCAGGGGCCGGGGCAACCGGAGCTTCAGCTACGTCGAGGGCCGCACGGTCATCGACCAGGCCAACCGCATCTTCGGGTTCGGCGGTTGGGGCCACGAGGTGGTGGGCGACGTGACGCTCAGGGAGCTGGACCAGGTGAACACGCAGACCGGCGAGGTCAAGCGCATCCGGGCCTACGCCGCCACGGTGAAGGTCACCATCCCCGGCGCGCCTTCCCGCACCGACGTCGGGTTCCAGCCGGTCTCCGACGAGACCGCCGAGGGGCATGAGACGGCGTTCAAGGGCGCGGTCACCGACGCTCTCAAGCGGTCGCTGCGCACCTTCGGCGCCCAGTTCGGCAACGCGCTCTACGGCGACGTGGCGGGCCAGCCCGGCGGCGGCGCCGGCGACACGCTGGCCCCGGCCCTGCGCAAGACCCTGCTGGACCTGGGGGTCAGCCAGGGCTTCGACGAGGAGCGGGTGCGGCAGGCGGTGCGGGGCCAGACCGGCCGGGACTTGGACGACCTGCCCGCCTCGGAACTCACGCCCCTGGTGGAGCGGGCCGCCCGCAAGGTGCAGCAGCGGCAGGACGCCGAGGCCGGGCAGAACGACAGCGCCGACCAGTAGACCGCAAGGCGTACCTGCAACCACAAGGCAACGGGGCCGTCTCCACAGCGGGGCGGCCCCGCTTCTCATCTACCGGACTAAACAACACCAGGAGGAAACGACATGACCGGAACCAGGATGCACACCCCCTGGGGCTATCCCCAGGACATCGAGGAACTGGCCGAAGGGGTCTGGCGGGTCTCCACCGCCAGCCACGGTGGCCTGAAGCTGAGCCGGGAGCGGTGGGAGGACCTGCCCGACCTGGTCAGGGACTCCTTCCTCACTCCCACGTTTGCAGAGGAGGACTGCGAGGAGCCCATCGCCAGGACCCTGCTGGGAATCGGCGACGAAAGGGATAGGGAGTTCGCCCTGAAGGTGGCGGGCTATTTCGACCGCTACGCCCCGGCGCTGCCCTACCTGCGAGACCAGGGGGACAGCCATGACCGCCACCAGGAGCAGGCCCCGCAGCCTGCCCAGCATAACGACCAAGCTGGCGACGGAGCTTGGGCAACCTCTACGTCACCGTCTGCCTGGACGAGGACGGAAACCCCTTCGAGGTCTTCGGCTCTCTCGGCAAGGCCGGCAGCCTCCAGCACGGGGTCACCGAACTGGCCTGCCGCTTGGTGTCCCTGCACCTGCGGCGCGGCACGCCGCTGGATGAGATCGTGGACCAGTGCCAGGGCATCAGCGAAATGCAGCCCTGGCCCAACGTGATGGAGGACGGCAGCACGGTGTACGTGCGCGGCCTCGGCGACGGCATCGCCCTCATCCTGCGGGGCCACCTGGAGGCACAGGAGGAGGTGGAAATGGCAGAACTCAAGCTGGCCGCCGACTGAAAGAACCGCCGAACCAGACCTGCCAAGGCACACGGGGCCGTCTCCCACGGGGAGCGGCCCCGCTCTCATTTACCCAACACAGAAATTACGGAGGAAGGACAACCATGACGACGACCATTGACAGCAAGACGGACGTCTACTCGCGGCCCAACGCCCGCTTCGACGCGGACGGGACGCTGGAGATCCGGGCCTCGGCGGTGGGCAACTGCCGCCGCGCCCTCTGGTACGAGGCCAACGAGTACCCGGTCACCAACGCGCGCACCGAGGAGTCCCTGACCGTCCTGGAGGCGGGCAACGCCCTGGAGCCGGTGGTGCTCCGGGCCATGCGGCGGGCCGGTTGGGAGATTCACCCCACCGACCGGGACAACCCTGAAATGATGTCCCTGCGCCTCGGCCCCACCCTGGTGGTAACCGGCCACGTGGACGCCACCGGCGTCGTCCCCATCTTCGGCGATGAACCCAGCGTCATCGAGATCAAGACCCGGGGGCCGGAAGCCTACAAGCGGTGGTGGAAGTTGGGGGCGGAGCGCAGCCACCCGGAGTCGGTGGCCCAGGCCGCCTTCTACTCCTACGGGACCTTCGGCGAGGCGCGGGACGTGGTGATCGCCACGATGGACACCGGCTCCAGGCAGTGGGACTTCGAGGTGATTCCCGCCGAGCGGGTCGCCACAGCCTTCCACCGGGCCTGCGAGCGGCTGGGGACCATCGGCGCCCACCACCTGCTGCACGGGCGGGACTCTCAGGCCCTGCCGGAGCGGGACTTCACCGCCGACGACTGGCAGTGCAAACGCTGCCCCTTCCTGAACACCTGCCTGCCGGGGTCGGCGGCGGTGGAGCCTGACCCCGAGGACGAACCTGTAGATGACGGCGAGCCGGTGAACGACGAAGAGGCGCAGGCCGCGCTCCGGGAGTACGAGAACGCCCAGGAGATGCTGAAGGCCATCGAAGAGGACAAGCAGTGGGCGCTGGGGATGCTGCGGGCGTGGCTGACCCGGCAGGGCAAGGACAAGGCCAAGCTGGAGGGGCGGGAGAAGACCCGCACCGTGGGGATGGTGAAGTCCACCAGGTACAACGTGGACCACAAGCGGCTGAACGCCCTGCTGGACCCGGAGGCCAGGGCCACCATCGTCACCGAGAACGTCTCCGAGTACCTGCGGGTCAGCTAGTCCTGACCACTTGATACCACGACGCTCCCTCGTTGGAGCGCGACACGGGGCCGCCCTTTCCCATAGGAAGGAGCGGCCTCGGGAATCCCTCAATCACAAAGTATCGGAGGAAACATCATGGCGAAGAGCATCAACAAGGTGGAACTCCTGGGCCGCGTCGGGGCGGACCCTGAGATGAAGTACACGGCGTCCGGCGTCGCCGTAACCCAGCTGCGCCTGGCCACCGACCGGGTGCGCAAGGGCGGCGAGTCGGAGACCGACTGGCACTCGGTGGTGGTGTGGGACAAGCTCGCCGAAGCCTGCGCCAACTACGTGGAGAAGGGCCAGCGGCTCTACGTCGCGGGCCGGCTGGCGCAGAACTCCTGGACCGGCGACGACGGGCAGCGGCGCTACCGCACCGAGATCCACGCCCAGGAGGTGGTGTTCCTGGACTCCGCCCGCAACGGCGCCGGCGGCAACCACTCCGGCAACGGTTCGGGCAACGGGGTCAACTCCGGCGCCAGCCACCAGGCCAACGCCGGAAACGCCAACGGAATCAACGCTGGCGGTGGTTACCAGCCCGGCGACGAGGACTCTCCCTTCTAACCGGACACTCGCACAATGACGCCCTCCCAAAGGCGCACGACGGGGCCACTCCCAATCACGGGAGCGGCCCCGCTTCCGTTTCCAGACCAATCCGAAGGAGTCAACCATGCCCCGCAAGAAGCAAGCCAAGCAAGAGGAAATGCCCCTGTCCATCCCCGGACCCGCCTCTCCCGCCACCCCGGAAGGCCAGGCCGTGCTGGAAGCCCTGCGCTCCAACCTGGCCCTGCTGGGGGAGCTGGCGGCCCGCTACGAGGTCGCCTTCCAGCCGGAACGCCCCGCCGAGAGGCCGCAGATCAACTGTCCCCAGGATGTCCACACCCTGCTGGCCCCGGAGATGTCCGCCCTGGCCCAGGAGCAGCTGCGGGTGCTGCTGCTCAACACCCGCAACCAGGTGATGGGCCAGCGGGTCGTCTACATCGGCAACGTCAACTCGTCGGTGGTGCGGCCCGCCGAGGTGCTGCGCGCCGCGGTAATCGAGTCCGCCCCCAGCATCATCATCGCCCACAACCACCCGTCGGGCGACCCCACGCCCAGCCCCGAGGACGTGTCCATCACCCGCGAGTTGGTGCAGGCGGGGAAGCTCCTCGGCATCGACCTCCTGGACCACGTGGTCATCGGCGGCGACCGCTGGGTCAGCCTCAAGGAACGGAAGCTGATGGACGTCTAGCTTCATGACACCGAGACCGGCGCTTCGCCGCCGGCCCTTACGCGGGGAATCACCCTCCCGCGCCCTTCCTCTCATCCACACCTACAGGAGGCACTCCATGATTCCCACCGAACCCGTCCTCAACGGCGAGGACCCCGCATCGAGTGCGGGGCAGGCTCTCTACACCATCAGCGCGGGCGGCTACTCGGCCACCGCCGACGCCTTCGCCCGGGACCCGGACACCGGCGGCCTCTGGTTCCTGTCGATGGTGGGGCCGCAGACCGCCCTCAAGGCCATCTGGGCCTCCCTGCTCAAGCAGCCCCCGGACACCGCTTATCTGATCAAGGGCGTGGAAGGCATGGCGCTCTCCGGCGGCTACCAGCAGTGCCAGGTCCCGTATCACACCGTGGGCACCTGGACCACCCGCATCGCCCGCCTGCCCGTAAGCCGGGGCTGGCACGCCCTCGTTTACACCCGGCTGGCGGAGTTCAGCTTCGAGCGGGACGACTTCCTGCTGCTGGCCCAGGACCAGGCCGACGCGCCGGGGCTGCACCACCGCTTCCTGGACCGGCGCAGCCCCCTGCCCCTGCACCGCTCCTGGCGGGACTGGCTCTGGCGAAGGGGGCTGGACACCGGCGAGATCGTCCCCCTGGAGTCCGCCGGGCTGCTGGCCTACACCTGCAACCCCAGGGGCGAGGAACTCAAGGCCGACCTGTCGGCGGCGGTGGCGGCGGGGACGCTGACCCTCAATGAACCGGAACCCGAAACCGATGAAACGGAGGAAGACAACGATGGATAGGACGCTGAACCCGGTGAAGCGGGGCAACAAGCGCCGCCGCGCCCGCAACTGGAAGGCCTGGCAGCTCTTCTCCCCGGATGGTGACACCTGCCGCTTCTGCCCCCACGGGGCTTCCGACCACCTGACGTCGAGCGGTCAGCCCCATTTCTACCGGCCCGCCGCCGAGCAGGACTGGCGGAACTCCAACGAGAAGCTCTACCGCCACGAACTGGCCGACGGCACGGAGGTGCTGGTCAAGCGCATCACCGTCGCCAGCCGCGCCGAGCTGCTGACGGCCTTCTGCACCGCCTGCGCCAGGGACAAGCAGACCGACCAGGTCCTGTGCTTCCAGCGCACTCTCGCCAAGGGCGAGGTGGTGGGACTGACGAACCTGAACGGAAACCACAACGACGGGAGGTAGCACGATGGCCGACAAGCAGACCCTGTACTTTCCCTGCCCCGGCTGCGGGGCGCGGTTCGCCCAGGTGGAGGAGACCGACGAGGACATCCACGCCGGGGAGACCTACACCTGCAACGAGTGCGGCGCGGCGGTGGTCTTCGTCGCCCTGAGCATGGAGATGCTGGCCGACCCCGCCGTCATCCGGTGGAACTGCCACTTCTGCCAGCCCGGACCCTGCCGGTTGGCCCCGTCCTCCGGCGCCTCCGGCGACTCACCTGACATGGACACCGAGCAACCCACGGATTCCAAGTAACCCATTCCAAGCTACAGGAGGACTGATATGAGACTCGCTGCCCAAGCCAAGGGAGGCTTCTATCCCACGCCGCCCCGGGTGGTTGACCTGGTTGCCCAGCTGCTCTACGGGGCCAGGGGCCGCTCCCGCAGCGCCGACACCCTGCGCATCCTGGACCCCTGCTGCGGGGCCGGCGACGCCCTGGCCCAGTTCGCCGACCTGCTGCGCGACCGCGGCACCGTTCCCGTTGAGACCTGCGGGGTGGAGCTGCATCGGGAGAGGGCGGAGCAGGCCGCCCACGTCCTGGACCGCGCCCTGGCCTGCGACCTGTTCGCCACGTCGATTGCCAACAACGCCTTCGGCGTGCTGCTCCTGAACCCTCCCTACGATTGGGACAAAGAGGACAAGCGGGTGGAACACGCCTTTCTCACGCACACCACGCGCTACCTGACCGACGGCGGCCTGCTGCTGTTCATCGTGCCGAAGCAGCGCCTCGCCGTTTCCGCCCGCTACCTGTCGTCTCACTACCGGGACCTGCGCTGCTGGGGCTTCCCCAACCCGGAGCGGGAGGTCTTCGACCAGGTGGTGCTGGCGGGGCGGCGCAAGGGCGAACCCAGCCCCGACCCCTACGGCGAGGAGCAAGTGCGGGAATGGGCCTTCGGAGAGCCGGAGGAGTTCTCCTCCCGTCCCTATCCCGTCTACGACCCGCCGGTGGTTCCCGCCGGCGACATCCTCTTCGCCACCCGCACCGTGGACCCGCTGGCGGCGGTGGCCGAGGCCAGGAAGAACGGCCTGTGGGCCAGCCAGGAGGTCAGGGACGCCCTCTGGCCCGCCCAGGACCAGCGCACCCGGCCCCTGATGCCGCTGCGACGGGGACACATGGCCATGCTGGTGGCGGCCGGCTTTCTCGACAACCTGGTGCTGGAGGCCGACGGGCGGCGCATCCTGGTCAAGGGCCGGACCACCAAGGAACTCGTCCTGGCCGAGGAGACGGAGAACACCGAGGTCTACCGGGAACGGCTCAGGACCACCGTGGTGGCCCTGGACCTGGACGACGGGGAGATCACCGACATCGCCGCCTGACCGCCGACGACAACCGCACCGACGGCTGCAACGCCAGCCGCGACACGAAGGCCCCGCTTGTTCCACCAAGGAATGGGCGGGGCCTCGCTTTTCCGAAAGGCAACACTCAAGGCAAGGAGATTACCCATGAACCTGTCAGGATTCATCGACCAGTTCAAGGAGGCCATCGCCAGGCGGGTGGTGGAGTCCTACCCGCCCCTCTACCGACCCTCGGAGAACGGCCAGAAGCTGCCCCGGCTGCTGCGCACCCCGATGGGAGGCCAGGAGGACGCCATCAAGGGCACGGCCCTCTCCCTACAGGTCCACCGGGGCACCACCGTCGTCGGTGAGATGGGCACCGGCAAGACCTTCATCGGCGCCGCCGCCGCCCACGCCGCCGGGTTCCGGCGCATGTTGATCCTCTGCCCGCCTCACCTCACCCGAAAATGGAAGCGGGAGGTGGAGGACACGGTGCCCGGCGCCCGCGCCGCCATCGTCGCCTCCATCACCGACCTGGAGCGGCTGCGGCTGTCCGTGGGTCCCGCTCCCCTCTTCGCCATCATGTCCCGGGAACGCGCCAAGCTGTCCTACCGCTGGTCCCCCGCCGTGATCCAGCGCTGGGCCGCCGCCGGGGGCCGGCTGGTGCGGGACGAGCAGACCGGGGAACCCTTCCAGGTGCCCTGCTGCCCCCGCTGCTACGCCCAGGTGGTGGACAAGGACGGCGTGCCCCTGACCAACGAGGAGTTGTCCCGCAAGCGTCGCAACTGCGACCTCTGCCGCTCCGCCCTCTGGCAGGCCGACGGCTCCGGTCCCCGGCGTTATCCCCTGGCCGACTACGTGAAGCACCGGATGAAGGGCTTCTTCGACCTGCTGATTGGCGACGAGGTCCATGAGTACAAGGGCCGCGGCTCGGCCCAGGGCATCGCCGCCGGGGTCCTGGCCGACGCCTGCGGCAAGTCCCTCACCCTTACCGGCACTCTAACGGGCGGCTATTCCTCAACCCTGTTCCACCTGCTCTACCGCTTCTCGCCGGAGATTCGGACCGAGTTCGCTCGCTCCGAGGAGGGCCGCTGGATACAGCGCTACGGCTTCCTGGAGCAGACGGTGCGCCACTCCGACGACGGCGACTCCTTCGAGGACGGGCGCAACAGCCGCCGCAAGGGATACCGCAAGACGGTCAGGGAGAGGCCCGGCCTGGCTCCCTCGGCCCTCTTCCACCTGATCGGCAACAGCGTGTTCCTGCGCCTCTCCGACGTGGCCTCGGGGCTGCCGTCCTACGAGGAGCAGGTGCTGCTGTCGGGCATGGACCGGGAGACGGATTTCACCGGCTTCTCCCAGCGCAAGGCCTACGACCTGGTGTTCGACACCTTGCGGCAGGCCCTGGCCGAAGCGTTGGCCAAGGGTTCCAAGCGGCTCCTCGCTACGTACCTGCAAACCCTGCTGGCCTACCCCGACGGCTGCACTCGCGGGGAGACGGTCTTCGACCCCCAGACCGGCAACGTGCTGGTGCAGATGCCTCCCCTGTCCGAGGACAAGCTCTACCCGAAAGAGCAGGCCCTGGTTGACCTGGTGGCGGCGGAACGGCTGGCGGGCCGGAAGGTGCTGGTCTACGCCACCCACACGGGAACTCGGGACATCACCGAGCGGATGGACCAGTTCCTGACCACCCACGGCTTCCGGGTGGCGGTGCTCAAGGCCGACTCGGTGGCCCCGGACCGCCGGGAGTCCTGGGTGGAGGAACGGGTCAAGCAGGGGGTGGACGTGGTCATCTGCCATCCCCGCCTGGTGCAGACCGGGCTGGACCTCATCGACTTCCCGACCCTCTGTTGGTTCGAGACGGATTACAGCGTGTACACGATGAGGCAGGCGTCGCGGCGCTCCTGGCGCATCGGGCAGAAGAGGCCGGTCAAAGTGGTGTTCATGGCCTACCGGAACACCCTCCAGGCCGACGCGCTCAAGCTGGTGGCCAAGAAGCTGCAAAGCTCCCTGGCGGTGGAGGGGGAGCTGCCCGAGGACGGCCTGGCCGCCTTCGGGGACGACGGCGACGACCTGATGCTGGCCTTGGCCCGGCAGATCGTCAGTGGCGAGAGGAGACCGACGCTGACGGCGAGTCGGTGGAGGCGGTATTCGCCCAGGCGCGGGACGCCGAGGCCAGCGCCGAGGAGTTCCTGGTGGACGACGACTGGAAGTCTGTCGAGGCCGACGCCGGAGGCAATCGGAGTCAACGGTAACAGCCACCATACCAACGGCGACGGGTTCGACATCATCGGGCCGACGGTCGAGCTGGCGGTGGGCAACAACGCGCCCGCCAACGGGAACGGGAATAGCGATAGCCACGCCGCCGTCCCGGCCAACGGCAACGGCCACCACGAGGAACCCGCCGAGGGGCAGCAGTCCCTGTTCTCCTGGGCCGAGTTCCTGGCCGAGGAGCCGGTCAAGCCCAGGGGGCAACAGCCGCAAACCCCAGCCCGCCGCCGCCTCCCTGTTCGAGTGGGCGCTGGAAAAGGAGATGGAGAAAGAGCCGGTCGGCGCGGGGCGCTAGACCGCAGATGCACGGGGAGGCCGCCGCAACGGAACGGCGGCCTCCCTGCACACGGCGCCAACGCAAGCGAAACGACAACCAACGCAAAGGAGATCAGTCATGGCAAGAGTGTTCGTGTACGACGACCGAGAGTTTCCCGACCCCGATCCCGAGATGAGCGTCGAGCAGGTGAAAGCGACGTTGGCCGACTTCTACGGCGAAATCGCCAATGCCTCGGTGAAGGAGACCAGCCGGGGCGACGACACCATCTACGAGTTCCAGCGGCGGGTGGGCACCAAGGGCGCCTTCACCCATACCTGTAACCAGGGGAGGTAACCAAATGGACAACCGGACCCTGGCCGGTCTGCTGGCGGCGACGCCGGCGGCGGACCTGAAAATCACCGAGCTTGCGGCGGAGCTCACCCTGCCCAACGGCGGGCTGGACCTGGACGCGGCGGCGGCCCGGCAGCCGGAGGTGGAGCTGGCCTGCGCCCAGGCCCAGGACTACGCCGCCGCCACCAAGCGGCTGCTGGAGGCGATGAAATGGCAACTGCGGCCCCGCCGGTACTGAGCAACCTGGCCGAAAGGCTCCTGCGGCGTCCGCCGTCGCTGCGGGAGCTGGTCGTCCGGCTGGGCTACGCCGAGGACTACGCCTGGTTCGCCGAACTGGCGCGCCGCCTCTTTCCCGATGAGGCGGAAACGATGCTGGCAGTCCCGGACGTGGGCGAGCGGCTGGAACGCTTCGCCCGGCTCTTCCAGGAACGCCACTTCCCCCTCTACGCCCCCTACCTGGAGTTCTACGTTGACGAGGGCGAGGACCCGCCCTTCACCTGGCTCAGGCGGGGCATTCCCTTCCAGCTGGTGGGCTTCGGCTACGACGGCCTCCACGAGATGTGGGACGGCTACCGGGAGGGCCTCTCGGCCCTGGCGCTGCTGGCCGAACCCCCCGATGCCTACTACGACGGACCCGACGGGCTGCGCACGGCCTGGCTGGAAGCCGCCGCAGAGCGCATCCCGCAGGAGACGCTGGAGCGGATTCCGAAGGGCGGTATTGCCCTGGAGACCCTGACCGAAGCCGTCGGGGAAACCGAATACCAGGGTGCGGGCCAGGCCGCCGCCTGGGTCCGGGCCGAGACCGGCAACTTCTTCCTCGACCACAACTATGACGATGGCGACTACGACGGCTTCTCCGACCCCTGGGAGGAGGAAATCATCCAGGAGGGAACGGAGGAGTGGCGCAAGGCGGACCGGCTCATGGACTCGGTGCTGAAGCTGGCCGACTGGCTGGAAGGGGACCTGCCGGGGCGCTTCGCCGAAATGCTGGACTCCATCCTGCCGCGAATACCCGAACCAACCACACAACAGGAGGAAAACGATGACGACGACCAATGACACGCACCGGACCGAGTGGTCCCTGCCGGTCCAGGCCGATCTGCCCCGGGACACCCTCCAGGCGCAACTGGAGGTGTACGGCGAGACCGTCCTGCTGCGGGGCTTCGAGGCTGACCGCACCTGGGTCAGGACCGTCTCGGCGGACGAGATCGCCAATGTCTTCACCCGGCACCTGGGCTTCTCCTCGGGCCTGTTGCCCGAAAACACCCTCTGGTGGAACCAGGGGGAGACCGGACAGGTGGTGGCCCTGTGGCGCCCGCCCCAGGTGTGGTTGGTGGCCCTGCAACGGGAGGCGTTCCAGCCTCCCGCCCGGCTCCGGCTGCCCATGCCGGGGTTGGTATTCGTCTGCTCGCCGGGCCGGGCGCCCTGGGTCTACGCCGCCCTGGAGCGGCCCACCGATCCCGAGCAGCAGCTCTACCGCGCCCCGGCCTTCAACGTCTTCCGGGACGGGCGAGTCTGCCCCGGCAGCCACCGCTTCCCCGAGGAGGTGGGACGGATACCCGAATCCTTCTTCCAGTCCTTCTTCTCCCTTACCGGAGACAGCCAGGACCGGTCGAAGCAGCACCCCGACAACCTGCAAGCCCTGTGGGAGGAGATAGATGGAAAGGCTGAGTACCCGCTTGAGGACCTGGTTCCCCAATGCACCGTGGGCCACGCCATGGCGGTCTCGGAAGGAAGACGGGGCTACTGACCCTGGCACGGGCATGACGCCGGTGGGCTACCTGGTGAACCAGCCAGATGGCCTGGCGGGTTCTCAGGGAATTGGCTTCGACTATGTTGTCGGATCGGGCGGCCTCTACGTCCAGTCCGAAAGCGCCCACCTGACGGCGCGAATACTGGTGGCTCCCGCCGACGTGCGGGGGCTTGCTCCCGTATCCGAGAAGCTGGCGCTGGCCCACGGCCCCATCCCGGCAGGGCTGTTCGAGGCGGGGCTGCGCTGGTTCCTGGAAACGCCGGACACCGAGCGGTTCTTCGCCGTGGGCTGGGACCAGGGCGCCTACCGGCTGGCGGTTCCCCCGCAGGCCGGAACGTCCGCCTCTCTCACCTACCAGCCGCCCGCCGGGGCGGTGGCCGAGTTCCACTCCCACGGCGGCCACCGGGCCTTCTTCTCCGCCACCGACGATGGCGACGAGCAGGGCTTCCGAATCTACGGAGTCGTGGGACGCCTGGACAGCCCTGCGCCGGAACTGGCCCTGCGGCTCGGTATCTACGGCCACTTCGCCCCGCTGGACTGGTCCCAGGTCTTCGACGGCCCGCCCCCTGACCTGCGGCCGGCAGGGGAAGGGACCAGGCCAACGCCAAGCTTACCTATCCATATAAGGAGGTAAAACAACCATGCCCTACTACCTGGACAACCAGTTCCTGCTGGACAATCCCTGGATCACCGTGGTGGGCTGCGGCGGCACCGGCGGCTTCGTCGCCGAGGGTCTCTGCCGCCTCTTCCAGGGCCGCGACGCCACCATCGTCCTGGTGGACCACGACCGGGTAGAACCCCACAACCTGTTCCGGCAGAATTTCTACTCAGGCGAAGTGGGGGAGTTCAAGAGCAAGGCCCTGGCCGACCGGCTGGCCCAAGCCTACAACCGGCCCGTGGGCTACTCGGTCTACCCCTTCCGAGAGGAATGCCGGCCCCAGGGCAGCCGCTACCCCGGCCTCTCCTCCCACGACGGCCTGATCATCGGCTGCGCCGACAACGCCGCCGCGAGGCGGGCCATGGCCGAGTGCCTGCCGGGAGACCCCTGCCGCTGGCTCATCGACGCCGGCAACGACACCAATTGGGGACAGGTCCTGGTTGGCAACGTCGCCGAGCCGGTGGTCCTGGAGGAACCTCCCTTCACCGGCGACACCTGCCACCTGGCCCCGGCGCCCACGTTGCAACGCCCCGACCTGCTGACGGCGGTTTCAACCAGGCCGCCCGACGTGGACTGCGCGGCGGCCCTGGACCTCACCGACCAGGACCCCACCATCAACCAGATGATGGCGTCCCTCGTGTTGCAGGTGGTGCGCCGCATGGTGGCCGGAACCTGCCCCTTCCTCGCCCTCTACCTGGACATGGACCTGGGTACGGTCGCGCCGTCCTACGTCACCCCGGAGGCGGTGGCGCGGCTGGTGGGGCGGACCGACGCCGGATGAAAGGCGCAAACCAACCTCTACGCATGAGAAACAACAAGGAGATGAGCAACCATGACTGACGAAAAGGAAACCGCCACCACGACGATGTGGCAGGACCACCACGCCGGGAAGCGGGGACACCAGCTGATGACGAAGAAACTGGCGGACACCATCCCGGCCCTCGGCGCCAACTCCAACGTCGCCGACTGCGACGACATCCTCGCCCCGGCGAAATTTTTCAGTCCGTACAGCAATTGGACGTGGTACATCACCGAAATGGACCCTGAGACCGGGCAGTGCTTCGGACTGGTGGAGGGGTTCGAGCGTGAACTGGGCTACTTTGACCTGTCGGAGTTGGCCGAGACCACCGTCTTCGGTGGCGTTCCCGCCGTGGAGCGCGACCTCTATTGGGAACCCAAGACCCTGGGCGAGATCAAAAACGGGTCCCCTAAGGACTCGCCGCCCAACCAGGAAACGGATGTAGGAGAAACCATGACTGACGAAAGCGGCACGGAAATCCACCCCTCGGACGTGGTGGGCGCCGAGGAGTTCCTCTTCGGCCATGCGACCGATGATACCCCTGCCGATGTTGGCGGGGAGCTTCCCACCGGAGACGCGGCGGACGATGCGCCCGTCGACGTCGATGAAGAGCAGGATGCCGACGGTGAGACCGCTGAGGAACCGGACGTTGCCGACGGCGGCGGAGTGCAGCCCGCTCAGGGCGAAACGGAAACCACCGAGGAGCTGAAGGTCGTCGTGTCCATCAGGGGAGACCGGGCCACCATCGGGGTGCAACAGCCCTCGGCGGACCCGCACATCGAGTCCTTCGATGACCTGGACCTGGCCGGGCTGGCCCTGGAGGTCCCGGCGGTGATCGAAAGGGCGAAAGCCCGGTGGGAGGACGAACCCAGGTACCCGGCCCACGAGAGACCCGGTCCCCCGGCCCGACGCCGGACCCGGCGTGAGCAGGCGCCGGCGCCAACTCCAACCGCCGAGGGAGAGGCAGACCAGCAGCAGCCCGAGACGCTGAGGCTGTTCTGAGGACCGGACCTTGCCTTCCAGGGCCCGGTTGGGATTGACCGGGCAGGTGGCTGCACGCTCTGGCGTACGGCCACCTGCTGCCTTTCGGAACGGCCGTCTGTACCGGCGTTTTTGCATTTGCGGGGGCAAGGGCCACCACGGGGAAAACCATCGAATCTCACGCGGCGGTTTCCCTGGCTTCCCGCATATATGGGGCCTTTTTTGCGTTCAGGGCCGGACCACGTCCCTTGGGCCCGGGCCGCATACGGGACAAACCCCGTTCCGGCCAACCCGCTCCTTGTGTGGCTCGATCCAGTGGAACAGGTACTGGTTGGAGTAACCGGCGTACCGCCCAAAGCATTGCCTGGCCCACTCCGCCACCCGGTATTGCTGGGCTTCGGTCAAGGTACGGGAACTCCGTACCCTCTCCGCCAATCCCGCCGGCATCGTCGACAGGTCGCACTGGGCGAGGGCCCGCTGTCCCCACCGGTCCACCGGAAAGGCGTCCAGCTTGTCCAGAGACATCAGGGTCACGCAACCGGCGATCTTGAGGCCAATGCCCCGGTAGCAGTCCAGCAGTCTCACCGCCTGGGCGCCTGATACTTGCGGGGATGACGTCCGGTCCAACAGGAGCGGGTCGTGGGACAGGTAACGGGCCATCAGGAAGATGTTGCGGGGCCTCGACGACAGGCCCAGTCCCAAGTCCGCCAGCGCCTCTTCGCCCTCTTCAATAATGTGAGCGGGGCCGGGAAATACATGGCGTTCATCATCGTCTAGGCGGACCTTCCGGCGGCCCAATTGGGCTATTTTCTCGACGCTCTGCCTGATGCCGCGGATGCTGTTGGTCCCGGAGCACAGGTAGGAAACCAGGCATTCCCACGGTTCCTGACGGAGCAGCCTCAGCCCCGGACACCGCCTGATTGCCAAGGCCACCGTCCGGTGGCGGCCCAACTGGGCGTAGACTTCCCCCAGTTCATCGTCCAGGCGGAAGTAGTCATGCAAACGGCGGTCCAGGTCCACGTCGTCCCGTTCGCCGCGTTCGCCGCCCACCCGGTACTCCAATCCATCGGCGGTCTGCCGGAGATGGACCAGGTATTCCCCCAGAACGCCGGAGTACCAGGCCCCGCCACTCTGTCGCCACCGGGCCGGCGGATCGCCCCAATCCTGTCGGCGGACCCCCTCGTCTCCGACTCTCCGCCAGCGGAAAGCCTGCCCCATCTCCAGGCTCAGTGCCAGGTCCAAGGGCTGTCGAAGGGTGATCCTGCGGCTCATCCGGCCTGGCCTCCTCTGTTTGTCGCCTGGTTGTCGCCGGGGTTGTCCCCGGGCATGCTGTGTCACCCTCTGGTTGGCGAGGTAGTCCCACTGGCTTGGTTAACCTTCGCTCGGCGTGGTTTGCAGTCCGTCCCCGGAAGGCCACTCAATGATGAACAGCCGGTCGAAGTCGCTGACGCCCAGGACCTGCTGTAACTTCCGCCGTACTTTGGGCGAAGGGCATTTGGCGCCGCTCATCAACTGGGAGAAGTATCCCGAGGAAAGTCCGCACAACCGCGCCAGCTCGTTCTGCGAGATGCCCAGTTCGTCCAGCAACTCCCACACGGCGTTGCGATTGAGCTTCACCTTCGGCGCAGTGCGTTTGCGCCTCATCTCGCCTGCTTCCTCTCCCGGCAAGTTCCGCCGGATTCATTGGGTGGGAATCAGCGTCTCCGCCGGGGTGGGGCGGACCCCGCCGCCTCCGTGTCCTGGTTTTTTGTTGCCCGAAATCCTGCCGGACAGCCACGGACGCCGCCGGGCGGCAGGTTCCGGCCCGCTCAGGCCGGGCCGCCCAGCCCCTACTCCAACACCCCGTATGAGCCTGAGCCCTCCCCCGGTGTGCCGTAGGCCAGGTTCGACCGGTCGCTGTCCCCCACCGCGTTCACCGCTACCACCCGCACGATGTAGACCTCCCCTTCGGTCAGCCCGGTGATGGTGTGCGTCCGGGCCGAAGCCCCTGCGCTGTCTTGCCGGGACGGACTGAAGCTCTGGCCCACCGTCATCCACTGCACCTTGTAGCCGGTGACGGCGCTGCCGCCTTGGTAGGAAGGCGGGTTCCAGCTCACCGTCAGGCTGTTGTTCGTGTCGCCGGTAATCCGCACGTTAGTCGGCGGGTCCGGCTCCTCGGCGGGCGTGGTGAAGGTCGCGGTCACGACCCCGGAGTTGAAGCTGCCGTCCAGGGACGCCTGCACCTCGTAGTCCGTGTTCCCATCCAGCCTGGTCAGGGTGAAGGAGACCGAGGTCCCGTGGCTCGTGTCCCCGGTCAAGCTGCGGGCGTGGGTCGCGGTGGACGGCCAGGGGTCGCCCTGCTTCCGGTCGCGCAGGTGCACCTCATACTCGGTTCCCGCCACCAGGTTGGCCAACGTCACCACGACCTGGGTGTTGTCGCACTCTATCGGCTCCTTCACCCTGACCGTCGACACGTGGGGGCCTTCCCTCGGCGTGCCCTTCGCCTCGGCGGACCAGTCGCTGTCGCCGTTGGCGTTGGTGGCCCTCACCCGCACCGTGTACTCGGTGCCGTTGGTCAGGGACGGGATGGTGTCGGTGAGTGACGGCGCGGCAATCGTCCTCTGCCGGGACGAGTGGAAGCTCTGGCCGCCGGACTTCCATTGCAGGGTGTACTCGGTGATGGCGCTGCCACCGTCGTTGGGTGCGCCCCAGGTCACGGTCAGTTTGGCGTTGCCCGACGCCTGCACGTTGGGCGGCGCGTCCGGCGGGCCTTCGGGGGTGGCTGTCTTCTCATCCGACGGCGGGCCGTCGCCGACGGCGTTCACCGCGATCACCCGCACCGTGTACTCGATGCCGTTGGTCAGCCCGGTGATGGCTTTGGTCCTCGAAGAAGCCCCGGTGGTGTGTTCCCGCGACGAATCGCCGAAGCCCTGGCTGCCCGACTTCCACTGCACCTTGTAGGCGGTGATTGCGCTCCCGCCGTCGTTCTCGGGCGGGCTCCAGCTTATGTTGAGCCAACTGTTCCCAATTGCGATGCTGACACTCCTGGTCTTACCCGGCTTCGTGGGCGACGTGGTGAAGGAGGCGGTCTTGACTCCCGAGGCGAAGGTGTCATCCAGGGACGCCGCCACGTCGTACTCCGTGTTCCCGGTCAGCCCGGTCAGGGTGAAGGTGACGGCAGTACCGCTGGTCGACATGGTCTGGTTCGCGGCCGCCGGCCAGCTGCCGACCGCCACCCGGTAGCGCAGGTACACCGTGTGGGATGCGTTTTGCAGGTTGGCCACCGTCACGGTTACGTCCGCCAAGGTCTGGGTGATGCTGGCCTGGTCCACCGTCACCGACGCCACGCCGGGGCCGGATGGCGTGGTGGCGTTGGCGACGGTGGAGGCCGCGCCGGTGCCGATGGAGTTGATGGCCGAGACCCGGTAGTGCCGCGTATCGCCGCCGGAGAGGGTGGTGTCCGAATACATGGTGTCGGTGGACTGGGTGTCGGCGACCAGCACGCTCCAGCTCGTCCCGGCGTCGTCGGACTTCTCGATCTGGTAGCCGGTTATGACGCGGCCGCCGTTGTCCGCCGGGGCGGTCCAGGCGAGGTCGATTTGCGTCCCCCCACTGGCCGTCGCCGTCAGGCCCGTCGGCGCATCTGGTGCGACGGGGGCCACGGTGGAGTCGTTGGTAACGGCGGGGACGTCGTCCTCGCCGGTGGTGAAGGAGGCCGCGTCGTTGCCGGCTGCGTCCTGGATGGCATTCGTGTCGTCGCCGCCGGTGGGATCGGTGTATACGATCTTCACGGTCTGACCCTGCCTGATCAGGGGAGCGAGCTCGCTCAGTGTAGCTACGCCTCTGGTGCTGTTAACGGCAGAACCCACCGTGATGGCAGCGCCGTCGGCCGTGACGGCAAAGGCGTTGGTTGGGGGAGAGTGATCCGGATGGTCGTCTAGCAACTCGTCGAAAACGAGATTGCAAGAACTGTCGAAGCAGATAACCTGTTCGACCACCGGCCCGGTGGTGTCTGCGGCGACGGCTGTGGTGGCGTCGCTGGTCAGCGTCTCCTCGGTGCCGCCCTCGTCGGTGAAGGTGACCTTGACCTTGATGGTCTTGCCCAGGTCGGCCGCCTTCAGCTTATAGGTTGAGTCCGTCGCGCCGGAGATGTCGCTGTCGTCGGTGCCGTCGCTCCGAATCCACTGGTAGGAGAACTGGTCGGCGGCGGGCAGGCCGTCCGTGTCCACGATGCCCGAGATGTCGGCGGTCAGCTTTTGATTCACCTCCGGCGTGCCGGTGATGACGGGTTTGCCCGTGGGCGTGCTGTTGGAGGCCGCGCCGGTGCCGATGGAGTTGATGGCCGAGACCCGGTAGTGCCGCGTATCGCCGCCGGAGAGGGTGGTGTCCGAATACATGGTGTCGGTGGACTGGGTGTCGGCGACCAGCACGCTCCAGCTCGTCCCGGCGTCGTCGGACTTCTCGATCTGGTAGCCGGTTATGACGCGGCCGCCGTTGTCCGCCGGGGCGGTCCAGGCGAGGTCGATTTGCGTCCCCCCACTGGCCGTCGCCGTCAGGCCCGTCGGCGCATCTGGTGCGACGGGGGCCACGGTGGAGTCGTTGGTAACGGCGGGGACGTCGTCCTCGCCGGTGGTGAAGGAGGCCGCGTCGTTGCCGGCTGCGTCCTGGATGGCATTCGTGTCGTCGCCGCCGGTGGGATCGGTGTATACGATCTTCACGGTCTGACCCTGCCTGATCAGGGGAGCGAGCTCGCTCAGTGTAGCTACGCCTCTGGTGCTGTTAACGGCAGAACCCACCGTGATGGCAGCGCCGTCGGCCGTGACGGCAAAGGCGTTGGTTGGGGGAGAGTGATCCGGATGGTCGTCTAGCAACTCGTCGAAAACGAGATTGCAAGAACTGTCGAAGCAGATAACCTGTTCGACCACCGGCCCGGTGGTGTCTGCGGCGACGGCTGTGGTGGCGTCGCTGGTCAGCGTCTCCTCGGTGCCGCCCTCGTCGGTGAAGGTGACCCGGACCTTGATGGTCTTGCCCAGGTCGGCCGCCTTCAGCTTATAGGTTGAGTCCGTCGCGCCGGAGATGTCGCTGTCGTCGGTGCCGTCGCTCCGAATCCACTGGTACGAGAACTGGTCGGCGGCGGGCAGGCCGTCCGCGTCCATGATGCCCGATATGTCGGCGGTCAGCGTCTGGTTTACCTCCGGCGTGCCGCTGATGGTGGGCGCGCCGGTGGCGTTGTTCGTGGTTACTTGAAACACCCCAGACAGGCCGTAGAGTTGTTGGTTGTCGTCGGCGCCGATGTTCTCGGTTACAAAATTGCACCAAACAGGCCCGTTGGTTGAGCTTGTCTGAAACAGGCATCCGAGTTGCACCTCGCCCGAGCTCGCACCGAGCGGATTACTCTGGTCCGCCGTCCCATCCTTACTGCTGCCGGTGGCGACGTATCGCCTAGCGCTCAGATTGTATTCGACTCCGCTTTCGTTCCACGCGTCTGCTTGCTGGTCCCAAGAGCCGTCGTAGAAGTCTTGGTACTCGTCGGCGGCCTTGTCGCCGTTCAGCCAGTAGATGCGAACGCCCTTGTCGCTGGAGGTGTAGGTGGTGCCGGTGTTGTCCCGGGCGTCCACGGCATCGGTGCTGCCGAGGACCCTGAAGGTGCCGCTGTAGTCCTGGATGTCGGTGTGGCCCGCGGCAGCCCGGTTCTGGACGAAGGTGTTGTAGACGCTGATGTTCGTGGACCTGATGCTGCGCTTCGTGGAGGACAGGAACAGCAGCCGGAACTCTTGGCCAGCTACAAGGCCGCTGGGTATCAGGCTCCAGTCCGCGGGAACCACCGTCGGTGGGGGAGGGGCCACCCTGAACACCGCCGACAGGCCGTAGAACGGTCTACTGCCACTTTTGCCGCCGTTGAATGCGCTGTCGCCAACGGGCCCAAGGGTGGCATGATTCAGGGCGCCCAGAGCCACAAATTCTTTACCCAAGGCACGGCTGGTGCCGGAACTTGTAAACGACTCCGTCCCGTCGTCGTCGCTGCCTGTCCATATGCTCGTGGCTGAGGTCGATGTTCCTGCCTCCGTCGTGGGGTTCGCTTCGTCGTCCCAGCCCCCGTCGTAGAAGTCCTCGTACTCGTCGACCACCTTGTTGCCGTTGAGCCAGTAGATGGGCACGCCCTTGTCGCTGGAGGTATAGGTGGAGTGGGTGTTGTCCCGGGCGTCCACGTCGGCGGTGCTGCCGACGACCCTGAAAGTGTCGCTGTAGTCCTGGATGTCCGTGTGACCTGCGGCGGCCCGGTTCTGAATCCAGGTGTTGTAGGTGGATATGCTGGTGGATGCGGCGTTGCGCGTGGTCGAGGAGACGAACAGCAGCCGGAACTCGTCGCCCACGCCCAGGCCGCTGGGCACCAGGCTCCAGGTTGAGGGAACCTCCGTCGGTGGGGGAACAACCATCGTGGCAGCATCCACCGCAGCGCCCGTGACCGCGATCCTGTGGGCGGTAGGATCATCGGGGGGTGTCCACGCACCACTAAACCAAAGCCAAGGTGAAACCCGCATTTGCGTCGGCTAGAATCAGGGAGGCATAGCGTCAGGACTGGGAGCAGACTGAGTGGGGATGGTGATGGGTATGAGGGGGATAAGGCCGGACTTGGAGGGGTGGCAGTTGGACTTGGCTGGTGTGCGCAGCAGGATGTATCTAGCGCCGACGCCCCGGGAGAGAGAACGGTGGCACGCACTGTGGCTCCTGTGCCGGGGCCTGACCGCCTCGGCCACCGCCCAGGCACTGGGCCGGGATGCTCACACCATCGGCAGATGGGCCGCCGCCTTCGGCGAGGGAGGGCCTGCCGCCTTGATATTCGAGCAGACCGGGGGTTCCCCCCCGCACTTGGCGAGACGCAACAGGCGGAGTTGACGGGGGCAGTGCAGGAGTTGCCCGAGATGTCGGGCATAGAAATGGCCAACTGGAACTGGAAAGTGGTGCGGCAGTTTGTCTCGAAGCGCTTCGGCATTGGCCTGAGCCGCAGCACTTGCCTGAACTATCTGCACCGCTTGGGGTTTGTCCTGAAGCGTCCCAAGAAGCGTCTGGTCAAGGCAGATGAGCAGAAGCGGGAGGCCTTCGTGGCGGAGTACGCCACCCTGTCGGACGAGGCATGGCGTACGGGAGCGAAGATATTCTTCGCCGACGAGGCCCATTTCCGGGCCGATGCCGAACTGAGAGGCAAATGGGTGCTGAGGGGAGAGCCGGCTTTGGTGGACTCGACCAGCCCGAGTTATGGCGAAAAGGCCAGCTACTACTCGGCAGTGTGCCTGGAGACCGGTGAGGTGGAGTGGATGGACCTGGAGGGGAACAGCAACTCCGGAACCTCGGCTGCCTTCCTGGAGCGGTTGCGGCAGAGGCACTCCGGGCCGCTCAACGTGATCTGGGACAACGCGCCGGCGCACCGCGGCGAGGCGGTGCGTGAGTATCTGCGGACGCCGGGCTTGGGGCTGCGGCTGATGAACCTGCCGGGCTACAGCCCGGACTTCAACGCCGATGAGGCCATCTGGGGCTGGGCGAGAGAGGAAGCCACCGGAAACCTGTGCTTGGGAACCAAGGCCCTGGTAAAGGAGAGGGTCGGGAATTTCCTCTGCGGGCTGTCCATCCGGAAAGACGAGGTCAAGGGCCGCTGCCGAACCGTCCTGCAATCAAAGGCCGAAGGATTTCTGCGAGAATCCCAGCCCAATCACCGATGTATTGTAAATGCACATCCCACCTTGGCTTTGGTTTAGTGAAAAAACGACGGTTGTCCGCGATCGACCACCCCACTGCGGGGTCGGCGTCCTCGCTGTTGCTGTCAGTCCGGTCCAACTGGATAGTGGACGTAGTGTCATTCGCCCGGCTTAGGACAAAGAAGTAAGTCGTGCTCGCCGTGAGCGTGGGGCAGCGGGCGGCGGGAGCCTGGTAGGTGTTGACGCTGCTGGCGACATAGCTCGCCGGATCGGTCAGCGTGCAGATGACGTCGCCCGGATTGGAACCATCGACCTTGTTGAGCGTCGCCGTCAGTTCGCTCGTCGGGTTACTGCCGCTGGAAATGGTCCCAAAACTGATGCCGATTGAGCTCAGGGTGTAGCCGAGTTCGTTCGTGCCCGTGGTGAACGCTTGGGCGCGCTTTGGGGTGGTGGAAGTTATAGTATTGTAGCCGTCGTTGCTTTGGCCCGTATTGCTGACCAGAACCTCCTCGTCCGCGCGGGGTAGGTTGCCGGATTCCCGCCCCGACGTGTCATCGGGCAGGTCGATGCTGGCCTCGTTGGACCCCTGGCTCTTCTCCTCGCCCCGCAGGGCCTTGACCTGGTAGGCGTAGGTCTCCCCGGCTGCGGTGGCCGTCTCGTCGGTATAGGCGGTGTCCGTGCTGCCGGTGTCCGCCGCCAGGGTGGTCAGCTCCGCCGTGCCCTGGGCGCGCAGGACCTCGTACCCGGTCACGGAACCGGCGTCCCCGGCGGGGGCGGTCCAGCTCAACGCCACCCCGCCGTCCTTGGCGGCCTCGGCGGTCAGTCCGCTGGGGGCCAGGGCCTCGGGCGTAGGCTCGTCGGAGCCGGAGGTGTCCTGGGCGTAGTCCTCGGGCAGGTCGATGCGGGCGAAGTTGGACACCCGGCTCTGCTGGCCGTCCCGCAGCGCCCTGACCCTATAGGTGTAGCGCACCCCAGGCTCGTTGGCGGTATCATCGGTGTAGCCGGTTTCGGCGTTCCCGGTGTCGGCCACCAGGGTCGTCAGGACGGCCTCGCCGTCATTGGGGCGGCGGCGCAGAATCTCGTAGCCGGTGACGGATGCGGCGTCGCTTGCCGGGGCGTCCCAGGTCAGGGTGACACGGTTTTCCACCAGGCTGACCTCCAGGCCGCTGGGGGCCAGGTCTGCGGGGTCTGGAGCCGGCGTAGGCTCTGGGGTCGGCTCAGGTGTTGGGGCGGGAGTTGGCTCCGGAGTAGGTTCCGGGGTGGGAGCCGGTGTTGGTTCCGGAGTCGGGTCCGGTTGAGGAGCCGCCGGGGTGTTGGCCCGGGCGAACTGGGACCATTGACTTTCGCCGTTATCGTTCACCGCCACTACACGGTACCCGTAGCGTTTTTCCGGCTCCACGGCGTCGTCGGCGTAGCTCGTCGCCGCCGAGCCGGTGTCGGACTGGATGGTTACGAACTCGCCGGTTTCGTGGACGTCCCGGTCCCGCCGCAGCACCTGGTAGTGGGTGATGCTGTTGTCGTTGGGGTCGTCCCAGGTGAGGTTAACCCGGTTGTGGGACGCCTCGGCGGACAGTCCCGTGGGTTGATCCGGTACGGAGCCGTCCTGGGCTTGGGCCGGAGATGCGCTGGCGAAGTGCAGGGCCAGCAGCCCGCCGCCCAGGGCGATGAGGGCCAGGAACAACAGCAGTGAAGCCGCTCTGACTGGGGCGGTCATGACGCGGTTCCGGGGCGGTCCAGAAGGAGAAAAGTTGGGGGGGGGGGGGGGGTGATTATTGCTCAGGCCGAAGACGGCCCGGAGCGAGGCCTTGCCGGCGGCGGAACGCGCGGGAAGGCCCTTCAACAGCATGGCGATGTGAGACCTGGCGTTTAACAGCAAGGTATGCCCTCGCTTTTCGCGTGGCGGCGAGTTTTAGTGCCGGAAATGGTTTCCAGCTAGGGGATATTGTAAAGAAATGAGTGTGAATTAGGAGGTGAATTACAACCCATCTTCGGTTACACTTTGGTTACATTTTCTCGCGCCGGGAGAGTTTAGCTTTGAACCAAGCCGACAACCCAGAACACGAATACGACGAACCGGGAGACCGCCTCTCCCGGCTGAGCCAGGCCAGCCTCCGCATCATCGAGACCCTGGACCTGGATGTCGTGTTGCGAGGAATAGTGGACGGCGCGCGTTCCCTGACCGGCGCGAGGGTGGGCGGCATTACCTCCCTGGATGACCAGGGGCAGCTACAGGACTTCATCACCTCCGGCCTGACCCCCGAGGAGCACCGGCGGTTCCTGGAGCTGCCCGGCGGACCGGAGTTCTTCGCCTACCTGAGCCGGATTCCCGAACCGCTGCGGCTGGGGGACTTGTCCAGTTACACCAGGGCGGCGGGCCTGCCCGAAATTGACCCTCCGGTGGGGCCGGTGGGGAGCTTCCTGGGGACCCCCATCCGACACCTGGGCCGGCAGGTGGGCAATCTCTATCTATCGGACAAGGAAGGGGGCGCAGAGTTCACCCAGGAGGACGAAGATGTGCTGGTGCTGTTCGCCACCCAGGCGGCGATGGCCATCGCCAACGCCCGCCGCTACCACGAGGAGCAGCGGGCCAGGAGCGACCTGGAGGCGCTGGTCGACACCACCCCGGTGGGGGTCTTGGTCTTTGACGCCAGGAGCGGGGAATTGCTGACTCTGAACCGGGAGGCCCGGCGGCTGGCCGGCGACCTTAGCCTGACCGGGCGTTCCCTGGAGGAACTGCTGCGGGCGCTGACCTTCCGGCGGGCCGACGGGCGGCGGATTTCCCCCGGGGACCTGCCGGTGCAGCAGGCGCTGCTCAGCGGGGAGACGGTGCGGGCCGAGGAAATAGTCATCCACTTTCCGGACGGGCGGACGGTGACCACGCTGGTCAACGCCACGCCCATCCGTTCCGAGGAGGGGGAGGTGGTGTCGCTGGTCGTCACCGCCCAGGACATGACGCCCCTGGAGGAACTGGGCCGGCAGCGGGCCGAGTTCCTGGGCATGGTGAGCCACGAGCTGCTGACCCCCCTGACCTCAATCAAGGGTTCCGCCGCCGCGGTGCTGGGTTCGTCCGCTCCCTTGGACCCGGCCGACGCCCGCCAGTTCTTCCGCATCATCGACCAGCAGGCGGACCGGATGCGCAACCTGATCCGGGACCTGCTGGACGTGGCCCGTATTGAGGCGGGAACGCTTTCGTTGGCTACCGAACCTGCGGCTCTGGCAGCCCTGGTGGGCCAGGCCCGGGCGGTGTTCCTGGAGAGCGGCGTCGGGAACAGTATCGAGGTCGACCTGGCGCCGGACTTGCCCCGCCTGGCGGCGGACCGGCAGCGCATCGTCCAGGTGCTGGACAACCTGCTGTCCAACGCCGCCAAGTATTCGCCGGAGGGGTCGGTGATCACCGTAAGCGCCTGGCGGGAGGACTCCCACGTGGCAGTCTGCGTGGCCGACCAGGGTAGGGGCATCACTGCCCAGCAGCTGCCCCGGCTGTTCCGCAAGTTCTCCCGTCTGGAGGGAGGGGACGGGGAGCGCCGGGTCGAGGGAGAGGGGCTGGGCCTGGCGGTGTGCCGGGGCATCGTGGAGGCCCACGGGGGCCGCATCTGGGCCGAGAGCGACGGGCCGGGCCTGGGGGCGCGGTTTATCTTCACCGTTCCGGCGGCGGACGAGGCCATACGTGACCCGGTGGGCGGGCCGGGGCGGTTCTCCGCCGACTACGGCTGGGCGGGCCGGGAGCGGGCGCGGGTCCTGGTGGTGGACGACGACCCGCAGATACTGTGGTACGTCCGCAACACCCTGGCGGAGGCGGGCTACACCCCCATCGCCACCGGGGACCCGGAGGAGGTGGAGCGGCTCATCCAGGTGGAGCGGCCCCACCTGGTGCTGCTGGACCTGGTGCTGCCGGGCACCGACGGTTTCGAGCTGATGCGGCGCATCCCGGAACTGACCGATGCGCCGGTGCTCTTCCTGTCGGGGCAGGGGCGGGACCGGGACGTGGCCCGGGCCTTCGACATGGGGGCCGACGACTACATCGTCAAGCCCTTCTCGCCCACGGAGTTGGTGGCCCGGGTCAGGGCGTCACTGCGCCGACGGACGGGGCCGGAGCGGGCCGCACCCCGGGAACCCTTCCTGCTGGGGGGCCTGGCCATCGACTACGGCCAGCGGCGGGTGACGGTGGGCGGGCGTCCGGTGACGCTGACCGAGACGGAGTACCGGCTGCTCTACGAGCTTTCCATCAACGCGGGGCGGGTGCTGACCCGGGACCAGTTAATGGACCGGGTCTGGGCGGCTCGGCCCACCACCGATACCAGAGTGGTGCGGGCCTACGTGAAGCGGCTCCGGGAGAAGCTGGGGGAAACCGCCAGCAACCCCACCTACATCTTCAACGAGCCTCGCGTAGGCTACCGAATCGGCCAAGCTGAGACAATGGAAACGTCAAGCAAAAGCGAGGACATTTGAGCCAGGTTCATGATCTCTAGGACTCTCGATGTCTTGCCGGATGGTGGACCGGCAGGTTTGGCTATGGTAGAGGCCCGATACGGCCAGACCTGGAAAAAGGCCATTTAGGGCTATTCATTCCCGTAAAGGGATTGTCGGTAGTCCCCCTCGTAGCGTCTTGGCAATTGTTCCTTCCACAGCTCGATATCCTTTTGCGTCACACTGTATTCACTAGTGGACGTAAGCTCCAGCCATCTGTCAGTGTCGCCCACCCAAGACCCTTCTAGGGTAGGCAAGAGGCCATCTTGAGTAGCGAAAATAACATAAGAAGCATAACCAGGGTGTACGGCGCTTGCGTACTTGATACCGTCTATCCGCGCATTTTCGCTAATCAATCGAGAGCGGATGTACTCCGTGACGACTTGGGTTGGGATGTAATTGATATGAACACGGTCATCTCGTTGAATGGGCTTCGACATTTCGTTGGCGACATGGTTGAGAAAACCCAATACTTCCCTAGGGCGGAACTCCAAACTGTCGGAGATAGCTTGAAACAGGCTAGGGACGGGTGGAATGTCAGTCAAGTCGAGTATTGTGGCTGGGCGGCGAGTCTCAAAGCAGCCTATGGCGAACTGCCCCTCTTCGTTGGCCGTCTCTCTGAGAGCAGTCTCCGGGGCATCGCAAGCGTAAAACATTGGAATTCCCGGAGGGCTCATCCTGTTGGATTGATTGGCAAGCCCTTTAGGTGGGGGTCCCAAGTCTTGGGCTGTGATGAGCTCGCTGCCCGCTTTCTGGAAACGCGCCCTGAATAACTTGGTGTCTGGGGGCAAGACCTGGAACAAGTCGTACCTTTCCGCGTCCTGGAACAGTTTGTCCAGGACTTCCCCTGGCGAATAGGTTTCGTCATAGGGTTGTTCCTCATAGTCCGAAAAGAAAAACCGGCGACGGTGCATTACCACCTCGCAGAAAAGTGCCCAACTGAAACGAGCTCTATCTCGATCGTCCAAACCGTAAGCATCTTTCTCACACCAGGTGATGTCTTCCAGGCGTCCCAAGAGTTCCGTTAGCAACTTCTCATCGTTATCCCTGGGGAGGTCCAACCCAATCACATCGAGCAACAGTTCTTCCGTGTCCCAATGCGCCCCTATGTATTCACCTTCATCGTAGGCGAGTTGTCCCGCTGCATCATCATATTCCTCATAAAGGTATGTCCTGATGTGTTCCACAACTTCTTCCAACAATGCCACCGTGGCATCGCCGGGCTTGCCATTGCAAAATGAGCATTGGCCCTTAATCTCGTTGTCTTCGATAAAGTCGCGGACGCCCGAATCCTTGAAACACTCGGCGCAGACAAACGAACCTTGAAATGCCATCTAGTGCCTAACCTCTCTGTAAGGTTCTTCATTCCAAGCTGTTTTTCACCTGTAAATCATCTCGCTAAGCTTTCCGGATATCCGGAAAGTGAGACGGAGAGTTTGAATCTATATCCCACTATCTTCGAAATATCTGTCCCAGAAGGAAAGCGCATCTTCAATCACGTTCTCAAACCATAATTGCCGGCCATCTTGGATAGTCAACATCAAACCAGATACATCGAAACCGCGACTGAACGCATTCGAGAAGGCTCCCTTTCGCTTGTAGGCTTCAGTAAGAGACGGGATGTACCTTGTGATTGTTTTATGCTTTAGAGAATTCGCCAAGTCTTGAAGGTAATCAAGCTCCGGGCATTTTCCCCTAACATCCTCTTGTAAGCTGGTCAGGCTTTTGTATCCCAAGCGAGAGCCATACTCTTCAAAAATCCAGTCACATATCGACCAAGCAGCGACGGCACCATACCTCGCTATTCGCGGATTGAGAGGGTCTTTTCTGAAATCAGAACTTGTCCCTCGCAGGTCTTCCAGGCAATCTCTAGAACTCTGGAGATCAAACGTAAGCGGCATATTCTCACCTCAAGGCGATGAAAACCTCTGTGGACGCGCCTAAGCGGGGATTGGCTACCCGGAAAGCTCTCTTGTGTCGGAGGAGCTTTCGGAAGATGGATTGATTGGCCTCAGCACCGACTTGCTGACAGATCCAGCAAAGAGGACAACTCGAAAGACGTTACTGCACAATTTTCCATCGGTGAAGACCCGTCAAGTGATGTGAATGCAGCGCAACGCATTCGTTCGGAATCAGGCCAACTGGTCCTCCAAATTTTCTGGTGTGAGAAGAGGACACTCGGGCCAAGCTCCTTCCAGGGTATCTATATCAGTAATCACGCGAGGCAACCCTCGTCCTACACTCGGCAATATGTTTGTGAGCTGCATAACTTCAGCATATCCATCACCGTTCGGTAAGAGTAGCATATAGTCGAAGACACGAAGCCGGCGCTCCCGCAAGACGAGCACGGGAGGCGTTTCCGGGTAATCCCTCCCCATGGCTGCACCGAATTCGATCCTGTGGTTCTTGTTGCTCTGACTGTATATGCAAGGTCTCACTTCGGCATCGGACCGCGCGCCGTCAGCCCCCACCTGTGAAAGATAAGCACGCTGGGTTCCAAAGTCCTCCATCCGGAAGTACTGTTGCACGACATCCCCGTTGAAATGCACTTGGGACCACCGCCCACCTGCCTTCGGAACTTGAGCTATTAAGATGCGGTCAGCGGTCGCTACGCGACCTTCTCCGATTACCGGGACCAACCGTCGAGGCCTTCTCGCCCTCGGCGGCGCTGCAAAGGCAACGTGACGAGCCTGTTGACCATCATGAATTCGTCGCATAGCGTTCCTCTCTGCTCGCTCCAACGCCTCATCATCGATCGACCTTATCGCGTCCGCATGGCGTTCCAAGAACTCGTCGAGAGCTGAAACATCGATCGTTTCTCCTTGGTTCGCCGAGATGACCGTGTAGCCTTCAATATTGTTCATCAGGCCGCCAGGCGTAAGGTTTCCCGAACCCACGATTAGCGTGCGGCCTCCACCGGCATAAGTGAAGTCTGTTATCTTTGGATGAAACAGAGCGGCAACTTCGTTCCAAAATACTCTTGGCCGGAAATGCTCGTGGATCCGTTCCAGTTCTTGCAGCCGCTCCAGTGCCTGCCGATTAGTAATTGCGTCTAGCCCTATAAGGAGGTCAACCTCCCCGCCGTCTGCCACGAGTTGGTTGATAACCGGGTCCTCGAAAAGCCAATTAACGCCATCCCGCGACGCGAACGCATATACTCCTCGCCAAGTAGCGGCCCCGTTAGCGGCCCCAATAATGGCTTCGTAGAGGTATGTCGTGTCCGCGTGGCTTGGGTCTTGGATGCAGAATTCAATCTCCATTCTTCTCTCTGTACGGTTCCGTTCTGTTTGGTATGACGGGCATTAGAGCACATTGTGGGGATTATTTCGCTACCGGGCATCGGAGCGCGATCTTGAGCTAGAGCGAATAGGAGATAAATAGATGCCTCGCAAAAAGCGGTTGCTCACTCAAAAAAATCTACGTGCTATGGGTATGGATTCCAATACTGCAAAATTAGTAAATAAGGCCACGGCAGGTTCCGGTTGTTTATTGCTTGTAGTGATTCTACTGACAGTTGTAACCATACTGACTGTGTTCGCTTGGTAAAAGCACTCACCGTAGGATGCCTCGGCTGACCTGCCTACGCCAGCAGTAAGGAGGTCTGGCACGGCTACACTGGTTCCGCCGAGCGGCGCGCGCGAGTTCCCCCCAAAGGGTTACGGCCTAAACCGCCGCGAATGACTTGAATCGCCCATTATCCCAAACAGAACGGAACCCTCTGTACGGTCATCCTGGTGGCTAAGAATGGTCAGTCCGCTTCTAACTTGTTGTGGTTCCTCCCGTTAACGACCTGCCCCATGTCGGCCATCAGGTCACCGTATATTTTGACTTTTGGTCCCTTGGTCTTGGCAATGCCAGGTTTTGCGAAGACCAGCACGTACTCGTGAACATTCTTGAACAGGAGGTTGGGAGGGTATGGATAACTCCCGAAAATCGGTCGCTGTGCTCCGTATGAACCCCACCTTCCTCCAGTTCCGTCCTTAGACCAAATGATCTCGTTTACCATCAGATACCCAATGTCGCGCAACAAAACCGCAAAGTCTAAGGCCAAAGGGAACGTCAATAGCCCGTGGTCCGTATGCTGATTGACATTCGCCGTAACCACGCAAATCTTGCGACCCGGCATCAGGACGCGGAAACATTCCTCAAAGACGGGACGGACATTTAGGAGAAAAGACGCGTAGTTCTCTATCCCCCCGAGATTACTTTCTGATTGGCCGTAATCCGCCTTGTTCCAGTAAGGCGGGCTCGTCACTACGAGGCCGATGCTGTCGTCCTCAATAAAGCTCAGGTCACGGCTGTCTCGGTGCATCGCTTGAAGAGCATTTACGCTCCGGTCATAGTCCTCGTTTAGGCCCTGGCACTCTCTCTCTATGGTCTGCACGTAGTCCGGGTTTTGGTCGACGCAAATCGCATTGCGCCCTATTGGAATGACAGCCCGCGCCGTAGTTCCGGTCCCGGCGAACGGGTCAAGTACCGTCTCACCAAAGAAACTAAACATCTTGGCTAGGCGAAACGGTATCTCTTCCGGAAATACCGCCGGGTGGTCCGCTCTTTTGGTATTAGCTATCGCCCAGACGGTTTTTGTATACTCCCGCCACTCTTCTTTGGTCAGTCTACTTTTTTCCTTGATAGATTTACTTGGTCGTTGCGTCATACTTCCGGCCTTTTCTCTACGATCTAGCGGTGGGTGTTGTGTCGAGGTTTGGCTGCTATCGTTTGTTCGGTGAATCGCTGAAGCTCATCTACGAAATGATCGTCAAGACCTGCGACATCTACTAACACTCGGTCCGCTGACCGCCGCATATCTGTATGTCCAATTGGGTTGTAGGCGAGAGATGTGCGTCCACGGTTGAGGCTCATGGTCGGGTTGGGATTCATCGCTGACCAAAGTGCTGAACCACACTTAGAGAGGAGGTCAATTCGCCGGTCGCCTAGCACATCCTTGCCGAATGGAAAATCCGTAAGGAAACGCCTCGACACGTGGAAGCCATCACCATGCGCGTGCCACCACCAATAAGCGAGATGGCTTGTCAGAATTCCAAATGCCGCTAATGCATCTTCTGATGTGGCGCACTGAACCGCATACAATTGGTTTTCGGAAAGTTGAAGCCCACTTTCGAATACGAACTGCGGGGGGCGTAGAAAGACATTCAGGAAATTGTATGCGGTGTTCCCGACGAAGACGACGTTGTCACCCGCATCCGGCGTATCCACAAGGCTGAGCCGCTTGATGCCATGTACTGCCTGTTCAAGGCGGTCCCATCGTCCGTTAAGGGTTTCTAAGGCGGATGCCTGACCGTTGCCTTCAATCTTAGGTACGCCTTCCTGTATATCACCGGGAATCCGAGTAAACCTGATACTGTTGAACATTGCCGCCCGGCTCTCCCCACGCCACCTTCTTAGTGGGCCACTGGAGACGACTGGATTTGTTGCTGAATCGTTCCGATCCCAGAAGATTATGGCATTTCGGGTCTTCACGTCCTCCCCGAATAATGCCTGGGGTTCTCGGTCGAAGAACGCGAATCGCCATTGACCTGCTGTTTCCTGAATCAGTTGCCGCGCGGCAACGAATTGAGGTCCGATGTTAGATGCTATCGAAAGTGGTAAAACAAGCGACCCAGCGCACCGCTTTCGATTAGCCAAGCGCATCATCTGTTCAACGAAGGCAACGTAAACTTCTGCTGTAGGTCGGGGTTTGACACGCAGAGTCTTGAATAATCGTACCAGTTCCTCAGCATAAGGGGGATCACCGAGGTCTGCATACGGCGGATTTCCAACGATGACCATCGGCTCCTCCTTGATAGCCGGGAACAATTCGGACAACGAAACCCTGTATGCATTGTTGTGAGCCGCGCTACTAGAACCAACGCCAGCATCGACTGGTTCCACAAGTAATGCGTCGATGCATCCAAGGTTGAGCCTTAACCGACGCCACAATTCTGCCGGACTCTCTTGTTGCTCTGATTCACATACCAAGATGTCGGCAAGTAAGACAAATGCGGAAGCATCCAGTGGCCATGGCGCGATGTCAGCCCCAAAAAGACATTCCGATGCTATAGAAAATACGCTTCTCTCCCTGTGTCTCCGCCTCAACTCTCGGAGTGCGGCTCTCAGAAAGACTCCAGTTCCGCAGGCGGGATCGTAAACCGTTGGAGCACTATCTTTATCTAGGGAATCCAAGCAACCGCTAACCATGTACTCAGCTACGTCGGCGGGCGTATAGAATACTCCTTCGGCACGCTTTCGCACTCTTGCAGTAAGGGTTCCAGGGTCACGTTTTACGCTTAGCCTGCTGCCCGGGCCGTGAGGATCGAATATGTAAGGTAATAGTTCATGGCAAAGCTCAGTGTTCATCTCGAACGGGAGGGCTTTTTGTGCTTCGCTAATCTCACGGGCCGACAACAAGTCGGTGAATCTTTTGGGCTCATCTTTCACCAAGAACCATTCCTCTGCTTCTCTTAAGGTGGCCTTAGTGCGGAGGTTGTTAGTCGCAACCCCAGTGAGCCAAATGGACACGAGGTCCCAAGCTACTACTTCCGCGTGTGGCGTGACAGACGCCGGACCAGATTGGAAGTGGCAGGACGGCAACAGGGTCTCCTTGAGGTCATAGAACCTCTTTTGCCTAAGCGCGCCAGACAATATGCCGACGGCTTCACGAACCGACCGGCCATATGTTTTCGCAGCCGCTGTCAATACTTCGCTCATTGTGACGTTTAATCCTAAGGTCTCTGAAAGGATGGAACGATTCGACCATGATTCGACCGTATCGGGTGACACGTCGAGGAGGCCGGAATGCCGGGTCGCGGCTAAAGACGGACAGACGGAGTAACCCGAGGTTGCCAACACACCAGGGTTTCCCATTGGCAACGTCACATCGATATCGTTCAGCTTGTCCGTCGCGCTTTAAGGTCGCCTCTACATCCCTGACTGTTTGTAACCACTCGTTGGGTGGGAGTCCGACACTAACCCGATGAACCATCCGTTGTACGTGTTCACCGAAGGAGCAACGCCCTCCTTCCAATTCTTCGGTTTATTCCTGCTAACTGGCGTCATTAGTTCCTACGCAGTCGCTGGGGAGGAACGGCCGAAACGGCGGGTTAGCCGCTGGCTATCAGCGCGCTCACAGGTTCTGCGATCCACGCTGGCATCGTTCCACGGGAAGCGACCAACTCGTCAAAGTCCTCCGATGATAGCCTCCGTTCGATGATGTTAAGGCTCTCTTCTACCTTTGCGGGACCCACCCAAGCCAAGGCCCGAATCGCATCGCCGGCAGGACGGTGCGGGGCAACCAGTTGCCATCGCGGGGCATGGCGTAGGTCCACCGTCAACTCACCAAGATTCAACTTGCGGCTAGCGCCGGAGGTCAAGTAAACCGACCGAACCGGCACCTGGGTAGTAAGACCGAGGGCGTGCGCCGAAGCACCACCACAGGTAACAATAGTCTCACCCCATAACGCCGCCAGGGACGCGATTACCTTTTCAACGGCCGGGGGGCGTGGGCCGAAACGAGTTTCTATAGGACGCATGTAGATGCCTTGACAAACCCGGTTAAGTTGCCCACTCCGGGCGAGCCGCGACAATGCTTGGTCGACCGCGGCCCTGCTTCCCAGGTGAAGCAGGGTGTTTGGGCACAACGGAGCACCCTCCAGCGATTCGGAGGCGTGCTCCATGATCAGGCGAGGAAGACTTGGCATCGGGAATACCTGATGTTAGAATGTCAGAAATATATCATTAAACGTGACAATTTACAAGCAAGGTTGCTAACCGAACGGGATTGCCCCGTATGACAAATGGTTTCAATGAAATCGGAACAAGTGAGGGTCCAATTGTGAGGCCGCCCATCCGCCCAAGCGAAGGCGAACAACGCTCTATCAGCGGCTATTACGGTCACTACCACGTCGCTGCTACCGTAATTCTTAAAGGCCGGCGTGAAGAAGGATTAGAGTGGGTCCGAGTGAGGCAGGGTGCGTACATGACCTCCGCTGACATAGAATTATGAACATAGGAACGGAATCTGTGGATAAGCAAGACAGAGGCAAGCTCGTTATATCGGCCGCTAAGAGCCTGAAAGGTTATCAGATTGCCGATCCGAAGATTGCCGCATTCCTCTACGGCACATTGGAGGCAGGCAAACTCGGACTATTCGCGTCGGCGATAAAATCCGAGGAGCACGCCAACATCAAACGCATTCAGTTCTTGGCAGCCCAAGAGGGGATAGGCTTGCCTGTTCTAACGACAGGACTATTGCCATGGCTTGAAGGTGCAGGGCTTTGCCAACTTAAACGGGAGACAAACGGAGACATAAGGGAAGTAACCAGCTTGGTGTTGGCTTATCAGGACCTCTTGGGCGCGGTGTCTGATTTCTATGACTCCAGGAACCCTTCCAATGAAGATCGAGGGTGTCTTGTCGTCCTCGCGGAAGCTAATGAGCTTCCCAAGCCAGAGTCTGTCATTCGTCAGGCGGTCGCAAACTTATTTGGTGAAGAAACGGCCAACACGGCTCTCCAATTAGCCAAAGCATATGGAATCGTGGCCTCTTCAGGCAGCGCCGGTGATCCACTGCTTTATGCTCCTCGTGTCTGGGCAGGTCTGCACTCGAAGGCTTCGCAGGCTCTCACTTCGCTCGACAGGACAGACCGAGAGGTTCTCTTATATCTGATCAATCGCGTCAGGAACAGTCAGGGTTACCCGGAAACTCTGTTTAGGGGGGAGGCCAACCAGAACGGGGCTGCTCATCTCGTTGATATGGCAATTGGAATTGCCTTGGTGAACAAGACCGAACTCTACATGGCCGACGGGACCAAGAGAGCCTTTTTGACAACGCCGCATTTCTATTCCGATCTCGCGGACGAGTTTGGCGAAGACATGTGCGACCGCGTTAAGATATTTTTGGATTCTGTCCGAAACGGCCAATACTTCGGATCCCAAGCCACAGGTAGGATTTTTAATCCAGAGGTGCTGCTCAGGGCTTTGCTTAATCGAGGTCAAGTGGGACCTGCTACGGCTATTGGGACAGACTACATGGTGGCGGAAAAGGCCGGCATCATTCGGGTACAACGTGCATCCGTTGGCAACAGGGCATTTATGGAGCTAGCACAAGAAGACACAGTCCGCAAAGTCCTTGAGGTCGTGTCTTCGGGGAGTGTGGAGCCGGGAACACCGCATATGGATGCTAATCATTTGTCAGATGGGACGGGTTTCAGGTCAATCGAGCAAGGTCGGGCGGAACTCGGTGGAGTCTCCGGGGAGCTTGCTGAACTCGAATACGAGATCATCAAAAACCTGAGGGAGGCTTAGATGTGACTAATGCTGGAGTCGCCCTGGAGGCACGGGTTCAACGGTTGTTCCTCGCTCAAGGAATTTTCGCCGAACGGTCGCTGTGGCCCGCCGCAGATGTCAGCCACAGGCTAATGGCGACCGACATCGATGTGCTGGTTTCTGAGTACTCGAGTGGCTTTCACCTTACGCGCCGCCATGCTGAATGTAAATCTGGGAGGCGGGTTCCAATCCTAGATCGGGTACTCTGGCTCAACGGAGTACGCGCTATGCTCGGCGCTGACGCGAGTTATCTGGTTTTAGAATCGTTCGATGAGGATGCCACTGACTTTGCGAGAAGTCTTAGCGTCGACGTGATGACAGTCAAGCAGCTCGAAGCCTGGGAGAAGGCTTTCAACATCCCTGGAGACCAATGGCCAAACCGAAGCGATTTCAAGCTAATTGATCCAATCCGAAAAAAATCGCTCGATCTTGGCAATCAGAAGGCCGCTCAAGAAAGGGACAAAATCGTTCGCCAAGCAATTCAGTTCGTTGAAATAGACTCATGGCGCGTATTCGGTTATGCGCGACTCAATCGCTTACTGAGAATCCTAAAAGCTCTGTCTGATATACCCGATGAATCGACTTCGAAAGAAACAAGGAGTGTAAGCGCCCGCTACGCCGCTTCGGCTCTCCTAGTCAGACTCGGTCAGTATCTACTCGCCGTTTGCTTGGACATCAGCCGTGTTCCTGTTAGCGATCTCCATTCATACCTGTTAAACCGACTGATGTACGGCGACCAAGACCCGCGCCGTGCCCGTGGGCTAGTCCAAAGTACCGTCGATTGGATGTCTCAGGCGCTGCAAGATAGAGGAATGACTATACCGCCGGAAGTGGACTCAAACCGCCTGTTTCGACCTCCTGGGTTTTCGGAGGGACTTGTCGCACTTACTCAGAAACTCCTTGTTGCTCCCAATGAGGCTAGATATCTCCCAGTTGCAATGGAGACTGAGCAGTTCGGCAAGGAAGGGGAGGGCGAGCTGTTTCCTCGTCTACGCTCAGCGTGGCATACGGGACGTGACCTTGCAGGGTTGGTTAGGGGATTCGCTATAGCCTCGTTAGGGGTAGACGCGTCGCTCCTAACACCCCTTAGGGAGGATCTAACTGCTCCAGGGACCGTCGGACATGGAAGCAAGAAGAAGGACACAGGTTCTTCCTCTGACCAAACTAAGCTGAACTTAGAGGATTCTTAGTTGTTCCCTAGCCCATCCCACCCGGCTCGTGTGCGTCTACGGCCAAACAGGTCCAACCATGTGTGGGCCTACGACTTTTATTGGTCAGGATCCAGGACACCAGAGCTATTGGGGCGCTAACTGCTAGAGGACATGGACAACAGGTATGAAGCTCTTAGCGATTGGACGCACGATACACTTAGGCAACCCCTGAAGTCACTCATTCCCGATAACGATAGGTATGACCTTACATTTGATAAGCTAGAGGTTCTCATTGCCCTGGGATTTGGCGCTCTCGACGGGCCATTGCCCAGATACTGGATCCCTCCAGATGCTTTCATATATCGATGGCAAAATAGGGAACGCATCATCGCGGAGTTCGTTGAATCGATCTCAAATTCGGGAGTCGATTCTCCGTTTGTGCAATGCGGAATCTCTGGTGATACGCCTGAGGAATGTTTAAAGTCGCTTGAGGCCTTTGAGGGGTTTGTCGCTGAAGTCGTTCGGTCACGGGGAATTAGCCGCTAAGACCCGGCATAAACCGGGTAAGTGTGTCAGGTGCCGCAGCGCCCTTGTAGTGTTTTCGGACAACTGATCGCACTCGTCTTCCCTATCCTTGCATTTTAGGACGGAAAGTGCGTTGTTCGACCTGTTTTCTTGGCATTTAGTCAAGCGTGAAAAGGCTTCCTTAATGTTTCAGTGCCACTACCCACTCAAAGGTTTGTAATAAAGTAACGCTTGGCCCACCAAACTACACAAAATCAAGAACCGCGGCACTAGTGGTTGACACCACCGGGCTACTCTTGGCGGTGGTGATGCACCCGGCGGACACTCAGGACCGGGACGGCACCAGACTATTGCTGCCCGCGCTCCTGGAAGCTCTACCTGAAACCAGTGAAGCATGGATACATATTGCAATGATTCATCTGATGCTCCGGCGGCTCAAGCCAGCTTGAACCACTTTCCACAGCCGGAAAGACGGGAACTTTGCAATCGTCTTGGCTCGCACTGCCGTTCGAGTTGACATCGTTGGGGAGATGCGGCAAAATCGCCTTTAACCCTAGTCTTCCTATATATAGGAGTATTTGTAATGCTTAAGGTCGGGCACGTTGTCGTCCGCCCGGGCCGTCGGCTCACCGACGATTCGGTCGAGATTCCCGTTCCGGAAGAATTGGAGACCGTTCCTGGCATCCCTATGGTCAGCAAGGATGTCGACTTCTACAGCCGGGAGTATCCGTTGCAGCGTCAACAGGTAGAACACGCGGCCGACACCGAGTGGGCTCCCTCCGTCGGCACCGAGGCGATGCAGAAGTACCACCACGAGCACCAAGAGGTGATGGAGCAGTTCTACCCGCTGATGAACCGCTCCGGCGACCTCCCCCCCACCGGCACCCCCACCGGGGAAGACGTTACCGGCCTGATTCGCAGCAAGGCCCGCGAGATGGGCTACCTGGAGGTCGGCTTCACCTTCCACGACCCCCGCTACATCTACCAAGACCGCAAGGACCACGTGAAGTACGGCAACGCGGTCTGCTTGGCCTTGGAGCAGGACTTCGAGGAGACTCAGTCGGCTCCCAGCATGGCTGCCGAGCACGGCCACTTCGGGACCTACGAGACCCAGGCTCCCATGGGCTTGGAGATGGCGGATTACATTCGTTCGCTGGGCTACGGCGCCCAGGTCCACGGCCCCAGCAATCACAGCGCGGCGACCATCCCCATGTTCGTGGCCGCCGGGCTGGGTCAGTTGGGCGCAAACGGCCAGCTCTTGACCCCGCACGCTGGCGCGCGCTGCCGCCTGCAGATCATCACCACCGACGCGCCGGTGACCTACGACTCGCCAGTGGACTACGGCTTCCACGCCTTCTGCCAGGTGTGCCAGGTGTGCGTGAACCGCTGCCCCGGACGCGCCCTGATGCGCGAAAAGATTTGGTGGCGCGGCGTGGAAAAGAACAAGCTGGTCTACAAGCGCTGCCGCCCCGTCATGTCCCGGTACGAAGGCTGCGCCATCTGCATGAAGGTTTGCCCCATCAACAAGTACGGGGCCAAGGCCGTCATGGAGTACTACGTGCAGACCGGCCAGGTGCTGGGCAAGGGCACCCACAACCTGGAAGGCTACACCCTGCACGAGGAAAGCTCGGGCAAGTACGCTACCGGCTACTTCGGCCCCGGCGAACTGCCGACCTTCAATGCCGAGTTCTTCAAAATCCCCAACGGCACCCGGGAAGCGGCGGCGCTGGACGAGCTCATCGACTACATCAAAGACAACAATGAAGTCCTCGACCGGTCCGAAGCCGACAAGGTGCTGTTCGACTTCCGCGACCGGATGCGGCAGATTGTGGGCGCCGAAAGCGTCAGCGACAGCACGATGTTCTAAAGCCCCTCGGGGTTAGGTTGCTCAACCAAAGGGAGGAGGAAGCGTTTCTCCTCCCTTTTTCTACGCCCGGCAACAATTCCAGGTTATGGGGCGCGACTGCTCTTGAGACAAGAATGGTGGATTGAGGGGGAGCTTTTCGAGGGCTGCAACTGCAACCTGCTCTGCCCGTGTCACGTTACTTTCCGCCAGCCGCCGACCAACGGCCACTGCTACGCCATCTGGGCCATGAGCGCCGGGCAGGGCCGCTACGGCGGCGTGGACCTGACGGGCTTGGGCGCGGTCATCTTCGTACACTCGCCGGGGCCAACGATGTACGACGGCGACTGGACTTCGGTGCTGTACATTGATGATGTGGCGACGGAGGAGCAGTTCGAGGCGATGCGCCGGATATTCAGCGGCGAGGCCGGCGGGCCTTGGGCCATCCTCGGCCAGTTCTTTCGCGACGGCGAGCTGACGGCGGTGCGGCGAGCGCCGCTGGAAATCAGCATCGACTCCCGCTCCCGCACCCTCAAAGCTCCGGACCGGGTGCTGCTCGAAGTCGAAGCCATCCAGGGTGGGGACCGCGAGGGCCTGGCCACGATTACCAACCTGCGCAACGTGATACACGGCAGGGAGCACGTGATGGCGCGCTCCAACCAGCGTATCAACGATGAGACGCTGAGTTGGGAAGAGCAGGGCAAGCACGGCCTGTATAGCCGCTTCCGTTGGTTGGGCCAGCCCCCGGCGTCCTGACATCCGGAGTCCTGGCGCCGGGTCAGGGCCGGGTAATACGGTCGCGGAAGACCTTGCCTTCCTTCATCACCAGGTGTATCCGTTCCGGCTCTTGGAGGACGGTTATGTCACCCAGCGGGTCGCCGTCGACCACCACTAGGTCGGCGGTCTTGCCCGGCTCAATCCGGCCCAACTCACCCTCCAACCCGCAACAGGCGGCGGCCTCACTGGTGGCGGCCAGCAACGCCTGCGTCGGCGTCATCCCAGCGTCCACCAGCAGTTCCAGTTCTTGAGCGTTGTTCCCGTGCACCCAACCGCCGGCGTCGGTTCCGGCCGTTACCCGCACACCGTGGCGCATCGCCTGTTGCACGGTCTCGACGTGGTGATGCCGGAAGGCCCTGGCCTCCTGCTGGGCGACGGGATTGCCCTGGGTGGCGTGGAAGGTGAACACGGTAAGCGTCGGCACCAAGGTGATGTCGTTGTCGGCCATCATCCTGAGCAGGTCGGGGTCCAGGTCCAGGTAGCTGCCGTGCTCGATGGAGTCCACCCCGGCCTCGACGGCGGTCCGCAGGCCCGAGCCGCCGACGGCGTGGCAGGCCACCCTCCTGCCTTGGGCGTGGGATTCCGTCACCAGCGTCTTCAGCTCGTCCAGGCTGTAACCGGCGTCGGAGTCGCGGTGCCTGGGATTGCCGAAGCCGGTCTGAAACACCTTAATCAAGTCGGCCCCGGCGCGGGCGTTCTCCCGGACCACCGCGCGAATCTCGTCGGCGTCATCGGCGATGCCGTAGGGCAGGTTGGGGTCGGAGGTGGTGGGACGGCGGAACCCCGACCCGGTGGGCCGGTCTTGGACGCCGTGGGTCGGCGACATCGGCCCGGCGGCCACCAGCAACCGGGGCCCGGCGACCAGCCCCTCCTCGACGGCTATCCTGAATCCCGCGTCGAGCCAGCCGCAGTCGCGCACCGTGGTGTAGCCGGTCTGCAGCGTCTCCTCCATGACCCGGGAGATGCGCACGGTGCGCGTGCTTTTCGGCTCGGCGAGCCCCCATCGGCTCATGATGTCGTAAGTAAACGACGACAGGTGGTCGTGGCAGTCGATCAGCCCCGGCATCAGGGTTTTGCCGGTTATGTCAATTTGCGGCGTTCCCTCCGGAATTACGACCGCCGCCCGCGGCCCGGCGGCAACAACGCGCCCGTCGTCGCCAACCAGCACCGCAGAATCGGCCAGCGGCGCACCGCCCGCGCCGTCAATCAGTGTTCCGCCTGTCAATACACGCAATATTCGCTCCTTGCTGACGATTTCCCGGAAGCCTGCCGGTTTCCAGCCGTTGCTAAGCCCGGACTGAAGCAGGCCCAGTGGTTAAAGAATCACTGTGCAATTATATAGACGTGAGCGGGGAGCGTTAGGCCCCCTTCTTTCAAGGCCGCGTCCAATTGCGCCCGTTCGGTGGCGTACAGTTCTACGCGATTCTCGAACACGTTGATCCCTGATGCTACACGAAAGCCCAGCCCGTCTACAATTCCATTAGCCTTTATTTGGGCTCTCTGGAGCTCCAGCAGTGTCGCCTCCGCCTTTCTGACCTCCACGATGTCCTTTAACGGTCCGCCCTCGATGTACGGGCGAATCGTTTTCTCGCCGTCGCGCGTGAACATCACGATAACGCGGTATTCGGGTTCGTGCTGAATCCACAAGCCAGCGAAGGTATCGGCTTCGTTCGCTTCGAGGGCGCCGCTCAGCTCCCCCGCCGGCACTTGGAGTTCCAGACGGGTCAATGCTTCCTGCAAGTCAACCCCGAACTGGTCTGCGTACATCTGGGCGTCTTGCACCAATGCGGACGATACGCCGTCCGGCAAGGACGTCCCGCCGCGCTCCGGTTCAACCGTGTTGTGCTTGTCGAAACCGGCGTTTGAGGAAACTTCCTCTCCCGGATTCATATCAAGCAACTTGGCGACCTCTATCACCGAGGGATTGCCATCCACCGGAGCCTGCCCGGCTTTTGAGGGGCTGGCGACTGCAACACCCACCGCTTCCCCGGAGGGACAGCGGCCGGCTCCCCGCCGCAGCCCCCAATGGTGACGGCGGCGGCGAAGAGGACGCCGAGCTGCAGGATAAGTTGGATCCGCTTCATATCAGCCAACGCAACATCCGGGTTGCTATCATAGCGCAGACGGTCAAGAATAGCGGGGCCTGAACCGGAAATACAGGAGCATACAAAATGCAACACGAATTCATAAACCCGCCCGAATTAGCCCCGCCGCCGGTCGGTTTGTACAACCACGTGGTCAAGGTTGGTAGCACCGTCTACATATCCGGCCAGGTGCCTCGTGGCCTCGACGGCAGGGCGGTGCATCCGGGCGACCCCGCCGCTCAAATCCGGCAGGTATGGGCCAATCTGGAAATCGCCATCGAGGCCGCCGGCGGCAAGCTCGGCGACATCGTCAAGACCACTACCTACGTCGTCGGCGCGGAGAACCTGGGCAAAATCCGGGAGGCCCGGATGTCTATACTGCCCGAGCAGGGCCGCCCCACCAGCACCACCGTGGTGGTCGTGGGCCTCGCCGACCCGGACTTCTTGGTGGAAGTGGAGGCGGTTGCCGAATTGGGCGAATAGCATCCGCCGGGATCCTGGCCCGGCCCGCTAAAGCTCCGGCCTGACCTGCACTCCGGCGCGTTCCTCCTGCAGGGTCAAGACTACCGACGAATCCAGCTCTTGCCAGCCGCGAGACATGGCCTCGGTGTAGAGGTCGCGGCAGACTTCGGCTAGGGGCATGGGGACTTCGTAGGCCTCGGCCAGTTCCGCGCCCAGCCGCAGGTCTTTTTGCGCTGTCTTTAGGGCGAAGCGCGCGTCGAAGTCGCCGCGAAAGAAAGTGTCGGGCAGGCGTCCCCACAGGTTGCTCATCCGGCCAATGGCGCCGTTGCGGAAGACGTCTATGATGGTTTCGGCCGGCACACCCGACTTTATCGCCAGCGTCCAGCATTCGGTCATAGCCAGGTCGGCGGAGAAGACAGCGGTGTTGTGCATTATCTTGCAGATGCAGCCGTTGCCGATGTCCCCGGTGTGCTTCACTCGTTCGCCGATGGCCTCCAGCAGGGGCAAGCACCGCTGGAACACGGATTCGCCGCCGCCCACCATTACCAGCAGGTCTCGGACCCTCGCGCCCTCGACTCCGCCGCTGACCGGCGCGTCGAGCATGGCGACGCCCTTTGCCGCAAACGCCTCATGCACTCTCCGGGCCAGCAGTGGCGAGTTCGTGGTGTGGTCGATGTAGACCGTGCCGGGCCGGGCCCCTTCGAGGATGCCATCGGGGCCGAGGGTCACCGGCTCCATCTCCGCTGGGCCGGGCAGGCAGGTGCAGGTTATGTCGCACTGGGCCGCGACCTCCCGGGGAGACCCGGCCCACCGGGCGCCCTGTTGCACCAGCGGGCCGGTCTTCTCCCCCACGATGTCGTGAACCACAAGCTCGTATCCGGCCGCCAGAATGTTGGCGGCCATAGGAGTCCCGATATTCCCAGTCCCAATAAACCCAATGCGCATAATGTTACCCCTGATTCACCACAGAGGACACAGAGGGTCCAGAGAATCTATTAACCTGAGTTCGGGAAGGCTATAAGGGTTGAGATAGAAGCTTAAGCTGCTGGTCTGAGAGGTGGAGTGAAGGCTTTTTCCGTTGGTGGCAGTAGGCAATCAAGCCACAGATCAAGTTGACCAGGAAGTTAGCCACACTGCGGTGCCTGGTATGTTCAATTTGGGAAATGTTCTTCAGTTGGTCGTTGATGGTCTCAATAACCGACCGTTTCCGCAACAACAGTTTGTCCTCCAGGGGCAGCGGACGCTTCTTCATGTTTTTGCGCTTGGGCGTGATTAACTCCAGGCCTTGCGCCAGCAGTTGGTCAAAGAGTGGTTGGGAGATGTAGCCCTTGTCTCCGAAAAGCTTGCCAAACAAGGTCTTAGCCAGATCCGGCAGGGGCTTGCGGTCATCCACGTTGCCCGGAGTCAGCCGGCAAGCCAGTATTTCGCCCCGGTCATTGACGCTCAGGTGGAGTTTGAAGCCATAAAACCAACCCATCGAGGTCTTACCCCGCGCTGCGATGGCCGCAAAGACCTTGTGGCGGGGAATCCGTTTGTTATGACATACCTTGATGGTGGTGGCATCCACAAAGGCGATGCCGGTGCAGTTACCTTGGCGCTGTTGCAGGTAGGCTGCCAGTGGGATGATTACCGTAGGAGTCAATTCAACGAACCGGTTGTAGCTGACCAGACCGGGGAATTCGGGTCGGCGGTGAATCAGGACATACCCGGTGTAATAGGCTTTGAAGGTGCGGTAGTGGGACTGGTGAAAGTGAATGAGAATCGTCATGATTTCACTGGGGGACAACTGTGTCGCTCGAACTCTCTGCCCCCCGTCCCGTGCCAGCGCGGCTCGACGCCAGTGAAGTTGGAAAGCTTGCCAGAAATCATCGACACTGCAGAACAGCTTGAGTAGACTCACAGCGGATGCCTCCTTGGTATCGTCTACCAGAAAGAATATAGCCGTTCTTTCTTTAGGGAGGCATCGCTTATCCCGAACTCAGGTTATTAAGAAAACTCTGAGGTTTCTGCCCCTGTGGTGAAAACGTCTAGAGTTTGTAGAGGCGGGCCGGGTTGTCCCAGAGGATGCGGCGCTTGCTCTCGTCGGACAGGGGCAGCTTCAGGAAGGTTTCGGTGGTGTGCGGGTACTTGGCGTCACCGTGGGGGTAATCGCTGGTGGTCAGGAGCCGTTCGTCGCCGACGGCCTCAACCACGTGGGACACGAACGCCTCCTCGCATTCAACGGCAGCGTAGCCCTGCCGGTTGAAGTACTCCGAGGGCAGCATCTTGAGGTGCCGCATCTCTCCGTAGGGGTAGCGCCACTCGTAGTGTTCGTCCATCCGGCCCAACCAGAAGGGTAGCCAGCCGCACTGGCCTTCCAGAAAGGCGAACTGCAACCGGGGGAACCGCTCCATCACGCCGCCCATGATGATGTCCATGCAGCACATCATCTGCTCCACCGAGTGGGTGGCGATGTGGGCGATGCCAAGGTCGTCGGGGAACCGGTCGGCCCCGGCCGCCGGCATCCGGGAGCCGGTGGTCTCGTGGAAGCCCACGGGCACGTCCAAGTCCTGCACCGTAGCCCACAAGGGGTCGTAGTGCGGGTCGTGCCAGGAACGGCCGTTGTACATATTGGGACGCAGGAAGATTGCCTTGAACCCCAAGTCCTCCACGCAACGCCGGGCCTCGGCCACCGCCGTCTCCACGTCGTGGGGCGACAGGGCAGCCGCGCCGAACATCCGGGCGGGGTCGCCAGCCTGGATGTAGTCGCACAACCAGTTGTTGTAGGCCCGGCAGGCCGCCTCGGCGAACCGCGGGTCCATGCCGTTGCGCGCCGTGATGTACATACCGGAGGTCGGGTACAGCACCGCTAGATCCAGCCCTTCGTTGTCCATAGCCTTGACTTGGGAGGCTGGGTCGAAGTTGGCGGCGATTTCCTCGGCATACCGCTCCGCTAAGGTGTCCTCCTCCTCGGTGCTGCGGGCGGGCCAATTGTAGTCGGTCATGCTGGCCATAACGTCGCCCTCGACGACGGTGCGGATGTCCCAGCGGCGCTCGTTGAGCCGACGCGGAGCCCGGTCTTTGAACTCCGGGTCGATGTACTTCTCCCAGAGGTCGACGGGCTCCATGACGTGCAGCTCAGCGTCGATTATCTTGAATCCGTTCTTCGCCATGCGCTTTACTCCTAACCCAGAGACCTAGAGCGCCTGCCAGTAGCGGCGGCCCTCGGTGCGGACAATCCTGCCGAAGCCGGGGGCGGCCAGGTGAACGGCGGCCACCGGGATGCCGTCCTGCTCCAGCCGGTTCATCATGTCGCGGCGGGTGATGCGGGTCTGTTCCGGGTCGATGTCGGCCCGGGACACCCAGTCGGTGTTCTCGATTTGAGCGGTGTTGTGCAGCACGTCGCCCAGCACCAGTCCCTGCTCGCCCTGCGACGAAATCAGCAGGCTCATGTGGCCCGGCGTATGGCCCGGCGTCGGCAGGGTCGTAATCTCGCTGGTCAACTGGTGTTCGCCGTCCATCAATTCCAGCACGCCCAAACCTTCCAAGGGCCAGACACAGTCGGGGGCGTTGGGGAAGCGGGCCTCGATGAGGTCCGGGTCGTGGCAGGCCTCCCAGTCTTTGGCGCTGACGTAATACCGGGCGTTGGGGAAGGTGGGGTGGTAATGTCCTTCATGGGAGGTAACGTTCCAGCCGATGTGGTCCCGGTGGGCGTGGGTCATCACCACCATGTCCACCTCCTCGGGCCGGACGCCGTGGGCGGAGAAGTCGTTGAGCAACTCGCCCCACGGCGTCTCCGGCGTCGGTTTGGGCCCCAGGCCGGTGTCCACGGCGATGGTGCGCCCATCGGACCGGATGAGGAAGCAGGCGAGGTTGAAACGGACGTTGCCCTCCGGGGTCAGGTGGTGTTCATGAGGTCCCCAGTCCTCCTTGGGGATGGCCGGGAAGAAATTGCAAAGGTCGAACTCCAACAGCCCGTCGGAGAGGGAAGTAATCTCGACGTTGCCTATGGTCAGCTTGTTGCCTGGCATCCGGGCCTCCTCTATTAGCGATTCCGGCGCGCGCCGATGCGTCGATTCTTGGCGCAAGTATAGAACGGCGATTCGAAGGGTGGCAAACGAGAGGGTCTAGCGGCGGTGGTCGGCGGCCACTTCGCCGTCTTTGAACACCAGCAGCAACCGGCGAAGGTTTTGGATGTCGTCCAGCGGGTTGACGGCGACCGCAATCATGTCGGCCCGCTTGCCGGGTTCCAGAGTGCCCAGCTCGGCGCCCACGCCGCAAAGCTCGGCGGCGTTCTTGGTGGCGGCGGCCAGCGCCTGCCAGGAAGTCGCGCCGTCCTTCACCCACAACCCCAACTCCAGCAGCGCCGAGTCCCGCAGGGGCAGCACGTCGGAACCCAACGCCATGCGCACCCCGGCGTCCAGAGCGGCCCGGAACCAGCGGCGGTGTTCCCCGGCAGCGGCGTCGGCCCGGCGCACCAAGTCGGGGGCCAGGGCCTTGCGCTCCACGTAGTCCCGTTCCCAAGCGGAGTCCGCCTGCGCCGGGGTCAGGTGGGTGATGGCCAGGGTAGGCACGTACCAGGTCCCGCTCTCCAGGAAACCGGCGATGCAGTCTTCGTCCATCACGTAGCCGTGCTCGACGCTGTGCGCGCCCAAGCGAATGGCGGCTTTCACGGCTTCGGGATTGGTGGCGTGGGCCATGACCGGCATGGAGCGCTGGCGGCACAGAGCAAAAGCCGCCTCTATTTCTTGGGGCAGCAGGAACGAGTCCAAGTGCCGGTCCCAGTGTGGCCCCATTATCCCGCCGGACAGGTTCAGCTTGATGTGGTCTACGCCGTTCTTAATCTGTTCCCGGATGGCCTCGACAAACCCATAGGGGCCATCGCATTCCCGGGCGTGGCCCGAAGTGAGGAAATGGCCGCCGGTGGTCGTCAGGAAGTTGCCACAGGCGAAGACCCTGGGGCCGGCGGGTCCGGCCGGCGACTCGAAGGCCCGCTTCCAGGCCACGTCCATGAAGTGGCCCGCCCCGGCGCAGCGTACCGAGGTCACGCCCGCTTCGGTGAGCCCGCGCATCAGGTTTTGGCCGAACCAGGCAGTGAGTTGGGCGACGGTCGTGCCCGGTGGATTGGGGTACTCCGGATGGATGTGGACGTCCCACAGGCCGGGGAGCAGGTACGCCCCTTGAAGGTCGATGACCTCCGGCTGCCCGTCGCCCGTGGACACGGCGGTTTCTCCACCGGACGTCACCGAGCTAATCCAGCCGTCGGCTACCGTAACCGTGACGCCCGGCTGCACCGCCGGGCGGACACAATCGATGAGGTTGCAGTTGGTCAGTGCAAGGGGCATAGAGCCCTGGCTAGGAGCTGCGAGCGTTTGCCAGCTCGTTCAGGTCTTTAATCTGGATGTTGGAGACCAACAAGACCAGGTCATCTAGGCGGCGCACCTCGAACTCCATGAAGTCCTCTTCGACCACCATATACCGGGAGACCACCCGCCAGATTTCCCGCTTCATCTCTTCCATTTTCTCCGGCGCGAGGTCGATACGGTCCTGCACCAAGACCAGGCGCAGGCGGTTGCGCGCGGTGTCCTTGGAGTGCTCGTCCCGGTCGGCGAGGCCGAGCAGCCTAAGCAGTAGCTCACGCATGGGAATAAGCCCTCCCGTTTATACCCACCATCTCTTTAATCTTGGTCAACAGGCCCGTTTTGGGCACAATCTGCACCAGTGGCACGTCGTCGCCGTCAATGCGCGCGCCGATGCGGAGGAAGGCGGCCCCGGCGGCCGACCGTTTGTCGTGCACCACCGGCACGCCCCGGTTGGCGGCCACCACGGTGCGCTCGTCGGCAGGCACCAGCCCGATGACTTCCACCGCCAAGAGTGTCTCGACGTCCTTTTGGTCCATCATATCGCCGCGGCGCACCATGTCGGCGGCAATGCGGTTGATGATGAGCCTGGGCCGGTGCAGGCCCGAGGCCTCCAGCAGCCCGATCACCCGGTCGGCGTCGCGGATGGCCGAAACTTCGGGAGTTGTGACGATAATTGCTTCTTTCGCGGCGGCGGTGGCGTTCTTGAAGCCCTGCTCGATGCCCGCCGGGCAGTCAATCAGAACGTAATCGAACTCTTCTTCCAACTCGGCGCACAACGCCCGCAATTGCTCCGGCTCCACGCTGTTCTTGTCCCGGGTCTGGGCCGCCGGGATAAGGTACAACTCCATGCTGTTCTTGTCTTGGATCATGGCCTGGCGCAGCTTGCAGACGCCCTCGACCACGTTTACCAGGTCGTAGACGATGCGATTCTCCAGACCCATGATGACGTCGAGATTGCGCAGGCCGATGTCGGTGTCGACGACCACCACCCGCTGGCCGCGCATGGCCAGGGCGGTGCCCAGGTTTGCCGTAGCCGTGGTCTTGCCGACGCCGCCTTTGCCCGACGTAATAACGATTGTCTTACCCGTCATAAGGTACCCCTCTAGTGTTGTATCTCGCGAACCGGCCCACAAACGGCGCTACGTGGATGGAACGGCGGCGCACGTAGGCGATTTTCGGGCCGGTCGCGGCAGCTATGGCAGTTGGACTGTTGGCCGGGCCCGCCTCGGCCTCGTACTCCCCGATCTTGATGCGGGGAGAGGCGATTTCCAGGGCGATGATGACCGCTCTGGCGTCTCCCGACGCCCCGGCGTGGGCCAGCCCTTTTAAGGAGCCAACGACGACGATGTCCCCGTCGGCCTGTATCTCCGCCCCCGGGTTCACGTCGGCCAGCACGACGACGTCTCCGTCGTGATGCACCGATTCCCCGGAGCGGAAGGTGGCGCGTATCAGCAGCGCGTGAGAGCGGTTGCGGCTGCGGTTTCTGGCGGTCTGTTCGCCCGCATTCCTCGCGGGTTGCGCCAGTGGGCGCGCTGGAGGAGCAACTTCGGGCGTGGGAGCCTGCCGACGGAGCGCAGGGTCGTTATGAACCGGGGCCGGCTTGGACTCCCAATTGTAGACATTCTCAGCCAGGGCGTCGGCGGAGCACCAGAAGCGGGTGACGGTAAGCCCCGAGTGCGCCTCGATGATTCGCTTGATGCCGTCCAGTTCCTCCCTGGAGAGCAGGCGCGTACCGGCATCGACGGTTATGTTGCCCTTGGAGAACATCCCGCTGTTGGCGGAGAGGTGTGCCCGCAGGTCCTCGGCTACCTCATCGAAGTGCGCCTTGCTGTCGATGACGAAGGCAACGTCAGTGCCGCGCCCGGTTACCTGGACCGCCGGGGATCCGGCTACGCGATTAACACGCTTGGAAGTGGCCACGTCCGCCCATCACTACAGGTTGCATCTTTCAATGATATATCAAGCAGCCCAGCTTGAAGCAATGATTTCCCGCGCGAGTTTCGAGGGAATTAGATTATGTATACAAACGCCAAGACCGGTGGCCTCCAGTGGCCGCCGGTCTTGGCGTTAGCCCGGTGGTTGAGCGTGGGGCCGCGCCGCTAGTCGCGGGTGCCAAAGAGGGCTACGGAGCAGGTGAAGGAGCCGGGACGTCCTCCCAGGTTGTGGGTCAGGCCCAGGCCGGCCTTCTTGAGTTGGCGGCCACCGGCCTTGCCCTGCAACTGCTTGTACACCTCGTAAATCATGCGGATGCCGCTGGCCCCGATGGGGTGGCCGAAGCATTTCAGCCCGCCGTCGGTGTTCACCGGCAGATCCCCTTCGAGGGTGAACGTGCCGGCCTCCACGTCGGCGCTGGCCCGGCCCCGCGGGCTGAACCCGAGGTCCTCGTAGATAATCAACTCGGTGATGGTGAAGCAGTCGTGCACCATCGCTAGGTCGATTTCCTGGCGTGGGTCGCTGATGCCCGCCTCCTGGTATGCCGACTGGCTGGCCCGCACCGATTCCGGGAAGTGGGTGAAGTCCCAGTCGTTGCGCATGATGCCGAAAGCGCCAACCGAAAGCCCTATTCCCTTGACCAGGATGTAGTCGTCGCGGAAGGTCTTGGCTATCTCCGGCGTGGTGATGATGGCGGCCGCGGCCCCGTCGCTCACGCCGCAGCAGTCGAACAGACCCAAGGGCCAGGCAACCATCGGCGCGTTCACCACCTGGTCGGCGCTGACCTCGCGCTGGAAGTGGGCCTTGGGGCTCATGGTGCCATTGTGGTGGTTCTTGGCCGCAATCTGGGCCAGGGTGCGCTTGCCTTCCTCAAAGGGGATGTCGTACTCGTGGAAGTAACGGGTGGCCGCTAGGGCGAACTGCGACGGCGGCGGCACCGGCGGGTTGACGTCGGCGCCGGGCGATTCGGCGATGGCCAGCCCGGAGAACCCGGAGTCCTTCAGCTTCTCCACGCCCAAAGCCAGCACGATGTCGTAGATACCGGCGGCCACGGCGTAGCAAGCGTTGCGGAAGGCGTCGGTGGCGGTGGCGCAGGCGTTCTCCACCCGCGAGATGGGGATGTAGTCGAGTTTCAGAGCGTCGGCCAGCGGCTGGCCGGTGCGGAAGGAGGACACGGTGCCCAGCCAGGCGGCCTGAATGTCCTTGCCCTCGACCCCGGCGTCCTCATACGCCTCGTAAGCGGCCTCCACCATCAGGTCGGCGGAACTGGCGTCCCACCGCTCGCCGAACTTGGTGCAGCCCATGCCGATAATGGCCACGCGATCTTTGATTCCGCTCATAACAACCTCTGCTGTTGGCGCTTTATTCGCCGAGTATGTGGCTCAGATGCCGCCGCAGGTCAGTTTCTAAACTGCTCTTGCCGCGTATGGTGTTGCCGTAGAAGATTACCCGGTACCCGCTGATGTCAAAGGGCAGGCCGGTTGCGTCCCGGTCAGCCAAAAGGATAGTCGGCTTGTTTAAGGCATGGGAATAACCCAGCTCATAGAACACATTGGGGTTGGGCGGCGTAATCTCAGCGATGACCACGTGAGACTCGGCCAACCCTTGGGTGATGTCCTGAATGATGACACCCGGACGGTAAATATCAGAAGCTCGGTATGCCTCAATTCCCAACTCGCTACAAACCGGTTGAATCACATCCTCATAGAGTTCGTTGAATTGGCCCGTAAATTGCATGACGACAAAGGCGGAAGGGGCTTGGGTTAAAATTTCAACCGGGCCGAATTCGACAGTGCCCTGGCCGGCAGCAAATATACCTACTTGCCCTCGCGCTAGCGGCTGGCGCATAAAATGAGTGATTACCCTGACTCCATCAACGAATAACTTTAGCCGCTGGCCATCCAATTGCACTTCAACTTGATAGGGCCGTTCGGATTCCAGATACGAACGTTTTCCTGCGCCGTCTGTCCGGTTCCAGTCCACACCCGGAATAAATTCCGAGACAGTGTAGGCTTCACCATCTCCACCCAACCCCGCAGTCACATACCGGGAATTTTGAGAATTGTAACCCAGCAAAATATGCCCGGACCCAGCAGCTTGAGACAGGGTGATGGACGTCTTAATCGTTCCGGTGCTGAGCCCACCACCGCCGATCCTGCTTTCCCCGATAAGAATGCCATGGGGATACAGGTTTTCCGAACCGGCATACTTGGCGGAGTTTTTACCCAACACCCAATCCCCGGTAATTCCGGCCCAATTTCGGGGAAATCTTCCGGTTTCTGCCATATCGTAGAACTATCTTTCTGGGGATGCCGCCACCCGCCGGGGCGTTGCCTTCCAGTAGTAGTTGTGGATGCCGTTGACGACCCGCAGCTTGCGGAAGCTCATTTCCACGCGGAGTCCCACTTTAATTTCGTCCAGTTCCCGGTCGGTGACCATGCACAGGGTACGCCCGCCCGCGTCGAAGTCCACCACCGCGATTACCAGCGGGGTGTCCGTCGTGCCGGCCAGGTAGTCCATCGAGTAGGTGAACACCGTGCCCGGCTGGTCGCTCAGACGCACCGGGGTGGCGTCGTCCCTGGTCTGGCACTTGACGCAAACGCGCTGGGGCGGGTACTGCACGAAGCCGCACTGGTTGCAGGCCGCGCCGTAGAACCGGATGTTCCGGTCGCCTTCCCGCCAGAGGGCCGAAACGGAGGGCGACTGAGCCTGGGGGCGGCGGGAGGCGGCGTCGGTAAGCCAGACGTCCCGCCAACGGGCGTAGGTCTCGTAGCTGTCGAGCACCTGCTTGGCGTCCAGGAAGCCGCTGACCCCGGCGCTGGCCCGCCCGCCCGCCTGCTGGTCCGTCGTGCGGAAGCCTAGAACGTCGCTGCCGTCGCCATAGGAGGCGGTGACGATGAGTTGACCCGGCCCGGAGTCTTCCAGGGCCGAGGCGAGCAGCATCAGCGGGAAAGCCGCGCCGGTATTGCCCAACTTGCCGAACATGGGGTCTTGCACCTGCCCGGCGCTGAAGCCCAACTGCCGCGCCAATTGGCTGTGGCGGCGGCCGTCGGGCGCGTAGAGGGCCAGCTTGCCCACGTCTCGCGCCGCGATTCCCTGCTTTTCCATGAACCCGGCCAGCGCGTCGCCGAGAATACGCTCCAGCCCTTCCTCGACGGCGAACCGGTCCTCCCACGAGCGGACGAAGGCGTCTCCGGCGCTGCGCCAAGTGTCCATCATGTTCTCGGTGATGGTGTACGCGCCCTCATGCTCGGCGATAACGCCGTCGCGGGCTACGATGAAGGCGGCCGCGCCGTCGCCGGAGTTGCGCTCGGCGTCGCCCTTGGGTGCGCCCTGCCGGTTGTCGCTGGCGATGACCAGCATCTGCGCTGCGCTCCCGGCGGCGACGGAGTCCAGAGCCGACTTGAGGGCCGTGGTCCCGGCCCGGAGCACGTCGGTGATGTCGGCGGTGAAAATGTCGCGGCGCAGGTCCAGAGCGGTGGCGATAATCGACGCGCCCTGCTTCTCCGCATAGGGCGGTGTGGTGGTGGCGAAGAACAGCCCGTCTATCTGCTGCCGGTCCCGGCCCTTGAGGCAGTCGGTCCCGGCGGCCACCGCCATGCTGACGCTGTCTTCGTCGAAATTGGCAATCGACCGTTCGGCGCGCGAGTTCCAACCCTCGGTTGCTTCACCCAAACGGTAGCGGGGCACGTAGGCGCCGAAAGCTGAAATACCGGTCAAGGGTTACCTCCGGTCAAGGGTTACCTGCGGGGCCGGTTTTCCCCCAAGCAGAGGGGACGGATTGCCGCCATGCTAGCAGTTTGCCAAATCCAGTGTCAACGCGCCCTGTGATATAATTATACCCCGTGTGACGCAAGCGCAACGACGTGCGCAATCCGCCGTCCGCACGCCACTTTTCCACCGCTGAGGAGACGACTCTTGCGCAGGTACGTTCTATTCCGCCTATCGAATTTGCTCCTAACGCTGGCGGCCCTTGGGTTGCTGGCCGTGGCTTGTGCTTCCTGTTCTGCCGATACCACCAACACCGAGGTCGAGGCTTCCGAGGCGCAGGTCATCGAGGGGCTGCCGCCGGAGTTCGCTCGCTTGGCCGAGGTCTGGGAGATACTGCAACGGGAGCACATCGACGGCGCCCGGATCGACCCGGAGGCGGTCAGCGACGGCGCAATTCGCGGGATGCTCGCCGCTCTCGACGATCCCTACGCGGCCTATCTGGACAGGGAGCAATTCTCCTTGGAACGGCAGGACATCCAAGGGTTCTTCGAAGGCATCGGTGCCGAGGTTGGAGTGCGGGACGGGCACGTTACCGTGCTGGCGCCGATGCCGGACTCGCCAGCTGAGGGCGCGGGAATTCGTCCGGGCGACATCATTCTGGCAGTGGATGGCGAGGACATCCAGGGGCACAGCCTGCTGGAAGTGATAAGTCGAATCAGGGGGAAGGCAGGCACCACGGTGCGCCTGCTGGTCCGGCATCTGAACAGCGCGGACAACGTGGAATTGGAAATCGAGCGGGGCAAAATCACCTTGCAAAGCGTCAATCTGTTGATGCAGGTTGGCCGCATCGGACATCTGAAATTGAGCGGGTTCACCGGCACCACCAACGACGAGCTGGAAGCAGCGCTGGACCGGTTCGAGCGTTCCCAGGGCGTCGGGATGGTGGTGGACCTTCGCAATAATCCCGGCGGGCTGGTATCCTCGGTAGTCGACGTGACCAGCCAGTTCGTGGACGATGGGCTGGTGCTCTACCAAATCGACGCCAAGGGCAACCGCCGAGATTGGAAGGTGGAGCCGGGCGGGCGGGCCCGCGACATCCCGGTGGTGGTGCTGGTCAACGAGTTCAGCGCCTCGGCCAGCGAGGTCTTTGCCGGAGCCATCATCGACCACGACCGTGCGCCGGTGGTGGGCGTCACCACCTTCGGCAAGGGCAGCGTAAACAATCTCTGGCCGCTGTCCGACGGCTCGGGCATCAACGTCACCACCGCCCGCTGGTACACGCCGTTGGGCACGCTGATCGAGGGTGAGGGTATAATCCCGGACATCATCGCAGAGGCTTCGGAAGACGAGCTTGAAGACCCGCAGCTAGACCGGGCCATCGAATTGTTGCAGCGAGAGGTAGTTAAAGTCAGGTAATTATGGCCAAGAAGAAGTCAGCGAAAGCCAAGCAGCACGGGAAGGACGGCAGCAGCATCCGCACTGCGGCCACTAACCGGCGCGCGTTCTTTGACTACGAAATTCTGGAACGCCACGAGGCGGGACTGGCCCTCACCGGCACCGAGATTAAGTCGGTCCGCGCCGGGAAGGTGGACCTGAGCGACGGCTACGCCCGGACTCGCGGCGGCGAGATGTGGCTGTTCAACACCTACATCGCCCCCTACGACCCGGCCAGCCAGTTTAACCACGACCCGCGCCGCCCCCGCAAGCTGTTGCTGCACCGGGACGAAATCCGCGCGTTGGAAAGCGCCATCGCTGAGAAGGGCCTGACGCTGGTTGCCCTGCGAGTCTACATCAAGCGCCACGTGGCCAAGGTGGAGCTCGGCTTGGCCCGCGGCAAGAAACAGTACGACAAGCGCCGCGCCATCATCAACCGCGACATGGACCGGGAAGCCCGCCGGGCAGTCGGCGCAGTCAGGGATTAGGAATTACGAATGTGGGGTTCGGAAATATCGGAAAGAAGGGAGTGCGGGGCGGGCCTCAACTCTGTAATTCTCAATTCTTAAAAAGGAGTATTGATTTGATCCGCGCTCTTAACGGTGTTGCCCCAAAGGTTGCCGAGACCGCCTGGGTCAGCGAGTTCGCCTACGTGGTCGGCAACGTGGAAATCGGCGAATACGCCAGCATCTGGCCCGGCGTGACCGTCCGCGGCGACGGCGACAACGCCATCGTAATCGGCGATTATGTAAATGTGCAGGAAGGATCGGTGGTCCACGGCGACGGGCTGGTGCTGGAACCCCACGTCTCGGTGGGCCACTGCGTGGTAGTGCACTGCGACCGGGTCGGCAGCGGCTCCCTGCTCGGCAACAACTGCACCGTCTTGAACAAGGTGAAGCTGGGAGAGAACTGCTTGGTGGCGGCCAACTCGGCGGTCCTGGCCGGCGCCGACATTCCGGCCAACTCCTTCGTGGTCGGCGCCCCGGCCCAAGTGAGGCGCCCGGTCACCGAGGCCCAGATCGCCGCCATGCGCCACACCAGCGAGGAGCTGGTGCGGCGGGCCAAGATGTTCCGGGACAGCGGACTGTAAATATGGGGGGATGCGCAGGCGGGGGCAGCCGCAAAGAGAGTTATGGAGCCGCGGGTGTGCGCAACAGCAAATCGCGTATCGCCTCCATCAATCCCTCAAGGCGCGCCTGTCGCTCCCCCAGTGCCGCCTGATGCTGTTCCGACGCTGAGTGGCGCCCTTCGAGCGCTTCGAATCCTCGTTCCATGCGCCGCTCTAAAGAGTCGAGCCGCTTGTTCACTATTTGAAACAAAGCCAGTATCAGGCCTGCCAACGTTATTGCGGCGGCTATTATGGCGATTATTCCCGGCGTCATGATGCCCCTCTATACCCTAGAGCAGTGCTATCGCAAGCGCGCCCGAGATATAGAAAATTACCTTCGGCGGGCTTGACGTTACTCCCCTCTAACCCAGCCGCCGCGCCAGCGGCAGCACCGCCTCCGCTAGGCGCTCCATCACCCGGACGCAGTCGGTCAACTCGCTGACACGGAAGTCGTAGGTTAGCTGGTCGATGCCGATTTCATGGCAGGCGTGGAGGTCGTCGATGACCTCCTGCGCCGGGCCGACGAGGGCGCCGCCGCTGCGCTCGGTGGAGCCTTCAGGCAGCCCGATGTCGGTGAAATGCAGGCTGCGCTTGAGGGAGACGGTTACGCTGGCCGGGTCCCGGCCCTGCCGCTCTACCTGCCCCTTCAGGTAGGGGATGTGGCCCGCCACGAACTCCGGCGTCTGCCGGGTCGTGTGCCAGCAGTCGCCGTACTTGGCGGTGCGGCGCAGGGCGGCTCGGGTGTGTCCGCCTACCCAGATGGGAATGTGGGGCTGCTGCACTGGCTTGGGGTAGAACTGGATGCCGTCGAACTGGTAATACTTTCCGTGATGTTCCGGCTCGCTCTCGGTCCACAGCGCCTTGAAAATCTCCAAGAACTCGTCGGTCATGGGGCCTCGGTCAGCGTAGTCGAGTCCCAGCACCTCGAACTCCTTTTCCAGCCAGCCGACGCCCACGCCGCAAATCATCCTACCCTCGGTCAGCACGTCTAGCGAGGCGAACATCTTGGCCTGCACCACCGGGTTGCGGTAGGGCAGGATTAGCACGGTGCTGCCCAGCTTGATGCGACTGGTGCAGGCGGCCAGGTAGCCCAGCAGGGTCATAGTCTCCAGAAACGGATCGTCCGCCGGGCGCGAAAACCCGCCCGACGGCGTATAGGGGTACTGCGTAGTGCCGCCGGTGGGCAGCACGATGTGGTCGCCCACCAGCACCGACTCGAACCCCAGGTCCTCCGCCGTCTGCACGAATTGCTTGAGTCCAGGCCCGTCGGGAATGCGCGGCATCGACACGCCGATTTCCATGCTGCTTCTCCTTGCCGGATTGGCATTTTCACCCTGTAATGACAATGCCAAGGATGCCTATTTTGAGAATACTACCCGATAACCCCGCGCTTTGATATGGCCCCTTCCCGGGGTATAATCCTGCCATAATGCCTACCGCCCGCGGAGGCCCGCCATGACCACCAAGCGCGTTGCAGCCCCGCAGCCGGGGGCACCGGACATCTTAAAGTTCCCCGACCCGCCGCCTGAAGAATTGACTGCTTACTACCGCGTGAATTACCCGGGCTATCCCGGTTCCCTGGCCGCTCACTTCGGCAGCCCGGAAACCACCATTATCACCAGCGAGATAGCCGCAGCCCTGATTCCCACCGAAAGCTATGAGGGCGTGCGGTATCCCGACCTGCTGATAGCCTTCAACGCCGACCTAGAAGCCAGCCTGACCCGCAACGGTTACCTCATTCCGGAGCAGGGCAAGCCGCCGGACTTCGTGTTGGAGGTGGCTTCCGAAAGCACCGGGCGCCGCGATGAGACCATCAAGAGGGATGACTACGCCGCCATGGGCGTCCCCGAATACTGGCGCTTCGACCACACCGGCGGCCGCTTCCACCGCGCCCACTTGGCCGGCGACCGGCTGGTGGACGGCCGGTATCAACCCATCCCAATCAGCCGGTCGGACGAGGGCCACTTCTGGGGCCGCAGCCTCGTGCTGAACCTGGACCTGTGCTGGGAGGCGGGCAAATTGCGCTTCTGGGACCCGGTGGGCCGGAGCTACCTGACCACTTACGAGGAAGAGCACGCCGCCCGCCGCGCCGCCGAAGCCGCCCGCCAAGCTGCCGAAGCCGCCCGAGATGCTGCCGAAGCCCGCATCCGTCGGCTGGAGGAGGAACTCCGCCGCCGTCCCAACCCCTAGCCGCCGGAAAGGCAGGCTGGATTTCCCAAGGCAATCGCGTTCTAACTGCAGAGGACTTTTAGCAGGTAGTCTTCTCGGCATGATTGGCGCTTTAATCCTGTAATGGCAATGCCAGTGGCTGCCGTTGAGAACAGCTACTCCATAACCCTGTGCTTTGATCTGCCGATGGCCTGGAGTATAATGCCGCCACCCTACTTTCCGCCCGCGGAGGCCCGCTATGACCACCAGGCGCGCTGCCGCCCCGGCGCCAGGCGCCGGGGACATCATCCAGTTCCCTGACCCGCCGCCGGAAGAAATGACCGCCTATTACAACGTCAATTTCCCAGGCTACCCCGGCGCTTTGGCCGACCACTTCGGGAACCTGCACACCACTGTTATCACCAGCGAGGTGGCCGCCGCCCTGATTCCTACTGAAAGTTACGAGGGCGTGCGGTATCCCGACTTGCTCATTGCCTTCAACGTCGACCCGGCGGCCAACTACGCCCGCAAAGGCTACCTCATCCCGGAGCAGGGCAAGCCGCCGGACTTCGTGCTGGAAGTGGCCTCGGAAAGCACGGGAAGCCGCGACGAGACCGTCAAGCGGAGAGACTACGCCGCTATGGGCGTCCCCGAATACTGGCGTTTCGATCCCTCCGGCGGCCAACACCATAGCGCGCCTCTGGCCGGCGATATGCTGGTGGATGGCCGGTATCAACCCATCCCCGTATACCGGACGGACGAAGGGCATTACTGGGGCCGCAGCCTCGCGCTGAACCTGGACCTGTGCTGGGAAGGGGGCGAACTGCGCTTCTGGGACCCGGTGGGCCAGCGTTACCTCACCACCGACCTGGAAGAGCGCGCCGCCCGCCGCGCCGCCGAAGCCGCCCGCCAAGCTGCCGAAGCCCGCATCCGCCAACTGGAAGAGCAACTCCGCCGCCGTCCCAACCCCTAACCGCCGGGAAGCTCCAGTGCCAAGTGATACTTCCCAAGGCCCAACTCCGGGTGGTCCTCCCCAAGACCATCCAGCCCCGTGGACCCCCTAGGAAGACGGAATATAGGCCACTCCTGCCCTGCGCCTCCCCTACACCGCAATCACGTTCCGCCCCAACGACTCTCCGTTGCGGAGGGCGTCGAAGGCGTCCTCGACGTTCTCCAGCGAGAAGGACTTGTCGATTATCGGCGTGATGCGGCCTTGGGCCACCAGGTCCATAGTGTCCTGCAGTTCCTGCTTGGTGGTGGCGCGGGAGCCGAATATCTCGAACTCGCCGCGCACCAGTTCGTGGGGCATGACCTCAATGGGCAGCCCCGGCGTGTAGCCGACGAACACCAGCCGCCCCGCCTTGCGCAGGCTGCGGTAGCTGTGCGGCAGGGTGTCGTTGTTGGAAACGAACTCCATCACCACGTCCGCGCCCTCGCCGCCGGTCAGTTCCTTCACGGCCTCGTCGAACGGCCCCCGGCGGGCGTCCACCAACTCGTCGGCCCCCAACTCTTGGGCCAAGCCCAGCCGTGCGTCGTTTATGTCAACCGCGATGGTGCGGGCCCCGGCCAGCCGGGCCATCTGCAGGGCGTGCAGGCCCACGCCGCCGACGCCGACCAGCGCCACGGTCATGCCGGGCCGCACCTGCGCCCGCTTGGTCACCGCATGGTACGACGTCGCCACCGCGTCGGCCAGGATGCAGGCCCGTTCCAGCGGCACGTTGTCGGGCACCTTGCACAGGTTCACGCCCGGCGTCTTCATGTAATCGGCCATCCCGCCGTCCATACTGAAGCCGTGCTGCCGGACGTCGTCGCAGAGAGTGTCGCGCCCCTCGCGGCAGTAGCGGCAGCGCCCGCAGGTCACGTAGAAGGCCACAGTCACACGGTCGCCGGGCGCGAAGCCGCGCACTTCCGAGCCGACCTCGGCCACTTCTCCGGCCACCTCATGTCCCATAATCAACGGCAGCACGTCCAAGCCCATCCGCCCGGCCCGGATTTTCAGGTCGGTGCCGCAGACGCCGACGTTGCGCACCCGCACCAGCGCTTCATAGGGGCCGATTTCCGGGGTGGGCAACTCCTTCATCAGCAGCGGCCCGCCGAATTCCTCCAGCACCAACGCTCGCATCGACCAACTCCTTGAACCAGAAAATCCGGGGGCCAGAAAATCCGCTCTTTCAGGGTGGGAGTATACCTTAATTGTCTGAATCAGGATTCGCAGCATTGAAGGATTTTCCGGATTCAATTTTGGTAATCTTCCAAATCTCGAAAATCCTGATTCAGACTGGCTCCGTTGGCGGGTATTTCATATCGTGATATAATCCTTTGCAATCGGGGGCAGGAGTGTCTTTCGCCGCCGCCAATGGGCATCGGACGCGCCGCCGCCGGAAAACAACAGAATCCGGTACACTTCAAGTCAGGAGGATTACTGTGGACAAAGGTAATACGGTCATCGACGCGGGCCCCATAGAGTTCGCAATGAGCTACCGGGCGGAAATCATGGACGACCAGGGCCTGTGCCTCCAGGTCTATTCGGAAGTCGACGGCAAGGATACCGAGATACTGCGCTTCGACTGCTTCGATCAAGCCCCCCATTATCACTACGGGCCGGAGAACCACAACATCCGGCTGCACTTGGACAAGACCACTGCCGGCAACCCCTTCGGCTGGACGATAGGCAACCTTCGCGACAACCTGTCGCAGATGGTCCGCCGCTCCGGATACGAAGACCTCGCCTCCGACTTGGAAGCGTCGCCCATCTCCGGCGAGAAGATGGACGAGGTCGAGGCCACCGGCCGCCGCATGTCCTTGGAGGGCCGCCGCACGGTGCATCACATGATGCCCGAGATGCTGGACGGCGACAAGGTCGTGGTCGGCAACCTGAAGTTCGGTTTGGAGTACCGCCACCTGCCCCAGATTAACGACGAGGGCATGGCCATCCACGTGCTGAGCGACATCGCCGGTCAGGAAGTGGAGCTGCTGGCGTTCGACTGCTTCCAGAACGGCCCGCACTACCACTACGGCCCCCGCAACCAGGACATCCGGATTTACTGGGACGTCACCACCTCCGGCGAGACCCTGAGCTGGACCCTCGACCAGTTCAAGCAGGGCAAGCTCAAGAGCATGATTGCCCGCGCCGGCTACCCCACCATCGCCAACGACGTGGACGAGGAACTGGTGCAGGCCATGTTGCCGGCCATCGAAGGGCGTTGCATGGATCTGGTCGCCCTGAACACCGAGAGCAAGCCCGCCAACGACCAGCGCAAGACCAAGGCCGAGCTGATTGCCGAGCTGGAAGAACTGCGCGTGAAGGCAGGCGCCCGCTAACCCCCATCCGCGCGCTGCGGCCCCACGGCAAGCACGAACGGCCCGGAAATGCTCCGGGCCGTTTGATTTTTTGGGCGCTGTCATTCCCCGGTTGAATGCTTTTGGCCCATGAGTTAGCATCGCGGCATGGCAAGCAAACAGGAAGACTTTCAGAACCGGGCATTAGCCCTGCTCCTTACCGAGCTGGGGATAGAGGCCGACTTCGAGCAGCGCGACGGACGCAAGCGGATGGATGTCGTCGCCCAAGTCGATGGCCTGCGCGTTGTCCTCGAGGCGGAAACCGGGTTCCACCGCAAGGCCCAAGCCATCAAGGACGCCGACGCCCGCTTGCGTCAGCGGCTTGCTACTGTTGTCTTCGCCGTTTGCTATCCCGACGGCGTAACCGAAGACAATCTGGCCGAAGCGACGCTGACCTGGACCCTCCGAGTCAAGCCGGGAGAGCCGTCCGGCGACTGGTCTACGGGCGGCGTAGCGCAGTTGGCCCAAGCGGTCCAGCAGGCCCCGCGTTCGCTGAGCGGGGCCGACGTGGCGGCGCGGTTGCTCTCCGATGGCCTGGATGAAGTGGTGCAGCGGCTTAAGACACCCGTCCGCCGGGAGTTGGCCCAAGCCCTCGACTTGCCCGCCACCAAGCCGGGAAGCGGGCAACAGAGCGACGGCTATTTCGTGGCCGCCAAGCGTGGAATGCTGGTGGCGGCTACGGCAATGCTGTTCCATCACCGGGTGCAGGGCTACCTGCCGACTGAACGCCCCGGCGATTACGATGGCGACTGGCCCCCAGCCAGCGCCACCGCCTGCGCCGAGCAGGACGCGGCGATTAACGCCTACCGCGAGGCGTGGCGCGGCATCCTCGCCGTGGACTACCGCCCGGTGTTCGAGACCGGCAGGGCGGCGCTGGCCGCCCTTGCGGCAGACCCCGATACCGGACAGGCAGTGCGCCATCTGGCTGAGGTGGTGACGCGGGTCTCGGAGCGGGTGGCCGGTCTCCGTCATGATTTGCTGGGGCGCATCTTTCACCGGGTGCTGGACACCGCCCGCTACGACGGCTCGTTCTACACCTCCACCGCCGCCGCGGTGCTGCTGGCCTCGCTAGCTATCCGCGAGCAGGATGCCGACTGGGCCGACCCCAACGCCGTCGCATCGCTGCGAATCTGCGATCCTGCCTGCGGCACCGGGACGCTGCTGATGGCCGCCGCCGAGCGCATCCGCGACCTGCGCAACGCCGCCGGACGCATCGACCCTGACGACGAAGAGGCCCTCGGCCTGACGCTGGTCGAAGATGTCCTTTGGGGCTACGACGTCAATCTGACGGCGACCCACATGGCGGCCAGCACCCTGGGGATGCTGTCGCCCACCACCAGATTCAGCCGCATGAACATCCACCGGGCCCTGCTCGGCGTGTTCGATGGCGAGACTTACCTCGGCTCCCTGGACTTCCTCTCCGGGCAAGCGCGGCTGGCCGCTTGGCCGTCCCCCACGCAGCAAGTGGAGAGCGGGCAAGGAACGGCGGAACCACCCCCGCCGATGGACCTGGTGATTATGAACCCGCCCTTTACCCGCGACAGCCTGCGCCACGACCAGTTCAGCCGCGCCGACGAACTGGCCATCAAGCAGCGGGAAAAGGAGGTGCTGGAAGGGCAGCCGCATCGCGCCGCCGCCCGCCTGCACTCCTCCGGCGGAGCTTTCACGGTGTTAGCCGAGAAAATGCTCAAGGACGACACGGGTACGCTGGCCTTAATCCTGCCTTCAGTAGTTCCTACTGCCCCCGGTAATCTGGAGTTGCGCAGATACCTGGCCCAACGCTTTCACATCGACACTATCGTCAGTTCCCATGATGCGAAGCGCATCTTCTTCTCTGAGAACACCAGCATTGGAGAAGTGCTGTTGGTCTGCCGCCGGTGGAGGGGCGACGGGCCGAAGCCGCCGACCCGGGTGGTGAACTTGGCCAGAAACCCGGCGACTCCGCTGGAAGCGCTGGACACCGCCGCAAGGATCGAGCGGGCTAGCGAAATCGGCGGAGAGGTTTCCCGTGACTTCACGGTGCAGCAAGTGGACGCCGGGCGCATAGCCCGCGGCGACTGGTTTGCCGTCAACTTCCTGTCGCCGTTCCTGGTATGGGCATACCGGACGGTCAGCGAAGGAAACCCGGCGTTGGTTCCGACCGTGCCATTGAGCAGCCTGGCCGACATTGGCCCGGCAGGGCAACGGATACGCGACGCCTACACCAACTCGGAACTGCCAACTCAATCGGGCCGCCGCGCGCTCTGGTATCACAAGACCGACGTCACGCAGTCGATGGGGGCGCAGACCGACGTTTACATCGAGCCGAAAGAATCCAAGCGCCACTTGGCCGACAGCTATTGGGAGCAGCGCAGCCAACTGCTGCTGCCCCACCGGCTTTGGCTGCCTTTGGCGCGAGCCGCCGTGGTCATGCTGCCGGAGCGGGCCGTCGGCTCCATCTGGACGCCCTGCCGCACCCATGACACCGACATTGCCAAGGCCTTGTGCTTGTACCTGAACTCCACGCCCGGCCTGCTGTCCCTGCTGGGAGCGCGCGACAACCGCAAGCCGTCATACCCGTCGTTCTCGCTGGACACGCTGCGCTCGCTGGCGGTTCCCGACTTCACCGCTCTGGGCGACGCGGAGCGCGATATGATGGGCAGTTGGTTCGACTGGCTGCAAAACGAAACCCTGCAACCATTCCCCCAAATGCACGAGGACCCGGTGCGCCGCCGGATAGACGATGCGGTGGTCCAGGCGTTGGGGTTGGATGGCGAATGGGTGGCGACGATACGGCGGGAGCTGGCGAGGGAGCCGTCGGTTACGGACGGGGGCGGGGCGGAGTAGGGGAATGTGTTGGAAGGGGATTATTTCGCAGAGTAAACGGCGGGCAATTACCGGCGGGCTCGGCCAGTGGAATGGTTGTTCCCCGGCAGATGGGCCCTATTGCTCGGATTCGCCAGCTAGAAACCGCTCGACTTCCGGCGTCCGGGGAAGCATGACGACGCCGTTCACTTCAACGCCAAACCTCTCGTAAGCCTCGTTTTCTCGTTTGCGCCGTTCCTCGACGCCCTTCCTCACGTCCTAGCTCGAGTCCTTCCTCGACGTCCTTGCTCGACGTCCTTCCTCGAGTCCTTCCTCACGTCCTAGCTCTCTTAACTTCCTTGCTCGTAGCGCAGCCAGTACCATATACCAGACGACCTCCCGGCAGATGGGCCCTATTGCTCGGATTCGCCAGCTAGAAACCGCTCGACTTCCGGCGTCCGGGGAAGGAGCGGTTTCTAGCTGGCGAATCCGAGCAATAGGGCCCATCTGCCGGGGAACAACCATTCCACTGGCCGAGCCCGCCGGTAATTGCCCGCCGTTTACTCTGCGAAATAATCCCCTTCCAACACATTCCCCTACTCCGCCCCGCCCCCGTCCGTAACCGACGGCTCCCTCGCCAGCTCCCCGCCGTATCGTCGCCACCCATTCGCCATCCAACCCCCAACGCCTGGACCACCACGTCGTCTATCCGGCGGCGCACCGGGTCCTCGTGCATTTGGGGGAATGGTTGCAGGGTTTCGTTTTGCAGCCAGTCGAACCAACTGCCCATCATATCGCGCTCCGCGTCGCCCAGAGCGGTGAAGTCGGGAACCGCCAGCGAGCGCAGCGTGTCCAGCGAGAACGACGGGTATGACGGCACCCGATTGTCCCGTGGGCCTAATAGGGACAGCAGGCCGGGGGTGGAGTTCAGGTACAGGCACAGTGCTTTGGATATTTCGGTGTCATGGGGACGGCAGGGCGTCCAGATGGAGCCGACGGCCCGCTCCGGCAGCATCACCGCGGCAACCCGCGCCACGTTCAGCCGGAGCCGGTGGGGCAGTAGCAGTTGGCTGCGCTGCTCCCAATAGCTGTCGGCCAAGTGGCGCTTGGATTCTTTCGGCTCGATGTAAACGTCGGTCTGCGCCCCCATCGACTGCGTGACGTCGGTCTTGTGATACCAGAGCGCGCGGCGGCCCGATTGAGTTGGCAGTTCCGGAGTTGGTGTAGGCGTCGCGTATCCGTTGCCCTGCCGGGCCAATGTCGGCCAGGCTGCTCAATGGCACGGTCGGAACCAACGCCGGGTTTCCTTCGCTGACCGTCCGGTATGCCCCTACCAGGAACGGCGACAGGAAGTTGACGGCAAACCAGTCGCCGCGGGCTATGCGCCCGGCGTCCACTTGCTGCATCGTGAAGTCACGGGAAACCTGTCCGCCGATTTCGCTAGCCCGCTCGATCCTTGCGGCGGTGGCCAGGGATTCCAGCGGCGTCGCCGGGTTCCGGGCCAGGTTGACTACGCGGGTGGGCGGCTTGGGGTCATCGCCGCTCCAACAGCGGCAGATCAGCAGAACCTCGCCGATGCTGGTGTTTTCCGAAAAGAAAATCCGTTTGGGGTCGTGGGAACTGACGATAGTGTCGATGTGAAAGCGTTGGGCCAGGTATCTGCGCAACTCCAGATTACCGGGGGCAGGTAGGAACTACTGAAGGCAGGATTAAGGCCAGCGTACCCGTGTCGTCCTTGAGCATTTTCTCGGCTAACACCGTGAAAGCTCCGCCGGAGGAGTGCAGGCGGGCGGCGGCGCGATGCGGCTGCCCTTCCAGCACCTCCTTTTCCCGCTGCTTGATGGCCAGTTCGTCGGCGCGGCTGAACTGGTCGTGGCGCAGGCTGTCGCGGGTAAAGGGCGGGTTCATAATCACCAGGTCCATCGGCGGGGGTGGTTCCGCCGTTCCTTGCCCGCTCTCCACTTGCTGCGTGGGGGACGGCCAAGCGGCCAGCCGCGCTTGCCCGGAGAGGAAGTCCAGGGAGCCGAGGTAAGTCTCGCCATCGAACACGCCGAGCAGGGCCCGGTGGATGTTCATGCGGCTGAATCTGGTGGTGGGCGACAGCATCCCCAGGGTGCTGGCCGCCATGTGGGTCGCCGTCAGATTGACGTCGTAGCCCCAAAGGACATCTTCGACCAGCGTCAGGCCGAGGGCCTCTTCGTCGTCAGGGTCGATGCGTCCGGCGGCGTTGCGCAGGTCGCGGATGCGCTCGGCGGCGGCCATCAGCAGCGTCCCGGTGCCGCAGGCAGGATCGCAGATTCGCAGCGATGCGACGGCGTTGGGGTCGGCCCAGTCGGCATCCTGCTCGCGGATAGCTAGCGAGGCCAGCAGCACCGCGGCGGCGGTGGAGGTGTAGAACGAGCCGTCGTAGCGGGCGGTGTCCAGCACCCGGTGAAAGATGCGCCCCAGCAAATCATGACGGAGACCGGCCACCCGCTCCGAGACCCGCGTCACCACCTCAGCCAGATGGCGCACTGCCTGTCCGGTATCGGGGTCTGCCGCAAGGGCGGCCAGCGCCGCCCTGCCGGTCTCGAACACCGGGCGGTAGTCCACGGCGAGGATGCCGCGCCACGCCTCGCGGTAGGCGTTAATCGCCGCGTCCTGCTCGGCGCAGGCGGTGGCGCTGGCTGGGGGCCAGTCGCCATCGTAATCGCCGGGGCGTTCAGTCGGCAGGTAGCCCTGCACCCGGTGATGGAACAGCATTGCCGTAGCCGCCACCAGCATTCCACGCTTGGCGGCCACGAAATAGCCGTCGCTCTGTTGCCCGCTTCCCGGCTTGGTGGCGGGCAAGTCGAGGGCTTGGGCCAACTCCCGGCGGACGGGTGTCTTAAGCCGCTGCACCACTTCATCCAGGCCATCGGAGAGCAACCGCGCCGCCACGTCGGCCCCGCTCAGCGAACGCGGGGCCTGCTGGACCGCTTGGGCCAACTGCGCTACGCCGCCCGTAGACCAGTCGCCGGACGGCTCTCCCGGCTTGACTCGGAGGGTCCAGGTCAGCGTCGCTTCGGCCAGATTGTCTTCGGTTACGCCGTCGGGATAGCAAACGGCGAAGACAACAGTAGCAAGCCGCTGACGCAGACGGGCGTCGGCGTCCTTGATGGCTTGGGCCTTGCGGTGGAACCCGGTTTCCGCCTCGAGGACAACGCGCAGGCCATCGACTTGGGCGACGACATCCATCCGCTTGCGTCCGTCGCGCTGCTCGAAGTCGGCCTCTATCCCCAGCTCGGTAAGGAGCAGGGCTAATGCCCGGTTCTGAAAGTCTTCCTGTTTGCTTGCCATGCCGCGATGCTAACTCATGGGCCAAAAGCATTCAACCGGGGAATGACAGCGCCCAAAAAATCAAACGGCCCGGAGCATTTCCGGGCCGTTCGTGCTTGCCGTGGGGCCGCAGCGCGCGGATGGGGGTTAGCGGGCGCCTGCCTTCACGCGCAGTTCTTCCAGCTCGGCAATCAGCTCGGCCTTGGTCTTGCGCTGGTCGTTGGCGGGCTTGCTCTCGGTGTTCAGGGCGACCAGATCCATGCAACGCCCTTCGATGGCCGGCAACATGGCCTGCACCAGTTCCTCGTCCACGTCGTTGGCGATGGTGGGGTAGCCGGCGCGGGCAATCATGCTCTTGAGCTTGCCCTGCTTGAACTGGTCGAGGGTCCAGCTCAGGGTCTCGCCGGAGGTGGTGACGTCCCAGTAAATCCGGATGTCCTGGTTGCGGGGGCCGTAGTGGTAGTGCGGGCCGTTCTGGAAGCAGTCGAACGCCAGCAGCTCCACTTCCTGACCGGCGATGTCGCTCAGCACGTGGATGGCCATGCCCTCGTCGTTAATCTGGGGCAGGTGGCGGTACTCCAAACCGAACTTCAGGTTGCCGACCACGACCTTGTCGCCGTCCAGCATCTCGGGCATCATGTGATGCACCGTGCGGCGGCCCTCCAAGGACATGCGGCGGCCGGTGGCCTCGACCTCATCCATCTTCTCGCCGGAGATGGGCGACGCTTCCAAGTCGGAGGCGAGGTCTTCGTATCCGGAGCGGCGGACCATCTGCGACAGGTTGTCGCGAAGGTTGCCTATCGTCCAGCCGAAGGGGTTGCCGGCAGTGGTCTTGTCCAAGTGTAGCCGGATGTTGTGGTTCTCCGGCCCGTAGTGATAATGGGGGGCTTGGTCGAAGCAGTCGAAGCGCAGTATCTCGGTATCCTTGCCGTCGACTTCCGAATAGACCTGGAGGCACAGGCCCTGGTCGTCCATGATTTCCGCCCGGTAGCTCATTGCGAACTCTATGGGGCCCGCGTCGATGACCGTATTACCTTTGTCCACAGTAATCCTCCTGACTTGAAGTGTACCGGATTCTGTTGTTTTCCGGCGGCGGCGCGCCCGATGCCCATTGGCGGTGGCGAAAGACACTCCTGCCCCCGATTGCAAAGGATTATATCACGATATGAAATACCCGCCAACGGAGCCAGTCTGAATCAGGATTTTCGGAATTAGGAGGATTACCAAAATTGAATCTGGAAA